>NZ_CP108014.1:4800000-7364775 GCF_036142455.1 Nocardia salmonicida
GCCCCGATCGCGCGCAGCAACGCGAGTTCGCGCAGACGCTGGGCCACGATCATCGAGAAGGTGTTGTAGATGATGAACGTGCCGACGATCAGCGCGATCGCGCCGAAGGCGAGCAGGAAGTAGTTGATGAAGGTGAGCGCCTCGGAGATCTCCTTCTTCATGTCCTCGCGGACCTCGTCGGAGTTCTGCACCTTGTAGTCGGGCAGACCGGCGGCGAGCTGGTCGCGCAGGTCGTCGGCCGAAACGCCGGGAGCCGCGGCGATATCGACATAGGCGACGTGTGAGCCGTCGGTGAACAGTTTGCGGCCCTGCGGTTCGGTGAACATCACCGCGACCACACCGCCGCCCTCGGCACCGGGCATCTCGTAGATGCCGGTCAGGGTCACCTCGAAGGGGTCGCCCCTGGACGGAATCAGCACCTTGGCTTTGTCGCCGACCTTCAGCCCGGCCTTCTCGGCGCCACCGGCATTGAGCGCGATCTCGTTCGTCTGGGTGGGCGGGGCGCCCGCCACGAACTTGTCGGGCTCCTCGACCGCCTTGTCCGGCGGCAGGTAGGACAGACCGAAACTCGGTGCGCCGCCGGTCTGCACGGCCTTCTTACCGTCGGGCTCTAGCAGCACGACCGGGCCGTTCACGGCGGGAGCGACCCGGGCGACGCCCTCGGTCTTGGCCAACGCGTCGACGATATTCGTCGGCAGACCCAGTGATTGGCGGTCGGCGGGGCCGACGCGCACGTCCACACCCTGGGCTTGGCCCTCGAAGATGCCGTCGAAGGTGCGCTGCAACGTGTCGGTGAAAACGAACGATCCGGAGATGAAGGCGGTGCCGAGCACCACCGACAGCAGGGTCAACGCCAACCGCACCTTGTGCGCGGCGAGGTTACGCAAGGCGACCTTGCGCATCGGTGAGCTCATCGGGTTTCCAGCGCCTTCATCCGGTCGAGGATCGAATCCTGGGTCGGGTCGCGCAGCTCGTCGACGATCCGACCGTCGGCGAGGAACACGACGCGGTCGGAGTAGGCGGCCGCACGGGGGTCGTGAGTGACGATCACGACGGTCTGGCCGAACTCGTCGACCGAGGCCCGCAGGATCGAGAGCACCTCGCCCGAGGAGTGCGAGTCCAGGTTGCCGGTCGGCTCGTCGCCGAAGATGATCTCCGGCTTGCCCACCAGCGCCCGCGCGCACGCCACGCGCTGCTGCTGGCCACCGGACAGCTCGGACGGCCGATGCTCGAGGCGGTCGCCGAGGCCTAGGCGCTTGACCACGGTGTCGAGCCACTCCTGGTCGGGCTTGCGACCCGCGATATCGAGCGGCAGGGTGATGTTCTCCAGCGCGGTGAGCGTCGGAACCAGGTTGAACGCCTGGAAGACGAACCCGATCCGGTCGCGCCGCAGCGCCGTCATCTGCTTGTCGGACAGGCCGGTGAGCGCGGTGTCGCCGATGCGTACCTCGCCCGTGCTGGCGCTGTCGAGTCCGGCCAGGCAGTGCATCAGCGTGGACTTGCCCGAGCCCGATGGACCCATGATCGCGGTGAATTCGCCCTTCGCGAAGTCAGCCGACACCCCGTCCAGGGCCTTGACCTGTGTATCTCCCGATCCGTACAGCTTGACCAGATCGAGCGCGGCGGCCGCGATATCGGTGGGGGCCGCCGCATCGACGGCCTCGGTGCCCATGGCGTGCGAAGTCATGCTGTCCAGTCTGGCCGTCGACTGTGAACCGCGCCATCCGGGATCCCCCCGATACCGCAGGTCTTACCGACCTCTCAGTGAACGACCCACTCGAACGCCTCAGCCCTGGAACGCGCGCCTTCCAGGGCCCGAGAGCGGTTGGGTTCGCCGAGATTTGCCAGCAGCTCCTCGGTGAGCCCGACCAGGCTCGCCAGCGAGGCGGGGGTGAACCAGTCCGGGCGGGTGGCGAAGAGGATGTCTTCGGTCGCGGTGTTGCCGCTGGCGCCGGGAGCGAAGGGGCAGCCGCCGAGGCCGCCCAACGCGCCGTCGACCATGGTGGCGCCCGCGGCGACGGCGGCGAGGGTATTGGCCACGCCCATGCCCCAGGTGTCGTGACCGTGGAAGACGATGCGGCGTGGCGGGGTGGTGTCGCGGACGGCGGTGACCAGTGCGCTCACCTCGCCGGGGTGGGCTTGGCCGAGGGTGTCGGCGAGGACGATGTCGGCGGCGCCGTCGGTGCGCGGGTCGTTCGCGATGGCGAGGACGCGTGCCGGGTCGACGGGTCCGTCGAACGGGCAGGTGAAGGTCGTGGCCAGGCACAGCTGGATCTCGCCGCCCGCCTCGTGGGCGAGGCGGATCGCGTCAGGCATCGCGGCCACCGAGGTCTCGGTATCGCGGCCGATATTGGCCCTGTTGTGCGCGTCGGACACCGAGAAGCAGTACTGGAAATTGCGCGCACCGGCCGCGGCCGCCTTCTCCACGTGGCGCGGCGTGGCCACCCACACCCAGCACTTCCCCAGCTCATCGGGGGTCAGCGCCGCGATCAACTCGAGCGAGTTGGCCATCGGCGCGACGAGATCGGGCCGCGCCATCGAACCGATCTCGAGTGCGGGCACGCCAGCGGCGAGCAGCCTGCGCACCACGTCGACCTTCTGCTCGACGGGCAGCACCTTGCCGGTGAGCTGCAAGCCGTCGCGCAGCGTCACGTCCCGCAACAGCGGTGCTGTCATCGCCGCTGCTCGGGTTCCTGCGCCGGCACACACATCACGCCACCGCACGGTTTGTCGCCCACGCTGGCCGGGGTGGGGTGCACCGTCGGACGCACATGACCCGGACCGCGCGGCTCCCACTTGTTGCGCACCGGCGGGCGACGCCTGCCGTGTACTCGCCTCGTCACAGTGCCTCCAGCGCGTCGATCTGATCTTCACTCATCCCGAGCAGCCCGCCGAGCACTTCTCTGGTGTGCTCGCCGAGGTCGGGGCCGACATTGCGGATCGGCAGCGATGCGCCCCCGATCACCGGGACGATGCCGCCGAAACCCACCTGTTTGGGTTCGGCCTCGCCCACGTCGACGGGGAACATCTGGATCATATTGCGTGCGCGGTACTGCTCGTCGGCCACGATGTCGGCGGCGGTGTAGATCGGGCCGCACGGGATGGCGGCCTCGTCGAGCATTTTCAGCGCTTCGGCGCGGGTGTGCCGGATCGACCATTCCGCGATCGAGGCGTCGAGGCGTTCGCGGTGCCGCCAGCGGCCGTTGTTGTCGGCCAGTTCCGGGTCGACGGCCAGGTCGGGGCGACCGATGACCTGCATGTACCGCTGGAAGATGGCATCGCCGTTGCCACCGATGATGATGGAGAAACCGTCACTGGTCGGGTAGGCGTTCGAGGGTGCGATGCCCTCCATCCGGCCGCCGACGCGCTCACGATTGATGCCGTAGGCGAGGTGGTCGGGGATCAGCGATTCCATCACCGACAGGATCGACTCGTTGAGCGCGACGTCGATGATCCGCTCCACCTGCGGCACCGGACCGGCGACCCGTTCGCGCTGGAACAGCGCCATCACCGTCCCGAACGCGGCGTAGATGCCCGCGATCGAATCACCGATCGACACCCCGGTACGCACCGGCGGCCGATCGGGATCGCCGACCAGCTCACGCAGGCCACCGACGGCCTCCGCGACCGCGGCGAATCCCGGCCGCGCGGCCATCGGACCGGTCTGGCCGTATGCCGAGATCCGCGTGATCACCAGCTTCGGATTCGTTTCCTCGAGCACGTCGGGCCCGAGCCCCCACTTCTCGAGCATCCCCGGCCGGAAGTTCTCCAGCAGCACATCGCACTGTTTCACCAGGTCGAGTACGGTCGCGCGCCCCGCCTCGGTGCGCAGATCGAGCATGATCGACTTCTTGTTGCGATTGACGGTGCGATACAACATCGAGGTATCGCCACCGTACAACCGCCAGTTGCGCAATTCGTCGCCCGTACCGGGGCGCTCCACCTTGATCACCTCGGCGCCGAAATCGCCCAGAATACGTCCGGCAGTAGGCGCGGCAACATAGTTACCGAGTTCCAGGACGCGAACACCGTCCAACGGCCGAATACTCATGTACCCAGTATGGTGTTCCGCTCCCCCCGCGACTTCAACGGGCCCATTCATGCGCAACCCACTGATCACGCACGAACATGGGTAACTTCCCAACCGCCTCGCAGCCGTGGACACGTAGGACGCGAGGCCGACTGCCAACAGTTGGGCTCCCGAACGACCCGCAAAGTCTCGGGGAGGCGGACAAGCTCAGCTGGCGAGGAGTTCCACTTCCTCGATGATGGAGTAGTCCTCGGCGTTGCCCTTCAACACCGTGCTGGTCTGCCCGTCGACACCGACCGGGATATCACCGGCGAGGGTGATGCGGGTGAGCCGGCGCGGCTGGTCGTTGTAGTCGTCGATCGCGTAGTGCTGGGTGGCGCGGTTGTCCCAGATCGCGACGTCGCCCTCGGACCAGTTCCAGCGGGTGGTGTTCTCCAAGCGGATGACCCGATCCTGGAGCAACCGGAACAGCTGGTCCGACTCCCGGGCCGGAATCCCGACGAACTGCTTCACGAAGTGGCCGAGCAGCAGCGAACGCTCGCCGGTTTCGGGGTGCACCCGCACCACGGGGTGTTCGGTCTCGTACACATCGGACTGGAACTCTGCCGAGTACTTGACCTGCGAAGGCCGTACCTTGTCGACCGCCCCGGCGTAGTCGTAGAGGTTGGTGTGCACCGCGCGCAGGTTCTCGGCCAGCACCTTCAGCGGTGCGGGCAGCGAGTTGTACGCCGCGACCGTGGACGCCCAGGTGGTCGAGCCGCCGTAGGTGGGCAGGTACTCGGCGCGCAGGATCGACGCCTTCGGCACCCGGTCGACGAACGTCACGTCGGTGTGCCAGGAGTTGGCGCGGCTCCGCTCGGAGTCGATGGCCAGGCTCTTCACACCGGCGGACTTCACCGTCGGGTGCGGAGTGGTCGGGCTGCCGAGCAGCTCCGCGAATTCGTACTGGCCGTCCTCGGTGAGATGCTGCTGACCGCGGAAGAAGATCACCTTGTGCTCGTTGAGCGCACGACGGATCGTCGCTACGGTCGCCGCGTGCAGGTCACCGCCGAGACGGACACCATCGATCTGCGCGCCGATGTGGGCGCCGAGCTTGGTCACCGTCAGGGTGGTTTCGGTGGCAGTGTCGACCGTCATGGGGGTCACCTTCAATTCGTTCTCGATCGGTTTGCTGTGTACTCAGCACACCGCGAAAACGCCGCCGCAGACAGGTTTTATCTCGGAGTGATCGGAACGGGCTCAGCCCAGGTTCTCGCGCAGATAGGCCAGGTCCTCGGCGACCCCGTCGGCCGGGGTTTCCAAGATGACCGGTGCACCGGCCGTGCGGCAGACCTCGGCCAGCAGTTGCGGGTCGATGGTGCCGTCGGCGAAATTGGCGTGCCGGTCGGCGCCGGAATCGAACTCGTCGCGCGAGGAGTTCAGGTGCACCAGGTCGATCCGTCCGGTAATGGCTTTGATCCGTTCGACGACGCCGACCAATTCCTCACCACCAGCCCATGCGTGACAGGTGTCGAGACAGAAGCCCGCGCCGTAGTCGCCCACCGCGTCCCACAATCGCGCGATCGAATCGAAATGCCGTGCCATCGCGTGATTGCCACCGGCGGTGTTCTCGATCAGGATCGGCACGGCGAACCCGCCCTTGTCCTGCTGACGTTCGAACAGCTTGCGCCAGTTGTCGATTCCGGTGTCGAGCTCGGCATCGGAGCGCACATGCCCGCCGTGCACGACCAGCCCGAACGCCCCGAGCTCGGCCGCGGCCTTCGCCTGCTGGGCCACCGCGTTGCGTGAGGGCATCCGCAGCCGGTTGTTCAGGCTCGCCACATTGATCTGATAGGACGAGTGCACCACGACATCGATCGGACTGGCCAGGATCTCGGCGGCCTTCGGATGCGGCTGCGGCTTGTCCCAGCTCTGCGGATCGACCACGAACATCTGGACGACCTCGGCGCCGAGCTTCTCCCCGAAGCCGATCGGATCGCTCTCGTCGCGAACGTGTGCTCCAATGCGCATAGATCCCACCCTAATATCAGGCACCGACAACTTCGGCCGATGTTGCACCTCGGTGGCTTCCGGAGATACATCGGTAGGATTTCGGGCGGGTGCTCTGCCCTGGAGGGGGTGACTTCGCGTGTTACGCAAAGGCGACGTATTCGCCGGGTACACGATCCGGCGCGTGCTCGGCCAGGGCGGCATGGGCGTGGTCTACCTGGCCCGGCACCCGCGGCTGCCTCGGCTGACCGCGCTGAAACTGCTCAGCACCGAGCTGTCCGCCGACGAGGAGATCCGCCACCGCTTCGAACGCGAAGCCGATCTGGTCGCCCAGCTCGAGCACCCCAATATCGTCAATGTCTACGACCGCGGCACCGATGACGATCAGCTCTGGATCTCGATGCAGTTCGTGGCGGGCACCGATGTGGCGACCGCCGACGTGAACGTGCTGACGCCGGGCCGAGCGGTCCAGATCGTCGCCGAGACCGCCACCGCACTGGACTTCGCGCACGCGAGCGGCGTGCTGCACCGCGACGTCAAACCGGCCAACATCCTGCTCGCCAAGCCGCCGATCGGACGCCCGGAGCGCGTGGTGCTCACCGACTTCGGCATCGCGGCGGTGCGCGACAGCGAGACCACCCTGGCCTCGGCGGGCACGATCACCGCCACCCTGGCCTATGCCGCACCCGAGCACCTGGCCGGGGCGCCGCTGGATCATCGCGCCGATCAGTATTCGCTGGCCTGCACGCTGTTCTGGATGCTGACCGGCTCGGTGCCGTTCCCCGGGCCGAGTCCGGGCGCGGTGATCCAGGCGCACCTGAGCAAACCCCTTCCGCCGCTGCGCAGTCTGCGCCCCGACCTACCCGCGACTCTGGACTCGGTGCTGGCCAGGGCCACCGCCAAGCGGGTCGAATCCCGTTTCGCCAGCTGCGCCGAGTTCGCCCAGGCGGCCAAGGCCGCGCTGTTCGCGGTGCCGGGGCCGTGGCATCACCAGCAGCAGTACACCGCGGCGGGCGTGGTGCTGCGCGCCCGCGACCCGTACCCGCAGGCACCGGGATATCCCCGGCCCCGCACTCCGGCGCAGCCCTACCGGAACGCGCCGCCGCCGACCACCCCCGCGCAGCCGTACCCGCACGCGCACACCCCGCCGACCACGCCCGCGCAGCCGCACCCGCATGCGCCGCGGCCGTCCACGGGCGGCTCGGCGCTGCCGCCGCGACGCGGAACCGCGCGCCCCGGCACCATCGACTTCCCTGGTGGCCGTAACCATCCCGGCTATATCGTGCCACCTCAGCAACGGCGTCCGCCGTGATCGTGGCGGCCTTCGGCGCCCTCGCCGACTGATAAGGTTTCGTTGATTTTCCCGTGGCGGGCAACCCCGGCCGCGGCTTTTATGCTGTACGCGCGTGCGCTGGTGGGTCCCGGCGCGCGGCGGGAAGTGGAGCAGACATGCTGGCCAACGGAGATGTTTTCGCCGGCTACGTCATCGAACGGCAGCTCGGTCGCGGTGGCATGGGTTCGGTCTACCTAGCCAAGCACCCTCGCCTGCCACGGATGACGGCGCTGAAGCTGCTCAACCGCGAGATGTTCTTCGACGCCGAGGTGCGGGCGCGATTCGAGCGGGAAGCCGATCTCGTGTCGCGCCTAGATCATCCGAACATCGTCACCGTCTACGACCGCGGGCACGACGACGAACAGCTGTGGATCTCCATGCAGTTCATCGACGGCGTCGACGCGGCCTCGGTGGATCCGCAGACGCTGCCGCCCGCCCGCGCGCTACAGATCGTGAAGGAAACCGCCGACGCGCTGGACTACGCGCACGGCATGGGCGTGCTGCACCGCGACGTGAAACCGGCCAACATCCTGCTCGCCCGCTCGGGCGCGGGCCGTGGCGAACGGGTCTACCTCACCGACTTCGGCATCGCCCGATTGCGCGACGACACCGGCAATCTCACCCAGACGGGCACCTTCACCGCGACGCTCGCCTACGCCTCGCCCGAGCAGCTCACCGGCGCCGCGCTCGATCACCGTTCCGACCAGTATTCCCTTGCCTGCGCGCTGTTCTGGCTGTTCACCGGCTCGGGGCCGTTCGCGGCGACCAACCCGGCCGCGGTGATCCAGGGTCACCTCCAGCAACCGCCGCCGACGTTGAGCAATGTGCGGCCCGGGCTCTCCTATGCGCTGGACGGCGTGCTCGCCAAGGCGATGGCCAAGCGGCCCGATGACCGTTTCGACTCCTGTTCGGACTTCGCCGAGGCCGCGATCGAGGCGCTGAACAGTCCGAGCGCGCCCGCGATACCGATCGTCGGTGGACGTCCGGGTACCGGTGGGGCACACCCGATCGCCGGGCGACCCACGACGGGGGGCGCGATTCCCCAGACCGGTCTGCCGTATCCCGTTGCCACGCAGGGTCCGATAACCGGCGGGCAAATGGGCACCGCACACGGCCCCATGACCGGCGGACAGATCGGCACAGCCCAAGGCCCGATGACCGGCGGACAGATGGGCACCGCACAAGGCCCGATGACCAGCGCTCCGATGGGCACCCAGCGGCCGATGAACCAGTCGCCGACCGGTGCTCCGCAGAATCCCTACAGCCAGCGATCGCGTCCGCAGTACCAGTCCGCGCCGCGGCCGCAGGCCGGTAATTTCACCCAGTATCCGCAGGGCTCGCGACCGCCGCAGAAGTCGAACACCGGGCTGATCATCGGCATCATCGTCGCGGTGATCCTGGTGATCGTGCTGCTGATCGGCATCGGCATCGCGGCCAGCGGCGACGACGCGGGCAGCGACCGCACGACGACGACATCGGCGGCCAACCACATCACCCCGAGCGCCGAGGCCATCAGCGCCGAATTCGGCCGGATCGTACCCGCCACGGTCGACGATTCCACCGGGTACAACGGCGCCACCTGCTGGGAGACCGACAACAGCAATCCGCCCTCACCCGCGGAAGGCGAACCCGATTTCGGCGCCTGGGTCCATCTGTGGAGTTGCTTCGGCGGCGGCGACAGTGACGACCCGTTCTACCGGATCTACGCGTTCGACTCGGCCGCCGACGTCAAGTCGGTGCTCGACGGTCTACCGGCCAACACCAAGTCCACCGACAGCAACGGCGGCAAGCAGTACGCCAACTACAAGTACACCGACAACGGGAACAAGATCATCACGCAGTTCACCGGCGAGCCCGATCGCGCCCAGTTCCTGATGTACACCGACGGCTACGGCACGGCCGACGAGGTGCTGCGTTGGTGGCGTTCGGCCCCGCTGAACTGATGTCGACGCACGACGAGGGCGGCGTTTTCGCCGGCTATACGATCGAACGACTGCTGGGCCGCGGCGGGATGGGCTCGGTGTATCTGGCGCGCCACCCGCGGCTGCCACGGCGCACCGCGATGAAGCTGCTCAACCGGGAGCTGTTCTTCGACAACGAGATCAGGGCCAGATTCGAACGCGAGGCCGATCTCGTGGCGCAGCTCGAGCACCCGAATATCGTCACCGTGTACGACCGTGGCGTCGAGAACGATCAGCTGTGGATCTCGATGCGCTACATCGACGGGTCCGACGCGTCGTCGCTGCCCTCGCCCGTCGACCCGGCCCGCGCGGTCCGCATCGTCGCCGAAACCGCGGCGGCACTGGACTTCGCGCACAGCCGAGGTGTGCTGCACCGCGACGTGAAACCCGCCAACATCCTGATCGAACCGGTCGACAGCACCGAACGCGTCTACCTCACCGATTTCGGCATCGCCCGCCTGCACGACGACAGCGCCGCCAAACTCACCCAAACCGGCACCTTCACGGCCACACTGGCTTTCGCCTCCCCCGAACAACTCTCCGGCATCACCCTCGACGGCCGAGCCGACCAGTACTCCCTGGCCTGCACGCTCTTCCGGCTCCTCACCGGAACCACCCCCTTCGATGCCACCAATCCGGTCGCGGTGATCCAAGGCCATCTCCAGCAACCCCCGCCCCGAGCTAGCGCCCTCCGATCGGGCATCACCCCCGCACTGGACGCGGTCATCGCCCGAGGCATGGCCAAGCGCCCCGAGGAACGCTTCGCCACCTGCGCCGAATTCGCCGCTGCCGCACAGCGGGCATTGGCCGGTCACGCTGCTCCGCAGCAGGTTCACGGCTCGCCCGCGACGAGGACCTATCCGCCGAATTCGCCCTTCACCCCGGGCGCCGGTTACCCGATCGCCGGGCACAGCGATCCGAATTCGCCTGGTGGACAGGCGTGGCCGAGCACCACCGGCCCCGATCAGCCGTGGGCCACGAGCGACCGTCCCGCGGGTTACCCACAGTGGGGAGCGAACTCCGCGCCGGGCACGGGTCAGCCGTGGCTCGCACAGCCCCCGTCGTGGCCCGGCGGGTCGTCTCCGTACCCTGCGGGCGCGCCGAATGCCCTCGCTCAGCGTCCCCGCGACGCCGGGAGTTCCAGGCGGGCGGGCGAGCGCTCATCGGTCGCCGAGGACTACCTCGGCAAGAAACGGAAGTCACGCTGGGAGGGCTCGCCGATCGGCTGGCTGGCGATCATCGCCGGCATCGTCTTCCTCGGCTGGATCCTCATGAAGGCATTGGGCGATGACGGTGAGGCCGCCGCATCAGGCCCACCCGGTCTCGAAACCTCGGCGGTCGCACCGTCTTCCGCATACCCGACCACCTCCGCGCCCCAGCGCCTGACGTCGACTCCACCGCCGACCAGCGACCGCCAGGTCATCGGCGCCAACGCGGCGAAGCTCAGCGACGAGTTCCCCCGCATGCTGCCCTCCACTTCGGCGAGCAACCTCGTGCATGCCGGTTCGGGTCTGGGCAACGCGGGCTGCTTCGCCTACGACCGTGCGACCGCCAGCCGCGATGCCGACGACGCGGATATGGGCGACTGGTCGGTCATGTGGCATTGCTTCGGCGGCGGCAACAAGGCCAGCTACGAATTCTTCCTTTACCCCTCCGCGAGCGAAGCCGCGCAAGCGATCGCGGGCCTGCCCGCCAACGATGCGCGTCCCACGACGCACACCGGCCACACCTACACGAACTTCGTGCTGGACGACAGCCAGCCGAAGTCACCGCGCATGGTCACCCGCTTCGACGGCGACTCCGGCCGCGACACCATGCTCATGTACAGCCGCGGCTTCATCGCCGACGAGGCGCAGGTGCTCGCCTGGTGGCACTCCGCCCCGCTGGTCTAGGCGGTCAACGCGTAGTGCACGAAGTCGCGCACCGGCTCGAAGCCGATGCGCTGGTAGATCTTGTTCGAAGTGGGATTGGCCAGATCGGTGAACAGGCAGGCATCGGCGCCCTCCGCGCGAATCCGGCTCGCGACGGTGGCGGTCAACGCGCTCGCGAACCCGTTGCCCCGGTATCGAGGCGGGGTGTAGACCGGGCCGATCCTGGCCCAGCCGAGGACCGCCGCCTGCCGGGCGACCAGCGTGACCGGTGTGCCGTCGTGCTCCCACAACCACGTTGTTCCGGCCTCGATGCGCCTGCGCACCGCCGTCTCGTCGAGTCGGTGTGGCGCATCGGCTTCCACCCGGAAACCCTCGATCAGCGCGAGGCACACGGCCAGATCGTCGACGGTGGCCAGGCGAGGTGCGCCGGGAGCCTCTGGCGCGTACGGGGTACCGAGGCGGAACAGGCGGGTCGTGTACGTCTCGCGGTAGGTACCGCTGGTGGTCGTCGACCAGTGTTCCGCGAAGGCAGCGGCGCCGACCCGCTCGCCCTCGACGCTGCGCACCGCGATGTCGCGCCCCGCGAACGCGTCGACGACGGCCGACATGCTGTGCGGGGGCATCTCACCGAGGTAGACGGCGCCGTTCGTGCTCTGCGCGAGACCGACGACCGCGCCCCCGTGGTCGCGGACACTCAGAAATTCAGTCACCATCGAACCTGATCTGCCCGAGATCAGGTTGGCGAGGGTACTCGCGATCACCGTGTGTCGCAGCGGGTCACACCGCAGGAACGGCTCCACCTCGGCCATGAACCGGGCAGCGTCAGCGGTGATGTCGATGCGCACCCTACCGACGGTAAGCCGTCACACACGAGAACGCATTCGAATTATGAGGTGTCTCAGGTTGTTTCGCGCGCGTCCCGATCGGTGCGCAGCTTCAATAGGATGAGTCCAGCCGTGCAGGCCAGGATCAGCCCGGCGACGGTGATCTCCACCTGCAGGCCCGCGATACCGAGGCCGGCACCGACGAGACCGCCGACGAAGAACAACCAGCCCATGATCCGCGCGCCCACCGCCAAGGTGCGGTTGCCGGGCGGTGTCGCCGACAGAGGTCCGACGGTGGCCGAATCAGTGTTCGCCGCCGCGGTTTCCAGCCGGGGTGTCGAGAGTGCTCCCATGAGATTCTCCTCGATGACGCCGATCAGATACTTGCGTCGCGCAAACTTCGCGCGTCAGGGGTTTCGGTCCGGGCGTCTCATGCGTAACTTTGCTCACACACGCTACGACCCGGCGACGTCGAATGTGCGCGACACGTCCCCGCGACACGCCGAATTCATCAATCCGATATCTGGACCACTAGCGTTTAAAATGCGCTCTTCGGCCCGACCTGCACTACTGTGAGGCGATCTCGAAGCCGACGAGGAGTAACAGGCGATGGATAACAGCAGGGCCAAGTTGGTAGGTCCGGCAGTCGCTGTTGGCGCGGTGTCGCTCGGACTGATCATCATCGGTGCGTGCGGTGTCGGACAACAGGATGTCTACGTGCCCGCGCCGCCGTTGAGCGCGGATCTGGCCGCCGCTCCCGCACGGGTGGCCGACGAGCCGACCTCGACGACGGTGCACATCTCGATCCCACCCTCGCCCAGCTGGCGGATCGCGCCGTACATGTCGCCGCGTAAACCGTTCAGCCTCAGCTCCACCGAGACCTCACCGTCGGAGACTCCGACCGAGGGCGGACCCGCTCCCGAGCCCCGCCCGGGCGAGGCGACTACCGAATCCCGACCGGCCGAGGCCTCGACCCGTCCGCCGGAGACCACCGAGGACGAGCCGACGACGACCCGGCCGCAGATCCCCACCCGGCCGAATCCGACCCGCACCGTCACCCCGCCCCGCGTCGGCGATGACGAAGCGGCCGAGGACTATCCGCCGACCCACGCCTTCGACCACGCGACTCCGACCCCGCTCGTCCCGGCCGACACCGGCGCCACTCCGACCCCGGCAACCACCACCGAGGCGTCGACGACCACCGACACCCCGGCCCCCACCACCGCCGAGAGCTGACATGACGATGGTGCGCACCCGATTCGGGCACGCACCATCGTCGAAAGAACTACAGCTCGACCAGGTCGTAGTCGCCGATCCGATCGGCCAGCTCCCGCCGATGTTCCAGTGCCCCACCGAGCGTCTGCCCGATCGCGGTCAACCGGGCGACGTAGTGGCTCACCGGATACTCGGCGGTGACGCCGATGCCGCCGTGCATCTGGATCGCCTCCTGGCCGATGTGCTCGGCCGACTTGCCCACCTGCAACCGCGCCCGTGACGCGACCGCCGGATCGTTGCCGCCGTCGGCCAGCGCGGCCGTCGCGTACAAGCTCATGCTGCGAGCCAGTTCCAGCGAGACGTAGCAGTCCGCGGCCCGCTGGGTGAGCACCTGGAACTTCGACAGCGTGACCCCGAACTGCTTGCGGGTCTTGAGGTATTCGGTGGTCAGCGTGAGCGCGACCTCCATCGCCCCGACCGATTCCGCGCACAGCGCCGCCTGCGCGTAACCCTGGGTCAGCGCGATCTGTTCGGCCGCGTCGACGTTGCCGCCGAGCAGCTCGCCCTTCGCGTCGGCGAGGTCGAACTGCGCGGCGCGGCGGCCGTCGAAGGTGCGGTACGAGCGTCGTTGCACGCCATCCTGGTTCGGGTCGACCAGGAACAGTCCGGTCCCGCCGTCCGGCAGGATCGCGCTGACGATCAACTCGTCGGCGACATCACCGCGCAGCACCGGGTTCTTCACGCCGGTCAGCGCGTACCCGTCGCCCGCGGCTACCGCGGCGGTGGTGAGTTCGGTCGACGGCCACCGGATGCCGGGCTCGGTGTGGGCGAAGGCGAGCAGGGTGGTTCCCTCGGCCAGCGCGGGCAGCAGGCGTTGACGCTGCTCGGCGCTGCCTGCCAGCCGCAGCAGTTCGGCCGGGATCACCACCGCGTCGAGCACCGGCTCCGGAGCCAGCGCGCGACCGAGTTCCTCCTGCACCAGCATCGCCTCGACCGGGCCTGCGCCGACGCCGCCGTCTTCCTCGGGAATGGTCAGTCCGAGCACGCCGAGGTCGGCGAGCTGCTTCCAGACCGTGCGGTTCCAGCCGGGGTCGGTGTCGCCGGCCTTGGCCAGCGCCTCGCCGTCGTAGAACCGGTGCAGCAGCTCGCGCACGGTGTCGCGCAGCATCGTCTGTTCGTCGGTCAGTGCGAGTTCCATGTCAGTGCCTCACAATCCGAGGATCGTGGAGGAAATGATCGAGCGCTGGACCTCGCTCGAGCCTCCGTAGATGGTCACCTTGCGGTAGTTCAGGTAGCCGGGGCCGGTGTGCTGGGCCCACGCGGGCGAGGCGATGTTGTCGGCGTCGACCGCCAGCGCGTCGGCGCCTGCGATGTCGAGGAGCAGTTCGGTGGCGGCCTGCTGCAACTCCGTGCCCTTGAGCTTCAGCACCGAGGACGCCGGATTCGGCTTGCCCTCGACCGAGTTGGAGACCACCCGCAGCTGGGTCAGTTCCAGGGCGAGCAGTTCGTTTTCCAGCTCGGCCACCCGCGCCGCGAACACCGGGTCGTCGAGCAGCGTGCCGCGCCCGGTCCTGGTCGCACGGGCATAGTCCTTCGCGAGGCCGAGCTTCACCTTGGTCTTGCCGACGCCGGTGATGGAGGTGCGTTCGTTGCCGAGCAGGTACTTGGCGTAGGTCCAGCCCTGGTTCTCCTCGCCGACGAGCTGATCGGCGGGCACCCGGACGTTCTCGAAGAACACCTCGTTGACCTCGTAGCTGCCATCGATCAGCTTGATCGGGCGCATGGTGACACCGGGCGACTTCACATCGAAGAGCAGGAAGGAGATTCCCGCCTGCTTCTTCGGCGCGTTCGGGTCGGTGCGCACGAGACAGAAGATCCAGTCGGCGAACTGGCCGAGCGTGGTCCAGATCTTCTGGCCGTTCACGATGTAGGAGTCGCCGTCGCGCACCGCGGTGGTGCGCAGCGAGGCGAGGTCCGAGCCCGCGTCGGGCTCGGAAAAGCCCTGGCACCACCAGATGTCGAGCGCGGCGGTGGGCGGCAGGAAGCGCTGCTTGAGTTCCTCGGAGCCGAACTGCGCGATCACCGGGCCGACCATCGAGGCGTTGAACGTGAGCGGTTCCGGCACCGAGGCCAGCTGCATCTCGTCGAGCCAGATGTGGCGCTGCATCGGCGTCCAGTCCTTGCCGCCCCAGGCCACCGGCCAGTTCGGCACGCACAAACCGTTGTCGTTGAGGATCTTGTTCGCGGTGACGATGTCTTCGCGGGACAGATCCTCGCCGTGTTTCACCCGGTCACGGATGTCGGCCGGGATCTCGGTCGTGTAGAAACGCCGGAGCTCGTCGCGGAAGGCGACCTCTTCAGGGGACAGGGCTAACTTCATACGGGTCTCCCAGTCACTCGTAGCCGTCGAAGAGAAACCTACCCTTCGGTAATCCTCGGTGTCGACTACATCACACGCGATGACGGTCCCAGCGGCGCTCACCGGACTCCTCGGCGGCTCGGCGACCCCAGTGACGACCTGGTACGTTGCCAGACGAGCCGGACTATCCGGCGACGAGCATCCACCGAGGAGTCACGGGTGAACGGCAGATCCATCGCAGGGAGAGCAGCGGCGGTCACTGCGGCGAGCATCGGCGCACTGGCACTGCTGGCCCCGAGCGCGGCCGCGACGCCCACCGAGGACGCGATCAGCAACCTCACTCACCTCGCGGGCGAGGACGCCACGACGAAGGCCGGGGTCGGCGCCATCGCCAGCTTCACCGGCATCGTCGGCGAGGACGCCCTGCGGGAGATCTCGACGCAGTTCACCCCCTTCACCTACGCGGCCCCCACCTTCGGCTGCGGCAGCAACGGTCCGATCACCACGATCATCGCCGCGGCGTCGTTCGAAGGACCCGGTCCGCGCACCGAGACGAGCCTGGCACCGGGCGATATCCGCTTCAGCGCGAGCCCGCGCCACTCCGGTGTTCCGCTGGCATCGGGCCTGAGCGTCGCCTGGGTCAATGTCAACACCGGTCAGAGCGGCATCGTCGGCCTCGACGACCAGACCGAGTTCAAGCTGCCGTCGCTGTCGAAGACGGTGCACAGCGGCGCGGGTACGGTGGTGGCCTCCATGTGGGGAACCATCGACTACGCGGGCGCTCGCTGCGTGATGACCCCGACCGTCGGCACCTTCGTCGTGCCCGATCTGCCGGTAGCGGTCCCCGAGGCCCCCGCGACGGCTCCCGCCCCCGAACCCCAGGCCGTCAGCCCTCGCTCGGGCGAATCCTCTTCGGGCACCCCGACATCGAAGGCCCCTGCCGCCCAGACACCCGCTCCGGCTCCGGCTCCGGCCGAAACGCCCCAGCCTGCCCCGGCGCCCGCTCCCCCTGCCCCGCCCGCGGCGACCAACGTCGGCGGCTGAGCCGACCGGGTCGAATCAGCCGATCGGACGGATCCGCAGGACGGTGCCTTCTTCGGAACCGGCGAGCAGCGCGGACGGGTCGGCGGGGTCGGCGACAACCGCGGTGAGCGGTTGGGTGGAGACAACAGTGCAGGCGGTGCCGGTGCTCGGGTTCACCCGGACGAGATGACCGGCCAGCGTCGTGACATACAGGACACCGTCGCGCACGACCAGGTCGTCGACGAAATCGGGCAACGTGCCGAACGAGGTCAGATCGGCGACGGTGCTCGGCTCGCCCGGGTTGCTCCGTGAGAGTCGCAGTACCCGACCGACCGGGCCCGCGCTACCGACGAAGTTCGCGGTGACGTAGACCGAGTCACCCGAGACCGCAACACCATTGGGACCATCGATGCTGACAGCCGACCACCAGTCCATGTCCTCGCTGCCGTCAGGGCGCAAGCGGTGCAGGCCGTTGCCGGTTGTCACGTAGAGGTTGCCGTCGGCGTCGAACGCGGCGCCGTTCGGCTGGGGGAACCCGATCGCGAACGCGACGGGGTTCGGACGCGCGGCCGCCGGGTCGAAGCGGACGATGCCGCCCGAACCGGCCAGCGGCGAATTGCCGGTGACCACGTACAGCAGTCCGTCGGGACCGAGCCGGACCGCGCCGGGCGACGGCACGGCGACGGTGGCGGTCAGTCGCCCGTCGCGGTCGTAGCGCTGCACCTCGCCGCGCATGACCCGCGAAACCCACAGGTCACCCTGGGCGTCGATGCCGAAGTTCTCCGACCAGTCGAGCAGCGGCACACTGGACCTGATCGCGACGTCCTGGCGAGCCTGTCCGCACGACGACTGCGGCGCGGCGCCCGCGATGGCGCCGGTGCCGAGCGAGGCGCTGGTCACGACAGCCGCGCCGACCACCACACGGACGACGCAACGGCGGAACGACAACATCTGCAACCCTCGACTCTGTTGACCCAGTTCGACGCGCGAAGTCTAACGGCTGCGGGGCCACCTTGGGCAGCCCCCGTCACAGGCCGTTCCGATCACCGAGTTTCGCCTCCGGTCCTGTCCCCCAGAACAATTGAGTGGGCACAGCGGCGATAATCGACGGGTGCCCTATTTCGACAGCGAGCGTGGACGGCTTCACTGCCGGTGTTGGTCCATCGACCACCCCGCGGCGAGGCTGGCGCTGTTGCCGGGCACCGGTCAGCACAGCGGGCACTACCACCGCTTCGCCGCGGCCTTGCGTCCCGCCGGGATCGAGCTGTGGACACTGGACACCTCGGGACAGGGACTGAGCGAAGGCGATCCCGACGCGCCGGGCACCGTCGACGAGCTGACCGCCGACGCGCGGGAGTTTCTCGCGCTCGCTCGCGCCGATCATCGGGACGCACCGGTGTTGATGGGCCACTCCCTCGGCGCGATGACCGCGCTGAACCTCGCGCGCGAAAGCCCTTCTGAGCTGGCCGGACTCGTCCTGTGCGGCACCCCGCGCCGGGTCGCCGACGCCGTCCCGGATCCCGGCCTCGCGATTCTGGCGGTACACGGGGTGGACGATCGGCGCGCGCCCATCGATGTAATCCGGCTATGGACAGCACGGCACCGATCGGTAGATTTGCGCGAGTACGCCGACGCCGGACATGACCTGTTGCACGAACCGGTGCAGCACCGCGTGGCGGCCGATATCGCGGAGTGGGTACTCACCGCGGTGCGATGAACGACGAAGGGGGAACCGGTGCAACCGAACCGAACGGGGCTGCCGAATACGGCGGCTCTCGGCCAAGCCGTCGACGAGGGTGGGCTGTGGATCGACGGGGTACTCGTCGCCGACGGCGCGCCCGAACGGTGCGCTCTGCGCTATGAACGACTGGCCGAAGAAGTCGAAGCCCAGGTGCTGGTTCTCAGCCGAGCCGCGGTCATTCCGGGTTTCGGCGGACTCGCCTCGGGCGGCGCCTTGCGCACGGGCTTCGAGACCAAGACAACCGAGGCGCTCGACGAACTGCGCGCCTACGCGAGCGCCGCACGCGAGCTGGCCGGCGTGTTCCGCGCCGCCGGGGCAAGCTTCCACGAGGCCGATCAGGCGCTGGCGGGCGCGGTGACCGCGATCGAGGTTCCCGGTGGTGGCGATGCGTAGCATCTCGGGCCGCACCGACGTGGACTACGTGTCGGTCGTCGAAGTCTTCGACAACCTTTCTCATGGTGAAATCCACAGTGCCGTAAGACAACTCGACCCGGCAGCGCTGGCGGGCGCCGCCCAGACCTTCCTCACCGCCGCCACCGGCCTCGGTGACGGCGTGGAGATCGCGCACGGTGAGATCCGGGCCGCCATCGCCGATGGCTGGCGCGGCGCCGCGGCCCAGCAGGCCTCGGACGCCGTGCGCGACTTCGAGCAGACGGGTCGGCGCATCGCCGATGTGCTGACGGCGGTCGGTGTCCGGCTCAGCCAGGCCGGTGACGCGGCCGAGTCGATTCGCACCGCCATCGCGGAACCCGCCGGGGCGCAGCCCGATCCGGCTGCCGCGCTCCTCGACTCCGAACAGGCCGCCACCAACGCCACGCTCACCCGCGAGGCCGAGAACGCCCGGCTCGACGCGGTGCAGGCGATGGAGACGATCTACGCCGGCGCGTTCCTGCCGACCGGCTCGGGGGTGCCCGCGTTCACCGGAATCACCACGGACACAGGAACTACCGCTGCCGGTGTCGCACCGTCGGGTACCGTGCCGTCTGCCGGAATGCCGCAGGCCGCCATGCCCGGTGTCGTCGCGTCGACGACCGCCCCGGCAACAATCGCCGCCACGGCGCCCGCCGGATCCGCGCCGGTTGTCAGCAGCGCGGGCACGACATCGACGAGCAACGGCGTGGTCTCGACCAGCGGCAATGCCACAGCACCGGCAGGTTCGACACCCGGGACGACACCGGCGACCACCACCGCCACGACAACACCGGCCGCTGTCGCCGGCCCGGGTCGGCCGGTGACCGATTCCGCTAAGAAGGCGAGCACTGCCCCGGCGTCAATCACTCCGGCAACGTCGTCAGCTTTCCCAGGCAAAGTGTCAGCAAGCAGCCGACCCCGTCCAGCGGCGGACACCGCTACCGCCTCGGCCACCGGTCAGGTGGCCGACGCCTCGGCCGGGAACGATGGGCGCCAGGAACCCACGGTGACCGGTGGTGAGGCCGCGGCAGGCATGGGCGCGGGCGCCGTCGGCGGCATGATGGGTGGGGCGATCGCCGCCGCGGATCAGGCGCGGCCGTCCGGTGGGCCCCGGCCTGCCCAGCCGGTGGACGAGCCGGAGGACGAGGACGACGAGTTCCTGCGGTTCCTCGAGGAGGAGCCGACCTATCTCGAGCCCGCCGACGAGGTGAACGCCCTGATCGGGAAGCTGGATCCGACCAGTCCCGCGGTGCTCGGCGAGTGGACCGAGCGGGAGTGAACTGGCACTTCACCCCGGACCAGTTCGCGCTGACCTGGGCACGCACGGACGGCGACCGGATTCCCTATCCGCTAGCCGTGCGTGCGTCGGCGCGCGACACCGTCGAGCGCGCCGCCCAGCAACCCGCGCTCGATGCCTGGTGCGCCCGCACCCTCGACGCCGACCTCGCGGCCGCCTTGCGCGTGCTGGCGAAACCGGAGATCCGCGTCGAGGTCTGCGGCCACGCGCCCGCGCCGGTGCGGATGCTCGGCGCGGTCACCGCGGATGTCGCGGTGCTGGCGGTGCAGGACCCCGGCACCGCGCCCGACCGAGGCGGCTCGGTGCACGTCCAGGTAGGGAGCACGAAACGTCTTGCCGCCCAGGTATTCTCCCGCCTCCCGGCCCAGCCCCCCGGCCTCATCCCCCGCATCACAGCCCCGGCGACTCGCGTCGAAGAAGACAGCCGCGACCTGGTTACCGCACCCGTAGCAGGCCCCTCCGACGCCGCCCGCATCCGCCGACTCCTCCAGCGCCCCCGCAGCGGCATCGGCCAGATCCTCGTCGCGGCGGGCAGCGACCCCGAGCCCACAGGCGTGCTGTCCTGGATCGACCTCACCGGCGACGGCCGCTACCTCGTCCACGCCAGCCGCCACATCGACATCACCCCCGCCACACCCGATACCGCCGTCGAATGGCTACGCCGCCTACTCCGAAGCGTCTGAACCTCTCGGAACGCGCTGCCGTCGGCGACAGCGTCCAGCCGGCTACCCGAGCCGAAGAAACCCCGCCAGATCCGCGAGCTCTTCAGCAGTGTCGGGCAAATACTCGGTAAGCAGCGGCGACCGAATGACAACAGCCATCCACATAGCCCGACACAACGTCGCATGAATAACAGTGCGCGACAGCAACGGCCGCATCCCGAAGGGCGCGTCGGCGGGAGTCGACGTGGTCATCGACAGCAGAACCACAGCGGCCTCCCGCCCCCGGAACCGATCCGGCGTCCCCACGAGCACATCTTCGATCTTGGCACGAGCCAACAGAGTACGAATCCGCGCAACCTGCGCCGCATAGGGCGCCACCACGAAGATGTCGTGCGGGTGGAGCTTGCGAGTCCCCCCGTCGGAGGTCCACGTCTCACCGAGCAGAATCCGAACCCGCCGCACCACTTCACGCGCCTCGGCATCGGATTCGGTAGCGCTGCCACGATGCTCGACGAGCACCGTGCTCACGCCGGGCGCGATCCCCACCAGATCCCTCGTCATCGTGACGGCCTCATCCGCGCGCAGTCGCCCGTCGTAGCAACTCGCCGACACGGGCTCGCAGACCGCCGGGTGCATGCGCCAGGTGCGATCGAGAAAGTAGCCACGCTCGACAGGCAGCGTCGCCGCGCCTTCGCACAGCCACTCCAAGGCCGAGACCTGCACGGGCTCCGGATGCTTCGCTTGCGACCTGGCCGGGACCGGATCGCCGATCAACAGCAGATTGCGCGCGCTCACCGCCACCGCGACCGTGTCGGCCAGCGAGCATTCCCCGGCGTCGGCGATCACCAGCAGGTCGAGCGCACCGGGCGCGATCAGCCGGTCGTCGACGAAATCCGCCGTGGTACCGCCGATTACGCAACCGTTGACGGCATTGTCGAGGAACCGCGGATACCGCGTGGCATCGATCGCCGACCATTCCAGGCCGACCGAGGCGACGTCCTTCTTCGCCACGAGCTCGGGTAACAGACCCGCCTCGACGACCGCGTCGAAGATCCGCTCGATCACCGCGTGCGACTGCGCCACCACCCCGATCCGCCACTTGTGGCGGGTGACGAGCCGCTCGAGCGCCCGCCCGGTGATCCCGGTCTTGCCGGTGCCGGGCGGGCCGTGCACGGCCAGGTACGAGGCGTCCAGCGCACCGACCGCGTGGGCCAGGACGGCGCCGAGGTCGTCGTGGGGCTGCGGTAACGCCATCCCGTCGCGCAGCCGGGGCGCGCGGCGCAGCAGCAGATCGTAGACCGCGTTCTCCGGTACACACGGCAGGCTCATCAGCAGGTTCTGGGCGGTGGACTCCAGCGCGGCCTCGATCTCGGCCTCCCCGTCGGGCGGGCCGGGGGCGATGGCGGCGGGGAGGTCGTCGTAGGGCGGGCAGCCTGCCGGGAGCAGTTCTTCCAGCCGGACGGTGTCGTCGAAATTCGGGTCGACGGCACACCCGAGCACGGTGGCGGTGGCGGTGGCGCGGCGGCCGAGCGTTTGGGTCATGCCCGCCGCGGCGGCGCCGTCGTAGATGGTGACCATCTGCGTGCCAGGGGTGAGGGTGGCGCCCGTGCCGAGCCTGCCGGTGAGCGTGAGGTAGCGGCGCATCGTCGGAAGCTGTGGCGTGCGATGCCATTTGGTGTCGACGGTGCCCCATTCGACGACGAGCACGCCCGGCGCGTCGGCCCAATCGCCGACCGGATGGCCGAGCCGATCGATGTGGGCCCACCAGCGAGGCTGCCGTTCCCGCCGGTGATAGCCGAGTACCGCCGCCGTCAACGAGGCGGCGCGCGCCGAATCTCCTTGCGCGTCGGCGGCGAACTCACTGAGCGCGGCCTCCAGCGAGCTCGGGTGCAGCGAGGGCGGCACATCGGATTCCGTGACGGCGAATCGAGTGCCGGGCACCGCGATTCCCGCTTCGACCGCGCGATCGAGCAGCCAGTCGCGGATACCGAGCACCGTCGCCGCGCGCCCGGGCGTATTCGGCAGCAATGCCGCCAGTCCCGCTGCGTCGTAGGATTGTTCACCGATCAACAGCGCGGTGCGCACGATCGGCGCCAGGTCGACCAGCGCTCGATCGGCCAACAGCTCGTCCAGGAGATCGGCGCCGGTTCCGAGCTGACCCGCCCAATCGAGCAGCGCCGTCCGGATATCCGAACCGTAGTGGTACACACGCACATCCGGATCCGCCGCTCGATGCTCCGCGATGATCTCCAGCAACTCCTCCAGCACACCTCCGTCCTGCGTCGACGGGCCGTTCGCATGGCCGAGACCGAGGGGGCCGCGCGGTGGCGTATCGACGCCGGTCGGACGTGGATCGGCGACGGGCGCGTCTACCCGGTCGTCGCCGAGGACTATGCGCCCGAACGAGACGGTGTCCGCCTCCGACGGATCGGCGCTGGGATAGCCTGCCGCGTTCGCGGGTTCGACCCCGGCCGGGCCGAAGACCACCGCGTTCGTGTCCGTCGGACCGACAGGCGGGCCGGGGCGGTAGCTGACGCTGTTCGGCTGTTCCACCCCGGCGACGACCGGCCGGAAGACGATGGTGGCGGCATCGGCGAGTTCGAGACCGGTGATCGTGCCGTGCCGGTCCAGGTCGATGACAAGGGCGAGATCGCCGGGGCGTGGGGCCGGGAGGGCGCCGAGCGCGGTGGCGTCGCGCAGAGTGAAGGCGGGGTGGCCGGTGCGTTCGCGGACGAGTTGGATGTCGGCTTGTTTGCGCAGGGCCGCCAGCGTGCGGGGGGCGAGGCCGGGGACGGGGGTGTCGGTGGTGGCGAGGCGGTCGATCGTGAGCACCCCCGCCTCGCGCAGCCTCGCCCGCTGGGTGGGTCGGATTCCCGCGACCAGCAACAGGTCTCGCGCGTTCGCCGCGGCGGCGCGGCAACTGGGACACTGCCCGCAGGCCAGATAACGCGGGTCGCCCCACTGGACCGGCAGCAATTCCGCCAGCTTGTCCTCGATGATCTGTTCCACCCGAGCGCGGCGCGCCGAATACACCGGCGCCAGTTGATCGATCACCTCGCGCCGCACACCATCGGCCGTCCAGAGATAAGCCGCCGGATCGACACCCACCCCGACGTCGGCGAGCGCCTGCGCGCAGGCGGCTGCTTCGAGGCGGGCACCCAGCAATTCGCGAGCCGGATCGACCTTGACCGCCTGCACCGATGCCGCGATCCGCTCGAAAGGTGTCCGACCCGCGGCCAATTCGCGGCGCAGCACCCGACTGTCAGCGGGCGCAGCCGCTGACCCGACGAACCTGCTGAATTCCTCGTCCGCGGAATCCTCGGGCAACCCTGCCACCGGTGGCGTTCCGGTCTCACTACGGCGCAGCACCCCCGGCACTCCGACCGAATCCTGGCCGAGAGCACTGTGCACGGTGTACCTCGCGTCAGCGGAGTCACGGACCAGAAGGTCTGCACCGCAGGCGAATCGACCGTCGAAGAACACCGCGCCGTAGATCGCCTCGGCGCCGGAACTCAGCGCTCGCGCGGTGCGCTCCGCCGCGGCTGTCAGCGCCGCGATCCGGGCAGCCGCGTCCCCGCCGACCACCTCGGGCGACGGGATCCGGACGAGCCTGTCACCGAAGTGCGCGAGCAGCTCGGCGGACGGTTCGACCGTGCGCACCAGCGGGGCGGTCGTGTCGGGAACCCCGGGCAGATTGCCGAGAGCGGCGTCGATTCCGCGCAACACCGCGAACTCACAGTTCGCCGCGCGTGCGAGATCGCCGACGGCACCGACCACCCGATCACCGGACACGAACAAGCGCGGCCCTCCTGTGTTCACGAACACCCGACGCCCAACACCTTAACCAGCGTTGCGAGAGACCAGGGTACGACCCGTGGGCAGGGCGAATGCGCCTGACCTCGGCCCTGGTGCACGCGAGCGGGACTCAGGTGCGCGGCTTGCGCCGTTCGGTCCGCGGACGCGCCTCGCGGTCGCGGCGCGGGCCACGAGCATTGAGCCGTTGCGCCGGTGCGCCCTGGTCGGGCGTCAGCTGGATCAGCACGCCGCTGATCCTGGTGCGCCGCAAGGCTTCCAGCGTTTCGTTGGGCAGATTGGCAGGCAGCTCGACCAGGCTGTAATCGGGCCGGATGCTGATGTGACCGAAGTCGCTGCGACGCAGCCCACCCTCGTTGGCGATGGCGCCGACGATCGCGCCGGGCACCACGCGATGGCGCTTGCCGACGCTGATCCGGTAGGTGGCGAGTTCTTCGCCGTTCTCCCGGTTGAACGACGGCGGGCGCGGGGCGCGGTCCTCGTCGTCGTAGCGGCGCGGCGCACGCTCACGGTCGCGATCGAAATCACGCTCGCGACGCGGTGCGGGCTCCGGCTCGGGCGACATGAAGAAGTTGTCGCCGTCGTAGCCGCCCACGGCCAGTGCCGCGGCGATATCGGCGAGCGGGGTGTTGTGCTCGGCCTCGTAGTCCTCGATCAGCTTGCGGAACAGCGCGATGTTGTCCGAAGCCAGGTTCTCGGTGATCGAGTCACCGAACTTGGAGGCGCGCGTCGCGTTCACGTCGTCGACGCTCGGCAACTGCATCTCGGTGAGCGCGCTCCTGGTGGCCCGCTCGATCGACTTGAGCAGATGACGCTCACGCGGGGCCACGAACAGCAGCGCCTCGCCCGAACGGCCTGCGCGGCCGGTGCGACCGATGCGGTGCACGTAGGACTCGGTGTCGTGCGGGATGTCGTAGTTGACGACGTGGGAGATGCGGTCGACGTCCAGACCACGCGCGGCGACATCGGTGGCGACCAGGATGTCGATCCCGCCCGACTTCAGCTGCCCGATGGTGCGTTCACGCTGATTCTGCGCGATGTCGCCGTTGATCGCGGCGGCGGAGAAACCACGCGAGCGCAGCTTCTCGGCCAGCTCTTCGGTGGCCTGCTTGGTGCGCACGAAGATGATCATCGCCTCGAAGGTCTCGACCTCGAGCACGCGAGTCAGGGCATCGAGCTTGCGCTGATGCGACACCTGCACATAGCGCTGAGTGATGTTGGAGCTGGTCTGCGTCGTGGACTTGACCGTGATCTCGACCGGATCGTTGAGGTACTGCTTGGAGATCTTGCGGATCACGCCCGGCATGGTGGCCGAGAACAGCGCGACCTGCTTGTCCTTGGGGGTGTCACGCAGGATGCGCTCGACGTCTTCCTGGAAGCCCATCTTGAGCATCTCGTCGGCCTCGTCGAGCACCAGGTAGCGCAGCTGCGAAAGGTCGAGCGTGCCCTTCTCCAGGTGATCGATCACACGGCCGGGCGTACCGACGACGACGTGCGCGCCGCGCCGCAGACCCGACAGCTGCACGCCGTAGCTCTGCCCGCCGTAGATCGGCAGCACGTGCAGACCCGGAATGTGCGAGGAGTACTTACCGAAGGCCTCGGCGACCTGGATCGCGAGCTCACGAGTCGGCGCGAGCACCAGGGCGCTCGGCTTCTTCTGCGCGGTGTCCAGATTCATCAGGATCGGGATCGCGAATGCCGCGGTTTTGCCGGTGCCCGTCTGGGCGAGGCCGACGACATCCGCGCCGGAGAGGAGCGGGGGAATCGTCGCCGCCTGAATCGGGGACGGCGACTCGTAGCCCACATCGGCGATGGCCGCGAGTACGCGGTCATCGATGCCGAGATCGGCGAAGGTCGGGCCGGTGTCGTGCCTGTCGTTGTCGGCAGGAACGCTGTCGACCTCATTTGTGTTCATTGACCACGAGTTTACTGCCTGGAGGTAGCTGCCCCAACCACCAGGTGAATACGGTGAGACCTATGCAACTGCAGAACGGGTCAACACATCAGGAACCCGAGCCGGTGACGGTGCCGATTGCCGTGGTCCAATTCGCGCCCGAAACCGACCCCGACACCAATTTGACGACCCTGCGCGAACACGTGCGGACGGCGGCCGACGCGGGCGCCCGCGTGGTGGTCGCGCCCGAATACTCGATGTTTGCCGTGACTCGCTTGGACGAGCGTGTCGTCGCGATCGCGCAACCGCTCGACGGTCCTTTCACCACCGGACTCGCTGCGCTCGCAGCCGAATTCGGAGTGTTCCTGGTGGCCGGTGTGGTGGAGTTGCCCGCGCCGGAAGCGACCCGCATCAGCAATACGCTCGTCGCGCACGGTCCGGACGGCGCGCGGGTGGCGGTGTATCGAAAGGTGCATTTGTACGACGCGTTCGGACATCTGGAATCGGATGTGGTGGCCGCCGGACCGCTCGTCGCACCTGCCACATTCGCTGTCGACGGTGTGATATTCGGCATGCAGACCTGTTTCGATCTGCGTTTTCCGGAGGGATGTCGGCGTGTCGCGGCGGCGGGCGCACACGTGCTGCTGCTACCCGCGCAGTGGATACCCGGCCCCGCCAAGGTCGACCAGTGGACGACGCTGCTGCGGGCGCGCGCCATCGAGAACACGGTGTACGTGGCGGCGGCCGATCAGTGCGCGCCACGCGGCGCGGGCGCGTCGATGATCGTGGATCCGGCGGGGACGGTGCTCGCCGAACTCGGCGACGAGCCCGGCGTCCTCATCGCGACGGTGGAGCCTGCGCATCTGGCCAGGGTGCGCGCCGCCAACCCCAGCCTGTCGCTGCGTCGTTTCACCATTTCCGAGGGTTCGCCACCGGAGTAGCGTTCGAAGCGATGGTCTACCCGGATCGCACGGCGGCGGGCCGCGCCCTCGGCACGGCTCTCGAACACCTGCGGGCCAGCCGCCCGCTGGTGCTCGGGTTGCCACGCGGGGGCGTGCCGGTGGCGGCGGCGGTGAGCACGGCGATCGGCGGGGAACTCGACGTGCTGCTGGTGCGCAAGCTGGGCCTGCCGTGGCAGCCGGAGCTGGCGATGGGGGCGCTCGGGGAGAGCGGGCTCCTGGTTCTCAATCGTGACGTGGTCGATCGCAGCGGGGTGAGCGCCGAGGCGTTCGACGAGGTGGAGCAGGCCGAACGGGCCGAACTCCGCCGCCGGAAGGCGATCCTGCGCGTCGGCCCCCGTGTTCCCTTGGCACGGCGCACGGTGGTGATCGTCGACGACGGGATGGCGACCGGGGCGACGGTGGTGGCCGCGTGCCGGGTGGCGCGCGCGCAGCGGCCCGATCGACTGGTGGTGGCCATGCCGGTGTCCTCACCCGAGGCGGCGCGACGGGTCGAGCGCGAGTGCGACGAACTCGTCTGCCTGTGGATGCCGATCGACCTGGGCGGTGTCGGCCTGGCCTACGACGACTTCCATCAACTCGAGGACGACGAGGTCACCGCTCTGCTGCGCTGAGCGGAAACGTCGGTCTCAGCCGAAGCACTGACCTTCGCCGCGGTAGGTGGGAACTGTTGTGCGTGCGCCGGATTCGTCGACCATGTGAATCTCGGTGAAGCGTTCACACAGCTCGCCCGCCTTGGCGTGGCGGAACCAGACCCGGTCACCGATCTCGAGTTCGGCACCGCCGGCCAGGGGTGTCTGGACCTCGCCCGCGCCTTCGGAGCCGAGCAGTTTCAGCCCTGCGGGCCAGATCGGAGCGGGCACCCGGCTGGGACCAGCGGGGCCGGACGCGATGTAGCCGCCCGCGAAGACGGTGGCGATGCTCGGCGTGGGTTTGCGCAGGACCGGGGTGGCGAAGAACAGCGCGGGACGCGGGGTGAACGAGCGGTAGTGATCGAACAGGGTCGGCACGTAGAGACCGGAACCGGCGGTCACCTCGGTGACATCGGGATCGGTGATCGAGACTTCGATCGAACCGGTGCCGCCGCTGTTGACGATCTCCAGCGGGCCGGTCACCGCGCGTACCGCGTCGAGCACTCGGGTGCGCCTTCGCCCGATTTCGATGGCGGACAAGCGTTTCACCACGCGCACCGCCGGATTGCTGTCGGGCAGACCGGCGATCTGCGACTCGTAGGTCATCACGCCGACCACATCGAACCCGCGCCGCAGCGCTTCGGCGGCCAACTCGCCTGCCTGCTCGGGACTGCGCACCGGTGAGCGCCGGGCGCCCAGGTGCAGCGGGCCGATCCGCAGGGCGGCGTCGACATCGAGACAGACGCGGGGGTGGACCAGGTCGGTGCCCAGCGCGGCGCGGGTGAGTTCGAGTTGGGCGACATCGTCGATCATCAGCGTGATCGCCGCGAGCAGATTCGGGGCAGCGGCGAGTTCGGCCAGGCCGGCACGGTCGAGAACCGGGTAGCCGAGCAGGACGTCGCGGGCGCCGAGCCGGGCCAGCCAGATGGCCTCGCGCAGCGAGTACGCCATGATCCCGGCGAAGCCGCCGCGGGCGGTGAGTTCGCCGCCGAGCACGCGCTCGAGCACGGCGCGGCAGCGGACCGACTTACTGGCCACCCGGATCGCGGTGCCGTTGGCCCGCCGGACCAGGTCGGCGGCATTGCGTTCGAGCGCGGTCAGGTCGAGGGCGGCCAGCGGCGGGTCGAGCTCCGCGGTCGCCGCGTGCAGATGGTGCAGCGATGTCGTCTGGGTCACTCGACTACTGAACCACCTATTTGGTCAGTCGTCCAGCATTGCCGCTCAGCTTTCGACGGCCTTCAGGGTCAGGCAGCCGACGAGGTCGTCGATCACCACGAGGATGGTCTCGTCGTTGCCGTCGGCGAGCCAGCGCAGGACCGCGCCATGGAACACCGAGACGAGATAGCCCGCGACCGAATCGACCGGCTCGAGCCACTGCGTGCCGGACAGGCGCGCACACAACCCGAGGAAGTCGGCGGCCTCGTCGTCCATCTCACGGAACATCGCGACGGCGGTCGGATCGCCGATGGTGTCGCCCGTGGGCGCCCACCGCAAGCGCAGGGTCTGCAACGCGGCTTCGTAGGCGGCTATTCGCCGGGCCGGCGCGGCCTTCACCAGCGGCCAGTAGGTACTGAGCCCGGCATGTAGGAACACCCGCAGCGCCCGAACACCGGTGGCATCCGAACTGGCGGCGGCTTGTTCGACGGCATCGCATACGGCTGGCCGAAGCGAAATTTCAGTTAGTTCACGACTGGCGCTCAACGACGACTCCTCGGCAACAAATATCGCTGCCCGCGGCGATGCGAGCTTGGTGGTCACCGAGCTCGATCTTAGAAGATTTTCAGGATTCATGAACTGGTTCAGCCATCCTTTTCAGACTGAAAGATTGTTTTGTTATCCGAATGCGACCTTATGTAAAACCGACCATACGGCCTTAATTTGTCGCATTCCCGGTTATCCGACACCCCTGCACCGGAATCCGCGCATCTGGTCGATTGTACAAAGTAGGCCCTGGTCAGCCACGGAGGTGTGGGCGACGGCACAGTGGCACCCGTCGTAACAGACACAACACAGCAGATGACCGATCCGCGAACTCGGGCGCGGCGGCACCGGAGTCGCCGATAACCTGGTCGGGTGACTCTCTCGCCTCCCGCCGACCAGTTCGCTCTCAGCGGCACCTTCAATTTCCGCGATGTGGGCGGCCTTCGCACCGCCGACGGCACCACGGTTCGCCCCGGCGTACTGCTGCGATCCGCCCAGCTGAGCGGTCTGGACGACAGGGGCCACGACACCCTGCGTGAATTGTCGGTCACCGATGTGCACGATCTGCGCGGCATCGTCGAGATCGACCACATCGGCCACGACACCCTGCCCGATGACGTGCGCCTGCACGTGACGCCCTTCGATTCGCGGATGGAGGAGGCGCCGCCGCACGAGGCCAAGACCATCTCGGCGTTCACGCACATGATCGAGGTCTACCGAGCCTTCCCGACACTGCCGGAGGCCCACACCGCGATCGCCGAACTGGCCGGCTCCATCGTGCGCGGCGACGGCGCGGTGCTGGTGCACTGCGCGGCGGGCAAGGACCGCACCGGCTGGGCGGTGGCCACCGTGTTGCGCGCGGTCGGCGTCACCGAAGAGGACGTGTACGCCGACTTCCTCGCCAGCAACGCCGCCGTCGAGCCGCTGCGCAGGCTGCTGGAACCGAAGATCGGCAACGGCGACGCGCTGTCGGCGGACCTACTCGGCGTGCGCGAGGAATACCTGCGCACCGCCGACGAGAGCGTGCGCGCGAACCACGGCCACCTCGAGAACTACCTCACGATGGTCGGCCTCACCGGCGACCTGCGTGCGGCCCTGCGGGCACGCCTGGTGTAACCGGAGCCGCTGCGGCGACCCGGCCTCGATCACAGCCCGCTGACTCGGCGGGCCGTGTCGAGCCGGACCAGTCCGTCGGCGTCGATGCTGACGAAATCGCCCGTGTGGAACCAGCTTCCGCTGAAGCGGGCAGCCGAGGCATCGGGGTCGTTCCAGTAGCGGTGGCTGACATTGGGCCCGCGACACAGCAATTCACCGTGCCCCGAACTGGCCCGTGGCCCGGCGAGCGCCAATTCTGTTCCACCGAAGGCGAACCCGAGGGTCGCATCGGAGTCGGCGAGCTCGGTGTCGTCGACCACCAGCCCGATTCCGCTGGTCTCGGTGGCGCCCCACACCGACCACTGCTTGGCCGAGGGGAACAGCCCCCGCAGCGCGGTAGCGAGCGTGGCGGGGGCTGCGGCGGCGGCACGTTCGGAACGGTGACAGGCCTTACTGATCCTGCGCACACCCTCACCGGTGCGGCGGGCGACGAGTTCTGGGACCAGCCCGGCGAAGATCCGCGGCGTGGCCGAGACGGTGTCGATCCGCTCGCTCACCAACACATCGGCGAGTCGGCGGGCTCCCGGCGCGAGGACCACCGTGCCGCCGACGGCGAAGGTGGGCAGCAGCTGGTCGACGCAACCGCTGGCGTGGGCCAGCGGCAACAACACGAGATTGCGCAACCCGTCGGCGGGCAACCCGAGCGCCCCGACCACCGACGACACCGCCGAGAGCAGATTCTCGTTGGTCAGCTCGACGCCCGCGGGCATGGACCGGCGCGCGGCGGTACCGGTGTAGCAGAGCAGGGCCGGATCAGCCAGTGCCGCACCGTCATCGATGTAGGCGGTGCTGTCGGGCAGCGGTCCGTCTGGACCGAGCACGAAATCGGCTCTGCTGTCGGCGATCACCCGGTCGGCGATCGCGGCGGGCAAGGCGTCGGGCACCAGCACCGGCACCGCGCCCGAGAGCAGTGCGCCGAGAAACGCCTGCACCCAGCGCGCGCCGGTGGGCATGTGCACCGCCACCCGGTCGCCGTAGCCGATGCCATGGTCCTGCAAGCCGCCCGCGATCCGCGAGGCGCTGTGCCAGAGTTCGCGGTAGGTCAGGCGCGGGCCGCCGACCTCGACGACCGCCTCCCGATTCGTGAACGAGTGCACCCGCAGATCGAGCAGTTCGGTGAGGGCCGGGCTGAGGTCGCCGTAGCGCAGCACGCCGTCGGAGCCCCGCCGCAGCTGCGTTGCCGCACTGGTGGCGGGGAACTCGAAGACGGCCGCGCCCGGTTCGTGCTCGCCATGACCCATCCGGACCTCCGTACGTCGATACAGCCGCACCTGTGACTATATGACGTGGATCACAGCGCTGTCAGGCACTCGGCGAGCTCATTCGCCGCGATAGCTCGCTTTACCTGGTCCGACCTCGAGGAAGCTGCGGACCGCGCCACGCAGGTCCGCGGTGTCGAACAGCGCGCCCGACACCTCCGGAGTCACCGAATCAGCGTGTGCCACACCGCCGGAACGCCAGGCCTCGATGATCTGCTTGGTGGCGGCGTGCGCGCGGGTCGGGCCCTCGGCCAGACGGGCGACCAGCGCCGCGGCCGCGGTATCCAGGTCGTCGTGGATCGCGTTGACCACGCCCCACTCGGCCATCGTCGCCGCGCTGTAGAGGTCGCCGGTCATCACGAACTCGCGGGCCCGGCCCGAGCCTGCGCGCTCGGCCAGCCGCTGCGGCCCGCCCATCGACGGCGTGAGTCCGACCACGGTCTCCACCAGCCCGAACTTCGCCTTCGGTGCGGCCAGGATGATGTCGCACGCAAGCGACATCTCGAAGGCGGCGGTGAGAGTGAGCCCGTGCGCGGCGAACACCACCGGGCACGGCAGCGCCTCGAGCGGGTGGATGATCTGCGCGAACAGCTCACGCCACAGCTGCGCGCCTTCCTCGACGGTGCGGCCGTCGAAGATGTTCACGTCGACACCACCCGAGACGACCTTGCCCTCGGCCCTGATCAGCAGCGCGCGCGGCGGCAGTGCGCCCACCGCGGCGATATCGGCGGTCAGCGCGGCCATGAGTCCGCGATCGAACAGGTTCAGCGGCGGGTGGTCGATGGTGATCGTCGCGAACTCGGCACCGGTTTCGGTGAACTCGCGTGACAGTCGGGTTGGCTGGGTTCCACTCATCAGGTCAGCGTAGAACCCGGCCCCCACATCGACGCCGCTAGTCGGACCGGCAGTAGGAACCGGTCGCGCACGTCACGGAACCGCGGGCTGTCGGTGCTCGTTGACATGATGAGCTCTGGGGTACGGAAGTGCCCTACAGTTCGACTCGTTGGGGCGAAGAGGAGGACGACGCCGTGTTCAAGAACGCGATCGAAAAAGCCGTGGTCGATGTGCTCGACACCGGGTCCAAGCTGCAGGCGCCTGCTGTGCGCCGCTATGTCGAGTTCCTGCGTGAGCGTCATCCCGGGGAGAATCCGGCTCAGATCGTGGCACGGTTGGAGAAGCAATACCTGCTCGCCGTCACCGGCAGCGGCGCGGCGGTCGGCGCCACCGCGGCCGTGCCCGGGATCGGCACGATCGCCGCGCTCGGGGCCGTCAGCGCGGAGACCGTGTTCTTCATGGAAGCCTCGGCCCTGTTCACCCTGGCCCAGGCCGCGGTGCACGGCATCGAGCCCGCGGACAAGGAAGCCCGGCGCGCGCTGGTGCTCGCGGTCGTGCTCGGTGACGCCGGAATGGCGATCGTGCAGAAGGGGCTCAGCACCCAGTCGAAGAATTGGGCAGGCAAGCTGGCGGGCAGCGTCCCCGGCCTCGGCGGCATCAACAGCAAACTGCTGCAACAGTTCATGAAGCGGTTCATCACCAAGCGGGCCGCGCTGATGGCGGGCAAAATACTGCCCGCCGGAATCGGCGCCGCCATCGGTGGCGCGGGCAACCGGGCGCTGGGCAAGGTCACGATCGACAACGCGCACAAGGCTTTCGGGCCCGCGCCCGCGAGGTGGCCCACCCCGCTGCACAACGTGATCGACGCCGATCCGCTGCCCGCGATCGGCACCGGCAAGGTGAACAAGAAGTGAGCAATCCCCGCGACGGTGATGCCGTGCTGGTGCGTGGCGTCGGCAAGCAGTTCGGTCCGGTGAGCGCGGTCCACGAGATCGACTTCGCCGTGCCGACGGGTTCGGTCACCGCGCTCGTCGGGCCGACGGGCGCGGGCAAGTCGACGGTGCTGCGGATGGTGCTGGGGCTCGGGCAGCCGACCACGGGCACTATCGAGGGCCCCGGCCGTGGTCCCGCCGCGGTCGGGGCGGTGCTGAGTCCGCGCGGACTGCACCCCGCGCGCACTGTGCGCGATCAGCTGTGGAGCTACGCGCCGGTCGCGGGAGCGTCGCGGCGTCGGGTGGCCGCGGTGCTCGATGAGACCGGCCTCACCGCCGTCACCGAAACCGTTGTGGCCCAGCTTCATCCAGGCCAGCAGACGCGCCTGGCGCTGGCGATGGCGTTGTTGGCCGATCCCCCGCTGCTGGTGCTCGACGATCTGTTCGCGGGTGCGAACGGCATCGAACGCGGCTGGCTGCACGATCTGCTGCGCCGCCACGCGAACCGCGGCGGCGCCGTGCTGGCGAGTTCCGACGCGCTGGGCGATGTGGTGTCGAGCGCCGACCAACTCGTGGTGCTCAGTGAGGGCACCGTCGTCTGGCAGGGCACACCGGCCAAGCTGCGCCGCGGCCATCCCGACCGGCTCGTTGTCGCCGCGTCCCCGTCGATCGCGCTGGCGACCGCGCTGGCGGGCCACGGGTTCACCGACGCGGTCATGCGACCCGACGGACGCCTGGCCGTCGCCGAGGCGAGCGAGGCGACCATCCGCTCGATCGCCGAGGTCGCGCAGGTCCGGCTCGGCAGCATCGTCGCCGACCCCATCCACCCCGATCGGGTACTCGCCTCGCTGACCAAACCGCGTCGCCACCGCCACACCGTGCCCACGCCGAATCCCGCCGCGTACGCCCCGGCGCCGACCTCGTATGGGGTGCCCCGATGACCTCCGTGATCCCCGCCGATCTCGTTCCCGGTATCGACACCGAGGCGCGCAAGGTCGTCGCGCTGCGCCAGACCCGGCTGCTGCTGGCGGCGCCGGTGGCGCTGGCGCTGGTCGGCACGCTGATCACCGCGATCATGTCCGGACCCGCCGATCCGAAGGGTCAGCCCGCGACCGGCGCCGCCACGATCGGCCTCTACCTCGGGATGATCGCGGTCTTCGTGGTCGCCGCGCTGGTCGGCATCGCTTCGACCGGAGGTGAATACCGGCACAAGACCATGGCGCTGACCGTGCTGTTCGCGCCCGATCGCGACCGGCTGGTCACCGCTAAGTATGTCACCACCGCCGCGTTCGCCTTCGCACTCGCGTTGGCCGCCGAGCTGGTGAGCTTGCTGGTGCTGCTGGTCGCGGCGCGCGGGAAATTCGAACTCGGCGTGCGGCTGTTCGAGGTGCTCGCCGCCGGGCTGCTCGTTGCCATGTGCTGGGCGGTGCTCGGCGCCGGAGTCGGGCTGCTGCTGCGTACGTTCAGCGGCGCCGTGTGGCTGGTGCTCGGCTGGGCCTTCGTGCTCGAACCGCTGATCTGGTTGGTGGCCAAGGGTTTCGGCGCGGGCGGATTCGCCGCGATGCTGCCCGTCTCGGCCACCGTGGCGGGGGTGAGCGCGGGCTCGTTCGCCGAGGCCGAGGTCTTCGCGCCGACACCGGCGGCACTGGTGGTGCTGGTGCTGTGGGCAGCGGCAGTCGGGGCCCTCGGGTGGTGGGACCTGCGCAACCGAGACCTGTAGTGCCCGCGACCACGGGTTCCGACGGGTGGATCCGCAGGCTGTGGCGCCTGTGCCTGGAACACCCTCGGCTGCTGGCGGGCATCGCGGTGTCGGTGCTCGGCGGCGCCGCCGTCTCGATCGCCGCGCCGCTGGCCACCAAACGCGCGGTCGACGCCGCCCAGGTGGGCGACACCTCGGTGATCGGCGGCGCCGCGGCCCTGCTCGCCGGGCTGGCGGTGACCAGGTTCGTCGTCACCTTCGCGCGCAGGCTCTGGGCGGGCAAGCTGTCGCTGGAAGTGCAACACAGCCTTAGGATTTCGCTGCTCGCCGCCCTCCAGCGGCTCGATGGCGCCGGGCAGGACGCGATCCGCACCGGGCAGGTGGTGTCGCGGTCGATCACCGACCTACAGCTCGTACAGGGGCTGCTGGCGATGGTGCCGTGGTCGGGGCTGGCGGTATTGCAGTTCGTGCTGTCGGCGGTGGTGATGGTGTGGTTGAGTCCGCCGCTGGCCCTGGCCGCCCTGCTGGTCGCGCCCGCGATGGCGCTGATCGTCTTGCGGATGCGGCCCCGGCTCTACGCGGCGACCTGGTCGGCGCAGCAGCGCGCGGCCGACCTGGCCGAACACGTCGAGCAGACGGTGACCGGCGTCAGGGTGGTGAAGGGGTTCGGGCAGGAATCCCGGATGGTCGACATCCTCGAAGACCACGGTCGTCTGCTGTTCGCCGAGCGGATGCGCGCCGCGCGGATCAATGCCAGATTCGCACCGGTGGTGTCGGCGCTGCCGCAGGCCGGGCTGGTCGCGGTGATCATCGTCGGCGGGGTGCTGGCCTCGCACGGCGCGGTCGGCATCGGCACCTTCCTCGCGTTCACCGCCTATCTCGCCACGATGACGTCCTCGGCGCGCACGATCACCTCGGTCGTGATCATGGCTCAACTCACCAGAGCCGCCGTCGACCGAGTCTTCGGGGTGATCGACGCGGCGCCGGTACTCGTCGATCCCGACGACCCCGCCGAACTGCCGCCGGGACCGCTCGGGATCGAATTCGACGCTGTCAGTTTCGGTTTCGAGGCCGACCAACCGGTCCTGCAGGAACTCGATCTCACCGTGCGACCCGGCGAGACGGTCGCGGTGATCGGTCCGGCGGGCTCGGGCAAGTCGACGCTCTCGCTGCTGCTGCCCCGCTTCTACGCACCCGACGCGGGCCGGATCAACCTCGTCGGCACCGACGGCGACCGGGTCGACCTGGCCGATCTGCGCGCCGACGAGCTGCGCGGCGCGGTCGGTGTCGTCTTCGACGATCCGTTCCTGTTCTCCGACACCATCGCCGCCAACATCGCGCTCGGCAGGCCCGACGCCACCGATGCCGAGATCACCGCCGCCGCGACGGCCGCCGCCGCGGACGAGTTCATCGTCGCGCTGCCCGAGGGCTACGACACCGTGATCGGCGAACGCGGGCTGACGCTGTCGGGTGGACAACGTCAGCGCATCGCCCTGGCCAGAGTGCTGCTCACCCGGCCCCGCGTGCTGGTGCTCGACGACGCCACCTCCGCGGTCGACGCCGTCACCGAGGCCGAGATCTTCCGCCGACTGCCCGACCGGGGCGGCCGGACCACACTGATCCTGGCGCACCGCGAATCGACCCTGGCCCAGGCCGACCGCGTCATCCGGCTGCCCGCGCCCACCGGATCGGTGGTGCCGACCGATGCCACGATGACGAAATCCCTCAGCGACGCGGGCCGACCACGGTCGATGTCGTCAGCGTCGAACGACCTCAGCGAGACGCCGGAACTGCGCGCCGCGGTCGACACCCTGCCACCGGCCACCGAAGACCCCGCGCTGCCCGGCGACCTGCGCGCGCCCCAACCCGATTTCGGGCTCCGCGCGCTGCTGCGCCCGGTCCGCGGTCTGGTGTGTGTGGTCGTGGGACTGCTCGCCGTCGACGCCCTGCTCGCCATCGCCTTCCCGCCGCTGGTCCGCTATGCCATCGACACCGGCGTCACCGCGGGCGACGACACCGCGCTCGTCGTCTCGGCGGTGGTCGGGATCGGTCTCGTGCTGGCCGGCCTGGTGGTCGGCGCCGCGGTCACCGTGCTCACCGCGCGCACGGGCGAGCGCGTGCTGTTCGGGCTGCGGGTGCGCAGCTACGCCCAGTTGCAGCGGCTCGGACTGGATTTCTACGAACGTGAACTGTCCGGCCGCATCATGACCAGGATGACCACCGACGTCGACGCGCTGTCGACGTTCCTGCAGACCGGCGTCGCCACCGGGCTGGTCGCGCTGATCACCCTGATCGGCGTCGCCATCGGGCTGTTCTTCATCGATGCCGGTCTGGCCGCGGTCGTCCTGGTAGCCGTGGCGCCGATGGTGCTGGCCACCCTGGCCTTCCGGCGAGTGTCCTCGGTGGCCTACACCGTCTCGCGCGAGCGGGTCTCGGTGGTCAACGCCGGGTTCCAGGAGAACATCGCGGGCCTGCGCGCCGTGCAGGCCGCCCGCAACGAGCCGACCGCCGCGCGGCGCTTCGCCGAATACTCCCACCGCTATCGCGATGCCAGGATCCGCGCCCAACGCGCGATCGCGGCCTACTTCTCCTTCGGCCTCGCCTGGGCCGACCTGGCCTTGGCCGTCGTGGTCTACCTGGGCGCCAACGCCGTCGCCGACGGGCGCACGACCACCGGAACGCTCGTGGCCTTCGTGCTCTACCTCGGGCTGCTGTTCAGTCCCATCCAGGATCTGTCCCAGGTCTTCGACGGTTATCAGCAGGCCAGAGTCGGGCTGCGGCGCATCGGCGAACTGCTGCGCACCACGTCGTCGATCGCCGCCGACCCGCCCGACGCGATTTCCGTCGACCGGCTGCGCGGCGAGATCGTCTTCGACGACGTGCGCTTCCACTATCCGGGCGCGAGCGCGCCCGCCCTCGACGGCGTGAGCTTCGCCGTCCCTCCCGGCGCGACTCTGGCGCTCGTCGGCCCGACCGGCGCGGGCAAATCGACGATCGTGAAGCTGCTGGCCCGCCTCTACGACCTTCCGCCCGATTCGGCGGCGGGCACGATCCGGGTCGACGGTGTCGATCTGCGTAAATATGTGCTCACCGACTACCGCAAGCGGCTGGGAATTGTGCCGCAAGAAGTTCACTTGTTCACCGGCGATGTGGCGAGCAACATTGCATTCGGGCAAATTTTTGCCACATCAGTGGACATCGCGATTGCCGCCGACACTGTCGGTGCGGCGGAGATGATCGACGGTTTACCCAGGAAAATGCACCATCCGGTCGGTGAACGCGGACGCGGACTCTCCGCGGGGCAACGCCAGTTGATCGCGCTGGCCAGGGCCGAACTGGTCGATCCGGACCTGCTCGTGCTCGACGAGGCCACCTCCACCCTTGACCCGGAAACCGAGGCATCGGTGCTGGTAGCGAGCCGATCGCTGGCGCGGGGCCGGACCACCGTCGTGGTCGCGCATCGGCTCGCGACCGCGGCGCGCGCCGACCTGGTTGCGGTAGTCGAGCAGGGCCGTATCGTGGAATTCGGCGCGCCGTCTGACCTACTCACCAGTAGCGGTCATTACTCCCGACTCTGGGCGGCGGGCACTGAGGCAGAGGGCATAGTGTCGACCCAAGACCGGTAGCGACGCCTGTCAACCGCTGGGCATATGCTCGGTGCGGGCGCATCGGCAGCCATCCGCTGATACCCCTGCCGGGCACGTCACAAACGTCGCAGCGCGAAGAACGAAATGAGGCGAACACCAGCTGTGAGCAGCTCAACTTCCCAGTTCGGACAGAACCAGTGGCTAGTCGACGAGATGTATCAGAAGTTCAAACAGGACCCGTCCTCGGTCGACGCGAGTTGGCACGAGTTCCTCGCGGATTACACGCCGGAAGCCACCGAATCCGGTAACAGTGAGGCACCGGTCGCCTCCGCCGCTCCCGCGACAGCCGCAGCACCCAAGGCGGCAACCGCTAAGGCCCCGGCTCCCAAGGCCGTGGTAGCGACGGCACCGCCGAAGCCCGCCGCGGCTCCGGCCCCAGCGCCGGCTCCGGCTCCGGCCGCCAAGACAGTGCGCGCACCGCAGACCACACCTGCACCGGTGTCCAACGCACCGGCCACCACCTCCGCGCCGAAGGCCGCTGCCACCGGCCCGGAGAACAAGGTGCTGCGCGGCCCCGCCGCCGCCATCGCCAAGAACATGTCCGCCTCGCTGACGATCCCCACCGCTACGTCGGTGCGCGCGATCCCGGCCAAGCTGATGATCGACAACCGCCTGGTGATCAACAACCACCTCGCGCGCACCCGCGGCGGCAAGATCTCGTTCACCCACCTGCTGGGTTACGCGATCGTGCAGGCGATCAAGTCGTTCCCGAACCTGAACCGCCACTTCGCCGAGATCGACGGTAAGCCGAACTCGGTCACCCCGGCCCACACCAACCTGGGCCTGGCGATCGATCTGCAGGGCAAGGACGGCAACCGATCGCTGGCCGTGGCCGCCATCAAGGAAACCGAAGACATGAGCTTCGGTCAGTTCCACGCGGCCTACGAGGACGTCGTGCGCCGGGCACGCGAGGGCAAGCTCGGTAACGACGACTTCTCCGGCGTCACCATCTCGCTGACCAACCCCGGCACCATCGGAACCGTCCACTCGGTGCCGCGCCTCATGCCGGGCCAGGGCGCGATCATCGGCGCCGGTGCGATGGAGTACCCCGCCGAGTTCCAGGGCATGAGCGACGAGCGGATCGCCGATATCGGCGTCGGCAAGCTGATGACGCTGACCTCGACCTACGACCACCGCATCATCCAGGGTGCCGAGTCGGGCGATTTCCTGCGCACGATCCACAACCTGCTGATCTCCGACGAGTTCTACGACGAGATCTTCCACGGCCTCGGCGTGCCGTACGAGCCGATCCGCTGGCGCAAGGACATCAGCGCGCGCGGTGTCGACAAGAGCGCTCGCGTGCTCGAGATGATCGCGGCCTACCGCAACCGCGGTCACCTGATGGCCGACACCGATCCGCTGCGTCTGGTCAAGGACAAGTTCCGCAGCCACCCCGACCTCGACGTCACCCAGCACGGCCTCACCCTGTGGGACCTGGACCGCACCTTCGACGTGGGCGGTTTCCACGGCCAGGACCGGATGAAGCTGCGCGATGTGCTCTCGATCCTGCGTGACGCGTACTGCCGCCACGTCGGTGTGGAGTACACCCACATCCTCGAGACCGATCAGCTCAAGTGGATGCAGGAGCGGGTCGAGCAGAAGCACGTCAAACCGACTGTCGCGCAGCAGAAGTACATCCTGAACCGGCTCAATGCGGCCGAGGCGTTCGAGACCTTCCTGCAGACCAAGTACGTCGGCCAGAAGCGCTTCTCGCTCGAGGGCGCCGAAGCCGTCATCCCGATGATGGACGCCACCATCGACCAGTGCGCCGAGTACGCGATGGACGAGGTCATCATCGGCATGCCGCACCGCGGTCGCCTCAACGTGCTCGCCAACATCGTCGGCAAGCCGTACTCGAAGATCTTCACCGAGTTCGAGGGCAACATGAACCCGGCGGCCACCCACGGCTCCGGCGACGTGAAGTACCACCTCGGTGCGCACGGCCAGTACCTGCAGATGTTCGGCGACAACGAGATCGAGGTCTCGCTCACCGCCAACCCCTCGCACCTCGAGGCGGTCGACCCCGTGCTGGAGGGTCTGGTCCGCGCCAAGCAGGACCTGCTCGACAAGGGCGACGGCCCCGACGGCTTCTCGGTGATGCCGCTGATGCTGCACGGTGACGCCGCGTTCGCCGGTCAGGGCGTGGTCGCCGAGACGCTGAACCTGTCGGGTCTGCGTGGTTACCGCGTCGGCGGCACCATCCACATCGTGGTGAACAACCAGATCGGCTTCACCACGGCGCCGGAGAACAGCCGCTCCACCGAGTACTCCACCGACATCGCGAAGTTCATCGGCGCGCCGATCTTCCACGTCAACGGTGACGACCCGGAGGCTTGCGACTGGGTCGCGCGTCTCGCGGTCGACTTCCGCCAGAAGTTCCGCAAGGACGTCGTCATCGACCTCGTCTGCTACCGCCGCCGCGGGCACAACGAGGGCGACGACCCCTCGATGACCCAGCCGGAGATGTACGACGTCATCGACACCAAGCGTTCGGTCCGTAAGGCCTACACCGAATCGCTGATCGGCCGTGGCGACATCTCCATGAAGGAGGCCGAGGACGCGCTGCGCGACTACCAGGGTCAGCTGGAGCGCGTGTTCAACGAGGTCCGCGAGCTGGAGAAGTACATTCCCGAGCCGTCGGAGTCGGTCGAGGACGATCAGAAGGTGCCCGCCACCGTCATCACCGCGGTGGACAAGTCGGTGCTGCAGCGCATCGGCGACGCGTTCCTGAACACTCCCGACGGTTTCAACGTGCACCCGCGCGTGAAGCCGGTGCTGGAGAAGCGTCGCGAGATGGCCTACGAGGGCAAGGTCGACTGGGCCTTCGCCGAGCTGCTCGCCTTCGGTTCGCTGATCGACCAGGGCCACGATGTGCGCCTGACCGGTCAGGATTCGCGTCGCGGCACCTTCACCCAGCGTCACTCGGTCATCATCGACCGGGTCAACGCGGTCGAGTACACCCCGCTGCACAACATCGGCTCGGAGAACCCGGGCTGGTTCGCGGTGCACGACTCGGCGCTGAGCGAGTACGCCGCGGTCGGCTTCGAGTACGGCTACTCCCTGGGCAACCCCAACGCACTGGTGTTGTGGGAGGCGCAGTTCGGTGACTTCGTCAACGGCGCGCAGTCGATCATCGACGAGTTCATCTCCTCCGGTGAGGCCAAGTGGGGCCAGCTCTCCGACGTGGTGCTGCTGTTGCCGCACGGCCACGAGGGTCAGGGTCCCGACCACACCTCCGGTCGCATCGAGCGTTTCCTGCAGCTGTGCGCTGAGGGCTCGATGACCGTGGCGGTGCCGTCCACGCCGGCGAACTACTTCCACCTGCTGCGTCGCCACGCGCTCGACGGGATCCGTCGTCCGCTGATCGTCTTCACCCCGAAGTCGATGCTGCGCAACAAGGCTGTGGTGTCCGACGTCAAGGACTTCACCGAGTCGAAGTTCCGTTCGGTGTTCGACGAGCCCACCTACGAACAGGGCATCGGCGACACCGCCAAGGTCAAGCGCATCCTGCTGACCTCGGGCAAGCTCTACTACGAGCTCGCCGCGGAGAAGGCCAAGCACAAGCGCGAAGACGTGGCCATCGTCCGGATCGAGCAGCTCTACCCGATCCCGACGTACCGCCTCAACGAAGCGCTGGCCAAGTACCCGAACGCGACCGACATCGCCTGGGTCCAGGAAGAGCCGGCCAACCAGGGCGCCTGGCCCTTCTTCGGCCTCAACCTCCCCGAGGTGCTGCCCGAGCGTCTCGGCCGCCTGCGTCGCATCTCGCGTCGCGCCATGTCGGCCCCGTCCTCGGGTTCGTCGAAGGTGCACGCCGTGGAACAGGCCGAGATCATCGGCGAGGCTTTCGAGCCGACCACGTAGTTCTCGCATAAAGACCGACGCCGGGTGGATCATCGCGATCCACCCGGCGTTCGCCGTTTCCGGTCGAGACGTGGGTCACAGAGTTCTCTTATCCGGCCGGCACCTGCGCCTCAGTGAACCCCGGTAGTGTCCGACGAAATCCCCCGAGGGGCCCGCCCTGATCTGGACTGAGTGGAGGGTGCGACGAAGGAGTGCCCGGAGGGAGGGAAGATCAGGGGCCCGAAGGGCCCCGCTCGAGCGCGCCAGCGCTCCGAAAACACAGCAGGAGCTTTGGGATGGCGAACGGACGTAACGGATACCTGCTATTGGGCGGGATCGCGTCGGTGGGGGCGGGCGCCGTGCACTTCATGGCGGCGGGAATGCACACCGAGCACGCCACGCTGGCCCGGCTGATGGTGGTGCTCGCCGCGGTCCAGTGCGCGACCGGGTTGGCGGTGTTGCTGAGCGAGCGCAAGCTCGTCGTGAGTTCGATGCTCGCGGTGAACGCGTTCGCGGCCGCGGTGTGGGCGTTCACCCGGTTCGCCGATGTGGGGTGGATCGCCGGGCTGACCGCGGAGTCACCGCAGCTGGCCGACACCGTGTGCGCGGCGCTGGGCGCGCTGGCCGCCCTCGCCGCGGGCATCGGTCTGGTCCGGCCCACCGCGACGCTGCCGCCCATGCGGTCGGGGATCGCCGCGGCGGCGGTGGGTGTGCTCGCACTGGCGGCGATGCTCAACGGCGTCGGGCACGTCCACAGTCACGGCGACGCGGGCGATCACGCGCATGCCGCGGGCGGCGACCACGCACACGGCGCGGGCGACGACCACGGCACCGAGGCGAACTGGCCTCGCCCGTGGGATCCGACGAAGCCGATCGACCTGTCGGGCGTCTCCGGTGTGACGTCGGACCAGCAGTCGCGCGCGACCAACCTGGTGCGCAGCACTCTCGACGGCCTGCCCGCCTTCGCGGATGTGAATGCCGTCGGCGCCCTGGGATTCCGGTCGATCGGTGACTCGGCCACCGGGTACGAGCACTACATCAACATGAGCTACATCCGCGACAACAACTTCCTCGACTCCACCCACCCGGAGTCGCTGGTCTACCGGGTCGACGGAACCAACCGCACCCTCGTCTCGGCGATGTACATCGCCAACGGCAAGAAGATCGACGACCCGAGCCTGGTGGACTTCGGCGGTTCCCTGATGCAGTGGCACGTCCACGACAATCTGTGCTGGAAGGCGGGCGACAACGGCCCCGTGGTGGCCGGTGTCCTCGACGCCCAGGGCAATTGCCCGCCCAACTCCATCCATCCCGGCTCGGGTAATCCGATGGTCCACGTCTGGATCGCCCCGCATCAGTGCGGCCCGTTCGCGGCGCTCGAAGGCCACGGCGCAGGCCAAGCCAGCGCCGACGGCCGCCGCACCGACACCTGCAGCCACGACCACGGCGGCCACAAGTAGGCTCTCGACGATCAGCCGGGCTGGACCCAGCGCCGCAGGGCGTCGATCGTGGTCTCCGGAGACGTGTTGAAACAGAAGCGGATTCCGGGCGCGAGATCGGCGGCGACATTGATCAGCCGCTCGAACAGCAGGGTGTGTTCGGGTGCCATCCGCACGCCCGCGCCGATCATCGCGACCCGGAATTCCCCGCCCGCCGCGCACTCGCGTACTACCGCTTCGGCCGCGTCGGGATCGGCCGGGACCTGACAGGTGACGATGTCGAAACCCGCTTCGCGCAAGGCGGTTTCACCCGTGGCGATGCGGGCGGTCAGGGTGGCTTCGTCGAGCTGCGGGTAGTGGGAGTAGTCGACGGCGCTGGGGTGCAGGCCGAGCGACAGCACCGTGTTGGTCTTCTGTTGTGCCACTGGGTTCTCCGTTCTCATCACGCTCTCACCACGACGCGGCGCCCGTTCGGTCGAAAAATCCGCCGGTCGGACCGTCCCGGTCGGCCGTCGCCACGGCGACGACGGCATCGGTGCCCTCGGTGACGGTCTGGAAACCACTGTGCCCGTTGAGGTCGGTGGCGGTGTAGCCGGGATCGATCGCGTTGACCTTCATCTCGGCGAGTTCGCTCGCGTACATGACGGTGATCATGTTCAGCGCGGCCTTGGTGCTCGGGTAACCGAGAGCCGGTGGCAACAGACCGGCCCATTTCGGATCGGTGATCATGGCGATCGTGCCGACGCTGCTGGAGACCATCACAATGCGGGGATGCGTCGAATGCCGCAGCAGCGGCACGAACGCGTTGGTGACCCGGACCGGTCCGAAGACGTTGGCCTCGAACACTTCTCGCAGATCATCGGGCCCTGTCACGGAGGGCGCGCTGCGCGGACCACCGATGGCCGCGTTGTTGATGAGCACGTCGAGGCGGCCCGCCGTGGCCAGCACGGTCGCCGCGGCCGCGGCGACGGAGTCGTCGGAGGTCACATCGAGCGGGACGAATCGAACATCGAGCCCAGCCGCGGTGAACTCCGCCGCCGCTCGCTCGCCGCGCGCGGTGTCGCGTGCTCCGAGAAACACCTGCCACCCCTGGCTCGCCAGCCTGCGCACCGTTTCCCGTCCCAGCCCCTTGTTGGCCCCGGTCACCAAGGCAATCGTTGTCGTCATGGGTCCAGATTCGCGCCGGAGCGGCCCGGTCTCCAGTGCCGGCTCGGCATAGGACTCGCGGTACCACCCCCGCACTCTCGTCCTGCGGCACCATGGGAGAGGTGGACAGAGCGGAATTGGCGACGGTACTTCGCACCGCGCGTTCTCGGCTGACCCCCGCCGACGCGGGACTGCCGAACGGATCACGCAGGCAGGTGCCCGGACTGCGGCGTGAAGAGGTGGCCAACCTGGCCGGCGTCAGCGTCGACTACATCGTGCGCTTGGAACAGGGTCGCGGACCCAAACCGTCCGAGCAGGTGCTCGGCGCGCTGACCAGGGCCCTGCGCCTCACCGATGTCGACCGCGATCTCGTCTATCGGCTCGCCGGGTCCGAACCACCGCAGGCAGGCCGGATTCCGATGGCGATCCGGCCCAGCGTGCTACGACTGCTGGATCGGTTGGCCGATCTGCCCGTCCTCGTGCTCTCCGCCAAGTCCGATGTCCTCGCCTGGAATCCCCTGTCGGCGGCCCTGTTCGGTGATTTCTCCGCCATCCCCGTGGCCGAGCGCAACATCATGTGGCAACGCTTTCTCGGCTCCGGCGTCGGCCGCCTCGTCATGACGCCAGAAGAGGCCGAGAGCAATGCCGCCGCCTGTGTCGGCTGCCTGCGCGCGGTCAAAGCGGCCTACCCCGACGACCCCGATCTGTCCCGACTGCTCACCGAATTACGCACCGGCAGCAGTGAATTCGAGTCGCTCTGGCAGGAAGGCCGCTCCAGCGCCATGCACAGCCTCACCAAAACCATCGCCCATCCCGAACTCGGCGCCCTCACCCTCGACTGCGATGCCATGCACGTCCCCGACACCGACCACACCGTCATCATCTACTCCGCACCTCCCCACACCCCCTCCGCCACCGCCCTCGACCTACTCCGGGTAACCGGCCTCGAATCCTTCCGCTGAACCGAGCCGAAACCCGCTGGCCACCCGTTATCCGGCCCGACTACGGTGCCTGCATGCACACCACGACCCTGTGGCGCCCGACCGGTCCCGAAGAGCTGGCCCTGGTAGCCGAATCCGGTTGGCGCACCTGGCCACCGCGCCTGCCCGACCAGCCGATCTTCTACCCGGTCCTCAACGAGGCCTACGCGATCCTCATCGCCAGAGACTGGAACGTCCCGGCCTCCGGCGCGGGCTACGTCACCCGTTTCGAGGTCGACACCGCCTATCTCGACCGCTACGAAGTCCAGCAAGCCGGTGGCCGCGACATCCTCGAATACTGGATCCCCGCAGAGGATCTCGACGAATTCAACCGCAATATCGTCGGCGCGATCGAGGTCGTCCGCCGTTTCCCTGACGATGCGCCCCTACCCGATCAGGGGTGAACCTTCAGACTCGGCCTACCATCGCCGCACGGATCTGCGCGACCGCGGCACGTGGATCGTCGGCCCAGAACGCGACAGCGCTCACCGTGAAGTCGCCGTGCGGAGTGCGAAGGGTCTCGGGTTCGGTCAGGACGCGCGAAGCACTCGGCTGAAGGGCGCAGCCCCGGTTTTCAGGGCTACCGGTCGGTCGGTTCAGCGGGCAGCATCCAAGTCGCCGACTGTGGCAACACTTTTCGAACTTGGGAGTTAGCGTGTCGATCGGGAAATTCGTGATGTCGGGTGTGGCGACGACGATGGTGGCGCTCGGCGCTGTAGTGCCCGCTACCGCGGCGGCCGCGCCGACGGTGGCGGTCGCCGAGGCTGGCACCGGTAGTGCCGACGCGACCAGCGGGAGTGGGACGTTGGTACTGCTCATCCAGGAACTGTTCAAGCCGTGCCCGTTCAGCAGCACGGTCTGCCCGGCCGACAACTGAGCCCTGGACGATGGCCCCGGCGTGACGCACGTCGGGGCCATCGTCATGTCGAGCCGATCCGGTTCACACAGGCGCTGATTCGACCTGGCCGGCACGGGCTCGGCGTTCGGCTACCGCGGCCGCGGTTTCGGCCATCACCAATTCGGCGTTGATCTGCGCACCGGCCATGGCACCGGCTGCCGCGGCCGCGCCGACCTGGGCGGACGGGTCGGTGGCGTTGCCCGCGATCCAGACGCCGGGCACCGAGGTGCGGCCGACGGGATCGGCGGGAATGTGGTCGCCCATGCCGGAAGGGTGCGGTTCGGGGACCAAGCCGAGATCAGTGAGGAAGGTGGCGCGAGTGTTCATGCGGGGACCGACGACCAGGGCGTCGCGTTCGACGACGGTGCCGTCGGCGAGCTGGACACCTGTCAGACGGTCGGCGCCGAGCACCTCGACGACCTTGCCGTCGACGATCCGAATGCCCCGAGCCACCAGCTTTTCCGCGTCTTCGTCACTCAACGGGGCAGCCGTGTGGGACAGGAAGACGATGTCGTCGCTGAGCTGACTGAACAGCAGCGCCTGGTGCACCGACATCGGGCCGCTCGCCAGCACGGCGATGCGCTGGTCGCGCACCTCCCAGCCGTGGCAGTACGGGCAGTGCAGCACGTCGTGACCCCAGTGTTCGCGCAGACCGGTGACCTCGGGGAGCTCGTCGGCGAGTCCGGTGGCGACGAGAATCCGCCGCGCTCGCACGGTGCGACCGTCGGCGAGGGTCACCACGAATTCCGCGATGTCGGTCGAACCCGGCGCATCAGCGGCACGGTCGACCCCGACCACCCGACCCGACACCACATGTCCGCCGTACCCACGCACCTCCGCGCGTCCGAGCTCGAGCAGCTCCAGCGGCGACATCCCCTCGCGGCCGAGCAGCCCGTGCACTCCCTGAGCAGGCGCGTTACGCGGCGCCCCCGCGTCGATCACGGCCACCGAACGCCGCGAACGCGCCAGCATCAGCGCCGCGTTCAGCCCGGCGGCTCCACCACCGAGCACCACTACGTCGTATGAATCGTTCAGCTGTGTCATCTCGACCTCCTTCGAGGACCCACAGTGCATCCCAGCGACAAATGCTGGCAACCTTCTTTGCCGACATGGCAAAATGGACAGCATGGACGACCTCGATCAGACCCTCGACTCGGTCGGCCCCCGGCTGCGCACCCTGCGCAAACAGCGCCAGACCACCCTCGCCGACCTCTCCCAGGAAACCGGGATCTCGGTCAGCACGCTGTCGCGCCTGGAATCCGGCGACCGCAAACCCACCCTCGAACTCCTGCTCCCCCTGGCCAAGGCGCACGGCGTCACCCTCGACGAACTCGTCGACGCCCCACCCACCGGCGACCCGCGCATCCACCTGCGCCCGGTCACCCGCCACGGCATGACCATGCTCCCGCTCACCAAGCGCGCGGGCGGCATCCAAGCCTTCAAGATGATCATCGCCCCCGGCGCACGCAATCGCCCGGACACTCCCCAGGTCCACGAGGGCTACGAATGGCTGTACGTGCTCAACGGCCGCCTTCGCCTGATCCTCGGCGACAACGACCTCATCCTGAACCCCGGCGAGGCCGCCGAGTTCGACACCCACATCCCGCACTGGTTCGGCGCCGCCGACGAACAATCCGTCGAATTCATCAGCCTGTTCGGCAAGCAGGGTGAGCGCGCACATCTGCGCGCCCGCCCGAAGTCCGGCTAGGGCAGGCGCGACAGGGGGCGAGTGCGCTCACCTGCGCACTCGCCCCTACGCCGAAACTACGAAATCAGCCGAGCGTGAAGATCGCGTGTCCCGAGATCTGCTCCAATTCCTGATGCTGGGGCAGGGTTTCATCGGTGGTCACGATCCAGGCCTCCACCCGGCCCTTGCCGGGCGCGGTGCCGAACCCGACGATCACATTGTCCGGCGCGTGCAGAATCTGACCGTTCTCCACGGGGTGCGACTGGCCGTTGCTGACGCCGGTATCCAGATTGCGGAAGCGCACGGCCACCATGTAGCGCTGGCAGAAGTCCCCCGTCTGGGTGATCGCCACCCGAACTCCGAAGGTGCCCGATTGCGGTTGCGGCACGGTCTGGGCGTTGATGATCGCCGCGCAGTTGGCGCCGGGAGTCCGGCTGAGCGTCGGTGTGAACACCGTGACCGGATCCGACGGCAACGCACCGGCGGGCGCACCGAGCCCGACGAGGACGGCACCGGCGGAAATAGCTACGGCAGAGAGTTTGCGAAACGTGCTGTTCGTGAGAGTCATACCCACTTCGTCGTCCCGAACCGACCTTCCGTTAGCCGCCGTTACGGTCACGATTCGGCATCCGAAGATCAACTGCCACAACAGATTCGGCGCATGAACAACCCCATCCCATGCAGCAGCGGACGCCCCGGAAACAGGGCATCTCATGACAAGTTCGCGACGCGCCGCTCGATCCGTTAACAGGAATTTCAATCCCGCAGCGCGGCGATCAACGCCGGACTCAGGGCCAGCGCGGGCAACGACTCCACCAGCAGGTCGACCAGCGACTCACGACTGATCGGCTTGTCGATCAGCCAGGTGAGGATGGTCTCCTCGACGAAGGCGATCCAGCCGCGAATGGCCAAGGTGAGCCGGGCCAGATCGGGATCCTCGGGCGGCAGCGGCAGTTCGCTGACGATGAGATCGGTGATGGCGCCGCGGGTTTCGTTGACATAGCCGACCATGTCGGGGGTGACACTGGCGGGCCCGCGCAGCACGGAACGGTAGGACGCGGAGTGCTCGGTGGCGTAGTCGACGAACCGTTCGATCGAGTCGCGCAGCATGTCGAACAGCGACAGTTCGCGGTTGGGCATGATCGCGACGAAGATCTCGGTGTTCACATGCCGGGCGATCGCCTGGTGGAATTCCTGCTTGGAAGCGAAGTAGTGGAACAGCAGGCCGCGCGAGATCCCCGCCTGCTTGGCGATGTCGTCGACCGAGACTTCCTCGAGCGTTCGGTCGGCCAGCATCTCGGCGCCGAGGGTGATCAGCTGTAGCCGACGCTCCTCGGGGCTGAGCCGCACACGCTTCGTCTCTCCCGCACTCCTGGTACTCACACCGGCCATCTTAGCCACTACTGAATCTTGCTCAATAGCTGTTGACTCATACTCAATAAGACCGTATTCTGCTGTACATGAGTCGCAAGGTCACAGACAACGTTGTCGAACCCCTGATCGCCGAAACCCGCCACGTGAAGACGATCATCGTCGGCAGCGGGTTCGCCGGGCTCGGCCTGGCCATCCGCCTGAGCCAGGAGGGTCGCGACGACTTCCTCGTGCTCGAGCGCGGCAGCGAAGTCGGCGGCACCTGGCGCGACAACACCTACCCCGGTGCTGCCTGCGACGTGCCTTCGCACCTGTACTCGTACTCGTTCGCCCCGAACCCGGACTGGACCCGCTCGTTCTCCAAGCAGGGCGAGATCCAGGCCTACATCAAGAGCGTCGCCGAGCGTCACGACGTGCTCGACCGGCACATCTTCGATTGCGACGTGCAGAGCATCCGCTGGAACGACGCGGACGCGCGGTGGGAGATCGGCTCCACCCAGGGCAACTTCACCGCCGACACCGTGGTCTCCGCGGTCGGCGCGCTGTGCGAGCCGTCGCTACCCGACATCAAGGGCATCAACGACTTCGAGGGCGAGATCTTCCACTCCGCCCGCTGGAACCACGACGCCGACCTCACCGGCAAGCGCGTCGCGGTGATCGGCACCGGCGCCTCCTCGATCCAGATCGTGCCCGCGATCGCGAGCAAGGTCGCCACCCTCGACGTCTACCAGCGCACCGCGCCGTGGCTGCTGCCGCGCATGGACCGCCCGTATCTGCTGCCCGAGCGGCTGGCGTTCAAGCACATCCCCGCCGTGCAGCGCCTCTCCCGCGCGGCCATCTACGCCGCACGAGAGACCCAGGTCGTCGGCCTGACCCGCTTCCCCGTGCTGATGAAGGCCTTCGAGGCCCTCTCGCGCGCCAAGCTGCAGATCGAGATCCGCGATCCCGAACTGCGCAAGAAGGTCACCCCGAACTACCGGATCGGCTGCAAGCGCATGCTGATCTCCAACGAGTACTACCCCGCGCTGGATCGCGACAATGTCGACGTGATCACCGACGGCATCGCCGAGGTGAAGCCGGGCTCGATCGTCACCAAGGACGGCACCGAGCGCGAGATCGACGCGCTGATCGTGGCCACCGGCTTCCACGTCACCGACTCCCCGACCTACAACTCGATGATCGGGCGCGACGGGCGCACGCTGGCCGAGGTGTTCGACGAGATCGGCCAGCAGGCCTACAAGGGCTCGGCCATCGCGAACTTCCCCAACATGTTCTTCCTGGTCGGCCCGAACGTCGGGCTCGGCCACACCTCGATGGTGTACATGATCGAATCGCAGATCAACTACGTCAGCGACGCGCTGGCGGCGATCGACAAGCGCGGTCTGCGGACCGTCGAGGTGCGCGAAGAAGCGCAGCGGGCCTACAACGCCGACCTGCAGGAAAAGTTGGGCAAGACCGTCTGGAACACTGGCGGCTGCGCCAGCTGGTATCTGGACAAGCACGGCAACAACACCACGTTGTGGCCGGACTTCACCTTCGAATTCCGTAGGCTCACACGGCATTTCGATGCCGCCGCCTACACTACGACAACCGCAGACGCCGATAGGGAAGTGGTGGCAGCACAGTGAGCAAAGATGCTTACTTCACGAACAAGGTATGCGTGATCACCGGAGCAGGCTCCGGCATCGGCCGCGCACTGGCCGAGAACCTGGCCGCGCGCGGCGCCAAGCTGGCGCTGTCCGATATCGACGCCGAGGGCCTGGCCCAGACCGTCGCCTCCTGCGAGAAGCTGGGCGCGCAGGTCAAGTCCGACCGGCTCAATGTGGCCGAGCGTGAGTCGTTCCTGCTCTACGCCGATCAGGTGAAGGCGCACTTCGGCGTCGTGCACCAGATCTACAACAACGCGGGTATCGCCTACCACGGTGACGTGATCAAGACCGAGTTCAAAGACATCGAACGCATCATGGATGTGGACTTCTGGGGCGTCGTCAACGGCACCAAGGCGTTCCTGCCGATGCTGATCGAGTCCGGCGACGGCCACGTCATCAATGTGTCCAGCCTCTTCGGGCTGGTCGCCGTACCCGGCCAGGCGGCCTACAACTCGGCCAAGTTCGCGGTGCGCGGCTTCACCGAGGCGCTGTTCCAGGAGATGAAGGTCGCCAAGGCGCCCGTCAAGGTCACCTGCGTGCACCCCGGTGGCATCAAGACCGCGGTCGCCCGCAACGCCACCTACGCCGAGGGCATGGACGGCGCCAACGCCGCCACCCTGTTCGACAAGTACCTGGCGATTCACACCCCGGAGATGGCCGCGCAGACCATCACCGAGGGTGTGCGCAAGGGCCAGGCCCGCGTGCTGATCGGCTGGGAGGCCAAGGTGCTCGACGTGAGCGTGCGCTTCCTCGCCTCCGGCTACAGCCGGATCTCGGCCGTGGTCAACGGCCGCTTCATGCCACACTGACGATCCTCCAGACCTGAGGAAACTCCATGCGCGAGTTCAAGATTCCGCTGCCGATCGCCCGCACGGTGCTCGACCCGGTGTTCCGGGTGACACTAAACGCGCGGCTACCTGTGGTGGTGCAGCGCGTTCTGCTCGACGCGGTCTCCCGGCTGCAGTTGGTGCCCGACGGTTCCGTCGTGCAGCACCTGCAGCTGGGCGGGCGCCCCGCCGAACGCGTGATCGCCGAGACCGCCATTCCGGGTTCGCGTACCCGGGCGGTCCCGCCCGAACGTGCCGCGGGCGCGATCTTGTACCTGCACGGCGGCGGCTATGTGGTCGGTTCCATCGCCACGCACCGTTCGCTGGTGGCCGGGCTCGCGCGCGAGACAGCGTGCGCGGTGTACTCGCTGGACTACCGGCTGGCCCCGGAGCACCCGTTCCCGGCCGGTCTCGACGACGCCGAAGCCGCGTTCCTCGACCTGGTCGGCAACGTCGGCTACCGGCCCGATCAGATCTGTCTGGCCGGCGACTCGGCGGGCGGCGGCCTGGCGATGGCGCTGGCGCAGCGGCTGATCGAGCGGCATCAGATGACGCCGGCCGCACTCGGCCTCATCGCGCCGTGGGTGGACCCCACCGAGGTACCGAGCAAGGACCGCGACCTGGTGATCAACCGGGCGTGGTCGCAGGCGTGCGCCGCCTACTACCTGGGCGACGCCGCCGCCACCGAAGCGGGTTACGCCCCGCTGTCGGGCAATCTGATCGGCCTGCCGCCCACCTACGTGCAGGTCGATGTGAGCGAACTCCTGCACGACCAGTGTCGCAAGCTCGTCTCAGCCCTGCGTGGAGCGGGGGTGCACGTCCGCTTCACCGAAACCCGCGGACTCTGGCACGTCGCGCAATTGCAAGCCGCGCTGGTCACCGAGGCAGCGCTGGCACTCAGCGAACTCGCGGAATTCCTGCGAGAGGCAATTCAGCCGGTATCGATCAACGATTTACGATAAGTCCTGGTGACGGGCAATTCGGGCGGCGATATCGCGACCCGCGCGAACGTGTCGTAGATTACTGGCGAGTAGAACCCACTGGAAGGGCACAGATGCGAGAGTTCGAAGTTCCGGCTTCCTACACCATCCCGGACGATGCGAACAATTCCGATAACGTCTTCCGCTTCGGCGAAGAGACGCCGAATACGGTCTTGTTCAACGTCCCGAACGGCAGCGGCGGCTGGAACGACGTCACGGCAGCGCAGTTCGCGAAGGCCGTCACCGGCGTTGCCAAGGGCTTGATCGCCTCCGGCATCGAACTGGGCGACCGCGTCGCGCTCATGGCCGCCACGCGCTACGAGTGGACGCTGCTGGACTTCGCGATCTGGGCCGCCGGTGGCGTGACCGTCGCGATCTACGACAGCTCGGCCGCCGAGCAGGCCAAGTGGATCCTGCAGGATTCCGAGACCAAGCTGCTGGTCGTCGAGAACGACAAGCACCGTGCCACGATCGACGAGATCGAAGCCGGTTCGCTGCCCGCGCTGGCCGAGACCATCCAGATCGACAAGGGCGCCATCGACACGCTCACCGAGCGCGGCGCCGATCTGGACGACTCCGTCGTGCACGAGCGTCGCAAGCAGGTCGGCGCGGCCTCCCCCGCGACCCTGATCTACACCTCGGGCACCACCGGCCGCCCCAAGGGCGTCCAGCTGACCCACGCGAACCTGTGGGCCGAGTCGCGTTCGGGCGGCATCGAGCTCAGCGCGTTCGTCTCCGAGGGTCAGAAGACCCTGCTGTTCCTGCCGCTGGCGCACGTGTTCGCCCGCGCCGTCGCGCTGATCGCCTTCGATTCCAAGGTGACCATCCGCCACAGCTCGGACTGGACCACCCTGGTCGAGCAGTTCGGCGACTTCAAGCCCGACTTCATCCTCTCGGTGCCGCGCGTGTTCGAGAAGGTCTTCAACTCCGCCAAGCAGAAGGCGCACGACGGCGGCAAGGGCAAGATCTTCGACGCCGCCGCGGAGACCGCCATCGCCTACAGCACGGCGCTCGAGACCAAGGGCGGCCCTGACCTGCTGCTCAAGCTCAAGCACTTCGTCTTCGACAAGCTGGTCTACAGCAAGCTGCGCGCGGCCCTCGGTGGCCAGTGCCTGGCCGCTGTCTCCGGTGGCGGCCCGCTGGGCGCGCGCCTCGGCCACTTCTTCCGCGGTGCCGGCGTGACGATCTACGAGGGCTACGGCCTGACCGAGACCACCGCCGCGTTCACCGTGAACACGCCCGCGTTCATCCGGGTCGGCTCGGTCGGTCGCCCGATCCAGGGCCACGCGGCCAAGATCGCCGAAGACGGCGAGCTGCTGCTCAAGGGCTCGGTCGTGTTCGACGGTTACTGGGGCAATGCCGAGGCCACCGACGAGGCGTTCGAGGACGGCTGGTTCAAGACCGGCGACCTGGGTGCCATCGACGCCGACGGTTTCGTCACCATCACCGGTCGCAAGAAGGAAATCCTGGTCACCGCGGGCGGCAAGAACGTCTCCCCCGCGGTCCTCGAGGACGCCCTGCGCGCGCACCCGCTGATCAGCCAGGTGATGGTCGTCGGCGACGGCCAGCCTTTCATCGGCGCGCTGATCACCCTCGACCCGGAGGCCCTGCCTGGTTGGAAGGATCGCAACGGCGTCGCCGCCGACACCGCGATCGAGACCCTGATCGAGAACCCGGCGCTGGTCGCCGAGGTGCAGGCCGCGATCGACGAGACCAACAAGAAGGTCTCCAAGGCCGAGGCGATCAAGAAGATCCGCATCCTCCCGGTCGACTGGACCCAGGAGGGTGGCGAGCTCACCCCGAAGATGTCGCTCAAGCGCGCCGTCGTCATGAAGCAGTACGCGGGCGAAGTAGACAAGATCTACTCCTGATCCCGCGCATACGAAAGGCCGGTTGCGTTCGCGCAACCGGCCTTTCGGCTGTTCAGAACCGTTGCGCCGCGAATTGCGCCGCGGTGATGGTCATTCCGTTGATGCCGTAGAGGCTGTGCGCGGCATTGGGTTGGGCGAGTGGGGATCCGTCGCAGATGTTGTCCGAGGGGACACACAGCTCGATGGTCTTGTTCTTGTAGAGCGCGCCGACCGAGACCGGCGGTGCGTCCGCGTCGGCCATGAACCGATCCGACGGTTTGCCGAACAGCGCGACCGCCGCGACGTGCTCGGCCACCTCGGGCGCCATCGGCTCCGGCAGATACATCGCGTACTCCGGCAGCACACCCTCCGGCACACCGACACCGGTCGCGAAACCGGCCAGCGCCGCGCCTTGGGAATATCCGCCGAGGACGATCCGGGAGTTCGGGCAGTTCGCCGCGAGGTATTCGACCCGCCGCTGGGCATCACCGATCCCCTCCACGACGGTGCGCGCGAAGGCCAGCCGGTCGGCGAAGTCGCTGCTGGCCGGGTAGTCGACGCCATACGAGCCGACCGAGCGTCCGCCCGCGTTCGCGCGCAGCGCTTCGACGAAGGAGACACCGGTCAGACCGAGTTCGCCGCCCGGCTCGGCGGTCCCGCGAGCGAACACCACCTCGATATCGGAACAGGGTGCGGCGGTAGCGGAATGGGTGGGCGATACCAGGGGAATCGCGGCTGCCAACAAGACTGCAGACACGAATCGCAGGAGAGAACGTGCTGTCATGCCGCGCAGACTACCGACCGCGAGCGTTCGCCGATCCCCCGCTCGCCACGACGCGCCGCCGTGGTGGCGTGCGCCCGTCGTTCATGCCACGCTCACCTGCCTCGCTCGCAGAACGCTCAGGCCGGCGACAGCGATCGCGAGGTCGGCGGCGATCTCGAACAGTGCCGCGAACCAGGAGAATCCGGTGACGCCGGAGCTCGGCGGGGCGTTGACGAAGCTGTCGCTGAGTGGGCCGAACCAGTCCGGGAGCACGTGCACGATCGTGAAGCCGAACGCGCTCGCGAAGCCGATGAACACCGCGGCGCGTGGGGCGGCCGGGTGACCTCGGAACACCAGGAACACCGTGAACACGGCGAAGAGGAGTTGCAGGGTGCCGAGGGCGTTCACCAGTGCTGAGGTGGCGTCCATGCCGCGGCGGAGGTGGTCGGCGCCGTGGACCAGGAGGGCGACGGCGAAGACCGCCGTCGTGGCGCGCAGTGTCGTGTCCGGAGCTGTCTCGGTCATCAGGCCTCCTGCCGAGCGGGATCATTTCTACTACACAGTGTAGTTTTCGAGAGCGGATCGCGGGAGGCATTCGGCTGTCACAAATCGGTCACCGGGGCGATTCGGCCGCGACGTAGGCTCGGACCATGGCATTGATGCGGGCGATGGCCGGGATCGTGGCCGCGGCACTGGTACTCGGTGTGGCGGAGTTGGTCGCGGTGTTCACCGGGGCCGGTAGTGCGCCCGCGTACGCACTCGGCGCGACCGTTGTCGACCACACGCCCGACGGGGTCAGAGAGTGGGCGATCTCGACCTTCGGGACGAACGACAAAGCCGTGTTGTTCGTGTGTATGGGCATCGTCGCGCTCGTTGTCGCGGGGGTCGCCGGGGTCGCGGAGCGGACGGCAAGGCCGATCGGGTCGGTGGGGTTCGCTGTTTTCGGGGTGGTCGCCGCCGTCATCGGGGCAGGCCGAGTCGGCGGGTTCGCCGGTGCGCTGCCCGCGCTGATCGGCACCGCCGCTGGGATTCTCGCGTTGCGAGGGCTGACCAGGCGGATCGACGACGCCGCCGAATCGCGGCGACCGGCAACGGAACCCACTGCGTCACAACAGGATGCCGAAGCCGCATCGACGGTCGGCGACCCGTCGACCACGGGAGCAGGGCGGCGGCGCGTGCTCGGCGGTATCGCGGCGACCGGGGTGCTCACCATCGGAGCCGGGCTCGCGGGGCGGCTACTCGGCGGCGCCCGCCACGACGTGACAGCCGAGCGCGAGTCCGTCGAACTCCCCGGAGCGGCCGCGCCATTGCCGGATCTTCCGCCGGACGCCGACCTGCGCGTGCCAGGGCTCACCTCGTACCTCACCCCCAACAGCGACTTCTACCGCATCGACACCGCGCTGATCGTTCCCCAGGTATCCACAGACTCCTGGTCGCTGCGCATCCACGGCATGGTCGAACAGGAAATCACCCTCACCTGGGACGATCTTCTGCGCCGCACCCCGGTCGAGCGCCTGGTGACCCTGGCCTGCGTGTCCAATCCGATCAACGGCGACCTCATCGGCAATGCCCGGTGGCTCGGTTACCGCCTCGACGAACTCCTCGCGCAAGCCCGTCCGCTCCCGGACGCCGACATGGTCCTGTCCCACAGCAAAGACGGCTGGACCGCAGGCAGCCCGCTCTCCGTACTCACCGATGGCCGCGACGCCCTCCTCGCCATCGGCATGAACGGCGAACCCCTCCCCGTCCAGCACGGCTACCCCGCCCGTCTCGTGGTCCCCGGCCTCTACGGCTACGTCTCCGCCACCAAGTGGGTCACCGAACTCGAGGTCACCCGCTTCGACCGAGCCACCGCCTATTGGACCCGCCGCGGCTGGTCGGCGCAGGGCCCGATCAAAACCGGCACCCGCATCGACACTCCGCGCGGTCGTGGCCGAATCCCGCAGGGCCGCACCGTGATCGCCGGTGTCGCCTGGGCCCAACATCGCGGCGTCACCGGCGTCGAAGTGCAGATCGACAACGGCGACTGGCGGCCCGCTCGCCTGTCCACCGAGGTCACCGTCGACACCTGGCGCCAATGGACCTACGACTGGGACGCCACCCCCGGCCAACACACCCTGCGTGCCCGCGCCATCGACACCACCGGCCTGCCCCAAACCGCCGTGGAACAAGACGTCGTGCCCGACGGCGCCACCGGCTACCCCACCCTCACCATTCAGGTGAACTGAACACGCCTGCCCGCCACGTTCGCACGTGACGGGCAAGCGATTCGGCGGCGCGATCAGGCCGAAGCGTCGGCCTTCTCTCGCGTAGGGACCTTTCCGGCCGATCTACCGTGACCGACGAACAGGGCCGAGGCGATGACGCCGATCACCAGGATCGAGGCGGGCAGGATCATCGACTGGGCCAGCGCGGTGCTGAATTCGTCGATGATCTGGGGCGGGAGCGGGCCGGTGGCCGCGCCTTCGCCGACCGGGCCGCCGTCGCCGAGTCCGTTGGCGGTCAGGCGAGCGGCGATCAGGGCGCTGATCGCCGCGCTACCGAGGACCGAGCCGACCTGGCGGGTGGTGTTGTAGATACCGGCGCCCGCACCGGCCTGGGCGACCGGCAGGTTGTGGGTGGCGGTCGTGGCGAGCGGGGCCCAGATACAGGCGTTGGCCAGACCCGCGACAGCGGCCGCGAGCAGGAACCAGCCGATCGACGAATCCGGGCTCATGAGCGCACCGAAGGACGCCACCGAACCGGCGAACAGCACGAAGCCGATCGTCGGCAGCAGTCGAGGCGGCAGCTTGTCCGACACCTTGCCGATGAACGGCGCGGTGAAACCGGTGATGATCGCCATCGGCGCGAAGACCAGCGCCGACATGGTCGGCGTCATCTCCCGCACCGCCTGCAGGTAGAAGTACGACGGCACCATCATCGAGGTGATCGCGGCGCCCATCGCGGCGATCGCCAGGTTCGACAGCGCGAAATTGCGGTCGCGGAACAGGGCCAGCGGCACCAGCGGTTCGCCCTTGTTGCGCGCCTGGTTGATCACGAACACGACCAGCATCAGCACACCGAAGCCGATCAGCAGCCAGATCCGCAGCGACCAGTCCTGCGAATTGCCTTCCTGGATACCGAAAACCAGTGCGAGCATGCCGATGCCGCTGAGGACGACACCGACGATGTCGAACTTGTGGTCGTTGGTCGGCAGCGCGGGCACGAGCCACACGGCCAGCCCGAACGCGATGATGCCGACCGGCACGTTCACGAAGAAGATCCATTCCCAGCCGAGGTTGTCGACCAGCACACCACCGAGGATGGGACCGACCAGCGTCGCCAGCCCGGCGACGCCACCCCACAGGCCCATCGCGGCGCCGCGCTTGTCCGGCGCGAAGGTCCGGGTGATCACGGCCATCGTCTGCGGCGTCATCAACGCGGCGCCGACGCCCTGGGCGGCGCGGGCGGCGATCAGCATGCCGATGCTGCCGGACAGGCCGCACCACAGCGACGCGCCGGTGAAGATCGCGAGGCCGATCAGGTAGATGTTCTTCGGCCCGAATTTGTCACCGAGACGGCCGGTGACCAGCAGCGGCACCGCGTAGGTGAGCAGGTAGGCGCTGGTGACCCAGATGACGTTGGAGATGTCGGTGCTGAGGTCGGTCATGATGGCCGGATTGGCGACCGCGACGATCGTCATATCCAGCAGGATCATGAAGAACCCGACCACCAGCGCGAAGAGCGCTAGCCACGGATTACGTTGGGTGGTCATCGAATTCGTTCCAATCGAGGAGAAGGATTCAGCTTCGGGCGGCCCAGCGGGGCCGGGGCGCGGCTTCGGGGGAATCCCCACTCGGCCATTCGTGGATGTGATCGTCGGTGATCCGTTCGCCGGTGTCGGGGTCGTACTGCTCCCACGGCACGGCACCGCTGCCGAGTTCGGCGGCGAAATCTTCGATCCACGCGAGTTCGGCGTGGATGGTGGCGCGAATATATTCCAGGACAAAGAAATAGCGGCGCGGGATGGCACGGCCGCGCGTCCAGTCGAGCAGCACGTCCATGTCGGCCCGCGACTGGGTCAGGTACTCCACGCGCTCGTCGAGCAATGCGACGACCTGTTCTTGCGGAAGGGTGTGCGCTTCGGCCAACGCCACCCGGAAGATCGGATATTCCTGCACCGGTGTCCGCAGCAGCTCGGCGATCCGCCCCCGCAGCGCGGTCCGCCCGGAATCGGTGATCCGATAGGTGGTCCGCTCGGGCCGATTCCCGGCCCGGCCGATCCCCTCCGCCGCCACCATCTCGTCCTCGGCCAGCCGGGCCACCACGTGATACAGCGACCCGGGCCGCACCTTGACCAGCAGGTCCTCCCGCCGAGCGATCAGCAGTTGATACATCTCGTACGGATGCATCGGCCGCTCGTCGAGCAACGCGAGTACCGCGATAGCCAACGGCGTCATCACATTCCGCCCGGGCTGCCCCAACCCCGCCACCTCCAACCAGCTATATGTTCCCTACCAAATATTCCAGTAGGAATATACGGAGCGGGACATAGCTTGGCAAGCGAAAACCCAGCCACCTGTCCTGTCTCGAGCAACCTGGTGGAGTACGAGTCGTGGCTCACGCGCGATGAAGCGGTCGCGCTGGATTTCGTGACGGTCTTTGCCGTGACCCCAAGACTTTTGGGGCAACCTCGCGTCCATGCGCTGCGGTATCTTCCATGCGATCGCCGCTCCCTGGTCGGCGCGCAGAGGAAGCACTAGCCATATGTTCGAAAAGTCCTTTGCGGCCGCCGCGCTCACGGTGAGCGCCGCTGCCGTCCTCGCGGCACCGCCGGCCGCCGCCGACCCGGTCAACTGGGGCGCCGTTTCCCTCAGCGTGTGGGGCAATGTCTACGCGTTTTCGGTCAACCACCCAACGGAAGCCGACGCCATTCGAGCCGCCGACCAAGCGTGCAAAGGTCACGGCATCATCGACTGCCGGATGGTGGTGACGTTCGCGAACGGCTGCGGCGCAGTCGTGACGAGCCCGCTCGCGATCGTCGCAGGGTTCCCGATCGTGGGCTTCGGTAAAGGGGCGACCCCAGGGGAGGCATACGCAGACGCCACCCACAACCTCCCCACCGGCACCGGAAGCGCCGGCTCGTTCAATCGCGACCACGCCTGCACCCAACCTTGATCGGCCAGATCTACTGAGACAGGACACCACCGAAACCGTGCACGATGGCGGGGTGGGTCGGGGAGGCGCCGAAGATCGGCGGGAGGGGTGACGCTAGAGGCTGTGGGCGTCGAGCCAGGATCGGGCTGCGTCGGCGGGCCGGGAACCGGTGTCGACCTGATGGATCAGGTCGACCAGTTCCTCGGTGGTCAGTTCGCCTGCTACGTAGTTGAGCTTCTTCAGCTGTTGGCGATCGAAGATGCCGCTGCGGTAGAGAGCGACGACGCTCTGGGCGCGGGCGACTCGGGGACGCGGGTCCGTTCCATCCGCCGCATCGGAGACCGAGATTCCTTGTGGAAGAGCCGAGTTGACCGCGGCGACCACTTCGTCCGGTGTGCGTGCCGGGGAGGCTGGGTTCCAGCGGTCGACGAGGGCGCCGTTGCGGGCGGGCAGGACGGCGATGCGGCCCGCGTCGAGATCGGCGAGGGGGCTGGGCAATCCGGTGACGACGGCGGAGTCGGTGCCCGCGCGTTCCAGTGCTTGGGAATAGATCTCGGCGAGCAGAACTGATTCCGTAGTCGAATCCCCGCCGACCACGACCACCGGACGGGCCTCGTCGGAGGCGCAGGAAACAGTGGTGAAAGCGCAGGCTGCGGCCAGGATCGCGGCGGCGGTTCCACGCACGGCGACCGAGTGCATCCGACGACACCAACTTTCCGTATTTGCCGTCAACCCGCGCAATTCGGCCCGACGGCGGGCAGTATGAACTACCAGAATGTACCTGTGGCCCCCGGGTCGCACGCACAGCGCACTGCCCGCCTTTGCCGGAAGGACACCAGTGAAACCCGACTTCGCCTCCTCATCACCAGGACAACGTCGACCGGCACGCCGCCTCGCGATGCGGGCGGGCCGGGTACTGGTTGCCGCGGTGGCGCTCGCCGCCGCCATGATCGCCTCCGCCTGCGGCAACAGCGATCCGCTCGCAGCCAAGGGCGATTGCACGAGCGACGCGTTGATCATCGGGTCGGCCAACTTCCCCGAGTCCGAGACCGTCGCCAACATCTACACCGAAGTGCTGCGGATCAACGGTTTCAAGGTCGACACCAAGTTCGACATCGGCTCGCGCGAGGCCTACATCCCCGCACTGCGCCAGTGCGCGATCTCGCTGATCCCGGAATACACCGGCAACCTGCTGCAATACCTCGACAAAGACGCCACGGCCACCGCCGCCCCCGAGGTGAACGCCGCACTCGCCAAGGCGCTCGGCGACGATCTCGCCATCGCGACACCCGCCCCCGGCGAGGATTCCGACGCGGTGGTGGTCACCCGCGCGACGGCCGACAAGTGGAACTTGAAGTCCATCGCCGATCTCGCGCCGCACTCGGCCGAGGTGAAGTTCGGTGGGATGGCCGAATTCGCGCAGCGTCCGGGTGGATTGCCGGGTCTGGAGAAGAACTACGGCCTCGATATCACCGACGCCAATTTCGTGCCGATCGCCGACGGCGGCGGCCCCGCGACGGTGCGCGCGCTGGTCGACGGCCAGGTGAGTGCGGCCGACATCTTCACCACCTCACCGGCGATCGCGCAGAACAACCTGGTGGTACTCGCCGATCCGAAGCACAATTTCGCCGCCCAGAACGTGGTGCCGCTGTTCAATTCCGCGAAGAAGACCGATAAGGCCGTCGCCGTGCTCGACGCGGTATCGGCCAAACTGACCACCACCGAGCTGATCTCGCTGAACACGGCCGTCTCGGGCGAGAGCAAGATCGAACCGAAGGCCGCCGCGCTCGCCTGGATCACCGCGCAGGGGCTGAACTCCCCTATCGGCTAGGCGGACCGGCGCCTCGAGGAGATATTCATTGTCCGACATCGAATTCCGCGGTATCGACAAGACCTATCCGAACGGCACACACGCGGTGCGCGACCTGAACCTGCACATCGACTCGGGATCGTTCACCGTGTTCGTCGGGCCGTCCGGCTGCGGCAAGACCACTTCGATGCGCATGATCAATCGGATGGTCGACCCCACCGCGGGCGCCATCACCATCGACGGCCGCGATATCGCGACGGTCGATCCGGTGAAACTGCGCCTCGGTATCGGCTACGTGATCCAGAGCGGCGGGCTGCTGCCCAACCGCAAGGTGGTCGACAATGTGGCGACCGTGCCGATCCTGCTCGGGCAGTCACGCAAGACAGCCCGCGCCGCCGCGCTCGAGGTGATGGACCGGGTAGGGCTGGATCGCGATCTGGCCGAACGGTATCCGGCGCAACTCTCGGGTGGTCAGCAGCAGCGGGTCGGGGTGGCGCGCGCGCTGGCCGCGGACCCACCGGTGCTGTTGATGGACGAGCCGTTCAGCGCGGTCGACCCGGTGGTGCGGGCGGAATTGCAATCGGAGATGCAACGGTTGCAGTCCGCGTTGCACAAGACGATCGTGTTCGTCACCCACGATATCGACGAGGCGATCACCCTCGGCGACAAGATCGCGGTGTTCGGGCGGGGCGGCGTGCTCCAGCAGTTCGACACTCCCGAGCGCGTCTTGGCGCAGCCCGCAACGGATTTCGTAGCGGGATTCGTCGGGAGGGATCGCGGCTATCGGGGGCTGTCGTTCCGTAGCGCCGAAGCTGTTGCGCTGGCGCCGATTCGGACGATCCAACCGGACGACATCGCCGGATTGCGGCTCGCCCGAGGCGAATGGGCACTGGTCGTGGATGCCCTCGGCAAACCGGGCGGCTGGATCGACGTCACCGGCATGGAGCGGGTGCGTGCCGGAAAACCCTTGGACTCGAGCGTTTCCGCCGGTGGCTCGTTGTTCACCCCGGACGGCGACCTTCGTCAGGCTTTGGACGCGGCCATCTCCTCGCCCTCCGGCATCGGCGTCGCCGTAGACGAGGCGGGTGCGGTGCGCGGCGGACTGCTCGCCGCCGATGTGCTGACCCAACTCGCCGAACAGCGGAAAGCCGAAGACTCCGAACGCAATCAGGAGTTCTTCACCCAGGGCACGTCGTGAGATATCTGATCGACAACTTCGCCGAAGTCATGGCGATCACCCGCACCCACCTGGTGCTGGCACTGATCCCACTGCTGCTCGGCCTGGTGATCGCGGTGCCGGTCGGCGCGCTGGTGCGCGCGAACCGCTGGGCCCGCCGGATCAGCACCACGATGTCGAGCCTGGCCTACACCATTCCCTCGCTCGCGTTGTTCGTGATCATTCCGCCGCTGATCGGCATCTCGATGATCGACCCGCTCAATGTGATCATCGCGCTCACCGTGTACTCGACCGCGCTGCTGCTGATCGCGGTGCCGATGGCGCTGGACACGGTGCCCGACAGCGTGGTCGATGCCGCCGACGCGATCGGCTTCGGCCGGTTGCGACGCACCCTCACCGTCGATATGCCGTTGGCGCTCCCGGTTTTCACCGCCTCGTTGCGCGTGGTGGTGGTCACCAACATCGCCATGGTGTCGGTCGGTGCGCTGATCGGCGTAGGCGGGCTCGGGAAGCTGTTCACCCAGGGCTATCAGCGTGACTACCCCGACCAGATCATCGCGGGCATCATCGTCACCCTGGTGCTGGCACTGATCTTCGACCGGCTGGTATTCCTGCTCGGCACCCTCGCTACCCCGTGGACTCGCGCCGACGCGCGCGTGCCCCGGAAAGGTGCGCGCGCGTGAACCTGTTCGTCGAGGCCTGGAACTATGTGAGCGACGGCACCAACTGGGGTGGGCCCACCGGCATCGAACATCGCCTGCTGCAACATCTGTGGTACAGCTTCCTGACGGTGGCATTGTCGGCGGTGATCGCGGTGCCGCTCGGGCTGGTGATCGGGCATACGCGCCGCGGCAGTGCGGTGATGGTCGGCTTCGCCAATGCCATGCGGGCGCTGCCGACGCTGGGTCTGCTCACCTTTCTGGTGCTCGGCCTCGGGCTCGGGCTGATCCCGCCGCTGCTGGCGCTGATCACCGTCGGCATCCCGCCGCTGCTGGCGGGGGCGTACGCGGGGATCGCGAATGTGCCCGCCGATGTGGTCGACGCCTCGCGAGCGATGGGGATGACCGAGAGCCAGATCCTGTTTCGGGTCGAGGTGCCCAATGCGATGCCGGTGATGCTCGGCGGTTTGCGCAACGCCACCTTGCAAGTCGTCGCCACGGCGACCATCGCGGCCTACGTCAACCTCGGCGGGCTCGGCCGCTACATCTTCGACGGGATCGGGCTCTATCGCTACGACCTGGTGCTGGTCGGTGCGCTGTTGGTCGCCGTGCTCGCGCTCGTGCTCGACGGGCTGCTGGCGGTGGCGGTGTGGGCGAGCGTGCCGGGCACCGGTCGGCTCACGCGCACCTCGGCGGACCTCACCCGTATCTCAGTCGTCACCGAGTAGCGCCCGCAGGTGCGGGTCGTCGGCCAGCACCGCCTGTATCCTGGCGCGTTCCCTGGCCCGCTGGGCGTTGGCGTGAATCCACTCCTGCGCCGCCTGCACCATCGCCACATTCACCGAAATGCCCGCAGCCGTCGCGGCGGCGGCGAGCTGCTCGGCGACGTCATCGGGAAGCTGCACGGTGATGGTGGTCATCGTTGGATGATCCCAGATAACGCGACAGCGCCCCCGTTCCGGTGGGAACGGGGGCGCTGCGTCAGCAAAAAACTAGGCGACGCCCTCGGCGCGCGCGGCTTCCGCGACGGCCTCGGCCACCGCCGGAGCCACGCGCGGATCGAGCGGGCTCGGGATGATCTTGTCGACGGCGAGCTCGTCGGCCACGACACCGAAGATGGCGTTCGCGGCGGCGACCTTCATGCCCTCGGTGATGCGGCGGGCGCCGGCATCGAGCGCACCCTTGAACACGCCGGGGAAGGCGAGCACATTGTTGATCTGGTTCGGGAAGTCGCTGCGGCCCGTCGCGACGATCGCCACGTACTTGGCGGCCACGTCGGGGTGGATCTCCGGGTCCGGGTTGGACATGGCGAACACGATCGCCTCCGGCGCCATCGAGGCGATGAGCTCCTCGGGGATCGTGCCCGCGGACAGGCCGAGGAACACATCGGCACCGGCCAGCGCGTCGGCGGCGCCACCGGTCAGGCCGCGCGGATTGGAGCGGGCGGCCAGGTCTGCCTTCACACCGTTGAGACCGTCGCGACCGGCGCTGACGATGCCCTTCGAGTCGAGCACGACCACATCGGGGACACCCGCCGCGATCAGGATGTTCGCGCAGGCCACACCGGCCGCGCCCGCACCGGAGACGACGACCTTCAGGCCCGACATGTCACGGCCCTGCACCGCGGCCGCGCCCTTGAGGGCGGCCAGCACCACGATGGCGGTGCCGTGCTGGTCGTCGTGCATGACCGGGCAGTCCAGCGCCTCGATGACGCGGCGCTCGATCTCGAAGCAGCGCGGGGCGGAGATGTCTTCCAGGTTCACCGCGCCGAAGCTCGGACGAAGGTGGATCAGCGTCTGGACGATCTCGTCGGGGTCGGTGGTGTCGAGCACGAGCGGAATCGAGTTCAGACCGGCGAACTTCTTGAACAGCGCGGCCTTGCCCTCCATCACGGGCAGCGAGGCGCGCGGGCCGATGTCGCCGAGGCCGAGCACGGCGGTGCCGTCGCTGACCACGACCACGAGACGGTCGGTCCAGGTGTAGCGCTTGGTGAGGGCGGGATCCTCGGCGATGGCACGGCTGACCTGGGCGACACCGGGGGTGTAGGCGATGGACAGATCGCGCTGGGTCTCGAGGGGCGCGGCCAGCTCGACCGACAGCTTGCCGCCGAGGTGGCCCGCGAAGATCTCGTCGTTGGTGATGGCAGCGAGGCTCGCTGCGTCATCGGCCTTGGGCGCCGCGGTGGCATTCGGTGCGTCAGTCACAGGTGACACGATTTCACTCCTGCTCGAGTCGGGCTCAACCGGGGGACGGTTACCGCCGGGTATATCGGAAACGGATTACTGGGGCGCTGGATCGCTACAACGCTCATCGAGTGCGCGACCGCACGCGTTTCGCGGTGGCAACCGGACGCATGGCGCGGCACTGATCCGCCGAGCGGAACCGAACGGGTGCGTCCGGGCGAGCAAAACGGGTCGACCAACGCTGCGACGGTGCGTCGCACGGCGGAAGGTCACCGATGTCCCCGAACCCGGCGGTGGCAAGGGTAGGGAATCCGCAACATTCTGCCAGCATGGTGCCTCGATTGCCAAACCGCGTCATGTGTCGAGCGTAGCCGTGTCGAATTGCCGTGGCGTAAGCGAAAACTCGCAGCGCAGCGGGAACATCCGGTGAACTCTCACACCGCGGCGGGGGTGGCCGCGGTGAGCTCGCCGCCGAGTGGCTCCGGCCATTCCTCGCGGCGCACCCACACCTCGTCGAGCCCACCACAACGCAGCCGGACCAGCCAATCCGAGCGGGCGTCGGGGTGGTCGATGCGCTGGTGGATGCCGCGGCTCTCGGTGCGTACGAGCGCGCTGTAGCCGGCCCACCGGGCCACGGCGAGCAGGGCGGCCGCCTGGCGGGCCCGCAGCTGCCCGATGCCGAGACCGCCGAGATCGAACTGGGCGCCGGGCCACATGGCGTCCAGTTCGGCGATGCTGTCGGCGAGGCTGCCCGCGCTGCGTCGGTAGCTGCGGCGCAGCGGCAGCGTGTGTTCCTGCACCAGGCCGACCACCGAACGCGGATCGATGTGGGCGTGGGGGCCCAGGCCTGCGCCGGGCACGGGGCGCGCGCTGCTCGCCCGCTCGTTGGCGAACGCGAACGCGGCGGCACCCTGACCCGCCCAGCTGCCAGAGGCCAGCGCCCACGCACCATTGAGGCCGCCGGTGGCGCCCGCCGCTCCGGTGACCACCTGTCGGCCCGTCACATCGCCCGCACCGAACAGGCCGCGGATCGTCGTCGAGCAATCGGTGTCGGCGAGGGCCAGTCCCGCCGCGCCGCGAATGGTGCCCTCCAGCACCGCTCGCACGGGAACCCGACCCGTGGCATCGATCGCGCCGTGCCTGCTCAGCCAGTGCCGAACGGTGTCGGGCACCTCGCTCAGGGCGGCGAAGACCCGCCTGCCCTCCGCGATGGCGGTGAGTGCCGCCGGATACCGGTCGGGCAGTTCGGCGCCCGACTCGTCGTAGAGGGCCGCGAAATGCACCGAAAGACCGGGCGCGACCGCCGGATGCGGATGTACTCGCGACAGCACCGGCGCCAGCCCGTAGGCACTGGAGAATTCCATCCCGCACAGTTCGGCGCCTGCCTCGGCCGCCATCAGCAAGCCCTCGCCGGTGCTCACGTCGGTGCCCGCGCCGCCGGACAGGAAGGCGCAGCCGCCGGTGGCGACCACGACCGCGCCTGCCCTGATGGTCCACGGCCGAAACTTGTTGTGACGCTGGACCCCCGCGGCGCCGACCACGGTGCCCGCCGGATCGACCAGCAGTTGCAGCGCCGGATGATGGTCGAGGATGCGCACGCCCGCCTCCAGCGCGCCGCGTCGAAGGCGGCGCAGGTAGCTCGCGCCGTCGAAGTGCACGTGCGCCGGGTCGCCGTTCGGGTCGGGGACGCGGTGGCGGGTGCCCGACCAGGACTGCAATCGCCGGTGGGTCTCCTCGACGACGCGGTGCAGCCAGGCCCGATCGCCGAGCCCGCCGCCCGCCACGAACGCCTTGTCGACCGCGTCGGCGCGGCCGGGACCGGGCGGGATCGCCCAGAGCACGGTGGTGCCGTACACGGTGGGCCCGCTGGAACCGCAGCGGCTCTTGTCGACCAGCACCACCCGCGCGCCCGTCGCCGCGGCCGAGACGGCGGCCCAGAGCCCGGCGGGGCCGCCGCCGAGTACCAAGACATCCGTTTCGATACTGGTCACAAAGAGAAATATTCGGGCACAGTTCACCCGTCCGCAACCATTACGCGGCCGTCAACCCCACCATTGTGTCCAAAGCAATACACCAGCCGTGACCAAGACCGTCACGGCTCCGAACAGTGCCGACATCCCGCGCCGCCGATCGGCGAAGACCTGCGCCACGACCACCACCGCCGCGGCCACGAAGTGCCAAGCCAGTGATTCGGCGCCAGGTCCGGGAAAGTCGCGGCGCGAGCCGATCACCGCCGCGCCCACCACCACACACAACAGGACGAGCACTCCACCGGCGACGACGCCGCTGAAGCCGCGCACCAGCGTCACGGGGCGATCACCGGCGTCCCGCTCGCCTTGTCGATGAGCGCTTCGTACTGGTCGGGATCGGTGGCACACGCGCCGATCCGGATGGTCTTGTTGCTGCCGTGATAGTCCGACGAGCCGGTGCGAACCAAGCCGAGTTCCCGCGAAAGTTCGGTCAGCACAACACGATCGGCGTCGTTGTGATCCGGGTGGTCGATCTCGAGCCCGCCGAGGCCGAGCCCGGCCAGCTCCCTGATCTCGTCGAGCGCCAGCAGTCTGCCCCGCGTGCGCGCCCTGGCATGGGCGATCACGCTGACCCCACCCGCGGCCGCGATCAACTGCACCGCCCTGGTCAGCGGGGTGTCGGCCTTCTCGGCGTAGTACGGCCCGTGCGGGGCGAGGAGATCGATGAACGCGGCGTTCACGCTCTCGACTACCCCGGCCGCGACCAGCGCCTGCGCCAGATGCGGCCTGCCGACGGCAGGACCGGCGCTCGCCATCACCGCGTCGGGATCGATCGGCAGCCCGTCGGCCGCCATCTTGTCGGCCATCGCCCGCACCCTGGCCACCCGTTCGCCGCGCAACCGCTCGCGTTCGGCGGCGAAACCGCGGTCGGTGGGGTCGAACAGATACGCCAGCAGATGCACCGGCACCGGGTAGCCGTCCTCGCCCATGCCCGTGCACGACATCTCCATGCCACGCACCAGGGTGAGTCCCGGTGGGCGGGCGGCCTCGGCCTCGGCCCAGCCGCCGGTGGTGTCGTGGTCGGTGATCGCGACAACGTCGAGACCGGCCGCCGCGGCATGACGCACCAGTTCGGCTGGGGTGTCGGTGCCGTCGGAGGCGGTGGAATGGGTATGCAGATCGATGCGCACACCCTCAGTCTTACAGTGCGGTCTCGGGTACCGCGCGTTCGAAGGTCCGCACGGTCGGTGACCGTAGGATCGGCTCGGTGCCCTCCTTTCCGCCGATGCCGTCGTTCCACGGGCCGAATCGCGCGACGAAGACGCCGCGACCACAGGTCCCCGTCCCGACGGCGCGAGCGATCGTCGACTGCGGGGTCTACGTCGACGGCGAGCGGCAGCCGGGACATTTCACCCCACAGCAGGCGCTGACGGCGGCGGAGAAGACCGAATCGGGATTCGTCTGGATCGGCCTGCACGACCCGGACGACCGGCAGATGAACGACATCGCCTCGATCTTCGACCTGCATCCGCTGGCGGTGGAGGACGCGGTGCAGGGCCGTCAACGCCCCAAGCTCGAGCGCTACGGTGACACGCTGTTCCTGGTGATGACCACGGTCAGCTACGTCGACCACGAGATCGACTCGACCAGCGAGATCGTGGAGACCGGCGACATCATGGTCTTCACCGGACCACGCTTCGCCATCACGGTGCGTCACGGCGAACACACCCACCTGTCCAACGTGCGTCACGAGCTGGAAAAGCAGCCCGAACAGCTGAAATACGGACCGACCGCGGTATTGCACGCCGTCGCCGACCACATTGTGGACACCTACGTCGATGTCACCGAATCCGTCGGCATCGATATCGACGAGATGGAAGAGGCGGTGTTCACGCCCGCCTCGAAGATCGGAATCGGGTCGATCTACCAGCTCAAACGCGAAGTGGTGGAGCTGCGAAGGGCGGTGGCGCCGCTGGCGGTTCCACTGGAGCGGCTGGTGAACAACACCGAACTACCGGTGCCAACGGAGATCCGTCGCTATCTGCGCGACGTCGCCGACCACCAGGTCACCGTCTCCGATCACATCAGCTATTTCGACGAAGCGCTCAGCGGCTTGGTCAATGCCGCGCTGGCCAAGATCAGCGTTCAGCAGAACACCGACATGCGCAAGATCTCGGCCTATGCCGCGATGGCGGCCGTGCCGACCCTGATCGCGGGCGTGTACGGCATGAACTTCGACCACATGTGGCTCCTGCACCAATGGTGGGGGTATCCCTCGACCTTGGTGCTCATGGCCGTGATCTGCGCGTGGCTGTTCCGCAGCTTCCGCCGCAACGGGTGGCTCTAGAGATTCACCGCGCCACGCTCGGGATCACGCACGTCGATGCCCGCCTCCGCCCAGGCGTCACGCAGTGCCTGGGCGCCGCGGACCCGCACCCAGGCGGCCTCGGTCGCGGTCACCGGGGTGACGCTGAGATAGCGCACCGGGTCGGCGGGGTCGGGCAGCCCGACCGCGGGAATGTCGCTCTCGCCGAGCACGACCGCGGTGAACTTCGCGTTGCGCCACAGCGGTTCCCCGAGATCTAGGAGCGCGTCGGCTTGCAGCACAACGCCTTCCACCGACGGCGAGGCGACCAGGACACCGAGGGATTTGACCACCCCGACCTGCGGGTCCGCGCTCATCAACAGCGTCAGGATCAGTTCGGCGCGCGGTCCGCGCACCGGGTCGGCCAGCAGATCGGTCGGATCACCCATCGGATGACGCGAACCGCCCACTGTCGCGTAGTGGACCGCGCCGTCGCCCGGAATACGCAGGATCTCGACAGGTTCGAGCCCGAGGAAGGTGACCGACGCCGAATCGACCTGCGCGCGTTCGACCTCGAAGTGATCCAGCACCGCGGCGCGGACCGTGTTCTCTACATCCATTGCGCTACAGGGCCAATCGGGCCAGCATGTCGCGGGCTTGTTCGGCGGACTTCGGATCACACAGCACGTCGTACCGCCCCGCGACCAACTGCATGGTCGAGGCGAAATCGCGCTGCCCCTTGGTGGCCGCGTACGGGATCGAGGTGGTGATGACGCCGAAGACGATGCCGCCGAGCAGACCGACCACGAGCGGTCCGAGCGCTCCGCCGGTGGTGGTGAACAGGCTCAGCAGCAGACCGAGGAACAGGCCGAGCCACGCGCCCGACACCACGCCGCCGCCGATGACCTTGCCCCACGTGAGCCGATAGAGCACGCGCTCCACCTGCATCAGATCGACACCGACGATGGTCACGTCCTGCACCGGGAACTGCCCGTCGGCCAGGTAGTCGACCGCACGCTGCGCCTCGGCGTAGGTGGGATAGGAGCCGACCGGCCAGCCCGACGGCGGCGTCGGCAACGCCTGCCGCCCGCGATTCGAGTTGCCCAAGGGATTCGTCATAGTCCTATTCTGCTATTCCTGGACCGGCTGCGCCGCAGTGAAACGCGTCATTCCCGCAGCGCGGCCCTTGTCGGCGATGACCTGTGGGATCAGACGTCAGTCCTTGTCATTCCCGCAGCGCGGCCCTTGTCGGCGATAACCTGTGCCATTTTGGCGCTGGCCTCGTCGATCATCTCATCTCCCAACATGACAGCGCCACGCGCGCCGCCCGCCTCGGAGGTGTGGAAGGCGTAGGTCTCCAAGATCAACTCGGCGCGGTCGTAGTCGGCCTGACGTGGGCTGAAGATCTCGTTGGCCGCGTCCACCTGGCCGGGATGCAGCACCCACTTGCCGTCGAAACCCAGTGCGGCCGTACGGCCCGCGGCCAGGCGGAAACCGTCGACATCGCGAACCTGCAGGTAGGGGCCATCGATCGCCTGTAGGCCGTGGGCTCGGGCGGCGAGCAGGATCGTCATCAGAATGTGGTGATAGGCGTCGCCGATGTCGTAGCCCTCCGGCTGCTCGCCGACCACCAGCGTGCGCATATTGATGCTGGCCATGAAATCGGCGGGCCCGAACACCAGTGTCTGCACGCGCGGGCTCGCGGTGGCGATCGCATCGATATTGCGCAGGCCGAGCGCGTTCTCGATCTGCGGTTCGATGCCGATCCGCCCGACCTCGAGGCCGCTGGCCTTCTCCAGCTGGGTCAGCAGCAGGTCGAGGGCTTGCACCTGACCCGCGTCGGTGACCTTGGGGAGCAGGATCGCGTCGATCCAACTGCCCGCGCCCTCGACCACGCTGATCACATCGGCGAAGGTCCATTCGGTCGACCAGTCGTTGACCCGTACCACCCGCAGCTGCGAACCCCAGCCGGGTTCGTTGAGCGCGGCGACGATGTTGGCCCGCGCGGCGGCCTTGGCGCCGGGGGCGACCGCGTCCTCCAGATCGAGGAAAACCTCGTCCACCGGCAGAGTCTTCGCCTTGGCGATCATCTTCGGGTTGCTTCCCGGCACCGCGAGTACCGACCGACGTGGCTTCATGAGGAGCGCCTCCTGGTTCGAGCGGCCGTACTCGACCGATAGCCTGATGGTCATGGCAACCACCAGGGTGTACGTCGCCCGGCTCGCCGGCCTGACGGTGCTGGGTCCGGACGGGGAGTCTATCGGCCGGGTCCGCGACGTGGTCGTCGCCGTCCGGAACGGGCGCCAGCCGCCACATGTCCACGGGCTCGTCGTCGAATTGCTCACCCGGCGAAGAATTTTCGTGCCGATACTGCGGGTGACCGCGATCGAACCCGGCATGGTCACGCTCAATACCGGAACCGTGAGCCTGCGCCGTTTCGCACCGCGAGCAGGCGAACTCCTCGCCATGGCGCAGATCGTCGATTCGCAGGTACGGGTGAACGACCCGGATCTGCCGGATCTGGCCGATGTCGACGTGCTGGTCGCCGATCTGGGCATCGAACAGACCAGGACCAGGGATTGGATCGTCAGCCGGGTCGCGGTGCGCGGCCACCGGCGGATCGGGCGCAGGCGCGCGGTGCACGTCGTGGAGTGGTCACAGGTCGACGGGCTCACCCCCGCCGAGGTGGACCGGCCCGGCCAGGACGTGACCACCCTGCTCACCCAGTTCGAGGGACTGCGCGCGGCAGATGTCGCGCACCGGCTGCGTGAACTGCCGGAGAAACGTCGCATCGAGGTGGCGATCGCCCTCGACGACGAACGCCTCGCCGATGTGGTCCAGGAACTGCCCGACGACGACCAGGTCGACTTGCTCAGCCATCTCGAGGTGCGCCGTGCCGCCGACGTGCTCGAGGCGATGGACCCCGACGACGCCGCCGACCTACTCGGCGAGCTGCCCGAGAGCGAAGCCGAATCACTGCTGGCCCTGATGGACCCCGAGGAATCCGAGCCGGTGCGCCGATTGCTCGCGCACTCCCCCGACACCGCGGGCGGTCTGATGACGCCGAAGCCGATCGTGCTCGGGCCCGCGACGACCGTCGCCGAAGCGCTGGCCCGCGTCCGCGACCCCGACCTCACACCGGCGCTGGCCTCGATGGCCTTCGTCGTGCGACCGCCGACCGCTACGCCGACCGGTCGCTACCTGGGCTGCGTGCACATTCAGCGGTTGCTGCGGGAACCGCCCGCGCATCTGGTGGGCGGCATCCTCGACAGTGATCTGGCGCCGCTGACGCCCGATCTGCCGCTCTCGGCGGTGACCCGCTATTTCGCCACCTACAACCTGGTGTGCGGGCCGGTGGTCGACGCGGAGAACCATCTGCTCGGCGCGGTGACCGTCGACGATGTCCTCGATCATCTGCTGCCAGAGGATTGGCGGGAAGAGGAACCACCGGCGCTCGCCCAGGTCGAGACGAGTCCGGCGAACAGGAGCACGGCGTGAGTGAGAAGAATCCGGCCAGGCAACGACTGGAGACCCCGGTCGGGTCGCGGTTCAGTTTCGACTGGGATTCCGACGCGTTCGCCCGCTCCAGCGAGCGGGTGGCGCGGTTCCTCGGCACCGGGCGCTATCTGGCGATCCAGACGGTGATCGTCATCGTGTGGATCCTGCTCAATGTGTTCGCGGTGGCGCTGCGCTGGGATCCGTACCCGTTCATCCTGCTCAATCTGGCCTTCTCCACCCAGGCCGCCTACGCGGCGCCGCTGATCCTGCTGGCGCAGAACCGCCAGGACAACAGGGACAAGGTCTCCCTCGACGAGGACCGGACCAGGGCCGCGCAGACCAAGGCCGATACCGAGTTCCTCGCCCGTGAGCTCGCCTCGCTGCGCCTCGCGGTCGGCGAGGTCGCCACCCGCGACTATCTGCGTCGCGAACTCGAGGAGATCAAAGGCGTCCTCGACCGCATCGATGCGGTCACCACGCCCGACGGCGCGCCGAAGACGGACAAAAAGCGGAAAGCGGTCCGCAAGAAAACCTCCGGTCAAACGCCCTCTTCCGCCCCGATTTCGCCAGGCGCTCCAGACGTATGACCGGAAATGCTCAACAACTTCCTGACCGGTAGGTAACCTGGATCACGTTGTTCCGGGCGGGCCGGAGGGGGACTCTGCGGCGCCGCTGCTTTTCGACGAAAAGGGTGTGGCCGTGCGAATCTCTGCTCCGATAACGATGTCGGCCCTTGTAGTCGCAGGTCTCGTCGCCTCTGGATCGGGCGTGCACACCAGCGACCCGAGTACCGCGCCTACCGCGCCGGAGGCCCTGTTGGCCGCCAGCGCGAGCACCGCCGATGACACGCCCGAAACCGATCCGTCCGAGATCGTCGGCCTGTTGCCGATCGCGCAGGAGGCGCCGCGCAGGCTGCGGGCCCTCTCGCCGAGCGCCAACAGCGCCGCACCCTTCGCGGGAACCGTCCCGCTGCAAAGCATCTCGCTACCCACCGGCAGCGGCGCACTCGGCATCCCGGAGATCGTGCTGGCCGCCTACCGCAATGCCGAGTTGGCCATGGAAACCGCGCAGCCGGGGTGCGGACTCACCTGGAACCTGCTCGCCGGCATCGGCCGGATCGAATCCGGGCACGCCAGCAGCGGCCGCACCGACCCCGCCGGTACGACGACGACGCCGATCTTCGGGCCCGCGCTCGACGGCACGTTGCCGGGCAACGAGGTCATCAAGGAAGCCGACGGCGGTTTCGTGCGCGCCCTCGGTCCCATGCAGTTCCTGCCGAGCACCTGGGCGCACTACGCCGCCGACGGCAACGGCGACGGCGCCGCGGACCCGCACAATGTCTTCGACGCCGCGCTGGCCGCGGGCAAATACCTCTGCTCGGGCGGCCTGAACCTGCGCGAGGCCGCCCAGGAACTGCGAGCGGTGCTGCGCTACAACAACTCCATGTCCTACGCGGCCAACGTGCTGAGCTGGTCGGCGGCGTATCGGACGGGTGGCGCACCGAGCCAGGTGGCTATCTCGCCGGAGATCATCCCGCCGGGCAGTGCCCCGCTGGTGGCCCCCAATGTGCTGGCCGCCTCGACCAACACACCCACCCCCACCACCACGCCGAAGCCGACCACGCCGAAGGTCACCACACCGACCCAGGTGATGATCACGCTGCCCGGCCTGCCGCCGATCCCGTGTGGCATCTTCTGCCCGGCACCGGTAGCGCCGCCCGAAACCTGTGTGAGCGAGCCGCTGCCCGCGCAGATGCCGAACCCGCTCGAACCCGAGCAGAAGCCCGCCGACAAGCCCGCCGAGCAGACCTACGGCGCTGCGGCGCCGAAGGACCCGGCCGAGCCGGAGCAGCCGGTCGTCGAGCCCGCCGCGTGCACCCCGGCCGCCGCCGAGCCCACCGAGAAGCCGGCCCCCGCCACGCCGGAGAAGACACCGGAACCAGGTGTCGCGCCCGCCGAGGAACCGGCGCCCGCCGAGCCCGCGCCGGTGGCGCCGACCCAGCAACCAGGCATCACGCTGCCGTTCGGCATCGTCATCCCGCTGCCGCCCGCCCCCGCACCGGCCCCGTAGAAATCAAACCGAAACTCAGATCACAAGGGAGTAACAAAAAGGTCTCGGGTGCGGTAACCTCTTCTCATCCAACACGGTTGAGGAGGGCACCACACAGTGGGTCGTCATCGGAAACAGCCTGCTACGACAGTTCGGCGTAGCTCGCTCATCGCACTGACCGGATTGGTCCCCGCTGGACTGGTAGCCGTTACCGCGGCCACCTCCGAGGCGACCACGGCAACCACCGCAGCTGTCGAGCACGACCTGCTTCCCGGCGCCGAGCCGGAGACGAGGGCCGATCTGGTCGCGTCATCGGAGGCCGACGTCGCCGAGCTCACGCATGCGGAGGCTCGCCAGTCGGCCTCTGCCGCGCCGGTCGTGAAAACCGTTGCGCTGGCGGACGATCGCGCCGCCTCGGATATGCCCGCGGGCCCGCTCGGCATTCCGGGCATCGCCGTCGCCGCCTATCAGACCGCCGAACAGCAACTGGCCGTGGAGGATCCGCACTGCGGGATGTCCTGGTCGCTGCTGGCGGGCATCGGCCGCGTCGAATCCACCCATGCCTACGGCAAGGCCGACGCACAGGGCAATCCGATCAAGGCGGTCTACGGACCCGTCCTCGACGGCAGTCTCTCCGGCAACAACGTCATCCACGACACCGACGGCGGCGACCTCGACGGCCTCGCCGGTTACGACCGCGCCATCGGCCCGATGCAGTTCCTGCCCGAAACCTGGCACCGCTACGCCGCCGACGGCAACGCCGACGGCATCGCCGATCCCCAGAACCTCTTCGACGCCGCCCTCACCGCGGGCCGCTACCTCTGCGACGGCGGCCTGAACATGCGCGACCTCTCCCAGCAGTCCAAGGCGATCCTGCGCTACAACAACTCGATGGCCTACGTCGCCAACGTGATGGCCTGGTCGGGTTCGTACTCCAGCGGCCTGGCCCCCAAGCCCCAGGACCTCCCCAGAATCCACTAGGGAGCGACGACCCACGCCTCCTCGCCCGATATGGCGTGGTTGCGCCGAGCAGCTCGCCTATGTGAAAGTGCCCCGACACAAGCGACTTCCGAGTCGCCGTCAGGAGGGGTCGGGATGTCGGAAACTTTCAAGGTCGAGCCGGACGCGGTGGACACGTTCGCGGCAAGTTTGCGAACACTCGCCGAAGCCAATGCGAATGTCGCCACCTATCTGGAGAAGTGGCTGGTTCTCGACAACACCGTCTGGGGCGATGGCGGGTTGATCCGTATCGGGCTCAGTGCCGTCAGCGAGGCACACGCCCAACTCGCGCCGAACTACGCCACGCTCGGCACGCTCTGCGAGAATGCGGCAGCCGAACTGACCAACGTCGCGCAGGTGTACCGCACCACCGACAAGGCACATGCCGATGCGTTGGACCGCACCTATCCCGCAGGCGGTCAGTGATGTCGAAGGCTCCGTCCGAGTACCTGGCCGAACCGTCGCTGGAGGATCCGCTCAGCGACCAGTTCGAGTTCCTCATCACCTCCAATGCGATCTCGCCGTCCTACTGGGTGTGCAAGTGGTGTGAGAACGTCATCGGCACCGACCCGCTGAAATGGGTAACCTCCAAGATCTCCGGCGATTGGGAGGCCCTGCAGAAAGCCGGCAAGGCCGTGGAGAACCTCGCTGCCTATAGTTCGACGTTCTCCGACTCGGTCAAGTCCGCTGCGACAACGGTCGACGCGACCTGGGACGGCAACGCCGCGACGAGCGCTCAGGCCTACTTCACCAAGCTTTCGGCAGCCGTCTCCGCCCAGGTGGGGCCTTTGCAGGAGATGGCTGACGAGATCAACCGCTTCGCCTCTTCCGCGTACCACCTCTCCACAGCGATGAGCAATTCTTTGCAGGCCCTGCTGGACTGGGGAGCCATCGCATTGATCCAGTTGGCAGCAGCCGAAGTCGCCGGGCTCACCGGCGTCGGACTCGTCGCTACGGCGGCACTCGTCGCTGCAGCCACCCTGACCACGCTCAAGGTCATCAAGGCGTGGAACGACTTGGTCCAAACCTTCAACACCGGCTACGCGGCTCTCGAGGGGATCGCTGGTGTCGGATTCGGCGTCGTCGCGGTGGTCGAGTCGGCTGATATGCCTGCTCTGCCCAATGCCAGTTACGACCATCCGGGAGCCTGAGTGAGTACGCCTGAGCCAATTCACGATTTGGCCCGCGGAGACATCGGCGTCTCACGGCAACTTTCCCGAGCGCTGCGGGTCCTGATGGATACCGCCACGGATCCGCAGTTGAAGAATCAACTCCGCGGGATCCTCGCAGGGACGGGCAGCGCACGCGATCTGATGCACAGTGAAGGGTTCAACCAGGTTCTCGATCGGACCATGCCCGACGCGATGCGGCACTTCGCCGAGATGACGGACGAGGAACGGCAGCGGCTGGCCGAGCAGGGCGAAGCCGATTTGGCGCGCCTGCGGGTCGAACCTCTCGACGACGAGCCGCACCGACCGCCCGCCCCATCGACGTCCACGCCATCGGCGCCCGCCGACAACGTGGTGCCCGGGACCCGCAAGCCCAACCGCGAGCGGATCGTCACACCGGATGAGGACGACGAGGACGACGCGTATTTCCGCGAACGGCAACAGCGGGGTTGGCTGCGATGACTCGTCAGCAGGTCGTCTTCGATACCGAGTACAACCCGGACTGGATGCCGATCTTGTCGGCGACGCCGATGGAGTTGGTCCTCGCCGAGCCGATGCCCGAGTTCTGCAGCGAGCACGGCCTACCCGCCGTGGGCAGCCGTGCGTGCACGGTGAATTCCAGCGGACCGCTATCGGAGCTACCGACGCTGCGGAGCTTTCTGCGGTCCATGCCGCCCCGACGGCAGATTCCGGCAGAGGCGCGCGTCAGGTTCCAGTGTCCGGCCTGTGAATACTGTCTCGCCGCGATCCGGCGAGACAGGTGGATCGCGGTGCTGTCGCTGCTGTTCGTTCCACTGACGATCGCGGCGATTTTCATCGCCAAGCAGCTCGAACTGGAGCAGTTCTATCTCCCTTTGGCCTTCGCGGTGGTGCCCGGGTGCCTGCCGATCGCGTTGGTGACGGCGATGCTCGCTTGGAGCCGATCCGGGTATTTCGCGGACGTGTGGATGAACGTGACGGCCGACCAGTTGATCGTTTCCGCGCACCCGGATTTCGTGGCGGCGGTCGAGCGGAACCGGGCCGATACCCGCTGAAGGATCGGGACCGTCTTGGAATCCCCGGAAGGCTCGCTACCGCTGGGGGGATAACATCGGGCGTATGTCAGTGATTACGGAAGCGGATGTGCGGGCGGCGCTCGCGAAGGTCGACGATCCGGAGATCCGCAAACCGATCACCGAGTTGGGCATGGTCAAGTCCATCGCCATCGCCGACAGCGGTGATGTGCACATCGAGATCTATCTGACCACCTCGGGGTGCCCGTTGCGGACCGAGATCATTCAGCGGGTCACCAAGGCCGTCGCCGACGTCAACGGGGCGGGCGCGGTGACGGTCGACCTCGACGTGATGAGCGATGAGCAGCGCACCGAGCTGCGCAAGTCGCTGCGTGGCGATTCGGCCGAACCGGTCATCCCGTTCGCCCAGCCCGGTTCGCTGACCCGTGTGTACGCGGTGGCCTCAGGTAAGGGTGGCGTCGGCAAGTCCAGCGTCACCGCCAACCTGGCCGTGGCACTGGCGCAGCGTGGGCTGTCGGTCGGTGTGCTCGATGCCGATATCTACGGCCACTCCATCCCGCGCATGCTCGGCACCGACGCCCGCCCGACCCAGGTCGAGAGGATGATCATGCCGCCCGTCGCGCACGACGTGAAGATGATCTCGATCGCGCAGTTCACCGAGGGCAATACTCCCGTGGTGTGGCGCGGCCCGATGCTGCACCGCGCGCTGCAGCAGTTCCTCGCCGACGTGTTCTGGGGCGATCTGGACGTGCTGCTGCTCGACCTGCCGCCCGGCACCGGCGACGTCGCGATCTCCCTCGCCCAGCTCATCCCGAGCGCCGAGATCCTGGTCGTCACCACCCCGCAGATCGCCGCCGCGGAGGTGGCCGAGCGCGCGGGTGCGATCGCCCTGCAGACTCGCCAGCGCATCGCCGGGGTCGTGGAGAACATGTCCTGGCTCGACCTGCCGGATGGTTCGCGCATGGAGCTCTACGGCTCCGGCGGCGGCCAGGTCGTGGCCGACCGCCTCACCCGCGCCGTCGGCTCGAATGTGCCGCTGCTCGGCCAGATCCCGATCGAGCAGGCCCTGCGCGAAGGCGGCGACGACGGCAACCCGATCGTGCTCTCCGACCCGGAGAACCCCGCCGCCGTCGCCCTGCTCGACATCGCCGACAAACTCGCCGTCCGCAAGCGTGGCCTGGCAGGCATGTCACTGGGAATCGACACAACTCGTCATCTCTGATTCGGGACTTGTCAGTGGCGTTGCCTAGGCTGTTTCCATGCTGACGCTGCTTCTGTACGTGCTCATCGTCGGGTTGGTTGCGGCGATGTTGTTCCTTGTCGCCAGTGCGGTGTTCGGGCGGTCCGAGGAGCTCGGGCCGTTGCCTGACGGGACCACGGCTACTGTGCTGCCCGCCGACGGGGTCACGGGGGCCGATGTGCGGGCGTTGCGATTCCAGCAGGTGGTGCGCGGGTACAAGGCCGGTGAGGTCGACTGGGCGCTGGGCAGGCTGGCCGATCGGATCGACGAACTCGAGTTCGAGTTGGCCCAGGTTCGGCAGTGGCAGGCTCAGGTGGCGGCAGGCCAGGATCGCGGGTGAGCGAGCTCGCCGACGACGGCCTCGTTCGCTGCGACTGGTCGACCGGCTCGCAGCTGTACCGCGACTATCACGACACCGAGTGGGGTCAACCCCTGCACGGCGACGACGCGATGTTCGAACGGCTCTGCCTCGAGGCCTTCCAGTCGGGGCTGGCCTGGATCACCGTCCTGCGTAAGCGACCCGCGTTCCGCACCGCGTTCGCCGGTTTCGAGATCGCGAAGGTCGCCGAATTCGATGATCACGACCGCGCGCGGCTGCTCGCCGACGCCGGCATCGTGCGCAACCGCGCCAAGATCGACGCGGTGATCAACAACGCCCGGGTTGCTCGCGACCTGCCGACGAGTCTCGACGAGCTGGTGTGGTCGTTCGCACCCGCGCCACGCCCACGGCCGACCTCGATCGCGAATGTGCCCGCGACCACACCTGAATCCATTGCTCTGGCAAAGGAATTGAAGCGTCGCGGGTTCGCTTTCGTCGGCCCTACGACGGCGTATGCCCTCATGCAGGCAACCGGCATGGTGGACGATCACCTGGACGTTTGCTGGGTGGGCGCGGTACCGAACGGAACCGACTCAGCAGTCACATTTCGTACTCAGGTGTCCGCCCGCGACGGCAATAGGGAAGAATAGGACCGGTGTGGCCCGCCGAACACCCGGCGAGCCCGCTGGTTGGCGACAACCGGCAGACGAGAAAACAGTGCGCAGAACCACCGCGCAGATCTGGAGGGAGCAGAGGATGGCGGCCATGAAGCCCCGTACCGGGGACGGTCCCCTCGAAGCAACCAAGGAAGGTCGTGGAATCGTCATGCGGGTTCCACTCGAGGGTGGCGGGCGTCTGGTCGTCGAACTCACACCGGACGAGGCTGCGGCGCTCGGTGACGAACTGAAGAGCGTCACCAGCTGAATGCGCTGACCGAGGTCGCCGCACTTCTGGCCTGCCCGGAGTGCGGCGATGCACTGCAACCGCACGATCGTGCGCTGCGATGCGGTTCCGGCCACAGCTTCGACATCGCCCGTCAGGGCTATGTCGGGCTGCTGACCGGCGCATCGACGAAAATGACCGGCGATACCGCCGACATGCTCGACGCCCGCGCCGCCTTTCAGGGTGCGGGCCATTTCGCCCCGATCGCCGCGGCGATCGCTCGTGCCCTCGACACCGATGGCGCGGTGCTCGAAATCGGCGCGGGTACGGGCTACTACCTCGCCGAGGTGCTCGACGCGCACCCCGGCACCCTCGGCATCGCCTTGGACGTGGCCAAGCCCGCCGCCCGCCGAGCCGCCCGCGCGCACCTCCACATGGGCTCCGTGCTGGCCGATGCTTGGCGCGGCCTCCCGGTGCGCGACGACGCCATCTCCGGCGTGCTCTCGGTCTTCGCCCCGCGCAACCCCGCCGAAGTCGCCCGCGTGCTCACTCCGGGCGGACGCTTCGTCGTCGTGACGCCCACGGCTCGTCATCTGGGCGAGCTGATCGGCCCCCTCGGCATGGTCAGCGTCGACCCCGACAAGGACCGCCGCCTCGCCGACTCACTGTCAGGCACCTTCACCCGCGCCGAGCACACCCTCGTCGAGTTCCCGATGAAGCTGTCGCGCCCCGACGTCACCAACGTCGTCGCGATGGGCCCGTCGGCCTTCCACGGCACCCCCGCCGACGATCCACGCATCGCCGCCCTACCCGACATCACCGAAGTGACAGCCTCGGTCACCGTGTCGACCTATCTACCTCGCGGCTGACCGCACTCGTCACGCTGAGGCCGACCCCGCCCCACCCACTCCGCCACCGAGCGCCCTGCGGCCCAACCGGGCCCTAGCGCAACACACTCCGGTACACCTCGAGCGTGCGCTCAGCGATCCGCGCCCAGTCGAACTCCGCGATCGCCCGCGCCCGCCCGGCCTCGCCGTAGCGCACAGCGAGCGCCCGATCCCCCGCCACCTCGTTCACCGCGGCAGCGAGCCCCTGCTCGTACTCCTCCGTCGCCTCCGGGTCGTAGTGCACCAATCGACCGGTGCCCCCGTCGACGACCACCTCCGGAATCCCACCCACATCGGAAGCGACAACGGCGGTCGCGCACGCCATCGCCTCCAGGTTCACGATGCCGAGCGGTTCGTAGACCGACGGGCACACGAATACCGAGGAGGCGGACAGGATCTGGCGGACCTGCCCGGCGGGGAGCATCTCCTTCACCCAGAAGACGTTGCCGCGCCGACGCTGCAATCCGTCGACGGCGGCGGCGACCTCTACCTCGAGCTCCTTGGTATCGGCCGCGCCCGCGCACAGCACCAACTGGATATCGGGGTCGAACGAGGCGGCCGCGGCGAGCAGATGCCCGACACCCTTCTGCCGGGTGATCCGTCCGACGAACGACACGATCGGCAGGTCAGTGCGCACCCCGAGCCGCTCCAGCACCGGAATGTCGGCACCGCCGGGCGGGCCGGGATGCCACACGCTCGCGTCGATGCCGTTGTGCACCACATGAACTCGATCAGGATCGATCGCGGGGTAGGCGTCGAGCACGTCGTGGCGCATGCCTTCGCTCACCGCGATCACCGCATCGGCGTGCTCCATCGCATTGCGTTCCGACCACGACGAGAGGCGATATCCGCCGCCGAGCTGTTCGGCCTTCCACGGCCTGCGCGGTTCCAGCGAATGCGCCGTGAGCACATGCGGAATCCCGTGCAGCATGGCGGCGAGGTGACCGGCCAATCCCGCGTACCAGGTGTGCGAGTGCACCACGTCCACGCCGCCTGCCGCGTCGGCCATGCGCAACTGCGCCGACATCATCTGCAACGCGGCATTGGCGGCGTACAGCTCGGGGTCGGGACGGTGCACCACGGCGCCGCCGCGCGGCGCGCCCATGCAGTGCACGGTGACATCACAGAGATCACGCAATCGGACCGTGAGTTCGGTGACATGAACGCCCGCACCGCCATACACCTCGGGGGGATACTCCCGGGTCAGCATGGCGACTCGCAGCGGTTGCGCTGGAATCTGCTCGCTGTCGGTGCCATCACTCACTGGGTCCAAATTAGACCCTCGGGTCGACATGGGCCACCGTAACCCCGCTGGCCCTGTACTTTGAGCAGGGTGAGGAGCCAGCCGCACGTACTCGGGATCGTGCTCGCCGGTGGCGAGGGCAAACGACTGTTTCCGCTCACCGCCGACCGTGCCAAGCCCGCGGTCCCCTTCGGCGGCGCGTACCGGCTGATCGACTTCGTGTTGAGCAACCTCGTGAACGCGGGATACCTGCGTCTGTGCGTGCTCACCCAGTACAAATCGCATTCGCTCGATCGCCATATCTCACAGACCTGGCGGCTGTCCGGGTTCACCGGTGAATACATCACCCCGGTGCCCGCCCAGCAGCGTCTCGGGCCGCGCTGGTACACCGGCAGCGCCGACGCGATCATGCAGTCGCTCAACCTGATCTACGACGAGGACCCCGACTACATCGTGGTGTTCGGCGCCGACCACGTGTACCGGATGGACCCGGAACAGATGGTGGCCAGCCATATCGCGTCCGGCGCGGGCGTCACCGTCGCCGGCATCCGGGTGCCGAGGGCCGAGGCGAGCGCGTTCGGCTGCATCGACACCGACGAGTCCGGCAAGATCACCCAGTTCCTGGAGAAGCCCGCGCATCCGCCGGGCACCCCCGACGACCCGAACGTGACGTTCGCATCGATGGGCAACTACGTGTTCACCACCCGCGTACTGGTCGACGCCATCCGCGCCGACGCCGAGAACTCCGATTCCGACCACGATATGGGCGGCGACATCATCCCGACGCTGGTCGCCGCCGGCCAGGCCGCCGTCTACGACTTCGCCGACAACGACGTCCCCGGCGCCACCCAACGCGACCGCGGCTACTGGCGCGACGTGGGCACCATCGACGCCTTCTACGAGGCGCACATGGACCTGGTCTCGGTGCACCCCGTGTTCAACCTCTACAACAAGCACTGGCCGATCCGCGGCGCCGCCGAGAACCTGCCGCCCGCGAAATTCGCCCAGGGCGGGCTCGCCCAGGAGTCGATCGTCGGGGCGGGCTCGATCCTGTCGGCGGCGACGGTCCGCAATTCGGTGCTGAGCTCGAACGTCGTGATCGAGGACGGCGCCACGGTGGAGGGCAGTGTGTTGATGCCCGGTGTGCGGATCGGGCGTGGCGCGGTGGTGCGCCACGCGATCCTGGACAAGAACGTGGTGGTCGGCGAGGGCGAGATCATCGGCCTCGATCTCGATCGCGACCGGGAGCGTTTCGCCGTCAGCAACGGCGGTGTGGTCACCGTCGGCAAGGGCATCTGGGTCGGCTGAATTCTTTGCGGCTGGTGCCGCGGTTCAGCACCTCGACGCGCAGAGCAACCCGTCACCGATCGGGATCAGCACGCTGGTGAGCTCGGGGTTTTCCGCGATCGCACGAGTCGCCGCACGCACCGCCTGCGTGGCCGGGTCACGCTGGTCCGGATCGGGAACGCGCCCACCGAGCAGCGCGTTGTTGAGGATGAACGCGCCGCCCTCGCGCAACAACCGCACACCCTGTTCGACGTAATTGGGGTGTTCCATCGGTGCCGCGTCGATGAAGACCAGGTCGTAGGAGCCGTCGGCCAGGCGGGGTAGCACGTCCAGCGCGCGCCCGTTGATCAGTCGCGTGCGCGACGGCGTGATCTCGGCGGTCCGGAACGCCTCCTTGGCCGCGCGCTGATGCTCGGGTTCGGAGTCGATCGTCGTCAGCGTCCCGTCCTCACGCATCCCGTCGAGCAGCCACAGCCCACTGACGCCCGCCCCCGTGCCCACCTCGACGACCGAGCGCGCGCCGAGCATCTGCGCGTACATGCTCAGCAGCGCACCGACCGCCGCGGGCACCGGCGCGGCACCCAATTCGGTGGCCCGCTCGCGCGCTTCGAGAAGAACCTCGTCTTCGACGACGGACTCCTCCACATAGGCCAGGTTCCGCTCCACGTTCGATGCCACAGCTATGAGGCTAGGCCACCGAGGGGGTATGTGTATTCAGCAAAGGGACGGATCCGACACTGTGTCGCACAGATCCCGAACAATTGCCGAAAGTTTGCGGATCGGTCACAACAGCCCCCGAACTGCTGGTTCTCCGTTGGCGACAGGACTAGGGTCGAGTTCGACCAGAATTCTCAGGTCACACTCAGGATCTCCACACCTGACCCATATCAGGGCAGGAAATAGTTGCCCTACGCAAGGCCAGCCGATCGCGGCGGGCACGAGACTCGGGAACAACCGCACACAGTTGCTGGTTGATTGTCGGTAAGCAAGGTTCGCTGACCCGGACCAGCCAGGTTTCGTGCCAGCGGTCCCGAGTAGGAGGTGTCCCATCACGATGGTAGACACGGCGCGTCAAGACGCCACCGACCAGACTCTGCCCGCTGATCTCATCGCGGCAGAAGCCGACGAACTCGAGGCCGAACTCACCGGCACCGCCGCTTTCGACGCGACCGGCGATCGCGCCGCCATGCCCTCCTGGGACGAACTGGTCCGCGAGCACGCCGACCGGGTCTATCGCCTGGCCTACCGCCTCTCCGGTGATGCCCAGGACGCCGATGACCTCACCCAGGACACCTTCATCCGGGTGTTCCGCTCGCTGCAGAACTACCAGCCCGGCACGTTCGAGGGCTGGCTGCATCGCATCACCACCAACCTGTTCCTCGACATGGTCCGTCGTCGCAACCGCATCCGTATGGAAGCGCTGCCGGAGGACTACGACCGGGTGCCCGCCGAAGGCCCGACCCCGGAGGACGCCTACCACGACTCCCGCCTCGACCCCGACCTGCAGAAAGCACTCGATTCGCTGGCGCCGGAGTTTCGCGCCGCGGTCGTGCTGTGTGACATCGAGGGTCTGTCCTACGAGGAGATCGGCGCGACGCTGGGTGTGAAACTGGGCACCGTGCGAAGCCGGATCCATCGCGGGCGTCAGGCATTGCGCGAGTACCTTGCGCATAATGGAAGTGAGCAGCGGTACTCCGCTGAAGCCCCATCGTTGTGACGGGAGTTCGACGTCACCGGGGGCTCTCGGTTGACGTCGGTCGGAAGGAAGAATCCCGGATGAGCGTGGAACCCAGTGCCGCAGGTCGCCCACCGCGCTTTCAGCCCACCGAGCACCTGGCCAGTGAGGCTGTGGCGGCTTTTGTCGACGGCGAACTGCGGATGAACGCCTATCTGCGTGCCGCCCAGCATCTTTCGGTCTGCCCCGAATGCGCGGCCGAGGTCGATGCCCAGCAGCAGGCGCGCATCGCGCTGCGCCGGGCCGCCGAGGTGGCGATTCCGCGCAGCCTGCACGACAGCCTCTCGCGCATTCCGCTGGCCGACCTCCCCGGCAACGCACCCGAACCGCAGCGCCGTAACGAGGCATTTCTCGGATTCATCACAGATTCCTTCACCGCGACCCGGTGGACAACGTGGCGGCGCAAGTAGAGTCTGCGACGTGACAGGCGAATCGACGAATTCCGGATCGGCCGACCACTCGGATTCGGGGGACAATCGGGGCACGCTGCGCCCTTCGGACGCACCGAGCCTCGGGCCGCGCCCGGTCTACCGGCCGCACATCGACAGCCACACCGCGCGCGCGTTCCGCCGCCCGAACGGCCAAGCCGGTTCGTTCGCACCGCACGACCCGCAGCGTGTGGCCGGAAAGGGCGCCGACGAAGGCATCGTCGCCCGCCCGCCGGACGGCGTGCTCGCCGAGGCGTTCGCCCGGCCCGAGGGCTCCTCGGAGCTGTTGCAGCGCGAGCCCGGCGCCGACGAGCCGAAGACGGTCGTCGCGGGTCCGGTCGACCCGTGGCGTGATCCCGACGCGGCGGCCCGGCTCGGTGCGCCCGCCGTCGACACTCCCCCGCCTGCCCGGTTGCCCGTCGCGGACAAGCTGAGCGCTCGCGAGGTGCTGTTCGGTTCGCGGGTGGCGCCGAAGGCACTGGCGATGCTGGCCGTGCTGGCCCTCGGCATCGCCGTTGTGGGCGGACTGGTCGGGCGGGTCACCGCCGAGACCGCGTCCACGCTCACCTCACGCAAGGTGACCCTGGATCAGAGCGCGGGTGTCGAGACCCCGCACAGCCAGATCGCCGCGGTCGCCAATGCCGTACTGCCCTCGGTGGTCTCGATCCGGGCCACTGTCGGCGACAACGGCGCGACCGGTTCCGGCGTGGTGATCGACGGCGGCGGTTACGTCGTCACCAACAACCACGTGATCTCGATGGCCGCGACCGACAAGTCCAACCGCTCCGCCATCCAGGTCCAGTTCTCCGACGGCACCCGGGTGCCCGCGCAGATCGTCGGGCGCGATCCCAAGACCGACCTCGCGGTGCTCAAGGTCGAGGCCAAGAACCTGACGGTGGCCAATCTCGGCAAGTCCGCCGATGTGCAGGTCGGCGACGACGTGCTGGCGGTCGGTTCGCCACTCGGCCTGAGCAAGACCGTCACTTCCGGCATCGTCAGCGCCCTGCACCGGCCCGTGAAGCTCGCGGGCGAGGGCAGCGACACCAACGCGGTGATCGACGCCGTACAGACCGACGCAGCGATCAACCCGGGTAACTCCGGTGGCGCGCTGGTCGACATGCAGGGCCGCGTCATCGGTATCAACACCGCCATCCGCAGTGAGACCGGCGGTTCGGTGGGCCTCGGCTTCGCCATCCCGGTCGACGTGATGACCGCCGTCACCCAGACCCTGATCCGCGACGGCCAGATGCACCACCCGGTGATCGGCCTGAGCGCGCGCACCAAGACGGTCGCCAACGAGGTGATGAGCGGTGCCGCCGTCGCCGATGTGACGCCGGGCAGCCCCGCCGACAAGGCGGGCATCGTCGAGGGCGACGTGGTCGTGAAGATCGGCGACCGCGAGGTCACCGGGCCCGACGAACTCGTCGTCGCCGTGCAGTCGCGCAAGATCGGCGAAACGGTGAACGTGCAGTTGATCCGTGATGGCAGGCAGGTGGACGTGCCGGTCACCCTCGAATCCGACTGACCTGTGGACGCGCGCGCCGGGTAACCTGGAACCGTGTTCAGCAACATCGGGTGGAGCGAGATGATGATCCTGCTCGTCGCCGCCCTCGTGATCCTCGGTCCGGAGCGACTGCCCGGCGCCGTCCGCTGGACCACAGGCGCGCTGCGCCAGGCGCGCGACTACGCCAGCGGCGCGACGTCGCAGCTGAAACAAGAGCTCGGACCGGAGTTCGACGATCTGCGCAAGCCGCTCGCCGAGCTGAACGAGCTGCGTGGCATGAGCCCGAGGGCCGTGGTCACCAAGCACCTGCTGGGCGGTGACGATTCGGTGCTGCGCGATCTGGAGAGCGCGGTGCCCGACAAGAAGCAACTGTTCGGCACCAGCAGCGGCATGCCGTCCACTCCGTCAGCTCCCCCGCCGCCGAAGTCGCTGGAGCGCAACGAGCGCCCCCCGGTCGACTACGACGCGACTTAGCTCGCCGAACACACCGCACGGTCGGCATTTGCTGCGAGATCGCGCTGAACGAACTCTGCGGCGGCGACCTTGCTTCTGTGTGATTTGCCGACAAACCGCGTCCGAGAGTGTTGTGTCGCAAGACAGTTCGATGTCAACCGTTATAGACACACAACGCTGTCGAGCTGTCTAGACTTCGCACATGTCGGCCGATGACGTGGCACGAGTTTTCGCGATCGAGGACAAGGTCGAGCGACTCAAAGCAGCCACCGACGGGGTGGCGGCTGCCCAGCAGACCATCAACGAACTAACCAGGATCCGGCGAGCCGTGATCCGAGAACTCCATGCCGACGGCTGGACGTTCGCCCGGATCGGCGCCGCCGCCGGACTGTCGCGTGCGCGTATTCACCAGGTGAGCACGCAGGGTCCCGTTCCCGAAGGACTGTTCTTCGGCCACGGCACCTTGACCGTGCTCGCCCCCGAGGTCCGCTCCGGCCGACTCCTGGGCGCACCGGACCCACAGGCCGCGCAGCGTCTGGCCGAACTGCTGCGACAACTCGGCTTCGCGGCGAACGTCGAGACGTTCATGCCCGGCCGACCGATCGACCTCAATCGCGACGGGCTGGTGATTCTCGGCGGCCCCGAGCTCTCGCCCAGCCTGCGCCAGCTGGTGGTGGCCGATCCGCGCCTGCGCCGGACCGTCACCAGAGCGGGCGATACCCGGCGCGGCATAGAGGACAGGGCCGCACGCCGCGTCTACCGGCCCGGCGGCACCGAACCGCACGACATCGCCTACCTGGCTCGGCTCCCCCGGCCCGACCGGCGCGGCAGCATCATGCTGATCGACGGACTGCATCCGCCCGGCTCACTGGGTGCGATCCGATTGCTGGCGACCCGCTTGGCGACCCTGCACGAGCGTGCGAGCAGCCATTTGTTCTCGGTCCTCATCGCAGTCCGATACGACCGCGCCACCGGCGAACCCGTTGATGCGGATTTGCTCACCCCGGTTTACCGCCATGAAACAGACCCAAAGTTGGCTACGACCCGGGTTCGTCCATAGACTGAACTAAACTCGCCGTGCTCAGTGATCTGCATCACTGTACTGTTATGGATCACAAGTCGCCCGCGATGGTTAGATTGCTAGCGAGTAACCGAGTGTGAGTAGGTGAGCATCACATGTTCTCGTCTCCAGAGGCCAGCGCATGCCGGGTTCTGCCCGTGCACGCGGCAGGCCATCCACGGCCCGTTCCGCCCTTCGACGCGGAGCCGACCACCGGCGACGTCATCGTCACCACCCATCGTGTGACCTACAGCGATCGCCTGAAGGTCTTCATCGGCCCGCACGAGGACGTGGACAGCTTTCTACGCCCGTTGCGCCGGATGGATGGTCATCAGCGCTACGCGCTCGATCTGACCGTGCTACCCGAGCCGGTGCCCGCCACCGAGGTCACCACGACCGTGAGTTCGGCGCGCGGCGATCTCGCGCTCGGCTGCGCCGGTTCGGCGGACGCGATGACTCTGCAACTGCGCACGACCATCGATCACGTCACCCGGCGCTTCACCCTCGGGCTCCCCGGGGGGCGACTCGGTCTGCCGACGGTGTACCTCCCGCACGGCGACGAGGACACCTACGTCTACCCGGAAGAGGTGTTCACCGCCGACAACGCGGTGGAGATCTTCCGCGACTTCTTCCACGCCGGCGCGGTTCCCGCGGGTCTGCAGCAGCGCGAGATCCTCGACTGAGAGCTGCTCGCCGCGCGCGAAATGCTCGACGATAGCTAGGCTGGTCGCACGGTCACAATGCCTCGATGATGACCGTGGAGAGGCCGGTGCGTGATGCGTGATCTCCTCGGACAGGTACTCGAACTGCTCGGTGATCAGGCCGTGGCACTGGCCAGGATCGTCGACCGAACCGGTGCGGGTCCGCGCGAAACCGGGGCCGCGATGGCGATGACGGGCGACGGTCGCGTGCTCGGTTCGCTGTCGGGCGGCTGCGTCGAGTCGGCGGTGCTCGCTGCCGCCTGCCAGGTTCTGCTCGACGGCCGGGCGAGCCTCGAGCGGTTCGCGGCCGCCGATGAACTCACGGTCGGCCTACCGTGCGGTGGCGAGATCGAAGTCTTCGTCGAACGCCTCGACCGCGACGATCTCCCCGTCCTGCGCGCCCTCCACTCCGCACTCGACGCGCACCATCCGATCGCCTACGCCACCACCCTCGAGTCGACCCCCGACCGAAAACTCCTGCGCCCCGGCGACACCGCCCCATGGCGCGGCCTCGACCACGACGCCGCCGCCCTCCTCACCGCGGGCCACAACGGACTCATCGGCGCCCAGGACTGCACCCCCGCCCAGGCCGAACGCCCCCGCACCTTCGTCCAGGTCTTCCGCTCCCCCGCCCGGATGATCCTGGCAGGCGCCAACGACTACACCCGCGCCATGACCGTCGCCGCGGCGAACCTCGGCTACCACGTCACCGTCGTAGACGCCCGCGAAACCTTCACCACCCCAGCCCGTTTCCCGGCAGCCGACGAGGTGGTGATCGATTGGCCGCACCGCTACCTCGAGGCCGAACAGCTCGCGGGCCGCATCGACGACCGCACCGTCCTCTGCGTCCTCACCCACGACCCCAAGTTCGACGTCCCCCTCCTCGCCACCGCACTCGACCTCCCGGCCATAGCGTTCATCGGCGCTCTCGGTTCCCGCCGAGCTCACGCCGACCGCGCCGCCCGTCTTCGCGATACCGGACTCCTCGACTCCGACATCGCCCGCGTCCGAAGCCCCCTCGGCCTCGATCTCGCCGCCCACACCCCCGAAGAAACCGCCATCTCCGTCCTCGCCCAAATCCTCGCCACCCGAGGAAGCGCCACAGCCCGGCCCCTGGCAGAGCTGGACGGCCCGATCCACCGCCGCCCGGACTAGGTCCCGCTCGGTACTTACTCCCCTGGAAATCTGTTCATTCGTTCATAACTTCGATACAGTTTGTATCGAAGTTATGAAACAGATTGTCCGAAGGGAATGTTCGTGCGACCACCCGATCCGCGGACGGTGCGCAGCCGTGATGCCGCGCTCGTATCGGCGCGAGAGCTGTTGATAGAGCAGGGATTGGCCGGGCTGACGCATGGGGCCGTCGCGGCGCGCAGCGGGATCAGCCGAGCCACGCTGTATCGGCTCTGGCCGGAGCCCACCGATCTCGTCCGCGCCACGTTGACCCGCCACATCACTCTCGCGCAGCCACAGCCGACGGGGGATCTGCGAGCCGATCTGCTGACCGCGCTGACTGCCACGCGCGCGATGCTGCACGAACCGGTAACCGAGCAGGGCATGCGGGTGGTGATCGAAAGGGCCGCTGTCGACGCGAAATTCGCGGAGGTGAAGGAGGCGCTGTACCGGTCGGGCACCCAGGCGGTGCGCACGACGCTGACCGAGGCCGTGACCCGCGGGGAACTCCCCGCCGAACTCGATATCGACCTCGCGGTCGATCAGCTGCACGGTCCCTTGTTCTTCCGGCGGCTCGTCGCCGATCGGACCTTCGACCTCGACTACGTGCGCGAGGTCCTCGACGACTTCCTGCGCGGCCGCACCTCGAAACCCGCACGCCGGCAAGGAGCCCCGTGACATGACGACAACCCTGTCCGCCCCACGCGTTCTCGCCGTACTCGTCGCGGTCATCACCGTATTCGGTGCTCTGCTCGCTGATTTCGTCATCCCCGCGGGCGCTGCTCAGCACCTGCGCAACGACGCCTGGCCGCCGCACGCGAAATTCCACGACGCCCAGTACATCGTCCTGTCGATCCTGCTCGGCGTGCTGGCGCTGACATTGCTGCTACGGCGCGATGGCGGCACCCGCTCGCGCCTGTGGACGGCCTGCGCGATCCTGGCTACGCCGTGGCTCGGCCTGCTGGCGGCGATGCTGTTCCCCGGCACCGCTGTTCACGATCCCGAGTTCGCCGACACCACGATCATCGGCCTGCACCCGCAGGTGCTGCTGGCGGTGATCCTGCTGGCAGTGCTGACCACCGCCGTCGCGCTCAGCACCCGACGCCGGAACTGACACAGCGGGCGCCGCTCCGGTCCACTGACCGAGGCGGCGCCCGATGTGGACGACTATGCCGCGACTTGTTCGGGCCGAAGGGTTTTCATCGGCGGTCGGTCTTCGAGCGAGACCGCGGTGGAATGGGCGATGAATTCGCCTTCGATCAACGGGAACTGGGTCAGCGGAGCGCCCGAGTCGGGGACTCCGCTGCGGCGCAGAGCGGTGCCGAGGATCTGGCGGCTCATCACACCCAGGTCGGACAGCGGGCGGTTGCGGTGGGTGCGCACGCCCAGGTTCACCTGGGTGATGGCGTCCATGCCCATGTGGTCGTAGGTGTCGAGGAGCAGGCCGATCTCCACGCCGTAGCCGGGAGCGAACGGGACCGCGGTGAGGAGTTCGCGGGTGCCCGCGTATTCGCCGCCGAGCGGCTGGAGCACCTGCACCAGTTCGGGGCGAAGGGCGGCCAGCAGCGGACGGGCGACGAGTTCGGTGACTCGCCCGCCGCCGTTCGCGTCCACGGACTCGCCCTGCCGCAGCGGGCGGCGGTAATAGGCCTTGGACAGGTGCGTGCCCTGCATCATCAGCAGCGGGCCGAGGAGCTTGGGCACGAAGTCGGGGTCGGGGTCGATCAGGTCGGAGTCGACGAAGGCGATCAGATCGCCCGTGGTGACCGCCAGCGACCGCCACAGCACCTCGCCCTTGCCGGGGACCGGTTCGAGTTCGGGAACGGCTTCCTCGCGTGAGATCACCTCGGCGCCCGCCGCGCGTGCGCGTTCGGCGGTGGCGTCGGTGGACCCGGAGTCCAGCACGATCAGTTCGTCGACGAGCGTGCCGAGCAGCGGCCGGATACTGGCCACGACCGCGGCGACGGTGTCCTGTTCGTTCAGCGCGGGCAGCACCACCGAAACGGTGCGGCCCTCCTTGGCGGCGACGAGCTCGCCGACCGTCCATTCAGGGGTGTCCCATGTGTGGGTAGTGGCCCAGGCGGGCTCGCGGTGTTGGATTTTCATGCCAGACCTCGCAGAGTTCGTGCGGGGGGCCGGATGCCCTGGATCGCGGCGATCATGTCCACGACCCGTCGGGTTTCGGCGACTTCGTGAACCCGGAAGATCCGAGCGCCCGCGGCGGCCGACCATGCGGTTGCCGCCAGTGTGCCCTCGACCCTTTCGGTAAGATCTACCCCTAGAGTCTCCCCGATAAAATCCTTGTTGCTCAGTGCCATCAGCACTGGCCATCCGGTATTTACAAGACCGTCGATTCCGCGCAACAACTCGAGCCCGTGATAGGTGTTTTTGCCGAAATCATGAGTGGGATCGATCACGATGCCATCGGCTCGCACGCCCGCGGACGCGGCATTCTCGGCCGCGGCGACGACGGTGGCGGTCACCTCGGCCACCACATCGGCATAGCGAACACGATGCGGGCGGGTGCGCGGCACGGCGCCGCCGGTGTGGCTGCACACGATGCCCGCGCCCGTTTCGGCGGCGACGTGCACGAGATCGGGGTCGGCGCCGGCCCAGGTGTCGTTGATCAGGTCGGCACCCACGGCGACAGCGGCCCGCGCGACGTCACCTCGCCAGGTATCCACACTGATCAACAGGTCCGGATACTTCGCCCGGATCGCCGCGACGAACGGCACCACCCGCTGCGCTTCCTCGGCCGCGTCGACGGTGACTCCCGGCCCCGCCTTCACCCCGCCGATGTCGACCAGATCGGCGCCCTCGTCGACCGCGCGCGAGACGCGTTCCATCGCGGCCTCGTCGCTGAAGGTGGCGCCACGGTCGTAGAACGAGTCCGGTGTGCGATTCACGATCGCCATCACCAACGCGCGATCCGTCGCCACCTCGCGCCCACAGAAGGTGCGCTCGTAACGCCTGCCCGGGATTTCCGCCGACGACTCGGGACCGCGACTGCTTGTGCTCCGGGCAGGCGGTTCGTTCTCTGGTCGGGGTCCGGGCGTACCCGACGAGTTACCGATGTTCATGCGAAATCAGACGTTACCTTGCTAGCGCGGGGCTCGACCGGCGGCGACGTCATCGGCGTATCCGTCGTAAGCCGGGATGTAGCCATCTGTCGGACCGGACAGCACATACAGCTGACCGTCCGCGTCGGGTGCGTACCCCTGCTTACGCAATTCCACCTTCCGGCTCTTGAAGGTCGAGGTCTGCTCCAGTTCGGCGACCACGCGCACGTACAGCGGGACCGCGTATAAAGGCAGTCGCTGGTAGGCGGTCGCGGCAAGGGCCTTCCCGTCGAACGAGGCGTCGTCGGCCAGCGTGATGGCCGCCATGCCCGCTTTTCCGTCGGTGCCGGGAATGTCGACGCCGTAGACAACGGCCTGATCGACGCGCTCGTCGTGCCCGAGGGCACCCTCGACCTCCGTGGTCGCCACGTTCTCGCCTTTCCACCGGAAGGTGTCGCCGAGCCGGTCGACAAACGCGATGTGCCAGAAATGCTGATCGCGGACGAGGTCGCCGGTGTCGAACCAGCAGTCGCCCTTCTTGAAGCCGTCGCGCACCAGCTTGGATTCCGACGCCTTCTTATCGGTGTAGCCGTCGAACGGCTGACGGTTGTTCACCTTCGCCAGCAGCAGCCCCACCCCGCCCGACCGCACCCGGCGCAGCTTCCCATCGCGACCGCGCCGCGCGTGGCCGGTCTCGTCGTCGTACTCGACGACCGCGTACGGCAGCGGGCACAGTCCGGCGGTCCGGTCGACGCCGAACGCGTTGACGAACGCCAGCGGCGCCTCGCTCGACCCGTAGAACTCGACCACCCGGCCGATCCCGAACCGGCGACGGAACTCGTCCCACAGTTCGGGCCGCAACCCGTTGCCGACGGCCAGCCGGACCCGGTTGCCCTTCTCGCCGGACCGCACCGGCTGGTTGATCAGGTAGCGGCACAGCTCGCCGATGTAGATGAACGCGGTGGCCCGCTCGCGCGCGATCTCGTCCCAGAACCCCGACGCCGAGAACTTGCGGCTGAGCACATAGGTCGATTCGCCCGCGAGCACGGCCGACAGCGCGACCGTGAGCGCGTTGTTGTGATAGAGCGGCAGGCAGCAGTACAGGGCGTCGTCGGCACGCAACCGGACGCCGAGCCCGCCGAGCCCGGACATGCTCTTGGTCCAGCGCTGATGGGTCATCACGCTGGCCTTGGGCAGACCTGTCGTGCCGGAGGTGAAGATGAGGAACGCCCGTTCCCCGGCCCGGACCCGCGCGCACGTGGCGGGGTCGGAATCGGTCGCGGTGCGGGCCGACTCGGCCAGCTCCTCGGCGGTGAGCACGTTCTCCGCCGGCTCGGGCAGCGAATCCAGCGCCTCGGCGCACTCCGCGCCGACGACATTGAGCACGCTGCCCAGCAGCCCGATGCTGTGTGCCAGCACCTGATCTCGCTGGTTGTAGTTGAGCAACCCCACAGTGGCGCCGAGCTTGAGCACGGCCAGCACCGTGAACAGGGTTTCGGGCCGGTTGGTCATCAGTACGCCGACCACGTCGCCGCGCGTCACCCCGCGCGCGGACAGCACTGCGGCGTAACGGTTCACCTCGCTGTTGGCGGCACGGTAGGTGTAGGAACGACCTTCGAAACGCAGGAACACCCGGTCGGGCCTGCGGTGTGCGACCCGCTGGAAATACAGCCCGATGGAGGCTTTGTCCTTGGGCCCCACCAGCATTCCGCGCGCGTTGCGCAGCATGCCGGGAGCGTCGAGCGCCATGGCGGGCAGGGCTTTGGCCAGGTCGAACACGCTTACCGTGTCGCGCGCGTCATTGCTCACGTCGATCTCTCCTACTGTGCGGGCGCGGCCGGTTCCAGCGCGGCGAACGCGGTGGGCAGGTCGGTGGCCACGATGAGTCGGTCACGTGCTGCCCTCGGCACAATGGTGCGCTCGGACAGTTCGTCGATCCAGTGGAACAGGCCGTCGTAGAAGCCGTTCGCGTTCAGCAGGACAACGGGTTTGGTGTGTTCACCGAGGTAGCCGCCGGTCCAGGTCTCGAACAGTTCCTCGAGGGTCCCGATGCCGCCCGGCAGGGTGAGGAACGCGTCCGCGCGCGCTTCCATCAGCTGCTTGCGCTGGCGCATCGTGTCGGTGACGAGCAGTTCGTCGGCGTCGACATCGGCGACTTCCTTGTGCACCAGATGTTTCGGGATCACGCCGATGGTGTGCGCGCCACCGGCCCTGGCCGCGGTGGCGACCGCGCCCATCATCGACACATGACCACCACCGGAGACCAATTGCCAACCGCGACGCGCGATCTCGGTGCCGACGCGCGCGGCGAGGCTGATCAGGTCGGGATCGGTGGTGCTGGCGGAGCAGTAGACACAGACGGAATAGCTCACCATTGATCCTCGGTGCCGAGACGCTCGATGTTCGCGTGGCCGCCGGTTTCGCCCTGGATGATCCGCACGACCTCGTCGACGCTGTCGGTGAGCTGGATCAGGTCGAGATCCTCGGGCGAGATCTTGCCCGAGCCGGCCAGGGAGCTGCGCAGCCAGTCGACGAGGCCGGACCAGTAGGCGGTGCCGAACAGAATGATCGGGAAGCGGGTGATCTTGCGGGTCTGCACGAGGGTGAGCGCCTCGAACAGCTCGTCCAGGGTCCCGAAACCGCCGGGCAGGCAGACGAAGGCCTGGGAGTACTTCACGAACATCGTCTTGCGGACGAAGAAGTACCGGAAGTTGATCCCCAGATCCACCCACTCGTTGAGCCCCTGCTCGAACGGCAGCTCGATCCCGAGCCCGATCGAATAGCCGCCCCCTTCCGAGCAACCACGGTTGGCCGCTTCCATCGCGCCGGGCCCGCCGCCGGTGATCACCGCGAAGCCCGCCCGACTGAGCGCCGCGCCGATCTCCCGGCCCGCCACGTACTCGGGGTGGTCGGGACCCGTACGCGCCGAGCCGAATACCGTCACCGCGGGCGGGATCTCCGCGAGCGCGCCGAAACCCTCGACGAACTCGGCCTGGATCCGCAGTACCCGCCACGGATCGGTGTGCACCCAGTCGCTGTCCTGCCGCGTATCGAGCAGGTTCCGGTCGGCGGTCCGCACACCGGGCTTGCGCTCCCGGCGGAACATCACCGGACCACGGAACTTCGGTTTGACCTTCCCAACCTGTTCATCAGCGGAATCGGTAGACATGACCCCAACCTACTGTGTTGGATTCCGGTCACGGGCGCGCACTTCTAGATCGGCCGGGCCACGGCCATCCGCGTCCTCGATCGAGCCGAAGGATTTCCTGTGTCCCCTGCCGCCGCGACACATTCCGGTCGCGTGCTCGTCGTACTCGTCGCCATGGCCGGTGCGCTGATCGCCGCGTTCGTTGTCGCTCCACGCCTGCTGGCGAACAGCGTCGAGGTCGGCTTCAGCGACGAGAACGATCTTCGACGAGCGTTCCGCACGGCCTTCGTCGAGTATTGGCAGGCCGGGAACCGGGAGTTCACCGCCGATCTGGCGAAGGTGGTCGACTACTGGTACCGCTACCACCTCGTCAAAGCGGTACTCGCCGCGATTCTGCTGGCTGTGCTCGTCACGCTCACCGTGAAGCTCTGGCGGGCGTTCATGGCGGCGGGCCAGGCCGCGGTGGGCACACGGGTGGGTCTCGCGGTGTCCGGTGGTCTGGCCGCCGTGCTCGCGCTGTGCTCGCTGGTGCTGGTACTGGCCAATGCGCAGGGCGCGGTGACGCCCTTCGCGTCGCTGTTGCCGATGTTGCTGGGCGAGGACTCCGCCCCGACCGAGGTCATCACCCAGGTCGACCGCCGGTTGGCCGACGGCACCCGGATCCCCCCGCTGGAGGTGATGATCGACGAATTCGCTCGCTACCACGTGGCGATGGCCGCGCTCGCCGCCGTCACAGCCGTTCTCCTGCTCGGGGCGTGCGCACTTCTGTGGCGCACATCCGCCCGGTCCCCCGACCGCCGCTCCCGCCGCGTCCTCGCCTGGTTCGGCACCCTCTCGGCACTGTTCGCGTTGGTCATGGTCGTCGTCGCGGTAGCCAACACCACCAACGCGTCGAACCCGGTCCCCGGCTTGGCCGCCCTGTTCACCAACGGTTGGTGAGCGCGAACCTCGACGGGCGTCTCGACTACGGCTTGGACAGGTAGGTGCGCAGCATCGCGGTGACGGCGGTGATCTGGCTGAGCGGGACGTGCTCGTCGCGCTTGTGGGCGAGGTTGGGGTCGCCGGGGCCGAAGTTCACGGCGGGGATGCCGCGGGCGGCGAAGCGGGACACGTCGGTCCAGCCGTACTTGGCGCGCACGCCGCCGCCACCGTGGGCGTTGACGGAGTCGATGAGGGTGCGGGCGGCGGGCGCGGTCAGACCGGGCAGGGCTCCCGGCGAGGAGTCGGTGACCTCGAAGGCGACGTCGAGTCCGTCGAAGACCTCGTGGACATGCGCCACCGCCTGCTCGACGGTGCGGTCGGGGGCGAAACGGAAGTTCACATCCACCTCGGCGACATCGGGCACCACATTGCCCGCGACCCCGCCCGAGACCCGCACGGCCGACAGACCCTCGCGGTACACACAACCGTCGATATCGACCTCGCGCGCCTCGTAGGCCGACAACCGCGCCAGCACCGGAGCGAGACCGTGAATCGCGTTCTCCCCCAGCCATGCCCGTGCGGAGTGCGCGCGCACACCCGAGGTGGTCAATCGCACCCGCAAGGTGCCCTGGCACCCCGCCTCGATCCAACCCGCCGACGGTTCACCGAGAATCGCCAAGTCGCCTTCGAGCCATTCCGGCAATTCCCGCTCGATATGTCCGAGTCCGTTGAACTCCGCGGCGATCTCCTCGCCGTCGTAGAAGATCAGCGTCAAATCATGGGCCGGGTCGGCGATCGTGGCGGCCAGATGTAGGAATACCGCGTCGCCGGATTTCATATCGACTGTGCCACAACCGAACAGCACCGCTTCGCCGTCGACGCGATCCGGTCGGCTCGGCACATTGTTCGCGATCGGCACCGTATCGAGGTGGCCCGCCAGAATTACCCGCGTCGGCAATCCGCGCTGCGTGCGCGCCAGCACCACATTGCCGTGCCGTAGCACTTCGAACCCTGTGGTCTGCTCCCGGATCGCCTGCTCGACCAGGTCCGCGATCTTGGCCTCGTCGCGCGACACACTCGGTACGTCGACGAGGGCGGCGGTCAACTGGATGGGATCGGCACGCAAATCGAGAGTCACATCTCGACAGTAGTACGGCCGAGCCCTCGAACCCCGGATCCGGGCGAAGCCGACCGCGTGGTCCAACGCACAGGGCCCGCGGCACACCGCACCGGCCGGAACGGGCAAAATAGCCTCCGTGAGTATTCAGGGAGCAACTGCAGTCGGTATCGCCAATGTGACCTCGGACGGAACCGTCCTCGATACCTGGTACCCCAGCCCCGCGCTGGGCGAGTTCACCGAGACCGGCTCCCAGCGCCTAGACGCCGCCGAGGTGCCCGAGTTCGCCGAGCTCCTCGGCGTGGACGCGGCGCGTGGGGTCGAGGTGATCGCGGTGCGCACCACCATCGCGGATCTGTCGGCCGCCCCGGTCGACGCGCACGAGGTCTACCTGCGCCTGCACCTGCTCTCGCACCGTCTGGTCCAGCCGCACGGCCTGAACCTCGACGGCCAGTTCGGCCTGCTCAGCAATGTCGTGTGGACCAACCACGGCCCGTGCGCGGTCGAGGGTTTCGAGCAGACCCGGCTGAAGCTGCGCGCCCGCGGCCCGGTGACGGTGCTCAGCGTCGACAAGTTCCCCCGCCTGGTCGACTACGTGATCCCCTCCGGCGTGCGCATCGGTGACGCCGACCGGGTCCGCCTCGGCGCGCACCTCGCCGCGGGCACCACCGTCATGCACGAGGGCTTCGTCAACTTCAACGCGGGCACACTCGGCAATTCGATGGTCGAAGGTCGCATCTCGGCGGGTGTCGTGGTCGGCGACGGTTCCGATGTGGGCGGCGGCGCTTCCATCATGGGCACCCTGTCCGGCGGCGGCACCCAGGTCATCTCGGTCGGCGAGCGTTCGCTACTCGGCGCGAATGCGGGCGTCGGCATCTCGCTCGGCAACGACTGCGTGATCGAGGCGGGCCTCTACGTCACCGCGGGCACCAAGGTCACCGGACCCGACGGCACCGTCGTCAAGGCCGCGAGCCTGTCCGGTCAGAACAACCTGCTGTTCCGTCGCAATTCCACCACCGGCGCCGTCGAGGTCGTCGCGCGCAAGGGCACCGGCGTGGAACTGAACGCCGCATTGCACGCCAACGATTGATCGGTCGAATTGCCGGGCCGAACGGCCCGGCAATTCTTCTCATCAGTCACAATTCAGCAAATATTGCGGTTTCATGAAGATGAAGCCGAATGTGCGACAAGTGAATTCGCGCGCTAACCTTCGTTTCGCTGCTCCGATCAGGACAGCGAAAAAGCGGAGGGATTCAAGAATGAAGTTCGGAAAGATCACTACTGCTGTTTTCCTGGCGGTCGCCGCGGTGGGGATTACCGCTGCCACTGCCCACGGTGCGCCCGCGGTGGCCACCGAACAGCCCGCTGTAGTGGCTTCGGGGGGCGTGACTTCTGGCGTGACGCACGGAATCAACTACCAGACCACGGTGTCCCCGGCGGACAAGACCGTCACCTGGGCAGTCGACAACGGCAAGTTCGAGGTCGCCGCCGACGGCGCCTCGGTGCTGCTGAAGACCGCCGACGGCGTGACCGTCGACCAGGCGCCACTGCGCTCCGAGGTCGCCGGCCTGCCGATCGCCGTGAACCAACAGATCAGTGAGGACGGCCGCACCGTCAAGCTGACCTCCACCATGGCGCCCGAGGATTCCGCGAAGCTGAGCAACATCGCGGAACTGAAGGACATCAGCTCCTACGACCGGCTCGTCGAGCAGGTCAACAAGAACCTGCCCGGCGTCGTCGTCGGCGGCGTCATCGGCGCGTTCTTCCCGTTCCTGTGGATCGTCACCATCCCGGCCGGAATGGTCATCGGCGGCTACCTGATGGGCGGCCAGGAGTTCCTGGATGCCGTGACCGCGTTCTTCACCGGTCAGCCCTGATCTGACATCACGATAGGGAAAGGCCTCGTACTTCTGCGGAGTACGGGGCCTTTCCGCTGTGGTGGGGATCACCGTCACACACCGGCGTCTGCCCGCATCCCATGGTCGAACACCTCAGTTCCCATGGCAGGAGGCACAGATGGACATCGTGGTTATCGGAGCGGGCTACGCCGGGACTGTCGCGGCGAATCGACTGAACAAGAAGGTTCCCGACGCGCGGATCACTGTGGTCAATCCGCGCGGCGACTTCATCGAGCGGGTGCGGTTGCACGAGCAGATCGCGGGCAGCGGCGTCGCGGCCCGACCGCTCGCCGAGATGCTCAGAAAAGCGATCACGGTCGAGACCGCGAGCGTGGACAAGATCGGCGACGGCACTGTCGCCCTCGACAACGGCCGGAGCCTGACCTTCGACCACGCGATCCTCGCGGCGGGCAGCATCGCGAACCCACTGCCCGGCGCGATCGCGGTCGGTACGTGGGAAGGCGCCGAACAGGCGCGCATCGCGCTCGCGGCGCTGCCCGCCGGCGGGATCGTCACGGTGATCGGTGGTGGGCTGACCGGGATCGAGACCACGGCCGAGATCGCCGAAGCCCGTCCCGACCTGCGTGTACGACTGGTGAGCGACACGGTCGCCGACTGGCTCTCCGCCGGCGCGCAACGGCATATCCGGAACACGCTGGCCCGATTGAACGTGGAGATCGTGTCCGATCGGGTCGCCGAGATCGATGCGACGACCCTGCGCCTGCGTTCGGGCACCGAACTCGATTCCGATCTCACCCTCTGGGCGATCATCTCCGCGGTGCCGGAACTGGCCGCTCGCAGCGGACTCGCGGTGGACATCGACGGCCGCGCCCTGGTCGACGCCGACCTGCGTAGCGTGACCGATCCTCGCGTCTTCGTCGTCGGCGACTGCGCGGCGGTGCCCGGCATGCGCATGTCCTGCGCCACTGCCGCTCCCCAGGGCGCACACGCGGCCGATACGCTGGCCAGGATGAGCAAAGGACGGGAGCCGCGGCCGTTTTCGCTGGGCTACAGCGGGCAGGGAATGAGCCTGGGCAGGCATGACGGGCTGGTGCAGACGACCGACCGCAACGACATCGCCCGGCGGTTGTACCTCGGCGGATCCCTCGCCTCGTTCACCAAGGAACGCATCAGCCGCTATGCCGCCTACGCCTCGCGCACCGGCAACAGCGTGTGGCTCAGCGGTCCGAAACGGTGATCCAGGCCCACGTCGACACCTTCACCGAGAACCGGCGGCTGCTGTTCTCGATCGCCTACGAGATCCTCGGCTCGGTCGTCGACACCGAGGACGTCCTGCACGACAGCTACCTGCGCTGGCGCGAGGTCGACCTCGCGCTGATCGAGAACCCGCGCGCCTACCTCGCGCAGATCGTCACCCGTCAGGCGCTCGGCGTGCTGCGGTCCGCCGCCCGCAGACGTGAGGACTACATCGGCCCGTGGCTGCCCGAACCACTGGCCACCGAGGCGGACGGCGGGGTCGAGCACGTCCTCACCGGCGAGGCGGTGACCACCGCGATGCTGCTCGTGCTGGAAACGCTCACGCCGGTGCAGCGGGCGGTGTTCGTGCTGCGCGAGGTGTTCGCGTTCGATTATCCGGAGATCGCGGCGGCGGTGGACAAATCCGAAGCCGCTGTGCGGCAACTGAACCAGCGCGCCCGCAACCGGGTGCACGCCGCACGCCACACCGCCGTCGCCACTCCCGCCGAGGCCCAGTCGGTGGTCGAGAAGTTCTCGATCGCGGCTGCCACCGGCAATGTGCAAGCACTGATGGACGTGCTCGCTCCCGAGGTGGTGTTCCTCGGTGACGGCGGCGGCGTGGTGAACGCGGTGCGCAGGCCGGTACGCGGCCAGGACAAGGTGGCCAGGCTCGTCATCGGCTTGCTTGCCAAGGGGCAGCGGCTCGGCGTGCTCGGCGCGCACCTGGGCATCTACAACGCGATGCCCACGATCCTGGCGACCGTCGACGGCGTGCTCGACCAGGTGACCTCCATCGAGGTCACCGATGGCCGGGTCACCGCGATCTACTCCATGCGCAACCCCGAAAAGCTCAGTGCTGTGCGGATTCCGGAATGAGGCCGAAGGCGATGATCCGCTCGGGGTGGATCCGGATGAGCGCGTCGGGCTGATCACCGATGTAGGACTCGACGCCGGTCAGCGCCTCGGCGGTGCCCCGGATCTCGAGGCAGCGCACCTGCCACGGCCGCACCGAGGCGATGTCGTCGACGACGAAGGCCACCTGAGCGTTGTCGGCGAGATTGCGGAACTTCTTGGAGGCGGCCATGTTCCAGCCCGCGATGTCGATGGTGCCGAGTTCGGCGTTGTAGCGGAAGCCGACCGGGTTGTTCTGTGGGGTGCCGTCGGGGCGGACGGTCGCCAACCGCCCGAGCTGCTGGGTCGACAGGTACGCGAGGTGTTCCGGTGTCAGCGTTGTGCTCATGCCTCGACGTTAAAACCTCGAGCGCTGTCGAGGTCAAGGGATCGCCGCGCACCGCCTCTCGACCTCGCGCTGTCCGCGCGCTACGCTGCCAGTTATACGGCACCGTATAACTGGAGGTTCGGCATGACACTTCCCCCCGGTCAACGCGCGATCGACGGCTTTCCCCGCTTCGGCACCCACCTGCATCACCCACCGCCGCCGATTCCCGCGAACCCGGTGATCGAGGTCGGTGGTGAGCTGACCCAACCGTTCGCTCTCGCCATGACCGACCTCGCCCAGCTACCGCGAGTGGAGGTGAAGGCCGACTTCCACTGCGTGGCCGGGTGGTCTGCTACCGACCTGCGGTGGGAGGGCATCCCGTTTGCCGCGTTCTTCCACACGCGCGTCGAACCGATTCTCTCGCCGGGCATTTCGATCAGCCATGTCGTTTTCGAAGGTCTCGACGGGTTCCAGTCGATCGCAATGCTCGAGGACGCACTGGCCGATGACGTGCTCATCGCCGATCGGCTCGACGGGCAGCCGCTCACCAGCGATCACGGCGCTCCGATTCGGCTGGTCAGTCCCGGTCAGTACGGGTTCGTCAACACGAAACACCTGTGCCGCATCGAATTCCACACTTCGCAGCCCATCGACCCGGACAAGTGGTCACCGCTGGCGGCACACCGCAGGGCGCGCGTCTGGGAAGAGGAGCGCCATCGCTACCTGCCGGGACGCGTTGTTCGGCCGATCTACCACGCGTTGATCGGACCGATCCGGCGAATGAGCGCTCGCGGGAGCACCGAACGGACCGAGTGAATCTCAGTCCAGCAGCTTCTTCTGCACCTTGCCCATCGCGTTGCGCGGGAGCGCGTCGACGAAGCGGACCTCACGCGGGCGCTTGTGCGCCGAAAGCTGTTCGCCCACATAGGCGGTCAGCTCGACACCGAGCGCGTCGGAACTCCCGTCACGCGCGACGACGAAGGCCACGATCCGCTGCCCGAGATCGTCATCGGGCAGCCCGACCACGGCGACCTCACCGACCGCCGGATGCCCGAGCAGCGCGGTCTCGATCTCCCCCGCACCGATCCGGTAGCCGCCGGATTTGATGAGATCGATCGACTCGCGCCCGACGATCCGATGGAACCCGTCGGCATCGATGACAGCCACGTCACCGGTGCGGAACCAGCCGTCCTCGGTCCAGTCCCGCGCGGTGGCCTCCGGCCGATTCAGGTAGCCGTCGAACAGCATCGGTCCACGAACCTGCAGGCCACCGATACTCACACCGTCATGCGGAACGGGCTCGCCGCCTTCGTCCCGCAGCCTCGTTTCCACCCCTCGCACCGGTGTGCCGACCCAGCCGGGCCTGCGCTCACCGTCGGCCCGGGTGGACAGCGTGATCATGGTTTCGCTCATCCCGTACCGCTCCACCGGTGCCTGCCCGGTGAGTTCGGCCAGCTTCTCGAACACCGGCACCGGCAGCGGCGCACTGCCCGAGACGAGCAGCCGCGCCTTCCCCAATTCCTTGGCCAGTTCAGGCTTCTCGACCACGCGCGACCACACCGTCGGCACGCCGAAGTACAGACTGCCGCCCGCCGCCGCGTATGCCTCGGGCGTCGGCTTGCCGGTGTGGATCACGGGACTACCGACGCGCAGCGGCCCGAGTAGCCCGAGGATCAGCCCGTGCACGTGGAACAGCGGAAGCCCGTGCACCAGTGTGTCTTTCCATGTCCATGCCCACGCCTCGGCCAGCGCGTCGAGCCCGGCGGCGATCGCGCCGCGGCTGAGCATCACGCCCTTGGGCGCCCCGGTGGTTCCCGAGGTGTAGAGGATGAAGGCGATCGCCGCCGGATCGGGTTCGGGATAGGTATGCCACGACCGCGCGTGCAGCCGCACCGGCACCACCGGCAGATCCGTGCTCTCCGGGGCCGGACCCAGCCAGGCCTGCGCACCCGAATCGCGCAGAATGTGCTCGCGCTCGGCGACGCCGGAGTCAGGCGGCACCGGAACCACGGTGACACCGGCGATCAGGCAACCGACCACGGCGATCACGGTGCGCAGGGTCGGTTCGGCCAGCACCGCGACGCGGTCGGCACGAGCGATCCGTTCCGCCACCGATGTCGCCGAACCCAGCAGATCACTGCGCGACACGGTGGCATCATCGATGGTGACGGCGTCGGGAATGTCATCCCCGGCGGCGACGGCGGCCGGATTCAACGAAGCGAGCAGCAGCGGCGGACCATAGGGCATCCGTCAACGCTAACGCGACGAGGTTCCGCGCGTGCCGCCGCCGCTGTCGTTGACACCCCGGTGACATGATGCGAGATTCAACGTATAATTCTCTCACGCTCTCTTCGACGAAAACGGGGTCAACGATGACCATCCAGTCGCGCTCGCGTTCGCAGCAATCCGAACCGGCACAATTCGACATCCGCGACTACGTCGACGGCTCCGCTGCCTTCTACGGCGCGACCGCCAATGTGATCATGCAGCTCAGCCTGGCGCCCGTGGGCCACGGCGTCGCGGAATCGCAGGTCCACAGCGGCAGCATCATGGTGCACCCGATCAAGCGCACCCGAACCACGCTCACCTACCTGTCGGTCGCGCTGATGGGCACCGACGCCGACCGCGCGGCCTACCGCACCGCCGTCAACGGCGCGCACCGCCAGGTCCACTCCACCGCCGACAGCCCCGTGAAGTACAACGCCTTCGACAAGAACCTGCAGCTGTGGGTGGCCGCGTGTCTGTACTGGGGCTCGGTCGACGTGATGGATCGTCTCTACGGCCCCGTCGACGATGTCATCGCCGACACCTTCTACGACTACGCCCATTACCTCGGCACCACCCTCCAGGTGCCCCGCGAGATGTGGCCCGCCGACCGCGCCGCCTTCGATGCCTACTGGTCCGAGCATCTGAAGCTCACCAGCGTCGACGCCACGGTCAAGGCCTACTTCGACGACCTGCTCGACCTGAAGATGCTCCACCCGATCCTGCGCCCACCCTTCGCCCGCTTCCACCGCTGGTTCACCACCGGCCTGCTCCCCCAGCACCTCCGAGACGAACTCGGCCTGTCGTGGAGCCCTGCCGACGAGCGCAAACTCCACCGCCTGATGCGCACCACCGGCAATGTGACGGGCCGCCTGCCGCGCCCCCTCCGCAACTTCCCCTTCAATGTCACCCTCGTCGACATGCGTCGCCGCCACCGGCGCGGCAAGCCGCTGATCTGATCGGTCGTACCGCGCGCCTCCCACGCCGACCTGCGGCGTTCGGGTTTCATTCCCCACGATCGCAACGCCGTCGCGCGGAATCGGAGGACGTTCGTGAGCATTCGAACTGTGACGTGGTGTGCGGCGGCGGTCGCCGTCGGCCTCATGGTGGCCGCGCCCGCCGCCCGCGCCGACGAGGACCCGTCGACGGTGCCGCCGCGAACCGCGATGTCGCTGCGGATGCCGGGCGGATTCGCCTGGGGCACAGCCAACGAGCACGAATCGCGGGCGGCGCTGTCGATGTCCAAGCTCTACATCGCCGATTACGCGCTGCGCCACGGCGACGGCTCGCCGGAGGACCGCGCGCTGTCGGAACGGATGATCCGTGACTCCGACGACGGCGCCGCCACCCGACTCGCCGACAAATATCCGCAAGCGATCGACGCGACCGCGGGCGAATACGGATTGCGCGCGACGCACGGCACCGCAGACTGGGGCCGGTCGAGCACCAGCACCGCCGACATCACCGAATTCCTGGCCGCCAAGCAGCGCACCGACGCCGGTTCGCCGATCTTCGAGTGGATGGCGGGTGCGAGCAATACCGCCGCCGACGGCACTCCCCAGAACTGGGGCACCGCCCAGCTCCCCGGCGTGCAGGGCAGCAAGTGGGGATGGTCGGATGTGGGCGCTCCCGAGGTGGCATCCGCGTCCTTCGGGCCCGGCTTCTCGGTCGCCGCGCACACCTACGGCGCACCGGCCGACCAGTCCGCCGACGTGCTCGACGCCCTGCCCGCGCTGATCCTTCGCCTGGCCGGCGCGTACTGATCAGAAGGGTGCTTGCTGCCACCAGTTGTCGCGGGTCTCCTCGAAGGAGTGACCCGGCCACGACACCTCCACCACCGAGTTCGCGCTGAACACATTGCCGCGCTCCCTGGCCGCGAGCGTGAACGGCGCGGCGGGGTCGCGTGGCCGGTAGGCGGCCAGGCTGGTGTGGTGCAGTTCGCGCGTGCGGTCCTCGGTGGTGTGCCGCAGGAGATAGGCATCGACATCGGCGGCATCCGGGTACTCGGTGTACCAGGCGATGAGTCCGTCGGAATCGGTGCAGCTGATCTGCCGCAGCGGCGCCGGGTCACCCGGCAGCACGACCAGCGACGGGGTCGCCGAACAATTCGCCTCGCGCCAGCCGCGCCCGGTGGGCCCCGACGGGATCAAGTCGGTGAACCCAGATGCCACCGACCCATGTGCGCCCCAGGTAGGCGGCGGTGGAACTCGGTTGGGCCGCAAGAACTTCCAGTAGATCGCTCCGACACCGATGACGCCGACCCCGGCGACCATCGCCAGCACGAGCAGACTCACCGCGAGTGCCCGCCACCGCGACGAAACCGCTTCCCTTCCACCACCATGCACTGTGGCCGGTCGCGGAACGGAGTACGACGGCGAACTCACCAGAGTCGGGTTCAGCGAACTCTCGCCGGAATTCGTCGGCAGGTGTTCACGGCCGAATGACGCCCCAGCCGAAACGGCCGACCTACTCGCCCCACGGGTGGCTTCCCCAGTACGGGGCGAGGGGGAACCGCCTATGCCCTGCGACGCGGAACCCGCACCGACCAAGGCCACTGTCGCCGCGCGCGCGAATTCCTCGCAGCTGTCGAATCTTTCGTCCGGCGCCTTCGCCATCGCCCTGGCTATGACCGTGTCGATTCCGGACGGCAGGTCCCCGACCACCGCGGACGCGCGAGGTACCGGCTTGGTCAGGTGGGCGGCGACCACCGCGCCGGGATTGTCGGCGGGAAAGGGACTTTCGCCGGTGAGCAGAGTGAACAACGTACAGCCGAGCGAGTACTGATCGGAGCGATGATCGACCGGTGCACCCGAGAGTTGTTCAGGGGACGCGTAGGCCAGGGTCGCGAGGAAAGCGCCGGTGCGGGTGAGTTGGCGGGCATCGCCGCGGAGTCGGGCGATGCCGAAGTCGGTGAGCAGCACGCGGTCGCCGGAGCGGCTGGGGCCCAGCAAGATATTGGCGGGCTTCACATCTCGGTGCAGCACGCCGCGATCGTGGGCGTAGTCGAGGGCTTCGGCGGTCTGGGAAACGATGCCGACCGCCCGCGCCGGAGCCAACGGCTCCCCGCGGAACGCCGAGGCGTCGCGGCCGTCGACGTACTGCATGGAGATCCACATCAGACCGTCTTCGATACCGCGATCGAGCACCGACACGATGCCGGGATGATCGAGATGGGCGGACACATCCGCCTCGCGCTCGAACCGGCCGCGTACCTCGTCGTCGGCATACAGTTCGCGATTGAGCAGTTTCAGCGCCACCTGCCGCGGCAGGCGCGGATGCGCCGCGAGATACACCGTGCCCATCCCGCCCCGGCCGAGCAACCGGTCGATCCGATACCCCGCGAAGACCGTGCCGGCGCCGAACCCCACCCCGTGCATCCGTTGTCCCCTCGATCCTGTCCCCTTGTGCTCCACACGATATCGGCAAGTAAGACGGCGCGAACCCCTGGGCAGGTAGCCGCAGGGGTTCGCGCCGAGATCGCGTTCAGGACAGGCGGGCGGCCGCTTCGGCGATACGCTCGTCGGTGGCGGTGAGGGCGATACGCACGTGCTCGGGCGAATGGGGACCGTAGAAATCGCCGGGGGCGGCGAGGATTCCGCGTTCGGCGAGCCAGTCGAGGGTCACGCGGCAGGGTTCGCCGCGGGTGGCCCACAGGTACAGCCCGGCTTCGGAGAAGTCGATGCGGAAACCCGCCTGCAGCAAGGCGTTTCGCAGGATTTCGCGGCGGGCGCGGTAACGCTCGCGCTGCTCGGTCTCGTGCACGTCGTCGCTGAGCGCGGCGGTCATCGCGGCCTGGATCGGGAACGGCATGATCATGCCGGAGTGCTTGCGCACCTCGAGCAGTTCGGCCACCAGTTCCGGGTCACCGGCGATGAAACCGGCGCGGTAGCTGGCCAGGTTCGAGGTCTTCGACAGGGAGTGGATGGCCAGCAGACCGGTGTGGTCGCCGTCGCAGACGCGCGGGTCGAGGATCGATACGGCCTCGCCCTCCCAGGTCAGGCCCAGGTAGCACTCGTCGGAGGCGACGATCGCGCCGCGCTCGCGAGCGAACGCCACCACCTTGCGCAGGTGCTCGACGGGCAGCACCTTGCCGGTGGGGTTCGAGGGTGAGTTCACGAAGATCAGCGCCGGGTTCTGCGGGCCGATCTGGGTGAGACCGTCTGCGCGCCAAGGCTTCGCGCCCGCCAGCAGCACGCCGACCTCGTAGGTCGGGTAGGCGATCTCGGGGATCACCACCAGATCGGCGGAGCCGATGCCGAGCAGCCGAGGCAGCCCGGCGATGAGCTCCTTCGTGCCGAGCACCGGCAGCACCGCCGCAGGGTCGACGCCGGTGACGCCGAACCTGCGCGCGAACGCCGCGACGACGGCGGAGCGAAGCTCAGGGGTGCCGTGCGTGGTCGGATAGCCGGGAACAGCCGCCACCGAACCCAGTGCCGCCCGGATCAGCGGATCGACCGGGTCCACCGGTGTCCCCACGGACAGGTCGACGAGTCCACCCGGATGGGTGGACGCCTTCTGCTTGACCGCCGCGATGGTGTCCCACGGGAAATCAGGCAGCAGGCTGCTCACACGCCCACGGGTGGGCGCCCCTGTGCTCACTCTTCGGCCATCGGGGGCAGCGCCTTGATGAAGGCGGGGTCGAAGTCGACCACACCGACCTTGGTCGCGCCACCGGGGGATCCCAGTTCGTTGAAGAAGTCGACGTTGGCGTTGATGTAACCGCTCCACTGGTCCGGAGTGTCGTCCTCGTAGAAAATCGCTTCCACGGGGCAGACCGGCTCACACGCACCACAGTCCACGCACTCGTCGGGTTGGATGTAGAGCATGCGACCGCCCTCGTAGATGCAATCCACGGGGCATTCCTCGATGCACGCCTTGTCCTTCACGTCAACGCACGGTTCAGCGATGATGTACGGCACTGCCGTTCTCCTAGTCTGTCCTCACCTGCGGGGTTACTCCGCCCACGAAACCCTATCCCGACCGCCCACATTACTCCCAGGTCAGCCTGCCCTAACTCACTCTGGCAATCATCCGATAGCCAAAGGCAGTGGTGTCGGTTTGGCTTCCACCTGTCCGTAGGTGGTGGTGCGTTCGCGGACCGGACGGTCGATGCCCGCCGCGATCTCGGTCAGCTCGGCGACGGTTTTCGCCGAGCCGTGCTGGGAGCCGGCCATCCGGGAGATGGTCTCCTCCATCAAGGTGCCACCCAGATCGTTGGCGCCGCCGGTGAGCATGGCCTGAGTACCGAGGGTACCCAGTTTCACCCAGCTGGTCTGAATGTTGTGGATGCGGCCGTGCAGCATGATCCGGGCCAGGGCGTGGACCGCGCGGTTGTCCCGGTTGGTCGGACCAGGCCGGGCAGCACCGGCGAGGTACAGCGGCGCACTCTGGTGGACGAACGGCAGCGGGACGAACTCGGTGAAGCCGCCGGTCTCGTCCTGGATGCCGCGCAGCACCCGCAGGTGGCCGACCCAGTGCTTCGGGTTGTCCACATGGCCGTACATCATCGTCGAGCTGGAGGGGATGCCCAGTTTGTGGGCGGTGGTGATGACCTCGATCCAAGCGGAGGTGGGGAGTTTGCCCTTGGTGAGCACCCAGCGGACCTCGTCGTCGAGGATTTCGGCGGCCGTTCCGGGGATCGAGCCCAATCCGGCCTCCTTCAGCGCCGACAGCCAGTCGTGGATGCTCTGGCCGCCACGGGAGGCGCCGTTGACGATCTCCATCGGACTGAACGCGTGGACATGCATCGACGGGACGCGAGCCTTGATGGCGCGGACCAGATCTGCGTAGCCGGTGACGGGGAGCTCGGGGTCGATGCCGCCCTGCATGCAGATCTCAGAGGCTCCGTCGACGTGGGCCTCCCACGCGCGATCGGCGACCTCGTCGGTGCTGAGCGTGAAGGCGTCGGCATCGCCCTTGCGCTGGGCGAAGGCGCAGAAGCGGCAACCGGTGTAGCAGATATTGGTGAAGTTGATATTGCGGTTGACGACGTAGGTGACCTCATCACCGGAGACCTCGCGGCGCAGCGAATCGGCCAGTGCCGCAACGGCTTCCATATTGGCGCCGTCGGCCGTCGCCAGTGCGAGGTACTGGTCGTCGGTGAGCCCCGCCGGGTCCTTCTCGGCCGCGCGCAGGGCATCGAGTACCTCGGAATCGAGGCGCTCCGGCGCCACGACGGCCAGGTCGCGAGCGTGTTCGCGGATCGTCTCCCAGTCGCCGAACGCGCCGACGACTTCCTGGCCGAGCCCGGAATCGCTGCGACTGTCGGTATTGCGGCCCTCGGTGTCGATGGCGGTGTTCAGGTCGACACGGCCGACCGAATCCCACGACTCGTCCGGCTCCTGCCACGGCAGGCCGACCGGCAGCACATCGGGCCTGGCCAGCCCGGTCGCGGGGTCGGTGAGCGCGTCGACATGCGCGCCGATCCGCGGGTCGATCCACGGGTGTCCCGCGCGCACGTATTTCGGGTGCGCGGAGGTGCGTTCGACGAGGGTGAACCCGGCCGCCTCGGTGATCTCGCGCAGAGTGTCCAGGTTCGGCCACGGCCGTTCGGGGTTCACGTGGTCGACCGTCACCGGCGACACCCCGCCCCAGTCGTCGATGCCCGCGTCGATCAAGGCCAGGCAATCGCTGTGCGACACCAGGTTCGGCGGCGCCTGTACCGGAACATCGGGTCCGAGCAGCAATCTCGTCACCGCCACGGTGGCCAGGAACTCCGCCACGCCCGCGTCGGGGACGTCGCGCATGGCGGTGTCGTCCTTGGCCCGGAAGTTCTGCACGATCACTTCCTGGATGTGACCGAACTCCCTGTGCTGCTTGCGAATCGCCATGATCGACTCGGCGCGCTCGGTGAGATTCTCGCCGATGCCGACCAGGATGCCGGTGGTGTAGGGCACCGAGAGCCTGCCCGCGTCGGTGATCGAGCGCAGCCGGACCGCGGGATCCTTGTCGGGGCTGCCGTAATGGCACTCGCCCTTGTCGGTGAACAGCCTGGTGGCGGTGGTCTCGAGCATCATGCCCATGGACTGGGCCACGGGCTTGAGGCGGGAGATCTCGTTCCAGCTCATCACCCCGGGGTTCAGGTGCGGCAGCAGGCCGGTCTCCTCGAGCACGAGGATGGAGACGGCGCGCAGGTAGTCGAGGGTGGAGTCGTAGCCGCGTTCGTCGAGCCACTGCGCCGCCTCCGGCCAGCGGTCCTCCGGCCGGTCGCCCAGGGTGAACAGCGCTTCCTTGCACCCCAGCGCGGCGCCCTGGCGGGCGATCTCGAGGACCTCGTCGGGTTCGAGGAACATGCCCTTGCCCTCGGCGCGCAGCTTGCCGGGCACGGTGACGAACGTGCAGTAGTGACACTTGTCCCGGCACAGCTTGGTGAGGGGGATGAACACATTGCGCGAATAGCTGATCGTGCGTGGGCGACCCGCCGATTCGAGCCCGGCATCGCGGACCCTGGCGGCGCTCGCGCACAGGTCGACGAGGTCGTCGCCGGTGGCATGCAGCAGGACGGTGGCCTCGTCGACGTTCAACGTGACGCCGTCGCGGGCTCGGCGCAGGGCCCGTCGCATAGCGGTGGGACTCGGCGGCGACATCGGAACGCTCGGCTTCGGAAGGTCGGTCACCCCGTCGATCATGCGCTACTTCTTCCCCGGACGTGTGGTCGGTGAGGTCACGGGCCCGTGGCGGGCGCGGCGTGGTCGTCCTTGTCCGACGACAACCTCCCCCGTGACCGCGCGTATTCCCGACGGGGTGAACTCGTCGCACGCGCATGGAACCATGGGCAGCATGTCGCTGCCACGCTCCACCATCCTGGCCGAACCGGCCTGGCGTCCGAGTTCCGAGGCCAAGCTGCTGTGGGCGTTGGAGAACGCGATCGGGGTGGTGGTGCTGTTCGTGGTACTCGTGGTGTGGGCGGTGTTGGACGAGGACCATCGTGGCTGGCAGGTGCTGGCCGGGCTGGCGACCGTGGCGCTCGCGGTGGTGGCCGTTGTGGTGATTCCGGTGTGGCGATACGCGGTGCATCGCTGGGAGGTCACCGATGACGCCGTGTACACGCGGGTGGGGTGGCTGGCTCAGGAATCGCGGGTCGCGCCGATCTCGCGGGTACAGACCGTCGATACCGAGCGTGGGCCGCTGGAACGGATCCTCGGGCTGGCGACTGTCACCGTCACCACCGCGTCGTCGGCGGGCGCGGTGAAGATCAGCGCGCTCGACCTGCCGGTCGCCGAGGAGACGGTGCTGCGGCTGACCGCCATCGCCGCACAGCACCGCGGCGACGCGACATGACCGCACCCGCGCGCACCGAGACCGACTGGCAGCGCCTCGATCCGCGCATGCTGCTGGTGTATCCGGTCAACGAGGTCATGAAATACATTCCGGTGCTGCTCGGTTCGATCATCGTCGGCACCACCAGCGGCAATCCGCTGTGGAGTTTGATTCCGGTCACGCTCGTCGCGGCGTTCGGCATCGCGCGGTGGTTCACCACCGCGTATCGGATCGATGCCGATCACGTGCAGTTGCGCAGCGGAATCGTGCAGCGCCGCACGCTGTCGGTGCCTCGCTCGCGCATTCGATCGGTGGATGTGGAAGCCGATCTGCTGCACCGGGTGCTCGGGCTGGCGGTACTGGCCATCGGAACCGGCAAGCAGACCGACAAGGGCGAGGAATTCAAGCTCGACGCGCTCGACACCAGTCAGATCCCGGCGTTGCGGGCCGAATTACTCGCGCACACCGGTCGACAGACACCCGGGCACAGCGAGGCCGCCGGGGCGCCGCATGTTTCGCACCACGATGCCCTCACCGACTCCGGGGTGGAGATCGGGCACTGGCAGGCGGCGTGGGTGCGGTACGCACCGTTGTCGTTGACCGGGCTGGCCGTCGTCGCGCCGATCGCGGGAATCGGCGCGCAGTACGGACTCATCGACGTGCTGTCGAAAAGTGCTGTCGTGCAAGATCTCGACGACGACACCGCGATGATCGTCGTCATCGTCATCACCGGGTTGACCCTGCTGACGGTGCTGCTGGTGAGCCTGGCCGGGTGCGCCCACTACCTCGCCACCTGGTTCGGCCTGCGTGTGCTCGACAACGGCGCCACTCTGCACCTGCGCCACGGCCTGTTCACCACTCGCCAGATCACCCTGGACCTGGCCCGCTTCCGCGGCGCCACGCTCAACGAACCGCTCCTGCTGCGCGCCGCCGACGCCGCTCAGCTCGAAATGATCATGACCGGTGAGAACCCCCGGCAGAAGATCCTTCCCCAGGCCCCACGCGCCGCCGTCGAACGCACCCTCGACGAACTACTCCGCACCCGCCGACACCCGCACGCCGACGCGTCGACCGCCCAGGAACCGGACTCGGCCTTGGCAGCCCGCGACGACAGCGAACGCCCGGTCGCGACCTCCCTCGACAAAGTCTCTTCGACAGCCGTACTCACGGATTCGCCCGCACCGCAACCGATCACCGGTTCCGCCCTCGGCACCGTCGAGCTACGACGGCACGGAGCCGCCGCACATCGTCGCCGCTACACCCGCGCCGCGTGGCCCGTCGGCATCGTCGCCGTCGTCCTGCTCGCCATCACGCTCGCGGGTGGGCATCCACCGGTGTGGACCTGGCCCTTCCCGGTGGTGCTCGCCGTCGTCATGGCCCTGCTCGCCGAGGACCGCTACCGCGGCTTGGGCCACCGCGTGCTCCCCGGCACCACCGGCCCGACCTGGCTGATCACCCGCAGCGGCAGCCTCGATCGCAATCGGGACTGTCTCGAAGCTCCCGGCATCATCGGATGGACTGTGCGGCAGTCCTTCTGGCAGCGCCGCGCGGGACTCGCCACTGTCGTCGCGGCCACCGCGGCGGGCAAGAAGTCCTACTCGGTGGTCGACATCCCGATCGTTCAGGCCGCCGACCTGATCGAGGCAGTGACCCCGGGCCGACTCGGTAAACGCTGAAATGGCCGGGCGCCCTTGGACTCCCGGCCATTCCGCGTCGACAGCCTAGGCGTTCACCGGCTCCTTCGCCAATTCGGATTCGCCCACAGGCGTTTTTAAGCCCGGCGACGAGCTTTTCCGCGCTCTCCGCACATTGTGCGGTCACGCCGAACAGTGTTCAACCGGGGACTATGCTGTGCCGATCGGCGAAGTCGGAGAACCCGAGGAGGCAGCGGATGGAGAGCACCGGCTCGACGGAGATCACCTCGGTGTGGACCAGGCCCGCGCGCGAACGGCGCGACGAACCCACACTGACCCGCGACCAGATCGTCGCCGAGGCCATCGCCCTGCTCGACGCCGACGGCTTCGACGCGTTGAGCATGCGCAAGCTCGGTGCCCGCCTCGGCGCGGGTGCGACCTCGCTGTACACCCACGTGGCGAACAAGGACGAACTGCTCGAACTCGTCGTCGACCAGGTCATCGGTGAGGTGCCGACACCGACGCCCGATCCCGAGCGCTGGCGAGCGGTGATGCACGAGCAGGCCGACGGCCTGCGCGCGACGATCCTGGCCCATCCGTGGATCACCGTGGTGCTGAGCAGCGCGGCGCTGACCTATCTCGGGCCCAACATGATGCGGCTGACCGACTCGATGGTCGCCATCGTGGAAGCCGGGGGCTTCGACGACGAGGTGGTCGATATCGCGACCGACGCGATCTTCCAGTTCGTTGTCGGCTCGTGCGGCAACGAGGCCGCGATGACGATGACGATCGCGCGCAGCGGCCTGTCGACCCAGCAGTGGGTGGACCGGGTGATGGTGGCGAGCGAGGCCGCGTCGCAGCAGTATCCGCGCCTGCACCGGCGCTATGTCGAGCAGCGCCCGCAGGTCGTCGAGGAGTCCGCCGACGGGGTGCTCAGCCGGTTCACCCAGGCCATCGACCTGATCCTGGACGGCGCGCAGACCCGCCACGCCCGATAGCGGCGCAGGCGACGCCGACACGGCGTAGCGTTCGGTTCGATCGCCGTGCCGTTGACGCTAGGGGTGATTCGTGCAGTTCACCGAGGTTATCGAGACCGCGGGCCAGGTGCTCGACGGGGCCGGGGTCGCGGCCATCGTCATCGGCGGGTTCATCGGCACGGTCCGGTTCCTGCGGCAGTTGGCAGAGCACAAGGAGTTCGAGCGCGCCTACAACACCTATCGGCGCGGGCTCGGCCGGGCGATCCTGCTCGGACTGGAATTCCTGGTGGCGGCCGACATCATCCGCACGGTAGCCATCTCACCGACGTTCACCAGCGTCGGCGTGCTCGCGTTGATCGTGCTGGTGCGGACGTTCCTCAGCTACTCGCTCGAACTCGAACTGACCGGGCAATGGCCGTGGCAGCGGCCGAAATCTACCGAATGACGTTCGAGCGGTAGTACAGGTAGCCCGCGGGGGCGAGCACACCGCAGGCGAACAACAGCAGGGTGCGCCAGTCGCTGCCGAGCATGATGTCGCCGCCGGGCCCGCGCGAGGCGCAGACCAGAAACCCGAAGACCCACACCACGATCGGGGCGAAGGTGAAGCCGACCCGGTCGGTCACCGATTCCATGCCGTAGACCAGGGCGATGTTGATCGGTGCGGCGAGCAAAGCCACCACCGGAAAGGCGAACGAGCCGATATAGGTGGGCAGGAACAGCACTTCGACGGCCAGGGTGATCAGCGCGTCGAGGAACAGCAGCACGACGATGAGTCCCGCGATCAACGGATCCGCTACGCCGGGAAGGCGCGAGGACCGCAGCACGGCGGTGGGCTGATCGCGATCGGTCACCATGGGCCCGAGTCTATTCGGCCGCACCCGCCCGCCGTGTCGCGCGCGCCCTGGAGAATCGCCGATCGGTCAGCAGACAACCGCGACCGGCGATGGCGATCGTGTGGCCAGCCGCTCAATCGAGACCGGCGAACAGGTCGTGTTCGAATCCATCGGCGCCCACCTCGCCGCGAGTGCCGCGTACCAAAGTGAAGTGCTCTTCGGGCAGTACCGGCAGCGCGATGTTGTTCGACAGAGCGAATTCCCGGCCGCTCGGCGCGACGGTGACCTGGGTGGCGTGTGCGCGCATGGCGGCGCGCTTGGCCGAGACCACATCGGAGACGTCGACGACGGTGCTCACCCCGCTCGTCGACATGGCGGCGAGCTCGGCCTCGACCGGCAGACGCCAGCCCGCGGGCAGCGCGCCCGGCAGCTCGTCGACGGTGCGGCGGGCCAGCGCGGCGGTGTGCTGGCGCAGCAGGTCGGCGTCGGTGACGGTCCAGTAGAACTTGGGGACATCCCAGCCCTGCTCGGCGGCCGCCGCGACGGCCGCGGTGGTGATCTCGTGCGCGCGGATGTGGTCGGGATGGCCGTAGCCGCCGCGCGGATCGTAGGTGACCACCACGCGCGGCCGCAGTTCGAGGATCACCGCGACGAGTTCGTCGACTGCGGCGTCACCGGAATGCACGAAGGCCCGCGGGTTCGCCGCCGACGGCGTACCGGCCATGCCGGAATCGCGCCAGCGACCGGGGCCGCCGAGGAACCGCGGCTCGGTCACGCCGAGAGCCGACAGCGCGGCGGTGAGCTCGCCGATGCGGTAACCGCCGAGCTGGTCGGCTTCAGTGGCGATCAAGCGAGACCACTGGTCGCCGATGACCTCACCCTCCTCGCCGAGCGTGCAGGTCACCACGGTCACCGGGACGCCCCGCCTGCGGTAGTGCGCGATCGTGCCACCCGTAGTGAGGGTTTCGTCATCAGGATGTGCGTGGACCAGCAGCAGTCCGCCGGTATCGGTCATGGGATCCTCCGCCACTGTGCCGTATCACCGAAGATGCCGACCTGGATCGCGCCCGACAGCGACACACCGTCGACGCGCGGACCGGCCGCCGCGACGACGTTGTCCTGCACGATCGGCAGCACGGTCGACAGTTCCCAGAGCCGAGGCTCGGATTCGGCCAGGATGCGCGGCACATCGAACCCGCGCAGGGCTTCGTCGATCGAGGGCTGCAGGGCGGGGTCGCACACCCCGCCGATATTGCTCGGCGCCTGGCGATAGGCCTCCGCCGCGGCCAGCGCGGGACCTTCGGCGCCTGCCGGTACGACCGGCGGGCAGCCGTAGCGCGAGGCCAGCGCGGTGGCCGGGTCGCCGCCTGCCAGCTCCCAGCCGACGATGGCGTCGATCGAGGATTCGGTGAGGTCCTTGCCGTACAGCTCGTCGGCGGGCAGGCCGCGCACGGTGGCATCGATTCCGGCACTGCGCAATTGGTCGGCGGCGGTATTGGCGACAGCCAGCGCCGACGCGTCCTCGGTGACCGCGCCGATCCGCACCGACAGCCCCTTGCCGTTGCGCGCCACCGAGCGCGGGCGCGGCGCGGGCGAGGTGGGCGAACCGGTCTGCGGCGTCTCCGGCGCACGGCCGTAACCGGCCTCGGCCAGCAGCGCGAACGCTTCCTCGGCGGTCATCCGCGGCGGCGCGGTGGGCACGTAGCCGGGGCTCGACGGCGAAAGTACTTGTGCGCGTGCGGGTTCCACCCAGCCGCCGGTCTGCGCGCCGACGGTCGCCAACAGGGCGGGGTCGAGCAGCGCGAGCACCGCCTTGCGGACCCGGACATCGGCGAGGTCACCGGAGCGGCCGTTGAGCGCGAGTTGCATTTCACGGGCCTGCGGCATGATCGTGGTGCGCACCGACGGGATCGCGGCCAGTTGCGCCTGGGTCGCCACGCCGCCGTGCACGAGCGCCATCTGCGCGTCTCCGGTGCGCAGCGATTCGGCCAGCTGCGAGGGCGTGCCGCCACGACGGAACTGGATCTGATCCGGCGAAGCCGGGGTGCCCCAGAAACGGTCGTTGCGTTCGAGCAGGATCTCGTCGCGCCCGCGATCGACCGATTTGATGGTGAAATTGCCGCCCGAGACCGGAATCTTGTCGACCAGGCCGCTGGTGAACCCACCCGGGGAGTCCTTCACCAGGTGCGAGGGCAGCAGGTTCGAGAACAGTTCACGCCAGGCGGGATACGGCTGCGCCATGGTCACCGTGACCGTTTTGCCGCCACCCGAGGACGCCACATCCGAGATGAGCCGGTAGCCGGCCGGATCGACCACGCCGGGCTGGCTGATCATCTGCTGCCAGAGGAATCGGAAGTCCTCGGCCGCGATCGGCGCACCGTCGGACCAATTGGCCTGGTTGCGCAGGGTGTAGGTGATGGTGAACGGCTCCTGCGCTGTCACATCGGCCGACACGATCAGCGAGGTATCGGGCACCCACTCGACCAGACCCGGATGCACGGGACTCGGCGCGGCACGGAACGGGCTCGGCAGCACCATCGAACTCACCGCGCTGGTCACCGGCGACTGATCCGAGCGCAGATGCGGATTGAACCCGATCCCGATGTCGTCGATCGCGACGACCACGGTGTTCTTACCCGGCTTGACCTGGGTGGTCTTGGGAGAGTCGGACGACTCGATCGGCGGTGGCGGATTCGCCGTGCAACCGGCCACGACCGCCGTCGAGGCGATCATCGCCAGCACTATCGCACGCCACCCTGCGTGCCGCCCCGAACTCACCTTGCGCACTCTACCTCCATCTAATAGCGGCTGGCGCCGCGGGTTTCGGCCCTCGTAACCTCGGTCTTCCCTCCCTCCGGGCACTCCTTCGTCGCACCCTCCGGTCAGTCCAGACCGAGGCGGGCCGAAACCAAGAATGGGGCGGTGCCGAAGCACCGCCCCATTCTCGTTACGCCTTAGTTCAGTTCGCGGCGGCCTTGTCGCGAGCCTTGCGACGCGACAGGTCGCGGGCCCGCTCGTTGGCGCCGAGGACGAGCTTGCGCACGCGAACCACCTCGGGGGTGACCTCCACGCACTCGTCTTCGGTGCAGAACTCCATCGCCAGCTCGAGATCGAGCTGCAACGGCTTGGCCATGGTCTCGAAGGTGTCCGCGTTGGCGCTGCGCATGTTGGTCAGCTTCTTCTCGCGGGTCACGTTGATATCGAGATCCTCGGCGCGCGGGTTGATACCCACGACCATGCCCTCGTAGGTGTCGGCGCCCGGCTCGACGAAGAACTGACCACGGTCGGCCAGCTGGATCATCGCGAACGGGGTGACGGTGCCCGCGCGGTCGGAGACCAGCGAACCGGTGTGGCGGGCGCGGATCTCACCGGCCCACGGCGCGTAACCGTGGGCGACGGCGTTGGCGATGCCGGTGCCGCGGGTTTCGGTGAGGAACACGGTGCGGAAGCCGATCAGGCCACGCGAGGGGACGATGAACTCCATGCGCACCCAGCCGGCGGCGTGGTTGCTCATCTGCACCATCTTGCCCTTACGAGCGGCCAGCAGCTGAGTGATCGCGCCGAGGTACTCGTCGGGGCAGTCGATGGTCAGCTCTTCGAACGGCTCGTGGGTCTTGCCGTCGACCTGCCTGGTGACCACCTGCGGCTTGCCGACGGTCAGCTCGAAGCCCTCACGACGCATCTGCTCGACCAGGATGGCCAGCGCCAGCTCACCACGACCCTGCACCTCCCAGGCGTCGGGACGGCCGATGTCGAGCACGCGCAGCGACACGTTGCCGATGAGCTCGGCATCAAGGCGCGACTTGAGCATGCGGGCGGTGAGCTTGTGGCCCTGCACCCGGCCGACCAGGGGCGAGGTGTTGGTGCCGATGACCACCGAGATGGCGGGCTCGTCGACGGTGATGCGCGGCAGCGCGATCGGGTTCTCCGGATCGGCGAGGGTGTCGCCGATCATGATGTCGGGGATACCGGCGATGGCGACGATGTCGCCCGCCTCGGCGACCTCGCCGGGCTGACGCTCCACACCGATCGTCTGCAGCAGCTCGGTGATCTTGACCGTCTTGGCGCCGTCGGCGTTGATCCAGGTGACGTTCTGACCCTTGCGCAGCTCACCGGCGTAGATGCGGACCAGGGCCAGACGACCGAGGAATGCCGACGCGTCGAGGTTGGTGACGTGGGCCTGCAGCGGCGCGTCCTTGTTGCTCTTCGGTGCCGGGATGTAGTCCATCAGCACCTCGAACAGGGCGTCGAGGTTCTCGGCGTCGGGAGCGGAACCGTTTTCCGGCTCCACCTTCGAGGCCTTGCCCTCACGGCCCGAGGCATAGAGGACCGGCAGGTCGAGCGCCAGCTCGGCGGCTTCGGCGGCCTCGTCGTCGAGGTCGGAGGCCAGGTCGAGCAGCAAGTCGTGCGACTCGGAGACGACCTCGGCGATGCGGGCGTCGGGACGGTCGGTCTTGTTCACGACCAGGATGACCGGCAGCTTGGCCGCGAGGGCCTTGCGCAGTACGAAACGGGTCTGGGGCAGCGGGCCCTCGGACGCGTCGACGAGCAGCACGACACCGTCGACCATGGACAGGCCGCGTTCGACCTCGCCACCGAAGTCGGCGTGGCCGGGGGTGTCGATCACGTTGATGACGGTGAGAGAACCGTCGGGGTTATGGCGATGGACGGCGGTGTTCTTCGCGAGAATGGTGATGCCCTTCTCGCGCTCGAGATCACCGGAGTCCATGACGCGGTCGACCAGTTCGGCTCGCTCAGCGAACGCGCCCGACTGACGAAGCATGGCGTCAACCAGCGTCGTCTTGCCGTGGTCGACGTGGGCCACGATGGCGACGTTGCGAAAATCGCGTGAAGACGACACGCCTGGATCCTCCTGCTGTTGGGGTATTTGGCGCGCATTCATCTGGCATCGCGGCCTGTTACAGCCTACCGGTACCCCGGTGACAGTCTCGTGTCAGGCTTTGTACTTAGGCTACGCTAACTCCCATGGGCAAGGTGAAGGCGAAGAAGGTCTCGAGCCTGAAGCCGAAGAAAAAGTGCTGCAGGAAGAAGACGCGCTGCTTCAAATGCCCCGTCGTCATCATGCGAATGAAGAAGGCCGAGGCCGCCGGAACAAGCGGTAAAGATCTCAAAAAGGCCTTGAAGTTGGCGCGCGCCAAGTAGGCGGAGGGGTACAACCGAGGTATGAGTACCCCGTTGCTCTCCGCCCCCGAACTCACCATCGCGCTGGCCACTCTTCCGGAGTGGTCACGCGAGGGTGACGCGATCACCCGCACGGTGCAGGCACCGAGTTTTCTCGCCGGCATCGAGACGGTTCGCAAGGTCGCTACCGCGGCCGAAGCGGCCGATCATCATCCGGATATCGATATCCGTTGGCGCACACTGCGTTTCACGCTGAGTACGCATTCGGCCGGTGGGCTCACCGCGCTCGATACGGCGATGGCGCACACCATCGACGATCTCGTCGACTGACAAGCGTCAGCTCGCGGGCACCTCGGCCGTGCGACGGCCGGGGAGTTGTGCGCGCAGGCTGTCGCGGCCACGCCAGATCAGCCAGCCGAACAGCACGAACACGCCGATCGCATCCACCGCGCCGAGCCAGGCCAACGGCCACGGGCGCGGGATGGTCCAGATCGTCGGCTGCGCGAACGAGAGCACCCACGGCACGCCGACCAGCATCGTCAGCACCCAGAACCCGGCGATGATCCGCGCGACGCGCTCGGCCCGCAGCGGCCCGTAGAGCAGCCACAGCACCGTCGGGATCAGCCACACCCAGTGGTGTGACCAGGAGATCGGCGAGATCATCAGCCCGAACAGCTGCACCAGCACCAGGGTGCCGAGCCGGTCGTCGGGGCCGAGGGTCCGCCACGCGCAGAACGCCAGCACCGTCGTGACCACGACGGCGGCCAGCCACCACGGCCCGGACTGCACGTCGTAGCCGAGGATGCGGCTCAGCGCACCGCGCAGCGACTGGTTCCACACCGAGCCCACCGGGCCGATCCGGTCGGCGTCGCCGAGCAGGGTGCCGAAATAGCGTTTCGCCTCGTGGGCATTGATGAGAAAACTCACAGCGACCGTCAGCCCGAAGGCCGCCGCCGACCACAGCACCGTCGCCCAGCGCCGCCGCGCCACGAAATACAGGCCGGTGATGGCTGGGGTCAGCTTGATGCCCGCGATCACGCCGACGAGGGTGCCCGAGATCCACCAGCGCGCACTGCGCACAGCCAGCATCGCGCCGAGCACCAGGAACACATTCACCTGGCCGTAGTCGATCGTGGTTCGCACCGGCTCGAGCCACACGCCGAGCGCCGTCCAGCCGACGGCCGCGGTGATCCACGGCGTCCGCTTCGCCTTCTCCGCGCCGAGGAGCAGCTCGAAGCTGATCCGGATCACCCCGTAGAGCGCGGCGACCGTGGCCAGCATCCAGCCGACCGCCACGAGGGTGAACGGCAGATAGTGCAGCGGGAAGAACACCAGCGCGGCGAACGGCGGATAGGTGAACGGCAGCGGGAAGTCCGGCGTCACCTCCGAGTAGGTGAAGTCGTAGAGCCGATCGGTGAGCAGCGACGCCGACCCGTCCACGTAGACGTGCAGATCGACGACATTGAGCCCGTTCGGGGCGAAGAGCATCCAGGCCAACCGGGCGAGCACGGACAGTCCGAGCAGCGCGAGAGCCCATCGGAGGTGTCTGTTCAAAGCCAGGCTTTCGGTCGGATGGGTGGCGCCGGGCGCCGTTTCACGGTGCTCCGCTACTTTAACCGGGCGTCGATCGACCCCCGCGCGCACCGGCCGCGACGACACCATGGGTAACATTTGCATCAACATCCCCAGGTGTAACGCCAGTCAGGGCTAGCGTCGATGAGCATGGTTTCGGCCGGTGATCCGCTCAGGGCCCGGCGGCTGTACAACACGGCAGCGTTGTCCTTAGAGTGACCCCCGACATGTTGGGGTCGACAACCCTCGCCCATCGCAAACCCGAGGTAAGGACGGCTAGACAAGTGCTTCGTAGCCGAGGATCGCGGATCGCAACGACCGCTCTCGCCATCGCTGCCGGTGCCATGCTGGCCGCGCCCGCATCGACCATCGCCGCGCCCGCGCCCGCCCCACAGGCGGCGCCGATCAGCGTCCCGATGGTGCCGGAGGGCGTTCCGGTCGACGCGCTAGCCGCCTTCGCCCCCGCCGTGGCCGGCCTGGTAGCAGGCCCGGCCGACGTCGCCAGCCCACAGACCGCCCTGCTCGATCAGGCGCGCGCACTGCTGGCAACGCTGAACCTGCCGCCCGCCATCAAGGCCACCCTCGAGCGGATCATCACCTTCCTCGATGGCAGCGGCGGCGGCGGTCCCGAACTCCCGCAGGACGGCCCGGCCATCGCGCAGTTCCTGTACCCGACGATCGGCAAGGGCTGCATCGGCGACGGCGCCGATTCGGTCGGCACCGCGCTCGCGGTCCCCGGTCCGGCGCAGCTGCCCCCGCCCGGCCCCGCCGCCGGGCAGGCCGGTTTCGTGTTCACCGCGCTCGGCACCAAGGCGCCGACCGGTGAGCAGAACCCGCCGATGACGGTGCAGTGGCTCAACCTCGACACCCGTCAGTCCGCGATCCAGACGCTGACCGACGAGGCCAAGATCAACCCCGGCGGTCCGGCCACCCTGTCGGCCGTCGCGAACACCGGCCACGGCCGCGTCGTCGCGGTGATCTCGGGTTCGCTCACCACCGCCGCCGAGGGCGCCGCACCGCGCACCTGCACGTTCATGCCGACCCTCGGCTTCTTCACCGTCTAGGTAGCGCATCCACTGAGCCCGGTTCGTTCCTCGAGAGCGAATCGGGCTCAGTTGTTTTCAGCTGTTCCCGCGGGCATCGCGATGTGGTAGACCGAGACGATGGCGACCACTCGCAGCAGCCGCTCGATTCTCTCCTACCGATCCGAGGGGTCGATCCTGTCGATCGGATCGGCCTATTCGGTGCTGTCCATCGGCAGCGTCGGGTCGGTGCTGTCCATCGGCTCGATCGGGTCGTTCGGGTCGGCGATCTCGTCGGGCTCGTTCGTCAGCGTGGGTTCGGCGCTGTCGGGGCTGTCACGCTGGTCGCTGCTGTCCTGGCTCGGGAACCATTCCGCACCCGACACCACGACACCGCTGTGCGTGATGCCCGACGACGAGCCCGACCTGCGTCACGGGTCGACGTGCCACTGTCAGACCTGATTCACCACTGGCCGTAGTCCTCGGCCAGCACCCGGTTCAGATCGACGCCGACGCCGTCGATCGAGCGCTTGTCGATCTCGAATTGGTGCAGGTGCGCGGAGTCGTGTACGAAACCTCGCTCGGTGCCCCAGTTGTGTTGCCAGAACCAGGAACCGAGGCCCGCGTCGAGTGCGCGGTCGATGGTCGGCGCGTTGGCGTAGATGCCGACGAGTTCGGGTCCGAGCACCGACTGCCAACCCTCGATATAGGGCGCGATCATCTCGTCGAAGTCTTCTTGCGACGGGTTGTCGTCGATGGAGGCGTAGATCGGCGCGGTGTCGGGTCCGCCCGCGGCGACGTGGATGGCCCAGCCGCGCTCGGCGTGTTCCTTGCCCGCTTCGAGGCCGCCGCGCCAGTCGGCCGTCGGGCCCTTGCCGAACTGATAGTTCGACACGATCGACAGGCCGTTGGCCCACAGGTCTTCGACCTCGGCGGCGAGCAGCGGCTTACCTTCCATCCACTCCGCGCCGGGCCTTCGCTCGGAGACATACCGGATGACGCCGATATGGCCTTCGGCGGCGATCGACGCGGCGGAGGGAACCCCCGCAGCGTAGTCGACCATGGTGCCGAAGGATTGGGCGCGGGCGGGGGCGGCGGCGAGGCCTGCGCCGATCGTGGCCGCGGCGGCGGCCACGCCGAAGAACTTCCGCCGATTCACCGGAACAGAACGCATCGCAGGACTCCTTCGCGCAAACCCGACCTTCAACCGGCAAGCGATCCCGGCGCGCCTTCCCCGAAAATCGCACGCCGGGAGTCTGGAACGTGCGATTCATTGCACCACAACCCCAGGGGAACCACCAGAACCAACGGCAACATTCACCCCACGAGTCACACGACTCAGGTCGCGCCGTCGATCGCCGCGCCCACATCGATGGTGCGGCCGGTCGGATCGGCCAGTTCGGTGCTCACCACCGCGACGACCTGCGCGACGACCTGCTTCTTGATCCCGGCCAGCCGGGCCAGGGTCGCCGCGCGCAGGCCCTTCGCGGTGAACTCCATCGAGATGTCCTCGAGCGCGGGCGGCGGCACCTCGATCACGATCTGCAACGGCTCGGCGGCCCTGGCCGTGAGGACCAGCGGAATCTCGAGGTCGGCGCGGTAGTGATTGGCTTTGAGGACGTCGACGGTGATGTCGAGCCCGACCGGCAGCGTCATATCGAAGATCCGCAGCTCGCCCGGCTCGCCGAGGCCACGATCGATCACGCGCGGCTGCTCGATCGCACCGCGCACGGTCACCGTGGCCGCGCCGCGTGGGCCCTCGGCCAGCGGTCCCACCTCGATCTCGTTGCCCGCCAACTGTGCGACCACGCCGTGCACGCGGTCCCTGGTGACGATGGTGGTGAAGAAGCGCAGACCGAATTCGCGGTAGTCGATCCATTCGAAGACGGTGTCGTTGCGATGCGGTGAGCGGTAGCCGTCCAGAATCGCCTCGATATCGAAGACCCGCTCCGAGCGCACCTTCGGATCGCCGACGATGGCGTTGACCCGACTGGCGACCTCGCGCTGCACCAGGCCCGCGATCGGGTCGAGCAGCATCTCCCACGCACCGTCGATGGCCTCGGCGCGCAACGTGAAGCTGACGTCCTTGGCCGTCACCGGGGCGACATCGATCACGACCAGCAGCGGGGCGGCGGTGCGGGCGTGCAGCGTCAGCCCGATCTCGACCACGGCGGCCAGGCGCAGTTTGCGTCCACCGAGAACCAGTTTCACGGCCAGGGTCAGCGGGACCTTCACGCCGAAGCTCAGCGCGTCACCGGGAGTACGGGTGACGGCAGGGGTTCCCAGGGTGCCCTCGGCGACGAAACCGGCCAGCCCGGCGGGGCCGAGGGAGAACGGACCGATCTTCACGCCACGCCCGGTCATCCCCGATACCGCGGCGGTGATGCGCTCCTCGGTCACCGCGTAGGTGACGAATCGTTCGCCGAAATCGGCGTACTCGATCCACATCGGCTCACGACGTGGCTGCTCGTCCACCTTCACACGCACATCGAACACGGTACGTGACGTCAGCGAACCCGCTGTTGGTGGCACAACTCCCCCGTCCTGCCGATGAGGGGGAAGCAGGACGGAGGAGCCGGCGACGGCGCTGCCGGGCGCCGCGAGTTCCATGGTACGGGTATCGGCGTGGTACCGCCGTCCAGGATCATCGCAGTTGTCTTGAGCGCCAATCGATTTCAGAATCGCCCGTAACCGACCAGATCGGCGGTTTCGGCGGGTGTGATGGTTCGGACCCGAACCCCGCCCATTTCGTTGCCGCCGATGGTGGTGATCGTGTCGCCCTCGGCCTTCAACACGATGTTGGTGTGCTGGCCGAGCGGACTGCCGGGCCCGTAGAGGACCACGTCACCGGTGCGCGGGCGATAGCCCACGTCGGCGCGGGTGAATCGGCCGACCTGCTGGTAGTACTCCTGCAGCGTGTACACGCCGGGGATCCGCCAGGAACCGGAGTTCGGGTTGGCCAGCGGCCTGCCCGCCTCGCGCATCGTCCAGCTGACGAAGTCGGCGCACCACGCCTCCTTGATGCCCTCGGCGTACTTCGGGCCGTCGCCGGGCTGCTCGTACTCGCGGCGCAACACGTCGACGAGCACGACCTGCTGCTCGTCGAGACGTTCGCTGTCGAGCGCGGGGAACTGATCTCCCCCATCGTGCTGCCACCACACAAGTCCGACGATTACCACGGTCGCCGCGGCCAACATTCCGGAGATTCCGACGATCCAGGGCGTGCGTCGACCGGATCGTTCGGCGTGAATCTGCGTCATCGCCCCCCACTCTCATTCGTCCTTCTGACCTATTGGACGAATCGCGAGGGCGTTCGGTTCCCGATCGCGGGTGTTTTCCGAAGCGGACGGGCGACCACCGGGTGGACCCCTGCGCCACCCGGGTATCAGCCCGGCGATCGCGCTCGGCGCGCGCTCACGGGTGCGCGCCGTCCCCTCCGGCGACCTCGAGTCCGCGCAGGGGTGGTGTCGAACACTTTCCGCTTCGGAACACACTGGCCCGACCAGCACAGAGGCCGATGATCAGCCTGTGTGCGACGGTCGGGTAGCCACGCGCTGCCCCGCTCGGCTGACATGATTTTTTCGAAACCTTTACCCTCGGTCAAGCTAGACGACTGTCCCAATTTGTACCTATGACCGAACCGGGAGTGCATTGTGGAAGACCCGAACGCGTCGATCTCGCGATACCTCCGCGAACGCCGCGAATCGTCGGGCCTGACCAGGGCGGCGCTCGGCGAGACGGCGGGCATCTCGCCCGCGCTCATCCAGAAGATCGAACAGGGCACGCGCACACCGACACTGGAGGCGCTGACCGCGCTGTTCGACGCGCTCGACGTGCCCGAGGTGTTTCGCGACCATCTGATCTCACTGTCGGTGGCCCACCGCTACGACTCCACGCCCTCGCTCGTCCGACCGGCCGACCAGGTCCTGATCGACGGGATCAGCCATCCGGCCAGCCTGCAACTGCATCCGGTCTTCGAGATCCTGGCCACCAACGCCGCGTGGCGACTCGTCTTTCCCGGCCTGGTCACGGGCGAGTCGATGCTCGAGTGGATGTTGCTCGACCCGCGCGCCAGGACCGCGCTGGTCGACTGGGAGCAGCAGGTTCACCTGTGCGTCTACGCGTTTCGCGTGATGGGCCCGGGATTGGCGTCGCGGGCGCGGATCGCCGAGATCGTCGAAACCTGTGCGCAGGCTTCCGAATGGGAGAAATTCTGGACCACCGACCCGTCGGCCGCGCCCGGACCCGACGGACCGGTTGTGCAACTGCGCGATCCGCACACCGGCGCGCCGATCTCGATGGCGGTGCACTCCCTCGGCGCGTCCCTGGTACCGCGTCGGGACTGGTCGCTGGTGGTGTACTCGCCGGCCGCGGACTGACTCAGTCGGACTTCTTCTTCCCCATGGGAATGCACAGGGTCAAGGCGATGGCGGCGACCGCACCCGCCATCGCGATGAAGAACGCGGTGTGGAACGCAGACCGGGTCGGCACCATGTGCGGGCCGAGGTGCATGGTCATGTGCGCGAGCACCACGCCCATCACCGCCGCCGAGGTCGAGGTACCGACGGAACGCATCAGCGAGTTGAGGCCGTTGGCCGCGGCGGTCTCGCTCAGCGGAACCGCGCCCATGATCAGTGCGGGCATGGCCGCGAATGCCAGGCCGACACCGCCCGCGACGATGAGCGCCGAGAGCACGATCTGCCACACGGTGTCCATCATGACGACCGCGCACAGGTAGCCGAGCGCGATCACGGCCGAGCCGAGCGCCAGCGTGAACTTCGGGCCCTTCTTCGCCGACAGCCGCGCCGATACCGGCGAGAGCAGCATCATCACCAGACCGGTCGGCGCCATCGCCAGGCCGGCGACCACCATCGACAGCCCGAACCCGTAGCCGGTCTGCTCCGGGGCCATGAGCAGCTGCGGGAATGTCAGCGACATGCCGTAGAGCGAGAAGCCGACCGCGATCGAGGCCATATTGGTGAACAGCACGCGCGGACGAGCCGACACGCGCAGGTCGACCAGCGGTGCGGACCGGCGCAGTTCATAGGCGCCCCAACCGAGGAAGCTCACCAGCGACAGACCGAACAGCGCGAGGATCGAACCACTCGCCCAGCCCCAGTCGGCGCCCTTGGTGATGCCGATCAGCAGCGCGAGCAGGGCGATCGACAGCCCGATCGCACCACCGAAATCGAAGCGCGCGGGCGTGCGCACCGGCGACTCCGGCACGAACACGAAAACCAGCACCGCGCACACCACGCCGAGCCCGGCCGCGGTCCAGAACAGCATGTGCCAGTCCGTGTTCTGCGCGATCAGCGCCGAGAACGGCAGGCCGACGGCGCCACCGACACCGAGGGTCGCGCTCATCACCGCCATCGCGCCGCCGACCTTCTCGGGCGCGAGCTCGTCGCGCATGATGCTGATCCCCAGCGGGATCGCACCCACCGCGACGCCCTGCAGCGACCGGCCGAGCACCTCGGGCAGCAGCGAGCTCGACACCGCGCAGACCACCGAGCCGACGATCATGAAGCCGAGATTGATGACGAGGATTCGCCGCTTGCCGAACATATCGCCGAGCCGTCCGGCGATCGGCGTCGAGACCGCACCCGCCAGCAGAGTGGCGGTGACCACCCAGGAGGCGTTGGAGGCCGAGGTGTTCAGCAAGGTGGGCAGCGTCGGAATGATCGGGATGACCAGCGTCTGCATGAGAGAGACGACGATGCCGACCGTACTGAGCACCGCGATCAGCACGGCCGGGGCCGGGCGGCGGGCTTCGGGGAGGGCCGGCGTGACGTCGGCGGCAGTTACAGACACAAATATGCACGCTACACAGGGTGTGCATGGTACACAATTTGTGTCGGGGGTCACTCACGCGACATAGTTGGCACATGTCCGATTCCGGCGCCGCCGACGACACCCCGTTCACCCGCCTGGTGTTCGAGTTGAACCTGATCTCTCGGCACTTTCCCACGACCACCCGCAGGCGACCCGGTTTCCTCCTCGACCGATCGGCGTTCCTGATCCTGACCAGGCTCGATCTCGGTGAACCGCTGAGCCTGCGCGAGCTGTCGGAGTCGTTCCAGCTCGATATCTCCACCATCAACCGCCAGGTCGGCGCGATGCTGAAACAGGAACTGGTGCAACGGGTCCCCGATCCCGACGGCGGCGTCGCCCGCAAGATCAAGACCACGGCCGACGGCAAGGCCGCGCTCGAAGCCGATCGGCGACACCGCAGCAGCGACATCGGCAAAGTCGTCGCCGACTGGGACGTCGACGATGTCGCCGACCTCAGCAGACTGATGCGCAAATTCAATCGGTCGGTCGAGCAGCTGGAGGAAAACCCGTGGCCCAGACCGCCGCGCAGCGATAGCTGATGGCGCTAAGCTGCGCGGCGTGGTCACTCACCGGTCTACCCGCCCGAGCTGGCTTTCCTGGGACAACTACTTCGTCGGCGTCGGCGGCCTGGTCCTCGGCCTGTGCTTCGGCACCTGCGCCGCGCTGATCGCCGGGCCAGGACACAAGCTCGCGGCGATCGCCCTCGTCGCGCTCGCCGTGATCTGCATCCTGCCCGCGCTGCTGCGCGCCCTCGGTGAACTGAGCGTGTGGGCGCGGCTGGCGATCCTGCTGATCGGCTTCGCGCTACTGCTACCCGCGATTCTGCTCAGCGGCGAGGTGCGTGACTGGGCGGCCGAGCGCTGGGAAAAGGCCTGGAACTAGATGTTGCGCATCGGGATCGACAGCAGGACGCGCAGGGTGTTGTGAATGAACTGCGCCGACTGCCAGGTGAGATAGGACGCGACCGCCGGATCGATCGACGCCGACGCGGCCGCCGACCCTGTCGCCGAGTTCGCGGATCCGCTGGCCGAGCCCGACGCCGAGCCCGAACCCGGAAGTGCGGCAGCGGTTCCCGCCGAACCGAGCAGGCCGATGGTCACCGCCGCCCCTACCGCCGCGGCTCGAACGGCGTACAGCTTGGACGTTTCACGACCGGACAACATCAGATGAATCCCACTCTGTCGAAAAGCATTGCGAATGCCCAGTATTCACACCAGAACTCACCGCCAAACCTGAATCGCCGGGATTGCCCCGATGTTCGGTTCGCACGGTGAGTTCGTCGGTGAGCCCGACCCCGGCTTTATGGTGCGCCACAGCAGGTGACAGCGCCAGACCACGATTATCGGGGCATTCACGTACAGACCGGACGGTTGGCAGCTGACGTCTGCTCGACCCCGGTCAGGTAGCCGCCGTGCCACGGCGGAACACAACGACGCCGGGGTCCGCCACCTTCTCAGTGGCAGATCCCCGGCGCGGGTTCATCTATCGCCTCGACCACCGGCGTGCGGGAGCTGCGATCTCCTCACGCTCCCGTGCCGCGGCGGCCAATTCCGAGCCGCGTTCGCGGGCCGTCTCGACCAGAATCGTGCCTCGTTCGCGCGCGGCTTCGGCCAGCTCCGGCCCCTTTTCCTTGGCGACCTCGGCAATCTGAGCGCCGCGGGTGCGCGCGGCCTCGGCCACCTCGGGACCCCGGTCTTTCGCCACATCGACCAGGTGCGCACCGCGGGTTCGCACAGCCTCGGCCACCTCGGGACCACGGTCCTTGGCGACCTCCACCAGGTGGGCACTGTGGTTGCGCACCGCGTCGGCCAGCTGCGGCCCCCGTTCGCGGGCGATCTCGGCCAGCGCGGCGCCGCGCTCGTTCGCGACCTCCGCCAGATGCGCGCCCTGCTCGTGGGCCACCTCGGCGAGATGCGCGCCACGAACCTTGGCCGCGGCGGCGATGGCGGCGCCTTCGGCCGCGATGCGGGGCTCCTCCCGCGAGAACGCCCGACGCGCCCGCCAGCCGAGCGACGGCTTACCCTCGGTGTCGGCAGCGGCGATCATCAGCCCGCCGAGCAACCCGAGGTCCTTCAAGAACCCCACCCGCTTCGCGGCCTTGCGGTCCGGGTCGCTCTCGGCCCAGAAGTCCTGCTCGGTGACGGTCCCCGGCACCACGGTCGCGGCGAGCACGAGGGCCGCGGGTCGCGGTGCCCGTCCACTGGCCAGCAACAAGCCACCGACCACCTGCGCCGCGGAGTTGATTCGCACGAATTGACTCGGATCGTCGGGCACCCGCGCGGCCAGTGCGTCGGGCAGACCGGTCCTGCCCTTGTCGGCCAGCGCGTTCGCGGCGGCGGCGCGGGGCTTCTGATTCATCAACCCGTTCACTCCGGCGGCCACGAATGTGGTCCCCAGCAGCGCGCGAGCAATGCGTCGAACAGGCTTGATCGGCATCGTCGATCCCTTCGTGTCTACGACTGGGAAAACGGCTCCCTACATTCGACTACCCGGGTCTTGCCATCACAAACGATGGACGAGACAGGGCATGCCCTGTCCAGTGACTACCGTCGACCGGGTGCCCGACAACACCGTCCAAGCCGCCTACACCGCCATCCACAACCTCTACATCGAATCCTTCGGCTCGCCCACCGACCTCGACCCCGAGGACACCGCCTTCGCCGGCACCCACCTTTCCCCAGGCCCGGTCCTCGACCTGGGCTGTGGACCCGGTCACTTCACCAAATTCCTCACCGACGCGGGCATCCCCACCACCGGTGTGGACCTCGTCCCAGAATTCATCGCCCACGCCAGATCGGCCTATCCGAACATCACGTTCGAACTCGGCTCGCTGCGAGCGCTCGACGCCCCCACCGAGTCCGTCCCCGGCATCCTCGCGTGGTTCTCCCTCATCCACATGGACCCCACCGAACTTCCCGCCGTGCTCGCGGAATTCCACCGGGTGCTCACGCCGGGCGGCCGACTGGTGGTCGGCTTCTTCGAATCCACCGACCTGGTCGAACCCTTCCCGCACAAGGTGACCACGGCCTACCGCTGGCCGACCGACCACCTGTCCGCGACCCTGCGCGCAGCCGGATTCGCCGAACTCGACCGCCTCCACCACCCCGCATCCGGAAACGTCCGGCCGCACGCGGCCCTGGCGGTCAGCAAGGTCCGCACAACTACCGTCTGACCTGATCCCACAGCCGCAGGTACACCTCGGCGCCGTGGAAGACGTCGGTCATGATCTCGGGGCCGCCGAGGATACGGACTGCTTCGAGCCAGTCGGCGTAGGTCCCGTAGGTCGCGGTGCCGTCGGTATTGATGTCGAACGTTCGCTCGCCCCACTGCTCCCGGTCGAAGGTCACCTGACCGTCGTGCGAGACGAACGGATACCGCACGACATCGGCTCCCAGCGCCGCGCCCTGGCCGGCGATGCCGTTCATATCCGAGCCGAAGCCGAAGCCGAAATCGCTGTTCGGCCGAGGCGCGGCCTTGGCTTCGCGCCAGGCATTCACGAAACCGGCTGGGCCACCAGCGTAGGGAGTCACGAAACCGCCTGCGGCATAGACGCGTTCGGTGGTGCGGGTCGAGTCCCAGCCGTGCGAGGACAGCACGCCCGCGTAGTCACGCTTTTCGATGATGGACATGACTTCGTCCGCGGTGGCTTCGCTCAGATGATCGACTTCGATGAGGAAGCCGTGGTCGATCATCCGGTTGATCAGGTACGCGCCCAACTCGGTCAGACCGCGGGCATTGCAATGCGACCCCGCCGGGTACAGCGGCAACGGTGCGCCACCGAGTAGCGGCCCGGTGAGATTCGCGAGGAATTGATTGATATGGCCGGCGATGGGCACCGAGATCTGAGTGCTGTCCTGTTCGGCGCCGGAGCACGGCTGCACGTTCCAGAACGTGCCGGTTTGCATGAAGTTGCCCGCGTTCACCAGCAGGCCGGTGACGTCGTGGTCCATCTTCGTGCCGCCGAAGGCGTTGTCGAATTTGTGGACGGGGAAGAAGCTGCTGACTCCGATGCTCCTGAGCTCGGTCAGCCAGCGGTCGACATCGGCGCGGCCGCACTCGGGTTGTCCGAGAAAGACTCCGCATCCCATCGGGTCGGACAGCTCCATCCCGAGAACGACGGCGAGTTTGCCCGACGCGGCGACCCGGCGCGCTTCGCCCGGTTCGGTGACGATCCGAAAGAAGCCTTGTCCGGGCCCACCGGCCTGAGCATCGATGTAGTCCTGCAGTCCGCGCAGGCTGTTCGCCTGCAGACGTACGGAAGCCATATCGTCGCAAGGGTTTCGGCGGTCGGTCAGCATGGTGCACAGCGACTCGTTGTCGACCAGGTCGACCGTCATCACTCGCAGCCCCGCCTTCCACGAGCGCTCGATGCTGGTCCAGTAGGTGCCTTCCGCGGTGAGCACGGAGGGCTTGGGCCAGTCCCGGAAGGTGGGCCAGCCACGGGTATCGGCGCCGTGGAACGGTTCACCGTAGTCGAGGAAGTCGGCGACCAGACCGTTGGTGCCGGTGCGATATTGCGCGCAATCGGGCAGGGCGGAAGTCACCCCATAGGGATGCCATGGGCGTCCGCAGTGGAAGTTTCCGCCCATGAACTCATAGGCGGTCACATGCGCGTGCGCGTCTATGGCGCCCACGATCGCGCCGTCCGCGCCGACGCTGGGGCCCGGCGTTCCCACCGCACCGGTTCGGGCCTCGGGGAAGTCCGCGCAACCGGTATCGGCGACGAAGTCGGCGGGCGTGCTGGTCGTCGACGCGGCATTGGTGAGAGTGAAACCGCCTGCGCCGGAACCATCTACCTTCCACACCGCGGCGGGTGACGGATTCTTCGCGGGGGCGATCGACCCCGCCGATGCTTCCAGCACCTCACGATTGCGCCCGTAGAGGAGATATTCGCCGAGTGCTGTCGCGCGCATCCGATAGGGCCCCGACGCCGGAACCAGCGGTCCGGCGGGAGTGGTGATCCGGAAGCAGCCGTCGACCAGCGAATAGCGAGTCTGATCCGGGGCCGCGGTCGCCCACCCCGAGCAGCCGGGCACGGCGAGCCCCGCGACCGCCAGGATGGCCGCTGCTGACAAGCGAAAGATGTTCGGATACAAGGGTTCCCATTTCTGACCTAGAACTGTTTCACATTTGACGCGCACTGTTGACGCACGCCCTTTCGGTCAAAATACTATGGAACATAGTTTTTCGTGCGGTTCTCAGACCACGAGCAGCACCATCGCCGCGCTCAGCCCGACCACGACGACCGACGCGACGGGCGCGAGCAACATCGTCACGAACAGCATCGCCGTCGCCGTCCGGCGTGCCGCCGAACGGGACTCCGGCGCGGCCCCCAAGCACTTCAGCCGCATCGCCAGTGATTCGTCGACCAAACGCAGCGGTGACGTCGGCGTGGTCGCGCCGTGCGCGGCAACCGTGTGCAGCGCGGCCGAGAGAGCGCGGGGGTCGGTCGAGGTCGCGGCCGCGCGGTCGGCGGCGAACTCGACAAGGGTGGTCATCGCGGCCGGGGCGGCAGCGAACAGCGGAATCCACGAAAAAGCTTGGGCGAGAACCTGACAGGCGCCGACGATGTGGTGGTGGAACCCGCGTAGATGCGCGTGTTCGTGCGCGAGCACGGCACGCCACTGCGTGTCGGTGAGACAGCGCTCCAGACCGTCGGTGACCACGACGAAGCCGCCGCGCCCCGCGACGCTGTAGGCCAGCGGAACCGAGTGCTCGAGCCGCACCAGCTTCCCGCCGACGGCATCGACGCGGCCCACGATCTCCACCAACTCCCGGTGCCTGCGACGCAGCGCCGCCGTGCGCCCCCGGTGCCCGACAACGGTTCGCGCCAGCTGCCCGGTCGGCACGATCATGCCGATCACCGCGACCGGCATGATCAGCCCCGCCGTCATGGTGACGACCGCGGGCTCGACCGCGGCCAAGCTCGCCACCCACCTGCCCGCGGACAGATTGCCCGGCGGATCACCCGGCCAGGCCAACGCCACCAATGCCAGCACGCCGCACCCGATGGTGGCGGCGACCGCACCCAACCACGCCGTCATCCCGACGGCCGGGGCAGCGGTGAAATCGATGCGCGCGAGCGCTGCGGGAACGAGCACCGCCAACGCGATACCCGCGGCCAGGAGCGCCGTGATGAGGATCATGGTCCGTCGGCGAGGCCGCGGCGCAGCGCCTCGACCTCGCGCTCGCTGGCGGTGCTCACCAGGTGCAACAGCACCGCGGAGGAATCGGGACTGGCGTCGAGGATTTCGCGCAGCAGATCCGTGGTCGCCTCGGCTCTGGTTCGGGTGGGCCGGTAACGATAGGACCGGCCGATCTTCTCCCGCTGAACCCAGCGCTTCTCCCACAGATGCGTCACCACCGTCAACACCGTGGTGTAGGCGGGAGTCCGATCGTCGCTGTCCAGCCGCTCGACCAGATCATGCACCGACAGCGCGTCGGAACTGTCCCACAGCACCGCCATCACCTGGCTCTCGAGCGCACCCAGGCCCTTCATCACGCCCCCTCGCCCGAGCATTCACGTCCGGCTGCCCAATTTACTGTTCCGCATAGCTTTCGGGCCGAAACCGCGTCAGTTGTCGACGGCGTCAGCGATCCGCTGGGCGGCCTCGGCGGGCGTGATGTCGGAGGTATCGACAACCTCTGCCTCGCTGTGCAGCCAGGTACGCGCGGCCTCCGCGTAGGGCTCGAGGTACTGAAGTCGGAAAGACGAGGGGCCGAGAACGGTGTCACCCTCGATCCGCCCACGGAGGGTGTCCTGGTCGGCGTGCAGGACGAAGTGCCGGACGGGTATCGCGTGCCGCGCCAGCCCGGTGCTGATCTCCCGCCAATACTGCTCGACCAGCACGGTCATCGGCATCACCAGTGTGCCGCCGGTGTAGTCGAGAATGTGGCGGGCGGTCTCGACCACCAGCGGTCGCCACGGTGGCCAGTGCTGAAAGTTGTTCGTCGCGGGCAGCCCCGGCGTGACGTCCATGAGCGTCTCACCGACCTTCTCGGCGTCGAACACCCGCGAATCCGGGATCAGCTTCTGCACGAGCGCACCGGTCGTCGTCTTCCCTGCGCCGTGGGTGCCGTTGAGCCAGACGATCACAGCCCCGGACCCTAGCAGCTACCTCCTGATATCATTGATATCAGGAGGTAGCGACCATGACAGACATTCTCATCCGTGACGTCCCCGAATCCGCGATCGAAGAAGTCGACCAGCGCGCCCGCGAGTTGGGGATATCCCGGGGGGAGTTCTTGCGGCGTTGGCTGGTGCGGGACTTTCAGCGAGTCGTGCCCGTCACTGTCGGTGACCTCAATCGTGTCGCCGAGCTCGCACAGGACCTGGACAACCCTGAGGTCATGAGACGCGCATGGTCGTGAGCCCGCGCCCTTGGCTGATCGACAAGTCTGCCCTCGTTCGCATCGGCGCAGCACCGGACGCGCATGTATGGGCCGACCGCATCGAACGCGGATTGGTTCGGATCGCTACGGTCACCCTGCTGGAAACCGGTTACTCCACGCGCACCGCGGCGGACCTCGCCGAGTTGCTCGACCTCCCCCCGCTCGCGAATATGCCGGTCGAATACCAGACGCCCACTTCGGAAGACCGCGCGTTGCGAGTCCTCCGAGAACTGGCCGCGCGAGGACAGCACCGTGCACCGTCTATTCCCGATCTACTGATCGCCGCGATCGCCGAGCGCTCGAAACTCACCGTCCTACATGCCGACAAGGACTTCGAACTCATCGCCGATTTCACCGGCCAACCCGTGCAGCGACTCCAGTTCGACGAGAGCTGACACCTTCGACGGCAAGTTGCTGCGTGCTCAGGCGGCAAGGTTCTCACCGAAGCAGGCTTCACCGAACTGGCCCGCCTCCACGCAGATAAGGTCGCTCGATGGGCAACAGATTCGGAGCACGGACGCTCGGCGTGGAAGTCAATATGAACAACGGCAGCACTGACGTCTTCTGCGATGTGATCGCTCTGGCAGGTTCCCCCATCGCGCGAACCGCATGGCAGCAGAACCTGGTCATACATTTCTGCGATACCTCCCGAGCCTCCCGTGGTTTCGCGGGCTTCGACCTCGAGGAAATGCCGTGGACCCCCGACCATCGAGCCGAACAGAATTTCTTCCTCGACATTCTCGATCGCGCCACCGCCCGAACTGCCTGGCAGAACCTGAACTACACCCCGTCCATCGACTACAACCTCGCCGCCTTCACACGCATGGTCGCCGACTTCGACCCCGCACTGGCATCCACGTCCCCCATGGGCGACTGGACATCCCCGTTGCCCCTGAGCTTCCTCGAGCTGTGCACCCGTCACTCCGTTTTCCACGGCAGTTACCGATGCCGCCTGTGCGAGCGCGACGACACCATCTAATCGAGCACCACCGCCGTCGATCGATGACGGCCTCGGCAGGCGCACACCATCGGATCATCGGGCCCCTGCGATCCCTGATCTATTGACCGCCGACTTCACCGGGTAATCCATGCAGCGTCTCCAGTTCGACGCGAGCTGAGACGGCACCTGTGGCCGACGGCCGGGGTGGGTCAGGCCGCGAGTGCCAGCTGGACGCGTGCGGGCTGGTCGGCGTGGGCTGCTCGGCCGACCAGGCGGGCGATGGCCTCGGCGACCTGCGCGGGCTGTTCGAGGATCACCGAGTGGCCCGCGCCGTCGATCTGCACGAAGTCGGCGTAGTCGACGGCGGCGGCCATGGCGATCGAATGGGACGGGGGCGTCATCAGGTCTGCGGAGCCGCACAGGATCATGGTGGGGACGGTCGAGAGGGTGGCCAGGGCGGCGGTGCGGTCGAAGGTCTTGAAGGCGCTCAGGAAGGTTGCCATGGTGACGATCGACGTCGCGTTGTGCATCGCTTCAGCCAGCGCCAGCACGCGCTGACTGACCTTGCGATCGCCGAACTCGGCGGTGCGCACGACCGGGGCGAACACTTTGCAGGCCAGCACCTTCGCGTGTTGCATCAGGCGCGGTGCGCGCCGAACCGCGGCCTGGAAAACAGGGACGATCGGGTTGTGCAGCAGTCGACCGAAGCCGGCGTCGGCGAGCCCGCTCGCGGCGGTGGCGACGAGCCCGACGCCGACGATGCGGGTCCCGACCTCGTGCCGGTACTGGTCGACGTAGGTCAGAACGGTCATGCCACCCATCGAATGCCCGACCAGCACGACCGGCCCGGTCGGGGCGACGACGTCGAGCACGTCGTGCAGATCATGACCGAGCTGTTCGATGTTGTAGGTCTTCCTCGACGCCGCAGCGGAGTCACCGTGCCCGCGATGGTCGTAGCACACGACCTTGGCGCCGGTGTGCTCGCGCAGCAGCGCGTCCCGCACATCCGTCCACGACTCGGTCCGCAGGCAATGTCCGTGGATGAGGACAACCGTCATATGCGCATCCCGCGCCCCGTACTCACGAACCGCGAGGTCAACGCCGTCACCGGTCGACACCGAAACACGACGCTCGGCTGAGCGGACAAGTGTGCTGATGTTCGACATCGGAGCCTCCGGTTCGCGTGTGGTGACAACATCCACTCTGCGCCGAATCGGGGCCCCTCATCAGGGCCCCGAGTACTGAGCCCGCTCCCCCGAGGGTGCACAGAACACCACCTTGGTGTCGCGGCGCGTCAGCTCCGTTCGACAGGGAGCCACAACTCGCACGTCGCGGTGCTGAAGTCGTCGGCCCGGTCGAGCACCGAGACGATGGACGGGCCCGGACGCAATCGCCAGGGGTTCGAGGGGAACCACTCCGTCGCTGTTGCCGCCCACGCGTCCTGAAGCTGTTTCGGATGTTCACCCGTCGTGCCGAAGACCGCCCACATTCCGGCGGGAACCTCGATCGCGTCGAGGTCCTCTTCGACAGCGGTTCCGGCGGCGACAGCGACGCCGTGCAGGTAGGTCAGCTCACTGTCCTGCGCGTAATCCGGGTCGACCTCCGCACTCACCTGCAGCAGGCCGCCGGGCTCGGTATTGCTGAGCTGTGCGAGGCGTGCGTGCTCGGCCACGGGTAGCGACGCGATATGCGCTTGGATATGTGGGTTCACACCCTCGTGGATCAACGGCACGCGAGCGGCGTGGCCGATGAGTCGGAACGAGGGCTGTTCGATGATTCGGGCATCCATGGCGGTGCTCCCTTCGACGGTCAGGCGGAACCTGAGTTGCGATTGACTTCGAAGGGGGCCGCCGTCGCGTCGCACATCAGCGGGCCGTACGCCGTGAACAGCACGGAACGCTCGCCCGAATGCCTCGGTCGACCCGTACCCGTACCGGACGGCGATCGTCAGCAGATCCTCGCCCCCGATCACATCGGCCGCGGCGACCGTCATCCGTCGCCGACGGATGTAATCGGACAGCGGCATCGCCGCCAACGACGAGAACATGCGTCGCAGGTGGTATTCGGTAGTTCCCGATCGCGAGGCGAACGCATCGACGTCGACCTCCGCGCCGAGGTGCTCTTCCACCACAGTGACGAGGCGATTCAGTAACTCGATCACGGCTACCCCCTTCCCGAACGATTCTCGTCAGCCGAAGACCTGCGCGCCCGATACTTTCTGCCCGATCCGATCGGGTGCCGCACACTGGTGCGCTCGCATACGAAAATCGCCTTCCGCCCAAAGCCAAACGAGCACTATTGATCGGTCGGCTCTACATCCGTGATACCGAAATCATACTTACGATTCAACATTGCATGGTCGCTGAGACTATCTATCTGCGTCGAGTATTCATTCACCAGGGCAACCCAGGTGTCGACTAGATATCCTCGCAAATCGTCCCCCTGATCCCCATCTCGAAGTTGCTTAAGGACGGGAACTTGGAGACTATTAGTTGCGCGATTGCATTCTGTCGCTGTTAACAGAATTTCGTCCAGCCCAGACTCGGAGAGCATAGCGTCCGCCCATCGAGACAGCACGAATCTCCAGTCAACTTGCCGTCGCTGAAGCTCGTCATTCACCAGGCGTAGCCAGTCGGGGTCGTCGAACAGCACATTTAACCGTTCCGGGATTTCACCGAGCCGGTTGCAATATATCGACGAGAAATGGCTGTCCAAGATCTCTTTGAGCTCTGCCGACGACTTTTGAGACAACGGCCGAGCAGCACGATCATCGAAGGAGATGCAGCCCGCCAACTGAACGAGGAGCCTGCGACTGATGTTGTATTGGCCCACCAGGTCGTCGCGAGCTATTCTTAGGACACCATTCTTGATACGAGTAGACCTCCGCGAAAGAAGCCGTTCGATCACGGCTGCGGCCACCAATATCATCAAGAAATCGGATACCAATCCAGATATTATCTGATGAGACGACCAAAAAGACGCGAGAAAGCCTAGCGGCCAATCACTAGAGGCTACGACAGCAACCAGAAGAACTACCAGGAAAATTGAGAACCGTTGCCGCATCGAATTCCACCCCACATAGCCTCAATAACCTATCTTTGCGAGATGGTATCAAAAATAAAAGACGCGCGCAGATCTCTATTTAGCATCGCCACATAGTGAACGACGTCCGCATCAGAAAGCGCAGCGCAACCGAGGTTTGCGTCCTTGCCTGATGCGGGCGCCGAGCCCACCATCACAACGAGCACCAATCTGTCTTGGAGGCTATGCCCACTGCGAGCTTGGAACCGACTGGTCAGCGTGCCTACATGGGTGTGGTGAGCGGGTCAGCTGATGGACGAGTGACTGCGGACGCGCGGACCGGTGTGCGCGGGAAGGTGCTGATAGCCGTGCAGGGTGAAGAGGGGCCGCCGGGTGGGCGGATGGGTCAATCGCAGATGCGGGAAGGTCTCGAACAGCGCGCGCAGGGCATGCGCCGCTTCCATCCGGGCCAGACCGGCGCCGAGGCACACATGGCTACCGCTGCTGAAGGACAGATGATTCTTGGCGTTGTCCCTGGTGATGTCGAACCGGGACGGGTCGGTGAACACGGCGGGGTCGCGGTTCGCGCCGGCCAGTGACAGCACCACGGTCGACCCCTCACGCAACTTGAGACCTCCGATCTCCAGCGCCGTCCTGGTGGTGCGAGCGGTGGACTGCACCGGCGGATCGATTCGGAGGATCTCCTCCACCGCGTTGGGCCAGAGGTCCGGCTCGGCCTGCAACCGGGCCAGCTGTTCGGGGTGCTGGAGCAGCCAGACGACACCCTTGCCGATCAGATTGACCGTTGTCTCGAAGCCCGCGGCCATCAGCAGGGTCGCCGACGCGCACAGTTCGTAGGTGGACAGATCACCCGAGGTGACCAGGCTGCTGAGGATGTCGTCGCCGGGTTCGGCGCGGAGCCGCTCGAGGTGGTCGACGAGATACCGGTGCAGTCGCTCCGAGGATTCCATCGCCCGCTGGTGCGTCTGCCAGGAGATCCCGAGGTCGAGCAACGGACTGATCTCGTCGCCCCAGTGCAGGAACATCTCGCGGTCGGCGTCCGGGAAGCCCAGCATCTCGGAGATGATGGCGATGGGCACCTGCGCCGCGAACCGCGTCACCAGGTCGGTGTGCCCGTCGTCGGGCAGCTCCGAGAGCAGTTCCCCGGTGACCGTCTCGATCCTGTCGCGCAGCCGGGCGATGGCCCGCGGGGTGAACGCCGTGGAGACCGGTTTGCGCATCCGGGTGTGCTCGGGCTCGTCGATCACCAGCATCGACGGCGGATCCATCAGATTCGGCGGAAGAGGCTGACGCTCCAGCGCGCGCAACACCGGCCCCGGTATCCCGAACACAGTGGGTATACCGACACCGAAACGGCTGTCGCGCAAGATATCCCGGACCATGTCGTGATCGAAGGTGATCCACACTGGAAGAGCGCGGATCAACCCACCCTCCCCGCGCATCTCCTCGATCAGCGCGTACGGATTCTCGATCCCCTCCGCACCACCGATCAATCGAGCGAACGGATTGCCACGACGAAGCAGGATCTTCTTGAACAGCAGGACCAACCCGTGGTTGTTGACCCACCGATACATGTAATGCGGTTTCATCGAGCCCCTCCGATCGTCGAACCGGCGAATCCCCTGGGTGCTACGAATATCACACGATTGTAACGACAATCACAGGCCACGCGGAACCCGCTGGAACGGGATCTCGAGACCTACCGACTTCCATCCACTGAGTGGAGTTGGCGGCAGTCTGGCGCGGTCGACCCGAAGCATCGGGCCGGCAAACCCGATCGAGCCTGGTGAAGTGCCCTCGGATCGGTTGTGCACACGCACAAATGTTGGCATTCACTGCTGGGATCGTGCCGAAGACTCCGCACTGTGTCATGCGATGTTCTTGTTCGAGGTGCCGGGAGGCTTTCGACACTTCATGGCAATGACGCTGGAGGTTCAATGGGTAAGACGTGGTTGCGACACTGGACTGTCGCGACGCTATCCGCGGCAACTGTGCTGGTCAATGCCGGTACCGCGGTAGGTGATCCCACCGATATCGCATTCCCTCCAGACCAGAACCAACTCCCGCAACTGCCGTCCGAACCGCAGATCTACGATCTGCTCCCGATTCCGATGCCCTCGGAAGACCCCTGGTACAACGATCCGGACGACCTTGCCTCCTACGCGCCCGGTCAGATCGTTCGCACGCGGGAGGTCCAGACCCGCTTGGTCGGCATCCCGTTCCCGGTTTACACCAAGCAACTGCTGTTTCGGTCCAACGATGTCCACGACAATCCCATCGTGACAGCCACGACCGTCATCGTCCCGGGCATTCCGTGGCAGGGCAGTACACGGCCGGTGCTGTCGTTCCAGGAGGCCATCGACTCCACCAACTCCTCCTGCAATCCGTCGTACACGTTGCAGGTCGGCACGATGAAGGAGTCCGCGCTAGCGATCTACTGGCTGATGCAAGGCTTCGCCCTCAACGTCCCCGACTTCGACGGCAAGTTCAATACGTTCAACACCTACGCCGAGGGCAAGATGGTGCTGGACAGCCTGCGCGCGGTGAAGAACGATGCGGGACTGGGTCTGTCTGATGCCGGCATCGCGCTGTACGGGTACTCCGGTGGCGGCTCGGGATCGATTCGCGCAGCCGAACTGCGCGCCACCTACGCGCCTGATGTGCGGCTGCTGGGCACGGCCGTGGGCGCCACCCCCGGCAGCCTCACGGGAATCGCCCGATACGCGGTGCAGCCGCAGACCGGACTCGCAGGGATCGGCAACTTCACCATGTGGCTCGGGCTCGTAGCCTTCGCGCGGGAATACCCGGATGTGTTCCGGCCCGAGGAGTTGCTGACCGAGGAAGGCCAGCAGCTACTCCGCGATTTTCAGTCTCGCTGTGTCATCACCCTCGCGCCGTCGGGGATATACCGCCCACTGAGTGCGTATTTCAAACCGGGCAAATCACTGGAAACCGAGCCCGCTATCCAGCGAGTGCTGGAAGACAACAGCCTCGGCAAACACATACCGGACACCCCGATCCTCTGGTGGCACGGTATCTGGGATGAGGTCGTGCCACCGTCGACAGTGCTGCCGACAGTGAACAAGTACTGGGACAGCGGTGCGGACCTGCGGTTCATCACCGTTCCCCTTCCTGAGCACGGGGTGAACGCTGTCACCGGCTGGATTCCGTCGGTAGCCTGGACCAGCGCAGTCTTGCGCGGCTTGCCTCCGGGCCCGACGTTCAACCTCGGGTTCCCCGCACCGCTGCCCGAAGGCTTCCCTGGCTCTTGAGCCGATCGGTCGACGCGGGTACCGGCGTCTTAGGAGGGCACATGACCCAGATGTATTCCCCCGAGCCCGGGCTCGCGCACGATAAGCGGTGGCAGCAGGTAGTCGAGCGGACGCACGCCAAAGCGGCAGGCTTGGCCACCACCCTCGAGACTGATGATCTGCTGCCCCACTCCATGCTGGACGCAGACTTCAAACCGAGCGTCCAACTCAATATCGCACTGTTCTTCCGGTCGCTCACCGTGGACTCCGAACTGTCCAGAGAAGACACCCGCCCGATCGTCGAGCGGGCGATGCGGTTGGTTCGTGACGGTATGTCCATCGAGGAGATCCTGACCAATTACCGGGTCGGCACCGCATTCCTGTGGAGTCGGTCCATCTCGGTCCTCGAACCGGACGAGTACCCGCTGCTGCCGGAACTCGGGCTGCGCCTGACCAACTACCTCAGCCTGGTGGTCACACACATCGCCACCGCCCTGATCGAGGACAGTCGCCAGCCACGCTGGGACATCCTGGAACGCCAAGGCGAGATCGCTGCCGACCTGCTGGCCGGACGCGAGATCAGCGGGTGGACAGGCGCACCCGAAATCCCCATCGCGGAATCGTTCCTCGTTGCCGCGGTACGGCTCGGCGAACCCGCGCCCGGCACGCTCACCGCCCTACGCAACCGGCTCGGGCAGCTCCCGGGCACCTTCCTCTACCGCGACAACGGCGGCTGGATCGCGCTCGTCCCCCTGCGCCCGGTCGACGAAGACGATCCGGCGGCAGCGCTGGCCAGCCGTATCGGGTTGTCCGGCAAGGATGCTCAGCCCGGATGCTGGATCGGCGTCGCGACCGCCCGCACCCGGGCGGACATCCCCGGGGCCTATACCGAAGCGCACACCGTCGCCGAGACGGCCCGCGCTCTTGCCCGGCCCGAAACAATCTGCACCCGAAGGCACATGATGTTCGAATACTCCGTGGCTGCGGGCGGAGCCACGCTCACCGCCCTGGCCGCGCTGCTCGATCCGCTCGCCGATCATCCTGCGCTGCTGGAGACCCTCGACGCGTTCATAGACAGCGAGTTCAACCACAACGCCGCCGCCCAGGCACTGTTCATCCACCGCAACACCGTCACCTACCGACTCTGCCGCATCACCGAACTGAGCGGCTACGACCCCCTACTGCCCAGCGGCGTTTCCACTCTCATGGCCGCACGGGTCGCCCAGCGCATCGTTACCTACCCAACCACTTCAACCCGATCACGGGAAACGACCAGAGCCCCATCCGGTTCTCCGGACGGGGCTCAACAAAGTCGATGATGCAGGCTCAAAGCCTTTGGTGCTACATCACACGTTGAAGCGGAACTCCACCTGCTTGACAGCCCACTCCCCGACCACGTAGCGCACCGCCGCGCTGGGCGCCGAACAGGTCGCCCAGCTGCGCGCCCGAGCCACCGCCGGCGAGGCGAAATCCAAGCTGGCCAACGACTTCGGTATCAGCCGTGAAACGGTCTACGCCGACCTGCGCGCCGCACCGTAGCCCAGCTCGCACGAATCCCGAACTCGATGCGAGACCGAGGTTGAACCTACGGACCGTCTCGCTTCCTCGAGCACTTCAGCCGGGACAGTCAAGAGGGCTGGATTACCGCACGGAACCCTGTGGCTTCGGGGTGCGTCATAGAAGGTGTAGGCGAGTTCTGTACCGACTCAATCAATTTGGGGGTCAATAAGAATGCGTAAGATCCTGACCAGGGCCACGGTCATCCTCGCTTTTGCGACGATGGTGACAGTCGTCTCTGCTGGGCAAGCCTCGGCGATCACCGGGGGGCAGTGTGTAGATGGCGGCGGGGTCGTGATCCACGAGATGGATGGGACCAGGACCTGTATCGGCGGGTTCTACACGGGACTCGAGATTCTCTTCTGACGGGAGCACACATGACGGACACCAACGAAACTCACGCGACTCTGACAGGTGCGGCTCCGGCCCTGATCCGAGCCTTGCGCCAAGCCGCCGAATCAGCCGAGCACAACGGCCGCGCGTGGTTCGGAGTCGAAGACGTCCTTGCGGTTCTACTCGACGAGAACAAGTCGGCGCTGCGGCACTACGCAGCCCAGCAAGGCTTGGTCGATCAGGTCGATGCGATCAGCGAACTGGCACAGTCGATCGTGCCCGGTCCCGCCAGCGGGGCGACCACACCAGCGGCGCCGGTCCGTGTCGAATTCACGATCACGGGCCCCGACGCCGCGGAGCTAGAAGCGAGTATCCGCGCCTGAGCGTGGTCGGAGCCGTCTCGAAGGAGCAGATGGCGGCCGCCCGTCGGCGTTGAAGTGGAACGACCCGCCCCGAGACTGGGGTGGGGGTCGTTCCTTTTCGAGGTCAACCGCAGGCATACGGGAGCCGATACCGAACGGGTCGATGAACATTCCGCCGGCGGGTTCGGTACGGGCCGCCCTCCGATCCGACCGCGTTCGGCAAACGTTCGTTTTCCGAACACACGTGGACCTCCACTGCGTTGTCTGACGGGGGCCGCGCCAGCCCCTGACCACCCCACTCATGGACGCACCCCCACTGCGGGAGATCGTCGCACGATGCACCGGATACGCTTGTCGAATCAGCCTCCCGACCAGCTCTGTAGGCGTCATCTTCTGGGATCGAGCGATAGCTGAACTGTCGCGGGTTGTCGGCGGTTTCGAATTTGTGGGTGATCGGAAATGAGGTGCGGTGTTCCGGACGGAGAACACGGACCTCGTTACGGTCTACTCAGCGGTCGGATCAGGGTGAGTCGGGTTTGGTGGATCTGAGCGGTGGTAGGCGCTGGGAAGCCAATGTGCAACAAAGCCCCAGCGGGGTGTTCCCCCGACCACGAAATCAAGCTGTCCCAGCTTCCCATCGAGTGAGCGCCGCGCGGCGTTCACGAACGCGATCTGGGCTTGGGTGAGCGTCGAGTGGACTCGCTCGTACTCGGCTGCGACCTTTGGCTCGCGAGCGATCAATATGAGCAACGCTTCGATCGCGGCCCGGATAGGCAATGTCGCTGCACTGACATCCGTAGGAGCCACCAGGCTGAGCGCTGCCAGGGAGGCATTGAACGATTCCCAATCGGCGGTATTGGGTCGATTGGCCGCATACGCCTCGCGAAGGTCGATTTCGACCTTGCCGTACTCCTGGAGAAAGGTGGAGTACGCGGCCGACTGACTGTCTCGCATCAGATGACGATCCTGGCTCTGACGGCTCACCCGACCGCCAGCGAATATGCCCGCCAATGCCGTGACAGCTGCCAGTCCGGACGTGGCCATGACTGTCCAGAGATCCGCCAACCGACACCCCATTCAAATCGAGACCTATTGAACACCAACGGTACTCGCCCACTGCGGCAGAAGACGGGCTCGAGTAATCAGCTGTGTTCCCAGGTGATAGGTGCGTCTCGAAGACCCGTTCACGTGGACCCAACGGCACCAATTCACTATGGCCACCGCGGTGCTGGCCACCGAGGACGCTACGGCGCCGGTAGTGCCGACGGTGACGATGTCACCCCTCATCGTCCAGGCACTGCTGTACCTTGCGCAAAACTCCTGGACAGCTCCGTACCCCGAAACCGACGATCGACCCATGCCACAAGCCGAACTGCGTTGCCACCGAATCACTCTGGTACCGCTTATCGAAGAACACCTCGACTACGAGATCGAACTGGACTCCGACCCCGATGTCATGCGCTACCTCGGCAATGGCACAGCGCGCTCGCGCCCGGAGATCGAGGACGCCCACCGCAGGCGACTCACCGCCGCAACGCTGATCCCCGGCATCGGATACTGGATCGGGCTCGTCGAGGACTACTTTGTCGGATGGTGGGTTCTCGCGGCTCCCGAACGCCCGGACCAGGGCACCATCGAGGGACAAGCCGAACTCGGCTACCGCCTGCTGCCCCGATACTGGAGACAAGGCTTGGCCGGTGAAGGAGCACGGGAACTTCTTCGGCACGGCTTCGAAGACCTCGGACTGACACGGATCTTCGCCGAAACCATGAGCGTCAACACCGCATCACGCACCACCATGACATCCATCGGGATGGAATACGTCCGGACCTTCCACCTTCAGTTCGAGCAGCCGATCCCCGGGACCGAACACGGCGAAGTCGAGTACGCCATCACCACCGACCAATGGCGCACCAACCAGCCACGCTAGACATTCCGGCGCACGACCCGGGGCACCGATGTTCGGCAAACGGTCGTTTTCCGAACACCTCGGGGCGAAACTTCAAGGGCCGTGATCGGTTCGGGACTACGCCAGATCGTCGCTGCAGTCGTCGAGTTCGCACTGCAGATGGGGCAGCTGCACTTGCCCTCGTCGTCTCGAATCAAGCACGGTGACGTGCCAGAACACGGACAACATGGAGCACCTACTTGTTCTTCGACGCCGAGCCATCACACGTTGAAGCGGAACTCGACTACGTCGCCGTCGACCATGACGTAGTCCTTACCTTCCATACGAACCTTGCCCGCGGCCTTGGCGGCTGCCATGGAACCCGCGTCGACGAGGTCGTTGAAGGCGACGATTTCGGCCTTGATGAAGCCGCGTTCGAAGTCGGTGTGGATGACGCCGGCGGCCTTGGGGGCGGTGTCGCCCTGGTGGATGGTCCAGGCTCGGGATTCCTTGGGGCCTGCGGTGAGGTAGGTCTGCAGGCCGAGGGTGTGGAAGCCGGCGCGGGCGAGGCCGTGCAGGCCGGGCTCGGTCTGGCCGATGGACTCCAACAGCTCCAGGGCGGATTCGTCGTCGAGTTCGAGGAGCTCGGCTTCCACCTTGGCGTCGAGGAAGACCGCGTCGGCGGGGGCGACGGTGGCGCGCAGCTCGGCGAGCTTGGCCTCATCGGTGAGGACGGATTCGTCGGCGTTGAAGACGTAGAGGAACGGCTTGATGGTGAGCAGGGAGAGCTCACGCAGCAGGTCGGCGTCGATCTTCTTGCCCGCGGCGAAGAGGGTGGTGCCCTCGTTGAGGAAACCCTCGGCGGTCTTGGCCGCGTCGAGCAGGGGCTTGCGGTCCTTCTTGACCCTGGCTTCCTTCTCGAGGCGCGGGATGGCCTTCTCGAGGGTCTGCAGGTCGGCGAGGATGAGCTCGGTTTCGATGACCTCGATGTCGGCGGCGGCATCGACCCGGCCGTCGACGTGGATCACGTCGTCGTCGGCGAACACGCGCACGACCTGGCAGATCGCGTCCGCCTCACGGATGTTGGCGAGGAACTTGTTGCCGAGACCCGCGCCTTCGGAAGCGCCCTTCACGATGCCGGCGATGTCGACGAACGACACCACGGCGGGCACGATCTTCTCGGAACCGAAGATCTCGGCGAGCTTGTTCAGGCGCGGGTCGGGCAGCGGGACCACGCCGACGTTGGGCTCGATGGTCGCGAACGGGTAGTTCGCGGCCAGCACGTCGTTCTTGGTCAGCGCGTTGAACAGCGTCGACTTTCCGACGTTGGGCAGGCCGACGATTCCGAGGGTGAGGCTCACAAGGAGCAGAGTCTACGGGTCCGCGACCGCGACCGAACCACCGGAACCCGCCCCGTCGGCCGGGGCGGGTCGAGCAGCGATCAGGGGACGAGGACGACCTTGCCCAGGTTGGCGCGCTGCTCGATGACCGCGTGCGCGGCGGCGGCATCGTCGAGCGCGAACTCGGCGTGCACGACCGGGTGCAGCAGACCGGAGGCGTAGTACTGCCAGACCTCTTGGCGCAGGTCCTCGTAGCGGGCCGGGTCGCGCTGGGCGAGACGGCCGATCCGGAAACCGGTCAGGGTCTTGCCACCGGCGAGGAGATCCTCGGTGTCGACGAGGCCGCCGCCGGTGCCGTAGGTGACCGCGCGGCCACCTTCCGCGAGACCGGCGAGGGTGCCGTCGAGACCGGTGCCGCCGACGCCGTCGAGGGCGTAATCAGCCTGCTTGCCGCAGTGCAGCTCGCCGTAGGTGAAGACCTCGTCGGCGCCGAGTTCGCGCACGAAATCGATCTTCGACTCGTCGGACACCGCGCCGACCACCCAGCTCGCTCCACGCACCCGCGCCAACTGCACCGCGAGGTGGCCGACACCGCCGGCAGCGGCGGTGACCAGCGCGGTTTCGCCCTCACGCGGGGTGGCGGTGTCGAGCGCGCCGAGCGCGACGAGCCCGCTGCGCATCAACGCGACGGCATCGACCGCGGAAGCGCCGTCCGGGATGGCGGAAGCCTGGTCGACCGCGAGCACGACGTACTCGGCATAGGCGTCGGAGGTACAGAGCCCGACCACGCGATACCCGACGCCGTATCCGTCGACCCCGTCACCGACCCCGACGACCTCACCGGCGATTTCGGCACGCATCTGCGTGACCGGCGCGGCACTGATCCGCCGGATCGCCGACAGCGTGACGCCGATGGCCTCGACCCGGACCAGCAGCTCACCGACACCGGGTACCGGCATCTCGGCCGCGACGACCTCGAGCATCTCCGAACCACTGCTGCGCTCGTACTGAACCCGCCGCATGACACCTCCTACAGAATTGAGCGAAGGCGCAACATTAACCGGCTGACCTCGCGTTTCCACAGGCCATCGGCCTACGAGTGCTAAATCTCACCGCCTCCGCCGCATGGCGGAGAGCACCTTCACGGTCCGGTTACCCCGCAGCGATGCCCGAGACGCGTGGGTAATCCCACACCCCCGGCGTAGCGTTGCCCTATGGAGGCGACCACGGAGGTGGTGACCGCGGCCCCCGCGCCGGTGTTGGCAGCGTTCATCGACCGGTACGTGGGCTATCGGCTCGCGGGTTTCGAGCCCGGCCTGCACCGCGGCCTGCCATCACGGCACATGACGTTCATCGTCGCCATCGGCCCCACCATCGATGTCATCGAGCAAACCGATCCGCACCAATCCCCCGGCAGCTATCGCTGCGTACTGAGCGGCTTGCAGGCGAGCCCAGCGATGATCGCGCACACCGGTTTTCAAGAAGGTGTGGCGATCGAACTGACCCCGCTGGGTTGCCGGGTGCTGTTCGGCCTGCCCGCGAGCGAACTGTGGGACACCTCGATCGAATGTTCCCAAGCGCAAAGCACTCTCGGTGACCATCTCGCCGATGCCGTGCAGTCGCAACGGGATTGGCCGAGTCGATTCGCCGCGTGCGACCGAGCCCTGACCGCGGCGGCCCGAACCGACACTCTCGCCGGTCCCGAATTGACCTGGGCCTGGCGCGCTCTCGTCGAGACCGGCGGTACCTATGCGATCAACCCGCTCGCCGATCGAATCGGCTGGACTCGCCAACACCTGACCCGCAAGTTCACCGCCGAATTCGGCGCGAGCCCGAAACTGGCTGCGCGGATCATCCGGTTCGAGCGCGCCAGGCGCATGCTGGTGAGCACTCCGTCCTACATCTCCATCGCCCAGGTCGCGAACACCTGCGGCTACTACGACCAAGCCCACCTGAACCGCGACTTCGCCGAACTGGCCGGCGTGGCCCCCACCGCCTGGCTCGCCGAGGAGATTCCATCCGTCCAAGACCCGGGGGCCGGACCAGCGAGAGGCTGAGCACATGGAAACTTCACCGAACACCATCTGGCCCTGCCTCGCCTTCGACGACGCCCGCGCCATGGTCGAATTCCTCACCACCGCTTTCGGTTTCGAAGCAACTGCGGTCTACGCCAGGGAAAACGACGACTCCGTCGTCGAACACGGCGAACTGCGCTGGCCGGGCGGCGGCGGCGTCATGTTCGGGTCCACCGGCCGCGACGACAGCCCCTTCGGCACGCGCCCACCGGGCGTCGCCAATCTCTACCTGGTCACCGACGGGCCCGACGCGCTCTACGCCCGGGCGAAGGCCGCGGGCGCGCGGATCATCCGCGACCTGCGCGACGAGGACTACGGCTCCCGTGGCTTCAGTGCCGCCGACCCGGAAGGCAACCTCTGGAGCTTCGGAACCTACCGGGGCGAATGACCAGCTGAACAAAATTTCATTCTGCGCACGATCGTGTGCGAACCTCTCCGTCGCAGTTCTGCGATCAGCTACGTTGTCGATTGCTTCACCCGAGGCTCTGCGCGTTATACAGGAGAGTTGAGTCAATGGCGACCATCGAACATCTGCGGACCGACCCGGACTTGCCTCCGGTCGGTGTCGTCGATCGCACGCCGATCACGCCCGCCAAGAAGGCCGTGTTCGCGGGGATCGCCGTACTCGGCGCTGTCGCGTGGACGATCATCGCGTTCGTGCGCGGCGAGTCCGTGAACGCGGTGTGGATCGTGATCGCGGCGGTCTGTACCTACATCATCGCCTACCGCTTCTACGCGCGGTTCATCGAGTGGAAGATCACCAAGCCGCGCGACGACGTGGCCACGCCCGCCGAAATCTATGACAACGGCAAAGATTTCATGCCGATGGACCGGCGGGTGCTCTACGGACACCACTTCGCCGCCATCGCGGGCGCCGGTCCGCTGGTCGGTCCGGTGCTGGCCGCGCAGATGGGTTATCTGCCCGGCACCATCTGGATCGTCGTCGGCGTGGTGTTCGCCGGCGCGGTGCAGGACTACCTGGTGCTGTGGGCCTCGACCCGTCGACGCGGCCGCAGCCTCGGCCAGATGGCGCGTGACGAGCTCGGCGTCGTCGGCGGTGTCGCGGCGATCGTGGCGATCCTGGTGATCATGACGATCCTGCTGGCGGTGCTGGCGCTGGTGGTGGTGAACGCGCTCGGCGAGAGCCCGTGGGGTGTGTTCTCCATCGCGATGACCGTCCCGATCGCCCTGTTCATGGGCATCTATCTGCGGTACCTGCGGCCGGGTGCGGTCGGCGAGGTCTCCGCGATCGGCATCGTGTTGCTGCTGGCCGCGATCATCGGCGGCGGCTGGGTATCCGAAACCGAGTGGGGCGCGGACTGGTTCACCCTGTCGCGCACCACCATCGCATGGTGCCTGATCGCCTACGGCTTCATCGCCTCGGTGCTGCCGGTGTGGCTGCTGCTCGCCCCGCGCGACTACCTGTCGACGTTCATGAAGGTCGGCACGATCGTGCTGCTCGCGGTCGGCATCCTGATCACGATGCCGGTACTGAAGGCGCCCGCCGTCTCCGAATTCGCGCACACCGGCGCCGGTCCCGCGTTCGCGGGCAGTCTGTTCCCGTTCCTGTTCATCACCATCGCCTGCGGTGCGCTCTCGGGTTTCCACGCGCTGGTCTCCTCCGGCACGACGCCGAAACTGATGGCCAAGGAATCCAACGCCAAGATGATCGGCTACGGCGGCATGCTGATGGAGTCGTTCGTCGCGATCATGGCGATCATCACCGCCTCGATCATCGACCAGCACCTGTACTTCGGCATGAACGCCTCGGCCGGACTCACCGGCGGCACGGCCGAAGGCGCTGCCAAGTTCACGAATTCGCTCGGCCTGTCCGGTCCGCCCGCCACGCCGGCACTGTTCACCGACGCCGCCGCCGAAGTGGGCGAGAAGTCGATCGTCTCGCGCACCGGTGGCGCACCGACCCTGGCGATCGGCATCTCCGATGTCTTCTCGCAGTTCCTCGGCGGCTCGACGATGAAGGCCTTCTGGTACCACTTCGCGATCATGTTCGAAGCGCTGTTCATCCTCACCACCATCGACGCGGGCACTCGGGTGGCGCGCTTCCTGGTCTCGGACGCGCTGGGCAACTTCGGCGGCGGGTTCAAGAAGTTCCGTGATCCGTCGTGGCGGATCGGCGCCTGGCTGTGCTCGCTGATCGTGGTCGCGGGCTGGGGCGGGGTGCTGCTGATGGGCGTCAATGATCCGTTCGGCGGCATCAACGCGCTGTATCCGCTGTTCGGCATCGCCAACCAGCTGCTCGCCGCGATCGCGCTGATCGTGGTGCTCACGATCATCGTCAAGCGCGGGCAGTGGAAGTGGGCGTGGATTCCCGGTGTTCCGCTGGCGTGGGATCTGGTGGTCACGATGACCGCGTCCTGGCAGAAGATTTTCTCCGACGATCCCAAGGTCGGTTACTGGAAGCAGCACAGCCTGTGCGAGGCGGCCAAGGACGCGGGCAAAGCCTGCCTGACGGCGAAGACGCCCGAGCAGGTCGACATCGCGATCCGCAACACCTTCATCCAGGGCACGCTGTCGATCGTGTTCGCGGTGCTGGTGCTGATCGTCACCGTCATCGGTGTGCTGGTGTGCGCGAAGGCGATCCGCACAGGCACGGTGACCAGTACCGAGTCCGAGGAGCAGCCGTCGAAGATCTTCGCCCCCAGCGGTTTCGTCGCCACGGCCACGGAGAAGAACGTGCAGAAGGAGTGGGACGCGTTGATCGCCGAGGGCAAGGTGAGCGCGCCCGGATCGGCGCACGTCTCGTGAGTGTGGTCAGGGACGCGGACGGCCGATTCAGTGGATCGGCCGTCCGTGCCCCTGCGGTTGTCGCCGGCGATCTCGGTGGGCCTCGAGAGATTCTCCGACGAGTCTGGGCGGCCTTGCGTGGCATCGCCCGCTGGTACAGCGCGATCAACGGCGGCCAGGATTACGAGCGCTACGTCGACCATCTGCGCCGTAATCATCCGGCGGCTCCGGTGCCGTCGGTGCGCGACTACTGGCGCGAACGCTATGCCGAGGCCGAGCGGAATCCGACCAATCGCTGCTGCTGATCCGGGTTCACGCCCCTGAAGGATCAGTGGCCGATTTCCGCTAGCACCTCGCCGGGACGGGTGCCATTGTGGAACTCGTGACCATCACCGCTTTGGACTTCGAGGGCTGCTATCGGGCGGTCTCCACCCGCGACTCCCGCTTCGACGGGCAGTTCTTCACCGCGGTGCGCACGACCGGCATCTACTGCAGGCCCTCGTGCCCGGCGATCACCCCCAAGCGGGCCAATGTGTCGTTCCTGCCCACCGCGGCGGCGGCGCAGCAGGCCGGTTATCGCGCCTGCCGCCGGTGCCTGCCCGATGCCGCGCCCGGTTCACCGCTGTGGAATGTGCGCGCCGACCTGGCCGCGCGGGCCATGCGGTTGATCGGTGACGGGATGATCGAGCGGGGTGGGGTGCCAGGGCTGGCCGCCACCCTCGGTTATTCGCAGCGTCAGCTCACGCGGGTGCTCACCACCGAACTCGGTGCCGGTCCGCTCGCGCTGGCCAGGGCACATCGCGCGCACACCGCGCGGCTGCTCATCCAGACCACCGAGATGCCGATGTCGGATATCGCGTTCGCGGCCGGGTTCGCCAGTATTCGGCAGTTCAACGACACCGTGCGCGAGGTGTTCGCGGTGAGCCCGACGACGATGCGGACCGAGTTGCGCCGATCGCCGCGCGCCGATGTCGTCGCACCGGGCACGCCGGGTCTGCTGACCTTGCGACTGCCGTATCGCGAGCCGCTCGATACCGGCTGGCTGGCCTGGTTCCTCTCGTCACACGCCGTGCCGGGGATGGAGCTGTGGGAGGACGGCGTGTACACGCGCAGCCTGCGTACTCCGCACGGCCACGCGACAATTCGACTGTCGTTCCAGCCGGGTCATGTGCGGGCCGAGTTGGCGCTGCGGGACATGCGCGATCTGGCGCCGACTGTGGCGCGGGTGCGGCATCTGCTCGATCTGGACGCCGATCCGCTGGGGATCGACGGTGCGCTCGGGATCGGTTCCAGTCAATCGGGTGATGCCATCACGGGGCACGGGTTCACGCCGGGAGTTCGCGTGCCGGGGTGCCTCGATGGCTCGGAGTTGTTGTTGCGCACCATGATCGGGCAACAGATCTCGGTGCGGGCGGCGGGGACACATACCGCGCGGCTGGTGGATGCGCTCGGCGAGCGGATCGACGGGCCGGTGCCTCGACTGTTTCCGACGGCCGAAGCGGTCGCCGAGCGCGGCGCCGAGGTGTTGACCGGGCCCGTGCGCAGGGTCAACGCCATCGTTGCCGCGGCACGAGCGATCGCCGACGGCGAACTGGTCCTGCATTCCGGTCGCACTGCCGCTGACCTGCGGCACGACCTGCTCGCGCTCGACGGAGTCGGGCCGTGGACGGCCGACTACGTCACCATGCGGTCGCTGGCCGATCCCGACATCCTGCTCGACACCGACCTGGTGGTTCGCCAGGGCGCGGAGCGAGCGGGAATCGATCTCGACGACACCACCCACTGGGCGCCGTGGCGCTCCTATCTGTCCATGCACTTGTGGAAGACCGCGCTCGAACATCGTGGCGCGCTTGTCCGTGAACCTTCTCTTCAGGAAGCGAAACACCATGACTGACACTGCTCTTCGTCGCGCCGATGTCGCGACGGTCACCACGCCGATCGGCCCGTTCACCACCGTCGTCGACACCGACGGCGCCGTACTCGCCTCGGGCTGGACCGGGGACGCGGCCACACTGACCGGCCTCATCCACACCACCTTGCGCCCGGCCGAACTGCGGCAGCGAGATTCACTCGGCGCGGTCACCCAGGCCGTCGTCGACTATCACGCGGGCGATCTCACGGCGATCGACGCGATTCCCGTGCGTCAACAGTCGGGCGAGTTCCTGGTCCACGCCTGGGAAGTCCTGCGCAAGGTGCCGGCGGGCGAGCCGGTGACCTACACCGAGTTCGCCGGACTCTCCGGGCGTCCGGCGGCTACGCGGGCAGCGGCCAATGCCTGCGCGCGCAACTCCGCCGCGCTGTTCGTGCCGTGTCATCGCGTGCTGCGGATCGGCGGCGCGCTCGGCGGCTTCCGGTGGGGGCTGGAAGCCAAGGCCTGGTTGCTCGCGCACGAGGGATGAGTGGGCGACAGTGTCGGAGCGCTGCGACGGATCTCGATGACAGATCAGTCCAGCTATCCCAGATTGGCTCTTTTTTCTAGGTCCAGTCGGCGGGATTCTATTACCTATGCTCACTCGTCGCCTGGTCGCGCTCTACGTCGGTTTGTGGTTGTACGGGACATCGATGGCAGTGATGATCCGGGCGGGACTCGGACTCGACCCGTGGGATGTGTTCCATCAGGGGGTCGCCGCGCATGTGCCGTTGAGTTTCGGGGTGGTGACCGCGCTCACCGGGATCGCTGTGCTGCTCGCCTGGATTCCGCTACGACAGCGGCCGGGGCTCGGGACCATCAGCAATGTGGTGGTGATCGCGGTCGCGGTCGACGTCGGGTTGTGGTTGATTCCGGCCGTGGACGCGCTGTGGTTGCGGGTTGTGGCCATGGTCGCCGCGGTGGTGGTGAACGCCGCGGCGACGGTGCTCTATATCGGTGCGGGCATGGGTCCGGGACCGCGCGATGGACTGATGACTGGACTGGTTGGCCGGACCGGCTGGCCGGTCTGGTCTGTTCGGACCGGCATCGAAGTCTCGGTGCTGACCACCGGCTGGTTCCTCGGCGGCAGCGTGGGGATCGGCACGCTGGTCTACGCGTTCGGGATCGGGCCGCTGGTCCAGCTGATGATCCCGCTCGTCGACGGCCGTCTTCCCGGATTCACACCGATCGTTCGCCGGGAAGCGGAGCTGCCTGCGGAGCGGCCGCAAGCCCCGGCCGCGCCCTGCTGATCGCTTCGTCGGGCTCGTCCGGATGACTAGGCGACCGTGGCCTCGAGGTGCGAACCCGTGCGACCGCGCAGGACATGCAGGCGCGTGGGGATGCGCTGACGCATTTCGTCCACGTGGCTGACGACGCCGACCACGCGGCCGTTCGCGCGGAGTTCGTCGAGAACACCCATGACGGCGTCGAGGGTGTCGGCGTCGAGACTGCCGAAGCCTTCGTCGATGAACAGGGTGTCCAGGACCAGGCCGCCGGACTCGGCGGCGACCACGTCGGCGAGGCCGAGCGCCAAAGCCAGTGAGGCCATGAAGGTTTCACCGCCGGACAGGGTTTTCGCGGAGCGGACGACGCCGGTGTAGTCGTCGCGGACGTCGAGGCCGAGACCGCCTCGTCTGCCCCGTGGACCCGCCTTGTCCGAGTGGACGAATTCGTAACGGCCGCCCGACATTCGGCGTAGCCGCAGCGACCCCGCCACCGCGACCTCTTCGAGCCGAGCCGCGAGGACATAGGAGCGCAACGACATTCGCCGGTTGTTCTCGCCGCGACCGGCCACCACTTCCGCCAGGGCAGCCAGTTCGTCGAAATCACGCTGCTTGGGCGCGATCCGCTCGATCTCTCCCCACAGCTGCGTCCCCAGCTGCTCGAGCTGGGCCACCCGCTCGGTGGCCGCCGACTGGGTTGCCACCGCCGCGGTAAGCGCGCTCTGAGCTTCGGTGAAGCGCTGCTCGAGGGTGTTCAAGTCGCCCGGGGTCTGTTCGGCGACGGCCTGGATCTGCGGTTCCGCGAGCACCGCCTCGGCATGCGCACGTGCCCGGTCCGCGGCGGTGAGTTCGGCTTCGATCGCGGCCTGCTGCCGCGCGGTCCGCGCGACGGCGGTGACGACCTGGGCGTAGGCGGTCAGGAGAGCGATGTCGTCGCGCGGCGCTGCCGGCTCGACGGCCGAGGCTTCGTCGGCGGGTTCCTCCTCCGGGGGACCTTCGTCGAACAGGTCGAACAGGCTGGGCATGTCGGGCTCGGCACGGGTCGTTCGCGCGGGGCTCCCGGTCGCCTCCTCGTCGGTGTCGACATCGTCACCCGCAGTGCGGCTGGTGGTAGCGACTGGTGAATCGAGTGCCTCCGACAGCCCACGGTCCTCGTAGCCTTCCGGCACGAGACCGGCTGTGCGGGCGAGGTTTTCCACGCGGGCGGCAATGGTGCGGACGGCGTCGCGAGCGGTGGCTTCCTCGGTGCGGGCAGTACGGAGCATGGTGGCTGCGGTGATGAGCGATTCGAGGCGGGCGGTGCGGGCGTCGACGGTGTTGTCGGCGCCCGCGGCGGTGCGCAGCCGCGCGGTGAGTTCGTCGAGGCGGGCGCGGGTGGTGGTGATGTTGGCGGTGATGGTGCCGAGGCGGGCGTCGAGCTCGCGAGACCGGTCGTGGAGGGCGGTTTCCTCGGTGCGCAGCGCCTCGAGGCGGCTGGTCAGGGCGGGGCCGCGCTCGGCGGCTTCGGCGGTGTCGTCGAAGCGGTGCGTGGCGGTGCGGACCGCGTCGGCGAGGGTGACGGGGTCCGCGTCGCCACCGCGGGCGGTCAGCGCCTCGATCTCGCGTTCGATCACGCTGATCCGATCGGCGATGCGATCCCGCGCGGCCTCGGCGGACTGTTCGGCGGTGTGCGCGGCGTCCTCGGCCTCCTTGGATACCGCGTCGTCGGTGGGCCGTGCCGGTTCAGGGTGCTCGGCAGAACCGCAGACCGTGCACGGCGCACCGTCGGTGAGCGCGCCCGCGAGCTCGGCGGCCATGCCCGCGAGGCGGCGGGCCCGCAGATCGAGGACCCGTTCCTTGGCTTCGAGGTGAGCGCGCCAGGCGGCATCGTGTTCGGTCCGCGCTGTGTCCAAAGCTGGTCGGCGACGCGCGATGTCGACAGCGGCCGCTGCCGAGTCCTGCCACTTGCTCAACTCGTTGCGAAGCCCGGGCAACGCGGCGGCCGCGTCGGTGGCCTCACGCAATTGCTCTTGGACCGAGCCGATCGCCGCCGGCAGTTCGAGCCGCCGCTGCGCCAACTCCCCCGAACGCTGCGTGAGCCGACCGGCTTCCCCCTCGTGCGCGGCGAGATCCGCGGTGAGCTGACGCGCGGTCACCACATCAGCGCGAACCTCACCGAGCACACCGAGCAGCGCGTTCCACTGACTGATGGCGGCATCGAGGTCGCCCCGGACATCACCGACACCGGCGCCCGCATCCCCGCCATGGACCGGCCCGCGTCCCTGATGACCCGCGCCGAGTGGACCACCGGACGGCAGGTCCGCTGACGTGCCATAGTCGGGCCGCCCACCCTCCGGTGTGGCGGCGCGTCCATCGACCGGCTCATCCGTCACCACGGTCAGCCGGTCTACTCCCGCGATGTCGGCGGCGGCGGGTGCCCGGAGTTGGTCGGCCAGTTCGCCAGTGGCGCTACGGGTCGCGGTCTCCGCACGGCGCAGGGTGCGGACCGCGGAGCGAGCCTCGTCGATGGCGTGCACGACGGGCTCGGCGCGGCGGGCCTTGGCCAGTTCGTGTTCGAGCTCGGTGCGGCGAGGGGAAGACGCGGTGTAGGTGTCCAGTTCGGTGCGGGCTGCTGCCATGCGGGCGTGCAGCCCGGCGACGCGACGTTGTTCCTCGGCCTCGGCGCGGGCGTGCGACGATTCTTTCTGGCGCAGTTCGGCATTCGTGGTCGCCTCGGCGAGTGCGGTGCGCGCGGTGGCGAGTAGCTCCTGGGACCAGGTCACCGCGTCGAGTACGCCGACCGATTCCGCGCCGCCGTAGCCCCCGGCCATACCGACCTTGGTGATCAGGCGGTCGATGCCCTGTTTGCGGGAATCCAGGTCGCCCGCGGCGGCGCGGCGGCGATCGGACAGCCACTGTTCGGCCGTCCCGAAACGTTGGGTGTCGAAGAGCTTTTCGAGCAGTTTCTCCCGGTCCTCGTTCTCGGCGCGCAAGAATTTGGCGAAGTCGCCCTGTGGGAGCAGCACCACTTGGAAGAACTGGTCGGCGCTCATACCGAGCAGGCGCAGGACCTCGTCGCCGATATCGGTGATACGCGAGAGGTTCTCGCCGCTGCCGTCGAGCCAGGTGAGGGTGGCTTGGGGTTGCAGGAGCCGGGTTCCGGTGCCGGTCTTCTTCGGGCGCTCGAATTCGGGTGAGCGGGTCAGGCGAAGGAGGCGGCCGCCGAGCGTGGCTTCCAGCACGACGCTCGGCGGCGTCTGCGGATCGGCGTGATCGGAGTGCAGGCGTTTGCTCTCACCGCGCGCACCGGGCACCTTGCCGTAGAGGGCGAAGGCGATGGCGTCGAGGATCGTCGTCTTACCCGCGCCCGTATGTCCGTGCAGCAGGAACAGCCCGTCGGCGCCGAGCGCGTCGAAATCGACGACAGTGGTCTCGGCGAACGGGCCGAACGCGGTGAGTTCGAGCCGGTGCAGCCTCACGCGATGCCACCACCGGCGACAGTCGCCACTGTGAACGCGACACGTGGGCTCACGCAGTCAGCTCCGACGCAACCGGCGACGGGCCGGATTCGGCACGGACCGAGTCGTTTTCGCTGACCGCGGCGGCCAGCGCACGCTCCACCCATGCCATCTCCCCCTTGCTCGGTGTGCCACGCACGTCGGTCAGGAAGCTCGCCGCGACCTCCGCGTCGCGACGACCGTGCACCCGCTCGCGGTAGTGCAACTCTGGATTACCTTCCGGGCGCGCCCATTCCACGTGCACCGCGTGCGGGAATCGCCCGCGCAGTTTACGCATCGGGTCCACCGGGCGGGTGGTGTCGGTGAGCGTGGCCGACACGTAATGGTCCTCGGCCGCGGCGTATTCGGTATCGGCGAGCAGGGATTCGAGGGTGCCGGTGAGCCTGCTGAGCCCGCGTACCAGCGGCAGATCGTGGCGACGCACCGCGGCGAGCCCGTCGGCGTCGAGGTCGATGATCCACACCGCCTTGCGGTGCGAACTCTCACCGAACGAATACGGCAGCGGAGATCCGCTGTAGCGCACCGACTCCGACAGCGTCTGCGGCGAATGCAGGTGTCCCAGCGCCACATAGTCGATGCCGGCGAAGGCCGACATCGAGACCGTCTCCACACCGCCCACCGAGATGGACCGTTCCGATCCCGTCGCTTCCCCGCCGACCACGAAGGCGTGTGCCAGCACCACCGTGCGAGTGCCGGACCTGGCGGCGATATCGGCGCGAATCCGCTCCATCGCGGCATCGAGGATCTCCGCGTGTGAATGCGCCTGCGGAACACCGAGTTCGGCGCGGGTGATCTCCGGTTCCAGATACGGGATGCCGTAGAACGCAACGTCACCGTCGTCATCGGAGAGCACGATCGGCCGATCCGCATCCGCGACCCGCGTGCACAGATGTAGGCCACCGGCCGCCGCGAAGCTGGCCCCCGCGCCGAGTCGGGCGGGCGAATCGTGATTGCCCGAGGTGGCGACGATCGTCGCGCCCGCTGCTCGGATCGCCTCGAACCCGCGATTGCAGACCCCGATGGCGTCGGCATTGGGGATGGAGCGGTCGTAGATATCGCCGGGCACCACCACCACGTCGACCGATTCGGCCGCGACCAGCTCCGCGACGGCAGTCAGCACCCGCGCCTGATCGGCCAGCAGGTCGACACCGTGAAAGGTGCGCCCGATGTGCCAGTCGGAGGTGTGCAGGATCCGCATGTCGCGAACCGTAGGGCACACCCCCGACAGAATTCAATCGACGCACCACACGCGTGTAATTCACCGGCGTGCCGCACAGCGCGGCGCACCCGCCGCCGTGACGGCCTGGCGAGTTCGCCACGACCGACCCCGGTTTGCCGGGGAATTGCGACTTTGTCGGTGGCCTCGGGCAGTATCGCCGACATGACCGCTTCGATGCTCGTCGCGCTCGTCTTCGTCTTCGCCGCAGGCTTCGGTCTCGGCTGGTTGGGGCATTCCGCCCGTGGTGGGCAGCGCGCCGCCACCGCGGAGGCCCGGCTCGCCGCGGCCGGGGACAATCAACGGTTGCTGCAGCAGTCGCTGCACTCGGCCAATGAGGATGCGGCGCGCAGGCATTCGGCCGCGATCGGCGCGATGGTCGATCCGCTGCGCGACGCGGTCGGGGCATTGGAGCAGCAGATCCGACAGGTCGAGCACCATCGGATCGACGCGTATTCGGGATTGCGCGAGCAGGTCGCGGGCATGCAACGCACCTCGCATCGACTCTCCGATCAAACCGGCCAGCTCGTCGCGGCGCTGCGCGCGCCGCAGGTGCGCGGCCGGTGGGGCGAGATCCAGCTGGAACGGGTCGTCGAACTGGCCGGGATGACCCGGCACTGCGATTTCGACACCCAGGTCAGTCGGCCCGGCGGCGACGATCGCGGCGTGGTGCGCCCCGACATGGTGGTGCGGCTGGCCGGCGGCAGACACATCGTCGTCGACGCGAAGGTGCCGTTCTCGGCCTATCTGGACGCGGCGACCACCGACGATCCCAGCCAACGCACGCAATTACTGGCCCGCCACGCCAAGCACCTGCGCGCCCACGTCGACCAGCTGGCCGACAAGGCGTACTGGGCGGCCTTCGATCCGGCACCGGAGTTCGTCGTGTTGTTCGTGCCCGGCGACCCGTTCCTCGACGCCGCGCTCACCACCGATGCCGACCTTCTGGAGTACGCGTTCGGCCGGAACGTGATTCTGGCAACCCCCACTACATTGATCGCGCTGCTACGAACGGTGGCGTTCAGTTGGCGGCAGGAAGCGCTCTCGCGCGATATGGCAACGGTGCAGCAACTGGGTAAGGAGCTCTACACCCGGCTGGGTAAAGTCGCCGAACATCTGGACAATCTGGGCGTGAATCTCGGTAAGGCCGTAGCGGCTTTCAACGCGACAGTAGGCTCGGTGGAGTCGCGGGTGATGGTCACCGCGCGCCGGATGCACGATCTCGGCATCGCCGATCAGGAGCTCCCGGCAATCCGGCTCACCGAGACCCGACCACGGGTCGTCGCATTCGCCGACGCCGAGGATCGCATCTGAGATCCTCGTGCCGTGGCGCCTACGGGGGCGATGTGCAGTTAGTGTCATAGTGTGGCTGCTTCCCAACGTGCGCGACCCCGGGTGCCCGCGCCGCAACGTTCGATCGTGCCCTCGGTACCCGGCATCCCCGCCTGGGCCGCGATTCTGCTCGCCGCGGGTGCGACGGGTCTCGGGTTCTTGATCGACGGTCTCGGCGGAGAGACGTATCCGACGGGCACGTTCTCGGCGCTGTATGTATTCGGCTGCGTGCTCGCCGTCTGCGCGGTGCGCTTCCGCGGTCTGTTCTCCACCATGGTGATGCCGCCGCTGCTGCTGTTCGTCGCGGTGCCGCTGGCCTGCCAGATGCTGGGTGGGCGTGCCACCACCTCGATCAAAGACGTTCTGATGAACCTGATCATCCCGCTGGTGGAGCGCTTCCCGACGATGGCGCTGGCGACCGTGCTGGTACTGGCGATCGGCGGCGCCAGGATCGCGATCGCCAAGCGCGCGCCCCAGACCGCTCGCCCCGCCCCGGAGCGCAAGACCGAACGCAAGCCGGTCAAGCGCCGCCGTCCCGAACCGAGCCCCGACCTGGCCACTGCCGCCCGCAAGCGACCGCGCCGCGGCACCGCGGTCCTGGACGAGCCCGACACCGAGGTCGACATGGCGAGCCCGGCTCGCCGCCCGGCTAGGCCCACCGAACCCAAACGCGCCCCCGCCGCCGCCAGGCCCCGCGAACCTCGCGAGCCCCGCGCCGCCCGGGCCGAACCCCGCGCCGCCCGCCCCGCCGCCCCGCCGCGCGAACCCGAACCGTCCCGAGTCCCACGCCGCCGCGGCGAAGCACCACCCCACCCCCAACCGAACGTGCGCTACCGCGACCGCGCCGACTCCACCCGCACAGAACGCCGCCGCCCAGACAACGTCTGAAAAACAAAAAGTCCCCGCCGTACAAACGGCGGGGACTTTCTTTCAAGAGCCCACTGATCCAGCAAGAACATGGGTAACTCCATGTACTCACCTGCGCCTATCTTCTAGTTAGTTTCGTTGTCAAGAGCGGACAGCGTTGGATCTGTTGGCAGTGTTAGGCCATTAATCTGCGGATATGCCGGACCCTGCCAAGTTCAGCGTGTGACATCGGCTGCTAGCGTTGGCGTAGTCGAACGCCGTTGGTCGACGTCAGCCATTAAATGGCAGGATTGATGACAAGTACGGCGCGGTCATCAGGAACCTGCTGGGCACTGTCCACCCGCGATGTCGCCTCCGCTCCCTGTTTACCGAGCCCTGCGCAGCCGATGCGGTGGCCGTGATGAATCGTCATCTAGTGGTCCAGAGCGGCGGCACCTATGGAAAAGTGGGTCACGCTAACCGAGTCGTCAAGGTCACCGATGTTCGGCTGGATGACGTCATCCGAGACCCGAGCGGGCGGGCGTGTGGCGCAAGGTCCGCGAGGGCATTTGCGGTGCCCAGCACAAGCCCAGCGGGACTTGTCGGCGCCGATCGCGAAGAGGGCGCCCTTCGAGCGGGTCCACCACGGTGACATGTTCGTCGACGACTATGAGTGGCTACGGGACAAGGAAGATCCCGAGGTCATCGCGTATCTGGCGTCGTCGTAGTGCGAGTGCCGCAAGGCCTGACAACCTCGCCGCAGTGGGCAGCGGCATTGGCCGATCCGGTGACCACTGGGCTGGATGGTTACCGCTGGCCGGACTCGGCCTCGGCGGACAGCTCGGCCCACTCCTGCCACCCCTTGATCCGGTCGGTGTAGAGCTGGGGGACGATCTGGAGGGGGAAGGTGCCGAAGAAGATCCGGGACGGCGGGGTTTCGGCGTCGACAACCTTCAGCAGCGCGGGGCCGACGCCCGCCGGGTCGGGATTCGGGACGTCGGCGAAGCTGGCGTGGACCGTCTCCCGGTAGCTGTCGTAGGCGGCCAGTGGCGCGGATTGGGCGGAGGACGCGTTGAACTCGGTGCCGAAGGGCCCGGGTTCGACGACTGTGACCTTGATGCCGAAGCCGGCGACTTCCTGGGCCAGGGAGTCCGAGAGCCCCTCGACCGCTGCCTTGGAAGCGGTGTAGCCGCCCGTAGTGGGGAAGGCGGCGAGGGCGATCAGGCTGGTCACGTTGATGATGTGGCCGCTGCCCTGAGCGCGCAGGTAGGGCAGTGCCGCCTGGACGACCCACAGGGTGCCGAAGACGTTCGTCTCGAACTGGGCGCGAACGTCGTCCTCGGTCAGCTCTTCGACCATGCCGAACAGTCCGTAACCGGCGTTGTTGACGACGACGTCCAGATGTCCGAAGTGCTCATGGGCAAGCTGGACGGCATCGGTCACCGCGGTTTTGTCCGTGACGTCCAGGGGCAGCGGCAGGATCGCGTCGCCGTGGGCGGCGACCAGGTCGGCGAGTGCGTCGGTGTTGCGGGCCGTCGCCGCGACCTTGTCGCCTCGCGAGAGCGCAGCCTCGGTGAAGTGGCGGCCCAGGCCGCGCGAGGAACCGGTGATGAACCAGATCTTGCTCATGGGAAGTACTCCTCGGTAGGGAACTAAGACAACAAAAGAGACGATATACCGATATGGGATGGAGTACCACTTCGGTATGTTGTATTACACTCATCGGATGGCCGAGAACTCCAGGAACGCGCGCTCCACGCTGCGGGAGCGGACCCGAGCTGCCATGCGCGATGAGGTCAGCGAGGTCGCGTTCCGGCTGTTCTCCGAACAGGGTTTCGACAAGACAACCGTCGAGCAGATCGCGGCCGAGGCAGGGTTGTCGCGGACCACCTTCTTCCGATATTTCGGCACCAAGGAAGAGGTCATCCTGGGCAAGATGAGTGAGTTCGGTCCCAAGATCGCCGCTGCGCTCGCCGCTCGCCCCGCCGACGAGCGGTCTTGGGCGGCACTACGCCGTTCCTTCGACGTGATCACCGAGCCGAAGGTGGACGAGTCCCAGCCGTTCCTGAATCTGATGCAGTTGCACGGCGATGCCTGCGCCGTGATGACCCGTCAGTGGGAGAAGACGCAGGGCTGGCACAGTCTGCTGGTGCCAGAGATCACCCGCCGGCTAGGCGGTGACCCGGAATCCGTGAGCGACGTTCGCGCACAGGCCCTCGTAGCATCGGCGATTTCCTGCCTGGACGCCGCAACCGATGCCTGGACCGCAGTCGGCGGGGCCATACCGTTGTCCGAACTCCTCGACCAAGCCATGGGCACATTGGTCGAACCATCCGCATAGCAGCTGATTTCGGTCGTGCACACGAACACCAGGTGGACTTGAATACGGCATCGACGGGCGACTGCGCGTGCTCATCGCTCGCGAGGTCGGGCACCGCCGGGCCGCGATTCCGTGGGAACGGCTGCGCCTCCGCATCCTGTGCCCGGACACGGAAGCGGCCCGAGCTCGGGCGCGGCCCCAGTGTCACCTTCGCGTATGCCCCGGTAGGAACGCCGCGAGGCCGAGGCCGAGCAGCGCCGCCCCCGCCGCGATCAGGAACGAGATGCGGAAGCCCTCGAGCGTGGGCACCTCTGCGCTTCCCACGTGCTGAGCTGTGCTCGCGAGAACGACACCCACGACGGCGCTGGACAGTGCTGTGCCGATGGCCCGCATCAGGGCGTTCAGCCCGTTGGCGGCGCCCGATTCGGCCTGGTCGACGGCGCCGAGGATGAGCGCGGGCATCGCCGAGTAGGCGACGCCTACGCCGCTGCCCGCGAGGATGGCGACGAGCACGATCTGCCACACGGCGCCCAGCAGCACTGTCCCCGCCAGATAGGCGACGGCGAGCAGCACGAGCCCTGTCATCAGCGTGACCTTCGGCCCGCGCGCTGCTGACAGCCGGGCGGCAAGCGGGGAGGCAATCATCATCGCGAGGCCCATGGACGACGCGCAGACACCGGTGGCGATCATGGACATTCCCAGCCCGTACCCGGTGGATTCGGGCAGCTGCAGCAGCTGCGGCAAGATGAGTGTCACCGCGTAGAACGCGAGGCCGGTGGTGATCGCGGCTAGGTTGGTCAGAAGGACCTGGCGGCGCGAGGCAGTGCGCAGGTTCAACAGCGGGTCCTTGACGCGCAGTTCGAAAAGGCCCCACAGTAGGAAGGTCACGACGGTGGCGGCGAAAAGTCCCAGCGTGGTGGCGCTTGCCCAGCCCCAGTCGGCGCCCTTGGAGACAGGCAGCAGCAGGACGACGAGCCCGAGCGTGAGCCCGAGCGCGCCGATCACGTCGAAGCGGCCGGGGGTGCGCTGGCCGCTCTCGGGGACGACGGCGATGATCGCGGCCATGGCCACCGCGCCGAGGGCGGCGGCGCCGAAGAACAGCCAGTGCCAGTCGAGGTTTTGGGCGATGAGCGCGGCCAGCGGTATAGCCATCGCGCCGCCGACACCGATAGAGCTGCTCATCAGCGCCATGGCCGATCCGTGCCGCTCGCGCGGCAACTCATCCCGAATGATGCCGATGCCGAGCGGGATGACGCCCAACGCGAAGCCCTGAACGGCGCGGCCCACGATCATGGGCATGAGGTCGGAGGTGAACCCGGAGATCAGCGAGCCCAGCACCATCAGCCCGAGGCTGACGAGGACAAGGCGGCGCTTGCCGTAGAGGTCGCCGAGCCGCCCCAAGACCGGAGTGGCGGCCGCGCTGGACAGCAGCGTCGCGGTGATCACCCAGGCGGCGTTGGACGGTGTGGTGTCCAGCAGTCGCGGGAGATCGGCGATGACGGGGACGAGCAAGGTCTGCATGACGGCGACGACGATGCCGCTGAATGCGAGGACAGGGACGAGCCCGCGCCCTGCGGGAGTTCTGGCGGCCGCAGGGGCCACTATGGCTGACGCCGACACCGCGACCTCACTCTCGGGCGGCTCGTCGTCAAGGAAAGTGCCACGGTCGGTGGCCAGGAGGGCTTTGTTCATGCGAGGGTGCTCCGGGGGTGGCGCGAATGGCCGATCGCTGTGCGCTTTGCCGTTGCCGGCGGCGAGGTTGGCCAGGTCGTCGTCGAGCGAGAATCATGGTCGGGGTGGGCCGTAGGAGACGGCTGGCGGCGCGGAACGCCTGCGGATTCGCGGTGTCGGACGGTGCCGGACGCCGCGGTGATGGCGGGCGTCGTGGTGGTCACGGCCGGGTCTGTTCGGAGACGCGCGGGTCGAGGCCGTACTGCTCAGGGGCGCCGAGGTTCTCGCGCAGGGTGGGGCCTTCGTAGTCCTCGTGGAACAGGCCGCGTTCTTGCAGGATCGGGACGACCTGGTCTATAAAGGCGTCGAAGCCGTCGTGGAAGCCGTCGAGGGCGATCGAGAACCCGTCGCAGGCCTCCGCCTCGAACCATTCCTGCATGTGGTCGGCCACGTCGGTGGCGGTGCCGGCGATCACCGGGTGGTAGTCGATCACACCGTGGGCGAGCACGTCGCGCAGACTCCAGCCTTCCCTGGCCACTTGCTCCGCACGGGCGGAGCGGGGGTCGTGCCGGCTGGGTACGGCATCGGCCAACTGCTGCGTGGTCAGCGGCTCGTCGAGCTGGTCGGGGTCGAGCGGGAGGCCGATCATGGTGCCGAGGTAGCGGACGCGCTGGCCCAAATCAACGACCTCGTCGAGGAAGCGGCGCCGCTCCAGAGCGGCCTCGCGGGAGGAGGCGATGGTCGGCATGAAGCCGGCGAGCATCTTGACCTCGTCGGGGTCGCGACCGGCGCGCTCGGCGGCGTCCCTCAGGGCCTGGCGTTGTGCCCGAGCGTCCTCGATGGTGTATGGGTTGGCGTAGACCCCGCTGGCGTAACGGCCCGCGATCTCGAGGCCGTATTCGCCGCCGCCTGCCTGGAAGATGACCGGCTGACCCTGCTCGGACGGGGGGATGGGCAGTGGGCCGCGGGAGGCGACGTGGCGGCCCTGCAGGCCGACCGGCCGGATCTTGTCCATGTCGGCGTACCGCTTGTTCTCGACGTCGAGCAGCAAGGCGTCCTTTTCCCAGCTGCCCCACAGCGCTTGCACGATCTGGATGACCTCGTGGGCGCGCTCGTATTTCTCCGCGCGCGGCGGGATCTTGCTGCCGAAGTTCGCCGCGGCGGCGGGGGTGGAGGTGGTCACCGCGTTCCAGCCGGCTCGGCCGTGGCTGATCACGTCCAAGGCCTTGAACTGGCGGGCGAGGTTATAAGGCTCGGTGAAAGTGGTGGAGGCGGTGGTGACCAGGCCGATCCGCTCGGTCTCGCGTGCGAGGACGGTCAGCAGCAGCAGCGGCTCGATCGCCTGGCGCGGGGCGTGGTGGGTGAGGTCCATGTCCAGGACCGGGGTGTCGGCGATGAACAGCAGCTGGACCTTGCCGCGCTCGGCGGTCTGTGCGTACCGCACGAACTGGTCCATGTCGGTGTAGCTGTTCAGGTTCGCACCCGGCAGCCGCCAGGCCCCGGGCTCGGCCCCGTAACCGCCGCTGAACTGCATGCCCAGAACCATCTGTCGGCTTGTCATGGTCGTTCCTCCTAACGAGGTGAGAAAAACGGAGGCAACCTCCGATTACTTCTCCAAAATACGGAGGCATCCTCCGTATTGTCAAGGGCGGGATCTGGCGAGCGCGAGGAGGGCGACGGGCGAAGGCGGACCGGAGGCGTGGGCGGGGGCTCCTGGTCCAGTCGGCGGAGTGGCGGCCGGGACTCACGCCTCCGGGTGGCAGCTGCGGGCGGGCGGACGGACTACTGACCGTCGAGGACGCCGGGAGTGCTGTGCAGGACCACGCTCTGCTGGAGCGGGATGCGTGTCCTGCCGAACGCGTTCACCGGCGCCGCCGGGTCAGCCGTACCGAAGGAGATGCCGAACAGCAACTTGAGATCCTCGGGGACATCCAGGACCGCGCGGACGGTGCGGGCATAGAGCCCGAGCATGGTCTGCGGAATGCCGGCGAACCCCCTGGACGCCAGCGAGAGCAGGAAGTTCTGCGCGTACATGCCGATATCACCGGCCGTCCGCACCCCGTCGCCTAAAGCGGGCATGAACAGGAGCGCGACATGGGGAGCCCCGAAGAACTCCAGGTTTTCGCGGACCGCCGCCTTCCTGCCTTCTCGGTCTGAGCGCTCGATTCCCAGGCTTCCGTAGTAGCTCGCGGCAAGGGCCTGCGCCCGCTCGAAGTAGATGCCCTCGCCGTAGTCGGCGGTGAAATCCGGGGAGATGCGTCCATCCTCATCGGCCTGGAGCAGTTCCCTGGCCAGCGCGTCCCGTTCCACACCCGAGACGATGTGCACTGCCCACGGCTGGGTGTTGCTGTTCGAGGGGGCCGTCTGCGCGTCTTCCAGCACGCCACGGATGTCCGCAGGGGGCAGGGGGGCTGCCACGAATTTGCGGGGGGAGCGCCGGGAGTGCGCCAGGCCGGTGAAGGGGGATGCCGTGCGGGTCAAGGTGGTTCCTTTCCATGGCGCGCAGCCGCAACAGCGGCCGGGTGCAGGACGCCTTTGTGGGAGCCGACAGGCTTGCGGATGCTCGCGGGCAGCGGCACGGCAAGACTCTGGCGTAGAGCGGGACTGCGCGCTGTTCGCGTTCGCTTTTTGGTGTTCGTGGATTGTCGTGTAAGAACGCGCCGCCGAGGCCGCCCCATGTCATTTCGCGCACGAGGGCGGCGGGCAGGTCAGCGGTGGGAGGCGGGATTCATCTCCACGACGTTCTCCAGGATGGCTGTCGCAGGGAGGGCACGTAGCGCTCTGGGACGTTGTCGCGGAGACGCTTGCGCCGGCACCGGAACTGCCGTCAGTCCCGGATTCCCGCCACTTCGACCTCGATGGCCTCGATCCGACCCGTGGCATCGAAGCCATTGACGAGGCGCTCGGGGCTCGTATCCGAGATGAGCAGGTAGAGGGTCTTCATCTCCGGTCCGCCGAGTACGGCATCCACCGCGAAAGTGCCGCCGTCGGGGTATGTCGCGGTGTCCGGGTCGATTCGGATGACGTCGGTGACCTCGCCTCCTTCGCGGACACGCCGGAATTCACCGATCCACGGGAAGGCCGCCCATACCGCACCCTCACTGTCGATTGCGATGCCATCGATGGCATCGGTATCCGGTGACCCGAATTCGGCGAACACGCGCTGGTCTGTCAGCGCACCGTCGTCCATCACGGTGAACGCGGTGAGCCTGGTCCGTGGCGCCCGGAACGATTCCGCGACGACCAGGGTGCGCCCGTCGCCTGAGATGGCGATGCCGTTGGGGAATATGAGGTCCTTGCCGCCCGTCTCGATCCGGCCATCGGGATGGCGGATGATCAAACCCACGCCGATGGGATCGGTTCCGAAAACGTAGCCCTGCGGACCGATATACGCACGGCCCTCTCGGTCCACGGCCATGTCGTTGGGATTGAACGCGACCGACGCGAGGTCGGCGAGTTCCTCCAACCCGCTGCTTCCCACGCGCAGCAGCCGGTCATCGTCGATGGAAACAACCATCGGTGCCCCATCGGGATCGAAACCGAGACCCGATGGGCGCCCGGGCACATCGGCGATATCCTCGGGCAGCTCGCCGGGGGAAAGGCGACTGATCTTGCAGCGGGTCATGTCCGAGAACCACAGCGCCCCGCGGTGCCACCGGGCGGCCTCGAGGTAGCCGAGATCACCCTGCGCCACAATGCGGCGAGCGTCAGCGGGCAGGACTGTTGGCGAATAACTCATTGAATCCTCCTAGATGAAACCGCGGTACCAGGCTCTGTCGGATCAGAACCGAGCGAGCCGGGGCGCGGTGATTTACGCCTTCTCGTCCCGCGCGCGGTAGCCGCTCGCGAGGAGCGTGCGGAGCCGGTCCAGCGACTCGTCGTCGGCGCCGTTGCCCTTGATCCAGGCAATGGAACAGGCGGCGAGGAACAGGTCATACCCCCGAACCGACGCGCGCACGTGCCCCGCGTTCTGCGCGACCTCCACGTACTTGTCGGTGGCGGTGATGAAGATGTCGCAGGGAATCGTGAGCGGGTTGTCCGGATCCTGCGCCCTAGCCGCGGCCATGAGCGGGTCCGGGAGCCCGCTGAAGGCACTGAAGTACTCCTCCATCGCCCGCAGCCACTGCTCCAAAGCTTCACCGGCATCGCCGATCTGCTCGATGTCCGCCCGGCGGGCCACCAGCTTCTCGGAGCGTGTCTGCAGCACGGCCGCCAGCAGCGCCTCCCGGGTGGGGAAGTGCCGGTACAGGGTGCCGGGCCCGACCCCCGCCTCCTTGGCGACCGCCTCGAGCGAGGTGCCGACTCCGTGTCGCAGGAAGTGACGCTGCGCGGTCTCCAGTAGGGCAGCGCGGTTGCGCTGGACGTCCGGGCGGGGCTTGCGCTCCCGCTGTTCACTGGCGTTCATGCGCCCTCCTGCTCCGATGATCATGCGGCCGTATCAAAACGGATGCCGCCTCCGTATTGACTACGAGCATAAAGCGGAGGCGGCATCCGGTCAAGTGAGCTCGGCCGCTGATTGCCCCGTCGTTGTCGTGAGTTCGAAGGGATCTGATCGCTCCAGATGTGTCACGCCGAGGTCGAGTAGTGGTTCTGACGCGTGCGCTCCATGCCTGCTCTAGCGTGGTTGGCTGTGGGACCCATCGGGGCCGATTTGGCAGTGGCACTCGGGTTGAGGATCCTGGGAAAATCGTAGAAATCGTAGAAAGCGATCGCCCCAATGACGCGGTACAGTCGGCTCCCGACCAGGGCTTATACGTTTAGCGAGCACACGTGGGTAACTCACGAGACTCACTCGCCGAATCTGGAAGATTCTCCTGCCAATACCCTAAAAGCCCAGTTCAGGGCGGATTCTGTAGGAGTAGCTGGGCTTTCGCGAGTACATGCTCCCAGACGTCGACAGCTTGCCATTTGTTCGACCTCAACCAGCATTGTCAGGGAATATTGACTCTCTGACCTGCGCATATTGAAACCCAGATCGCTGCGCGACCGTTTCCCTCCCGTTGGTGCCCGCGACAGCGGCGATTAAATGGTCTGGTTGATGGCACCTGTGCGCCCAGACCCGCAAGTAGTCCCCATGGTCTCGGTTCGCGCGACGTGACACCTGGTGATGTCACAGACCAATCTGTCAGCAGTAGAGCTCCCGAACGAGTGCAGGGCATGGGTGGCTTCGGCAGGCGCGGAGTGTCTTACGAACCCCCGACGGTTGACATCTCCGTGTACACGCAACCTTTACGCAATCGGCCTGCGGAACATCTTGCGCGACAAAGTGTCTCGCGAACGATCGTTCGTGAGACATCGAGATGCCGAGCTTTCATCCCGACCTTATAGATCGAGCTATGGATCAGCTCGACATCATCGAGCTGATACGCAGCTCGATTCTAAGTGTGCTAACCTCAATCATCGAGCTGACATGCAGCTCGCTATACCAGGAGCTGATATGGGAACACTTGAGAGACTGTCGACTAGTCGCACCATTCGACTGAAGGGGACCGTCACCGTCCAACGCGGCCGACCGATGCTGCTCACGGCGATCCGAGCAGAAGATCTCGGCCGCCACAAGAAAGTGGATGTCTACAACCCCTCCACAAAGAAGGGCTACCAACGAACAGCGCAGACCGCCCGCGTCAACAGCGCTGCGAAGTACTACGGCGAAAAAGGCGGCTGGATGCCCAACCCGCTACTCGTCAACATTCGGGAGGAAGACTTCTCCAAACTGTCGATCGTCATCGAAGACGACCACGAGGGCTTCGAGGAAGCCCGGAGCAATGACGGAGACTGGATCGGGGTCGGCTACATCGAAATTCCCGACGACCTGCCCATCTGGGTCTACGACGGCCAGCACCGCGCTGACGGGCTCGCGGTTGTGCTCACCGACTACCAAGGTTTCGAGGACTTCGCAGTCCCACTGTCGATCAACCTGGGACTTTCCGAGATCGACGAGATGACCGAGTTCTACGAGGTCAATACGAACGCGAAGTCGGTGCGTACCGACCTCGCATGGTCGTTGCTCAAGTCGATGGCCGACCAGGATCCGGATCTGGCCGAACGCCTCGAACTCGAGGGGCGTGACTGGATCACTCGCGGACAGACGGTGGTGGAAGAACTGGAAGCTCTGGGCGGCGTATGGGCGGGCCGTATTCAGGCTCCGAACCAGAAGGGTAAGCGCAGCGATCAGCTGACCATTCCCCAGGCGGCCTTCGTTCGGTCACTGCGCCCGTTGCTCGACATGCCATTGATGGCCAAGGCCGAGCCCGCCAAAATCGCCCAACTTCTGAACGCGTACTGGGCCGGCGTCGCCGACGTACTCCCTGTCCCGTTCGACCCTGCCAACAACCCCAAGGACTACGCGATCCAAAAGGGCCAGGGTACGGTCGCGCTGCACCGCGTGCTCCCGCAGGTCATTGAAGTCGTTCGCGCCCAAGGGAAATCGCTCGCTGACTCCAGTGCCTACGCCGAGGTTATGAAAGACCTCCCGAATCTTTCGGGTGAGATCATGACCGACAAGGGACCGCAGCCCGTAACCGGTGCCGAATTCTGGCTCTCGGGCGCGTCGGGCGCCGCATCGCAGTTCAGCGGTGATGCTGGTCGCAAGCGCCTGTCCGTCTTCATTCGAGCGCTCCTTCCACGTCCGGCAGAAGGCCTGAACTTCTAGTTATGCCAGCCAAGCTGGACCCAAGGCATCTGCTCCGCCTCTACTGGATGGAACAGGTGCCTTGGGGAAGGACCACGGCCGCCACCTGACACTGCGAAAACGCCGCCACCTATCGCTCCGAGTCACACCCTCCCGCGCTCGCGCCACGGCGGGGTGTTCGACAAACGTTCTTGGTCTCAACCGGTCAATGCATCACCGCTGGTGAATGATGTCCGGTTGTGGAGGCGATGGTGCGTGTGGTGGGTAGCGGGTTCAGTGTTGAACAGCGAGAGCGGATTTGGGACGGTTGGCGCGGTGGGGAATCGCTCGGGGTGATCGCCGGTGTAGTAGGTAGCAACCATCCGCGTATCTCACGGTTTCTGCGTGTGAGTGGCGGGATCCGCCCGGCGTCTCGGTGTCGGCGTGCGGGTCATCTGTCTCTTGGCGAGCGTGAGGAGATCTCACGTGGTATCGCCGCAGGCCGCTCGGCCCGAAGGATCGCCGATCAGATCGGGAGGGCATCATCGACGGTGTCGCGGGAGATCACCCGCAACGGCGGTCGAGAGGTATACCGGGCCGCGGTCGCCGATGCGGCCGCCTACGAACGCGCGTTGCGACCGAAACCTAGCAAGCTCGCCACCAATCCGGTGCTGCGGGAGATGGTCGCCGCGAAGCTGGCCCAGGATTGGTCGCCGCAGCAGATCGCGGGGTGGCTGCGACACTGTCATCACGGCGATGCGGTGCCGCAGGTCTCACACGAAACGATCTACCGCGACTTGTATACGCCGTCACGGAACGTGTTCGACCGCAACATGTTCCATCGACTGCGTAGCGACCGCCCGTTTCGGCGGCCACGCCGCAAAGCCGGCTCGCAAGGGCGCGGCCGGATCCGGAACATGGTTTCCATTCATGACCGTCCCGTCGAAGCGGATACGCGCGAGTCGGCTGGGCATTGGGAGGGGGATTTGGTGTTCGGGATACGTCCCTCGGCGGGGGCGACGCCGGTAGATCGCGCCACGCGTTACCCACTGGTTGTTGCACTGCCCGACGGGTACAAAGCCGATGTGGTCGCCAAGGCGCTGGTCGAGTGCATGGGCAGGCTACCTGGGTCCATGTGCAGGTCGCTGACCTGGGACCGAGGTAGAGAAATGGCCGCTCACACCGTGATCACCGAGGAGTTGGCGATGCCGGTGTACTTCTGCGATCCTCATCATCTGTGGCAGTGCGGCACCAACGAGAACACGAACCGTCTCTTACGTCAGTACCTGCACAAGAACGCTGACCTGTTTGCGTTTACTCAGCACGACCTCGACGAGATCGCCGGAAAACTTAACCATCGGCCCTGGCAGGTGCTCGACTGGGCCACACCCGCCGAGAGGCTCGCAGCCGCGCAACGCGCGCAGCTGCGGCTGGTGGGTCGGTAGCGCCGGCGCGGCTGAGATCTGTTGGTATCGCTGAATTCTGACGTCATGGACGAGCATGTCTGAAGCCTTTTCGGCGAACGCACTCTATTGCCGATTATCGAGTGGTGGACGCTGATCGGCTCTGGGATCATCGGGTCGACGTTCGACATCAGTGCCGGTGGGAGGAAATCGCAGATGACCACGGCGCGGCGGTTTTGGATCGAATTCGACCCGCACGAGTGCACCGACGCCCGGTTTTGGCAGGGTGTCGGTGTGACCGGCTTCGACGTGCGGGATTGCTTGTCGATGGTCGCCGATCTGTTCCCCGATGGACTGTTGCCACCCGTGCACCGAATCACCGTCGACGTCTCGCTGGCCGAGCCACTACCGGTGAATCCCAGCCATTTCGGCGTTTCAGTGTGGCGCGGCGTCTGGTATCCACCCGTGAACCTCGGAATCGGGCCGACCCACGACATCGACCGACGGGGAGCACCCTGCGACTACCCGGCACCTGTCACCGCAGCACACCGCCGCGTGCGGGCTAACGCGAATCCGCGCACGAAAACCACATGGTGGGACGAAATCCCGCATATCGATGGCCTGCTGTGGCCGCTGATGGGCATGCACCGCGCCGAGCGCGGTCATGGAATGCGGCATTCCGCCCCGCCGCTGCGCCGGGCCTGCGCTGCGGATCCGACCTACGGGGCCTTGGTGCGCGAGGCCCTCGACTTCATGATCTGGTGGCGGCCGACACCGGACGAGTGGTTCGACCCGACCGAAACCAGGTTCGCCGATCAACGTGACCTGGACAAGTACCTGCGAGCCTTCCGAGACTACTTGTTCGGAACTCGCCCGGAGCCGATCTATCCTCCCGGCAGCGAACCGTTTTCACCCGAGGACGCGTGGCAACGAGCCATCGGCTGTTTGGTCGAAACTCGCCCGGGGCCGATCGACGCTCCCGGCATCGAACGGCTTTCACCCGACGCGGAACCACGACTTCCCGGGAGCGAATAAAACCCTCTCAGGCACAGAACATCCCGTGATCGCAGCTGGGCGCGACCCGATTCAGGGCTGCACGCGACGCGGCTCAAGACGCACGCTCATGCCGCGACCCGCGCGATCCGGAGGGGCGGGGCACCAGCCGGCGAATGCACTCAACTACCGAGTTGCATGTGGTTCGCCTTTGAGCAGACTGTATGGAATGCGAGGGGAAAATTCGGTCGGCGGTGCCGTGCAGGCGGTGGCAGTGGCATACGTAGCTTCGAGATCTGCGGGGCCCCTGCTGAATTCGTCGGTGTCGGTGACGGTGAACTTTCATCCGGATTGGCTTGCTACCGATCGGTTGATTCTCGAAGCTCTGGTCGATGACGGGAACTACCGTTCGCAATTCGTCACCGGTACGAGCAACGGCGGGTTGACCGCGCACCCTGGTGGCGACCGCTGGCACTGGGAGAGCCGGATGTTCGGCGGCGCGTACGATCACGCACCTAGGGAAGATCGGCCGGTTTACGGCGCGTTGAACTTTCGGCGCTCGTCGGTCGGCGCTGCACCACGGTTCGGCTCGGCGCACCTGCGGCTGACCGCGGCCGTGTTAGACCGCGCGACGTTCTGCTATCCCGACAGCTACCTGGACCCCTCGAACTTCGGTGTGGCGTCGAGCATGGGTCTCATCGAACTGGCCGAGGCCGATGACCAGGATGCACTCGACAACTACGTCGAGGCACATATCCATGGTCCGGTCCAACTCGATCGGGACGTGGAGGCGATTGTGCTCGACCCCAGTCACCGGGGCACCGAACTTGAAGCCATTGCGCGCCGGTTGCCCTGCCCTGTCGAGTGGCACAACGGATTCCGGCTCAGCATCGACGGCCTGCTGCGGCATTCCGAGTATCGAGGTGCACAGGATGTCGAGTTGGGTGTCTCGCTGGCTGTCGATGGTTTATTGGACGCCCGCCTCATTGGGCGAGCCGCGCAGTCGGGTCGATATGACCCGCAGGCGCTCAAGAAGGTCTGGCATTACCTCGCCCGCTTCGGAACCGAGCCAGCATGAACGCGCCACGCACTGTCACGCCGCGTAGTGCGCGGTTCGAAACGCCCTCAGCGGATGCCAGCTTCGATCGTGACGTCGATTTTCGCCGATAGGGCATCTGGCTCGCTGTGACCGCTGTGACCGCTGTCGAGATTCACCGACGAATGACGTCAGGATCGACCGCTATTCTGGCAGCCAACGATGCGCTGACCGTTGAGACCAAGACTGTTTTTCGAACGCAGGAAGGCATGGACGACGTATAGCTGCGCTGCGCGGGGCTGCGGTGGCAGGATCGCGGGTATGGATCCGGCTACGGCAGTGGTGGTTTCGGCGATCGCGGCGGGCGCGGTCGCGGGGGTGGGCGATACCGCGACGCAGGTGGTCAAGGACGCCTACGTCGGGTTAAAGGGTTTGCTCTCGCGTAAGTACGCCGACGTGGATGTTTCGGCGGTGGAGAAGAAGCCGGACTCGCAGCCGAAGAAGGACTCGTTGGCCGAGGACCTCGACGAAGCGGGTGCCGCGGGCGATCCGGAGCTCGGGCAGGCGGCGGCCGCGACCTCGACGACGGCGGAATACGCAACCTCAAGAGTATGAGCAGCCGCTGGCGACGACTGGCGTCCGCGCTCGAACTGCCCGAAGGGGTATCGCCGCACAGCTTGCGCAAGCATCTCGGCACCGAAGGCATCTCCGCCGGACTCGACGTCACCAAAGTTGCCGACCAACTCGGCAACACCTCACGGGTACTACGGAAATCGTATGTGCGACGTCACCAGCCACACGCCGATGTGACCGCCTTGATCGGCGACAAGCTCGGGCCCGCGCTGAATGAGGTCGCACGACACCGCGCTGGCTAGACCACACGGCGATATCGGCCGGGAGCGGGTGGCACTGCGAAACGCGGTGCCACCCTCCCGTCTATCGGACATGTCCTTGGGCCGTCAGATATCCATCCACGCGGATCAACGGGGACTCCGTATCGATCCCGTCGACGACAATTATCGATTTGGGTATGCCGAAATCTTCGTCAGAGCTTTCCAATTCGGAGGCGAACTCTTCAGCGACATCGCGAAGCTCCTTCGGACTGTCTACAAGAGACCTTTCGATATCTCTCGTATGCGCGCCTTCGATCGCCCCGAAAGCCGACAACAAGAACCCGTCGTGCTCGGACCTCGAGGTGATCATCAGCATCTCGTCTTGTCTAGGCCATTTACTATCGTTAAAAGTCAAGTCTCTGACCGGTTCGCTTGACCCCCAGTGTTTGACCATCAAAGTCAGTAGCCCGTTCAGTGTGCTGCGAGACAGCTTTGAACCGACCGGTTTCGGATCATCTCCGAACTTCAGATCGACGTTAAAAGTCAAGCGATCCTCTGGCCATAGATTGCAAACACGGGCAGACAGCGAAGACTCCAGGATTGATTTCGAGCGTTCGACGTGACGTTCATTCAAGATGGCCGAGACTTTGTGGTGTATCAGCACCCCCTTGGAGACGTAATCCGGCAATTTTTTCGCTTGAACTATGTGCGTGCGATGTTGCCCGTCGATATCTTGGCACGTAAAAACCGCATCGGCGCCACTGGGAGGTCGCGATGAGCTAAACGTGGTCGCTCTCTGCTCGTCCGCCCATCGACACAAGTGCTGGTTTCCATCCTTACTCCCCGTGTGACCTGGTGGACGGGGAAATTCATCGAGACCGTCGACAAAGAGCAACAGGGAAAGGCACGCGGCTGTCTCGGATGCGGACCGGCCTGATTCGGTGGCAGGCTCCGGTGGACGTCCCGATGTCAGTCTCATCGACAATATTCTTGTAAAGGACTCGAAAACGTCGAGGCATTCCGAATAGCGTGGAGATGAGGTGAAGTATCCATATGGATACTGCGCAGAGTGTCCACGCAAGAAGGGTTTGTTCAATAGTCTTCTTATGTACTGCAAGGCATCTTCTGACTGGACCCTGAGGGGTCGCCATCCATCCAGATCTGATCCAGGTCTGACTGCATTGCCAAGGTGATACCAGATGGCCGGAATCTCAAGATTGGGGGCATTGTCAAGTCTTACACCTGGGTGGGCATCGTCCGTGCGTGAACGGGGAAACACTTCAAAATCTGGCACTACGTCCCGGGGTGGGGAGCTGTGCGGTTGAACAGACTTGTCGCAGTTCCTCAATTCGTCCGTATCAGTTTTCACCCCGTTGACTTGCTGGATAAAATAGGTCGAACTATCTGCTCGGCGGGGCGACCCAAGGTCTTCGGTGACAACAGCGCCGAGCGTGGCCCGGAGATCGAGTGTGGCAAGACGTCGGCGTATCCGGTCGCTGGTCTGCCGGGAGGCGCGGTCGCGGAGCGCGCGGGCCCCGTCCGTGCCGAGTGAGGACCGCTCGATGAGTGCTTCCATCCGGGCGATCCGCTCTGCGTTCGGATCGCCGTTGCTGCTGGCGGGTCGGTTCACGTTCATGACGGGTTCCTCACTGAGGAGATGGAGAGGTTGTTGATCCATGCGTGTGATGACCGAAGTCGGGCCCAACGACGCTCGATGGACTTCCTTGTGCGCCCCAGGATCTCGGCGATCTCCGCTTCGGTGTAGCTGTGAGCCTTGTACAAGACGACCGCCCGGTCTTCGTCGGTGTCGAGCGTCTTGAAATGTTGGCGGAGAACGTCGTTGTTCATGGCGGTCAGCTCGGGGTCGGCGAACATCGCCATCCGTTGCTGGCCAGGTGGCAGTTCGAGGTCTAAGCCGATCTCCGGGCCGCACCGCGGAAACTCGTAGTGGCGCCTGCCTGGTTTGAGGTTCTTGCGCAACACATCGGCGAACGCCAGCACGCACTTGTTCACGAAGTAGGTGGCCAATAGCGAGCCGCCGGCGGGATTCCAGCCGGTTCCGGCGAGGATCTCCTGACAGAGCTTGTGCAGCGCCTGGAAGACAGCGTCGTCGATGAGGTCTTGGCGATAGAAGGTGTCCTCTGCGAGTCTGCGTTGGTCGCGCTCTTGCACTTGCGGGTGTGCGCCGAGTCGTCGGAACTGTTTGTAGATGCGACGACTACAAACGAGGGCCTCCATGGTCGAGGTGCCGTACTTGAGCAATTGCTCGGCGAGACACCACCATTCCGGGCTCTGCGCCCCGGAAGCACGGACCAGTCCGACCATCTCGGCGTCCGCGTCGAGGCGTTTCAACCGTTCGACTCCGGCGTCGATCTCATCTTCGGGGTCCTCGCCGACGAGGTCGGACAGTGCCGCCGATGCCCTGAACCTGGTGCCTTCCTCGACATCACGCCCAGCTATGGCATCGGCAGCGCCACCGAGGAGGGGCGCGGCGATGTCCTCGATCGGAACATCGCCACGCCTGCTCTTCGGGTTGGGTACCGCATCTCTCGATGCGCCCATTCGTCCTCCTCAGCTAACCCACATCATGACGAGCCGGGCGCGCTCGGCACCCGAGATACAGGCGCGATCCGAGCGCGCCGACATGACCCTTATAGGGCCGGTTCCCCCACAAACCCCCTCGCTGGGAAAAGACCTCTAAAACGCGCCAGCGCGGGGGTTTTGGGCTGGTCACCGCCTAGGACGGGGGCGACAACAAGATGAGAGGACCACATGCACACCCCTGCGTCCGACAACACAGGCCTCCCGCACAGCCGCTGCCGCAAGTGCGGGTCACCGGCCTGTCTGGCCCTGGTCCGCGCCGACACGCCCCCAGCCAACCTGATCGACCTGATCGACCGCCAGTTCAAGCTGATGTCGAGCGGGCATTGGAGCTGGGACCACGTCGGCTACTTCGCCGTGGTCGTCGTCATCGCGGTGATCGCGCTCTACCTCTGTGCGGCAGCCAGCCCGTCCTGGGCACTCGCTGTCGGGGGCGGGGGCCTGGCTACCACTGTGGTCGGGAGTCGATGGCTACGCCGCCGACGTCAACAGGGTCAGGCGAACGACCTCACCGCCCCCTCTGGAGACACCGAGATCCATTGAGCTGCATCGTAGCCAGGCAACTCTCTGCGGCTGGCGCTGCTTGGTGCGACGCATCGACAGCAGCGAGCGTGGTGAACCGTTCGACCACTATCCTCGCGTGACCTCGACGGCCGCAGCCGATTCTGGGCCAGCAGGCCGGTTGGGCTTGTCCTTCGTAGCGTTGATCCCGGCCGACTCCAAGTACCAGGTCCGGATTGTCGCCCCGACCCGACCTGGGTAACCCGATACGAGACGCCATCCGCGCCGCCACCGCGATGCTGGCTGATTCGCACCGAGTCGGCAGCACACCCAGCACACCAGTACGTCTCCGCCGAGTAGCCAGACCGTGGATTGTCAGCGCGACCGGGCACAGGAGTATCCAGATCAGGTCTGAGACCACCGACACCGATGCTTGCCTGCCGATGAATTCCCGGAACAGTCCGACCTCGTGTCTACGCTGTTCTCCGTGTCCACGTACACCGCGACAGTCGACTCCCTCAGGGTGCTGACGCTTGCGGACCTCGGAAAGCTTCTCTCCCGCCAATACGGAAGGAGTTGGCACCCCGAGGTCGGCCCCTTCGCTGCCAGACAGACGACGGCTATCTCCGATGGCGTCTTCCTCAACAATGCCAATCTCAGCACGATCGCGGCTGAGCCGAAGTGGCGTCGACCGTGGACAGTTGCGGCGGACGAAGCGGGTCGGTGGTGGATCGCTGATGCTCCTTCTTTCAGCCTGGCCGCAATGCGGATCGGAGTCATTGAGGTAGAGCGGCGCGCGCTCGGCAATTCCGCCAACATGTCCGGGACCGACCTCAAGCATTATTTTTGGGCGCTCTTGGGCCACTCGCCCCAGACGTACGAAGCGGTGACCGCGACCATCGCGACGCACCGCCGAAACGAGCCTCAGCTGCCCGAGCCGGGCCGCAACTGGGCGGGTGAGTACCAGCTCAAGCTCGACAGCGCGACGAGCTGGTTCCGCGGACTCAAGCGTGCGTTCATCGGGCACGCGCACGCCGGATCCGGCAAGTCCCGGGCTGCCTCGGTATTTGCACGTGCTTTCGAGCTCGCCTACGCCCAGTCCTGGCAGGTAATGCACCAAGCCCGCAGCGTCGTGGGTGTGGGCTACCTGTGCTCGTCGACTCAGCGCGCTCGTCAACTCGACGCCACGCGACAGGCACGAACCAGCTTGCGCCACAACATGCTGCGCCGTTGTGCAGGTACACGCCGACCGGGGCAGGTCGTCACAGCGTCCCCCCGCGTGTGCCGTGGGCCGAACTCGGCTGGTGAACAGCCGACTCGAACCCACCTACGGAGCGCGCCTACATACTGATACGGGCGTCGCGCTCCGAATCCACACGGGAGTGCACGTTGCTGACCCATCTCGGCGAGGCCCACACGACGTGGGACCTCGCTCCGATCATCCTCACCGCTACGGTTCTCATGCCGGTAGCACTACTCACGCTTCTGGTTTCGCTGGCCGCCATGGTCGCCGTGTTCGGAAGCAACCTCCGCAGCGACCGCGCGATGCGGATCTTCGACGCAGCTCTCGGCGCGTTGATGGCCCTAATCAATGCTCTTTTGCGTACCGGTCCCGGCGGTCGATCTCGGCGCGGTGCTCGCAGGAGCCGTCGATGACCGGGTGCCGCCGAGGACGCCCCCGCATGTGCCCGGATGATGTTCTCGTGCTCATCGTGAACATGCATCGCGAAGGAATCAGCTATCGCGGCATCGTCTCCGAGCTCAATGCCCTGGGAATCCCCACACCGGGTGGCGGGCGCCGCTGGTATCCCTCGCACGTGTCCCGGCTGTTGAACACGGCCAACGTAGTCGAACAGTTCGGCCGTCCGAGTGCAGCGCGGCGCAGCACGTAACGCGTGTTACAGCGTGACCGACCAACCTCGGTCCCTCGCCCAAGGCGATCGCGAGCTCAAGGCCGCGCGGACTCCGTACCGGCACAGGACCGCGACGAATGCCTGAGAGCCCTGAGGCGCGGCGGTATCCTCAGAGTGTGGGCATGGCTGATGATCTGGCGCGGTACCGGGAATCACGAGCCGCTGAGGCGAATCGGGCACAGGCGCTCTACCAACAGAACTGGGCTACCGTCGATGAGGTCGTTCGCGAGTTCTGGTCGACAGTTCGCCGCATGAACATCCCACCGCAGCATGTGGTGTTAGGGTCCACCGACAGAGGTACCGGTTGGGAGCTAAGCGGCGCTCTGGACCGCGACCCCTTGAACTCGCTCATGGTGTACAAGGACGGCGGCTGGACCCTTGACAGGGTCTACGGTGCCCAGGACATGGGGCCGGACCTGCATCTCGGCAGTTCGGACGAGGGTGTCGTGAGGTGGAATTCGCCCATCGGCCGTGCCCGACTCCACAGCGCCTTGGTCGCCCGGCTCGCAGAATTGGAAGACCAGAATCCCGGTCAGGCAGCTTCTCCTGGACACAGCCGAGATGGGCTCGGCACCTTGGGTAACTCGCTGGGCAGCGACGCGCTCGGCTCGCTGGGTAACTCGCCAGGCAGCCGTGGGCTCGGCCCGCCGGGGTTGAACGACCCACCATCGCTGGGACCACTGCGCTGAACACTCAGTAGCTGAGTCACCCCTTTTGTGGAGCAGTTCGACCGACCAGCGTCACCAGTCGGATGATGGTCGGCGGTACGCGGGGCTGCGCGCGTTGGAGAAGGATGGCGCAGTGGTGAGGGCGGACGCGGCGCAGCTGCCAGCAGTGCGGCAGGTCGAAGGGGTAACACCGTGTCGTGTCACCTCTTCGGCCGTGTCAATCCCAGGTGTGGAACCCAACACACCTCGCCCGCCCGACTGGCGGATGTGTCAGTGTGTCTTTGCATACGTCTGCGTAGCTGTCCCCGGCTGGGCAGGGGGAACGGAAACCGTTTTCATCAATTCCACAAACGTGCACGTCAGCCGGATTTTTGACAATTAGATGGCAATCGGACACCGGTCAGTTGGCATCGTGGGCACCGTGACCAGTCGTAACCTTTTAAGCGAGCACACTGGTAACTCACCGGGTACGGGCTAACCAAGCAACAATCACCGTCTGGCCGCCAACGCGAATCTTCCGGCGACCTAGGTCTGGCTTGAAGTCACGGGGAGGCGGGGGAGCGGGCAGGCCGGAGTTCGCGGGGGAGGGAGAAGACCAGGGTTTCGTTGGCTGTGGTCACCGGCTGTACCTCGCCGAAGCCGTGCTCGGCCAGCAGGTCGAGCACCCCGGTCACCAGGATCTCCGGCACCGAAGCACCGGAGGTGATGCCGATGGTCTGCACGCCCTCGAGCCAGGCCAGATCGACCTCGCGCGCGTAGTCGACCAGATAGGCCGCGGTCGCACCCGCGCCGAGCGCCACCTCGACCAGTCGGACCGAGTTCGACGAGTTGCGCGAACCGACCACGATCACCAGATCGCATTCGGGCGCCATCGCCTTCACCGCGGTCTGGCGGTTGGAGGTGGCGTAGCAGATGTCGTCGCTGGGCGGGTCCTGCAGCGTCGGGAAGCGTTCGCGCAGCCGCTCGACGGTCTCCATGGTCTCGTCGACCGAGAGCGTGGTCTGCGACAGCCAGATCACCTTCGACGGGTCGCGCACGGTCACCTTGTCCACCGAGTCGGGCCCGTCGACCAGCTGCACGTGCTCGGGCGCCTCTCCGGCGGTGCCTTCGACTTCCTCGTGGCCTTCGTGGCCGATCAGCAGGATGTCGAAGTCGTCGCGGGCGAAGCGCTTGGCTTCCTGGTGCACCTTGGTGACCAGCGGGCAGGTGGCGTCGATGGTGCGCAGGTTCCGCTGCGCGGCGGTCTCGTGCACGATCGGCGCGACGCCGTGGGCGGAGAACACGACCAGCGCGCCCTCCGGCACCTCGTCGGTCTCGTCGACGAAGATCACGCCCTGCTCACGTAGCGTTTCCACGACGTGGCGGTTGTGCACGATCTCCTTGCGCACATAGATCGGGGCGCCGTGTTTCTCGAGAGCCTTCTCCACGGTCTCGACGGCGCGGTCGACGCCTGCGCAGTAGCCGCGCGGCTCGGCCAGCAGCACGCGCTTGCCACCGGCAGCCTTCGCGCCCGCGGAGCGCGTGATACCGACGTTCAAGGGGATTGCCGAGGTCATATTCCACAGCTTACGTGCGTGCGACGGGCCGGATCAGGTCGGATCAAGGGGCGAAAGTCACATAACTGGGGGCTGGACCTTTGCATCACACTCGGTTTGCGGCAGGCTGGGGTCATGTTTCGACCTCCGTTCCTGGCCAGGGTGGCCGCCGGCGCCGCCGTGTATGCCTTAGAAGAGACCCGGCGACTGCCCGTCGCCGCGGTCAATTTCCCGATCACCGCGCTCAGTCGCGTGCTGCAGACCACGATGCATATGCAGCAGTTCGTCACCAGCCTCGCGCTCAAGGGTGACGGTGTGTTCGAGCGGCTGGGTTCGGCTCCGGCCGAGCAGCCCGAGTGGGCCACCTTCGACGAGGACATCGAGCCCGCGCCCGCCGCCAACGGCCACACCAGCCGCTTCGATCTGTTCGAAGAGGCCGACGCCCCGCAGACCAACGGCAAGGTCGTGCCCGCGCCGCTGCTGCTGCTCGAGACCGAGGAAGAGGTCATCGAGCCCGCTGAGAAGCCCACCGAGGAGGAGGTCGTAGCCCCCGAGGTCGCTATCCGCTACGACTACCCCGCGATGACGCTGGCCCAGCTGCGCGCCCGGCTGCGGATGCTCACCGTCGAGGAACTGGCCCAGCTGCTCGACTTCGAACAGCAGACCCGCGCCCGCGCCCCCTTCGTCACGATGCTCACCAACCGCATCGCCACCGTCCAGGCGCAGTAACCGACCTTCCGTCGAGGCGGCCGCAATCCAACACAACGGATGCGGCCGCTTTTTGGTTGTGTCGGTAGCTCCGCGTAGAACTGACCTATGACTCAGGACGGCGTCGCGCAGACCGGCGCTCCGGCCAATTCGGCGGAGCAGCCGTATCCGGTGCGTTCGGTCGCGGTGAAGGTCGCCCAGTGGATCGAGCGGCTCGGCAGCATCTGGGTGGAGGGGCAGGTCACCCAGATCAATCTGCGCCCCGGCACCCGCACCGCGTTCCTGGTGTTGCGCGACGCCTCGGTGGACATGTCGCTGTCGCTGACCTGCGATCCCGATCTGTTGCGCAGGCTGCCGGTGCCGTTGACCGAGGGCAGCCGTGTGGTCGTCTACGGCAAACTGCACTTCTTCACCGGTCGAGGCACGGTCTCGTTGCGGGTCACCGAGATTCGCGCGGTCGGCATCGGAGAGCTGCTGGCGCGGATCGAACGATTGAAAGCCCTGTTGACAGCCGAGGGATTGTTCGATGCCCGGCTCAAGCGACCGTTGCCGTTCCTGCCCGCGACGATCGGGCTGATCACCGGACGGGCGAGCGCGGCCGAACGTGACGTCTTGTCTGTGGCCCAGAATCGCTGGCCCGCAGTCCGTTTCGTCATCCGGAACACCGCGGTGCAGGGTCCGACCGCGGTACCGCAGATGCTCGAAGCCTTGGCCGAGCTGGATGGCGACCCCGACGTCGAGGTGATCGTGTTGGCTCGCGGCGGCGGCAGCGTCGAAGACCTGCTGGCCTTCTCCGACGAAGCACTGTGCCGAGCGGTCGCCGCCGCCCGCACCCCGATCGTCAGCGCCATCGGCCACGAACCCGACAACCCGCTGCTCGACCTGGTCGCCGACCTGCGCGCGGCCACCCCCACCGACGCCGCCAAACGCATCGTCCCCGACGCCGCCGCCGAACTGGCCGGAGTCCGGGACATGCGCGCACGCTCGGCGGCCGCGTTGCGCGGCTGGGTCCAGCGCGAGGCGCACACCATCACGCAGTTGCGATCGCGTCCCGTCCTCGCCGATCCGCTGCGCGAGCTGAACCACCGCCACGACGAGCTGGAGCGCTTGCGCACCGCCGCGCGACGCAATGTCGAACAGCTCCTGCGCGGCGAGTCGACGACCACCCTGCATCTGCGCGAGAAGCTCACCGCCATGGGTCCGGCCGCCACGCTGGCCCGCGGTTACGCTGTCGTGCAGCGCGTCGCCGGTCCCGAACGCCATGTCGTGCGTTCGATCGACGACTCCCCCGCAGGCAGCCAGCTCCGCATCAGGGTCGCCGACGGAGCTGTCACCGCGGCAGCACTCGGCACCCAGCGACTGACGCCAGAGACCACCGACGAGAAGAGGAAGTGACCGTGGCCGACGCCGGTTCCGAGAACACCGCTGCCGACACCTTGGCCGAGATCGCGACCTTCGGCTACGAACGCGCCCGCGACGAGCTCATCAACGTGGTGAAGATGCTGGAACAGGGCGGCCTCGACCTGGACGACTCGCTGGTGCTGTGGGAACGCGGCGAAGCCCTCGCTACGCGCTGTGAACAGCATCTCGCCGGTGCCCGGCGCCGCGTGGAGGACGCACTCTCCCGCGCGGATCTCGACTCCACCGACTGATCGGGCACCGGTTTCCGCGACCGGTGCACAAAACGCAATTCGCGCTTTACGGCCACGAAACACTGTCCCGGCACGCTGATCCTCGTTGGTAAATCGATTGATCAGCCTGGTGGCTGGGAGGCGTACGCCGTGGAGATTTTCGTCGACGGACTGTTCGTGCCGGTGCACGACGGGGCCGAACCCTATCGGGGATTCCTTACTGCCGAGAACGGCGTCGTCACCGCGACCGGACCCGGTTCACCCGAGATTCCGCCCGGCGCCACTGTGGTGGATCTAGCGGGCAAGCTGGTGCTGCCGGGCTTCGTCTCGGCGCACAGCCACCTGTGGCAGTCGGTGTTCCGCGGCCTGGCCGACGGCTGCTCCACCTACGGGTGGATCGAGCAGTTGCACATGCGATACGGCCCGCTGCTCACCGAGTCCGACATGTACGCCTTCACCGTGCACGGCGGTCACGACCTCCTGCGCCACGGCATCACCACGGTCTGCAACCACACGCACAGTTTCGGCGGCGGTGCGGCCGGGCAGTGGCGCGCCGCCCTGGATCTGCCACAGCGAACGGTCTACGCGCACAGTCCTTCTCGCACGGACACCGCGGCCGAACGCCGGGCAGGGATAGAACAGTTCCAGAAGATCACCGCCGAGGTCGACGATCCGCACATCCTCGGCCGTTCCTACAACACCACTTGGCCGCTCGACGAACCCGAGATGCGCGCCGAAGCCGAACTACTGACCGAGTACGGCATCGGCAAGCACCTGCACTATCTCGAGGATCCAGCCGCCGCCGACCGTCAGCGCGCCGACTTCCCGCTACTGCTGGCGACCGGAAGTGTCGGTCCCGACACGGTTTTCGCGCACTTCATCCACACCACACCCGAGATCGTGGCCGAGGCGGGCAGGCGCGGCGCGGCCATGGCGTGGAATCCGTTGTCCAACGGCAGGCTCGGCTCCGGCGTTCCCGACATCCTCGGATATCGCGCCGCGGGCCTGCGGATCGGGCTCGGCGTGGACGGCCAGGCCAGTGCCGACGTCGCCGATCCGTTCCAGAACATGCGCACCGGGCTGTACCTGTTGCGCGCGGCGGCCAGGGACGCGACGGTGTTGAGCAGCCGGGAGATCCTGCGGATGCACACCCTCGGCAGTGCCGAAGCGCTCGGTGTCGAGGACCGTGTCGGCAGCCTGGAGCCGGGCAAGTTCGCCGACTTCCTCGTCATCGATCCGGAGCGCCCGAGCACGGGCCCCCTGTCACCAGACCTCTACGCGCACACCGTACTTGCGCTGTCCGCTGCGAACATCACCGATGTTCGGTTGGGCGGGCGCACCGTATCGGCGGGACTTTTCGAGCCCACCGCCACCGGCGCGATCCACGAGCGCGTCGCCGCTCTACGCGCGCTGCTCTGACCCGAATTCTCGATGCCGGACGTCCCGGCATCCCTCTCGAAACACCTTGGAGCACTACCCGATGTCACCTATCGAAGCCCTGACAAAGCTGCGGACCGAGCTCGGTCCCATCGACCACTCCACCGACGCCCGTAAGTTACGCAGCAAGAGCCGCGACCGCTTCGCGCAGAGCCCGGTGCTGCGAGACCTGTTGCGCGGCCGCAACGCCGAGATCTTCATCGCCCCGCGCGACAAAGAGGAACTGCGCACCGCCGTCGCCGCGTGCGCGCGCCATCGCATCCCGATCACCGTGCGCGGCGCGGGTTCCGGGCAGTTCGGGCAGGGCGTGCCGCTCAGCGGTGGCGCGGTGATCGACGTGACCGCCCTGGCCGGGGTCCTCGGTTGGCACGGCGATCGCGGCAGGCAGATCCCGCGCACCGTACGGGCGCTCACCGGCACGGTGGTGGCCGATATCGACGCCGCGATCCGCCCGTCGGGTTGGGAGTTGCGCATGCATCCGTCCACCTCGCAGCAGGCCACCATCGGCGGCTACATCGCGGGCGGACACGCCGGAATCGGCAGCTGCCAGTGGGGAATTCTGCGTGACACCGGCAATATCACCGCGCTGGAAGTGATGACGGTGGAAGAACATCCGCGCCTGATCGAACTGCGCGGGCGCGATGTGAACACCGTGCACCACGCCTACGGCGCCAACGGCATCATCACCGAGGTCGAGCTCCCGGTCTCCCCGGCCTGGGAATGGCACGAGCTGGTGATCTCGTTCCCGGAATTCGAACAGGCCGCACGGTTTTCGGTCGACATCTGCAACAGCGACGGTGTGCTGAAGAAGGTCGTCTCGCCCCACGCACATCCACTCCCGCAGTACTTCCCCGATCTGGCGGGTCTCGTACCAGACGGCGAGGCGATGGTGCTGCTGATGGCGGCCGTGCAGTCGGTGCCGAATGTGGAGGATCTCGTGCACGCCAACGGCGGCCGGATCCGCTACCGCTGTCTCGAGGGCAAGGGCGCCTACGGCGCACCGCTGTACGAATTCACCTGGGGCCATTCGATGATGCACTACCAGCGCCGCAACAAGAAGCTGATCGGACTGCTCGCGCTGTACCCGCAGCAGAACCTGTACGAGTCGATCCTGCGGATTCACCGCGACTTCGCCGAGCTCGGCCCGCTACATCTGGAGATGAAGCGGATCGACGGTGGCCTGTCGTGCCAGGGCTCGCCGGTATTCGAGTTCGAGAGTCAGCAACAGCTGGCCGCGATCACCGCACAGTTGCAGCAGGCCGGGCTGTTCATCGCCAATACCCACACGCCCGTCCTCGGCGCCAGTGGCATGAAGCCGTGGGGACCGAAAGAGGCTGCGTTCAAACGGGAATTCGACCCCTACGGCCTGCTGGCACAGGGCAAGGCCGACGACGTCGTCGGCACCGACACCGTTTCCACCTCGACCGCGCTGCCCAACAGCGGCTGGTCCTACCGACTGAGCAATTGAGAAAGGCGCCCATCATGCAACTCTCCCGTCGTCACGCCTTGCGGCTGACCGGCTGTGTCGGCGTCGCCGCCGGCCTTGCCGCCTGCTCCCCCGCCGCCTCACGTTCGACCGAATCCGGCAATGCGATTGCCATGCAACTGGGTTGGATCAAGAACGTCCAGTTCGCCGGTGAATACCTGGCACTGGAGAACGGTCACTTCCGCGATGCCGGACTGTCCGTCGACCTGCTCGCCGGTGGCGCGGCGGGTACCAGCACCGAAGCCGGTATCGACACCGGCAAGGTGTGGATCGGCACCTCCACGCCGCAGAAGGTGGCCGCCGCGGTGGAACGCGGTGTGCCGGTACGCATCATCGGCGCGACCCTTGCCACGAGTCCCGCGTGCATCACCTCGCCGGAGTCGAAGCCGTTGCGGACACCGAAAGATCTGGTGGGCAAGCGGGTCGGCGTCGCGGACCACAACCTGCCGACGTTCGAGTCTCTGCTCACCGCCAATGGCGTCGACCCGTCGTCGGTGAAAGTCATTCCGGTGCAGTTCGATCCGTCGCCGCTGGTCAACGGCGAGGTCGACGCGTGGTCCGGGTTCACCACCAACGAGCCGGTCTCGCTGCGCGCCAAGGGATTCGCCACCTATTCGTTTCTGTACAACGATTTCGGATTACGCACATGTGCACAGGTTTTCGTTGTCTCCGAACAGTCGCTGGTCGACGAACGGGCCAAGTGCAAGGCGTTCCTCACCGCCGAGATCAAGGGCTGGAAGGACGCGCTCGCCGATCCCGATCGCGGTGTCGCACTGGCCGTACAGAAGTACGGTGCCGATCAAAAGCTCGACACCGCGCAGCAGCGTGCCCTGCTCGACGCGACACTGCCGCTGATCCAGACGCCCGATACCCGCCGCGACGGACTGCTCACCCTGTCGACGAGTCTGATCGCCGACACGGTGACGGCGCTGGGACGGACGGGTTCCACGGTGACCGCTGCCCAGCTGTTCGATTCCTCGCTCCTCACCGAGCTCTACACCGAGCATCCGGGGTTGCGATGACCGGCATCGACATCAGTGGACTGACCAAGACATTCACCGCGGGCAAGCGCAAGGTCGAAGCGCTCGCCGAGGTCGACCTACGGAGCAAGCAGGGCGAATTCCTGTCGCTGCTCGGACCTTCCGGCTGCGGCAAATCGACCATTCTGCGAATTCTGGCCGGTCTGGACACGCCGACCGCCGGCTCGGCGCTGGTCAACGGACGTACCCCCGAGCAGCTGCGGACCGAACACGAGCTGGGTATCGCCTTTCAGGACTCCGCCCTCTTGCCTTGGCGCAGTGTGCGTTCCAATATCGCGTTGCCCCTCCAGGTGGCGGGGCTGCCGATCGACCACGCGATGATCGACGGCCTCATCGAACTCGTCGGTCTCACCGGCTTCGAGGCGGCCAAACCGGCACAGCTGTCCGGCGGTATGCGGCAACGGGTTTCGATCGCCCGTGCGCTGGTGGTGAAGCCGTCGGTGCTGCTGCTGGACGAGCCGTTCGGCGCGCTCGACGACATGACCCGACAGCGGTTGAACATGGAACTGCTGCGGATCTGGACCGAGAAGCCCGCCACCACGTTGATGGTCACCCATGGCATCGGGGAGGCGGTGTTCCTGTCCGACACCGTCGCGGTGATGTCGACGCGGCCGGGACGCGTGCTGGAGCTGGTCGATATCGACCTGCCGCGACCACGGGCACCGGAGATGATGCGCACACCGGAATTCCATGCGCTGCACGATCATCTGTCGGGCCTGTTGTTCGGGGAACGGCGGCCCGCGTGAACGCCCGACTCGCCGGACTGCGTGGCCCCGCGGTCCTGATCCTGCTGTGGGCGGTGGCCGGTCTCAGCACGTCCGCCGTGCCCACCCCGTGGGCAGTCCTGGCCTCCGTAGCCGAGGACGGATTCGCCCTCTACGGCCCGAACGCGTCGATCACCGCGTGGGGTGCGGTCCAGGGCTTCGCGTTCGGCAACATCGCCGCCCTCGCCGTCGCACTCGCCGTGGCGGTGTTCCCCCGCACCGAACCCCTGGCCGCCCAGCTGGCAGTGATCAGCTATTGCGTGCCACTGCTCGCGCTCGGCCCGATCGTGCTGGTGGTATTCGGCGGACGCACGCCGACGGTCTTCCTTGCCGCGGTCTCGGTGTTCTTCACCTCCATGATCGGCACCCTCACGGGCCTGAAATCAGCCAACCGCACCAGCATCGATCTGGTCGACGCGTACGGCGGCAACGGCTGGCACCGCCTCGTCCGGGTCCGGATCCCCGCCGCCCTGCCCGCCGCGACCGCCGCACTCCAGATCGCCGCGCCCGCAGCCGTTCTCGGTGCGATTCTCGGGGAGTACCTGGGTGGGGTGGACAGTGGTGTCGGCGTCGCGCTCACCGCCGCGCAGTCCTCCTACGATCTGCCGCGCACCTGGGGCATGGCTCTGGCGGCCGGATTACTTTCTGGCGCAGGCTATTTCGTTGCCTCCTCGGCTGGCAAGATTGTTCGGACCCGGCTGTACGGCCCGGGCCCCATCACGCAACCGGAGAACGAATCATGAAGAGTGTCTGGGCTTTCCTCGGCTCGGTGGCGCTGGCCACGGTGCTCGTGCTCGCCGTGTGGTTCGGCTTCCTCGCCGCGTTCCCCCAGATCGGACCGCGAATCGGCCAGACCCCGATGGACGTGTGGGCCTACCTGTTCGACGGCGAACCCGCGCATCGCGCGCAGATCGTCGACGGGCTCACCATCACGCTGCGCGACGCGGGCCTCGGATTCGTCGTCGGGATGAGCCTGGCGCTCAGCGGCGCCGCGCTGGCCCTGCTGTCGCGCGAATTCGAGCGCAGCGCGGTGCCGGTGGCGACCCTGCTGCGCTCGATCCCGCTGGTCACCCTCGCGCCGATCCTGGTGGCCACCTTCGGCCGTGGGCTGACGATGGTCGCCGTCACCGGCGCGCTCGTGGTGTTCTTCCCCGCCTTCGTCACCCTCGTGGCCGGGCTGCGTGGCGCGCCGGCGCAGAGCATGGACCTGATCCGCGCCTACGGTGGCAGCGAGGCCGCGGCGCTGCGCATGGTCGCGCTGCCGGCCGCCCTGCCCTCGCTGTTCGCCGCGCTGCGGATCTCGGTGCCCGGCGCGCTGATCGGCGCGCTCATCGCCGAATGGCTCGGTACGGGTGCGGGATTGGGGTCCTCGATGCTCAAAGCGATTCCGCGCTACGACTATCCGCAGCTGTGGGCCTCGATCGCGGTGGTCGCCGCCGCGTCGATCGTGCTCTACACGCTCGTCGGCGCGGTCGAACGTGTCGTCGCGCTGCGCTTCGCCGATGCCTCGGTAATCTCATGACCACGAAGGAGGTGCGCGTGCCACCGAGGCCGACCATGCGCGATATCGCGGCCGCAGCGGGTGTCTCGCCGTCGGCGGTGTCGCTCGCGCTCGCGGGCAAGGGCCGGATGGAAGACAGCACCCGTGCCCGCATCCTGGCCACCGCCACCGAACTCGGCTACCGGATCAACCGCGAGGCCAGGGCACTGCGCACCGGGCGAACGATGATGATCGGACTGGTCACCTCGATGGTCGCCGATCAGGTCGACGACCACGAATCACGCCTGGACTGGTACACCCGCACCGCACTGGCCGCCGCCAACGAGTCCTTTCGGCACGGCTACGCGCTGGTCCTCGTCCCACCGCTGGGCGAGCACGACCAGGTCCACGATCTCGCCGCCGACGGCGTCCTGCTCATCGACCCCGACCCGGCCGAAGGCTTCGTCGAAACGGCGGCCGCCCGCGGCCTGGCGGTGGTGACGATCGGCGGTCACGCGCCCGCCCCGGCGAGCTCGGTATCGCTCGACCGCGACGCGGCGGTCGACCTGGCGATGACGCATTTCCTGAGCACCGGCGCTCGCCGACCCGCCCTGCTGGTCGACAACAGCGGCAGACAGAATGCGGCCGCCTCCAGAACCGCCTACGAACACTGGTGCGACATCGCGGGCATGACGCCGATCGTGGCGACCGTCGATTTCGCCGGGGGCGGCGGCCGCACCAGACTCGCCCATCGCGCGTGCGTGCAACTGCTGACCGAACGCCCCGACGTCGACGCCGTCTACGCCCCGCTGGACTCGGTCGCTGCCGGTTGCGTCACCGCGGCCCGCGAACTCGGCCGCACCATCGGCGCCGACCTGGGCCTGATCACCTCCGAGGGCAGCATCGCCCGTGACAACGATCCGCCACTCACCGCGATCGACACCCATCGCGAAGAACAGGCGGCGGCGGCGGTTCGCATGCTGGTCACAGCCCTCGCCAGCGGCGAAAGGCCACCGAACCAAACTTTCCTACCCAGCCTGATCGTGCGCTGAACCCACCTCGAGGCCGGGTGTGGCGGCTACTTCGACAGCGGTTGGGCCGCGGTGATCGCCGTGGCCAGCGTCGTGAACGCGGCTTCGTTGCCCGCGCCGGTGATCAGGATCCGCACCCCACCGAGGTCGGCGATCCAGCCGGTTTCCTCGGTCGGCTCGGTGTAGACGACCCACTTCTGCCCGGCCACCTCTTGTGTCCCGGTCGGGTAGCGCGAGCCGAGTTCCTGCCGCGACAACGCCTCCTCGGAGGCGCCGGTCTGCGAATACCGCATGTAGGTGCCCTGCGGCGTGATGTAGCCGACCGTGCTCACCGCACCGCCACCGGCGGCGGCGATGGTGTCGCGGCTGCCGGAGTTCGAGGTCCAGCCCTGCGGCAACGTCGGGTTGCGGATCGGGAACGACAGCGTCTTCGCGTCGGACTTCAGTGCGGCGTCGGCGTCGAAATGCGGGATCTGACCCTGCGTCGGGCCATTCGTCGCCACCGTGCACTGGCTCGCCACGCCCGCCAGCACCACCGCGGCCAGCACCAACGGGATCAACGACCAGAACAGATCGCGGTAGTCGTTGAAAATGCGGTGCTTGGTCTGTGCCACGGCTACCAGTATCCACTCGAGCCATGACCAGGCCGCCCAGGGGTCATCGCAGGAGGTCGTGCACGAGCGTGCCGTTTCGAAATGCGACAATGCCCCCGTATCACCAACGCCAAGGAGGCACTCCGCAATGACGCCCACCTCGCCCGTTCACAGCCGCCGCGAGGCACCTGATCGCAACCTCGCACTGGAGCTGGTCCGCGTCACCGAGGCAGGCGCGATGGCGAGTGGCCGTTGGGTCGGCCGTGGCGACAAGGAAGGTGGCGACGGCGCTGCCGTCGACGCCATGCGTCAGCTCGTCAGCTCGGTGTCCATGAAGGGCATCGTCGTCATCGGCGAAGGCGAGAAGGACGAAGCGCCGATGCTCTACAACGGTGAGCTCGTCGGCGACGGCACCGGCCCCGAGGTCGACTTCGCGGTCGACCCGGTCGACGGCACCACCCTGATGTCGAAGGGCTCCCCCGGCGCCATCTCCGTGCTCGCGGTCGCCGAGCGCGGCGCCATGTTCGACCCGTCCGCGGTGTTCTACATGCACAAGATCGCCGTCGGCCCCGACGCCGCGGGCTCGATCGACATCACCGCCCCGATCGGCGAGAACATCCGCCGCGTGGCCAAGGCCAAGCGCCTTTCGGTGTCCGACCTGACCGTCTGCATCCTGGACCGTCCTCGCCACGAGGACACCATCCAGCAGGCGCGCGACGCGGGCGCTCGCATCCGCCTCATTTCCGACGGCGACGTCGCGGGCGCCATCGCCGCCGCGCGTCCCGAGTCCGGCGTCGACATCCTGGTCGGCATCGGCGGCACCCCCGAGGGCATCATCGCCGCCGCCGCGCTGCGCTGCCTCGGCGGTGAACTGCAGGGCATGCTCGCCCCGAAGGACGACGAAGAGCGGCAGAAGGCGATCGACGCGGGTCACGACCTGGACCGCGTGCTCTCGACCACCGACCTGGTCTCCGGCGACAACGTCTTCTTCTGCGCCACCGGCGTCACCGACGGCGACCTGCTGCGCGGCGTGCGCTACTACGCGGGTGGCGCGTCCACCCAGTCGATCGTGATGCGGTCCAAGTCGGGCACCGTCCGCATGATCGACGCCTACCACCGCCTGACCAAGCTGCGCGAGTACTCCTCGGTCGACTTCGACGGCGACGACAGCGCGAACCCGCCGCTGCCCTGACATCAGCGGCCGGGGCCGCGGGTTCGCGGCCCCGAGGGCTCGCCCTTCGATGTATTCCCGCGGGCGGTGTGGGAATCGCCGCTGGTGTGGGGCCACCATTCGTGGTGTTCTCGTCCTAGGGTCGAACTATGGCTGACGACGACGGGCAGTACCGGATCGAGCACGACACCATGGGGGAGGTTCGCGTCCCTGTCGACGCCCTGTGGCGGGCGCAGACGCAGCGGGCCGTCGAGAACTTCCCGATCAGCGGACGTGGGCTCGAACGAGCCCAGATCCGGGCGCTCGGTCTGCTGAAAGCCGCCTGCGCGCAGGTCAACAAGGATCTGGGCCTGCTCGATCCGGTCAAGGCCGACGCGATCATCGCGGCGGCGGGCGAGATCGCCAACGGTGAGCACGACGACCAGTTCCCGATCGACGTGTTCCAGACCGGTTCGGGCACCAGCTCGAACATGAACGCCAACGAGGTGATCGCCTCGATCGCCGCGCGTAACGGTGTGACCGTGCACCCCAACGACGACGTGAACATGTCGCAGTCGTCCAACGACACCTTCCCCACCGCCACACACCTGGCCGCCACCGAGGCCGTGATCACCGACCTCGTTCCCGCGCTCGACCATCTGCGCCTCGCCCTGCTCGACAAGTCGCAGCAGTGGCGCACCGTGGTGAAGTCGGGCCGCACCCACCTGATGGACGCGGTGCCGGTGACGCTCGGTCAGGAATTCGGCGGCTACACCCGCCAGATCGCCGCGGGCATCGAGCGCGCGATGGCCACCCTGCCGCGCCTGGGCGAGTTGCCGATCGGCGGCACCGCGGTGGGCACCGGACTCAACGCGCCCGCCGGATTCGGCACGAAGGTCGTCGCGGAACTGGTGCGTACCACGGGAATCGACGCGCTGCGCGAGGCCCACGACCACTTCGAGGCGCAGGCCGCGCGCGACGGACTCGTCGAGGCCTCCGGCGCGCTGCGCACCATCGCCGTCAGCCTGACCAAGATCGCCAACGATATCCGCTGGATGGGTTCGGGCCCGCTCACCGGGCTCGGCGAATTGCAGCTGCCGGACCTGCAGCCGGGTAGCTCGATCATGCCGGGCAAGGTGAATCCCGTACTGCCCGAGGCGGTGACGCAGGTAGCCGTGCAGGTGGTCGGCAACGACGCGGCGATCGCGTTCGGCGGAGCAAGTGGCGCCTTCGAGCTCAATGTCTACATCCCGGTGATGGCCCGCAACCTGCTGGAGTCGATTCGCCTGCTGGCCAACGTTTCTCGACTGTTCGCCGACAGGTGCGTGAGCGGCCTGGTGGCCAATGAGGAGCACCTGCGCACGCTCGCCGAATCGTCGCCGTCGATCGTCACCCCGCTCAACTCGGCCATCGGTTACGAGGAAGCGGCCGCCGTCGCCAAAGAGGCACTGCGCGAGAAGAAGACGATCCGTCAGACCGTCATCGATCGCGGGCTGGTCCCGGACAAGCTCTCGCTCGAAGAGCTCGACCGCAAGCTCGACGTGCTGGCCATGGCCGACGTCGACCGCTGAGAACACGAACGGCCGCCACCTCGCAGGAGGTGGCGGCCGTTCGCGCAGCGGCTCAGGCCAGGTGCGCGAGTTCCGCGCGAGCCTTCTCGCCCGCTTCGCTGAAATCGGTGCGGGAGAAGATGTTCCAGCGCTGCAGCAGCGGCTTGAACACCAGTTCGTCCTCGTCGGCACGGTCGTAGATGCCCGCCTCGGCCAGCGCCTCGTCGCTCGATCCGCCACCGGGCAGATCCACGTGCGGCACCCGGAAGTCGGCGACTCGATCGGCGATCGCGCGCACCCCCTGGTCGGGAACCAAGTCGAGGGCGGCGGCGACGAGCGTGGCGAAGAACTCGGCCTGCAGCTCGTCGTCGGCGGCCAGCTTCTCGGCCATCGCGGTGACGGTCGGGTTCTCGCCGAGCGCGGCGGTGTTGCGATGACGGATCGCGGCAGCGGCCTCTTCGAACGCGCAGGTGGCCAGCACGTCGATCAGGTGCATGGGGGGCCGGTTGAAACCATCGGTCATGTGCTGCATGCGGGCCCGCTCGAGCGCGATCGGGTCCACCGCGCGCGTGAGCATGAGGTAGTTGCGGATCATGATCTCGTGGCGGTTCTCCTCCGCCGTCCACCGGCCGACCCAGCGCCACCAGGGGCCGATGCGCAGGTGCTTGCCGAGCTCACGGTGGTAGGACGGCAGATTGTCGGCGACCAGGACGCTCACGGTCAGCGCGAGCCTGGCGGTCTCGCTGAGCTCGGACTGTTCCGGGCTCCAGTCGGTGCCACCGAGGAAGGCGAAGTTGCGCCCGTCCGACCACGGCACCTGCTCGTGCGGCTGCCAGCCGTCGGCCACCTCGATGTGGCGACGCAGGTTGATTTCCACCTCGTCCGCGAGCGAATCCAGCAGCTCGCGGTCGGTCAAAGTTTTCTGCACCCAGACAACCTAGTACCTCGTACGCAAGCGCGGGGACCTACGGGGTGAACCGGGCCCCCGCGCTGGGGCGGAACACAACGCTCTTACTTGGGCGTCACCGTGATCTCACCGTTGACCCAGGTGATGGTGCCGCCGGTGAAGTCGCTCTGCTTGCCGCCTGCGATGTCCTTCTCGTCGCTGGTCGGGTAGCCCAGCGTGCCGTTGGCGCCGCCGTTGGCCTCCCACGCCTCGCGAATCTCACCCCACACGATGTGGGCACCGGCATCCTTGCTCCAGTAGATGGTGCCGCCGGTGAAGTCCTGGTACTGGCCGCCGTCGGGGCCGGATTCCTGGGCTTCTTCCGGTACGCCGAGCGGGCTGGCCGCGCCGCCGGCCGCCACGTACTTCTTGTAGACCTCGCCGGAGATGGTGATGTCACCGTTCGGGGTGGAGACGGTGGTCGATTCACCTGCGGCTCCACTGGTGGTGGCCGCACCGGAGGTGGTCTCGGTACCGGAGGTGGTTTCCGAACCCGGGGTGGTGGTCATGCTGCCCATGCCCGGCATGGTGGTCGCGCTGCCCCCTGGGGCGCCCATCGCGGAAGTCACCGAGGCGACGGCGTCGTTGGCCTTGTCCTGGTCGTCGTCGCTGCAGCCGGCGGCGAGCAGCAGACCCGCCGCGGCCAGGACCGCGGCGCTCCCGGCAACAGTACGTCGAGCGAAGTGGTTCATATCCATCCTCTCGCGAGTGGCTCCCCCCGGGGGTGCCCCGGATTGGAGCCTGGCCGACATCCGCAACGGCCCGGCGGAACAGTGTTCGCCGAGCCGTTGCTGGATTGGTGTCGGAGCGGATATTACCCACCGTTTGCGGTAATCAAACGGATTCGGACCGTGACGCGGCCCGATTGCCGGTGATTACGCGCTGGGCCCGTACTCCTCGAGCATCTCGGTCACCAGCGCCGCGATCGGCGAGCGCTCGCTGCGAGTGAGCGTGATGTGCGCGAAAAGCGGATGGCCCTTGAGCTTTTCGATCACCGCCGCCACGCCGTCGTGCCTGCCCACCCGCAGATTGTCGCGCTGGGCGACATCGTGGGTGAGCACCACCCGAGAACCCGTGCCGAGACGGCTCAACACCGTCAGCAGCACATTGCGCTCGAGCGACTGCGCCTCGTCGACGATCACGAACGAATCGTGCAGCGACCGACCACGAATGTGGGTCAGCGGCAGCACTTCGAGCATGTCGCGACTGAGCACCTCCTCGAGCACCTCACGGCTGGCCAGCCCGTCGAGCGTGTCGAAGACGGCCTGTGCCCACGGGCCCATCTTCTCGCTCTCCGAACCCGGCAGATAGCCCAGTTCCTGCCCGCCCACCGCGTAGAGCGGCCGGAACACGACCACCTTGCGCTGGGTCCGGCGCTCCAGTACCGCCTCGAGCCCGGCGGTCAACGCCAGCGCCGACTTACCGGTACCGGCACGCCCACCCATCGACACGATCCCGATGCTCTCGTCGAGCAGCAGATCGAGTGCGATGCGCTGCTCGGCCGAGCGCCCGTGCAGACCGAATGCCTCCCGCTCCCTGACCAGTTGGATCCGCTTGTCGGCGGTGACCCGGCCCAGTGCGCTGGAGCTGCTGCCCAGCAACCGAACACCGGTGTGGCACGGCAGTTCTCGCGCATCGTCGAGGTCGATCACCGAATCGGTGTAGAGCTGATCGATCTGGGAGCCCGAGACGTCGAGTTCCACCATTCCGCTCCAGCCGGAGGTCACCACGTCCTGGGCGTGGTATTCGTCGGCCGACAAGCCGACCGCGCTGGCCTTGACGCGCAGCGGGATGTCCTTCGAGACCAGCACCACGTCTTCGCCCTCGGCCGAGAAGTTCAGCGCGCAGGCCAGGATGCGGGAATCGTTGGTGTCGGAACGGAACCCGGCGGGCAGCACCGACGAGTCGGTGTGGTTGAGCTCCACCTGCAGGGTGCCGCCGTCGGTGCCGATGGGCAGCGCCTGGTCGAGCCTGCCGTGCTGCACACGCAGGTCATCGAGCATGCGCAGAGCTTCGCGGGCGAACCAGCCGAGCTCGTGGTGGTGCCGTTTCGCCTCCAGCTCACTGATCACGACCAGGGGTAGGACCACACTGTGTTCCCCGAACCGGGTGACGGCCCAGGGATCCGACAGGAGTACAGAGGTGTCGACGACAAAAGTCTTGCGACCGGAACGTGAGGGGCGAGCCCCTTTCTTCGAGGCCGAATTGCTCGAGGCCGAGGCCGAGGCCGTGTGCTTCGCGGAAGCGGAAACGGAGCGTGCAGCAGTCACGGTGGGCTCCTTATGTGTTCGCACGGCACCCGCGCGAACGATCTCGCTGGACCGGTCCGTCCTTGTGGGCGTTCGACGCTGAGTCAACCGCCCCGAGGGCCAGGTGCCGGCCCTCTCGCACTGAGTAGCTCAGTCACGGTCAGGACCTCCCGTACGAATCACACCGACGCGACTCGCATCACCGACGCTACCGCCGAATTCGTAGCCGCGCTGCTGGACCGGCACACGTGTCCGTGAATTTGTCGTTAACCGGCACTGTCGCGCCGGATCCGGCGCGTCCGCGCCGCCGAGCGCTAGAGTCGATGGCATGGCCGATGAACAGGATCTGGACAAGCTGTCGTCGAAAGAACTGCACGATCGCGCGGTGAAGACCGCCGTGCACCGCGGTGATGTGAAGTTCCTGTGGGAACTGCTCAAGTCGATCCCGGCAGCCCAAGCCGAGGCGGGCGACCTGGGTGAGAGCTCGGCCGACATCAAGTACGTGCTGCCGATGATCGACGACTACTTCCACGCGGGCGACGGCAAACTGGCCGATGTGCTGCGACCGACCTACCTGGCGTATCTGCGCAAGCACCAGTAGTCAGCGTCCGCGGATCGCCTCAACCACGCCCACGATGGTGCCGCGCAGGACGTTGCCCTTGCTGAAGTGGTCGTCCCACAGCACGATTCGGCCGTCGCGCAACTCGAAGGTGCCGCTCACCCAGAAGCCGATCCGCACCGGGCCCACGTGCAGGTAGTCGGTGCGGTCGGTGAGCACGATGTCGCCATCGGCGGCGATGTGGTGGATCTCCGCCGAGAACCCGAGCTTGGGACGATCCAGGCTGCGCAACACCGCGGCGACTCGCTTCTTGCCACGCACGCTGGGCAGCGAGGCGTTCTTCCAGACGATCTCGGGATCGAGCAGATCCAGCGACTCGTCCACCGCACTGAGCTCGAGCGCGTTGAAGAATTCGCGCACGATGGTGACAGCGGGCTCCGGCAGTTCCGGCTCGTCGGTCATGAGATGAGCCTAGGGCCCCGATCGCCGTGGGACCAGTGGTCCGCTCAGTTCCGCTGGTCGATCAGGACGGCGAGTCCGGCGATGATGCGGTCGACGCCGAACCGCAGGGCGTCGTTCGGGCCGCCTCTGCCCGCCGGGGCGGCGGCTTCCTCGGCGAAGGCCGCGAGTACCTCGGGGTAGCGGCCCGCGGCGGCGGTCATCATCGCGGTGAACTGCTCGGTGAACTGTAGTTCGCCGTCGCCGCTCACCGAGGCGACCTGCTGGGCCAGATTGCGGGCGTGACCGTTGAGCAAGACGATCGTGTCCAGCTTCTCCGAGCCGGTGAGGCCGGTCCCCGCCAACGCGGTGAGCGCGGCTTCGGTCCACCCCATCTCGTTCGGACCGAAGGGGCGCATGCCGAGGGTGAGCTCGATCGTCCACGGGTGCGCGAGATAGCGGGCGAAGATCGCCTCGCCCCAGTCCCGCAGACCGGTGCGCCAATTCTGTTGCGCACTCGCGGTATTCGGCGGCTCGCCCATCGCCGCGTCGAGCATCAGCGCGGTGAGCTGCTCCTTGCCCGGCACGTACCGGTACAGCGACATCTTGGTGAAGCCGAGGCGTTCGGCCAGGCGCTGCATCGACAACGCGGACAGCCCCTCGGCATCGACGAGCGCGATGGCCTCGGCGACGATCCCGTCGAGGGTGAGCGCGGGTTTGGGCCCGCGCTTGGGGCGCTGCGTGGTCCCCCACAGCAGCTCGACTGTGGTCGGCGGCGGCATCTGTCCATCCTCTCGAAAATCATCTTGACGCGAAACTGTGTCTACCATACTCTTATCTGCATCCACCGGATACAGATTCCATCGGACACAGAACTTCTAGGAGATCCCGTGCGTACCGTTCTCATCTCCGGCGCCAGCGTCGCCGGCCCCGCCCTTGCCTACTGGCTGCATCGATACGGCTTTTCCGTCACCGTCGTCGAGCGCGCCCCCGCACTCCGAGCGGGCGGACAGGCGGTGGACTTCAAGGGCAGGACCCACCTCGCCGTGCTCGAGCGGATGGGCATCCTCGACGAGGTTCAGGCCAGGCGTACCGGCACCACCGACCTGGTTCTCGTCGACGCCGACGGGCGCGAGCTCGGGGTGATGTCGGGCGAGTTCACCGGCGGCGACCTCGAGATCCTGCGCGGCGACCTGGCCGAGATCATGTACGACAGGACCGCCGACTCCGTCGAATACCTCTTCGGCGACACCATCACCGACCTGCACGACACCGGCGACGGGGTGGCGGTGCGGTTCGAGCACAGCCAGCCGCGCACCTTCGACCTCGTCCTCGGCGCCGACGGAATCCATTCCCGGGTAAGGAAATTGGCGTTCGGCCCCGAATCCGACTACGTCACACACCTGAATTATTACTACTGCGTGGCAGGCGCGAGCCGCTGGAGCGACGCGGCCACCCCCCGCGACAAAGCGTCAGGCTACGCCCACAACACCCCGGGCAAACTCGCCATCGACAGCGGCCCGAAGGCGCAGCAGATGTACATGTTCGCCGCTCCCGAACTCCACTTCCCCCGCGACGACGCCGCCGCCCAACGCCAGATCATCGAAGAAACCTTCGCCGACATGGGCTGGCACGTTCCCCGCATGCTCACCGACCTGGCCGACTTCGACGACATCTACCTCGATTCGATCAGCCAGGTCCGCCTGAACGGCGCCTACACCCGCGGCCGCGTCGCCCTCGTCGGCGATGCCGCCTACGGAAACACCCTGGCGGGCTTCGGCACCGGCCTCGCCGTCGTCGGCGCGTACGTGCTCGCGGGCGAACTGGCCGCCGCCGCGGGCGATCACGTCGCCGCCTTCGCCAACTACGACCGAATCATGAAGCGCTACGCCAAAATCGCGGGCAACACCAACGCGGGCCACTTCCTCGCACCGAAGACCGCCCTCGGCATCAGGGCCCGCAACTGGTTCCTCGGCTCCCGCTTCTTCACCCTGATGATGAAGTACGGCGACAAAGCCGCCAACGACATCGACCTGATCGACTACCCGCAACTGGTCGGGGTGTGAGACGGCAGATCGCCGAGCGGCGGGCGCAGGTGCGCCCATGGTGCCGCGCGTTCGATCGCGGCGGCCAGGCGCAGCACCGTGGCGTCGGCGAGGTGGCGGCCGATGATCTGCACACCTACCGGCAGTCCGTCGCGGGTCGACCCCGCGGGCACGCTCGCCGCGGGCTGGCCGGTGAGGTTGGCGGGATAGTTGAAGCCGATCCAGGCGGAGTCCGACACCTGGTGACCGTCGATCTCGGTGGGACCGCGCCCCTCGATCGGGAACGCGGGTACCGCCGAGGTCGGGGTGACCAGCACGTCGTAGCGAGTCATCAAGCGCGCCATGGCGTTCACCACCGCCTTACGGGTGATATTGGCGTCGGTGAACTGGTGCGCCGTCCACGGTGCGCGCAGCCAATCGACCAGGTGCGGTGACATCCGATCCCCGTGCCGATCGATCATCCGGCGCATGCCGGTCAGATCCGTCTCTGCCACGATCAGTGCCGAGAACGCCTCGGTCGGATCGGGCCACTCCGGCACCACCTCCTCCACCACACAACCGAGCCGATCGGCGATGACATCGGTGACCGCCGCGGTGACGACACGGCGTACCTCGGGATCGACTGCGAGATAACCGAAATCGACGCTGAACCCCACCCGCAATCCCGCTACGGAATCCTCGCGCGCGCTGCCCGCCGCGGCGGCGCCGAGCCAGTCGACGTCACCACAGGGAATCGAGTGCCGGTCGCGGGGATCCGGTCCGGCGAGCACCGACAACATCAGCGCGGCATCGGCGACCGTGCGGGTGATCGGGCCGATGTGTTCGATGCTCTCCCAACCGGATACGCCGGGCATTCGTTCGTCGCGGCACCCCGGATACACCGGGATGCGACCCATGGACGGCTTCACCCCCACCAGCCCGCACAGCGCCGCGGGCACCCGGACCGAGCATCCGCCGTCGCTGCCGAGCGCGACGGTCGCCATGCCCGCCGCCACCGCGGCGGCCGAGCCCGCGCTGGAACCGCCTGGGGTGAGCGCGGGGTTCCATGGGTTGCGGGTGGTCGGGAACAGCGGATTGTCACCGGTCGCGCTGTAACCGAACTCGGAGGTGTTGGTCTTGCCGAGGCAGATCGCGCCCGCCGCCAGACTGCGTCGCACCACGATGTCGTCTTCGTCGGGAACGAAGTCTCGATACACCCACGAGCCGAAGGTGGTGCGCACTCCCGCGGTGCTCAGCAGATCCTTGATCCCCATCGGCACCCCGGCCAGCGGACCCGGGTCGCCGCCGTTGGCCAGCTTGTCGGCGACCCGATGCGCCTGTGCCAGAGCTAGTTCCGGTGTCGGGGTGCAGAAGGCGTGCAGGGTGGGGTCGAGCTGTTCCATCCGGGCGAGCGCGGACTCGACGACCTCGACCGGGGAGACCTCGCGGGCCCGGATCAACGCGCCGAGTTCGGTCGCGCTGCATCGGGTCAGCTCCCCCGCACTCACGCCGGCACCTTCGCGGCATCCACCACAGCTGTGCGCGTGCGGCTTTCGACTGCGAGCGTTACGCCGACCAACACCGCGAAGGCGACGACGAAGCCGACCACCGCGTCGACCGAGCCGGGCAGTCGGTAGTGCGCGATTCCCGCCGCCGTGGCTCCCAGCGCCCACGCGGCGAAGGCGCTCCATCGGATATCGACCAGTGCCGAATAACCGCGCCGGTTACGCAACAGATGATCGGCCAGCAGCACGGCGCCGATCGGCGGCACGAACACCCCGAGCAGCATCAGCCAGTCCACGATCCGGCTCCACACTCCGGTCAACGCGATGATCGTGCCGACACCGCCGAGCGCCAACGCCATCCCGCGCATACGCAACGGCGTGATCCCCGACCAGCCGACGGCGCCGTTGTAGAGGCAGTGCGAGGCGACCGAGCCGAGATTGGTGAGCAAGAACAGCACCGCGAGACCGGTGAGCAGCGCGCCGTGCCCCGTGAGCAGGCCGAGGAACGCGCCGCCTTCGGTACCGGGATCGCCGACCCCGCCGACCGCGACCACAAGCCCGCCGACCAGGAAGGAGATGGTGTTGGCGAACGGAAAAGCGCTGGCGGCGGCCAGTACCGCGCTGCGGCCGTCGGCCGCCCAGCGGGTGAAGTCGGCGGTCATCGTGCCGGAGTCGGCGAAACCGGCGATCACGATGCCGACACACGCCAAGAAACCGAGCGCGTCGCCGTGCGCCTCATAGGACAACACCCCGCTCAGCGTGGCGTCGCCGTCGCGCAGGCCGAAGTACAGCGCGATCGCCGCCATCACAAGGAACAGCGGAGCGCCGATCATCCCGATCACCGAGAGCGCGCGGATGCCCGCGACCGTCAGCGCGGTGTAGATGACGGCGCCCAACAGCGCACCCCACAGCGGACTCCAGCCGAACACACCATGCAGGGTCGTACCGGTGAGACCGATCTGATACGAGAACCAGCCGATCACCACACTCGCGAGAAACCCTGCGGCGACGACCTTTCCACGTCGCCCGAAGGCCGACATGGCCTGTAGCGAGAAGTTGCGGCCGGAGTTGCCCGCGATCCAGCTCAGCGCGCCGACATAGCCGAAGAGCAGCAGGTTGCCGAGCAGGATCGCCCAGAAGCCGAGAACCAAGCCCTGATTGAATACGATCAGCCCACCGAAGACCGCGTTCCCGATGCACATCGGGAAGCCGACCCACACCGCCGCGACCGATAGCGTGCTTCGCCTAGCAGCAATCGGCACTGGTAAATGCTCATATTCCGCGGCTGAATCGAGTTCATCTGACGCTGGGGCCGACTGGACCGACATGATGCTCACCGGACTTCCTGTGATATTTTCGTATACGAAATCACGGGGAAGGGTAGGCAGGCCAGATTACCGTCGGGCGCTTCGCCGGTTACGTCGATGTGACTCACCCCCAGCGGTTGACTTGGAGTGCACTCCAGGTCATATCGTCGATCTCATGACCATTCGACTCGGTTATCAGATGCCCAACTTCAGCAACACGTCCTCGGTGCGTGCGCTGTTTCCCGCGGTGATCGCGCAGGCCAGGGAGGCGGAGGCGGCGGGCTTCGATGCCGCTTTCGTGATGGATCACTTCTATCAGTTACCGGTGATCGGCGAGCCGGAGGAGCCGATGCTGGAGGCCTACTCGGCACTGTCCGGTCTGGCTACCGCGACCGAGCGAATTCAATTGTCCGCCTTGGTAACCGGCAATACCTATCGGAATCCGGCGCTGCTCGCCAAGACGGTCACCACGCTCGACGTGGTGAGTGGCGGGCGGGCGGTGCTCGGGATCGGGGCGGGGTGGTTCGAGCTCGAGCATCAGCAGTACGGGTTCGAGTTCGGCACGTTCACCGAACGATTCGAGCGGCTCGACGAGGCATTGCAGATCATCACGCCGATGCTGCGCGGGCAGCGCTCCACCTTCGACGGCAAGTGGTACCGCACCGAGAACGCGATGAACGAACCCCGCATCCGCGACGACCTGCCGATCCTGCTCGGCGGTGGCGGCGAGAAGAAGACCTTCGGCATGGCGGCCCGTTACGCCGACCACCTCAACATCATCTGCAACGCCACCGAACTGCCACGCAAACTCGACGCCCTGCACCAGCGGTGCGCCGAAGCAGGACGCGACCGCGCCACCCTCGAAACCAGCTTCCTCGCCTTCGTCATCGTCGACCAGGACGGTGACCGCGCCAGGAAACTACAGTCCGAGATGCTCGCGCGGCTCGGTATCGACCTGTCCACGATGACCGACGCCGAACGCCTCGCCAGCATCGCCGACCGCCAATTCGTCGGCACCCCTGACGAAGTCGCCGAACAGGTCAAGGCGCGCGTGCTCGACCACGGCGTCGACGGCATCATCGTCAACCTGATCACCAACGGCCACGAACCCGGCGTCATCGAGCAGGTCGGTCGCGCCCTGCGCCCCCTGGTGAGCTGAGCTCACCACGACGCGAAGTGGTCTTCTCCCCGTTGACGGATCTGTTGGCGACGGCGGAAGAAGACCTCTTCGGGGGTGACGGTGGTCAGGGCGTCGGTGATGCGGCTCAGACGGGTGTCGTAGCGGTTCTCGTGGATGTGGCGTTCGATGCCGGCTTGCCATTCGGGGGAAAGGCGCGACCAGATCGCGGCGACCCTGGCCTGGGCGGCCGGTTCGGATTCGGCGAGTAGTTGCAGGAGAGCGGGCCAGTAAGTGGCGTCGGTCGCGTGGGCGGGCAGGGCGGCTACCGAGGTCTCGTCCAGTTCGGCGAGGGTCGCGGCGATGTGACGGCGGGCCGGTTCGCTCAGTCGGGCCGACAGTGCGAACAGGCCGCGCCACGGGTCGGCTTCGTTTTTGCCGTCCAGCGAGCGGACCAGCGCGCCGAGCACGTCGGTGTCGGCGAACTGGGGGTTCGTCGACAGTGCCCACAGCGCCACCGGATTGAGCCGGCCGATCACGGTGAGTAGGGCGGTGGACGCGTTCCGGTTGACCGCGGTGAGCAGGAACCGACCGACCTCGTGGGTGGTGCCGCGGCCGAAGAAGATGTCACCGAGGCTGCCCGCGATATCGGGGGCGACCTTGCAGAACAACGCGAGCATGGCGTGATGCAGGGTGGGTGGACCGGCCAGCACCGTCTGGAGCATTCCCGGGATCCGCTGTCGCGGGCCCGCGAGCAATTGCCGGACGATCCGGCTCAGCGTGTGCGCGGGGTAGGCGTAGGCGGCGGTGAAGATCAGCCCGGCGTCATCGTGGACCGTCTGCTCCAAGGCCGCGATCAGCGGCTCGTCCACCACCGCGAGGAACCGCGCCGCCGTCACGTAGTCGCGACGCCGCAGCAGCTCGTTGATGATGAGGGTGATCGGCTCCGGACTGCCGTATCGCATCAGCTGTTCGAAGACGTTCGGGTCGAGGTACGGCGCGCCGTCTGCCGCGTAGACGGCGTCGACCGCGCACAACGCCTGCGCGCACTTCACCGGATGTTTGACCCCGACCGCGCCGAGGAATCTGGCCGCCAGTACCGGCGGCACCACCCGCTCGAACAGCGCGACGCCGAGTCCGACCGGAAAGATCGGCACGACCGGGCCGATCCGGCGGAACGTAGCCGCGTGCTCGGCGTGCAGCGCGCGCAGAATCTGCTGGTGCATCGCCGAAAGGTGCACCGCGCCGAGACGAGCCAGCGGCGCGAGGTGTTGCGGCGGCACCTGCAGCGTGCGCGCGAGTACGACGAGTTGAGTCTGGGCTTCCAGTTCGGTCTCGATCATCGGTTCAGCTGCCGAACATGATCTTGCGGGTGATCTTGCGCAGCGGACCGGGCATCGCGATGAGCGCGGCGTCGATGGCCCGGCGCAATGCCCGCACCTCGTTGGCCCGCGCGGCTCGGAACAGTTCGATCAGCTCCCTGGCCTCGGCCTCGGTGAGCAACTCGAACGCATGCACCTCCCCGCCGACCTCACGCGCAAGCTCACGTCGATATCCCATGCGGACTGACCATGCCGTATTCCATTACCCCCGTAGGCACTTACTCAGAATTTTGTGCGTTCCGACAATCACACGTCACAACCCCTGTCACCGCGACACGCTCCTGCTACGAACGGCGAATCGCCCCGGTAGACCGAGTTTTCGGTCTACCGGGGCGATTCGCGAGTGCGAGTCGGTCTCAGCCGAGCAGGCGCCAGTCCTCGAGGCCCTGGTAGAGCGGGACGCTCTGGGCCAGCTTGGAGACCCGACCACGCAGCGTGTCGGTGTCGGAGGAGCCCGCGAGGGTGGCGGCGATGATGTCGGCCACCTCGGTGAACTCGGCGTCGCCGAAACCACGGGTCGCCAGCGCGGCCGTGCCGATGCGCAGGCCCGAGGTGACCATCGGGGGGCGCGGGTCGAAGGGGACCGCGTTGCGGTTGACGGTGATGCCGACCTCGTGGAGGAGGTCCTCGGCCTGCTGACCGTCGAGCTCGGAGTTGCGCAGGTCGACCAGGACCAGGTGCACGTCCGTGCCGCCGGTGAGGACGGAGACGCCCTTGTCCTTGACGTCGGCGCCGGTCAGACGCTCGGCGAGGATGCGGGCGCCGGACAGGGTCCGGACCTGCCGGTCGGCGAACTCCTCGGTGGCGGCGATCTTGAACGCGGCGGCCTTGGCGGCGATCACGTGCATGAGCGGGCCGCCCTGCTGGCCGGGGAAGACCGCGGAGTTGAGCTTCTTGGCGAACTCCTGCTTGGCCAGGATCAGGCCGGAGCGGGGGCCGCCGAGCGTCTTGTGCACGGTGGAGGACACGACGTCGGCGTAGGGCACCGGCGAGGGGTGCAGACCGGCGGCGACCAGACCGGCGAAGTGGGCCATGTCGACCCACAGGTAGGCGCCGACCTCGTCGGCGATCTCGCGGAAGCGAGCGAAGTCCTGGTGACGCGGGTAGGCCGACCACCCGGCGACGATCACCTTCGGCTTGGCCTTGAGTGCGATGTCACGCACCTCGTCCATGTCGATGCGGTGGTCTTCCTTGCTCACGCCGTAGGAGTGCACGTCGTAGAGCTTGCCCGAGAAGTTCAGGCGCATACCGTGGGTGAGGTGCCCGCCGTGCGCGAGATCGAGGCCGAGCAGGGTCTCGCCCGGGTTCATCAGCGCCATCAGCACCGCGGCGTTGGCCTGCGCGCCCGAGTGGGGCTGCACATTGGCGAACTCGGCGCCGAACAGTTCCTTGGCGCGGTCGCGAGCCAGGGTCTCCACCACGTCGACGGCCTCGCAGCCACCGTAGTAGCGGCGGCCCGGGTAACCCTCGGCGTACTTGTTCGTGAGGACGGAGCCCTGCGCCTGCAGGACCGCGCGCGGCACGAAGTTCTCCGAAGCGATCATCTCGAGGGTGTCGCGTTCGCGGGCGAGCTCGCCCGCCATCGCGGCGGCCAACTCGGGATCGAGCTCACCGAGAGACTGGGTATTCACCGAAGCGGTCGTCTGCGTCACGCCTGCGAGTCTATTGCCGACCGTGTACGCGCCGAGCACGGGGATACCGCAACACCGTCCGAGCCGCCACCTGAGAGACCAGGGTCACACCACGCCTGACCAGGTTCGATAGCCGTCGAACACGACAGACTCGGCGAAACGACCCGTCCGACGGTGACCGATGACACAGAGATGACCGCCCCGCCCGGCTGCGCCGTCATCCAGTAGCGACGCTCATCCGCCGGATCGCCCCCGGCGTCAGCGGCTCATCGAGCAGACGCCCGAACCGCTCGACCCGATCCTGGGCGCCGACCGCGCCGTCGAGCCAGCCACCGAGCAACCGGTAGCCCTCGACATAGGTGCTGATGTAGGCCCGCCACAGCGGCGAGGAGAGAAACCGCAACGACTGCCGCGCCCGCTCCGGCGTCGCCAGGATCCACCGCTGCAGAAACAGCGCCACCTCGTCCTCGCCGCGGTGCTGATCGTGCAGCAGCAGCGCGGCGTCCTGACGCACGTTCAGCAATTTCGCCGACGCGGTCGAGAAGCGTTCGGCCCGTTCACCGTCGAAACGAAGGCCGAGGTCGGCGTAGATCTCCTGGGCCCACACGCCCCAGCCGGGTCCGACGATCGACTGCAGGGCGAGGTCGGCGAGGCCCTCGGCCATCAGGCACTGCGGGGTGTTGACCAGGAACAGAGTCTGCTCGTCCTCGCCCGCCGCGACCAGTCCGGCTTCCTTGCGGCAGTGCTCGGTGTGATGGCCGGGGTAGGCCTCGTGCGCGATCAGCGCGGGGAGGTTGCCCATGTGCTGTTTGAGGTCGGAGTTGATCGCCACCGTCGAGGCGAAATTGCCGAGGTAGTAGTTGAAGCCGGACCAGGGCTTGTCGCCGACGACCTCGTAGGTGACGTGCTCGTGGTCGGGTAGCGGATACCGGTCGCGCACCCGCTCACGCAGGGCACTGGAGAATGCTTCGACGCAGGTAGCGAGCTTTTCCGGCGGGATCTCGTCGCCGCGACGGTAGGCGGCGGCGCGTTCGGCGAGCGGGCCGTCGCCGCCGAGCACCTCGTCCATCTGCCGGTGCGCTTCGCGATAGTCGTCTGGGTCACCCGGTGCGATGTCGACGTCGAAATAGGCGCGGACCTCGTCGACGAAACCGATCTGCTCACCGGCGAACTTGCGAGCCGAGCACTCCATCGCCACCAGGTGGGCATCGAGGAATTCGGTGCGCTGAGCCGAGAGCCCGGCATCGGGCAGGGCGGCCCGCAGGTCGACGGCGCGCCGGGCCAGCTCGGCGGGTTCGGGGACGGCGGCGTTCTCGACATCGCGACGCAGTTGCGGATCGCCGGTATAGGCGTCGACGAAGCCCTCTTCGAGGCGATCGAAAGCCAAACCGAGGCGCAGATATTCAGTGACAAGTGGATGTGACCCCATCCGCCCGACATTACGTGGTCTCCCGGAAAATGGCGCCTTACCTCGGCATTGTCACTAGTTACCGACCGGTAGCCAAACCCCCTGTTGCGCGCGGACGGCGAGCACGGAGCACAATCTCGCTATGCGGTCAGAGTTATCCCGGATCTCACCAGACGGGCAGCCAAGCTGTGCGGATGCGCCTGGACGGAGGGTCGGGTAGGTGGCACGGATGAGTGAACCGAGCCCCTATGTGGAGTTCGATCGAAGCCAGTGGCGCACCCTGCGCAAATCGACTCCCCTCGTCCTGACCGAGGACGAACTGACCGGCCTACGCGGTCTGGGTGAGCAGATCGACCTCGAGGAAGTCGCCGAGGTCTACCTGCCGCTGGCCAGGTTGATCCATCTCCAGGTCGCGGCGCGGCAGCGGTTGTTCGCCGCCACCGCCACCTTCCTCGGGGAGAAGCACCCCGACAAGCAGGTGCCGTTCGTGATCGGCGTCGCGGGCAGTGTCGCGGTCGGCAAGTCGACCACCGCGCGCGTGCTGCAGGCGCTGCTGGCGCGCTGGGATCATCACCCGCGGGTCGACCTGGTGACCACCGACGGATTCCTTTATCCCACCGCCGAACTCACCCGCCGCGGCATCATGCACCGCAAGGGTTTCCCGGACAGTTACGACCGGCGCAAGCTGCTGCGGTTCGTCACCGAGGTGAAGTCGGGCGCCGAAGAGGTGTGCGCGCCGGTGTATTCGCACAAGTCCTACGACATCGTGCCCGACGAGAAGCACTGTGTGCGTCAGCCCGACATCCTCATCGTCGAGGGCCTGAATGTGTTGCAGACCGGTCCGCGACTGATGGTGTCGGACCTGTTCGACTTCTCCATCTATGTCGACGCCCGCATCGAGGACATCGAAAACTGGTATGTGCAGCGCTTTCTCGCGTTGCGCAAGACCGGCTTCGCCGACCCCGACGCGCACTTCCACCACTATGCGGCGTTCAGCGACGAGCAGGCCACCGCGGCCGCGCGCGATATCTGGAACTCCACCAACCGACCCAACCTGGTGGAGAACATCCTGCCCACCCGTCCGCGCGCCACCCTGGTGCTGCGCAAGGACTCCGATCACACGATCAACAGGTTGCGCCTGCGCAAGCTCTGATCAGCCTGCGCGGCAACAGATTCCGCGATCCGATCGCGAACGGGTCAGCCGTTCGCGGTCGGCGGCGCACCGAGCGAGATGACCTGCTTCGCCAATTCCTCACGGACACCGCCCCTGTGCACAACCAACACCCCGTGCGGAGTGCCGCGCGCATCGGTGGGTTCACCGGCGACCACCTCGATCACCGACCCCGGCACCCGCCGGAGCATGTCGACCACCGGGTACTCCCCCACCGGCGCCCATCCCTGCGCCGCGGACTGCAGCCGGTCGACCATGCTCGGCGCGCCGACGAGATCGGCCCATTTGCGGGTGGCGATCGTGATCGATCCGTCTTCGCTCCAGCGCGGGCTGTACACCGCGGAGCACTCGCCCGGCAGCGTGGGCAGCGACCGGACACCGTTGGTCGCGACATCGATGGTGGCCACGTTGCCGCTGCCGCAGGTCGCGCTGCGCGCCGTCGCCCCGGCCAGGACGAAGGTGTGCCCATCGGGTCCGGCGGCGGCGGAGAGTCCGGCGTCGATGCCGGGCACGCGGCCCAGCGGCAGGATGGCGTCGGCGCCGATGGCATAGAGGTGGCTCTTCTCCCACCACAGTCCGCGCGATTCGACCCTGGCCAGCAGCACGAATTCATCGGTGGCCGCCACCAGCTCGGCGCCGTTCCACGTGCCACCAGTCAATGGACTCGGCGAATCCGGCAGGATGATCTCACGTTCGGGTGCGGCGGGCTCGGAACCGGCCAGATCCATGCTCATGATCTCACCGGGCTCACGCCACCAGCCGATCACCGAACCACGCAGCCCCACCGCGTTGGTGCAGTCGCACGGTATGCGGGTCACCGACCGGTCCCGCACACCCAGCGCCACCAGCGTCTTACTGCTCGTCTCCACCGAGAACGCGTACTGCCCGTCCTCGGTGAAGGTCACCGCGGCCGACGAATGGCCGAAACTACCCGGCGCCCGCACGGTTTCGGCGCCGTGCACCACCGCCAGCTCGGCGTCGGTGCGATAGGCGAACACGGGCCCCTTGGCGGCCTGCTCCTCGGCGGGTGTCAGTCGTGGCGGCGCGGGCTGCTCGACCTCACCGCAGCCCGCGACGACCATCGCGGCGCCGCACACCGCGCCGAGCACCGCGATCCGCGCACGCCATCCGCTCGCCTTCGTCGCAATTCCCACAGCTCACACCCCTGCAATGTGTCGTCGGGCCCGGTCTCGCGCAGCAGCCTAGCCGGGGGACGTCGCGGATCGGGCTTACTCCGCTACAACTTCCAGGCCGCGTCGAGCCTGGTCGCCACGTCGATATTGCGGACGGCCGCGATCTCGGGCTTGCGGATCTCCTGGGCGACATACCGGGCGACGAATCGGCGGATCTCGTGGTCGACACTGGCCAGCACGCGCAGCAGCTCACCACGCTTGGAGCTACTGGCGACATTGACCCGCACATCACCGGGACGTGGCTCGGCGATATCGATGACCACCCGCAGCGGGTCGGCGGTGCGCGCGGTGAGATGCAGATGCACGGTGCCGTCGACGCGGAACCGCGACCGGTCCACCGCCAGATCGAGGACCAGATCCACATGCAACGGGATGGTCAATTCGAAGGAGATGAACGCGTCGACGAAACGCAGGATTCGTGGCTGCATGAGCTCCACCTGCGCGGTGACCTTCGCCAGCCGCCCCGGCCCCACCCCGATCGGCCCGAAATCGAAAGCGGCCCCGGTGAGTTGGCCGAACGCGTCGGCGATGCGTTGCTCGGAGACGGCGTATTCCAGGAAACGCCTGCCGAATTCCTCATAGCTGATGTAAGAAGGCTGTTCGGGTTCCACTGACCGCAGAGTACGCGACGGCTACGACATCACACGCCGAAACGGCGGTGCCGCGCCGCGTAATCCCTTAGTGCGCGCAAAAAGTCGACGCGCCGGAACTCCGGCCAATACGCCTCGGTGAACCAGATCTCCGAATAGGCGCTCTGCCACAACAGGAAACCCGAAAGTCGCTGCTCACCAGATGTTCTGATCACCAGATCGGGGTCGGGCTGACCGGAGGTGTAGAGGTGCTGGCCGATCGCGTCGACCGTAATCGACTGCACCAGGTCCTCTCCCGACTCCCCCGACGCGATCTCCTGCCGCACCAGCGACCGCACGGCGTCGGTGATCTCCTGGCGTCCGCCGTACCCCACCGCGACGTTCACGTGCACGCCGTCGCGCCCGCTCGTCCGCTCGGCGGCTACCCGCAGGCGCTTGGCGATCAGCTCGGGGAAACCCTCGAGCGACCCGACGATCCGCACGCTCCAGTTCTGCTCGGGGGCGGACAGTTCCTCGACGACATCGGTGATCACTTCGAACAGGGTCTCGAGCTCATCGGCATCGCGGCGCAGGTTCTCGGTCGAGAGCAGGTAGACGGTGACCATCTCGATGCCCTGGTCGGAACACCAGCCGACGAGCTCGGCGATTTTCAGCGCGCCGACCCGATGGCCGTGGCTGACATCGGTGAACCCGTTCTCGCGCGCCCAGCGACGATTGCCGTCGCACATCACGGCGACGTGGCGAGGGTGCTGCTTGTCTGCCAGCTGCTGTGACAGCCTGGCTTCGTAGATGCGGTACGGCAATCCACGCACCCGACCAAGAAACTCCACGCCCGCACCCTACGCTCCCCCGCCTCTCCGGGAATTTTGCCGGTCGTGGGCGGGGTGTGGTCGGGGGCACGTTCTGTGGTGTCGAGGTGGGGGTTTGACGTACGGTTGGGAGCGTAACTTACGGTACCGTAGGTTTTGGCCCTGGAGGTTTCGTGGAGGCAGTTCTGACTGAGATCGGCACGGTGAGCAAGCCGCGGTTTCGGGGGTGGATTCACACCTGGGCGGTGGGCGTTGCCGCTGTCGCGGTGACGGTGCTCGTGGTGTTCGGGTTCCTGACGTCGTTGACGGCGGGATGGTCGACCTTGCTGTACGGGATCTCGGTGTGCGCGCTGTTCGGGGTGAGCGCGGTGTATCACCGGGTCACCTGGGCGAGCGTGCGGACCCGGGTGCGGATGAAGCGGGCCGATCATTCGATGATCTTCCTGTTCATCGCGGGCAGCTACACGCCGTTCGCGCTGCTCGGATTGCCCGGGCGGACCGGGCAGATCCTGCTGGTCGTGGTGTGGGCCGGAGCCATCGCCGGGATCGCGCTGAAGCTGTTGTGGCCCACCGCGCCCGCCTGGGTCGGGGTGCCGCTGTATCTGTTGCTGGGGTGGGCGATCGTGCCCGTGATTCCCGAGCTGCTGCGCAACGTCGGGGTCGCGCCGCTGGTGCTGCTCGCGGTCGGCGGCGTGATCTACAGCGTGGGGGCGATTCTGTACGCGACCAAGTGGCCCAATCCCTGGCCCGACTTCGGACATCACGAGTTCTTCCATGCGGCGACGGTGGTCGCGGCCCTGTGTCACTACATCGCGATCTGGCTGGTCGTGCTCGGCTGAACGGCGCGTGCGCGTCGCCCCGGTCGGCGCGCCTTCTATGCTCGGTAGTTGTGTCACCCGTCAGCGCAGCTCGTGATGCCCGGGCGTCCTCGGGCGCCGGGTCAGGGCGTGTGCGGTGAACCGGCTGGTCCGGTGGGCGCTGCAGTCCTACTGGGGGCTGGCGCTGGTGGTCATTACCGCCAACATGGTCGGAGTCACGGCCATCTTCCTGGTCAGCTGGGCGGGCGGGGTGTTCAGCCGCCTCGGCAACGATTGGCGCGACGCGGCAGCGCTGATCCTGATCTATCCGATCATCGCCTTCTCGGTCGGGATCGGGATCGCCCTCTACGACCGGCGCCGATATATGCGCTGGCTCGACGACAACCGCAAACCGACGCCGGAGGAAGCGCGAATCCTGATCCGGCTACCCGCCGCGATCACCCTGCGCGCGATCATCCTGTGGACGCCGGGCGTCGTGTTGACGGTGTGGCTGGTCGACCGGTTCACCGACTATCACAACATCACCGTGCTGCTGGCCGGATTCGCCCTCGGCGGGCTGGAAGCGGCGGGCGCGATCTATCTGATCCTGGACCGCCTGATCCGACCGGCGGTGCCCATCATCGCCGCGGTGCTCGGGCCGACCGTGCATCCCACCTCGACCGTGCTGGTGCGGGTGCTCGTCACCTGGGCGGTATCCAGTGCGCTGCCGGGGCTGATCATCATCGTGGTCCTCAGCGATACCACCACGTCCGCGGAGGACCGGGTGCGCGCCGCCTTGCTGTTCTCGATCGTCGCCCTCGGTGTCGGCGCGCTCGCCACCGCCTTGCTCGCGCGCTCGGTGGCGACGCCGATGCGCGCGATGTACCGGGCGCTGGACCGGATCACCCGCGGCGAACTCGATGTGCGGGTGCCGGTCGGCAGCGCGAGTGAGATCGGCCGGCTCGAACACTCGGTCAACGAACTCGCCGCCACCCTGCGCGATCGGATGCACACCGAGGACGTCTTCGGCCGACACGTCGGCTCCACCGTGGCCGAACGCGCGCTGTCGGGCAGCACCGACCTCACCGGCGATGTGCGCATCGTCTCGGCGCTGTTCATCGACGTCACCGGCTCGGTCCAGCTGTCCGCCGAAATGGCGCCGGAGGATTTCGTCCACAAGCTCAACCGGCTGCTCGCCACGGTTGTCGCGGCCACCGAGGACAACGGCGGCCTGGTGAACAAATTCGCCGGCGACGCCGCCCTGTGCATCTTCGGCGCCCCTTCCGCCCTGCAGGACAACGCCACCCCTGCCCTTCGTGCCGCCCGCCGCATCCGCGACGAAGTAGTCGCCACCGGCGAACTCGACGTCGGCATCGGGGTGGCCCGTGGGCAGGTGTTCGCCGGCGACGTCGGCGCCGACACCCGCCTCGAGTTCACGGTCATCGGCGACGCCGTCAACGCGGCAGCCCGCCTCACCGCCGTCGCGAAGGAAGCGCCGCGACGGGTACTGGTGAGCGATTCGGTGTGGCAGGCCGCCACTCCGACCGAGCGGTCCAAGTGGAAGCGCTACAAGGACTTACGCCTGCGCGGAATCCCCGGGCGAACACGAACCTGGACGGACATCTCGCCGGGTAAGTGAGTCCGAGCAGCCGATAGCTATCGACCGACGATCAGGCGTACCGCGCGGATCCGCTCACCGCCGCAGTGATGCTGTCAGGTCGGCGGGGTCGGTGACCGGAAGGTCGCAGACCGAGCCTCGGCAGACGTAGGCGGCGGGGGTCCCGTCGACCAGCGGCCGGTCGGTGAGGAGCGGGGCGGTGTTCGGTGGAGCCGCGAGGATGATCGTGCCGCCGGGCGCCGAAGCGCGGGCTGCGGCGAGGAGTTCCATTGCGGCGGCGGATTTTTCGGTCGCAGCGATGGCTACCTGATACGGCCCGCGGACCGCGGCTTCGGCGACGGAGAGCCAGTTGCCCGCGGTCCGGGGTGCGCGCGCCAGCAGGATCGCGCCACGGGCGAGGGTCTGGTCGGCGAGTTCGCGGTAGCGGACGGCGCGCTCGGTGTCGGCGACCGCCGATGCGGTGAGCAGGGCCTCGGCCAGGGCGGAGGCGCCGGAGGGGGTGGCGCCGTCGACGGGGTCGCGCGGGCGGGCTACCAGGGTTTCGGCGTCGTCGGCGGTATCGAACCAGCTGCCTGGGCGTTCGGGGTCGGCGAAGTGGTCGATCGTGTTGTCCAGCAACAGCTGTGCGGCGGCGAGCCAGTCCGGTTCACCGGTGGCCTGGTAGAGGGCGAGCAGGCCGGTGGTGAACCAGGCGTAGTCCTCGAGGACACCGGGCGGGGTGCCCGCGACACCGTCGAGGGAGGCGCGGCGCAGTCTGCCACCGACGAGATGGACGTCGAGCAGGTAGCGGGCGCACCGCACGGCGGCGGCGATCCACGACGGTTCCTCCAGCGCGGCACCGGATTCCGCGAGCGCGGTGATGGCCATACCGTTCCAGGCGGTGACCACTTTGTCGTCGCGGGCAGGCTGTGGGCGCCGGGTGCGGACCTCGAACAGTTGGGCGCGCAGTCGGTCGAAACGCGACGACTGCTCGGCGTCGACGGGGTCGCTGTGCCGGGTGAGCACCGAGGTGCCCTGTTCGAAATTGCCCGCGGTGGTGACGCCGAGAGCGTCGGCCGCCCACATCCCTTCGAGCGGACCGAGTTCGCCGACCAGCTCGGCGGGCGTCCACACGTAGGTGGCGCCCTCCACGCCGGGACCGTCCGGTTCGAGATGGGTGTCGGCATCGAGCGCCGACGCGAAACCGCCGTCGGCGGTCCCGAGATCACCCAGCAGGAATTCGACCGTCTCACGAGTCACCCTGTGCGGCAACGATTCCAAGGGGGTCGGGGGCGTGCGCCGCGAGAGGTGGGCATAGGCGCGCAGCAGCAGGGCGTTGTCGTAGAGCATCTTCTCGAAGTGCGGCACCAGCCACCCGGCATCGACCGAGTAGCGCGCGAAACCACCACGCAACTGGTCGTAGATCCCGCCACGCGCCATCGCCTCGGCTGTGCGCTCGACCAGATCGAACACGGCCTGGTCGCCGGTGCGCTCCCAGTGCCGCAGCAGTCCTTCCAGCAGCGCCGACGGCGGAAACTTCGGCGCCCCACCGAATCCGCCGTGGGTCGCGTCCTCGTCGGCGGCGATCTCCAGCACAGCCTTGTCGAGCAGTTCGGGAACAATGGTGAATTCGGCGTCGGGCAGGCCCGCTGCCTGCGACTGGAGCGCATCGGTCACCTGACGCGCGGCCTTGTCCACGTCGTCGCGCCGGTTGAGCCAGGTCTCGGCCACCGCGCTGAGCAACTGCGTGAACGACGGCATCCCCCCGCGCGGCTGCTTGGGGTAGTAGGTACCGCAGTAGAACGGCGCGCCGTCGGGGGTGAGGAAGCAGGTCATGGGCCAGCCGCCCTGCCCGGTCATGGCCACGGTGGCATTCATGTACACCGCGTCCAGATCGGGACGCTCCTCCCGATCCACCTTCACACAGACGAAATCGGCGTTCATCTGCTCGGCCGTCGCGGTGTCCTCGAAGGACTCGTGTGCCATCACATGGCACCAGTGGCAGCTCGCGTAGCCGATCGACAGCAGGATCGGCACGTTCCGCTCGGCCGCCTCGGCTAGGGCATCGGCGTCCCACTCCCGCCAATGGACGGGGTTGTCGGCGTGTTGACGCAGATAGGGCGAGGTCGCACCGGCCAATCGGTTCACGGTTCCACCCTGCCACACGCGACGAGCACAGGCCGCGCCCCAGGTGTCGAACGCTCTCGCCGTTCGGCCCGATGCGCTCAGGCAATTTCCTCGCATCCTCGTGCGAGGCACCGTGCCGTCATGAATACGCCACCGAATATTTACCTTTCCTAACTGAAATCAACGCGATCGCAACGGTGTTCGACCGCTTCGCCTGGCCGTATACCTATAACTCGGATCCAGCATCCTGCGTCATTCGCTCGGCCATAGGGGAGTGCATTGTCTGTGCAAGCGGAAACCGGCGAAATTCCGGCTTCCGCGGCAACACGCCGAGCAGTTGTCACAACGGCATGTGTCGCGGTCGCGGTCGCACAAATGGCGACAACCATCTATCTGCCGAGCATGCCCGCGCTCGGCACCGACATCGGCACCGGTGACGGCGTCCTACAGCTGTCGGTGGCCGTGTTCGTGGTGTTCGCCGCGCTCCCGGTCGTCGCGTGGGGCAGGGCGGCGGAGCGGTTCGGTCGGGTGCCCGCCTTCGTCGCGGCCGGGCTGTTGTTCGTCCTCGCCAGCGCGGGTCTCGCGCTGATCACCAACGCCCCGGAGTTGCTCGGGCTGCGCGTGGTCCAGGCGATCGGCGCGGGCGGTATCGCGGTCGTCGGCCGGATGATGATCAAAGATCTGTTCACCGGCGCCGAGCTCGCGCGCCAACTCGCGCTGTTGTCGATGGCGTTCGTCGTCGCGCTCGGCGGCGGGCAGGTGATCGGCGGCATCGTCACCTCGACGGTCGGGTGGCGATACGGATTCGTCGTGCTGGCCGTGCTCGCCGCGGTGCCGGTCGCCTTCGCCCTGCGCATCTCACTGCCCCGGCGTGAACCGGGGCCGAGGGACAAAGGCACAGCTAGACGCCTTTTCACCGACCGGGTCTTCGTCGTGAGCGCGGTCGCGGGCGGCATCGGATTCGCCGTGATCGTGATGATCCAGCAGAAGTCCGCGTTCATCTTCACCGACCGGTTCGCGCTCTCGCCGTGGGTGTTCGGCCTGTTCGGCGTCCTCTACGGTGCGGCCTACCTCGGCGGCGCGACCTACGTCCGACAGCGCGTGCGACAGGTAGGAGCGCATGCCATGATGCGGCAGGGGGCCGCGATCATGCTCGCGGGCTGCGTGCTCATCACCGTCGTGTGGGCCTTCGATCTGCCACGGGCGATCGCACTGCCGATCTTCCTCGCCGGGTACGTCACCACGACCTTCGGCCAGGCGACGCTGTTCCCCAACAGCGCCGCGCACGCCGTCAGCCACCTCGCCACCGGAGCGGCCATCGCCGTGTCGTGGTGCGCGCTGGTGCAGCAGGGCCTCGCGGGCATCGCCTCGCTGGCAGGCCCCACCCTGTCCGGGCTGCTCGCCTGGTCCATCGCCATCACGCTGCTCGCCGCGGCAAACGTGCTCGTCGTCGCGGCGCCCGAGAAAACTGACGCACCTTCGCCAACATAAGGAATGAACGCCAGTGCCCAGAAACCAATTCGCAAATATCCGCAGGCAGTTGCAACTGAGCAATACATTTTGGGACGACAGCACCGCCCACGGATTGGTCGATATCATCGCCGATGATATGCGCGACGGAATAGTGCATTCGCGCGACGGTCGCACGATCGTCAACTTCTCGTCCTATTCCTATCTCGGTTTGGACAGCGATCCACGAATAGTCGAGGGTGCTCACCGCGGACTCGACGAAACCGCGACGATCAATTCTTCTATTTCCCGGATGCGCATCCGGCTCGGCCTGCTGGAGGAGGCCGAACAGCGACTCTCCCGGACCTTCGGCGCGCAGGCGGTCACCGTGTCGTCGTGCGCGGCCGCCGCGTGGGCGACCCTGCCGCTGCTCGCCTCCGGCGAACTCACCGACGGGCACCCGCCGCTGGTGGTTTTCGACAAGAACGCGCACTTCTGCCTGAACGCGATGAAGCCGCTGGTCGCGGACGAGACCGAGCTGGTGACGATCGAGCACAACGACATCGACGCCTTGGAAGAGTTGTGCCGCACGCATTCGCACGTGGCCTACGTCGCCGACGGCGTCTACAGCACGGGCGGCGGGGCGCCGCTGGCCGAGCTGCACCGGCTCCAGGATCACTACGGCCTTTTCTTGTATTTCGATGAGGCGCACGGTATTTCGACACTGGGTAGCCGTGGCCGCGGATATGTTCTCGGAGCGTACGAAGGCTGGCGCGAGCGGACCCTCGTGATCGCCTCGCTCAACAAGGGTTTCGGCGCCAGCGGTGGCGTGATCTTCTTCGGCGCGGCGGGCGACACGTCGCGCACACCCACCCTGCTGCGTACGAGCGGGCCGCTGATGTGGTCGCAGCGCATCAACACGGCCGGGCTCGGCGCGATCATCGCCGCCTGCGAGCTGCACGACGACGGCACCGTCGATCGTCTTCAGGTCGAGCTCCAGGAGCGGGTCCGCCTGTTCGACTCGCTCGTCGATACCGACCTCGCCGGTGACGGACTGCCCATCCGGTTCGTCAGCATCGGCCAGGAGGACGTCACGGTCGCCGTGGCACGAGACATGCTCGACGCCGGCTTCTACACCTCGCCGGTGTTCTTCCCGATCATCCGTCGCGGCAGCGCGGGCCTGCGCCTGATGTTGCGAGCCGACCTCGACCCCGACACGATCCGCCGCTTCGCCGACACCCTGAGCTCGAGCCTCGCCGAGCATCAGGACCGGGAGGAACTACCAGCATGACCGCCGTCATCGAGAACACCATCGGGTTCGAAGCCCAGCGCACCCTGCTGCGCGATCACACCGCCGGGATCGTGGCGCCGCGTCGACGCAAAGGCGACACGAAACTTCCTGTGCGCGAACGGGTCAACCGCATCCTCGACCCCGGTACGCCGTTCCTGGAGATCGGCAGGCTCGCCGCGCACGAGGTCTACGACACCGATCTGCCCGCCGCCGCGCTGATCGTCGGCATCGGCACCATCCACGGCAGGCCGTGCATGGTGTTCGCCAACGATCCACACGTCAAGGGCGGAACCTTCTACCCGCTCACGATCAAGAAGCACCTGCGCGGACAGAAGCTGGCCAGGGAGTACCGCCTGCCGTGTGTGTATCTGGCGGACTCGGGCGGCATCTACCTTCCGTTGCAGGAGGAGATCTTCCCCGACGAGGAACACCTCGGAAAGATGTTCCGCAATATCGCGGAGATGTCGGCGCTGGGGCTGCCGCAGATCTCGGCGGTGCTCGGCATCTGCACCGCGGGCGGCGCCTACATCCCCGCGATGAGCGACGAGACCGTGATGGTGAAAGACCTCAGCACCGTGTTCCTCGGCGGTCCGCAGCTGGTGGAGGCCGCCACGGGCGTGGTGGTCGACGCGCAGACCCTCGGCGGCGCCGACCTGCACGTGCGCGAAACCGCGGTGGCCGACCATCTCGCCGCGAACGAACTGGAAGCGCTGGCGATCGTGCGCGACATCGTGTCTCGCACCCCCGGTGACCGCGTGCATCCCCCCGCGTTCGAGGTGCTCGAGCCCGCCGACGATCCGGCGCGACTACCGGATCTCATTCCGGCGACCACCAAGAAGGAGATGGACGTTCGCGCGATTCTGCGCTGCGTCGTCGACGCCACCTCGTGGGTCGAGTACCGCAAGGACTACGGCGTCACGATCGTGTGCGCCACCGCCCGGATCGCGGGGTATGAGGTGGGGATCATCGCGAATCAAGGCGTGATCTTCCCCGACAGCGCGCTCAAGGCCACCAACTTCATCCAGATCTGCGAGCAGCGTCGCATTCCACTGTTGTTCGTGCACAACGTGAGTGGGTTCATGGTCGGCGAGGAGTACGAGCGGGCCGGGATCGCCAAACACGGCGCGAAGATGGTCAACGCGGTCTCGTGCGCCACGGTGCCGAAGATCTCGCTGGTGATCGGCGGGAGCTTCGGCGCCGCCAATTTCGCGATGTCGGGGCGGTCGATGGGCGGCCAGTTCATGGCGATGTGGCCCAATGCCCGCTCCACCGGGGTCGGTGGCGAGCAGGCCGCGGCGGTGATGGCGATCCTCAAGCGTGACCGGTTGCGCCGCGAGGGCAAGGAACTCGGCGCCGCCGAGGAAGCCGCTATCAAGCAGCCGATCATCGACAGTTTCGAACGGCAATCGCTGCCGACCTACATCGCGGCGCGCATGTGGATCGATGCCGTCGTCGAACCGGAGGACACCCGGTCGTGGTTGGCGCGGTGCCTGTCGCTGGCTCACGAGCGCTGGGATCGACCGCAGCCGGCGGGTTCGAACTTCGGGGTGTTCCGGCTGTGATCTCCCGACTACTCATCGCGAACCGGGGCGAGATCGCCGCCCGGATCGCCCGCACCTGCGATCGCCTCGGCATCGAGTACGTGACGGTGAGCGTGGCGGCGGACCGGTCGCTCACCTATCACGCGGCGGCGGTGTCGACCGTCGCGCTGCCCGAGCGCGACAACCACGACGCCGCGGCAACCAGGACCCGGCCCACCGGCTACCTCGATATCGACGCACTGGTGCACGCCGCGACCGAAACAGGCTGCGACGCGGTACATCCCGGATACGGCTTCCTGTCCGAGAACGCCGATTTCGCGCGTGCGGTCCGTGCGGCGGGATTGGTGTTCGTCGGCCCGAGTTCGCGGGTGATCGAGACGATGGCCGACAAGTCCTCCGCGCGCCAGGTCATGGCCGAGGCAGGGGTGCCCGTGCTGCCCGGCACCATGCGGGCCAGCGATGACCTCGACGCCCTGGTGAACGCGGCAGCCGACATCGGGTACCCGCTGATCGTCAAGCCCGCGGGCGGCGGTGGCGGCAAGGGCATGTCGGTGGTGCGCGCGGCCGCCGGACTCCGCGAGGCGCTGGCGTCCGCTTCACGCACCGCCACAGCGGCTTTCGCCGATGGCCGTCTGCATCTCGAGCGCTACGTCGAACGCGCACGCCACATCGAAGTTCAGGTGTTCGGCGACGAATTCGGCCGTGCCGTGCACCTTTTCGACCGTGACTGCTCGCTACAACGGCGCCATCAGAAGGTGATCGAGGAAGCTCCGGCTCCGCGAATTCCCGATGCGGTGCGCGCGGCGATGTTCGCCGCCGCGGTGCAGGGCACGAAGGCTTTGCAGTACGTGGGCGCGGGCACTTTCGAATTCCTGCTGGTCGGTGACGAGTTCTTCTTCATCGAGATGAACACGCGGTTGCAGGTGGAGCACACCGTCACCGAGGAGATCACCGGCATCGATCTGGTGCAGTGGCAATTGCGGGTCGCCGCGGGCGAACCGCTGCCCGCCGACCAATCCGACATCGCGTACTCGGGCGCTTCGGTGCAGGTGCGGATGTACGCCGAGGACCCGTTCCGGTCGTTTCTGCCGTGCCCGGGCGGGCTCGAGGTCACCCACTGGCCCGATGTTCGCGTCGAACGCGCCTTCACTCGCCATCTCGACGTCACCGGCGGATTCGATCCGATGATCGCCAAACTCGTCGCCAGCGGCGCCACCCGCGACGACGCCCTCACCGCCGCCCGCCGGGCCTGCGAAGACCTTCGCTGGCAGGGCATTTCGACCAACCTCGGTTTCGTCGCACGCGTCCTGTCCGCCCCGATCGTCGCGGCGGCCGAGCACGACACCGCCTATCTGGACCGGATCGATCCGGTCGCCGAGTTCGGCGATCCCGACGAGCTCAGTGCCCTCGCGGTGGCCGCGGCGCTCACCGCACCCGACCGCGCGACACCCTGGTCGACCGGCGCGCCCGGCGGTGATCGGGCCTGGCTCGATCCCGCCGACCGCGACCTCGGCAGTCTCGATCTGTCGGTCGACGGGCGCGCGGTCACGGTGCGAGTCGGCGGCTACGAGGGCGACGCGGTGCTCGTGCGCGCCGACACCGTCGACCCGACCAGCCCCGCTACGCAGACCACCGACCAGAGCGCCGCCACCCGGCAGACGGCCGAGGTGGGCGTCACCGCTCGACGAACCGACGGCGACACGATCACGATCGGCTCGACCCCGTGTGTCGTACGACGCGACGGCGAGGGCTGGACATGCCAGGTAGCCGGGGTTTCCCGGCAGGTGCGCTACGCCGAATACCGCTCGCTCGGCACGACCGCGACGGATCCCGAGATCCGCTCGCCCATGCCGGGCACCCTCGTACAGCTCCATGTCGAATCTGGCAACCCGGTCGAGAAGGGGCAACTGCTCGGCGTGGTCGAGGCCATGAAACTCGAACACGAACTGACCGCCACCCATGCGGGGATCGTCACCGTGACCGCGGCCGAAGGCGCCGTGGTCACCACAGCTCAATCACTGTTTCTCATCGAAGAGAGGGGCGCCGCGCTGTGATGCGACATCGGCGACTATTTGCCACAGCTCTGGTATCGGCGGTGGCCGTGCTGGCGACCGCGTGTGGCGGAACGGACACCGCGGCACGCGAATCGGCGCAGCCGGTCAGCGGCGGCTCGTTGACGTGGGGGGTGGAGACCGAGCCGACCACGTTGAATCCGCACCTCAACGGCCAGAGCAATACGCATCTGATGTTGCGCAACGTCTTCGAGTCGCTTCTCGCGCGCACGACCGAGGGCGGTTTCGTGGCGGGGCTGGCCACGGGCCACGAGATCTCGCCCGACGGTCTCGTCTACACCTTCCCCCTGCGCGAGGGGGTGAAGTTCACCGACGGCAACCCGCTCACCGCGACCGCCGTGGCCCGCAACTTCACCACGATGCAGGATGTGTCCTATTCCGGCGGTTGGTCCGCCGGGCCGCTGTCACACCTGGCCGCGGTCACCGCCCGCGACGAGCGCACCGTGGTGTTCACCCTGAAGGACCCGTACGCGCCGTTCCTCGACTTCGCCGCCGGTTTCCCCATCATCTCCTCGGCCGCGTGGGACAAGCCGCAGCTCAAGGCCGGTGGGCCGGAGATCGCGGGTACCGGTCCGTTCATCCTCGACCGCTACGTGAAAGGTCAGGAACTGCACTTCCGCAAGAACCCCGACTACAACTGGGCGCCGCAGAGCGCCAAGCATCAGGGTCCGGCCTACCTCGACGAGGTGACCTACCGTTTCCTGCCCGAGTCGTCGGTGCGCACCGGCGCGCTCACCTCCGGTCAGGTCGACCTCATCGAAGGCGTCTCCGGCAACGACGCCTCACTGTTCCGCGACAACCCCGACTTCACCTATACGACCGGGCTGAACAACGGCAGCCCGTACACGCTGTACTGGAACGCGACCTTCGGCCCTGCCACCGATGAACGAGTCCGCAAGGCGCTCAACAATTCCGTCGACGTGAACGCGGTGCTGCAGTCGATCTATCGCGGCGAGCGCACCCGCGGCTGGGGTATCGCCTCCAGCGTCGACACCCTGTTCTACGACAAGAGCGTCGAGGGCACCTACGGCGCCGACAAAGCCGCCTCGAACCGGCTGCTCGACGAAGCCGGATGGACGGCAAAGGATTCCGAAGGATTCCGGACCAAGGACGGCCAGCGGCTGACCGTCGAACTGGTGCAGGCCCAGTCGACCGTGCGCGATCAGCGTGAGGTGCTGTTGCAGGCGGTGCAGGCGCAGGCCAAGCAGAACGCGGGCATCGATCTGAAGCTGTCCTACGTCGACCTCGGCACCTACAGCGAGCTCCGCAAGAAGAACGCCTTCGGGTCGATCGCCAACTCCGACACCATCACCGGCGGCATCGACATCGAGAACCACTGGTACCCGCCGACGCCGCTGGGCACGCTGAACTACAGCCGCGCCACCGATCCCGAACTGTCCGCCTGGCTGCGGGCCGCCGCCTCGACCACCGACTCCGCCGAGCGGGCGAAGCAGTACGCGGCATTGCAGCGGTTCGCGATCGTCGACAAGGCCTACGGGCTGCCGCTCTACATTCCCGAGAACCAGATCGCGACGGCGGCGCACGTGTACGGCGCGGGATACCGTCCGTACAAGCAGCTTCCGGAGAACGCGTACGACATCTGGGTCGATCGTGGATAGGCGACGATGACGCCGGAAGCGATCGCGCCGGACATCGTGACCGCCACAGCGGACAGCGATGCTCGCATCGGCACAGCCAAACGAATTGTGCTGCGGTTGATCACGGGTCTCGGCGTGCTGTGGGGTGCGACCACGCTGTCGTTCCTCGGAGTGCGGCTGGCGCCGGGCGACACGGTCGACGTGTTGCTCGGCGAACAGCAGCGCACCCCCGAGGTCGAGGCGGCCATCCGCGCGGAATGGGGACTCGACAGTCCGGCCGTCGTTCAGTACGGCCGCTATCTGTGGAATGTGGCGCACGGGGATTTCGGACGTTCCTATGTGCTGCAGCGGCCGGTGTCGGAAATCATCAGCTCGCAAGCCGGTCCCACCTTGGCGCTGACGGGTGCCGCGTTGCTGGTGGCGCTGGTGTTCGCGGTCGTCGTCGCGACGAGCACGGCGCAGCGGCGACGATCGCGCGCCATCGCGAATGCGGTGGAGCTCGCTCTTGTTTCGACGCCCTCCTTCTGGCTGGGCATCGTGCTGCTGTCGGTGTTCAGCTTCCAGCTGAAGATCTTTCCGGTGGCGGCGAACAAGGGCCTGTCGGCCTTGGTGCTGCCCGCACTCGCGCTCGGTCTGTCGCTGGGCGCGGTGATCTCCCAGGTATTGCGCGATGGGCTGGAGCGGGCGCTCGACGAACCGTTCGCGGTGACGGTGCGGTCGTGGTCGGTGAGCGAGAGCGCGTTGCGGCTGCGGCACGGTTTGCGCCACGCGTCCCTGCCCGCGGTGACCTTGACCGGCTGGCTGGTCGGTGGATTGCTCGGCGGGGCAGTGATCATCGAAGAGGTCTTCGGCCGTCCCGGACTGGGGCGGGTCACTGTCGAAGCCGTTCTCGCGCAGGACCTTCCCGTCGTGCTGGCCGTGGCGATTCTCTCGGCATTCGTCTACGTCGTGATCAGCACGCTGGTCGATCTGCTCTACCTGTGGCTCGACCCACGACTGCGCCGCGACTCACGCAAGGGAGAGCAATGATGACTGCCATCGGAGCGCGGCGAACAACCGACCGAATCAGCCTGCGCGCCAAGGGTTTCGTAGTATCTCCAGGTGTCGCCGTCGCAGCACTGACAGTGGGGCTGGTGGCGATCGCGGTGGTGGCCCCCGCCGTGCTGACCGGCGCCGACCCGCTCGGCGCCGATCCGCTGGCCGCCCAACTGCCGCCGAGTGCTCAGCACTGGTTCGGCACCGATCACCTGGGGCGTGACGTCTTCACCCGCGTCGTCCACGGCGCGCGCTACTCGCTGCTCATCGGCATCACCGCGGTCGCGATAGCGGTCGTCGCGGGCACGGCGCTCGGTCTGCTGTCCGGGTTGGCGCGCGGACCGCTCGACGAGCTGATCACCCGGTTCCTCGACGTGGTCTCCGCGTTCCCGGATCTGCTGCTGGCGCTGGTCCTGATCTCGTTCACCGGCCCCGGCACCACGAACCTGATCTTCGCGCTCGGCATCGCCTCGATCCCCCGGTTCGCCCGGGTGGTGCGCGCGCAGACCCTCGTCGTGCAGGAGTCCGGGTATGTCGAACAGGCGAGAACATTCGGGCTCACCAGAGCAACGCTGGTGCGCCGACACGTCCTGCCGCACGCGGTCGCGCAGGTCCCGATTTTGGCCACCATCGGCCTCGGCACGGCGATTCTCGGCGCGGCCGGTCTGAGCTTCCTGGGGATGGGTCCGCAACCGCCGGAACCGGAATGGGGCGCGATGCTCGCCGAGGGGCGCAACTATCTGCGCAATGCCTGGTGGATCGCGGTGCTGCCCGGTGTGGCGGTCACCGCCACGGTCATCGCGGTGAGCTCGCTCGGCCGGCACTGGCAGCGCCACTACGACGGAAGGCCAACGACATGAGTCTGATCGCGGTCGAGAATCTGCGAGTCGGGTTCGCGGGCAAGGAGGTGGTGCACGGCATCGATCTGCGGATCGAGCCGGGCAAGGCCGTCGCCCTCGTCGGCGAGTCCGGGTCGGGCAAGTCGGTGACGGCGCGCGCGCTGGTCGGCCTGGCCGGTCCGGGCGCAGGGGTGCGCGCCGACCGCCTAGACCTCTTCGGGCAGGACGCGCGTGGTCATCGCGATCGGCAGTGGCGGCGAATCCGGGGCAGCGACATCGGATTCGTCCTCCAGGACGCGTTGGTCTCCCTCGATCCGCTGTATTCGATCGGTAGCCAACTCGCCGAAGCGCAACGCGCGCTGACCGACCTGCGCGGGCAGGCGCTCACCGAACGCAGCGTGCGACTGCTCACCGACGTCGGCGTCCCCGAACCCGAACTGCGGCTGCGTCAGTATCCCCACGAGCTGTCCGGCGGGCTGCGTCAGCGCGTGCTGATCGCGACAGCCCTGGCAGGCGATCCGCGTCTCATCGTCGCCGACGAGCCGACCACCGCGCTCGATGTGACTGTGCAGCAACAGATCCTGGAACTGCTTCGCGCCCGCAAGGCCGACGGCACGGCACTGCTGCTGATCAGCCATGACCTGGCGGTGGTCGCCGAGGTGGCCGACCGGGTGCTGGTCATGCGTGACGGGGAGGTCGTCGAGGAGGGCAGCACGCACGACGTGCTGACCCGTCCGGAGCACCCGTACACGAAGAAGCTGCTCGCGGCCGTACCGTCCGCCGCCTCGCGCGGTTCGAAGTTGTCGGTCTCCGAACTCCGTGAGCTGCCGCCGCGCTCGGTGGACAACGCCCGGGTCGTGCTCTCGGTCCGCAATCTGCGCAAGACCTACGGCTCCGGATCAGCCGCCCGCACCGTGGTGGACAACGTCGACTTCGACCTGTTCGGCGGCGAAACGCTGGGCATCGTCGGCGAATCGGGTTCGGGCAAGACCACGACGGCCCGTCTCGCACTGCGGCTCATCGCACCGTCGTCCGGGCGGGTGGTGGTCGACGGCGAACCGTGGAGTGAGCTCTCCGACAAGGAATTACGCCCGCTCCGTGGGGCGGCGCAACTGATCGCCCAGGACCCCCTCAGCTCCTTCGACCCCCGCTACACCGTGGAGCGCGTCATCGGCGAGAGCCTCGACACGGTCGGCCTGCGCGGCAAAGCTCGCACCAAGCGCGTCCACGAAATCCTCGACGCCGTCCGCCTCGCCCGCGATCTGCTCCCCCGCCACCCGCGCACGCTCTCCGGCGGCCAACGCCAACGCGTCGCCATCGCCCGAGCCCTCGCCCCCAACCCCGCCCTCCTGGTAGCCGACGAGCCGCTCTCCGCCCTCGACGTCTCCGTCCAAGCCCAAATCCTCGACCTACTCGCCGAACTCCGAGCCGATTTCGGCACCGCCCTGCTACTCATCTCCCACGACCTCGGCGTAGTACACCACCTCGCCGACCGCGTGCTCGTGATGAAAGACGGCCAGATCGTCGAATCCGGCGAAGCCGACACCGTCCTACGCTCTCCCCGGCACGAATACACCCGCCAACTCGTAGCCTCGGTCCCCCGCCTCCCCGAGGCCACCGATCGCGTGATCAGAGCAGCAGACGAGCCAGCTCGGCGGGGCTCGACATCATGACCATGTGCCCACCGTCCATCTCGACCGGCTCGATCCCCAGCCGGGAGGCTACGAGTCCACGCATGAAGTCGGCGGGGAAGAAGCGGTCGTCGCGCAGCAGGATGAACCGGGTCGGCACCTCGGGCCACGACGCCAGCGGCCATGGGGACTCCATCGGGGTGCCGGACTGGCCGCACTCGTATTTCTCCGCCTCGGCCCGCTGCTCGGGGGTGAGCTGGTTGTAGAACACGTCCTCATCACCCGAGGTCGCGTGTCCCGTGTTGGCCCACCAGTCGCCCGGCGCCTCGCCGGGCGCCGGAATCATCGCTGATACCAACACCATTCGCCGCACCGGCACCCGCTCGCACACGAGCGGTGCGGTGAAGCCGCCGAACGAGTGCGCGACCACGACCACATCGCGTTTCTCGCCGATCGCCTCGACTACCGCGTCGGCGTATTCCCCCAACCCGGCGCTGTCGTCCTCGCTCGGCAGCGGCACGGGCACCGCGTCATGGCCGCGGCCGCGCAGTTGGTCGGCCACCTGCCCCCAGTAACCCGCATCGCAGCCCGCACCCGGGATCAGCATGAATGTGCTCATGCACCTTGATAGCAAGGACCACCGACAAGGGCGCCTGTTCGCGAACACGTCGATACCCTGGCAAGGGTGAGCGACAACGCCCGTTCGGTGATCCGCGGTTCGACGCGGACCCCGGCCGCGTGGGCGCGTCGAGGACACATCGGTTACGTGGGCCCCGACCTCGGCGTCGACGCGCATTCGCCGCCGGTCGCGATGCTCACCGTCGGGCTGGACGGCCCCCTGATTCTGCACACCGCGCGCGGCACGATTCGCACGGGCAGCTGCTTCGCACCGGCGCGAACCGCGCAGCGCGTCGTTGCCACCGAGGGATGGATACTGACACTTTTCGTAGACCCCTCCAGCGCTCCCGCCACCATGATCGCGGACGAAATGACCTCAGCTACAGGTCCTTTCGGGCTCTCTCACCGCCGCGAGCGGGAACTTGTCGAGATGTGCCGTGCTCCGATCGTCGACCCCGATCTCCTCTACGCCCGTGCCGTCGCGGGCCCGAACCTGGTCAGCGACCCACGTATCGCAAGGCTCACCGCCACCATCCGCGACGCCCCGAACCATGCCCTGCGCGCCGACCGGATCGCCGCGAACCTCGGCCTGTCCACCGGCCACTTCCTGCACCTGTTCACCCAGCACTGCGGCACCACATTCCGTGGCTACCAGCGCTGGAACCGCATGATCTCGGCGGTGACGAACGCCATCACCGGCCACGACCTCACCCGCTCCGCCATCGATGCCGGCTTCGCCACCCCCTCCCACTTCAGCGAATCCTTCCGCGAGATGGTCGGCCTCCCCGCCACCAAAATGCTCCACGCGGGCATCCACTTCGACCTCGGCACCAGGATCATTCCGCCAGGATCAGTGTGAGGGCGAGCCCACCTCCGCCCAGTCTCGATCAGCGATGGTCGGCCGTGTCTGTCTCAGCTCACAGCGCGACGATCTCGAGCATTGATTCCAAGCCCTTGAAGTCGGCCGCGTTGCGCGTATACAGCGGCAGATCGTTGGCGGAGGCGATCGCGGCGATGAGTAGATCCATCCGTCGCGGACGCGGGTCGCGTTTTGCCGCGATCGTCAATGCAACCAGGGTTCCGTACCGCGTCGCGGCGGCCTCGTCGAAAGGCATCGGGTCGAACTCGATGATCGCTGCGCCGAGCTGCTCGGAGCGCTCCGCACGCGCGACCGGATTCTTGGCCATCGCGACGCCTCGATTCAGCTCTGCCAGCGTGATCGCGGTAATTTCAGGTGTCTCCGGCAAATCCTGTGGGTCGAGCTGGCCCAGATCGAGGTAGGTGCAGGTATCGAGCACGCCGATGGGATGACGGATGCTCACCGTTCACCCCACGGGTCGTCGTCGCCGATCCGGTCTTCCGAACCGAAGTACTCGTCTGCCTCTTGGCGCATCAACGCATAGTCCACCCGAGGCAACGCGCGATGGCGCGCAACCAACTCTGCGGCACTGCGCCTGCGTCGACGGTTCACCGGTCGAACCTCCGCGATCTCGACGCCGTTGCGTGTTACCCGGATGGTCTCACCCGCCTCCACCGCGTCCATGATCGCCGCCGAATTGTTCCGTAGTTCGCGCTGGCTGATCTGCCTCATGGCAATAGCGTAGCCCGGTGCGCTACATCGCGCTACAAGCGGTAAACACCTCGGAACCGGAGTTCAGCGGGAGTCGATGCGGTGATGGTTGCGGTGGCTCAGGCTGACGAAACCGCGGCTCAACGGCGGGGGCTGCGGCATGATGAGATATGGATTCCTCGTCCAGTTCATCGAGTAGGAAGACCCGAGATGGTGCAGCTCACGCTTTCCGCGCAGCGCGCTGCGCTGGAGCGGGAGTGGGCGATGTGGGTGCCGGGTGGGGTTTCGGGGGTGGGGCCGAGTTCGGGGGTTCGGACCGAGGTGGCGCAGTCGTGGTCGCGGTCGTTGCGGACGGTGGATCCGGGGCGCGATCACGCGCCGGTCAGTGAGACCGATATCGGGCCTCGGTGGGCGGAGTCGCCGTTGCGGGGGCCGATCACCGAGCTGAAAGAGCAGTTGCACAGTGTCGCCGACGACGCGGGGTACGTCGCGGCGGTCACCGATGCCTCGGGGACGATTCTGTGGACGTACGGCGGGCCGGTCATGCGCAGGCGGGCCGAGCAGGTGAACTTCGCGCCCGGTGGCCGGTGGGACGAGGCGCACATGGGGACCAACGCGCTGTCTCTGGCGTTGCGCACCGACCAACCGCACACCGTGTTCTCGGCCGAACATCTCGTCGCGGCGCTGCACGGTTGGGTCTGTTATTGCGCGCCGATCCGCGCGGCCGACGGGACATTGCTCGGCGTGCTCGACCTGTCGACCACCTGGAAGCGCTCGCACCCGCTGGCCATGGCCACCGTGCGCACCATGACCAGCGCCATCGAGTCGAAATTGCACGCCGCCGTGCCCGCCCCCGCCGGCATGCGGCTGACCTGTCTCGGAACCGGGCGGTTGATGCGCGACGGTCAGCAGATCCGGTTGCGGCCACGCCACCTCGAGATCCTGACCCTGCTCGCCCTCGACGACGACGGCTACAGCCACGAACGCCTGCACTACGCCGTCTACGGCGATCGCGCGGTCGGCGCGAGCACGCTCAAATCGGAGATGTCGTACCTGCGCCGCGCCACCGGCGGCGACATCACCAGTCGCGTCTACCGCTTCACCACTCCCCTGTCCTGCGACGCCGTCGACGTGCTGCGCGCCATCGAGCGAGGCGATCTCGACACCGCCGTGCGCCTGTATCACGGTCCGCTGCTTCCCGATTCGGAGACGCCGGGCATCAGCGAATGGCGCGACTACCTCGAAGTCGCCATGCGCAACGCGGTCCTGAACAGCCCGGACGCGAATCACGCGCTGACATACGGCGATTGCGCACCCGACGACGTCGCCGTCCACGAACACGCGCTCGCCCTGCTCCCCGCCCGCGACGCCCGTCGCGCGGTCGCCACCGCACGCCTGTACAGCGCGCTGCGTACATAGGCCCTCGTTCTCGGCGCGCCTCCGCCTCTGGACTGAGTGGAGGGTGCGACGAAGGAGTGCCCGGAGGGAGGGAAGAGGCGGAGTCAAGCGCCGAGAACCGCGGCACCAGCCGCCAATAGATACAGCTTCAACGTTTCATCAACCCTGGTACCGGATAGTGATGGGCGTCACGCTTCACCGGAATCAGCGAGGAGCCACCACACATGATCTACGCCAAGCCGGGCACCGAGGGCAGCATTGTCAGCTACGCGCCGCGATACGACAATTTCATCGACGGCAAGTGGGTTCCGCCGGTCGAGGGCCGCTACTTCGAGAACACCTCCCCGGTGGACGGGCAGCCGTTCTGCGAGATCGCCCGCTCGAGCGCCGCCGATGTGGAACTGGCTCTCGACGCCGCCCACCGCGCGGCCCCCGCCTGGGGTGAGACGTCGGCCGCCGAGCGCGCCAACATCCTCAACAAGATCGCCGACCGGATCGAGGCCAACCTCGAGCCCCTCGCCGTCGCCGAGACCTGGGACAACGGCAAGCCGGTCCGCGAGACCCTCGCCGCCGACCTCCCCCTCGCGGTCGACCACTTCCGCTACTTCGCCGGAGTGCTGCGCGCGCAGGAAGGCGGCATCAGCGAGGTCGACTCCGACACCATCGCCTACCACTTCCACGAGCCGCTCGGCGTTGTCGCACAGATCATTCCGTGGAACTTTCCGATCCTGATGGCCACCTGGAAGCTCGCTCCCGCCCTCGCCGCGGGAAACGCGGTGGTGCTCAAGCCCGCCGAGCAGACCCCGGCCTCGATCATGAAGGTCATCGAACTCGTCGCGGATCTGCTGCCGCCGGGAGTTCTCAACGTGGTCAACGGTTTCGGCGTCGAAGCGGGTAAGCCGCTGGCCTCCAGCCCGCGCGTGGCGAAGGTCGCGTTCACCGGCGAGACCACCACCGGCCGACTGATCATGCAGTACGCCAGCGAGAACATCATTCCGGTCACCCTGGAGCTGGGCGGCAAGAGCCCCAATATCTTCCTGGCCGATGTGATGGCCGCCGACGACGACTACCTGGACAAGGCGATCGAAGGGTTCGTCATGTTCGCCCTCAACCAGGGCGAGGTGTGCACCTGTCCGTCGCGCGCGCTGATCGCCTCGTCGATCTACGACGAGTTCATGGCTCGCTGCGTCGAGCGCACCAAGGCCATCATCAGCGGCAACCCCCTCGACGAGACGACCATGATCGGCGCCCAGGCCAGCAACGATCAGTTCGAGAAGATCCTGTCCTACATCGACATCGGCAAGAAGGAAGGCGCCGAGGTGCTCACCGGCGGCGCGGTCCGCAGCGTCGACGGGCTGGCCGACGGCTTCTACATCGAGCCGACGATCTTCAAGGGCAGCAACGACATGCGCGTGTTCCAGGAGGAGATCTTCGGCCCCGTCGTCGCGGTCACCACCTTCGACTCCACCGAGGAGGCGCTGTCGATCGCCAACGACACCCTCTACGGTCTCGGCGCGGGCGTGTGGACGCGCGATATGAACACCGCCTACCGCCTCGGTCGCGGCATCAAGGCCGGTCGGGTGTGGACCAACTGCTATCACGCCTACCCCGCGCACGCGGCGTTCGGCGGCTACAAGAAGTCCGGCATCGGGCGCGAGAACCACAAGATGATGCTCGATCACTACCAGCAGACCAAGAACATCCTGGTCAGCTACTCGGCGACGAAGCTCGGCTTCTTCTGATGGTGCAGCGCGTCGACCTCACCGACAAGGCGGCGGCGCTGCTGCGGGACTTGACCGGGCAACACGGCCCGGTCATGTTCCACCAGTCCGGTGGTTGCTGCGATGGCAGCTCGCCGATGTGTTATCCGCGTGGGGAGTTCCGGGTGGGCGGTTCGGACGTGCTGCTCGGGTACCTGCCCGGCGAGACGCCGTTCTGGATGAGCGCCGACCAATTCGAATACTGGAAACACACCCACCTCACCGTCGACGTGGTGCCCGGCCGCGGCGGTGGATTCTCCCTCGAGGCTCCCGAAGGCGTGCGGTTCCTGATCCGATCACGTCTGTTCACCGACGAGGAAGCGGCCGCGCTCGAATCGACGCCGCCACCCACCGGGTGATCTGAAACACCCGTAATCAGATCGTTTTCGCAGGTCAGCGGTGCTCGATACGCACCGCTGACCTGACGGATCCACGGCCGTAACAGTCGTCAACCATTCTTCAACTCTCGACGATCACCGTTGCCGCCGAACGCGTATCGCTTGTTGATGAGGAGCTCCCCGTGAGTACAGAAACCAGCCCCGCCACCGACGAGGGCGCACCGGTCGACGACTATCTCGCCAAACGCACCCTCCGCAAGGGATCAGCGGGCTGGGTGCTGCTCGCGGGCCTCGGCGTGAGTTACGTGATCTCCGGCGACTTCTCGGGCTGGAACTTCGGTCTCGCCGAGGGCGGTTTCGGTGGCCTGCTGATCGCCACGATCGTCATCGCCGCGATGTATCTGGCCATGGTGCTCGGCATGGCCGAACTGTCCTCGGCGCTGCCCGCGGCGGGCGGCGGCTACACCTTCGCCCGGCGCGCGCTCGGACCGTGGGGCGGATTCGCCACCGGCACAGCGATTCTCATCGAATACGCGATCGCGCCCGCCGCCATCGCCACCTTCATCGGCGCCTATGTGGAATCGCTGAACCTGTTCGGGATCACCGACGGCTGGTGGGTGTATCTGGCGGTCTACGCGCTGTTCATCGGCATTCACCTGGCCGGTGCGGGCGAGGCGCTCAAGGCGATGTTCGTGATCACCGCGATCGCGCTGGTCGGTCTGGTGATCTTCGCCTTCGCCGCCGTCGGCAAGTTCGACGTGGCCAACCTGACCAATATCGCGGCCGATCCCGCGGCGACCGGATCGTCGTCGTTCCTGCCCTTCGGATACCTGGGCATCTGGGCCGCCATCCCGTTCGCGATCTGGTTCTTCCTCGCCGTCGAAGGCGTGCCGCTGGCCGCGGAGGAAGCCAGCGAGCCGGAGAAGAACGTGCCCAAGGGCATCATCGTCGCGATGCTGCTGCTGTGCGTCACCGGCGCGGTGGTGCTGTTCCTGGTGACCGGCGCGCTCGGCGCCCAGAGCGCATCCGCCTCGGGCAACCCCCTCGTAGAAGCGCTGGGCGACAGCTCGGCGGCCAAGGTCGTCAACTACATCGGCCTGGCCGGGCTGGTCGCCAGCTTCTTCTCGATCATCTACGCCTACTCCCGCCAGACCTTCGCGCTCTCCCGCGCCGGCTACCTGCCGACGGCCCTGTCGGTGACCAATTCCCGCAAGGCGCCGATGCTGGCGCTGATCGTGCCCGGCATCATCGGCTTCGCCCTCTCGCTCACCGGCAAGGGCGCGATGCTGCTGAACATGGCGGTGTTCGGCGCGGCCGTGAGCTACGTGCTGATGATGGTGAGCCACATCGTGCTCCGCAAGCGCGAACCGAACATGCCGCGCCCGTATCGCACCCCCGGCGGCATCGTCACCACGGGGTTCGCGCTGGTCATCGCGGCCGCGTCGGTGGCGGCGACCTTCCTGGTCGACCCGACCGCGGCGCTGTGGACCCTCGGTGTGTTCATCGCCTTCATGGCGTACTTCGGGCTCTACAGTCGCAAACACCTGGTCGCCAAGTCGCCGGACGAGGAATTCGCGGCGATCGCCGAGGCGGAATCCGAGCTGGAGTAACGCGCAGATACCCCGGTGGCCGACAGATCTTTTCGAAAGGGACCCGATGACCGTGTACCGCAGCACAATCGGCGTCATAACCTACACCTTCGACGGTTTGATCGACCTGATGGCCAAGGCCACCCCCCTGCGCAGCGGCGACGAACTCGCCGGCTGCGCTGCCGCCACGGATGCCGAACGCGCCGCGGCGCAATGGGCGTTGGCGGAGGTCTCGCTGACCACATTCCTCGATGACGTGCTCGTGCCCTACGAGACCGACGAGGTCACCCGGCTGATCATCGACAGTCACGACCGGGTGGCCTTCGCGCCGATCGCGCACCTGACGGTCGGCGGACTGCGGGACTGGTTGCTCGCGGTCGCCGCCACGACGGATTCGGCGGCGACCCTGGCCGCGGTGTCGCCGGGGTTGACGCCGGAGATGGTGGCCGCGGTCAGCAAGATCATGCGCAATCAGGATCTGATCGCGGTGGCCAAGGCGGCCGAGGTGACCGCGGGCTTCCGCACCACCATCGGTCTGCCCGGCCGGTTGAGCACGCGGTTGCAGCCCAATCATCCGACCGACGATCCGCGCGGGATCGCCGCCGCCACCTTGGACGGACTGCTGCTCGGCTGCGGCGATGCGGTGATCGGGATCAACCCGGCCACCGATTCGCCGCAGGCCACCTCGGATCTGCTGCATCTGCTCGACGAGGTGCGATCGCGCTTCGACATCCCGACGCAGTCGTGCGTGCTCTCCCACGTCACCACGACCATCGGGTTGATCGAGGCGGGGGCGCCGGTGGACCTGGTGTTCCAGTCCGTGGCGGGGACCGAGGGCGCCAATACCGGCTTCGGAGTGAATATTTCGCTGTTGCGGGAGGGGAACGAAGCGGGACGCTCGCTACGGCGCGGCACCGTCGGCGACAACGTGATGTACCTCGAGACCGGGCAGGGGTCGGCGCTGAGCGCGAATGCCCATCTGGGCGTCGGCGATCGGCCGGTGGACCAGCAGACGCTCGAAGCGCGCGCCTACGCCGTGGCACGGGATCTTCAACCGCTACTGGTGAATACGGTCGTCGGCTTCATCGGACCCGAATATCTCTACGACGGCAAGCAGATCATCCGGGCCGGGCTCGAAGACCACTTCTGCGGCAAGCTGCTCGGTCTGCCGATGGGCGTGGATGTCTGCTACACCAACCACGCCGAGGCCGACCAGGACGACATGGACACCCTGCTCACCCTGCTGGGCGCGGCCGGTTGCGCCTTCGTCATCGCGGTGCCCGGCGCCGACGACGTGATGCTCGGCTATCAGAGCCTCAGCTTCCACGACGCCCTCTACGCCCGCCAGGTCCTGAATCTGCGTCCCGCACCGGAATTCGAGGCTTGGCTGTCGAGGCTGGGCATGCTGGACGCGAACGGGCGTGTGCGACAAGTAGAACCGTTGTCCTCACCTCTGCGCGCGCTGACGGCCACCCGATGAGCGCGCCACGGCAGCCGGGCAAACCCACCGGCGCGGCACCTGCGAACCAGCCCGTTGCGGCCCCGCCGGTTGCCGCTCCCGACCCGGATTCGACTGTCACCGAGGACTTCTGGCGCGACCTGCGTGGCAGCACGCAAGCCAGGATCGGACTCGGCCGCACCGGCGACGCGCTACCGACGACCGATGTGCTCGCACTGCGCGCCGCCCACGCCGCAGCCCGCGACGCCGTGCACCTTCCGCTCGACGTCGAGTCCTTCACCGAGCAGATCGCGGCCGTCGGGCTCGGCACTCCGGTGACCGTCGCCAGCCGAGCGGCGGACCGCGCGGAATACCTGCGCCGACCAGACCTCGGTCGACTCCCCGACAACCTCACCGCGGTCCCCGACACCGGCGCCGACATCGGATTCGTCCTCGCCGACGGCCTGTCCCCCTTGGCTCTCACCGACCACGCCCCCGGCCTACTCGCCGCTCTCGCAACAGAACTCGGTGATCGCTACACCCTGGCCCCGCCGGTCGTCGCCACCCAGGCCAGAGTGGCGCTGGGCGACCATATCGCCGAAGCCATGGGCGTACGCACCGTCCTTGTCCTGATCGGCGAGCGCCCCGGCCTCTCGGTCGCCGACAGCCTCGGCATCTACCTCACCCATCTGCCCCGCCCCGGCCGTGCCGACGCCGAACGCAACTGCATCTCCAACATCCACCCGCCCGACGGCCTCACCTACGCCGACGCGGCCCGGGTGGTGGCGGGCCTCGTCGCGGGCGCCCGCGCACTCGGCCGCTCCGGTGTCGACCTCAAGGACACCTCCCGCGCCCTGACCGGCGCCGATCCCCGCACGATCACGCCGTCACCGTGAGCTGACCCAGACACCAGAGCCGTTCGATATGAACCGAAGCCGTTCGGTCCATAGAGTGATCCCCATGATCCGCACCGCCGCCCTCGCCCATGTCCGCGACCGCAGGCTGATTCAGACGCGTCCCGAAGGCAAGGATGTCTTCTACATGGCGGGCGGCAAGATCGACCCCGGCGAGACCCCTTTACAGGCGTTACATCGCGAGATCGAGGAAGAACTCGGCGTCGGCCTCGCCGGTGTCGCCGAGTTCGGCGTCTTCGAGGCCGAAGCCTTCGGACACCGCCGCAACACCGGCCTGCACATGACCTGTTTCCGTGCCGAACTCACCGGAGAACCCTTCGCCACCGGCGAAATCGCCGAATTCCGCTACTTCACCGTGAGTGAATACGCCGCGATGGAGCACGTCGCTCCTGGTTCGATGATGGTGTTCCGGCGCCTGCACGAACTCGACCTCATCGACTGGTGATTCGCGGCCGGCTTCGATTGGATATCGGCCGAAACGAACCCACGAACGGCAGCGATCCCATAGCTGTGAACATGCCGATATCCACCGCGCCGATGACTGTCTCCGAGCGCCGCGCAGCCCTACGCCGACTCGTCGCGCTGTTCGGCATGATGAACACGATGATCGAATTGAACGCCAGTGGGGCGCCGCGGTCGGTGGCCGAGCAGGCCGCCACCGCGCGCGACCTGGTCGGCGAACTCGTCGCCGACCTGGCCGCGGCGCGCTAGGCGCCCGTGCCTACTGGGAACCCTGCTTCGGTTCGGAATCCTCGACGGTGATCACGCCGGGCTCGGTGCCCTCGTCGGCCTTCTGATCCGGCTCCGGATGCTCGGGTTCGAACGTGTCGGGCAGGCCCTTGAGGTGCTTGTTCATCGAACGGACCAGCAGCACCGTGCCTGCCAGCAGGATCAGGATGACCAGCAGGCCGAGGGGCGAGGCCTTGCCGAATTCGGGGCCCGTCGGTTGCTGTGCGAGGTAGACCAACATCACCGGTCGTTTTCCTCGATGCCGGCGAACAGGTCTGTCTCCGGGATGGCGGTGGATACGCGCGTCTTGGCCAATTCGAACTCCTCGGTCGGCCAGAGCCGCTGCTGCATCTCCAACGGGATCGCGAAGAACGCGCCATTGGGATCGATCTGGGTCGCGTGGGCGCGCAGAGCGTCGTCACGCTGGGGGAAGTATTTCGAGCATTCGATCTGGGTGGTGACCCGGCCCATGATGTCGCTGCGCGCTCGCGTGTACTGCTTCATCCGGTCCAGCCACTCCTGCAGCGGGAACGGTTCACCGATGCGCTCGTACTCCGCTGCGAACGCTTCCAGTCGCTTCATGCTGAAACCGTGGTCGTAGTAGAGCTTGAGCGGCGTCCACGGCTCGCCCGCCTCGGGGAAGGCGCTGGGATCGCCCGCCGCCTCGTAGGCGGCCATCGACACCTCGTGGCAGCGGATGTGGTCGGGGTGCGGGTAGCCACCGTTCTCGTCGTAGGTGGTGATCACCTGCGGCTTGAACTCGCGGATCACGCGCACCAGCGCTTCGGTGGACTCCTCGAGGGGCACCAGCGCGAAGCAGCCCTCGGGCAGCGGCGGCAGTGGGTCGCCCTCGGGGAGGCCCGAATCGACGAATCCCAGCCAGTGCTGGCGTACGCCGAGCGCGTGGGCGGCCGCGGCCATCTCCTCGCGCCGCACTTCGTTGATCCGGTCGAGCACACCGGGCGTGTCCATGGCCGGGTTCAGGATGCTGCCGCGCTCACCGCCGGTCAACGTCACGACGAGCACCTCGACGCCCTCCGCGGCGTATCTGGCGGTCGTCGCGGCGCCCTTGCTCGATTCGTCGTCGGGGTGGGCGTGCACTGCCATGAGGCGAAGGCCACTCACTTCTCGTTCACCGTCGCTCTCGCTCGCGGGTGTCAGATGTCGTTACCTATAGTTCCATCCGACCCCCTGTTTGTTCCGACCACCCCCGGGAGCGCGAACCGATGACCGAGCCCGCACCGGACTCCGCCGCGACCTCGGCCGCCGCAGCAGCGCGACACGCCGACCGTTACGGCACAAAACCACCTGCGCGTCGCCTGTGGCTGATGGTTTTGCTCGGTGTCGGCGTCGTTGTCGTCGGCTTCGCGGTGGCCTATCTCGGCTTCCAGAAATATGGTCCGAAGGCGATCGAGACCGAGCAGCTCGGCTATGTGGTCGTCGACGACGCCACCTTGGAAGTGCGGATCAAGGTCACCCGCGACGATCCACAGCAGGCCGTGGTCTGCTTCGTCCGGGCGATGGATCGCGACGGCGCCGAGGTGGGGCGGCGCGAAGTACTCGTCCCCGGCTCGGATTCGACCAGCGTGCAGGTGACCACTACGGTCAAGTCGTCGGCACGCCCTTCGGCGGGCGATATTTATGGTTGCAGCGACCAGATACCTGGGTATCTGCGCACCAGCGCTCAGTGACCGCGCACCAGCGCTAGGTGGTCCGGCGGACCTGAAATGCCCGGCTGACTAGGCTGACCTGCATTTTTGTGAGACATGCTAAAATGGGCTGATACACGGTTCCGGGGTTCGGAGCCGTGTTTGCTGCATTGGCGGCCAGCGGTGCTGTTTGCGGGTATCGGGTTCACCCCCAGGATCGCTCCAGCCGTCGGGCTGGTGCATGCCCTCCTTCGGGAGGAATCGCGCTGGTTTCTCAGGAATCCCGGTGCGCCGGGAACAACTACTAGGGAGTGATCGAGATGACCGAGAATGTGACCTGGCTTACCCAGGAGTCGCACGACAGGCTCAAGGGCGAGTTGGACTCGCTCATTGCCAATCGTCCGGTCATTGCCGCCGAGATCAACGAGCGTCGCGAAGAGGGCGACCTCAAGGAGAACGGTGGCTACCACGCCGCGCGTGAAGAGCAGGGCCAGCAGGAGGCGCGTATCCGCCAGCTGCAGGAACTGCTGAACAACGCCAAGGTCGGCGTCGCCCCCACCAAATCCGGCGTGGCGCTGCCGGGCTCGGTCGTCACGGTCTACTACGACGGCGACGAAGGCGATACCGAGACCTTCCTCATCGCCACCCGCGAAGAGGGACTCGGCGCCACCGGCCTCGAAGCCTATTCGCCGAACTCGCCGCTGGGCGGCGCGCTGATCGACGCCAAGGTGGGCGAGACCCGCGAGTACACACTCCCCAACGGCAACACCATGAAGGTCACGCTGGTCAGCGCGGAGCCGTACCACAGCTGAGCCGGCTGAACCCGTACGTCGAGAACCCGAACGCAAGCGGCCGCATCCGGAATCCGGATGCGGCCGCTTCGTCATGTGTGGGGGTCCGGCTCAGCTCAGGGCCTGCTCGACGTCAGCGAGGAGATCGCTGATGTCCTCGATGCCTACCGAGAGGCGAACCAGGTCGGCGGGGACTTCGAGGGCCGAGCCCTCGGTGCTGGCGTGGGTCATCGCGCCCGGGTGCTCGATCAGCGATTCGATCCCGCCCAGCGATTCGGCCAGGGTGAAGATCTCGGTCCGCGAGCAGAACTTCAGCGCCGCTTCCCGGCCGCCGGCCAGTCGCACCGAGATCATGCCGCCGCTGCGACGCATCTGCTTCTGCGCGATCTCGTAGCCGGGGTGCGTGGGCAGACCGGGGTAGATGACCTGCGAGATGGCCGGGTGATTGGTCAGGAACTCCGCGATGACCTCGGCGTTGTCGCAGTGCTTCTCCATCCGCACGGCCAGCGTCTTGATGCCGCGCAGCGTGAGGAAGGCGTCGAACGGGCCGGGCACCGCGCCCGCGCCGTTCTGCAGGAACGCGAAGTCCTTGTCGAGCTCGGCGCTGTTGGTGATCAGCGCGCCGCCGACGACATCGGAGTGTCCGCCGATGTACTTGGTGGTGGAGTGCAGGACGACGTCGGCGCCGAGCAGCAGCGGCTGCTGCAGGTACGGCGTGGCGAACGTGTTGTCCACGACCAGCTTCGCGTCGGCCTCGTGGGCGATATCGGCCAGCGCGGGGATGTCACCGATGCTCAGCAGCGGGTTGGTCGGGGTCTCGATCCACACCAGCTTGGTATTGGGGCGAATGGCCGCGCGCACCGCGTCGAGGTCGGCGATGTGGGCGGGTGAGTGCTCGATGCCCCACTGGCTGAAGACCTTGTCGATGAGCCGGAAGGTGCCGCCGTAGGCATCGTCGGGGATGACGATGTGGTCGCCGGGGCGCAGCATGGCGCGCAGCGCACAGTCGGTGGCCGCCATACCCGAGGCGAAGGCGCGCCCGTAACTGCCCGACTCGAGGGCGGCGAGGTTGGCTTCCAAGGCCGTGCGGGTGGGGTTGCCGGTGCGCGCGTACTCGTAGCCGCCACGCATGCCGCCGACGCCGTCCTGGGCGAAGGTCGAGCTCGCGTAGATGGGCACATTCACCGCACCGGTCTGAGGATCGGGTTCGTATCCGGCGTGCACGGCCCTGGTGGAGAATCCCAGCTCACTCATATACCTCAGACTAGTTGGCCGGTTCGGGTCGCTTTCGCAGGGGTTCTCGACATGGTCGATGTGCCGGATTCGGTATCGGTACTGCGGTTAAGCTCACGCCATGGTCACCGTCGAAGAGTTGTTCGCCATTGATCCGTTGCTGTCGCCGGAGGAGCGCGAAATCCGCGACACGGTGGCGCGATTCGGGGAACGCAGGCTGCGGCCACACCTCGCGGACTGGTTCGAGGAGGGAACCTTCCCTGCCCGCGAGATCGCGCCGGAGCTGGGCAAGCTCGGACTGCTCGGCATGCACCTCGAGGGCTACGGCTGCGCAGGCGCGTCGGCCACGGCCTACGGGCTCGCCTGCCAGGAGCTCGAAGCCATCGACTCCGGCGTGCGCAGCATGGTGTCGGTGCAGGGCTCGCTGGCGATGGCGGCCATTCACTTCTTCGGGTCGGAGGAGCAGAAGCAGCAGTACCTACCCGCGATGGCGGCCGGTGAGGTGATCGGGTGCTTCGGACTCACCGAACCCGACTTCGGGTCCAACCCCGGCGGGATGCGCACCCGGGCGCGCCGCGACGGTGACGACTGGATTCTGAACGGGTCCAAGATGTGGATCACCAACGGGTCGGTGGCCGATATCGCGATCGTCTGGGCCTACGCGGACGAGCCGGGCACGGACAAGCCGCGAGTGCGCGGCTTCCTGGTGCCCGCGGGCACACCGGGTTTCACCACTCGCGAGATCCACCGCAAGTTGTCGCTGCGCGCATCGATCACCGCCGCACTGGATTTCGACGACGTCCGCTTGCCCGCCGATGCGGTACTGCCCGAATCGCTCGGGCTCAGTTCGCCGCTGGCCTGCTTGAGCGAGGCGCGGTTCGGCATCATCTTCGGCGCGCTCGGCGCCGCGCGCGACTGCCTGAGCGCGGCGATCGACTACGCCCGCACCCGTGACGTGTTCGACAAGCCGCTGGCCGGCTACCAGCTCACCCAGGCCAAACTGGCCGATATGGCGCTCGAGCTCGGCAAGGGACAGTTGCTCGCGCTGCACCTGGGCCGGTTGAAGGATCGTCACGAGATCACCGGCGAGCAGATCAGCGTGGGCAAACTGAACAGCACCCGCGAAGCCATCAAGATCGCTCGCGAATGCCGGACCATCATGGGCGCCAACGGAATCACCCTCGACTACCCCGTGTTGCGGCACGCCAACAACCTGGAGTCGGTGCTGACCTACGAGGGCACCGCCGAGGTGCACCAACTGGTCATCGGCAAGGCGCTCACCGACGCCAACGCGTTCCGGTAGGTCAGGGACCGGCGGTCAGGCCCGGCCTCGGCGCGGGCCTGATCATGCCGCCGGCGAAGGCCGCGGCGAGCATCACGATCACGACCGTCAACACGGTCAGCGCGATGGGCACGGTGATCGCTGTGGGGATGCCGAGCAGCGTCAGACCGGCCACACTGCCGCAACCCCAGAAGATCGCGGCGGCCAGCCGACCGAACAGCGGTGCGTAAGGCGAGCGACGCCAGGCGCCTGCGATTCGCGTCTGAGCCGAATACCCTGCGCTAGCAGCGATTACCGTGCTCATGCCGAACAGATGAACGGCCGGGTCGGTGACCTGCACTGCGGATCCCTTCGCTCGCCGAGCTCGTTTGCCGAAAGTTGCCTCGGAACGGTTATACCCATTCAGAGTCCATCGGACGCCCGGTTCGCGCAACTCCGCAGTATCGATCAGATCTCGTCGGCTACGCCCTCGTCGCTCCGGTCGGCGCAGGCAGTTCCAGGTTCTCGCGGTAGGTGCCGCCCAGATAGTCGGTATCGAGCAGACCTCTACGACGCAGCTCGGGCAGCAAGCCGTTGACGACGAAATCGTGGGTGCGTTCGTCGGTGAGCCCGCCGAGGGAGATCACGTCGAGCACATTCGCCCGATAACGCTCCTCGATCGCGTCGGCCAACTGTTCCGGCGTGCCCGCTGCGGCCCAGTGCCCGGTGTCCTTGGCGGCGATGACGAGTTCGCGCAGGGTCGCGCCGGAGGCCGCCAGCTTGCCGAAGATCTCGACCCTTCCGCGTCGGCGGTGGACCGAATCCAACTGCGGCAGCAGACTTTCCGGGATGGGCTTGTCCAACGGCAGGTCGGACAGGTCGATGGCGCCACCCAGCATGTCGGCCAGTTGACGACGACCCGCCTCGAAATCGGTGGCTTCGGCGGCCTCGCGGACCAACCTGCGAGCTTCCTCCTCCGTCGCACCGTAGGTGGCGTGGAAGGAACTGAAGATGAGCGGAAGCCCGTCCGGCCTGCCCAGTTCAGCGGCGCGGGTGCGAATCTTCTTCGTATAGGTGACCGCGTCCTCGAGCGTCGCCAGCGAGGTGAAGACCACCTCCGCGAATCGCGCGCCGAGTTCCACCCCACCGGCGGACTGACCGGCCTGGAACTGCACCGGCCTGCCCTGCGGCAACGGCGGGATGTTCAGCGGACCACGCACCGAGAAATGCTGTCCGGCATAGTCGATCGGCCGTACGAGCGATTCGTCCAGTGCCGCACCGCCTTTGCCATCCGGCCGAAGCGCACCGGGCTGCCAGCTGTCGAACAGCGCGTTGACCACCTCGAGGGACTCCGTGGCACGCGCGTAGCGCTGCTCGGGGCTCGGCAGGTCACCATCGCCGTAGTTCTCCTCACCCAGCGAGGAGGTCACCACGTTCCAGGCCGCGCGGCCGTTGCTGATGTGATCGAGCGTGCCGAAGAGCCGGGCCAGATTGTAGGGGTGATGGAAGGTCGTGGAGACAGTAGCGATCAGGCCGAGATCGGTGGTCACCGCGCCGAGGGCCGCGAGCTGGATCAGTGGTTCCTGCGCGCCGATCGCCCCCTGTGCGCCGAAGCTGAGCAGGTCCGCGGCGAAGATCGCGCCGAACTTGTTCTCCTGCGCGATCCGCGCGATCCGCACCGCTTCGTCGAGCGTCGAGCGGGTCGAGTCGAGGGCCGCGGCGTACACATCGCGCGATCCGCTGACCCCGGTGACGGTCTTCAATTTCCGACGTTCACTGCCCATGGACGACAGTCCAGCAGGGCGCAGGCGGAGCGACCATGGTTGCGCTCACCCGAATTCGATCGAACGCGACGAGGTTGCGGAATATTCGCCATGTCACCCTATTGATCTTGAAGAGATCCAATCTTTACCGGGACTGGATAGATTGCTACCATATTGCAATGTTTGTGCCCGGTCCCGCGTTGCTCGAACTCTCGGCGCAACGACAATTACAACAGTTGAACACCGAGTTCGGAGCCCCCGCGGCAGCCGTCGCCGCGGTGGTGCCCGCCCTGTCCGCCCAGTTGGATCAGCACGCCGCCGCGGTGCGCGACATCCTCGTACTCGGTGTCGATGATTCCGCTCGCGTGCCGATGACCATTCTGCTCGCCGGTTATGTCCGCGGGCTCCTCGACCATTTCGCCGAGCGAGCCGACGGATTCTTGGCCGGCGCGCCTGCCGACTGGCACGACGCCGACTGGCTGCAGTTACGGCTGGCCGCGGTGTGCGCGTACGCCGCCGACTGACACCGACCCAGGACAGACAGCGGCGCACCGCCACCCGAAGGTGACGGTGCGCCGGTGCCGATCGGCTATCGAGCCGTTTCGCCACCCCAGCCCGGTTCGCCTTCCGGGTAGCTGGTGCCGGGCGTCACCCTCGCCTGCCGAGCCTGCTCGGCCGTGCTCGGCGCCACCTGCTCGCCCTGACGCGCCGCGTCCTCGCGTCCACGCTGGTATGCCTGGGCGTGCCCCTTCATCGCGGGCATCTCCGATTCCAGGTTGCCCAGCCAATTGCTCCAGCGCTGCTCCATGGGCCTGACCAGGCCACCGCCGACACCGACCACCAGGATGCCGCCGATGGTGGCGAGCACGGCGATCAGGATCGGCGTGGTCACCGAGGTCGCCACGCCGATCTGGTTCAGCGCGGCGATGATGCCGATACCCCAGATGAACACGGCCGCGATCCGGCCGAGCATCTTCCCGTAGGACAGCCCGCCGAGCACGTTGGAGATCAGGTCGCTCACCGCGTGGGCGATGGCCGCGGCGATCACCACGATCACGATCGCGATCACGGCCCTGGGCAGCCAGGCCACGATGCTGGTGAGCAGGGCACTGACCGGGTTCGGCCCGAATACCGCGAAACCGATCTGCAGCGCGATCAACAGAATCGCGTAGTAGGCGATCTTGGCGATAATGTCGGAAGCGTCATATTTACTGCGGGACATCATATTTCGCAGTTCGCCGCGTTCGACGAGCTTATCGAATCCGACGCGCTCCAGCACCGCGTTCACGATCTTGGCGACTACCTTCGCGATGATCCAGCCGACGAGAAGAATGGCGATGAATGCCACCGCTTTGGGGACGAACTGCGCGACCGAACTCCACGCATCGGTCAAGCCCTGCTGGAAATCTATCGCAATGACGGAGTTGTCCACGGCCTGTCCTTTCGCTTTCCGATCAGTGCGGCTGAATTGCCGAAGCACCTGTCCGAGGTACTTACCCAGGTAATCTTCGTCGAATCGTGAAAGTAGCGATGAATTTGCCGACGGCCGGTCAGTGCCATACTTTCCGGTCGATCGGCCCGAGGGATCGCGCTCGCCACGCACTCGGGTCCGCTACTGGTGGTGTCCACACCCTCCCGACCGAAAATTCGGTTGCTCACCGTCGCGCCGATTCCTAGAGTCGGTCGCATGTCGTGTCACTTCTTCATTCGCATCCGCCACAACCGGGCTCTGGCCCGCTAGCGGACGCGGATAACTGCATCGGCGTCCACCGGCGCGCCAAGGGCCCTTCGAGCTTCCATCAACTCGAAGACCCGAAGGGGCAACTGCCGTGGCGCAGGACTATTCACACCGAAACTATTCACACACACAGCGCAAGGTCACCGGCAAGAGTGGCGGTCGGACCGCCCGTGACCAGGCGAGAAGAACACTGTCACAGAACTTCCTGGTGGATCGTGGCGCCGTCGACTCGATCGTGACGGCGGCCGACCCGGCGGGGACAGTTCTCGAACCCGGTGCGGGCGAGGGCATTCTCACGCGCGCCTTGGCTCGTCGCGGAGCGCGGGTCACCGCCTACGAGATCGACCCACTACTCGCGGCCAAGCTCTCGGCGCGCACGCGTTCCGAGGACGGAATCCGCGTCGTCCGTGGTGATTTCACCACGGCGAAGGCTCCCCGCGAGCCGTTCGCCGTGGTGGGCAACATCCCGTTCTCCGTGACCGCCGACATCGTCGACTGGTGCCTGACCGCACCCGCTCTGACCTCGGCGACGTTGCTCACCCAACGCGAATACGCCCGCAAACGCACCGGCGACTACGGCCGCTGGAGCCTACTGACCGCGACGACCTGGCCGTGGTTCAGCTGGGAACTTCGCGGGCAGATACCCCGCGACAGCTTCCGCCCGATCCCGTCGGTCGACTCCGCGATCCTGCGGATCGTTCGACGAACGCAACCCCTTGTCCCCCACCGTGATTCCTACACCGAGTTGGTACGCACCGCCTTCTCGGGATCAGGCGGCACGGTCCGGGCTTCCCTGCACACCCGCTACCACGGCGTGGACGAGGCCATGGCGGCCGCGGGCATCGCCCACGACACCGTGGTCGCCTATGTCCACCCGGATCAGTGGGTGGAGTTGCATTCGATGCTCACCTGCTGACGGACGATCGGTGCTGCCTTCCGCCCGAAGGCAGCACCGACGTCGGCCTCAGGGAATGACGACCGGCCCGGTGAGCGGTGACGGGTCGTCGGCCCAGCGGTGGCCGATCTCGCGAGGAGTGACGCCTTCGTCGGTCCACGCGGTCAGCAGCTGTGCCACCTTGTCGTGCATGGTGGTTCGCAGTCGGTCGAAGGAGGTGTCCGGGGTGTCGTCCACTTCGCCGAGCAGCAACCACCACGCCCAGGCCACCGCACCCGCGTTGGCGACGAAGTCGGGCAGTACCGGGATGCCGCGGGCGGCGAGCATGGCCTCGGCCTCCGGTGTGGTGGCGGCGTTCGCGGCTTCGACGATGACGTGGGCCCGGATGTCGTAGGAGTTGTCCGGCGTGATCGCGTACGAGATCGCCGCGGGCACAAGGATATCGACATCGGCGGCGACGATGGCGTTGCGTGGCAGCTGCTCGATACCCTCTGGCAGGCGGGACCGGTCGATCTCGCCGTAGCCGTCGCGCAGATCCAGCAGCGCCGGAATGTCGAGCCCATCGGCACACGACAGCGTGCCCGCGGCATCCGCTATCGCGGTGATCGTCATCCCGGCCTCGTGCAGGTAGTAGGCCGCCGCACCGCCCATGGTGCCGATGCCTTGGATCGCGACCGTCGTCTGAGCGGGTGCCTGCCCCCACTGCACCGCCGTGGCGAGACAGGCGTGCGCGACGCCGTAACCACCGATGACGTCACCGAGCAGGAAGCCGCCGTCTACCGCGGCATTGAGCCCGTTGCGGACCCGAGCCAGCGTCGCCACGGGGTCGGCGGCGCGCCGGATTGCCGCGTGGAAGCTCTGGTCCAGGTCGAGCTTTTCGAAGACTTCGTCGATCAGGTGCTGCGGAACCCCCAGGTCCTCCGCGGTCACCCAGTGCGCGTCGAGCCACGGGCGCATCGCCTCGCAGAATCGCCGCAGCACCTCCACGGCGCGCGGGTCCTTGGGATCGAAGTCGATCCCGCCCTTGGCGCCGCCGATCGGCAGGTCGAACGTGGCGGTCTTGTTGGCCATGCCGCGCGCCAGATCCTCGACCTCACCCAGGGTGCAACCGGCCCGCATCCGGGTGCCGCCGGTGGCCAAGCCGCCGCGCAGGGTGTGGACGACGAGGTAGCCGACCGCGTCGGTGAGCGAATCCGTCCACTGCAGACGCATGTACGGCTGGCTGCGGCGGACCGCGGGAGCAACGGCCGGGTCCGTGGATGTGGCCGCAACAGTCTGTGAAGTCACCTGCGGCGTTCCCCCATTCGGGTTCAGCATCGTCATGGCGCCCCACCTCCTCATTCGTCGTGATCGCCTGTGGCGGACCTCGTCGTCCCGGTAGCACCAAGCGTGCGTCACCCCCGCCGGCGCGTCTATTTACGGATCGTTCACGGCACCGTTCACGGTTCCTGCACAGTGCCTACCCTCGGTGCTATGGACCTGTCTCTGGCCCGGCTGCGAATGTTGCACGAGCTACACCAACGCGGCACGATCACGGCCGCGGCGGCTGCTCTGCACTACACCGCGTCGGCGGTTTCCCAACAGCTCGCACAGCTCGAACGCGACGCGGGCACCCGGCTGTTCGAACGACGTGGGCGCCGCGTGCAGCTCACCGACCTCGGGATCGTGCTCGCCGAGCACGCCGAGGAGATCCTGGCCGCGGTCGAGCGCGCGACCCAGGCGCTGGAGGAAGCGGGCGGATCGGTGACCGCGAAGATCACCGCCGGGGTGTGGGCGTCGGTGGCCTCCGGCCTGCTCCCCGACGCGCTCACCACCCTGGCCGCCTCGCATCCGGGCATTCTGGTGCGCACCACCGAGCTCGCGCCGGAGTCGACGGCCGCGGCCGTCCGTGACGGCACGCTCGATCTGTCCTTCGTTCTGGACTACTCGAACTATCCGATGACCTGGGACCGTGGCCTGGAGCGAGCGGTCATCGGTGTCGAACGGATCCACGCGGCCGTCCCCGCCGGCGCGGTGCCCGCGGCCAGCGTGACGCTGGCCGAGCTGTCCGAACATCCGTGGATCATCGCGCCCGCCCGGTCGCACTTCGGGCACGCGGCGCGGCTGGCGTTCCAGTCCGCCGGACTACGGCCGCGCATCGACCACGAGTTGGAGGAGCAGGCGACCGCGATGTCGATGGTCGCGGCCGGACTCGGCGTCACGCTGGTATCGGATCTGGGTTTGGCGTTGCGTCCACCCGGGGTGGACATCGTCGCGCTCGGCGACGCCCTCACCCGGACGGTGTCGCTGGCCTACCGCACCAACTCGGCGGGCCGAGCCGCGCTGCTCCTGGTGGTGGACGCGATCCGGACCGCCGCGGCCAAGAAGGGACTCGCCGCCGAGATCCGCACCGCGCCCACGGTACGTCGAGCCTCAGATACTGCCGGTGCTCAGGAAACCGAGTAGGTCGTGGCGGGTGATCACGCCGACGGGCTTGCCGTCTTCGACGACCATCAGAGCGTCGGAGTCCGACAGGGCCTTGGTGGCGGTGGAGAGGGGTTCGCCGGAGCCGATCAGCGGGAACGACGGGCTCATGTGCTGGGCCACCGAGTCGGTGAGGTTGGCGCGGCCCTCGAAGACGGCGGAGAGCAGGTCGCGTTCGGTGACGCTGCCCGCGACCTCGCCCGCCATGACCGGCGGCTCGGCGCCGACGACGGGCATCTGTGACACGCCGTATTCGCGCAGGATCTCGATGGCGTCGCGCAGGGTTTCCGACGGGTGGGTGTGCACCAGGTCGGGCAGGGCGCCGGACTTGCCGCGCAGCACGTCGCCGACCAGCGGTTCGGGGCCCGCTTCCAGCGGAGTCTGGAGGAAGCCGTAGGAGCTCATCCACTTGTCGTTGAAGATCTTCGACAGGTAGCCGCGGCCACCGTCGGGCAACAGCACGACCACCACGGCGTCGGGATCGCGGCGGGCGACCTCGATCGCGGCGACCACGGCCATACCGCAGGAACCGCCGACCAGCAGGCCTTCCTCGCGGGCCAGGCGCCGGGTCATCTCGAAGGAATCCGCGTCGGAGACGGCGATGATCTCGTCGGGGATCGACGCGTCGTACGCCGAGGGCCAGAAGTCCTCGCCGACACCCTCGACCAGATACGGGCGACCGGTGCCGCCGGAGTACACCGAGCCCTCCGGATCGGCGCCGATGATCTCGACCTTGCCGCCGGAGACTTCCTTGAGGTACCGGCCGGTGCCGGAGATGGTGCCGCCGGTGCCGACGCCCGCGACGAAGTGGGTGACCTTGCCCTCGGTGTCGGCCCAGATCTCGGGACCGGTGGTCTCGTAGTGGCTGTCGGGACCGCCCGGGTTCGAGTACTGGTTGGGCTTCCAGGCGCCCTCGATCTCCCGGACCAGGCGATCGGAGACGTTGTAATAGCTGTCGGGGTGCTCCGGCGGCACGGCGGTCGGGCAGACCACGACCTCGGCGCCGTAGGCACGCAACACGTTGCGCTTGTCCTCGCTGACCTTGTCCGGGCAGACGAACACGCACTTGTATCCGCGCTGCTGGGCGACCAAGGCCAGGCCGACACCGGTGTTACCGGAGGTCGGCTCGACGATCGTGCCACCCGGCTTCAGCAGTCCGTCCTGCTCGGCGGCGTCGATCATCTTGACCGCGATCCGGTCCTTGGAGCTGCCGCCCGGGTTCAGGTATTCGACCTTCGCGGCCACCAGACCCGCGTTGGGGCCGACCACCGAGTTCAGCCGAACAAGGGGGGTGTTACCGATGAGGTCGACCACATGATCCGCGATGCGCATTCCTCCATCGTTGCAGAACCTCTGATTTCGCGAGTACATGGGTAACTCGTCGGGTACTGGCGAACCCGCGTCGTAGAATTTTCGGATGTGAGCGCACCTCGAATCAGCTGGCGGACCGCTGTCGTGACCGGAGCGACGACGGTGCTCGCCGGATCGAGCGCAGGGACGGTCTCCTGGGCGACCTATCGTTTGCTGATGACGCAGGCGGGTGCGGCGCGCGCGGTGATCGGCCGCGACACCTCCAAACCGCCCGAGGCCGACGGCGTGTACGCGCCGGGCGCCACCCGTCCCGAGCCGTGGCGCAAGAACACGCCGGTCGACCTGCATCTGATGATCTTCGGCGACTCCACCGCGGCGGGGCTCGGTTGTCTCGGTGCCGCCGATGTGCCGGGAGTGCGGTTGGCCCGCGGTCTGGCCGAGGCCACCGGCCTGCGAATCCGGTTGAGTACCAAAGCGATCTCCGGCGCCACCTCGAAGGGCCTGGCCGGACAGGTCGACGCGATGTTCGTCGCGGGCCCACCGCCGGACGCGGCGGTGATCCTGGTCGGCGCCAACGACATCACCAAGAAGCACTCCATCCGGGCCTCGGCGGGCAGGCTCGCGGCTGCGGTGTCGCGGCTGCGTCAGGCCGACGCGCTGGTGGTGGTCGGCACCTGCCCGAACCTCGGCACCGTCACCGCGATCCAGCAACCCCTGCGCACGATCGTCGCGAACTGGAGTGTGCGGCTGGCCAAGGCGCAGACGGTGGCGACCACGATCGCGGGCGGTATCGCGGTGCCGATGGGTTCACCGCTTGTCGCGTCCGAGTTCCGGGCCGCACCCGAAACCCTGTTCGCCACCGACGGATTCCACCCGTCCGCGGCGGGCTACGAACTGGCCGCTGCGCAGCTGCTTCCCGTGCTGATCGCGCAGGTGCGCGACCGCCCTGCTCTTCCCGTGGGGCAGCTGGAGACGTAGATTCGAGAATGACCGGCATGTAAACAGCCGTTCACGTCGAACAATGCGAAAAGGAGTCCTCATGCCCGAGGCCGTCATCGTCAGCACCGCCCGTTCCCCGATCGGCCGTGCCGTCAAGGGGTCATTGGCGGGAATGCGCCCGGACGACCTGACCACGCAGATGGTTCGTGCCGCGCTGGCCAAGGTGCCTTCGCTGGATCCGACGCAGATCGACGACATCATCCTGGGCACCGGCTCCCCCGCCGGCGAGGGTGGCTTCGGTATGGGCCGCATGATCGCCATCGAGCTCGGCCTCGATGTCGTCCCCGGCACCACCGTGCAGCGCTACTGTGCGTCGTCGGTGCAGACCACCCGGATGGCCTTCCACGCGATCAAGGCAGGCGAGGGTGATGTGTTCATCTCCGCGGGCGTGGAGACCGTCTCGCGCTACGCCCGTGGCTCGGCCGACAGCTCGCCCGACACCAGGAACCCCATTTTCGACGAGGCCGTCGCCCGCACCGCCAAGGCCGCCGAAGGTGGTGCCGGTATCTGGCACGACCCGCGTCAGGACGGCCTGCTCCCCGACGCCTACATCGCGATGGGCCAGACCGCCGAGAACGTGGCGTCGCTGACCGGCATCCCGCGCGAAGACCAGGACCGCTGGGGCGTGCGCTCGCAGAACCGTGCCGAAGAGGCCATCAAGGCCGGGTTCTTCGAGCGCGAGATCACCCCGGTGACCCTGCCCGACGGCACGATCGTGAGCAAGGACGACGGCCCGCGCGCCGGCGTCACCTATGAGGCGGTCAGCCAGCTCAAGCCGGTGTTCCGTCCCGACGGCACCATCACCGCCGGTAACTGCTGCGCGCTCAACGACGGCGCCGCGGCGCTGGTCATCATGAGCGACACCAAGGCCAAGGAACTCGGCCTGACCCCGCTGGCCCGCATCGTCTCCACCGGCGTGTCCGGCCTGTCGCCCGAGATCATGGGCCTCGGCCCGGTCGAGGCCGTCAAGCGCGCGCTGGCGATCGCGGGCAAGTCGGTCTCCGACATCGACCTGTTCGAGATCAACGAGGCCTTCGCCGTGCAGGTGCTCGGCTCGGCGCGTGAGCTGAAGATCGACGAGGACAAGCTCAACGTCTCCGGCGGCGCGATCGCGCTCGGCCACCCGTTCGGCATGACCGGTGCCCGCATCACCACCACCCTGCTGAACAACCTGCAGACCTACGACAAGCAGTTCGGCGTGGAGACCATGTGCGTCGGCGGCGGCCAGGGCATGGCGCTGGTCCTCGAGCGCCTCAGCTGAGCTGAGATAGACCGAAAAAAGCGGCCCACCTCGATGAGGTGGGCCGCTTTTTCGTGCTCGGATCAGTCGCGCTGGAAGTAGCTCAGCAGGCGAAGGATCTCGACGTAGAGCCAGACCAGGGTGATGGTGAGGCCGAGGGCCACGCCCCACGCGGCCTTTTCGGGGGCCTGTGCGCGGATCAGCTGGTCGGCGGCGTCGAAGTCCAGCAGGAAGCTGAACGCGGCGATCGCGATGCAGACCAGGCTGAACACGATCGCCAGCGCGCCGCCGTCGCGCAGGCCGAAGCCGCCGTCGGTGAAGAAGCTCGCGATCAGGTTGCCGACCATCAGCACCAGCACGCCGACCATCGCGCCGATGAGCATGCGGGTGAAGCGCGGGGTAACGCGGATCGCGCCGGTCTTGTAGACGACGAGCATGCCGAAGAACACGCCGAACGTGCCGAGCACCGCCTGGCCGATCAGGGCGCTACCGCCCACCCCGCCGAAGGTGACGTCGGTGAACATCAGAGACAGCGCGCCGAGGAACAGGCCCTCGAAGGCCGCGTAGGACAGCACGATGGCCGGGTTGTCCATCTTGCGACCGAAGGTCGCGATCAGGACGAGCACCAGGCCGACGATCGCGCCGCCGATGACGAACAGTGGGGCCAGCGACGGGTTCGCGCTCGACAGCGCGAAGGAGATGATCGCCGCGACGGTCAGCACCGCGAGGGTGATGCCGGTCTTGGTGACCACGTCGTCGATGGTCATCGCGCGGGTGGCAGGGGCCTGCTGGAATTGCTGGCCGTACTGCTGCCCGTATTCGCCGTATTGCTGGTTACCGAGCTGGCCCGCGCCGGCTACGCCCGAACCGAAGTTCGCGTAACCGCCGACACCTTCCTGGCGGGGAAGGTTCTTGAACACCGGATTCGATGAGGTACGCACCGTGCGCCTTTCCTGGAGTTACGAGTCGCTGCAGAAGCTCCAACTGGCCTGTTCAACGTGTCACGATCGGACAAAGTTCCCAGCGATCAGGTCGATGACCACACCGCAGGCCCGTTCGGACAAATCGGACTCTACAGCTTTCGGGTCGTCCTATCGTTGTACGTCGCGCAGACCACGAACGGACCGCGTGACCGTGAACTTCTGGTTCCGGCCGATCACATCGGTGCGACCCACCATCCGCTCCACCACGCCGCGATAGTTCAAGTGCGAGTTGTAGACCATCCACAACTCACCGCCCGGCCGCAGCACCCGCCCGGTCTCGACGAACATCTTGATCGCCGAACCGGTGTGCACTGCTGCCCCCACGTGGAACGGCGGATTGCACAGCACAAGGTCGGCGCTGTTGTCGGCGGCCGAGGACATGGCGTCGTCGCGCACCACCGTCACCCGGTCGGCGACGCCGTTGGCAACGGCGGTAGCCCTGGCCGAGGCGACGGCGGCGGCGGACTGGTCGGTGCCGACCACCCGGATGTGCGGCCGCGATTTGGCCAGCGCGACCGCGAGAATGCCGGTGCCACAACCGAGGTCGACGGCATCGCGCGCGTCGGGCTTCATCCGGTCCATGTGTTCGAGCAGGAAGCGGGTACCGATGTCGAGGCGCGAGCCGGAGAACGCCGAGCCGAACGCGACGACATCGCCGTCGATCTCGATGACGTGCTCGCGGACAGGGAACCGGGATTCGCCCATCGGCAGCGGCTCGCCGACCACGAGCACCCGCGACTTCTGCCTGCCCCTGCCCGCACGGACCCGCGCGAATGATTCGGCGAGTACGTCGTTCATCGCGGGAGTGAGGTATTTGTCACGACCACCCGCGAACACCACCACATCGTCGGCGGCGTAGCGGGCGATGGCCTCGGCGATCTCGGCGACGCCCGACAGCATCCGCGGCAACCGCATCAGGATCACGCGCGCGCCGGCGAGCAGGTCGGCGTCGAGGGAGTGGGTGGTGTAGCGATCGGTGAGCCCGAGGGTCTTGGCGTTGGCCGCCAGCGCCGATTCGCCGGTGATCAGGTCCTGGTGGACGCGAATACCGGTGAGTCCGTGCTGCGCGGCGAGGCCGAGCGTGAGCGCTCCGTAGGCGTCGCCGATCACCGCAACATCACCGCTACCCGCGGCCGCGAGGGCGTCGGCTGCCGTGTCGAGGATCAGTCGGTCGGCGGCATCGACGGCATAGAGGTTCGGCGCCTCCACATCCGGATACCGGCGTAGTCGGTCGAATACGTCGTCAACACTGTCCACCCGGCAAGTGTGCTAGATCGTTGCCCCACCGTCACATCCGGGCCCGCTATCTGCTGTAGCGGCGACTCGCGACGGGTCTTCGTCGGATGTATTTCACTGAGCAGTAACGGGTTCCATCGATTTGCGACGCCCTTGCAGATCGCTCCGAATTCGCGGATCCGCCGAATTCCATTATTCCCCAGTGCTTCGGACGCGATCGTCGACCGATTTCGCGCCGCAGCCGATCACCGCAGGTGGCGCTAACTACCGAACTGGTACGCGTTCAGCGAAAATCCGGGCTGCGACCTGCGGGCGCCAACCGGAACAGCTCCTATTCCGTGGCCATCAGCAAACTTTCCGTAGCCGAAACACCCCGTGCTCCTTCGCCCACGACGCCGCCGTCCCTGCGTAGCATCAGGCACATGCGCAACGCCCTCGTGTTCGTGCTGATCGCCGCGGCCGCGGTTTCGGTGTCCGGCTGCGGCACCGACGACGCACCGGCCGCGGCTCCACCGACAACGACGAGCACCGCAAGCAGGTTCGCGGAGGCCACCGGCGAGGCGCCCGCCGACGCGAGCCCGAAGTCCGGCGCGGCCTCCACCGATGCGGCGCTCACCGTCACCGATATCCGGCTCGGCCGGCAGCCCGGCTTCGACCGCGTGGTCTTCGCCCTCGGCGGCACCGGGGCTCCCGGGTGGCAGGTGTCCTACACCGATCAAGCGGTGCAGGACGGCAGCGGCAAGACCGTCGACGTGGCGGGCCGCGCGATTCTCGAGGTACGGATCCTCGGCTCCGCGTATCCGTTCGACTCGGTCGTCCCCCCGTTCGCCGGGCCGGACCCGGTGACCGATCCGAGCACACCGGCCATCACCGGGGTCTACAAGAAGCTGGTCTACGAGGGCGTCACGCAGTCGTTCATCGGCCTCGACGCCGATCAGCCGCCGTTCACCGTGACCGCACTGGCCGATCCCCCGCGCCTGGTCGTCGACATCGCCACCCGGTAACCCTTACCCCTACCGGGTATCGCGATGACGATCGCTAGACTGGCCGCCGTGATGGACCAGCATCCGCCCGCGCGCGCACCCGGCCTTGCCAGGGCGCTCGCTGTGCTGATGCTGCTGGCCGGAATCGTCGCCATGCACTCCGCGGTCTTCGGCACCGCCCACGCGAGCGACAGTGCGCACGGCCCGGCTCCAGTCCTCACCATGGCACCGCCCGACCACCGATCCGGGGCTCCGACCGACGAGCACGCCACGATCCTCGCGACCGAGCACGCCGCCGCTCTGCCCGAAGCATCGCCGACGCTGCCCGTCGCCGCTCCGTCCGACCCGCACACGGGCTGCGGCGCGGCAGGCTGCGACGAGCACGCTGCCGTCCACGCCTGTGTTTTCGTTCTGGCCGCGCTCGCCATCGCGCTGACCCTGGTCCTGCTCTACCGCCTCGGCGATACCTCCGAGGCCACCCGGCACCCGTCGATGTCCTGGCGAGGCCGACGGACGCGCCCACCACCATGGACCGTCCTCACCCTTTCCCAACTGGCGATTCTGCGGATCTGACAGGCGTGGCACTTCTCGTGCCTCGCCAGTTTCGACACCTCACCCGAATCCCCAGGAGGATCACCATGCCCATCAGCCGTACCCATATCCTCGTCGCCGCGGCCGCCGCCGTCTTGCTCGCGGCCGGTTGTAGCGACGACAGCACCGCCACCCACCCCACCGAGCACTCCACCACCACCACCAGCGCTGCCGCGAGTACCGACTTCAACGATGCCGACGTCAGCTTTCTGCAGATGATGTACCCGCATCACGCGCAGGCCGTCGAGATGGCGAAGATGGTGCCGAGTCGCACCCAGAACCAGCAACTCATCGCGCTGGCCGCCCTGGTGGAGAAGGCGCAGGCGCCGGAGATGCAGCAGATCACCGACCTGCTCGTCGGCTTCGGCGAACCCGCCCCGAGCGCGACCGAAGGGCACGGCGGGCACGACATGCCCGGCATGATGACCGACGCGCAGATGGGCAGTCTGCAAGCGGCGAACGGCGCCGATTTCGACCGGCAGTGGCTGGAGATGATGATCGCCCACCACGAGGGCGCGGTCGGGATGGCCCAGACCGAGCTGAACGTCGGCGTGAATCCGCCGTCGCGGCAGCTCGCGACGAAGATCATCGCCGATCAAGAGGCCGAGATCGCCACCATGCGCGGCATGCTCGCGCAGAATTGAGCGGGGGCGGCGCCGGAGACGACACTCCGGCGCCGCATCTGAAGTTCGTCATCGAAATCGCCACCGCGACCTGACGTCACCCGGAAGTAGCCAGTACGGTCGATATGTTCGGCTCCGGCCCAACCGGTGCCTGCAGTCTCGAGGCAGGAGAGAGAAATGCGAGTACTGGAACGGCTGGGGCTCGGAACCGCGCTCGCGGCCACCGCGACCGGAGTGATCTTCATCGGCGCCTGTTCCAAGCAGGTGCCGGGCACCGCCGAGGTCAACCAGAGCGAGCTCGCCTCGTACACCTCCGAGGTGGCGGCGTCGTCTGCGGCGGCCTCGTCATCGAAGGCGGCGAAGATCGAGGCGGCCAACGACACGGCGTGCGACGGCCTGCGCTCGGCCAACAAGACCTCGGTCACCTCGTTCAACGCCTATATCGCGGCCTCCAACGATCAGGCGCCCGATACCGATGCCAAGGCCACCGACGCGGTCACCACCCTGCGCAACAGCGCCAAAGACCTCGACCGCAAGATCACCGGGGACGTGATCGCCGATCTGTCCGTGCCGCTGCGCGACTACATCCAGAAGACCAACACCCTCGCCGACACCCTCGAACGCAGGGCGCCCACCGACGAACTCAACGGTGTGATCGACACTTTCAACACGTCCAAGGACATCGCGATCGGGGTGTGCACGCCGTACGGCAGCTGATCGCCTCGTAACAAGAACGTGATCGTTCACGATTCCCCTCCCGACACACCATCTGGAGGGGTACGTGCAGGGCTATTTGAAACACGTTGTGGCAGCATCGATTACCGCGCTGACCCTGGTTTCGGGGGCATGGCTCCCCAGCCCGGCGACCGCCGACCCGGTCACCGCGAAGCAGTGTGAGGTCACCACCGGCCGCACTCCACAGTCCGCGACACCGGCCGAGGCCGCGCTCGACCCCGCCGTACTGGCCACCGCCATGGCGCGAGCGACCGACGTCACCCGCTTCAATATCCAGCTGTTCCGCAACAACTGCCTGATCGCGACCGGCCCGCGCAACGCCGAATCCGGTGGGGTGGCGTGGAATCTGTGGAGCGGGACCAAGAGCGTCGTGGCGCTCGTCGCCGGTGCGGCCGCCGACGAGGGACTGCTACGGATCGACGAGCCGATCGGCCGGTATCTGCCCCCTGGGCTCGGCGATGCCGGGCACCGTGAGATCACCGTGCGCAATCTGCTCACCGAGTCCTCCGGCATGGAAGTCGCCGTCGCCGCCGAGGGCGCGACGGGACTGGCCCAACTCGATCCCAATGTCGTCGCCCAAGCACTCGCGATGCCGATCGAACGCCCGCAGGGCACGATGTTCCGCTACAGCCAGCGCGCTGTCGACCTGCTGGTCTATGTGATCCAGCAGTCGGTGGGCGAGGACTTCCAGTCCTTCGCCCAGCGGAAGTTGTTCGACCCGTTGGGTATTGCCCGCAGCGACTACTACTGGGCCCGCGACCGCGCCGGAAACACCTACGGCCACGCGCATTTGATCCTGCCGCCGGACGACTTCGCGAAACTCGGTCTGCTCGTGGGCAATCGGGGCCGCTGGAATTCCCAGCAGGTGATCTCCGAGGACTACATGCGTGCGGCGGTATCACCGTCGCCGAGCATGCCCTGCTACGGCTTCCTGTTCGTGATCAACGGCGCACCGTGCCGCCTCGAGTTCCCCGGACTGCCCGACGACGCGGTGAAGATGTCGGGCATGCTGCGCAACGACAGCTTCATCGTGCCCAGCCTCGGCATAGTGCTGAATTGGACCGGCGTCGCGACGGTCGGCAGTTCGACCACCTACACCCACGACGTGCTGCGCACGCTCGTCTCCGCGTTCCGCGACCAGCAGGTTCCCGATCCCGGTCCGTTTCGGGAGCGTCCCGATGTGAGCGTGACCGACCCGATGATCGCGCGGCCCGATGCCTTCTTCGGCACCCTCGGCGTCGGCCCGTACGCCTACCCCGGCTGCAACTTCCTCGACTGCCTCGGCGAGACTCCGAAGGCCCCGTTCGCGGATTCGCCACCGGGATGCGTCATCCTGGGATGCGTCGGCACCGACCCACGCACGCCGGGCATCCGCTGAGCCGGGCATAGATCTCTGGGTTCCCGGGCGCCGGTCGCGTATTCTCGAATCAACCGGATAGGACCAGTAGGGACCGGTCGGCCTACCAGGAAAAAGGAGCCACTGGCGATGCCCGCACCGCTGCGCGACAGCGCAGTGCCCAAACACGAACAGCTGCGCGCGATTCTGCTCCAGAAGTGCACGCGCGAGCTACAACCGGGTGATCTGCTCACCAGCGAGCGCAATCTGATGCAGGACTACGGCGTCAGCCGGATCACCGTGCGCGAGGCGGTCGGTCAGCTGGTCAACGAAGGGTATCTGGTCAGGGTTCGCGGCAAGGGCACCTTCGTCGCGCATCGGCCCGTGCAATCGCGGCTGCACCTGGCCTCTTTCACCGAGGAGATGCGCGCGCTCGGCCACCATCCGACCACCCTGGTGCTCGTCGCCGAGGAAGCAGTCGCGCCCGAGGCCACCGCCCGCGGGCTGCGCCTGCCCCAGGGCGCGCTCGCCTACCACGTGCGGCGGTTGCGCCTGGCCGACGAAGATCCGGTCAGCGTCGACGACGCCTGGTTCAACCCCGAACTGGTCCCCGGTCTGATCTCACACGACCTCACCTCGTCGATCTACCGGACCACGGCCGATCGCTACGGCAGGCCGATCGAACGAGCGGTGCAGACGGTCGACGCCCAAGCCGCGGAGGCCGGTGTCGCGGCCCTGCTCGGCGTCAAGAAGGGCGCTCCCGTACTGCATTTCGACCGGGTGTCGTTCAGCGCGGAGGTGCCGATCGAGCACACCCAGAGCTGGTACCGCGCCGACCGCTATCGCGTGCAGATGGAAGTGGGTCAGCGGCCGCAGTCGTAGCCGACCACGCCGATCCGGTGTGAAATCACCGTATTTCAGTTACCGTCTGGGTTGCTATCACAGCGAAGCGCTCGGAGGTATCACCCATGTCCATCCGTCAATCCACCGCCGCCAGAGCGGGCCTACTGGCCGTGCTCGCCGCGGGAACCCTGCTCGGCGCCGGCGGCACCGCCAACGCGGTCGGCAGCGCCGATTGGGACCTGCTCCCCTCCGGTTCGGTCGAGCTCGGCCCGCCCACCGGTAGTTCGATGGGCTCGGTCGACGTCGGCAGCGGCACCGGCTCGTTCGACGCCGACCTCGGCTCGAGCGCCCCGCGCCCGGTCTCGACGGGCTCGGCCGCGCTGCCGATCTTCGCCCGCTGATTCACCCGACTGCCGTGGCCGACCAGGTCGGCCACGGCAGTCGGTCTCTTGCGGCACAGCCTGTTTCGGATCGGAAAAACCGGGCAAACGGCCTATGTGGGTGCCCACCGGTATTCCACAGTCCCGACACCGAACAAGGTGAGCTCTGATGATTCTTCTCGGCGCAGTACTTCTCATAGCCGGACTCGTTTTCGGCATCCCCCTCCTCAACACGGTGGGAGTCATCCTCTTGGTGGTCGGCGTAGCGCTGGCATTGATCGGCAGCACAGGACGTGCAGTCGGCGGCCGACGACACTACTACTGACCATGCGCAGAATCCGTCGAAGTAGTAGTAGAGGACCGGTCATGACAGGCAGTAGTTCTCGCATCATTTCGATCGTCGTACTGGTGTGGTTGCTGATCGGAGTACTGGCCGCGGGTCAACGCGGTTACTACACCGAACGCGATCAGAACTGTGCGACCCTCGGCACCATCGCGGTGACCCTGATCGCGGGCCCACTGAACTATGTGGGCGCCAATCCGAAGGTCGATGACTGCGAGCTACCCCAGCCGAGCTGATGGATACCGCCGTGGCCGAATATTCGGCCACGGCGTTAATCCGTCAGTCCGGTCGACTCTCGCCGACCTCCAACTCGGCCAACCCGACCACGATCACCAATCCGGTGACCACCAACGACACCGTCGCGATCAACGGCAGCAGCAATTGCACCGGAGTGAGGCCGTCCACCACGGTCATCGGGTCGCCGTGGCGGACGCGCATGGCCGCCATCGCCGTGTAGTGCGTGCCGCACACCGCGATTCCCATGACCAGCGCGGCGCCTGTTGTCATCAGCAGACCGCGCACGTGCAGCATGAACCACAGCGCCACCGTGGCCGCGACCACGGCGATCACGATCGACAACGCCATCAGCGCGGGCTCGTATTCGATGACGGCTCTGGCGCGTATCGCCCACATCCCCAGGTAATGCATGGCGGCCACCCCCAGCCCGGTGATCGCGCCGCCGAAGGGCAGGGTCACCCACTCGTTGCCCCCACCGGTGACGATGGTGAGCCCGATCAGCACCACCACGATCGCGATCACCGCACTGACCAGCGTCAACGGCACGTCGTAGCGGATGGGCGCACCGCCGATGCTGAACCCGAGCATGGCCGTGAAGTGCGTGACCCAGATGGCCGCTCCGCCCAGCCCCACGGCCGCGGCGATGAGCCAACCGAGCGGCGCCGACGACGCCTTGGCGTGCACCGCGCACCGTAGCCCCAATACCGAACCGATGAACGACAGGCCGAAGGCCAGCACCGGATTCATCCAGCCATTATTGAAGTGCTCGATATGAAGCACGCGCTTTTCCCCTGATCTACGTATTCAGTTAATCGGTAGAGACTAAACCAAGCGCGCAGATCGAACACAGCGACAGAGAATTCCACGCAAATATTTCAGCGCGAAATACTCGCTATCGAGAAATACGGACCGGTCGGAATTCCTGTGAGTCATTCATTCTGCGAACGTGCACGAATCAATGCGGCCAGCCGATCGAGGGATTCCTGGTTACGCGCCGAGAAGAGCAGATCCTGCGCTACCCCCGGAATCAACTGAGCGGGTCCGCTCCCGGCGCGTTCGACCATCCGGATCGTGGTGTGCCCCGGGGGTTGTTCGACGAGCGTGAGCGTGATCAGCGCCGAACCGACCGACCACAGCCGCGCCTCCAACTCGAGCCGGTGCGGCGGGTCGATCGCGCGCACCACCGTCGTATCGCTGATCAGCACCGGCCACAGCCCGAAGCGGTAGTGGATGCGGCTGCCGACGGCAGGCCAGCCGGGGTCGACCTCGCGGATATGCGAGGCGCCGACCACCCAGCTCGCGTAGAGCCAGCCGTCGGCCAGGGTCGCGAACGCCCTCTCCGGCCGCACGGGGACGGTCACTTGGGCTGTCAGCACGTCTGGTTCCTCGTCCGTCGCGGGAGTCCGGTCACCACAGCCTAATTGGCGCAGCGCTCCTCTCCCCGCGTACCGCCGCGGCGTTCGCGGCGGCGCGCCCCCTTGCGTCGGCGCCCCCGCCGGAGGTGTTCGCGACGGCCCGGCGGGTTCGGCACGCCGAAGCCGCGACGATGCGGGAAAATTGCTGTCCACCGTTTCGACGTGGGATCGTTCCCTTATGTCCACCGAAGAAACCCGGCTCGGCGACCCGCCGAACCCTGCCGACAAGGCGGCCGAACGCACCGTGTTCGGTCACCCCATCGGGTTGACCAACCTGTTCGGCGTCGAGCTGTGGGAGCGTTTCTCCTTCTACGGCATGCTCACCATCCTGGGCTACTACCTCTACTACTCCACCACCGAGGGCGGCCTCGGGATCGCCCAGAGCACCGCGCTCGGCATCGTCGGCGCGTACGGCGGCCTGGTATACCTGTCCACCGTGCTCGGCGGCTGGATTGCCGACCGGGTGCTGGGGATGGAGCGGACGGTCTTCTACGGCGGTGTCGTGGTCGTGGCCGGACACCTCGCGCTGGCGGTGTTGCCCGGCTTGACCGGCGTCGGCGTCGGCTTGGTGCTCGTCGCGCTCGGCAGTGGTGGGTTGAAGGCGAACGCGTCGTCGTTGCTCGGCACTCTCTACGCGCCCACCGACGCGCGGGTCGACGGCGGATTCACGCTGTTCTATCTCGGCATCAATATCGGTGCGTTCTGTGGCCCGCTGCTGACCGGCCTGTTGCAGCGCGAGTGGGGATTCCATGTGGCCTTCGGCGCCGCGGCGGTCGGTATGTCGCTCGGTCTGGCCCAGTACGTGATCTTCCGTCGCAACCTGGGCACCCACGGGCGCGAGGTGCCCAATCCCATCACCCGTCGCGAGCTCACCCCGGTACTGATCGGCGTCGCCGTCGCGGCCGTCGTGGTGCTGGCGGCCGTGCTGACGAAGCTGATCACCCTCGAGAATCTCTCCGACGTCACCACCGGCGTCATCGTGGTCGCCTCTGTCGTGTATTTCGCGGTGATGCTGCGCAGCGCCAAGGTGACGCAGGTGGAGCGGACGAGGGTGGTCGCGTTCATCCCACTGTTCATCGCCAACGCGGTGTTCTGGTCGCTGTTCCAGCAGATGTTCACCATGCTCGCGGTCTATTCCGACGAGCGCGTCGACTGGCGGATCTTCGGCTGGGAGGCGCCGGCGAGCTGGATCGGTTCGGTCGAGCCGGTGTGGATCATCGCGCTCTCACCGCTGTTCGCGCTGATGTGGACCAAACTCGGCAATCGCGCGCCGAGCACGCCGATCAAGTTCGCGCTCGGCGTGATCGGGATGGGCATCGCGTTCTGGTTGTTCGCGCTGCTCAGCGGTTTCGACGGCAAGACCGTGCCGGTGCTCGCGGTCTTCTTGATCCTCGGCGGCTTCGCGGTCTCGGAACTGCTGCTCTCGCCGATCGGTCTCGCGGTGACCACCCATCTCGCGCCCGCCGCGTTCCGCTCGCAGATGATGGCCCTGTATTTCTTCTCCGTCGGTATCGGCACGTCGATGGCGGGCACGCTCGCCCGCTTCTACAGCCCCGACAGCGAGACTGCCTACTTCGGGTTCAGCGGCGCCGCGGCCATCGTGGCCGGTCTCGTGGTTGTCGCGTGCGCGCCCTGGATCAAGCGCCGCATGCAGGGCGTGCACTGACCTGATTTCCGGGTAATCCCCGATTACGTTTTTCGCAGCAGAAGGAGAAATACCGTGCCGACACCGCAGGACGCTCCAGGCGTGGGCCGATCGCCCGGCCGCTGGGGCGGGTTGTTCCGCACCAAATCCGTCGAGCAGTCGATTCTCGATACCGATGATCCCGATTCCAAACTCCGCAAAGATCTGACGGCCTGGGATCTCACGATCTTCGGTGTCGCCGTTGTCGTCGGTGCGGGCATCTTCACGCTCACCGCGCGAACCGCGGGCAATCTGGCCGGGCCTTCGGTCTCGCTGGCATTCGTTTTCGCGGCGATAGCGTGTGGTCTCACTGCGGTCTGTTATGCGGAATTCGCTTCGACCGTGCCCGTTGCCGGTAGTGCCTATACCTATTCCTATGCCACCTTCGGGGAACTGGTGGCGTGGATCATCGGCTGGGACCTGATCTTGGAATTCGCACTCGCCGCGTCGGTGGTCGCGAAAGGCTGGTCGCAGTATCTCGGCACGGTATTCGGATTCGATTCCGCCACTGTGCAATTAGGTTCGATCACCTTCGACTGGGGCGCGGTATTACTGCTCGCCGCGCTCGGTGTGCTGCTCGCCATCGGCACCAAGGTGTCCTCGCGGGTGTCGGCGGTCGCCGTGGCGATCAAGCTCGCGGTCATCGCGCTGGTGCTCGTTCTCGGCATCACCTATTTCAAGGCGTCCAATCTGAGCCCCTACATCCCGCCGTCGCAGCCCGCCGAGGAAAGCGCCAGTGGTCTGCACCAGACGCTGTTCCAACTCATCACCGGCGCGGGTGACACCAACTTCGGCTGGTACGGCCTGCTCGCCGCGGCCAGCATCGTGTTCTTCGCGTTCATCGGTTTCGACGTGGTGGCCACCGCCGCCGAGGAGACCAAGAACCCGCAGAAGGCGGTGCCGCGCGGCATCCTGGGTTCGCTGCTGATCGTCACCGTGCTCTACGTGGCGGTGACGCTGGTGCTCACCGGCATGGTGCCCTACACCGATCTGTCCGGCGAGAATGCCACGCTGGCAACGGCATTCCAGATCCTCGGCGTGGACTGGGCCAAGAACGTCATCTCCATCGGCGCCCTGGCCGGCCTCACCACCGTGGTGATGGTGCTGTTCCTCGGGCAGACCCGCGTGCTGTTCGCGATGTCGCGCGACGGCCTGCTGCCCCGCGGACTCGCCCACACCGGCAAGCGCGGCACGCCGGTGCGGCTCACCGCCATCGTCGGCGTGATCTGCTGCGTGCTGGCCGGTTTCGTCGACTTCGGCACGCTGGAGGAAATGGTGAACATCGGCACGCTGTTCGCCTTCGTGCTGGTCTCGGTCGGCGTCATCGTGCTGCGCCGCACCCGCCCCGACCTGCCCCGCGGCTTCCGCGTCCCGCTGGTCCCCTTCATCCCCATCCTGGCAGTCGCGGCCTGCGTATGGCTGATGGTGAACCTCTCGGTGGAAACCTGGCTGCGCTTCGTGATCTGGATGGCCATCGGCTTCGCCGTCTACTTCGCCTATGGCCGTCGACACTCCGTCCTCGGCAAAAAGAGCGCGAGTGCAGACTGACCAGCACCTTCGATGACATGATCGGTCCCGGCGTGGTCTATCCCGACACGCCGGGCCGACCTTGTCGACCAACAGGATTCCGGTACACCCGTACGATTCGCTACGCTATCCGGGACGCCCCTATAGCCCAATTGGCAGAGGCAGCGGACTTAAAATCCGCACAGTCAGGGTTCGAGTCCCTGTGGGGGCACTCTTCATCGCAGGTCGCGGGCGCTATCTGCGCTTCTCCCCCGGTCGACTGGCCTGCTCGGTCCGCAGTGAGTCCGCAAGCGCTCGCGCGTCCTGCCCATAGCCGCCACCGGATCAAGAGCGTCCGCGGCGGCAACCGGATGGTAGGGGTCGGCCCGCCGGACTGACCCCTGGCCACTTCGAAGCGGGCTAGCCGACTGCTACCCGCCAGCCGTTTCCGTCACGCTTGCAGGTGTAGTTGGGGACGTTGATGTCGCCCTGCGAAATACGCTCGTCGACCTTGCGCTTCGCGGCAGCTTGGCAATCCTTGAGGTTCGCGTACTGGGCCGCCTGCGCCGCGGGTGCCATGGCGACCATGGTCCCTGTGGCGATCGCGCCCATCAGCAGTCCTGTAACAATCTTCTTCAATTCAGATCTCCCCTGGTGTGGATGGCTTCGCCCCTTGGGGCCTTGACACCCATGAAATTAGAGAGCGCTGCATACGGTCGACATGCGAAATCCTTAAAGTGCCGGCCACGGTGCGATGGGTATTGCACTGCGCTCCAACGGATTACACGGCAGCCCCCCTTGGTGGCGGCATGTCAGTGTCTTGTCCGACAACGGGCCCGCCAGGGCCGCATGGGGGCGGGCTCTCCGCCGGCAGGAAGCGAGGCGGATCACTCTGGGGTTCGGTGGGGTCTCGGCGTAGGTTCATCGGTAGGTGAATCGTCGGCACGAAGGGGTGTTATCGATGCGGGTGGTCAAGCGGGTTCGGGGATACGTCAAGGTCATCGGGCAGGCTCGGCGTCATCGGGGGGATCTGGTGGGGTGGCTCGGGCGGCGGCCGCAGATCGCGGCGGCGACGCTGACCTATGAGACGGCGTTGTTGTTCAGTAACAAGCTGGATCCTCGGCTCAAGGAGTTGGCCGAGCTCAAGACGGCGGGGCTGGTGGCTTGTCAGTTCTGTCTCGATATCGGGTCGGCGCTGGCGCATACAGCGGGGCTGACCGAGCAGCAGCTCATCGATCTGCCTCGGTATCGGACCAGTGATGCCTATACCGAGCTGGAGAAGTTGGTGATCGCCTTCGCGGAGGCGATGACGGTTACTCCCGCGGTCGATATCGACGAATTGCGTGACACGCTGCTCACGCACCTGTCGAAGGCGCAGCTGGCCGAGTTGGCGGCGAGCATCGCGTGGGAGAACCAACGGGCCAGGCTCAACCAGGGTCTCGGTGTGCAGCCGACAGGGATGGCCGACGGGCTGGCATGCGCGATGCCGGAACCACGACGAGCCCCGTAGAACGGCGGCGACCGGACACACCGTCGACGGTCCACCGCTACGTGGCGTGGGGCGCTGCCATGGGGTGCACTATGTTGGTCGCGAGCCGACCACGGTGACGTGGGCGCGCGGGATTCTTCGATAGTTCGCCAGTTCGAGCTCAGCGAGGGGATCGTCATGCATTCGGTCGGTGCTGTGATAGTTCGCGTCTGTTGTGTGGTGGCAACGGTGCTGGCCGCGGTGGGGTTCGCCGCGCCCGCCTCCGCGGATCCGCCGGACTCGGTGCTGTGCGCGTGGCGGTTCATGTCCAACAGCACCGTGCTGAATGTGGCTTTCCCCGACGCGAATTCGACATATTGGGTGATGCCCTATGCGCTGGGGCCTGGCGACTCGATCGAATTGTCCGGCACCTATCCGGCCGCCCGGTATTTCTCGTTGAACACCTACGGGACCGACCTCGACACCGTGGACACGTTGCGCGACGACCAGATCGTCGCCGACGCGGGCAGTGCCAATCCGTTCGTCGACGCTGACGCCGCATCGCTGCCCGCGTCGCAGCGGCGCTGGCACGCCACGTTGGTCAACGGACCGGCCGACCACAGCCGCAACGAGATTCAGGCTGTCGCGAACGGTCAGAGCACGCCGATCGGCTTCGTCATAGTCCGTGTCTATGTTCCGACCGACCCGGCCTCGCCCAGTGGCGGCGTCCCGCTGCCTGATGTGAAGCTCTCGATCGCGGGCGCCGACGTGCCCGCCCAGCCGTGCGCACAGCCCTTCGACCCGGCTTCGTACACCGGTCCCGTCGCCGACGCGGCCAAGGCTGCCTTCGACCGGGCGATCGCCGGAGCGGCATCGGGCGCGTTCCCCGGCAACACACCGGAGGCGACGTTCAGCAACCCGGCGAGCACCTCCGGGCTCTTCCCGAACGGCGACAACAAATACATCGGAACGCGGATCAGCTATCAGCCCGGACGCCTGCTGGTGGTGCGTGGCAAGGCGCCGATATTCCCGAATACCCGTGCGGGACAATCACCTACCGATCCGAGCCAGCAGGTGCGGTATTGGTCGATGTGTCAGAACGACCTGCGCTCGCCCTACCCCGTTGTGGCCTGCGCGGCCGACTTCCAAACCGCGCTCGACGGGTCCGGCTACTACACCTATGTGGTCGCCGCCCCCGCGGACGTGCCCGCGAATCTCGACCCGAGCGTGACGGTAATCCCCTGGGGCAGCACCGATGTGGACAAGGTGCTGTTCCTGCGGAACATGACCCCGAGCGCGACGTTCTATCCGAATTCGATCCAGGCGTCCCAGGACTCCGGCGACGACCCGGCCACCACGATGGGCCCTTACTACCCGAGAACCGCTTATTGCAGCACCGAAACGTTCGCGACAGGCGGCGCCGGAGCCTGCCTCGGCGCCTGAAACCCACGAGCGGCGGCTATGGGCAGTCCGGGGCAGGGGCGTCCACGAAGAGCGGTTCATTCGCGAGGTTGATATACGCGACGTACAACTCGGCAGGTTCGTTGCCTAGGTTGCGGCCTACATGGACGTGGTCAGGGCCGACGGTCTCGGACAAGCCCTGGCCCGCGGAGTACGTGGTCGGCACGCAGTCTGTCTCGTATCGGGCCAGCTGGCCCGCGGTGACCACCGCGAGAACAGTGCCGTCGTGGTAGTGCCAGCCGAGGGTGCCCCCGGGCGCGATGGTGATCCGCCGGAAGGTGAACTTGCTCGGCAAGGAGGCGAAAGGGCTGAATGCGCTGACATCGACCTGGGTCAGCGGTTCGACGGTCACACCGGAGGCCGGGGTGGCCGAAGTCGACGGCGCGAGGGCGACGACCGCGGCGACGACCACCACGGCGCCGGCAAAAGCATTCCGGTGGATTCGCATCTTCGTAGTATACGAGCGAACTACCAGCTACCCGGCGGTCAGACCCTTGGCGATGTGGGTTACCTGGATTTCGTTGCTGCCCGCGTAGATCATCAGCGACTTGGCATCGCGGGCCAACTGTTCGACCTTGTACTCGGCCATGTACCCGTTGCCGCCGAACAGCTGCACGGCCTCCATCGCGACCTCGGTGGCGGCGCGAGAGGAGTAGAGCTTCATCGCCGAGGCCTCGGCGAGGGTCACCTTGTCGCCGGCGGCGGTGCGCTCGATGGCGTTGAAGACCATGTTCTGCACGTTGATTCGCGCGATCTCCATCTCGGCGAGCTTGAGCTGGATGAGCTGGAACTGCGCGATCTCCTTGCCCCACAGCGTGCGGGACTTGGCGTAATCGACGCAGAGGCGGTGACATTCGTTGATGATGCCGAGCGCGAGGGAGGCGATGCCGATGCGTTCGGCCGCGAAAGACTCCTTGGCACTGTCTTTTCCGTCGCCCTTGGCCGGGTTCTCGGTTTCGCCGAGCAGCCGGTCGGGGGTGATGCGGACGTTCTCGAAGAACAGTTCGCCGGTGGGCGAGGAATTCATGCCCATCTTCTTGAACGGGGGGCTCTGTACGAAACCGGGCATGCCCTTGTCCAGCACGAACGGCAGCACTTTGCGGTCGCGGCGGTCGGTGCCGTCACCTTCGTCCAGCTTGGCGTAGACGACGGTGACGTCGGCGTACGGACCGTTGGTGATGAACGTCTTGCGACCGTTCAGGATGTAGTCTTCGCCGTCACGGCGCACATAGGACTTCATGCCGCCGAACGCGTCGGAGCCCGAATCGGGTTCGGTGATGGCCCAGGCGCCGACCTTGGCCATGGTGACCAGTTCGGGCAGCCAGCGTTTCTTCTGCGCCAGGGTGCCGCGACTGCGGATGGTGCCAACGGTGAGACCGAGGCTCACCCCCATGGAGGCCACCAGCCCGAGGCTGACGCCGGCGAGCTCACTGTTGAGGACGACGCCCATGCTGCCCGCACCGCTGAAACCGCCGCCCGACTTACCGGAGCCGGTGGTACCGGCCTCTTCGCGGGCGAGCGCCTTCTCGAGCCCGTCGCGCGCCATCTCGTCCAGCCCGAAGGTGGCGTACAGCTTGCGGATGATGTCGAACGGCGGCAGCGCGCCACTCTCCAGCTGGTCGACGTGCGGGGTGACCTCCTTGGCGATGAAGCCGCGCACAGCGTCGCGGAACATCAGGTCTTCGTCTGACCACTGGTACATATCTGAACTCCCGAGGGATCGCCGGAACTTTCCCTCGAATATAGAACACGTTCTAGTTCGGTGAGACGAAGGTGCGGGTGATGACCGGGGCGACGAACTCCTCGAGCATGGCCCGTTCGTCGGCGGCGTCGCGGCCGGGAGCCGACAGCAGCGAGACGATGACGCGGGTGAGCCAGCGGGCCAGCCTGCTGCGTTCCGGGTCGGTCAGGTCCGCGGGGCCGAAGATGGTCGCGGCCAGGGATTCGATGACGTCGGAATCCTGACTGATGCGACCCGCCGTGCCGGAGTCGGCGGGGCGGAACCAGGCGATGAGCAGGGGGTTGGCGCGGACTTCCTCGACCGCGCCGAGCATGGCGGCGATGATGCGTTCTCCCGGGTCGGCGATGTCGCGGAACCGTTCGTCGAGCTGGGCGACGATGCGGCGGGTCTCGCGGTGCACGAAAGCCAGACGCACCGCGTGCCGGTTGTCGAAGTAGCGGTACAGCGTGGCGCGGGAGCAACCTGCTGCCTTGGCGATGTCGGCCATGCCGACCGCGGCCACCCCGTGCTCGGCGAACAGTTCGGCGGCCGCGTCGATGATGCGTTCGGCGGCCAGGTCCGCCCGATCGGCGCCCAGCCAGTCACCGCTCATGACGAGCCCTCCGCGCGGAACGGCACCGAGACCGGCCAGCGCACGTAATTGCCCTGCGACCACTGCACCGCGTCGAGGTCGACGGTGAAGTCGGGGCAGCGGGTGAGCAGTTCCTCGAGCGCGACGCGCGCCTGCATGCGGGCGGCGGCCGCGCCGAGGCAGTGGTGGTGGCCGTGACTGAAGCTGAGGATGCGCTTGGGGTTGCGCCGGATATCGAGTTCGGCTGCGGTGGGGCCGAATTCGCGTTCGTCGCGGTTGCCCGAACCGTAGAGCAACAGCACGCGGCGGCCCTCGGGGATGATGGTGTCGTGCAGTTCGACATCGCGGGTGGTGGTGCGGGCCAGGCCCTGCACCGGTGAGGTCATCCGGAGGAACTCCTCGATGGAGTCCGGGATGAGCGAGGGATCGTCGATGAGCAGCTGCCGCTGGTCGGGGGCGGCGGTGAGCAACTGGACCGCACCGCCGAGATTGCCGGTGGTGGTGTCGTTGCCGCCGGTGATCATCGTGAACGCGAAGCCGAGGATCGCGACCAGACCTTCGTTGTCGCCGTCGGCGCCGAGACCGGAGGCCAGCAGGTGCGAGATGGTGTCGTCGCCCGGTTCGACGCGGCGGCGGGCGATCAATTCACTGAAATAGCCGACCATTTCGCCCACCGCGGTGAAGGCGTTCTGGTCGCCCGCGGCAAGCCCGGCCCCCGCGACCGCGCCGCCGACGATGTTCTCGGTCCACGCGTCGAACTTCTCGTGATCCTGTTCCGGCACACCGAGATAGTGTGCGACCACCATGGTGGGCAACGGCTTGAACAGGTCCTTGACGATGTCGCCCTCCCCCGCCGCACGCAGCCGCTCGATGCGTTCGACGATGAATCTCCGCACGGCGGGCTCGACCGAATTCACCTGGCGCGGAGTGAATCCCGGTGACACCCGACGCCGGAAATCGGTGTGCTCCGGCGGGTCCATGAAGACGAACGGCTTCACGGCGCCGAACCCGGCGGCGACCAAGTCGACGTAGTCGACGGTCAGTCCCGACGCGGAGGAGAAGGTCGCGGGGTCGCGCGCCGCCATCCACACGTCGGCATGCCGGGACAACACGTAGAAGTCGTTGTCCTCCTGCCCGGCGGGGACCACACGGTGAACAGGGTCGTGATCACGCAGTGCGGAATACATGGACCACGGATCGCGCCAAGTGTCTCCGGAGCGAAGTTCGAACCGCACCGAATGAGACGTCGTTGTACTCATGACTCCATAGTGAGACATATCAATCATTTTGTCTAGTAGCGCCGGCCACCCGTCCTGGTAACCGCAGGTCGAACGCTTGCGCGCTACCGTGGACTGATGAGTAGTCGACAAGTCTCCGGGGGCGTGGTGCACGAGTTGCCCGCCGATCTACGTGCGGCGCTGCTCACCAACTCGGTGGCGCTCACCGCGTGGCAGGACATCACGCCGCTGGCTCGCAACGAGTTCATCTGCTGGGTCGAGGACGCGAAGCAGAACGCGACTCGCGAACGGCGGATTCGGCGCACCCAGGAGGAGCTGGAAGAAGGCCAGCGGCGGCCGTGCTGCTGGCCAGGATGTAAGCATCGCGAACGCACCGGCAGCTAGCGCCACACGGCGGATATACACACATTGGTGTGTATAGTTCGGTGTATGGCGAGACTCAATGTGTACGTACCGGATGAGCTGGCCGAACGTGCCAGAGCAGCCGGGGTCAATGTTTCGGCGTTGACTCAGGCAGCGATTGTGGCCGCACTCGAAACGAATGCGACGTCGGCGTGGTTGGCCGATCTCACCGATCGCCCCGAGATTCCACATGACCGCGTGCTGGCGGCGATCGACGCGGCCCGAGACGAGTTCGACCAGTGAGCGAGGCCGAGCAGATCGTCCTCGATGCCAGTGCCATGGTCGATCTGCTCGTTCGCAACGACCGGACCGATGCGGTCAGCAAGCGGATCTCGGCAGCCGTCCTCCACGTGCCGGCACACTTCGACGTGGAGGTGCTCTCCGCGCTCGGCAGACTGAATCGGGCCGATCTGGTGTCCGCTGCCGAGGTCGAGACCGCACTCGGTCGCCTCGCGAGGGCGCCGTTGACCCGTCACCACGTCGTGAACCTGACGACGGGCGCCTGGAATCGTCGAGCTGCGATCAGGCTCGCCGACGCACTCTATGTCGAACTCGCGGAGCAGTTCGAGATGCCGCTTGTCACAACGGATGGTCGACTGGCGCGGGCTTACCCGGAAGCCGAGCACATCGGCGACGAGGCAGGTGGGCCGGAGTCGGACTCGGCCCCTTAGCGGTTGCGCGCGCCCCGGGTGCTCGAGGCGAACATCAGGCGGCGGCGTTGACGATCGACATGGCGATGCCGTCGAGGATGTCGTGTTCGCTGACGATGAGTTCGGAAACTCCCGCGCGCTCGGACAGTTCGTCGGCGAGAACCTCGGTGATCACCGCGCCGCCGCCGATCACGTCGACCCGGCCCGGATGCATCGGTCCGAGGGCTGCGCGTTCGTCGTGGTTCATGCCGATCAAGCGGTCGCAGACCTGGTGGACTTCGGCGAGACTCAGACGGGTGAGATGCACTCGCGCGGAGTCGTATTCGGGGAGGTCGAGGGCGACGGCGGTGATGGTGGTCATCGTGCCTGCCACGCCGACCCAGGTGTGCACCTTGTCGACGGGGACCTTCGCGAAGGCCTCGTCGAGCTTCTGCTGAGCGAATTCCCTTGCGGCAGCGACCTGGTCGGCCGTGGGCGGGTTGCCCGCCAGACAGCGTTCCGTGATGCGGACACAGCCGATATCCGCGGAATAGGCTGCCTGGACGCCATTTTCATCGCCTACGACCAGCTCGGTCGAGCCGCCGCCGAGGTCGACCACGACGAAAGGTCCTGCATCAGCGGACAATTCACCGACGGCACCGGCGAAGGACAGCCGTGCTTCTTCGTCGCCGGTGATCACTTCGGCGACCGCGTCGGGCACTACGCGGCCGAGTTCGGTGCGGGTCATCGAGAAGAAGTCGTCGCGGTTGGCGGCATCACGGGTGGCGGAGGTGGCGACCATGCGCACGCGCGAAACACCCTGCGCCACCATCACATCGACGTAATCGGACAACGCGAGGCGCGTGCGTTCGATGGCTTCGGGCGCGAGACGGCCGGTGGCGTCCACCCCCTGGCCGAGGCGCACGATGCGCATCTCCCGGTGCACGTCGGTGAGCCCGCCGTCGGCCCCCACCTCGGCGATCAGCAGGCGGATCGAGTTGGTGCCGCAGTCGACTGCGGCGATGCGCTCACTCATGGTGTCCTCCAGAGGTCTCGACCCGCGCACGGGCACTGACCGCGATTATGCCTGTTCGTCGGGTGTGCTCGTGGCAGGCCAGTCGGCGGGGATCGCGGTACCGCGGAAACCGGCGTCGGCGGCGAGGGCGACGGCCTCGTCCCCGAAGGGGTTCAGACCGGGTCCCTTGGCGAGCGAGTGCGCGATCAGCACGTGCAGGCACTTGACCCGGTCGGGCATCCCGCCACCGGTGAAATCGGTGCCGAGCGACTCGATTTCATCGCGTTCGGCCAGGTAGCTCTCGTGCGCGCGCCGGTAGGCGGCGGCCAGTTCGGGATCGGTGGCGAGGCGTTCGGTCATCTCGCGCATCACCCCGGCCGATTCCTGCCTGCTCGCCTCGGCGGTGAGCCGGGGGTCGGTCAGGTAGTAGAGCGTGGGGAACGGGGTGCCGTCGGGCAGGCGTGGCGCGGTCTTCACCACGGCGGGCAGGCCGTCGGGGGTACGGTAGGCGACTTCGAGCACGCCGCGAGGCTCGCGACCCAACTGCTTCGCGATGATCTCGAGGTCGTCGGCGTTCGGTGTCGTCACCGTGGTCCTTCCGGGGCTGGTTCGGAGATGCTGCGCCACAGGTCGGTGTACCAGGGGTCGGGCGCCGCTGTTCGGGTGCTCATCGGCGGCGGCGCTGGCGCCTCGATGCCGGGAATCTGCACGATGTAAGGGGTTTCGCCGGGCATCACCAGGCGCAGGCGGTCGCGCGCTTCGGAGCGGATGTAGGCCGGATCCTGTTGTTGCGCACGACGATTACGCAGATCGGCCAGGTCGGCTTCGAGTTCGGTCCGCTGCTTGGCCAGCGCCACGGCTTCGGCGCGCTGACTGAAGTAGGTGCGCGTCGGCACGGCCAAGGTCAGCGCGAGACCGCACAGCACCGCCGCCAGGATCACCGCTTTACCGGTCGAGAGACCGAGGATGGTGTGCTCGCTGCGTTCCAGCTTGCCGCTGGACTTACGGGTAGCACCCGCGGGTTGCGGGTGGCGCCGCGTCGGGCGCTTGGCCGCGGTGGGGCGGCCGGGCGTGTCGAGGCTGGGGCGGGAGCGCGCGGCCCGCGACGTGCGCCGGTCACCTCGTCCACCTGGACTGGTCCCACGCGCACGTCGCTCGGTCATTCGCTACCGCCCCTGCACTGCCTTCAGAATTCGCCGGTGAAACGCGGGAAGGCCACGTCACCCGCGTAGCGTGCCGAATCACCGAGGGCGTCCTCGATGCGCAGCAGCTGGTTGTACTTGGCGACCCGCTCGGAGCGCGCGGGGGCACCGGTCTTGATCTGGCCCGAACCGACGGCGACCGCGAGGTCGGCGATGGTGGTGTCCTCGGTCTCGCCCGAACGGTGCGACATCATGGTCTTGTATCCGTTGCGGTGCGCCAGCTCGACGGCGTCGAGGGTCTCGGTCAGCGTGCCGATCTGGTTGACCTTCACCAGCAGCGCGTTGGCCGCGCCCTTGGCGATGCCCTCTTCGAGGCGCTCGGGGTTGGTGACGAACAGGTCGTCACCGACGAGCTGCACCTTGTCGCCGATGGCGTCGGTCAGCGCGACCCAGCCGTCCCAGTCGTCTTCCGACAGCGGGTCCTCGATGGAGACCAGCGGGTACCGGGTGAGCAGATCCGCGTAGAACTCGCCCATCTCGGCGGCGGTGCGGACCTTGCCCTCGAACTTGTAACCCTCGCCCTCGGTGTAGAACTCGGTGGCGGCCACGTCGAGCGCCAGCGCCACATCGGTGCCGAGCTTGTAGCCCGCGCGCTCGATGGCGACGCTGATCAGGTCGAGAGCCTCCACGGTGCCCGCGACGTCGGGGGCGAAGCCGCCCTCGTCACCGAGACCGGTGGACAGGCCCTTCTCTTTCAGCACGGCCTTGAGCGAGTGGTACACCTCGGTGCCCCAGCGCAGTGCCTCGCGGAAGGTGGGCGCGCCGATCGGGGCGACCATGAATTCCTGCACGTCCACGCCGGTGTCGGCGTGCGCGCCACCGTTGAGGATGTTCATCATCGGGACCGGCAGCACGTGGGCGTTCGGGCCGCCCAGGTAGCGGAACAGCTCGAGGCCCGAGGACTCGGCGGCACCACGTGCCACGGCCAGCGAGACACCGAGCAGGGCGTTCGCGCCGAGGCGGGACTTGTCGGGGGTGCCGTCCAGATCCAGCAGGACCTGATCGACGGTGCGCTGCTCCACGGCGTCGAGGCCGATGATGGCGGGCGCGATCTCGTCGAGGACGCCCTCGACAGCCTTGGTCACACCCTTGCCGCCGTAGCGGTCGCCGCCGTCACGCAGCTCGACGGCCTCGTGCTCGCCGGTGGACGCACCGGAAGGTACGTCTGCCCTGGTCAGGGTGCCGTCGTCGAGGGCGATCTCGACCTCGACAGTGGGATTGCCGCGCGAATCCAGAATCTCGCGAGCTCCGACCTGTTCGATAATGGCCACGAAAACTGCTCCTTACGACGGAAGGCACGGTAGGTATCACGGGAAAGGGCCGTGCGGTGCCGAGCCTATCGTCTCGGCGGAGTGTGGAGTAACCGGCACTCCGGGCCGTGCGCAACTACACGCGGCGGCCGATGCTGTATATGGCGGCGCGATCGCGCACCACACGCATGTATTTGTTCGACTGGTTGTAGGCGAACAGGGCGCGCTGCCAGCCGTCAGCCGAGGTCAGATCGCCGCCGCGGGTGCAGAGGTAGCGGGCGGCGGTGAGGGCGGCGTCGTCGATGTTCTGCGGGTCGGCCACGCCGTCGCCGTTGGCGTCGACGCCCCAGCGCTTCCAGGTTTCGGGGATGAACTGCAGCGGGCCCACCGCGCGGTCGTAGGTGGTGTCGCCGTCGAGGCTGCCGCCGTCGGTGTCGCGGATGTCGGCGTTGCCCTTGGTGCCGTCGAGGGCGACGCCGATGATCGCCGGGCGCACCGTCCCGTCGGCGTCGACGCCCGCGCCGCGATGGGTGCCGTGCCCGCTCTCCACGCTGGCGATGCCGGCGATGGTGGTCCAGGCGATCCCGCATTCGGGCTTCGACTTCGCCAGCACGGCGGCGGCGTAGCCGTAGGCCTCCAGCGCGACCGGCTCGATGCCGATCGCCCCGGACTGCTCGTCGGCCCAGCCGCGCAACTGCTCGGCCGCGCGGCCGGGTGCGTCGACATCGATCATGGGCAGCGCGACTCCCGGCCCCGGCGGCATGTCATCGGGGATCGACGCGAGCGAACTGCACCCCGATAAGAGGGCGCTGATCGCCACCGCGGCGAGTACGCCGACCTTCTGCACTGACATCTGTTCAATCATCCAGATCCAGCAGTGTTCGTGCACATCTCACAGGGAGTTCTCAGCTCCGTGTCCCCGAGATTCCGGCCGGACCGAGGCGGTTGTCCGGGCGGTGTCAGCCGAGTAGCGCGGCGGTGGCTCGGTGGGTCGGGGTGGTGAGAACTGTTTCGGGGGTGCCGGATTCGACTATTCGGCCGTGGTCGAGGACGAGGAGGTCGGTGCAGTGGCCGCGGACGAGGGTCATGTCGTGGCTGATCAGGATGACCGCGGTGCCGTGGTCGGCGCGGAGGCGGTCGAGCAGGGACATGATGGCGGCGGCGGTGTCGGTGTCGAGGGCGGTGGTGATCTCGTCGCAGATCAGGACCGCTGGGTCGGCGGCGAGGGCGCGGGCCAAGGCGACCCGTTGGCGTTGGCCGCCGGAGAGTTGGTGGGGGCGGCGGTCGGCGAGGTCGGCGGGGAGGTCGACGGCGGCGAGTAGGGCGGTGACGCGGGGGCGAATTCCGGGTCTGGGGACGCGTGCGATGCGACGCAAGGGGCGCGCCAGGGTCTGCTCGACGGTGCGTCGGGGGTTCAACGCGGCCCGAGGGTTCTGGGGGACGAATTGAATACCGTTGGCGCCGAATCGAATTCGCCGCCGACTTCCCACCGGAACCCGCACACCATCTACCTCCAGCGATCCGATGGCATCGGCGTGCAAACCCGCGATCACCCGTGCGAGCGTGGTCTTTCCCGCCCCGGAAGGACCGACGACAGCAAGGGCAGCACCTGCGGGCAGGCTGAAACCGATGTTCTCGAGCACCCTGTGGCCACCCGCGTCGGCATGGATCGCCTCGGCGCGCAAGGCAATCTCCGCCGGGTCGGTTCGATATGCCGTCCTGCTCCCCGGAACCTCGCCCGACAAGTCGGTGCGCATGTCGGCGATGCGGTCGGCGCCGGAGACCGAGGCCCGTACCGAACTCCGGGCCGACAGGCGAGCATCCTCGACGGAATCAGCTACCGCAACAGCGACATTCATCGACCTATCGCCGGGCGGGTGGAGTTCGATCACGGTGTCGGCGATGGCCGTGATCGCCTCGGTGTCGTGGCCGGAGAGGAGGACGGTGGTCTTGTTCTCGGTGGCGAGGGTCGAGATCAGCTGGGCTATTTCGGTGCGAAGAGTGCCGTGCAGGCCCGCGAGTGGTTCGTCGAGTACGAGGATTCGGGGGCGGCGCAGGATGGCGCGGGCCAGGGCGACACGGCGTTGCTGGCCGCCGGAGAGCCGAGCGCAGCGGCGGCGGAGATGGGCGGGGTCGAGGCCCACTTGTTCGAGGACGGCCAGGCGGTCGGCGGCGGAGGCGCCGGGCGCCGCCTCGGCCAGGACTGCCCGGACGCGAAGCAACGGGTTGAGTTCGGAGCCGGGATCCTGGCCGACATAGGCGATCTGCCCACGGCGGAAAGCGCGCAGCGCGCCCGCGTCGAGCGCGAACACATCATGTCCCGCGACGAGCACCGCGCCCTGCCCACTGGCACCGGCGGGCAGATGTCCGAGCAGCGCACGCATCGCCGTCGATTTCCCCGACCCCGACGCCCCGGTGAGCGCGGTGACCGTCCCCGATGTCAACCGAAACGACACCGGCGCCAGCAACACGGCCCCACTGTCGGCAACGACGCTGAGCCCGTCTACCACCGCCGCGTCCCCTGAATCCACCACGGAGATCCCGCATACCCCTGCCCTCCCCGAATCCCTCGGGCGCCCAGCATCTCCCGCTTTTCCAGCGACGCTTACTCCCCCGTCTCCCCCGCTGAGTGCGCCCCTCTCAGCTCGCGGCTTCGAGACCCCGACCGCGTCGAGAGCATCCGAGGTTCTCGCGGTCCGGCGATTCCTCGGCCCACTCGTCACCACCAAATTCACACCGACCGCCACGATGGCGATGGCAGCGCTCGGCGCCAGCACCGCCCAGGGGTTCAGCAGCAGCCCGGAGGCATTGTCGCGGACCATGATCGCCCAGTTGTCGGGGCCGAGGGCGGAGACGCCGAGGAAGGCGATGGTGCTGACGAGGTAGACGGCGACGACGAAGCGCAGGCCGAGCTGAGTGGTGAAGACAGCGCGCAGGTTCGGCAGGATTTCGCGGAAGACCAGGTGCGACAGCGACTCTCCGCTGGCGACGGCGGATTCGACGTAGCCGGAGGCAGCGATGGTCGAGGCGGAGGCCGCGAAGATTCTGGCGCAGTAGGGAACTCCGAAGAGCAGGGATACGGCGACCAGCGCGGTGACGCCACCCTGTGGCCATGCGGTGAGTACCAGCAGGATGCCGAGGACAGCGGGCAGCAGGATGACCAAGTCGCCGCAGAGTTCGATGACCTTGCCCGCGCGCGGGCGCACGGCCGCGACGGCGCCGAGGACGGCCGACAGCACGGTTACCGCCACCGCGATCACCGCGGAGACGGCCAGCAGCTGCGTGCCGCCGGTGAGCAGGTGGCTGAGCACATCGCGGCCGAGCCGATCCGTCCCGAGCAGCGCGTCCCCACCCGGCTGCGCGAACGGCATCCCGACGGCCTTCTCCCCCGGATGGGGCGCGAAGAGCGGCCCGGCCACCGCGAGCAGCACAACCAGCCCCACACCGCCCGCCATCGAATACCGCCACCACCTGGACATCCGCGGCACCGCTCTACCTCCCGAGTTGGACCTCTTCACCGCGCGCTCCTCGATGCCCACGCCCGAACCAGGTCGGCGACGGCGAGCAGCACCATGATGACGATCGCCGTCAGGGCGACCACCGCGGCGACCATGGTGGCGTCACGGTCGGCGACGGAACCGGCGAGAACGGCGCCGATACCGGGGTAGTTGAAGAGTGTCTCGACCACCAGGGCGCCGCCGAAGAGCATGCCGACCGAGGTCGCGTACCCGGCGACAATGGTCGGCGCGGCGAACGGCAGCATGTGCCGGATCAGGATCGTGCGGGTAGGGAGTCCGTCCAGCACCGCGCTTTCCACATGGGGTGCGGCACCGACATCGAGCAGGGCCGAGCGCACGACTCGGGCGTTCCAGCCGATCTGCGGAATCGCCAACGCCAGCACCGGAAGTACCAGCATCTCGGGGCCGAGGGGAAAACCGGAACGGCCCGTGATGGTGACGGCGGGCAGCCAGCCGGTGGCCAGGGAGAACACCAGGATCAGCAAGGTGCCGCAGACGAACTCCGGAACGGCCACCGAGATCGTGCTGACAGGCTGCAGAATTCGCGAGCCGAGCGCGGTCGGCCGCATCGCCCACCAGCAGCCCAGCCCCAGGGACAAGGCGATGGTCAGCAGCAAGGCGAGCCCACCCAGCAGCAGAGTCTGCGGAAACTTGTCGGCCAGCAGCGCGCCGATCGAGTTCCCGCGCGCGGTCTGCCCGAAGTCTCCGGTGAGTACCCCGCGGATCCAGTCCAGGAACTGCACCGGCAGTGCGCGATCCAGGCCGAGCTCGTGTTCTTTCGCCGCCAGCGCGGCCGGATCCGCGTCCCTGCCGAGCGCCGCACGTGCCGCGTTGCCCGGCAGCAGATCCACCGCGACGAACACGATGGCCAGCAATGCCACCAGGAGCGCGATCCGCCGGAACATCGGCAGGGCAAAGGTTTTCATGACACTCACGCCAACCAGGCACGTTCCAGCTGAACGCGCGCGAACCCGCCGAGCGTCGGCAGATCACGCACCGTCGACGCGGCGATGTCGACACCGTCGGCCATGCCCCACACCAGATAGCCGCCCCGCTCGAACTCGATGCGCTGCAGTTCGCGCACCGCACGGGTGTACTCGTCACCGGACGCGGCGAGCGCCTTCGCGTCGGCGGTGTCGAATTCCGGCTCACGGAAGGCGGTTTCGTTGCGGTTGGAGCCGGAGGTCATCAGCTTGTCGGCCAGGAACACCACCGAGTCGTTGGTCCCCCACGACACCGTGTACAACGGTGCGTTGAGCCAGGTCCGGTCGTAGAACGCCGCCGATTCCACCACCTGCACGTCGAGCCGGACGCCGATCTCGGCGAGCTGGGTGGCGATCACCTTCGCCGATTCGACCTCGCCCGGCACCTCGGCCTTCGTCACGAACGGGTAGCTGCGCCCGGTGTCGAAGTTCGCCTCGCGCAGGAGGGTTTTCGCGCGATCGACATCGCGGTCACGACGCAGCGCGGTGTCGTAGAGCGGGTCGGCGGTGCCGAGAACATCGGCGGCGACGGTGCCGTAGCCGGAGTGCACCTGGTTGACCAGCGCGGTCCGGTCGACGCCCAGACGCAATGCGGTGCGCACCCTGGCATCGGCGAACGGGCCGTCGGCGACACGCATCGCCACACCGAGCATGGTGTCGTCGGCACGCCGGATCACCTGTAGGTCACCGCGTCCCGCGGCGGTACGCCCGGCGATCGCGCCCACGTTGGAGGCGAGGTCGATCTGGCCGCCCAGCGCGGCGTTGCCCAGCGCGGTGACGCTGTCGAACATCGTCACCTCGATGGCGTCGAGCAGGGGCGGCGTGCCGTGCCAGCGCTCGTTACGCACCAGCCTGGCGTTGCCGCCCTGATAGGACTCGAGCCGGAACGGCCCGGTGCCGATCGCGGCGGCGAAGTCGGTGGTGTCCTTCGGCACAGTGAAGGTCATGAGCCGAAGAAGCAGTGGCAGTTGGGTATTGGGTGCGGGCAGCGTGAACACGACACGGTTCGGACCGTCGGCGACGATGTCGTTCTCGGCCACCGGCATCTTCGAGGCGCCACCGACCGAGCGCAGGCGCCGCATCGACCACACCACGTCGTCGGCGGTCACCGGCGCACCGTTGTGGAAGGTCGCGCCCTCGGCGATGGTGAAGGTCCAGCGGCGGTTGTCCTGGCTCGGCTCCCAGCGCGAGGCGAGGCGCGGGGCGACAGTCGGGTCCGCGCCGGGAACGGTGAGTGCGTCGTAGACGAGCGAGGCGATGAGAAAGTCGCTGTCGTTGCTGAGATTTGCGTGCGGATCGCGTTCGCTGCGAGCCGCGGTGCCGAGCGCGCCGACGCGCAGAGTGCCACCGCGTTGCGCGGTGGCGGATCGATCATCGCTGGTGCATGCGGCGGCCAGCAGCACCGCGGTGACGCCGATGCCGGACTGGAAGAGCTGCCTGCGAGTGAAACCCATCGTGTTGCCTCCTCGAACCGCGTGCGCCGAAACCCCTTTTCCGGCGCCGCAAACCAGGCGAGGCTAGCCTAAAACTTACACCGAGTGGGGAGCTTCACATCGACCGTCACCGAACCGCAGCGACCTGACGACACCCCGGTCAGCGTTCGCTTCGGCAGTTCGGGGGTAGAACGCTATGTTATATGGATCGGCTATTTCCCTGGCCGACACGTTAGGTAAGTCTTGCCTAATCAGAGTATAGGCACTACCTTCGCACATCGAGTCTGAAGATCACCCGCGTTCGACCGATGCGAAGAAGGGAAGCCGGTGAAAAGCGTTCTCTCCGAACGTATGACGATTCACCAGCACGACATCGAGTATCGCGAGCTGGATCCCCGTGCCGCCACGGCGCTGCGATCGCTCGCGACCGATATCCGCCACCGATTAGGTGACGCACTACACACCGCGACTCTGCACGACCCTGCACTGATCGCCCAGATTACCGAGCGCGTCGGCGAACTGCCCGACAGCGTGCGCCACGCCGTTCGACCACCCGCCACCGCCGCAGGCGCGACCGTGGTGCGCGGATTGCCCGTCGACGACGCCGAATTCGGTGCGACTCCGGCGCATTGGCAGGCCGCGGCCGAGCACGCGCACCATGGCTCACTCGAGCTGGATATCACGATGTTGCTGCTCGGGCGTTGTGCCGGTGAGCCTTTCGGCTGGCACGGGCAGCAGGGCGGCAGGCTGGTCAACAACATCGTGCCCGCCGAGGGCCACGAGCAGGAGCAGTCGGGCGCGAGCAGTTCCACCCTGCTCAGCCCGCACACCGAAGACGCTTTCCACGCTCAGCGCGCGAACATGCTCATGCTGGCCTGCCTGCGCAACCCCGACCACGTCGCCACCACGGTCTCCTCGGTGCGAGAAGTACGCCTGTCCGACGACGATCTGCGCACGCTCACCACCCCGACGCTGCCGATCCTGCCCGACGTCTCCTACGGCACCGGGTTCGATCAGCTCGCACCGTTGCCCACGCTGTGGCTCGACGGAAATAATGCTGTCACAGCACGTTACGATCCCGCCTACACCCCGATCGACGACGCGGACGCGGTTTTCCGCGCCGCCTACGCCAGGCTCACCACCGAACTCGCCAGGGTCAGTCACGCCCCCGCGCTGGCCCCCGGCGAGATCCTGCTGGTGGACAACGATGTCGCCGTACACGGGCGCGTTCCGTTCCGCGCGCGCTACGACGGCACCGACCGCTGGCTCAAGCGTGTCAATATCCGGCTGCCCGAACGCCGTCGGCGCGCGCAGGAGTCGTCCGAGAATGGGTATGGCCAACGTGTGGTCGCCCCGTTCCGGGCGGTCGCTGATCGGACAGCAGAGCGGGGCATTGCAGATGAACGAGGATCCGTTGAACAACCGTGACCGCGGCATCGGGCTGCGGGTGCTCTCCCGCAGCGACCTGGCCGACGTGCCGATCAGCCCCGCCGAGGTGGTGCGCGCCGTGGAGGAGGCCTATCTCGCTTTCGCGGCAGGCGAATCCGACAATCCGCGCAAGCTGAGCGTCGCCGACCCCGGCGGCTCGTCTGTGTCCTATGCCATGCTCGGCCGCGACGGGCGGCGGCGCGTGGTGGCCATGAAGACTTCCTACAAATTCGACCCCGGCCACGACCGCAGCACCAAGCGGTATTACACGACCATCACCCTCTACGACGACACCACCGGCGCCCCCATCGCGATGATGGACTGCGCGCGGGTCGGCGCGTTACGCACGCCGGCCGTGTCGGCGCTGCTGGTGCGCGAGACGGTCCGACGCGGGGCGGAGAGCGTGCTGCTCATCGGCACCGGCACCCAGGGACGTAATGCGTTGCCGCACTTGCTCGCCGCGAACCCACAGCTGCGCAAGCTGATGGTGTACGGCACGCATCCCGAGGGGCTGGCCGCCGTGCACGCGCACCTGGCCGACGCGGCGCCGCACGCGCTGCTCGACGTGGTCGACGACCCGTACGCCGCGGCGGCATCCGCCGATGTGGTGCTGGCCACGGCCGGACCCGGTACCGAGGTGGCGCTCGAATCCTCGCATCTGGCACCGGGTTCGGTGGCGGTACTGGTCGGCTACGGACTGGCGCCGTCGACGCTGGTCGAAGCCGATCGGGTGGTGGCCACCAGCGCGGCGCAGATGGCACTGACGGGTACCGACATGGTCGGACCCGACGGGACCCTGCGGTCGGTGGATGCCGAACTGCCGCAGGTACTCACCCGCAGCGCCGTGGCGCGTCGCAACGAGGACGAGAAGATCTTCGTCTACAACAGCGGGCTGGTACTCACCGATATCGCGGTCGCGCACGCACTGGCCGCCAGGGCGATCAGCGAGGGACGTGGCACGGAGGTGCCGTTGTGGGACTGACGGGTGCGCAGCCCGGGGTCACCGGGGACAGCACCCCACTCGCCGCGCCCCGAACCGACGCGCGGGTGCCGCCGAGCCCGCCGCACATCGCGGACCTGGCCGTCGACTCGGCACCGACGGCAACCGACGAGCGGCTGGGGCACTGCGCACCACCCATGCCCGCCTACACCGACGTGGCGGAACAGCGGCTGCTCGCCGATCCCCGCCTGCTCGGGGAGATCGCCGATGCGGTCGGTGGGCCGTTCCATGTGCTGTTCCCCGAGCGGGTCTCGGTGAATATCAAAGCTTTTCAGTCAGCGTTCGGCGAGGTCGACGGGTTCGTCTACTACGGGAAGAAGGCGAACAAGGCCGCGTGCGTGGCTCGTGCGTGCGCGGAGAACGGCGCGGGGATCGATGTCGCCAGCACCGGCGAGCTGATCGCGGCGTTGGGACAAGGGGTGCGCGGCGAGGATCTGATGGTCACCGGGCCCGCGAAATCCGATGAGTTGCTGTGGTTGGCCGCGCGGCATCGAGCACTCATCGCTGTCGACGCACTCGATGAACTCGACCGCCTCACCGCACTGGATCTGCCGGTGCGGGTGCTGCTTCGGGTCTTGCCCGAAGGTTCGACCAGCCGGTTCGGGCTCGATGCCATGGAACTCGAACAGGCGATCCAAGCCATCGCCGTCTCCGGACCGATCACGCTGTCGGGCTTCAGTTTCCATCTGTCGGGCTACGACGCGGTCGCCCGCTCCGAACAGGCGGCCGCGCTGGTCGGGCACTGCGGGCGCGCACGGGCGAACGGTCATCTCGCGGATACGATCTCGATCGGCGGCGGCTTCGGCGTCGACTATCTCGATGCGTCGACGTGGGCCGAGTTCCGGAACAACGTCAGCGACAACTGGTTCCACGCGAGCCCACCCGGCGACTTCTACCCCTATCACTTCCCGGTTCCCGGCGCGGCCATGCTCGAAGCCGTCCTCGCCCACAACGATCTCGCCGGCCTGTTGCGCGACAACGGAATACGACTGGCGATCGAGCCCGGCCGGGCGCTCCTCGACCGTGCGGGCAGTTCCGTCTTCCGGGTCCAAGGCGTGAAAACCCGAACCACGCAGGGAAACCCGTACGACATCCTCACCGTCGACGGCACCAGCCTCAGCCTGTCCGAGCAGTGGTTCGACAGCGAATACCTCCCCGATCCCGTGCTGTGGCCGCAAGGCCCCGGCCGGCTCACCCCCACCTGCGTCGGCGCCACCACCTGTCTGGAGTCCGACCTGTTGAGCAGACGGCGCATCCCGCTCCCCCGCCGCGCACGCACCGGCGACCTGCTCGTCTACCCGAACACCGCCGGGTATCAGATGGATTCCAACGAATCCCCCTTCCACGAACTCCCGCTCCCGCCCAAAGTGGTGCTGCGCGAGGGCGCCGACCGACCGCGCTGGAGTCTGGACAGCACAGCCCGCTGATCCACCCGAGCTCTCAATCCGATGGAGGAACACCCCATGGCTCTCGTCACGCGCGTGACGGACCTGATCGGCCGCACCCCCCTGTTCGAACTCGCCGTCACCGACGCCGGTACCCGGTTGTTACTCAAGCTCGAACAGTTCAATCCGACCGGCGCCGCCAAGATCAGAATGGCTCGATCGATGGTGCTCGACGCGGAGCGGCGAGGTTTGCTGCGCGATGGCGGGCATATCATCGAGTCGACGTCCGGCAACACCGGACTCGGCTTGGCGGTGGTCGCGGCCGAACGCGGCTATCGGTTCACCGCTGTGGTCGACAACCACGCCTGTAAGGACAAGTTGCGCGCGATGCAAGCCATGGGCACCGACCTGGTGTTCGTCGCCGATGACGGTGACGACGAGCTCGCCACCTCGGCGCGGGAAGACCTCGCCGAGGCCATGGCGGCCGCCCGCGACGACGCGTACTTCACCGAACAGCACAACAACGACGCCAACGCCGTCGGCTACTACGCCGTGGCCGAGGAATTGCTGGAAGACGTCGAGCGGGTCGACATCCTGCTCTCGGCGGTCGGCACCGGCGGCTCGCTGTTCGGCACCGCCACCCGCCTGCGCGACCTCGGCAAGCCCGCCAGGGTGATCGGGATCGAGCCGGTCGGATCCATCGCCTTCGGCGGCGAGGGCGGGCCGTATTGGCAGTCGGGCACCGGCACCCCGCCCGGGGCGACCATCGGCACCGCCGTCGACTACGCGCTGCTCGACGAGGGCGTGAAGGTCAGCGATGTCGACGCCTTCGCCACCACCCGCGCCGTCGCGAGGACACACGGTCTGTTGATCGGCGGTTCGGCGGGCGGTTCGGTGCACAATGCCTTGGCGCGGCTGGAGGAGTTCCCGGCCGGGTCCACCGTGGTGACCATCGTGTGTGATGGTGGCGAGAAATATCTCGACACCGTGTTCGACGACGACTGGATGCGCGCGCGCGACCTGCTCGACTCCGCCGCCGAAGCCGAAGTGACCACGCTGCTGCGCCGCTATTCGCCGCTGCGGCATCAGGACGAATTGATGGAGGTCAGGTGAGCGCGAACGCGCGCGAGACGAACCACGGAGCGGGTGGGTGAACGGCACGCCGACCGATAGCAGCGCGCTGGCCAGACTGGCGACGCCGATCGCGCTCACCCAACTGGCGCAGATCGCGGTCTCGACGACCAACCTCGCGCTGATGGGCACGCTCGGTGTGCGCGAGGTCGCCGCGGGCGGGCTGGCGCTGGTGCTGTTCAACCAGATCCGCACCATGTGCGTCGGGCTGATCACCGGCACCGGGAATCAGATCGCGGGCGCGCTCGGCGCGGCAGGCAAGCGTGGCGGTTCGGCCGACGCCGAGGTGCGTGCGGTGGTGCGGGCCGCGTTCGTGATCGCGACTCTCGCAGGCCTGCTCGGTGGGGCTCTGCTGATCGGGCTCGGCTGGGTATTGCCCTGGCTCGGCCAGGACGCGGCGGTGCTCGAACTGGCCCGGCCGATGATGATCGCGCTCGCGCCCGGATTGCTGCCGTGTCTGTGGTTCCAGGTGTTGCGGCAGTACACCGTCGGCATGCAGCGCCCGCAGGCGCTGCTGCTGGTCACGCTCGGCTCGGTGGCGTTGAACCTGGTGCTCGCGCTGGCCTTCATCCACGGCTGGGCGGGTATTCCGGTGATGGGTCTGACAGGTGTGGGCATCGCGACCTCGCTGGTCTTCCTGATCACCTTCGGGGTGTTCTGGGCGATGGTGCGCCACGACGAACAACTCGGCCGCACGCTGCCGTCGACGCCGTGGCCGGTGTGCTGGGCGACGGTGCGCGAGGAACTGCGCCTCGGCACCCCGATCGCGCTCACCTACGGTTCGGAAGCGGGCATGTTCTCGGTGCTCGCGTTGGTGATGGGCAGTTTCGGGCCCGCCGCGCTGGCCGCGCACAACGTCGTCTACCAGATCATCTACATCGTGTTCCAGATGGCGATCGGGCTGTCGCACGGTGCGTCGATCCTGGTCAGCGACGCTGTCTCGCGCGAGGAGTTCACCCGTGCGAGGGCGCTGGCCTGGTTGGCGTTGCGGATGGCCGCGGTGATCGCGATCGTCACCGGTGTCGTCTATGTGCTGGCCCCGGACATCATTCTGGCGCCGTTCCTCGACACCACCGACACCGACACGATCGCCATCGCGCACACCCTGCTGCTCATCGGCATCGTGCTGCAGTTCTTCGACGCCGCCCAGAACATCGGCACCGGGCTGCTGCGCGGTCTGAAGGAGACGTCCGCGGGCTTCCGGCTGTCGCTGGTCGGCTACTGGGGCGTCGGCCTGCCCTCGGCGCTGCTGCTCGCGTTCCCGCTGCATCTGGGCGCGGCGGGCGTGTGGTGGGGTCTGACGGCAGGCTTGGCCACCACCGCCGTGCTGATGCTGCGCAAGTACTTCGCGCTGCTCGATCAGGTCAGCATGACGCCGCCACGACGCGTGCCCGTCACCCAGTCACGATGAGCACGACAAAGGCGGGCGACCTCGAGTCGCCCGCCTGATGTCGCGGTTCGTCAGAGATTCACGCCGTAGTCGCGAGCGATGCCCGCCAGGCCCGAGGCGTAACCCTGGCCGACCGCGCGGAACTTCCACTCGTTGTTGTGGCGGTAGAGCTCGCCGAAGACCATCGCGGTCTCGGTGGACGCGTCCTCGGACAGGTCGTAGCGCGCCAGCTCCACGCCGGTGTTCGCGTCGGTGACGCGGATGTAGGCGTTGCGGATCTGGCCGAACGACTGGCCGCGCGCCTGGGCGTCATGGATCGAGACGGGGAAGAAGATGTTGGTGATCGTCGGCGGGGTGGCGGCCAGGTCGACGTTGATGATCTCGTCGTCGCCCTCGCCCTCGCCGGTCAGGTTGTCACCGGTGTGCTCGATGGTGCCTTCCGGCGAGCGCAGGTTGTTGTAGAAGATGAAGTGCTGATCCGAGAGCACCTTCAAATTCGTCCCGGTGGCCAGCGCGCTGGCGTCGAGGTCGTGGTCGGCACCGGTGGTGGTGCGCACGTCCCAACCTAGCCCGACCGCCACCTTGGTGAGGTTGTCGGTCTGCTTCGACAGCGAGACATTGCCGCCTTTGGCGAGTGTGACGCTCATGAAAACCCTTCTGTCCAGATGATGTGCCGTAGAGGAACTTACGCTGTGGGTCCGGCGTCGATCCACGTTCGCAGGGTCTCGACCCGACCCTCGAGCGCTCGCAATTCGGTGTCGTCGAGAACGGTGCGCTGGATGCCGCGGTCGACGGCGAACGCGGACTGCCGATGGTCGTCGATCACATCCACGTCCAGCTGCACCGCGGTGTAGTCCTGTGCCGACGGCATCTGCTCGGCGAGGACCGTCGCCCGTCCGCGCGCGCACAACGCCACATTGCCGCCGCCGAGGATCAGCAATGCCACCTCCGGCCGCGCCCGCAATCGCGCCAGCGACCCACGATCGGACTTCAAGCTGAGGAGAATCCGCCGGTCACCCGCGCGCACCGGCCAGGAGACCGGGATCGCGTGCGGCCCCGGATCGGTGGTCACCAGCACCGCGATGGTTTCCTGCGGCCATACCGGCAACACGTCCAGCTCAGGATGGTCGGACGCCACGTCCTGCCTTGCCGAATCTACCTCTGTACCCATCAGCCTCACCTCGACGATCGCCGGACCCCTGCCCCGCCGCGAACGACGAGCTGCCTCGATTCTAAAGCGGTGCGGCCCTTGCTCGCTGGTGCGCGCATGATTGGCCACAAGATCTCAGCAACGTCTCAGACGCTGACGCCGTTCCCCGAACCCACGATCGACCATTAGCCGATCGGTAACTGACCGCCAGCGGGTAGTGCTCAGCGCGGCCAGAAGGTGTGCCAATCCTGGCTGGTGAGCGGCGAGCGGGTGCCCCGTTCGGCTTCGGCGGCGTCCTCGGCGGCCCGGATCGCGGTGGCGAAGTCGATGGACGCTGTGCGCAGGCGTTCCTCGGCCGAGTCGGGGCCGCCGAGCTCGACCACGCGCAGGGAGTCAGGGACGAGGTCGGCGGGCAGCCCCGCGGCGGCACTGCGGGTGCGGATCTTCTCGGCGAGGGCGAGGGCGGGTTGGGCCATCGCTATGCCATCGAGGCAGGAGCGACGGGACTTCTCCGCGGATTTGCGCTCCTCCCAAGCCTTTTCCTGCGCCGCGATCTTGTCGTCCACCGAGGCCCCCGAGGAGAAATCGGCGTCGGTGAGGTAGGGGCTGCGGTGGACGAGCTTGCCGACCAGGGTCGCCGCGACGTCGTCGACGGTGAATTCGCCCGCGTGTTCGGCGATTCGGGAGTGGAACAGCACCTGCAGCAGGAGATCGCCGAGTTCTTCCTTGATGGTTTCGGCATCGCCTGCCTGGATGGCGTCGAGGAGTTCGTAGGTCTCCTCGAGGAGGTAGGGCCGCAGGGAATCGTGGGTCTGGGTGCGTTCCCAGCCGCCGAAATGCCAGAGGCGGTCCATCACCTCGACGGCGTCGGACAGTCCCGCGGCGACCACCGCGGTGTCGGCCTGCTCCTGGGAGATCTCCGGGCTCATCGGGCCGCCGCGGTTTCCGTCGGAACCGAGAGATCCACCATTCCTTGGGGTTTGCCGTCGAGCACCAGCAGTAGATCGGCGACGAACTGCAGCACTGCCACGTCACGCACCCGGTCGGCGCCGACGCTGTCGGTGATCCGCGGCAGCGGCAGGGTGATCAGACCGCTCGCCGGGCGATAGTTGGCGGCGGGGTAGATCCGCTTGAGCCGAAGTTGTTTGGAGTCGGGCAGATTCAGCGGGGCGATCTTGAGCGAAGAACCGGTGACCACGATCTCGGACACGTCGTACTCGCGCGCGAGCAGGCGCAGCTTGGCCACCGCCACCAGTCGCCCGACCTCCACCGGCAGCGGGCCGTAGCGGTCGACGAGCTCTTCGATGACCGCCGCCAGGGCCGTATCGTCCTGGGCGGAGGCGAGTTTGCGGTAGCCCTCCAGCCGCAGGCGGTCGCTGGCGATGTAGTCGGGCGGGATGTGCGCGTCGACGGGCAGATCGATACGCACCTCCTTGTTCTCCTCGGTGACGATCGGCTTGCCGTCGGCCGCCGCGCGGTAGGCCTCCACCGCCTCACCGACCAGTCGGACATACAGATCGAAGCCCACGCCCGCGACGTGACCGGACTGTTCGGCGCCCAGCACATTGCCCGCGCCACGGATCTCGAGGTCCTTCATCGCCACGGCCATACCCGCACCGAGATCGGAGTTCTGCGCGATGGTGGCCAAGCGGTCGTAGGCGGTCTCGGTGAGCGGCTTCTCCGGCGGATACAGGAAGTACGCGTAGCCGCGCTCACGGGAACGACCGACGCGACCACGCAACTGGTGCAGCTGCGAAAGCCCGAGGGAGTCGGCACGTTCCACGATCAACGTGTTCGCGTTGGAGATGTCGAGGCCGGTCTCGATGATGGTGGTGCAGACCAGCACGTCGTATTCGCGCTCCCAGAATCCCTGCACGGTCTTCTCTAGCTGGTCCTCGTTCATCTGACCGTGCGCCACGACGACGCGCGCCTCCGGCACCAGATCACGAATCTTCTTGGCGGCTTTGTCGATCGAGGACACCCGGTTGTGCACGTAGAAGACCTGGCCGTCACGCATCAGCTCACGGCGGATGGCGGCGGTGACCTGCTTGTCGTTGTAGGCGCCCACGTAGGTGAGCACCGGGTGCCGTTCCTCGGGCGGGGTGAGGATGGTCGACATCTCGCGGATGCCCGCCAGGCTCATCTCCAGGGTGCGCGGGATCGGGGTGGCCGACATGGTGAGCACGTCGACGTGGGTGCGCAGCGCCTTGATGTGTTCCTTGTGCTCCACGCCGAAGCGCTGCTCCTCGTCGACCACCACCAGGCCGAGGTCCTTCCAGCGCACACCGGTCTGCAGCAACCGGTGCGTGCCGACCACGATGTCGACCGAGCCGTCGGCCATCCCGGCCAGGATCTCCTTGGAATCGGCGGCATCGGTGAACCGCGACAGACCACGCACCGTCACCGGGAAGCCCGCGACACGTTCGGTGAAAGTCTGCAGATGCTGCTGAGCGAGCAGGGTGGTCGGCACGAGCACGGTGACCTGTTTGCCGTCCTGCACCGCCTTGAACGCGGCGCGCACGGCGATCTCGGTCTTGCCGTAACCGACATCGCCGCAGACCACGCGGTCCATCGGCACCGCCTTCTCCATGTCCGACTTCACGTCGGTGATGGCGGTCATCTGGTCGACGGTCTCGGTGAACGCGAAGGCGTCCTCCATCTCCTGCTGCCACGGCGTATCCGGGCCGAAGGCGTGACCGGGCGCGGCCTGGCGCGCGGCGTAGAGCTGCACCAGCTCCCCGGCGATCTCGCGAACAGCCTTGCGCGCCTTGCGTTTCGTGTTCGCCCAGTCGGAGCCGCCGAGCTTGGACAGGCTCGGCAGTTCGCCACCGACGTAGCGGGAGAGCTGGTCCAGCGATTCCATCGGCACGAACAACCGGTCGCCGGGCTGGCCGCGCTTGCTCGGCGCGTATTCGATGACCAGGTACTCGCGCCGCGCGCCGCCGATGGTGCGCTCGATCATCTCGACGAACCGGCCGATGCCGTGCTGGTCGTGCACCACCATGTCGCCCGAGGTGAGGGCGAGCGGGTCGACCTGGTTGCGGCGCTTGGCGGGCAATCGCTTGCCCTCGGTGGGCGCGGTGACCCGGTTGCCGGTGAGGTCGGACTCGGCCACGACCACCAGACCGGCGTCGTCGAAGATCAGGCCGTCGTGCAGCGAACCACACAGCACCCCGACCACGCCCGACTCCGGTGCCGCACCGGCGGGCAGCAGGGCGGCGGGCACCTCGGCCTCGCCGAGCCGCTCCAGCACGCGTTGCGCGGTGCCGTGGCCGGTGACCACCACGACCGCGCGGCCGCCGGTGGCGACGTGCGCGCGCAGCGACGCGAAGATGGTGGCGACCAGTTCCTCGGAGCCGCGGGCGGTCGGCCCGGCGGATACCGGCAGGTTCACCTCGATCGGATCGCCGGAGCTGAGCGGACTCAACGTCCACCAGGGCAGGCCGAGTTCGTCTGCGCTGGTGTGCAATTCGGGCAGGCTGCGGTAGCCGGAGGCAGCCAGGTCGAGGCCGTTGGCGCCCAGCGGCGCGTCGCTGCCGAACGAGGCAGCGGTCCACGATGCTTCGAGGAATTCCTCGCCGGTGCGCACGAGATCGGCTGCGCGGGTGCGGATCTTCTCCGGGTCGCACAGCAGCAACTGGGTGCCCGCGGGCAGTGCCTCGGTGAGCAGGCTGAGCTTGCCCGGCGCCAGGACCGGCAGCAGAGCCTCCATGCCGTCGACGGGAATGCCGTCGGCGATCTTGTCCAGCATCTCGACCAGGGAGGCGTCGGCCTCGTTGTCGGCGACGACCGCGGCGGCGCGTTCGCGCACCGGCGTGGTGAGCAGCAACTCGCGACACGGCGACGCGACGACCAACTCGACCGTGTTCTCGCTGAGCGAGCGCTGATCGGCGACCGAGAACGGACGGATCTCGCTGACCTCGTCTCCCCAGAACTCCACGCGCACCGGATGATCCGCGGTCGGCGCGAACAGATCGAGGATGCCGCCGCGTACCGCGAACTCACCGCGCTTGCCGACCATGTCGACGCGGGTGTACGCGAATTCGACCAGGCGAGCGAGCAATTCGTCGAAATCGTATTCGCCGCCGACGCGCAGTACGACCGGTTCGATATCGCCGAGCCCGGCGGTCATCGGCTGCATCAGCGAACGCACCGTGGTGACCACGACCCGGAGCGGATCGGGGTAGACGGGGTCTTCGGGATGGGCCAGCCTGCGCAGTACCTCCAGCCTGCGGCCCACTGTGTCGGGACCGGGCGAGAGACGTTCGTGCGGCAGGGTCTCCCAGGACGGGAACATGGCTACCGACGGGCCGATCATCTCGGTGAGTTCCACGGTCAGATCGTCGGCCTCACGACCGGTCGCGGTCACCACCACCAGCGGGCGCTGGTCGGCGATCGTCGCGGCGACGAACGGCCGTACGGCCGACGGTGCGACCAATTCCACCCCGGACTTGCCGACCAGGTCGGTGACCGTCCGCAGCGCGGCGTCACCCGCGACCACTTCGGCCAGACCGGCGAGCGGAGGACGAAGGGAGGACATTGTTCGCTCCTGAATGCGCAGACGGGATCGGCGAGGCAGCCGTCTCGAAGTCTAGATGAGTGATTCCAGGGGGTCGGCCCGCGGCTGACCCCGGAGTGCGCGCTGCGTCGGGGGTGGTAGGCGACCTGTGAGAGACATCACATAAGGGATTTCGACCAGTCGCAGAACGCATTCGCCACGAACCTCCGAAAGCTATACGTCTATCGAGTAGGTGATTCATGACGACCACGGTCGGAATATCAGCGGAACGCACTGTCGTCCGGGGGGTGCTCCTGTCCAACGCACCGGGGAAACGGCCCGAGGTCCTGCAGGCAGTCGAGCAGCGGGTGGCAGACGGGGGCTCGATCGTCGGTGTGCTCGACGCACTCACCGAGTCGTCGCCGGTCGTCGCCGACGTTGCCGTGGCCTATCACACGGCGGAGGACCGGCAGCGGATCGTGTCGCAGCTGGCGGACGGGCAGTGGCGGGCATCGTCGCTGGTTTCGACCCGATCGGCACTGTTCGCGCTGGTCGGTGACATGCCCGAACTCACCGAGTTCGAGACCGTGGTGCTGCTGAACCTCGCCGATCGCACCGCGACCGCCGTGGTGGTCGGGCCGGATCGTCGGCAGATCCTGGCGTCGGACACCTGGACCACCGGATTCGCCGACGGCACCTCGCTCGACGGTCCGGTGGAAGCGTTCGATGCCGACGCGATGACCGAGACGATCGCTCAGGTGCGATCGATGCTGGAGTCGATTCCGACGCATCCCGGCGCGGTGGCCCTCTGTGGTTCATCGGCGGCCGATCCCGAGATCGCGGGCGCCTTGCGTTACGCACTCACCGCGCGCGTAGTCCTCGTGCCCGACTTCGCCGAGGCAACAGCGCGCGGAGCCGCGCTGATCGCCGCCGACCAGGTGCGACAGCAATCCGCCGAACCTCCGCGCGCGCCTCGGCGTCCCAAGCGGCTACTGCTGACCGCGGCGGCGCTCGCGGCTTTCCTCGGCGTGTCCGGATTCGCGGTCGCGCAGGTACTGGACGACAGCACCCCGACCACGAACGCGGGTTCCCTGGACACGACCAGCCATTCGCCATCCTCGACGCCGACAACCGTCGAGGCCCCGCTTCCGACCTCGCCACAACCACCGGCTGAGCCCGCTCCACCACTGGCACCTGCGCCTGACCCCGGCGTACCGTCGGCCGCCGCGCCCGCGCCGCCGTCGGCCGCGACGGCCCCGACCGCGCCTCGTGGTCCGAATCCGCCCACTCGGGTTCCAGCACCCGAGGACGGCCCCACAGACTCCTCCGCGCCACCGAGCTCACCGGAAGCGGCCGCTCCGAGCGCCCCTCCGACACCGGCGAAGGTCGGCCCTCCGGGTCCGCAGGGGCTGTTCCCGGGAGAATCGCCGCCCCCGGCGGCGGGCTCGGACCCCGCGGCGGAACAGGCGTGGTGGGCCAACCATTGGAACCTGAAGCGACAGTGGATGAACGGCGGCTGAAACACACCGCTGGGTGGGATCGCGCGGGGGTGAACGCCGACGCGCGTATGGTCGAGGCGTGAGTCTGGCTCGACGTGAACGCCACGCCCTCGTGGAAACGATGACCGAGGCCGGCCCTGCCGCGCCGACCCTGTGCGGCACCTGGACGGTGCACGACCTCGCCGCCCACCTGGTGGTCCGGGAACGCAGGCCCGACGCTTCGATCGGCATCATGTTCCGGCCGATGGCCGGGTACCTGGCGGCGAAGCAGGCGCAGATCGCACAGCGCCCGTTCGCCGAACTGCTCGAGCTGGTCCGCACCGGCCCGCCGTGGTGGTCGCCGCTACGCCCGGTCGACGCGGTGGCCAACCTCAGCGAGATGTTCGTCCACCACGAAGACGTGCGCCGGTCCGAACCGGGCTGGGAGCCAAGGCAATTGGCGGAGAGCGACGAAGAGCGCCTCTGGAAGACCCTGCGCACCGTCGCCCGTGCGGCCTACCGCAAGTCGCCGGTCCCGGTCGTCCTCGCGACGCCGCAGGGTGCCAGGATCACGGCGCATCGTGGCGACGGCGCCGAAGTGGTGCTCACCGGCCCGCCGTTGGAACTCCTACTGCACGCCTTCGGCCGCGACGAAGTCCGGATCACGCCGACCGGTGCCGACGCCGACGTGCGGGCAGTGCTCGGCACCGACCGCAGCGTGTGAACTAGACGACGTAGCGGCGCAGCCTGCGCGCGGCGAATTCCCGGAAGTACGACAGCTTCTCCGGCGGCACCAGCGAGGGCAGCAGGAAATACCAGGCCCGCTCCATCCGCGCCGCCATCTGATCCATCGTCTCGGTGCCGACCGCGACGATGTGCACGCCCGCGGTCAGTTCCTGCAGCAGCACGCCGACCACATCGGGATCGAGGTCGGCGATCAGATCGCCCTGGGCGATGGCCCGTTCCGACAGCAGCCGGTAGGTCTCACCCCAGGTCTTGGCGATGTTGTCGCCCTGCGCGCCGCGATAGTCACCGATCTGATGGGTGAGCTTGAGCATCGCCCCCACCATCGGATCGTTCATCGATAGATCGGCCACCACATAGGTGATCCCGATACCGGCTTCCAGCGCGGGCACCCGGGAATCGAAGAAGCCCTGACACGATCCGATCAGGCGTTCGTTGCCCTGATCGACCACCGCCCTGGCCAGCTCCTCCTTGGAGCCGAAGTAAAAGTACAAGGCGCCCTTGGTCACATTGGACTGCGCGATGATTTCGCTGAGGCTCGCGTTGGCGTAGCCCAAACGGAGAAAGACATCGGCAGCGCCAGCAAGGACGGAGTCGCGGGTGATCTCCGCGCGTGCTTGCCTAGCCATCAGATCCGCCTGTCATCCAATAATCCAGCCATCCTGAAGTAGACCGACATCCCGAAATTTGATCGACATACCGCCCGGCAGCACCCAAAAGGATGGGTGAACCGTACCACCAGGCGCCAAAGTGGCAGCCGAATCATGGATTCGGTCCACACTGCGTGCGCTAACGTCCGGTTACCCCACCGATAGTTGGTGTAGTCCCCGTATTCCATTCGGAGCTGAGCCCCGGTTCGGCTTCCAAATGACTCAAACCGTTCCAACACAGATTCACCAGGTGCGCCGCGACCACCTCTTTGGGCGGGGTTCGCTCGTCGAGCCACCAGGTGGCGGTGGTCGACACCATGCCGACCAGGGCTTGGGCGTAGAGCGGGGCGAGGCTGGTATCGAGATCACGGCGGCCGAAATCGCTGGCGAGCAGATGCGCGACCTGGTTGACCGCCTCGTTGAGCAGGCTCGAGTAGCGACCGTCGGAGCTGGCCGCGGGCTGATCGCGGACCAGGATCCGAAACCCGTCGGTCCGTTCCTCGATGTAGGTGAGCAGAGCCAGCGCGACCTGCTCCAGTCGCACCCGCGAGCGATTCTGGGTGAGCGAGGAGGTGATCATCTCCAGCAGCATCGACATCTCGCGATCGACGACCACCGCGTAGAGACCTTCCTTGCCGCCGAAATGCTCGTAGACGACCGGCTTGGACACCTGCGCGCGCTGCGCGATCTCCTCGATCGATGTCGCGTCATACCCCCGCTCCGCGAACAACGCGCGACCGATCTCGATCAACTGCTGCCTGCGTTGTGTTCCGGTCATCCTCGGCCTGGTAGCGCGACCCGGCTCACTGGAAGACATACTCCCCCGCCTCTCCGTGCCTGTTGCCGGTCTTCACGTGCTCCTCCACTACCGCACCGGACCGACGGACGTGCGCGGTCGAAGTTGTGGGCGCCCCCGAGGAGTAACCCAGGTACTCGCGAAATCTGTACGAACGTTCCAGAAGGCTAACAACGCGCCGCGAGGCGGTGCGCGACAGGCGTACACAAGATTCGCCCGGGGGCGGGATCGTGTGCGAGGATCACTGGCGTGCCGTAGCACAGTGGTGGGCCTCGACGGCCCACTGGTGTGGCGATCCGCCGTAGTGTAATGGCAGCACCTCTGATTTTGGTTCAGATAGTTCAGGTTCGAGTCCTGGCGGCGGAGCACACACGGACACAGTGACGTATCGTCGGCCCGCACCATCTACCGACCGAACCCGCCACAGCACACTCGCTGACAGGCAGCCGAGGGAGATCCATGCCACCGCAGACCGCCGTCGTCGTTCTCGCAGCAGGTGCTGGGACGCGAATGCGGTCGAAGACTCCGAAAGTGCTGCACCCGTTAGCAGGCCGGTCGATGCTCTCGCACGCGCTGCACGCCGCCGCCGAGATCGATCCGACCCACCTGATCACCGTCGTCGGGCACGACCGCGAGAAGGTCGGAGCCGCCGTGGCGGACGTGGGTAAGGAGCTCGGCCGCGAGATCGTGTGCGCGGTGCAGGAGCAGCAGCTCGGAACCGGCCACGCGGTGCAGTGCGCACTGGGTTCGATCCCGGCGGACTTCGACGGCGACCTTCTCGTCACTTCGGCCGATGTGCCACTGCTCGACGGACACACCCTCTCCGCGCTGCTCGACGAGCATCGCAGCTATGCCGAGCGGCCCGCCGTGACGGTCCTGACCTTCGTGCCCGAGGACGCCAACGGCTACGGCCGGATCGTGCGCGACGACGACGGCCAGCTCGCCGAGATCGTCGAGCACGCCGACGCGACCCCCGAACAGGCCAAGATCAAAGAGGTCAACTCCGGCGTCTACGCGTTCGACGCGTCGGTGCTGCGCACCATGATCGGCCGACTCTCGACCGCCAACGCCCAGCACGAGCTCTACCTCACCGACGTGCTTCGACTGGCCCGCGAGGCCGGTCGCCCGGTGCACGGCGCGAGGCTGGTCGACTCGAACAAGGTCACCGGCGTCAACGACCGGGTGCAACTGTCCCAGGCCGGCGCCACCCTCAATCGCTACATTCTCGAGCGCCACATGCGTGCGGGCGTCACCATCATCGACCCCGCGACGACCTGGGTCGACGCGAGCGTGCGGATCGGACGCGACGCCGTGCTGCGGCCGGGTACCCAGCTCTTCGGCGAGACCCAGATCGGCGAGGACGCCGAGATCGGGCCGGACACCACGCTCACCGATGTGTCCGTCGGCGAGGGCGCGAGCGTGATCCGCACCCACGGTGAGCGCGCCGAGATCGGCGAGGGCGCCACCATCGGACCGTTCAGTTATCTGCGGCCGGGCACGGTCGTCGGTGAGGAAGGCAAGCTCGGCGCTTTCGTCGAGACCAAGAACGCCTCGATCGGCGCGCACTCGAAGGTGCCGCACCTGACCTACGTCGGCGACGCGACCATCGGCGAGTACAGCAACATCGGCGCTTCCAGCGTTTTTGTGAACTACGACGGGGTGAACAAGCACCACACTGTGGTCGGTTCCCATGTGCGGACCGGTAGCGACACCATGTTCATCGCGCCGGTCACCGTGGGTGACGGCGCCTATACGGGTGCGGGTACTGTACTGCGCAGAAGCGTTCCACCGGGTGCACTTGCTGTGTCGGGTGGGCCACAGCGCACTATCGACAACTGGGTGCAGCGCTACCGTCCAGGAACCGCTGCGGCGCGCGCGGCGGCGGAAGCCATCGCGGCAGACGAGACGTCTTCGAAGACAATCGAGCAAAAGGATGGCAACCAGCAGTGACCGCGTTCTCGATCGACAATCAGAAGAACTTGATGCTCTTCGCAGGCCGGTCACATCCTGAGCTTGCCGAACAGGTCGCCAAGGAACTCGACGTCGACATCACTCCGCAGACCGCGCGTGACTTCGCCAACGGTGAGATCTTCGTCCGGTTCGAGGAGTCGGTCCGCGGTTCCGACGCCTTCGTGCTGCAGAGCTTCCCCGCGCCGCTCAACCAGTGGCTGATGGAACAGCTCATCATGATCGACGCGCTCAAGCGCGGTTCGGCCAAGCGGATCACCGCGGTGCTGCCGTTCTACCCGTACGCACGCCAGGACAAGAAGCACCGCGGCCGCGAGCCGATCTCGGCCCGCCTGGTCGCCGACCTGCTCAAGACCGCGGGCGCCGATCGCATCATCAGCGTCGACCTACACACCGACCAGATCCAGGGCTTCTTCGACGGCCCCGTCGATCACATGCACGCGCTGGTGCAGCTGTCGGACTACATCCGCACCAACTACCCCTCGGACAATCTCGCGGTGGTCTCCCCCGACGCGGGCCGCGTGAAGGTCGCCGAGAAGTGGGCCGACGCGCTCGGCGGCACGCCGCTGGCGTTCATCCACAAGACCCGCGACCCGCTGGTGCCCAACCAGGTGAAGTCCAACCGCGTCGTCGGTGACGTCGAAGGCCGCACCTGCGTGCTGATCGACGACATGATCGACACCGGTGGCACCATCGCCGGTGCGGTGAAGGTGCTCAAGGAAGCGGGCGCGGGCGACGTGATCATCGCGGCCACCCACGGTGTGCTCAGCGATCCGGCCGCCGAGCGCCTCGCCAACTGTGGCGCCAGGGAAGTCGTCATCACCAACACGCTGCCGATCAGCGAGGACAAGAAGTTCCCGACGCTGACCGTGCTGTCGATCGCGCCGCTGCTGGCCCGCACCATTCGCGAGGTCTTCGAGAACGGCTCGGTCACCGGCCTGTTCAACGGCAACGCTTGAGCTGTTCCGCCTCCCCGCGAATCTTGGCCAGACCGAGGTGCGGGGTGAGTAGGGGACGCGGCAAGACTCCCTGGGTGGAGGGTTAGCTCGTGCCCGGTGAGTTACCCATGTTCTCTCGAGATCAGTCGGTGCGCTTGTCCTCGGACAATGGCGCGCCGGCTGGTCTTTGGTGCATGGTGGTCCTGTAATTCGGGACGGGAGGGGGGCGGTATGGGGACTGAGCCGGAGCGGCGGGTCGAGCTCGGTAAGGATCGGGGTGTGCCTCGGGTGCAGGATGCGCCGGAGGTGTCTGATTCGTCGGGCGGGGAGCCGTGGGGTGGGATCGCCAACCCCGTGACACCTCGCGATGCGGCGCCGTATCCGCCGCCACCTGCCGTACAACCTTGGGGTGCAGTGGCGAATCCGGGTCCGGCTGTCGAGATGCCGCCGTATCCGCCGCCTCCGCCGGTTTTTCCCGCTCCTGGTTATCCCGCCGCTGGTTATCCCGTTTCCGGTAATCCGCCGCCGGGTTATCCCGCGCCCGTCCGGGCACCGTATGGCGTTGCGCCGTATCAGCCGTATCCGCCGCAGCCGGGTTATGGGTACCGGGACACCACGCCGCTGTGGTCGATCTTCAGTTTTTGCTGTGCCGCCGCGTCGGTGTTCGGCGGGTTGGCGTTGTGTGGGCTGCCGGTGCTGATCACCGCGCCGACGGGCATCGTGCTCGGGCTGGTCGGGCATGCCAAGGGCGAGGAAATGGGCAAGTGGGCCGCCATCGTCAACGGTGCGATCGCGGCGCTGGCCGCGCTGGCCGTCGTCGTGTTCGTGGCGATGATCGGCGGTATCTGAGCCGTGGCGCGCGATACTGGTAGCGGTAACCTGACCGATCAGGCCTGCTCCCCCGAACAGAACTGAGAAACGCCGCACCGATGGATGCTTTCACCGGATTCCCGCTCACCGGACTCGACTTCTACGAAGACCTCGAGGCCGACAATTCGAAGGCTTTCTGGAACGCGCACAAACACATCTACGACGACGCCGTGCGGGCCCCGATGACCGCGCTCGCCGCCGAACTGGCGGCGGAATTCGGACAGGCCAAGATCTTTCGGCCCTACCGTGATGTCCGGTTCTCGGCCGACAAGCTGCCCTACAAAACGCACCAGGGTGCGGTGGCGGCGGTGTCGCCCGGCGTCGGTTGGTACGTGCAGATCGGGGCGGCGGGGTTGTTCGTCGCCGGCGGCTGCTTCCGGCCCTCGCCCACGGCCTTGGCCGTCTTGCGGGCCACGATCGACGACGAGGTGCGCGGCGCGGAACTCGAGAAGATCCTGGCCGCGACGACGGCAGCCGGTTTCACCGTCGGCGGCGACAAGCTCAAAACCAAGCCGAGAGGCTATGCCGTCGACCATCCACGCATCGATCTGCTGCGCCACAAGTCGCTGACTCTGCACCGCGAGTTCGGCGCGCCGGACTGGCTCACCACCCCGGCCGCGGCCACCGAGATCCGCCGCGCGTGGAACGACCTCCGGCCGCTGGTCGAGTGGTTTGCCGCCGTCCTGGAGGGCGTCCCGGAGGACACGAGCGGCAGGCGCCCGTAGTAGCGGTGACCGACCGGCCCGAGCGTGCCTCGTGACGCCACGGCTCTCGGAGGCCGATACTGGGAACCATGAGCCGTGAACCGTTGGACATGGACATGGGCGATGACGATCAAGCCGACGACATCGTCGAATACGAGCGCTATGTGGAGGACCCACCTGCGGACCACGTGATCCGCAACCACGAAGCCGAAGCCGACGGCTTCCTCGGCATCAACGAGGAAATGTCCGAGGAGTACACCGAGAGCGGGTCCCGCCGCGAGGCGTTGGCACAGGACGAACGCCCCGCCGAGGAAGTCGCGATGGGAGTACGCGGCGACGACAAAGTCGATGGCGACCTCTTCGACGACGACGCCGTCAACGGCGAGGAAGGCACCGAAAAGGCCCTAGAGGGCGACGAGAACCTCACCAGCGGCGAATACCTCGCCGACGAACTCGACCTCTAACTCCCCGCGTCGCCGGTGCACGACACGCTGGCATACGGCCCGCTGGCCGTTTGCTCGGCGAGCACCTCGTCGCCGACGAGGATCCTGCAGGTGACATCGCCACCGTCGGCGTCGGCCGAGGCGGTGAGGGTGACGGTTTTGAAGATCCCGTCGATGCTGACCTCCTTCGTCCAGGGCAGAGCGGCGTCGGTGTCCTGCGCGATGTCCATATTGCGACCGGAGTAGGTGATCGAACTGGCCTGGCCGGTTCCGTCGACCTGATACGTCACGTTCACGGCGCGATTGATCTCGTTGTCGACCTCGTTCACCGTCGTCGCGACAATGGCGATGCACGAGCCGAGTCCGACCAGGAACACCAGTAGGACCCCACCGAGAACCCATGGCCAGACCTTGCGCTTCTTGGGCGGCGGGTAGCCACCTTGCGGATAGCCGCCCTGCTGGTACGGCGGGCCACCCTGCTGGTTCCAACCTTGTGGCTGTCCGTAGGGCTGCTGTCCATACGGCTGTTGTCCGTAAGGCTGTTGTCCGTACGGCTGCTGCTCATACGGCTGTTGTCCGTAAGGCTGTTGTCCGTACGGCTGCTGCCCGTACGGCTGCTGCTCATACGGCTGTTGTCCGTAAGGCTGCTGCCCGGACGGCTCATAGCCGGGCGGCTGGTCGCCCGACGGCGGAGAACCCGATGGCTGTTCACCGGAAGGCTGCTGATTGTGCGGGTCCGGCGACGATCCAGGAGGCTGCTGACCAGGTCGATCCGACATGTGAGCTCCTTTGCTCGGCGACGTGGCCCACTACACGCGTGAGACCTGGGTCACATGTTGATCTTACTGCGCGGGTCCTTTCGGTCGGAAGAGCCGCCGACCCCCTGATCAGCGGCGTTCGGCCAGGGCCAGGATGAACCGGTCGTCGGGGTCGGTCCAGGTGTGAGTGGGGGTGAAGCCGGCTTTATCGAGTTCGGCGGCGAGGGATTCGGGGCGGAATTTGGCGGAGATCTCGGTCCGCATTTCCTCGCCTGCCGCGAAATCGACGGTCAGGTCGAGTCCGGCGACGGTGGCTTTCATCGCTTCCGTAGCGCGCAGGCGCATTTCGATCCATTCGTTCTCGGCGTCCCAGATGGCGACGTGTTCGAATTTCTCCGGGACGAAGTCGGCATCGAGCCGGTTGTTGAGGACGTGCAGGACATTGCGATTGAATTCCGCGGTGACGCCCGCGGCGTCGTCGTAAGCGGGGACCAGGATCGCGGGGTCGATGACTAGGCCGGCGCCGAGCAGGAGCAGTTCGCCGGGTTCGAGGACCTCGTTGATGCCTGCCAGGAATTCGGCGCGCTCGGCGGGGACCAGGTTGCCGATGGTGCCGCCGAGGAAGGCGATCATGCGGCGACCGCCCCGGGGCAGGTTGTGCAGGGTGTCGGTGAAGTCGCTGACCACTCCGTGCACGGACAGGTTCGGGTACTCGGTCGCGATCTCGGCGGCCGCACCGCGCAGCGCCGAGGCCGAGACGTCCTGCGGAACGTAGGTTTTCAGTGAGCCTTCAGCGGTGAGGGCGTCCAGCAGCAGACGGGTCTTGGCGGCCGAGCCGGAGCCGAGCTCCACCAGCACCTCGGCGTTGGCCGCCGCGGCGATCTCGCCGACGACCCGCTCGAGGAGGGCTCGCTCGGTGCGGGTCGGGTAGTACTCGGGAAGTCCGGTGATCTGCTCGAAGAGTTCGCTGCCGCGTGCGTCGTAGAACCACTTGGGCGGCAGGGACTTCGGATCGGCGGTCAGACCGGTGCGGGCGTCGGTGCGCAAGGCCGCGGTGAGATCGTCGTCGGTGAGGTGGATGTCCAGCAGCGGCGCGGTCATGAACGGACCCTTTCGGTGGCGGGGAGTTCGAGAGCGGTGATGGTGCAGTGGCCGGGCGTGGCGACGACCAACTGGCGGTCGGTGACGGATTGCCAGCGCGGGTCGGCGTCGTAGGGTTCGGAGGACAACACGGTGTGGTCGTCGGCGACGAGCACCGACAGGGAATGCCAGCAGGTGGTGGCCCACAGCGCGGCGCCGTTGCCGAGCAACAGGTTCAGCCGAGCTGTCGGCTGATGGCGCAGGATGAGCGCGACCAGCAGTTGCACGGCCTCAGCCGGAGAGGTGATCGGCCCCTCCGGGGTGATCGCCCGGAGCAGACCTCGCAGCAGCACCCATAGTGCGGCGGAGTCGGTGAACGCCTCAGCTCGGAGCAGCACTGCGGGCGAGCTGAATGGTGTTGCGGGGGAACCGGGTCGAGCTACAACGGCGGGCGCCGCGGTGGCGAATACTTCGTCGATGTCGGCGAGTACGGCCACGAGGGTTGTTCGCCAGTCGGGGATGACGCCGTTGTGACTGAAGGCCCAGTGTTCGTCGGTGAAGGGGGCGCAGGCGGAACGCTCCACCGGCATGCCGACGGTGGCCGAGCGGACAGCGGCGATCACCGAGCGGGATTCGAGTTGGCCGAGGACTTCGGCGACAGCGGGATCGGTCCAGATCGGGGCCTGGTTGCGGTAGCGGGTAACGGCGTCACGGGCGGCTTCGAAGCCGATATCGGCTCGGCGCCACCAGGCGACGCCGAAGCCGTCGGCGTTGATGGTGCCGCCCGCGCGCATGTCGGCAGGGGCCCAGGACTGGGCGAACAGCGAGTGCGGGCCGCGCATCACCAGCTCGCCAACGCCCACCGGCGGGCCGACGTAACCGAGGTGTCTACACATCAGCGTTCGTCCTCGCGCAGGTCTCTGGCGAGGCGGAAACCGGCGAAGATCTGTCGGCGGATCGGGTGGTCCCAGTTGCGGAAGGTGGCGCGGCAGGCGACCTCGTCGGTACCGAAGGAGCCGCCGCGCAGGATGCGGTAGTCGCCGCCGAAGAAGACCTCGGAGTACTCGCGGTAGGGGAACGCGCGGAAGCCGGGGTAGGCCTCGAAACCCGAAGAGCACCATTCCCAGACATCGCCGATGAGCTGGTGCACGCCGGTGGCCGACGCGCCGGCCGGGTAGGCGCCGACCTCGGCGGGTTCGAGGTGTTGCTGGCCGAGGTTGGCCAGGTCGGCGTCCGGTTGGTCCTCACCCCACGGGTAGCGCCGCGACGCTCCGGTTTCCGGATCGAAGCGCGCCGCCTTCTCCCACTCGGCCTCGGTGGGCAGTCGCTTTCCGGCCCAGCGAGCGAAGGCCTCGGCTTCGAACCAGCACACGTGCACGACCGGCTGGTCGAGCCGCAGCGGGGTGCGGACGCCGAACGCTGTGCGCGTCCATCCGTCACCGTCGCGCTCCCAGAACTGCGGCGCGACCAAGCCCGCCTCCTGGCGGTGCGCCCAGCCGCGCTCCGACCACAGCTCGGCCCGGTCGTAGCCGCCGTCGTCGATGAAGGCGAGGAACTGCCCGTTGGTCACCGGTGCGACATCGATCGCGAAGCCGTCGACCTGCACCGGATGGGCTGGGCGTTCGTTGTCCAGCGCCCACGGATCGGCCGACGTACCCATCAGGAATTCGCCTGCGGGAATGACGATCTCGCCGCCGACCCGAACCCGCGCGACCGGCGCGGGCGGGGCCGAGAGCACCGGCGCGCCGATCCGCAATTGGTGGGTGGCCAGCATGGTCTCGTCGTGCTGCTGTTCGTGCTGGGCGATCATGCCGAAGACGAAACCGTTGTCCACCAGCGCAGTACCGGCCAGATCGCTGGAATCGAGGACATCGAGGACCTTTTCGCGCACCGAGCCGACGTAACCGCGCGCCTGCTCGGGATCCAACAGCGGCAGCGCCGGACGATTGACCCTGGCGTGCTTGAACGCGTCGTAGATTTCATCGATATCAGCGCGCACCGCCTCGCGCCCACCGACATCGCGCACCAGCCACAGCTCTTCCTGGTTCCCGATATGTGCCAGATCCCAGACCAGCGGCGACATCAGGGGCGAATGCTGCGCGACGAGATCGGCCTCGTCCAGGCTGTCGGTGAGCGTGGCGGTGCGGCGGCGAGCACGAGAGAGGACCTCGGCGATCCGGGCGCGCGTGCGGTCGCGGTCACTGTGGTCGGCGGGGACAGAAAGACTCACGAGAGCTCCGAAACAGACTGGTCGACAACGACTTCGGACAGAAGGACAGCGGCTCGCCCGCGATGGACGATCAGCCGTGAGGTCATCGCGACGAGCCGTTGCGCGAGGAGTCGACCTCGGCGAGCGGACTGCGACCGGACCTACATCGGCGGGCCGAGGCTGCCAATTCCGCCGCGGCCTCAGGGGTTCGCGCATGGGCGGCGGCCAGGTCGAACACATCCACCGCCGCGCGGCGCAATTGCGGCTCGAGCAATCCGCAGCGGGCCGACGTCAACCACTCCCCCGCGGTGGGCGCGGCGAGAGCGGTCGCCTCGGCGACGACGGCGGGGGTCGACAGCAGGGCATCGAACAGGTGGATCGGGGTGGTCCACGCTTCGCCGGGTTGGGTGTCGAGGTAGCGCACCTCGAGGTGACCGGACGGTCGGACCGGGGGAAACAGCGTGGTCAGGTGGTAGTCCAGGTCGGCGCGGGTGGGGCGGCGGCCGACTTCGTCGTCGAGGGCGCCCGACAGCCAGTCGGCGAAGGTGGCGCCGGGCGGCGGGAACCAATCGGCGTCCTCATCGGCACAGCGCACGCACAGCAGTGGCACGTCGAGGGCCCAGTGCGCGTAGGAGGTGATCGGGTCGGCCCAGTCGGCCACCGGGGGTCTGGCACGGGACGGGTCGAGGCGTAACCAGGTACGCATGCGCTGGGAGGCCCAGTCGCCCGGCGGGACGCCGTGCAGGCGCGGTGAGCAGGCGAAGGCGGCGATCAGGGTGGGGCCGAGCGCGTAGAGGGCGGTCCAGCGGGCCCGTATCTCGGCGGGATCGGCGCCCGCGTCCACACTGACCTGGGTGGCGGCGGTATTGCACATCATCAGCGTGCCGAAGGGGCCGACGCCGTCGAAACGACGTTCCATCGCCGCGTAGCGGGGTAGTCGGAGCAGGCGCTCGGCGGGACGGCCCGCATCGGCGGCGGCGGCGAAGATGCTGATCTCTCGGGCGGCGAGCAGGTCCCGCAAACGGGCCGCGTCAGCGCGCAGATACTGCGTCAGCGCTGCCGGATCGGCGAACGGTGCGCTGGAAAGTTCGATCTGACCACCGGGTTCGAGGGTGACCAGGCTCCCCCCTGGCAGGGGAACGGCGGCCGAGGCCGGGGCGATGGAGGTCGGTGCGTGCGGCCCGAGGGCCGCTGCCAGCTGGTCGAGCGAGGGGCGTGAACCGGTGGGCCCCGCGGTGAGCCACTCCAGTTCGGCGCCGATCAGCGCAGGTGGTCCGAGCTTGAAACACACGCCGCCGACATAGGCCTCCGCAGCCACCCTGGACGACATTTCGCCCTGGTCGGGGGCGTAATCGGGCCACGATGAGCGTTCCAGAGTGACCGCCATACCAACCTCCACGTGCTGCGTGCTGCCGGGGAACCTGCGTTTCGCTCATTCCAGAGTAGCGAGAACCACCGACAGGGAAAGTGTCGAAAAGGCCAACGACTCAGGGCGCTATCGTCGTCACCATGCTTGACCTCGCCGCGATCAGAGCCGCCACCTCAGGACTTTCCACCGGTCAGGTCTTCCTCGACAGCGCTGGATCGTCTCTGCCGCCGAAGATCGTCATCGACACGATGATCGCCCATTTACACCGCGAAGCCGAGATCGGTGGCTACCGCGCGGCTAACGAACGCCTCGACGACCTCGCCAAGGTGAAGACCTCGATCGCCACCCTCATCGGCGCCACCCCCGACACCCTCGCCCTCAGCGACAGCGCGTCCCGGTCATGGGCCGATTTCGCCTACTCGGTGCCCCTGAAACCCGGCGACCGCATCCTGATCTCCGGCGCCGACTACGCCAGCAACGCGATCGCCGCGCTACAGCGCGCGAAGCGCACCGGGGCCGTGGTCGAGCGTATTCCCAGCGACGACACCGGACGCCTCGACACCGACGCGCTCGCCGACATGCTCGACGAGCGCGTGCGACTGGTGTCGCTCCAGCACGCACCGACCAACGGCGGCCTCGTGAACCCGGTCGCCGAGGCCACCAGGATCGCCCACGAAGCCGGTGCGCTGGTACTGCTCGACGCCTGCCAGTCGACCGGCCAGCTGCCCATCGACGTCACCGAACTCGGGGTCGACGCCATGTCGAGCACCGGCCGCAAATGGCTGCGCGGCCCCCGCGGCACCGGGTTCCTCTATGTCCGTGCCGAATTGGCGCGGACGATGGAACCGGCCCGCCTCGACCTGCACAGCGCCGAGTGGGTGAGCCCCGGCGAGTATCGCCTCGCCGACGACGCGTCCCGTTTCGAGTTCTGGGAATGCGGCGTAGCCGCCCGTCTCGGCCTCGGCGCGGCCGTCGACTACCTGCTCGAACAAGGCCCCGACGAGGTCTACACGGCCGTCGCGAACCGCGCCGAGTACCTGCGCAAGACGCTGCCCGAGCTGCCTGGCGTGACCGTGCGCGACCTGGGTACCGAGCACAGCGGCATCGTGTCGTTCACCGTCGACGGCCACGACCCCGACCAACTGCGCGACCGCCTGGCCGAGCGCGCGATCACCGTTACCGTCAGCCGCGCGGGCTCCACCCTTCTCGACATGTCGGAGCGCACCCTGCCCGCCGTCCTGCGGGCCTCTCCGCACTGCTTCGTGAGCCCGGAGGATCTCGACCGCTTCGTCACGACGCTGGCCGACCTCAGCCGCTGAGCCTCGCGAGGTGCTCGCGGACGATCCGGTCCACGAGCACCCGCGGGTCCTGATCGGGGGCAACGATTTCCAGCGTCCGGTTGACGGCGATCGTCGCCAGACCGTGCACATTGGTCCACAGGGCCAGTGCGCGCTGCGGCGCCGACTCAGCCGCCACCGCCGCGACCAATTCGACCACCTGCCCGTACAGCGGCTGCGTCGTCGCCCGCAGGTTCTCGCCCGAACCCTCCAACAGATCGTGGCGAAACATCAGCGTGAACATCTCGGGCCGCGACACCGCGAAATCCACGTAGTCGACCGCCATCCGACGCAATCGTTCGCGCGGGTCATCGATCGTGGCGAGGACCGCGAACCGCTCGATCAGCTCCCCGAATCCGCGGGCCGCGATCGCCGCGAGCAGGGCCGCGTGGGTGGGAAACCACCGCCGCGGCGCGCCGTGCGAGACGCCGGCGGCCCGCGCGATCGCGCGCAGCCCGAGTGCGCCGACGCCGTCGGTCTCGAGCAGATCGACGCCGACGTCGATCAGGCGCTCGCGCAACGATTCAGGCATACCGGCAATTCTGCACACCAGCTCGGCGGCGTTCGCCGTCGCATACGTAGACAGTGTCTACTAGTCTTCGGTAGACACTGTCTACCGAAGGGCTGCCCATGTGGTACCTGTTGTGCAAATACGTCCTCATCGGCCCGGCGCTGCGCCTGCTCGGGCGCCCGCGCGTCGAAGGACTCGAACACATTCCCCGCACCGGCCCGGTGATCATCGCGGCCAATCACCTGGCCTTCATCGACTCGCTCTACCTGGCCCTGGTGATCCCCCGGCCACTCACCTTCCTCGCGAAGCAGGAGTACTTCACCGGCACGGGGCTGCGGGGGCGATGCAAGCGCTGGTTCTTCTCGGCCGCGGGCCAGGTACCGGTGGACCGAACCGGCGGCGACGCGGCCGCAGGCGCGCTCGCGGCGGCCACCGCGATCCTCGACGGCGGCGGCGCCTGGGCAATTCACCCGGAGGGCACACGGTCACGGGATGGCAGGGTCTATCGTGGTCGCACCGGGGCGCTGCGCGTTGCCATGGCCACCGGGGCGCCAGTGGTGCCCGTGGTCCTGGACGGTACCGATCGCATGAATCCTCGCGGTCGGAAACTGTTGCGTTTCACCAAGGTACGCATCACCGTCCACCCCGCGAGGCACTATCCCGCAGCAGTTCATCACGCCCAGGTCAGAGCGGCAACAGACCTGCTGATGCGGGAAATTGCCACGTTATCGGGTAGACCATATGTAAACCGCTACGCAGCCACCTTCGCTGGCTAGGGCGCAACAGCAGGGGTGCTGGGGTGTCAGCCCGGGTTAACACCCGCGGGGCGGGGCGGGATTTCTTGTTGGGAGTGCAAAGCACGGCCGTAACCGATCGTTGGCGTAAAGGGAGACCGACGTTGAGCAGGTTCACCGACGAAATGTTTGGCACAGCGCTGACCAGCCCGAAGGGACTGGTCACCGGAGAGCCGGAGGCACCACTGCGGCAGACCTGGGGGGAAATCCATAGGCAGGCACGGCGAATGGCGGGTGGTCTCGCGGCCGCCGGGATCGGGCACGGCGACGCTGTCGGCGTGCTGGCCGGTCTGCCCGTCGACATCGCGCCTGCCTGCCAGGCCATCTGGATGCGCGGCGCGTCGATCACGATGTTGCACCAGCCGACGCCGCGCACCGACCTGGAGGTCTGGGTGCGCGACACCGAAACGGTGCTGCGCATGATCGACGCGAAGGCCGTGGTTCTCGGCGCCCCGTTCGATGCCGCCGAACCGGTGTTGCGGGAACGCGGGATCGCTGTGGTGCGGATCGAAGACCTGCACGGTGGCCCGGATGCCGATCCGGTGCCCACCTCGGAGAGCGATATCGCCCTGCAACAGTTGACCTCCGGGTCGACCGGATCGCCCAAAGCGGTGCGAATAACCCACGGCAACTTCTACGTCAACGCGTACGCGATGTTCAACCGGGTCAAGTTCCAGACCGACGACGACGTGATGATCAGCTGGCTGCCGCTGTTCCACGACATGGGCATGGTGGGCTTCCTCAGCGTGCCCATGCAATTCGGCGCCGAGGTGGTGTGCGTGACACCGCTGGACTTCCTGGCCAGGCCGCTGCTGTGGGCCGAGCTGATCGACAAGTATCGCGGCACCGTCACCGCCGCACCGAATTTCGCGTACTCCCTGCTGGCACGGCGACTGCGGCAGGCCGAGCCGGGCACGATGGATCTGTCGAGCGTGCGCTACATGTGGAACGGCGCCGAACCGGTCGACCCCGACACCATGACCGCCCTCGCGGCGGCGGGACAACAGTTCGGGCTCAACCCGATGGCGCTCACGCCGGTCTACGGCATGGCCGAGACCACCCTGGCCGTATCGATCCCCGACCCCGGCTACGGGCAGGTGCTCGACGTGATCGACGCCGACCTGCTCGAAGCCGTCGGCAAGGCGGTGCCGGTCGCCGAGGACGGCCACCACGGCACCCCGCGCAGGCTGCCGACGCTGGGGCACCTGGTCGACGACCTGGAGGGCCGCGTCGTCGACGCCGAACGGCAGCCGCTGCCGGTTCGCTCGGTCGGCGTCATCGAATTGCGCGGCCCCGCGGTCACTTCGGGCTATGTCACCGTCGACGGCTTCCGCCCCGCCCAGGACGCCGACGGCTGGCTCGACACCGGCGACATCGGCTACTTCACCGAAGACGGCCTGATGGTGGTGTGCGGACGCATGAAGGACGTCATCATCATGGGCGGCCGCAATATCTACCCCACCGACATCGAACGAGCCGCCCTGCGGGTATCGGGAGTCCGCCCCGGCAACGCGGTAGCGGTGCGTCTGGACGCCGGTGAGAAACGCGAAAGCTTCGCGGTGGTGGTCGAATCCAACGACTACCAGGACCCCGACGAGGTGAAGCGCATCGAGCGGGAGATCGTCCACGAGGTCTTCGCCGAGGTGGGCGCGCGCCCCCGCACGGTAGCCGTCCTCGGACCGGGAGCCCTCCCGAAGACCTCCTCGGGCAAACTCCGCCGCGCCGACACCGCGGTGCATTTGCGGTAGCCCAACCTAGATCCGCCATGACAGCACTCCCAGCCCCCACCCGCGACCCCTAGGGAGCGGCGGCCACGAAGTGGCCGGTCGCGGCCGGGTCGCCGGTTAGCCACCGGGGCGTACGCGACGAAGGAGCAAGCCCCGGTGGCTAACCGGCGGCCCCTCGGGGCCGCGACTCGAGCGCGCCAGCGCTCCGATAATTCAGTGCAGGTTGTTCTGGGCCGCTTCCAGCCCGACCTTCAACAACAGCTCCACCGCGTCGGCGGCCTGCTCCACGATCACCGGAACCTCTTTGCGCTCCGGCGCGGCGAAGGGCTTGAGCACGTAATCGGCCGGATCCTGCCGACCGGGCGGACGTCCGATCCCGATCCTGGTCCGCAGGTACTCCTTGGTGGTCAACGCCTGCGAGATCGACCGCAATCCGTTGTGTCCACCTTCGCCGCCGCCCTGCTTGAGCTTGAGCGTCCCGAACGGCAGATCCAGTTCGTCGTGGACCACGATCACCTGGTCCACCGGCACCGAGAAGAACTTAGCCAGCGCGGCGACCGGCCGACCGGACAGGTTCATGAAGGTGCGCGGCTTCGCGAGGAGGATCTGGCGTCCGTCCAGTCGCGCCTGGAGCAGGTCGGCACCGGACTTCTTGTGCACGGCAAAACGGCCGCCGATGCGCTCGGCGAGCACATCGGCGACCAGGAAGCCCACATTGTGGCGGGTGCGCTCGTATTCGGGGCCGGGGTTACCCAGTCCGACTACGAGCGCGGGCCCGGAAGATTCGGTCATTGCCCGAATCGTAGTGCGCGGTCTTACTCGGACTCGGGAGCGGTCTCCGCGGTCTCGGTCTCGGCGGCGGCTTCACCCTCGTCGTCCATCTGCGAGGCGGACGGCGCCTCGATCACGTTGACGATCAGCGCTTCCGGGTCACCGGCCAGGGTGACGCCCTCGGGCAGCGCGATGGTGCCGGCCAGGATCTGGGTGCCGGGCGCGATGCCGTCGACCGAGACCTCGATGGTCTCGGGCAGGTTCATGGCGTCGGCCTCGATCGACAGGGTGTTGAGCTCCTGGGTGATCAGGGCGCCGGAGACGGCATCGCCGACGACCACGACGTTGACGTCGGTGGTGACGCGCTCGCCACGCTTGACGATCAGCAGGTCGGCGTGCTCGATGTAGCGACGGATCGGGTGGACGACGACCGACTTGGTCATCGCCAGCTGCGGCTGGCCGTCGATCTGCAGGTTCAGGATGGCGTTGGTGCCGTGCAGACGCAGGATCGCGGCGAACGCCTTGGCGTTCAGCGACAGGTGCTGCGGCTCGGCGTGGTGGCCGTACAGCACGGCGGGCACGTTGCCGTCGCGACGGGTACGGCGAGCGGCGCCCTTACCGAATTCGGTGCGGACGGCGGCTTCGATCAGATTGGCGTCGGACATACTGAATGCGCTCCTACGGCTGGTCATGGGTGACCCAACTCCGGGGTCAAGGTCTACTCGTCGGACGAAAGAACGAACGAGGACGGCCCAAACAAACTCAGCCGAGCCGCGTCGATCACGGTGTGCGCACCAAACGGGCACTCACCCTCGCCGAGACAACCCGCCAACCATACCGCATAGCAATCCGCGATCTAAAACCGCCATGACCGCACTCCGAACCCCGCACCTGCGACCCCTAGGGAGCAGCGGCCACAAAGTGGCCGGTCGCGGCCGGGTCGCCGGTTAGCCGCCGGGGCGTACGCGACGAAGGAGCAAGCCCCGGTGGCTAACCGGCGGCCCCCAGGGGCCGCGACTCGAGCGCGCCAGCGCTCCAAAAAACACAGCGTCAAACCTCCTGGGACTACCGAACAATTGATCCCCCCTGTGACCACCCCTTCAGCCCCTCGTACCCTGGAAAGGCTGCCCCCACCGAAAGGCTCCCCTTTGTCCGAGTCCGGAGAGAACGTCGCCCCCACCCCACGCGGGTTGCCCGCCGAGGTGGCCCGCCGGCGCACGTTCGCCGTGATCTCGCACCCAGACGCGGGTAAGTCGACGCTCACCGAAGCACTGGCGCTGCACGCGCGGATGATTTCCGAGGCGGGCGCGATCCACGGTAAGGCCGGTCGCAAGTCGACGGTGTCGGACTGGATGGAGATGGAGAAGGCGCGCGGTATCTCCGTGAGTTCGACCGCGCTGCAGTTCAACTACCGGGCCGCCGGGTCCGATATCGACAATGTGATCAACCTGGTCGACACCCCCGGCCACTCCGATTTCTCCGAGGACACCTACCGGGTGCTCACGGCCGTCGACGCCGCGGTGATGCTGATCGACGCGGCCAAGGGCCTGGAACCGCAGACGCTCAAGCTGTTCCAGGTGTGTCGCCACCGCGGCATCCCGGTGATCACCGTCATCAACAAATGGGACCGACCGGGTCAGGCCCCGCTGGAATTGCTCGACGAGATCAGCGAGCGGATCGGCCTCACGCCCACTCCCCTGTTCCTGCCGGTCGGCATCGCGGGCGATTTCCGTGGCCTGCTGCGCCGTGGGCCCGAGGGCGAGCCGAGCGAGTACATCCACTTCACCCGTACCGCCGGTGGCGCGACCATCGCCCCCGAGGAATACCTGAATTCCACCGAGGCCGAAGCGCGCGAGGGCGAGGCGTGGACGACCGCGGCCGAGGAGAGCGAACTGCTCTCGGCGACCGGACAGGACCACGATCAGGAGATGTTCCTGGCAGGCCAGACCTCGCCGGTGATCTACGCCTCGGCCATGCTGAATTTCGGTGTGCGCCAACTGCTGGAGACGCTGGTGGAACTGGCGCCCGCGCCCGGCTCGCGCGCCGATGTGACGGGCAAGGAACGCACGACCGGTGACCCGTTCAGCGCGGTGGTGTTCAAGGTGCAGGCGGGGATGGATACCGCCCACCGCGACCGGCTGGCGTTCATGCGGATCGTGTCCGGGGAGTTCGAACGCGGCATGGTGGTGACTCACGCGCAGACCGGTCGCCCGTTCGCCACCAAGTACGCGCTGACGGTCTTCGGCCGCGAGCGCACCACGGTCGACACCGCCTATCCCGGCGATGTGGTCGGCCTGGTCAACGCCACCGCGCTCGCACCGGGCCACACGCTGTTCGTCGAGAAGAAGGTGGAGTACCCGCCGATCCCGAGCTTCGCGCCCGAGCATTTCGCGACGCTACGCGCGCAGAGCGCCGGCAAGTACAAGCAGTTCCGCAAGGCCATCGACCAGCTCGATTCCGAGGGCGTGGTGCAGGTGCTGCGCAACGATGCCCGCGGTGACGCCACCCCGGTACTGGCCGCGGTCGGTCCGATGCAGTTCGAGGTCGTCACCGCCCGGATGCAGGGCGAGTTCAACGTCGAGACCCAGCTGGACTTCCTCCCCTTCACCCTGGCCCGGCGCACCGACGCCGAGTCGGCGCCCGAGTTGGATCGCCAGCGCGGCGTCGAGGTGTTCACCCGCACCGACGGCGTGATCCTGGCGCTGTTCAGCGACAAGTGGCGGCTGCAGTACATCGAGAAGGAACACCCGAAGCTCACGCTGGAACCGTTGGTCGCGACCGCGGACTAGGGCTGTCTGGGTCGGCCGCTACGCGGCCGGTCCCGGATTGCGTTCCACCGAGGAGATGTGGTTCTCCTGCGCGATCATTCCCCAGCGACTCGCGGTGACACGCAGGCTCGGCAGGTCGCTGAGCGAGAGCACCACCTCGTAGGTGCGCTCGTATCCGGTGTGCGAGATACGCCAATGTCCGTCGTCGCAGCGCACATAGCTGTCGGTGTAGAACGCGGCGCCGCGCAGGCACATGTTGTGTTCGGGGATGATCACGGTGTCGGCCAGGTACCAGGTACCGCTGGCGGTGTCACCGTCGACATCGACCTCGGGGTGGTCGCAGCGGTGCTCGGTGATCACGTGCGGCCCCAGGGTGTTGCGCAGGAAGGCCAGGAAGGCCTCGCGTGACTCGAACTGGAGGTATTCGCTGTAGGTGGCGGTGGCCTCGGGGATCATCGTGTCGGCGAACTCGTCCCACGACTTGGTGTCGAGGCTGCGCAGGTAGCGGTACTTCAGCCTGCTGATCGCGATGAGGTCGTCGGGGTGATCCGGCGGGCGCTCGATCGGTACGGGCTGTTCGTCGTCCAGCTGCTCTGACGCCATCCATGCCTCCCCCGAGTTCGACCCGGCGACCAACGGCGTGTCATCTCCGGGCAGTAACGGCGTAGGGCCTGTCCACGCGGCCGCGACAGGTTCGTCGACGTGCACGTTCGGAGATTCCGGACCCTGCTCCATCTCTCCACGATCCCACCGGAAACGGCTCGCCGCGCGTTCTGTATCAGATCGCTATCACTGCTGACACCGGAGTGTGACCTCCGGCGCCTGCCGTCCCGGCTGTCTGGGCTACCCGATGGTGAAGCAGGTGCGGCAGAAATCCTCACCGAATTCCGAGAGGCGAAGGCTCTTGCGCACGATCTTGGGCGCACGGCCCGCCTTCTTGAGCGCCTGCTCCACGACAGGCTGCACTTCCAGCACCATGTACCGGCTCAGCACGACCGGATCGTCGGAGGTGAGCGTGAGACCGAGTCGGTTGAGGTTGATCAGGTAGGACCGTGAGCGGTCCGGGTAGCGCACGCCCGCCTGCTCGGGGACCGAGGTCAGATCGCCCTGCACCAGCTCGGAGCCGATGCCGAGCGGTCGGTTGGTACGCACGTCGACGGAAGGTTGCGGACCGTTGAGGGCCATGAACCGCAGGATGCGGGCCTCGTCGGGAGCGACCTCGTCGAGGATGCGGTCGTAGGCCGGGTGCACGTCCTCGGTGAAGTACACGTCGGCCGAGCGGGCCAGCAACGCGTCGCCGCGCCGCCGCAGGTCATCGGTGGTGGCCGACTGCAGGTACGGGCCGACCGTGATGGCCTGCTGCGATGCCCCGTTGGGCGTCGGCACATAGCTGACGATCTCGCGCACCGACCCCTCGGTGACGCCGAGTGCGCTGCGGGCGATGGAGCGCAGGGCATTGCCGGTGCGCTCGGCGATATCGGCGGAGGATTCGCCGTCCAGCGCCGCCTGCGCCAGTTCCTTGGTGACCTCGTAGGTGGTGCCCACAGCCCACTGGCTGCCGCGCACGGCGGTACCGGCGGCCAATCCGGCGGCGCGGAAAACGCCACGGATCAACCGTGCCTCATTACTGATCTGTCGCTGCTCGACATCCGAGCTGCGCTCGACGGCGCGGGTACCGGCACGGGCCAGGTCCTGTCCGGTCCTGTCGTCTGTCACGTCCTACTCCGAAGTCTCGCCATGTGAACAGTCCTGCCACCGCGCCCCCTGTGCGCAAGTTTGTGGGCTGTCACCAAATGTGGTGGTGGTCATTGTTCCGACTTGCAAGGGTGAGTACGGCATTCAGGACAGGGTCTGTGACTGATGTCTCAGACACTACCCTGTGGTCTGACGCACGACGAATGGACCCAGTTCGTCAACTCACAGTAGGGTCACCTCGCCGCGGGGGTGATAAATTTTGGTTCTCGGTGAGGCGGTGGTCACCGGGTATCGGCAGGAGGGCGTGTCGTGTTGGAGAGTGTGTTCGGGTTACACCCGACACTCCTGCTAGAAATTGTGACCATTCCTCTTTTCACAGGAATTATCGGCTACATAACCAACTGGTCCGGCATTCTCATGCTGTTCCAGCCGATTCAATTCCATGGAGTCCGACTGCCCGGTTTGCGCGCGGTCTTCCCTTTTCTGCCCAAGCGGATCCAGGTATTGCCGCTGCTCAGCTATGACGGCCGGATCGGCTGGCAGGGCATCGTGCCCTCGCGCGCCGACAAGATGGCCAGCATCGCGGTCGACAAGGGGCTGTCCAAACTGGGCAGCGTCGCCGACTTCTATCGCGAGCTCGACCCGGAGAAGCTGGCCGAACATCTGGCCGAGGTGGCCGACGCGCAGATCCGCGACATCGTCGAGGTGATCCTGCGCCGCGAACACCCCCAGCTCTGGTACAACCTGCCCGTTCAGGTCAGGGAGATGATTCATCAGCGGGTGCGCTCGCAACTGCCCGAGATCTTGCGCGACCTCACCATGGAGCTCGGCGCCAATATCGACCAACTGCTCGACGTGAAGCAGATGGTGATCCGCTACTTCCAGGCCCGGCCGCAATTGCTCAACCAGCTGTTCCAGGTGCTCGGCGCCAAGGAGCTGCGGTTCATGCAGAATTTCGGCTTCTACTTCGGCGCGCCCTGCGGGCTGCTACTGGTGCTGGTGCTGCACACCACCGGGCTCTCGGCACTGGTCGTGCTGCCGGTCGGCGGGATCATCATCGGCTGGGTGGTGAACTGGATCGGGATCAATATGATCTTCGCGCCCGCCACGCCGAAGTGGTGGTGCCCGTGGCGGCAGGGTCTGCTGATCAAGCGCCAGCCCGAAATCACCGCGGGGTACGCCGCATTGGTATCCACCGAGGTCGTCACCGTGGCCAATATCGGCGACGAACTGCTCAACGGCCCGCGCTCGGACCGCACCCTGCAGATGCTCGAGGACACCCTGCGCCCGGCCGCCGACCGTGCGCTCGGGCCCGCGCGGCCCGCGGTGAAATTCATGCTCGGCAGCCGCGAGTACGACACGCTGCAAACAACTCTCACCACGCAGGCCATGACGATCGCGCCGATGGCGTTCGCCGACCCGGCGTTCAACGCTCAGCAGAGCAGGCAGGTCAACGATTACATCGCCCGGCAAATGTCCGCACTTTCGCCCCATGACTTCGTGGACATGCTGCGCTCGGCGATCAAACAGGACGAATGGTTACTTTTCGTCCATGGCGGTGTGCTGGGACTGCTTGCCGGATACGCTCACATCCTGGTCTTCGGAACAGGAGTAGCGACGACATGGATGTAGACGACGGGACCCCGTCCACCGACATGGTGCGACGACCGGTACCGCCGCTCGAGGCATCAGGCGACAAGCGTGGCCTGCTGCCTGTCTCACCGGTGCGCACTGTGCGGGCCGCGACCGGCGTGGCACGGGTCGCGTTGACCGCTGCCTCGGGGATGACGCTGTGGACCCTGGACACCGCGCTCGGGGTGACCGTCACGGTGGTGCGCGGCAGCATGGCGGGCAACCCGCCCAACGAGGTGCTCGCCGAAGCGGAAAACGCAGTACGCGACCGGCTTCGGCACGCGCTCGGCCTGCCGACGGGCGCCGACCACCGCGGTGACGACGGCGCGCCGACCCTGCGCGAGCAGGGCGCCGAACTGCTTCGCCTGTCCGCCAGCACACATGCCGCACTGCCCGACACCCATCCGGCCTATCCCGGCATCCTCGCCGAGATCACGCCGGACGAGGCACGGATCCTGCGATTCCTGCACGTCGACGGGCCGCAACCGGCCATCGATGTGCGCACCGGCCGTCAGCGGGCGTTCGGTGGCGAGCGGTTGATCAGCGGACTCACCATGCTGGGTGAGCATGCGGGCCTTCGGTTTCCGAACCGGGTGCCGCAATACCTGCCCAACCTGCGCAGGCTCGGGCTCATCGAGTACACCCGCGACCCCGTCGGCAACCCGCACCGCTACCAGGTCATCGAGGCCCAGGAGCAGGTGCGGGAAGCGTTGCGGCGCCCCGGTTTCGGCACGAAGGTGACCTACCGCAGCATCCTGCTCACCGAATTCGGCGCCGACTTCGTCCAGACCTGTTTACCCGTCGTGATCAACGACGGTCGCGAGACCGCGACCTAGTTCTCGCCGAGCTCCGCCAGTTCCATCCAGCGTTCTTCTGCTGCTTCCTTTTCGGCGACGACTTCCTTGAGTTCGGCTCCCAGCTTGATCAGCTTGTCGGGATCCGTCGCGGCGTCGGCCAGCGCCTTGTGGAGTTTCTGTTCGCGCTCGTCGAGCTTGGCGATGCTGCGTTCGACCTTCGACAGCTCCTTGCGGGCGGCGCGGCGGTCGGACGAATCCGTCGAGGTGCCACCGGTCTTCGCGGTGAGCGGCTTGGCGTTGCCCGCCATGGCGGCGCGCTTGTCGAGGTAGGAGTCGATGCCACCGGGCAGGTTGGTGAGTTTGCCGTCGCCGAACAGGGCCCAGGTGGAGTCGCAGATGCGCTCGACCAGGTAGCGGTCGTGGCTGATGACCACCAGCGTGCCCGCCCAGTTGTCGAGCAGGTCTTCGAGCTGCTGCAGGGTGTCGATGTCGAGGTCGTTGGTCGGCTCGTCGAGCAGCAGGACGTTCGGTTCGGCCATCAGAATGCGGGTCAGTTGCAGGCGACGGCGTTCACCACCGGAGAGGTCGCCGACCGGGGTGCGCTGGCGGGCCGGGGTGAACCCGAGCCGTTCGGCGAGCTGGCCGGCCGAGATCTCCTTGTCGCCGAGCATGATTCGCTGCGCGACCTGCTGCACGGCCTCGAGCACCCGCATATCGGTGGGCAGGTCGTCGAGTTCCTGACGCAACCAGCCGATCTGCACGGTCTGGCCCTGGATCCGCTTGCCCTTGGCGGGTTCGGTCTCCCCGGCCAGCGCGCGCAACAGCGTGGTCTTACCCGACCCGTTGACGCCGACCAAACCGACCCGCTCGCCCGGCGCGAGTCGCCAGGTGAGGTCGTCGACCAGCACACGACCGTCGGGGGTGGCGAGCGCAACGTCTTCGAGTTCGATCACCACGCGCCCCAGGCGCTTGCGCGCGAACGCGGCCAGCGAGACCGAGTCGCGCGGCGCGGGCACATCGGCGATCAGCGCTTCGGCAGCCTCGACGCGGTAGCGCGGCTTGGAGGTGCGGGCCTTGGCGCCGCGGCGCAGCCAGGCCAGTTCCTTGCGGGCCAGGTTCTGGCGACGCGATTCCGAGGCGTCGGCCTGACGTGCGCGTTCGGCGCGGGCGAAGATCCAGTCGCCGTAGCCGCCCTCGTAGACCTCCACCTTGCCGCCGACGACCTCCCAGGTGCGGTTGGCGACGGTGTCGAGGAACCAGCGATCGTGGGTGACGACGACGAGTGCGGTGCGACGGGCGACCAGGTGTTCGGCCAGCCACTGCACCCCCTCGATGTCGAGGTGGTTGGTCGGCTCGTCGAGGACCAGCAGGTCCAGGTCGCGCACCAGCGCCGCGGCCAGCGCGACGCGGCGGCGCTCGCCACCGGAGAGGTTGGTGACCAGAGTGTCGAGCCCGAGATCGGCGATGCCGATGCCCTCGAGGATCGAGCGCACGCGCGAATCGGCGGCCCATTGATGGTCGGCGATGTCGACGGTGGACAGATCATCGGAGAGCCCGGCGAACACGATCGAACCGATGCTCGCGCCCTCCGGCAGCACGCCACGCTGGGTGACCACGGCCATCCGCAGCCCACCCACCCGGCTCACCCGGCCCTTGTCGGGCGGTTCCAGTCCGGTCAGGACCTCGAGCAGCGTGGTCTTACCGCCACCGTTGAGGCCCACCACCCCGATCCGTTCCCCCGCGTGAATTCCGAGGGAGACGTCATCCAGCAGCGGCTTGACGCCGAAGCTCTTGGAGACCTGTTCCAGGTTGATCAGGTTGGACATAGATGTAGCCTGTTCCGCCTCCCCGCGACTTCTGGCCAGACTCAGGCGCGGGGAGGCGGTGCGTCGGCGGCCTACGTTGGATTGCTGGATCAGTGGGCCCGTCCCCGGCGAAGTTACCCATGTCCATACAAGATCTGTTGCCTGTGATCATAGAGGACCGGCCGTCGGCCGCTCTGGCCCCTGCCGCGGCGGCCGTGTCCGTCAGCGGTTGGGCTGCGTCTCACTGTCGAGCACACGCGCTCCCGAAACCGGTCCACTCGCGGTGCGCACGCTGCGACACACGCCCGCGCCCGCCAGTTCGGCGGCGACACCGATCGCGACTTCCTCGGATTCGCAGAGGAAGGCGCAGGTGGGGCCCGACCCCGAGACCAGGCCGGCCAACGCGCCCGCGCCGACGCCCGCGCGCAGGGTGCGGCGCAGCTCCGGTTTCAGCGAGAGGGCCGCGGCCTGCAGGTCGTTGCCGAGCAGCGGCGCGAGGGTGTGCGGGTCGCCCGCGGCCAGTGCCTGCATGAGTTTCTGGGGGTCGCCGAGACGCGGCGGCTCACCTTCGGCGCGGAGGCGGTCGAGTTCACGGAAGACCGAAGGGGTGGACAGGCCCTCCTTGGCCAACGCGAGGACCCAGTGAAAGGTATTGCGCGACAGCACCGGAAGTAGGCGTTCGCCGCGACCGGTGCCAAGCGCGGTGCCGCCGTGCAGCGCGAACGGGACGTCGCTGCCGAGTTCGGCGGCGATCGTGGACAGTTCGTCGCGGGTCAGCCCGAGGTCCCACAGCTCGTTCAGCCCGACCAGGGTCGCGGCCGCGTCGGCACTACCGCCCGCCATGCCACCGGCCACCGGGATGCCCTTGGTGATGGCGATCTCGACCAGCGGGGCACGGCCTGCCAGGTGCGCCAGGCGGACCGCGGCCTTCCAGACCAGGTTGGTGCGGTCGGTGGGCACCTCGGCGGCGCCTTCGCCGGTGACCCGCACGGCGAGCGAGGCCGACGGGGCCAAGCGGAGGTCGTCGGCGAGGGACAATGCCTGGAAGACGGTGGTCAGGTCGTGGTATCCATCCGGACGCAGATCAGCGACTCCGAGATGCAGGTTCACCTTCGACGGAGCTCGCACGACGACCGGGCTGGGCACAACTGACAGCACGATCACCAAGCGTAATAGGTTCGGCCGACTAGTACGCACGCCGAACACCCGCCGCTCGAACAAGGGGTTGCGCAAGGTACCCATGGGGGGTATCTTCGTCCGTGCCGGGGACATACCCCTGGACCGTATGTTCGAAGCGAAGGAGTCGGCCATGGCCACCACCACTTACACCGTCACGGGGATGACCTGCGGACATTGCGCGAGCTCGGTCAAGCAGGAGATCGGCAAGATCGACGGCGTCACCAGTGTGGATGTCGACCTCGCCAGCGGTCTCGTTCGCGTGGACAGCGCGGGCGAACTGGCCGATACCGAGGTGGCCGCCGCGGTCGACGAAGCGGGCTACGCGCTCAGCGCCTGATTTCCGCGCCGCCGGTGCACGGCTGACCAGCCGTTCACCGGCGGTTCACCCCTGTCGCGCAGCCCGACGAATCATCCACAATGTCATCCACATCCGTCCCCAGACGTGGTGAGACACGAATTCCGGGGTGCGACCGGGAACGCCACCCGCCGACCATGATCAACTCCGGACACGGCGAAAACCGGTTATCCACAAGTGCTTTCACAGGGACCACCCGACCCGCGTCGATGAACGGACGGTGTACTGCGGGTTCCCCTGCGAGAAACCATGATTCGCGGACCTAAGTCGTCGCCGCCAATCGGACGAACGCCGCGGTTTCGAGGGTCTCCCCCCGTGCCGTCGGATCGATGCCCGCGGCGACGAGCCTGCGCTCTGCCTCGACGGGCGAGCCTGCCCACCCGGACAGCGCTGCCCGCAACGTCTTCCGCCGCTGGGCGAAGGCCGCGTCGATCACCTCGAACACCCGGCGGCGATGCGCCTCGTCCATCGGCCACGGCGGTTCGACATAGCGGTCGATGCGCACCAGTCCCGATTCGACTCGCGGCACCGGCCAGAAGACCTGCGTCCCCACATGACCCGCGCGACGAACCTTGCCGAAGAAACCCGCCTTGACGCTCGGCACCCCGTACACCCGATTACCGGGCTCGGCGGCCAGCCGGTCGGCCACCTCGGCCTGGACCATCACCAGCGACACCATGATGCTCGGCAACGTCGCGAGCAGGTGCAACAGCACGGGCACGGCCACGTTGTACGGCAGATTCGCCACCAGCGCGGTCGGCACGGCGGGCAACTGCTCCGGGCGCACCCGCAGCGCGTCGGCCTCGACCACCCGCAGACGCTCGACCAAGCCGGGTGCGCGATCGGCGACGGTTTCGGGCAGGTAGTTGGCCAGCACGGGGTCGATTTCGACGGCGACCACCTGATCGACCACGTCGAGCAGCGCCAACGTCAGCGAGCCGAGACCGGGACCGACCTCGAGCACGGTGTCGCCCGCACCGACACCGGCCGCGGACACGATGCGACGCACGGTATTGCCGTCGTGCACGAAGTTCTGTCCGAGTTGCTTGGTGGGTCGGACGCCGAAACGTTCGGCCAGCGTCCGGACCTCGACGGGACCGAGCAATGCGGCACGGCTACCTCGAGCGGAATTCTCTGGTTCGGACACCGCTAGAACCTACCAACCTCGCCGATGAGGCAGCTCAGCGCTGTGTCGGGGCGGCGTTGACACGGGCGAGGAAACCGTCGATGGCGGCGAGCTGCTCGGGCGAGACCGAGCCGTGCTGGCCGGTGCCGGTGACCACCTGCTGATCGACGCCGTTGGCCGCGAGCTGGGCGACCAGCGCCGCGTGCAGTGGGGACGGTACGACCGTGTCGGTGACGTTCATCGTCAGCAGGATCGGGGCGTCGTAGCCGCTGGTCGGCAGCATCATGTACGCCGCGAGCGGCTCACGCAGCGGGGCGAGCGGGCGCGCCAGGAAATCGGCCGAGGTCACGCCCTTGGTCGCGGCGAGAATCTCGTCGAGACACTGGGTGCCCGCGTCGTCGACGAGCGCCTTGCCGCGCTCCGTCAGATAGGAGTCCACATCGAGTTCCGGGTGCGTGGCGCGCAGCCCGGCCAGGATGCTGACGACGAACGACGTGGTACCCGAAAGCCCGGGCGCCGACGGGATGTCCGGCCCGAGCAACGGCAGGATCTTCTCCACATCGGAGGCGGCGTCGATGGCGGCGGTGCCGCGGAAGTCCAGCTCGGGAGCGTATTCGGCCTGTACGTGCGCCGCGCTCAGCGCCGCGTGACCGCCCTGGGAGGTGCCCGCCGCAGTCCAGGTCCGCGACAGTTCAGGGCTGGCGGCACGGGCCGCGCGAACCAGGTCGATCGTCGCGGTCGCCTCGCTGCGCACTTCCAGATACGGGTGCGGGCCGGTGTCGAAGCGGCCGAGGCCGAGGTAGTCGGGGGTGACCACGGCGAAGCCCTGGTCGACGAACCGCTTGATCAGCCGGTCCTCGGACGCGCGATGCAGCGGCAGCGGCGCGAGCTCCGGGTCGGCCTGACCGCCGCACCCCGGGCCGGAGCCCGACGTGCCGTGGGCATAGGCCACGATCGGCCAACCACCGGCCGGGGCTTCGCCTTCGGGGAGGAACATCGCGCCGCTGGCCGGGCGCTGGGCGCCCGCCGAGTCGGTCATCCAGTATTCGACCGAGGAGCCCCTGGCGAGCCCGTGCCAGCCCGCGGGCTCGGCCTGCACCGAGATGAGCGAACCGGGGGTCTCGGCCGTTGCCGGGGTGAAGCCGGCGGCCGTGACAGCGCTCGCGGCCAGCGCGGCGACAACGGTCGCCCGGATCGGGTTCTTCAGCACAGTTCGGTCTCTCTACCAGGCGATCAAGATTTTGGACGAGTGTACAGATCAACGACCGTCGGGACCCCGAATGACAGAGAACCCTTAACCTGCGACGACCCGACCCAAGAACTCGTCGATCGCGGCCCACATCGCCGGATTCAGCTCGCAGTGACTGCCTGTCCCGACCACCGGCGTGTAGTTCACCCCGCCCGCGGTGAACTGCGCGGCCAGCGCCGCGTGGAGCGGCGAGGGCACCGTGCGGTCGGTGGCGTTGACCAGCAGCAGGATCGGCGCGTCGTACCCACTGGTCGGGACGGTCATGTAGTCGGCCATCACCGAGCGCAACGGCTCGTCTCCGAGCGAGCGGCTGAGCATCGCACCCAGCGTGAGATCGGCGACCCGGTCGTCGATGGCGTCGGAGCACATGGCACCGATCTCGTCGACGACCTGGCGGCCGAGCGGGCTCAGGTAGCTGTCGACCTGCGCGTCCGGGCGAGCGGCTCGCAGTCCGGCCAGGATGCTGGCCGAGAACCCCAGGATTCCGCCGCTGAGGCGATCGGGGTTCCCCGGCCCGAGCAGCGTGGCCACCTTCTCCACGTCCGACTCCGGGTCGATCGCGATGGTGCCGCGGAAGTCCAGCTCCGGCGCATAACTCACCTGCCGGTGCGCGGTGCCGAGCGCGGCCTGCCCACCCTGCGACATTCCCGTCGCCACCCAGACCGGCGACAGATCATCACGCACGGAATGCGCGGCCCGGAGCATATCGATCGTGGCAGTGGCCTCGGTGTCGATCCCGAGGTACGGATGCGGACCGGTGTCGAACCTGCCGAGACCCAGATAATCCGGCGCGACGACAGCGAACCCCTTCGACACCAGATGCCGCAGGAAAATGTCCTGGCCCACTTGCGATTGCGGCCACGGCGCACCCGCCGGATCCGACTGCCCGCCACAGCCCGCGCCGAGTCCCGTGGTCCCGTGGTCGTAGGTAGCGACCGGCCAACCACCCGCGGGCGCGACGCCGGTCGGCAGATACAGCGCGCCACTCGCGGGCTGCGGCACACCCCCCACACCCCGGGTCCAGTAGTCGATGACCTGGGCCCCCGACATCCCATGGAACCCGTCACCCTGCGGAACAACCGCGATCACCGTTCCCGGCGCGTCCGCGTGCGCCACCGTCACCGGCGCGCACACCCCGACCCCCGCCGACAGCACCACCGTGGCAATCGCACGCCACCAGGCCGAAACCGTAGACATCCCAACCACCCGTCGACTCGTTCAACGACCCGACTCCGCCGCACGAGCACAGCAGACTCGGCGAAACGAGAGCACTGTACCGGCAGTTCCGCCTCTCCGGGGGTATTCAGCGTGCCGTCCGGGAGCTCGATTGCTAGTTCTCGGCCTTGCGTCAGGTGCGCACCGGATGGGAGGTGGCTGGGGAGTTACCCATGTTCTTGCGAAATCAGCTGATGCCCAACCGTCCGGTGCAAGCAGGCCACGCGCCCCAGCCCTGTCGCGCCCGAGTCACCTCGGCGATCGCGATCTGCTCTTCCCGACTCGCCAGATCGGCGCGCGGCGCGTACTTCAACCCGCCCTGTCGTTCCCACGTGCTCTGATCGAACTGAATGCCGCCGTAGTAACCGTTGCCGGTGTTGATCGCCCAGTTCCCCGTCGACTCACACTTGGCCAGCGCGTCCCACACAGCGCCGTCTCGCACCGGCGGCACCTCGGTGCCCGGCTTGGCGCCCTTACGAATCGTCTTGGGCTGCGCGGGCGTGATCACATTCGAATTCACCTGCACGCGTGAGGCTTCGGCACCGTTGACCATCCGCACCGCGAACGTCGCCTCGTGCAGCCCGGGCATGCCCGGGTTCTCGACCACGGTGCGGCTCATGTTCATGGTCACGTCCTCGATCACCGTTTCGACGGGATCGAGGGGAAGGGTTTCGGTGCGCTGTTCGGTGTGCTGGCGCGTGACGACGACCCGCATGCCCTCGGCGAGCGGCGTCGTCGCGGCGGGCTCGGTGAAGTCCTCGTCCTTCAGCGGAACGCCTGCGGCAGCGAGGAATTCACCGATGGTCGCGGCGGCGAGGCGCACATCGGTCGGGGCGGCGCCACCGTCGACCAGCGAGATATTGCGCGGGGTGTACACGCTCAGCGCCGCACCGGCGAGGGGCAGCTTCTCGGCGCGGGACGGCAACACCTGGGTGTCGGACGGGATCTGCATCGACGCGAGCGCGTCGCCCGCGGTGGTGCCGGTCGTCCACACCATGCGCTCGACACCGTCGACGGTGACCGTGATCTCGCGGCCACGATTGAAAGTGATCGTGGCGCCGTCGCCGACCTTGGCGCCCGCCGCGGGAATCACCTCGTCGTGTTCGCCGATCTCGTAGCCCGCGTCGGCCAGAATGGCGCGCACATCGCGCGACATCGTCGAGAGCTCGGTCCGTTCGCCGTCGATGACCAGCGCCACCGTCTTGTGGTTCACGATCGCCAGCGAGGCGCCGACGAGAAGAATCAGCAGCATGGCCGCCACCGCTGCGAACAGCAGCGGTGAACGTGACGAGTTGATCCGCGCAAAAGCTGACATGATTACAGGACGATAACGACGAGGTGCGCGGTAGACAACACCAGGCCGCCCGAACAGCGGGATCGTAGATCACAATTCGATATAGACAGCGCTGGTAGATAACAACGTGAGCGCACGAATGTGAGCCGACTCACGTTTAATGTCCAGCCCCCTGCCGAACAGACGAAACGGACTACCGAATCCGATACAGCCTGCGCGCGTTGGCGGTGGTGATCTCGGCCAGCGCCTGCGGGTCCTGTTCGCGCACTTCGGCCAGCGCGCGGACGGTGTACGGCAAGCAGTACGACTCGTTCGGCGCACCGCGATACGGGTGCGGCGTCAGATACGGCGCGTCGGTCTCCACCAGGATCTGGTCGTCGGGCACCAGCTTGGCGGCCTCTCGAAGTTCGTGCGCGTTCTTGAAACTCACGGTGCCGGAGAAGCTCAGCACGTACCCCTCCGCCACACAGGCTTCGGCCATCGTGGCGTCGGAGGAGAAGCAGTGGAAGATCACCGTGTCCGGCGCGCCCTCGTCGAGCAGCACCGTGAGCAGGTCGTGGTCGGCGTCGCGGTTGTGGATCATCAGCGGTTTGCGCACGCGTTTGGCCAGGTCGATGTGCCAGCGGAAACCCTCGATCTGGGTTTCGACGTCGGCGCAGCCGTCGAGCTTGCCCGGCCAGTAGTAGTCGAGGCCGGTCTCACCGACCGCGACCACGCGCGGGTCGGCGGCGAGGTGCTCGAGCTCGGCCTTCGCCTTGTCGTCGAGGGCGTTGGCCCGGGTGGGATGCAACGCGACAGCGGCGTACACCCGCGGATCCCACTGCGCCGCCCGCACGGCCCACTGCGCGGCCGCGAGATCGTCGGCCACGGTCACCACGTGCCCCACACCGGCCGAGGCGGCGCGATCCACGATGGCCGTGGTCGACGCGGCATCGGTTGCGCCACAGGCATCGAGGTGGGTGTGGGCATCGATCAGGGGCGCGAGCGGCGTCGGAACTGGCGGAGCCGGACGATTCGTATTTGCCACCCGGATTACAGTAATGGGCATCATGAGTGCAGCCGAAGGCGCCGAGGCGCCCGCCTTCTACGTCACGACGGCCATCGCGTACCCCAACGGTGCGCCGCATATCGGCCACGCGTACGAGTACATCTCCACCGACGCGATCGCCCGGTTCAAGCGACTCGACGGTTATGACGTGTTCTTCATGACCGGCACCGACGAGCACGGTCAGAAGATGCAGCAGACCGCTGCCACCGAAGGCATCCCGGTACAGGAACTCGCGGCCCGCAACTCCGATGTCTTCGAGGCGATGGACAAAGCCCTCGACATCTCGTTCGACCGCTTCATCCGCACGACCGACGAGGACCACCAGGCCGCATGTGTGGCTATCTGGGAGAGGATGCTCGCCAACGGCGACATCTACCTCGGCAACTACTCCGGCTGGTACTCGGTGCGCGACGAGGCCTTCTACAACGAGGACGAGACCACCCTCCTCGCCGACGGCACCCGCGAGTCCACCGAGACCAAGACCCCGGTCACCTGGACCGAGGAGTCGAACTACTTCTTCAAGCTCTCGGAGTACCAGGACAAGCTGCTCGCCCTCTACGAGGAGCGCCCCGAGTTCATCGCGCCCTCGACCCGGCGCAACGAGATCGTCAGCTACGTCAAGGCCGGTCTGAAGGATCTGTCGATCTCGCGCACCACCTTCGACTGGGGCGTTCCGGTCCCCGGCGAGCCCGACCACGTGATGTACGTGTGGGTCGACGCGCTCACCAATTACCTGACGGGCGTCGGCTTTCCGAACACCGACTCCGCCGCGTTCGAGAAGTTCTGGCCGGCGAACCTGCACATCATCGGCAAGGACATCACCCGCTTCCACACGGTGTACTGGCCCGCGTTCCTGATGTCGGCCGGGATCGCGCTGCCGGACCGGGTGTTCGTGCACGGGTTCCTGTACAACAAGGGCGAGAAGATGTCGAAGTCGACGGGCAATGTCGTCGACCCGCTCTCGCTGGTGTCCACCTACGGCCTCGACCAGGTGCGTTTCTTCCTGCTGCGCGAGATCTCCTACGGCCAGGACGGCAGCTACAGCAACGACGCCATCGCGGGCCGGATCAACAGCGACCTGGCCAACGAGTTCGGCAACCTGGTCCAGCGCAGCCTGACGATGGTCAACAAGAACTGCGACGCCAAGTCCCCCACGCCCGGCGAGTTCACCGACGAAGACCGTGCGCTGCTCGACCGCGCGAACGGGCTGCTCGCCAAGTGCCGCGCCGAGTTCGACGTCCAGCAGATGCATCTCGCCCTGGAAGCCATCTGGCTCACCCTCGGCGAAACCAACCGCTACTTCTCCGCCAATGCCCCCTGGGCACTGCGCAAGTCGGGCACCGAAGAAGACCTGGCCCGCATGGCGACGGTCCTCTACGTCACCCTCGAGGTGGTCCGCATCGTCGCCATCCTGGTCCAGCCGGTGATGCCCGGCTCCGCGGCCAAGATCCTGGACCTGCTCGCCCAGGAAGGCCGCACCTTCACCGATATCGCCACGCCCCTGGCCCCCGGCCTCGACCTGCCCGCGCCGGAACCGATCTTCCCGCGCTACATCGAGCCCAAGGAATAGTCGAACGAGCTGTGGCGCACGGCCTTTCGTCGTGCGCCACCCAGAGCCCGGCTTTATTTCCAGGCGGCCAGCAGGTTGGTCGCTTCGGCGCCCAGCGCGGCCTGCAGGAACGGGCCGAAGCTGATGCGCGCTACGCCGAGTTCGGCGAAGTAGTCCTTGGCCGGGGCGCCCGGCTGCCCGATCGCGTTGACCGGCAACGGCAGCTCGGTGGTGAGCCGACGCAGGTCGGCGTCGGCGTGCTTGCCCACGGGGTAGAGAACGTCGGCGCCCGCTTCGGCGGCCAGGGTGAGGCGGGCGATGGCGCGGTCGAGGCGGTCGGCCTCGTCGCCGTCTTGACGCACGAACAGGTCGGTGCGGGCGTTGACCACGACATGCACGCCCGCCGCGTCGGCGGCTTCGCGCAGACCGCGGACCAGATCGGCGTGTTCGGCGGGCGATCGCAGGCGCTTGCCTTCGCTGTGGACCGTGTCCTCGATATTGAGGCCGACGGCGCCCGCGGCGAGCAGCCCGTCGATGAGCTGCAGCGGTTCGAGGCCGTAGCCGGATTCGATGTCGACCGAGACCGGGAGTTCGACGGATCCGGTGACCTGGGTGACGCGGGCGAGGAGCTCATCGAAGCTCATGCCCTCGCCGTCGGCGCGACCGATCGAGTCGGCGACCGGATGGCTGCCCATGGTCAATCCCGAAAAACCAGCGGCTACAGCGACATTCGCCGACCACGCGTCCCACACCGTCGGCAGCACCACCGGATTTCCCGGACGGTGCAGTTCGAGCAGAGTCTTCGCCTTGGCATCCAGAGAAGTCATACCCGCGATGATGCCCCAGGCACCCGACAAGAGCTAGACGCAGCCGGATTTGGGCGGGCAGTTCAGCTGAACATCGAGCACGCGCGCACCGGGGCCCTCCGCGCCGAGTCGGTCGTGCTCGTTGACGAGCTTGCACGAGCCGAGCGAGAGACAGCCACAGCCGATGCAGCCGGTCAGGTTGTCGCGCAGGCGCACCAACTGCGTGATGCGATCGTCGAGATCTTCGCGCCACGTGGTCGACAGGGTCTCCCAGTCGCGGCGGGTGGGCGTGCGCCCCTCGGGGAGACGATCCAGCGCCGAACGGATCTCGCTGAGCGGGATCCCCACCCGCTGCGAGATGCGAATGAAGGCGACCCGACGCAATGTCTCGCGAGAATATCGACGTTGATTGCCACTGGTTCGACGGCTCGATATGAGACCTTCGCGTTCGTAGAAGTGCAACGCGGACACTGCAACTCCACTACGATCGGAAAGCTGCCCGGGGGTCAGCTCCTTCGTTTGCCAATCGGCCATCGTCATCTATAGCTCCTCCCACTACCACCTAAACAATACTTCAGGTATTCGTGTCGTGTACGAAAAATGGGCGGAACACGTGTCAGAGGCGAGCACACTGTGGCCGAACCCAGCGCGTTGCGGCTCGCAGACACACCGTCCTCGCATTACGGTTTGCCAATGGGAACCGCCCCCGACTCGCGCCTGACCGTCACCTCCGAGGTCGGCCAGCTACGGACGGTGCTGCTGCACCGCCCCGGCGCAGAACTACGCCGCCTCACCCCGAGCAACAACGACCAGCTGCTTTTCGACGGAATCCCCTGGGTCGAACGCGCACAAGCCGAACACGACGCCTTCGCCACCGTACTGCGCGACCGCGGCGTAGAAGTGCTGTTGCTGGCAGATCTGCTGACCGAAACCCTCAGCGCCAGTGGAGCAGCCAGAATCCAGGGCATCTCGGCGGCGGTCCACGCCCGCAGGCTCGGCCACGGCCTGGCCGACCAGCTCGCCGCCGAACTGCGCAAATTCGACGCCCCCGCGCTCGCCGACATCCTGATGGCCGGGATGACCTTCGACGAACTGCCGTTCGGCCCCGACGCCGCCTCACTGGTGCGGCGCATGCACCACGGCAGCGACTTCGTCATCGATCCGCTGCCGAATCTGCTGTTCACCCGCGACTCCTCGTTCTGGGTCGGCCCGAAGGTCGCGATCACCTCGCTGGCGCTGCCCGCCCGCAGCCGCGAGACCTCCATCACCGATCTCGTCTACGCGTTCCATCCGCGCTTCCTCGGCGTGCGACGGGCCTACGAATCGCATACCGCGCCGATCGAGGGCGGCGATGTGCTGCTGCTCGCCAAAGGCGTTGTCGCCGTGGGCGTCGGCGAGCGGACCACGCCCGCGGGCGCGGAAGCGTTGGCGCGCAGCCTGTTCGACGACGATCTCGCGCACACCGTCCTGGTGGTGCCGATCGCGCAGAATCGGGCGACCATGCATCTGGACACCGTCTGCACCATGGTCGACACCGACGCGGTGGTGATGTACCCGGGCGTGCGGAAATCATTGGAGGCGTTCACGATCCGCCGCGAGGACGGCTTCTCCGGACGCGGTGACCTCGAACGCATCAGCATCAGCGGACCCGAGCCCTTCCTGCCCGCCGCCGCCAAGGCGATGGGCATCCCGAAGCTGCGCGTGATCGACACCGGCCGCGACGGACCCGACGCCGAACGCGAACAGTGGGACGACGGCAACAACACCCTCGCCCTCGAGCCAGGGGTGGTCGTGGCCTACGAACGCAACGAGATGACCAACTCGCGCCTGACCGAGGCGGGTATCGAGGTCGTCACCATCAGCGGCTCGGAGCTGGGCTCCGGCCGCGGCGGCCCCCGCTGCATGTCCTGCCCGCTGTCCCGAGACGAGGTGTGAGCACCGTGTTCCACGTCGAGCTGTCCACTGATTCCACCCAGCCGCCCTACGAGCAGTTGCGCACGGCTGTGATCGACCAGGTCCGCGCGGGCACGCTCACCGCGGGCACCAAGATTCCCACGGTCCGAGCGCTGGCCGCCGACCTCGGCATCGCCCCCAACACCGTCGCCCGCGCCTACCGTGAGCTGGAAGCCGACGGCGTCCTCGAAACCCGTGGCCGCCAGGGCTCTTTCATCGCCTCCTCCGGCGACCCGACCCGCGACATAGCCAGCCGCGCCGCCGTCGACTACGTGACCACGATCCGACGACTCGGCCTCGACGACGCCGACGCGATCGAATTCGTCCACCGCGCCATGGACTGACTGCCCGCCCCTACCGCCAACTCGGCAGCCAGAGGTGGTCCTGCCAGTTCTGCGGCGTGATCGCTTGACCCGTGAGGATCGGCCACAGCCAGACGAAGTTGGCGATCACCAAGCCCAGATAGATGCTCACGATCAGCAAGCCGAGGGCGTAGCGCTCGTTCACGGGGGCGGGCAGATAGGTGCCCGTGGGACTGCGCGGTAGCCCCGCGGGTCGCGCCGATCCGAGGATGTCACCGAGCGCCAGGGCCATCCCCATCACCAGGAACGGTGCGAGCACCACCGCGTAGAAGAAGTACATCTGCCGGTCCAGCGTCAGGAACCACGGCAGCAGCCCGGCGCCGTAGCCCACCAGCACCGCCGCGTAGCGCCAGTCGCGGCGCACGATCGAACGCCACGCCATCCAGCCGATCAGGGGCAGCGCCAGCCACCACAGCGCGGGCGTGCCGACGGCCATCACGGCCTTCACACACTGCGCTTCGCCGCAACCGGTGACCGTGCCGTCGGCGTAGTAGTAGAGCATCGGGCGCAGGCCCATGGGCCAGGTCCACGGCTTGGATTCCCACGGATGGTGGTTGCCCGCCGAATTGGTGAGGCTGGAATGGAAGTCGAGGGTCTCGCCCTGGTAATACCAGAGCGAGCGCAGCGCGTCGGGCAGGAACGCGAACGTGCCGCCGCTGCCGACCTGATTGCCCACCGCGTACCGGAACACCCCGTTCTCGCTGGCGAACCACGCCCAGTACGAGGACAGATACACCACCAGCGGAATCACCACCAGCACGTACAGCGCGGGCCCCACATCGCGGATCATCGTGCCGCGCCACGGCCTGCGCACCCCGTACGCGCGTCGCGCGCTCACGTCGAAGGCCACGCTCAGCAGGCCGAAGAACATGATGTAGTAGATGCCCGACCATTTGGTGCCGCACGCCAGCCCGAGCAGCACTCCCGCGCCGAACCGCCACCAGCGCACGCCGAGTCGCGGGCCCCAATCCGAGACGCCGACCCGGCCTGCCAGATCCGCGCGAGCCATGCGCTCGCGGACTTCGTCGCGGTCGACTATCAGACAACCGAAAGCGGCGGTGACCAGCAGCGACATGAAGATGTCGAGCATCCCGATACGAGAGGAGACGAAGGTCAGCCCTTCGGCGATGAGCAGCACTCCCGCGAACGCGCCGATCAGCGTCGACCGTGCCATCCGGCGCACGATCCGCACCACGAGCAGCACCAGGATCGTGCCCGCCAGCGCCGCGGTGCCGCGCCAGCCCCAGGCGTTGTAGCCGAAGATCGCCTCGCTGATGGCGATGAACTGTTTGCCGACCGGTGGGTGTACCACCAGGCCGTAGGCGGGGTTGTCCTCCACACCGCCGCCGGTGACCATCTGCCAGGCCTGTGGGGCGTAGTGCTTCTCGTCGAAGACGGGGGTGCGCGCATCGGTCGGATAGTTCAGGTTGACGAACCTGGTCAGCGCGGCGATGACGGTGAGCACCGCGGTGACCAGCCAGCCACGCGCGGTGTCGAGCGGGCCGAAATCGGCGGCCGGGCGCCGCGGCGCGGGACTCACCAACGCCGACACCGGACGCGACGGGGGCATCGCGCGCTCATCGGTCACCGGGATCACGCCCCGATCGTAGGCGGTACGCCCACCGAAGTCCGACCCGACACTGCGCCCCCTCGTTTCCCCACCTACGCGCGCACAGGGCCCGCGCGCTCGCCTGACAGAATGGATCGGGCGCCATCTGCTCATCGCACGCACCGCTCGCCGTACTGATCGCCTGCGGCCCCAAAATACCGGAGAGGCGGGACAACACTGTGTTGGTCTTAGCGGCAACCCCCATGGGCGATATCGGCGACGCGTCGCAGCGACTGCGCGACGCGCTCGGTTCGGCCGACGTGGTCGCCGCCGAGGACACCCGCCGCACGAAATCACTCGCGAAGTCGCTCGGCGTCGAGATCACCGGCCGCGTCGTGAGCTTCTACGACCATGTGGAAACCGCCCGCATCCCCGCCCTGCTCGACGATATCGCGAGCGGCCTGACAGTCCTGCTGGTGACCGACGCGGGCATGCCGTCGGTGAGCGACCCCGGCTACCGCCTGGTCGCCGCCGCTGTCGAACGCGGTCTGCCGGTCACCTGCCTACCCGGCCCCTCCGCGGTCACCACCGCGTTGGCCCTGTCCGGTCTGCCGGTGGAACGCTTCTGTTTCGACGGGTTCGCCCCGCGTAAGGGCGGTCAGCGCCGAGAGTGGCTGCGCACCTTGACCTCCGAACAACGGGCCATCGTCTTCTTCGAAGCCCCGCACCGCCTCGCCGAGTGCATGACCGACGCGGTCACCGTCCTCGGCCCCGACCGCCGTGCCGCCATCTGCCGCGAACTCACCAAGACCTATGAGGAAGTCGTGCGCGGCACCCTCGGTGAACTGGCGGCCTGGGCCGCCGACGGGGCCCGCGGCGAGATCACCGTGGTTCTCGAAGGCTCCCAACCGGTTTCGGCCGAGCCCGCCGAATTGGTCGACGAGGTCGAGACATTGGTGGCCGGTGGAATGCGGCTCAAGGACGCCTGCGCCGAAGTCTCGGCGGGCCGAGGCGCCTCCCGTCGCGAGCTCTACGACGCCGTCCTGGCCGCCCGGTCCGCCGAAGCCTGACCACGCCGCCGGGGCCTCAGCGCCCCAGCACCGCGAGCATCCCCGCGACCGCGCGCGGCCAGCCGAACTGTTCGGCACGGGAGCGGGCGGCGAGGCGGCGGCCCGAGGTCGGCATGGCAAGGACGTCGGTGACGGCTCGGGCGAAGGCTCGGGGTCGGTCGGCGGCGATGGCTCCGCATTCGGCGGTGACGATGTCGGCGAGCGCGGAGGAACGACTGGCCACTACCGGGGTGCCCGCGGCCAAGGCTTCCAGAGCCGCGAGGCCGAAGGTTTCGTGCGGGCCGGGCGCCAAGGAAACATCCGCGGTGGCAAGGAGTTTCGCCACCATCGCGCGCTCGTTGATGAAGCCGGTAAAGTGGACCGCCGGTTCACCACCGGGGAGGGCGGGCAGGGTGCGGGCACGGCGTTCGAGTGATTCGCGGCGAGGGCCGTCACCCGCGACGACCAGTCGGGCGGGTACCCCGGCCCGGTGCAGGGCGCCGACCGCTTCGATGCTGCGGTCCACGCGCTTCTCCACCGACAGTCGTCCGCAGTGCACCAGCATCGGATGTCCGTCGACCCCGAGATCGGCGCGCAGGCCGAGGTCACGGCGGCGTGGACTGAACAGGTCGAGGTCGACGCCGAGCGGCACCAGTTCCACGTTCGGCGCCCCGATCCGCAGGAACTCCTCGCGCGCGAAATCGGTGGTGCACACGACCATGTCGTATTCGGCGGCCGTGCGCCGATTGGCCACATCGGCGCAGCGGCGCGCGGCGGGCCCTGGCAGGAACTGGCCGAGCAGCCGGTCGAGGCGCTCGTGCGAGATCATCACGCTCGCCACCCCACGACGCCCCGCCCACCGACCGAATCCACGCAGCGTGAGCCGGTCCGACACCTCGAGCACATCCGGCGACAACCCGGACAGCACATCGGCCACCCGCCGCGGGTCAGCCGCCCGATAACCACCGGTCCACGGAATTCCCAATGCGGGCAGAGTAATTCGCAGCGCGCCCGTGGGCAGCACCTCTTCCGAACGACGCGACCCCGGCACGATCAGCACCACCTCGTGCCCCGCTGCCACATATCCCTCACCCAGGTGGTGCAGGGCAGTGCGCAACCCACCCGATCGCGGGCCGTAGAAATTGGCTAGCTGCACGATGCGCACCCGCCGATCGTCGCGCCGCGCGGGTTACCTACGGCTCCCGCCCGAGGAACGGGAGGTGAACAGCGTCGAAAGATGCGACAACCCATGCTCTGACACCCTTGCCAGCAGGATCTGGCACCCGTCGAGACCCCGAGCTCCGGACCATACGGCGGCGATCAGGCGTCACTCGGTCGATCGCTACCGGCCGGCCAGACCCGCAGCAATCCATGACCGGTGGCGGCGGTGGTGATCGTCACCAGCTCGGCGTCCGCCTGGATCCAACCCCTCCACGAAACGCACCCGCACCGGGAGTCGCCGTGCAGTGCCCGGCTGCCGGGCAGCGTCGGCGCAGGCCGCACGCAGCGCGGCGAAATCAGTGGGGTCGATGGTCGGTCGTGCACTTGCCACCATCTGGAATCGGCGAACGGCGTCGTCGTCACCGAGCATGTCGACCTCGCCCTGCCAGTGCCCGCCCGGTTCCAGCTTGGTGACCATGTCGAAATAGTCGACCCTGCCGTCGAAGCGAACCATCCGCCCGAACGCGTCGGGCGGCGTGCGCACCACCTGCACCTGCTCCGATTCCCTGGCGAACGCGAGCTCTTCCAAACCGGGCCCGTGGTGGGCGAGTTCGGTGACCGCGTCCCAATCCCAGGCAGCGACCCGTCGTTTCGGCCGCACCGGCGTATCCACCGGACCGATCCAGATCTGGACGCCATGTACCCCGCCGAATGCGCACCGGACCGGCTCGGCCAGTACCACGTTGTCACCCACGACCGTGCGTTCCGGGTCCCCCGAAGCCGCACTTCGCCGACCAGCGTCGACAACGAGACGGGCACGCGCCGGGCCTACGCTACGGTGCAGGCGTGCAGCCACGGTCCACGGTTTGGCCTGGGCGTCTTCAGCGACGAGAGTGGGTTCGAGATCTCCGGCGAACGTCCGCGATCAGCTCGGTGCCACGCCGCGGCCGGCGCGTGGCAGATCGAGATCGAGCGGGATGCGGCCCTCCCGTAGCTGTGCCTCAACTTCTTCGGCGGGCATGGGTCGTGCGATCAGGAAGCCCTGCGCGCGATAGCAGCCGAGGCCGACGAGCGTGCGGGCCGCCATCGCCGTCTCGACGCCCTCGCCGACCACGCCGAGGCCGAACGAACCGGCGAGTCCGATAATCGATTTCACGATCGCCAGGTCGTCGTTACTGTCACCGAGTCGCTGGACGAACCCGCGGTCGATCTTCACCGCGTCCACCGGCAGCGCCTTGAGATGCGACAGTGAGCTGTAGCCGGTGCCGAAATCATCGATGGCGATCTGCACGCCCATTCGCTTGAGTCCGCGCAATGTGAGCCGGGTGCGGACCAGGTCTTGCACCACAACGTGTTCGGTGATCTCGAGGCAGACCGAACTGCCGTCGATGCCGAACATGTGCAGGACATCCTCGATTCGTTCGACGAAGTCCGCCGAAACCAGCTGCACCGGAGAGACATTGATCCGGATAACGACATTCGAGGCCAGGCCGCGCCTGCGCCAATCAGCGAACTGCGCACAGGCGGAGCGGATCACCCACCGGCCGAGTTCGCCGGCCAGGTTGGTGGCCTCGGCGACCGAGACGAACGCACCGGGCGGCAGCAGCCCGCGGGTGGGATGCTGCCAGCGCACCAGCGCCTCCAGCGCCACGATCCGGCCGGTCCGTAAGTCGACCTCGGGTTGGTAGTGCAGCACCAGCGACCCGTCCGACACCGCGGTGCGCAGGTTGAGCTCCACGTCGTCCTGCAGTTCGAACTGCGCGCGCATGGCATCGGTGAACACCGCTACCCCGTTGCCGCCGCCGGACTTCGCCGACAACAGCGCGTGATCGGCGCGGCGCAGCACATCCGACACCGAGGTCTCCCCGGGAATGCCGAGTGCTACACCGACACTCACACCCCGGCTCACCGATTCCTGCCCCACCGAGACGCGGCGGCCGATGAGCTCCTGGATGCGGGTCGCCTCCAGTTCGGCAGCTACGGCGTCCATCGGCTTCGCGGGCACGATCACGAACTCGTCACCCCCGAGCCGGGCGATCATGTCGGTGGGTTCCAAATTCTGGCGCAGTCTGTGCGCCAGGGTGCGGATGAAGTTGTCGCCCGCGCTGTGGCCGAGGAAATCGTTGAGCGCTTTGAGCCGGTCCAGGTCGAGGAAGAAGGTAGCGATCGGGCCCTGGTTGCCCGCCTGCAGCCGCTGCTCCATGTATTCGAGCAGGGCGCGGCGATTGGCCAGCCCGGTCAGGTCATCGTGCAGGGCGATGTAGCGCAGCTGTTCCTCCGCCACCACGCGCGCCTGTAACTGCGCGAACAAGGCGGCGATCGCCTTGAGGACGTTGAGCTCCCGGTTGCTCCAAGCGCGGTCACCCATCTTCACGAAGCCGAGCACGCCGGTGGACTCGCCGCGCGAGACCAGCGGCACGCAGGCCATGGCCACCTCCGGGATGCCCGAGGACTTGCGGATCGTCTCCTGATAGTCGGCGCTATCGGTGCCGGGCCGCACGACCAGCGGTTCGACGGCGTATTCGAGCACCCGGAAGACCGAGTCGGCGTGTTCGAATTCGACGACGCGCAGCGGATCGGGATCTGGGATATCAGCGCGAGGTGGCCATTCCGCGATAAGGACGGTCGCACGCCGCGCACGGTCGGTGTGGCGTAAATAGCTCACATCGACATCGAAGTGCTCGACCAGGGCGGCGAGCACACGCTCGCTCACCGCCACCATGGTCGTGGCGTCGACACCCATCAACTCGGAGGCGACCTGTGTCACCAGTGAGTCGAGCGTTTGCCGAGGCACATTGTCTCCGATCCGCGCTATCCGTCGTTGCTACTGCCGGGCACCGGCACAGTCCTACTGCCGGGCACCGGCAACCGTCGACTGCGAACGCTCGCAGCCGCGGCGTAGCTCAGACGAAGAACCAATGCCACGTTCTCATCCTCAGGGATTCCCAGCAGGTCCAGGAAACGTCTCTGAATGCTGGCAAGTGTATCTGTGAACTCGGGAGAAACGCTGTGCAAATCATCCCGCCGGTCGGCATAGAGGAACACCGGCGACACCGGCTGCACCGCCAGACCCAGCAGGTGCGCACGTAGCCACACCCTTTCCACCGCCGCGCCGGCTCGTGCGTAGTCGGCCAGATCCGGTCCGCCGTCGCGGCCGGCGAAGGTGATCGCCACCAACGCGGAGCTGGCCCGCACTCGATCGACGGTGAACTCACCCAGTGCCGAACCCGCCGACCACTCGCGTAACCGGTCCATGACATCGGTACGGCGGCCGACCTGCATCTTCGCCAGTTCGTCCGGGGCCGGGTCGAGCGTGCGCACGTCGATCCCGGTGGTCGAGTCCTCGCCCGGCCACCGCAATTCGGCGTAGAGCTCTTCGTGGAGCTGGGGGGTGAGGTAGCGGACACGATCGCTGGCGCCGAGCAGCAATGCCGCCTCGGCCAGCGCGTCGGCGTGGGTGATCGCGCGCACGCTCGCCCGCTCGGCCGCCGCGGCGTCGGCCAGCGCGGGCAGGACTGATTTCGGCAGCGGCGTCGTGACGCCGAGGCGGCGGTTGGTGTGTCTGGCGAGCGCGAGCGGATAGTCGGCGGCGAGGTCGGGGTCGGTGCCCGCGCGCAGCCGCAATCGGGCGATCAAGGGAGCCGCCGGGTCGTCGACGATCAGTTCCTGGTCGGCGAGCAAGCCGTGCGCGGCGGCGGCCGCGCGGGCGTTGTGCAGTGCGGCGCCCACCGCGACGGCACTGCCACGCAGGTGCACGTCCATGGCGGTGGTCGTAGCGGGGTCGAGGGCGAGCTCGATCGTGGAGGTGTCGCCGCGCAACCGCCACGGCTGGATGTTGCCCCCCGACGGCGCGCGCTGGGCGCAGGCGAGAATCGCCTCGACCGGGTCGGCAGGCGGCGGTTCGACGGGCTCATCGACGACGGCGTCGATGCCGTCGTCGAGATAGCCGGGCTCAGCGAGGGAGTCCAGGGCCGCCTCGAGATCGACGCGGGTCCGGCCGGAGGACAACTTGGCGCCGAGCCCGATCCGGCGGACGGCCGCGGTCACGATCGCGGCGCCCAGCTGCACATCACTGCCGAGTTGTGGCCAGGTGGTGATCGTTTCACCGATCTCGGCGAGACTGGCCGCCATTCGCGACGACAGTTGTCCCGGGTCGAGAATCCGCAGCACGTGCGGCGCCTTGGCCTTGGTGTCGAGGCCGGCCAGCTGCTCGCCGGTGGTCGCGCCGAGCAGTCCGTGAAAGGGTTCGCGATCGGGTTCGAGGTCGTATCGCTCGACGTCGAACAGCCCACGGTCACTGGTCTCCATCAGCAGCGGGATCCGGTGCCTGCGCGCGGCCTCGCGGACCGCGAATTTGATGTCGAGGGAATCGCATTCCTCCACGACCACCGAGAGCCCGTCGAGGAACTCGTCGACCGTGTCGGCCAGCACGCCAGCGGGCCAGATCTCGACCGGCAGGAAGGGGTCGAGTTCGGCGATCCGGCGCGCGGTGACGACGGACTTGTTCACGCCGACATCGAACAGTCCGCCCGGCACCCGATTCAGATTCGACAATTCGATCGTGTCGAAGTCGGCGAGGCGAAGCAGCCCGCAGCCACCCTCGAGCGCGAGGGTGTAGGCGATCGAGTGGCCGACACTCTGCCCGACGACGCCGACGACCAACTGGGCGAGGCGCTGTTGTTCGCCGCTGGTGAGTTTGTTGCGGTTACGGTCCGAGCGGATCGCCCGGAACGCGGCAGGCCCGAGGATCGCGACCAGCGCGCGCCGCCACGGGTAGTAGATCCAGCGTTCCTCGGCGGGGTCGATCCCGGGCGGCAACCCGGTCAGCCGATCCAGTTCGGCACGCAGCCCCGCGCGCAGGTCATCGGTGCGCATCCCAGGTCGGCCTGCCAGCTGCCGCAGGGTTGCCGCGTCGGTGGGGTCGGTCGGATCGAGGACGAGGGGGCGATGATCCATCGCCGGATATTCAGGGTCGGTCATGGAGCGAGCCGACCCCGCACCCGGAGCACCCCGACGCGACGGTGAATGCTCCGCAACCTCACTCCAGCCCGCATAGCTTCGTCAGCCATCGTGTTCCTACTCCGTGCTCAACGCCTGCGCGCGGTCGGCGTCCTTCCGATGCCAACTCGTGCAGTATCCGTCATTCCGAAGGAATCCACCATACGAGTGGCTAATTTTCCGGTAACCTTCTGAGCCAGTTGAAATAATCCCAGGTCAGAACGGGCGAATGCGCGAAAGGTGAACGAGTCAAGACCGATCGGTTCGAATTCGGCTAACTTTCAGCTATCGACAGTGATCGACACGAACAGTTCCACCGTGTCGGGGCCGTGCCACACTTCGATCTCCTCGCGGTAGGCGCGGGAGATCTCGGCCGACGCCGTCGCGTCGTCGACCTGGGCCCACACGTCTTCCACCGGGTCGTGATAGTCACCGTTGGGCGCGAAACGGGCGTAGATGCCCTTGGGAACGCGCAGCATGAGATCGCCCACCGGCACGTCGGCCGGGGTCGCGTATTCGCGCGCGACCAGCGCGTTCCAATTTCCCGCCGGATCGGGGACGTAGACCGTGTGCAGCGGTTCACCGGCGCCGGGCCGGTCGCGCAGTCGGTCCTTGAGGAACTCGATCAGATCGCTGTTGCTCACTTTGAAGCTCGGATGCACCCGGGGTACGGCCAGGCCGCCGTACAGCGCCGCGCCACGGACCACGATCGAATAGGTCATCGCGGGTCGACCGCCAGGTACAGGTCGATCTTGTAGGCGTGCGGGTAGCACTCGAAATCGCCGGTGAAGGTGCGCTTGATCTGGTTGTGCTCCTCGGCGTAGGCGATCTGGGTCCACAGATCCGTCATCACCTGCGGGAAATTGCCGACCGAGGAGAAGCGCGCGTACGCGCCGCGCGGCAGCCGAGCCGCCAGATGTCCACGAGTCACCTGGTCGAGCGATTCACACTGATAACCCACGATCTGGGTGTTGTACGTGCTCAACTCGCCGGTGTAGTCGGTGTAGGCGCTGGCCAGTGGCCCGCCGAGATCCTGATGCAAGACCGCCGACCATGCCGCTTCGAGGTCACGGTCGCGCAGCTCACCGAGTGCGCGTTTGGGACTGCGAACCGGAAGACCGGCCACCCAGGTCTCGTCCCGCTCGACGATTTCGAACTGCAATTGATGACTCTCTCGAAGGGTCCTGCTCGGGTTGCGCAATGCTATCAAACCCCACCCTAACCATATCTGAGCTGGACAAATGTCCACCACCGCCGAATGGACGCCTGGCGCTATTGTTCGATTCATCTCCATGCTCTAAGCTCCCGCGCTCGTGTGGGTACGCGCGGTGCTGGAACCGCGGAAACAAGTCGTGGGTTGGGCCGGTGTCGTCATCGCGGCCGTGCTGGTCGGATATCTCGCTGTGCTGCTGGGGGATTCGCGGCACTTCTACACCGACGACACCGAGGCGCAATACGTGCCGATGTGGCAGTTGCTCGGTACCGAATTGCGGGCGGGCAGATTCCCGGCGATGGTGCCGTGGGAATGGATGGCGGGCAATTACAGCCTCGAAGAGGCCGGACTCTACAACCCCGCGCAGTTGCTGGTGTACGTGCTGGCGCCCTCGTTCGACAATCTCGCGCTGTACGCGACCACCGTGAAATTCGTGTTCTCGGCGATCGCCGCGCTCGGCGTCTTTCGCATCTGCCTGGCCTACGGCGCCCGCGCGCCATGGGCCGCGGTCGCCGGAGTGGCGTTTCCGTTCAGCGGCTGGTTCCTGTTCTTCGACGAGGCCAGCTGGTTCACCTCGCAGACCGGCACCGCCTGGCTGGTGCACGCGTGGGCCTCCGCGGTGCTCTACGCCCGAGGGCGGACCGGACCGATTCCGCTGTTCGTGTTCCTGTACCTCGCGCTGACCATCCAATACGCCTTTCCCGCAGTCGAATCCGGTCTGATGATCGCGACGGTCGCCGCGGGCGAGTACCTGCACCAGCGGCGGTGGGCGCCGGTATTGCGCCTGCTCACCGCGTCCGGCCTCGCGGTGCTCGCGTCGATGATCGCGAATCTGCCGATCCTGCTGTCCTCGCAGGCCACCTGGCGCGGTGACGTCTCCACCATCCACAACGACCCGTTCCTGACCGTGCCGTGGTCGGAATCGCTCAATGCCAGCCTGCCGAGCACCGTGCCCGCGTTCACCGCGTGGTGGGGGCATGTGCAGCCGCTACCGATGGTCTACATCGCGTGGTTCGTGATTCCCGCGCTCGCGTTCATCGACTGGAAGGCCGCCGCGCGCGCCGCCGCGTCCTGGAGCGGGATCGCGCTGTTCGCGGTGGCGACCCTGATGTGGACGGCCGGGCCGGGCGCGATCGGTCCACTGCGGTGGCCGGCGCGGGTGTTGCCGATGCTCGCGATCGCGTTGCTGGTGCTGGTGTGTGTGCTGATCAGTCGCTACGGGGATTTCTCGTCGTCGAGGCGGCGTTACGCGGCGGCGGGCGCGCTGATCGCGTTGCTGTTCCTCCGATCGTTCTCCGCCGCACCGAAACTCGTCGAACGGCATGCCCTCGCGGTGTTCGTGGTGCTCGGTCTCGGGGCCGCAGTGGTGTGGTCGGCCCGCACGCGCGGGATCGCCGCCGCGGCGGCGTTGACGATTGTCGCGACGTTCCCGATCGCCTTCGTCCAGGTGGCGTCGGCGCCACGGACCCCGATGTCGTACGGATTCGCCGAGCAGCGCTCGGACATGACCGCCGCGTTCCCCGACTTCGGCGGGCGCACACTGCAATTGGCGGACCGGATCATGGTGCGCGACGAAGAGCGAACGCTCGCAGGCACTTACGGCTCCATCGCACTGGGCAGCTACGCCAAGAACCTGGGGCTGCAATACGTGAACGGGTACACCCCCGTGGGGCACGCGGCCTTCGCCGGCTTGCTGTGCATGGCATGGGACGGCGGCACCTGCCCCGACGCGTACAAGAGGGTCTTCGCTGTCGAACCGTCGACCGACACACCGATCGTCGATTTGATGCGGCTGGATCGCATCGTCCTGCAGCGCAGTCAGTATCCGAACGCGGGAAACGACCCGGCCCCCGCGGGCTGGAAGTTCGTCCACTACCCCGGTCACGAACACCAGATCTGGGTACTGGAACGACTGAACCCACTACCCTCCCCCGGCGACCTGATCGCCCACGAATCCGGCGTCCACGCCAGCGTCATGCCCGAAGCCGGCCTCACCAACCGCGCTACCGTCTCGTCCGGGACCGGCGGCCGAATCGTGTTGTCCCGCCTGGCCTGGCCCGGCTACACAGCCACCCTCGGCAACAGCGAAATCCCCGTCCGAGCCGTCGCGGGAACCTTCGTCGCGGTGGACATTCCCCCCGGTACCCGCAACGCGACCCTCACCGTCACCTGGCGCCCACCCGGCCTGTCCATCAGCCTCACCACCGCCCTGCTGGCCCTGATCGGCATCACGACCCTGCAGTGGTTGTTCCGCCGCACCCGTCGGCACAACCCACCCGAAACCCTCGAACCCCACCCCTCGAGCAATCCCCCGACCCCCCAACTGGTCACCGTGATACCCACCCCGTCAACCCCATCCCCCGCACACCCGCCCCCACCGCGAACCCCAGCCGAGCCCTGCCTCCAACAACCCACCCACCGCACTCCCGACCCCTAGGGAGGGACGGCCACGAAGTGGCCGGTCCGCGGCCGGGTCGCCGGTCAGGCGCCGGTGCGTAGGCGACGAAGGAGCAAGCACCGGTGCCTGACCGGCGGCCCCTCAGGGCCGCGGACACGCGCGCGCCAGCGCGCCAAAAACACAGCGTCAAACCGTCCGGGACTACTTCTCACCCGATCTCTCACCCGATAGCGGCAGCCAAATGCGGCCAAGCCTCATGCAAGTCAGCCTGAAACTGCCCCCAGGTATGCGACCCGCTAGGCCGATGCACATGCACAGCCGGAATCCCCAACTGCCCCAACCGCCCCGCGAAAGCAGCCGTACACGCCCCCGCGAGAGCCTCGATCGGCGGCATCGGCAAACCCCGATCCTGCGCACCCGGAACCCCCGTCGCCGCGGACAGGAAAACAGCCTTCCCCGCGAGCCGCCCCGCGTTGGCGAAGACATCGTGCTCCTGCCACCCCGGCCCACCGGGCAGCCCCCACATATTCCCCGGATTCCCACCGCCACGCACCGCCTGCGCGCTGGCCATCGCGATCCCCATCGGATCCGACGCCCACGGGCAACCACTCAGCGCCGCCACCGCGGAAAACCGCGAACCACTCCGAATCGCGAGATCCAGGGCCGAGGACGCGCTCATCGACACACCGGCGATGGCATTGCGCCCACTCGTCTCGAGCGCGCCGTCGATCACCCCGGGTAACTCCTGCGTCAGATAGGTCTCCCACCGCACCCGGCCCACCCCGGGGTCATCGGAGATCCAATCGGTGTACAGCGTGTACGCGCCCCCGACCGGCATCACCACATTCACGAACTTGTCGGCGAAGAAGGTGCGTACGTCGGTGTTGTCCCACCACGAGATCCCGTCCGCCCCACCACCGGCCCCGGTGAGCAGATACAACGTGGGCGCCCCGGCCCCCGCCGCCTTGATCACCTTGTTCTGGATGACCCGCCCCATCGCGGGCGAGTACACATCGATCTGCGCGGACCTGCCACCCAGCGGCGCCTCGCCCGCCACATAGGCCCCCGGATCGGCCGATGCCTTCGCGCCCCCGAGAGCGGCAACAATCGCGCACACCACAGCAAGCCACGTTCTCGATGCAGTCACCTCATCGGTATACCCCGCATTTCGGGCGCCACTCCGGGAACACACCGGCGCGCCGTAGGTCGAAATCGGGCAGTGACCAGGCTCACCATCCCGCCCGAGATTCGCTTCGATATCCCCGGGACCTGCGACTTTCGATACGTTCGCGCTGACGCGAATCCGGAAAACCAGGTGATTTGTGTCGTACCCGCCCGGAATACTGACCGGCGCCCGATGAGTTGGACCGACGGAATCCGTCTTCTCTCTTGTGGTGCCGGGACGTCGTCGACTCGGCATCGGGCCACAGCTCACGCCCCGCCGTACCCATGTCCTCCGGAGGTTACCCCGATGCCAGCCGATCTATCCACGCCGACGACGAAGGGCAAGACACCGACCGTCATCCGCGTGCTGGTGCTCGCGACCTTCGTCGTCATCCTCAACGAAACCATCATGATCAACGCGATTCCGCGGTTGATGAGCGATCTCCACGTCACCGAGGTCGCCGCGCAGTGGGTCTCCACCGCGTTCATGCTCACGATGGCCGCGATCATTCCCACCACCGGCTGGTTCCTGCAGCGGGTCACGACCAGGCAGGCCTACGCGGCCGCGATGGGCGTGTTCATCGCGGGCACCGTGATCTCGGCGCTCGCGCCGACGTTCGCGGTGCTGTTGGTCGGCCGCGTCATCCAGGCGGGCGGCACCGCGGTGATGATGCCGCTGCTGATGACCACACTGATGACCGTCGTGGCGGAACAGGACCGTGGTCGCGTGATGGGCAACGTCACCCTGGCCATCTCGGTGGCGCCCGCGATGGGCCCGGTCATCTCCGGCCTGATCCTGCAGATCGCCATCCCCGGCATCGACTCGTGGCGGCTGCTGTTCGTGGTGATGCTGCCGATCGCCGGTCTGGTCACCTGGCTGGGTCTGCGTCAGCTGGAGAACGTCGGCGAGCCGCAACCCGGCACGCTCGACCTCCCCAGCGTGGCGCTGGCGGCTCTCGGCTTCGGCGGATTGGTGTTCGGGCTGAGCAAGTTCCACGGTGACAGCTACACCACCGCGGCACTGATCACCGCCGCCGGCGTCGCGCTGATCGCGGCGTTCGCGCTGCGTCAGATCAGCCTGCAGCGCAACGGAACCCCGCTGCTGGATCTGCGCGTCCTGCTGCAGGGCACCTACACCAAGGCACTGGTCCTGATGTCGATCGCGTTCCTGGCGATGATGGGCTCGATGATCCTGCTGCCGCTGTACCTGCAGAACCTGCGCGGTCTGAGCCCGCTGGAGACCGGCCTGCTGGTGATGCCGGGCGGTCTGGCGATGGGCCTGCTCGGCCCGACCGTCGGCAAGCTGTTCGACAAGTTCGGTGGACGCCTGCTGGTGATCCCCGGCTCGATCGGCATCGCGGCCTCGCTGGCCGGTTTCACCCAGATCTCGATGGACATGCCGTACTGGCAGCTGCTCGGCCTGCACATCCTGCTGATGGTGTCGCTGGCCGCGACGTTCACCCCGGTGTTCACCCTGGGCCTGGGCGCACTGCCGATGCACCTGTACTCGCACGGCAGCTCGATGCTGGGCACCATCCAGCAGGTGGCGGCGGCCTTCGGTACCGCACTGGTGGTCACCGTCATGTCGGCCCGCAGCACCTCGCTCATCGAAGAGGGCACCCCGGCGGCCGTCGCCACCCTCGACGGCATGCGCCTGGCCTTCCTGATCTCGGCCACCCTGGCCCTGGTCGTGATCGCCATGGCGGTCCTGCTGCCGAACCGCGCGGCGACCGACCCGCACGCCGCACCCGTGCAGGACGAGGCGGACGAGCCGGAGCTGGTCAAGAACTGACCTCCCGGAACCCAAAGACGAACCCCCGGCCGCCTTCGCGACCGGGGGTTCGTTTGTGTCGTCCTCGCTCAGTGCGTGGGTCGGGTGGTGGTCCGACCGTCTCGCCAGAGGCCGAGATCGAAATACAGCGTGGTCATGGAGTCCCACATGGTCGACCACTGCTGCTTCGGACCCTTGCAGACCCAGACGGCGGTCATGCGGTCGATGCCGGGAATGCCCATGGGATCGTCGAGGTGGACTACGCGCTCCACCTCGGTGAAACGGGTGCGCAGTTCGTGTTCGGCGGTGTCGAGCCCGACGTAGACCACCGACGTCGCCGAGTCCGGTGGCGGGCCGAAGAACCCGAAGCCACGGCTCGGGCTATAGGTGGCGGGTAGCCCGTGCTGCCTGCCGAACTGTTCTACGGCACCTGCTTGCGGATAGCCCTGCGCGACGATGACGGCGTCGGCCTTTTCCGCAGGCGTCAGCGTGCGGTAGCCGTCGTTGACGGCGGAAACCATCAATGACCAATTGGTGTTTCCGAAGAATGCCGTTCGGAGTCCGAGATCGATCGCGTCCTCGGCCTGTGTGCGCCAACTGGGCGCGAGGGGTATCACCGTGAGTGTCACGATGGTCGTCAGCACCGAGATTCCGGCGATCGGAACCAGCGCCACATTCATCCACCGTTTCCGGTCGTACTGCCAGAGGCCGGCGGCGCCGAAGGCGAACATCGCGGGAAAGAGACCGCCCGGATAATAAGGCCGTCCATGCGTGAACATGACAAATGCGGTCATGATCACAAGTGCCACCGCGATAAATCGATACGGGCGCAGCGACTCCTGTTCGAAGGCCGCCCAGAGTCCGATAGCGAGCAACAATGTGCCCAGGATGCCGGCCAAGATGGGAAACTGCGGAAGAAATCCCACCGGACCGTAACCGGTGGCATCCTGCTCGGCTCCGATGACCGCACCCATTGCCAGCTGTGGCCAATTGTGTTGTGACTGCCAGTAAAGAATCGGGATCAGCGACGAAGCGAGAATGCCGGTCGCCACCCACAGCGCGGGGCGGCGCAGGATGTCGCGGGGGCCGCACAGGACCACCGCTGTGCCCAGGCACGCCCAGACGATGGGGATCATCCACTTCACCTGCATATCAAGGGCGGCGACCAGTCCGGCTACGACGATCAGCCAGTCCTGGCGCGTGCGAACCCAGCGAATGAACAGCCAGGTGATCACGGCCGTGAAGGTGGCATCGAAGGAGAACGTGCTCAGCACGACCTGATTGGCCGCCAGTCCCGACAACGCGTACGCGGCCGCGGCGAGCATCTGAACGCGGTGGCTGCCCCGGAGTTCGTAGGCGATCAGTGCCGCCACGACTACCGCACCCACGCACATCAGGACAGCCGGGAAGCGCAGGGCCGTCACCGATCCCGGCGCGAGCTGGTCGGCGATCCACGCGAACATCGGCACCACCACGCCCTGATCGGCATAGGTGTAGTCGAGTCGCCGTCCGGCGGAGAGGAAATAGAGCTCGTCACCGAAGTAGTCGTAACGGCCCGCCGTTGCCGTCAGCGCGATCGCGGCGATCGAAGCGATCAGCGCGACGCCACGATACGCGAACGACGGATGGGTATTCGGTATTTCTTCGGGCTCGGTACGAACCTCGATGACCGCTGTCATGAACTGCCTCTGATGCTTTCCAACAGACGCGTTCGACGCCCCTCCCGATGGTGACGTCACATCTGTTCGCTGGTGAAACGATTCCTCCCCGGCAGCGAACTTGGTGAGCGAGCGCTCGCGGTCCTGCGCGGATCATGTGATTTACCGGAACGTTACTGCCATTCAGCAGGGTCCGCAAATGCATCGACCTGCACAGTAATAGCCATTTTCGGTCTATCGGCTACCACTTGGTCAGCGTTACCAACGTGACCGATATTACGGTTTATATAGTTTGCGAATAAGTTGAATCCAGTGCTGTACAGCAAAATGAAGCTTTCACAATGAAATTCTACATATACCGACACCGGGAATGAAACGACTATTACTCACCAGTAAATATTCATCAATGTATCGTGCCATAACTATTGGGGGCATGCGATCTATTCGTATCGCGCCTAGAGTGCGCGCCACGGCGGAGGGGCGGCGGATGTTCGCCAGGTACAGAGAAAGGGCCCGGTCGGTGACCGGGCCCTTCTGGGGGTGGAGCTAAGGGGAATCGAACCCCTGACCTTCTCGATGCGAACGAGACGCGCTACCAACTGCGCTATAGCCCCGTGCGGCTCTGGCGAACCGCGCTGTGACACTGTATCAGGGGTTGCGCCCCGATACCGAATCGGTACTCTGACCTGCTGATTTGCGTGGTTGCACCAGTTACTCGCCGACGGCTTGACCGAGGTCTTCGACCCGGTTGCGGAGTGCGCGAGAAGTGGCCGGATCGAAGATTTCGAGGAACTCGAACCTCGGGTCCTCGTCGTCGGTGTCGAGCAGGGTGGAGCGACGGCGCAGGGCGCGTGCGGTGTCGCGGTCCATGGTGCGCCGGGTGGTAGCCGCCTCCGGAGTGGCTTCAGCGGCTTCCTGGCGCTTGCCGCGAGTGAGGCGAGCCGCGCGCCTGCGGCGGATCTCCTCCTCCAGGTGGACCTGCTTACGCAGGTAGGCGAGATAGCCCGTGAGCACCGCCGCCGACAGCCCGCACGCCCACCAGAACATCGAGTTGAGCAGCAGTCCGAACGCGGCGAACAGGATCAGGCCGACGATCAGGCCCATGACCGCCCGCTGGCGAAAGCTGTAGCGGGCGGCGCGGGCGATCGCGTCGGCCTCGGGGTCGTAGCCGCCGCGACCGCGGCGCGACGGGGTGAAGTCGTCGTCATCGTCGAATTCGGCGTCCTCGACGACGAGGTCGTCGAGTCGGGCCGGCGGCGCGGGTGGGATGCGCGCGGCGACGGGTGGGTCCTCGTCGGCGTCCGCCGAGACCGGCTGCGCCGCAGCATCTTCTGTTTCGTCGTCGTCGGGATCGGCTGTCGCGGTGGGCTCTCCGAGGTCGTCGGGGTCCGCCTCGGCTTCGGCGGCCTCGAGTTCGACTGCGGGGGTCAGCTTTTCGTCGTCATCTTCGGTGACGGGCTCTTCGGTCGTCATCCGATCCTCCGAATCAGTTCGGTGGGAGCGCTTGCGAAGCACACGGGGTCGGTAATCGGGGTCACTCTCGTGACCGCCCGCCGCGCCGATGCGGATCCGTCGTTCGGCCCCGCCACGGTGCAGCACGCGTGTGGCGAGCGCGGCATCGGTGGTGCGGCGGATCCGGGGATGCCGGTCCGCCAGGATCGGGAACAGGACGAAGACCCACAGCACCACCAGTCCGATCCACAGGATCGAATTCGGCATCGCGGTCATCACCTCCCGTCCCCACCTACGTGTTGTCCCTCTGTGGACGCACCACTGACGTCCGTAGGTTAATTCGGGCAGACGCACCCGTGTGGCAGGCGCGCCGTGCACACCTGCCACATGAGTAACAGAAATTTCACGGCAGCGCCGCTCGACCCTCCCTGACCAGGCGATCTACCACAGTGCCCATAACCTCTTCGACGGTCAGACCGACCAGTAGGTGATCACGCCACGCACCGTCGACATCGAGGTAGCGGCGCAGCAGCCCCTCCTCCCGGAAGCCGACATTGCGCAGAACCGCCTGGCTGGCAAGATTTTCCGGCCGCACCGTCGCCTCGACGCGATGCAGGCCGACCGGGCCGAAGCAGTGGTCGAGGCCGAGCGCGAGCGCGGCGGTCGCCACCCCCTGACCGCCGAGATCCTTGGCCACCCAGTACCCGATCCAGCCCGAGCGCAGCGCGCCGCGAACAACGTTGCCGATGGTCAACTGACCGCTGAACTGCCCGTCGACCTCGATGACCAGCGGGATCATCGCCCCGCGCCGGGCCTCGGCCTTCAGGCTCGTCCACAGCGACGGCCAGTTCGACGCGTGATTGCGCGCCTCCCAACTGCCGCGCCCGGTCGGTTCCCAGCGCTCGAGGTGGTCGCGGTCGCGCAGCCGGATCCGGCTCCACGCGGCGGCATCACGAAAACGCACCGGTCGCAGGGTCACCTTGCCGCCCGCCACCATTACCGGACCGAGCCGGGCGGGCCAGCCGGGATGCTGTCCGGCCCGGAATACGTTCATGGATTCCATTTTTCAGCCGCGCTGCGCCAAGAACGCGACTTGCACTTCGTCACCGGTGCGGAAATCGGTGTCGTCGGGTTCCACCACGATCAGGCTGTTGGCCTCGGCGAGGGACACCAGCAGATGCGAGGAGCCCGCGTTGCCGTTGCCGAGCGGCTGCACCAGGTAGTCGCCGGTCGTCTCGTCGCGCAGCAGTTGCGCGCGCAGGTAGCCCTTGCGGCCCGGCATCGAGGTGATGGGAGTGATGGTGCGCGCGCTCACGATTCGACGCATCGGCTGACGGCGGCCGAGCGCGATCCGGATCAGCGGACGGACCATCACCTCGAACACCACCAAGGCACTCACCGGATTCGCGGGCAGCAGGAAGGTGGGCACCTCGTCGCGCCCGAGCCGGCCGAAACCCTGCACGGAGCCGGGGTGCATCGCCACCCGGTCGACCTCGAGCTCGCCGAGGCCGTCGAGCGCCTCGCGCACCTGATCCGAGGCCCAGCCGCCGACCGCACCAGCGATCACCACGACCTCCGAGCGCACCAGCTGCCCTTCGACCACGTCACGCAGTCGGCGCGGATCGGCGCTGACGATGCCGACCCGGTTCACATCGGCGCCCGCGTCGCGCGCGGCCGCCGCCAGGGCATAGGAGTTCACGTCGTAGACCTGGCCGGGACCGGGCGTGCGGTCGATGTCGATCAGCTCGCCACCGATGGAGATCACCGAAAGGCGCGGGCGCGGATGCACCAGCACCTTGTCCTGGCCGACCGCGGCGAGCAGGCCCACCTGGGCCGCGCCGATGATCGTGCCCGCCCGGACAGCCACGTCACCGGGCTGCACGTCGTCACCGATGCGGCGGACGTAGTCGCCCGAGCGAACCGGCTCGAAAACCTTGATCCTGGCCCGCCCACCGTCGGTGAACTCCACCGGCAGCACCGCGTCGGCCAGGGTCGGCAGCGGCGCGCCGGTATCGACCCGGACGGTCTGGCGCGGCTGCAATCGGATGGGCTGGCGTGAACCGGCCACCACCTCGCCGACCACCGGCAGGGTGAGGTCGATCAGCTCACCCTCCTCGTCGCGCACGTCGGTGCCCGCGGCGGTGACGTCGACGCTGCGCACCGCGTACCCATCGATGGCGGCCTGATCGAAGCCGGGCAGCGGCCGTTCGGTGATGACGTCTTCCGCGCACAGCAAACCTTGGGCTTCGGAAATCGCCACCCGGACCGGCCGGGGTGCGACCGCAGCCGCGGTGACCTTGATCAGCTGATCCTCAACCGAGCGCATCGAGCTCCTGAATCTATGGCGGTGTACCTGACCGCGTTTAGGCGACGGGCGACTGTGGATCCCACTCCGGACTGAGCCGGAACTTCAGCCACTCGCGCAGTTGCGGGCCGTATTCGTCCCGCTCGAGGGCGAAATCCACAGCAGCTCGAAGATAACCGCCCGGGTTGCCCAAGTCGTGGCGCGACCCACGGTGGACCACCACGTGTACCGGGTGGCCCTCGGCGATCAGCAGTGCGATGGCATCGGTGAGCTGCAGTTCCCCGCCCGCGCCCGGCTCGATCCGGCGCAGTGCGTCGAAGATCACCCGGTCGAGCAGATAGCGGCCGGCGGCGGCCAGGGTCGACGGCGCGTCGGCGAGATCGGGCTTCTCGACCATGCCCTTGACGCGCAACACGTCGGTCTCGGCTCCGTCGGCGCATTCCTCGACGTCGAAGACACCGTAGGCGCTGACCTGCGATTTCGGCACGTCGATGGCGCACAGCACGGAGCCGCCACGCTCCCGGCGGACCCGGCTCATCGTCTCGAGCACGCCACACGGCAGCACCAGATCGTCGGGCAGCAGGACGGCGATGGCCAATTCGTCGTCGTCGAGGACGGCTTCGGCCTGGCCGACCGCGTGGCCGAGCCCGAGCGGCTCCTCCTGGACGACCGATGTCACGTCGAGCAGCGCCGGGGCCTTGCGAACCTTCTCCAACAGCGCGAACTTCCCGCGCTCGGCCAGGGTGCTCTCCAACACCAGGTCCTCGACGAAGTGGGCCACGACGCCGTCCTTGCCCGGCGAGGTGACGATCACCAGCCGGTCGGCGCCGGATTCGGCGGCCTCGGCCGCGACCAGCTCGATGCCGGGGGTGTCGACCACCGGCAGCAACTCCTTGGGCACCGTCTTGGTGGCAGGCAGAAACCGCGTCCCGAGTCCGGCCGCGGGTACCACCGCAGTGCGGAAACCGGAAGTCTTGTCTGTCATGCGCATACCCTATCCATTCAGTGCCGTCCGATCGCCTCCTCGCGACGATCCGGCGTCGGCAAGAGCTTAGGCGTACCTCCGCCTTCGCTCCGGCCGTGCGCAAAAGAGTTCGGATCGCTGCGCGCCTGTGCAGACTATGCGTACCTCCGCCTTCGCCCTGTCCGTGCGCGAAAGACTTCGGATCGCTGCGCGCCTGTGCAGACTATGGTGGTCGCTGTGGAGATGCCCGGTGAGCGCACCAAATATGCGTGGCGCGGCGAGATCCTGGCCACTCGCGCACAAGTGCAGCCCACCGAACACGCCGTCGACGCGGCCGCGCTCGCTTCCTCGGCAGCCCGCTTGGCCGGGCCCGATGACGTCGTGTGCGCCTACGTGCCCATTCGCGGCGAACCCGGCGATCTGCGCATGCTCGACGTGCTGCGCGCGCGTGGCGCCACGGTGTTGCTGCCGGTGACCCGCGAGCCCGGTCCGCTGAGCTGGGCGCGCTACGAGGGCGCGGATTCGCTGCGCAAGGCCCGCTACGGCCTGCTCGAACCGGCCACCGAGACGCTGCCACCCGCCGTGGTGGCCGACGCCACAACGATCCTGGTTCCCGCCCTCGCGGTGGATCGACGCGGCGTCCGGCTCGGGCGTGGTGCCGGGTATTACGACCGGACGCTCGGCGCTGTCCGTGCTGACGTGCGCCTCATCGCCGTTGTACGGGATAATGAGCTGGTCGACCTGCTTCCCGAGGAACCGCACGATCGGCGGATGGGTTGGGTACTCACCCCGGGTGGCGGGCTGCAACAGCTGGGCCGCGACCTCCCCGTTTCGCCGGAATGAAACGGCGATTCGCGACGTTGGCAGTGTCGGCGGTAGAGTGCTAGATCGACGAGAGACTTGCGGAGGATCCTGTGCCAACTTATTCGTATGCGTGCACCCAGTGTGACAACCGCTTCGACATCGTTCAGTCCTTCTCCGACGACACACTGACGGAATGCCCGCAGTGCTCCGGGAAGCTGCGCAAGCTGTTCAACTCGGTCGGCATCGTGTTCAAGGGCAGCGGTTTCTACCGCACCGACAGCCGTGGCGGCGCGTCCACCGCGAGTGAACCGGCGAAGACCTCGTCCGAGAGCGGCAGCAACGGGTCGAGCACCAACGGGTCCGGCAGCAACGGCGATTCGTCGTCGAGCGCGTCCACCAGCTCCACTCCGGCCGCCGCCAGCTGATCTATTCCACAGTTGTCCACAGCCCCGTAGTTATCCACAGGCGGGGCTTTCGGCGGCTTTGCCGCCGTGCCGCGGTTCTACGCTGTCGCCATGACTCGCAGTCTCGCCGATCTGGGACGTGGCAGTTCCTGGCGCTTCGCCCTCGGTAACCGTCCGGCCTGGGCCGACGCGCTGCTCGCCCGACGTATCGCCGCCGCTGTTCTCGCCGTGGCTGCCGTGGTGCTGTTCGTGCGTGGTGATCCCGGTGGCACGAGGGTGGCGGTTGTTGTCGCGGCCCGCGATCTCGCACCCGGTCGGCTGCTCGCCGCCGACGATCTGCGTGTCGATCAACATGAATCCCGTTCGCTGCCAACAGGTTCGGTCGCCGATACCGCTCCCCTGCTCGGCGCGACACTGACCGGAGCCATGCACGCCGGGGAAACCTTCACCGATCTGCGCGTCGTCGGGCCACGGCTGGCCGCTGCGGCCGCGGGTAGCGCCGATGCACGGATCGTGCCGATTCGATTGGCCGATGCAGCGGTGGCTGATGTGTTGCGGTCGGGTGATCGAGTCGATGTCGTCGGGGTCGAGGATGCGGGCGGGCCGGGGGCGAGCCAACCCGCGCGGACGCTGGCCACCGATGCCGCGGTCGTGCTCGTCACCGCGACGGGCGATCGGCGCGGGGCGGAACGGGTGGTCCTGCTCGCACTGGACACCGAATACGCCACCGCCGTCGCCGGCGCGTCACTGCGGACGGCACTGACTGTCGTCTTCCACTGACCGCCACCTCTGTCGCCCACAGAGAGTTCGCGAGAAATTTGCCCGAACTCTCGTTAGCATCGGATAGGAACCAAGCAGACCGTTTCGCAACATTCGATATGGAGCGCAGCGCCCCGGGCCGGCTCCTGTACGAAGGAGACATCGGCAATGCTCAAAGGTTTCAGGGATTTCCTACTTCGCGGCAATGTGGTCGACCTGGCGGTCGCTGTCGTCATCGGCACGGCGTTCGTCGCGATCGTCACCGCGTTCACCACGGGGATCATCAATCCGCTGCTCGCGGTGTTCGGCGGATCGAACGAGATGGGGCTCGGCTTCCAGCTCATCGCGGACAAACCGGCCACCTTCATCGAAATCGGGCCGATCATCACCGCGGCGATCAACTTCGTGCTGGTCGCGCTGATCCTCTACTTCGTCCTGGTGGTGCCCGCGACCAGGGCGAAGAAGCGTTTCTCCGCCGCCGACGAGAAGCTCAGCGAAAACGAATTGCTCATCCAGATCCGAGACCTGCTCGCCGAACAGCACAGCCGCTCGAACGGCAAGCACAGCTACCTGGCCGAACCGGCGTCGGATACCGACGGTAAGAAAACCTACTGATCCGGCACTCCCGCAACGCATCGGGTCCCGCTCACCAGGTGAGCGGGACCCGAGTTCCTACCTGGTGATTGCTCAGCCGAGGCTGAACGGCGCACCCCAGAGGGTCACCCAGCTGATGACGTTGTCGGTTTCCACCTCGACGCTCACGAACGAACGAGCCTGGGCGTAACCACCGCAGCCGGACAGGCCGATGGTCTCGTCGGCCCAGGTCACCGAGCCCGACCCGCCCTTGAAGGCATTGCGGGTCTTGTGGGATTCATTGCCGTAGTCGTCGGGCATTTCGAGATCGAGGACGTAGAAGGACTTCGCCTGGCCGGGGCCGACGGTGAGCTCGCCGCCGGTGTTCACCTCGCCGAACTCCACGCCCTCCACGACCTCGCCTCCAGCGTCTCCGAGCGCATCACCACCGGCGATATTGACCTGGCAACCCACGGTGTAACCGGGGAAGATCTTGCCACCGCCGTCACCGGAGACCGAGACCTGCGCACTACCGGAAACCCAGGCGTTGCGATGCGCTGGAGTGGACCCCATGGACGGATTGATGTTGGCGGACTCGCCGATCAGGCTGATGTCGACGACAGTGCCGTCGGACAGCGTCTTGGTGATGTGGCCACCCGGCAGCGGAACCACGGTGTCGGCATCGGCCGCACCCGTGAACAGCAAACCCGATGCCACAGTCGCCGCCGCCATGAATCCGGCTGCGCGCGCCATGCTCTTACGGTTGATCATCACTGTGACCCCTCGAGGGTGAATTCGCGTGAACGAGAAAGAGTTTCGATTCGGCCGATGATCAGCCGATGCTGAACGGCGCGCCGTACAGCGTGGTCTTGGAGTAATGGTCGCCGATGATCTCGACCACCGAGTAGGACCGGGCCTGCGCGTAGCCCGCGCACCCTTGGATATCGATCTCCGCGTCTTGGTACTCCACCGAATAGACGCCGGGCTTCAGAATGTCCTTGGCATCGATCTGCACGAAGGCGACCTGCCCGGGGCCGAGGTGAAGGCCGATCGCACCACCGGCCGAGGCGCCGAGGGTCGATACTCCACCGGCGAACCCAGCAGCGATCGCCTCGTCGCCGATGCTCACCTGGCAACCGACGATGTAACCCGTATTCAGCTGTGACGCACCATGCGTCGAAGAATTATTGGAGCCGGAACGGTTCGTCGGACCGTTGTACGGCCCGACCTCGCCCTCCGGCGTGACCTGCACATCGGCGCGGGCATTGCCTGACACCCACACGACGCGACCAGCGCCGTTGGCGGCCAGCGACGGGGAGATCACGGCACGCTCACCGGTACGACTCAAAGTGACACCGGGGCCGGCCTTCTGGCCGTCCGGCAACGGTACGACGGTGTCCGCATCGGCAGCACCGGCAGACAACAGGCCGATCGTCACGGCCACGGCGGCGCCTACGCTCCAAGCGCCGCGACGCCCGCGGTTGGTGCGGTTCTCGCTCATTCTTCCCCTCGAGGTATACGCAAATCCGACCTCGACCATCGAGGTCGATATCTGTGTTGCGCCCGGACCCAGCTGGGGTGTGTCACCAGGACATGCACCGCTGGCAACAGGACAGATGCGCCCTGCCGGGAGGTGGATCGAGAAGCTGTTGGTCACCGGATCGGCGCGAGCTCAGCCGATCGGCGAACGAAAACGCAAGTGACTTCGACTGCAAGAGCAGTCGATTCGGGTTCAACATAGTGAGACTGACTCGTAATGTCCAGTGCTACTGGAGTTCGCGCACACAAAACGGGCCGGTCGCAGAGCGACCGGCCCGTTTCGAGTGCGGGATGCGAACAGATCAGCCGAGGCTGAACGGAGCGCCCCACAGGGTCACCCAGGAGATGACGTTGTCGGTCTCGACCTCGACGGAGACGAAGGCGCGCGCCTGCGCGTAGCCGCCGCAGCCGGTCAGGCCGATGGTCTCGTCGGACCAGGTCACCGAGCCCGAGCCGTCCTTGAACTTGTTCGACTTGCCGTGCGACTCCGAACCGAAGTCGTCGGCCTTTTCGAGGTCGAGGACGTAGAACGACTTCGACTGGCCGGGGCCGAGCGAGAGCTCGCCGCCGGAGGTCACGCCCGCGTCGACGTTGCCCTCCCAGTCGCTGCCGAGGTCGCCGCCGCCGGAGACGCCGCCGCCCGCGATGTTGACCTGGCAACCCACGGTGTAGCCGGGGAAGATCTTGCCGGAGCCGCCGTCGGAGACGGAGACCTGAGCGCTACCCGAAACCCACGCGTTGCGGTGGACCGGGGTGGAACCCAGCGACGGGTTGATGTTGGCCGACTCGCCGACCAGGGCGATGTCGACCACGGTGCCGTCGGACAGCGTCTTGGTGATGTGGCCACCCGGCAGCGGAACGAAGGTATCGGCATTGGCCGCGCCCGTCGAGAACAGGCCGACGGCCACGGTGGCCGCAGCGCTGACGCCCGCCACCTTCGCCATGAACTTACGGTTGATCATAGGATTTGTCCCTCGAGGATTGAGTTCGCCGAAGCGAGAAGAAGATTCGTGCCGGATCGAAAGACGTCAGCCGATGCTGAACGGCATGCCGTACAGGGTGGTCTTCGAGTAGTGGTCGCCGATGATCTCGACCACGGTGTAGGCCCGAGCCTGCGCGTAGCCGGCGCAGCCCTGGATCTCGATTTCCGCGTCCTGGTAATCGATCGCGTACGTACCGGCCTTCAGGATGTCCTTCGAGCTGATCTGCACGAACTTGACCTCGCCCGGGCCCAGGTTCACGCCGATCGAGCCACCGGCGGTCACGCCGCCGGTGCTCAGGCCACCGGACAGGCCGGCGCCGATCGCGTCATCGGCGATGCTCACCTGGCAACCGACGATGTAGCCGGTGTTCAGCTGGGAGGCGCCGTGGGTGGAGGAATTGTTGGAACCGGGGCGGCCGGTCGGGCCGTTCCACGGGCCGACCTCGCCCTCGGGGGTCTCGTTGACCTCGGCGACCGCGGTGCCCGAGACCCACACGACGCGACCCGCGCCATTGGCGGACAGCGACGGCGAGATCAGCGCGGACTCATGGGTGCGGGTGATGGTCACGCCAGCAGGGCTGACCTTCTGGCCGTCCGGCAACGGCACGAAGGTGTCGGCATTGGCGGCACCGGTCGACAGCAGGCCCAAGGCCACGGCGGCCGCGGCAGCGCCGACGCCCGCGGCACGGACGCCACGGCGCACACCGGTGGTGCGGTTCTCGCTCATACTTCCCCTCATCAGGTGTCTAACAGCCGACCTCGACTTTCGAAGCCGGACAAGTGGACCTCACAGGGCCCAGATCAGTGTGTCGCCCCTTTGTTGCCGTTACGTAACTAACTGTTATTTCGACGATACGGCCGGGGCCGGTGTGGCGAACCCGAGCCAGGGCTCCACCGGGTAGTTCAACGCACAGAAGCGGGAGTACTGCGGGGACCGATAGTTGGTGGCTCAATGGCGAACATTAAACGCCGTTCCACGGATATGGCAACGAAAGAGTTCGTAAATTTCACTGTGAAGCGCAGCACACATTCGTACATCGCCACATGCTTTGACGTGCATTGATGCAGTCGAAAAGGCTCCTGTCATGGCACCTTGACAGGAGATAGCCATGGGTAGCGATTCGGGCCTTCCAACGACAAAAGACCACGCTTTCGCGTGGCCTCGAGTATTTGTCGGCAGTGCCCGTTCGCGCTGAAATAGGCTATTCCGATACCGCCTATTACGTAGCGGCTACGTAGATAACGGGCCGATCACCCGTGATGCGGGGGAACCTGGGACCGTAACCATTCGTCCGCGCCGGAGTCGCGTGATCGGTCGCCGCGCTCGTCACCGGTGGTCTCGGGCAGCACATCGCCGAAGATCCTCGCCAGCCGCGCCGCCTCGGCGGCCTTGCGTCGGAGCTCGTCCGCCGACGCGGGTTCCCGGCCCTGATCATCGGGGCCGGGAACCGCGTCGCGCGGATCGGATGTCATTCGTCCAGACCGGACAGTTCGCCGATCACCTTGCTGGCCAGTGGGCCGAGGGTGGCCATGCCGTCGCGGACCGACGCACGGGTACCGGGCAGGTTCACCACCAGGGTGCTGCCGGAGATGCCCGCGACGCCACGCGACAGACCGGCGTCGAGCGAGCCCGCCACGCGACCCGACGCGCGCAGCGCCTCGGTGATGCCGGGCAGTTCGCGGTCGAGCACCTGGGTCGTGGCCTCGGGGGTGATATCGCGCGGCGACATGCCGGTGCCGCCGACCGAGATCACCAGGTCGACACCGCCGATCACCGCGGTGTTGAGAGCATTGCGGATCTCGACCTCCTCGGCCTGGACCGTCACCGAGGCGTCGACGAGGAACCCGGCCTCGTTGAGCAATTCGGTGACGAGTGGGCCGAGTGAATCCACGCCGCCATGAGCCGTCCGATCGTCGACGACAACAACCAGTGCGCGCCCTGCCACGGGAGCATCGATGTCCATGGTCATCACCGTAGCGCTTACGCACGACAGGTTTGCGTTCGAACGCATCATCGGCCGCCTTCGGCCGCCGCGGCGGTGAGCGTGACCTCGGCGATCTTGGAATTGCCGCCCTGTTCGTCGGTGTAAGTCACCTTCACCTTGTCTCCTGGCTGGTGCGAGCGGACGGCGGCGATCAGCGCGTCGCCCGAGTCGATGGGACGGTCGTCGAGGCGGGTGATGACCGCGCCCGCCGGGATGCCCGCCTTGGCGGCAGGGCCGTCGGGGGTGGCCTCGAGTACGCGCGCGGCGGTGTCCTGCGGGCGCAGTTTGATGCCGATCTGGGCGTAGGTGGCGTGGCCGGTCTTGATCAGTTCGTCGGCGACCCGGCGTGCCTGATCCACCGGGATCGCGAAGCCGAGGCCGATCGAACCGCTCTGGGCGCCGCCCGCCGCCTCGCCGCCGAGGCTGGCGATGGCGGTGTTGATGCCGATCAGCTTGCCCTGCCCGTCGACCAGCGCACCGCCGGAATTGCCCGGGTTGATCGCCGCATCGGTCTGGATCGCGTCGATCACCGGGTTCACCTGGCTCGGGGCTCCCTCACCGCTGGTCGAGACCGGACGGTTGAGGGCGGAGACGATGCCGGTGGTGACAGTGCCCGCCAGGCCGAGCGGCGAGCCGATGGCGATCACGGGCTGGCCGACCGCCAGTCCGTCGGAGGTACCCAACTCGATCGGCGTGAGCCCGGTCTTGCCGCTGACCTTGATGACAGCCAGGTCGGACACCGGATCCGCGCCGATCATGGTGGCGGGCGCGGTGCTGCCGTCGCTGAACACCACTTCCATCTTCGCCGAGGCGCCCGCGCCCGCGGCGACGTGGTTGTTGGTGAGGATCAGCCCGTCCGTGGACAGCACGACCCCGGAACCTTCTCCGGACGCACGACTACCCGCGACCTTGATCATCACGACACTGGGCAATACCCGCTGCGCCACCGCCTGAGTGGACCCGGCGGGCGCGTTGGCGACATTGTTCACCGCGGGCTTGGGCGCCTCGAGCGCGTTGGTCACCGGTGCGGAATTCGAATCGGTGGCGAGCACGCCGACAACCCCACCGATACCACCGCTGACCAGCGCCAAGGCGGTCGCTCCGGCGATCAGGCCGAGCCGCAACGGCTTTCGCTGCGGAGTCGGCGCGGGGCCGAACGCCTGCGGCGCGACGCTGTGCGGGGCCGGACCACCCTGCGGATGCTGGTGACCGAACGGCGCGGGGCCGCCATAAGGCGCGGGGTTGCCGTAGGGCCCGCCATAGGGAGCCTGGCTCGGGTGGGCGGCTTCGCCGCCGTAGGGCGGCTGCTCGCCCTGGTGCCCACCGAACGAAGGCTGATCCGGTTGCCCACCGGTCTCGGCGGGGTGGTCAGCAGGGTGCCGCTGGGGATCGTCGGTCATGGTGTCTGTCTCCTCACGCTTGCAGACCAGCTTCCTGACGGCTACTGAGAGGCGCCTGAGATCGGACTATCAGTTCGCCGTGACTCCGCCGATCACTCGGCGCCGGACTCGTCGAGCACGGTCGGCGCCTCCCCGGGCAACACGATGCGCACCAGCGCGCCGCCACGATCGGAGGTGTCCACCGCGATGGTGCCGCCGTGTTTGGTCACCACCTGCTTGACGATCGCGAGCCCGAGCCCGGATCCGGGCATCGAACGCGAGGCGGTCGTGCGGTAGAAGCGTTCGAAGACCAGTTCGCGTTCGTCGGTGGGGATACCGGGGCCCGCGTCGCCGACGGCCAGTTCGAGCAGACCGGGACCGGCCGGGCGCATGGTGATGCGCACGACCGCGTCGGGCGGACTCCACTTGGCCGCGTTGTCGAGGACGTTGAGGACGGCCCGTTCCAGGCCCGCCTCGTGCCCGTAGACGAACCACGGCGCCAGATCGGCAACGAAGGTGATCCCCACCCGCCTTCGTCGCGCACGCTCGAGCGCACGCTCGGCCACCTCGCCGAGATCCACCCGCTCGTACACGGTTTCGGGAGCGTCCTCACGGGCCAGATCGACCAGGTCGCCGACCAGTGTCGACAGCTCACCGATCTGGGCGACCACATCGGCGCGCAATTCGGCCATGTCCTCGTCCGGCAGCCGGGGCGCACCCGGCCTGCCCGAGGCGATGAGCAGCTCCATATTGGTGCGCAGCGAGGTGAGCGGAGTCCGCAGCTCGTGACCGGCGTCGGCCACGAGTCGGCGCTGCCGGTCGCGTGACTCGGTCAGCGCCCGCAGCATCGTGTTGAAACTCTCGGTGAGCCTGGCCAATTCGTCGTCACCGGTCACCGGGATCGGCGTCAGGTCGTCGGTGCGGGCCACGCGCTCGGTCGCCGCGGTGAGGCGGGCGATCGGGCGCAGACCGGTGCGGCCCACCGCGGTTCCGGCCGCGGCGGCCAGCACCACACCGCACGCGCCGACCACGAACAGCAGCCAGGCCAGCTGATCGAGTACCTCGCGGGTGCGATAGAGCTTCTGCGAGATGATCAGCGTCGCGCCGCTGTGCGTGCGCGCGGCGAGCACCCGCTGGTCGCCGACGGTGCGCAGCGAGGAGTTGATCTTGCCGTCGGCCACGGCGAGCTCCTGGGCGCCGACCGGCGGAATCGTCTGCTGGGGCGGCATATACGGCTTGTGACCGGCATAGATCAGCGCAACGCCGACATCGTTGGAGAACAGCCCGGCCAGCACGATCGACTGGAATCCGGCGGTCTCGAAGTTGTTGTTGATCATGGTGGCCGCACGGGCCTCCAGCTGGGCGTCGACATCGGCGTACAGCGCGCGCGCCACCATCGCGTAGGCGGCGATCGAGGTCACCGCGACGGCGATCAGCACCACCGACGCCGCCAGCAGCGTCACCCGCCAGCGCAGCGACACCGAGCGGGTCAGCGGGGTCGGCGGACGCATCTCGCCCGCGTCCAGCGGCCTGCCGAGAACGGCGACCGCGGGTTCCTTGGGTGCCATGCCGCCCGCCTACGGAGGGGTCTCGCGCAGCACGTAACCGACGCCACGCACGGTATGGATCAGTCGCTCCTCGCCGTCGGCCTCGGTCTTGCGGCGCAAATAGCCGATATAGACCTCCAGCGCGTTGCCGGAGGTCGGAAAGTCGTAGCCCCAGACCTCTTCGAGGATTCGGCCGCGGGTGAGTACCCGGCGTGGATTGGCCATCAACATCTCGAGCAACGAGAACTCGGTGCGCGTCAGACTGATCCCGCGTTCGCCGCGCGAAACCTCACGGGTGACCGGATCCAGCGACAAGTCAGCGAACACCATCGCCTCCGACGCTTCACCAGGATCGGGCGTTCGCCGACGCAGCAACGCCCGTAAACGCGCCAGCAATTCCTCCAACGCGAAAGGTTTCGGCAAATAATCGTCGGCACCCGCGTCGAGCCCGGCCACGCGTTCGGACACCGAATCGCGCGCGGTCAAAACGAGAATCGGCAGATCGTCGCCCGTACTGCGTAGCCGCCGGCACACTTCCAGGCCGTCCAGGCGCGGCATCATGACGTCGAGAACCAGCGCATCGGGCCTGGCTGCGGTCACTTTCTCCAGGGCGTCCAGACCGTCGACGGCCAGGTCGACGGTGTAGCCGTTGAAGCTCAGAGACCGGCGCAGTGATTCCCGCACCGCGCGATCGTCGTCGACTACCAGAATGCGCATGTGCTGTAGTTTGCCGTGACCGACTGAGAACGTACTGAGAGGGCTCGGCGCGCCGAACGTCGTGTTCTAGGCGATGTATGTTGTAGGTCTTGACAAACCTCAACGAATCGTCGTTGTGTGAGCGCATATTCGGCGAATTACAGACCGCGTGGCCCGGATTGCCGATGCCCACTCGGCACGGTATCTTTCCTGCGGTAAAAGAAGACCTCCAGTTGGTTCTGCGCTCGCATCGCTCCGCGACCTCCCCGCGCGGGCCGGGGTCACACGTGGAAGCAGAGGCAACGCACGCGGATGGAACCTGCATCGCGCTCCTGGCAATTCAGCCTGTCCAACTGGTCGGTAACGCGCAAGGTCGGTGTGGTGCTGGTGCTGCCGGTGATGCTCGCGACCACCTTCGCCGTGCTGCGGATCAACAACGAACTGCAAACGATGACGCAGCTCGGCGCGGCGACCGAACAGGCCACCGTCATCCGACCCGTCGTCAAATTCGCCACCGCGACCGAACAACTCGCCGTGGCCGCGACAGCCAACTGGGGTGCGATCGCCGACCCGCAGACCGACGCCGCGCTCACCAACTACGACCAGGCGCTCGCCGAGGTGCAGAGCGCGCTGCGCTCGGCTCGCATCGACGCCGGCGTCGCCAGTGAACTCACCGCGGCCACCACCACCGGCGCCACCCTGCGCAATACCGTGCGCGGCGGCTCCCCCGCGATGGTCGGTGAGCAGACCGACGAGATCGGCGAACGGATCGGCAACGCGCTGTCCAAGACCCCCCAGGTCGAGGACTTCATCGTGCAGCGCTACTTCCTGCAGCTGACTGCGCTGCACCAATCCCGCCGGGTGCTCACCCGCGAACGCACCCTGGTCGTCTCGCCCGAATCGGGTCGCAGCCAGAGCGCGCGGGCGAAGATGCTCGTCGAGCTCGGCTCCGAAGCGAACATGATCAAGACCTACGGGATGATCCTGCCCGAGCACGCGGGCAGCCAGGCGGCGCTGCTCGACGCGGTGCAGACCCGGATCAGCGTGTTCAGCCAGAACAACGGCGACCCGACCACCAACGCGGCGGTGCTCAATACGCTGCAGGTCAGCGCCGACACCTACGCCTCGACCATCTCCGCGCTGCTCGACAACATCGACCACACCCTCGACAGCAATACCGCCACGGCCCAGACCGGCGCCCTGCGCGAGACCACCCTGGTGCTCGGCATGCTGCTGGCCGGGCTCGCGCTCGCGCTCGCCGTGGCCCGCACCCTGGTGGTGCCGGTGCGCAGGCTGCGTCGCGACGCGCTCGAAGTGGCGCACGTGAAGCTGCCCGACGAGCTGGCCGTGGTCCGCAGCGGCGGCGCGACGCCGGAGATCACGCCGGTGGGAGTGCATTCCACCGACGAGATCGGTCAGCTGGCCCGTGCCGTCGACGAGATCCACGAGCAGGCCCTGAATCTGGCAGGCGACCAGGCGCGCCTCCGCCTGCAGATCGGCAACATGTTCGAGACGCTGTCGCGGCGCAGCCAGTCGCTGGTGGAGCAGCAACTCGCGCTCATCGAGGAACTCGAGCACGACGAGGACAACCCCTCGCGCCTGCAGACCCTGTTCCGCCTCGACCACCTCGCCACCCGCATGCGCCGCAACGGCGACAACCTGCTCGTGCTCGCAGGCACCGTGCTGCGCCGCGGCCACCTGCCGCCGGTGCCGCTGTCGGACATGCTGTGGAGCGCGGTCTCGCAGGTGGAGGACTACCAGCGCGTCGAGATCGGCAATGTGCCCGACGGTGTCGTCGCCGGTGAGTCCGCGGTCGATATCGAGCACCTGCTCGCCGAGCTCATCGACAACGCGCTGCGCTACTCCCCGCCGAGCACGTCGGTGGCGGTCATCGTCGGCCGGGCCGTCGACAGCGGCTATCTGATCGAGATCACCGACCGCGGCCTCGGCATGTCGGCCGACGATCTGCAGACAACCAACGACCGACTCGCCTCCGGTGGTGAGGTCACCATCGAAACCGCCCGCCGCATGGGTCTTTTCGTGGTCGGCAGGCTCGCCAAGCGCCACACCATCACCGTGAGCCTGCGCCGCACCAGCGGTGCCGCGCCGCAGCCCGGCATCACTGCCAGCGTGCATCTGCCGAGCGCGCTCGTCGCGCCGTCGCCGCCGGTGTCGTCGGGCCCGCCCACCGGGCCGAACCCGATCATGCCCACCGGAATCGGCCCGTACGCACTGACTCCGGCCGATATCACCGGACCGAATCCGATCATGCCGACCGGGCCGCGCCCCTTGGTCTCGCTGGACGCGGTGACCGATCTCGACCTGCCCGCCTCCCCGCTGCCCGGGCCCGCGATATTCACGCCGTCGGGTCCGAGTCCACTCGTCCCGACCAACGGCGTCGGCACGCCCAACTCCTCGCTCACCAATGTCGGCCTTCCACAACGCATTCCGGCCGCGGTACCGGCGCCCCCACCGGCACCGGTCGGCGTCGACCCCGACGACGACGCGACACCGGTAGGCATGTGGGCCGAGCACGATCACGACTCCGACGATCTCCCGGTGCCCACCGATCCGCCCACGGTCACCGACTCGCTGCCCTTCGGCCTGCCGCAGCGCGTGCCCGCGAGCGCGCTGGCCGAGCTCGCCGCTCAGTCCGCACCCGCCGCACCACCGAAGCCGGAGCCAGACCCCGAGCCGGAACCCGAGCCCGAGCCGACGCCGGTGTCGCGATCCATCGACACCGACCCGTTGCCGACGACGAGCACCCGCTTGCAGCCAGTTTCCGGCCCGGCACCGACCCCGATCTACCAGCGGATGGTCTCGGAGTGGCTCGTCGAACCGGCTTCCGCCGCTGCCGAATCCGACAGTGGCAACGGCGCGTCGTGGAGCGCCCCCGGCGACGCGGGCTGGACGGCCGCCGCCGAGGCGGACCACCCGCCCACGTCCTCGCGAACGAGCGGCGGCCTGCCGATCCGCAAGCCGGGCGCTCAGCTCGTCCCCGGTGGGCTCACCCCCGCGGAGGAAGCGGGCGATCGCGACCCCGAGGAGATCCGCAACAACCTGACCCGACATCTCAGCGGCGTCCGCAGCGGCCGTGCCGAGATCCAGCACAACGACGGAGGCCTCGAATGAGCAACGCGCACCCCACAGACGAGAATCTGAACTGGTTGGTCGCCCGCTTCACCCGCGACGTACCCGGCGTCTCGCACGCGGTGCTCGTCTCAGCCGACGGACTGCTCCAGGCGACCAGTCCCCATCTACCCGCGGACCGCGCCGAGCAATTGGCCGCGGTCACCGCCGGTCTGGCGAGCCTGTCGATGGGTGCGGCGCACCTGTTCGACGGCGGCAAGGTGATGCAGTCGATCGTGGAGATGCAGCGTGGATACCTGCTGGTGATGAGCGTCGGAAACGGTTCGCACCTGGCCGTTCTCGCCAACAAGAGCCACGACATCGGCCGTATCGGCTACGAGATGGCGTTGCTCGTCGACCGGGTGGGCTCGGCGGTTACCGCCACCGCCCGCTCCGCCGGCTGAGGTGAGATGTCGAGCCCTTACGGATCCGATCACCGGCCGACTACGCGAGTCAGGCCCTATGCCCTGACTTCAGGCCGCACCGAGCCCGCGATCGCGCTGCCCTTGGAAGCAGTCGTCGAGACGGTCTCTTATACAGCGCACAACGACTGGTCCGCAGGCGATTTGCGGATCGAAATCGTGCGTCTTGCCACACATCGGCTTTCTGTCGTCGAGATTGCCGCATACCTTGGACGCCCACTGGGTATGGTCCGGGTGATGATCGGCGATCTCGTAGTGGGCGGGATTCTTCGAGTGCATTCGACGCTGACCGAACAGGCGAGCTACGACGAACGCCGATCACTGATGGAGAGGACTTTGCGTGGACTCCGTGGCCTCTGATGGCATGCGCCCGCCGGCAACAGAACAACGCGTTGCATCGACCAAGATCGTTGTGGCCGGCGGATTCGGCGCCGGTAAAACGACTTTCGTCGGTGCGGTGTCGGAGATCGTGCCGCTGCGCACCGAGGCGATGGTGACCCATTTCTCCGATGGCATCGACGACCTCGCCGAGACGCCGGAAAAAGAAACCACCACCGTGGCCATGGACTTCGGCCGCATCGTGCTGCCCGGAAACCTGGTGCTCTACCTGTTCGGCACGCCGGGCCAGAAACGCTTCTGGTTCATGTGGGACGACCTGATCCGTGGCGCCATCGGCGCGGTGGTGCTGATCGATACCCGCAGGCTAGAAGATAGTTTCGCCGCCGTGGACTTCTTCGAGGCGCGCGGACTGCCGTTCCTGATCGCGGTGAACCGCTTCCCCAACGCCCCCCGCTTCCCCATCGCCGAACTGCGCGAAGCGCTCTCGGTGCGCGAGGGCATCCCGATCGTCGACATCGATGCGCGCAACGCCGTCGAGGTCCGTCAGGCACTGGCGGCGGTGACCGAATACGCCATTGCCCAACTCGAGCCGCAGCAGTTCGAAGGAGCGGGCAGGCGTGCTTGATGTGCTCGCCGCGACCGGTGCCGAAACCTTCGCGCACGGCACCGGTATCGCGTGGCTCGCATTGGATCTTTCGGCGCTCGGGGCGCTGGTGTCGTTCGCCTGCGTCCGGCACGCGAAGTACTCGATCCGGTTCCGGCTGATCTGGCTGACGATGGCCGCGGTCTCGCTCGGTGGGGTCGGGCTGTGGCTGGCGAATTCGGTCGCGCTGCTCGCGATGCGGGTGAACAACAGCACCGTGCGGTACAACGTCGCGCTCGGTGCGGCGGCGCTGGCCATCGCGGTGGTCGGCGTGCTCGCCGGATTACTGATCAGCGGCCGGACCACGCAGGTGCCGCGGCTGATCATCGGCGGACTGACGATGGGATTGAGCGTCGGACTGTCGACCTACCTGACCCTCGACGCGCTTGCCGTACAGGGCACCGTCGAGGAGTCGCTCGGCCTCGTCGGGTTGTCGGTACTGGTGTCGATGGCGCTGTGCACCGCCACGCTGTGGGTGGCCCAGGTGGTCCGGCGGGTACCGGTGCGGGTGTTGGTGTCGGTGCTGTTCGCGCTAGGCGTCGCCGGGGTGTACTACACGGCCCTCGCCGCACTGAAGTTCTCGATCGATCCAGCCGTCCGGACACCGGACGGGCTGCCGCTGTTCGACCTGGTGTTCCCGATGTTCGTGATCGGTGCGCTCGGCCTGACGGTGCCGATCACCGCGGTGCTGGTGGCACCGGATCGGCGCGACGTCGCGGCCCAGGCACGCCAGCCCGTTCCGGCCCGTTGAGGCCAACCAGCTAACGTCCGGTTTGCCGGAATCTTTCCGGTCTTCCGCCCCGCTGATCGAAGCGCTCGCGACCTGCGGTGAACTACCGCGAAAACCGCCCCTGAAGTGGCGATGAGCGGGTTCCCCTGACTCGGGGAACCCGCCCTCGTGCACGAGAGTACATACCCGTGAGGGACTCCGCATCAGTGGTTCGGGAATTTTCTTGTGGCGAAAAACAAACCAGGAGTTGGTAATTCGATTCTCAGCAAATGTTCCGCAAGCCATTCGGCGGGTCCGCGCCAAGTGGCGCGCATCACACCGTTAACGGGGCAGTTGCCCCACCCCTCCGACAAGGCTGTGAACAGGCACAACAGTGTCGGGGTAAGACCCCTGGACAGGTAGGCGCGCGGAACGAACCGCCGACCCCTCGGAAGCTCACCACACGATGCGCCAACCGAGTTATGGTCGCTGAAGGGCGCATTCGTCTCGCCCGGCACATCCAAGGTTCGTACGAAGGAGTTCGCATGGCCGTCAACGTGGTGCTCGACAAAGTCCTCGACAAGGAATTCGAGAACAAGACGCTCGCCGACATTCTCGCCGCTCCCCCGTCGGCGCTGGCCGGCCTCACCGAGGCGCACGACAAGCAGCTGCTCGAGGCGTTGAAGATCAAGACCATCGCCGACCTCGGCAACAACAAGTTCTTCCAGCTCGCCGCGGCCTTGGTGGCCCTCGCCGAACGCGAAGGCTGAGTTATCCGCAGATGACAATGGCCTGCCAGGCATTTCTGGCAGGCCATTGTTGTGTCAGAGCAGGGCGGGGTCGATCATGCCCTTGCGTACGGCGTTGACGATCCGGCGCGGCACTCGGTATTGCACGCCTGCCACCGTCACCGGGACCAGTTGTGGTACTTCCGCTTTCCACTGCGAGCGCCTGCTTCGCGTGTTGGAGCGCGACATCCTCCGCTTGGGAACCGCCATGACTCAGCCTTCCTTGCCTGCGCGCGAGCGCTTTCCGTACTTGCGCTCGAACTTCTCGACCCGGCCCTGGGCGTCGAGGTTGCGAGCGGTGCCCGTCCAGAACGGGTGCGAATCCGACGTCACGTCGACGGTCATGAGCGGATAGATGTTCCCATCCGCCCATTCGATCGTCCGGTCGCTGTTCGCGGTCGACCTGGTCAGGAACTGTTTCCCGGTGCTCGCGTCCTCGAACACGACGGGATGGTAATCGGGATGGATGCCCGCTTTCATGCTGTTTCTCCTCTCGGATTGGTGCGCTCGCTCGCCGAAGCCGTTGCCTCGGTGGGGTCAGCGCAGGGATCTTCGTGCCAGTCGCCGAAGGGGTCCTCCCACAAGGCGACTCGTTCCGGGGCCCGCTCGACGAGCATCAACTCGTCGTCCTCGACCAGCGCCCAGTGCAGGGCATGGCGGATCTCGACGGGGTCCGCGTCGTGGGCCAGGATCACCAGCGACACATCACGATCGCCGAACCGCTCGTCCCAGCCCAGCGCGGCCATCGCTCGTCGATCAGCGTCGACGACGGCCTGCTCCTCGGCGCTCATCGCCGCCAGCCAGCGCCCTGCCCCGCCGACGCGCAGGCCGCCGCCCGCCGACTCGAGCCACACCACGTGATCGGGTTGGGTCGCCAGCCAGACCCGGCCGCGGGCAGTGACAACGCCGTCGAGCAGGACATCGAGCGCCTCGTGCAATCGCTGGGGATGAAACGGCCTGCGCGCGGCGAATTCGACGATCGAGACACCACAGTCGGTGCTCAGCGGCGGCTGTCCGCGCAGCAACGGCGCGTGCGCGTCGAAGATCCGGCCTCGGCGCGAATCGGCGGGCACGCGGGTCAGCAAGGCGCCGATCTCCATCGCGTCGAAGCCGGGTAATTCGTCGAGCCAGGCGATCGGGGCCGCGGGCGCCAGTCGGTCGAGGACCGCCCCGAGTCGTTCGCGATCGAGCGCGTCGACTCCCGCGGCGAGGACCACCAGTGCGTCGGCGAAGTCGACCTGCCCGACCGCCACCTGCGCCACGGTGCGCTCGTCGTCGGCGGAAGCCAGGCCCCGATCGGCCAGCACCTCGTCACCGGTCGCGTCGGCCAGCCACTGCTGCCCGTCGAGGCAGGTGAGCACGGCCTCGATTCGCACGGAACGCCCGGCAGGCCCGTCGACGCGATCGGCGACTGCGGTCACCACGACATTCTCGATCGCGTGACACAGCGCCTCGGCCTCGATGCCGGGATCCAGCGCGAGCACGATGCGTTCGACATGGTCGCGGGTGGCGAGCGTGCACAGCATCGGCAGCAGATCGGCGCGCAGCGTGCACGAGACGCACCCGTGCGCGAGTTCGAGCACCGTGGTGCTCACGTTGCCCGCGGTGCGCACCGTGCGGCGCACCACGCCTTCACGGAGTTCGGCGAGTTCGTGATGCACCACCACGGTGCCCGCGTCCGCGCTCAACGTTTTCGCGATGTGTTCGACGCCGCCCATGGCGGGTCCCGAGAAGCCGGCCAGCAGCACCACGGGCGTTCTCCGGTCCGACTGGTCAAGCACCCGATACCCCTTTCGACAATGATTTTCATTTACTTCACGGCGACTGTACAGTGCGGAATAATCGTTGTCGAAAATGGTTGTCATAACCATGGAAGGAGGTCGCATGTCGGCCCACTGCCAGGTCACCGGTCGCAAGCCCGGCTTCGGAAAAGCCGTCTCGCACTCGCACCGGCGCACCAGCCGACGCTGGAACCCCAACATCCAGCACAAGACCTACTACCTGCCCAGCGAGGGCCGCCGCGTCACGCTGACGGTCTCCGCCAAGGGCATCAAGACCATCGACCGCGACGGGATCGAGGCTGTGGTGGCCCGTATCCGCGCTCGCGGGGACAAGATCTAGGAGCTGAACATGGCCTCGAAATCGACCGATATCCGGCCGATCGTCAAGCTGAAGTCCACCGCCGACACCGGCTTCACCTACGTCACCCGCAAGAACCGCCGCAACGACCCCGACCGGCTGGTCCTGCGCAAATACGACCCCGTCGTGCGCCGCCACGTCGATTTCCGCGAGGAGCGCTGATGGCGAAGAAGTCCAAGATCGCCCGCAACGAACAGCGGCGCGAGATCGTCGAACGGTTCGCCGATCGTCGCGCCGAGCTCAAAGAGATCATCCGCAAGCCGAACACCGGCGAGCCCGAGCGCGCCGCCGCACAGGCCGAACTGCGCAACCAGCCACGCAATGCCAGTCCGGTACGATTGCGCAATCGGGACGCTGCTGACGGCCGCCCACGCGGCTATCTCCGCAAGTTCGGCCTCTCCCGTGTTCGTGTGCGCGAGATGGCCCACCGGGGCGAGCTTCCGGGGGTCCACAAATCGAGCTGGTAGAGACTCCCCAAACTGATTCGTGAGAAGGAATATCCCATGGCAGTGAAGCGAGCACCGTCCAAGAAGGCCCGGGCCGATCAGGGCCGCAAGCCGAAGAAGAATCCGCTGATCACCGCGGGCATCGAGTACGTCGACTACAAAGACGTCAACCTGCTGCGCACCTTCATCTCCGATCGCGGCAAGATCCGTAGCCGCCGCGTCACCGGCCTGACCCCGCGCCAGCAGCGTCAGGTCGCCGTCGCGGTGAAGAACGCGCGCGAGATGGCGCTGCTGCCGTTCACCACGACCAAGTAGCCGTGAACGCGAAAGTGGCCCCGGAGCAACAGCTCCGGGGCCACCCTTGTTCGAGAACTCAATAACCACAAAGGGAGTCTTACGACCGACCCGTTCGCGGCTGGGTCGCCGGTCAGGTGCCGCGGCGTACGCGACGAAGGAGCAAGCCGCGGCGCCTGACCGGTGGCCCCGGCCGCCAAAATTACGGGATGGTCAGTACCTGGCCCGCGTTGATGAGATCCGGGTTGTCGATACCGGAGGCCGCGGCGATCTCGTGGTAGCGGTTGCCGTCACCGTAGAAGCGCTCGGAGATGGCCCACAGGGTATCGCCCGACTCGACCGTGTAGGTCTGCGCGGCCGGCGGCGGCGGAACCTCTTCGGCGATCGGAGCGGCGGCGACCGGCTCGGGGGCGGGCAGCGGGTTGTCGGTGTTGGTGGCGGTGGACCACGCGACCGAACCGTCGGTGCCGTAGAGCACGACGTTGCGGTCGGGCTGCACGACCAGCTTCTCGACGTTCTTCCCACTGGTGTCGGTCGCCCAGATCCGCGCACCGCCACCGCTGTAGACGACGAGGTCGCCGTCGTGCTGCAGAGCCGCGCGCTGCGCGTCCTGCCCATGCGTCATGGCGGCCCAGACGACGTTGCCGTCGGGCTCACTCAGCACCAGGTTGCCGTCCGGCTGCAGAGTCAGGGTGTACGCACCGCCGGTCAGGGACTGACCCAGACCCAGTTCTTCGCCTACGCGCAGCGTGTCGGCCACGTTGTTCCTTTCGAAGATCGCCAATTGCAGAGCACAACAGTAGATGCCGACCGATTGCCACAATGTCGCATCGCACCCGAATCTAGTCGCCGCGGCGGTGAAACGGAGGGGTTATGCGCAGGGTTCGCGGAAAGTTCACAGTAGGGCGGTGCCGTCTAGGGTTGGCAGCATGAGAACGATGTCGCGCTACACCGTCGCGGCGGCGGCCGTGGCCGTGCTGATCGCACCCCTCACCGCCTGCGGTTCCTCGGATGAGCCTGCGCCCCAACCGGATACGTCGACCACCAACAGCAGACCCGAGGTTCCGAATCCCGGCCTCGGCCTGCCCTTCACCGCCGATCCCACCCTCGTCAACCCCCACCCGATCCCCTTCACGTCCTGGAATCGACTGAGCGACAACACGATCAGCGTCAACTTCCAGACCGGCAACCCCGAGTGCTACGCCGTGGACGCCACCGTCACCGAGACCCCCGAGGCGGTCACCGTCGCGCTGCGCTCCGGGACGCGAGCGGATTCCGTGAACAAGATGTGCACCATGAACGCCGTCTTCGCCAGCTTGGCGATCCCCCTGAGCTCCCCACTGGGCACCCGCGAGGTACGCGACGCCGGATAACCGAAAACGGGTGCCGTGCCGAGGATTCGGCGCGGCACCCGTTTCGGCTGTCGACTCAGTGAGCGAAGTGACGAGCGCCTGTCAGGTACAGCGTGACGCCTGCTTGCTTGCAGAGTTCGATGGTGTCCTTGTCGCGGATCGAACCGCCCGGCTGCACGATCGCGCGAACGCCCGCGGCCACCAGGATCTCCGGCCCGTCCGAGAACGGGAAGAAGGCGTCGGAGGCGGCGACGGAGCCCTTCGCACGCTCACCCGCGCGCTCGACGGCGAGCTTGCAGGAGTCCACGCGGTTGACCTGCCCCATGCCGACGCCGACCGCGGCGCCGTCCTCGGCGAGCAGGATCGCGTTCGACTTCACCGAACGGCAGGCGCGCCAAGCGAATTCGAGGTCGGCGAGGGTGGTGACGTCGGCCGGGTCGCCCGCCGCGAGAGTCCAGTTGACCGGATCGTCGCCCGCGGCGTCGAGGACGTCGCGGTCCTGCAGCAGCGCACCGCCGCTGATCGGACGCAGCTCGACACCCTTGCGCTGGGGCGCCTCGGCCACCAGCACGCGCACATTCTTCTTGCGCTGCAACACTTCCACGGCACCGGGCGCGTAGCCCGGAGCGATGATGACCTCGGTGAAGATCTCGGCGACCTGCTCGGCCATCTCGACGCTGACCTCACGGTTGGCCGCGATCACGCCGCCGTAGGCGCTGACCGGGTCGGTGGCGTGTGCCTTGCGATGCGCCTCGGCGATATCGCCTGCCACGGCGATGCCACACGGGTTGGCGTGCTTGATCACCGCCACCGCGGGCTCGTCGAAGTCGAACGCGGCACGCCAGGCGGCGTCACCGTCGGTGTAGTTGTTGTACGACATCTCCTTGCCGTGCAGCTGCTCGGCCTGCGCGATCCCGACCGTGCCGTCGTTGCTGGTGTACAGCGCGGCGGCCTGGTGCGGGTTCTCGCCGTAGCGCAGCACCGCGGCGCGCTCCCACGAACCGGCGACCCAGCCGGGGAACTGCTCGGTCTCCTCGGCGACGGCGGGCACGGCGACCGAGCCCATCCAGCTCGCGACGGCCACGTCGTAGCTCGCGGTGTGCTGGAAGGCCTTGGCGGCCAGCGCGGTCCGCTCGGCGAGGGTGAACCCGCCGGACTTCACCGCGGCGAGTACGTCGTCGTAGTCGGTGACGTCGACGACCACACCCACGGACGGGTGGTTCTTCGCCGCGGCCCGCACCATCGACGGTCCGCCGATGTCGATCTGCTCGACGCACTCGTCGACGCTCGCGCCACTGGCCACGGTCTGGGTGAACGGGTACAGGTTCACCACCACCAGCTGGAACGCCTCGACACCGAGCTCGACGAGCTGATCGACATGCTCGGCGCGACGGGTGTCGGCCAGGATGCCCGCGTGCACACGGGGGTGCAGCGTCTTGACCCGGCCGTCGAGGGTCTCCGGGAAACCGGTCAGATCCTCGACCTTGGTGACCGGAATCCCGGCCTCGGCGATCTTGCCCGCGGTCGACCCGGTCGACACCAGCTCCACACCGGCCGCGTGCAGGCCGGTGGCGAGCTCGATGAGCCCGGTCTTGTCGTAGACGCTCACCAGCGCCCTCTGGATCGCCTTACGTTCACTCACCGGCGTACTCGCTCACTGGTATTTCTGCCTTTCGTCCGTCGGAGACAATGCCTCGCGTCGCGACGGCGGCGATGACCTCCGCCAGTAACCGTCGCTCGACAACCTTGATGCGCTCCTGCAACGTGTCCTCGTCGTCGCCGGGCACCACCGCGACCGTCTCCTGCGCGAGGATCGGGCCGGTATCGACGCCCGCGTCGACCAGGTGCACGGTGCAGCCGGTGACCTTCACCCCGTAGGCGAGCGCGTCACGCACCCCGTGCGCGCCGGGGAACGACGGCAGCAGCGCGGGATGGGTGTTGATGAGACGACCGCCGAAGCGTTCCATGAACGCGGGGCCGAGGATCTTCATGAAGCCCGCGAGGACCACCAGATCGGGCTTGTGCGCGTCGACGGCCTCGGTGAGGGCGACGTTCCAGGCTTCGCGATCCGAAAAATCTTTGAGCCCGACCTTGAAATGCGGCACCCCCGCGGCATCGGCGTGGGCGGTGGCCTGGCAGTCCCGGTCGACGCCGACAGCGACGATCTGCGCCGGGTAGCCGGGCTCGCGTGCGGCGGCCAGCAGTGCGTTGAGCAGCGAGCCGGTGCCCGAGGCAAGAACGACGACGGTGGCCGGTGTTCTGGCGGGCTTCCACGGGGCAAACGAGGACGTCAGCGCTCTACTCCTGCGTGTGATCGGGCGGCGGCGATGGCGATAGGCGCCGGGTCGAGCTTAGCGACCGGGGGTCTCGTCACCGTCCGGCAGGTCCGACTCGACCACTTCGACGTCGACGATGTCGTCGGTCGGCTCGTCGGTCGAGCCGGGTGCGGCGATGCTCACTTCGACGTCGTCATCGAAGTCTTCGACCAGTTCGCCGTCGACTTCGACTGCGGGATCGTCGTATTCGACAGCGTCCTCGTCGTCCTCGTCGTCGTCAGCGTCCTCGTCGTCCTCGTAGTCGTACTCGTCCTCGTCGTAGTAGTCGTCGTCTTCGTAGTCGTCGGCGTCGTATTCGTCGTAGACCTCGGTCGGCGCGGCGGGCGCGAGGAAGCGGCGGGCGAACACCATGCCCACGAAGCCGCCGAACCCGAACCAGGTGACCATCAGCACGACCAGCATCAGCAGATCGACGCCGACCCACCCGACGGCGCCGAGCTGACCGCTGCCGAGGATCGCGAGCACCAGGAACGTCAGCGTGGACAGCGCGGCGCAGGTGAGGGTCGCCCACGGGGCGCCGGGCCGATCGTCGCTGGTACGGCCGAGTTCGATCCCGCCGAGCACACCCACAGCGAGCGGGACGAGCAGCAGCGCCGCCCACCACCCGGACGCGGGCCCCTCCGGCACGGGAATCAGCGCGGGCAACACCGGCATGTGTCCGCCGGTGACCCCGAACAGACCCACCGACCCGGCGCCGAACAGCACCGCGGCACCGCTGAGGATCCCCGCCGCGCCGATCACCACATTCGGCAGGTAGAGCAGGGACAACAACGTCATCCCCAGTACATCGGTGACGTTGTGGGCCTGCTGGAAAGCGCCGTCGAGCCGGGACAGATGGACGAAGAAGGAGATCACGGTGGCCAGTGCGGCGCAGCCGAGCATGCGGAGCACGGTGCGACGCGCGGCGCGCGCGCCCAGGACCGCCCATTCCGGGATCTCGATCGGCACCAGCGCGCAGAGCGAACTCCACGCCCGACTGCCGATGCCCGCGGCGGCCGCGACCAGATACAGCACGAGTACCCAGCCGAAGGCCGCGATCGGACCGGCCGATTCCAGTGGCGTGACGCCCGCGGCGTCGCCGGTGACGGCCAGACAGACCGCTGTCATCAGCAGCGGTCCGGCCAGCACCGCACCGGTCAGCCAGCCCAGCTCGATAGGGGTCGGCCGGTTCGGGACCGCACGCGCGCATTCGCGCGCGGCCAGCCAGACCAGCACGGCCGTCGGTACCAGCGGGAGCAGGCCGAGCGTTGTCCTGCCGACCGTGAGCGGAACCTGGTGGGCGGCAAGCCACGTAGCGGCGACCGCGGCGGGCGCGCTGGTGAGATCGGTGCCGGTGGTGAGCATGACCACGAGTACGAGCAGTACCGTCGCCGCCAAGGCAGTGATCGTCGGCCTCGCCGCGACCAGCAGCAGGGTTCGCGCCCGCTCGGGCGAGAGCGACCACCAACCGGGCTCGGGCCCGGACGGTGGGGCGGTGACTGTGTCCCCGGTGCCGCGTGACCCGGAGGTCCGGCGCACGAGGGCGTTACGGGAGCTCATGACAATTCAGCGTGGCAGCTTCCTCGGCGGCCGGGGGTCAGGCGCGCCGCGAGCCCACAGGCGTACCTGTGGGCTCGCGATCGAACCTGAACCACCGTGCGGCAGCCGTCGGTTCTACTTGTTGTCGTCGTTCGGACGGAACGCGGTGGTCGCGTCGGCCGCCGGATCGGCGGTCTGCTCGCCACCGAACGGCTGCGGCTGACCCGGCGACGACGGCTGCGCGCCACCGTAGGTCGGCGCACCGAACGGCTGGCCCTGCTGCTGCCCACCGAAGGTCTGCGTCGCGCTCTCGTCGGGACGAGGCTGTGCCTGCGGCGCCGAACCATACGGCGAGGGCTGCTGCTGCGGCTGCGGGGCACCGTACTGCTGGCCGTAAGGCGACTGCTGCGGCTGCTGACCGTAGGCCTGCTGACCCGGCTGGCCGTAGGACGGCTGCGCCTGCGGCACCGACGGCTGGCTCTGCTGGCCGTACGGCGACGGCGACTGCGTCGGGTACTGGCCACCGGTCTGGGCCTGGCCGTAACCGGTCTGACCGTACTGCTGGCCGCCGGTCTGGCCGTAGCCCTGCTGGCCGTAACCCTGCTGACCGTACTGGCCGTACTGGCCCGGCTGCTGTTGCGGCTGAGCCGGTTTCGGCGCGGGCACCTTGATGATCCCCAGCCCGAACAGCAGTGCCAGCACCAGCAACACAGCGACGACGAACGAGAACGCGGCGACGACGAACGCGCCCCACTGCAGTTCCACGCCTTCGCCCACGCTGATCAGCGAGACGACGACACCGAGGAACGAGGCCACCGCGAGCGCGGCGGCGACACCGAGGACATTCTGCTTGGGCAGCAACGACAGCCCGGCCAGCAAGGCAGCGGCCAGGATGAGCGTCGCGATCGCGCCGTTGCTGGACTCGAACATGCTGCCGGTCGAGGTCTCACGCAGCGCGGTGAAGCCGACATAGGGTGCGAAGCCGAGGAGGAAGGTGACGACGCCGAGTCCGGCTGCGGCCGCGGTCAGAATGAACGGCAGCCCTTTGCCTTCCGAACCGGTCGCGGTCGATGGCGCAGCCGCGGCGGCTCCGGTACTCGGGCCCTGGGGCGCGGCGGGTGTCACGGGTGCGTTGTACCCGGAGCCCCCGGTCGGGTATGACATGTCTCGTCGTCTCCTTGTCGAGTCGTGCGCATCGGTCGCGTCGAACTGACTGGTGCCTGATCCGATACCTGACGCTACTGCACGCCACGGCCCCGGTCATCACCAACCGATGCAGGCTGTGGATAAACCACTACCTGTGGATGAATCGACGAAGGCCGCCCAGGTTAAACCTGAAAGCGGCCTTCGACAGTGTGAGATTTCAGATCACGCAGAAGCGATAGACGCCTTCTCCAAGATCTCGCGAGCGAGCGCGGCGGTGGCGGACGGCGTCTTGCCGACCTTCACGCCTGCGGCCTCGAGCGCGTCCTGCTTGGCCTGCGCGGTACCGCCACCACTGGAGACGATGGCGCCGGCGTGGCCCATGGTTTTGCCCTCGGGCGCGGTGAAACCGGCGACGTAGCCGACGACCGGCTTGGTCACATTGGCCTTGATGTAGGCGGCCGCACGCTCTTCAGCGTCGCCACCGATCTCGCCGATCATGACGATGATCTTGGTCTCGGGGTCCTTCTCGAACGCCTCGATGGCGTCGATGTGGGTGGTGCCGATAACCGGGTCGCCGCCGATGCCGATCGCGGTCGAGAAACCGAAATCGCGCAGCTCGTACATCATCTGGTAGGTCAGGGTGCCCGACTTCGACACCAGGCCGATCGGGCCCTTGCCGGTGATGTTGTTCGGGGTGATGCCGACCAGCGCCTCGCCGGGGGTGATGATGCCGGGGCAGTTCGGGCCGATGATGCGGGTCTTCTCGCCCTTTTCGACGTTGTAGGCCCACGCGTAGGCGGAGTCCTGCACCGGGATGCCCTCGGTGATGACCACGAGCAGCGGGATCTCCGCGTCGATGGCCTCGATGATGGCGTCCTTGGAGAAGGCGGGCGGCACGAACGCGATGGAGGTGTCGGCGCCGGTCTTCTCGATCGCCTCGGCGACGGAGGCGAACACGGGCAGCTCGATCTCGTTGCCGTCTTTATCGGTGTGCTTGACCGTGGTCCCGGCCTTGCGCGCGTTCACGCCGCCGACGACGTTGGTGCCCGCCTTCAGCATCAGCGCGGTGTGCTTGGTGCCCTCGCCGCCGGTGATGCCCTGGACGATGACCTTGTTGTCCTTGTTCAGGAAGATGGACATGTTTACGGTTCCTTACTTGGCTGCGGCGAGTTCGGCAGCCTTGTCGGCGCCTTCGTCCATGGTCTGGGCCAGCGTCACCAGCGGGTGGTTGGCCTCGGCGAGGATGCGACGACCCTCTTCGACGTTGTTGCCGTCCAGGCGAACGACCAGCGGCTTGGTGGCCGCGGCACCGAGCACCTCGAGTGCGCCGACGATGCCGTTGGCGACCGCGTCGCACGCGGTGATGCCACCGAACACGTTGACGAACACGCTCTTGACCTGCGCGTCGCCCAGGATGACGTCCAGACCAGCGGCCATCACGGCAGCCGAGGCGCCGCCGCCGATGTCGAGGAAGTTGGCCGGCTTCACGCCGCCGTGGTTCTCACCGGCGTAGGCGACGACGTCCAGGGTCGACATGACCAGACCGGCGCCGTTGCCGATGATGCCGACCTCACCGTCGAGCTTGACGTAGTTGAGGTCGTTTTCCTTGGCCTTGAGCTCGAGCGGGTCGGTCGCGTCGACGTCGGCGAACTCGAGGTGGTCGGGATGCCGGTACTCGGCGTTCTCGTCCAGGGTGACCTTGCCGTCGAGGGCAAGGATCTCGTCGGTGGGGGTGCGCACCAGCGGGTTGACCTCGACCAGGGTGGTGTCTTCGTTGATGAAGACCTCCCACAGCTTCTGGATGGTCACGGCCGCGGCGTCGAGCACGTCGGCGGGCAGGTGACCCTTCTCCGCGATCTCACGGGCGAAGGCCAGGTCGACACCCTTGACGGCGTCGACGGCGATCTTGGCGAGGCGCTCGGGAGTCTTCTCCGCGACCTCTTCGATCTCCATGCCGCCCTCGACCGAACACATGGCCAGGTAGGTGCGGTTGGAACGGTCGAGCAGGAAGGAGATGTAGTACTCCTCCGCGATGTCCTTGGCCTCGGCGACCAGAAGCTTCTTGACGATGTGGCCCTTGATGTCGAGGCCGAGGATGTTCTGCGCGTGCGTGAACGCGTCGTCCGGAGTGGCCGCGTACTTGACGCCGCCAGCCTTGCCGCGGCCGCCCACCTTGACCTGCGCCTTGACCATCACAGGCTTGCCGATTTCCTCGGCAATGGCGCGTGCTTCTTCAGCCGTGTCGCAAACACGACCCTCGGACGAAGGCACTCCGTGCTTAACGAAGAGCTCCTTCGCCTGATATTCGAAGAGATCCATGTACTCACCGTCTCGTCTGCGTTGCTATGACAACGTCTTTGTTGGCGGCCCGACGTCGGTAGCGGGTCGGATCGGACTGTAGCTAGTCACGGGGAGGGCTAAACGACCACGTTCATAGTAAGTGGCGCAGGTCACGACCCATAACGGAAGCCCCGGAAAACCGCTGGCCAAGGCTACTGGCGAGTAGTTTTTCGCCGTTTGCCAACGCCTTGGCAGGTCGGGCCACCTAAAGCCCGGACACCCCGGCATCTACTACGTTATGTCGTCGACAGACCTCACCCGAGATGCCGGAAAACGGTGAGTTATTCCTCGGCGTTACGGTGACGAATGTCACACACAGGTGTAGGTTTTCGACCAGCGCTTGCCACTCTGCAATCGCTTCGTTACCGTCAATGCGGTCGAAGTCACAACCAGGTCACGACAACCAGGTCACGACTGGCAAGTCAGGACTGAGGAGGACGACAAGCTTGAGGTACTTCAGTACTCGCTTGGAACAGCTGGCGATTCGGTACGGCCGATGAACCACCGCTCCACCCTTCCAGTCGAAAATCGCACCAGCTCCGACCGCCGTTACCGGTATGCCGACGAATACACGTCGCATCCGCAGGCCCGTCGAGCCCCCGCCGCCGCATGGCCGCAGACCGACGATGCGTGGCGCGATCAGAACACCTGGTCCGACGACGCGGCATGGACGCCCGCCGAGGACGAATGGACCGCGGACGAGTCCTATGACACCGGCACGTACGGCGCCGACTGGGCGCCCGTGGCCGAAGAGACCGCCGCGGAAGAGCGGCCCGCGCCGCGCCGCGCCGAACGTCGCGGCGGCGCACACCGCGTCCCCGCACCGCCCGCCGCGCTGAAGGGCCGCGCCGCGGTCATCGCCGTCGCCGCAGGCGCTGTTGTCGCCGCGGGTCAGGCGGCTATGGCCGATCCGGGCCAGCCCGCACACGGCATCGATTACGAGGCAGCGGGCCAGGTTCACGAGATCGCCGCCCAGTCGATGAGCACCGCCGACGTCGGCGACCCGGGCACCGGCGCTTCGCCGCAGGTACTCGACGCCACCGGTGTCGCCGACAAGAGCCATTTCGACGACATCCTCGCCAAGGGCGCCAAGTTCGCCGAAGACCTCGCCGCCCAGGAATCCGCCAAGCTGCGGCCCCTGTTCACCAAGTTCACCTCGGGCAACTACACCTCCGGCTTCGGCGCCCGCTGGGGCGTCCAGCACCTCGGCATCGACGTCGCCGGTCCGATCGGCACCCCGATCTACGCGGTCGCCGACGGCACCATCATCGAAGCGGGCCCGGCCTCCGGTTTCGGCATGTGGGTCCGCGTCCTGCACGACGACGGCACCGTCACCATCTACGGCCACATCGACACCGCCACCGTCTCGCAGGGCGAGCGCGTGATGGCGGGCGACCAGATCGCCACCATGGGCAACCGCGGCTTCTCCACCGGCCCGCACTGCCACTTCGAGGTCTGGCTCAACGGCACCGACAAGATCGACCCGGTCCCGTGGCTCGCCACCCGCGGCATCAGCCTGGGCGCCCAGCGCGACTGACGTGGCGTGAAATCGCTTCTACGTGACCAGTAGCACGCTTCCGCTCTGTCAGGGGCGGGGTTAGCGTTGCGGTATGGCTGGTACGACGAAGTACACACAGTTCATCGGGCTCGCACCGGAATTGGTGTGGGGTGTGCTCGGGGATCTCGAGCAGTGGCCGGAGTGGAATCCCGGAGTGCGATCGGTGCGGATGCACTCGCCGGTCGCTGTCGGGGCCACCGGCGATTATCTGCCCAACGGAAACGTCTCGGCCCGGATCCACAGGCGGTTCGCAAAAGCGTTCACTGTCACCACCTTCGAACCGAATCGTGAGATCGGGATCGAGCAGCCCGAACCCGCGGGCGCCATGCATCTCACCTGGCGGCTGACGCCCCGCGACGGTGGCACCGAGCTCACCCAGGAACTCCGCTTCACCGGCCCCTCCGCCGGTGCGGCGCGCACCGTCGTTCGCCCCTTCATCGAAACCGATGCGCGCGTGAACTTCTCGCGCCTGGCCCGGCTGGCCGGACTCGCCCCCGTCGACAGCGCGCTGAATGTCGTCATCGCGGGCGGCACCGGCGCACTCGGACTCCAGATCGCCGCCGATCTGACCTGCCGCGGACAGCGCGTCACCCTGCTGACCCGCCGCCGCAACCCCGATCTCCCGTTCCGCCAGACCGAATGGGACGGCCGCTCGCTCGGCTCCTGGTCGGCCGAACTGCGCGAACCCGGTCGGCTCGCGGTGATCAACCTCGCCGGAAAGCTGGTCGACTGCAGGCCGACCGAACGCAATATCGCCGAATTGCGCTCCAGCCGAGTCGATTCCACCGCCGCTCTGGTCGCCGCCGCGGGCCTGCGCGACACCCCCGTCGACTACTGGGTGCAAGCCAGCACCACGGCCATCTGGTCGGACGCGGGCGAAACCCGGTGCACCGAAACAACTCCCCTGCCGGTCGGTCTCCCGCAGATGACCGGCGTGGCCCAGCCGTGGGAGGAGGCGTTCGATCCCGCCCGCGCCGACCACTGGACGATCCTGCGCACCTCCATCGTTCTCGACCCCGACGCCCCCGCCCTCAAACGCCTCGGCCAGCTCACCAAGGCCGGTCTCGGCGGCCGCGTCGGCCCCGGCGATCAGTGGTTCAGCTGGATCCACATCGAGGACTGGCTGGCCATCGTCCGAACCTGCCTCGGCCTCGACCCCACTGTCGCCCTCCCCGACGGCATCCTCGTCGCCGCCACCGAATTCCCGGTCCGCAACGCCGAACTCATGGCCACTCTCCGCCGAATCCTGCACCGTCCCTCATCACCCCCCACCCCCTCGGCGATCCTGAAGATAGGCGCGGTAGCCCTGCGCACCGACCCGGCCCTCGGCCTCACCGGCCGACACGCCACCTCCGAAGTCCTCCACAAGGCAGGCTTCGAGTTCCGCTACCCCACCCTCGACGAAGCCCTGACAGACCTGCTCGGTTCCGCCTCTCCGCGTATTCAGCGTGCCGTGCGGGAGCTCGACCGTTAGGTTGCCCAACCACCTCACAACTTCACAATGGTCCGACTGAACTGTGGAATCAACCGAATCTTCCCCGCGGACCCGAAGTCGATGGTCACCGTAGCCAACGGCCCCACCCCGTCAGCGGCGACAACCCGCCCCAACCCGTACTTGTCGTCGGTGACCCGATCGCCCACGGCCAGCACCAATTCCGTGTTGTTGCGCTTCACCGCACCGCCCGGCGCCGGCCTGCGCTCGCCGGATCCTCCACGCACGCCGGGCCGCTGATCCCACCCGTTCCCACTGGTCCAGTCCCGATCGAAGCCGCTGTCCTCACCCCGACGCCGCCCCCGCTGCACCGGTGAGATCACCGGCTCCAGCCTGCGCCAATCCAGCAGATGCTGCGGAATCTCCTGCAGGAAACGCGATTCCGGGTTGGACACCGGCTGCCCCCACCCCGACCGCACCACCGCGCGCGAAAGATAGAGCCGCTGCCGCGCCCGCGTGATCCCCACATAGGCCAACCGGCGTTCCTCGGCCAGCTCGTTCGGATCACCCAGCGCCCGCATATGCGGGAACTGCCCGTCCTCCCAACCGGTGACGAACACCACCGGGAATTCCAGCCCCTTGGCCGTGTGCAGCGTCATCATGGTGACCACACCCGTGCCCTCGTCCGGGATCTGATCGGTATCGGCGACCAAGGACACCCGCTCGAGGAAAGCCGCCAGCGATCCCGGCTCCGGCTCACCGTCGCCCGCCTCCGGCACCAGCCCTTCCTCGCGCGCCGCCTCGGCATTGTTGAACGCCTCGGAACTGAATTCGCGTGCGACGCTGACCAATTCGTTGAGGTTGTCGAGCCGGGCGCCGTCTTGCGGATCGTCGGAGGCTTCCAGTTCGCCGCGATATCCGGTGCGGTCGAGCACCGCCTCGACCACGTTCCCCACATCGGGATAGTCGCTGTCGGCTCGCTTGCCCGCCACCCGAATCTCGTCGAGTAGATCGAGGAATCCCGCGATGGCCCGCTGCGCACGGGTATTCAGCAACGCGACCTTGCCATCGGCAGCGTCACGCAGCGCCGCGGCGAAACCGATACCGCGCTGTTCGGCGTGCACCGCCACGCACGCCTCCGCCCGATCGCCGATCCCGCGACGCGGCGTATTGAGAATGCGGCGCACACTCACCGCGTCCTCGGGATTCTCCAGCACGCGCAGGTATGCCACCACGTCACGCACTTCTTTGCGCTCGTAGAACCGCACACCACCGACGACCTTGTACGGCAGGCCCATTCGGATGAAGATCTCTTCCAGCGCACGCGAATTGTTGTTGGTGCGATAGAACACCGCCACGTCGCCGTAGTTGGCATCGCCCGTGTCGACGAGCCGGTCGATTTCCTTGGCGACGAAGGAGGCTTCGTCGTGTTCGTTGTCGGCGACGTAGCCGGTGATCAGTTCACCCTCGCCGGAATCGGTCCACAGTTTCTTCTCGCGCCTGCCCTCGTTACGCGAGATCACCGCGTTGGCGGCGGACAGAATGTGCTGGGTGGAGCGGTAGTTCTGCTCCAGCAGAATGGTTTCCGCATCCGGGAAGTCGCGTTCGAATTCCTCGATGTTGCGGATCGTGGCGCCACGGAACGCGTAGATCGACTGGTCGGCGTCACCGACCACGCACAACTCGCTCGGCTCGACCGCCTGTTCCTCCGACTCGCTGTGATGCCCGACCAACTCACGCACGAGCACGTACTGGGCGTGGTTGGTGTCCTGGTACTCGTCGACCAGCACATGCCGGAACCGGCGCCGGTAGTACTCGGCCACCTGCGGATGGTTCTGCAGCAGCGCCACGGTCTCGCCGATCAGATCGTCGAAGTCCATCGCGTTGGCTGTGCGCAACCGCCGCTGGTACTCGGCGTAGACCCTGGCGACCAGAGCGGGCAGTTCGGTGTCGTCGGCTTCGGCGTCGGCGGCGGCCTTTTCCGGACCGATCAGTTCGTTCTTCAGATTCGAAATGGCCGTCGACAGCAACCGCGCAGAATACTTCTTCGTGTCGATCTCGAAATCGCGGCTGATCATCGTCAGCAAACGACGCGAATCATCCGCGTCGTAGATCGAGAAATTCGAATTCAAGCCGGGCAGCAGCGCCGCCTGCATCCGCAGAATGCGCACGCAGCTGGAATGGAAGGTCGACACCCACATGCTGGTCGCGCGCGGACCGACCAGCCCGGCGACGCGTTCACGCATCTCGGCGGCGGCCTTGTTGGTGAAGGTGATGGCCAGGATCTCGCCGGTGCGCACACCCCGCGCCGCGAGCAGATACGCGATTCGACGGGTGAGCACCGCGGTCTTGCCCGAGCCCGCGCCCGCCACGATCAGCAGCGGGGACCCCGCGTGCATCACCGCGGCACGCTGGGGCGGGTTGAGCCCGTCGAGCAATCGCTCGATCTCCTCGGCGCGCTGTTGTTCGCGCTCCTGGCGGCGCTGGGACTGTTCGGCACTGTTCCTGGCCGCCGCCTGAGCCAGCGCGGACGCACCGCTTCCACCACCGTCCGCAGGCGGTAGCGCGGCACCGCTCGGCGCGGGCGCCGGTTCGCTGGGATCGGTGGCTGAGGCGTGGGGAGCGACCGTGATGTCCATCGTCTGTCCACGCTACCGGCGGCCACCGACAAGCCGCGAACCCCGGCCGCCGAGGTGGCCGGCAGGCGGCAGCTCGGCAAACTACGGGTGAACTCGACCAGGTAGGCGCGAGCAGCGCTGGTGAACGTTCTCAGCGAATTCACAAACTGAACTGTTTTGCCTACCTAGCGCCCCATGGCAGACTGGGCGACATGGTCAGCGCTTCTCCGCATGCCCGGATCGGAGGCCGATCCGATATCGTGGCGGCGAGTACGACTTGTGTGTACTCCCGGGGGATCATGTACCGCCCATCGGGAAAGTTTCAGGGTGACGGAACAGATCGGGTAACAGGCCGTTCGGTTTGACCGATCCAAGTTCTGACACGAGGAGATGAATGATGAGCACCCCCGCTACGACCACCGGCTCCGATTCGGCCTTGCCGCAGTCCGAAGCCGAGATCGACAAGCTCCGCCTCGAGATCGATCAGCTCGATGCCACGATCCTCGCCGCGATCAAACGCCGCAGCGAAATTTCCCGGATCATCGGCCGCACCCGCATGGCTTCCGGCGGGACGCGCCTGGTCCACAGCCGTGAGATGAAGGTGCTCGAGCGCTTCAGTGAGCTCGGCCAGGAGGGCCACACCCTCGCCATGCTCCTGCTCCGCCTCGGCCGCGGCCGACTCGGCCGCTAGCCCCAGACCACAGACCTCGCGGCGGACCAGCCAGTTCGCCGCTTCCGAAAAGCCGCCCCGGGTGCGACACCATCCCCGGGGCGGTTATTTTTTGGCCCGGCTCAGGTCAGGGCGATGTATTTGGTGTTCAGGTATTCCTCGATGCCCTCGGTGCCGCCCTCCCGACCGAAGCCCGACTCCTTGACCCCGCCGAACGGGGCCGCGGGGTCGGAGATGACGCCACGGTTGACGCCCACCATGCCGCTTTCCATCGCCTCCGAGATCCGAAGCGCGCGATCGAGGTCTCGGGTGAAGACGTAGCTGACCAGCCCGTATTCGGTCTCGTTGGCGGCCGCGACGCCCTCGTCCTCGGTATCGAAGGCGACGATCGGAGCCACCGGGCCGAAGACCTCCTCGCGCAGGATGCGGGCGGTCGGCGGCACATCGGCCAGGATCGTGGCCGGGTAGTACCACCCCGGACCGCTGGGGGCCTTACCGCCGATCAGGACTCGCGCGCCGACGGAGACAGCATCGTCGACCAGGTCGCTCACGATCTCGCGCTGGTCCTCGCTCACCAGCGGGCCGAGGGTGGTCGCGGAATCGGTGCCCGGCCCCATCACGACGGTGTCGGCCATCGCGGCGACGAACTTCTCGGTGAACTCGGCGACCACACCACGCTGGACGTAGAACCGGTTGGCCGCGGTGCACGCTTCGCCGCCGTTGCGCAGCTTCGCCTGCATCGCACCGGCCACGGCGGCGTCGATATCGGCATCGTCGAACACCACGAACGGTGCGTTGCCGCCCAATTCCATGGACGTGCGCAGCAACCGGTTCGCGGACGCGGAAACGAGTTTCTTGCCGACTTCGGTGGAGCCGGTGAAGGTGAGCTTGCGCAGCCGCGGATCGTCGATCAGCGGGCCCGTGACAGCCCCGGAACGCTGCGTCGTGACCACCGACAGCACCCCGTCGGGCAGGCCCGCTTCGCTACAGAGCTTGGCCAGCGCCAGCATGGTCAGCGGCGTCGCCGAGGCGGGCTTGACGATCATCGTGCAGCCCGCCGCCAACGCGGGCCCGATCTTGCGGGTGCCCATGGCGAGGGGGAAATTCCACGGCGTGATCGCCAGGCACGGCCCCACCGGCTGCTTGGCGACCATGATCCGCCCCGTGCCCGAGGGCGCGTTCAGATACCGCCCGTGAATCCGCACCGCCTCTTCGCTGTTCCAGCGGAAGAACTCGGCGCCGTAGCGGACTTCATTGCGGCTCTCCGCGAGCGCCTTGCCCATCTCGAGCGTCATCAACAGCGCGAATTCCTCCGCCCGCGCGGTCAGCTGCTCGAACACCGTTCGCAGGATTTCGCCCCGTTCCCGCGACGGCGTCGCGGCCCACGCGTCCCCCGCCGCGACGGCCGCGTCGAGCGCCCGCATCGCGTCCTCGGGGGTCGCGTCCGCCACCTGCGCGATCACCGCCCCGTCGGCCGGATTGCGGACGTCGAAAGTCCCACCCCCGGTAGCTTCAACGGGTCCGGAGCCGATCCACAAACCCTTGGGTACGAAGTCGAGTACATCGCGTTCAGACACCATGCGCCCAGCCTAAGCCCGCCACCCCAGCCAACACCTGAACACCGAGTCGGACGATCACCACCTTCCTCTCCCCGCGCCCGCGACCCCTAGGGAGCGGCGGCCACGAAGTGGCCGGTCCGCGGCCGGGTCGCCGGTCAGGCGCCGGTGCGTAGGCGACGAAGGAGCAAGCACCGGTGCCTGACCGGCGGCCCCTCAGGGCCGCGGACACGCGCGCGCCAGCGCGCCGATGACGCGGTACCCTCGGGTCGTGAGCAGCAGCGACATCACCGCGTCGGCGGCCTGGCAGGCACTGCACGGCAATCACCGCACCGTTGCGCCGATGCATCTACGGCAACTGTTCGCCGAGGACCCGAAACGCGGCCACGAGCTGACGCTGCGGGTGGCCGACCTGCACATCGACTACAGCAAACATCGCGTGACCCGCGAAACTCTGCGCCTGCTCATCGATCTCGCGCACACGGCCGGTGTGCCGCAGCGCCGCGACGCGATGTATTCGGGTCAGCACATCAACACTTCCGAAGACCGCGCTGTCGGCCATATCGCGCTGCGCCTTCCGGTCGGCGACCAGCTCTGTATCGACGGCACCGACGCCGACGCCGAGGTGCACGACGTCCTGCACCGGATGGGCGAATTCGCCGATTCGGTGCGCTCGGGCGAGTGGCTCGGCGCGACCGGAAAACGCATCGAGACCATCGTCAATATCGGCATCGGCGGCTCGGATCTGGGGCCGGACATGGTCTATCGCGCGCTGCGCCACTATGTCGACGCGGGCATCGCCGCCCGTTTCGTCTCGAACGTCGACCCCACCGATCTGGTCGCCAAGCTCGCCGGACTCGACCCGGCGACCACCCTGTTCGTCGTCGCGTCGAAGACCTTCTCGACGCTGGAAACCCTCACCAACGCGACCGCGGCGCGCCGCTGGCTGGTCACCGCGCTGGGCGAGGAAGCGGTCGCCAAGCATTTCGTCGCGGTATCGACGAACGCGGAACGGGTGGCCGCCTTCGGAATCGACACCGCGCACATGTTCGGTTTCTGGGATTGGGTCGGCGGTCGCTATTCGGTGGATTCGGCTATCGGGCTTTCGGTGATGGTGACCATCGGCAAGGAGAAGTTCGCCGAGTTCCTCAGCGGAATGCACGCCATAGACAAGCATTTCGCGACCGCACCGCTGCAAGAGAACGCGCCGGTGCTGCTGGCGATGCTCGGCGTCTGGTACTCGAATTTCTTCGGCGCCGAATCCCGTGTGGTGCTGCCCTATTCGAACGACCTGGGTCGATTCCCGGCCTATCTGCAGCAATTGACGATGGAGTCCAACGGTAAGTCGGTGCGCGCCGACGGCACTCCGGTGACCTCGTCGACCGGCGAGATCTTCTGGGGCGAGCCGGGTACCAACGGCCAGCACGCCTTCTACCAACTCCTGCATCAGGGCACGCGCCTGATCCCCGCCGACTTCCTCGGCTTCGCCAGGTCCACCGACGACCTGCCGACCCGCGACGGCACCGGCAGTATGCAGGACATCCTGATGAGCAACCTGTTCGCGCAGTCGAAGGTGCTGGCCTTCGGCAAGACCGCCGAGGAGATCCGGGCCGAGGGCACCGACCCGGAACTGGTGCCGCACAAGGTGATGCCGGGCAACCGGCCGAGCACCACGATCCTGGCGGCGGAGCTCACACCGTCGGCGCTGGGGCAACTGATCGCGCTCTACGAGCACCAGGTATTCGTCGAGGGCATCATCTGGGGCGTCGACAGCTTCGATCAGTGGGGCGTCGAACTGGGCAAGCAGCAGGCGCTGGCCCTGATGCCGTTGCTCAGCGGGCCGGAAAAGCCGGTGTCGGTGGGTGATTCGTCGACCGACGAGCTCATCGAGTGGTATCGGACGCACCGCCGCTGACGTCACGCGCTTCCCGCGCGGCACGAGTCGCGGCTTGGACCCGGCCGGTCACGCTGGTAGTGATGATGGTGAGCAGGGTGCCGAGCACCACCAGGTCGAACACGATCTGCACCATCGTCGCGATCCGCGCCGCCTGACCGGCGGCGTGCACATCGCCGTAACCGACGGTGCCGAGCGTGGCGAGCGTGTAATACAGTGCATCGGTGCGGGTTTCGAGCCCGTCGAATTGATCCGGATGAAGCTGCTGCAACCGGAAATAGAACAGGGCGAACACCACGCCGACGACGCACACGAGCAGCAGTAATCCGTCGACCTGCGCACCCATGGCGGTCGGCGCCCTGAGGTAGTTATCGATCCGCCGCCAGACCAGCCAGCCGATTCCCGCGAGCCCGGCCAGGAACAGACACACCCCCAGCAACCGCCCCGGCCACGCGTCGAGCTCGAACGCCCAACCCACTGGCACGCTGTAGTACAGCAACACCGAGCAAAACGCCGCCGCACCATTGCGCATCACATGATGGGGGAACCGCCGATCTCGCGTCATCACTCCATGATTGCCCCGAAGCCGCCGATTTCCGCGCACACGCGCCGAGCAGGTCGGAGCAGCCCGTTCGAAACGGATCAGGTTACCCGGTAGCCGTGCCCCGCGGCGGTCAACACGTGGTCAGCGCGGCCCCTACTCGCTGCTATGAGATCGACGTTGCGCAGATCGCTCCCCGTCACCTTCTCCCGTGCCTGATCCGGCGTTCGCCCGCCGGCGGTGTGGCGGTCCATGAGTCGTTCGGTGAGCACTCCACGCGGCGCGTCCAGGTACCAGCACGCATCGAGCAGCCCGCGGACCTCCGCCCAACCCGGCGCCTCGGCATCGGTCAGCAGCAGGTAGTTGCCCTCGACGATGACCACCCGCTCGTCACACACGACCACGCCGCCGTCGGTCGGCTCGTCGATCGCGCGATCGAACAGCGGCCATGGCACCGGCGCTCCGACCGGTGTTTCCCGCAGCAACCGCAGATCCGCGACGAACCCGCCCGCGTCGAAGGTATCCGGCTCACCCTTGCGCGCCAGGGCGTTGCGCGCCCGCAGCGCCTCATTTCTCAGGTGGTAGCCGTCCATCGGCGCTACCACCGCAGGCCGCCCCGACGTGATCGACTCGGCGCACAGCCGCTGCGCCAGTGTCGACTTCCCGGCGCCGGGCGGCCCGGCGATCCCGAGCAGGAACCGCTCACGGCGCATCGGAATCCGTTGAGCCAGTTCGCTCACCGACAGCACCCCGCTCGCCCAGGTCACCTGGGTATCCTACCGACGAGCGCACCGGATATCGGTGAGTACATCGGACTCAGCGCACGTCGACGAATCCGCGCTCGAGGATCGCGCCGGTGTCCGCACCGACCGGCAGCGTGCCGAACGCGATGCCCCAATCACCGCCGAGGCGCGTCGCGCAGAAGGCATCCGCGACGGCGGGATGTCCGTGCCGCACCAGCTGCGCGCCCTGCAGGACCAGTGCCATCAGCTCCACGACGCGTCGAGCGCGATATTCGATGTCGGCCAGGTCGGTGAGTTCCTTGCCGACGCGGTCGATCGCGTCATCGAGGCGCGAATCGGCACCACGAGCGAGACCGACCTCGGCGAAGTACGCCTCGACCGTCTCGGGCTGACGTCCCATGGCGCGCAGAGCGTCCAGCGCCGCCACATTGCCCGAACCCTCCCAGATCGACATGAGCGGCGCCTCGCGGTACAGCCGCGGCATCCCCGATTCCTCGGCATATCCGTTGCCGCCGAGACATTCCAGTGCTTCGGCGGCATGGGCGGGAGCACGCTTGCAGACCCAGTATTTGGTGATGGCGAGTGCGATCCGGCGCAGCGCCGCTTCGGCCGGATCGCTGCCCGCGCGGTCGGTGGCGCCGGCCAGTCGCATCATCACCGTGGTCGCGGCATCCGATTCGACGACGAGGTCGGCGAGCACATTGCGCATCGCGGGCTGATCGATCAGCTTGGCGCCGAAGGCTTCTCGATGCCTAGCGTGATGGATCGCGGTCACCGCGCCGAGCCGCATGCCGGTGGCCGAGCCGATCACACAGTCGAGGCGGGTCATATTGACCATCTCGATGATCGTCTTCACGCCTGCCCCCTCGGCGCCGACGAGCCAGCCGGTGGCGTTCTCGTACTCGATCTCCGAGGACGCGTTGGACTTGTTGCCCAGCTTGTCTTTCAGTCGCTGGATGCGGAGGGGGTTGCGGGTGCCGTCGGGCAGCACGCGCGGCAGCAGGAAACACGACAGGCCACCGGGGGCCTGGGCGAGAGTGAGGAACATGTCCGACATGGGCGCCGAGGTGAACCACTTGTGCCCGACGATGCGGTACGAACCATCGGGTTGTGGGGTGGCGGTGGTGGTGTTGGCCCGGACGTCCGAGCCGCCCTGCTTCTCCGTCATCGACATACCCGCGATGAGCCCGGCCTTGGTCGACGGCTCGCGCAGGCCGAAATCGTAGGTGCGTGAACCGAGTAGCGGCTCGAAGCGGGCGGCCAGTTCGGGATTGTGGCGCAACGCCGGCACCACCGCGTAGGTCATCGAGATCGGGCACATGTGCCCGGCGTCCGCGGCGCCCCAGGTGAAGAACTTGGCGGCGCGAGCGGTGTGCGCGCCCGGCCGCTCGTCCAGCCACGGCGAACCGTGCAGGCCGTGCGCCACCGCGACCTTCATCAGGTCGTGCCAGTGCGGGTGGAATTCCACCTCGTCGACCCGATTACCCCACCGGTCGTGGGTGTGCAGCACCGGCGGGTACTCGTTGGCCAGCCTGCCCCACTCCTGCGCCTCGAAACCGCCTGCCAGCGCGCCGAGTTCGCGCACTTCCGCCTCGGCCCAGCCTGCCCCTTCGCGGTGCAGTCCTTCCAGCAGCGCGGGGTTGCGCGCGCCGTCGAAGGGGATCAGCGGTGGCGCCTGGTTGAACACTTCGTGGGTCGGCATGTCCTGCAACTCCTTCGACTACAACGTTTCCGGGCGCGCACCGAGCGCGCGCACGGCGAAAGCAACCAATTCCGGAATGACGGTCTCGGCGTGCGGAGCCGCCGCCAACGGCCCGACGAGTACCTCGCCGATCGCGCCGACAAGGGCAGCGGCGGTGAGGCTCGGGTCCTGCGCGGGCAAACGACCCTCGGCGACACCGTGTGCGATAGCGGTCTCGAACGACGCGGCGAACGCGCGCCGGAATTCCAGCCGTTGCGCGTCGACCGCGGGGTCGACGGGCTCGGCCAGCAGGACATAGGCCAGTTTCGGATTCTTCAGCGCACGACCGGCGAAGGTCTCCACCGCCGCGGTGACCCGCCCGACCACGTCACCGGTGGCCACCGCGGCCCGCACGGCGTCGACCTCGCGGGCGACCACCGTCTCGAACACCGCCGCTACCAACTCGGCCTTGTTCTCGAACTGCTTGTACACGGTGCCGGTCGCGATTCCCGCCTCGGCGGCGACCGCGGCCATCGACAACCCGGCGAACCCGTCCCGCGAGAGCACGCCGGTGGCGCCCTGCACGATCAGCGCCCGTTGCGCGTCGAGCCGGGCCTGCACGGCCGGGGTCCTGCGGTACACCATGTGAAGAAGTGAACCACTAATTCACCTCTTCACACAAGGGTGCCTTGGCCGTATGGTCGAGGAATGGAACCATCGACCGGTCAGTCGGCTCCGCCCCCCGTGCGCGTCGAGCACGCAGGCCCGGTCACGACGGTGATCCTGGATCGCCCACAGGCCCGCAACGCGGTGGACGGCCCGACCGCCCGCGCGCTGGTGGAGGCCTTCCGCGCGTTCGACGCCGACCCCACATCCTCGGTGGCAGTGCTGTGGGGCGAGAACGGCACCTTCTGCTCCGGCGCCGACCTCAAAGCCCTCGGCACCGAGAACAGCAATCACGCCGCCGAGGACGGTGACGGTCCGATGGGCCCGACCCGGCTGCGCCTGTCCAAGCCGGTGATCGCGGCGGTCTCCGGGTACGCCGTGGCGGGCGGGCTCGAACTGGCCCTGTGGTGCGATCTGCGCATTGCCGAGCAGGACGCCACTTTCGGCGTCTTCTGCCGCCGCTGGGGCGTCCCACTGATCGACGGCGGCACCGTGCGTCTGCCGCGCATCGTCGGCGAAGGTCGCGCACTCGACATGATCCTCACCGGCCGCCCGGTGAGCGCGCCCGAAGCGCTGCAGATGGGCCTGGTCACCCGGGTCGTGCCCACCGGCGATGCCCGCCGCGTCGCCGAGGAGCTGGCCGCCCAGCTGGCGGCGCTGCCCCAAACATGTCTGCGCACCGACCGCGCCGCCCTGTACGACCAGTACGGTCACACCGAGGAAGAGGCGCTGCGCGTCGAATTCCGGCACGGCCTGACCGCCCTGACCGGCGGTGCGCTCGACGGCGCCGCCCGCTTCGCCGCGGGTGAGGGCAGGCACGGTAGCGCAGACCGCCGCTGATGGACCGTCTCACAGTCGTCGACGAGATCTTCCTGCGCACCCACCGCGGCATGGGCACCCCCATCGCGCTCCAGGGGCTCTGGCGCACCACCGATGCGATGGAACCCGCCCTCCTGCAAGCGATTCACGACCGCTTACGTCGCGGCCGGTTGGGTCGCAGAGTCGTCAACCCGCGAGTCCCCGGCGCCCGCCGCGCCTGGCAACCCAACACCGGAGCGCACCCTCTCGACCTCCTCCCGAACGCCGTCGGGACATCCGAAACCGGTTGGCCGACAACACCGATGAGCCCGAACGACCGCACTTCCAGCAGCGTGGGGCCACTCGCCGAGAACGCGATCCTGCCCTGGGCCGATGGACTCGGCACCGACCTCGACCCGGAGTACACCCCGGGATGGCGTCTGTCGGCCGCGCGCCTGGACGACGGCGGAACCGTGGTGGCCGTGACGTGTTCACACGCACTCGCCGATGCCCGTGGCCTGATCCACGCCATCACCGTCGCCCTCGACTCCCTCGGAGCCGACGAGCCCACTCGCGCATCACCGGCCGCCGAGCAGAACCTGAACAGCGGCGGGAAAGGCACCCGCGCAACGTCTTCGGACTGGGCTGACGCGCGGACCCAATGGACCACCATCATCAGCGGCACCGCATGTGCGCTGCGCCGAGGCATCCCGCGGCCACCCGCAACCAGCACCCCCGACACGTCGATCGATCGCGCAATCCACAGCACCCTGCTCACCTTCGACGCAGACCACTGGGACACCACCGCGGCCACTGCCGACGGAACCGCGAACAGCCTGTTCATCCACCTGATCGCGAATATTCTGTGGCACAACGGATTCCCGAATCCGACGATCATCGCGAGCCTGCCCGTGGACACCCGCGACGAACCACGCGTCGACAACGACCTCGCGATGACCGAGATCGCGATCCAGCGCGCCGACTCGCCCGCGACAATCCGCGACAAGGCCAAAGCCGCCTATCAGCGCCGAATGTCGAGCCCCGCGAGCCTTCCCGAGGAGATCCTCCAGGTACTCCCCGACCGCTGGGCCCACACCCTCAGCAAGGGCGCGGGCGAGCGAGACATCCTGTGCTCCAACATCGGCGCCCTCCCCGAAGCCGTGCGAAAAGTCGGGCCGCACAACTGCACCCGAGTAGCCGCGCGCGCGATCCACCCCGACATCACCACTTTCCCCCGCACCCGACTCGCGGGCTACCTCTCCCACCTCGGCGATACCTACACACTCGCCCTCGTCAGCCTCGCCGCGGACAACGACGCTCTGCTCGATGCCATCGACAAGGCTTGTGCGGCAGCGGGATTACACCCCCGACCCTGGTAGTCAACCGGCAGCTATCCCGGTGAGCAGGGCACGCAACCCCCAGACGAACTGATCTTCGGAATTCCACGCCGCCATCGCGTCCACCTGCGCGGCAGAGCGCGGCCAGCGTTCGGCATCGAGCAGGGCCAGCCCGTCACGACGGTGCGCGACCCGCTCGGATTCCGTTGTGAGCGGAGGCTTTCCGTCGGTTTCGGCCACCGTGAGCGCGATCCCGCCCAGCACCTGCACGATCACCGCGTACACGCCGTTCGCCTGCCTCGCCTCGGACAACCCGCCCCGAGCCAGGCACTCGAACATCGCCTCACCGACGTCGCTCGCCGCGGGCCCGTCCATCGGCCCCGACATCATCAGCAGCGCGACCGCCGGATGCGCGAGCAGTTCGGTGCGCAGGCCGAGCGCGAACTGGACCACCGCCTCGGCCCACTCCACACCCTGATCGCGGAGGGGTTCGAGGGCGACTGCCGAGAGCACGCGTTCGATCACGGCGCGCTCCAGATCGGCGCGGCTCGCCACGTAGGTGTACACCGCGTTGGGATTCACCCCGAGCTTGCCCGCGACCGCCCGGATCGACAGTGCCCCGGCGCCGCCCTCGTCGAGGAGTCGCAGCGCGATGTCGACCACCTGCTCCTCGGTGAACGAGCGTCGAGCCGGCCGCGACGCGCCGACACCTGTTGACTTCACCTTCGACATGCGGTGGACTGTACCCCGTACAGTTACCTGTACTCCGTACAGTCAGAATGGATTCTCATGCGGAACAACCCGTGGCCCACGATCACTCTGCTCATCGGCGCCCCGATTCTGATGAACCTCGCCTTCGTCGGCCTGGGGACGACGTTCGACTATCCCGACGTCCTGCAACTACCCGCCACCGAGGTCCTCGCCCGATTCCGGGCCGAGCAGACCACGATCGTCACCCTCTTCACCCTCCTCGCGGCTGCGGCCTGCGCCTTCGTCCCGCTGTCCGTCCTGATCGGCCGGCTGGACAGCTCCCCCACGATGCGGTGGGCGGTGCGAGCGGGCGTCGCCGCCGCCCTCGTGCAAACGATCGGGCTGCTGCGCTGGCCGCTGCTGGTCCCCACCCTGACCGACGCGGACACCTTGGAACGACAGCACGCCCTGCTCGGTACCCTCCTCGGCGAAACCGCCGGGTACACCCTCACCGCGATCTGGACCGCGCTGGTCATCGCGGCCCTGCGCACCCCGCGGTGGTTCGCCGCGCTCGGCTACACCAGCGCCGCCGCCATCGCGACCGGCGTCGTCATCCCCCTCGGCATCGAGCCCGCCGCCGTCGTCAACTTCGCCGGCTACGTGTTGTGGAGCGTGTGGCTGCTGGCCTTCGCCGCCCTGCTCGGCCGCGGCGCGTTCGCGCGTCAGGTCGCCGTCATCCCGACGAGCAGTACGCGAAGCCCCCAGACGAACTGATCGACGGAGGACCAGTCGGCGATCTCCTCGAGGTGCGCCGCGGCGCGCGGCCACCGGGTCGGATCCAGGTCGTGGAGAGCCGCGCGGCGGGCCGCGATCCGCTCGGATTCCCCTGGCAGCGGCGGCTTTCCGTCGGTTTCGGCCACGTCGAGGGCGATCGAGCCGAGCACGTACACGATCACCGCGTAGACCCCGTGCGCGCGGATGGGCGCCGGTAGTCCACCGCGAGCGAGACAAACGAACAACGACTCGGCCATTTCTCGTGCCGCGGGCCCGTCCGCCGACGGGCTGTCCATGGGACCCGACATGATCAACTCCGGCACCGCGGGGTGATCGAACAGCCGACCGCGCACACTGAGCGCGAACTGGACCACCGCCGCGGTCCACTCCACGCCGTCGTCGGTGAGCGGCCCGAGCGCCACCGACGACAGCACGCGTTCGATCACGGCGCGTTCGAGCCCATCCGAGCCGCCCACGTGAGCACGCACCGCGGCCGCGTCGACCCCGAGCCGCCGCGCCACCGCCCCGACGGACAGAGCCTGCCTGCCGCCCGCGTCGAGAACGGCGAGCGCGGCATCGGAAATGTGTTTCTCGGTGAGCGCCCCTGCTGCGTCACCGGCGTCCGTACCTGGGGTTTTCGCCTCGGGCATGCGTCGACTGTACTCCGGCGACCCGCGCGGAATCCGGCACCGATCAGGGTGTGAGGCCCAGCCGGGTGGCCAACCACGGCAGCTGATCGCGCAGCGCGGACGCCCACAGCGCGAAGTTGTGGCCGCCGGGCAGAATCCGCAGATGCACGTCCATCCCCGCGTCTTTCGCCGCCTGATACATCCGCTCCACCTGCGGCCGATACATCTCGTCATCGGCGCCGACCACGAACGCACCGGCGGAATCCGGATAGGTCCGCGATCGCAGCAGATCGAGTGGATTGACTCGCAGCAGCGCCGCGGTATCCCCGCCGAACGCGGCGTCCACGGTGCGCTGCCGGTCGCCCAGCGTTGGCTCGTCCTGACCGGAGATGTCGAGGAAGGTGGGATAGACGTCGGGATAGTTGGTGGCCAGTTGCAGTGCGCAGGTGCCGCCATAGGACAGTCCACCCACCGCCCAGGAGCGCGGATCCGGATCGATCTGCAGATTCGCCTTTGTCCAAGCGGGCACGTCGACGGCCAGGTAGGTGGCGACCTTACCGAGCGCGGAGTCCAGACACAGCGGGTTGGCCAGCTGGGAGCCGGTCCCGTCGGCCACCACGACCACCGGCGCGAGGCCGTTGTGCGCACGGGCGAAGGAATCCATGGTCTCGGCCAACTGCCCACCGACGAACCAGTCCTGCGGCGCGCCCGGCTCACCGGCGAGCAACACCAGGACCGGCAGCAGCGGCCGCGGATCCGCGAAATAGGCGGGCGGCAAATAGATCTGAGCCTCGCGAGCGGTGAATCCGGACGCCGTCGGCGGTACGGTCGCGGTCAGCATCCGCCCGCCGTCGGGCAATCCGTCGGGTGCTTGCCACGCGGGCTCGAGTGGACGCGCGCTGATCACCCGCTCGCGCCGGGTCAGCTCACCGGCCTCGACCCGATCGACCTCTTCCACCCCGAGCGCCGCGCCCACCGTCGGATACGACGCGTACACCAGGTTGATCCGGACTCCCACCGCGACCAGCACGACACCGGCCGCGAGCACGGTCACCACCACGGTCGCCACACTCCGGCGCACCAGAATCCGTGGCACCACCAGCAGCACCGCGGCCACCGCGATCCCGATCAGCACGTACACCGAGACGGCGATCGGATCGGGAAACGGCTGCCACACCTCTTCGACGAACAGGTACAGCGCCACGGTGAGCACCACGGCGGACAGCACCACGATCGGCATGGTCGTCGTGACGTACCGCCGTACACGAGGAAACAGCAACCACACCGCACCCACGGCGCCGAGCACCGTCAGCGCCACCGGCAGCCATCCGGTGAGCAACGACAGATCGGTGATTCGCGTCATCGCTGACCTCCACAGATGCCACCTCGACCGCCCTAGCGCGCGCATCGCGGTCCCCGTACGACCGCGATGACATACGGTACACAGAAGACGTCACCGCGCCGGTGCGGCGCACTCGCAGCAAAGGGTGGTTCCATGAACGACGACGCGGTTGCCACCGAACCAGCTCCTTCGCGCGGCGTCGCCTTGGCGCACACCGTGATCCGCCGGGTGCCGTTCACTCTCGGCTTCCTGGTCGCGGTCATGATTCTCGGCCTCGCCACCGGCGGCCTCTGGCGCAGGCTCGACCAGCGTTCCTGGTACCCCGATATCGCCTACGGCTGGCTCGCGCTCACCGAGGGCAAGTGGTGGACGCCGCTGTCGGGCTGGTTCTTCGGGCTCACCCCCGTCCAATACCTCTGCATGGCAATCTTTTCAGCGGCCGCGATCGGCTGGGCGGAGTGGCGGCTCGGCACCGTGCGCACCGCCCTCGTCTGCCTGTCCGGCCAGTTGATCGGGGTCCTCGGCGCGTCGGTGACGGTCGGGCTGCTGGCACATACCCATCTCGGGTGGGCCGACCGGCTTTCCGAGGTGCGCGATGTCGGGTTCACCACGGCGGCGATCTCGGCGGTGGCCGCGGTCTCGGCGACCCTGCGCTCGCCGTGGCGTCTGCGGGTGCGCGCCTTGCTGATGGCACACGTGGCGATCACCTTCCTGTTCGAATCGACCTTCGCCGATCTCATGCATCTCATCGCCGTCGCCGTGTGGCTGCCCGCGGGCGAAAAGCTCTTCAGCCGAACCGAACACGGCTTCTGGCCACGCACCCGACGCGAGGTGCGCATGCTGGCCTTCGCCGGATTGATGGTGATCGCCGCGGCCTCGGTGGCGGTGTATTTCTTCCCCGCCAACAGCCTGCTCGGCCCCACCGAGGGCGAACGCGGTTCGCTGTGGAGCACGATCGTCACGGTCGTGGTGATCGGGTTGGTCGCCGATCAGCTACGCAAGGGCAGACACTGGGCGTGGTGGGTCGCCCTCGGCTACGGCCTGCTGCACGTGGTGCTCACCCTGGTGCTGCTCGGCGTTTCCATCGGCACCGACTACGAGACCACCGGCGCGGTGACCGTCGGGACCGCCCTGCTGTGGGCGGGTGAGGTGGCCCTGCTCTACGGCGGCCGCGGCGCGTTCCGGGTGCCGGTCCGGCGCAGGATCTCCGACGGCGCGCTCACCGGCGCCGATCCCGGCGACGCGGTGCGCGCCCTGCTCGCCCGCTACGGCGGCAGCACCATGTCGTGGATGACCACGTGGCCGGAGAACAAATACTGGTTCGCCGACGACGGTGAACGGTGCGTCGCCTACCAACGCCACGCGGGCACGGTCATCGCGCTCACCGACCCGATCGGTCCCGAAGAACTGCTGCCGGACACCATCGCCGCCTTCACCGACACGTGCGAATCCCACGGCTTGGTTCCGTGTCTGTTCTCCACCACCGAGGCCGTCGCGGATATCGCGGGCGAGCTCGGGTGGCGCAGTGTGCAGATCGCCGAGGACACCATCGTCGACCTGCCCGAGCTCGAGTTCAAAGGCAAGGCCTGGCAGGACATCCGGTCGGCGATCAACCGGGCGACCAAGGAGGGCATCGAGTTCCGTCTCGTCGAACTCGGCGATCAGCCGTTTGCGGTGATCGCCCAGGTACGCGCGATCTCCGAGGAATGGGTGGGTGAGAAGGGCCTGCCGGAAATGGGATTCACACTCGGCGGAGTGGAGGAAGCCATGGACCCGGACGTGCGGGTGGGGCTCGCGATCGACACCCAGGGCAGCGTGCACGGCGTGACCTCCTGGCTACCCGTCTACGGCCCCGGCGACGAGATCCGCGGTTGGACCCTTGACGTGATGCGCAGGCGCCCCGACGGCTTCCGGCCGGTCGTGGAATTCCTCATCGCCTCGGCGTGCCAGGAGTTCAAAGAGGAAGGCGCCGAGATCGTTTCGCTGTCGGGGGCTCCGCTGGCGCGCAGCGCGAGCACCGAGGGCGCCGAACCGATCGATCGTCTCCTCGAAGGGCTCGGCGCCGCGATGGAACCGTATTACGGCTTTCGGTCACTGCATTCGTTCAAAGCCAAGTTCCAGCCCCGCCACGAACCGGTGTACCTGTGCTACCGCGACGAGGCGGACCTGCCCCGAATCGGCATCGCGCTGACGAAGGCCTACCTCCCCGAGGTCTCGGCCAAGGATCTGATGGCGCTCGGCGCGGCGGGGAATTAGGGAACCGGCACGTCGATCGATGTCACCCGGTCCGCGACATCGGCGGGCACGTCGATGCCCGATTCGAGGTTGCCGGCCGGGATCGGCTCGCCCCAGACCTGTCGCAGCGGCAGCACACCGGCCCACACACCACCGGCCGCGATGTCACCCTCGTCGTCGTTCGGCCCGCCCGTACGCACCTTCACCGACGCCTCGGTGAGGTCGAGCGCCAGCACCATCGTCGCCGCCAGCTCCTTGCGGTTGGGCGGCCGCACCCGGTCCCAGGCACCGGGGGCGGCGTGCTCGACGATCACCCGCAGGGCGTTGTCGCGCTCGGCCTCGTCGGTGACCAGCACCGCCCTGCCCCGGATCACCGCGCTGCGGTAGTTCATCGAGAAGTGCATGGCCGAGCGGGCGTACACCAGCCCGTCGACGTGGGTCACGGTGAGGGAGATATCGGTGTCGATCGCGGCGCGCATATTGCCGGCTCCGGTGGATCCGTGCAGGTAGACGGTGTCGCCGATGCGCCCGTAGATGGTGGGCAGCACGACCGGCGACCCGCCGAGCAGCACACCGAGGTGGCAGATGAGACCCGCGTCGAGCACATCGTCGAGTGCGGCGCGATCGGTGACGCCGCGTTCCTTGGCGCGGGTCAGCGTGGTGCGCGGGGTCGGCGACAGGGGGTTGCGGTGGACATCGTGCGTGCTCATAAGATGAGCTTCGCCGAAGAAGTGGACCATGTGTAGGTCCAATTCAACCGAATATCAACAGGCCAATTCGAGGTGGACGATGCTCGACGACCTTCCGATTCCCCTCGACCGAACCGCCCCCGAGCCGCTCTCGGTGCAGGTGGCCGACGCCCTGCGCGCCGCCGCGACCGACCGGGTGCTGCGCGTCGGCGACCGCTTGCCGTCTTCGCGCGGGCTGGCACAGCGACTCGGGGTGAGCCGGGCCGTAGTGGCGGGCGCCTACGACCAGTTGCACGCGGAAGGCTGGCTGACCGGCAGGCACGGCTCCGGCACCTACTTGAGCACCGCCCCGGCCACCGCCCCGCCGAGCCCCGAGACCGAGCACGGCGCCGATCCCGACGCGGGCCTGCTCGATCTCGGCCCCGGCGCACCGTGCGCCGAAGCGGTCGACTCCGCCGCGTGGCGCCGCGCCTGGCGCGCCGCAGGCGATCAGGCGCCGGAGGCCCGAAAGAATCGCGCGGGCGAACCGGACTTCCTCGCGGCGGTCGCCGATCACCTCCTGCGCCATCGCGGGCTGGCAGCAGGGGCCGGATCGGTGGTCATGGCCACCGCGGGAACCAGCGCGGCGGTGGGCGAGCTGGCCACCGCGCTGCTTCGTCCCGGCGATCGGGTGGCCATCGAGGATCCCGGCTACCTGCGTGCCGTCGGCGCGCTGCGAGCCGCGGGCATCGAGGCCGTCCCGGTGCCCGTGGACGCCGACGGTTTGCGTATCGACCTGATCCCGGACGGTATCCGCGCGGTGTATTGCACACCGGCACACCAGTTCCCGCTCGGCGCGATGATGCCCGCGGCCCGCCGGGTCGAGCTCATCGAATTCGCCAGACGAACCGGAACTTTCATCATCGAAGACGATTACGATGGCGAATTGCGTTACGACACAGCTCCGCTGCCGCTGTTGGCTTCATTGGCACCCGATGTCGTGGTACATCTCGGCACCACCAGCAAGATCATCGCCACCACCCTCGGCGTCGGCTGGCTCGTCGCCCGTCCCGGCATCACCGACGCCGTACTCGCCCATCGCGCCGAGATCGGCAGCTCCCCGAGCCCGGCGGGGCAACGGATCCTCAGCGAATTCGCCCGCCACGGCGATCTCTCGCGGCACCTGCGCCGACTGCGCCGGGTCGTGCCGCCCCGCCGCGCCATGGTCGTCGACGAACTCGCCCGCCACGGCCTACCCGTCATCGGTGACGACGCGGGCTCACACGTAGTCGTCGAACTCCCCGGCCCCGGCGCCGAACGCCACGCCGTCGACGCCGCCCGCGCACGCGGTGTCCTGCTCGACGGCCTGGCTCGCCACCACCTCGCCGAACCGCACCACTTCGGCGTCGCCATCGGCTACACCGCCCTCACCAGCGCCGACCTCGCCCGCGCCATGCCCGTCGCGGCCGACTGCCTCGCCGAGGCATCGCGCCGATAGCCGACCCTTCGCGGTCGTAGCATGGACCAGGAACCGGCACTACCCCTGGCGACTATCGAAGAGGTGAGCACATGACCGATCAGGACATTCTGGCGCGGATCAAGCAGCTGGTCGACGACGAGCACGCGCTGCGAGCCAAGGCCACCGCGGGCGAGATCGACCCGATAGCCGAACGCAAGCAGCTGGCCGAGCTGGAAGTGATGCTCGATCAGGCTTGGGATCTGTTGCGGCAGAGACGTGCTCGCACCGGCTCCGGTGAATCTCCCGAAGACACCGGGTTGCGTTCCCCCCGTGAGGTCGAGGGCTACCTGCAGTGACCGAGGCCGAATACGACGTCATCGTCATCGGCGCGGGACCGGCTGGTGAGAACGCCGCCGCCTACGCCATCGCGGGCAGCGACCGCACCGCCGCCCTCGTCGAGCGGGAGCTGTACGGCGGCGAGTGCAGCTACTGGGCGTGCATCCCCAGCAAGGCGCTGCTGCGGCCCGGCGCCGTACTCGGCCTCGGCGAGTCGATGCCGGGGGTGAGCGCGAGCGGCCCGCAGGTGGCCGACGTGCTCGCCCGCCGCGACAGCTTCGTGCACAACCACGATGACAGTTCCCAGGTCGAGTGGGCGAAATCGGCAGGCGTCGATCCCGTCCGCGGCGCGGGTCGCCTGATCGGCGAACGACTCGTCGAGGTCGCTACCGACGACGGCGTCAAGGTCTTGCGCGCCCGGCACGCGGTGGTCATCGCGACCGGCACCACCGCCACCATTCCGGACATCCAGGGCGTGCGTGAGGCCCTGCCGTGGACCTCCCGTGACGCCACCAGCCTGACCGTCGTCCCGCGTCGGGTCGCCATCATCGGCGGCGGTGTCGTCGCCTGCGAAACGGCGACCTGGCTGGCCGAACTCGGCGCCGAGGAGGTAACCCTGCTGGTCCGGGGTGACCGCCTGCTGCCACGCAGTGAGCCGTTCGCCTCGGAGCTGGTCCTGCGCGGCTTGCTCGACACCGGAATCGTCACGGTGCGGTTCCATACCGAACCGCTGCTGGTCTCGCGTCGCGATCCCGAAGACACCGGCGTCGGCCACATCCACGGCGGTCCGGTCACCGTGGTACTCGACGACGGCGAACTCGAGGTCGACGAACTCGTCGCCGCTACCGGCCGCACCCCCGCCACCTCGAATCTCGGCCTCGACGCCGTCGGCCTGCCCTCGGGATACATCGAGGTCGACGACCAGCTCACCGCGCGCGAGGCGCCCGGCGAATGGCTCTACGCCGTCGGCGACGTGAATCACCGTGTGGCACTGACACATATGGGTAAGTACCAGGCCAGAGTGTGCGGTGACGTGATCGCCGCCCGCGCCGAGGGCAGGGCACTGAACGGCACTCGGTTCACCGCGAGCGCCGACCACCAGCAGGTGCCCCAAGTCGTCTACACCGCACCGGAACTCGCGTCCGTCGGCCTCACCGAACACGAGGCGCGCACCGCCGGATTCGCGGTGGACACGGTCGAGCTCGATATCGCCGTCGCGGGTTCCGCGCTCTCGCGTGACGACTTCCACGGCCGCGCCAAGCTCGTCGTCGACACTGCGGCCGACCGCATTCTCGGCGCCACCTTCGTCGGCCCCGACATGGGCGAGCAGCTGCACGCGGCCACCATCGCGGTGGTCGGACAGGTGCCGCTGGACACGCTGTGGAACGCGGTGCCCGCCTTCCCAGCCGTGAGCGAATTCTGGCTCCGACTGCTGGAAGCCTGGCGCGAGAAGACTATTTGAGCAATCGCGACATCCGCCGGTCGGCGAGCACCTTGCCGCCGGTCTGGCAGGTGGCGCAGTACTGGAACGAGCGCTCCGCGTAGGACACCTCGCGCACGGTGTCCCCGCACACGGGGCACGGCTGTCCGGTTCTGGCGTGAACCCGCATGCCCGAACGCTTCTCGCCCTTCAACCGGGCCGCGTCCTGACCCACCGAACGGTCGACCGCGTCGAGCAGAACTGTGCGCATCGCGGTGTACAACTGCGCAACCTTGTCCGCCGACATCGTTTTGGTGTTCGCGAACGGCGAGATCTTCGCGGTGTGCAGGATCTCGTCGGAATAGGCGTTGCCGATCCCGGCGATCAGGGTCTGATCCACGATCGCGGTCTTGATCCGCTGCGAGGTGCTTTTCAGCAGCGCGGCGAATTCGTCCTCGGTCAGTCCCAGCGCGTCCGGCCCGAGCCGCGCGATGCCCGGCACCAGCTCCGGATCCTCGACGACATACACCGCCAGCCGTTTCTTGGTGCCCGCCTCGGTCAAGTCGATCGCGGGCGTGGCCCCCTCAGGCGTGAAGAAATGCACGCGCAGCGCCAGCGGACTCTTTCCACCCGGCTTCGGCGGCAACGGATTCGGCTCATCGATCCAGCGCAACCACCCACCGCGCGACAGATGGGTGATCAACCAGAGTCCGCCACAATCCATTCCGAGGAATTTCCCCCACCGGCCCGCACCGGTGACATCGCGGCCGGACAACGCGGTCACCGGCGGATCGAAGGTTTTCACCGCGCTCAGGGCCGCCACGTCCACACGGCCGACCACAGCGCCGACGGCATGATCCCGAAGGAACTGCGCCAACGCCTCTATTTCCGGCAGCTCGGGCACGGTTGCCAGTTTAGCGATCTCTTGCGGATCGGCGCGGGATCCGTCAGCCGGCGCGGAGCAGATAAACGTCCATGATCCAGCCTTTTTCCGCGCGCAGTTCCGCGCGGCGGGCCACGATATCGCGTTCGACCTCGCGCAGATTTCCCTCGATCAGCGTTTCGTCGGGCATGCCGAGGTAGGCACCCCACCAGATCTGGATATCGTCGCCGCGAACCTCGGTGAACGAGCATTCGCCGTCGAGCATCACCACGGTCGATCCGGGACCGAGCCCTTCTTCGCGCAGTCGGCGCCCGGTCGTGACATGGACGGGTTCGCCGATCCGGTGCAGCACCATGCGGTGACGGGCGGCCAGCGCGGCGATGCTGGTGACGCCCGGGATCACCTCGTAGTCGAAGTCGGCGCGCCCCCGCGCCAATACGTGCTCGACCATCCGCAGGGTGCTGTCGTAGAGCGCCGGATCACCCCACACGAGGATCGCGCCGATGCCGTCCACCTGGTCGAACGCGGCTTCGAGGAGCTCGGAGCGCCGTTCGTGCCAGTCCACGACGACGCCGGCGTAGTCCGCGGGGGTGCGCTCGCGCGGCGGGTCAGCGATCTCGATGATCCGATGCGGCGTGTCCACGTGCTCGGCCAAGATCGTGGTGCGTACGTCGACGAGTTCCTGTTTCTCGGCGCCCTTGCCGATCACGAAGAAGGCCTCGGCCTTCCGCATGGCCTTGACCGCCTGCACCGTCACCTGGTCGGGGTCTCCCGCACCGATGCCGATCACGTAGAGCTTGCGCATAGCCGAAGAGCTTGCCAGGTGCCGATCCGCCGAGCCCACCCCCGTAGAATCGCGAGACGTGGCCACCCCTGATACGCAGTACGAGGATCTGCTCCGGCTCGTTCTGGAGCAAGGCACGCCCAAGGCCGATCGCACCGGTACCGGAACCCGCAGCATCTTCGGTCACCAACTGCGCTACGACCTGGCCGAGTCCTTCCCGCTGATCACCACCAAGCGGGTCCACATGAAGTCCATCGCCTACGAACTGCTGTGGTTCCTACGCGGCGATTCCAATGTCTCCTGGCTGCGCGAACACGGCGTGACCATCTGGGACGAATGGGCCGACGCCAAGGGTGAACTCGGTCCCGTCTACGGCGTGCAGTGGCGCTCGTGGCCGACCCCGGACGGCACCCACATCGACCAGATCGCCCAGGTCCTGCACACCCTGCGCACCGACCCCGATTCGCGCCGGATGATCGTCTCGGCCTGGAACGTGGCCGACCTGGACAAGATGGCCCTCGCCCCCTGCCACGCGTTCTTCCAGTTCTACGTCGCCGACGGAAAACTGTCCTGCCAGCTGTACCAGCGCAGCGCCGACCTGTTCCTCGGCGTGCCGTTCAATATCGCCAGCTACGCCCTGCTCACCCTGATGGTCGCCCAGCAGACCGAGCTCGAGCCGGGCGAGTTCATCTGGACCGGCGGCGACGTGCACATCTACGACAACCACGTCGACCAGGTCCGCGAGCAGCTCACCCGCGAGCCCTACCCGTTCCCGACGCTGCACCTGCGCCCGGCGACGAGCCTGTTCGATTACGCCTACGAAGACATCGAGGTGTCCGACTACAAACATCACCCCGGCATCAAGGCGCCGGTGGCGGTGTGAAGATGATCGGCCTGATCTGGGCGCAGGCGAACAACGGCGTGATCGGCGTCGACAACACGATTCCGTGGCGCGTGCCCGAGGACATGGCCAATTTCCGCGATACCACCATGGGCCACCCGGTGATCATGGGTAGACGGACGTGGGATTCGCTCCCGGCGAGTTTTCGTCCGCTGTCGGGCCGCCGCAATATCGTAGTCACCCGCCAGACTGATTGGGCTACAGAAGGCGCCGAACGCGCCGCCTCGGTGCCCGACGCGCTGACCATGACCGACGAGACCGACACCTGGGTGGCCGGTGGCGGCGAGATCTACCGCGCCGCGCTGCCGCTCGCGACGACGCTGCTGGTCACCGAGGTCGACACCACCGTGGCGGGCGACGCCTTCGCCCCGGTCATCGGCCCGGAATGGCATGCGGACGACACGCCGTGGCTGACCTCGAAATCCGGTCTGCGCTACCGGATTCGCCGCTACACCCGCGACTGACAACACCCAGCTAACGGTCACGGCAAAACGCCCGAACGCGTGGGCGCTGTCGGGCATACTCCTTCGAAGACCAGCCCGCGAGAAGCCTGCGAAAGGCCCGATCCAATGGACAAGAAATCGCTGACCGCGGTGGCCCGTCAACAGCTCAAGCTGGCGGCCACCTCGACGAGCGGCCGAAGTTCGCAAACCCTCATCGGCGGCCATACCCATGTGCTGCGCCAGACGGTCGTCGCGCTGGCCGAGGGCCAGAGCCTGGCCGAACACGACAACGCGGGTGACGCCACCATCCAGGTGCTCTCCGGCACGCTGGTGCTGATCGCGGGCACCGACGAGTGGAAGGGTTCGGCGGGCGATCTGCTCGTGGTACCGCGCGCCCGCCACAGCGTCAAAGCCGTCGACGACGTCACATTTTTGCTGACCGTCGCGAAATAGCAGGTCGATCGCCCGAAGTGATCAACACCTCGAGGTGTTGATCAAACCTGTCGGTCCGGAGCCGTACTGTGGACGCCATGGGTGAGCCACAGCCGATCCTCGATCCCCTCACGCCGTCCGCGATTTTCCTTGTCGCCACCATCGACTCCGGTGGCGAATCCGCGGTCCGTGACCTCTTGGCAGACATCTCCGGATTGCGCCGTTCGATCGGATTCCGAGTACCCGGCGAAGGACTGACCTGCGTCACCTCGATCGGCTCCGCGGCCTGGGACCGGCTCTTCGTCGGCCCGAAACCCGCTGAGCTGCACGAGTTTCCCGGCTACGACGGTCCGATCCACAGCGCACCGGCCACCCCGGGCGACCTGTTCTTCCACATCAGGGGCGAGACCCAGGGCCCGTGCTTCGAACTCGCCATGGTGATCGGCGCCCGCCTCAAAGGCGCGGCGACCATCGTCGACGAGACCGTCGGCTTCCGCTATTTCGAACAGCGCGATCTACTCGGCTTCGTCGACGGCACCGAGAACCCGGAGGGCCGAGGCGCGGTCTCGGCGGCGCTGATCGGCGACGAGGACCCCGAGTTCACCGGCGGTAGCTACGTGATCGTGCAGAAGTACACCCACCCGCTCGACCAGTGGAACGCGCTGTCGATCGAGGAACAGGAGCGGGTGATCGGGCGGACCAAGCTCGCCGACTACGAACTGCCCGACGACGTGAAACCCGCCGACTCCCATGTCGCGGTGAACACCATCACCGACCCCGACGGCACCGAACGCCAGATCGTGCGCGCCAACATGCCGTTCGGCACCATCGGCACCGGCGAGTTCGGCACCTACTACGTGGGCTACGCCGCCACCCCGAGCGTCACCGAACGCATGCTCGAGCGGATGTTCCTCGGTACCGACGAGGCGGCCTACGACCGCATCCTCGACTTCTCCTCGGCCGTCACCGGCACACTCTTCTTCACTCCCACCGTGGATTTCCTCGATGACCTGCCCGACGCACCCGACGCGGCAGGCACCGAGATCGAGCCGGCGACCCTGCCGGAAATCGACCCCGTCGAACGCGCGAATGCGACGGCGGAAGCTCGCTCTGACGGCTCCCTCGCAATCGGCACGATGAAAAGGAGTATCTGAATGAACAACCTGCATCGCGAACTGGCGCCGATCACCGGCGAAGCCTGGTCGCAGATCGAGGAGGAGGCGACCCGCACGTTCAAGCGCAATATCGCGGGCCGCCGGGTGGTCGATGTGTCGGGACCGCACGGTTTCGACTTCTCGGCCCGCAACCTCGGCCGGGTCACCGCGATCGACTCGCCCGACGACGGCGTGCAGGCCCGTCAGCGCGCAATCCAACCGGTGATCGAGCTGCGGGTGCCGTTCACCCTGCAGCGCGCCGAACTCGACGACATCGCGCGCGGAGCGGACGACGCCGATTTCGACAACCTCAAGGACGCCGCGCAGAAAATCGCCTTCGCCGAAGACCGGGCGATCTTCGAGAGCTACGCCGCGGCGGCCATCACCGGTATCCGTGAGGCCTCCTCGAACCCTCCCGTCGCCCTCCCGAGCAATGTCGTCGACATTCCCGATGCCATCTCGCATGCCCTCACTGGCCTGCGCCTGGCCGGCGTCCAGGGCCCGTACTCGGTGGTGCTCAGCGCCGAGCTGTACACCCAGGTCAGCGAGACCTCCGATCACGGTCACCCGATCCGGACCCACATCGAGCGGCTGATCGACGGCGAGATCATCTGGGCGCCGGCGATTTCCGGCGGTTTCGCGCTCACCACCCGCGGCGGCGACTTCGAGCTCGCGCTCGGTCAGGACCTGTCGATCGGCTATCTCAGTCACGATGCCGAGACCGTGCAGCTGTACTTCCAGGAGACCTTCACCTTCGTCGTCGAGACCTCGGAGGCGGCGGTGTCGCTCGGCTCGTGAACCCGCGGCGGTGCGCACCGCTAGGGTGAGCCACGAATCGTGATTCGCCGATCGGCGCGAGCATCGGGCCCGGCGAGCTGGAGAGGGAGGTCCGCATGTCGGTCGTGCGTGCCGGTGTGGTGTCCACCAGGCGGAGCCTGTTCTATTGCTTGATCGGAGTCCTGGTCACCACGGGCGTCGTCGGGTTGTTCCTGGCGATGTTCGGGGTGAATCGGGTGGTCACCGGATTACTGGTCGGGGCGGTCGGCGGGTTCGCGGTGGGCGTCGCGCTGTTCGTCCGTGACGTGATCGAACTGCACGAGCACGCGATCTACACGCGGACCCCGTTCCGCTCGTCGACGGTGCTGTGGGACCGCGTCGTCGCGGGCCGCTTCACCCTCGACGAGCACGCGCGTTGGGCACTGGCGTTGGACCTCGACGGCGAGTCGGCCGACGAGCTCGTGCTGCTGTCGATCCCGCCGGTGATCCGGCCCGTCACCGGCGCCTACGACATGCGCAAGCGCGAACAGGTGAGCGAGATCAGGGAGATGCTGCGTGCCAAGCGCATCCCGATCACGGTGTTGCCCGAGATCGCCGGTGCGCTCAACCAGCATTGGCAGATCGCCCCACCGACCAGTCGCTGACCCGGCTATCGGTCGGCGGCCATCACGCAGGTGGGCTGCCGCCGAGCTCGTCGAGCCGGGTGAGTAGTGCGTTCGCCGCGGCACGCACCGCACCGATATCACCGCGGTGCCCCACGATCCGCACAACGCCGTCCGGGATGACGCGCTCGGCGTCCACGCCCACGGCTCCTTCGTCGTATCTGATCGCGATCACCGTCTCGACCAGCCGAAACGGCAGAATCCGCGCCTCATCGGTTTCACCGGCAGCCGTCGACGACTCGGCGGCGAGGCGCTCGTAGTGCCCGCGTAGCTCGTCACGACGACGCCGGAACGCGACGAAACGTTCGGTCCGCAACTCGGGCAGCAGATACAGCGCCCCCAGATTCCAGCGCGCCGTGCGCAATTGGCGCACATCGAACAGCGCCAGCGCGTAGAGCTGAGTCACCGCGTCGTCCGGTTCGGTCATCATCCGTTGCGCCAGCTCGACCGGCCCCGCCACGGTTTCCGCCAGCAGCGCGTCGAGGATGTCGTCCTTGGCCGCGAAGTGGTGATACAGCGACGCCTGGCGGATCCCGACCGCGTCGGCCACCGCCCGCGTCGAGGTGTTGGCATACCCCTTGGTCGTGAAGAGCTCCGCCGCCGCGTCGAGGATCTCCGCGCGCGGCGTAGTTCCCTGTCTGCGCCGCTGTTCCAGCCGGGGACGCCCGGGACCGAGATTCGCCACACCGGAGATTCTGTCATCGGGTGACGACCTGCACCGCAGCGGGCAGCTCACCAGCGAGGATGCCGGACGGTCGAATTTCTGTCATTTGACAGAAACTCAGGCAACACAGAAGTTACCGCGGGCCGCGCAGTCGATACACGCACGACACCGTTCGAGCGATCAGGCGCGCAAAACTATCGACTGATAGATATTGGCCGCACCGCTGAAGGACACCGACATGGCCACGACCCTCGAATCCCCCGCCGCCCCAGCCGAACTCGTCCGCGACAGCGCCGATCTGGCAGCTTTCGGATATCAACCGGTCCTGCACCGCAAACTGGGGCGCTACGCGTCCTTCGCGGCAGGTTTCTCGTTCGTCTCCATCCTCACCACGATTTTCCAGTTCTTCGGCTTCGGCTATTCGTTCGGCGGCGCCGCCTTCTTCTGGACGTGGCCGCTCGTGTTCGCGGGCCAGTTCCTGGTCGCGCTGAACTTCGCCGAGCTCGCCGCCCGGTACCCGATCTCCGGCTGTATCTATCAGTGGTCTCGTCGCCTGGCGGGCGGGATGATCGGCTGGTTCGCCGGTTGGATGATGGTGATCGCCCAGGTCGTCACCGCCGCCGCGGCCGCCATTGCACTCCAGGTGGTCCTGCCCTCGATCTGGAGCGGATTCCAGCTCATCGGCACCGACACCGCGCTCACCTCCCGCGACGGTGCGATGAACGCCGTACTGCTCGGCAGCGTGCTGCTCGTCGTCACCACCACCATCAACGTGATCGGCATCGACTTGATGTCGAAGATCAACTCGATCGGCGTCACCGTCGAGATCGTCGGCGTGCTGGCGATCATCGCACTGTTCTTCGTCAATACCGAGCGCGGCCCCGATGTGGTGTTCCAGACCGACCAGGCCTCGCCCGGCCCGTACTGGGCGGCGTTCCTGGTCTCGGGTCTGATGGCCGCCTATGTGATGGTCGGATTCGATTCCGCCGGTGAGCTTTCCGAGGAGACCAAGAACCCGCGCAAGGTCGCGCCGCGCACCATCCTGCTCGCCCTGGCCGTCTCGGCGCTGGGCGGCGGCCTCATGCTGATCGGCGCGCTGATGGCGGCGCCGAGTCTGACCGACGGCGAATTGTCCACCGGCGGGCTGGCTTACGTCATCACCTCGAAGCTGAACAGCCCGGCAGGCTCGGTGCTGCTCGGCTGCGTCGCGGTCGCGGTGATCGTCTGCACCCTCGCGATCCAGACCGCGGGCTCACGCCTGATGTTCTCGATGGCCCGCGACGGCAAGCTGCCCTTCGCCAAGGCCCTCTCGACCGTGCACCCCCGCTTCGGCACCCCTGTGTGGCCGGCCGTCGCGATCGGCGCTCTCGGCATCGGCCTGCTGGTACTGAACCTGGGCAACCCCGCGATCTTCGCCACCCTGGCCAGCGTCTGCATCGTCAGCCTGTATCTGGCCTACCTGCTGGTCACCGTGCCGCTGCTGCTCCGCCGCATTCAGGGCTTGCCCGCCCCCGATGACAAAACCCTGTTCCATCTCGGCCGCTGGGGCATCCCGGTCAACGCGCTCGCCGTCGTGTGGGGCATCGCCATGGTCATCAATCTGGCCTGGCCCCGCCCTGAGGTCTACACCCCCGCGGGCGGCAGTTGGTGGCAGCTCTGGGCAGGCCCACTGTCGGTGGCCGTCATCCTCACTGTCGGCGCGGTCGTCTACCGCTTCGTGGTCGCGACCCCGAAGGGCGCCGAGCCCGAGGCCGAAATAGCTCCCGCGACAGCGTGATCCGGTTTCGCGGCGGGTGCGGCGAGTACGCATCCGCCGCGCGAAACCACCCTGCTCGCACCACGAGCTCGCCCATCGTCCCCGTTCGTCAACCCACTCGCCGAGGAGTAATCGATGACGAGTACCCAATCCACCGACGGCGCCCGCGCCCACGCGCGCGCCCAGGCCGCGGCAGCAACCCCAGCTCGTCCCGAGACACCGCACGGCATCGATCCCGCCACGGTCGTTGTCGCACAACGCATCCCCTCGGGCGGCTACGCGAACGTCGTCCTCGGCCGCGGCACCCGAGTGCGCCTCACCGACCCCGCAGGCACCACCTGCGCCCACCTGTTCCTGCTGCGCGCCGAATCACCGTGGGAACGGCTGAATGTCGCCGACACCGTGAAGGTCCCCTGGCAGGCGTACCTGAGCGCGGGCCATCCACTGCTCTCCGACCAGGGCAGAGTCCTGGCGACCGTGCTCACCGATACCTCCGGCCACCACGACACCCTGTGCGGCCCAACCACCGACGGCCGCCACCAGCTTCATCTCGCCGCCGCCAAACAGGGCCTCGAACCCCGCGACATCGGCCCCTCCATCGCGCTGTTCCGCGGCGCTCGCGTAGCACCGAACGGCGCGATCGAGTCGACCGGCAACGGTGACGTGGGCGCCACCATCGACCTGATCGTCCATCTACCGGTGACTCTCCTGGTGGCCAACGCCCCCCACCCCCTCGACGACCGCCCCACCGGCGACCTCGACCTCCTCGCCTGGTCCGCGCCCGCCGACCGCGCCACCAACGACGACCCCGAATACCGACGGGCCGTGGAGAACACCGAAGCCGCCTGGACGGCCGCACTGAACACGGAGGTTCCGGCATGACCGCCACCCGCACCGTCGTCCTCGACGAAACCGTTCCCGCCCAGGCGCCGTGGTCGGCGATCGTCCGCGCGGGCGACCACCTCGACATCATCGACCTGCACGGCAACCAGGCCGTCGACTGCCTGCTCTATTCCGCTGCCGACCGCACCGACCGCTACAGCGCCCAGGCCACCGTCGCCGCCCAGCGCAATATCTTCCTCACCACCGGCAGCATCCTGCGCACCGAAGGCGGCACGCCCCTGATGACGGTGGTCGCCGACGAGGTCGGCAACCACGACACCATCGCGGGCGCCTGCTCCCAGGAATCCAACACCCTGCGCTACGGGCACCACACCCGCCACCAGCACGCCTGCGTGGAGAACTTCCTCACCGCCGCCCTCGAATGGGGCCTTGGCAAGCGCGACCTGGTCTCCAATATCAACTGGTTCATGAACGTCCCCGTCGAATCCGACGGCACCCTCGGCATCGTCGACGGACTCTCCGCCCCCGGTAAGAGACTCACCCTCCGCGCCGAGATCGACACCCTGGTCCTAGTCTCCAACTGCCCCCAGATCAACAACCCCTGCAACGGTTTCGACCCGACCCCGGTCCGCATGGTGGTGACCCGATGAGCCTCACCGACACCCGCGTCGACGACGCTCCTTCCGCCGCCTTCGCTACGACTTCGGGAGTGTCGGCTACCACGTCCACGGCAGTCGTCACCACGGTTGCGCCTTCCCCCTCGCAGCGGCACATCGATGTCGTGCGGCCCGGAATGCAGACCACCATCCAGGACTGGCCGGGTCGAATCGGCTACTGGCACATCGGCGTTCCGCCGTCGGGCCCGATGGACGACCTGTCGTTCCGCCTCGGCAACCGAGTGCTCGGCAACCCAGAAGGCGCGGCCGGGCTGGAGTGCACGCTGGGCGGGCCCGCAGTGCGGTTCTCGGCCCCCACGTGGGTGTGTGTCACCGGCGCGGTCGCCGATGTCCGGGTGGACGGCATCCCGGTCGAGCAGTGGCGCACCGTCGAGGTGCCGGCGGGCGGCGTGCTCGATGTCGGCGCGATCCGTGGCCCCGGCATGCGGACCTACATCCTGATCTCGGGCGGCATCGAGGTCGACGAATTCCTCGGCAGCGCGGCGACATTCACCCTCGGCAAGTTCGGCGGCGGTACCGGTGCGGCCCTGCGCGCCGACGAATCGCTCACGCTGGGCACACCGTCGACCCGCCTCGCCCCCGCCGTCCCGATGGCCGACCAGCCCGCCTTCGCCCACCGTTGGGAACTCGCCGTCACCGAAGGTCCACACGGCGCACCGGAGTTCTTCACCCGCAACGACTTCGACACCATCGTCGGTACCGACTACGAAGTCCACTTCAACTCCGATCGCACCGGCGTCCGGCTCATCGGCCCGAAGCCCGAGTGGGCCCGCACCGACGGCGGCGAAGCGGGCCTGCATCCGTCGAACATCCACGACAACGCGTACACCATCGGCGCCCTCGACTTCACCGGCGACACCCCGATCCTGCTCGGACCGGACGGCCCCAGCCTCGGCGGATTCGTCTGCCCGGTCACCGTAGTCGCCGCCGATCGTTGGAAACTCGGCCAGCTCACCCCGGGCGACAAGGTTCGCTTCGTCCCCATCCGCTCCGAACATGCAGCTCCCGCACAAGAACTCGGTGCCCGCCGACGCGCCGCGTTCGGCACCGTTCTCTCAGCAGGCCGCGACGGCGACGACGGCATCCTGCGCCGTACCGAGGTCGACGACGAAACCGGCGTGACCTACCGACGACAAGGCGATGACGGCGTACTCGTCGAATACGGGACGCTCACCTTGGATCTCGGCCTCCGCGCCCGAGTCCACGCCCTGCACCAGCACCTCATCGCGATCGGGCTGCGCGGCGTCATCGAGCTCACCCCCGGAATCCGTTCCCTCCAGATCAGGGTCGATCCGGCCGTCCTGCCGATTCCCCGCCTGCTCGACCTCCTCGCCGAAGCCGAAGCGCAACTACCGAATTCCGACCAACTGGTGGTCCCGAGCCGCACAGTCCATCTCCCGCTGTCCTGGGACGACCCCGCCACCAGGGAAGCGATCACCCGCTACATGCACGGTGTCCGCGCCGATGCCCCGTGGTGCCCGTGGAACATCGAGTTCATCCGCCGCATGAACGGCCTCCCCTCCGTCGACGACGTCTACAAGACCGTTTTCGACGCCGAGTACCTGGTCCTCGGCCTCGGCGATGTCTACCTGGGCGCCCCCGTAGCCACCCCCACCGATCCTCGCCACCGCCTCGTCACCACCAAATACAACCCTGCCCGCACCTGGACGCCTGAGAACGCGGTCGGCATCGGCGGCGCCTACCTGTGCATCTACGGCATGGAAGGCCCCGGCGGCTACCAATTCGTCGGCCGCACCACCCAGGTCTGGAACCACCGAGCCCGCCCCGTCGGCACCGCCGGACCCGGCGTGGACCGCTTCTCCACCGATGCCGAAACACCCTGGCTCCTGCGCTATTTCGATCGCATTCGCTGGCACCCGGTGGAGGCGGAGGAATTGCTCGACCTGCGCGCGGATTTCGCCGCGGGCAAGGTGGACATCACCACCGAGGACGGTGACTTCCGCCTCGCCGACTACCGCAAGTTCCTGGCGGACAACGACGATTCCATCTCCGACTTCCGCGCACTCCAAGCCGATGCCTTCGCCGAGGAGCGTCAATCCTGGCGCACCGCAGGAGAACTCACCGACTGACGACAGCTGGGGCGCTCATGCGACGAGAACGGTCTTTCCCGAGGCATGTCCCTGTTCGAAGGCCGCGATGGCCAGTGCCGTGTCGGACAACGGGAACTGTCGCTCGATCACGGGTCGCAAGCTTCCGCCGACAGCCAACCCGGCCAGATATTCCAGGTCAGCGGCAGCGGGTCGCATGAGCAGAGCCTTCAGGGTCTGCCGTGCGAACAGGTCGGTGAGCGCCACCTGACTCAGCCATCGGATCGGGCCGAACCAGTTGTTGCCCGGCGCGGCGGCAGAGGAGATGAAGACGCCGTCAGCGGCCAGCACTCGGCGGATCTCCCGTAGTTCGCGGTTGCCCGCGAGGTCGAAGATCACGTCGTAGGGCACCTCCGCACGAGTGAAATCGTCAGCGGTGTAGTCGATTACGACGTCCGCGCCGATGTCGCGCACCATCTCGATGTGCCGGGTACTGCACACCGCCGTCACGTGCGCGCCGAGCACTTTCGCGATCTGCACCGCGAAACTACCGACCCCACCGGACGCGCCGTTTATCAGCACCCGGTGCCCTGGCCCGACCTTGCCGATGTCGCGCAGACCCTGCAATGCCGTCATGCCCGAATCAGGCATCGCCGCCGCCTCTTCCATGCTCAACGCAGCGGGAACAACGGCGAACGCACCCGCGTCGGCACAGACGTACTCCGCGAACGCGCCGCTGGGGACCTCACCGAAGACCCGATCACCAACCCGAAGATCGGTCACCGAGCCACCGACGGAGACCACCTCGCCCGCCAGGTTCTGCCCGATCATCCGATGCTTGGGCCTGCGCAATCCGAACCCGAGACGCAGCAGATACGGCGTCCCGTTGAGCAGATGCAGGTCGCCACTGCACAGCGACGCCGCCCGCACCCGGACCACCACATCCCGATCCCCTGGCGTCGGCCGCGGCACGACCTCGGCCCGCAACACCTCACCCCCGCCGTACCGGGGCGCGATCCAGGCGGTCATCGACGTCGTATCCACATCGGTCATGAGAACTGTCCCTCGCCTCGCACTTACAGCGTAAGTTTCTACTGCGAGACGCTACGCTTACGCCGTAAGTAGGTCAAGGCAACAGTCAGGAGCCCCATGCCGCCGCGCACCCCACTTACCAGGGAACGAGTCCTGCGTGCCGCCATCGCGCTCGCCGACCAGCAGGGCCTGGCCGCCCTGTCGATGCGCAACCTCGCCAAGGCCGTCGGTGTGGAAGCCATGTCGCTGTACAACCACGTCGCCAACAAGGACGACCTCTACGACGGCATCATCGACCTGGTGGTCGCGGAGATCTACGTCCCCCGGGCGGGCGGCGACTGGCGGGCGGAACTGCGCCACCGCGCCACCTCCGCTCACGAGGTCCTGCTGAACCACCGCTGGGCCACCGGCCTGCTCGGCTCCCGCATCAACGTCGGCCCGGCCATGCTCGGCTACATCGACGCCACCCTCGGCTGCCTGATCACCGCGGGCTTCACCTACGAACAGGCCGATCGGGCCTGGAATGCCATGGACAGCCACATCTACGGCTTCACCATCCAGGCCATCAACTTCCCGCTCGACCCCTCCGAATACGCCTCCGCCGCAGCACAATTCCTCCCGCTCATCCCCACCGAGACCCATCCCCACATGCACGCGCTGGCCGCTCTCGTCATCACCGGAGCACACTCCGGCGCGGCTGATTTCACCTTCGGCCTCGATCTACTTCTCGAGGGGTTCGCCGGACTGCTGCCCCGCTGACAACGGAGCGGGATCCACCGATCGGTGGATCCCGCTCCGTTATCGACTTGTTATCCGAGCTACAGACGGCGGGAAACCAATAGATCAACGCCGGATGCGATCAGAAACAGATTTCCACGCTGCCCACCGGGAAGCAGATCCCCACTGATCCAACTTCTGATGCCTGCGGCGCAGGCGCGGCGGCAGAGGCCACCGGAGCGGCGACAGCGCCAAGAGCCAGAACGATGGCGGCCGCGGCGGCTGCCTTGCTCATCTTCACGGACATAGGGGAATCCTTCCCTCGGGTGAACTCGGATTGTTCTTAGCTGCGCGCCCCCTCAGTGTTCGCCGCCGAGAGGGTTAATTCCAGACAAGAAAGCATCACGTCGGGCGTAGCGGTGTCGCGGAACTGTCACTTTCGCCATTCGACGGTCACCCCCCCAAAAGCCCCCATGCTGTGAAGTCGACGGTTTTCCCGGCGTGACGCCGGAAAACCGAGTGTTACCACTTAGTGACCTTCGCACCACCGAATTCACCGTTCCGGAACGTGGCCAGAGGTTTATCCACAAGGGAAATGGACCAACCGTCCCAGTTATTCACATGCGCCCATGATCCGGTAGCTGCCGAACCTGAATATTCGTCGATAGTCATTGGGCCACAACCAGTTATGCACATTCGTGCACTCGACACCGAACCGCATCGGCAGCCGTCCTCAACGGAGGCCGAGCAGAGTTTGCGCGATATGATGCAATTCGCACAAATATTCGGCGTGCGCGGCGTGGCTGATTTCACCTTTCGTCCTCGATCTATTTCTCCAGGGGTTGGCCGTCCACTCTCCCGCTGACAACGGCACGGTGTCCACCGATCGGTGGACACGAAGTTCGACCGGTCGATGCTGTCTGCGACACCGGTCTCCCGAGCAGCATTGACGACATGCGAAATCGCTCGGTATCGATCGCCGTTGCCAGCGCACGCCATCCGTGGCGCGCCATAGTCGGCTGGTTCGTCTTCGTCGCGTTATGCGCCGGAATCGGCGCCGGAATCGGCGGGAAACCCGCAGCCACCGAGGATTTCTGGATCGGCGAGGCGGGCCGCGGTGAGGCGATCGCGACCTCGGGTGGGCTACAGCAGGTGCCGATGGAACGGGTGCTGATCACCGGCGGAGGAGCCGCCGCCGACAGTGCCGCTCGAGAGATCACCAACCGGATGCTCGCATTGCCCGAGGTCGAATCCGTGGCTGCGCCGGTGCGTTCACTCGACGGCACGTCGATGCGCGTCGACGTGACCATGGCGGGCGCGGAGCTCGATGCCAAGAAGCATGTGGCCGTGCTTCGCGAGCACACCGGTCAGGTACAGCGGGCGTACCCGGACCTACGGGTCGAGCAGACCGGCGGCCCCTCCATCAGCAGCGGCGTCGAAGCCTTGCGCGGGCGCGATCTGGCGAGAACCGAGTTGATCGCGCTGCCGATCACCCTGATCACCCTGCTCGTCGTGTTCCGTTCGGCGGCAATGGCTCTGGTGCCGTTGCTGCTGGCGATATCGTCCATCGTCGCGGCGATCGGGCTGTCGCTGCCCGCCTCACATCTGTTCCCCGACAACGGAGTCGGCACCAACATCATCCTGCTGATCGGGATGGCGGTCGGCGTCGACTACACCCTGTTCTATCTGAAACGGGCGCGCGAGGAGCGGGCCCGCGCGGGCAGCTCGCTCAGTTCACGGGCGCTGGTGGAACTGGCCGCGGCGACCTCCGGGCGCGCGGTGGTGGTCTCCGGTATCGCCGTCGCTGTCTCGAGCGCGACGATGTATCTCGCCGACGACGTGGTCTTCTCCTCGATCGCGACCGCCGCGATTCTCGTCACCCTGGTCGCGGTGACCAGCTCGCTCACCGCGCTGCCCGCCCTGCTGACAGTTCTGACCGATCGAGCCGAGCGCCGTACGGCACGCAAGCCGTCGAAACCGCAGCGAGAGAGCATCGGTCGGCTCACCGGCTCCCTGCTGCGACTGACCGCCGCACGCCCGGTAGCCGCACTGACCATCTCGGTACTTGCCATGCTCACGCTCACCGCGCCGCTGCTCGGCCTCGAACTCACCGACATGGGCCGCGAGACCCATCCACGCTCCATCCCCGCCATGCAGACGTTCGATCGACTCACTACCGCCTTCCCCCAGCTGAAGTCGATGCACCAGGTCGTGGTGGCGGCCGAGCCGACGCGCGCCGACGACGTCACCGACGCGCTGCGCGCACTGGCCCGACGAGCCGAGTCCGATCCCGCCCTCGCGGGCGAGACCGAACTGCGCACCTCCCCCGACGGCCGGGTCAGCCTGCTGGAACTGCCGGTCCTGCACCACGTCGGCGACGATGCGGCCCAACAGTCACTCGAACGCCTCCGCACGGACTACCTACCGGCAACCGTCGGGCTCCTGTCCGGAGTGGACTACGCGGTGACCGGTGATGTCGCTCGCTATGCCGACTACCCGCGTCACCAGGAACAGAAGCTGCCTCTGATCATCGCGACGTTGCTGCTGGTGACGTTCGTCCTGACCGTCCTGACATTTCGCTCCGTGGTTCTCGGACTGATCGGTGTCGGGCTGAATCTGCTCTCGGCGGGCGCATCGCTCGGCCTGTTGACCGCGGTCTTCCAGCACACCTGGGCCGAGGGCCTGCTCGATTTCCATTCGACCGGCTCGATCGGCTCCCGAGTCCCCCTGCTGCTGTTCGTGATCCTGTTCGGACTGTCGATGGACTACCAGGTTTTCGTACTCAGCCGCATCAGCGAGCTCGCACGCGCCGGCATGCCGACCCGCCAGGCCGTGCTCGAGGGTGTCGGCGGTTCGGCGAGCGCGGTGACCAGCGCCGCGTTCGTCATGGTCACGGTGTTCGCCAGCTTCGTTCCGCTGCACATCATGGAGATGAAACAGATGGGCTTCGCCCTCGCGGCGGCGGTCCTGCTCGACGCGTTCGTGATCCGGATCGTGATCCTGCCCGCGGTATTGCTGCTGCTGGGTGATCGCACCTGGTGGCCCGCCCGCCCCGCCGTCACCGCCGAGCCGGTGAAAGTAGGCTGAGCGGAATGGAGCAGAGGCCGACCCGGACGCAGATTCTGCGCCGGTGGTATGCCGGATGTTGGGTGCTGTTCGGCCTCGGTCCGCCGGTGATCGCGGTGCACGATCGCACCGATCCGACGAAGTACTCGACGTGGATCCTGATCACGGCGCTGGCCGCGAGCTATGTGGCGCTGACTACCTTTCCGCGCAACCGCATGGTCGGGACCACCAGCTTCCTCTGCCTGCTGGTCGCCGTCCTCGGCGTGACGGCGATCCTGCTCGAGGGCGGCGCGGCATTCTTCATCGTCTCGATTCCGCTGTTCTGGATCTACACGCCGACGCCGCGCCGCGCGATCGGCTTCCTCAGCGCGGCGGCGGTCGCCACCCTCATCGGGAACCTCACCGGACCGATCTTCTCTCCTGGCAATGCCACTTTCACCCTGCTCGGATACGCGGGCGGCGTCCTGCTCGGGCTGTGGATGGACCAGGTGATCAGACAGGGCGCGGAACGCACTCGGATACTCGGCGCCGAGCTGGAACGCACCCGATCGGATCTCGCCGCTGCCCACCAGCGGCAAGGCGCGGCCGAGGAACGCGAACGGATCGCCCGCGAAATCCACGACACCCTCGCCCAGGGCTTCGCCTCCATCGTCGTGCTGGCCGAGGCCGCCCGCGACGGCATCGGCGCCGATCCGGCGGCCACCGCCAAACAGCTGTTGTCCATCGAGCGCACCGCCCGCGAGAACCTCACCGAGGCAAGGGTTCTGGTCGGCGAAAGTCCCGCGGACAGCGGTGGAATCGCCCAGACGCTGCGCCGGGTCCTCGATAGATTCGCCGAAGACACCGGGCTGATCGTGCACGCCGAACTCGCGGACATCGTGTGCGACCAACCCGCGAGAATCGGGCTGCTGCGCTGCACGCAGGAATCCCTGGCCAACGTGAGCAAGCACGCGAAGGCGAGCACCGTCGGCGTCGTTCTCTCCCCCACCGACGCCGGTCTGGAACTCGAAATCACCGACGACGGGATCGGTTTCACGCCGCAGCAGGCCCGCGGTTTCGGCCTGAACGGGATGCGCAACCGGATCACCGAACTGGGTGGGGAATTCGCCGTCACCAGCTCACCCGGCGAGGGCACCAGGATCTTCGCCCTCCTCCCGACCGGGCGGAGCTGACGTGACCGAGCCCCTTCGCCTGATCCTGGCCGACGATCACGTCGTGATGCGCTCGGGCCTCGTCGCGCTGCTACAGGCCGAACCGTCCATCCAGATCGTCGGCGAGGCGGACGACGGCGCTCGAGCCATCGACCTCGCCGAATCCCTGTCCCCGGACGTAGCGATCCTCGATCTGCGGATGCCGGTCCTGGACGGCGTGGCGGCCACCCGAGAAATCGTGCGCCGCACCGGAACCCGCGTGCTGATCCTCACCACCTACGACACCGACGTCGATATCGAACGCGCCATCGAAGCCGGTGCCATCGGCTATCTCCTCAAGGACACCACCCGCGATCAACTCGTCGACGCCATCCACTCCGCCGCCCGCGGCCAGACCGTCCTCGCGCCCCGGGTCGCCGAACGCCTGGCCGCCCGGATCCGCCGTCCCGACCCGATCACTGTGACCCCCAGGGAGATCGAGGTCCTGCGCGCGGTCGCCGACGGCCTGTCCAACCCCGAGATCGGCAGACGCCTCGTCATCGCCGAAGCCACAGTCAAAACCCATCTACTCCGCATCTTCGCCAAACTCGACGTCAACGACCGCACCCACGCTGTCATCGTCGCCATGAACCGTGGACTGTTCACCACCGGCGACTGATCCGAACTCACTGTGCCGCCAGCGATCAACCGGGTACCAGGTCCGCACTCCTGCGCACCGCACCGGGCAGGTGACCATCCAACTGCGGCACGACCTCCATGACCGCTTCCGCCACGGCGAGACAGGCGCCCAGTCGCGGCGGCTTCCGCAATCCCGAATCACCTTGCAGCAGTAGCCGAACCGCGGCCCACGGCAGATTCACATCGGCGAAGGACGTGTGGAACAGGCCCGCCGAGGGTCGCGGATTCACCTCGAGAAGCACCGGTTCGCCACCGCGATAGCGCAATTGAACATTCGTCAGGAAGGCCAGTTCGAAGTGCCGTACGAGCCGGCGTGCGATATCGACCACGGTGGGATCGTCGAGCAGCATACGGAAACGCCCCTGCTTGGCCCGCGGAATCCCCATCAGCAGTTCGCCTCCCGGAGCCGAGAGACAGTCGATGCTGATCTCCGGACCTTCGAGAAACGGCATCACGAGCAGCGGCAGCACGGGTTCCCCGTCCTGCGCCGCCCGCCGCATCGCCCCCGCGATCGCCTCGACCGAGGCCACCGGCCGGGGCGCCACCCGCAGGTTAGCCATGGTCAGCGGGCGGTCGTCCAGGATGCGGAACCCGAACGCCGAATACTCACCGCTCGGCTTGACGCACAGCGTCTCCCCGGTGAGCGACAACTCGTCGACGGCCGAGCAGAACTCGTCGGCGTCACTCACCTCGCGCCACGGCGGCACGGGAATGCCCGCGGCACCGGCGATCTCGTAGGTGAGCACCTTGCTGGTCAGCGCCGTCACCGCCGACAACGGCGAACACATCACACTGGTACCGACCGCCGCGAAGTCCGCCACCCGACCCGCGAGCGCGTCGAGGCGGCGCGGCGGGATGAGCACGTCGATGCGGTGCATCCGACAGAAGTCGAGCGCGAACTGCGCGTACTCCTCGTTGCTCGCGTACCGAGGTTCGACCGCCGACACATCACACACCGAGAGAGCAGCCGCACTCGGATCCACATTGCTGGCATAAATTGTGACATCGACCCCGTCGGGGTTCTCCCGCAGCAACCGCATGACCTGAACGGTCGCCGCCCCCGCACTGCTCAGCCAAATCCGAAGCGTAATACCAACCGCTCCCTTCCTGTTTCCCGTAGAGAACCCGGACCATATCCCGGTTCTGCTTCAGGCACATTTCGACAGGAAGGACTTCACGTCACAGGCCGTACTATTCGGCGACGATCACCGTCACTTCACCCTCGGCAGCATCGGTCGCCTCGCCCGCCACCACGAACCAGTGCGTCACCTCGCCCTCGGCCAGGTCGTCTTCGACCGAGGCGTCGGGGAGCACCGACAGGGCGCCCGCGGTGGACGAGGCCAGGAATTCCTGGACGGCGGCCGGGCCGGAGGCATGGGTGGTGTAGATGGTGCATTCGTAGTCGATGCCGTGTTCGTCGCGGAGGCGCTCGGCGAGGGCTACCGCGTCGGACTGGCCGAGGACCGTGGTGTTCTCGCCGGAGACCAGCACGAAGGCTGGGTGGTCTTCGGTGAGCGGACGGACTCGGTCGGCGTAGGACACGGGGTGGGCCGCGGCCGCAGCGATGTCGGCTTCGATGTCGGGCATGACCAACCACTGGCCCGCCACGCCGGCGACCGGGGTCGCACTGATGCCGAAGGTCGCTCCGGCGGCCGCGATCTCGACGCCGGAGAGTTCGCCGGCGAACAGGGCCGCGGCGCCCGCCTTCTGGACCGCCCAGGCGGCGAGGACCGAATCCACGCTGCGCGGCAGCGAAATCGCGACCACATCGCCGGGGCCCGCACCGCGTGCGATGAGCACGCGGGCCAGCTGTGAAGACTTGCGATCCAGTGCGCTGTAGGCGATTTCGCTGTCGCCGCGCAGCAGAGCCGGGGCCTGCGGGTCGGCTTCGACGACCTCGGCCAGCACCTTGGCCACCGTCTGCGCGCCGACGCCGGTAGCCACCGGAGCCGAAACAGCGGCTGTCACACCGGAATCGGCGAGCAGCTGGGCTCGTTCGCTCGCGTCGAGGATGTCGATGTCGCCGACCAGGCCGGTCGGGTTGTCGAGCAGCTCGTCGAGCACGCGCAGCAGGCGCTGCGACAGTGTGCGAACCTCGTCGGCGGTGAAGGTACTGGTCAGGTACTTCATCGTGATCTCGATGGTCGACTCGGCCATCACCACCAGCGTGAGCGGGTAGTGGGTGGCGTCGTCGAGGCCCACACCGGTGACCTGCATGCCGTCGATCGAGCTCGCCGCGGTGACGGCGTCCTTGTCCATCGGGTAGGACTCGAACACCACGAGGGTGTCGAACTGCGAGCCCATGCCCGCCACCCGCTGGATGTCGGACATCCCGACGAAGTGGTGGCTGAGCAGTTCGGCCTGCTCGGACTGCACCCGCTGGGTCAGCTTCTCCGCGGTCATCCGGTCGTCGATCTGGATGCGCACGGGCAGGGTGTTGATGAACAGGCCGACCATCGACTCGACGCCGGGCAGCTCCGCCGGGCGGCCGGAGACCGTCGCGCCGAACACCACGTCGTCACGGCCGGTGAGGCGACCGACGACGATGCCCCACGCGGTCTGCAGCAGTGTGTTCACGGTGACGCCGAGTTCGCCCGCGAACTTGCCGAGGGCTCTGGTGCGGTCGTTGTCGATCTCGACGATGACCTTGTCGAGTTCGTAGCGTTCCTCGGTGCGCGGCGCGGGCGCGAGCTGGGTGGGGCCTTCGACCCCGGCCAGCGCTTCGGCCCATACCTGCAGCGACACCTCACGATCCCAGCCCGAGAGCCAGGACAGGAAGTTGCGGTAGGACGCCACCCGCGGGAGCGCGGTGAGGTCACCGCGCACCGCGTAGAGGACGAGCAGGTCGCGCATGAGCAGCGGCATGGACCAGCCGTCGACCAGGATGTGGTGGACGGTGATCGCCAGGTGCGCGGTGCCCTCGCCGGTCGTGTACAGACCGAAGCGGATCAGCGGCGCGGTGGCCATGTCGAACTGGTCGGCGCGGTCGGCGAGCAACAGTTGCCGCATGCGCGGCATCCGCTCGTCTTCGGGCAGGTCGGTGAGGTCGACCTCGCGCCACGGCACCTCGAGCTCGGACAGCACCACCTGCACCGGCTGACCGGCCGAGTCGGTGACGAACGCGGTCCGCAGGTTCGGGTACCGGTCGAGCACGGCCTGGGCCGCGCCGCGTAGACGCTCGGTGTCCAGGGTGCCGGTCAGGTCGAGCACGGCCTGCACGGTGTAGACGTCGACGGTCGCCGAGCTGAGCATGGCGTGGAACATCAGGCCTGCCTGCAGCGGCGAGAGCGGCCACACTTCCGACAGCGCGGGGTAGTCGCGCTCCCAGAGTTCGATATCGGACTGCCCGACCCGCACGAGCTGCATGTCGGACGGGGTGAAGCCACCCGCGTCGGCACGCTGCGCGTGAGTGGCGAGCGCGGTCAGCGCGGCCACGAACAGATCGGCGAACTCCTGGGCCTGGTCGGCGGTGAGCAGGCCCTTCGGGAACGCGATATTCGCGCCGAGCTGTGGGCCCTCGTCGCCGTCGTTGACGATGGCGTTGATGTCCAGCGTCGCGTTGGCGGGCATGTCGAGGTCCATCTCGGCGTCGAGCTGACCCAGATCCGCCACCGGCACCCAGCCGAGTTCGGCGAGCTCGGCGGGGATCTCACCGGCGGTCGCGCGGCCGAGGTAGTTGAAGCTGATCTGGCCGACGCTCGGCAGATCCGCGCCCTCGGTGGTGAGGTACTTCAGCACGCCGTAGCCGATGCCCTTGTCCGGCACGGCCAGCATCTGCTCCTTGACCGACTTGATCACGTCGGCCAGCACGGCGCCGCCGGCGAACGCGTCGTCGAGGTCGGCGCCTGCCAGGTCGAGTCGGATCGGGAAGGCGGTGGTGAACCAGCCGACGGTGCGCGACAGGTCGGCACCGGCGACGATCTCTTCCTGGCGGCCGTGGCCCTCCAGCTTGATCAGTGCCGCGGTGCCGGATTCGTCACCGCGCCACCGGGATACGGCCAGTGCGAGTGCGGTGAGCAGGCCGTCGTTGACGCCGCCGTGGTAGAGGCCGGGGATCGCGGTGAGGACCGCGTCGGTGACCTCGGGCGAGAGGGTGACCTGCACCCGGTCGACGGTGGCGAAGGTGTCGACCTTCGGGTCGAAGGCCCGCGCGCCCAGCTGCGGATCGGCGGTGGCCGAAACCTCGCGCCAGAACGGCAGTTCCGCACGACGATCCGTCGACTGTTCCACCAGGCTGTGCGCCCAGCGACGCATCGAGGTGCCGTTGACGGGCAGCGCGACCTGCTGACCCGCCGCGATCTGGCCCCAGGCCATGCCGAGGTCCGGGATCAGGATGCGCCAGGAGACGCCGTCGATCACGAAGTGGTGGCCGACGACGAGCAGCACGTCGCGACGACGCGGGCCCTCGGCGGGCGCACCGAAGGTGAACCAGACGAACTGCACCATGGCGGCGTTCGCGGGATCGAGTCGACCCATGGCCTCGTCGTATTCGACGCTGGCCAGCTTGGACAGCTGGTCCTCGGCGACGTCACCGGCGACCTCGACCCGACGCACGAGTGTGGTCACGTCGACCTCGCCCGGCGCCAAAGCCTCGAATTCCCACCCGTTCTCGCCGCGAGCCACCCGCGAACGCAGCACGTCGTGGTGGTCGAAGACCGCGCCGATCGTGGCGTGCAGGACCTCGGCCGTGATGTTCTCGGGCAGGCGCAGCACCATCGACTGGGAGAACCGGTCGTAGGTGGAGCCACCGGCCAGGATCTGGCGCATGATCGGCAGCATCGGGATGTCGCCGACACCGCCGCCCGGCAGTTCCTCGAGGACGATCTGCTCGGCGTCGCCCGCGAGCACGGCGATCTCGGCAAGCCCTGCCACGCTGCGCTTTTCGAACACGTCGCGCGGCTTGAAGAGCACGCCGCGGTCCTTGGCGCGCGAGACCAGCTGGATGGACAGAATCGAGTCGCCGCCGAGGGCGAAGAACGAATCGTCGAGACCGACGGCGTCGACACCGAGCACCTCGGCGAAGACGACGGCGATGATCGCCTCGACTTCGCTTGTCGGCGTGCGGAACTCGCGCGGGGCGAGAACGGGCTCGGGCAGTGCGCGACGATCGAGCTTGCCCGCGGGGGTCAACGGGATCTCGTCGAGAACCATCACGGCGGCGGGCACCATGTGCGCGGGCAGGTGCTGCGCCGCGTAGTCGACCAGGGCGGCCGGGTCGACGTTGCCGCGCACGTAGGACACCAGGATGGTGGCGCCCGCGTCGGTCTTGCGACCGATGGTGGCGGCGAACTCGACGTCGTCGTGCGCGGTCAGGACCGCGTCGATCTCGCCCAGTTCGATCCGGAAACCGCGGATCTTCACCTGGAAGTCGTTGCGGCCCACGTATTCCACGACCGGCTTGCCGTTCACCGTGCGCCAGGCGACGACGTCACCGGTGCGGTACAGCCGCTCGCCGACGGCGTACGGGCTGGCCACGAAACGCTCGGCGGTGAGGCCGTGGCGCGCGTGGTAGCCACGAGCCAGCGGGACGCCCCCGAGGTACAGCTCGCCGGCCACACCCTCTGGCACGGGCCGCAGGCGAGAGTCGAGCACCAGCACGGTCGCGCCCGCGATCGGGCCACCGATGTTCATGGTGTCGCTCGGCAGCAGCGGATCGGACAGGTTGGTGGCGATGGTCGCCTCGGTCGGACCGTAGGCGTTGTAGAACCGGTGGTGTGCCGGGTCGGTGCCCGCGCTGTGCCAGTTCGCGACCAGGTCGACGGGGGCCTTGTCGCCACCGACGATCAGCGCCTGGAGTCCGGCCAGCGCCGCGGGTTCCATCGACGCCGCGACCAGCGGGGTGAGGAACACGTGGGTGAGCCGCTCGCTCGCGATGATGTCGGCCAGCTCCTCGCCGCCCACCACGCCGACCGGCGTGATGACGAGGGTGCCCGCCGAGCCGGCCGCGAGCAGGAACTCGAGGATCGAGGCGTCGAACGACGGTGACGCGAAGGCCAGGGTCCGAGCGTTCTTGTCCAGACCGAACTGCGCGACCTGGGCGGCGGCGAAGTTGGGTACACCGGCGTGGGTCACGACGACGCCCTTGGGCAGACCCGTCGAACCCGAGGTGTAGATCATGTAGGCCGTGTTGTCGGGGCGCACCGCGCCACGACGATCGGCCTCGGTGATCTCGGCGTCGGACTGCGCGGCGATCTGGGCTTCGGTGGCCGCATCGTCGAGAGTGAGCCAGTCGCCCAGCGCGGGCGCGGGCAGGTGGTCGACCTCGGCCGACACCGTGATGCCCAGTGCCGCACCGGAGTCCGACATCATGTGCGCGATGCGCTCGGCCGGGTACTTCGGATCGACCGGCAGGAACGCCGCGCCGGTCTTGCTGACGGCCCAGATGGCCAGGGTGGTGTCGAGCGAACGCTGCATGGCGATCGCGACGACCGTCTCCGGCGCGGCGCCACGTTCGATCAGCACCCGCGCCAGACGCGAGGAGGCCGCGTCGAGTTCGGCGTAGGTGAGCGAGGCCGATTCGCCCGGCGCGACGATGGCCTGACCGGTCGGGTTCGTCGCCACGGCCTGCGCGAGGAGCTCCGGCAAGGTACTCACCGAAGCGGCGGGACCGCCTGTGCGAGAGAGCAGTTCGGTGCGCTCGGACTCGTCGAGGAGTTCGAGATCGCCGACCGGCGTCGTGGTGTCGGCGACGACCTCGGCGAGCAGACGCTGGAAGCGCTGCGCGAACTTCTCCACCGTCGACTGATCGAACAGCGCACTGGCGTAGGAGAACTCGGCGTAGGCGCCCGCGTCGTCACCGGCCGTCGCCTCACGCACGGTGAGCAGCAGGTCGAACTTGGCGGTGTCGACGTCGAAGTCGACGGCCGAGACCGACAGACCCGGCAGTTCGAAACTGGCGTCGGGCAGGTTCTCGAACGACAGCGCCACCTGGAACAGCGGGTGCCGCGCGGTGGAGCGCTCGGGGTTGAGCAGTTCCACCAGACGCTCGAACGGGATGTCGGCGTGGGCGAAGGCGGCCAGGTCGGCTTCCTTGGCCTGGGTCAGCAGCTCCGCGAAGCTCAGCTGTCCACCCACCTGCGTGCGCAGGGCGAGGGTGTTGACGAACATGCCGATCACGTCGTCGAGTTCGGCCTCGCCACGGCCCGCGATCGGGGTACCGATGACGATGTCCTCGGTGCCCGACATGCGCGCCAGGAATACCGCCAGCGCGGTGTGCACGACCATGAACAGCGTCGCGTTCTGCTCGCGAGCGATGGCGGACAGTCCGGCGTGGATGTCGCCGCCGATCGGGAACAGCACCCGGCCACCGGCGAAGGACTGCGTGCTCGGACGCGGCCGATCCAACGGCAGGTTCAGCTCGTCGGGGACGCCGGCGAGCGCGCGCTTCCAGTAGTCGGCCTGCTGGGCAACGAGGCTGGTCTCGTCGGTCTCGGCGCCGAGCACCTCACGCTGCCAGACGCTGAAGTCGGCGTACTGCACCGGCATCGGCGCCCAGCCCGGCGCCTCACCGGCGGCACGCGCGGCGTAGGCGATCATCACGTCGCGGGTCAGCGGGCCCATGGACCAGCCGTCGGCACTGATGTGGTGGGCGACGAAGACGAGGACGAACTCCTCGCCCGCGATGCGTCCGGCGGGCCCGGAGGCGGTAGCGGAGCGTGACCACGCAGGGCCCTCGGACGCATCGCCATCGGACACAGCGACCTGCATCAGCTTCGCGCGCAACGGGACTTCGTCGATCACGTCGAAGCCGGTGGTGATCAGTTCGGCGATCTTGTCGCGAACCTGTTCGGGGGCAACGGTTTCCGGCGTCAGGTCCGGCACATTGCCCTCGACCGGCAGGATCACCTGGTGCGGTGTGCCGTCGGTCGACGGGTACACCGTGCGCAGGGTCTCGTGCCGTGCGAGCACATCGGCGACTGCCAGCTGCAATGCCTCGACATCCAGCGCGCCCGACAGGCGGACGGCGACGGGGATGTTGTTCACCGAGGACGCGGTGTCGAACTGGTTCAGGAACCACATGCGCTGCTGTGCGAGCGACAGCGGCACCTGGTCCGGACGCGGCCCGGCGACCAGCGCGCGACGCCCACCGGCGCCCGCACCCTGCTCGACCTTCACCGCGAGACCGGCCACCGTGGATGCCTCGAACAGCAGGCGCACGGGCACCCGACTGTCCAGTGCGGCACCGAGGCGGGCCGTGACCTGGGTGGCCAGCAGCGAGTTACCGCCGAGGGCGAAGAAGTCGTCGTCGGCGCCGACGCGCTCGGCGCCGAGCACATCGGCGAACACGCCTGCCACGATTTCCTCGATCGGGGTCGACGGTGCGCGGAAGGCCTGTGCCTCGAACTCCGGCTCCGGCAGTGCCTTGCGGTCGAGCTTGCCGTTCACGTTGAGCGGCAGCGCGTCCAGCACCACGAAGGCGGCGGGCACCATGTACGACGGCAGACCGGCCGACAGCGTCGACTTGACCTGTGCCACATCGATATTCGTGCCGACCAGGTAGGCGACCAGGCGGTCGCCGGTGCGCGGATCGGACTTGGCGATCACGGCGGCCTGCGCGATCTCGGGCAGCGCGAGCAGCGCGGCCTCGATCTCGCCGAGCTCGATCCGGAAGCCTCGGATCTTCACCTGGAAGTCGGTGCGGCCTCGGTAGTCGAGTTCGCGGTTGTTCCAGGCCACCAGGTCACCGGTGCGGTACATGCGGGTACCGGGGGTGAACGGGTTGGCGACGAAACGGTCGGCGGTCAGGTCGGCGCGGCCGAAGTAGCCACGGGCCAGCTGCGCGCCGGCCAGGTACAGCTCACCGGCGACGCCGTCGGGCACCGGGCGCAGGCGCTCGTCGAGCACGTAGACCTGACTGTTCCACTCGGGCGAACCGATGGAGACCGACACCTGGTCGGCGGCGTTCACCCGGTGCGAGGTGATCGAGACCGCGGCCTCGGTCGGGCCGTACAGGTTGAACAGCTCGGTGCGGCTGAACTCGGCGCGGAAGCGCTGGGCCAGCGAGCCCGGCAGCGCCTCACCGATGGCCAGGACCCGCCACAGCGAATCGGGCATCCCCGAGGCGAGCAGCGCGTCGAGCATCGACGGCACCACGTGCAGGGTGGTGACCCATTCGCGCGACATCAGCTCGTTGAGATAGGCCGGGTCGCGATGGCCGTCGGCCGAGGCGATCACCAGGCGGCCACCGCAGGCCGCTGCCGACCAGAACTCCCAGACCGAGAGGTCGAAGGTGGCGGCGGTCTTGAGCAGCACCGCGTCGGCGGCGTCCATGCCGAACTCGATCAGCTTCCACTGCAGCTGGTTGGCGATCGCGGCGTGCGGAACCGCGACACCCTTCGGGCGGCCGGTGGAGCCGGACGTGAAGATCACGTACGCGGTGTTCTCCGGACGCAACGGTGCGGTGCGCTCGGCATCGGAGATCGGGGCGGCGTCGATCGATGCCAGGTCGAGCTCGTCGATGCGGATCACCGGTGCGACATCGGTGGCGAACTCGGCGTTGGTCAGCACGCAGACCGGTGCCGCCGTCTCGAGGATGTAGTCGGTGCGCTCGGCCGCCTGATCGGGGTCGACCGGCACGTACGCACCACCGGACTTGGCCACCGCGTACATCGCGACGACCAGGTCCACCGAGCGGCGCATCGCCAGCGCGACACGGGACTCCGGGCCCACGCCGAGCGAGATCAGGTGCCGCGCGAGGCGGTTCACCTTCGCGTCGAGTTCGGCGTAGGTGAGCTGCGCGCCGTCATCGGTGACCAGAGCGGTCGACTTCGGATCGGCGGCCACCGACGCGTCGAGCAGCGAGACCAGGGTGGCCTCGGCGTCGACCGGGTAGGCGGTGGCATTGCGGGCGTCGAGCACCTGGGTGCGTTCGGCCGGGGCCAGCAGCTCGATATCGCCGACCGCGGTGCGCGGGGTGGCGACGATCGCGCCGAGCAGGCGGACGAAGCGCTCCACGAAACCTTCGACCGTGGCGTGGTCGAACAGGTCGGTCGCGTAGGTGAACAGACCCGAGATGCCTTCGGGCTCGCCGGCGTCGCCGTAGCGGTCGGTGGCGATCAGGTGCAGGTCGAACTGCGACAGCTTGGAGTCGATGTCGAGGCCCGAGACCGTCAGGCCGGGCAGTTCCAGGGTGGCGCGGCTGAGGTTCTGGAACGACAGGCCCACCTGGAACAGCGGGTGCCGCGCGGTGGAACGGACCGGGTTGAGCACCTCGACCAGGCGCTCGAACGGCACATCGGCGTTGGCGAACGCCGCGATGTCGTCCTCACGCTGGCGGGCCAGCAGCTCGGTGAAGGCTTCGCCGCTGTCGACCTTGGTGCGGAAGACCAGGGTGTTGACGAACATGCCGATCATGTCGTCGAGGGCGGCTTCGCCACGACCGGCCATCGGGGTGCCGATGGCGATGTCGTCGGTGCCCGACAGACGGGCGAGCAGCACCGCGAGGGCGGTGTGCACGACCATGAACAGCGTCGCGCCCTCGGCGCGGGCCAGTTCGACCAGCGCGCGGTGGGTGTCGGCGTCGATCTGGACGTCGACCTTGCTGCCCGCGAACGTCTGCACCGCGGGGCGCGGACGGTCGGCGGGCAGGTCGAGCTGGTCGGGCAGATCGGCGAGGGCCTGCTTCCAGTGCGCGACCTGCTTGGACGCCATCGAATCGGCGTCGTCCTCGCTGCCGAGGAGGTCGCGCTGCCAGATGCTGTAGTCCGCGTACTGCACGGCCAGCGGCGCCCAGCCGGGCTCGGAGCCCATCGAGCGGGCCGCGTAGGCGGTCATCAGGTCGCGGGTCAGCGGGGCGACCGAGGAGCCGTCACCGGAGATGTGGTGGATGACAAGGGCGAGGACGAACTCGTCGGTGTTCTCGACGCGGAAGAGCGCGACCTTGAGCGGCACCTCGACGGTGACGTCGAACATCGTCGACATCAGTTCCGCGACCGCCGATTCCATCTCCTCGGCGGCGACGATGCGTTCGATCAGTTCCGGCGCCGCCTGCGCGGGCGACAGGATCACCTGTGCCGCACCGGATTCGGTCTGCGGGTAGATCGTGCGCAGGATCTCGTGGCGCGACACCAGGTCGGTGACCGCGGCACGCAGCGCGGCGATGTCGAGTTCGCCGGTGAGGCGGACCGCGACCGGCACGTTGTAGGCCGCCGACTGGGTGTCGAAGCGGTTGAGGAACCACATGCGCTGCTGCGCCAGCGACAGCGGGATGTGCTCGGGGCGAGGACCGGCGGTGAGTGCCTTGCGGTCACCGATTTCCGCGTGCTGCTCGACCCGGTGGGCGAGCGCGGACACCGTGGACGCCTCGAACAGCAGGCGCACCGGGATTCGGGTGTCGAGCGCTTCGCCGAGGCGTGCGGCGACCTGTGTGGCCAGCAGCGAGTTACCGCCCCAGGCGAAGAAGTCGTCGTCGAGGCCGAAGCGCTTGTCGGCATCGAGGCGGAGGACCTCGGCGAAGGTGGCGGCCACGAGCTGTTCGCTCGGGCTCACCGGCGCGCGGAACACGGCCTTCTCGACCTCGGGCTCCGGGAGAGCCTTGCGGTCGAGCTTGCCGTTGGCGTTGAGCGGCAGCGCGTCGAGCTGCAGGAACACGGTCGGAACCATGTACGACGGCAGCTCGGCGGCCAGTGCGGCACGCAGGGCCAGCTTGTCGACCGCGTCGTCGGCCACGACGTAGGCGACCAAGCGATCGCCGACCACGGGATCGGTGTGGGCCAGGACAGCGGCGGAGGTGATGCCCGGCTGGCGCAGCAGCGCGGCCTCGATCTCGCCGAGCTCGATCCGGAAGCCACGGATCTTCACCTGGAAGTCGGTGCGGCCCCGGTAGTCCAGTTCACCGTCGGCGTTCCAGGCGACGAGGTCACCGGTGCGGTACATGCGCTCGCCGAGCACCGAGAACGGATCGGCGACGAAACGGTCGGCGGTGAGATCGGCGCGACCGTAGTAGCCGCGGGCCAGCTGGGCGCCGGCCAGGTACAGCTCACCGGACACGCCGACCGGAACCGGGCGCAGGCGCGAATCCAGCACGTAGACACGGCTGTTCCACTCCGGCGCACCGATCGAGACCGACACCTTGTCGGCGTCGGTGACCGCGTGGCTGGTGATCGAGACCGCGGCCTCGGTCGGGCCGTACAGGTTGAACAGCGCGGCGGTGTTGGCGGTACGGAAGCGCTGCGCGGTCGCGGCGGGCAACGCCTCACCGATCGCGAGGACGCGACGCAACGTACGCGGGAGTGCCGCACCGGATTCGGTGAGTAAGGCGTCGAGCATCGACGGCACCACGTGCAGTGTGGTGACGCCGGTGGCCCGCATCAGGTCGTTGAGGTAGGCCGGGTCACGGTGGCCGTCGGCGGTGGCGACCACCAGGCGGGCACCCGCGACGGCGGCGGTCCAGAACTCCCAGACCGAGAGGTCGAAGGTGGCGGCGGTCTTGAGCAGCACCGCGTCGTCGGCTCCGATGCCGAATTCGGCCGTCTCCCAGAGCAGCTGGTTGACGATCGCGCCGTGCGAGACCGCCACGCCCTTGGGCTTGCCGGTCGAACCGGACGTGAAGATCACGTACGCGGTGTTCGCCGGAACCAGGGTGCGCCCGGTGATCGCGGCGTCGCTGACAGCGCTCAGGTCGAGCTCGTCGAGGACCACCACTTCGGCTGCCGCCGTGCTGAATTCGGCGTTCGACGTGGTCAGCACGACAGCGGGCGCGGCCGTCTCCAGGATGTAGTCGGTGCGCTCGGCGGGCTGATCCGGGTCGATCGGCACATACGCCGCGCCTGTGCGGGCCACCGCGTACATCGCGATGATCAGCTCGGCGGAGCGGCGAATTGCCAGCGCCACCCGGTCCTCGGTGCCGATGCCCCGCGAGATCAGGTGCCGCGCGAGGCGGTTCACCTCGGCGTCGAGTTCGGCATAGGTCAGGGTCGCGAAGCGAGTCGATGAGGGGTGGTGGTCGGGCGACGGGTGGGCGAGCTCGCGGCGACCGTCGGCCTCGTCGACGACCAGCGCGACGGCATCCGGAGTCGCGGTCACGCTGGCGTCGAGCAGCGACACCAGGGTGGCGTCGGTGTCGACCTCGTGCGCGGTGTCGTTCCACGCCGTGACGATCTGCGCGGATTCCGGCGTGGTGAGCAGGTCGATATCGCCGACCGCGATGGTGGCGTCGGCGGCGACCGCGTCGAGCACCAGCACGAAGCGGTCGGCGAAGCTCTGGACCGTCGCCTCGTCGAACAGGTCGATGGCGTAACCGAATTCGGTGACCAGCTGAGCCGGTGCGCCGTCGTCGGTGTAGCGGTCGTAGAGGGTGACGTGCAGGTCGGTCTTGGCCAGCTGCGAGTCGTAGTCGACGGCGCTGACGGTCAGGCCGGGCAGTTCGAAGGTGGTGTCGGCCAGGTTCTGGAACGACAGGCCAACCTGGAACAGCGGGTTGCGCGCGGTGGAGCGGACCGGGTTGAGCACCTCGACCAGACGCTCGAACGGTACGTCGGCGTTGGCGAAGGCTTCCAGGTCGCGGTTGCGCACATCGGCGAGCAGTTCGGCGAAGGACGCGCCGGAGTCGACGGCGGTGCGGAACACCAGGGTGTTGACGAACATACCGATCAGGTCGTCGAGCTCACGCTCGCCACGGCCCGCGATCGGGGTGCCGACGGCGATGTCGTCGGTGCCGGACAGGCGAGCGAGCAGCACTGCGAGCGCGGCGTGCACGACCATGAACAGCGAGGCGTTGTTCGCCCGTGCCAGGTCGTGCAGGGCCGCGTGGCGGTCCGGGTCGATCTCGAAGCGGATGGCCTGACCCTGGAACGACTGCGCGGGTGGGCGGGGCCGGTCGGTGGGCAGTTCGAGCTGGTCGGGCAGGCCCGCGAGCGTTTCGGTCCAGTAGGCGACCTGCTTGGTCGCCAGGGATTCGGGATCGGTCTCGTCGCCGAGGACTTCGCGCTGCCACAGCGCGTAGTCGGCGTACTGCACGGGCAACGGTGCCCACTGCGGCGCCTCGCCCTGCACGCGGGCCACGTACGCGGCCATGATGTCGCGTGCGAGGGGGCCCATCGACGAACCGTCGGCGGAGACGTGGTGGACGGTGAACGCGAGTACGTGATCGGTCTCGGTGAGTTCGAACAGCGCGACCGCCAGCGGCACCTCGCGGGTGACGTCGAAGGTCGTCATCGCGAATTCGATGACCGCGCCGAGCAATTCGGTCTCGTCGACCTCGATGTGGTGCACCTGCGCGCTGATCTGTGAGTTCGGCAGGATCACCTGATGAGGGCCGTCGGGCGAGGCCGGGTAGGTGGTGCGCAGCATCTCGTGGCGGGCGAACACGTCGCCGATGGCCTGTTCGAGCGCGGGCACGTCGAGTTCGCCGGTGAGGCGGACGGCCAGGGGGATGTTGTCGACCGCGGAGGTAGAGGTGTCGAACTGGTTGAGGAACCAGTACCGCTGCTGGGCCGGCGAGAGCGGGATGACGGCGGGCCGCTCCCCCGCGGTCAGGCGCGGTCGGGTCCGGCCGGAGCCCGCGTTGTGCTCGGCGCGGGCGGCCAGCGCGGAGACCGTCGAGGCCTCGAACAGGTCGCGCACCGAGAGCTGGGTGTCCAGGGCCGCGCCGATGCGGGCGGTGACCTGGGTGGCCAGCAATGAGTTGCCGCCGAGTTCGAAGAAGTCGTCGTCGGCGCCGACGCGGGTCACGCCGAGCACGTCGCCGAAGGTGCCCGCCACGATCTCTTCGATCGGGGTGGACGCCGCGCGGAACACCTTGGCCTCGAACACCGGCGCGGGCAGCGCCTTGCGGTCGAGCTTGCCGGAGGCGTTGAGCGGGAAGGCATCCAGGATCACGAAGGCGGTGGGGACCATGTAGGTCGGCAGCGCGCCACCGAGGTCGGTGCGCACGGCATCGAGGTCGATGCTCGTGCCGGCCGCCGGGATCAGGTACCCGACCAACTGGTCGCCGAGGCGGTCGTCGGAGCGGACCACGACCACGGACTGGGCGATCGAGGGCAGCGCGGTGAGCGCCGACTCGATCTCGCCCAGTTCGATGCGCAGACCACGCAGCTTCACCTGGAAGTCGGTGCGGCCCAGGTACTCCAGCTCGCCGTCGGCGGTCCAGGTGACGAGGTCGCCGGTGCGGTACATCCGCTCGCCGTCGGTCCCGAACGGGTCGGCGACGAAGCGGTCGGCGGTGAGGTCGGGACGGTTGACGTAACCGCGCGCCAGCTGGACACCGGCCAGGTACAGCTCGCCGGGAACGCCGACGGGCGTCGGGTGCAGACGCGAATCCAGCACGTACACCTGGGTGTTGAAGACCGGCGCACCGATCGGCACCGAGGTGGTGTCGGCGTCGGTGACCTCGTGGAAGGTGACGTCGACGGCGGCCTCGGTGGGGCCGTACAGGTTGTGCAGGGCCGCGCCGGTGAGGGCGCGCATCCGCTGTGCGGTCGGCGCGGGCAGTGCCTCACCCGAGGCGAACACCAGGCGCAGGCTGTTCGAGATCTGCCGTCCGTCGGCAAGCGCGACAGCGGCGGACTCGGCGAGTTCGGCGACGAACACCGACATCATCGACGGCACGAAGTGCGCGGTGGTGACGCCCTCGGTGGCGATGATCTCGGCCAGGTAGGCCGGATCGCGGTGACCGTCGGGCTTCGCGACAACCAGCTTCGCACCGATCTGCAAGGGCCAGAAGAACTCCCACACCGACACGTCGAACGTGGCAGGCGTCTTCTGCAGAACGACGTCCGCTTCGGTCAGGCCGTACGCGGCCTGCATCCACACCAAACGGTTGACGATCGCGCCATGGCTGACCGCCACACCCTTCGGACGACCCGTCGAACCCGACGTGAAGATCACATACGCCGTGTTCTCCGAACGCAGCGGGGCGATCCGCTCGGCATCGTTGACCGGCGCATCCGAGTAAACCGAGAGATCCAGGCGTTCGATGTTCAGCGCCGTGGTCGAACCCGCGTCGAATTCGTCACGGACAGTGGTCAATACGCACACCGGCGCCGCGGTCTCGAGCACGTAGTGGGTGCGCTCGGCCGGGTGGTCTGGGTCCAGCGGCACGTAGGCGCCACCGGCAACGCTCACCGCGTACATGCCGATCACGAGGTCGAGCGAGCGGCGCATGCCGAGCGCGACCATGGTGTCCGGGCCGACGCCCTGGGCGATGAGATGACGGGCAAGGCGGTTCACCTGCGCGGTGAACTCGCGGTAGGACAGACTCGTCCTCTCGAAGGTGACGGCGGTCGCGTTCGGGCTGGTCACGGCCTGCGCCTCGAACATCGACACCAGCGTGGCGGCCTGATCGACCGGGTGCTCGGTGGCGTTCCAGCCGGTGACCACCTGGCGGTATTCGGCCGGGGCCAGCAGGGCGACCTCGCCGATCGCGCGGGCGGGCTTGGCCACGACCGCTGTCAGCATCCGCACCAGGCGCTGCGCGAGGGCGGCGATGGTGTCGGCGTCGAACATGTCCGTGGCGTAGGCGAATTCGGCGGTCATGCCGTCGGCGGAACCGTCGGCACGGTGACGATCGGCCAGGTTCAGATGCAGATCGAACTTGGCGGTGACCACATCCAGCGGCACGCCCGCGACCTCGAGGCCGGGCAGTTCGAAGGACGCCTCGCCGGTGTTCTGGAACGACAGCATCACTTGGAACAGCGGGTGGCGGGCCTGCGAACGGGCCGGGTTGAGGATCTCCACGAGCCGTTCGAACGGCAGATCGGCGTGGCCGAAGGCGGCGAGGTCGTTCTCCCTGGTCTGCGCGAGCAGCTCGGTGAACGGCTGGGCCGGGTCGACGGCGCTGCGCAGGACCAGGGTGTTGACGAACATGCCGATGGCGTCGTCGAGCACCGCTTCACCACGACCGGCGACGGCGGTGCCGATGGCGATGTCGTCGCTGCCCGACAGGCGGGCCAGCAGCGCGGCGAACGCGGCGTGCACGACCATGAACAGGCTGGCGCCGTGTTCGCGGGCCAGCGCGTTGAGTCCGGCCGACAGGGCGGGGTCGATCGAGAACTCGTGTACCCCACCGCGGTTGGACGCGACGGCGGGACGGGCCCGGTCGGCGGGCAGGTCGAGCTGGTCGGGCAGCCCTGCCAGGTTCTGCGACCAGTAGGCCACCTGCTGCGCGATCATCGACGCCGAATCTGCTTCGGAGCCCAGCGTTTCGCGCTGCCACAGGGCGAAGTCGGCGTACTGCACGGGCAGTGGCGCCCAGCCGGGTGCCTCACCGCGCGAGCGGGCGGCGTAGGCGATCATCACGTCGCGGGCCAGCGGGCGCACCGACCAGCCGTCACCGGAGATGTGGTGCACGACGAAGACCAGCACGTGGATGTCGGGGTGCGAACCATCCATCGAGCCCGCGACGCGCAGCAGTTCGGCGCGCACCGGGACCTCGGCGGTGACGTCGAACCCGGCGAGCACGAGTGCGCTGATGCGGTCGCGGATCTCGTCCTCACCGACGGTGATCGGGTGCAGCGAGATCGGCATCTGCCCGGCAGGCAGGACGACCTGGACACCCTGACCCTCCGCAGTCTCCGGGTAGACGGTGCGCAGCACCTCGTGCCGGTCGACCACGTCGGCGACGGCCTGACGCAGAGCGTCGATGTCGAGGTCACCGGTCAGGCGGACCGCCAGCGGGATGTTGTTGACGCCGGTCGCACTGTCGAAGCGGTTGAGGAACCACATGCGCTGCTGGGCGAGCGAGAGCGGGATCTGGTCCGGGCGCGCACCGGCCACGAGCTCGCGGCGGCTGCCGCTGCCCGCGTGGACCTCGACCTTGGCGGCCAGCGCGGACACCGACGGCGCTTCGAACAGCGCGCGCACGGGGACGCGGGTGTCGAGGGCGGCGCCGAGGCGGGCGACCACCTGGGTGGCGATGAGCGAGTTGCCGCCCAGGTCGAAGAAGTCGTCGTCCAGGCCGACCGCGCGGTCTCCGGACAGGCCGAGCACCTCGGCGAAGGTGGCGGCGACGATCTCCTCGATCGGCGTGCGCGGCGCACGGAACTCCCGCGCCTCGAACACCGGCTCCGGCAGGGCGCGCCGGTCGAGCTTGCCATTGGCGCTCAGCGGCATCTCGTCGATGACGACGAAGGCGGCCGGAACCATGTAGGACGGCAGCTGCGCGGCCAGATGCGCGCGCAGCGCGTCGATGTCGACGGTCGCGCCCGCGGCGGGGACGACATAGCCGACGAGCTGGTCGCCGGTACGCGCGTCCGAACGCACGACCACCACGGCCTGCGTGACGGTGTTGTGCGCGGTGAGCGCGGCTTCGATCTCGGCGAGCTCGATGCGCAGACCACGCAGCTTCACCTGGAAGTCGGTGCGGCCGAGGTAGGTGATCACGCCGTTCTCGTCGCGGCGGACGAGGTCACCGGTGCGGTACATCCGTTCGCCGTGGGTTTCGAACGGGTCGGCGACGAAGCGGTCGGCGGTGAGATCGGGGCGGCCGAAGTAGCCGCGGGCCAGCTGGGCGCCGGCCAGATACAGCTCACCGGCGACACCGGCGGCGACCGGGTGCAGTCGCGAATCCAGCACGTAGGCCCGCGAGTTCCAGACCGGCGAGCCGATCGGGACGGCGCCGTCGACCTGGTCGGCGACCGGGCCGTGCGTCGCGTGGACAGTGAACTCGGTGGGGCCGTACAGGTTGAACAGGGCCGCGTCGCTCACCGTGCGCAGTGCCACGACCGCGTCGGCGGTGAACGCCTCACCGGCGATCAGCAGGGCGCGCAGCGAGGACAGCGCTCCGCCCGCGACGGCGGCGGCATCGACGCTGCCCGCGAAGACGGTGAGCATCGACGGCACGAACGAGGTCATCGTGACCTGTTGCGCGGCAATGACATCGGCGAGGTACTGCGGATCGCGGTGACCGTCGGGGCTCGCCACGACGATCCGGCCGCCGGTGCTCAGCGGGCCGAACAGCTCCCACACCGACACGTCGAAGGTGGCGGGGGTCTTGAACAGCACCACATCGTCGGCGTCGATGCCGTATTCACCGGTGATCCACCGGATCTGGTTCACCACGGCCGAGTGCGGCACGGCCACACCCTTCGGGCGGCCGGTCGAGCCGGAGGTGAAGATGACGTAGGCCGGGTGCTGCGGGAGCAGCGGAACGATCCGGTCGGCATCGCTGACCGGAGTCTGCGGGTACGCCGAGAGGTCGATCGCGTCGATGACCAGCGTCATCGGGGCGGTGTCCACGACCGCGTCGTCGTCGAGTCCGAACCCGTCGCGGGTGGTGGTGAGGACTGCGACCGGAGCCGCCGTCTCCAAGACGTAGGTGATGCGGTCGGCGGGCTGGTCCAGGTCGAGCGGCACGTAGCCACCGCCTGCTTCCTGCACCGCGTACGCGGCGACGACCAGGTCGATGCTGCGGCGCAGGCCGAGCGCGACGAGGGATTCCGGGCCGACGCCCGCGTCGATCAGGCGGTGCGCCAAACGGTGCACGCGAGCGGCGAATTCGGCGTAGGTCAGGGTCTCGCCGGTGGCGGGGTCGACCATCGCGACCGCGTCGGGAGTGGCCAGCGCCTGGCGGGCGAACTCGTCCACCAGAGTGCCCGCGCCGGGCAGCTCGTGCGCGGTGTCGTTCCAACCACGCACGGCCAGTGCGGTTTCAGCGGAGTCGAGCAGGGCGATGTCGCCGACAGCGCGGTTCGGAGCCGCGGCGATCTCGGCGAGCAGGCGAGCGAAGCGAGCGCCGAAGCGGTCCATGGTGGCCGCGTCGAACAGATCGGTGGCGTAGATCAGCTCGGCGACGATGCCGGACGCGTCGCCCGGCTTCTCGGTGAGCACCACCTGCAGGTCGAACTTGGCCACGTCGATCGGCAGTTCCACACCGCTCACGGTGAGGCCGGGCAGTTCCAGGCTGGTCTGGCCGGTGTTCTGGAAGGCCAGCATGACCTGGAACAGCGGGTGACGGGCCTGCGAGCGGGCGGGGTTGATGATCTCGACGAGCCGCTCGAACGGCAGGTCGGCGTGACCGAAGGCCGCGATGTCGCTCGCGCGGACCGCACCGAGCAGGTCGGTGAAGCTCGCGTCGCCGTCGACCTCGGTGCGCAGCACCAGGGTGTTGACGAACATGCCGATCAGGTCGTCGAGGGCACGCTCGCCACGGCCCGCGATGGGGGTGCCGATGGCGATGTCGTTCTCGCCGGACAGGCGCGAGAGCAGCAGGGCCAGCGCGGCGTGGGCGACCATGAACAGCGTCGCGCCGCGGGTGCGGGCCAGCTCGGTCAATGCCGCATGGGTTTTCGCGTCGATTTCGAAGGTGTGGGTGGCGCCGCGTCCGCTGGCGACCGCTGGACGCGGCCGGTCGGCGGGCAGGTCGAGCTGCTCGGGCAGGCCGCGCAGGGTCGAACCCCAGTACGAGATCTGCTGGGCGATCACCGATTTCGCGTCGTCCTCGTCACCGAGCACGGCGCGCTGCCACAGCGCGAAGTCGGCGTACTGGACCTCGAGGGGACGCCAGGCCGGTTCGGCGCCTTCCACACGGGCGCTGTAGGCGGTCATCACGTCGCGGGTCAGCGGGCCCATGGAGAAGCCGTCGGCCGAGATGTGGTGCACGACAAGGGCGAGCACGTGTTCGGTGGGGCTCACCTCGAACAGGGCGGCGCGGAACGGCACCTCGGCGGTGACGTCGAACGCGGTGAGTACCAGCTCCGAAAGCCGTTGCGGCAGTTCGGCGACGGTGGTCTCGATCGGCGCCAGGTCGGGGATGACCTTGCCGGTCGGGACGATCACCTGGTAGCCGGCGCCCGACACCTCCGGGTAGTAGCTGCGCAGGGACTCGTGGCGGGCGAGCACGTCGGCCACGGCCACCTGCAGCGCCTGACGGTCGAGCAGGCCCGACAGCTGAACGGCGGCGGGGATGTTGTCCACCGCGGACTCGGGGTCGAAGCGGTTGAGGAACCACATGCGCTGCTGGGCCAGCGACAGCGGCACCCGCTCGGGGCGCTGCTGCGGCACCAGCGGCGCGCGACGTTCGGCACCGGAGTGCGTCTCGGCGCGGGCGGCCAGCCCGGCGACGGTCGAGGCCTCGAACAGCTCGCGCACGCCGATATCGGTCTCCAGCGCGGCCGACAGGCGGGCGGCGACCTGGGTGGCGGTCAGCGAGTTGCCGCCGAGTCCGAAGAAGTCGTCATCGAGACCGACCCGGTCCAGGCCGAGCACGTCGGCGAAGGTCGCGGCGACGATCTCCTCGACCGGGGTAGTCGGGGCGCGGAACACCGCGGCCTCGAACACCGGCGCGGGCAGCGCCTTGCGGTCGAGCTTGCCCGAGGCATTGAGCGGGAACTCGTCGAGGACGATGATCACCGCGGGCACCATGTAGGCGGGCAGGTTGTTGCCCAGTTCCTCGCGGGCGTCCTCGATGTCGACGGTACGGCCGGTCGCCGGGATCACGTAGGCCACCAGCTGATCGCCGGTGTGCTGCTCGCCGCGCACGACGACCACCGACTGCGCCACCTCGTCGAGGCCGGTCAGCGCGGACTCGATCTCGCCGAGCTCGATGCGCAGACCACGCAGCTTCACCTGGAAGTCGGTGCGGCCCAGGTATTCCAGCTCGCCCTGTTCGGTCCAGGCCACGAGGTCACCGGTGCGGTACATGCGCTCGCCGTCGTCACCGAACGGGTCGGCGACGAAACGGTCCGCGGTCAGGTCGGGGCGCGCCACATAGCCGCGGGCCAGCTGGGTGCCCGCGAGGTAGAGCTCACCCGCCACACCGACCGGGACGGGGCGCAGGCGCGCGTCGAGGACGTAGACCTGGGTGTTGAAGACCGGGGCGCCGATCGGGACGGTGTCCAGATCGGTGTCGACGACCTCGTGGAAGGTGACGTCGACCGCGGCCTCGGTGGGGCCGTACAGGTTGTGCAGCGCGGCGCCGGTCAGCTCGCGCAGACGGTGCGCGGGCTTGGGCGGCAACGCCTCACCGGAGGCGAACACCATCCGCAGCGACTCGCAGCGCGCGACATCGGCGTCGGCGACGAACACCGCGAGCATCGACGGCACGAAGTGCGTGACGGTGACGCCCTCGACGCGAATGATCTCCGCGAGGTACGCCGGATCGCGATGGCCGTCGGGCTTCGCGACCACCAGCTTCGCACCGATCTGCAAGGGCCAGAAGAACTCCCACACCGACACATCGAACGTGGCGGGTGTCTTCTGCAGAACGACGTCGGCCTCGGTCAGGCCGTACGCGGCCTGCATCCACACCAAACGGTTGACGATCGCGCCATGGCTGACCGCCACACCCTTCGGACGACCCGTCGAACCCGACGTGAAGATCACATACGCCGTGTTCTCCGGACGCAGCGGCACGATGCGCTGGGCATCGGTGACACGAGTGTCGGCGTAGCCGTCCAGGTCGAGCAGGTCGATCCTGACCTGTGCGGTGTCGATCTCCAGATCGGTGCCCGAGGTGAGCACACAGACCGGATCCGCCGTCGCCAGAATGTATTCCGTGCGCTCGGCCGGATGATCGGGGTCCAGCGGCACGTAGGCGCCACCGGCCACGCTCACCGCGTACATGCCGACGACCAGGTCGATCGAGCGGCGCATGCCGAGTGCCACATAGGTTTCCGGGCCCACACCGCGGTCGATCAGCCAGCGCGACAGGCGGTAGACCCGCTGGGCGAACTCGGCGTAGGACAGGCTCGTGCCCTCGAAGGACAGGGCGGTGGCCTGCGGCGTACGAGCGACCTGGGCCTCGAACATCGAGACGAGGGTGGCCCGCTGGTCCACCTCGTGCGCGGTGGCGTTCCACTCACGCACGACGAGTTCCCGTTCGGCGGCGTCGAGCAGTTCGATATCGCCCACAGCGACCGTCGGTTCCGTGGTGATCGCGGTGAGCACCCGGATCAGGCGCTCGGCGATGCGATGCACGGTGGCGGCGTCGAACAGGTCGCTCAGGTAGCCGGCGCGCACGCGCAGCTGGGTGTCGAGCTGGGCGATCAGCGACAGCGGGTAGTGGGTGGCGTCGGCGGCGTCGAGGCCGGTGACAGCCATGCCATCGATGTCGGCGGCCTGGGCCTTGATGCCCTCGGCGTCGACCGGGTAGGACTCGAAGACCACCAGCGAGTCGAACAGGCCACCGATTCCGGCCGCGGACTGGATCTCGGCGAGGCCGATGTAGTGGTGGTCGAGCAAGTCGGCCTGCTCGCCCTGGGTGCGGGTCAGCACGTCGCGCACCGTTTCGGCGGCGTCGAAGCGCACGCGCACCGGAACGGTGTTGATGAACAGACCGACCATGGACTCCACGCCCGAGAGCTGCGCGGGACGGCCCGAGACGGTGGTGCCGAAGAGCACGTCGTCGCGGCCGGTCATCCGGCCGAGCACGATCGACCAGGCCACCTGCAGGACGGTGTTCGGGGTGACGCCGAGGTCGGCGGCCAGCGCCACGAGCCGCGCCGTGGTGGGCTCGTCGAGGTCGAACAGGTACTCCTCGGACAACGCGGCGATCTCGCGGCTCGCGTCGGGGCGGGCCAGCATGGTCGGCTCGGTGACGCCGCGCAGCGCGTGCGACCAGGCTTCCACCGAGACCGAGTGATCCTGGCGGGCCACCCATTCCAGGAAGTGGCGGTAGGAGCGGACGGCGGGCAGCGCGCTCGCGTCGCCGTGCAGGGCGTAGAGCGCGAGCAGGTCACGCATGACCAGCGGCGTCGACCAACCGTCGAGCAGGATGTGATGGTTGGACACCACGAAGCGCCACTCGTGCTCGGCGATCTGGATCAGCGTGAAGCGGATCAGCGGCGGGTTCGCCAGGTCGAAGCGCGCGGTGCGGTCGGCCTCGACGAGGTCGGCGTATTCACCGGTCTCGATGCGGTCGTGTTCGGTCCACGCCACGCGCGTGGTGTCGAGGACGACCTGCACGGCATTGCCGTCGTGGTCGGTGACGAACGCGGTGCGCAGGGTTTCGTGGCGGTCGAGCAGCGCCTGGGCGGCGGCGCGCAGACGGGTGGCGTCGACGCGACCGGTGAGCGTGAGGACCGCCTGGGCGGTGTAGACGTCGACCGAGGTGGCGGCCAGGCGGGCGTGGAAGAACAGACCCGCTTGCAGCGCGGCCAGCGGCCACACCTGGGTGAGCTCGGGGTAGCGCTTCTCCCAGGTGTCGATATCGCGCTGGGTGGAGCGCACCAGGGCGAAGTCGGACGGTGTGTGACCGCCTGCCTCAGCCGAATTGGCATGCCGGGCAACAGCTTCCAGCGCGGTGATCCACAGGTCGGCGAACTCGCGCACCTCGGCCTCGGCGAGCAGCGTGCTCGGGTAGCCGATATTGGCGCTGAGCTTGTCGCCGACGACGATCGCGTTCACGTCCAGTGGCGCCATCGCGGGCATATCCGCGTCGTAGGCGCCGCCGAGCGCTGCCAGCTCGGGTGCGGGGATCCAGCCGAAGCCGCGCAGGGCATCGGGGACATCGCTGTCGGCGACGCGGCCGAGGTAGTTGAAGCTGATCTGGCCGGGGAGCTGCGTGGGCAGTTCGGCGGCGGTCTCGGCGTTCATGTACCGCAGCAGGCCGTAGCCGATGCCCTTGTCGGGCACCGAGAGCAGCTGTTCCTTGACCGCCTTGACGGCCTGGCCGAGCGCCGGTCCACCGGCGAGAGCGGCGTCGATGTCGATGCCTGCCAGGTCGAGGCGGACCGGGAAGATGGCGGTGAACCAGCCGACGGTGCGCGACAGGTCGGCGCCGGGCGCGACCTCTTCCTCACGACCGTGGCCTTCGAGGCGCACGAGCAGTGCGTCGCTGGTCGAGTCGGCGCGGCGGCCGTTACCCAGCGCGCCGGGGCCGGTGCGGGTGGAGCGCCACTTGGCGGCGGCCAGCGCGAGCGCGGTGAGCAAGCCGTCGTTGACGCCACCGTGGAACAGGGCGGGGACCGTGGTGAGCAGTGCCTTGGTGACCTCGGCGGAGACCTCGACCGGCAGCTTCTCCACCACGCCGGAGACGTCGACCGCCGGGTTCATCGCCCGCTCGGTGAGCAGCGGGTCCGGGGTGTCGACGACCGCGCGCCAGAAGTCGAGCTCGGCGGCGCGTTCGGCGCTCTTCGCCTCGTCGGCGAGGGCGTGCGCCCAGGCTCGCATCGAGGTCGCGGGGGCCACCAGCTCCGGCTGTTGACCGGCCGAGAGCTGACCCCACGCGGCGACGAAGTCGGGGACGAGGATGCGCCAGGACACACCGTCGACCACCAGGTGGTGCGCGACGACGATCAGTCGACCCGCCCGTGCGGCGGACCTGGTGGACGTGGCCGAGTCGCCGGCGTCCGGCGCGCCGGGCTCGAGCCACACGAATCGCACCACGACACCGTCGGCGGGATCGAGGCGATCCAGGCTGGCATCCAGTGCGGCAGAGGCGATGTCGACGAGCTCGGCGTCGGAGACGGTGGGATCGAAGACGGTGTGGTCGATGCGCGCGGCGGCGTCGACCGTGCCTGCGGGGGCGGTATCGACGACCCAGCGGCCGTCGACCTGGTGCAGGCGCGAGCGCAGCATGTCGTGGCGGTCGATCACCGCGCCGACGGTGGCGGCGATGCCCGCGCGGTCGATGCCGACCGGCAGCTCGAGAGCCATGGTCTGGTTGAACCGGTCGAACGAACCGGACCGCTCCGCCATGAACCGCACGACCGGGGTCAGCGGCATCTCGCCGACGCCGCCACCGGGCAGCTCGGCGAGGGTGATCGCGGAAGCCGCGGCGACATCGGCGGTTTCGGCGACCGAGGCCAGCCCCGCGACGGTGCGCTGTTCGAAGACGTTGCGCGGGGAGAACAGCACGCCACGGGCCTTGGCCCGGGAGACGAGCTGGATGGAGACGATCGAGTCGCCGCCGAGGGCGAAGAACGAATCGTCCACGCCCACGCGCTCCACACCGAGTACCTCGGCGAAGACCTCGGCGATGGTCTGCTCGATCGGGTTGCGCGCGGCGCGGAAGGTGACCTCGGTGGCGAAGACCGGCTCCGGCAGCGCCTTGCGGTCGAGCTTGCCGACCGGGGTCAGCGGCACGTGGTCGATCACCATGATCGACGACGGCACCATGTACGCGGGCAGACGATCCTCGACATGCGCGGTCAGGGCGGCGACATCGATCGAATGACCCGGTGCGGCAACCACATACGCGACCAGCGAGACAGCGCCCGCAGTGCTCTTGTGGCCGACGGTGGTCGCGAAGTCGACAGTCTCGTGCGAGGCGAGGGCGGAGTCGATCTCGCCCAGTTCGATACGGAAGCCGCGGATCTTGACCTGGAAGTCGGAGCGGCCGACGTACTCGACGGTGCGCTCGGCGGTCCAGCGCACCACGTCACCGGTGCGGTACATCCGCTCCCCCGGAACGAACGGGTCGGCGATGAACCGGTCGGCGGTGAGCCCGGCGCGGGCGTGGTACCCACGGGCCAGCTGGATGCCCGACAGATAGAGCTCACCCGCCACACCCACCGGAACGGGCTGGAGCTGGGCGTCCAGGATCAGCGAACGCATGCCGCGGGTGGGGCCACCGATGGTGACCAGCTCGCCCGGCGCCAGCGCGGCGCTGATGTTGGTCATGATCGTGGTCTCGGTGGGGCCGTAGCCGTTGTGGAAGGCACGAGTCGTGCCGTCCGCCAACGGAACCGCCCACTTCGACACCAGATCGGCGGGCACCGCTTCGCCACCGGCGACCAGGACGCGCAGCGAGTCGAGACCGCTGGGATCGAAGGTCGCCAGGGCGGCGGGGGTGATGAAGGCGTGGGTGACCCGCTCGGTGCGGATCAGCTCGGACAGCTCGTCGCCGCCGTAGACGCCCGGCGGGACCACGACCAGCGCGCCGCCACGGGCCAGCGCCAGCAGCAGTTCGAGGATCGAGGCGTCGAACGAGGGCGAGGCGAAATGCAGTGCGCGAGTGTCGGTGTCGAGGGCGTAGCGCTCGGCCTGCTCCCCGCCGAAGTTCGCCAGACCGGCATGGGTGACGACGACGCCCTTGGGCACGCCGGTGGAGCCGGAGGTGTAGATGACATAGGCGGGCTGCTCGGGGGTGGTCATCCGCACGAGTTCCGCGTCCGCGATCGGACCACCGTCGACGGTGGCCGGATCCAGCTCGTCGAGCACCAGCCAGCGCGCCGAATCCGGCAATCCGTCACGCACGGAGGCGACGGTGAGGCCGAGCGGCGAGCCGGAGTCGGTGACCATGTGCGCGATGCGGTCGGCCGGGTAGGTCGGGTCGACCGGCACGAAGGCAGCGCCGGTCTTGGCGACGGCCCACGCGGCCAGCACCGAATCGGCCGAGCGCGGAACCGCGACGGCCACGAGATCTTCGGCGCCGATGCCCTCGGCGATCAGCAAGCGCGCCAGCCGGTTCGAGCGTTCGTCGAGCTCGGCATAGGAAACGCTGACCCCCTGGAACACCACGGCGGGGCCGGTCGGGTTCTGGGCGACAGCCTCGGTCAGGAGGTTGCGCAGGGTGCGGGCGGGTACCGGCGGCTGACCGACGCGGAACACCAGATCGGACCGCTCGGCGGCATCGAGGACATCGATCGCCCCGACCGTGATCGCGGCATCGGCGGCGACGGCCTCGAGTACGCGCTGCCAGCGCACCGCGATCGCGGCGACGGTGTTCTCGTCGAACAGTTCGGTGGCGTAGTTCAGTGCCAGCGCCATCCCGCCGCTGCCGGGTTCGCCCAGTTCGGACAGGGTGAACTGCAGGTCGAAGCGGGCAACGCTCTCGTCGAGATCGAGCGCCGAGACAGCGAGCCCCGGCAGTTCCAGGGTGGTGCGATCCAGGTTCTGGAAGGCCAGCATCACCTGGAACAGCGGGTTGCGCGACTGCGAGCGCTCCGGCGCGAGCAGTTCGACCAGGCGCTCGAACGGGACGTCGGCATTGCCGTAGGCGTCGAGGTCGGCCTTGCGTGCGCGTTCCAGCAGATCGGTGAACGATTCCGCCGGGCTGACGCCGGCGCGCAGGACGAGGGTGTTGACGAACATGCCGACCAGGTCGTCGAGGGCCTGCTCGCCACGGCCCGCGATGGGGGTGCCGATGGCGATGTCGTCGGAGCCGGACAGCCGGGCCAGCAGCACCGCGAGGGCGGTGTGCATGACCATGAACAGCGACGCGCCTTGACGACGAGCGACCTCGTCGAGCTTCGCGATCAGCTCGGGCGAGAGCTCACGGTGCACGGTGGCGCCGTGGTGCGAGGCGATCGCCGGGCGGGCGCGGTCGAAGGGCAGGGTCAGTTCGTCGGGGACGCCGGCGAGCTGGGTCTGCCAGTAGCCGACCTGGCGCGACATCAGCGATTCGGCGTCGTCCTCGGTGCCGAGCACGGCGCGCTGCCAGATCGCGAAATCGGCGTATTGCACCGGCAGCGGCGCCCAGCCGGGGGCAGTGCCCTGGGCGCGGGCGGTGTAGGCGCGCATCACGTCGCGGGTCAGCGGCGCGATGGAGAAACCGTCGGCGGCGATGTGGTGCACGACCACGACCAACACGTGCTCGACGGGGGCGCTGTCGGCCGATCCGGCGACGCGGAACAACCGTGCGCGCATCGGAACCTGTTCGGCCACATCGAAACCGGTGGACACGAACTCGGTGACCGTCTCGAACAGCTCGTCGCGATCGATCGCGACGGGACGCAGATCCAGCGAGATACGTTCCGCGGCAACGATCTGCTGCACCGGGGTGCCACCGTGCTCGGGGTAGCGGGTACGCAGCGATTCGTGCCTGCGGACCAGGTCGGCGAGCGCGAGCGCCAGTGCCTCGGTGTCGAGTTCGCCGGTGAGACGGATCGCCACGGGCAGGTTGTAGGCGGCCGAGGTGGTGTCGTACTTGTTGAGGAACCACATGCGCTGCTGGGCGAACGACAGCGGAACCAATTCGCCTTCGGCACGCTCGCGGGCGACCAGCGCCGCGCGGGCGGTGCCGCCGGTGTGCGATTCCACCCGTGCGGCAAGAGCTTCCACGGTGGAGGCTTCGAACAGGGCACGCACCGGCACCGTGGCGCCGAGCGCCGCGCCGATGCGGGCCACGACGCGGGTGGCGATCAGCGAGTTGCCGCCGAGGCCGAAGAAGTCGTCGTCGACACCGACCCGGTCCAGGCCGAGGACATCGGCGAAGACCGCGGCCACGGTTTCCTGCACAGGTGTGACGGGTGCGCGGAAGGCCCGCGCCTGCACCGCGGGGGCGGGCAGCGCGCGGCGGTCCAGCTTGCCGTTGACGGTCAGCGGGATCCACTCGAGGCGCACGAGCGCCGCGGGAACCATGTAGGCGGGCAGCTGTTCGGCCGCACCGCTGCGAATGACCTCGAGGTCGGGTTCCAGGTCGCCCTCGGCGACCACGTAGGCGACGATCCGCTGGTCACCCGGCTGATCCTCGCGCACGATCACCGCGGCCTGCGCGATACCCGGCTGCGCGAGCACAGCGGCTTCGATCTCACCGAGCTCGATACGGAAACCGCGGACCTTCACCTGATCGTCGGCGCGGCCCAGGTATTCGAGTTCGCCGAAGCGGTTCCAGCGGGCGAGGTCGCCGGAGCGGTACAGACGCGAGCCGCCCTGATTCGGCCCTGCGAGGGGGTTGGCGACGAAGCGGGTGGCGGTCAGGTCGGGTCGACCCAGGTAGCCGCGCGCCAACTGCGGTCCGGCGACATACATTTCGCCCGCGACACCCACCGGCACGGGACGCAACCGGTTGTCGAGGACGTACACGCCGAGCCCGGCGATCGCCCGGCCGACGACCGAACCCGCCGCGGCGGCAATGGTTTTCGCATCCAGGGCACGGAACGACACGTGCACCGTGGTCTCGGTGATGCCGTACATGTTGACCAGCGTCGGCGAGCTGTCACCGTGGCGGGCGACCCAATCCGACAGACGACGCAGCTCGAGGGCCTCGCCACCGAACACGACGTAGCGCAGGGCGAGCGGCTCCAGGCCGGGTCCGGCGTTCCGGTCCGCCTCGGCCAGTTGGTAGAACGCCGACGGCGTCTGGTTGAGCACCGTCACCTGCTCCACGCGCAGCAGTTCCAGGAACTGCTCGGGCGAGCGCGAGGTGTAGTAGTCGACGACGATCAGCGAGCCACCGAACAGCAGCGGGCCCCACAGCTCCCACACCGAGAAGTCGAAGGCGTAGGAGTGGAACAGCGTCCACACATCGCGCGGGCCGAAGCCGAAGTCGCGGTCGGTGTTGGCGAACAGGCGCACCACATTGCGATGCGCGACCGCGACGCCCTTGGGGCGACCGGTCGAGCCGGAGGTGTAGATGACGTAGGCGACGTTGTCCGGCGAGAGCGGTGCCAGCCGGTCGGCGTCGGTGATCGTGGCGTCGTCGGCGTCTTCGATATTGCCGGTTTCCACGGCGAATCCGTCGAGCACCACCGAGGGCAGATGCTGCGGCACCGTCACCTGGACGGTGGAATCGAGGACCACGCTGGTGGGGCGCGAGTCTTCGAGCACGTAGGCGATGCGCTCAGCCGGGTACGTCGGGTCCACCGGCACGTAGCCCGCACCGGTCTTGACGACGGCCAGCAGCGCGACGACGAGATCGAGCGAACGCGGCAGGATCACCGCGACCAGCGATTCCGGGCCGACGCCGTCGTCGATCAACCTGCGCGCCAACACATTCGCGCGGCGATCGAGTTCGGCGTAGGTCAGCGACTCGACCCCGAACTTGGCGGCGATGCGGTCCGGGTAGGCGGCGGCCGCGGCGTCGAACAGGTCGACCAGGGTCGTGTGCTTGTTGCCGAACAGGCCGCGCCGGTAGCCCGCGGGAGTGCTGGCGTCGTGGATGACCGGCAGACCGATGGCATCGGCGCCGGAGGACACCCAGCGCTGGGCGACATCGCGCTGCTCGGCCTCGCCGAGCAGGTCGATATCGCCGACGATCACGTCGGGGTTCTCGGCGACGCTGCGCAGGATGCGCACCAGCCGGTCACCGAAGGCGGCGACGGTCTCGGGGTCGAACAGATCGGTGGCGTAGTTCCACGACAGCGCGAGGGAGCCGTCGGCGGCTTCGCCCACGGTGAGCTGCACATCGAACTTCGCTGTGCCCGGATCGAAATCGACGACATCGAGCTCGAGGCCCGGCAGTGCGATGGTGCCGGTGTCGGCGGCGGTGGCCGCCTCGAAGGTGAGCGCCACCTGGAACAGCGGGTGGTGCGCCTGCGAACGGGTGGGGCTGAGCACGTCGACGAGACGTTCGAACGGCACATCGGCATTGGCGAAGGCCGACAGGTCGACCTTGCGGATCTGATCCAGCAGGTCGCTGAAGCTCGCGCCGGAGTCGACCTCGCTGCGCAGCACCAGGGTGTTGACGAACATGCCGACCAGGTCGTCGAGCGTGCGCTCGCCACGACCGGCGATGGGAGTGCCGATGGCGATGTCGGTGCTGTTGGACAGGCGTGCGGCCCAGGTGGCCAGTGCCGCGTGCATCACCATGAACAGGGTGACCCCGCGGGCGCGGGCGATCTCGGTGAGCGCATGGTGCAGGTGCGCGTCGATCGAGAAGCGGTGCAGGTCACCGGCATTGGTGGCGATCTCGGGACGCGGACGGTCCGCGGGCAGTTCGAGCTGATCCGGCAGGTCGCGCAGCTGCTCGGTCCAGTAGGCGAGCTGGCTCGCGGCGACCGATTCGGGATCGGACTCCTCGCCGAGGACCTCACGCTGCCACAGGGTGTAGTCGGCGTACTGGACTTCCAGCGGCGACCAGGCGGGGATCTCGCCCCGGGTGCGCTCGGTGTAGGCCACGACGACATCGCGCAGCAGCGGCCGCAGCGAGAAGCCGTCACCGCTGATGTGGTGCATCACCAATACGGCCACGTGATTACGGTCGTCGACCCGCAGCAGGCTCGCGCGGAAGGGGACCTCGCGGGTCACGTCGAAGTGGACGCTCGCCAACTCGACCACACGCGCGACCACGTCGCTCGCGGCGACCGGCTGGGCGGGCAGCGCGAAACGGACCTCGTCGGCGGGCAGGACCTGCTGGTAGCCGGCGCCTTCGTCGACCGGGCCCGTGGCGACGTCGGATGCCGGGTAGAAGGTGCGCAGTGATTCGTGCCGGGCCACCACATCGGCGACGGCCGCTTCGAGCGCGGCGACGTCGAGGTCACCGGTGAGGCGGATCGCGACGGGGATGTTGTTGACCGCGGTGCGGTTGTCGAAGCGGTTGAGGAACCACATCCGCTGCTGGGCCTGCGACAGCGGCACCAACTCGGGACGCGGGCGCGGGACGAGCGGGATCCGGCCGCCACGACCGGTGTGCGTTTCCACGCGAGCCGCCAGCGCCGCGACGGTCGAGGCCTCGAACAGCGCGCGCAGCGGCACCTGGGTGTCGAGCGCCTCGGACAGCCGCGCCGCGGCCCTGGTGGCGACCAGCGAGTTGCCGCCGAGTTCGAAGAAGTCGTCGTCGAGGCCGACCTGACCGGCGCCGAGCACTTCGGCGAACGTGGCGGCGACGATCTGCTGCACCGGGGTGACCGGCGCCTGGAACGTGCGGGCGGCGAAGACCGGCGCGGGCAGCGCCTTGCGGTCGAGCTTGCCGGAAGCGTTGAGCGGGAACGCGTTCAGCACCACGTACGCGGCGGGCACCATGTAGGCGGGCAGCTCGGTGCCGAGCGCGTCCTTGACCGCGTCGGTATCGATGGTGGCGCCGGTCTCCGGGATGACGTAGGCCACCAGCTGATCGCCGGTGTGCTCGTCGGCGCGGACCACGACCACCGACTGGGCGATCTCCGGCAGCGCGGTGAGCGCCGACTCGATCTCGCCCAGTTCGATGCGCAGACCACGCAGCTTCACCTGGAAATCGGTGCGGCCCAGGTACTCCAGCTCGCCGTCGGCGGTCCAGGTGACGAGGTCGCCGGTGCGGTACATGCGCTCGCCGCCCGCGAACGGGTCGGCGACGAAGCGGTCCATCGTCAGGTCGGCGCGACCGACGTACCCGTGGGCCAGCTGCACGCCCGCGAGGTAGAGCTCACCCGCGACACCCACCGGAACCGGTCGCAGTCGCGAATCCAGCACGTACAGACGGGTGTTGAACACCGGGGCGCCGATCGGCACCGTCTCGGTGTCGGCGTCGGTGACCTCGTGATAGGTCACGTCGACCGCGGCTTCGGTCGGACCGTAGAGGTTGTGCAGTGCGGCGCCGGTCAATTCGCGCAGGCGCTGCGCGGTCGGCGCGGGCAGACCCTCACCGGAGGCGAACACATTGCGCAGCGAGACACACTCGGCGGCCAGCGGTTCGGTGACGAACACCGCCATCATCGACGGCACGAAGTGCACCGTGGTGACCTGTTCGGCCCCGATCAGACGGGCCAGGTAGGCCGGGTCGCGATGTCCGTCCGGCTTGGCGACGACCAGGCGCGCGCCGACCTGCAAGGGCCAGAAGAACTCCCACACCGACACGTCGAAGGTGGCGGGGGTCTTCTGCAGCACCACGTCGTCGGCGGCGAGGCCGTAGGCGGCGTGCATCCACACCAGGCGGTTGACGATCGCCGCGTGACTGACCGCGACGCCCTTCGGACGACCGGTCGAGCCGGAGGTGAAGATGACGTAGGCGGTATTGTCCGAGCGCAGCGGGCGGTGCCGGTCGGCATCGGTGACCGGCGCGGTGGAGTGACCGGACAGGTCGAGCTGGTCGATGCGCACCTCGCGACCGGCGGCAGCGGGCAGGCTCTCCCCGGAGGTCAGCACGCAGACCGGCTGCGCGGTCTCGAGGATGTGCTCGATGCGCTCGGTCGGGTGATCGGGGTCGAGCGGCACATACGCGCCACCGGCGGCGGACACGGCGTACATGCCGACCAGCAGGTCGATCGAGCGCCGCATGCCGAGTGCCACATACGATTCCGGGCCGACACCGGCGTCCTTGAGCCAGCGCGCCAGCTGACGCACCCGCCCGGCGAACTCGGCGTAGGACAGACTCGTCCCCTCGAACGTGAGCGCGATCGCGTCGGGGGTCCGCGCGACCTGGGCCTCGAACAGGGCGTGGAGAGTGGCCGGTTCGTCGTCGCTCGGCGTGCTCAGCGCGGCGTCGACGGCGAATTCGGTGTCATTCCAGCGATCGAGCACCAGGGCGCGCTCGGCGGAGTCGAGCAGTTCGATGTCACCGACGGGGACCGAGGGGTCGACCACTACGGCGGTGAGCACGCGCAGCAGTCGGGCGCCGAAGGTCGCGGCGAAGCCCGCGTCGAAAAGGTCTGTCGCGTAGACGAGTTCGGCGTCCATGTGGCTGTCGTCGTCGGCCGGGACCTCGCTGAGCGCGAGCTGCAGATCGAACTTGGCCATGTGCTGGTCGATGCCCAGCTCGGAGACCGTGAGGCCGGGCAGTTCCAGGGTGGTGCGGCCCAGGTTCTGGAACGAGAGCATCACCTGGAACAACGGGTGCCGCGACTGCGACCGCGTCGGGTTGAGCACCTCGACGAGGCGCTCGAACGGTACGTCGGCGTGCGCGAAAGCGGCCAGGTCGTCTCCACGGACCTGAGCGAGCAGCTCGGTGAAGCTCGCGCCCGGGTCGACCTGCGCACGCAACACCAGGGTGTTGACGAACATGCCGACCAGATCGTCGAGCGCCTGCTGACCACGGCCCGCGACCGGCGTGCCGATGGCGATGTCGGAGGTGCCCGACAGCCGCGCCAGCAGGACGGCGAACGCGCTGTGCACCACCATGAACAGGGTGGTGCTGTGCTCGTGGGCGACCCGGTTCAGTGCCTCGACGAGCTCGCCCGGCACTTCGAAGCGGTGCGTACCCGCCTGGTAGCTGGCCTGCGCGGGCCGCGACTTGTGGCCGAGGCGCAGTTCGTCGGGCAGGTCGGCCAGCGCACCGCGCCAGTGCTCGAGCTGCTCGGAGATCAGCGAGGTGGGATCGGTTTCGTCACCGAGGACTTCGCGCTGCCAGAGCGCGTAGTCGATGTACTGCACGGCCAGCGGCGGCCAGCCGGGTTCGGTGCTCGCGGTGCGGGCGACGTAGGCGGTCATCAGGTCGCGCACCAGCGGGCGCAGCGAGAAACCGTCGGCGGCGATGTGATGGACCACCATCACCAGCACGTGCTCGCGTTCGCCGAGCTCGTAGACCCGAAGGCGCACCGGCGCGTTCGCGGTGACATCGAAACCGCGGCGGGCGAACTCGTAGAGCGAGATCGCCATATCGGTCTCGTCGGCCTCGATCAGCTCGACGTCGGGGATGGAGCCCGCGGCGGCGAGGACCTTCTGGTACGCGGTGCCTTCCGCCATGGTGGCGCGCCCCGACTCGGGGGCCACGTACACGGGGTAGACCGTGCGCAGGGTCTCGTGGCGGGCGATCACGTCGGCGACCGCGCCGCGCAGGGCGGGCAGGTCGAGCAGGCCCTGCAGGCGGACCGCCACCGGGATGTTGTAGGTGCCGGTGTCGGCGACGTCGAAGCGGTTGAGGAACCACATGCGCTGCTGCGCGAGCGACAGCGGCGGGTGCTCGGGACGCGGACGGGCGGTGAGCTCGGCGCGCAGACCCGAACCCGCGTGCGATTCCACGCGCGCGGCCAACGCGCCGACGGTGGGCGCCTCGAACAGCGTGCGGACGCCGACCTCGGCGTTGAGCGCCTTGCTCAGGCGGGCCGCGACCTGGGTGGCCACCAGGGAGTTGCCGCCGAGGGCGAAGAAGTCGTCGTCCACGCCGACGCGCTCGGCGCCGAGCAGGTCGGCGAAGATCTCGGCGACGATCTCCTCGATCGGGGTCGAGGGCGCGCGGAACACCTTCGCCTCGAACACGGGCGCGGGCAACGCTTTACGGTCGAGCTTGCCGGAGGCGTTGAGCGGGAAGGCATCGAGCACGACCAAGGCCGAGGGCACCATGTAGGTGGGCAGCTCGGCGGTGACGCCCGCCTTCACGGTGGCCACGTCGACGGTCGTTCCCGCCTCGGGCACCAGGTAACCGACGAGCTGGTCACCGGCGTGCGCGTCGGAGCGCACGACCACGACCGACTGCGCCACGCCCGGCTGGGCCAGCAGGGTCGCCTCGATCTCGCCGAGTTCGATGCGCAGACCACGCAGCTTCACCTGGAAGTCGGTGCGGCCCAGGTAGTTCAGCTCGCCGTAGGAGAGCCCGTCGCCGGCGGACACCGCGGTCCAGGTGACGAGGTCGCCGGTGCGGTACATCCGCGAGCCTGCCGCGCCGTACGGGTTGGCGACGAAGCGGTCAGCGGTCAGGTCGGCCCGGTTGAGATAACCCACGGCCAGCTGATCGCCCGCGAGATAGAGCTCACCCGCGACACCGGGGGCCACGGGGTGCAGCCGCGAATCCAGCACGAATACCCTGGTGTTCCATACCGGGCGGCCGATCGGCACCGACTCCACATCGGTGTCGACGACCTCGTGGTAGGTGACATCGACCGCGGCCTCGGTGGGGCCGTACAGGTTGTGCAGGCGGGCGCCGGTGAGCTCGCGCAGCCGCTGCGCGGTGGGCGCGGGCAGCGCCTCACCGGAGGCGAACACCTGACGCAGGCGCACCGCGTCACCGTTGCCGTTGCTGCCGAGGGTCGAGACGAACACCGACAGCATCGAGGGCACGAAGTGCGCGGTGGTGATGTGGCGCTCGGCGATGATCTGGGCAAGGTACACCGGGTCGCGGTGGCCGTCGGGCTTGGCGACGACCAGGCGGGCGCCGGTCTGTAAGGGCCAGAAGAACTCCCACACCGACACGTCGAAGGTGGCCGGGGTCTTCTGCAGGACGGCGTCGGCGGCGTCGATCGGGTACTCGTGCTGCATCCACAGCAGCCGGTTGACGATCGCCGCGTGGTCGACCGCGACGCCCTTGGGGCGACCGGTCGAGCCGGAGGTGAAGATCACGTAGGCGGTGTTGGTGGCCCGAAGCGGCTGCACGCGTTCGGCATCGGTGATCGGGGCGCCGCTGAAATCGGCGGGCGAGAAGATGTTCTCGACCACGTGCACGGTGACGCCGTCGGCCTCGAACGAGTCGCGACGGCTGGTGAGCACCAGTCGCGGCCGCGCGGTCTCGATGATGTGGCCGATGCGGTCGGCGGGCTGATCGGGATCGAGCGGCACGTAGGCGGCGCCGGTCTGCAGCACCGCGTACATGGCGACGACCAGCTCGGTGGAGCGCCGGATCGCCAGTGCCACATGGTCACCGGGGCCGACGCCGTCGGCGATCAGGCGGCGCGCGATGCGGTTGGCCCGCTCCTGGAGCTCGCGGTAGGACAGTTCTTCCTGCTCGAAGACCAGGGCGACGGCGTCCGGGGTCCGCTCGACCTGCGCGTCGAACAGCGACACCAGCGTGCCCTGCGGGACCGCGTGCGCGGTGTCGTTCCAGTCGACGAGAACCTGCGCGTGCTCCTCGGGCGCGAGCAGATCGATGTCGCCGACGAACACCTCGGGATCGGCGACGATCGCGGCGAAGATGTTGTCGAGCCTGCGCGCGAACGCGGCGATCGTCGATTCCTCGAAAAGATCGAGCGCGTAGGAGAACTCGGCCGCCATGCCGCCGGCTTCGCCGTCGGAGTCCTGCACCTCGGTGAGCGTGAGCTGCAGGTCGAACTTGGCCAGCTGTGGGTCGTAATCGATGCCGCTGACCGCGAGGCCGGGCAGCTGGAGCGAGGCCTGCTTGTTGTTCTGGAACGACAGCATCACCTGGAACAGCGGGTGGCGCGCCTGCGAACGGGCCGGGTTGAGCACCTCGACGAGCCGCTCGAACGGCACGTCGGCGTGCGCGAAGGCCTGCAGGTCGGTCTCGCGGGCCTGGTCGAGCAGGGTCGCGAACGGGGTGGCGCCCTCGACCTGCGAGCGCAGCACCAGGGTGTTGACGAACATGCCGACCAGGTCGTCGAGGGCCTGATCACCACGGCCCGCGACGGGGGTGCCGATCGCGATATCGCTGGTGCCGCTGGCGCGGGCGAGCAGCACGGCCAGCGCGCTGTGCATGACCATGAACAGCGAGGCGTTGTAGCGGCGGCCCAATTCGACCAGGGCGCGCTGGGTTTCGCTCGCGATCACGAAGCTGTACGTGCCACCGCGGTAGGAGGCGGCGGGCGGGCGCGGATGATCGGCCGGGAGGACCAGCTCGTCGGGTAGGTCGGCGAGTTCCTTCGCCCAGTAGGCGATCTCGGAGGAGATCAGCGACTGCGGATCGTCCTCGGAACCGAGCACCTCACGCTGCCAGAGCGCGTAATCGGCGTACTGGACCGGCAATTCGGCCCAGGTCGGTGCTTCCCACGAGGTGCGGGCCGCGTACGCCATGATCACATCGCGCGAGAGCGGCGCCATCGACCAACCGTCGGCGGAGATGTGGTGCACCACCATGCCGAGCACGTACTCGGACTCGGACACCTCGAAAAGCCGTGCGTGCAGCGGCACTTCGCTGGTCACGTCGAACGCCATCGACGCCAGGTCGATCAGGTGATCGATGAGGTTGTCCTCGGTGACCCGGTACGGGGTGAGGTCGGGGACGATCTGCGCGGCGTCCAGGACCACCTGCACGGGGCCGGTGCCGGAGTCGGGGAACACGGTGCGCAGCGACTCGTGCCGGTCGATGACGTCGATGACCGCGACCTGCAGTGCGGCTACGTCGAGATCACCGGAGAGCCGGATCGCGACGGGGATGTTGTTGACCGCCGAGGCGGTGTCGAAGCGGTTGAGGAACCACATGCGCTGCTGTGCCAGCGACAGCGGCACCCGGTCGGGGCGCTCGCGGGCGACCAGCGCCTTGCGCGCGCCGTCACCGGCCTGGGACTCCACCCGGGCGGCCAGCGCCGCCACCGTGGGCGCCTCGAACAGCATGCGGACCGGGACACGGGTGTCGAGGGCGATACCGATACGGGAGGCGACCTGGGTGGCGATCAGCGAGTTGCCGCCCAGCTCGAAGAAGTCGTCCTCGACGCCGACGCGGCCCAGTTCGAGCACGTCGGCGAAGATCTGCGCGACGATCTGCTCGATCGGGGTGGTCGGGGCACGGAACTCGCGCACCTCGAACACCGGCGCGGGCAGCGCGCGACGGTCGAGCTTGCCGTTGACCGTCAGCGGGATCGCGGCGAGCACCATGATCGACGAGGGCACCATGTACGCGGGCAGGCGCTGCGCGACGTGGTCGGTCAGTTCGGCGATCTCGATCGACGTGCCGGGCACCGCGACGACATAGGACACCAGTGAGGTGCTGCCGCCCTTGTTCTTGTGGCCGATGCTGACCGCGAAATCGACGGTCTCGTGCGAGGCGAGCGCGGAGTCGATCTCGCCCAGTTCGATACGGAAACCGCGGACCTTCACCTGGAAGTCGGAGCGGCCGACGTATTCCACATTGCGATCGGCGGTCCAGCGCACCACGTCACCGGTGCGGTACATCCGCGCGCCGGGGGCGTAGGGATTGGCGACGAATCGGTCGGCGGTCAGCGAGGCGCGCGCGTGGTAGCCACGGGCCATACCGACGCCGCCGATGTAGAGCTCACCCGCGACGCCCACCGGCACGGGGCGAAGGCGGTCGTCGAGGATCAGAGTGTGCACGCCGCGGATGGGTCCGCCGATGACGACCCGCTCCCCCGGGATCAGCCCTTCGCTGAGGTTGGACGCGATGGTGGTCTCGGTGGGGCCGTAGACGTTGCCCAGCATGCGGCGCGAACCGTCGGGCAGGCGCACCGCCCACTTGGCGACCAGTTCCGGCGGCACCGCTTCGCCACCGGCGGCGAGCACCCGCAGGTGATCGAGGCCGCGCGCGTCGAAGGTGGCCAGCGCGGCGGGGGTCACGAAGGCGTGGGTGACCTGTTCGGTGATGAGGATGTCGCGCAGTTCCTCACCGCCGTAGACGCCCGGCGGGACGACGACGAGGGTGCCGCCGCGACCGATCGCGAGCAGCAGTTCCAGCACCGAGGCGTCGAACGAGGGCGAGGCGAAATGCAGTGCGCGCGTGTTCGAGTCGAGCGAGTAGAGGTCGATCTGCTCGGCGCAGAAGTTGGCGACGCTGGCATGGGTCACCACGACGCCCTTGGGCACACCGGTGGAGCCGGAGGTGTAGATCAGGTACGCGGGCTGCGCGGGATCGGTCGGGCGGACCAGTTCGCGCGGGGCCAGCGGGGCGTCGGAGATGTAGTCGAGGTCGAGGTCGTCGACCACCAGCCAGCTCACCGAATCGGGCAGCTCGCCTGCTTCCCCGGTGACCGTGATACCCACGGACACACCGGCATCGGCGATCATGTGGGCGATGCGATCGGCCGGGTAGTTCGGGTCGACGGGCACGAACGCGGCGCCGGTCTTGGCGACCGACCACACCGCCAGCACCGACTCCAGCGAACGCGGCACGGCCACGGCCACGAAGTCCTCGGCGCCGAGACCCTGCTGGATCAGCAAGCGCGCCAACTGGTTCGAGCGCCGATCGAGTTCGCCGTAGGAGACAGCTGTCCCCTCGAACACCACGGCGGTCGATTCGGTGTCGCGGGCCGCCTGGGCGATGAGCTGCGGCAGGGTGCGCGCCACCGCGGCGGTGGCGCCGAAGCGAGTGACCAGGTCGGTGCGTTCGGCGGCGTCGAGCACATCGATCGCGCCGACGGTGACGGCCGGGTCGGCCAGGATCGCGTCGAGCACGCGGCGCCAGCGCAGCAGCAGCTCTTCGACGGTCGACTGGTCGAACAGGTCGATGGCGTAGGTGAGCACGCCGGTCATGCCCGACAGCGAGCCGGTGCCGGTGTGTTCCTCGGTCAGCGTCCACTGCAGGTCGAACTTGGCCATGTCGACCTCGACCTCGTCGGCCGTGACCGTGAGACCGGGCAGCTCGAGGGTGCCGTGCGACATCTCCTGGAACGACAGCACCACCTGGAACAGCGGGTGCCGTGCCTGCGAGCGCGACGGGTTGAGCACGTCGACGAGCCGCTCGAACGGCACGTCGGCGTTGGCGAACGCGCTCAGGTCGGTTTCGCGCGTACGGGCGAGGAATTCGGTGAACGGCTGGGTGGGGTCGACGTCGGAACGCAACACCAGGGTGTTGACGAACATGCCGATCAGGTCGTCCAGCGCCTGCTCACCACGGCCGGCGATCGGGGTGCCGACGGCGATGTCGGTGGTGCCCGACAAACGCGCGAGCAGCACCGCCAGGGAGGCGTGCACCACCATGAACAGGGTGACGCCGTTGGCGCGGGCCACGGCGGCGAGCTGTTCGTGGGTGTCGGCGTCGATCTCGAATCCGACGCGCGCGCCACGGAAGCTCTGCTGCTGTGGGCGCGGGCGGTCGCTGGGCAGGTCGAGCTGGTCGGGCAGGCCCTCGAGCGCGCGCTGCCAGTAGTCGAGCTGACGCGCGGCCATCGAGGTCGGGTCGGACTCGGCGCCGAGCAGATCGTGCTGCCACTGGGTGTAGTCGCGGTACTGGACCGGCAGCGGCAGCCAGGCCGGGGCCTCACCCGCGGCACGGGCCAGGTAGGCGGTGGCGACGTCGCGGGCCAGCGGGCCGAAGGAGAAGCCGTCGGCCGCGATGTGGTGGACGACGAAGGCCACCGCGTATTCCGGTGTGCCGTTGGTCGTTCCGCCGACCACCTTGAAGATCTGCACGCGGATGGGCAGTTCCAGGGTGACGTCGAAGCCGGTGGAGGCGAAGTCGATCAGTTCCTCGCGCAGGCGCGACTGGTCGATCGGGGTCACCGCGATGCCGAGATCGAATTCGTCGGCGCCGAGCACCTGCTGGAAGCCGCCGTCGGCGTCGGGGAAGATCGTGCGCAGCGATTCCTGGCGCACCACAACATCATTGAGCGCGGCGATCAGGGCGTCGACATCGACGCGGCCCTTCATCTGCACCACGAAGGGCAGGTTGTAGGTGGGCGCGGTGGGGTCGAACTGGTTGATGAACCACATCCGCTGCTGGGCCAGCGACAGCGGGACCTGCTCGGGATGGGGCTGCGCGACCAGCGGCGGACGCGCGGCGGAAACATCGGCGGGCGTAGCGGATTCGGCCCGCGAGGCGAGACCGGCCACGGTCGGGGTCTCGAACAGCGCGCGCACACCGAGCTGGATGCCGAACGCGGCGCCGACGCGGGCGACGACCTGGGTGGCGACCAGCGAGTTGCCGCCGAGTTCGAAGAAGTTGTCGTCGGCACCGACCCGAACCTGGCTCAGCACGTCGGCGAAGATACCGGCCACGATCTGTTCGGCCGGGGTGCGCGGTGCGCGGAAATCGCCTGCGGCGGCGGTGAAGACGGGCTCTGGCAGGGCCTTGCGGTCGAGCTTGCCCGAGGTGTTGAGCGGGAACGCGTCGAGCACCATGATCGACGCGGGCACCATGTAGGCGGGCAGCTTCTCGGACACGAAGCGGGTCAGCGTCGCCGGGTCGGCGGACTGACCCGGCGCGGGCACGATGTAGGCCACGAGCTGCTGGCCGGTCGCGGTGTCGACCACGAGGACCGCGGCCTGGCTGACGCTCGGGTGCGCGAGCAGGTCCGTTTCGATCTCACCGAGCTCGATGCGCTGACCACGGAACTTCACCTGGAAGTCGGTGCGGCCGATGTATTCCAGCACGCCGTCGGCGTTCCAGCGCACCAGGTCACCGGTGCGGTACATGCGCTCGCCGGGGGCGCCGACGGGGTTGGCGACGAAGCGATCCGAGGTCAGGTCGGGGCGGCCGCGGTAGCAGCGGGCCAGCTGACGACCGGCCAGATACAGCTCACCCGGCGCGCCGATCGCGGCCGGTCGCAGCCGCGAATCCAGTACGTAGACTTCGACATTCCACTCGGGGATACCGATCGGCACCTGGGTGGTGTCGGCTTCGGTGGCCTCCCAGTAGGTGACCGAGACCGCTGCCTCGGTGGGGCCGTAGAGGTTGTGCAGGCCAGCGTCGGAGATCGCGCGCAGACCCGCTGCGGTCTCGGGCGGCAGTGCTTCACCGATGACGAAAACCGCACGCAGCGTGGCACATTGGGCCTGCGTCGCGTGGGAGACGAACACCGTGAGCATGGACGGGACGAAGTCCGTCACGGTGACGCCGTGGCGTTCGATCATGTCCGCGACGTAGAGCGGGTCGCGGTGGCCGTCGGGGCTCGCGATGACCAGTTTCGCGCCGACCATCAGCGGCAGGAAGTAGCCCCACAGCGACACGTCGAAGGTGGTGGCGGTCTTCTGCAGGTAGACGTCGTCGGCGGTCAACCGGTACTCGTCGAGCATCCACAGCTCTTGGTTGACGATCGCGTGGTGGGTGACCGCGACGCCCTTGGGGCGACCGGTGGAACCCGAGGTGTAGATGACGTAGGCCGTGTTGTCCGGGCGCAGCGGGGACAGGCGGTCGGCATCGGTGACAGGTGTGGCGTCGAAACCGGTCGTGTCGAGTCGATCGATCTCGACGCGGGCGACGGTGTCGGGCAGGTCGAGGTCGTCGCCGGTGGTCGTCAGGACGCAGACCGGTGCCGCGGACTCGAGGATGTAGGCGGTGCGGTCGGCCGGATGATCCGGGTCGATCGGCACGTACGCGCCACCGGCCCGCAGCACGGCGTGCATGCCGATGACCAGGTCGAGCGAACGGCGCATACCGAGCGCGACGAGGGATTCCGGGCCGACGCCGTCGGCGATCAGGAAGCGGGCCAGCCGGTTCACCTTCGCGGCGAACTCGGCGTAGGTGAGGGTCTCACCTACGAAGTCGAGGGCGATGTTGTCCGGGGTCAGCGGGATCTGCGCGTCGAGCAGCGCGGGCAGCGTGGTGGCGGGGACCTCGTGGGCCGCGTCGTTCCACTCGGTGAGCGAGCGTTCCAGCTCCGCGGTGCCGGTGACCGGCAGCTTCCAGACCGCGAGGTCGGCGTCGGCGGCCAGGAACCGGTCGAAGAACTCGAGGAACCGGCCGTGATGGGTCTGCGCGTCGGCGGCCGAGTACAGGTTCGGGTTGGTCTCGAAGTCGATGTGGGAGCGGGTGCCGCCGTGCGACTGATAGAAGTTGACGCCCAGGTCCTCGATGCTGCCCGTGGACAGCACGTTGAGCGTGCCCTCCATGCCACCGAAGCTCAGGTGGTTGTCGAACAGCATGATGTTGACCCACGGGCCGAAGAACTCCGTGGAGACCACACCGTCGCCCGCCGAATCACGGCGGATGTCCTCGTGGCGGTAGCGCTGGTGGCGCAGGGCGCCGGAGACCTCGGTGGTCACCGAACGCAGCAGCTGCGCGACGGTGGTGTCGTGGCCCACACGCAGGCGCAGCGGGACGATGTTGGAGGTAACGCCGCCGGAGCGACGCATCACCGCGGTGGTGCGAGCGGTGACCGGGAGACTGAGGATCACGTCCTCGGTGCCGGTGATCTGGGCCAGATACGCCGCGAAACCCGCGATCAGCAGCGGTGCGGCGGTGCTGTCGTGGCGGGCGATCGCCGCGGTGAGCAGCTCGTCCTGGGCCGTGCTCAGCGCCGCGCTGGTGACGTCGTTGACCGGCGAGGGCGGGGCCGAGCGGCCGGTGAGGCTGCTGCCCTCTTCCAGACCCGCTACGCGCTGGGCCCAGTGTTGTTTGTCGGACTGGAAACGGGTGCTGTCGCGGTAGACGAGCTCGGACTCGTAGAGCGCGCGCAGGTCGGTGGCCTTGTTCGGCGGGGCCGGGGTGCCGGTCACCTCGGCGGTATAGAGCTCCGCCGTGCGGTTGACGAAGTTGTTGGCGCCGAAACCGTCGAGCACGATGTGGTGGACGCGGGCATACCAGTACCAGCGATCATCGCTGAGCTGCAGCGCGGCGGCCTGGACGAGGCGGTCTTCGACGATGTCGAGCGGGCGGCTGTACTCGGCGCGCATCCACGCGGCGGCGGCCGCTTCGGGGTCGGACTCGCCACGCAGATCGACATAGATCAGCGTCGCGTCCTGGGTGGGGTCGATGGTCTGCATCGGCTCACCGTCGACCTCGACGATGCGCAACCAGCCCGATTCGAGGTCGGTGGCCGCGTCGGCGCTCGCACGCTCGAGCACGGCGACATCGAGGCGTCCGCGCAGGTCGACGTACTGGGCGATATTGATCGGCACCTGTGGGTCGACGTGCTGCGCGTACCAGATACCCAGCTGTGCGGGCGAGAGCGGGAAGTACTCCGAGGAGCCTCCACGTCCGTCACCAGTTTCGCCGTTTCCGCCGAAATCCAGCCGGTCCAACCCAAACCTCGCTTCCGGAACACCCAATCAGGCGCTCCCCGACGACACCGGAACGCGAGCGCCCACCTAACTACCAGCGTGGCGCCCGCGTCTCGGGTTCAGTTCTCGAATCAATCAGGCAAAATGTCCATTGGCACTATCTGTCGCCCGGGTCGGTCTCGTTACACAGCCGAGACCATGCACCTGACCGTCCGGCCGCCAGCGCCGGTCTACTCGTCGCAAACCATCGCACCAATCTACCGGTGTGGCCGCCCCGCAACCAACCACCTCCATAGCTCGCAAACATCGTCCCTGGTGAAGCCGCCGCCCCACGTTTGCTGACGCTTGTCCGCGTTCTCACATCCCAGCCCGATCACCGGTGCACCGTATGAACTGAGTGATGGCTCACACCGATCGGTCTGCTGTCATGGCAGCGGGTGTTACCGGGTCCTGGCGGGGTCGTAGAGGTGCGACTGGGCGCAGTCGATTGCGGTGGACAGCGCGCGCCCGACCAGGATCACTGCGGCTTGACGCAGGCCCGCGCCCTCCACCTGATCGGCGATGTCGGCGAGCGTGCCGCGCAGGACGAGTTGTCCGGGTTGGCTGGCGCGATAGACGACGGCGACCGGGCAGTCCGCACCGTATTCGGCGACCAGCTCCTCGGCCAGCACTCTGATCCGGGTGATGGCGAGATGGAGGACGAGGGTCGCGCCGGTGGCGGCGAAGTTCCCCAGGGCCTCGCCCGCCGGCATCGCGGTGGAGCGGGCCTGGGTCCTGGTGAGTACGACCGACTGGACGACCTCGGGGACGGTCAGTTCGGTTCCGAGGGCCGCCGCGGCGGCCGCGTAGGCGGGGACGCCCGGGGTGATGTCCCACGGCACGTTGTGGGCATCGAGCCTGCGGGTCTGCTCGGTGAGGGCCGAGTAGAGGGAGGGATCGCCCGAGCACAGCCGCGCCACGTCACGGCCCGCCTCGGTGGCGCGCACGAGATGGTCGATGATCTGGTCCAGGTTCAGGTGCTGGGTGTCGATCATTTCGGTGTCGGGCGCGCAGTGCGCGAGGACCTCGGGATCGAGGTAGGTGCCCGCGTAGAGGCAGACCGGACTGTCGCGTAGGAGCTCGACCGCTCGCACCGTGAGCAGGTCGGCGGCGCCGGGGCCTGCCCCGATGAAGTGCACAGTCATAGTCGGGAGTCTAGAAGTGCCCCCGAGACCGGGAGACAAGTAGGTTCTGTGTCGGATGGCAAGCGGCGGCGACGAGGAAACGGGGGTCCGCGATGCGGGTTTCGAGTAGGTCCGGTGGGGTGCGCGGCGCGGGCGCTTGCGCGGCGGTGGTCGTGGCCGCCACGCTGGCGACGGGGTGCTCAGCCGAGAAGATCGTCGGTAAGGCCACTGCTACCGCGGACAGCTTCGCCCCGTCCTCGGACAATCGTGACCCCTCGCTCCAGATCCCCGGCGTCGTCGTCACCGAGATCGCGCCGGGGCAGCAGCATGTGCGCCCGAACCAGCGAGTGGCCTATCCGTCGATTCCCCCGGTAGGCGGACCGCATGACGCGCAATGGGCGGCTTGCACCGGTGTCGTCTATGCAAAGGCCCTACGCACCGAGAACGCGGTGCACTCGCTGGAGCACGGCGCGGTATGGATCGCCTACGACCCCGCGAAGGTGAGCCCGCAGGACCAAGCGGTGTTGAGCGCGAAGGTGACCGACAGGCAGTACACCCTGATGTCGCCCATCCCCGACATGGACCACCCGATCTCGTTGCAGTCGTGGGGCCATCAGCTCCCCCTCGACGACGCCACCGACGAACGCATCGACCAGTTCATCGTGGCCCTCCGCGAAAACCCTTACACCACCCCGGAAGTCGGCGCGACCTGCTCGTCTCCCCTCTTCGACCGCACCGATCCCCCACCGTACGACCCGACCCCGCCGGGCCCCGACGCGGTTCCCATGTCGGGTATTCGGTAGTCGGACGAGAGCGGAGGACGACCATGGAGTTGGCCAAGGGCGCGAACACGCCGATCCCCGCGAGCGAGGTGCGGGTGACGGTAACTGCCGCGACACCAGTCGATATCGCCGCACTGCTGCTCACCGCTGCCGGAAAAGTGCGCTCCGACAGCGATTTCGTCTTCTACAACCAACCGGTCGCACCCGGTGTCGAGGTCGTGACGCCCGAGGCGATTCGAGTCGTCCTCGGGTCGGTCCCCCTCGATATCGAAAAGATCGTTCTGACAACCAGTCTCGATGGAACCGGACCAACTGACTGGGGCCAGGCCGGACCGATCCGGATCGCGGTGACCGACGCGGTGACCGACGCACTGCTGGCCACTTTCAGCCCGACCGGACTCGGACCGGAGACCGCGTTGATCGCCTGCGAGATCTACCGGCGCGACGGCGCATGGAAGGTCCGCGCTGTCGGGCAGGGGTACGCGCAGGGATTAGCCGGGATCGCAAGCGATTTCGGTATCACCGTCGACGACGAGCCGACCCCACAAGCCGCGCAACCACTTCCGACGCCACCTCCGGCGACCCCCGTCGATCCGCCACAATTCGGGCGACCGACGGTCGATTTGTCCAAGGGCCACGTCACGCTGCGCAAGAACGAGACGGTATCGCTCACCAAGCAGGGCGCGCCGCCGCTCACGCGGGTGCGGATGGGGTTGGGCTGGGACCCGGCCACGCACGGCAGCAGGGTCGACCTCGATGCTTCTGTCATCGCCTACGACGACCGGGCGAAGAAACTGACCAACGTGTGGTTCCTGCGGCGGGAGGCATTCGGCGGCGCCATCGCCCACTCCGGCGACAATCTGACCGGCGAGGGTGACGGCGACGACGAGGTCATCACCGTCGACCTCACCGCCCTGCCGCCGGAGGTCCACGCCCTGGTGTTCACCGTGAACTCCTTCGCGGGCCACAAGTTCGATCAGGTCGGCCGTGCGCATTGCCGGCTACTCGACGAACACACCGGCACCGAGTTGGTGCGTTTCGAACTGTCGAAGGGCGAACCGACCACGGGGGTGTTCCTGGCGATGCTCACCCGCGCCGCGCACGGATGGAACATGACGGCCCTCGGCGAGTACTCGAAAGGCGCGACCGTGCGAAAAATGGTCGATCCGGGCAAACAGTTCGTGCTGTCGAGTCGCTAGCGAGCGAAGGCCTAACCGGTCATATCGAACTGCGCGATGATCTTGGTCGGCCGAACCCGGACCACGAGCTCACCGGCCACCCCATTGCGCTTGCCGAACTCCTCCGCCTTGTCCGGCCCCATGTACCGGGCGGCGATGTCGGTGGCCGTGCGCACCAGCTCATCGAGGTCTTCGGACAGCGTGACCGTCCCCTGCACCTCGACCAGCCCATACGGCGGTTCCTCGAGATCGACGCACACCGCGACGCGGGGATCACGCGCGAAAGCCCGCCCCTTGGCCGAGTTCTTGCCCGTATTGAAAACCAGCTCGTCACCTTCGACGATGAACCACACCGGCGTCACCAACGGACGCCCATCCGCCGCCGCGAACGCCACCTTGCCCGTTCGCGTTCCGTGGGAAAGAAATTCGAGCACCTTGGGATCCGACAGAGAGGCCATGCACTCAGGGTAAACGCAGCACTGGAAGAGACGCCGAAGGTGAAAGGTGCATGTCGACGGTCAGATCGCACCGCTTTGTCTAGCGGTCGCGACGGCGGAGGTTCGGGACTTGACGCCCAGTTTGGCGTAGATGTGGACGAGGTGGGACTTCACTGTTGTCTCGCTGAGGAACAGTTGTTTGGCGATGTCGCGGTTGGACAAGCCCGCGGCGACCAGGCGCAGGACTTCGACTTCGCGGGGGCTGAGGGTGGTGTCGGCTCGGCGGACTCTGGTCATCAGGCGGGAGGCGACAGTTGGGGAGAGAACGCTTTCGCCCGCGGCGGCGGCGCGGACGGCGGCGAGGAGTTCGGTGGGTGGGGTGTCCTTGAGGAGGTAGCCGACGGCGCCTGCTTCGATGGCGCCGAGGATGTCGGCGTCGGTGTCGTAATTGGTGACGACGAGGACGTTCGGTGGGGTGGGGAGGGCGCGCAGGTCGGCGGTGGCGGAAGCGCCGGAGCGGCCGTCGCCGAAGCGCAGATCCATCAGGACCAGGTCGACGGGGGTGGCGGCGCAAAAGGCCACTGCCGCGTCGGCATCCGCGACATCGCCGACGACGGTGATGTCGGCGGCGGCGTCGAGGAGCGCGCGCAGGCCCGCACGGACGATGGCGTGGTCGTCGGCGAGGAGAAGGCGGATCATGAGGCGGATCCGAGCGGGAAGGACACCGTCACGGCGGTATGGCCGGGTTCGGATTCGACGGTCATCGCACCGCCCTGTTGCTCGACGCGACTGCGCATGGCGGCGAGGCCGAACGCGCCGGATCGAGGGTGGCGCAACATATCCTGGTCGATCCCGATCCCGTCGTCGACGATGTCCAAGTGCGCGTCGGTGTCGCCGTAGGTGAGGGTGACCCGCATGCGCGCGGCCTGCGCGTGCTGGACCACATTGGCCACCGCACTCTGCGCGATCCGCACCAGCGCCGCCTCGACCGGCATCGGCAGTCGTTCCGGTTCACCCTCGACGAGCAGTTGCGTGGACAGTGTCGGCGACTGCGCGCGAAGGCAGATACGTTCCAGCGCTTCGGCGAGCGATTGTCCGTCCAGCGCGGCGGGCGACAATTCGTCGATGAGCCTTCGGGTTTCGGCCAGGTCTTCGGCGGCGGTCTCGCGTGCGAGCCGAATACGGTCCAGCGCAGGATGATCGGGTGCGGCCTGCTCGGCGGCGTGCAGGAGAAGTTGGATGCTGCTCAGCCCCTGGGCGACGGTGTCGTGGATTTCCTTGGCCAAGCGTTCACGCTCGGCGAGCTTGCCCGCTGTTCGTTCCTGTTCCGCGAGAATCGCTCTGGTGCCGATCAATTCGTCGATCAGCCGCTCCCGCTCGACCGCCTCACGATGCAGGGCCTGATAGCCGAGCCCGATCCCGATCGCCACCAACGCGCCGAGCACCGGCCCCACCACCGCACCCGCGGACCAACCACGATGCGCCGCGAACCCGAGTACACCGACCGCCGTCGCCGAGACCACCGCGACCAGACTCCACGGCCGTGGCAGCAGGTGCAGGTAGACGAAGAACAGCCCGAACGCGAGGTAGACCGCATCAGGAGTGAGCGCGAGCAAGACCAGCCACAACACGGTCAACGCCGCCAGCCATACCCACACCGCTCCATCGGGAACCGTCCGCGAACGCGAGCGAGGAAACTCGGTCCCCGCGAAATAGACCAGCAACCACACCACCGTCAGCGCGACCACCGCGATACCGTGACCGCCGCCGTCGGGCAGCAACGCACGCACCGCGACCACCACCGCCAGCACCGTCACCAGCACATGCAGGCCGAGGCGCAGAGTGGTGACCACCGGGGTCAGGGGGGACGAGTGCACGTCGACCAGCTTATGTGCGGCAACCACACGGGCATCCATCGAAAGATGTAAACGCCGCCAGACCTTGGATGGACGGCGTTTCGTGCGCCGGTGCGATGGCGTCGGCAGCCGAGATCGACAGAGTGGAGTCATGTTCGTCGCACTCCGAGATCTCCGAGCCGCCCGTGGCCGCTTCCTGCTCATCACCACCGTCGTGCTGTTGGTGGCGGTGCTGGTGAGCTTCCTCAGCGGTCTCACCGCCGGGCTCGCGCACCAGAACATCTCCGCAGTCCAGGGCATCGACGCCGACCAGGTGGTTTTCGCCGAGACCGGGGCCGATCCGTCCTTCGACTCGTCGGTTCTCACCGAGCAGCAGATCGCGCAGTGGCAATCGGCGGACGCGACCCCGATCGGCATCTCACGCACGAGGGCCGAGCACGCCGGCGCCAGCCCGACGCAGGTCGCGTTGTTCGGCGGCGACCCGTCGGCGTTCAGCAATCGCCCTGCTACCGCCCCCGGCGCCGTGGTGCTGAGTTCGGCGGCGGCTCGTGAGCTGTCGGCGGGTACCGGTGACGTCGTGCTGCTGGCGGGCCACGAGTTCACCGTCGCCGACGTCGCCGGTGACGAGTGGTACAGCCATACCCCCGTGATCTGGACGAGCATGCAGGACTGGCAGGCAGCCAGCCCGCGCGCCGGTGCCGCGACCGTGCTCGCGGTGACCGGCGATGTCCCCGGCGGCCTCGACGCCGAAGCCGGAACGCACTCGCTGCCCGCCGAGGATGCCGTCCAGGCGATCGGCTCCTACCAGGCCGAGAACAGTTCACTCACCTTGATGACCGTGCTGCTGTTCGCCATCTCGGCGCTGGTGATCGGGGCCTTCTTCACGGTCTGGACCGTGCAGCGCCAACCCGACATCGCCACCTTGAAGGCGCTCGGCGCGACCACCGGCTCATTGGTTCGCGATGCCCTCGCCCAAGCCGCGATCGTCCTGACCGCGGGCGTCACGGCGGGCCTGGCGATCACCGCTCTCGCCTCCCTGTTCCTCGGCGAGGCAATGCCTTTCGTGCTCAGTCCCGCGACGACCCTGGTCCCCGCGCTGGCCTTGATCGTCCTCGGCCTCGTCGGCGCCGCTGTCGCCCTGCGCTTCCTGTTCACCACCGACCCGCTGACCGCGCTCGGCGCGACCCGCTGACGAACCCATGACGACCGTCGCCCGCACCGACGCCGCAGTCGCGCCGCCGATCCGGTGCAGCACGCGACCAACCGAAGGATCCACCGTGGCAATCACTCTCACCGACGTAACTCTCACCTACCCCGATGGCGCCGACCGGCTCACCGCCCTCGACCGCGTGAACATGCACGTCCCCGGCGGGACCATCGCCGCGGTGACCGGCGCGTCAGGCTCAGGAAAATCGAGCCTGCTCGCCGTCGCCGCGACCCTAATCCGGCCCGACTCGGGCACGGTTGTGCTCGAAACCGATTCGGCCACTACCGATCTGGCCGAGCTGAGCCGCCGAGCGGCCGCCACGGCTCGCCGGACCTCGATGGGCATCGTCTTCCAGCAACCGAATCTCATCCCGTCGCTCACCGCCGTCGAGCAGCTGGAAGTGACCGCCCACCTCGGCGGACCGAAGCGAGCTTCGCGTAGCGAAACCAATTCCCGCGCAAAGGAACTACTCGACGCGGTAGGTCTGGCCGAACAGGCTCACAAACGTCCCGCCCAGCTCTCCGGGGGCCAACGCCAGCGCGTCAACATCGCCCGAGCCCTGATGAACGACCCAGCCCTGCTCGTGGTCGACGAACCAACCAGCGCGCTGGATTCCGAACGCGGCGCCGCGATCATCGCCCTGATCACCACCATCGCCCGCGAACACCGCGCCGCCACCATCCTGGTCACCCATGACCCGACCCACCTGCACCGCATGGACGCGGTCTACCGCATGACCGACGGCCACCTCACCGACGTCGCCGTCCCCGCGCCCGCCTGACGCCTGACCGTTCCGCCACCGGGCAGACTGGACCTATGAGCGATCCGAGGCATCTCATCGTGGTGGATGCGGCCAATGTCATCGGCTCGCGGCCCAACGGTTGGTGGAAGGACCGCGCGGGTGCCGCTCGCAGGCTTCTCGCCGACCTGGCGAACCTGACAACCCGCCTGCCCGAGACCACCGCGGTCACCGTCGTCCTCGAAGGCGCGGCCAAAGCCGCCGCCGACGGCGCCGAACCCTCCGCGCCGCGGCTGACGGTGGTCCTCGCCGACCGGTCGGGTGACGACAAGATCGTCGACGTGGTCGCCGAGCCCGATTCCCGCGAACAGATCACCGTCGTCACCGCCGACCGCGAACTCCGCACCAGAGTCGAAGCCCATGGCGCCGAAACCGTCGGCCCCGGCTGGCTCTGGAACCGGATCGAAGCTTCACCCGCTTCGGGTGAGGACAGGACCGAGTCGAGCTGACAGGCTGACTTCGCTCCTCATCGTGGGGATTCGGTCATGGAGGTGTGATGGCGGATACGCATGCCCCGGACGTCGATCCGGTTGCGGTCATGCGCTCCAAGCGGTACCTCGTGGCTCTACTGCTGGCGGCGGCTCTGGGCATACCGATCTCGTTGGTCGCGTATGGCTTCCTGGCCGCGGTAACGAAGATCCAGCAGTTCCTCTTCAGCGACCTCCCTGGCGACGTCTTCTCCGGTGGCACGCCATCATGGTGGCCGCTGCCCTGGTTGGTGCTCTGCGGCGTGTTGACCGGGGCGACCATCCGCTATCTGCCAGGCAACGCCGGCCACTCTCCGGCATTCGGGTTCCACGCCGGAGGCACGCCGGTCGACAAGGAATTGCCGGGCATCATCCTGGCGGCACTGGCCACGCTCAGCCTGGGTGCCGTCCTCGGTCCGGAGGCCCCGTTGATCGCGATCGGCGGCGGACTCGCAGTGCTCACGGTGCACCTGCTGAAGAAGGACGCGCCTCCGATGGCGCTGGTGATCATGGCGTCGGCGGGCAGCTTCACCGCCATCAGCACCCTGTTCGGCTCCCCGATCCTGGCGGCGTTCCTGATCATGGAAGCCGCCGGAATCGGCGGCGCGACGCTGAGCCTCGTCGCGGTACCGGGACTGCTCGCCTCCGGTATCGGCGCCGTCGTCTTCGTCGGACTCGACAGTCTCACCGGACTCGGCACGTTCTCCCTCGCGCTGACATCCGTTCCGGCGGCGGTGAACCCCACTGTGGCCACGATGTGCTGGGCTGTCGTCGTCGGTGCGATCGCGGCGCTCCTCGGCTGGGCGATCCGCTGGGGCGGGCTGGCACTTCGACCGCTCGTACACACCCATCGCATCCTCGTGACGGCAATGCTCGGGTTGCTCGTCGGTCTTACCGCCACCGCCTACCAACTGATGTCCGGGAACAGCTTCAACCAGGTGTTGTTCTCCGGACAGGACGCCCTACCCGAACTCGTCGCCCACGCCGCCGACTATTCGGTGGGTGTCCTGCTTCTGCTCGGTCTCTGCAAAACGGTGGCCTATTCGATTTCGCTGAGTGCGTTTCGTGGTGGACCGGTCTTCCCGTCGATCTTCATCGGCGCCGTTCTCGGCATCGCGATGAGCGGGCTGCCGGGCATGAGTATGGGCCCGGCGATCGCGATGGGCATCGGGGCGATGTGCGCGGTGATGCTGCGCCTCCCGTTGACCTCAGCGCTGCTGGGTGTGCTGTTGCTCGGTACCGACGGCATCTCGGTGACCCCCCAGGTGGTCGTCGCTGTGGCCGTGGCCTTTGTCCTGATCAATGTCCTGCCGACAACGCCGCCAAAGCCATCTGCCTGAGCACCGGACGGGCCCGCGAAGCGCTCGCCGCCGACGCGCTGTGCGGGGTGGAGTTGATCAGGCCGAAGGCGGCGTGGGCCTGAATACGGGCGGCTTCCTCGGGGAGACCGGGGTTCAGTTCGCGCAGGACGCCCACCCAGATCTCGACGTATTGGCGCTGGGTGCGGCGCAGGATCCGGCGGTCGTTGGCGGGCACATTGTCGAGGTCGCGGTCCTGGATCCGGATGAGTTCGGGATTACCGAAGGCGAAGTCGAGGTGGAAGTCGACCAAGGCCGTCAGCGCCGAGGCGGCCGACGGCGATTCGTCGACGACGGCGCGACCGCCCGAGAGCAGGCGCTCACTGATGCCGACCAGGAGTTCGACCAGCAGCGCCTCTTTGTTCGCGAAGTGCCGGTAGACGGCGGGGCCGCTGATGCCGACCGCCGCGCCGAGGTCGTCCAGACGCACGCCGAAGAAGCCGCGGTCGGCGATGAGACGGGCGCCCGCGGCGAGCAGCTGTTCGCGACGCTGAGCTTTGAGCTGCTCGCGCCGGGTCACCTGGACAGGCTCGCTAGTCGACATTGTGGCCGCCCCCTCTGGACAACTTGGTTAGTGAAGATTAACCTGAATTTCAGTTATTAGCGATTAACCGAATGAGAGAATGGGCGCGATGACGGTTACGCACGAGACCGAAGACGGCACCGTGGCCGCGACGAGCAACCGGGATACGCACGGCGCCCTGGTCGCGGATCTGCGGCAGCGGCTGGCCACAGCCGCGCTCGGCGGTCCGCAGAAGTCCCGCGAACGCCACGTGGCCAGGGGCAAGCTGCTCCCCCGCGAGCGCGTCGACCAGTTGCTCGACCCCGGCAGCCCCTTTCTCGAACTGTCCCCGCTGGCGGCCGACGGCATGTACGGCGACGAGTGCCCCGGCGCGGGCGTGATCGCGGGCATCGGCCGCATCGCGGGCCGCGAGTGTCTGATCCTGGCCAACGACGCCACGGTCAAGGGCGGTACCTACTACCCGATCTCGGTGAAGAAGCACCTGCGCGCACAGGAGGTGGCCGCGCAGAACAACCTGCCTTGCGTGTACCTCGTCGACTCCGGCGGCGCCTTCCTGCCACATCAGGACGAGGTGTTTCCCGACCGCGAGCACTTCGGCCGCATCTTCTACAACCAGGCGAACATGAGCGCCAAGGGCATCGCCCAGATCGCGGCGGTGATGGGTTCGTGCACCGCCGGTGGCGCGTATGTGCCCGCGATGGCCGACGAGGCCGTCATCGTGCGTGACCAGGGCACCATCTTCCTCGGCGGCCCACCGCTGGTGAAGGCGGCGACCGGCGAGATCGTCACCGCCGAGGACCTCGGCGGCGGCCTGCTGCATTCGCGCACCTCCGGCGTCACCGACCACCTGGCCGACGACGACCGCGACGCGCTGCGCATCGTCCGCACTATCGTCGCCACGCTCGGCCCGCGCCCCGAGGCGCCGTGGGAGGTACTGCCGAGCACCCCGCCCGCCAAGCCGGAGGACGAGCTCTACGACGTGGTCCCCGTCGATCCGCGCACACCCTATGACGTGCGCGAGGTCATCGACCGCATCGTCGACGGCGAGAGCGGCTTCCAGGAGTTCAAGGCCGAATACGGCAAGACCCTGGTCACCGGCTTCGCGCGTATCCACGGCCATCCCGTCGGCATCGTCGCCAACAACGGCGTGCTGTTCAGCGAATCCGCCATGAAGGGCGCGCATTTCATCGAACTGTGCGACAAGCGCAAGATCCCGCTGCTGTTCCTGCAGAACATCACCGGCTTCATGGTCGGGCGCGACTACGAGGCGGGCGGCATCGCCAAGCACGGCGCGAAGATGGTCACCGCCGTCGCGTGCGCGCGGGTGCCCAAGCTCACGGTCGTGATCGGCGGCTCCTACGGCGCGGGCAACTACTCCATGTGCGGGCGCGCGTATTCGCCTCGCTTCCTGTGGATGTGGCCCAACGCGCGCATCTCGGTAATGGGTGGCGAACAGGCCGCGTCGGTGCTGGCGACGGTGCGCGGCGATCAGCTCGACAACGCGGGCAAGCCGTGGTCGGCCGAGGATCAGGAGGCGTTCAAAGCCCCGATCCGCGAGCAATACGAGACCCAGGGCAACCCCTACTACGCGACCGCACGCATCTGGGACGACGGCGTGATCGCCCCGGCCGACACCAGAACTGCGCTCGGCCTTGCCCTTTCGGTGTGCGCGCAAGCGCCGCTCGAACCCGTTTCCTACGGCGTCTTCCGGATGTGAGCCACATGCTGAACAAGAACCAACCCGTCGAATTCGACACCGTCCTGGTCGCCAACCGTGGCGAGATCGCGGTGCGAGTGATCAAGACGCTGCGCGCCATGGGCATTCGCTCGGTCGCGGTCTACAGCGACGCCGACGCCGACGCGCGCCATGTGCGTGAGGCCGATGTCGCGGTGCGGCTCGGGCCCGCGCCGGCACGCGAGAGCTACCTGTCGATCGAGAAGGTCGTCGACGCCGCCGTTCGGTCCGGTGCGCAGGCTGTGCATCCGGGATATGGCTTCCTGTCGGAGAATTCGGCCTTCGCGGCGGCGCTGTCCGACGCGGGCATCGTGTTCCTCGGCCCGCCGGCCAAAGCGATCGAGGTGATGGGCGACAAGATCACCGCGAAGAAGACGGTGACGGCGTTCGGGGTTCCCGTGGTGCCCGGCATCGCCGAGCCCGGCCTGACCGATGACCAACTGATCGCCGCCGCGACAGAAATCGGCTATCCGGTACTCGTGAAGCCCTCCGCCGGTGGCGGCGGCAAGGGCATGCGCCGAGTCGCCGACCCCGCCGATCTGCCCGCCGCGCTGGTGAGCGCCCGACGCGAAGCCGGTGCGGCCTTCGGCGACGACACCCTGTTCCTCGAACGGTTCGTCAACCGGCCCCGTCACATCGAGGTGCAGGTCCTGGCCGACAAGTTCGGCAATGTGGTGCACCTGGGCGAGCGCGAGTGCAGCTTGCAGCGCAGGCACCAGAAGGTGATCGAGGAAGCGCCGTCACCACTGCTGGACGCGCAGACCAGAGCGCGGATCGGCACCGCCGCCTGCAATACCGCCCGCAGCGTGGACTATGTGGGCGCGGGCACCGTGGAGTTCATCGTCTCGGCCGACCAGCCGGACGAGTTCTTCTTCATGGAGATGAATACCCGCCTGCAGGTGGAACATCCGGTGACCGAGCTGGTCACCGGCGTCGATCTGGTGGAGTGCCAGGTGCGGGTGGCCGCGGGCCAGAAGCTGGCGCGCACCCAGGACGAGATCGACCTCGTCGGGCACGCTATCGAGGCACGCGTCTACGCGGAGGACCCGGGCCGCGGGTTCCTGCCGACCGGCGGCACCGTGCTCGCGCTGTCGGAGCCCGAAGGCGCTGGCGTGCGGGTGGATTCGGGCCTGTCGGTGGGCACCGTGGTCGGTAGCGATTACGACCCGATGCTGTCGAAGGTGATCGCGCGGGGCAACACTCGCGCCGAAGCACTCGCCGCGCTGGACCGGGCACTGGAACAGACTGTGCTGCTCGGCGTGACGAGCAATATCGAGTTCCTACGGTTCCTGCTCGCCGACGACGACGTGCAGGCGGGTCGTCTCGACACCGCGCTGCTGGACCGGCGCGTCGCCGACTTCGTGACCGCCGAGGTCACCGATGCCGAATTCATCGCCGCCGCAGCTCATCACTGGTTGCGACGCTGGCCCGCCACCGGTGGCGATCCCTGGGCGACCCCCTCGGGATGGCGCCTCGGCACACCCGCCCCGACCTCGATCAGACTGTCCGCGGGCGAGCAGGTGCGCCACGTTTTCATCGCGGGCACACCGGCTTCGGCGACGGTGTGGCTCGACGAGCCGGGGGCCGAGGTGTCGACATCGACCGAACTCGCGCCGCACACGCTCACCGCCAGTGTCACTGCCGAGGGTCTCGCGGCGACTCTCGACGGACTGCGTCGCACCTACCGCATCGCCGAGGCCGACGGTCAGCTGTGGGTGAGCCACGACGGCGCCCTCGCCGTTCTGCGCGAGGTCGCCGAGGCGAGCGTGCGTGGCGATGTCGCCCATGTCGGTGACGCCGAGATCCGCAGTCCCATGCCGGGTTCGGTGATCGCCACGCCGGTCGAGAACGGCGCGACCGTCGCTGTCGGTGATCCGGTGATCGTCATCGAGGCCATGAAGATGGAGCACGCGCTCACCGCGCCGGTGGCAGGCACGGTGGAGGTGCTCGCCGCGCCTGGCGCCCAGGTGAAGCTCGACCAGGTACTGGTGCGCGTCGTCGCCCATCCCGCAGAAACCGTCGCGGCCGATAGCGCCGCAGCAGAAACCCCCGAAACCGAGCGCGAAGGATCCCTCGCATGACCGACTACCTGTCCTCCGGTTCGCTGCCCGAGGAATATCGCCAACTCGCGCTGACCGTGCGCGACTTCGCCAACCAGGTCGTTGCGCCGGTGTCGGCGAAACACGATGCCGAACACAGCTTTCCGTACGAGGTCGTGGCGGGCATGGCCGAGATGGGACTGTTCGGCCTGCCGTTCCCCGAGGAGTTCGGCGGCATGGGCGGCGACTACTTCGCCCTGTGCCTGGCGCTCGAGGAACTCGGCAAGATCGACCAGAGCGTGGCGATCACCCTGGAGGCGGGCGTGTCGCTGGGCGCCATGCCGATCTACCGCTTCGGCAACGACAAGCAGCGCACCGAATGGCTGCCGCAGCTCACCAGCGGGCAGGCGCTGGCGGGCTTCGGGCTCACCGAACCCGACGCGGGCAGCGACGCGGGCGGTACAAGGACCACCGCCGTGCAGGACGGCGAGAGCTGGGTGATCAACGGCAGCAAGCAGTTCATCACCAACTCCGGCACCGACATCACCCGGCTGGTCACCGTCACCGCGGTCACCGGGCAGTCCGGGGGCAAGAAGGAGATCTCCACCATTCTGGTGCCGACCTCCACGCCGGGTTTCGTGGCCGAGCCCGCCTACAACAAGGTCGGCTGGAACGCTTCCGATACCCACCCGCTGAGCTTCACCGATGTGCGGGTGCCGCAGGAGAATCTGCTCGGCGAGCGCGGTCGCGGCTACGCCAACTTCCTGCGCATCCTCGACGAGGGCCGCATCGCCATCGCCGCGCTCGCCGTCGGCGCCGCGCAGGGCTGTGTGGACGAGAGCGTGCGCTACGCGGGCGAACGTCAGGCATTCGGGCAGGCGATCGGCCGCAATCAGGCCATCGCGTTCAAGATCGCCCGGATGGAGGCGCGGGCCCATGTCGCGCGCACCGCCTACTACGACGCCGCCGCGTTGATGCTGGCCGGCAAACCGTTCAAGAAGGCGGCGTCGATCGCGAAGATGGTCGCCAGCGAGGCGGCGATGGACAACGCCCGCGACGCCACCCAGATCTTCGGCGGCAACGGGTTCATGAACGAGTACCCGGTGTCGAGGCACTACCGTGACAGCAAGATCCTGGAAATCGGCGAGGGCACCACGGAGGTTCAGCTGATGCTGATCGCAAGGGAGCTGGGTCTGTGAACGCGCCTGATCACGGCGGCCCGGAGGCGGCAGCGGAGCGTGACCACGCAGGGCCTCGAGAGCAGGCGCCATCGAGCACCGAGGAACGCCGGGTGGTCCAGCGTGGCCTGTGGTTCGAGGAGTTCGAGATCGGCACGATCTACGAGCACCGACCCGGCCGCACCATCACCGAGGCCGACAATGTCCTGTTCACCACGCTCACCATGAACACCCAGGCCCTGCACCTGGATGCGGCCTTCGCCGACGCGCAGCCGCCGTTCAACCAGCGCTTGGTGAACTCGATGTTCACCCTCTCGACCCTGGTCGGGCTCTCCGTCGCCCAGCTCACCCAGGGCACGCTGGTCGGCAACCTCGGCTTCTCCGAGATGACCACGCCCGCGCCGCTGTTCCACGGCGACACCATGTACGCCGAGACGATGGTCACCGACAAGCGGGAATCCAAGAGCCGTCCCGGCGAGGGCATCGTCAGCCTGGCGCACACCGCACGCAACCAGCACGGCGTGATCGTGGCAACGGCGGTACGCAAGACGTTGGTCCGCAAGGCGCCGACAGCATGAGCGACCGCCCCACGCATGGCACCCGTCGAGAGGACGCAGTATGAGCTGGCAGCCGAGTGGTCCCGCGTGGCTGTTCTGCCCCGCTGATCGCCCCGAACGCTTCGCGAAGGCCGCCGCGGTGGCCGATGTGGTGATCCTCGATCTCGAGGACGGCGTCGCGGCGGGTGACAAGGCCGCGGCCAGGCAGGCGCTGATCGACACCCCACTCGACCCGCAGCACACCGTGATTCGCGTCAACGCGGCGGACACCGACGACTACGCGGCCGATCTGGCGATCCTCGCCCAGACCGCCTACCGCCGGGTGATGCTGCCCAAATGCGAATCGGCCGAACAGGTTCGAAGCCTCGCGGGCTACGAGGTGATCGTGCTGGTCGAATCGCCGCTCGGCGCGGTGCGAGTCACCGAGTCGGTACAGGCCGACAACGCCATCGGCGTGATGTGGGGTGCCGAGGATCTGGTCGCCGGACTCGGCGGCAACTCGAGCAGGCACGCCGAGGGCGGCTATCGGGAGGTCGCCCGCCACGTGCGCTCGTCGACCCTGCTGGCGGCCAAGGCATTCGGCCGCTTCGCGCTGGACTCGGTGTACTTGGACATCAAGGATCTCGGCGGTCTCGCCGCGGAGACGAGCGATGCCGTCGCCGTCGGCTTCGACGTCAAGGTCGCCATCCATCCGAGTCAGGTCGCCGTGATCCGCGCGGGCTACGCGCCCGACCCCGCCGAGCTCGACTGGGCGCACCGGGTGCTGGCGGCGGTGCCCGACCACCGTGGCGTCTTCGCGTTCGAGGGTCGTATGGTCGACGCTCCGGTGCTGCGGCACGCCGAACAGATAGTCCGGCGCGCGGGCGTGCCCGGCTGAACATCGGGTAACCACTCCCCGATACCCGAAGTAGTCCAGTCCGAGGAGGACATCCGGTGCAACCGCAGTGGGTACCGAACGCACACGACGTCGCGTCGGCCCGAATCACCGACTTCGCCGCCTTCGTCACCGCGCGAACCGGCGAGGAATACCCCGACTACCAGGCACTGTGGCGATGGTCGGTGGACGACATCGCCGGTTTCTGGCAGGCGGTGTGGGACTATTTCGAACTCGGCGAGACCGCCGGTGAGGTCCTCGGCTCGCGGGAGATGCCGGGCGCGCAGTGGTTTCCCGGCACCCGGCTGAACTACGTCGACCAGGTCATCCGGATGGCCCAGTTCGGCCGCCCGGCGGTGATCGCCCTGCACGAGGACGCCGAGCCGAGGGAGGTTTCCTGGTCGGAATTGATCGAGCAGGTCACGGTGTTCGCGCGCACCTTGCGTGAGCAGGGTGTCGAAGCGGGCGATCGGGTGATCGGCTACCTGCCCAATATTCCGGAAGCGATCGTCGCGTTCCTCGCCACCGCGAGCATCGGCGCGGTGTGGAGTGCCTGCGGTCAGGACTACTCCGCCAAGGCCGCGCTCGACCGGCTCGGCCAACTCGAACCGACGGTGCTGGTCACCGCCGACGGCTACCGTTTCGGTGGCAAGGAGCACGACAAGCGGGCCGACATCGCGGCCTTGCGCGACGGGCTGCCCAGCTTGCGCGCCACCGTCGTCGTCTCTCAGCTCGAACTCGAGGTCTCCGACACACTGTCCTGGACGGACGCGATCGCCGACGCCGGACTCGGCGTGATCGAGACTGTCCCTGTCGATTTCGATCACCCGTTGTGGATCGTGTTCTCCTCCGGCACCACCGGATTGCCCAAAGGCATCGTCCACGGACACGGCGGCGTGCTGCTCGAGCACCTGAAAGCCGTAGCGCTGCAATCGAACATGGGCCCCGAGGACACGTTCTTCTGGTACACCAGCCCGAGCTGGATGATGTGGAACTTCCAGGTGGCCGGGCTGCTGACCGGTTCCACCATCGTCACCTACGACGGCAGCCCGACCGCGGGCGGACCGGATGCGCTGTGGCGCCTAGCGGCCCAGGTGGGCGCCACCGTGTTCGGAACGAGTCCCGGATACGTTCTCGGGTGCATCAAGGCGGGTTCCGTGCCGCGCGCCGATCACGACCTGTCGGCCCTGCGCTCGGTCGGCATCACCGGTTCCTCGCTGCCGGTGTCGAGCGCACTGTGGTTGAACGAGAATGCGGGCGAGCATGTTCAGGTGAACTCGATCAGCGGCGGTACCGACGTGGTGTCGGCGTTCGTCGGCGGCGTGCCGACCGTGCCGGTCTGGCCGGGTGAGCTGTCGGCGCCGTATCTCGGCGTCGCCCTCGACGCCTTCGACGAGCAGGGCCTGCCCGTGCGCGGCGAGGTCGGCGAGCTGGTGGTCACCGCACCCATGCCGTCCATGCCGGTCAGCTTCTGGCGCGACGACGACGGAAAGCGCTACCACGCGGCCTATTTCGACACCTTCCCCGGCGTATGGCGCCACGGCGACTGGATCACCCTGACCGAACACGGCAGCATCGTCGTGCACGGCCGCTCCGATTCCACCCTCAACCGCCACGGCATCCGGATGGGCAGCGCCGACATCTACCAGGTCGTCGAACAGTTCCCCGAGATCGCCGAGGCCCTGGTGATCGGCGCCGAACAACCCGACGGCGGCTACTGGATGCCACTGTTCGTGCTGCTCGCCCCCGGCGCGGAACTCACCGAAGACCTGAAAACCCGCCTCGCCACGGCGATCCGCACCGAGGTCTCCCCCCGCCACGTCCCCGACGAGATCCGCGAAGCCCCCGGCATCCCGCACACCCGAACCGGCAAGAAACTGGAAGTCCCCATCAAGAAGCTCTTCCAGGGCGCCGACCCCGCCCGCGTGGTCGAACGCAGCGCCGTCGACGACCCCGCACTGCTCGACTGGTATGCCCGGATAACCCCGCCCGACAAGCCCTAATACACTTCTCGCATGAATGTCAGCGAGTCTCGTGGGGCGCGTGGGGTAGCTGGGACCGAAGTGCGGCGTAGGCCGAAGAATCGTCGGGCGCAGATCGCGGCGTCGTCGGCGGTGGCGTTCGGGGCCGCGGGGTATCACGGGGTGAGCATGGAGGACATCGCGTCCGGGCTGGGGATCAGCTCGGCCGCGCTGTACCGGCACTACCCCAGCAAGTACGCGTTGTTCCGGGAGGAGTTACTTCGGGTCGGGCAGGCGTTCACCGCGTCGATCGTGGTGTCGGCCGAGGACACGCTGCCCGCGGCGCAACGGTTGCGGCACATGCTGACCGGGCTGATCGGCGCGACCGTGGAGAATCGGGCGACGGTGCGGCTGGTGCGGTGGGAGGGCCGCTACCTCGAACCGACCGATCGAGTGGTGCTCGACGAGCAGCAGGAGTCGGTGCTGGTCGCGCTCGACGAACAGTTGGCGGACCTGCGACCCGAATTGACCACGGCTGAGCGGCGCATGGTCTCCACGGCGGTTCTCGGTGTGATCACCAGCGTCGCCGATCACCACGCGGCTCTGCCCGTTCGCACGCTGAACAGGTTGCTCGGTGCGGCCTGCATGGCACTGACCGACAGGGAATTGCCGCCCGCGGCAACCGTTTCGGAGCAGGGCGCCCGCGCCGAGATTCCGGATTCGTTCAAACACGAACTGCTGCTTCGTAAAGCGGTGGACCTCTTCCACAAACGTGGCTATCCCAATGTCAGCGTGGAGGACATCGCCTCGGCGGCGGGATTGTCGGCGGCGTCGGCGGTGTATCGGTTCTATCGCGGCAAGAGCGATATCCTCGCCGCCGCGTTCCGGCGGGCGGCGGACCGGGTGTCCGGGGCGATCGGGCCCGCGGTCGCGAGCACGTCCGACAGCGGCGCGGCGCTGGGCGTGCTGGTCGATCAGTTCGTGGCCGACACGTTCAACGAGCGAGCGCTCGCCGTCGTCTATTACGCCGAGTTCGGGCACGTACCCGCCGAGGAGCGTGCCGTCCTGCGCAATATCCAGCGGTTGAGCGTGCAGGAGTGGGCGCGGCTGGTGCGCGAGATGCGGCCGGAGCTTTCCGCGGCCGAGGCGAGATTCCTGGTGCACGCGGCGTTCGCCATGGTCATCGACCTCGGTCAGCGGTTCGGCGACGACCCGATCGCGGGCCGGGCCAGGGTGGGGTTCCTGATGCGGCGGGTGCTGCTCGGTTGAGGCAATTCACCCGTCGCGTATGAGGCAGACCGTTCTCGATTCGGCCTACGCTCGGCGATCAGGCCGTCGAACGGAGCGTGCATGGATCCCCGCGCGAGCGCGCTGACCAGGCGATCGTTGCTGGGGCTCGGTGCCGCGGTCGCGGTGGGAGCGGTGTTGCCCGCATGTGGCGACGAACCGACGTCCTGGCCGGTCCGCACCACCGGTCGCCCGGATGTGCTCGCCCTGGCGATCGACGCCTACATCTTCGGTTATCCGTTGATCATGATGGACGTGATGCGGGCGGCCAGTGGTCCGACCAACAGCCTCGATCACAGCGTGCTGCCCGATCCCTACGACCGCGGCGTGGCCAGACTCAGCAACGACATGGTCTACACGCAGGCGTGGCTGGACCTGACCGATGAGCCGATGGTGTTGCAGATTCCCGGGGCGGAGCCCGACCGGTTCTGGCTTTTCCAGTTGCTCGACGGGTGGGGCAATACCGTGCACGACCTGACCAGCAAGAATCCGCGGACCGCCGTGAACGCCGACGGTCCGCCCTTCACCTATCTCCTCACCGGCCCGCAGTGGACGGGCGAGCTGCCTGCGGGAATGACACGGCTGCGGATGCCGTCGGAGCTGTGCACGATCGTCGGGCGGATCCAGATCAACGGCACCGAGGACGCGCCGAAGGTCAACCAGTGGCAGCAGCGGATGAAACTGATCCCGCTGAGCGCCTGGAACCGCGGTGAACTCGACAGCACGGTCAGCCGCGTCCACCCGATCGACCGTGGGCCGGAACCCCCGACGAAACGGATTGCGGCACTGGACGGCCGCACCTATCTCAACCGCGTCTGTCGGCTGATGATCGCCGATCCCCCCACCCCCGACGACGCACCGCTGATGACCGAGCTGGCCACGGTCGACATCCAGCCCGGCGGAGTAGTCGACAACCTTCCGGCCGACGTCCTCGACGAAGCGGTCCGCCAGGCCCAGCGCCGCATCGCCGACTGGCAAGACCCCACCGCCCGCCGGGTCAACGGCTGGGAAATTCCCATCGACCTGGGCGGCACCTACGGCACCGACTACCTACGCCGCGCGGCCAACACCAGGCTCTCGCCCGGCCTCGCCCCCATCCGCGACGTCCTCTACGCGAACCTGGACGCGCCCGCCACCGACGACCGAGGCGAAGCCCTGCGCTACCGAATCCGCTTCGAACCTGGCCAATGGCCCCCGGTCGACGCCTTCGCCACGATCACCGCCTACGACACCCACGGCTTCCTGGTCCCCAACCCCGACAAGATCCACTCGGTCGGCCACTTCCCCGCCGTTGTCCGCGCCCCCGACGGCTCCGTGGAACTGACTGTCCAACAACAGGACCCACGCCCCGCCGTCCCCACGGGCAACTGGCTCCCCATTCCCTCGACCGGCGTTTTCTCCCTGACTCTGCGCCTCTACGTACCCAAGGAGGCTGCGCGCGAAGGGAAGTGGCAGCCACCACCGATGACCCGCGTCGACGATTAGGTCCGGATTCACCCGAATTCGATGACGGTGCCGTTCTTGATCGAAACCCTGGCGGCCTCGAAGAACAACAGCCAGGTGTTCAACTCCCGGTAGAACGGGTGCTCCGCGTTGTTGTTGCTGTCCAGCACTGCCCGGATCCGGGCGAGCTCGGCATCGGAGAGTTCACTCTCGACCAGCCTGATACCCAAATACGGTGCGACATAGGCTAGTTCGCGCATCAGCGCCATGCTCGACCCGACCATGCCACCGGCGATGTCGACCCCGTCGCCGACGAAGAGAACTTCGTCGAATTCGACGGGAACGTAGAGCCCTTCGCAATCCGAGTGGCAGACGAGGTGGGAGTCGAAGGTGGATCCGACCACGTTGATGACTGGATCATCCGAAGCCCGCTCACCCTCGGCAACGGGAGTCAGCGGCTGCTCGGGGTATTCGCGCGCCAGGGCATACGCGCGGCGCAGCGAGTGCACGAAAGAGTAGGGCACGCCCGATATCCGAGCGCGGTCCACTGCTGAGCCCGCGACCCTCGGCTCGTCGTGAGGGGGTAGCCCCTCCCGCACCAGCAATTCGTTGAGCGCACGCAACTGATCTCTCAGCCTGTCGAGATTTTCCGGGTCACTGCCGTCTTCCACGGCATAGGCCAGTCCCCCGGTCCCTACGGTAAGTCCCATGGGGAGAAGCTAGCTCGACCGTCTGACAGATCAGGGCTTGTTGGACATGGCGGCGATGAGGGAGTTGGGGCGCATGTCGAGCCAGTGGGATTCCACGTAGTGCAGGCAGGAGGTTCGGGGGGCGGCGCCGAAGGCTACCGACCAGCCGCCGGGGACGGCGGCGAAGGTGGGCCAGAGGGAGTGTTCACCCTCGGTGTTGACCAGAACGTAGAACTGGGCGTTGTCGTCGTCGAACGGGTTGGTCACGGGGTGGCCTTTCCGAGGAGAGTGCCCAGATGGGCTAATGCTGATGGGGTGCCTTCGATGTCGTGGTGGGCGAGCTCGCTGGTGCGGAACAGGCGGTCGCTGTGGGTGGGGTGGGCGGGCGCGAAGTGCGGGGTGAAGTCGGTGGTGGTGACGCCGTAGGCGGTGATGAGGGTGGCTAACCGGGAGGGGTCGGGCGGCTCGGTGAGGACTACGGTCGCGCCGACGCGAAGAGGTAGCAGGTAGCCGTGCCAGGCGGTGGCGTCGCCGGTGTGGGCCTGGTGCAGGTAGACGTCGCGAGTGGAGAGCTGGTGGCGGGCCTGCATGGCGGTCACCCGGTGGACCGCGGCCGCGTGGCTGATGGTGACGCTGTGGGTCGAGCCGGGCGGAAACAGCACGAGGGCGGAGTGCTGCGGCAGGATCGGGGCGCGATGTTCGCCGCGGGCGATCGGTTCGCTGGAGTAGGCCGACAGCGCGACCCGGTCGACCGTGACCGTCGGGATGTCGTAGGCCCCGAGGTGTTCGCGGGCCGCGACGGTCAGGGCCAGTGCGGGGTTGACGACCGGTGGGATCAGGGGGTTCGCGGTGTCGATCGGCACCACGGTGCCACCGGCCTTGAGCACCGCGTAGGCGGCGACCACGAACTCGATGGAACGTGGAACATCCACGAGCACAGCGGATTCGGGTCCGATACCGAGGGCGGACAGATGCCGGGCCAGTTGGTTGGTGCGCCGGTCGAGGTCACCGTAGGTGATGATCGATGTCGGGCCGTCGCTCGGCGCATGGACGACGGCCGGGTCGAAAGGGGTCGCGGCGGACTGCGCTTCGAATTCGTCGAGTAGGAGCTCGCCCGGCAGTCCCACCGCACCGGAATAGTGCCCGTCGTCGATGCGGCCGACGAATTCGATCTCGGCGGTCCAGGCATCGCCCGGCGGCCTGCGCCGCACCAGGTCGCCGGTGGCGAACATGCGGTCGTCCACCGGGCCGATGGGGTTGGCCAGGAAGGTCGCGGCGGTGGCCTGCCTGCCGACGTAACCGCGCGCCAATTGCACACCGGAGACGTAGAGTTCGCCGATCTCACCGTCGGCGACGGGGCACAGGTGCTCGTCGAGGATCAGCAGTTCGACGTCGTCGGCGGCCGATCCGAACGGGACCACCTCCAGATCGGCCCCGGTCACCTCGTGCGCGACGAACTCGCCCGCGGTTTCGGGCCTGCCGTACACATGCCACAGGGTCGCTCCGCTCACCGAGCGCAAGGCAGCAGCGGTTTTCGCGAGCAATGACCCACCGGAGCCGAGCACCACGCGCAGCGAGTCGAGGCGTTCCTCGGCATCGGGCAGCGCCGCCAGTTCGGCCAGCTCGGCGTGGTCGAGACATGCTGTGGTCACGCCTGTTCGGGAGATCGCGTCGGCGAGCACTTCCGACGGCGAGACCACCAGCGTGGCACCGGTTTGCAGGGCGAGCAGCATCTCCCCTACCGCGGCCTGTCCGGTCAGCGGTGCGTGCCAGAGCACGGAATCACCGGCGCCGATACCGCAGAGGCGCTGGCGCCAGCTCGAATTCGCCTGTGCCGCGCGATGTCCGACGACGACCGCGGTCGATGCGGCGATGTCGACGACGAGATAGGCCGGGTTGTCCGCGGTAGGCCCTGGTAGCTCGTCGGGAGTGATCTCGACGGTGGCGTCGGTGTACAGAACCGGGAACCCGGCCGGGTGCCGCGTGCGGGCGCTTGTGAGGACGAGCATCGGCGCGGCCAGCGCCGAGGTGCGGCTTTGCACTTCCGCGGGGGTAGCGGGGTCGAGCAGAACGAAGGCACCGCCCGCGGCGAGCACCGCGTGCACGGCGACAACGAGTTCCGCCGAGCGCGGTAGCGACACCGCGACGGTGGTCTCGGGGCCGACGCCGTGTTCGATGAGAGCCGCGGCCAAGGCATCGACACGCTCGGCTAGTTCGCCGTAGGTGAGGCCGATTTCGCCGTCGCGCACCGCGAGGATGTCGGGTTGGCTATCGGCGCAGGTGGAGAAGGCGGCGAGCAGGGTCGCCGGGTCACGCGGCCGGTCGCCGTCCAGGTCACGCAGGAGCGCGGCGAGGGTGGCGGCGGTCGTGACCGAATCCGTGTGCGACATCAGAGTTGTCCTTCCGAGTCGTCAGCCGACCCCGCCCCGGCGATTACCGCGGCAGCATCGGTCACCAGTGTTTGCAGAGTGGAAGACAGACCGACCGCGCCGAGTGCGGCGAGCACGCCTGGCACGAGGCCGGCCAGCGCGACGTTCACCAACGCTTCAGGTTTCATCTTCGCGCCCATCGCCCTGCTCACCGCGGTGAGTTTGGCGTCGAGTGCTCCGTAGGAGATGGCGTGCTCGCCGTGGGCGAATGCCACGGTCGCCGGCGCGAGCCGAGCCGCCGAGCCGACGAGGCCCGGAAGATCGGCGATGGTGTAGGTGCTCGGTGGTGGGGTCTTTTCGGCGTCGGTGCGCATGTCGATGGCGCGCACCGCCACGGCGGGATCGGCGGCGACGGCGGCGAGGATTTTGCGGAACCGTTCGGCCAGCGCTTCGACTGTCGACGCGTCGAAAAGGTCGATGGCGTAGCCGAAGTGGACATCGAGACCGTCCAGGTCGCCGTTGTCCGCGTAGCGCTGCAGGGCGGTGAGGTGGAGGTCGAACTTGGCTTCCGTCAGGCCGGGGTCCAACGTTCGAACGTGTAGGTCCGGTAGGTCGATACCGCCCGGCGGCATGTTCTGGAAGGTCAGCATCACCTGGAACAGCGGGGTGTAGGCGCCGGTCCGCGTGCGCCCCATGGCATCGACCACCTGCTCGAACGGGACGTCGGAGTGGGAGAGGGCGGCCAGGTCGCGTCGCTTGGCCTGGGCCAGCAGATCGGTGAACGGCGCGCGTGAGTCGACCTCGGTGCGCAGGGCGACGGTGTTGACGAACATGCCGACGAGATCGTCGAGTTCGCGAGCGCCGCGACCGGATACCGGGGCGCCGATGGTGATGTCGGCGCTGCCGGATTGTTTGGCGAGCAGAACGGCCAGGGCGCTGTGAACCACAGTGAACAGGGTGGTCCCGTTGGCGCGAGCTACCTGGTCGAGGCTGCGGGTGAGCTCGGCATCGATCTCGAATTCGAGCGTCGCGCCGCGCATGTCACGCCGGGCCGCGCGCGGGCGGTCCGTCGGCAGCGCCAGCAGTTCGGGTGCGCCCGCGAGTTCGCGGGTCCAGTAGGTGAGCTGCTGGGTGAACACACTGTCGGGGTCGGCCTCGGTGCCGAGCAACTCTCGTTGCCAGGCGCTGAAGTCGCCGTACTGGATTTCCAGCGGGCTCCAGCCGGGTTCACGCCCTTGGCTGCGATCGACGTAGGCGCGCACCAGGTCTCGGGTGAGCGGGTCGATCGAGTAGCCGTCGGCACTGATGTGGTGCACCACCACGACGAGGACGTGATCGTTGTCGGCGAGGCGGTAGAGGGCGACTCTGATCGGGGGCGCGGCCGTGATGTCGAAGGGCTGCGCGACCAGTGCCGCGATTCGGGTTTCGACATCGGCGGGCGCGACCGGGATCGGGGCGAGGTCGACGGCCGCGGACCAGGCGGGCATCACCTGTTGCACGGGACCGGCTGCGGTGTCCGGGTAGCGGGTGCGCAGGGTGTCGTGGCGGGCCAGGAGGTCGGCGATCGCCGCTTGTAGGGCCGGCAGGTCCAGGTTTCCGGTCAGGCGGATGGCGGCCGGGATGTGATAGGCCGAGGACTGCGGAGACAGTTGGTGCAGGACCCACATGCGTTGCTGCGCGGGCGAGAGGACCGCGGGACCTTCGCCGGTGCGTTTGGTCAACGGCGGGCGGGCGGCGGTGCGATCGGCGGTCGCGAGGTGTTCGGCCAGTGCGGCCACCGTCGGGGCATCGAAGACCGCTGCTACCGGGACTCGGATGCTGAGCGCGGCGCCGAGACGCGCGGCCAGCCGGGTGGCCATCAGCGAGTTGCCGCCGAGAGCGAAGAAGTCGTCGTCGAGTCCGGCGGTCGGGCAGCCGATCACCTCGGCGAAAGTCCGGGCGACAAGTTGTTCGACCTCGGTGACCGGGGCGCGGAAGGCCGCCTCGGCGAACTCCGGTTCGGGCAGGTCGGCCCGGTCGACCTTGCCGTTGGCGTTGAGCGGCAGCGCGTCGAGCACCACCAGCGCGGCGGGAACCATGTAGGCGGGCAGGCTCGCGGCGAGTTCGCCGCGCAGTCGGGCCGCGACGGATTGTTCGTCGCCCGGGGTCAGGTCGGCGACCGCCGCGTAGGCGATCAGCCGCGCCCCCGCACGCTCGTCGGTCTTGGCAACGGCGACCGCGGCCCGCACATCGGCGCAGCGCAGCAGGGCTGTCTCGACCTCACCGAGTTCGATGCGGAAGCCACCGATCTTGACTTGGAAGTCCGCTCGTTCGAGGTACTCGAGGGTGCCGTCGGCACGCCACCGCACGATGTCGCCGGTGCGGTACATCCGCGATCCGAGCGACGCACCTGCCCTGGTGGCGAAGGGGTTGGCGACGAAGCGGTCGGCGGTGAGCGCGCGGCGGCCGTGGTAGCCGCGGGCGAGTTGATCGCCTGCCAGGTAGAGCTCGCCTGCTACGCCGATCGGGACCGGCCGTAGACGCGCGTCGAGAACGTAGACGGCGCTGTTCCACGCCGGGGTGCCGATCGGAACGACGTGCGACGGGTCACGGGCTACTTCGTATTCGGTGATCGAGACGGCGGCCTCGGTCGGGCCGTACAGGTTGTGTAGGGCGGCGGCGGTGCCGCCGGCACGGAACTGGGTAGCGGTGGCGGCGGGCAGTGCCTCGCCGATGGCGAGGACGGCGCGCAGCGACACCGGGAGTTCGGTTTCGGTGGTCAGGAGCATGCCGACGAGTGACGGCACCGCGTGCAGGACCGTGACGCCGTGCCGGGTCATGGTGGTGCGCAGCCGATCCGGGTCACGCTCTTCGCCGGGGCGGGTGACGATCAGGGCGCCGCCGGAGCTCAGGGGCGACCAGAACTCCCATACCGAGAGGTCGAAGGTGGCAGGGGTTTTCAGGAGGACGCGATCGGTGGTGGTCATGGCGAAGCGGTCGTGCAGCCAGGCGAGCTGGTTGACGATCGCGGCATGCGGGACGGCTACGCCCTTGGGGCGACCGGTGGAGCCCGAGGTGAAGATGATGTACGCGGGGTGTTCCGGACGCAGCGGGGCGATGCGCTCGACATCGGTGACCGGTTCGGTCGAGAGATCTTGCAGGGCGCGGTGATCCAGCTCGAAGACGGGGACGTCGACGGAGATCGGGAGACCGTCGACCGCGGTGGTGAGCACGCACAGCGGTGCCGCGGTGGCGACGATGTCGGCGATGCGGTCGACGGGGTGATCGGGGTCGATCGGCACGTACGCGCCGCCCGCCCGGACCACGGCGTGCATGGCGATCACGAGGTCGATACCCCGGCGCATGGCCAGCACGACGGTGCGTTCCGGGCCGACGCCCTCGGCGATCAGGAGCCGAGCGACACGATTGATCTGGGCATCGAAGGTGGCGTAGTCCAGGGATTCGCCGGTCTCGTCGTCTACCAGCGCGAGCGCGGCCGGGGTTCGGTGTGCTTGGCGGGCAACCAGTTCGGCGAGGGTGGTCGACTCGACCGGATGTGCGGTGTCGTTCCACGTCTCGAGGATCAGGGTGCGGTCGGCGCCGAGCACATCGAGGTCGCCGACGACGACATCCGGTGTAGTGGTGACGGATTCGAGCACCCGGCGCAGCTGACTGACGAAGCGTTCGGCGGTTGCGGCGTCGAACAGATCGGTGGCATAGCCGAGGGCCATCTCGATGCCGGCCGGAGAGCCGTCGGCGGTGTAGTTGTCGAGGGCGAACAGGTGCAGGTCGAACTGTGCTACGCCGGAGTCGAATTCGATGTTCGAGACGGTCAGGCCGGGCAGTTCCAGCTGACCACGCTCGTGGTTCTGGAACGAATAGCCGACCTGGAACAGCGGGTGCCTTGCGGTGGATCGAGCCGGGTTGAGCACCTCGACCAACCGTTCGAACGGCACGTCGGCGTGCGAGAAGGCGGCGATATCGGTGGTGCGTGCCGCGGCGAGCACATCGGTGAACGCGGCGTCGCCCGCGACCTGGGTGCGCAGCACGAGGGTGTTGACGAACATACCGATGACCTCGTCGAGTTCGGCTTCGCCGCGTCCCGCGTTCGGGGTGCCGACGGCGATATCGGCGGTGCCGGAAACTCTGGCCAGCAGGGCCGCGAAGGCCGCGTGGACCACCATGAACAGCGTGGCGCCGTTGCCGCGCCCGAGGGCGATCAGCGCGGCGTGTAGATCGGCGTCGACGGTGAAGCTCACCTTGTCGCCGCGCAGGCTCTGGCGGGCGGGGCGTGGCCGGTCGGTCGGCAGGGTCAGCTGATCGGGCAGTCCGACGAGCTGGGTCTGCCAGTAGCGAACCTGCTGGGCGGCAACGGATTCCGGATCGGACTCGTCACCGAGCAGGTCGCGTTGCCACAGGGCGTAGTCGGCGAACTGCACGGCGGGCGGCGCCCAACCGGGTGCGGCATCGGCGAGCCGGGCGGTGTAGGCCCGCATCAGGTCGGTCACGAAGGGCGCGACTGACGAGCCGTCGGCGGCGATGTGGTGCATGACGGCGGTCAGCACGAATTCGGTGTCGGCCACCTGGAACAGCCGCATGCGCACCGGAATCTCGGTGGTGACGTCGAAGGTGGTCTCGGCCAGTTCGCGAATCGCCGCGGGCAGGTCCGCGTCGGCGACCGCGATCGGTTCCAGCGACACCACGGCGTCGGCGGCAGCCACGATCGACTGCGTCGGAGTGCCGTCGATATCGGTCCCCGTGGCCGGCGACACCGGGTACATGGTGCGCAGCGACTCGTGCCGGGCGACCACGTCAGACATCGCGGCCTGCAACGCACCGGTATCGAGCGCACCGCTCAGGCGCAGCGCGAACGGGATGTTGTAGGCCACCGACGCGCCGTCGAAGCGGTTGAGGAACCACATCCGCTGCTGAGCCGGGGACAGCGGAAGGAACTCGGGACGGGCCCGGCCCACCAGCGCGGGCCGATCGACCTCGGACTGAGCGTCGACGGCGGCGGCCAACTCGGCGACGCGCGGCGTCTCGAACAGGGTCCGCACACCGACGCGCCGGTCGAGGGCGGCACCGATGCGGGCGACGGCCTTGGCTGCCAGCAGAGAGCTGCCGCCGAGGGCGAAGAAGTCGTCGTCGGCGCCGACCGGCTGCCCGTCGGTACGGCCGAGGACCTCGGTGTAGACGTCGGCGATGATCTGCTCGGTGATCGTGGCGGGCTTGCGGTAGGCGGTGGTCTCGAAGACGGGTGCCGGGAGTGCGGCACGGTCGAGCTTGCCGTTGACCGTGAGCGGAATGCGGTCGACCAGCACCACGGCGGCCGGGAGCATGTGCTCGGGCAGGGTCCGCGCCAGTTCATTGCGCAGGTCGGCGGTGTCGACGTGGGTCGAGTCCGCGACCAGATAGGCCACGATCCGCGGCTCGTCGACCAGGTCGGTACGGACGAGGACCGCCACTTCGCGCGGGGCCACCGAACTGCGCAGCAGCGCGGCCTCGATCTCGCCGAGCTCGACGCGGAAGCCGCGCAGATTCACCTGCTGGTCGGCACGGCCCAGGTATTCGAGTTCGGCGGCTGCCGAAGTCGGCGACGCGGGATCGTCCGGCGCTACCGTCCAGCGGGCGAGGTCGCCCGAGCGGTAGGCGACGGATCCGGCGGGCCCGTAGGGGTCGGCGACGAAGCGGCTCGCGGTCAGGTCGGGCCGCCCCAGGTAGCCGCGCGCCAACTGCGGTCCGGAGACGTAGATCTCGCCGGGCACGCCGACCGGAACGGGGCGCAGACGCGAATCCAGCACGCGCACTGTCAGTCCCGCGATGGCGCCACCGATCACGCTGGCGGAGCCCGTGTTCGGGGTGATCTCCCGGTAGGAGGCGTGCACGGTGGTCTCGGTGATGCCGTACATGTTCACCATGCGGGGCGAGTCCGGGTAGCGGGCGAACCAGCCGGCCAGACGCTGGGGTTCGAGCGCCTCGCCACCGAAGATCACTGTGCGCAAGGCATATTCGGTGGGTTCGAGCGTGGCCAGGTCGGCGGCGACGAGCCCGTAGAACGCTGACGGCGTCTGATTGAGCACGGTGACGCGTTCGGCGCGCAGCAGCTCGCGGAACTGTTCGGGCGAGCGGGAGGTGAAGTAGTCGACCAGGACGATCGAGCCGCCGTGCAGCAGGGCGCCCCACAGCTCCCACACCGAGAAATCGAAGGCGTAGGAGTGGAACATCGTCCACACATCCGAGGGGCCGAAGTCGAAACGCGACGCGGTGTTGTCCAGCAAGGCCACGACATTCGCGTGCGGTACGACGACGCCCTTGGGGCGGCCGGTCGAGCCGGAGGTGTAGATGACATAGGCGGTATTGGTGGGCGTCAAGGGCGTACGCCGATCCGCGTCGGTCATGGGTTCGGCGGCGAAGTCGGACAGGTTGCCCGCGTCGGGGTCGATGACCGGGCCACCGAACCAGTCGGGCGCCAGGCCGGTGTCAGCGTTGGTGATGGCGCAGTGCGGGCGGGCGTCGTCGAGCACGTATTCGATGCGATCGGCTGGGTAGTTGGGGTCGATCGGCAGGTAGCCGCCGCCCGTCTTCAGCACGGCGAGCAGGGCGACGGGCAGCTCCACCGAACGCGGAAGTGCTACCGCTACGAGCGATTCCGGGCCGACACCCGCGGCGACGAGACGCCGGGCCAGGCGGTTGGACCAGGCGTCGAGCTCGCCGTAGCTCAGGGTGAGCTCGCCCGCCTTCACGGCGACGGCGTTCGGGTCGAGGGCGGCGGCGCGGGCGAATCGGTCCACCATGGTGTCGGCGGCGGCCACCGAAGCGCCGGTGGACGACCAATCGTGCAGGGTGCGCTGCTGCTCTTCGGCACTGAGCAGTTGGATGTCGCCCACCACGACGGTCGGGTCGGCGACGACGGCGGCCAGCACCTGGGTGAAGCGACGAGCCAGCACCGCGACGCTGCCCTCGTCGAACAGATCGGTGGCGTAGGCGATGTCGATCGACATGCCGTTCGCGCGTCCATCGATGTCGTCGGATTCGCCGACGGTGAACTGCAGGTCGAACTTCGCCACGGCAGCATCGAAATCGACAGGATCGACGCGCAACCCCGCGGCTTCCAGCGCGGGGACGGTGAAGTTCTGCAGAACCAGTGCCACCTGGAACAGCGGGTGGCGGTTGCGAGCTCGCGCCGGGTCGACAGCATCCACGACCTGCTCGAACGGGATGTCGGCGTGCGAGAGGGCGTCCAGGTCGCCCGCGCGGACAGCGTCGAGGGCAGTCTCGAATTCGACGCGCGGGTCGATCTGGGTGCGCAGGACCAGGGTGTTGACGAACATGCCGATCAGGCCGTCGAGGGCGGCCTCGCCACGGCCCGCCACCGGAGTGCCGATGGCGATGTCGGTGCCGCCGGAGAGGCGCGCCAGGAGGACGGCCAGTGCCGCGTGCACGGTGCTGAACAGGGTGGCCTCGTGCTTGCGGGCCAGTTCGCGCAGTTCGCTGTGCAGATCGGAGTCGATCTGGAAGCGGTGGACTGCGCCACGGTAGGTGGATTCGGCGGGGCGGGGACGGTCGGTCGGCAGGTCGAGCTGCTCGGGCAGGCCGGCCAGGCCGTGGCGCCAGAAGGCCAGTTGGGTGTGCGCCTGCGATCCGGAATCTGCCGTGTCACCGAGGTTTTCGTGCTGCCAGAGGGTGTAGTCGGCGTACTGGATCGGCAGCGGGGTCCAGGTGGGGGTGGTCCCTTCGCGGCGGGCGGCGTAGGCGGTCATCAGGTCGGCGGCCAGCGGGCCGAGCGAGAAACCGTCCGCGGCGATGTGGTGGACCACCAGGACGAGCACGTGGTCGCCGTGCACCGCGAACAAGGCCGCACGCAGCGGGATCTCGGTGGTGAGGTCGAATCGGACCGCGGCGCACGACAACAGGCGTTCGGGCAGTTCCGTCTCGGTGATCGCCTCGGGCCGCAGGGTGAGTTCTGCCGTGTCCGAGATCAGCTGTTCGGCGCCCTCCGGGCCGTCGGGGTAGCTGGTTCGCAGGGTCTCGTGGCGGGCGACCACGTCGGCCAGGGCGGCTTCGAGAGCGGCGATATCGAGGTCGCCGGTGAGCCGCAGCGCGACCGGGATGTTGTCGACGGCATCGCCGATGCCGTCGACGTCGGCGAGGTAGCGGTTGAGGAACCACATCCGGCGCTGAGCGGCTGAGAGCGGAATCCGCTGTGGCCGTTCGCGAGTGGTGAGTTCGAGGCGGCCACCGGTACCGCGCAGGGCGGTGCAGCGGTGGGCCAGGTCGGCCACGGTCGGCGCGTCGAACAGCAACCGGACCGGGATCTGGGTGTCGAGGGCGGCGCCGAGACGGGCCGCGACCTGGGTGGCATTGAGGGAGTTGCCGCCGAGGGCGAAGAAGTCGTCGTCGAGACCGACTTCGCGATCGGCGGGGAAACCGAGGACCGTGGCGAACGTGGCTGCCACGATGCGAGCGACCTCGGTGGTCGGCGCACGGAACACCGCAGCCTCGAAACTCGGTGCGGGCAGCAACTTCCGGTCGAGCTTGCCGGAGGTATTGAGCGGGAACTCGTCGAGGACCACGAACGCCGCGGGGACCATGTAGGCGGGAAGGGTACGGATCAGCGTGGACTTCACCGCATCCACGTCGAGGTGCTGTGGTGCGACGAGGTACGCCACCAGGGCGTCGTCGCGGACGATGACCGCGGCCTGGGTGATCTCGGGAAGTCCGGACAGGACGGCTTCGATCTCGCCGAGTTCGATCCGCAGACCACGCAGCTTCACTTGGAAGTCGGTGCGGCCCAAGTACTCCAGCTCACCGTCCGTGGTCCACGTGACGAGGTCGCCGGTGCGGTACATGCGCTCGGCGGGGGTGAACGGGTCGGCCACGAAGCGGTCCGCGGTGAGGTCGGCACGGCCCGCGTAGCCTCGCGCCAGTTGAGCACCTGCCAGGTACAGCTCGCCGGGAACGCCGACGGGGACCGGATGCAGTCGACCGTCGAGGACGTACACCCGGGTGTTGTGCACAGGTGCGCCGATCGGGACAGAGACGGTGTCGGCGTCGCTGACCTCGTGGAAGGTGACGTCGACCGCGGCCTCGGTGGGGCCGTACAAGTTGTGCACAGCCGTACCGGTGCGTCGGCGCAGCAGTTGGGCGGGCGTGGGCGGCAGCGCCTCGCCCGAGGCGAACACCAGGCGCAGTGATGCGCAGCTTGCGGTGGTCGCATCGCTCGCTTCGTCGAGCGCGGCGACGAAGACCGCCAGCATCGAGGGGACGAAGTGGGCGACGGTGATCTGCTCGGTGTCGATCAGCTGGGCCAGGTAGGCCGGGTCGCGGTGGCCGTCGGGGCGGGCCAGTAGAAGGCGGGCACCGATCTGCAAGGGCCAGAAGAACTCCCACACCGACACGTCGAAGGTGGCGGGGGTCTTCTGCAGGACGACGTCGTCGGGGGTGAGGCGGTAGGCGTCCTGCATCCACACCAGGCGGTTGACGATGGCGGCGTGGGAGACGACGACGCCCTTGGGCTGACCGGTGGAGCCGGAGGTGAAGATCAGGTAGGCGGCGTTGCCGGGAGTCAGGGTGGCGAGGCGGTCGGCGTCGGTGATCGGCTCGGACGAGTAGTCGGTGGTGTCGAGTTGCTCGAGGTCGAGGATCGCGGGGCGAGCGGTGGCGGGCGCGTCCTCGCGATCCTGCGCGGACAGGTCGATGTCGTCGATCGCGCGGGTCAGGACGCAGACCGGGTCGGCGGCGGAGATCACCTGGGCGATGCGCTCGGCCGGGTGGTCCGGGTCGAGCGGCACATAGGCGCCGCCCGCGGCGAGGACCGCGTACATGGCGACGACCAGGTCGGTCGAGCGACGCATACCGAGAGCCACGGTGCGGTCGGGGCGGACACCGATCGAGATCAGCAGGCGAGCGAGGCGATTCACCTGGGCGGCGAGCTCGGCGTAGCTCAGCGATTCGCCGTCGAAGCTCACGGCGGTCGCATCCGGGGTGCGCTGGGCCTGCGCGGTGAACAGCGAGACCAGCGTCATGCGCTCGTCGACCGGGTACGCGGTGGCGTTCCAGGTGTCGAGCAGGTGGGTGCGCTCCGCGGTGTCGAGCAGGTCGATGTCGCCGATCACGACGGTGGGATCGGCGGTCACCGTATCCAGCATCCGCAGGAAGCGGGTGCCGAGATCTGTGATGGTCTGCGCGTCGAAGAGGTCCGTCGCGTACTCGAAGCGGCCGAAGAGTCCGTCGGAGGTCTCGCGCAGGGTGAGGTGCAGATCGAATTTCGCTGTGTGGGTGTCGATCTCGATTTCGGTGGCGGTCAAGCCCGCGAGTTCGAGTTCGGTGCGGGAGTTGTTCTGGAAGTCGAGCATCACCTGGAACAACGGGTGCCGCGCGGTCGAGCGCTCGGGATTGAGCGCCTCGACGAGACGGTCGAAGGTGACGTCGGTGTTGGCCAGGGCGCGCAGGTCGCTGTCGCGGACCGTGCCGAGGAGTTCGGTGAAGGTGGCGTCGGGCCGGATCCGGGCCCGCAGCACGAGCGTGTTGACGAACATGCCGACCAGGTCGTCGAGCGCCTGGTCACCGCGGCCGGCAACCGGCGTGCCGATGGAGATGTCCTGTTGGCCGGACAGTTTGGTGAGTGTGGCGGCGAATACGGCGTGCAGCACCATGAACAGCGAGGCGCCGGCATCCGCGCCGAGGCCGCGCAGTCGTTCGGTGATCGCGGCGGGCACGGTGAAGGTCTGGCGCGCACCGCGACCCGAGGCCACCGCCGGGCGCGGACGGTCACTCGGCAGCGAGAGCAGGTCGGGCAGATCCGCCAGTTCAGTAGTCCAGAAGGCGATCTGGCGCGACAGGGAGGAGTCGGCGTCGTCCTCGGCACCGAGGGCATCGCGCTGCCAGAGGGCGAAGTCGGCGTATTGCACCGGCAGTGGCGTCCACTGGGGTGCGGTGCCCGCTCGGTGAGCGGCGTAGGCGACCATCACGTCGCGGGTCAGTGGTGCGACCGACCAGCCGTCGGCGGCGATGTGGTGCAACACGATGACGAGGACGTGCTCGTCGGTGTCGGTGTGCAGCAGATGCAGGCGAACCGGGGGTTCCTGGTCGACCGTGAACGGGACAGCGGCCAGCGCGCGGATCCGGCTGTCGAGGTCGACCGGGGCGACCGCGTGCGGTTCGAGGGTGATCGTCAGCTGGTCGGCGTCGAGCACCTGCTGGAACGGGATGCCGTCGACGGCGGGGTAGCGGGTCCGCAGCGCTTCGTGCCTGGCGAAGACCGCGGCGACGGCCGCGTTCATCGCGGTGTAGTCGATGGCGCCGGTCAGGCGGATGGCGGCGGCGATATTGTCGGCGACCGATTCGGCGTCGAACTGGTTCAGGAACCACATGCGCTGCTGGGCGTACGACAGCGGAACCCGGTGCGGCCGTTCGCCTGCCACCAGGGCGGGCCTCGGCGCGACCGCTTCCGCGGAGCCGAGCACGGCGGCCAATGCGGCCACGGTCGGCGCCTCGAACAGCACCTTCAGTGACACCGCGCGACCGAGCGTGGCGCCGAGGCGAGACACCACCTGGGTGGCGACGAGAGAGTTGCCGCCGAGCGCGAAGAAGTCGTCGTCGGCGCCGACCTGCTCGACCCCGAGCACCTCGCCGAACACCTGAGCCACCGCGGACTCGATGCCCGCGGCGGGCGCACGGAAGGCGCGCGCGGTGAACACCGGCTCCGGTAGCGCCTTGCGGTCGAGCTTGCCGTTGGGGGTGAGCGGCAGCGCATCGATCACGACGAACGCGGAGGGCACCATGTGCGGGGCGAGGGTGCCGCGCAGGGCAGCGGTGATCGCGTCGACATCGAGAGCCACTGCCGTCGCACCGACGGCTCGGTCTTCGATGGCAGCGGGCACCAGGTAAGCGACGAGCTGGTCGCCACGGTGGGCGTCGGCACGGACGAGCACGACGGCCTGGCGGATCGACGGCAGGGCGAGCAGGGCGGTTTCGATTTCGCCGAGTTCGATCCGGAAGCCGCGGAGTTTGACCTGGTCATCGTTGCGACCCAGGTACTCGAGGGTGCCCTCGGTGGTCCAGCGGACCAGGTCGCCGGTGCGGTACATGCGCCCGGACGGCGCCCACGGGCAGGCGACGAACCGCGCCGCGGTGAGGGCCGCGCGGGAGCGGTAGCCACGGGCCACCTGGGCGCCCGCGACGTACAGCTCGCCCGCGACACCGGTGGGGACCGGTTGCAGCCGCGCGTCGAGTACCCACTGGGTGATGCCGCGCAGTGGGGTGCCGAGGGTCAGCGGGGAATCCGCGGTGAGGGGGGCACTGATATTGGTGGCGACCGTGGTCTCGGAGGGGCCGTAGGCGTTCACGAACGCGCGCGGGACGGGTCCGGTGGTCCAGCGGGCGATCAGGTCGGGCGGGCAGGCTTCACCGCCGACCATCACCATGCGAAGGGCGTCGAGTCGAGCGGGGTCGAGCACGGCAAGGCCGGAGGGCGTCATCAGCGCGTGGGTGACGCGCTGTTCCGACAGCAGTTGGGCCAGTTCGTCTCCCACGTGGCGACCCAGCGGGGCGATCACCAGCGTCGCGGCGGAGTTCACGGCGAGCAGGAATTCCATCACCGAGATGTCGAAGGACGGGGAGCCGACCTGGAGGACGCGGGCGTCGGCGGAGCCGAACATGCGGGCGGTTTCCTCGGCGGCGAAACCGGCGATGCCCGCCTGGGTGACCAGTACGCCCTTGGGCAGGCCGGTGGAACCGGAGGTGTAGATGACGTAGGCGAGGTGCTCGGTGCGCAGGGGGCGAACGCGCTCGACGTCGGTGACGGGGTCGCTGGAACGCCCGGCGCATTCGGCCATCAGCTTCAGTTCGTCGAGAACCAGCCAGTCGATCGAGCCGGGCAGCGCGGGCTGCGACTCGGACACTGTAAGACCCAGTCGTGCACCGGAATCGGTCACCATATGGGTGATCCGATCGAGCGGGTAGCTCGGGTCGACGGGCAGCCAGGCCGCACCTGACTTGGCGACAGCCCACACCGCGAGGACCGACTCGATGGAGCGGGGGATGCCGACGGCGATGACGTCGTCGGGACCGATGCCACTGTCGATGAGGACCCTGGCCAGGCGTGACGACGCCCGGTCGAGTTCACGGTAGGTGAGGGTGCGATCGCCGTCGGTCACGGCATCGCGATCCGCATCGGCCGCGACGGCCCTGGCCAGGAGGTCGGGTAGCAGGCCGGTGGCGGTCACCGGCGCTCCGCGCATCCCGACGAGCTGGGCATGTTCGGGCGCCGACAGCAGCGTGAGGTCACCGACCGCAGTGTCGGGGGCGGTGACCGCCGCGGCCAGTAGTCGCACGAAACGCGCGCCGAGAGTGTGCATCTCGGGCTCGTCGAAGAGGTCGGTGGCATACAGGGTGACGGCGTCGATGCCGTCGGGTTCGCCCGCGGCACCGCGTCGTTCGGCGAGGGTGAGCTGTAGGTCGAACTTGGTGATGTCGAGTTCGATCTCACGCACCGTGACCGGCGAACCTGCCAGTTCGAAGGTGGTGTCGAGCACGGCCTGGAAGTTGAGCGCCACCTGGAACAGCGGGTGCCGCGACTGCGAGCGGGCCGGGTTGACGACGTCGACCAGGCGATCGAAGGGAACGGTGGCATGGGCGAAGGCGGCCAGGTCGGTTTCCCGGGTGTCTTCGAGCGCGGCGGTGAAACTCGCCGCCGGGTCGACCTCGGTGCGCAGAACCAGGGTGTTGACGAACATGCCGATCAGGTCGTCGATGGCACGGTCACCACGGCCCGCCACACCGGTACCGATGGCGATGTCGGTGGTCCCGGACAGGCGCGCGAGGAGCACGGCCAGCGCGGTGTGCAGGACCATGAACAGCGAGGCGCCCGCCTGCTGGGCCAGATCGGCGAGCCGCCGATGCAGGTCGGCGTCGATGGTGAAGGCGGTGCGTGCGCCGCGCATGCTCGGCTCGATCGGCCGCTGCCGGGCCGAGGACAGCTCGAGCTGGTCGGGCAGTCCCGCCAGAGTCCGCTCCCAGAACGAGATCTCGCGCGAGGCGAGCGATTGCGGATCGGCTTCGGCGCCGAGCAGCTCGCGCTGCCAGAGGGCATAGTCGGCGTACTGCACGCTCAGCGGCGACCAACCCGGATCGACGCCGTCGGCCGCGGCGCGGTAGGCGGTGAGTACGTCGCGGACGAGCACCTGCAGCGAAACGCCGTCTGCCGCGATGTGATGCAGCACGACTGCGAGTACGCACTCCCCTGCCTGGACGTCCGCGATGGGCTCGGCGAGCCGCGAGGCGGAGTTGTCCACAGCGCTGTCGACAGCCTCCGGGACGACGAAGATGCCCGCGCGGAAAGGAGCTTCGCGTTCGAGATCGAACCCGGCGCGAGCGAAGCGAGTCAGCTCGGCGTCGAGGTCGGCGGCCGACACTGCGACAGGATCACCGATGCGGACCGACCCGGCATCGCGGACGACCTGCTCGGCAACCTCGCCACCAGGGGCGTCGACCGCGGGGAACACGGTGCGCAGGGCCTCGTGGCGGTCGACGACCTTGTGCAGCGCGGCGACCAAGGCGGGGAGATCGGCGGTGCCACGCAGGCGGATGACGAACGGCATGTTGTAGCCGGGGGCCGAGGGGTCGAAGCGGTTGAGGAACCAGATTCGTTGCTGCGCGGGGGAAAGCGGGATCAGCGCCGGGCGGGGGCGAGCGGCGAGCACGGGGAGCTGAGCCGAGACGCCGGTGTCGGCACGTTCGGCGATGGCGGCGGCGAGGCGGGCGACGGTGGTCGCGCCGAACAGTTCGCGCACGCCGAGGCGGCAGCCGAGGTCGGCGCCGAGGCGGGCCGCGACCTGGGTGGCCACCAGGCTGTTGCCGCCGAGGGCGAAGAAGTCGTCGTCGCGACCGATGCGGTCGAGGCCGAGTACCTCGCCGAACACCCTGGCCACCGTCTGCTCCACCGGGCCGACCGGTTCGGCGTAGGTGACGACGGTGCGAACGGGTGCGGGCAGAGCCTTGCGATCGAGCTTGCCCGACGCGTTCACCGGAAGGGCATCGAGCAGCACGAACGCGGCGGGCACCATGTAGGCGGGCAGCGCGCGCAGCGCGGACTCGCGCAGATCATCGATCGCGACCGCGCCCGGCTCGGCTTCCACCACATAGGCGACCAACTGCTCGCCGACGCCCGCGTCGTCACGGACCACGACCACGGCGCGCGCCGCGGAGTCGACGCTCTCCAGGACGGCCTCGATCTCGCCGAGCTCGATCCGCAGACCACGCAGCTTCACCTGAAAATCGGTGCGCCCCAGGTATTCCAGCTCACCATTGGTGGTCCAGCGAACCAGGTCACCGGTGCGGTACATCCGCTCACCCGGCAGCGGGTGCACGACAGCGACACCGGATCCGCCCTCGGCGACCGAGCGCCCGGAGTCGGCGGACACCACCGCGGGCGCGGCGACGAAACGTCCGGCGGTGAGCTCGGGACGTCCTACATAACCCCGGGCGAGCTGTACCCCCGACAGATACAGCTCACCCGGAGCCCCGACCGGAACAGGCCGCAGCCGTGAGTCGAGAACATGGAGCCGGGTGTTGAACACCGGCGCGCCGATCGGCACCGTGACCCGGTCGCTGTCGTTCACCTCGTGGAAGGTGACGTCGACGGCGGCCTCGGTCGGGCCGTAGAGATTGTGGAGCCGGGCACCGGTCAGCAGCCGCAGGCGCTGGGCGGGCGCGGCGGGCAGCGCCTCACCGGAGGCGAAGACCAGCCGCAGCGAGGTGCGCTCGGCGATTTCCTGTTGGGCCAGAAAGACTTCCAGCATCGATGGCACGAAATGTGCCACGGTGACGCCGTATTCGGCTATCACGCGGCGCAGGTAACCGGGATCGCGGTGGCCGTCCGGCTCAGCCAGGAGCAGCGTCGCGCCGATCTGCAAGGGCCAGAAGAACTCCCACACCGACACATCGAATGTGATCGGAGTCTTCTGCAACACCACGTCGACGCCGTGCAGCCGGTAGGTCTGCTGCATCCACACCAGCCGGTTCACGATCGCGGCGTGCTCGACGGCGACGCCCTTGGGCAGACCGGTGGAGCCGGAGGTGAAGATGACATACGCGGGGTGAGTTGGGCGCAGCGGCACGGTGCGGTCGGCATCGTTCAGCGGGGCGTCGTCGTAGTCGCTCAGATCGAGCGTGTCCACGGTCAGCACCGGCAGCCCGTCGACAGGCGCGCGGTCGCGGGTGGTCGTGAGTACCGCGGCCGGGGCGGCGGTGGCGAGGATGTGCGCGATGCGCTCGGCCGGGTGATCCGGGTCGATCGGCACGTAGGCCGCGCCCGCGGCGAGCACCGCGTACATCGCCACGACCAGTTCGGGCGAACGCCGAATACTCAGCGCCACCAGCGATTCCGGGCCGATGCCGTCCGCCCGCAGGCGCCGGGCGAGCCGGTTGACCCGCCGGGCCAGCTCGCGATAGGTCAGCGTCGCGTCCTCGGTGGGCGAAGACGTTGCCATCCGCACGGCCACATCGTCGGGGGTACGCGCGACCTGGGCTTCGAACAGGGCGGGCAGGGTGGCCGCCTGCACCGAACGTTCGGCCAGCGCGGCATCGACATCGAACCGAGTGGAGTTCCAGATCCGCGTGCTGACCTGGAGTTCCAGCTCGGTCGCCACCTCGATCGCGCTCAGCGCGGTGTCGAGGTCGGCAGCGGCCAAGCGCTCGAGGAAACCGAGGAATCGGGCGTGATGCCTGGCCAGGGTGTCGGCGTCGTAGAGGTGCGGGTTGGCCTCGAAATCGACGTGCACCCGATCGCGGTCGCCGTAGTAGACATTGAGACTCAGGTCCTCGATCGGACCGGTGGACAGCACCCGATAGCGGCCGGTGGTGGTACCGAGCGTGAGGTCACTGCGGAAGAGCATGAAGTTGGCGAGCGGACCGAACAGCGCACGCCGGGCGGGGCGGCCGTCGTCCTCGGCGTCGCGGCGGATGTCCTCGGCACGGTAGCGCTGATGGCGCAGCGCACCCGCCACCTCCACCCGCGCCGCGCGCAGCAGCTCACCCCAGGTAGCGGCCGAACCCGCCGCGCCCGTGGGGAGTCGCAGCGGCACGATATTGGACAGCATCCCCGCCGAGCGGCGCATGACCGCGGTGGTGCGGGCGGTGACGGGCAGGCTCAGCACCGCGTCCGGGCGGTCGGTGAGGCGGCCCAGGTAGGCGGCGAAGGCGGCGAGGAGTACTGCGGAGATCGCCGAATCATCGCTGGCGGCAATGGTTTCCAGCCGGTCGACCAATTTCTCCGACAGGCGCCCACCGGTCACCAGGTTGATCGCCGAGCGCGGCGCGGTGCGGCCGTCGAGCGCGGTGGGACTGTCCAGGCCCGCGATGCGCTGGGCCCAGTGCTCACGATCGCCGAGGAAACGGGTGCTTTCGCGATACCGCTGTTCGCCCTCGACCAGCGCCGACAGCTCGCCCGGCACCACCTCGCGGGCCGGGATGTCGAGCATCCGCGCGGTGTAGAGCTCGGCGACGCGCTGGGAGTTGGTGAACGCGCCGTACCCGTCGAGCACGATGTGATGGCCGCGCAGATACCAGAACCACCGCGCTTCGCCGACCCGCAGCACCGCACCCGCCACCAGCCGGTCGGTGAGCAGGTCGATGGGGGCGCCGAACTCGGCGCGCATCCATTCCTGCGCGGCGGCCACGGGGTCGTCGTGGTGGCGAAGATCGATCAGCGGCAGCTCCTGCTCGACCGCGATGGTGTGGTCGACGTACTGGTGCGGGACACCGTCGAATTCGCCGATGCGCACCAGCGGCGAGCCGTAGGCGTGCGCGGCCTCGGCCGAAACCTGCTGCAGCACAGCGATATCGAGCTCGCCGTCGATGTCGACGTACTGGGCGATGGTGATCGGGACATCGGGGTCGAGCAGCTGCGCGTACCAGACGCCCAGCTGGGCCGGGGTCAGCGGAAACGGCAGGCCGACGACCTGCGCGTCCTGTGGTCGCGCACTGAACCCACCCAACTCCGTACCGTGCACCAGAGCCTCCTCGAATCGCGAAAGAACAGCAGATCGAATGTTTTCGGGCAGCACGAATACACCTCGTGAACCGGAAGATTCGATATGAACGCGGTGGGCGTGACGCCACACTCGCGCAAGATCCCCGACAGATCATGTGGACGAGATCGGCGACCACTGGTCGCCGAAGCAAACGGACGTTGCGTCCGTCGCGGGTGCCTAGCTGATGATCGTTCCTCCAACGGCTGTGTCAGTTACGTCACATGGTGCCTGTCCATGCAAGGCCGACAGTAGGCGCTCATTTAATAAAAGGGAACTTATTCCGGTAAAAAAACCGGTCGATTGTCCAGTCTGTCCGAGTGAGTACTCACGACCAGGGCATGAGTGTGGGCTCCAACACATCGGATATCGATATGTGAGCCACCACACCTTCAGACCCGGACACTATGAGCCGAAACGTTGCATCTGCGTTGCATCCGCGCCGATGCGCCGATCGAGCACCCGGATCTTGGCTTCTATCTGCGCATACAGCGGCGAATCACGATCGACCGTCGATCGATAGGCGGCCCACGCTGCGGCATCGTCGCGCCCCTCCGGGCCCGACGTCCAGCGACGCAGTACACCGGCGTCGGGGGCGGCGAGCACGGCGGTTCGCAACCGGACCCGGAGCTCGTCGCGGATGTCGCAGATGCCGGGAGCCGAGGAGCGCGGCAGCACCGGGCCCGCGTACAAGCGCAATGCGGATTCGATATCACCGGAGTCGAGGGCGGCCCGCAGGGCCTCCACATCGGTTGCGACATGCACGCGCAGACGGTAAGGACGCGAACCGACGACCGAGGCGCCGATCACCGACCGCAGCCGCGACATCGCCGCGCGGATCGTGCCGTTGTCCAGATCGGTGTCGTCGAGCAGCAGCGCCAGGTGGTCGGCGCCCAGGCCTTCGGGATGTTCGGTGAGCAAGAGCAGGATCTCGGCATGACGTTGCGAGAGCGGCACCCGCTCCCCCGCGATACTCAACTGAGGTTGGCCGAGGCCCAAGACGTCGAGACCGAGGTTGGCCTGTTCGGTGTCGTCGCGGTTCGCAGGCGCCGGCGCCGCGATGCCGTGGCTCGCCCGCATTGCCCGCAGCACGAGGTCCATTTCGGCGGCAGTCGCGGCGGCTTTGACCAAGGCGAGGATTTCCGGCTTGGCCACCCGCATCCCGCCGGCAATCATCAGAACGCCGATCAGACGGCCGTCCGGCTCGTGTACGGGGGCCGCGGCGCCGGTGATCTGATGCATGCGATGCAGGAAATGTTCGGGTCCGTGGATCCAGGTGGCGCGGCCGGTGCGCACCACGAGGCCGACGGCGTTGGTGCCGATCCGGCGTTCGCTGAGATCGTCGCCTTCGCGCACGCCGATCTCGGCGGCGGCGGCAACCTGCTCAGGATGACCGTGCACCGAGAGCACGCGACCGAACTGGTCGGCCACCGTCACGATCAATCCGGCGTGCGACGCGTCCTGGACCAGCAGTTTGTCGATCAGCGGCATGAGCGCGGCGATGGGATGGGCATCGCGATACCGCTCGAGATCGGCGCCGCGCAGCCCGCGACCGTCGATGACGTCCGTCGGATCGACACCACCGCGCACACTGCGCAGCCATGATTCGAGAACGAGCGGACGTAGAAGACCGGCCAGCTGGGTAAGCTGTTCACCACCGGCACTGAGATATCCATGGGCCTGTGCGGCATAGGCTTCCAGAGCACCGAGCTGTGCGCCCGACTCCGATGCCTGCCGTGGGGGCCTCCCACCTGCAAGATTGCTGACCATTTGCCTTTCTTTCCCGCTACAAACTGTACCGGGCAGTTATCGGGCAAAACGCCAGAAGTCTGGGTTTGTCCCGCAGGTCACATCGTGGTATCCGCCGTCACTTCGTCACACGACCATGTGGTCGGCTATGGCTGCGGCGAGCATCACTGTGGTGGCCTGCGGACCACGGCGCAGCGGGACCGGGACGACCGACAGATCGGCGACCGTCAGGGCGTCGATGCCGTGGACGCGACCCTGTTCGTCGACCACCGCGCGCTCGTCGTGCGCGGGACCCATGCGGCAGGTACCGGACAGGTGTTGCGAGGTCCCGAGGTTGGCGTACAGCCAGGCGTCGTCGATGCGACTGCTCGGTCGACCGAGCAGATCGGCGGTGAGCGCTGCTCCGTCGCGCAGGCGGGCGCGGTCTCGCGCACTGCGGAGATAGCGCTGGTCGACGTGGGCGGGAACGGTGGGATCTGTCGAGACGAGCGTCAGCTCGCCGGTCGACTCGGGATGCATCAGGGCGACCCCGATCCGGCGCAGACCCGGCGTGAACATCGGGGTGTACGGGCGTAGTTCCAGGTCGTCGATTTCGAGGACGTATTCGAGCGGGACGGCGGACTCGGCGGGCTCGTCGACGCCGAACTCGACGCCGATCTCGGGGTGATCGGCGCACCACGCGCCGACCGGCGCGGCCCGCACGATCTCGACACCGAGCGAGCGCAGCAGCGGTTCGGGGCCGATTCCGGATCTGATCAGCAGCGCGGCCGACTCGACCGCGCCCGCGCACAACACCGTCTGATCGGCATAGCTTCGCCCGCGCTCACGACCGCGCGCCCACTCCACACCGATCACCTTCGTGCCGCGGAGTAATAGCCGGGTCACCATGGTGTCGCTGGTGACCGTCAGGTTCTGTCGCCCCATCGCTGGATAGAGATGAGTGATGGCGGGCCCCGCTCGACGACCGCGCGACACCGCCAACGGCACCCGGCCGAATCCCCCATCGCCGGATTCGGCCGGTGCGTTGAGGTCGGGGATCTCGGGGAACCCCGCTGCCGCGCACCGTCGCGCGAACTCGGCACTGAACTCCGTGGGATCGCTGGTTCGCGAGATCGGGATCGGGCCGCCGACGCCGTGGCCGGGGGCGCTGCCGAAATCCATGTCGTGTTCCAGGTCGCGAAAAACAGGCAGGACCGCTTCGAACGACCAGCGTGGGCCCGCCACCGCACTCCACGCCGCGAAGTCGGTGGCGGGTGGGCGGATGAAGTAGCTGCCGTTGATCGCACCGGATCCACCGATCAGCTTGCCGCGCACCAGGTTTCCCGGGTACCGCCAGAGCACCCCGGATTCGGGACCGACCGGTAGATGGGCCGGGTCGAGCAGTTTCCCCGTCGTTCGGTGGGCCGGTCCAGCTTCGAACACGCGCACCGAGCGCGCCGGGTCAGCGCTGAGCCGGGCCGCGAGCACACACCCCGCCGACCCGGCTCCGACGATGAGAGTGCTCGTCACGCAGGCGTATTCAGCGGGGAGGCACGCTCGGCTTGAGCGCTTCGAAACTGCGCGCCCGGAGGACACCTAGCCACAGGCCGGTGCCGTAGGCCACGTCGTCGAGTCGCTTGTAGGCCACATAGCGCAGCGGGTCGAGGCCGCCGGAGTCGCGATGGGTGAACCAGTCGGCCAGACCGTCGGCGAGCGCCATGGTGATGGCGATCCTGCGAATCCGGCTCGACGCGATGACGGCGAGCAGCGTCACCGGCCAATAGTCCCGACACATCGCCGAAGCCAGTCGCCACATACCGGCGAAGTAGCCGCGGGCCAGGTAGACCGCGGCGATCCTGGTCGGGTTGTCGAGTTCGGTGAAGACCCGGCGCAGACGAACAAGGGCCGTGGCGAGGGTGACGAGTCCGCCGAGCAGACCCCACTTCGACAGTGTCGCGAACAGCAGACTCGCCAGCACGGTCCAGGTCGGCACCGAGAGCGGCGAGACCAGGCCCGAGTGCCGTTTGCCGAGCGGTGCGGCGCCGGTGCCGTAGAACAGCTTTCGTCCGAACCAGGCGCGGAAGGCGACACGGTGATCGTGGGCGACGTGCGCGGCGGGCTCGTAGCGCAATCGCCAGCCGGCGCGTTCGAGCCGCCAGCACAGGTCGACATCCTCTGCCACCTGCATCGATTCGTCGAATCCGCCCTCACCGAGCAGCGCCGCGCGCCGCGTCAGCAGCGCCGCGCTCGGCACATACGACACGATGCCGCGCGCGTGCACCGCCGACTCGCGGCGGCCGAGATCGAGTGAGGAGCGGGTGTGTTCGTAGCGGGCGAGCGCGTTGGATTCGGAGTCGAGGGCGACGATGCGCGGCGCGACGAGCGCGACCTGTGGATCGCTGAAGTGCCCGAGCATGACCTCCAACCACCCGCTGCGAGGCACCACGTCGGAGTCGAGGAACGCCACGAAGCCCGTTGTCGCCGCCTGCAATCCGGCATTTCGGGCAGCCGCGGGGCCGAGCGGACTCTCGTGGCGCAGCACCGTCACCTGACCACGGCCCGATCGCGGCGGGATGCGGACAGGTTCGTCGGACCCGTCGTCGACGACGATCACGTTGTGCCCGCGCAACACCGCAAGCAGACGTAACAGTCCGTCGGCATTGTTGTAGAGCGGGATGACGACGGTGACGTCGTCGAGTGACGGTTCGAGCCGCGGACGCGGGTTGGCCACGCCGGAATCGAGCAGTCGGCGGGCGACGATCGCGGACTTGGTGTCGGTAACCTCCAGGTATCCGTCGCCGATCAACTCGGCGGCCTCCGGGGCCAAGCGCAGCATCCGTGCGGGCGATCCTCCGATCAGGATCCGACCCCCGGAAAATGCGCGTACCCGTGGATCGATCCGTACCCCGAAGCCGTCGGGCAGACGATCATGGCGCATTCCTCGCATGCTATTCGCAGTTGGGCTCTCAGACATCATCACCCCACAAAAAAGGAGGAAAGTCTGCCTGAAATGCCGCCCTGACCGGTTGCCGGACGTGTCAACAAGATCGGCAGCGCATTTCCGGCAACCGGATTCGACTAGCCGAGCGGACTCTCGTTGCACGCCTTGGCAGGTGGGCGCTTCACGGTCAGCGGCAGCGACACCCTGGCACGGCTGCGAACCGGGCGTGAGTGGTCGACGGCGGGGCGCGGAATGGTGCGACCCGGCGCTGTCAATGCCGCTTCACCGTAACCCTGCACGCATTCCGGATCAGGTCCGTTGGCGGGCAGACCGGTGAAGAACTTCGCCGCCATGCAGCCACCGCGGCAGGAGTCGTAGTGCGAGCACTTCGTGCACGCGCCACCGTCGACCGGTTCGCGCAGTTCGGCGAAGAGCGCCGAATCGGTCCAGACCGACTCGAAACCACCGTCGGCGACGATGTTTCCGGCCTTGAAGCGGTCGTGGATGGCGAAGGGACAGGCATAGACGTCGCCGACCGGGTCGACCAGGCAGACCACACGACCCGCGCCACACATGTTCAAACCCGGTAGCGCCGAGCCGAATGCGGACAGGTGGAAGAACGAGTCGCCGGTGAGCACGCCCTCGCCGTTGCGGACGAGCCAGTCGTAGAGCTCGCGTTGCTGCTCGGGCAGTGGGTGCAGTTCGTCCCACACGTCGGCGCCGCGACCCGAGGGGCGCAGCCGAGTGAGTCGCAAGGTGGCGCCGTACTTGTCGGCGATGGCCTTGAACTCGTCGAGCTGGGAGATGTTGTGGCGGGTGGCCACAACCGAGAGCTTCGCGTCCTTGAAACCCGCCGCGGCGAGGTTCGACAGCGCCTTGATCGCGGTGTCGTAGGACCCGGGACCGCGCACGGCATCGTTGACCGCGGCGTCGGCGCCGTCGAGGGAGATCTGCACGTCGACGTAGTCGCTGGCCGCCAAGCGCGCGGCGACCTCTTCGTTGATGCGAACGCCGTTGGTGGAGAACTTGACCCCCACATTGTGCGCGGTGGCGTAGTCGACCAGTTCCCAGAAGTCCGGGCGCACGGTCGGTTCACCGCCGCCGATGTTGACGTAGAAGATCTGCATGCGCTCGAACTCATCGATCAGCGCCTTGCACTGCTCGGTGCTCAGTTCGTTCGGGTCGCGGCGGCCCGACGAGGACAGACAGTGCACGCACGACAGGTTGCAGGCGTAGGTGAGTTCCCAGGTGAGGCAGATCGGTGCGCCGAGGCCCGATTCGAAGCGGTCGATCAGCCTGCCGCCCTGAGGAGCGTCACCCGCGGGCAAGGCTTCGGGTGCGGCGGTGACCGGGCCGGGCGATGCCACGATCATGTCGGTGTCAGCGAGCTGCCCGAGCGCGGCCAGGTGCGCGTCGGAGGCGTCGATGCCCTTGGCGCGCAGCGCCTCGCGCACCGAGGAGTGCGCGGGCAGCGACCGGACCACGTCGACGAGATCGCGGCTCTTGAGGAACGAGAGCTTGCGGGTCCCGAAGTGGTACAGCAGCGCGCCGAAGGACTCCGGGCGCAACGAGACCCGCGGGTGCAGCGTCCAACGGGTGTCGAGATCGAGCATGGTCAGTACACGCCGCACATGCCGTCGATGCTGACCTCTTCGATCAGCGTCTCGGTGACCAGGTCCTCGTCGGATTCGACGGTCGCAGGCGTGGTGTTCTCAGGCATGACTACCTCCATTGTGTTGCCGGTCACCTCGAACCTTAACGTCAGTGACTGCCATAAAGGGCGGAATCGGAAAATCTTTCTCTGAGCACACCCCGCCCCATCACCTGCGAACCCCTCTAGACTTCCGGGGGCAGGATGGGAAAAGGGCTGATGGCCCGGTGGCAACAGAGGTGAGGCAGAGGCTTGCGTAACCATGGTGGGGCGGGCGCTAGTTCGACACTGTCCGAGACCGAGATCGTCGACGCGGCACTGAAGGTGGTGCGTGAGGACGGGGTCGAAAAGCTTTCGATGCGACGGCTCTCGCGCGAGCTCGGGGTGTCGCCGATGGCGCCGTACTACTACGTGGCCGACAAGCGCGAGTTGCTCGACCTCGTCGCCAGCGCCGCACTGCTCGGGGTGCGCAAGCCGCCGCGCGAATCCGGTCCGTGGCAGCAGCGCCTGCGCGATCTGATCGATCAGATAGACGATAAACTCCGCACGCATCCCGGCCTCGGCGACATCTTGCTCGAGCAGATGCTCGGCAAGCAGCTCGACCTGATCGAAGCGGTGATGGAGATCCTGTTCGACGCGGGCTTCAGCGACCGCAATGTGCTGGCCGCCTACGCGACCATCCACACCTACCTGTTCGGCCGCAGCAGAGTGAACCCGCGCGACCGTTCCGCGCCGGCGGACGTGCTGCTGCCCGAGTCGGTGGCCCGAGCCACGAAGTACATGCCCGACCTGCGCGGCAAGTACTCCTACGACTTCGGGATGGAGGTGCTGGTCGCCGGACTCGAGGCACAGCTTGCCCTGCAGGCGCGTCCCGGCCTAGCATGAAACTGAAACACGTTCTAGTTTTGCCCGAGAGGACGACATGACCACAGTCGAGGTTCCGCACGGCTCGCGCTCGGTGGTGCTGCGGGTAGCAGCGGTGATCGCCGAAACGGCCGATACCCACTCCGTGGTCTTCGAGGTGCCCGCCGAACTGCGCGAGCGCTTCGCCTACACCCCCGGCCAGTTCCTGACGCTGCGCATCCCGAGCGAGCAGACCGGATCGGTCGCCCGCTGCTATTCGCTGGCCAGCTCGCCGTTCACCGATGATCAGCCGAAGGTGACGGTCAAACGCACCGAGGGCGGATACGGCTCGAACTGGCTCTGCGACAATCTCGCCGTCGGCGACGAGGTCGAGGTGCTGCCGCCCTCCGGTGTGTTCACGCCGAAGGATCTCGACGAGAACCTGCTGCTGTTCGGAGCGGGCAGCGGGATCACGCCGGTGATGTCGATTCTGAAGTCGGCGCTGTCGCAGGGTTCGGGCAAAGTCGTGCTGGTCTATGCCAATCGCGACGCGAACTCGGTGATCTTCGCCGACGAACTGCGCGATCTCGTCGGCAAGCATCCCCAGCGACTCACCGTCATCCACTGGCTCGAGCCGCTGCTCGGCCTGCCGACCGCCGACATGATGGCCACCCTGGTCTCGCCCTACACCGGCTATGAGGCGTTCATGTGCGGGCCGAAGCCGTTCATGGACCTGGTGCACGACGCGTTGGCCTCGCTCGAGGTGCCACGCAACCGGACCCATGCCGAGGTCTTCAATTCCCTCGCGGGCGATCCGTTCGCCGCCCACGCACCCGCCGAGGTCTCCGAGGCCGAGGCTGCCGACGCGGCGACGGTCGAGGTGGAGCTCGACGGCGAGGTGCACGAAATATCGTGGCCGCGCAAGCAGACGCTGGTCGACATCATGCTCGACAAGGGCCTCGACGTGCCCTACTCCTGCCAGGAGGGCGAGTGCGGGTCGTGCGCCTGCACCGTGTTGGAAGGCAAAGTGGAGATGGCCAATTCGGAGATCCTGGATCCCGAGGACATCGAGAACGGGTACATCCTCGGCTGCCAGGCGCGGCCGGTGACCGATCGGTTGCGGATCCAGTTCTAGCGCATGGCGCGGTAGGCGGCGCGTTGCTCGGGCTCGAGGTGTTCGGTCGCGTAACTCAGAGCGGTGCGGCCCAACTCGGGCGCGTTCTCGTCGAGAAAGTCGGTGAGCGCGGCCCGGTCGACGCGTTTGCCTACTTCGCGCAGCATCCAGCCGAGCGCTTTCTGGATCAGATCTCGGCGGTCCGACCGAAGGATCTCGGCGAGTTCCAGGGTCGTGCTCGGATCACCCGCCTTGATGAAGGCGAAGGTGGACAGCAGTGCTACTCGGCGCTCCCAGAGTGAATCCTGGTCGGCCAGTTCGAAAAGCAGGGCTCGGTCTTTGTCGAGCAGCCACGGGCCGATGATGTTCTCGGCGGAGGCGTCGACCAGGTCCCAGTTGTTGACTCGCCCCCTTCGGACGGCTGCCAGGTAGAGGTCGACCATCTCCTCGCGGGCCTTGTCGTCGCGGACGCGCGGTTTCGATGCCTCGGCGAAGCGGGCGTTGAGGATGAACAGGGCGACCAGACGTTCCTCGTGGAGTGGGCTGTCGAGGAGTTCGTCGATCTGCGAAAGGGGAAGTGTGGCGAACTGTTTCGCCACCTTCCTGGTGACGGGAACTCGGATGCCGAGGAAGATATCGCCTTCGCCATATTCGTCGGCGCCGGTTTTGAAGAAGCGTTGCAAGTGATGCGCGTCGGTGGGGTTCGCCAGGTCGGCGAGGGCCTTGCGCACCTGTGCAGCGGTGGGGAGCTCGGACACACGCACCTCCGGGTCGGGGATTCCCCCGCATTCAACACTGGTGCGGTGACATGTTCGCGCAGGCTGTCGCCCGACGGCCGCGCCGCCGATCACGCAGGAAGCGCACCGAGCAGTCGGCCCGACTCGAATGTCGCCGCACCGGAGGGCAATTCGCCCGGTCGCCCGCTGGTGCGAACGGTGACCGTGCCGGTGCCGGTGGTGGGGCGACCGAGTTCGTCCATCTTGCGGACAGTTTGGGCGGCGACGGCTTGGGCGCTGTCGAACAGGCGCACACCGTCGGGCAGGGCTGCGACGATGGCGTCGATGACCAGCGGATAGTGGGTGCAGCCGAGGACCACGCCCTCGACATCGGCCGGGGTGCGGGCGGCGGAGTCGGCGATCGACTCGCGAATGGCCTTGACGTCGCCGCGGTCGATCGCGTCGGCCAGCCCGTGGCAGGCGACCCCGACCACCTTCGCGTCACCGCCGAACCGGGCGATCAGATCGGCTTGGTAGCGACTGGCCGTGGTCGCCGCTGTCGCCCACACCGCCACCGAATTACATTGCGCGGCAGCAGGTTTGATAGCGGGAACGGTGCCGATCACCGGCACCGAGTCCCCCACCTCGGCCCGCACATGGTCCAACGCGGTGACGCTGGCGGTATTGCACGGCAGCACGATCACCTCGGCCCCCGACTCGACCGCCTGGCGCGCCGCGCCGACGACCCGCTCGACCACCCACTGCTCGGGCTTGGGCCCCCACGGCGCGCCGTCGGGGTCGAGCAACAGCAGCAGGTCGACATCGGGCCGCAGTTTGCGCAACCACGAAGCCGTAGGCAGGAGGCCGAGGCCGGAATCGATGAGCGCGACGATCACCGCTACACCGTATTACAGCGGCGCGATCGGCCGATCGCGACCGGGTGTGCGCCGCCGTGGCGCCCGTGCCGAGACGTGGGGTGGCCCTCAGCCCGCGGCGGCGAGGAGATCGGCCACCGGGGTGGGCGTGGCCAGCTTCGCGCGCAGTTTCATCACCTGGCCGGTCAGGCCCGCACCGAGGACGGCGGTGAGGATGCCGTCGCGGGAGTAGTAGGCGAGGAACTTGCGGCCGTCGTCGCTGACGATGGTGAGGTCGTCGTCGGGCGATGGGGTGCCGAGGGCCTGGATCTTGACGTCGTACTGATCGCTCCAGAAGTACGGGACGCGGGACATGGTGGGGGGTGCGCCGCCGAGGAGGGCGGTGACCAGCAGTTTTGCCTGTTCGCCCGCGCTGGTCCAGTGTTCTACGCGCTTGCGGACGCCGGTGTCGTGCTGCCAGGCGGCGACGTCGCCGACCGCCCAGACCGCGTCGGCGGAGGTGCGGCCGACCTCGTCGGCGAGCACACCACCGCCCGCCGACCTGTCGGCCAGTTCGATGCCGGAGTCGGCCAGCCAGTCGGTGACGGGCACCGAACCCACACCGACCACGACCAGGTCGGCGTCGATTTCGGTGCCGTCGGTGCAGACGGCGCCGGACACCCGGCCCGCGTCGTCGGCACGCAGGGTGTCGACGCCGGTGCCGCAGCGCAGGTCCACGCCTTCGTCGAGGTGCATGCGCGCCACCAGGCCGCCGATCTGCTCGCCGAGGATCGACGCGAGCGGGGTGGGCTGCGGTTCGACGAGGGTGACCTCGACTCCGGCGGCGCGGAAGCTGGCGGCGAGCTCACAGCCGATGAAACCGGCGCCGATGATCAGCGCGCGGGTCGCGCCGTCGAGTTCGGCGCGCAGCGTTTCGGCGTCCTCGTGGGCGCGCAGCACATGCACGCCCGCGACCTGGGGCAGGCCGGGGAGCCTGCGGGGGCGCAGACCGGTCGCGATGATCAGCTGGTCATAGGCGATGGTGCTGCCGTCGGCCAGGGCGACGGTGCGCGCGGCGGTGTCGACGCCGGTGACGGCGGTGCCGAGGCGCAGCTCGATGTTCTTGTCCGCGAAGAACTCCGGCGGGCGAAGGGTGGTGTCGTCGGTCTCGCCACGCACGAACTGCTTCGACAGGGGCGGACGGTCGTACGGCGGGCGCGTCTCGTCACCGAGCAGCAGCACACCGCCCTCGTACCCGGCCCGACGCAGTTCCTCGGCCGTTCGCAGGCCTGCCAGACCCGCTCCGACGATCACGATGGGCGCGCTCATGTTGTGTCCTCTCGGCATGCTCGGTCACCGACCGCACCCATGCCATGTTCTGCTGTGTCGCGGACCACTACGGCCCCCAGATGTTTGTACCAGTGCGCCGGGCCACCTGTGACACCCACGTCGCAACCCAACCGTGCCGCTCCCGATATCGACCGGGCGGTCAATCAGGAGTAGACCGAGGTCAGAGGTATTTTCGTCTCAACGAGGAGGCATTCCCCATGTTCACCAACAGTCGCGCACAGGATTTTCTCGCCGTGGTGCTCGGCGCATTCACCGCATTGTCGCCCCTGTGGCTCGACACCAACGACAATGCCCGCTGGACTCTCATCGTGCTCGGCGTCCTCATCGCCGCGACCGGTCTGATCCAGATGGCCAGGGACGATCTGTCCGTCGCGGACTACGCGATGGGCGTGTTCGGCGTGCTGCTGTTCATCTCGCCGTGGGCCATGGACTTCACCGCCTTCGGCGGCGCATCCTGGACCGCATGGGTGGTCGGAGTGGTGACGGCGGTGGTGGCGGTCGCCGCGCTGCCCGCGATGAACCAGCGCCTGCACAACATGGCTCCACATCACTGATGCCGGGCCGACGAGTCGGGCGCCGCAACGCGAAACGCGATGGCGACGCCCGGCAACTCATCCTGGATGCCGCCGAAACCCTGTTCGCCACACAGGGATTCGATGCCACACCGACCGCGGCCGTCGCCGCGGCCGCCGATGTGCCGAAAGGACTGGTCTTCTACTACTTCCCCACCAAGAACGCGATCCTGTCCGCGCTCATGCGCGAGCGCGTCCCGGCACACCCGATCGACGACCTCGCCGCCGTGGTGAGCCCCGGCGATCCGGCCGCCAGCCTCATCAATCTCGACACCGCGATCAACCTGCGCGACCACCATTCCTCGGTCCTGCGCGTGATCATGTGGCGCGAGGCCGACACCCACCCCGATGTCCGCCGCACCCTGCGCGTCCTGCGCGACCAGCTCCTCGACGTCACCGCCCGGGTGCTGCAAGCCAGCGCTCCGGTCCCGATTCGGCCCGGCACCCTGCACGCGTGCGCTGCCGCCTGGGTGTCCGCCATGTTCGCGATCGCCAGCACCGACCGCCTCCACGCCCTCGACGGTCTACCCGTTCCGACGGCCGACGACCTGGTGAACGTCGCCCAGGTGGTCGCGGCGGGGATGACCCAACTCGGCTGATCCCGGCGCGATCGCTCGACTCGCCCGCGAACCGCCACCGAGGACCCGGATGGCCGCCAGACCGAGGACTACGTGCAGGACGGCCGCCGTCGCGGCGACGACGTGCAATCCGCTGACGAAGGCGCTGCGGGCGGCGTCCAGCGCTGCGGGCGTGAGCGCCGAAAGGCGCAGGGTTTCGCCGAGGGTGGGAGCGAGGTCGGGACCCTGGACGCGGAAGAGGACGGCGGCCAGGGAGCCGAACAGGGCGATACCGAGCGCGTTGCCGAGTTCGTTGCCGGTTTCGGCCAGAGCGGCGGCTGCCCCGGCCCGTTCGCCCGGGACCGCGGCGACGGCGATATCGGCGACCACACTGAACGAGATGCCGTAGCCGATGCCTGCGACCACGGTCGCGGCGATGTACCAGCCCACACCGCCGCCGGAACCGGTCGCCAACAGCAGCAGCAGGCCGACCCCGATCGTGAAGTGGGCGGTGATCAGGGCTGCCGAGTGTCCGACGCGGGCGACGGCGGCCGGGGTGAGGACGGCGGCCACGGTGAGCACGAGGGCGCCGGGGACCGCGAGCAGCGCGGCGACGGCGATCGACATCCCGAGGACCGATTGCAGGTAGGTCGCGGCTAGGTAAGCGGTCGCCGACCAGGCCGCCAGGGGCAGGAACCCGGTGAGGATCGCGATGGTGAAGACCCGGTTGCGGAACAAGGTGAAGTCGACGAGCGGGTTGTCGATGCGCCCCTGCCTGCGGCCGAACGATCCGAGCAGAGCCACACCGGCCGATCCGACCATCACCGTCGAGATCGAGACGCCCTGGGCGGCCGCGTGTTTCACCGCGTACATGGTGAGCAGGAGCCCGGTCGCCGAGGTGAGCACGCTCGCCACATCGATACGGCCGAGCCCGGTCGCGCGCACCTCACCGAGCAGGACCGGCGCCAGCACCAGGAACACCAGCACCACGGGCACATTGATCAGCAGCACCGATCCCCACCAGAACCGCGTCAGCAGCTGACCGGCGACGATCGGGCCGATCGCGAAACCCGCCGCGAAGGTGGCGGCGAAAATGCCGATGGCCTGAGCGCGGCGGCGCGGGTCGGTGAACAGGGTGCCGAGCACGGCGAGAGCCGACGGCAACAGCGTCGCGCCGGCCACACCCATCAGGATCCGGAAGGCGATCAACAGTGCGGGACTCGTGGCGAAGGCCGCCCCCACCGAGCCGAGGCCGAACATCGCGGCGCCGATCATCAACAGGCGCTCGCGGCCGTAGCGGTCGCCGATGGTGCCGAACGCGATCAGCAGTGAGCCGACCGCGAAGCCGTAGCTGTCCAGGATCCACAGGGCTTCGTCGGCCGAAGGTGACAGTGCGTCGGTGATGGCGGGCATCGCCAGGAACAGCACCGAGCCGTCCATCGCGACGAGCAGGACGGGACCGAGTACCACCAGCAGGCCCAACCAGGACCGCACGTCGGTGTCATGGGTTCGATTCATGTCACTCACCCTGCGAGTGCGGGCGGGTGACAACCAGGCCCCTGACGTGGGTACACCCAGCCGGGATACGCACGACCGCGCCCCGGTGCCTACGATGGGAACGATGGAGTTGGAAAGCCTCGGAACGTTCCTCAAGTCCCGCCGCGACCGAACCACCCCTGAACGGATCGGCCTACGGACCTTCGGCGTCACCCGCCGCGTGCCCGGCCTGCGCCGCGAGGAGCTCGCTCAGCTCGCCGGGGTCAGTGCCGGGTACTACACCCGCCTCGAACAGGACCAGGCGGGAACCGTCTCCGCGCAGGTCATCGACGCCATCGCCCGGGTGCTCCAACTCGACCCCGCCGAAACGGCCCACCTGCACAATCTCGCAGGCCAACCGGCCGTCCCGCGCCTGGTCAGAGACGAACCGGAGCAACCTCACCCTCGAGTGCTCGCGCTGCTCACCTCGCTCGGCGACACCATGCCCGCCATCGTCCTCGGGCGCCGAGGCGATGTACTCGCCTGGAATCGCGCCGGGCACGCGCTCGTCGGCGAGCACCTCGATGTCACCGCCCCCGACGACCCCGCGCGGCGCCCATCGATTCCGCGGCTGTTCTTCCTCGATCCCCTCGCCAGGGACCTGTACCGAAACTGGGACGAACTCGCCCGCATCCACGTCGGATATCTGCGGTTGACCGCGGGACGCTATCCCACCGACGCGCGCCTGGCCGAACTGATCGGCGAACTCGTCATGCGCAGTACGACTTTCGCGACGCTGTGGGCCGCGTCGGAGGTCGCCGATTGCACCGTGGGGCCGATGGATCTGCGTCATCCGACGATCGGGCGCGTCGATGTCGACTATCAGGTGTGGTTGCAGCCCGACAGTCCCGACCACCGGCTCGAGATCTACACCGCGCGCGATGAGAGTTCGGCCGACGCGCTGCGCCTGCTGACTGCCGGATCCGCTGGCAAACGTCAGCTTCCGGCGATGGTCGACTCCGAGACATCCGACGGCACCCCGACATGAGGCATCGACGACGAACCGGTGACGCCGCACTGCGACGCCACCGGTGTCGATCAGCCGCCCGCGATGATCGAGGCCGCCGCGCCCGGTGGGACCGGGGCGTAGGAGTCGAACACCATCGAGTAATTCGCTCGGCCACGGGTTTTCGAGCGTAGGTCCCCGATGTAGCCGAACATCTCCTGGAGCGGGGTCAGGGCGCGGATGATATGCGCGCCGCCCCGTTCCGTGAGCTCGGTGACCCGGCCACGGCGGGCGTTGAGGTCACCGATCACCTCGCCGACGTACTCCTCCGGAGTCACGACCTCGACGGCCATCACCGGTTCGAGCAGTATCGGCTTCGCCCTCGCCACTGCGGCACGCACCGCTGCCGCGCCCGCGAGACGGAACGCCAGCTCCGACGAATCCTGCACGTGTGCGGCGCCGTCGAGCAGCGTCACTTTCACGTTCACCAGGGGGAAGCCGGCGAGAGTGCCGACCCGCAGCGCGTCCTGTGCGCCCGCGTCGACCGCGGGGATGTACTCCCGCGGTACCCGTCCGCCGGTGACCCGGCTCTCGAATTCGTAGATCGCGTCGTCATCGGCCACATGTGCTTCCAGCGCGATCACCACCTTGGCGAACTGTCCGTGCCCACCCTGTTGCTTGCGGTGGGTGTATTCGAACAGATCGACTGCGGTGGTGATGGTTTCGCGGTAGGCCACGCGTGGGGCGCCGATGTCGGCGTCGACGCGGAACTCCCGCTTCATCCGGTCGACCAGGATCTCCAGGTGCAGTTCGCCCATGCCGCCGATGACCGTCTGGCCGGTTTCGGCGTCGACGCGCACGGTGAACGTCGGGTCCTCGTCGGCCAGGCGAGCCAGGGCGGTGCCCAGCTTGTCCTGGTCGGCGCGGGTCCTCGGTTCGATCGAGACGGCGAGTACCGGGTCGGGGAAGGTCATCGACTCCAGGACGACGGGGGCTTCCCGATCGCACAGGGTGTCGCCGGTTCCTGTTGCCTTCAGACCGATCACGGCACAGATCTGACCGGCCCGCACCAGCTCGACGGCGATCTCGGTGCTCGAATGCATCTGGAACAGTTTGCCGAGGCGCTCCTTTCGCCCATTGGTCGAATTCAGTACGGTCGCACCGGGTTCGGCGGTACCGGAGTACACCCGCAGGTACACGAGCTTGCCGAAGAACGGGTGCACCGCGACCTTGAACGCCAGGGCCGCGAACGGCTCGGCGACATCGGGCGCGCGGTGGATGTGCTCGCCCTCCGGCGAGAATCCGTGCACAGCGACAACATCCAGCGGCGACGGCAGGTAGTCGACGACGGCGTCCAACAGCGGTTGCACACCGATGTTCGCCAACGCCGAACCACACAGGACCGGGTAGGCCTGTGCGTCGATCGTCATCCGGCGGATGGCGGCTTTCATGATCTCGACGGTGATCGGCCGACCGGCGAGGTAGCGCTCGAGCACTTGCTCATCGGCTTCGGCGACCGCCGCTTCCAGTGCGTCACGATGCTGGAAGGACTTGGTGCGCAGGTCTTCCGGGATCTCGATCGTCTCGAAGTGGGTGCCGCGGTCGGTGTCGCCACGCCACACCTTCGCGGTCATCTCGACCAGGTCGATGATGCCGTCGAACTCGCGCTCCGCGCCGATCGGCAGCTGGATCACCAAAGGACGCACGCCGAGTCGCTCCGCGATGGTCCGCACGGTGAACGCGAAATCGGCGCCGAGCTTGTCCATCTTGTTCACGAAGCAGATCCGTGGAACGCCGTACTTGTCGGCTTGGCGCCACACCTGCTCGGACTGCGGTTCCACGCCCTCCTTGGCATCGAACACCGCGATCGCACCGTCGAGTACCCGCAGTGAACGCTCCACCTCGACGGTGAAGTCGACGTGGCCGGGGGTGTCGAGGATGGTGATCTGGTGCTCGTTCCACCAGCAGGTGGTCGCCGCCGCCGCGATCGTGATGCCGTGCTCGCGCTCCTGGACCATGCGATCCATCACCGCGGTCCCGTCGTGCACCTCGCCGAGAGTCCGGGTGACGCCGGTGTAGAACAGCACCCGCTCGGTGGTCGTGGTCTTACCCGCGTCGATGTGGGCGGCGATGCCGATATTGCGTAGTCGGGCGAGATCGAATCTGGTCATGAGAATCCCCCAGGCTGGTTCGGTCGATGAATCGACGCTCGCCAGTTGTGCGTTCCTGGGACGGCACGGGCGTCGGATCACGCGGCGCCACACCGGCGCCGAAGGACCCGATGCGAGCTAGAACCGCGACTGCGGACGTGCTGTAACCATGCGACAAGTTCTACGCGCCCGATCGCGCGCTGTCGACGGGATTTCCGCCGCCCGGGCATAAACAGGCGAGCACGGCGGTTCGTCACAACGAACAGCCCCGCCACCCCTAGGAGCCGACCGATGCCCGAAACCCCACTCGACCTGCACGCTCTTATCGCCGACTCCCGCATCGGCATCCTGGCCACCATCAAGTCCGACGGCCGCCCCCAGCTCTCCCCCGTCACCCCGTACTACGACCGTGCGGCGGGCATCATCTACGTCTCGATGACCGAGGGCCGCGCCAAAACGGTCAACCTCCGACGCGATCCCCGGGCCGCCCTCGAGGTCACCAGCGCCGACGGATGGTCGTGGGCCACCGCCGAGGGCACCGCGACATTGACCGGTCCCGGAACCGACCCGAACGGACCGGAAGTCGAGGCACTGGTCGACTACTACCGTGCGGCCGCGGGCGAGCACCCCGACTGGAACGAGTACCGCGAAGTCATGGTCTCGGACCGGCGGGTACTCATGGCGTTGTCCGTCGAGCACGTTTACGGGGCCAAGATTCGCTGAGTCATCTTGTCGCCGAGCGGAATTCGGTGACAGTGGGAGCGAACCGGGGTGTTTCGTCGGTTGGCCGCGATCGCGGATGACTCTCAGCGCTTTGCCATAGATCCTCGGTAGCGTCGGGAACAGCACGTTCGTTCTTCAGCAGGCAGGAGAAGCCGTTGACTCGAGAATCGTTGTTGCGTCGGGGATTGAAGGGGATGAATGCCGGGGTGGTGGCGTTGACCGAAGCCCCTGTCATCGGGAAGGTTCTGGGTAAGTCTTTCGCGCAGATCAGCTACGTGGGGCGGCGGTCCGGGCGCACATTCACGACGCCGGTCAACTATCGGCGTTCCGGCGACGAGTACATCATCGGCGCCGCGATGCCCGACAAGAAGCAGTGGTGGCGCAACTTTCTCGGTGCGGGCGGCCCTGTCAGCCTCCGCATCGACGGCGTCGACCACTCCGGCCACGCCGTCGCCCAACGCGATCCCAAGGGTCGGGTCACGGTCCGCGTACACCTCGACGCCTCTGCCTGACACCCATCACTCGAAGCCCGGAAACGCCGAACGGCGCCACCCCGGAAAGGGGTGACGCCGTTGCGGTGTCAGTGGGTCTACAGACTCACTTGATGATCTTCGTGACGCGACCGGCACCGACGGTGCGGCCACCTTCGCGGATCGCGAAGCGCAGGCCCTCGTCCATGGCGACCGGCTGGATCAGCTTGACCAGCATCTCGGTGTTGTCGCCGGGCATGACCATCTCGGTGCCCTCGGGGAGGGTAACGACGCCGGTCACGTCCGTGGTACGGAAGTAGAACTGCGGGCGGTAGTTGTTGAAGAACGGGGTGTGGCGGCCGCCCTCGTCCTTCGACAGGATGTACGCCTGGCCCTCGAACTCCGTGTGGGGAGTCGTGGTGCCCGGCTTGACGACAACCTGGCCACGCTCGACATCTTCGCGCTTGATGCCACGAACCAGCAGGCCGACGTTGTCGCCCGCCTGGCCCTGGTCGAGCAGCTTGCGGAACATCTCGATGCCGGTGACGGTGGTCTTGGTCGACTTCTCCTTGATGCCGACGATTTCCACCTCCTCGTTCACGTTGACGATGCCGCGCTCGACACGACCGGTGACGACGGTGCCACGACCGGTGATCGTGAAGACGTCCTCAACGGGCATCAGGAACGGGAGCTCGGTCTCACGGACCGGGTCCGGGATCGAGTCGTCGACGGCCTGCATGAGCTCGACGATGGCCTCGGCCCACTTCTCGTCGCCCTCGAGGGCCTTCAGGCCGGAGACGCGCACGACCGGCGCGTCCTCGTCGAATTCCTGCGAGGCCAGCAGTTCGCGGACCTCCATCTCGACGAGCTCGAGGATTTCCTCGTCATCGACCATGTCCGACTTGTTCAGCGCGACCAGGATGTAAGGCACGCCGACCTGACGGGCGAGCAGCACGTGCTCGCGAGTCTGCGGCATCGGGCCATCGGTGGCCGCGACCACCAGGATGGCGCCGTCCATCTGCGCCGCACCGGTGATCATGTTCTTGATGTAGTCCGCGTGACCCGGGGCGTCGACGTGCGCGTAGTGGCGCTTCTCGGTCTGGTACTCGACGTGGGAGATGTTGATCGTGATACCACGAGCCTTCTCCTCCGGCGCCTTGTCGATCTGATCGAACGCAAACGCGTCGTTCAGGGTCGGGAACTTGTCAGCCAGCACCTTGGTGATCGCTGCAGTCAGCGTGGTCTTGCCGTGGTCGACGTGACCGATGGTGCCGATGTTGACGTGCGGCTTCGTCCGCTCGAACTTCGCCTTCGCCACTTTTGGGTCCTCCTGGACTTGTTGGTGCGTGCATTTGCAGCAGTGCGTGTGTCATCCCCGCTGGAGGCGGGGATCGGGGGTATTACTTGACGCCCGGCACTTGCGGTCCAGTGTGCCACTGGACCGCAAGAGGGTTTTATTCGCCGGTCGCCTTGGCGATGATCTCCTTGGACACATTGGCCGGAACCTCTGCGTACTGGGCGAACACCATGGAGTAGTTCGCGCGACCCTGGGTCTTGGACCGCAGGTCACCGATGTAACCGAACATCTCCGAGAGCGGAACCAGCGCCTTGACGACACGGGCACCACTGCGTTCCTCCATGGCCTGAATCTGGCCACGGCGGGAGTTGAGGTCGCCGATCACGTCGCCCATGTATTCCTCGGGCGTGATGACCTCGACCGCCATGAGCGGCTCGAGGATCACCGGACCGGCCTTACGGGCCGCTTCCTTGAGGGCCTGCGAACCCGCGATCTTGAACGCCATTTCCGAGGAGTCGACGTCGTGGTACGCGCCGTCGAGCAGGCTGACCTTCAGGTTCACCAGCGGGTAGCCGGCGAGCACGCCGTACTGCATGGCATCCTGGGCGCCCGCGTCGACCGACGGGATGTACTCACGGGGCACGCGACCGCCGGAGACCTTGTTCTCGAACTCGTAGGTCGCGCCGTCTTCGCCGACGAACGGCTCGAGGGCGATGATGACCTTCGCGAACTGGCCGGAGCCACCCGTCTGCTTCTTGTGGGTGAACTCGTGCTTTTCGACCTTCTTGGTGATGGTCTCGCGGTAGGCCACCTGCGGCTTGCCGACGTTGGCCTCGACCTTGAACTCACGACGCATACGGTCGACGAGGATGTCGAGGTGGAGCTCGCCCATGCCGCCGATGACGGTCTGGCCGGTCTCCTGGTCGAGCTTGACCGAGAACGTCGGGTCTTCGCGCGCCAGCTTCTGGATCGCGGTGCCGAGCTTCTCCTGGTCGGACTTGGTCTTGGGCTCGATCGAGACCTCGATGACCGGATCCGGGAAGGTCATCGACTCGAGGACGACCTGGTTCTGCGCGTCGGACAGGGTGTCACCGGTGGTGGTGTCCTTCAGGCCGATGACCGCGTAGATGTGGCCTGCCGACGCCGTGGCGACCGGCATCTCCTTGTTGGAGTGCATCTGGAACAGCTTGCCCAGACGCTCCTTCTTGCCCTTGGTCGAGTTCACGACCTGGGCGCCGGAGGCAACCTGACCCGAGTACACGCGCACGTAGGTGAGCTCACCGAAGAACGGGTGCACCGCGATCTTGAACGCCAGGGCCGCGAACGGCTCGTCGACGTTGGGCTTGCGGGTGATCAGCTCTTCTTCTTTGTTGGGCACGTGGCCGGTGGTGGCCTCGACGTCCAGCGGGGAAGGGAGGTAATCGATGACCGCGTCGAGCATGGGCTGAACGCCCTTGTTCTTGAACGCGGAACCACACAGCACCGGGTACAGCTCGGAGTTGACCGTCATCTTGCGGATGGCGCCCTTGATCTCCTCGATGGTGAGATCCTCGCCACCGAAGAACTTCTCGAGCAGTGCCTCGTCGGACTCGGCGACGGTCTCGAGCAGTTCCTGACGGTACTGCTCGGCCTTCTCCTTGAGGTCGGCCGGGATCTCGACGACTTCGTACTCTTCGCCGAGCTTGGTCTCGCCCTTCCAGACCTTGGCATTGTTCTCGACCAGGTCGACGATGCCCTCGAAGTCGTTCTCAGCGCCGATCGGCAGCTGGATCACGAGCGGGCGAGCGCCGAGACGGTCCTTGATGGTCTGCACGGTGAAGTAGAAATCCGCACCGAGCTTGTCCATCTTGTTCACGAAGCAGATACGCGGCACGTCGTACTTGTCGGCCTGACGCCACACCTGCTCGGACTGGGGCTCGACACCCTCTTTGCCGTCGAACACCGCGACCGCGCCATCGAGCACGCGGAGCGAACGCTCCACCTCGACCGTGAAGTCGACGTGCCCGGGGGTGTCGATGATGTTGATCTGGTTGTCTTTCCAGAAGCAAGTGGTAGCCGCGGAGGTGATGGTGATACCACGCTCCTGCTCCTGCTCCATCCAGTCCATCGTGGCCGCGCCATCGTGAACTTCACCGATCTTGTACGTGATACCGGTGTAGAACAGGATGCGTTCGGTCGTGGTGGTCTTGCCCGCATCGATGTGGGCCATGATGCCGATGTTGCGGACCTTGTTCAGGTCGGTGAGCACGTCCTGTGCCACGAAATTCTCCCTTTTAAGTGACGGGCCGGGCAATCACCAGCGGTAGTGCGCGAAGGCCCGGTTCGACTCGGCCATCTTGTGGGTGTCCTCGCGACGCTTCACGGCGGCACCGAGACCGTTGCTGGCATCGAGGAGCTCGTTGGCGAGACGCTCGACCATGGTCTTCTCGCGACGGGCGCGGGAGTAGCTGACCAGCCAGCGCAGCGCGAGGGTGTTGGCGCGGCCCGGACGGACCTCGACCGGCACCTGGTAGGTGGCGCCACCGACACGACGGGGCTTCACCTCGAGGGCGGGCTTGACGTTGTCCAGCGCGCGCTTGAGGGTGACGACCGGATCGGTGCCGGTCTTCTCACGCGCCTGCTCGAGTGCGCCGTAGACGATGCGCTCGGCGGTGGACTTCTTGCCGTCCATGAGGATCTTGTTGACCAGCTGAGTGACCAGCGGGGACCCGTAGACCGGGTCGTTGATCAGCGGACGCTTGGGTGCGGGGCCCTTGCGTGGCATATCAGCTCTTCTCCTTCTTGGCGCCGTAGCGGCTGCGCGCCTGCTTGCGGTTCTTCACGCCCTGGGTGTCGAGCGAGCCACGGATGATCTTGTAACGGACACCGGGAAGGTCCTTCACACGACCGCCGCGGACGAGCACCATCGAGTGCTCCTGCAGGTTGTGGCCTTCACCGGGGATGTACGCCGTGACCTCGATCGCGCTGGTCAGGCGAACACGCGCGACCTTACGGAGCGCGGAGTTCGGCTTCTTGGGGGTGGTGGTGTACACGCGAGTGCACACGCCACGACGCTGCGGGCTCCCCTTCAGGGCCGCAGTCTTGGTCTTGGTGACCTTGTCGCGGCGACCCTTGCGGACCAGCTGGTTGATGGTTGGCATAGACCGGCTTTCCTTATTGGTAATTCGCTTGGTGTGCAGTGTCTTGCAGTTCATCGAGCTTTCACTCGCACGTCAGACCACGTTTCCGTTAACCCGTGGTCGGGCGTGTCGCCGTGGCGCTCAGTGCCCTTTTCAAGGCACGCTGGAACGTATCGGCCGCTTTCGCTGGCCTACGTTCACACACGAACTTGCCCGTAGCAATCCGGGCACAGGGATCTACGATACCCGCGTGCCTGATGGGGGGTCAAAGCGGGGGGCCGCGTCAAGCCTTCTACCGGGCGAGATCCAAGGTGAGCTCGACCAATTTCTGGGCGCCCGCGCACGGATCGGGGTGAGCCGAGCCGGGCCGGTAGTTGATCCACCAGCCGACGACGCCGACATCGGCCGCCGGTGCGGTGACGCCGCACGAGTCGTTGTCGCCCGGTCGGCGCACCTGCAGCGCCCTGCGGCCCTGCACGGTGATGTCGCCGGAGAGGTAGCCCAACTTGTCGTTGGTGGCCTTCTCGTTGTTCAGCGTACCCATCTCGTACCAGTTGAGGCTGGCCATGGCTCCCCCGCCGGGTGCGTCCTCGATGTCCCACATGCAGACGGCGCCACTGAACGAGGCGCTCACGCTCTTGGCGTTGCCGATGATCTCGCCGATCTTGTCCGCGGCCACCACCTCGCACTCGCGCAGCAGCTTGTCGAAGTCGGTGTTGATCGACTCACCGCCGCCGCCCTTTCCCAGCGGCTGGGCACTGCCCTCGATCTTCTGGCCGCAGCCTGCCAACGCGAGGGTGAGCATCAGCGCCGCGGCGGCGACCCTGCCGGCGCTCACCGCAGCCGTCCCACGGTCAGCTCGGCCAGTTTCCTGGTGCGATCGCACGGATTGCCGCCGGTGGCGAACAGGCCGGTGGACATCGACCACTCGAAGAAGTCGTCGTCGAGTTGCACGGCGAGGTCACAGACAGTGCCGCTCTGCGGGTCGAGCGCCATGAAGCCGGGATGTCCGCCCACGTCGATGGTCTCCGGTGCACGGCCCACGTTGGACACCCACGCCTTCTCACGTTCGATCGGACTGCCCCGGTACGAGGCGAAAGTGACGCTGGGCGAGGACAATCCGGCAGATTGCCAGTTGCAGCCGGTCGCGTTCTTGTAGACCCGAGCGATCTGGCCGAGGCCCGCGAGGCTGCGCACTTCGTCGTCGGTGACATGGCCGCATTCGCCCACGAAGGGGCCGAGTGAGGCGACCTTCGGTGGTGGTCGGTTGGGCCCTGTCGGCGTATCGGAGTCGCCCCCCGATCCGCACGACGTCAGCATGACGACCAAGGTCATGCCGGTGATGATCGCCGAGGGGATCCGCATGGCATGAACTGTAGTAGGTCCGCGGACCCGGTCACAGGTTGCCGCGAGCCTCTTGTTCTCGTTCGATGGCCTGAAAAAGGGCCTTGAAGTTGCCCTTTCCGAAACCGAGTGAGCCGTGTCGCTCGATGAGTTCGAAGAAGACGGTGGGGCGATCGGTGAGGGGACGGGTGAAGATCTGCAGGAGGTAGCCGTCCTCGTCGCGGTCGACCAGGATGCCGCGGCGCTGGAGTTCGTCGACCGGTACGCGCACGGCCCCGATGCGGGCGCGCAATTCCGGGTCCTCGTAATAGGCGTCGGGGGTGGCGAGGAACTCGACGCCCTCGGCTCGTAGGGCATCGACGGTGTCGAGGATGTCGCCGGTGGCCAGCGCGATGTGTTGTACGCCGGGGCCGCGATAGAACTCGAGGTACTCGTCGATCTGAGAACGCTTGCGGCCCAAGGCAGGTTCGTTGAGGGGGAACTTCACGCGGTGGTTGCCGTTGGCGACGACCTTGCTCATCAGCGCGGAGTACTCGGTGGCGATGTCGTCGCCGACGAACTCGGCCATGTTCGTGAATCCCATGACGTCGCGGTAGAAGTCGACCCAGCGGTCCATCATGCCCAGCTCGACATTGCCCACTACGTGGTCGATCGCCTGGAACACGCGCTTGCCCGGCGCGCGGGTGGAGGTGCGGGCGATATAGCCGGGGAGATAGGGGCCGACGTAGCCGGAGCGGTCGACGAGGGTGTGTCTGGTGTCGCCGTAGGTGGCCAGCGCGCCGGAGCGGACGGTGCCGAATTCGTCGGTCTCGTCGTGAGGTTCGGTGAGGATCGTCGCGCCGTGTTCGCGGGCCCTGGCGATGCAGCGGTCCACATCGGCGACCTCGAGCGCGATGTCGACGATGCCGTCGCCGTGGCGGTCGTGGTGGGCGACGAGGGGGCTGTCGGGGTCGACCGCGCCGGTGATCACGAACCGCGCTCCCCCACTGCGCAGCACGAACGACTTGTGGTCGCGATTGCCGGTCTCGGGGCCCGAGTACGCCTCCAGTCGCATGCCGAACGCGGACTGCAGGAAGTGGGCGCTCTGGGTCGCGTTGCCGACAACCCAGACGAGGGCGTCCCACCCGATCACCGGAAACGGATCGACACTGTCGTCGTGCTCGATCAGCCCGACGAGCTGCTGCTCAATGGTCATGACCTAGGAAATCGCGTCACGCCACAGGTGGGCAACTACTCCATATTTGCCTGAACAGGCTGGCTCGAGAAGCCACCGAATACGCGCAAATGGTGGACAATTTGAATAGCTACCGGACAGGGAGGTCTTCGCATGCGCACGCCCGCGAAATTGGATGAGCTCGATCTGGCGATCCTCACCGCGATGCACGAATTCCAGCGGGCCGGAATTCTCGAGCTGTCGCGGCGAACGAAGGTCGCGCGGGCGACGGTGCAGGCGCGGATCAACCGGATGGAGGAATCCGGGGTGATCGCGTCCTACGATCCGCAGATCGATGTCACCGCAGCGGGTTTCGATGTGCAGGCGTTCGTGACCTTGGAGATCGCGCAGGGGGCGCTCGACCAGGTGAGTTCGGAGCTCACCGCGATTCCGGGGGTGGTCGAGGCGTACGCGACGACGGGCTCCGGCGATGTGCTGTGCCGGATCGGGGCCGATTCACACGCGGGATTGCAAGCGGTGTTGTTGAGCATCGATCGGACGGGTTCGGTGGTGCGGTCGCACAGTGTGGTCGTGCTGTCGACGGTGGTCGCGCACCGCACGATGCCGCTGCTGCACACACTGACCCCGGCGGGCACCGCGAAGGCGCCCGCGTACCGGGATCAACGCTGAGGTTTCCTGCCGGAGCTGTTATTGCCTGGCGAGGCGGGTCAGTAGCCCCTGCACGTGTGCCTCCGCGGCGGCGCGGGCGGACTCGGGGTGACCGGACTCGAGGGCTTCGACGATGCGGCGGTGTTCGCGCAAGGCGACGCGACGGTTGCGGGCCGAGCACCACAGGTCGCCGCGATAGAGGTGGGCCTGGGCTTCCAGGCGGGCCAGTTCGTCGACGACGCACGCGTTGCCGGAGGCGTCGCGGATGAAGGTGTGGAATTCCAGGTCGAGCTGGGCGTCGCGCGCGGGGTCGGTCGGATCGTCGAGGTGCGCTTGCTGGGCACTGATGATGCCGGTGAGCTTGTCGAGGTCGGCCTCGGTGAGGCGGGTGGCGGCCGCGGCGGCGGCGAGGCCGTCGAGGGCGGCGCGGACCGCGAGCACGTCGCGGATGCGGTCGTCGTCGACGGCGGCCACCTTCGCGCCCGCGTGCGGCGCGCTCACGGCGAGACCCTCGTAGATCAACTGCTGCACCGCTTCGCGAACAGGGCTGCGGCTGACCCCGAGTTCGGTCGCCAGCGCCGGCACGCTGAGCGATTGGCCCGGGGTCAGCTCGCCGGCGAGGACCATCTGCCTGATCTGCCGATGGACGGACTGGCCGAGCAGCGAGGCTTCGGTCATCGCAGTGCCCTTTCCGTTGATTGCGGCAATTATCCCTGGGGCCGGTAGTTCGCCTGCACCCGCTGAGTCAGGAAGTCCGCCGCGGTGACGGGCGGATACTTGCCCGCGGGCCCCTGGATGACGGCGTCGCGGTCGGCCTGGGCGAAGTAGGCGATGCTGTAGCGCTCGCCCTGGTACTCGCCCTCGCCGGGGCTGCGTACGCGGTGGAAGTTCGACGGCAGCAGGTCGTCGCTCCAGCGCGTGAGCATGTCGCCGATATTGCAGGTGATCAGGCTCGACGACGGGGTGATGGAGGTCCACTCCTGTTCCGCCATCTCCTTGCCGGGGCACACCTGCAACCCACCCTGACCGTCACGCTGGAAAAGCAGTGTGAGGCAGTCGAAGTCGGTATGGGCGCCGGCCCGCCAGCGCCCGGGGACGCCGCGTAGTTCCTCGGGGACGGCGAAGTAGTGCAGCAACCGCAGGGCGCTCTGGTAGTTCTCGGAGCCGGGATCGTGTGCGGTGGTGAAGTGTTCACGTTCGAGGCCGAGGCGGTCGGCGAAGCACGACAGCACCCGCATCGCCACTTCCCAGGCCCGGCGCTCGAAATCGAGCACACGGGAACGGAATCCGGCCAGTTCGGTCTCACTGGGCCACAGCTCGTCCATATGCGGACGAGTGATCTGGTAGGACTCCTTCTGATCGGGCACGCCGATGGACGGGCGCACCTGACTCAGGCTCTCCCAGCCCGCGTTGTTCTTCTTGACCAAGGGGTACTGACCCTTGACCTCTTCGGGAAGGGCGAAGAAATCGGCCGTGGCGCCGAACATGTCGTCGATCAGGTCCTGCGGGATGCCGTGGCCGGAGAGCTGGAAGAAGCCGATCTCGGTGGCGGCGGCCCACAGTTCCTCGGTGATCTCGGCGCGACGGTTCTCGAAGTCGGCGAGGTCGATGACGCGGATCTCGCGGTCGGTGGTCTCCTTGCCGAGACCGCCCATCTGCTTCTCGCGCGAGACTTCGGACAGGTCGTAGCTGGTGGTCATGGGGTGTCTCCTTAGCCGGTGACGGAAATGGCGGGGTCGAGGAATTCCTTGGTGACCAGGTCCTTCGCGGTCAGGCCGGTGGGCACGTTCGCGCCGCCGGCTCGCAGGATGGGTCCGAATTCGTCGATGATGCGCTGCACGCGGGCCTCGTCGAAACTGCCGAGCACGCCGTCGGTGTCGTTGCCGATCAGGCCGCCGTCGATGAGGGCCTTGGAACCGAATTCGGCCAGTTCGGCGCTGTAGGGGCTGAGCTTGGGGTTCTGTTCGACCACGTCGACGACGACATCGTTGACGTGACCGGGATCCGCTTTGAACGACGCGGTGGCCTGCTGGATCATCGGCACCAGCTTCCGCAGGCACGGGCGCAGCTCGGCGAGCTTGTCGGCGCGCACGTTCACGGTGCGGGCATAGCCCTCGTAGCCGACGTCCTTGAGCAGCTGGTAGCCCACCGGCTTGTTCCAGGCCCGCACTTCGTGCTCGTAGGTGAAGGGTTCGGCGTTGGCGAAGCCCTGTTGGGCGAAGGACGGATCGGTGACGAAGCGCGAGGGCGAATTGTCGTAGGAGGCGTCGATCTGATCCTTGTTCACCAGTCCGCGGGCGACGAGCCAGTCCGGGTAGAGCTGACCCTTGGACACCACGACCGGCTTGCCTGACCTGCCGATATCGGCGATGCCCTTCCAGTCGGGATTGGTCTTCGGGTCCCACATCAGCATCTGCGGGCTGTTGCGCAGCAGGGTGGTGACGGCGACGATCGGCTGCTGACCGGCGGCGGCGATGGCGTGCTCGGAATGGGCGAGACCGAGGGTGATGCTCTGGTCGACATACATCTGCGACGGCACGGTCTGGAAGCCGATGGCCGGGCCGCCCGCGCGGATCTCCAGCTTCACGCCGGTGTCCTTGCCGTCGGCCACGAGCGGGCCGGTGATCTTGTTGTTGTCGGCGTCGACGGTGTACCCGGGGCCGAGCAGACCGAAGATCGGGCCGGAGTCGGTTTCGGGTGCCCACTGGAGTTGGACGACCACGGTGGCGGGGCAGGCACCGGCGAGTTGTTGTTCGGCCGGTGCGGGTTCGAGCGCGACGGCGGGTGCGTCGGTGGTGTCGTCGGAACAGGCGGACGCGGTACCGGCCAGCAGCACGGCCAGCGCGGCGAAACCTATGCGGCGCAGCGGAAGTGTCTTCATGGTTGTCCTTACGAGCTATTGGGCGGAGTTGTGCCAGCGGCCGACGCTGACCTTCTGGATGACCGTGAACACGGTGAACACGAGCACGCCGAACAGGGCGGCCAGCAGCAGCGCACCGATCAGGTCCTCGGATTGCAGGCGGGCGCGGTAGGTGTCGAGCAGGGTGCCGATGCCGGGTTTGCCCTGGGCGAAGAACATGTCGCCGATGATGGCGCCGGTGACCGAAAGACCCGCCGCGGTGCGTAATCCGGTCAGCGTCGAGGGCAGAGCGGCGGGCAGTTGCAGCGACCAGAGGCGGCGCAGTCGGCCCGCTCGGCCGAGGGTGAACAGTTCCTGAAGATTGCCGTCGACGGATTTGATGCCGAACAGGGTCATCGCGATGATCGGGTGGATCGCGATGAGCACGCACACGGTGGTGCGGGCGGCGAAGCCGTAGCCGAGCCACAAGCCGATCAGCGGGACCACGGCGAGCACCGGAATCGCCTGCAAGACCACCGCGTACGGGTAGACGACGTTCTCGATCGGCCTGGCCTGGCTCATCAGCACCGCGATGGCCACCCCGAGCACCGCCGAGATCAGCAGGCCGGTGATCGCGACCCTGGCGGTAACGGCCAGCGCCTCGAGCATCACCTCGAGCTTCTTCGGGTCGGCGAGCGATTCACTGAACACCACATGCGGCGCGGGCAGCAGGAAGCGGCGGCCCTCGCTGAGGATCAGCATCGACACCGCGTACCAGGCGGCCAGCGCCAAGGTGATCGACACGATCGGCGCCACCAGGGCACTGCCGAATCTGCGCAGTTGGGTAGTCGGCAGTTGCACCTTCGCCGTGGCAGGGACACGGGCCGCGATACTCACCATCAGGCAGCCTCTTTCAACGAGCGCGAGATGCGCGAAACGAGTTCGGTGAAGGCGGGTTCGAAGCGCAGTTCGCGGTCCCGCGGGTAGGGCAGGTCGACGTCGATCACCTCGTGAATGCGGCCCGGTCTGGCCGACATCACCACCACGCGCGAAGCGAGGAACACGGCCTCGGAGACCGAGTGGGTGATGAACAGGGCGGTGAAGGCGTTGTCGCGGTAGAGGCGCAGCAGCTCTTCCTGCATGTTCAGCCTGGTCATCTCGTCGAGCGCGCCGAACGGTTCGTCCAGCAGCATCAGGCGCGGTTCCAGCGTCAGCGCCCTGGCCAGCGAGACGCGCATGCGCATGCCACCGGAGAGCTGGCTGGGCAGCTTGTTCGCGAAGTCCGCGAGGCCGACGGCTTCGATCGCCCGCTCGACCCGTTCGCGGCGCGTCTTGCGGTCGACACCGGCCAGTTCGGCCGAGAGTTCGACATTGCGGCGCACCTTGCGCCACGGCAGCAGCGTGGCTTCCTGGAAGATGAAGCCGATCGAATTCGTGCGCACCGCAACGGCTCCCGAGCTCACCGGCTCGAGCCCGGCGGCCAGGCGCAGCAGCGTGGACTTGCCGCAGCCGGACGGGCCGACCACCGCCACGAATTCGCCTCCGCGGATGTCGAGGTCGATGTCGGTCAGGGCGAGCGTGCCCTCGTCGCCGCCGAAGCGCTTGCTCACGTCGGCGAAGGAAACCTCCATGCCGGACAGCAGCGTCCTCGCGTCGGCGTCGTTCACCGTGTCGTAGAGCGTCACCGTGATCACCTTCTCCTGCGGTATATCGGTGTTGCGTGCAACTTGTGGGTGGATTCAGTGTGAACGAACTGGATTACATGCAATGTGTTGTTCGTTTCGGACTCATTAACAGTCATCGCATGTGGATCAGACGACGCGCGAGGTCCCGATGATCGACGCGGGTGCTGGCGCCGTCGCGGATCACGGCCTCGCCGTCGACCCACACGGTGTCGATCACGCGAGGCGACGCGGCGGTGAGCAGGGTGGCGCCGGGGTCGAGCACCGGCAGGCAGGCGAAGTCGCGGTCGAAGCGCACGAGCGTGAGGTCGGCGCGGTCGCCGATCGCGATGCCGGTGTGCGACGGGCGGCCGAGTACGCGGCCCGCGGCGCCGGTCGCCATCCGCACCATCTGGTCGAAACCGAGCAGGTCGGCCTTCTTGTGGGCCGCACGCTGCAGATACGCGCCGATACGCAGGGCCAGCAACATGTCCTGGGTGTCGTTGCTCGCGGCGCCGTCGACCCCGAGGGTGACATCGATGCCCGCGGCCAGCATCTGCGGAACCGGGGCGACGCCGCTGCCGAGCCGCATGTTCGAGACCGGGTTGTAGGACACGGCGACGCCGCGCTCGGCGAAGACCTTGCGGCCGTGGTCATCGAGGTTGACGCAGTGCACGGCGAGGGTGCGGTCCCAGAGGAAACCGCTCGCGTCGAGGTAGTCGACGGCCGAGACGCCTGCATGCAATCGGCACATATCGTCGTCGGTGGTGGTCTCGAGAACATGTATCGACACCGTTTTGCCGGTGGCCTGCGCGTACTCGCGCGTGGCCGCCATGCCGTCGGGGGTGAGGCAGCGCGGGTTGGGCACGGCGAGCGCGGTGGCGATGCGGGTGCCGACCAGTTGCTTGTCGAGTTCGTCGACGTGGGCCAGGGCCTCGCCGAGTGGTTGCATCAGGCGCGGGTCGAGGCCCCATTTGCGGGTGATGTCGGCGCGGTCGGCGATGCCACGCCCGAGGACCACGCGGATGCCGAGTTCCCGCAGCGCGCGGATCATCGCCTGATGAACCTCGTCGGACGGGCTGGGCCACATGTGTTCGACGACCGTGGTGACGCCGCTGCGCAGTAATTCCAGACCACCCGCCAGCGCCGAGAGGTAGGTCTGTTCCGGGGTGGCGGCCACGGTGTGTTCGCCGACGCAGCGCAGCCATTCCAGCAGCGGCAGGCCCTCGCCGACTCCCCGCAGGACCGCCTGCTGCAGGTGCGTGTGCGTGTTGACGAAGCCGGGGAGCAGGTAGCCGCCACCGCCGTCGAAACGGGGCAGGGCCGCGTGTTCGGGCCCGGCGCGGAGAGCGATGACAACACCGTCGTGGACCACGACTTCGCCGGGCGTCCAGCCCTGCGTGGTGTAGACGGTGACGTCGGTGATGACGACGGACGCGACAGATTCCACGCGCGCACCTCTTTCGGGATGCGGCTGGTTAGCGCGCCGGATTCAGCGCCGCACGTCGTCCGTTGCAGCCATGAACGTCGTGGGGACGACCCTAGGAAGCGGTTGTTGCCCCGACGTTAAAGCGATGTCACAGGCGAAGGTCGGCGCCGGGCTCGAGGATCTCGACGACAGGTTCGGATTCGGCTTCCAGAAAGGCGAGCAACGCCCCCGCTTCCGCTCCCACCTGCGCCGCTTCGGTTTTCGTCCACGGACGGGCCGGACTGATCCGCAGGCGAGCGGTCCCGGACTTGACGAAGATCTTGTACACCCCGGCCGCGAAACCGTCGATCAGGATCGGCGAGACATTGGTGGCGAACGCGCGCAAGGTCGGCGGGTTGTCGTCGCCGGTGATCCGCGCGCGGTCTTGATGCGACAGCAGCGCGTTGTCGTACCAGCCGAGCAACCGGACCGGGGCGGGCAGGTCGGGATCGGCGAGTTCGAGGTCGGCCGCGTCGTAGAGGGTGCGGCCGCGGGCGTCGGTGTAGGTGCGCACCCGGTCGCCGAGTTCGGCGACGGCCTTCTTCATGGCGGGTAGGCGTGACCATGCCTGCATGTCCATCGTGCTCGCCGGGCCGAACGCCCGCAGATAGCGCAGGATCAACTCCGACACCGGGTAGGTCGGGTCGAGTGGTGCGCCCAGCCAGGGCTGAACTCGCGACCAGACCGGGCGACTGTTGTCACCCCAGCGGCCGCGCGGGGGTGTCTGCAGGACGGGGAGTTGGTACAGCCACGTCTGCAGAACCGCACCGGCGTCGCGGTCGGGGTAGCGGCGGGCGGCTTCGGCGCGCAGGTCGGCCGCCGACTTCGGCTCGTCACCGAGCGCCGCCTCCCCGTGCGCGCGCACCTCGTCAGGGTCGAGCCCGACCATCGCGCCGTAGTTGAAACCCTGACGGAACGGGGCTTTCTCGAGCTCGGGCTGAATGTGCGGCGCGATCCGCAACGCATCCGTCGGAGTGACGAGATGAATCGTGCCGCGCATCAGAGTGATCCGCACGAGCGACCGGTCATCGAGGCCCTTCGATACCGTCGCCGGATCGAAATCGGCTATCCGACTCCACAAGCCGATGAACGGCGGCGGTACGTCCTGGGCCTGCAAGCCGACCAGGTGCTCGCACATCTGATCGGTGGTCAGCGTCGAGCGCTCCAGTAGATGCTGGCGGGCCAGCAACGTCCGGTTGAGCGTTCTGTTCGACAGCTGCATTCGGCTTCCTTCGTCGACCCGCGATGATCCGCCGACATTACCGCCGACCCGTGACAGTCGGCGCGGTCAGCGCAGCTGCACGACCACCTTGCCGGTGGCGGTCCGGTTGTCCAGTGCCGCAACGGCTTCGGCGGTCTTGTCGAGCGGGTAGAGCACCGGATCGGGAGCGGAGATCGCACCGGAGGCCAGCAGCGGCGCGATCTCGGCCCACTGTTCGGCGAGGTAGGTGGGGTGCGACATCACCCATTCGCCCCAGGCCGCGCCGATGACCTCGACGTTCTTGAGCAGCAGGCGGTTCACCTTCACCGTCGGGATCTCGCCCGCCGTGAAGCCGACGACCAGCAGTCGGCCGCCGCCCGCCAGGGAACGAACGCTGTCGGTGAAGCGGTCGCCGCCGACCGGGTCGAGAACGATATCGACGCCGCGGCCTTCGGTCAGGTCCTTCACCGCGGCGAGCCAGCCGTCGGTGAGCACCACATCGGTGGCGCCATTGGCCTTGGCCACTTGGGCTTTCTCGTCGGTGCTGACCACGGCGATCACCCGGCCCGCGCCGAGCGCCTTGGCCATGCGCAGTGTGGAGGTGCCGATGCCGCCTGCCGCGCCGTGCACCAGGACCGTCTCACCCTCGGCCAGCCTGCCGCGCTTGGTCAGGCAGAAATGGACGGTGAGGTCGTTGAACAGCACGCCCGCGCCCGCTTCGAGGGAGACGTTGTCGGGCAGCACGAACACGGCATGCTCGGGGGACACGGCCACCTCGGCGACACCGTTGCCGAGCATGGTCAGCGCCGCGACCCGGTCACCGGGGCGCAGCGACGAACCCTCCGGCGCCTCGCGCACCACACCGGCCACCTCGCCGCCGACGACGAAGGGCAGGCCCGGCTTCATCTGGTAGAGACCGCGCGTCATCAGCACATCGGGGAAGGCGATGCCCGCGGCGTGCACGTCGATCAGCACGCCGCCCGGATAGGCCACCGGCTCGGGCAGATCGACGATCTCGATCGCCGACGGTCCATCCAACTTGCCGACCTGGGCTGCGCGCATTTTTTCGACACCTCTCTCTATGACATTCACCTGCGAACATAACCCGGAGACGGGATCAACGATGGGCGAACTCGATCACCGGCTCGCTGGCGAGCACCGAACCGGCCTTGATGATCGTCAGACCGGATGCGTTGAGCTGGTACTGGGTGCCGTCGGTCGGGTTGGTCACGGTGTACGCGCCATCACCGTTCGGTACCGGATCGTCGAGTTCGATCCCGGCTCCGTCGCTGGCTCGTAGGCCCTTGTAGTAGTACCGCTGGTCGCCGGTGTGGCAGATGACGACGCGCGATCTGGTGGTGCGGGCGATGGACATCGCGGCGTCGTTGTCATTGCACCGAGGGCCCGCGGTGAGGAAGCCCTGGCCGTCGGCGCCGGAGACACTCGATTGCAGTGGAGGGACGGTAGTCGTGGCCGGCGCTGTGGTGTAGCCCGTCTGGCTGCCGGTCTCGATCACGGTGGGATCGACGACACCGGACGCGGGCGGCGGCGGGACGGCCACGTTGCGGCGGTCGTCGGCGTTCATCATGAACCACACCCCGATACCGACCGCCGCCAACACGATCAGCGAACCCAGCGCACCGGCCAGGATCGGAGTCGCCGAATTACGCTGCGGAGGAATCGGTATCGGCGCCGACGGATGGGTATAACCACTTCCCTGACCGGGCCCGCCCACGCTGGGTGACGCGCGCAGGACGGTGGGCTCGTGCCCCGCTGCCCGATACGCGCCGGCGGGTTGGGGTCCGGTCACGCGGCGCGTCGGCTGCGGTCCGGCGGATTGTGGGCCGGTCACGCGGCGCGTCGCATGCGGTTCGCCGGGATGGGCGACCGAGCCGCGGATCGTCGGGGGCGACTGCGAATCACGCGACAGCGCAGCGGAATCCCGGGTAGCGGGTGAACGAGAGTCGGGCGACAACGCCCCGGAAGCCCGGGTCGGGGGCGAGTGCGCGTCGCGCGAGAAGGCCGCGGAGTCCCGAGTCGGTGGGGGTTGCGAGTCGGCCGGGACAACCGCCGAGCCACGGGTTGTCGGCGGGGAAGGAAGGTCGTCGGACCGGTTCGGCGGCGTCTGCGGGCCGGTGATCTCGATTCGGGGGCCGGATACCGTTGCGGGAGTGGAGCGTTCGGCCTGGATCAACGCGGCCCTGGCCGCGCGGGCCAGCTCGACGGGGGTGGCGTAACGCTGGTCGGGGCGCTTGGCCATGCCCCGCTCGACGACCGGGTCGAAGGTAGCCAGCGTGGAGTCGGCGGCGCTGGGGCGCGGCGCGGGCGCCATCTGATGTGAGCCGATCGCGCCCGCGAGGCTGTTCACCGGGTACGGCACCCGGCCGACCAGGCATTCGTAGAGCACACAGGTGAGCGCGTAGGTGTCCACCGACGGTGACATCGGCACACTCTCGAACCGCTCCGGCGCCATGTAGGCCATCGAGCCGACCGCGCTGCCCGCGCTGGTGAGCTGCGGGTCGGTGGCGGAGTGGGCGATGCCGAAGTCGACCAGGTAGGCGAACAGGTTGCCGGTGAGCAGGATATTGCCCGGTTTCACATCGCGGTGGACCAGGCCGATCTCGTGCGCGGCGTCGAGCGCGAACGCGATCTGCTCGACCACCTGCACCGCCTCGACGGGCGTGAGCCTGCCGTACTGCTGCAGCCGCTCCTTGAGATCGACGCCCTTGACCAGGCGCATGTCGATGTAGAGGACACCGTCGACCTCACCCCAGTCGTGCACCGGGATGACGTGCGGTTCCTGCACGCTCGCCATCGCGTGCGATTCGCGGCGGAAGCGCTGCACGAAGGTGGGATCGGTGGCGAGTTCGCGATTGAGCATCTTGAGCGCGACAACACGATTCTTGGAGGTGTCGTAGGCCTCGTAGACCTCCCCCATGCCGCCGACTCCCAGAAGTCTGCGAATTTCATAGCGCCCGAACATCGAGCCCGCCATTGCTCCGCCGGCCATTACAGCAGGCTACCTGGGCGCGGATAGGTCTGTCATGTAGGACAACCGCGCCGCTACCCCCGTGGTGACCGACACCTGGTACCCCTAGTCCCGACTCGGCGTGAGGGTGTGATCTGCGACCCGTAAAGTCGTCTACAGAACTACGCAAGAAGTCGCGACGCACTGGTGTGTCGTGCAAGGAGCACACGTGTCACTCGATCAGCCACTGGCCCCGCTTCCCGAGGAGGGCACGGGTTTCGCCACGGCGTGGCCCGTCCGGGCCGGCGACGTGGATCCTTATCAACGACTGCGCCTGGATGCCGTGGCGCGCTATCTGTCCGACATCGCCTGGGACGAGCTGAATCAGACGGCTCTGCATCTCACCGATCCCACCTGGATCGTGCGCCGCACCGTCATCGACGTGGTCCGCCCGATCGTGTGGCCCGATCACGTGCACCTCGAGCGCTGGTGTTCGTCGATGTCCACGCGGTGGACGAATATGCGCACGCGCATCACCAGCGAGCGCGGCGGACTGATCGAGACCGAGGGTTTCTGGATCAACCTCAGCGAATCGAGCAATCTGCCCGCCCGGATCAGCGACGACGGCCTCGCCTACCTGGCCCGATCCACCGACGAGCACCGCCTACGCTGGCGGCCGTACCTCACCGATCCGGCGCCGCGTGAGTCCGACAACGACCTACCGTTCCCGGTGCGGGCGACCGATATCGACCAGTACAACCACGTCAACAACGCTTGCTACTGGCAGGCCGTCGAACAGTTCCTCGTCGACTTCCCGAAGCTGGTCGCCGGACCGCACCGCGCCGTGATCGAGTACGTGGCGCCGGTGCTGGCCCGCGAGCACATCACGGTGCGCGCCCGCCACGAACCGGGTGACCGGACCGGGCAGATGGTGCTGCGCCTGTGGTTCGTGGTCGGCGGCGTCACCACCACCGTCGTCCGAATCATGCCCCTGCCGTAATTCGGCGGCTGGCGCCGCGTGTTCTCGGCGCTTGACTCCACCTCTTCCCTCCCTACGGGCGCTCCTTCGTCGCGCCCTTCGGTCAGTCCATCGGCGGAGGCGCGCCGAGAACCGGCCTTCGGCCATTTCTATGGCAGCCGACACGGGAACCCGGCGCTGCGGGCCCCGTGCCGGCTCTACGTCTAGCCCTTTGCTGCCTTGAGCAGGTCGGCGCGGGTGGTGAACTTGACCCGTGGCCTGCCTGCCGCCTTGCCCGCGGTCTTCTCGGCCTGGTCGATGGTCTTCCAGCCCTTGCGGTCGACCAGATCGGGCTGGCGCTGTGCGAGCAGTGCGCGCAGAGCGGCCCGATCGCCGGTCGGCGTGGTGAGTTTGCCCGCGATGAAGTCGGCGATCACCGCTTCGACGGTTTCCTCCGCGTCGACCCGGTTGGAGCCGATCACTCCGCGCGGGCCGCGCTTGATCCAGCCGGAGACGTAGACGCCGGGGACGGGCTCTGCGGCGTCGATGACGCGGCCGTACTCACTGGGCACGGTGCCGCGGCGCTCGTCGAAGGGCAGGCCGGCGATGGGTTCGCCGCGGTAGCCGATCGCACGCAGCACCAGGCCGGTCTCGATGGTCTCGGTGCGGTCGGTGGCGGTGGCCACCAATTGCCCGTTCTCCTCGGTCAACTCGTTGTGCGCGAACTCGATCGCGGTGACCGCGTCGGTGCCGTGCACGGCGGTCGGCGTGGCGAGATAGCGGAAGACGATCCGCTTGTTCGACAGGTCCGGCTGCGCCGTCGAATACTCCTGCGCGAGTTCGTACTTCAGGCGCAACGAGGGTTCGATGTTCGGATCGTCGAGCACCGCGCGGCTGTGCGGGTCGAGTTCGATATCGGCGGGGTCGATGATCACATCGACGCCGTTGCGATGGGTGAGCGCCAGGAACTCCGGTGAGGAGTAGGCGGCCTGCAGCGGACCGCGCCGACCGAGGATCACGACCTCACGAATGTTGCTGCGACGCAGGGCGTCGAGCGTGTGGTCGGCGATGTCGGTCTTGGCCAGCTCGTCCGGGTCGGCGGTGAGCACGCGCGCCACGTCGAGGGCGACGTTGCCGTTGCCGACGATCACCGCGCGCTCGCCGGACAGGTCGAACTCGCGGTCGGCGAAGTCGGGATGACCGTTGTACCAGGCCACGAACTCGGTGGCCGAGTGGCTGCCGGGCAGGTCCTCGCCGGGGATGTCGAGCGAGCGGTCGCTCGAGGCACCAACGGCGTAGATCACCGCGTGGTGGTGGTCGAGGAGTTCCTGGTGACTGATGTGCTCGCCGACCTCGACATTGAGGTAGTACTGCAGCGTGTCGCGACGGAACGCCGACTCGAACATCTCGGCGACGCCCTTGGTGCCCGCGTGGTCGGGGGCCACGCCCGCGCGCACCAGCCCCCATGGGGTCGGCAGTCGGTCGAACATCTCGATCTCGACATCACTGCGCCGCAGTAGTTCGTCGGCGGCGTAGCAGGCCGCAGGGCCCGCGCCGACGATCACGACGCGCAGCGTGCCCAATGTCTTGGGCGGGCGGACCGGGGTGCTCAGTGGGTCGAAGTTCGACTCGAGCGGGTGGCGCTGGAAGTAGGCGGCGTTGATATCGCGATACCTGGCCAGCGAGGCGAGCAGGTCGTCCTCGGAGAAGATCGCGTCCACCGGGCACGCGTCGACGCAGGCACCGCAGTCGATGCAGGTGTCCGGGTCGATGTACAGCATCTCCGCCGTGGCGAACTCCGGTTGATCCGGAGTCGGGCGGATGCAGTCGACCGGGCATTCGGTGACGCAGCTGGCGTCGTTGCAACAACGCTGCGTGATGACGTAGGCCATAGGTGCAGATCCTCGAAATGTGTGGTCGGTGGCTCGAGACGCCTCCGATCAGGGCCCGTGGCGGGTGAACCACGAACCCATCGATGGTGACGCAGCTTTCAGTGTGCCTCGAGTGTGACTGCTACCTCCCCGCTGCCCGGCATTACGGTGGTCTCATGGCGGCGACCCTGATCCTGATGCGGCACGGAAAATCGGCCTATCCCGACAACGTCGACGACCACGCGCGCCCGCTCGCGCCGCGTGGCGAACGCGAAGCAGCCCTGGCCGGTGACTGGCTGCGCGCCGCCCAGCCGCCCATCGACGCCGTGCGCTGCTCGACGGCTGAGCGCACCAGACAGACGCTGGCCGCCACCGGCATCACGGCGCCGGTCGAATACACCGACGACATCTACGACGCGAACCCGCACGCTCTCATGGAGCTGATCGGGCTCACCGACGACACGATCTCGACACTGCTCATCGTCGGCCATGTGCCCGGCATCCCGTGGACCGCGTGGGAACTGGCGAGCAACCGTGAATCCGATCAGGCGACCGAACTCAGCCGTAAATTCCCCACCTCGGCCCTTGCGGTGCTCGAATTCGACCTGCCATGGGCACAACTGGGCCCCGGCACGGGCGAGCTCACGACGTTCCACGTCCCGCGCTGAGTTCATTCGGCGCGGCTCACTTGAGTAACTTGCCTCCGACGACGATGCCCACCCCCAGCAGCACGAGGAGCACGAACGCGACGAATCCGTTCGTCAGCGCCCAGACCACGCCTAGCACGAGTACCACCGGCGCCACCGCGATAGCGGTGATCACCGGGCTCTCCTTGACCGTTTCCCAAGCCGAGCGGGCCCTGACGCGGTCGATGTCCTTACCAGCCATGTGATCCACACTACGTTTCCGCCGGACCCCGGTACACCGGCTCGCACGCACCCACATGTGATCCACATCTTGTTTCTGTCCGACCTCGCAACGATGCTTGACCACATGGATTGGAAAATCGAACTCGTTGCCATTCCGGTCACCGATGTCGACCGGGCCAAGGATTTCTACACCAGCATCGGCTTCAACGCCGATCACGACCACACCCCGACCCCGGAGATCCGTTTCGTGCAGCTCACTCCGCCGGGATCGGGCTGTTCGATCTGCATCGGGCGCGGGCTCACCAGTGCGGCGCCGGGCAGCGTCGAGGGCATGCAGATGGTCGTGGCCAGCGCCGACAAGGCCTATGAACAGCTGATCGAAGCAGGCGTGGCGGCCACGCCCGTCGAGGACATGGGTTGGGGCCGGTTCACCTTCTTCGCCGACCCCGACGGCAACAAATGGGCTATCCAGGAGCTGCCGAACTACAGCTGAATTCGTCCGCCCGTGAGAATTAAGTCTTGCTTGGAGCGCACTCCAGGTGGATAGCTTCTAGGAAGTTCCACGGGAAGGGACGAGCACGATGGATCAGGACGCGGCGCTTCGCGACGACAGCGGCGACGACGAGCACGGGCGCCCGAGGTATTCGATCGGCCAGGTGGCGCAACTCTCGGGCCTGAGCCGCGACACGCTGCGCTGGTACGAGCGGATCGGGCTGATGGGCTACATCGGTCGCGATCACACCGGCAACCGCCGGTTCAGCGACCGCGACCTGGAGTGGCTGGCGCTGATCGGGCGGCTGCGGCTCACCGGCATGCCGGTGGCCGACATGATCCGCTACGCCGAACTGGTCCGGGCGGGTGAACAGACCTACCCCGATCGGCTGGAGATGTTCCGGCAGACCAGATCCGATGTGCTCGACAAGATCGCGGAGCTGCAGCAGACCGTGGCCGTTCTCGACTACAAGATCGCCGTCTACGAAGGCCGATCCGATGTGTCGCGTCCCGCCACGATCACCGTGCACACGAGCGAAGGAAGCGACACATGAGCACCACCGCGACACTGCCGACCACCACTCTGGGCGCCGACGGACCACTGATCGGCACCCAGGGCCTCGGCTGCATGGGCATCAGCGAGTTCTACGGCGACACCGACGCGGCCGAATCGCGGGCCACTCTCGACCACGCGCTCGAACTCGGGGTCACCCTGTTCGACACCGCCGATGTGTACGGCTCCGGCCACAACGAGGAATTCCTGTCCGATTTCGTCCGGTCCAACCGCGAGAACCTGCTGATCGCCACGAAATTCGGCATCGTGCGCAAGGCCGACGACCCGTCCTTCCGCGGGTTCGACAACTCCCCCGCCTACATCCGCGCGTCGGTCGATGCCAGCCTGCGCAGGCTCGGCGTCGACACGATCGACCTGTACTACATGCACCGGCGCGATCCAGCGGTGCCGATCGAGAAGACCGTCGCCACGATGGCCGAACTCGTCGCGGCGGGCAAGGTGCGCGCGCTCGGGCTGTCCGAGGTGACCGGTGACGAGTTGCGCGCCGCGCACGCGGTGCACCCGATCGCGGCGCTGCAGTCGGAGTGGTCGCTGTTCTCGCGCGACGTGGAGCACACCGCGGTGCCCGCCGCGGCCGAACTCGGGGTGGCGTTCGTGCCGTACTCGCCGCTGGGTCGCGGTTTCCTCACCGGCGCGTTCACCTCGGCGAAGGATCTGAGCGACAAGGACTTCCGTCGATTCCAGCCTCGCTTCACCGGCGACAATGCCCAGCACAACGCCGAATTGCTCGCGCCGTTGGCCGCGATCGCCGCGGCGCACGACATCACCCAGGCCCAAGCCGCGCTCGCGTGGGTGCATGCCAAGGCGGGGGTGCACAACCTGTCGGTGGTGCCGATCCCCGGTACCCGCAAGCGGACCAGACTGGCCGATAACGTCGCCGCGGCGTCGGTGCGTCTGTCCTCGGACGAACTGGCGACGCTGGAACCGATCGCCGGGCAGGTGGCGGGCAGCCGGTACGCGGATATGTCGTTCACCTCGGCCGGTCGCGAATAGGATCGCGACCATGACCGATGCCACCGCCGATCCGCAGCGCCGTGTCGTGCGCAATGTCGAGAAGAACCGCTACGACGTGTTCTTCGATGATGTACTCGCCGGTTTCACCGAGTACATCGAGCGCGACAACGACACCGACTTCATCCACACCGAGATCGACGACGCGTTCGCGGGCAAAGGGCTCGGCGGGGTCCTCGCCCGCCAGGCCGTCGAGGACGTGATCGCGCGCGGACGCACCGTCACCGCGCACTGCCCGTTCATTCGCGGCTGGCTGGACAAGCACCCCGAGTACGACGCGCATGTGGTGGGCAAGGGCATCGCGCAATGAGCGACTTGGAAATCGACCCGGACGAGGCGCTGTGTGAGCCCTCGCCTCAGCCGGGTCCGATCACCGAGTCGTACCCGGCCAGGGAGGTGCCGCTCGGCGGCGTGCGCGGGGTGTACGTGGAACGCACACTGCCGCAACGGGATCTGCCGACCGTGGGCGCGTGGTGTTTCCTCGACCGGTTCGGTTCGGCGTCGGCGACCGAGGCCGGCGCCTCCCCCGACATCCTGCCGCACCCGCACATCGGCTTGCAGACGGTGACCTGGCCGCTCGACGGCCGCATCCGGCATCGCGATTCGGTGGGCTCCGACGTGGTGATCGAACCGGGTCAGCTGAACCTGATGACCTCCGGTCGCGGCATCGCGCACTCGGAGTTCGGTGTGCCCGGCGCCGAGTCGGCCAACGGCCTCCAGCTGTGGATCGCGTTGCCCGGCACCGCGACGGGCGTCGATCCACATTTCGAGCAGCATCGTGAACTGCCGATCTACGCGGCACCGGGCCTGCGCGCCACCGTGCTGATCGGCGCGCTGGGTGGAGTCACCTCGCCGGCGAAGGCGTACACGCCGATCGTCGGGGCCGACATCCTGCTCGATCCCGGCGCCGAGGTGCGGCTGCCGCTGGAGCGCGCGTTCGAGCACGCGGTGCTGGTGATCGCGGGCACGGTGTCCGTCGACGGCACCGACCTCGCCCCTGGACCGCTGTTGTACCTGGGTACCGACCGCGCCGAACTGCGGCTGTCCAGTACCGACGGTGCGCATTTCGCGCTGATCGGCGGCGAACCCTTCGCCGAGGAGCTGGTGATGTGGTGGAACTTCGTCGCCCGCAGTCATGACGAAATCGTCGATGCCCGCGAGGCGTGGGAAGCCCGCGACACCAGCCGCTTTCCCACGGTCGTCGGCCACATCCCCGACGAGCGGATACCTGCCCCGCCGCTACCGCCGTTGCGCTTGAAGCCACGCAGAAGAGCGACCGGCTGCGATCACCGCTGACTCGACACCGAGATCGAATCGCAGCCCCGAATCAGCCTGCGCGCGAGCCGAATCGGCAGAACCGGATCAGTCCGCGCTCGCACCCGATGCGGCTCCCCGACGCCGCACCGGGTGTACGCGATCAGCGACCGTCGGCGAGTAGGGCGTCGAGGGCACGGTAGCTGTCGTTGAGACCGCCCTCCATACCAGAGGCCAGCATGCCCGCGCATTCCTCGGCCGTATGGAAGACGCTGTCGGTGACGACCCTGGTGCGGCCGTCGCCGAGGTCGACGAAAGTGGTGTCGTCGATGGAGATGTGGGCGGGCATCCCGTCCCATTCGAAGGACTGCACGATGCGTTCCTTCGGGGTGATCTCGCGGAAGCGGCCTTCGAACCCGTGGGACGCGTCGCCGTCGTGTTCGACGAAACGCCAGTGCCCGCCCTTGCGGAACTCCCAGCGCTCGACGTCGACCACATGGCCGCGACCCCACCAGCGCGAGAGCTGCTCGATGCGGCTGTAGGCGTCCCACACCCGGTCCAGCGGCGCGTCGAAATCGCGTTCGATGTGGACTTCGCGGTCCGAGGTCGAGGTGATGGCCGCGTCGTTGGTGGTTGTGCTCATTGCTCTGGCTCCGTTCGTTGCAGGAATTCACCGAGACGGTCCATCCGGGCTTCGAGCATCTGCCGATAACCCTGCATCCAGGCCACCTCACGATCGAAGACGTGCTCGGAGATCCGGCAGTACCGCACCCGCCCACGCTTCTCGGTGACCACCATGCCCGCCTCCTCGAGCAGTCCGATGTGCTTCTTGATGCCGGTCAAGGTCATCTCGAACCGCTCGGCCAACTCGCTGATACTCGCGGGCCCACGCCCGAGTTGCTCGAGGATGCCCCGCCGTGTGGGGTCCGCGAGCGCCCCGAACGAGGCGTCTAGGAAGTCATACTGAACCATCTAGTTCAGTATTGCGCCTCGGTTTCATCCGGTCAACCCCTTCCGGAAAACCCTGGACGGGCCAACAGATTTACTACTACGCTTTGTCGTAGAACTTGGCGGGAATCATCGAGGGGGAACACTCATGGACAAGACCACGTGTTGCATCGTCGGCGGTGGCCCCGCGGGCACGATGGCCGGCCTACTGCTCGCCAGAGCCGGTGTCGAAGTCACCGTGCTGGAAAAACACGCCGACTTCCTCCGGGATTTCCGTGGCGACACGGTGCACCCGTCGACGGTGCGGCTGATCGACGAACTGGGGCTCGGCGCCGAGTTCGCCGAGTTGCCGCACTCCGAGCTGACTCGCATGTGCATGTACGCGGGTGACCGCATGGTGGTCGCCGCCGATCTCACCCGGATTCCCGGCAGGTACCGGCACATCGCCATGGTGCCGCAATGGGACTTCCTCGACCTGCTCGCCGGCGCCGCGGCCGAGGAACCGTCCTTCACATTGCGGATGCGCTCGACCGCGATCGGGCTGATCCACGAGGCGGACCAGGTGGCCGGCGTGCGCTACCTCGATGCCGACGGCGTCGAACACGCCTTGCGCGCCGATCTCGTGATCGCTTGCGACGGACGCGATTCCGTGGCGCGCGAGGCCGCTGGCCTGCGCCAGCGGATGGAGGACGTACCGATGGACATGTGGTTCTTCCGCATCCCCAAAGCGCGCGACGACATCGACGGCGGGGCCGTGCAGGCCCGCTTCACCAGCGGCAATTCCGCGGTGGCCATCGACCGCGGCGACTACTACCAGACCGGCTACATCATCGAGAAGGGCTGCGACGCAGCGCTTCGCGCAACCCACGACGTGCGATGGCTCCGCAATCGCGTCGCCGAACTCTTCGGTTGGTCCACCGAGGCCACGGCGGCGATCCGGACCTGGGACGACGTCAAGCTGCTGGAGGTCACGGTGGGCATGCTCGACCGGTGGTATGTACCCGGTCTGCTGTGCATCGGCGATGCCGCGCACACGATGTCACCGGTCGGCGGGGTCGGAGTCAACCTCGCGGTACAGGACGCCGTGGCTGCCGCGCGCATCCTGGCGCAGCCACTGCTCGACGGCACCGTGCGGACCGCCGATCTGGAAAAGGTGCAGCGCAGGCGGATGCTGCCCGCCAGCTTCACCCAGCGGTCCCAGCGTGGCGAGCACGACATGCTCATCGCGCCCGCGCTGCGGGGAACCCTGCACACCGCGCCCCTGCCACTGCGCGTCGTCGACGCCGTGCCCGCGCTGGCCGGACTCACCGCCTATCTCGGCGGCATCGGCCTGCGCCCCGAGCACGCACCGGAGTTCGCGCGACGTCCGCAGTCGGGCGTCGAGCCGTCGAACGCGACGCGCTGATCCGTCCTACCGCTCCAGTCGCTCACGCCGATCAGCGAATCCACCGCACCGGTGCGCGACCTCAGCGCGCTGGAACGCTTCTTCGCCGAAACCCAACGCCTGCGACCGAAGACCATCGAAGGTGCCGCATCGGGGCACCCTGATTACTGTGTCGGACTGAGGAGTTGGGTCCCGATCACGCGCAGCAGCGCCATCTTCTCCGCCGCGTCGGTGCCCGGTCGAGGCAGGTAGACGAGCAGTCGCTGGGCCGCGTTCGGGGTGAGCAGGGTCTCGCAGATCGTGTCGATCAGACCGATCTCCGGATGCAGGAACTGCTTGGTGTCGGAGATCCGCACGGCCACTTCGTGTTCGTTCCACAGCTGTTCGAATTCCGCGCTGTTGGTGCGCAATCGGCTGATGAAATCGACGACTTCGACGTCATCGGCTCGGCGCGCCGCGGTGGCGCGGAGATCGGCCACATGGCTGCGGCTCATGCGGGACCAATCCGATTCGGGGAACAGCGTTCTGGCCGAGGGGTCGGTGAACCAGCGCCAGGAATAGAAGCGATCGAGGCCGCGGCGGGTGCTGTGGTCGCCGGCCAGCAGGCTGTGCATGCGGTTCTGGACGAGGACCTCGCCGAGGTCGGTGATCACGGCGGCGGGGATGTCGTCGAGTTTGTCCAGCATGTGCAGCAGGCCGGGGCCGACGTGCTTGTCGCGTAGCCCGCGGTCCGGGGATTGGTGGCCGCACAGATGGAACAGGTGGTCGCGCTCGTCGGCACTCAGACGCAGCGCGCGGGCCAGCGCGGCGAGGACCTGGGTGGACGGTCGAGGACCGCGCGCCTGCTCGAGGCGCGTGTAGTAGTCGGTCGACATGCCGGTGAGCAGGGCCACCTCGTCGCGGCGCAGGCCGGGGGTGCGTCGGCGCGCGCCGGGCGGCAGGCCCACGTCGGCGGGGGTGAGCAGGTCCCGGTGACGGCGCAGGAAATCGGCCAGCTCGGATCGGTCCATTCCTCCATGGTGCGCTTCGCGCCGACGCCCAGCCAGGGACTGCCGATCCCCCGATGAACGATCTCTGCCGCGACCGGCGCTCGCGGCGCAGGCTCGAAGCATGACGAACTCACAGATCCCCACCGTCGTCCTCGGCGACACCGGCCCCCGCGTCAGCCGCATCGGCCTCGGCGCCATGGGTATGTCCGGGATGTACGGCGCTTCCGACGACCGTGAATCGATCGCGACCGTCCACGCCGCTATCGACGCGGGCATCAATCTCATCGACACCGGCGACTTCTACGGCGCCGGCCACAACGAAATGCTGATCGGCAAGGCCATCGCCGAACGCGCCCGCGAGGACCTGGTGCTCAGCGTGAAGTTCGGTGCGCTGCGCGGGCCGGGCGGAACCTGGGGCGGCTTCGATGGGCGTCCGGCCGCACTGCGCAACTTCCTCACCTACACACTGACTCGACTCGGTGTCGACCACATCGACATCTACCGGCCCGCGCGCCTGGATCCCGAGGTGCCGATCGAGGACACCGTCGGCGCCATCGGCGAACTCGTCGAGGCAGGATACGTGCGCCATATCGGACTCTCCGAGATCGGCGCCGATACGTTGCGACGGGCCGCTGCCGTGCATCCGATCACCGATCTGCAGATCGAGTACTCGCTCATCTCCCGCGGCATCGAAAAGGAAATCCTGCCGGTCGCAAGACAACTCGGCACCGGCATCACCGCCTACGGCGTGCTCTCGCGGGGGCTGCTCAGCGATACTTTCCGCAGTGGCGGCCCCTCGTCGGCGGGCGACTTCCGTGCCCACAGCCCGCGTTTCCAGGGCGAAAACCTCACTCGGAATCTGCGCTTGGTCGAGGCGTTGGCCGATATCGCTGCTACGAAACAGGTTTCGGTCGCCCAGCTGGCGATCGCCTGGGCACTGAGCCGTGGCACGGACATCGTGCCGGTGATCGGTGCGCGAACCCGGATGCGACTCGACGAGACGGTCGGGGCGCTCGCGATCTCGCTTACGCCCGACGAGTCAGCCGTGATCGAAGCAGCGGCTCCGGCCGATGCTGTCGCCGGCGAGCGGTACGCGGCCGAGCAGATGGCGATGCTGGACAGCGAACGCTGACTTTCGCCGGATCACCCGACGCGCGTTGCCGCCGGTCTCCGCTACCGTTGACGGCAGTAAGTCCGCACGGGTGGGTGGTGATGAGAGTGGTGTTCGACCCGCTGGCCGATATCGAACGCGCACTGGCCGAACAGGCCGGGTGGACGTGGTTCGACGACTACCTGCTGTACACGTGTGGGGTGGCCGATCTACTGGCGCGCGGTGAGGTGGCGCTGATCCCGCACACCGCGACGCGGGTGCGGATCGAGCCCGGTGAGGTCGGTCTGGCCGAGGGGCCGGTCAACTGGTACACGTGGCGGGCGACGGGCGACGGCAGCTTGCCTCGCAGCCGCAGCACCGTCGTCGGCCCGAACCCGGTTGTCGTGGCCGGGCAGCTGGGCAACGCCGTCGTGAACCGGACCCGGCGCACGCAGGCAGCAGCCGCCGCGCAACCGCGCTGGGTGGCGGAACGGGCAGGGTCGGTGATGATCTCGGACCGGCGGCTGCACCTGACCAACCCCGAGCGATCGTTCTCGCTGTACTGGTCGGCACTCGAGTCCATCGACCTCACCGCGCCGGATCGCGTCGGCTGCCGATTCCCCGACCGGGACGGGAAGTTGCAGCAGATACAGGTCCAAACTCCTTGGGCAGCATTACTTTTCGTCACAGCCGCCTTGCGGCATTTTCCGCATCATCCGCTGCTGAAGACCGGGACCTGGCTGCCCGCCGGATTCGAGGACAAGTGCCATCTGGCGGGTAAGAAGTGCCCGAAGGTGCGCACGCTGGGCTGAAACGACCAGCCGACCCTCAGCGTTGACGCGCGCGATAGGCAGCGACGGCGTTGCGATTACCGCATGCCGTACTGCAATAGCGACGGGAACGATTGCGGGACAGGTCGAGCACCAGCCCCGCGCAGTCGGCGTCGGCGCAGATCGAGAGGCGGCTCAGGTCGTCCGCGCGGATCAGGTCGATCATCGCCATCGCGGTTTCGACGGCGATGCGGACCGGGAGCGGGGCCTGCGGCGGGACTGCGTGCACGTGGTAGTCGACGTCGCCGTGGCGGACCAACTGCGGCACGGCGCGATGCTCGGCGAGGGTTTCGTTCACGAGCGTGACGGCGGCATCGCGGTCGCTGGTGAGCATCGCGCGTAGTGGCGCGCGCAGGGCCCGGACGGCGGCCAGTTCGGCGGGGTCGCCGGCGTGCACGCCCGTATAGACGTGTCGGTCGAAGAACTCGGCGAGCTGGGCTGTCTCGGTCAACGTGTCGGGATCTTCGGCGGAATTGACCAGTTCGACCGCCGCCAGCAGGGCCGCCTCGGTGTCATGAGCAAAAGCCACATTGACATATTACCGCAGGCTGCTTACCGTCATTAGTCATGGCGACCTTGACTCATGACAGTGCGATCCGGATGCGATCCGGGCTGCTGTTCGCGCTGGCGTCGGCCACCTCGTTCGGGCTGTCCGGTCCGCTCGCGCGCGGGTTGATGAACGCGGGGTGGAGTGCCGCCGCCGTTGTCGCCGCGCGCGTTCTGCTGGCCGGAGTGGTTCTGCTGCCGCTCGCACTGCCCCAGCTGCGCGGAAACTGGAAGTTACTGCGCGCCAACGCGAGTCTCATCGGCGCGTACGGACTGGTCGCCGTGGCGGGCACTCAGCTCGCCTACTTCAATGCCGTCGCGCACATGGAAGTCGGCGCCGCACTGCTGATCGAATACACCGCACCGATCGCCGTGGTGGGCTGGTTGTGGGTGCGCCACCGGCAACAGCCCGGCGCGGCCACGATCGCCGGCGCGGTTCTCGGCATCACCGGATTACTGCTCGTCCTCGATGTGGCCTCCGGCCTGTCGACCGACCCGATCGGCATCGCCTGGGCGCTGGCCGCGATGGTCGGCGCGGCGGCCTATTTCGTCCTCTCCGCCCAGGGCGGCGACCTCCCCGGCACCGTCCTGGCCTGTGGCGGTCTGCTGATCGGCGGCCTCATCCTGATCATGGCGGGCACCATCGGCATCGTCCCCCTGCACGCCACCACCCACCAGGTCGTCTTCGCCGACTTCACCACCCCCTGGTGGATCCCCATCCTCCTCATCGGCATAGTCACCGCCGCCATCGCCTACGTCACCGGCATCGCCGCCACCCGCCGCCTCGGCTCCCGCCTGGCCTCCTTCGTAGCCCTCACCGAAGTCCTCGCCGCCCTGATCTTCGCCTGGGCCCTCCTCGGCGAAGCCCCCCGCCCGATCCAATTACTCGGCGGCGCATTGATCCTCATCGGAGTCGTCGCCGTCCGCCTCGGCGAACCGACGACCTCCGCCCTCGGCGACCCCGAGACACCGGCAGACACCCCGACGGAGATCCCAGCGGCTCGGTCCGAGCAAGGATCCTGACCGATGACAGAGTGTGGCTCACCAGCGGTAGTCGAGGAATTTGCCGTCCAGAGTGATGACGACGCGGTCGCCGTCGGGGTGGGGGCGGCGGGCTATGTCGATGTTGAAGTTGATGGCGCTCATGATGCCGTCGCCGAATTCCTCGTGGATGAGTTCTTTGAGGGCGGGGCCGTAGACCGAGACGGCCTCGACGAGGCGGTAGACGGTGGGGTCGGCCAGTTGTGCCGGGTCGGCGCCGCGGGAGGGCTGTAGGCGCAGGCTTTCGGCGACGGTGTCGTCCAGGTCGAGCAGGGTGCAGACGGCGGCGGCCTGCTCTTCGGTCATCGGATGCTGGCCGAGCAGCGCCGCTGTCGTCCAGACCAGCGGCGCGCCGATCGATTCCGCGATGCCCGCCCACGTGAGCCCTTTGCGGATACGGGCGGCGACGACGAGGTCGGCGGCGGCGGACTTGCTCAGGATCGGCTCCATACGGGCTCCTAGGTCGGTGGGTCGCCGCTAGCCTGCCATTCGGAGCCGCTCACTCGCCATAGTGGAATACCGCTATTTACGCGGGCGCAACCTCGAGTGATCACGAGGCAATGTCGACAGCGAAAACTCCTGCGCTAGAGCCACTACGAAGGGGTTTTCATGTCCTATCTCACACCGGCGGACTTCGTCGAGAAGATGATCGACGCCGGCGAAGCCAAAGCGTTCATGTCCACCCGCGACACCGTGATCCGCGCTTACATGGCGGGCGCGATCCTCGCCCTCGCCGCCGCCTTCGCGGTGACGATCACCGTGAACACCGGCGAACCACTGCTCGGAGCCGTGCTCTTCCCGGTCGGGTTCTGCATGCTCTACCTGCTCGGATTCGATTTGCTCACCGGTGTTTTCACGCTGGTTCCACTGGCGTTGATCGACAAACGGCGCGGCGTCACCGTGGGCTCGATGTTGCGAAACTGGGGGCTGGTGTTCGTCGGCAACTTCGCCGGCGCGTTCACCGTGGCGGTGATGATGGCGATCATCCTCACCATGGGCTTCTCCGTCGACCCCAGCGTTGTCGGCGAAAAGCTCGGCGAGATCGGCGAATCCAGAACCCTCGGCTACGCCGAACACGGCGCCGCGGGCATGCTCACCTTGTTCATCCGCGCCGTGCTGTGCAACTGGATGGTCTCCACCGGCGTGGTCGCCGCGATGATGTCGACCTCGGTGTCGGGCAAGGTGATCGCGATGTGGATGCCCATCATGCTGTTCTTCTACATGGGCTTCGAACACTCCATCGTGAACATGTTCCTGTTCCCCTCCGGCCTGCTCCTCGGCGGCGACTTCTCGATCGGCGACTACCTGATCTGGAACGAAATCCCCACCGTCGTAGGCAATCTCGTAGGCGGGCTCACGTTCGTCGGCCTGACCCTCTACGCCACCCACGCCCGAACCGCCCCCTCCCGGCCTCGACCCGAGGCTGCCGAAGCAGAGGTCTGACCGATGTGCGATTCCTGCTCGCAGAGCTATCGAGTTTCGAGGTATTCCGCGGCCTCGATCGTGAGTGCGGTGCCGGGCATCTCGATCGTCAGCAGGGCCGTTTCAGCCGCCCAGGTGACACGCGCTTCGTGGGCCGGATAGGGGACGCTGTAGATCAACCCACGGTTGGATGAAGGGCCGACGAGGATCTCGTACTCGGTGTTCAACAGGCCCCACGTTGTGCGGTGGTACACGCAGTACTCGGCGTTGCGCTGTTGGCTGCAACCCAGCACGACCTCGGTCGACATCACGGTGGCCGCGACACGACAGGCCGTGAACACCATCGCGAGCACGCCGATCACCGCGAGCACACCGACGACGATCTGATACTTCACACGGCGACTGTACGCAGACTCCGAGGGGACCACACACACGAAAACGGCCCCCGCCCTGATGGGCGGGGGCCGAAATCTATTGCCTACCTACGGACTAGCGGTAGTCGCTGAAGCCGTAGTCGTCCAGCGGCACCGCTGCGCCGGTGGAGGAGCCGAAGCTGTCCGGGGAGTAGTAGGTGTCGTCGTAGGACGGCACCGCGTACGCCGCGGCACGGGCTTCTTCGGTCGGCTGCACCTGGATGTTGCGGTAACGGTTGATACCGGTACCGGCCGGGATGAGCTTACCGATGATCACGTTCTCCTTCAGGCCGATCAGCTTGTCGGAGCGGCAGTTGATCGCCGCATCCGTCAGCACTCGGGTGGTCTCCTGGAAGGAAGCCGCCGACAGCCACGAATCGGTGGCCAGCGACGCCTTGGTGATACCCATCAGCACGGGACGGCCCGAGGCCGGCTCGCGGCCTTCGGCCACCACGCGACGGTTCGAGTTCTCGAACTCGGCACGCTCGGTGAGCGAGCCGGGCAGGAACTCGGTCGCACCCGAATCGATGATCGTCACACGACGCAACATCTGGCGAACGATGACCTCGATGTGCTTGTCGTGGATCGACACACCCTGCGAGCGGTAGACCTCCTGGACCTCGTGGACCAGGTGGACCTGCACCTGACGGGGACCCATCACGCGCAGCACCTCGTGCGGATCGGCAGCGCCCTCGAGCAGCTGCTGACCCACCTCCACGTGGTCACCGTCGGCCAGCAGACGCTCGGAGCCGTCGTCGTGCTTGAACACCCGCAGACGCTGACGCTTCGAGAGCTTGTCGTAGACAACTTCCTCGGACCCGTCATCAGGGATGATCGTGATCTTGTAGAAGCGGTCGTCGTCCTCGAGACGCACCCGACCCGAGACCTCCGCGATCGGCGCCTTGCCCTTGGGGACACGGGCCTCGAAGAGCTCCTGAACACGCGGCAGACCACCGGTGATGTCGTCGCCCGCGACGCCACCCTGGTGGAAGGTACGCATGGTCAGCTGGGTACCGGGCTCACCGATGGACTGGGCCGCGACGATGCCGACGGCCTCGCCGATATCGACCAGCTTGCCGGTGGCCATCGAACGGCCGTAGCAGGTGGCGCAGACGCCGGTGCCGGTGGTGCAGGTCAGCACGGAGCGGACCTTCACCTCGGTGATACCGGCCTCGAGCAGCGCCTCCAGCGCGGGGTCGCCGAGGTCGGCGCCCTTCGCCACGATGACGTTGCCCTTGGCATCGACCGCGTCGGACGCCAGGGTCCGAGCGAAGGTCGAGGTCTCGACGTGCGCGTCACGGATGATCGTGCCGTCGGCCAGCTTCTCCGCGATCGGCACCAGGATGCCGCGCTCGGTGCCACAGTCCTCTTCGCGGACGATGACGTCCTGCGACACGTCGACCAGACGACGGGTCAGGTAACCCGAGTCGGCGGTACGAAGCGCCGTGTCGGCCAGACCCTTACGAGCACCGTGGGTGTTGATGAAGTACTCGAGCACGGTCAGGCCCTCACGGAACGAGGACTTGATCGGGCGCGGGATGAACTCACCCTTCGGGTTCGTCACCAGGCCCTTCATACCCGCGAGGGTACGAGTCTGGGTGAAGTTACCCGTGGCGCCGGAGTCGACGATCGTGATGATCGGGTTGTCCGGCGGGTAGTGGGTCCGCAGCGCGGCGCCCACTTCCTCGGTGGCTTCCTGCCAGATCTTGACCAGAGCGTTGTTGCGCTCGGCGTGATCGAGCGCACCACGCTGGTACTTCTTCTCGATCAGGTCCGCCATGGCCTCATAGCGTTCCATGATCTCGGGCTTCTCCGGCGGAACGAGCACGTCCGACATGGAGACGGTGACACCCGAACGCGTGGCCCAGTAGAAGCCGGCGTCCTTGAGCTTGTCGACGGTCTGCGCGACGACGATCATCGGGTAGCGCTCGGCCAGATCGTTGATGATCGTGGCCTGACGCTTCTTCGGCATCGGCTCGTTGATGAACGCGTAGTCCGCCGGAAGCAGATCGTTGAAGATCACGCGACCCAGCGTGGTCTCGGCCAGCCAGGCCTCGCCGCGCTTCCAGCCGTCCGGGAACAGCTCGGTCTCGACATCGCGTGGCGGGCGCTGCTCGGTCAGCCGCACCTTGATGGTGGACCGCACGGTCAGCTCGCCACGATCGACGGCCATCTGGGCCTCGGCGGGCGAGGAGTACACGCCGTACTCCGGCTCGTCGGTGGCCGCGGCGCGGTAGGTGCCCGCACCGTCCTCGTCGAGACGGGTCAGGTAGAACAGGCCCGTCACCATGTCCAGACGCGGCATCGCCAGTGGGCGACCCGACGCCGGGGACAGGATGTTGTTCGACGACAGCATCAGGATGCGTGCCTCGGCCTGCGCCTCCGCGGACAGCGGAAGGTGCACGGCCATCTGGTCACCGTCGAAGTCGGCGTTGAACGCCTCACAGACGAGCGGGTGCAGCTGGATGGCCTTGCCTTCGACCAGCTGAGGCTCGAAGGCCTGGATGCCGAGGCGGTGCAGGGTGGGCGCGCGGTTCAGCATCACCGGGTGCTCGGCGATGACCTCTTCGAGGACATCCCACACCTGGGCACGCTGACGCTCGACCATCCGCTTGGCGGACTTGATGTTCTGCGCGTGGTTGAGATCGACCAGACGCTTCATGACGAACGGCTTGAACAGCTCGAGCGCCATCAGCTTCGGCAGACCACACTGGTGCAGCTTCAGCTGAGGACCGACGACGATGACCGAACGGCCCGAGTAGTCGACGCGCTTGCCGAGCAGGTTCTGACGGAAACGACCCTGCTTGCCCTTGAGCAGATCGCTCAGCGACTTCAGCGGGCGGTTACCCGGTCCGGTGACCGGACGGCCACGACGGCCGTTGTCGAACAGTGCGTCGACCGACTCCTGCAGCATCCGCTTCTCGTTGTTGACGATGATCTCGGGCGCACCCAGATCGATCAGTCGCTTGAGGCGGTTGTTGCGGTTGATCACGCGGCGGTACAGGTCGTTCAGGTCGGAGGTGGCGAAACGGCCACCGTCGAGCTGAACCATCGGACGCAGCTCCGGCGGGATCACCGGGACAGCGTCGAGCACCATGCCCATGGGCGAGTTGCCGTTGGTCTGGAAGGCCGCGACGACCTTCAGACGCTTGAGCGCACGCAGCTTCTTCTGGCCCTTGCCCGAGCGAATGGTCTCGCGCAGCTTCTCGGCCTCGGCGTTGATGTCGAAGTTCTCCATCAGCTTCTGGATGGACTCCGCACCCATGGCGCCGGTGAAGTACTCGCCGTAGCGATCGACGAGCTCGCGGTAGAGCACCTCGTCGACGATGAGCTGCTGAACCGACAGCTTGGTGAAGGTGGTCCAGATCTCGTCGAGACGATCCAGCTCACGCTGCGAGCGGTCGCGCAGCTGACGCATCTCGCGCTCGCCGCCGTCCTTGACCTTGCGACGCACGTCGGACTTGGCGCCCTCGGCTTCCAGCTCGGCCAGGTCGGCCTCGAGCTTCTGCGCACGGGCCTCCAGGTCGGCGTCGCGCTGATCGGCGACCGACTTCTTCTCGACCTCCATCTCGGCTTCGAGCGTGGAGAGCTCGTTGTGACGCAGCTCCTCGTCGACACCGACGATGACGTAGGCGGCGAAGTAGATGATCTTCTCGAGATCCTTCGGCGCCAGGTCGAGCAGGTAACCCAAGCGCGACGGAACGCCCTTGAAGTACCAGATATGAGTAACGGGAGCAGCCAGCTCGATGTGGCCCATCCGCTCACGACGCACCTTGGCGCGAGTTACCTCGACGCCACAGCGCTCACAGATGATGCCCTTGAAGCGGACACGCTTGTACTTGCCGCAGTAGCACTCCCAGTCCCGGGTGGGACCGAAGATCTTCTCGCAGAAGAGCCCGTCCTTCTCCGGCTTGAGCGTGCGGTAGTTGATGGTCTCCGGCTTCTTCACCTCGCCGAAAGACCACTGGCGGATGTCATCGGCGGAGGCAAGGCCGATCCGGAGTTCATCGAAGAAGTTGACGTCTAGCACGTAACTTCCTTTCCCCTATTCGGGTCGAATTCGAGCAAAAGTTCACTAGTTGTCGAGCGCGGTGCGCGGTGCGGTCGCTTCCACAGCGACCGCACCGCTAACCACCTAGTTCGCCAGATCGTCGATGGTTGCTGCTTCGTTCCTGGACAGGTTGATGCCCAGGTTCGCCGCAGCGCGCTCCAGATCCTCGTCCTCGCCGCCACCCATCTCGATCGCGGCGCCGTCCGAAGACAGCACCTCGACGTTGAGGCACAGCGACTGGAGTTCCTTGAGGAGCACCTTGAACGACTCCGGAATGCCCGGCTCCGGAATGTTCTCGCCCTTGACGATGGCCTCGTAGACCTTCACGCGACCGACCACGTCGTCGGACTTGATGGTCAGGAGTTCCTGCAGCGTGTACGCCGCGCCGTAGGCCTGCATGGCCCAGCACTCCATCTCACCGAATCGCTGACCACCGAACTGCGCCTTACCACCCAGCGGCTGCTGCGTGATCATCGAGTACGGACCGGTCGAACGGGCGTGGATCTTGTCGTCGACCAGGTGGTGCAGCTTCAGGATGTACATGTAGCCGACTGCGACCGGGTACGGGAACGGCTCGCCGGAGCGACCGTCGAACAGGGTCGACTTGCCGTTCTCGTCGACCATGCGCTCGCCGTCACGGTTGGGCAGCGTCGACGCGAGCAGGCCGGTCAGCTCGTCATCCTTGGCACCGTCGAAGACGGGCGTGGCGATGTTCGAGTCGGCAGGCGCGGCCAGCATCTCCTCGGGCAGCGTGGCCGCCCAATCGGGACGAGTACCGTCCGTGGCCACGTCGATATTCCAGCCGGCCTTACCGATCCACCCGAGATGGGTTTCCAGGATCTGGCCGATGTTCATACGACGGGGCACACCGTGGGTGTTCAGGATGATGTCGACCGGCGTGCCGTCGGGCATGAACGGCATGTCCTCGATGGGGAGGATCTTGCCGATGACGCCCTTGTTGCCGTGGCGACCGGCGAGCTTGTCGCCGTCCTGGATCTTGCGCTTCTGGGCCACGTAGACGCGGACCAGCTCGTTGACACCGGGAGGCAGATCGTCGTCGTCCTCGCGCGAGAACACGCGAATGCCGATGACCTTGCCGGACTCACCGTGGGGCACCTTCAGCGAGGTGTCGCGCACTTCGCGAGCCTTCTCACCGAAGATGGCACGCAGCAGACGCTCTTCCGGGGTGAGCTCGGTCTCGCCCTTGGGCGTGACCTTGCCGACCAGGATGTCGCCGTCGCGAACCTCGGCACCGATGCGGATGATGCCGCGCTCGTCGAGGTCGGCGAGGACCTCGTCGGAGACGTTCGGGATGTCCCGAGTGATCTCCTCGGCACCGAGCTTGGTGTCGCGAGCATCGATCTCGTGCTCTTCGATGTGGATCGAGGTGAGAACGTCCTCTTCCACGAGGCGCTGCGACAGGATGATCGCGTCCTCGTAGTTGTGGCCTTCCCACGGCATGATCGCGACGAGCAAGTTCTTGCCCAGCGCCATCTCACCGTTCTCGGTGCAGGGGCCGTCCGCGAGGACCTGCCCCTTCTCCACCCGATCGCCCTCGTCCACGATCGGACGCTGGTTCGAGCAGGTGCCCTGGTTCGACCGGTTGAACTTGCGCATCCGGTAGGACTTGCGGCTGCCGTCGTCGGCCATCACGGTGACGTAATCGGCCGAGACCTCTTCGACCACACCGGGCTTCTCGTTCACGACGACGTCACCGGCGTCGACGGCTGCGCGCAGCTCCATGCCGGTACCCACGATCGGGGACTCGGAACGGATCAGCGGCACGGCCTGACGCTGCATGTTCGCACCCATGAGGGCACGGTTGGCATCGTCGTGCTCGAGGAACGGGATCATGGCCGTCGCGACCGACACCATCTGGCGCGGCGAGATGTCCATGAAGTCGACCTGAGCCGGCGTCACGAACTCGACCTCTTCGCCCGCACGGCGGACGAGGACCTTCTCCTCGAGGAAGCGACCTTCGGCGTCGACCGGGGAGTTGGCCTGCGCGCGAACGTAGCGGTCTTCCTCGTCGGCGGTCAGGTACTTGACCTCGTCGGTGACCTTGCCGTCGACAACCTTCTGGTACGGCGTCTCGATGAAGCCGAACGGGTTGACCCGCGCGTACACCGACAGCGAACCGATCAGGCCGATGTTCGGGCCTTCCGGGGTCTCGATCGGGCACATGCGGCCGTAGTGCGACGGGTGGACGTCACGAACTTCCAGACCGGCACGCTCACGGGACAGACCACCGGGGCCCAGCGCCGACAGGCGGCGCTTGTGGGTCAGACCCGACAGCGGGTTGTTCTGGTCCATGAACTGCGACAGCTGCGAAGTTCCGAAGAACTCCTTGATCGCCGCGACGACCGGACGGATGTTGATCAGGGTCTGCGGCGTGATCGCCTCGACGTCCTGAGTCGTCATCCGCTCACGAACGACACGCTCCATGCGGGACAGGCCCACGCGGATCTGGTTCTGGATGAGCTCACCGACGGTGCGCAGACGACGGTTACCGAAGTGGTCGATGTCGTCGATCTCGACGGGGACCTCTTCACCGCCGGGGGCGGTCATCGTGCGGTCACCGGCGTGCAGACGCACCAGGTACTCGATGGTGTCGACGATGTCTTCCTTGGTGAGAACCGAGGAGGTCACCGGCTCGTGCACGTGGATGCCGAGCTTCTTGTTGATCTTGTAACGACCGACGCGGGCCAGGTCGTAGCGCTTCTCCTTGAAGAACAGGTTCTCCAGCAGAGTCTGCGCGGACTCCTTGGTCGGCGGCTCGCCCGGACGCAGCTTGCGATAGATGTCGAGCAGCGCCTCGTCCTGGCCGGGCGTGCTGTCCTTCTCCAGGGTGGACATCATGATCTCGGAGAAGCCGAAACGCTCGACGATCTCCTCGGTCGTCCAACCCAGCGCCTTGAGCAGCACGGTAACCGGCTGACGACGCTTGCGGTCGATACGGACACCGACGGTGTCGCGCTTGTCGACGTCGAACTCCAGCCACGCGCCGCGCGACGGAATCACGCGCACGCTGTGCAGGTCCTTCTCGGTGGTCTTGTCGATGTTGTGATCGAAGTAGACGCCCGGGGAACGGACCAGCTGGGAGACGACGACACGCTCGGTGCCGTTGATGATGAAGGTGCCCTTGTCGGTCATCATGGGGAAATCGCCCATGAACACCGTCTGGCTCTTGATCTCGCCGGTGTTGTTGTTGATGAACTCCGCGGTGACGAACAACGGCGCCGCGTAGGTCATGTCCTTCTCTTTGCACTCGTCGATGGAGGCCTTGACCTCTTCGAAGCGCGGATCAGAGAACGACAGGGACATGGACCCGGAGAAGTCCTCGATCGGAGAGAGCTCTTCGAGCACCTCCTCGAGGCCGCCTGCGAGACCGACGTCGCCGCGAGCGGCTGCCTTCTCGCGCCAGTCGGGAGTACCGACCAACCAGGCGAACGAGTCCGTTTGTAGGTCGAGAAGTCCGGGCACCTCCAAGGGCTCTCGGATCTTCGCGAACGAAACCCTCAACGGGGCTCCGGGGATACCAGCCTTGGTCTGGGTGGAGACTGCCAAGATGCGTCCTTCCAGCACCTCACGCGCGTCGCGTGGTGGTCCGCGACCGTCGCTTGTCTGCTACGAATTCCGCTGGTTACAGCCCGAACGAAACCAGAACAAGCAGCAGCGGAAGTAACACCGGAAGGGTGGAACTTTCGAGTGCGAATCAAGGTGTGGACAGGAGGCAGCCAGCGCAACGTCCAAACTTACACCCCTAGACAAGGGAGTGTCAACATACCATCCGTGTGACCGCTCGCACGGATAACGCGCCGAAGCCCCGGAACGCTGGCCGCGTCGGGTTCCCTCGGCGCCGGGCCAACTATCAGCTGGCCGCTGGTGCCCCTTAACAGCTTGTACTGCTGTAGATAGGGTGACGGTTCCCGCGCGCCTCGTCAAGTGCCGCGGGACGGTCTGTTCGCGAAGTGAGATCGCCTGGGCCGCTGGACTTCCCCGGCCTCGAACCGCGGCTATTTTACCCGCGACACGCCGTGTGCGCCAACCGGCGGGGCGGCCGGTCAGCGGCTGTTTTCCGGCCCGTAACGCAAATGAGCCCCGGCCGTGGGGCCGGGGCTCACTCAGGACGTGAAAGTCGCTCAGCTGTTGAGCTGGCCGTGCGGAACGGTCTTGAACGTTTCGGTGGGCTGATCGTTGCCGCCGTAGGCCGCCATCACCTGAGTGTCATCGGAGGAATCCAGCGACTCGCGGATCGCCACCTGTGCCGCGTGCGGCAGGGTGTGGATGATCTCGCGCACGCGCGCCTGCCGACGGAACACGGCCTGGCGAGCGGGCATACCGGGCTCGGCCTTCATCTGCGGGATGATGCCGTCGATCTCCTCGGCGCCACCGTGGTGGTGACCGGCGTCGACGAGCGCCTGCTCGCGCGCCATCTGCGCCTCGTCCTTCTCCTCCGACATGCCGATCGGACCGATCATGCGGCCGTTGAGGAACTGCTTGACCACCGGCTCCTCGCTGGTGAGCAGCACCTCGCGGGGGCCGAACATCACCAGGTTGCGGCGGAAGAGCATGCCGATGTTGTCCGGCACGGTACGGGCCAGGTTGATGTTGTGGGTCACGATCAGGATCGTGGCGTCGATCTGCGCGTTGATGTTGAGCAGCAGCTGCGCCAGGTACGAGGTACGCACCGGGTCCAGACCCGAGTCGGGCTCGTCGACGAGGATGATCTGCGGGTCGAGGACCAGCGCGCGGGCCAGACCGGCGCGCTTGCGCATACCGCCGGAGATCTCGCCGGGGAGTTTGCCCTCGGCGCCGAGCAGACCGGTCAGCTCGAGCTTCTCCATGACGACACGGCGGATCTCGGATTCCGACTTCTTCGTGTGCTCACGAAGCGGGAAAGCGATGTTGTCGTACAAGTTCATCGAGCCGAACAGCGCGCCGTCCTGGAAAAGGACGCCGAACAGTTTGCGGATCTCGTAGAGCTCCTTGTTGGAGCACGTCATGATATCGGTGCCATCGATGAAGATGGACCCGCGCTCGGGTCGCAGCAGACCGATGAGCGACTTCAGGAACACCGACTTACCCGTACCCGAAGGTCCGAGCAACGCACTGACCTCACCCGAAGGGAGCGTGATCGACACGTCCTGCCAAATTCGCTGTGAACCGAAGGATTTGGTTACACCCTCGGTCCTGACCTCGACGCCCACTGCTACCTCCATTGATCCCTGCGAGCACCCCACCGGCGTTCCCGCGCGCTCACATCACGGCGGTGCGCTACGACTCTGTGGGTCCGGTCACTGTAACCCATCAGTGAGACGGGGCACACCCCTACATGACTGAAGAGTAACCTGGCGCGGTTCCTACGACCCGGATCACTTTCGCATGTCCGGACAAATAGCAAACGGGCGGCCCGGAAAGGACCGCCCGTTCACAACAACAGCACTGGTTCCGAATTACTTGACGGAAACCTTGGCGCCGGCCTCTTCGAGCTTCGCCTTGGCGGCCTCGGCGGCATCCTTGGCGACCTTCTCCAGGATCGGCTTCGGGGCGCCCTCGACCAGGTCCTTGGCTTCCTTCAGGCCCAGGCCCGAGACGATCTCACGGACCACCTTGATGACCTGGATCTTCTTGTCGCCGGCACCCTCGAGGATGACGTCGAACTCGTCCTGCTCTTCGGCGGCGTCGGCCGGCGCAGCAGCGCCACCGGCGGCGGCGACCGCGACGGGGGCAGCGGCGGTGACGTCGAAGGTCTCTTCGAAGACCTTGACGAACTCAGCGAGCTCGAGCAGGGTCAGCTCCTTGAAGGCGCCGATCAGTTCTTCGGTGCTCAGCTTTGCCATGGTGGTTCCTTTCGTGGTGTACCTCGCAGCGCATACGCACCCCGAGGCGGGTAATAGATGTCTTATTCGGCGTCAGCCGCGGGTGCTTCTTCGGCAGCAGGAGCGCCTTCGGCACTCGTGCGCTTCTCGAGCAGCGCCTGGGCGAGCCGGGCGACCTGCGAAGCGGGAGCCGCGAACAGGGCGGCAGCCTGCGAAGGCTTGGCCTTGAACGCACCGGCCAGCTTGGCCAGCAGCACCTCACGCGAATCGAGGTCAGCGATGCGCTCGACCTCGGACACGGACAGCGCGCGGCCGTCCATGTATCCGCCCTTGATGACCAGGGACTTGTTGTCCTTGGCGAACTGCTTGAGCGCCTTGGCGGCATCGACCGGCTCACCCTGGATGAAGGTGATAGCGGTCGGGCCGACGAACAGCTCGTCGAGACCCGCCACACCGGCTTCGCCGGCAGCGATCTTGACCAGGGTGTTCTTGGCGACGGAGTACGTGGCGTCGGCGCCGAGCGCACGACGCAGCTCGGTGAGCTTGCCGACCGACAGGCCACGGTATTCCGTGACAACAGTGGCCGTGGAGTTCTTGAACTGCTCCGCGATCTCCGCGACAGCGGTGACCTTTTCAGGTTTCGCCATACTTCGCCTCCTCTCTGATGTCGGTTTCGTTGGTGCACTACCGAATCAGGGGCCGGCGACAAAACGAACGCCCCGGACGCAAGGCGTACCGGGGCGCAAATAACTTCGGCCTCAGCTCTCCCTGCGTGGGTCGCCGGCAATGTCGCCGGACCTTCGATCGACACCGTGAAATTCGGCGTCAACGACCAACGGTCTTCGGTAGAACGAATGGGTGTGGTCTTCGACGATGTATGCACATCCCGCATGACCGTTGACCACTGTACCTGCACCTACCCCCATCTGCCAAAACGGGTCGGAAACCCTCGAATCGGGCCGAATTCATGTGTCCCAGCTCACATTCGACAGTCGAATGTGGCCGGAATCCCAGGGGAAAGGTGTTACGCGCGGTGACAGTAACCTGGTTCACTCCAATGCTATGGCAACCTCCATAGTCGCTCCACCAGTGCTGCTGGGCCGACGCCCGCAGCGATTCATCGCGCTAGTCGTCATCTGCCTGGCAGAACTGCTGGTAGTACTCGACAACACCATCGTCAACGTGGCGCTGCCGTCCATCGGCGTCCAACTCGCCACCGGCGTCTCCGGCCTGCAATGGATCGTCGACGCCTACACCCTGACCTTCGCCGGACTACTACTCGCCGCGGGCAACCTCGGCGACCGCTACGGGCGCCGTCGCATCATGATCGTCGGCCTCGTCGGCATCGCGGTGATGTCGGTCGGCGGCGCACTCGCCGATTCGATGACCCAGGTCATCGCCGCCCGCGCCGCGATGGGCATCTTCGCCGCGGCCGTCTTCCCCGCCACCCTCGCCCTGATCATCAACATCTTCACCGACCGTCGCGAACGCGCACTCGCCATCGCCGCCTGGACAGCCATGGCGGGCTTCGCCATCGCGATCGGGCCCATCTCCGGCGGCTGGCTACTCGAACACTTCAGTTGGCACTCGGTGTTCTGGATCAATGTGCCGGTGGCACTGATCGCCCTGATCGCGACCCTGATCTGGGTGCCGGAATCGCGCGCGGCGCAGGTCGGCAAGATCGACCTGGTCGGCATCGGCCTCTCGATCGCGGGCATCACGCTGGTGGTGTGGGCGATCATCGAGGCACCGCACAACGGCTGGCTCTCCCTCACCACGCTCGGCACCGCCACCCTCGGCGCCACCATGCTCGCCGGCTTCGTCACGTGGGAATTGCGCACCGCCGCACCGATTCTCGATATGCGACTGTTCCGCAATCGCCGATTCTCGTTGCCCGCCTTGGCCATCGCGATCGGCTACTTCTCGATGTTCGGATTCCTGTTCCTGATCACCCAGTATTTCCAGGGCGTGCGTGAATACACCCCGCTCGAATTCGGTATCGCCTCACTGCCGTTCGCCGTCTCGGTCGCGATCGGCGCACCGGTCGCGACGCTGCTCGCGCAACGGGTCGGCACCACCGCGGTACTGGTGATCGGCCTGCTGCTCATCGGCGCGGGTCTCTACCTGGGCGGACAGGTGACCGTCGACAGCAGCTACCTGATCGGCGTGCTGCCCTCGATGGTGCTGATGGCGTTGGGTCTCGGCATCGTGCAGGGACCGGCCACCGAGTCGATCATGTCCTCGTTGCCACTGGACGAGGCGGGCGCGGGCTCGGCCGTCAACGACACGACCCGCGAGATCGGCGGCACCCTCGGCGTCGCGGTGCTCGGGTCGATCGTGGCCTCGTACTACACCAGCCGGATCGGCGCCCGCATCGACGCGATTCCGATGGGAATCATGAACGACAACGAGAAGAGCCTGGTCAAGGCCAGTCCACTCAGCGTGCTGGAACTGCGTAAGCGCGAGCTCGCGCCGTTCTTCGAGACTCAACGCGAGAACTTGATCGTCGCCATGAAGACCGCGACGCTGCAGGGCGCGCATACTGCCTCGCTGGTCGCCACCGGCGCGGTGCTGGTGTGCGCGGTGATCGTGGCCGTCTTCCTGCCGTGGAAGCCGCAGAGCGGTGAGTCGGTGCTGCTCGGCTGGCGGGACAAGACTCCCGAACAGTCCTGACAAACGCCGCGAGGGTGGGAACGCAGTGCGTTCCCACCCTCGCGGTTGCTCTAGGAGCTAGCGGTCAGCCGAAGCTCACGCATCCTCGTCGAGGAGGTTGCGGGTGCGGTTCGGGTCCACCGGGATGCCCGGTCCGGTGTTCGTCGAAACCGTGATCTTCTTGACGTAGCGACCCTTGGCGGTCGACGGCTTCACACGCAGGATCTCGTCCAGCGCGGCGCCGTAGTTCTCCACCAGCTTGGCGTCGTCGAAGGACGCCTTGCCGATGACGAAGTGCAGGTTGGCCTGCTTGTCGACGCGGAAGTTGATCTTGCCGCCCTTGATCTCGTTGACGGCCTTGGTCACATCGTTGGTGACGGTGCCCGTCTTCGGGTTCGGCATCAGACCACGCGGGCCGAGGACACGCGCGATGCGGCCGACCTTGGCCATCTGATCCGGGGTGGCGATCGCGGCGTCGAAGTCGAGCCAGCCGCCCTGGATCCGCTCGATCAGGTCCTCGGCGCCCACGGCGTCGGCGCCCGCGGCCTCGGCCTCGGAAGCCTTCTCGCCCGCGGCGAACACGATGACGCGAGCGGTCTTACCGGTGCCGTGCGGCAGGTTGACGGTGCCACGGACCATCTGGTCGGCCTTGCGGGGATCCACGCCGAGACGGACGGCGACCTCGACGGTCGCGTCGGTCTTGGTGGTCGCGGTCTCCTTCGCCAGGCGCGTGGCGGCCAGCGGGGAGTACAGGTTGTCGCGATCGACCTTCTCAGCAGCGGCGAGGTACGCCTTGCTTCGTTTTGCCATGATTTTCTGTCCTTAGAGTTTCGGGTTCAGATGTGGTTGTCGGGCCTGGCCGGCCCTCCCACATGGAGCGAGATTCGCTCAGCCTTCGACGGTGATACCCATCGAACGCGCGGTACCGGCGATGATCTTCGCGGCCTGATCGATGTCAGTGGCGTTGAGATCCTCGGCCTTGGTCTTGGCGATCTCCCGGACCTGGTCCATGGTGACCTTGGCGACCTTGGTCTTGTGCGGCTCAGCGGAGCCCTTCTGCACACCGGCGGCCTTGAGCAGCAGACGAGCGGCAGGCGGGGTCTTCAGCTTGAAGTCGAACGACCGGTCCTCGTACACCGAGATCTCGACCGGAATGACGTTGCCACGCTGCGACTCGGTCGCGGCGTTGTACGCCTTGCAGAACTCCATGATGTTGACGCCGTGCTGACCGAGCGCGGGGCCGACCGGCGGTGCCGGGTTGGCTGCGCCGGCCTGGATCTGCAGCTTGATGATCCCGGCGAGCTTCTTCTTCTTGGGGGGCATCTTTCTTCCTTGGCTTTCTGGGGTTCGGTTCCTTACGGTTGCCGTAAGCCTCGTATCCGCGCACGACTAGGCCCCGACAGGTACTGCGGGGAAGTCAGAACACGAACCATCACACTCTACTTGACATAGGTCATGACCTAGCAATCGGGTGGCGACCAGCACAAACGCGAAACGGCACCGCCGATGAGCGGTGCCGTTTCGCGAAAGCGGTGAAACTCAGATCTTGGAGACCTGGGTGAAGTTCAGCTCGACCGGGGTCTCGCGACCGAAGATCGACACGAGCACCTTGAGCTTCTGCTGCTCGGCGTTGACCTCGGAGATCGACGCGGGCAGGGTCGCGAACGGGCCGTCCATGACGGTGACCGACTCGCCGACCTCGAAGTCGACCTCGATGGTGGGCTTGCCCGAAGCCGAGCTACCGGCATCCGAACCACCGGCGGCGGCCGCGGCGGCCTTCTTCTGCGCCTGCGCACCGGCCGGGACCAGGAACTTCACGACCTCGTTGATGGTCAGCGGGGTCGGCTTGGCGCCGGGGCCACCGCCGGTCATGCCGACGAAGCCGGTGACGCCGGGGGTGTTGCGAACCGCGCCCCACGACTCGTTGTTCAGTTCCATCCGGACCAGGATGTAGCCCGGCAGCACCTTGCGGTTGACGTTCTTCTTCTGGCCGTTCTTGATCTCGGTGACCTCTTCGGTCGGCACCTCGACCTGGAAGATGTAGTCCTCGAGCCCGAGGTTCTGCACACGGGTCTCGAGGTTGGTCTTGACCTTGTTCTCGTAGCCCGCGTAGGAGTGCACGACGTACCAGTCGCCGGGCACGCGGCGCAGCTTGGTCTTCATCGACTCGATCGGGTCGGCCTCGGGGTCATCCTCGGTGGCGACTTCTTCGATCACGGTTTCGTCGACGACAGCCTCTTCGGCAGCGGCTTCGTCGGTGTCGGCGAGCTCGGCGGCCTCGACCTCGTCGGTGGCGTTTTCCGCCACGACAGTGTCGTCAACCGGGAACTCGTCGTTGGTGTCGTTCTCCGGGGTGCTCACTGAGGCACTCGCTTCCTGTGTCGTCACGTACATCCTCTGGGTCGGGCGCGCGGAGGCACACTCCGCCGTTCCGGCCCGCGATCGGCTACCGGCGTGGGTGTCGGCGATCAGCCGAACAGCCAGTCGACACCCTTGACGAACGCTACGTCGATCCCGGCGATGAACGCGACCATGAAGACCACGAACACCAGAACGACGGTCGTATAGGTGACCATCTGCTTCCGGTTGGGCCAGATCACCTTGCGCAGTTCCGCGATGACCTCTCGCAGGAACTTGAGCAGCCGCTTGAACGGGTTGCCCGTGCCGGCAGACTTATCTGCCTTCCGCGATGCCGACGGCCGATCCAGCGTGGCCACCGAGCCGTTGTCTGCCGGAGCATCCGACGCGCGCACACGACGAGCAGACCGCTTGCCACTCGGTCGAGTGGCAGCGGCGGTGTCCTCGCCGTCTTCGCGAGTATCCCGCTCGTCGCTCACGTCGATCCTCTCTCGTCGCTGGCATTCAGGGCAGGGGCGACAGGACTTGAACCTGCAACCTGCGGTTTTGGAGACCGCTGCTCTGCCAATTGAGCTACGCCCCTTCGGTTGGACCAGCCTGAGCTGTAGTGCCCAACCACATTCGATATTCGGTTGTCTCCAGTGTCACACAACACGCGCGCCGCTTCCATGAGGGGTTAACCCCTCGGGAAGATCAGCGCGCAGCACCTCATGACCCCAGAGACCCGACTATACGTCACCGCGCGCGGTTATCGCCAATCCGGGACACTCGACCAGGTCAGGACAGCTGAACGGTTGCCGTGGCGCGACCGAAGATCTTTTTGCCCGCCGATTTCGCCGTGATGGCGACCACGGCGGTGCGGGTCTGCGGGTCGACCGATTTCACCTTGCCGGTGTATTCGACCTCGGCCGGGACGTCGGAACCGACATAGACCGGGCTGGTGAAGCGGACGTTGTATTCCTTCACCGCACCGGGATCGCCCAGCCACGAGGTGACGAAACCGCCGCCGAGACCCATCGTGAGCATGCCGTGCGCGACCACGTTGTCCAGGCCGACCAGCTTCACGACCTCGTCGCTCCAGTGGATCGGGTTGGCGTCGCCGGACACGCCCGCGTAGTTGACGAGGTCGCCACGGGTGAGCCGCGCCACGCGCGGGGGCAGCTCGTCGCCGACCGACACGCTGTCGAAGGACAGGGCGTGCACGCTGACCGTCGGCTCCGGCTGCTTGGTGACCGGGTCGACGGCGCTGCCGACGGAAAGCTCGGACGGTGCGTGGTGGGTGGGCTCCTCGTCGCCGAGGCCGTGCATGAGCACATTGCGCACCGCGTCCGACATCCGTGGGTCGATGTCACCGCCGCTGCGGCCGATCAGGGTGGTGTAGGTGGTGAGCACCAACTCGTCGTCCTGGGCGGTGACGATGTTCTTGGTCACGATGATGTCGCCGCCGAAAGCCTGGCGGAAAGAATGCAGATACACATCACAGGTCAACTGGTCGCCGACCCTGATCGGGCGGTGAAACTCCAGGATCTGGTCGGTCTGCATGATCTGACTCAGGTCGTACCCGGTCACGATCTGTTCGAACAGTTTGCGCTGGGCGAGGATGCCGACCAGGGAGATGAAGGTGAGCGGGGCGACCAGGCCCTGGTGGCCGTACTCGCGCGCGATGTCCTCTTCCCAGTGCACCGGGTGATAGTCCTGCACCGCACGGGCGTATTCGCGCACCTTCTCGCGGCCGACCTCGTAGTAGTCGTCGACGCGATAGTGGTGGCCGACCATCGACGCCGCGTGGGCGGCGGGATCGAATTCGGCGGCTGCGGCAGGGACCGCTTCGTGAGTTCCGGTGTTCACTGTCACAACGTGGACCTTACTCACCTGTAAGACAGCACCGAAGTCGACCGGTGCAAAACGTGACCTGTCCGAGTAGTGTATCGGCCCCGAACTTCGCATGAACTTACCGGGAAAAGCACAAAGGCCGGACTCTCGTCCGGCCTTCGGCAGATGCTGTTGAAAACTAGCGCGACTCGCGGTGCGCCCGGTGGGTTCCGCAGTTGGGGCAGAACTTCTTGAGCTCGAGGCGATCCGGGTCGTTACGCCGGTTCTTCTTGGTGATGTAGTTGCGGTGCTTGCACTCGTCGCAGGCCAAGGTGATCTTTGGCCGGACATCGGTGGACTTCGCGGCCACGATTTGCCTTCTTTCCGGTCTGGGCTGAGTTGAAATTGGTAGCGATGGCCGGACTTGAACCGGCGACACAACGATTATGAGTCGTTTGCTCTACCAACTGAGCTACACCGCCACGGCGGACTAATATCCCGATGATGCCGCGGTTAGCCGCTCACCACCGGCAATCCGGCGAGCCCCCTAACGGAATCGAACCGTTGACCTTTTCCTTACCATGGAAACGCTCTACCGACTGAGCTAAGGGGGCATGACAACGTGGCACAGAGTCTGTATCGGCAAGCCGATCAGCGTGACCCCGTGCTCCGGCGTCCTGAACGAGATTACACACTCGCACCCGACACCACCAAATCGGCAGCTCAAGGCCCGTTTTCACGACATCGAAACCAGTCTGGCACGCGGTTTCTCACGAGGCTACCTCGGCTGCGCGCCGGGCGAGCCCTCGAACCAAAGAACCCCGCCGATCTTCATGATCGACGGGGTTCGAGGTGGCAGATGTAGGATTCGAACCTACGTAGGCATAAGCCGACGGATTTACAGTCCGCTCCCATTGGCCGCTCGGGCAATCTGCCGTGTGCGCCGTTTCCGGTGCGCTGAGCAGCTTACAACGTACCCACCCGGACTATCAAAACGCCTGCACAGACCCCCTGCGAGCACCGGTTGGCCGCCTATGCGGGTACAACTGTCTCGGTGGCCGGTAGAACCCCGGCCGGAGTTCGCCGGACCTTCACAGGACAGGAGCGCAGTGTGGCTGATTCGTCATTCGACGTCGTGAGCAAGGTCGATCGCCAGGAGGTCGACAACGCTCTGCATCAGGCGGAGAAGGAGCTGAACTCGCGCTACGACTTCAAAGGCACCGATGCGTCCATCGCGTGGTCGGGCGAGGAAGCCATCGTGCTGACCGCCAATGCCGAGGAGCGGGTGCAGGCGGCGCTCGACGTCTTCAAGGAGAAGCTGATCCGTCGCGATATCTCGCTCAAGGCGTTCGACGCCGGCGAGGCGCAGCCCTCGGGCAAGGTGTTCAAGATCACCGGCACGCTGGTGCAGGGTATCGACACCGAGAAGGCCAAGAAGATCTCGAAGAAGATCCGCGACGAGGGCCCCAAGGGCGTGAAGGCGCAGATCCAGGGCGAGGAGCTGCGAGTGAGCAGCAAGAAGCGTGATGATCTGCAGGAAGTGATCTCGCTGCTCAAGGGCGAGGATTTCGGCATCGCCCTGCAGTTCGTCAACTACAGATAATTCAGCGGTTGGTGCCGCGGGTTCGCGGCACCTGTGTGCCTCACGGTCGAGGACCGATACTGCGCCTGCGGCGTTCCGTCTCGGCCCTCGACCGCGAGGCGGGCCGCGAACCGTGGCGATCAGTGCTGATGGGTATCGCCCCTGGCCAGGTCTTCGAGGCGCTTGATTCGTTCGTCCATCGGGGGGTGGGTGGAGTACCAGCGGGCCACGCGGTCGCCCGCGCGGAACGGGTTGGCGATCATCAGGTGCGATTCGCTGGTGATCTTCGGGTCCGGCGGCAGCGGGGCCGCCTGCACGCCGCGTTCGATCTTGCGCAGGGCCGAGGCCAGGGCCAGTGGGTCGCCGGTGAGTTCGGCCCCGGACTGATCGGCCTGGTATTCCCGCGATCGTGAGACCGCCATCTTGATCAGGCCCGCCGCGATCGGGCCGAGCAACGAGACCAACAGCACCCCGATGATGTTCGGGCCGTTTCCGTCTCTGCTGCCGAACGAGCTCGCGAAGAACGCCATGTTCGCCAAGCCGGTGATGACCGAGGCCATCGCGCCCGCAACCGACGAGATCAGGATGTCGCGGTTGTAGACGTGGGACAGCTCGTGCCCGAGCACCGCCCGCAGTTCCCGTTCATCGAGCAGTTGCAGAATGCCGCTGGTACAGCAGACCGCGGCGTGCCGCGGGTTACGGCCGGTCGCGAACGCGTTGGGGGCGCTGGTCGGACTGATGTAGAGCCGGGGCATCGGCTGGCGCGCGGTCGTGGCGAGTTCGCGCACGATCCGGTACATGACCGGCGCCTCGAGTTCGCTCACCGGTTGCGCGTGCATCGCCTTCAACGCCAGCTTGTCGCTGTTGAAGTAGGCGTAGGCGTTCATGCCGACGGCCAGCACGATCGAGATGATGAGGATCGTCGGACTGCGGAACATCGCCCCGATGGCGACGATCAGCGCCGACATCCCAACCATCAAACCGAAGGTTTTGATCCCATTGGGCATGAATGAGCAACGCGAATCGAGGGCCGAAAGTTCCGAGGAGAAGACGCCTCGACCTTCCGTCTCAGCCCACGCGTTCGATGGTGTAGCGGACCAGCCGGGTGAGGGCGTCGTTGGCGGGGCCTGCCGGCAGGGCCGCGAGTTCGGTGTCGGCGAGGTCGGCGTATTCAGCGAGCTTTTCCTTGGCCAGCGCCATGCCGGGTGAGCGGCGCAGCAGTTCCAGTGCCTCGTCGACCTCGGCATCGGTTTCCAGTGGGCGGGCCAGCAGGGTGCGCAGGCGGTCGCCGTCGGCGCTGATCTCGCGCAGGGCGTAGAGCACCGGCAGGGTGTGCACCCCTTCGCGCAAGTCGGTGCCCGGCGTCTTGCCCGACTGCTCGGCCGAGGACGAGATGTCGATGATGTCGTCGGAGATCTGGAAGGCGGTGCCGACGGCGTCGCCGAGGCGGGCCAGGCGTTCGACATGCTCGAGGCCCGCACCGGAGAAAGTGCCGCCGAAGCGGCCCGCGGCGGCGATGAGCGAGCCTGTCTTCTCCCACACCACGCGCAGGTAGTGCTCGACGGGATCCTGGGTCTGCTTGGCGCCCATGGTTTCCCGCATCTGGCCGGTGACCAGCTCGGCGAAGGTCTCGGCGATGATGCGCACCGCGTCGGGGCCGAGGGTGGAGGTCAGGCGCGAGGCATGGGCGAACAGGTAGTCGCCTGCCAGGATCGCGATGCTGTTGCCCCACCGCGAGTTGACGCTCTCCGCACCGCGGCGCTGGGACGCCTCGTCCATGACATCGTCGTGATAGAGCGTCGCGAGGTGCACCAGTTCCACGACCGTACCCGCGGTGATCAACGCCGGATCGGTGGGATTGGGGCCGAGCTGGCCGGTGAGCACGGTGAACAGCGGCCGGAACCGCTTGCCGCCCGCCCTGGCCAGGTGCAGCGCGGCTTCCTGCAGGAATTCCGCGCCGTCGGAGAGTTCGTCGACGAGCAGTTTCTCGACCGCGGCCAGTCCGTCGCGCACGATGACAGCGAGTTCGGGATCGACAAGATCTACCCCGGCAACCACGGTGCTCTCGTCGCTCACAGCCGATGTGCTCATTATCTTCTCCCAGCGATGCGTCCGACCCCGACGGGTAGCAACCTAGCGTGTTCCGGCACTATGGCCGATGAACCCCGTCACACAGTGACAATTCCCGGTGTACCCGACACTCTCGCACAGCGGCCGACAGTGCCAGTATTGAGCCATGGGTTCACCGGATCTCACCCCTGCCGACCGCGCTCCCCTGCCTGCCACCGTCGAGGTACTGGTGGTCGGGGCCGGGCCTGCCGGTTCCGCGTCGGCGGCCTGGGCCGCGCGCGCCGGACGCGATGTGTTGCTGCTCGATTCGGCGGTTTTCCCGCGCGACAAGACGTGCGGTGACGGGCTGACGCCGCGCGCCACCGCCGAACTGGAGCATCTGGGTCTGGGCGAATGGTTGCGCGCGCACACGGTGAACCACGGACTGCGGATGGCGGGGTTCGGCAAGGAATCGCTGCTGCCGTGGCCGGGCGGGTCGTTCCCCACCTACGGAAGTGCCGTTCCACGAACCGAACTCGACGACAAACTGCGCGAGACCGCGATCAAGTCCGGTGCGCGGATGGTCGACGGCGCGAAGGTCACCGAGGTGCTGCGCGAAGGCGAGCAGGTCACCGGGGTGACGGTGCGTATCGGCGAGGACACCCACACGGTGCGCTGCCGGGTGCTGGTGGTGGCCGACGGCGTGCGCTCCCCCGTCGGAAAGCAGTTGGGCCGTACCTGGCATCGCCGCTACGCCTACGGCACGGCGGCCCGCGCCTACATCAAGTCCGGCCGGAGCGACGACCAGTGGATTTCCTCGCACCTGGAACTGCGCAACGCCGCCGACGAACTGGTTCCCGGCTACGGCTGGATCTTCCCGCTCGGCAACGGTGAGGTGAACATCGGCGTCGGCTCGCTGGCCACCGAGGCCCGGCCCTCGCACGTCGCGCTCAAGCCGCTGCTCGAGCACTACACCCGGCTTCGCCGCGAGGAATGGGAACTCGAGGGCGAACTGCGCGCGGTGGCCTCGGCGCTGTTGCCGATGGGCGGTGCGGTCTCGAACGTGGCGGGTCCGAACTGGGTGCTGGTCGGTGACGCCGCCGGCTGCGTGAACCCCCTCAACGGCGAAGGCATCGACTACGGCTTGGAGGGCGGGCACATGCTCGCCGACCTGCTCGACGAGCCCGATCTGAGCCGGGCGTGGCCGCAACTGCTGCGTGATCACTACGGACGCACCTTCTCGGTGGCGCGCAGGCTCGCCGGCCTGGCCACCCAGCCGAGGATGGTCCCGTTCGGTGGGCCGCCGGTGATGCGCTCGAAGTATCTGCAGCGCACGGCGGTTCGAGTGATGGGCAATCTGGTGACCGACGAGGACCTCGACCTCACCGCCCGCGCCTGGCGTGCCGCGGGACGGGCCTCGCTGCGTGCCGACGAACTCCCGCCGTTCAGCTGATGACCGAGCGCGGGCGAGCGTCGTGAGCGGGGCGGGGCGTCGTCCGGTGCTCGCCCTGCTGCCGCACCTGCGCAAGGCTCGCGACCTGGTCGACCGGCGGTACGCCGAACCGCTCGACCTGGACGAACTCGCCCGCGCCGCAGGTGTTTCCAAGTATCACTTCCTGCGCGCGTTCGCCGCTGTGTACGGGCGCACACCGGCGGTGTATCTGGCCGAACGGCGGATCGAGCGGGCGCAGGATCTGTTGCGGTCGACCAACCTGACCGTCACCGAGGTGTGCATGATGGTCGGCTATTCGAGCCTCGGCTCGTTCAGCGCCAAGTTCCGTCAGCTCGTCGGGGTCACGCCGAGCGAGTATCAGGCGAAATTCGCCGACGGGGCGCCGCACATTCCGGGCTGCTACGTCTTCATGCACGGGCTCTCCGACCGCGTCCGCCACGACACCGCAATTTCGGAGAAGCCGGATGACACCGCGCGGCCATAGCCTGCAACCATGACACCGATCACGAACGTTTCCCTGGTCACCGTGTACGTCACCGATCAGGACGCCGCCAAGCAGTGGTACATCGACAAGCTCGGCTTCGTCGAATCCGCGGATGTGAGCATGGGCGACAACGGGTTCCGCTGGGTCACCATCGCCCACCCCGATCATCGCGAGCTCGAGGTGACGCTGATGGTGCCGGGGCCACCGCTCACCGACGACCTCGCCGACGCGATCCGGCGGGCACTGGCCGACGGCACCCACGGCGCCCTCGGGCTGCGCACCGCCGACTGCCAGAAGACCTACGAAGAACTCACGGCCAAGGGGGTCGAGTTCATCCAGCCACCGTCCGAACGCCCGTACGGCACCGAGGCGATCATCCGCGACAACTCGGGCAACTGGCTGGTTCTGGTCGAGAATCGCGGCTGAGGCGAGGGTGCCGCTCGCCGGAGCGGCACCCGTCGCACCGGCTCAGAGCTTGGCGAACCAGTTCTCGATGAACTTGCGTTCACTGTGCAGGACGCGCTGATGCAGCTGCTCGGCCAAGGGCTCGATGGCGCCGCCGACCAGGGGAACCTTGACCTTCACGGTGCCGACGACCTCGATTTCGCTGCCTTCGGCGGTGGGGCGCAGTTCGTAGGTGCCCGACATCTCGGTGGTGATGCCGCTGGTGTTGCCGGTGAAACTGCCCTTGGCGGTCTCGCCCTGCAGCGACTGCCAGTTGTCGGTGCGCACCAGCACGAGATCGCTCTTGAGCACCTTGCGCACGAGGGCGGGGACCTTGTCCTTACCTGGTGTTTCGGTCATATGGATGGTGATCGAGTCGGGGCCGTCGGGATGGGAGAGTTCGATGGTCGCGGTCTCGGCGGCGGCGAAACGGGCCTGCCAGACAGCATCGTCGACAAGTGCCCGGTGAAGCTCTTCGACCGGGACGGTATAGGGCACGGTGAAGCTGAATTTGCGGGACATGCCGAAAATGCTAGGCGTATTCGCTGTGCCCGGCTGCGGCAGTCCGTGGTTCTCGGTCGCCTCGTTCCGGAGCGGCACCAGCCGCCGGGACAACAGCCGGTACTGTGTGGCGGGTGTCGGAATCCAGCCTGTCGGAGCGGCGGAACAAGCGCCTGCGACGGGTTCGGGTGTGGGTGGTCGGTGCGGCTGCCGTGGTCAGCGTGCTGATGGTGTTGCTGGTACTCGCGGCCTGGCGCAACGATTTCGAGATCGAGCGCCATCGCGGCGTGACCTCCGGCGAAGTGCTTTCCGCGGGCCGGTTGCGCTCGGCGGTGACCTACGTGACGCCCGACAGCGTGACCCATAATCCGAAGGTCGGCATCCTGTATCCGACGAACCTGACCGCTGGTCAACGGATCAACGTGGAGTACAGCACGCGCGATCCCGACCTGGTCCGGGTGGCCGGGCGCGATGCGCGGGTGGCGATCATCCCGGCCGCGTCGGTGATCTTCGTGGCATGGGCGATGGCTCTGCCGGTGCTGTGGATCGTGCGCCGCAAGCAGCGCGAGTTGTAACTTCGCTTGCTGTTCGTCCCGGCTTCACGTCGGTGTGGGTGTGGCGCGCGGTGTGGCGGTCACCCTGAGAGAGTGCGCGTAGCCATCGTCTCGGAGTCTTTCCTGCCGAACATGAACGGCGTCGTCAACTCCGTGCTTCGGGTGTTGGACCACCTGGACCAGCACGGACACGACGCGATGATCGTGGCGCCCGATACCCTGCGCGGCGCCCCACCGGCGCCACGTTTTCACGGCCGCTTCCCGGTGCACCGCGTGCCCGCGATGATGGTGCCGAAGGTGAGTTCGCTGCCGGTGGGTCTGCCGCAACCGGGAATCACCGCGGCCATCGCCGATTTCGATCCCGATGTGGTGCACCTGGCCTCGCCGTTTCTGCTCGGCGCCGGCGGGCTCGCCGCGGCGACGCGGTTGGATCTGCCGACCGTCGCGGTGTATCAGACCGATGTGGCGGGGTTCGCCAAGAGCTACGGGCTCGGGTTGGCCGCGCGGGCCGCGTGGGCATGGACGCGCCGGATTCACGAGGGCGCTACCCGCACGCTGGCGCCGTCGTCGGCGGCCGCGCACGACCTCGCCGAGCACGGCATCCCGCGAGTGCATCGGTGGGGCCGTGGCGTGGATATCGCCCGGTTCAACCCGGCCGCGCGCAGTGCCGAGTTGCGGGCGAGCTGGCTGGGGTCGAGTGAGCGACTCGTCGTGGGGTTCGTGGGCAGGCTCGCGCCGGAAAAGCACGTGGAGCGGCTGGCCGCGCTGGCTGGTGACCCGTCGATCCAGCTCGTCGTGGTGGGCGACGGACCGGAACGGGCACGACTGCGCAGGTTGATGCCGGACGCGGTGTTCACCGGCGAGCTGGGTGGCAGCGAGTTGGCCACGCACTACGCCAGCCTGGACGTGATGGTGCATCCCGGCGAGCACGAGACGTTCTGCCAGGGCGTGCAGGAAGCGCTGTCCTCGGGCGTGCCGGTGATCGGGCCCGACGCCGGTGGGCCTCGTGACCTCGTCTCCCATTGCCGCAACGGGTACCTGCTGCCGGTCGACCGGTTCACGGAATTGCTGCCGAGCGCGGTGTCGGCCCTGCGTGATGCCGGGCAGCGCGGGTTGTTCGCGGCGGCGGCACGCAAGTCGGTGCTGCACCGCACCTGGCCCGCGGTCTGCACCGAGCTGATGGGCCACTACGCCGATGTCACCGGGATGCGCGCGCGATTGCCACGGTCGGCCTGAGTGGTGAAACCCACCCGCGCTATCGCGGCGAAAAAACTCTAAGCTCGGTTCGTGGCGACAACAGAGCAGCGAGAACCGATTCGGGCTTCGCTGGACAAGCAACCCCACGAGGTCGCGTCGATGTTCGACGGTGTGGCGAAGCGCTACGACCTCACCAACACGGTCATCTCCGGCGGCCAGGATCGGTACTGGCGGTGGGCGACGCGACGTGCCCTCGGGCTGCGGCCCGGCGAGCGGGTCCTCGACCTGGCCGCAGGCACGGGCGTCTCGACAGTGGAGCTCGGCAAGTCCGGTGCCTGGTGCGTGGCCGCCGACTTCTCCCAGGGCATGCTCTCGGCGGGCCGGTTCCGGCAGGTACCGATGGTGGCGGGCGATGCGATGGCCCTGCCGTTCGCCGACGATTCGTTCGACGCGGTGACCATCTCGTTCGGGCTGCGCAATGTCGCCGACATCGATGTGGCACTGCGCGAGATGCTGCGGGTGACCAAACCGGGCGGACGGGTGGTGGTCTGCGAGTTCTCCACGCCGGTGTTCGGGCCGTTCCGCACCGTGTACATGGAGTACCTGATGAAGGCCCTGCCCCGGGTTGCGCGCGCGGTGAGTTCCAACCCGGACGCGTACGTATACCTGGCCGAGTCGATCCGCGCGTGGCCGAACCAGCGCAGGCTGGCCCGCCGGATCGCGGACGCCGGCTGGGACTCGGTGCAGTGGCGTGACCTCACCGGTGGCGTGGTGGCGCTGCACCGCGGCTACAAATTGAGCTGAAACGCCCTCGACAGCCGGGGTGAGTCCCGTCACCCCGGTTCGTCCGCGGTTACCTGCCCGCCGCTCGGAATGCGCCCTGATCAGGGGTGATATCCGGGCCGAGCCCTCACAGTCTGGATTTCGACTTGTGAGGTCGATTGTCACCTGGACATAACGTTCGGTAAATCGAGCGCAACGACCGATGCGGATGATCGAGTCATGACAGGCGAAGCGGATGGCCGCGGCACGGACACTGTGCGTACACAGTGCTCGTATTGCGGCGTCGGCTGCGGCATAAACGTCCAGACAAAGACTGATCAGTCTGGTGCGCGATTGATCGCCAAGGTCAGCGGCGACAAGTTGCATCCGGCGAACGCGGGCAGACTGTGCACCAAGGGCGCCACCCACGCGGAGATGATGGCCGCACCCGGCCGGATGGACACCGCCTACCGGCGCCCCGAACGCGGCCAGGTCCCGGTCCCGATGCCGGTCGACGAGGCCGTGCACGAAACGGCCACCCGCCTGCGCACGATCCTCGACGAGCACGGCCCCGACGCGATCGCCCTCTACGTCTCCGGACAGATGTCGCTGGAAGCCCAGTACCTGGCCACCAAACTGGCCAAGGGCTACCTGCGGACGAAGCACATCGAAGCCAACTCGCGCCTGTGCATGGCCAGCGCGGGCACCGGCTACAAACAATCGCTCGGCGCGGACGGTCCGCCCGGTTCCTACGACGATTTCGAACACGCCGACCTGTTCCTGGTCAGCGGCGCGAACATGGCCGACTGCCACCCGATCCTGTATCTGCGCATGGCCGACCGGCTCAAGGCAGGCGCCAAGCTGATCGTGGTCGACCCACGCCGCACCGATACCGCCGCCCGCGCCGATCTGTTCCTGCAGATCGCACCGGGTGCCGACCTCGCCCTGCTCAACGGACTGCTGCACCTGCTGGTCGCCGACGGCGCGATCGACACCGCGTTCATCGCCGAACACACCGAGGGCTGGGAGGCGATGCCCGAGTTCCTCGCCGACTATCCCCCGGCCCGCGTCGCCGAGTTGACCGGCCTGGCCGAGGCCGATATCCGCACCGCGGCCACGATGATCGCCGAGGCGGGCGAGTGGATGTCGCTGTGGACGATGGGGCTCAATCAGTCCACGCACGGCACCTGGAACACCAATGCCCTGGTCAACCTGCACCTGGCGACCGGCACCATCTGCAGGCCGGGCAGTGGGCCCTTCTCGCTCACCGGCCAGCCCAACGCCATGGGCGGCCGCGAGATGGGCTATATGGGCCCCGGTCTGCCCGGCCAGCGCAGCCTGCTCTCCCCCGCCGACCGCACCTTCGTCGAAACCGCCTGGGACCTGACCGAGGGCACCCTGCGCACCGAGTCGGGCCCCGGCACCATCGACATGTTCCGCGGCCTGGCCGACGGCGAGATCAAGGCCGCGTGGATCATCTGCACCAATCCCGTTGCCACCGTGGCCAATCGCAAAACCGTGATCGCGGGTCTCGAAGCGGCCGAGTTGGTCGTCGTGCAGGATGCCTACGCCGAGACCGCGACCAATGCCTACGCCGATCTGTTGCTGCCCGCCGCGCTGTGGGCCGAAGCTGATGCGGTGATGGTGAATTCGGAGCGCAACGTCACCCTGCTGCAACAGTCGGTCGACCCGATCGGCGACGCGCGACCGGACTGGCTGCTGATCGCCCAGGTCGCCACGGCCATGGGTTTCCCCGGCTTCGACTTCACTTCCAGCGCCGAGGTGTTCGACGAGGTGCGGCAGTTCACCAATCCCGCCACCGGCTACGACCTCAGCGGTATGAGCTACGAGCGTCTGGTGCAAGGCCCGATGCAGTGGCCGTGCAAGGACGCCGACACACCGCGCAACCCGATCCGCTATGTCAACGACGGCACCCATCAGCCGTTGCACGTGGCGGATGACGGCACCACCCCGCGGCTCGCGTTCGCCACCCCGAGTAGGCGCGCGGTCTTCTTCCCTCGTCCCCATCTGCCCGCCGCCGAACTGCCCGACGACGACTACCCCTTCCTGCTGAATACCGGTCGGCTGCAACATCAGTGGCACACCATGACCAAGACGGGCAAGGTGACCAAGCTGACCAAGCTGACCGGGGAACCGTTCGTCGAAGTGCATCCCACCGATGCCGAACGACTCGATCTGAAGCCGGGCGATCAGCTCGAGATCGCGTCGCGCCGGGGCCGGGCTGTGCTGCCGGTGCGCATCAGCGACCGGGTGCGACCTGGTGATTGTTTCGCTCCCTTCCACTGGAATGACGAACAGGGCGAATATCTGACGATCAACGCGGTGACCAATGACGCGGTGGATCCGGCCTCGTTGCAGCCGGAGTTCAAGGCGTGCGCGGTGGCGCTGCGCCGGGTCGGCCCCGCCGCCACTCCCGAGCACGCGCCCGCCCAGCCCGCACAGCTGCCCGCCCCACCGGCCGCGCATCCACTGGCCGGAATTCTCGGCCTCGATGCCGGGACCTCGCCCACGCTCAGCGAGACCGAACGCATCTACCTCGGCGGTTATCTCGCCGCCCTGCAATCGCTGCCGGTGACCGGGCAGCCGGTGCTGCCGGTGAGCGCACCGTTGTCGACACAGTCACGCCTGTGGGTCGACGGTCTGCTGGCCGGCATGTACTCCCGCAATGTCGGCGCCGTCGCCGCCGAAGCGACCGACAGCCCAGCGCCCCACCCGGTCACCGTGCTGTGGGCCTCCCAGACCGGCAATGCCGAAGAACTGGCCGCCACCGTCGCGGCCCGGCTCTCGGAAGCCGGTCTCACGCCGTCGTTGCTCGATATGGATTCGTGCGAGCTGACCTCGATCACCGGTGACGTCCTCATCATCACCAGCACGTTCGGTGACGGTGGGCCGCCGGACAACGGTGCCGACTTCTGGACCAGGCTCGAAGACAGCATCATTCGCCTCAACGGCGTTCGCTACGCGGTATTCGCGCTCGGCGACTCCTCCTACGACGATTTCTGTGGCCATGGCCGCAAACTCGACACACTGTTCGCCGAACGCGGCGCTAAGCGACTGCTGCCGAGGGTCGACAGCGAACCCGATTTCGCCGATGTCGCCGATCAGTGGCTCGATGATGCTCTGGTCGCGGTCATCAGCGGATCACCCGACGGCGGCGGTCCGGCAGGCGGTGCCGCACGAGGGCGCGACGGTTCGCTCGTTGGCGCAACGAATGGCCGAGACCCGCTCGGCACCCATGGTGTTGTCCTGCAAACGAACTCGTCCCACATGATGCCGTCACCCGCCGGGCGCGGTGGCACGACCGTGCTCGACCGGCAGCTCGCGCCGGCCCCCTCCAGGACGCAGCGCACCACCGCCGCTCCGTTCACCCGCCAGTCCCCGGTCCGCGCCACCCTGATGCGCAACGAGATCCTGAGCGCGCCCGGTTCGCCGAAAGAGGTGCGCCGCTTCGGTTTCGACCTCCACGACCTCGATGCCGGATACGAAGTAGGCGATTCGCTGGGCGTGCTGCCCGCCAACTGCCCCGACCTCGTCGACGAATGGCTCGCCTGCACCGGGCTCGACGGTCGGCGCACGATCGAAGTCGACGACCGCGAACTCACGCTCACCGATGCCCTGCGTACGCATTACGACATCACCAAGGTGAGCCAGGATCTGCTCGGCTTCATCGGCGAGCGCAACCCACACCCGCAGCTGGCCAAGCTGCTGCGGCGCGACAACCGCAATGAGCTCGCCTCTTACCTATGGGACCGCCAGGCCGTCGATGTGCTGCGCGACTTCCCGGTGCGGACCGATCTCGTCGACTGGCTGGGAGCACTGAAAAAGCTGCAGCCCCGGCAGTATTCGATCTCCTCGAGCCCGTTGACCACCCCAGACGAGGTGCAGCTGACAGTGGGCGTGGTCCGCTACGGCGATCCGGTGGGCACCTCGGCGCGGCGTGGTGGGGTGTGCTCGACGTTCCTGGCCGACCGGGGCACCACCGAGGTCCCGATCTTTCTGCAGCGGGCACCGCATTTCCGTCCGCCGCTGGATCCGAATGCCCCGATGATCATGGTGGGGCCGGGTACCGGTATCGCTCCTTTCCGCGGATTCCTGCACGAGCGGCGGGCCATCGGCGCGACCGGCCGCAACTGGTTGTTCTTCGGCGACCAGCACGCCGCCCAGAACTTCTACTACCGCGCCGAGCTCGAGGACATGTTCCGCTCCGGCTTCCTCACCCGCCTCGACTTGGCCTTCTCTCGCGATCAGCGCGAGCGGGTCTATGTCCAGCACCGGATGATCGAGCACGGCGCCGAGCTGTGGTCGTGGCTGCGCGACGGCGGCCACTTCTACGTCTGCGGTGACGCCGCCCGGATGGCCAAGGATGTCGACGACACCCTGCTGCGGATCGCGCAGATCCACGGAAAGTTGGACGAGGCGGGTGCGCTGGCCTTCAAGAAGCAGCTCGTGGCCGAGAAGCGGTACGTGCGCGACGTGTACTGATCGGCCCGATCAGGCCGCGCGGATCGCGGGCGGGTTGAGCCGGGCGAAGTCGGGCAGCCGGTGGTACGGGTAGTAGGGGTACGGCGGCGTGGTCGCGCTCGCGGCGTCGAGGGCGGCCAGGTGTTCGGGTTCGAGCTGCCAGCCGATCGCACCGAGGTTCTGACGTAACTGTGCCTCGTTGCGGGCGCCGATCAACACGGAGGCGACGGTGGGCCGGGTGAGCAGCCAGTTCAGGGAGATCTGCGGGACGCTGCGACCTGTTTCAGCGGCGATGCGATCGAGCACATCGACGACATCGTAGAGTCGTTCATCGTCGACGGGCGGGCCCGCTTGGGCCGTCTCGTGCAGTCGACTTCCTGCCGGAAGCGGTTGTCCACGGCGAATTTTGCCGGTGAGCCTGCCCCAGCCGAGCGGGCTCCAGATGATGGAGCCGACGCCCTGGTCGGCGCCGAGCGGCATCAGTTCCCATTCGTAGTCGCGACCCACCAGCGAGTAGTAGACCTGGTGCGCCACCGGCTTTTCCAGGCCGAGCGCATCCGCGGTGGCGAGCGTTTTCATCAACTCCCAGCCGGCGAAGTTGGAGACGCCGAGGTAGCGGATCTTGCCCGCGCGCACGAGATCGTTGAGGGCCGTGAGGGTTTCCGCCAGCGGGGTGCCCGCATCGAAGGCGTGCAGCTGGAACAGATCGAGGTAATCGGTGCCGAGGCGGCGCAGCGAGGCGTCGACGGCACGGATCAGCCTGGCACGGCTCGAGCCCGCCTCGTGTGGGCCGGGACCGGTGGGCAGCGCCGATTTCGTCGACAGCAGCACCTGCTCGCGCCTGCCCTTGATCGCCGCGCCGAGCACTTCCTCCGACGCGCCGTCGGAATACACATCGGCCGTGTCGAACAGGGTGACACCGGCATCCAGGCTGATGTCGATCAAGCGCCTGGCCTGCGCGGCATCGGTATCACCCCACGCGCTGAACAGCGCACCACGCCCGCCGAAGGTGCCTGCGCCGAAGCCGAGCGCCGGAACGAGAAGACCAGATGCGCCGAGCCGCCGGTATTCCATGAGAGCTCCTAAAGGGTCTATTGTTTCGTTAACAGAACCGACAATACACCCGCTGCGCGCTAAATGAAACAGGAGTTCCGTTATGGATCACGATATCGCTTGGCCGGGCTCTGTTCGGCCTGGTGGACGCACTGCTCGCGTGCGCGAGTCCGTCCTGGAAGTGGCCGGTGATCTGCTCGCGGACCGCGGATTCGCCCATCTCGATCTGACCGAGGTCGCCACCGGCGCCGGGGTCGGCAAAACCACCGTCTACCGCCGCTGGCGCACCCCTGCCGGCTTGGTCGCCGACCTGCTCGTCGAGATGGCAGAGCAGTCGTTGCCTCGCGCCGATACCGGCTCACTGCTCGACGATCTGACAGCCAACGCTCGACTGGTCGCGAAAACCCTCGCCGACGGCCGCCAGAGCAACCTCTTCCGCGCCGTAATCGCGGCTGCCACCTGCGACGATGCCACCGCCGCCGCGCTGCACACCTTCTACGACACCCGCCTCAACGAGTGGGCGCCGTGTGTCGAAGCCGCCGTCCTCCGCGGTGAAGCACCTGTCGGCACCGACCCGCGCGCTGTGCTCTCCGCCGTCTCCGCGCCGCTCTACTACCGATTACTGGCCAGTGGCGATCCCATCGACGACGACATCGCCGACCGGTCGGCCAAGGCCGCTACCATCGCCACCGCCGCGGGAACGTTCGTCATCACGCCCGACGACGTCAGCGCCTGACTCCCGACAAGTTCGCCCACGGGCCACGTTCAGCGCCGCAAGATATCGGGGTCAGTTTCACGATGCGACGGCGGAGCGCCACGCGGGATCACGGCCGGTGAGGCCGAGCAGTCGATCGAATGCCGGTGCGTCGGCCGGGATCTCGACGATCGGGCCGAACAAGCCGGGTGTGCCCTCGGGGTCGGTTTCGCGCAGGAACTCGTGCAGGATCGCCAGGTCCACGGGGTCAACGGTCAACTCCTGCCCTGTCGCTACGGCGAGATCCCACGCGTGGATGGTGATCTCGTCGAGCGCGACGATCGCCATCACCGAGGCAGGCAGCTCGACCCCACCGGCTTCGGTATCGCCGTCCCATGCCTGCGCCACCCGCCACACCGTCGTCAGCGTCTCGAGCTGCGCGGCGATGCGGGTGCGCCAGTCATCGGGCAGCGGGCTGTCGGAACCGGCGGGCGGCGGCACGGACCGGCCGACCGATTCCTTGGTCGCAGCCTGTCGGAACGCCTCGGTGAGCCCGACCACGTGGGCGAGCAGGTCGCGCACCGTCGACTCGGCACACGGCGTCGGGTCGGCGAGCTGGTCGTCGGTGATGCCGTCGACGACCGCGGCGAGCGATCGAGCGGCGGGTTCGAAATCGAACTGCGGTTCCATGAGTACTCCTCGTCGATGACTTCGCGGTCGCACTCATGCAGACGAACCCATCGCCCCGAAGTCATCGGTGCGGCTTGCCGTGCGCGCCGGATCGGCGCACCCTGGACAGCGCAGGACCCGATCAGCGCACATCACGTCCGAGGCTCAACCGATCGAGCAGGCCGACGAACGAGGAGCACCGATGATCGATGACGAACCCGCTCGCCCACTGGACGAGGTCCCCGAGGCCGATCGCATCGAGCAGGAACAGTCCGCCTTCCGCGATGACGACCCCGACGATCCGGCCTACTCCGACGCCGAGATGGCGGCCGATATCGCCCGCGAGGCCGACACCGCGAATCCGGCGGACGTGATCGAACAGACCATCCCCGTCCCCTTCGACGAGGCCGACGAGGGGTTCACCGGCGCCTAACCGGCGATCTTGGCCCGCAGACCCGCGTGCAGTTCACGCAGGCTGGAACGCTCGGTCGCGACCTCGAGCACCCGCAGGCCGTGCGCGTCGGCGGCCAGTTCCACAGCCAATTCGGCGGGATCGACCTGACGGTGCGGGATGCGGTAGGCGGCGCACAGGGCGGCCAGATCCATGCCGTGGGGCGTGCCGAATACCCGCTCGAACACCCCCGCGTACTGCGGATCGCCCTGTTCGAGCAGCTCGAAGATGCCGCCGCCGTCGTCGTTGGCGACGACGATCGTGAGATTGTCCGGGCGCGGTTCGCCGCGCCCGATCAGCAGACCGGACGCATCGTGGAGGAAAGTGAGGTCACCCATCAGCGCCACGGTGCGGCCGGGATGCGCCAGGGCGGCACCCACGGCGCCCGAGACCGTGCCGTCGATACCGGCGACACCGCGGTTGGACAGCACCCGGATGCCCGGGCGCGGATACGACACCAGGGCGGCGTCGCGCACCGGGTTCGACGCGCCGAGCAGCAGTTGATCGCCTTCTCGCAAGCCATCCATGACCACGGCCGCCACGTGCAGACCGGTCGCCTTCGGATGCGTGGCCAACTCGGCCCGCACCACCGACTCGGCCTGCTGGTTCAGTTCCGAGCAACGCGCCAACCAGGCGGGATCGGGTGTACCGGTGGTCACCGCGCGCGTGCCGGTGCCGACGACATTGCCGGAGACATCGGGCCAGCGCGGACCGGTGGTGAGCGCGAACACGGTGACGTCCGGATCGGCCAGCACCCGCGAGACCTGCCGGTGCAGGGTCGGACGTCCGGTGATGATCGCCTGGGTCGGCTTCAGCAGCGACAGCGCGAGCGGGTGCAGGGCGGGGCCGTGCATCGGCGCGGTCGGCTCGGCCACCGTCGGCAGCGCGGCGAGTTCGGGCAGCAACCGCGCGCCGTGGCCGGAGATGACGACGGTGTCGGGCGTCAGGTCGATGTCGAGCGGCACGTCGAGGGTGGCGTATTGGGTTGCCGTCCATGGCCGTTCCCCCTCGCGACCCACGGGTAGCGGATCGTCGGACAGCTCGGGGACCAGCGGTTCACGCAGCGGGATGTCGAATTGCACCGGACCCGCGTTACCGGAACGGGTTCCGCGCGCGGCCGCGAGCACCCGGCATACCGACGAGCGCCACACGCTGTTCTGTCGCGGGTAGGCCGACTCCCCCACCTCGGCCTCGGCCAGCCCGAGGCTGATCGTGGCGCGCACCTGCGACCCGAACAAGCCGAGCTGCTCCACCGTCTGATTGGCGCCGGTACCGAGCATCTCGTAGGGCCGGTTCGCGCTGACGACGATCAGCGGCACCCGCGCGTAGTTGGCCTCGAGTACGGCCGGACCCAGGTTCGCCACCGCGGTGCCGGAGGTCATCACGACCGGAACCGGCCGCCCCGACGACACCGCGAGACCGATCGCCAGAAATCCCGCGGTGCGCTCGTCGACGCGCATATGCAGCCGAAGCTCCCCGGCCGCGTCCGCGGCCTGCAGCGCGAAGGCCAGTGGCGCGTTGCGCGATCCGGGGCACAGCACCACTTCACCGACGCCGCCGCGGACGAGCTCGTCGACGACCACTCGTGCCTGCGCAGTAGACGGATTCACAATCACAGCCTGTCAGACCGGCGCGCACCCGTCTGCCCCCGGCCCGCGTTGTCTGCGTCACCGAGTGCGACCAGCGCACCAGTATTCGACTCTGCGACCGATTGCCGGGATATCCGGGGCGCGATGAACCGACATTCATATACCGGGGCAACCGACATTCATGAAATCGCAAAGACAACAACAGAAGAAAGAAATCCGGCGACGGGCTATCTGCCCGCCGCCGGAATTTCCGTCAACCCGACAAAAGGTTGGTCGAACGAATATTCAGCTCACTCCGCGGGTGCGGTGAGATCCTGGATGCCCGTGACGGACTCGATGATGTTGAGGACGGCCGAGGTAGCGCTGTCGACCGCGGCGCTGCCCGACTCCAGCACACCCGAACCAGCGGACGAGCCGGTCAGCACGTCAGCCGAGCCCGTGGCGGCCTCGGCGGATCCGGTGGCGTCGGCACTCGCGACGGCGGGACCGAAGAACATGACAGCGGCAGCAGCGGCAGCACCGGTGGCGGCGAGGGTCTTACGAGAGATCATGTGAGCAAACTTCCTTTCGACCTTTGCAATGCAGTCATCTAAAAGCAATTCGATTTCCGGATCGCTTGATTGGCAACGTATCCGATAAGGCAGGGTGGTTGTCAATCGCGCCGATGACTGGCGCGCTCTCGTCGAATTAGCGGCAACCCGCAATTATCCTGGCGTTCACCGTGGCGGTAATTTTCCTCACACCGGCTGTCACGGAATTTACCGCCGACCGGGAATCGATGTGTCCGAGGCCACCGCATGCCCCCGTTACGTGAGGGTGGTCACCCGCGAACGCGAAAAGGCCGGTGCGGTTCGGTTACCCGAACTCGCACCGGCCTCGTTCACACGATCACAGCGGGGGCTACCCCGCTATACCGCTCAGCCTGCGTGCTTCTGCACCAGATCGCCGACGCGCGGCAGTGCCTCGATGACGTGCTTCTTGGCCGAACCACGCATCGACGAGTACACCTTCTTCAGCGCGGGCCGGGTGGACGACTCGGCACGGGCGTCGGTGACGGCCAGCAGCGACTCGGCAACCTCATCGGACTTCGCGGCCAGCAGATCGGCGAAGGTGCCGGTGCCGGAGGTGGTGAATTCCGCCCAGTACGGCTGGAGCTGATCGAGCAGTTTCGGCGCCAGCGACGCGAGGCCGTCGGGAACGATGGTCGGGCTGATCTTCTTGACCGCCGCGTAGCCACCCTTCACGGCCAGGCCGGACGCACCACCTTTGTCCGAGACCTCGGCGTCGAGCACCTCGACGGCGTCAGCAAGGAAAGCCGGACGCTTGGCGTCGTCGAGCAGGGATTCAGACAGTGCTGCAACCACTTTCAGGTTCCTCCGGATCGGTTCGATGTACGAGCAGGCGCAACTATACGCACCAGGTGCTCAGAGTATGCGGCGACCGCTCGAGCTGCGGTGTTACGACCTCGTACCGCGGCGTCGGACGGTAGGGCAATAATCGTGTTCGTGACTTTCGATCCGAAGCTGTGGCAGCCCGTCCCCGGGTTCGAGGACCTGACCGACATCACCTATCACCGCCATATCGAGCAGGGCACGGTGCGGGTCGCATTCGACCGGCCCGAGGTACGCAACGCGTTCCGCCCGCACACCGTCGACGAGCTGTACCGCGCGCTCGACCATGCGCGGATGAGCCCTGACGTGGGCGCGGTGCTGCTCACCGGCAACGGTCCGAGCGAGAAGGACGGTGGCTGGGCGTTCTGTTCCGGTGGCGACCAGCGCATCCGCGGCCGCAACGGCTACCAGTACGCCGACGGCGAGACCGCCGACACGGTCGACGCGGCGCGCGCGGGCCGACTGCACATCCTCGAGGTGCAGCGCCTGATCCGCTTCATGCCCAAGGTGGTGATCGCGCTCGTCAACGGCTGGGCCGCCGGTGGCGGGCACAGCCTGCACGTGGTCTGCGATCTGACGCTCGCCTCACGCGAGCACGCGCGGTTCAAGCAGACCGATGCCGACGTCGGCTCGTTCGACGGCGGGTACGGCAGCGCGTATCTGGCGAAGATGGTCGGCCAGAAGTTCGCCCGCGAGATCTTCTTCCTCGGCAGGCCGTACACGGCCGAGGAGATGCACCAGATGGGCGCGGTGAACAAGGTCGTCGACCACGACGAGCTGGAAAACGTCGCGCTGGAGTGGACCGCCGACATCAACGGCAAATCGCCGCAGGCGCAGCGCATGCTGAAGTACGCGTTCAACCTGCTCGACGATGGTCTGGTCGGTCAGCAACTGTTCGCCGGTGAGGCGACTCGCCTGGCGTACATGACCGACGAAGCGGTCGAGGGCCGAGACTCGTTCCTGGAGAAGCGCAAGCCCGATTGGACGCCCTACCCCTGGTACTTCTGAGAACGGACATCCCATGGAGATTCTCAACAGCCGGATCATCGTGCGCCCCAGCGATTACGGTCGCACGCTGGCGTTCTACCGCGACGGCCTCGGCTTGGCGATCGCACGGGAGTACCCCGGCGGCACGGTGTTCTTCGCCGGGCAGTCGCTGCTCGAGGTCGCCGCGCACGGTGGCAGCGGGCAGTCGGGCAGCTTCGACGGCGCGATCTGGTTGCAGGTGCGCGATGTCGACGACGCGGCGGCGGAGTTGGCGCTGAAGGGAATCGAGATCGAGCGCGCACCGGTGCTCGAACACTGGGGTCTGTGGGAGATGTGGCTGCGCGATCCGGACGGCGTCGCCATCGTGCTGGTGCAGGTTCCCGCCGAACATCCGATCCGGCGGGATCAGCGCTGGTCGCCGGAGTGAGAGGGCCGTGCCCGCGGCCGAGCCGAGTTGCCGATGACGGCTCGGCCGCGCACGATAGCTGCGAGCAAGCGCCCGACCGACGTCGTCCGGACCGCAGTGCGAGTGGTGTTGTCCATCTACTGAATCGCAGTCGCTATGTCTGGCTTTGCCGACCCGTTTCCCGACAAACCGACCCGTTGGCCGGGTCTTGTCGGTCGCATGACACGATCGAAGCCGTGAGGGCGCGCGGCAAGCTGTTTCCGGAGGTGGTGGCATGAGGGAGCGCAGCGAGCGAATCATGTGCCAGCGTGCAATGCGCGCGCCGCAGCTGAGCGCCAGCGAGGCTGCGGCGTGAGCAGGACCCTGCGGACGCTGCAGATGCCGACCGGTTCCGGGGTCAGCGAAGTGATGCCCCACCTGCGCCAAGCCCTCGACGGCAGCGGCCCGGCGTGGTTACCGATTCCGACCACCGATCGTCGGGAGGCGCGCAGGCTTTCCGACGCGCTCAAGCCCGGCGATCCGATCGACGACGATGTCGCGCTGGTCGTGACGACCTCGGGCACCACCGGTATCCCCAAGGGCGCGCTGCTCGGCGCCGAAGCCCTGCGTGCCAGCGGCAACGCCACGCACGACCGTCTCGGCGGTCCGGGTAGCTGGCTGCTGGCGCTGCCGACCCATCACATCGCCGGTATCCAGGTGTTGCTGCGCAGCATCCTCGCCGGCACCGAGCCCACGGTGCTCGACGTGTCGGGCGGGTTCCTGCCCGAAGCGCTGGCCGGGGCTGTCGGCGCGATGCGTGGACCGCGTCGCTACACCGCGCTGGTGCCCACGCAGCTCATCAAATCGCTGGATTCGCCGGTGGCGGCCAAGGCGCTGGCCGAACTCGACGGTGTGCTGGTCGGCGGTGCGGCCACGCCCGCGCCCGTCCTCGACCGGGCGCGTGACCTCGGTATCACCGTGGTGCGGACGTACGGGATGAGTGAGACCTGCGGTGGGTGCGTCTACGAGGGCGTGCCGCTCGACGGCACCGAACTGCGCATCGAGGACGGTCGCGTCATCCTCGGCGGTGCGATGATCGCGCGCGGTTACCGCAATCTGCCCGACCATCCGGCCTTCGCCGAGCCCGGTTGGTTCCGGACCGAAGACGCGGGCTCCTTCGAAGACGGTGTGCTCTCGATTACGGGGCGCCTGGACGAGGCCATCATGACCGGTGGCCTACTGGTGATTCCGCAGGTGGTGGAGGCTGTGCTGTCTCACCACCCGGGCATCAGCGAATGCATCGTGCTCGGCCTGCCCGACGAACGACTGGGTCAGCGAGTCGCGGTCGCGGTCGTGCCGACACCGGGCGCCGCGCCGACGCTGGACGAACTGCGCGCCTACGTGGTGGCCGAACTCGACTCGATCGCCGCACCGCGTGAACTGGCCGTGCTGTCGGAGATCCCGCTACGCGGCCCCGGAAAGCCCGACCGCGCAGCGCTGCGCAAGCTTCTACAAGCTGAATAGCGGCCAGACGACAGCGCGACGCAAGGGGCGTGCAAGTCGGGGTGGGCACGGTAGTGCTCATGACTTACACACCCACTTCATCCCTCGCCGTCGAGGCGGACGGGCTGGTCAAGGTGTTCGGCAAGCAGCGCGCGGTCGACGGGGTGAGCCTGACGGTGCCGCGCGGCGCCGTGTACGGCGTGCTCGGACCGAACGGCGCGGGCAAGACCACGACCATCAAGATGCTGGCGACCCTGCTCCGCCCCGACGGCGGTAGCGCCCGGATCTTCGGCCGCGACGTCGTGGCCGAACCGAACGCGGTGCGCTCGCTGATCGGTGTCACCGGCCAGTACGCCTCGGTCGACGAGGAACTCACCGCCACCGAGAACCTGATCATCTTCGCCCGCCTCCTCGGCCTGAGCAGGTCCGATGCCCGGCGCAAGGCGGTCGAGCTACTCGAGGAGTTCGACCTCGCCGAGGCCGCGTCCAAACCGCTGAAGAACTTCTCCGGCGGCATGCGCAGGCGTCTCGACCTCGCCGCCAGCCTCATCTCCACCCCGCCGCTGCTGTTCCTCGACGAACCGACCACCGGCCTCGACCCACGCACTCGCGCGCAGATGTGGGAAACCATCCGCAGGCTCGTCCGCGAAGGCGCGACAGTGCTGCTTACCACCCAGTACCTCGACGAGGCCGATCAGTTGGCCGACCGGATCGCAGTGATCGACCGCGGCAAGGTGATCGCCGACGGCACCGCCGACCAGCTCAAAGCCTCCGTCGGCGGCGCGTCGGTCCACCTGACGCTGGTCGATTCCGGGCAGCTCGACGAAGCCCGCCGCATCATCGGCGACTTCCTCGACGTGAGCGTGCAGATCAGCCCCGAAGCGGGCAGGCTCACCGCGCCACTGCCCGACCCCAACCTCACCGCCGACCTGCTGATCCGGTTGCGCGACTGGGAGATCGGGGTCGACGAGATCACCGTCAGCAAACCGACGCTGGACGAAGTGTTCCTCACCATCACCGGCCATCCGGCCGACGAATCCGACGACACCGAACGGAGCGCGGCATGACCGCAGTACTCACCGCTCCCGAATCCCTCGACAAACTCCCCGAGGCCAGCGACCGGATCGCCCTGCGCGAGACGATCGCCACCTCGTTCACCATGGCCTATCGCGGCCTGCTCAAGATCAAACACAATCCCGAACAGCTCTTCGACGTGACGGTGCAGCCGATCCTGTTCACCGCGCTGTTCACCTACATCTTCGGCGGCGCGATCTCGGGCAGCGTGTCCGGCTATCTGCCGGTGCTCATCCCGGGCATCCTCGTGCAAACCGTGGTGCTGACCTCGGTGGTCACCGGCACGCAGCTGCGCGAGGACATGGACAAGGGCGTGTTCGACCGCTTCAAATCCCTCCCCATCGCCCGGGTTTCGGCGCTGGCGGGCGCGCTGCTGGCCGATATGGTGCGCTACGCCATCGCCTCGACGCTGACCGTGCTGGTCGGATTGTGCCTGGGCTACCGGCCCGGTGGCGGTCTGGTCGGCGTGGTCGCGGCCTGCCTGGTGGTCGTGGTGTGCTCGTTCGCGGTCAGCTGGATCTGGGCGCTGGTCGGCGTCACCGGCAAGAGTGCCGCGTCGGTGCAGGGCATCTCGATGATGGTGATGTTCCCGCTGACGTTCATGTCCGGCGCTTTCGCCCCGGTGAGCACCATGCCGGGCTGGATGCAGGGGCTCAACCATGCCAACCCGGTGTACTACATGGTCAACACCTGCCGGGAACTGATGAACTCCAACAGTTACGGCACCGACCTCGTCTGGTCGCTGGTCGGCTCGCTCGTGGTGATCGCGATCTTCGCGCCACTCGCGGTACGGGCCTACATGCGCCGCGCCTGAATACTGCTGTCCCGCAACGGCATCCGATCCATGGGATCGGGTGCCGTTGTCGTGTCAGTGCAGTCCGGCGAGGATTTCGATGATGCGCGTCGCGGCATCGAGACGACGCGTACCCGCCGCCCGATGCAGCGCGGCGTCCATCGCGGCATCGCCGACCACGCTCCGATGCAAGGCGATGTGCGCGGCCAGTTCCATCGACGGACTGTCCTGTCTGGCCATCGATGTCCCTGCCAGTGTGAGCAGTTCGAGACCGTCGGTACGCCCGTTCTCGGTGGTGAGCAGGTAGGAACCGAGTGCGCACGCCACCGCGCCGATCTGCGGCAGGTCGATGTACTGCGCCAACCGTTGATCGGCGGTCTCGATCATCTCGGCCACCAGGGGGCCGGCCACCGACGCCCGGCCGTGCAGCACATGGGCGCTCACGGTGCCCGCCGCGATCATCAGTGAACCGGGGCCTGGCGTCGGTTCGAAATCGGGCCACCCGAGCAGCTCGAGCCCGCGGCGGAAATGGCGCAGTCCGGCGTCGATATCGCCCTCGGCGATCTCGAGTTCGGCGAGGGCGGTGGCCGCGTTCGCCAGCCGGTGATTGCGGCGAACGCTGGGGTCGTCGACCGGACTCACGCCGGAATCGTCCGGGCGTAGGGCGAAGTCGAGTTCGGCGCGGGCCTGCTCGAGTCGACCGCAGCCGACCAGGGAAGCCGCCAGGTAGCAGCGGCTCTCCATGATCTCTTCGTGCACACGGAGCTTGCCCATCAACTCCAGCGCGCGGCGGTAATAGTTCACGGCGTCGGCGTAGTGCGCCGACTGACCGGACAGTTGGGCCAGGTGCTGGCTCACCGTCGCCATGCCCCACACTTCCGCCGGGTCCATGTCGTCGAGTGTGTGTAAGGAGTCGCGGGTCGAGCCCGCGACGTTGCCCGCGTTCTCCCAAAGATTGGCGCGTGCGATCAGCGCGGAGACCCGAACTTGCCGATGGTGTGAACGCGCACCACGGGCCAACAGTCTGCCCAACCGGAACTTTTCGGGCCGAACGGTGATCACCGTACCGAGGAAGGACAAGCCCGGATCGAGATCGGGGTTCGTCACCAACCGCCGCGCGCGCATGCGCACGATCGCCGTCGCGCGGACGCCACCGTCCTTGAGGAACAGCATGTGCAGGCAGGTCAGCAGATGCGCGATCATCTGTAGGTCGGCGGCGTCGCCCGAGGCCGGTGGCGGCGGTACGAGAGCGACCAATCGCATGGCCCACCCGGTGAATTCCAGGTGTGCGCCGCGCATCACCCAGGCAATCGCGACCACCGGGAACACCGAGTAGGCGGTGTGCGCGTCGGCGCGATCGACGGCAATGCGCAGTACCGCGACGAGGTTGTCCAGGTCGGCGGTCACCGCGAGCACCGCCCGCACCTGATGGCCGCCGCGGTAGCCGCGAAACGACGCCAGCGCGAATTCCCTCGCCCAGCAGAACATTCTGTCGAGCACCAGCGCGGATTCGGCGCCGTCGGTCGCCGCGTCGACGGCGGCGATCTGTTCGGCGCCGAACTCACGAACCGTTTCGAGCATGCGATAGCGGATGCCCGCGCCGTCGGGGTCGTCCAGGACGGTGAGCAGGGACTGGCCGACCAGCCCGTCCACCGCGGCGGCCACATCCGGGCCCGCGGCGACGATCTCGGCCGCGGATAGGGTGAACCCGGCCGGGAACCGGCTCAGCCTGCGCAGGGTCACCTGCTGATCGGGGTCGAGGAGGTTCCAGCTCCACGCGATCACCGCGTGCAGCGTGCGATGCCGATGCGGCGCGGACCGATCACCACTGCGCAACAGGGCGAAACGGTGTTCGAGCCTGGTCTCGATCTCGGCGACGCTCATCGTGCGCACCCGTGCGGCGGCGAGCTCGATCGCCAACGGGAGACCGTCGAGGGTGCGACACAACCTGGCCACGGTGTCGGGGTCGAGGCGCACATCGGGACGCACCGCCCGTGCACGTGCCGAGAACAGTTCCGTGGCGGGTGAACCTGCCGCGTCGATCGCCAAAGGAGCGAGCGGATAGACGGATTCGGCGGTGATCGCCAGCGGTGAGCGGCTGGTGGTGAGCACCGTCAGCTGGGCGCAACTGCCGACGAGATCGGCGACCACCTCGGCCGCGGCGTCGATCACGTGCTCGCAATTGTCCAGAATCAGCACCATCGGCCGCGCCGCGAGCGCCTCACGCAGGCGGGTGCGCGCATCGATCTGCCTGCCCTGCCGGATGGCGCCGGGGTCACGGATCACCTCACCCAGGCCCATCACCTGCCCGATCACGATCTCGATACCGGTGCGCGAGTCGGCGCCCACCTCCGATTCGGGCTGCACCGAGGCCAATTCGACGAGTACCACCGGCATCGAACGAGCCAGCCGTTCACCCACCGCGTTGGCGACCCTGGTCTTGCCGGTGCCACCGGGTCCGAGGACGGTGGTCACTCTGGAGCGGTGCGCCAGATCGGTGATCGCGTCGAGATCGGCGGTGCGACCGAGCAATTCATTGGGTGCGGCGCGCAGGCCGAGCGCCGTGCGTGGCATCGGGGCGTGGCTCGATCGGTCAGGTGCGCTGCCGTTCGCCGCTTCGGCGGGCAATGTGTTCGGCTGCTCCCGCTCGTCCAGCTCCACAGGTGACGCGCCGGTCCGCCGCGAGCCGCCGTCGCTGGTCGAGTCGACCAGATCTGTCTCGGCACCCTCGTACCGGGTGGCAGCAGCCGAATAGCGCGCGTCGGTGGGGCCTTGTCCGGTGTCGAGGCCCGGTCTACCGGCGCCGTTGTCCATACCGAGTGCCGACGAGTCGGCAGATCGGTGTGCGGACGTCGAGACACTCGGCTCGGCTTCTCGGTTGCGCCGCGCCGTGCGGATTCCAGGGAGCTCGATCGGTTCGCCGCGCAGGATGGCGATGTTGAGGGCGAGCAGGGTGGGGCCCGGGTCGGCGCCGAGTTCCTCGATCAGGCGCAGGCGGTACGTGGCGAAGACTTCGAGGGCTTCGTTGGTTCGGCCCGCGGCGGCGAGCAGGCGGATCAGGGTCGTGTGGGCGGATTCGTCCAAGAGGTTGGTCGCGGCGGCGGCGCGGGCCAGCGGGAGGGCGGCGGCGACATCGCACCGGGCGGTGTGGGCGGCGAGTTCGGTGTGATCGAGGTGGCGGCGCAGGTCGACGGCGGCTGCGCGTAGGTCGTCGGCGGGGGCGGAATCAGGAAGATCGGCGCCCGGTTCGCCGCGCCATAGGGTGCGGGCCAGTGCGATCGCGGCAAGACTGTCGGCGGTGTTGCCCGCGGCCAGGTGTTCGTCGGCTCGCCGGGCCAGCGCTGCTACCGCGGTAAGGTCGACGCTGTCGGCGGGCAGGGTCAGCCGGTAGCCCGCGGGGCCGATCTCGAGCGCGCCGTCGGGCAGCATCGCCCGCAGTCGCGAGACCTGGGTGTGCAGCGCGTTCATCGGCGCCCGGGGTGGTTGTTCGCCCCAGACTTCGCCGATCAGCGCCTGGGCGCTGCGGGCCCGGCCAGGGTGAACAGCGAGGGCGGCAAGCAGTAGCCTGGCGCGGGCGCCGGGCAGCGCGATCATGGCCTCGTCGCGGCGGATCGCGATCACGCCGAGCACCCCCACGACAACGCGGGAGAGAGCCTCGGAGAGCGACCCCTCGGGGCCGCGATGCTGTACAGACATGCCGATGTCATCGTAGGCGAGCGCGGCGTCGGGTTCTCGACTCGCACTCGCCGCGACACCCGAGGTCGATGTGTCCCGCGATTTGTCCCCGCCTCGCCTTAGGCTCACGCGCATGGGCAACTTCGAGGTGTCGCGGCGCACCGCCATCGCCGCCGAACCAGCACGGATTCACGCACTGATCGACAACTTCCACCAGTGGCGGCTGTGGTCGCCATGGGAGGACGCCGATCCGCAGCTCGCCCGCACCTACACCGGCCCGGAATCCGGCGTCGGCGCCCGCTACGCGTGGCGTGGCAACCGCAAAGCCGGTGCGGGCACGATGGAGATCAAGGCCGACGCCGAACGCGAGATCGGGGTGGAGCTCACCTTCGAGAAGCCGTTCAAAGCCACCAATTTCGTTACCTTCACGCTCGCTCCGGTCGCCGGTGGTACCGAGGTGACCTGGAAGATGACCGGCACCCGCTCCGGCATGATGGGCGTGCTCGGCAAGGTGTTCCCGATCGACAACCTCATCGGCAAGGACTTCGACAAGGGTCTGGCCCGGCTCAAGACGATCGCCGAATCCACCCCGGCCTGACACCGTGACCAGGCGCACCCGCGCCCTCCCACCGATGTCGGATTAGGCTTCGATCCATGGCTACAGCAGCGGAATGGATCGAGGGCGCCCGGCCGCGGACGTTGCCCAACGCGATCGCGCCGGTACTCGCGGGCACCGGCGCGGCCGCGTCTGTCGACGGGGCCGTCTGGTGGAAAGCGATTCTGGCGCTGCTGGTTTCGCTGGCGCTGATCGTCGGGGTGAATTACGCCAACGACTACTCCGATGGCATTCGAGGCACCGACGACGTGCGCGTCGGGCCGCTGCGGCTGGTCGGCTCGAAGCTGGCATCCCCGAAGGCCGTTCGCACCGCCGCGGTGCTCAGCCTGGCGATCGGCGCGGTCGCCGGGCTCGTGCTGGCCGTGACCACCGCATGGTGGTTGGTGCTGATCGGAGCGGTGTGCCTGGCGGGCGCCTGGTTCTACACCGGTGGCAGCAAGCCCTACGGCTACAGCGGTTTCGGCGAGATCGCGGTATTCGTGTTCTTCGGGTTGATCGCGGTGCTCGGTACCCAATACGTGCAGGCGCTGCGGGTCGACTGGGTCGGCCTGCTGCTCGCGATCGGTGTCGGCGCGTTCTCCAGCGCGGTGCTGGTGGCCAACAACCTGCGTGACATCCCGACCGACACCGAGGCAGGCAAGGTCACCCTCGCGGTGAAACTCGGCGACGCCCGCACCCGCACCCTGCACGTGGTGCTGCTCGCGACGCCTTTCGTGATCAGCCTGGCGCTGATCGCGAGCACGCCGTGGGCGCTGGTCGGATTGCTCGCGTCGCCGCTGGCGATCCGGGCCAACGCCCCCGTGCGGACCGGCAAGGGTGGGCTGGAACTGATTCCGGCCCTCCGCGATTCCGGGCTGGCCCTGCTGGCGTGGTCGGCGCTGAGCGCGCTGGCCGTCGGGCTCGCCGGCTAGTCGCCGTCGGGTACCAGAATGCCGAGCACCCAGTTGACCAACGTGATGATCAAGCCACCCCACAACGCCGCCCAGAAGCCGTCGACGCGAAGGCCGTAGTCGGTGATCTCGGTGATCTTGGCGGTGAGCCACAGCATCCCCGCGTTGACCACCAGCAGGAACAGGCCGAGCGTGAGGATCACGAACGGCAGCGACAGGAGTTGCACGATCGGCTTGATCACGGCGTTGACCGCCGTGAACACGAGCGCGACGATGAGCAGGACCAGGGCCTTGCCCCAGTTGCCCCACTCCGCTGACCACTCGGGCGGCACGTAGATATCGATCTTGTCGATCCACGCGGCCGCAGCCCAGATGGCTATGGCGTTGATGACCAACCGGATTGCTAGTTGCATACACGCAATGCTAGGCCGGGAAACGGACATTGCGGCGGGTCTGACACACACCCGACGTGGAATTCACGCGGCGCGGTCCAGCATCGCGTAGAGATCTGCGCGCACACCCGACACCGCGTCGCGCCCGCCGAGCAGATCGACAGTGGTCTGGTCCGCCCCGCGCAGAATCCCGAGCAGCATGTAGACCGAGGTGATCTCGCGATCCTTGCGGTGGATCGCCTCCCGCAGCGCGAGTTCCAGCGTCTTCTTGGCCGGGCCGGTGAACGGGATGTGCCCGGAGCCGAGCAGTCGCCCGAGCATGCCGCGTTTGGCCTCCGGTTCGGCCCGGTCCCAGGCCTGCGGCCCGAAGTTCTCGGCGATGCTGGCCTGCACCGCGTCCAGGTCGATGCCGATCGAGCGCAGGGCCTGGGCATCATCGGCGCCGAGCGGCGGCTCGTCCGTGCGGGCGGCGAGAGCGGTGCGTACCCCGTCGGCGGTGATGCCGCGCGCGTCGAGCACCGCCCGGAGTCCGGGTTCGGCGTTCGACAGGGTGCCGAGCAGGACGTGCTCCGGCCCGATCCGCTTCGCGCCCAACTCTTTGGCGTCGTCCTGGGCGCTGACCACCGCGATTCGGGCCTCGCGACTGAATTTTTCGAACATCAGCGGGTTCCACCTTTCCGATTGTGTTTCTGATGGACCGCTTGCTTGCTCACCTCTAGTGCCTCCGCGATGGCCTGCCACGACCATCCATTGGCTCTGGCGTTGGCCACCTGGATCGTTTCGAGGCGGTCGGCCAATCTGCGCAGTGCGAGCACGGCGCGCAGCCCGACCGCCGGGTCGGGATTGCCTGCCGCTGAGGCGAGGGTTGCTACATCGGTCATGGCGTCAATTTTGATTGACGATGCCGACTTTGTCAACAAAAATTGACACCACCGGCCGCAGAAGGACCCTGAGGAGTGGTGCGGGAGGTGTCAGCCGTTCCAGCGACCGGTGGCCGCGAACTCGGCGAGGATGTCCGCTGGACCGGTCAGATCGATGTGCTGGGCTGCCACCCAGTCGTCGTTGAAGTAGGTGCCCGCGTACCGGTCGCCGCCGTCGCACAGCAGGGTGACCACGCTGCCGCTGCGGCCCGCCGCGACCAGCTCGGCGACGAGATGGAAGGCGCCCCACAGGTTCGTGCCGGTCGAACCGCCGACGCGACGGCCGAGCGCGGTGCTCGCGTGGCGGGCGGTGGCGATCGAGGCCGCGTCGGGCACCATAATCATGCGGTCGACCACCTGGCCGACGAACGACGGTTCCACGCGGGGACGGCCGATTCCCTCGATGCGCGAAGGCATTCCGGTTTCATAGCCCGCGTCGCCGGTCTCGTAGCCGCCGTAGAACGCCGAGTGCTCCGGGTCGACCACGGCCAGCCGCGTCGCGTGCCTGCGATAACGGATGTAGCGACCGATCGTCGCGCTGGTGCCGCCGGTCCCGGCGCCGACCACGATCCACTCCGGCACCGGGTGATTCTCCAGCGCCAGCTGCTCGAAGATGGATTCGGCGATGTTGTTGTTGCCGCGCCAGTCGGTGGCCCGCTCGGCGTGGGTGAACTGATCCATGAAGTGCCCGCCGGATTCGGCGGCGAGACGTTTGGCCTCGGTGTACATGTCCGGCGGTCGATCGACGAAATGACATCGGCCACCGTGCGCTTCGATGAGCGCAACCTTCTGCGGCGAGGTGCTCGCCGGCATCACCGCGACGAAGTCGAGGCCGAGCAGCTTGGCGAAATACGCCTCGCTCACCGCCGTGGAACCCGACGACGCCTCGACCACGGTCGTTCCCTCGGTCACCCAGCCGTTGCAGATCGCGTACAGGAACAGCGACCGCGCCAGCCGGTGCTTGAGGCTGCCGGTGATGTGGGTCGATTCGTCCTTGAGGTAGAGCTGCACCGGCCAGTCGGCGGGCAGCGGATACCGCAGCAGGTGGGTGTCGGCGGAGCGCTGGGTGTCGGCGTCGATCAGCCGGACGGCGTTGTCGACCCAGTCACGAGGGGCGCTGCGGTCGAGGTACTTCACGCCGACGTACCGTCGTCGTCACCCCGCAAGCGGGCCCGCAGCTGCGCCTTGTCCTGGCGGCGGCGCGCGTCGACGACGGCGATGTCCTCGTTCACCTTCACCCGCAGCTTCTTGAACAGCGTCAGCGACAGCGGCATCGCGACGATCAACGCGAACAGCGCCGCGACGATGACCGGCACGTCGACGCCGATCAGCTTGGCGACGCCGACGATCAGCGCGGCGATCACTACTACCAGCCCGAGACGAGCCAGCGTGTAGAGCGCGAGATTGCGTACCAGCCGCTTCCCGGCGCCAGAACCCTGCTGACCTGTTGCTTCACTCACGACTACAGCCTAATGGGCGCCGACGCGACACCGTTCAGCAGCCGCGCACCGCCCGAGGTGCGCGTAGGCCCGGCGCGAAACGCTTCGATACGGCACGTTCGCGGCTTTTGTCTATTACTTCCCCTTTACCAACAGTAGGTGGTTCGACTACGTGGGGGTCGTAGTGCGACGATGACGCCACTGATGAGGGAACTGTCGAAACGGAGAGGTTAGCTATGACTGCGATCACCGTCGGCCTTCAGGACACTCTGCTGACACCAGGCCAAGTGGCCGCCATGTTCCATGTAGACCCCAAGACCGTCACCCGGTGGGCTCATGCCGGCAGGCTCGGCTCGCTGCGCACACCGGGCGGACATCGCCGTTTCCGCGAGTCCGAGGTCTTGCAGTTGCTCAGATCGCTCACCACCGAGGCAGCACCGCGCTGACTCGCCGGCCGACGCGAGCCCACCGCGGGCTCGCGTTTGCCAAAAATTTCCCTCCCGTTGCGGATGTGCACACGGCGCGGACACGGCTACCCTCGATAGCAGGAGGTGAGCGACGTGACGTTCCTATTGGCACTCATCGCGATCGTTGCCATCGCAGTGTTGTGCTGGAAGGCGTTCGGCCCCGAATTGCCGCGCCCTAATTCCGGCCCACCCCCGCGCAGACCGGTTCTCGGTCCTGACGACGATCCAGAATTCCTCTGGCGCCTCGGCAAACAACCACGCGACGACTCCGGTCCTACCGAGTGACCTCGCGATGTGCGTCGCCGTGAGCTGTCGCACATACCCCCGTTGCGCGTCGAAAGAGCTGGGTAGATAACGTATTCCGGTGATTGATGTGCAGCAAGGTTCTGTCCCGACCACTTGGCGCGCGGCCGACGGCAGCGCCGTGACGTTCACCGAGGCCCGGTTGGAGTGGACTCGCGCCGCACATGAAGTGCTGGCCGATACCGCCACCCGGTTCAACAACTTCATCGTCAACACCGAGCTGGCCGAGCTGGTCCAGGAGGAGTCCGGCATCCGCACCGCCGTGAAGTGGCAGCACTGGCTGCCCGTCGTGCTGGACAAGGTCGCCGAGCACTGTCACCAGAACAACGAGCCGCCGCTGAGCGCGCTGTGCGTGCGCAAGAACCAGACCGTAGGCACCGGCTACCGCTACATCCTCGAACTCGCGGGCCTGCCCATCCCCGACGACCTCGAAATGCACGCCGCCGCGGCCCGCTGGCAGTGCTACCAGCATTTCGCCACCGACCTCCCCGCCGACGGCGGCCTGCCCACCCTCCCCCCGAAGGTGGCCGCCATCCGCCAGTCCACCTCCGCGGACCTGGCCACCGCCGAAGCAGCCGAGGCAGCCGTCAAACGGCCCTCCGCCGCCCGCCGCAGCACAGCAGCCATCCCCAAGCCCGAACCGCTCCGCAAACCGGTCTGCCTGAACTGCCACGTAGAACTCCCGGCGAACAAGATCTGCTACTACTGCTGATCCGCGAACAACAAAGGCCCAGAAGCTCTTCCGAGCCTCTGGGCCTTATGTATGTGCGCAGTAGGGCGCGGCAGAACGGCTAGTTCAGTCCGGCGTAGCTGTGCAGGCCGCTGATCACCATGTTGATGATGAAGAGGTTGAACAGCATCGCTACGAAGCCGGCGATGTTGATCCAGGCGGCCTTGGTGTCTCGCCAGCCGGAGGTGGCTCGGGCGTGCAGGTAGGCCGCGTAGAGGACCCACGCGATGAAGGAGCAGGTCTCCTTGGGGTCCCAGCCCCAGAAGCGGCCCCAGGCGGCTTCGGCCCAGATGGCGCCGAGGATGACGCCCGCGCCGAAGAGGGGGAAGCCGATGATGGTGGTTTTGTAGGCGAGCTGGTCGAGGGTGCGGGCGTCGGGGAGGCGGCGGGCGATGGTGCCGAGGATGCCGGTGGATTCCTCGCCCGCGGGCTGACGCATGCGGAACAGGTAGAGCAGGCTGGCTACGCCGGAGACCAGGAAGACGCCGCTGCCGATGCTGACGATGGTGACGTGGATCGGCAGCCAGAACGAGCGAAGAGCCGGGACCACGGGTGCGGCGTCGGCGTAGAGGACCGTGCCCGCCAGGAACATCAGGATCAGCACGGGGACCAGCAGGAACGCCCACATGGCGCGGTAGCGCTGGTCGCGCAGGAAGATCAGGCCGATCACCACGGCGGCCGCGGTGGCCATGGTGGTGAACTCGTACATGTTGCCCAGCGGGAAGCGGTGGGTCGCGAAGCCGCGCAGCACGATCGAGCCGATGTGCAGCACCGCGCCGACCACCAGCACCGAGAAGGCCATGTTGCCCAGCCGTTCGGCGAGCGGCTTGGCCTCCGGGGTTTCGATGCGGCCGGGCAACCCCGGGTCGCCCGCCGGGACGAGTTCGCGCGCGGCGACCTGCTTGGCGCGCGCCGAGGCGTACTGCACGATCAGCAGGACCGTGGCCAGGGCGTAGATGGCCATGGCCGACATGAACGCGAAGTCGCTGTACCGTGCCAGCGTTTCGTCGATCTGCATCAGGATTCCGTCTCCATGTCGAGTGCGCGGATCACTTCTCCGCTCCCAGCAGCCGTGTCCGCAGTCGATCGAACTCGGCGCCCCAGCCCGCTTGATCGCTTCTGGCCAGGCCGCCCATTTCTACTACGGCGCGTCGTTGACCCACGGTACCTGCCGCGGCCTCGACTGGGTACGCCCGGATCCAGATCCGTCGCCGTTTCAGCAACAGCGACACCAGCAGACCGGCCATCATCGTCAGCGCGCTCACCAGCACCCACTGCTGGGCCGGGTCGTGCGAGACCTGCAGGTTGACGAATTCCTCGGCGCCGTCGAAGGTGACCTTCGCTCCGCTGGGCAACGTGGTCGACTCGCCGGGACGCAGGTTGACCCGCGCTTCCTTGGACAACCGACCCTGCTTGATCATCTCCGGGTCCAGCGAGAACAGCGACTGCGAGCGACCGGTGTCGAGACCGGTATTGCCGCGATAGACATCGACCGCGACCGCCGGGTCATCCATCCGGGGGAACGACGAGGTGAGCAGGCTGCCGTGGAACATCGCGGTCGGCGCGAACAGGCCCTCGATGGCGATCTGGTTCTGCCTGCGTTCCTCGTCGGTGGCGTACATGCCGCCGGGCGGGTCGATGCGCAGCACACCGCTGGACAGGAAGGTCTGGGCGTCGTCGGGCCGCCACTGGATGGTCTCGGTGCGGGTCTGCCCGTTGGGGAAGGTGACCGTGAACGTCGGCGCGAAGCCGTGTCCCTGCAGGTAGACCCGATCACCGGCGACGCGCAACGGATGGTTCACCTGGAGCTCGGTGCTGCGCCAGGTGTCGGTGCTGAGGTCGGCACCGGCCTGATATTCGATGTTCGAGTGGAACATCTCGGCCTGACCGGTGGGCAGGTAGTCCGCCTTGAAGTCCTTCACCTTGATGCACAGCGGCGTCATGCCGGTGCCGTCATTGGTGTTGCCCGCCCGGAACGAGTCGAAGACCGCGGGCGAGGTGGTGCAGATACCGGGACCGTCGTTGGCGATCACGATGACATTGCCCTCGTAGCCGAGCAGCTTGCCCAGCGCGATCGCGACGAGCAGCCCCACCAGCGACAGGTGGAACACCAGGTTGCCGAACTCGCGCAGATAGCCCTTCTCCGCGGACAGCGTCACCTCACCGTCGCGCTGACCGGGACGAACCTCGGTCCGCCACCCACGTAAGGAAGCCTTGGCGGCCTCGATCACCTCGTCGGGCGTCCGGTCGTCGGTCTCACTGGAGTGGTGCGGCAACCGGCTGAGGTTGCGCGGCGCGGGCACCGGCGGGGTGCGCAGGGCCCGGTAGTGGTCCCAGCAGCGCGGCAGGATGCAGCCGACCAGCGAGATGAACAGCAGCACGTAGATGGCGGTGAACCAGAAGCTGCCGAACACGTCGAACAGCTCGACCCGGTCCATCCACGGGCCCAGCGTCGGACGGTCGGCGATGTACTGGTCGACCTTCTGCGCGTTGAGACTGCGCTGCGGCAGCAGTGCGCCGGGGATGGCGGCCAGCGCGAGCAGGAACAGCAACACCAGCGCGGTGCGCATGCTCGTCAGGCCGCGCCACGAATTGCGGACCAGGGCCCAGACCCGGCCCAGCAGCGACTGCCGGACGGGCGGGGTGGGGGTGATCGGAGTAGTCAGCGTGTCAGTCATCAGATCGGAAGAGTCACCTCGGAGACGAACCCGTCACGCACCCAGCTGACGAACTGATCCCATGCCCCCGTGACCAGCGCGACGCCGACGGCGACGAGCAGAAAACCCCCGATTACCTGAATGGTGCGCGAATTGCGCCGCAGCCAGCCGACCCCGCGCAACGCACCGGCCGACCCGAAGGCCAGCACCACGAAGGGCAGTCCGAGGCCGAGGCAGTAGGCGACGATCAACGTCACTCCGCGCACCGCGGTGGTGCCCTCGGTACCCGCGGACACCGCCATCACACCCGACAGCGTCGGCCCGAGACACGGTGTCCAGCCGAGCGCGAACACCCCGCCGAGCAGCGGCGCGCCGAGGATGCTGGTGAGCCTGCGCGGCTCCATCCGCGTGTCGCGCTGCAGGGCGGGGACCAAGCCGATGAACACCAGTCCCATCAGGATCGTCACCACACCGCCGATGCGCTGCAGCAGTTCCCGATTCACATTGAGGGTCTGGATCACGCCGAAAACAGTGGCCGTGGCCAGCACGAACACCACCGTGAACCCGGCGACGAACAGCCCGGCGGCACCGGCCACCCGCATCTTCGCGCTACGGCGCTGCGCGGTGAGCGTGCTCGCCTGCGCGTTGGTGGCAGGCGGCGCCTCGGCACCGACCAGCCCGGCCAGATACGACAGGTAGCCGGGGACGAGCGGCACGACACACGGTGAAGCGAACGACACCAGGCCCGCGAGCAGGCAGGCTCCCAGCGCCAGCAGAAGCGGACCCGATGCCGCCGTCTGCTGGAAGGAATCCCCGACTGCGGCGAGCGGTATCACTCGTCGGTGTCCGTTTCCATGTCCTGCTGCTCGTCGCGCGGCAACGACAGGGTGCGCTCGGTCTCGGCCGGTTCAGCGGGGCCGAAATCGAACAGACCGGCACCGGCGACACTGCGCGGCACGGTCGCGATGCCGGCCCAACGGTCATCGACCGTCCAGCCCGCACCCATTCGGCGGGCGCCCTGACGGGGACGACACGCGGTCAGATTTCCTGGACGACGACGGCTGCTCACTGCTTCTCCTCGGCGGCGATGCGCTCGACCACGGGCTGAAGGTCTTCGGCCAGTAGCGAGCGAAGGAAGACCGCGGCGACCCGGTGCTGACGATCCAGGATCAACGTGGTCGGAATAACACTGGTGGGAAAGTTTCCGCCGAGAGCGAGCAAGGTCCGCATCGACGGGTCGTAGATGGACGGGTATTCGATCTTGTTGTCCACTACGAAGTCCTGGGCTTTGTCGCGCTGATGGTCACGGACGTTGATCCCCAGGAACGCGACGCCTTGATCTCTGGTCGCCGCGAAGACTTTTTCGAGAGCGGGCGACTCGGCGCGGCACGGGCCACACCACTGTCCCCACAGGTTCACGACCACGATCTGGTTCGGGAAATCGTCGACCGAAACGGTCTTTCCCTCGTTCATCAGATCGGGCCCCGAGAGGGTGCCGATCGTCCCGCGCGTCGCGGGCGGATCGTAGTAGATATCCGTTCTACCACCGGGTGAGACGAATTCGAAGGTCCCACCACCGGTGGCTACCGCATCGGTACCCGTCGAGCAGCCCGCCGCGGTGATGATCACCAGCAGGGCGGACAGAACGGCGGTCAGCGCCCGCGGCCGACGGCCACGGGCGGATCCCGATGAGGACCAGCGTGTCATGCGCCGTGTACCGACGGGTCCGACGCGCCTGCAGGCTCGGAATAGACGATGTCGACGAGCGTATCGCCCTGATAGACCAGCGAGGTCAGCGACGCGAGCGAGCACTGCCGGTTGCGCGGGTCGTGCCACAACCGCTGGCCCTGCAGGAAGCGACGCAGCGTCCACACGGGCAGCTGATGCGAGACCAGCACCACCTCGTGACCGGCGGCCTCGACGCGGGCCTTGTTCACCGCGGCGAGCATGCGATGAGCGATCTGCAGGTACGGCTCGCCCCAGGACGGGGTGAACGGGTCGCGCAGCTTCCACCAATGCCTCGGCTTGCGCAGGGCGCCGTCACCGACGGAGACGCGCAGGCCCTCGAAGGTGTTGCCCGCTTCGATCAGGTTCTCGTCGGTGCGCACGATCAGATCGTGGGCGGCCGCGATCGGCGCCGCGGTCTCCTGGGCGCGCTGCAGCGGGGAGGCGATCACCATCGCGATGTCGTGATCGGCCAGCGAACGCGCGACGGCACCGGCCTGCGAGCGACCGGCCACCGAGAGGCTGAAGCCGGGCAGGCGGCCGTAGAGGATGCCGTTCGGGTTGTGCACCTCGCCGTGGCGCAGCACATGCACGATGGTTTCGACGGTCGACGGGTCGTCGTCGAGCGCGGGCGGCGCGGCGGCGGGGACAGGATGAGGCGCCTCGTCGCTATCCGCCGGGACTGGGGCGAATTCTGCGTCGGGCTGGTCGGAGCTCACGCTGGGGATCCTTCGGGGGTTGCGGCCGCGGCCGCGAGGGCGGCGGCGGGCAGAGCGGCGGCGATACGGTCGAACGCGTCCTCGTCGAGTGCCGCGGAGACGAACCATGCCTCGAACGCGCTGGGCGGCGCGTACACGCCCGCGTCGAGCAGGGCGTGGAAGAAGGCAGGGTAACGCCAGGTCTGGCTCGCTTTGGCGGCGGCGTAGTCGGTCACCGGGCGCTCGGCGAAGAACACGCTCACCATATTGCCTGCGAACTGGACTTGATGCTCGACACCGGCCTCTGTCAGGGCTTTCGCGAACAGCGAGCCGAGCCGATCGGCATTGCGGTCCAGCGCCGCGTACACCTCGGCGTCTGCCGCGCGCAGCGTCGCCAGGCCCGCCGCGACGGCGACGGGGTTACCGGACAGGGTGCCCGCCTGATAGACCGGGCCGAGCGGAGCGAGGTTGTTCATGATCTCGGCGCGACCGCCGAACGCGGCGGCGGGCAGGCCACCGCTCATCACCTTGCCGAAGGTGTAGAGGTCACCGGCGACGCCTTCGCGGCCGTACCAACCCGACGCGCTGACCCGGAAACCGGTCATCACCTCGTCCATGATCAGCAGCGCGCCGTTGTCGTGCGCCAGCGTGCGCAAGCCTTCGTTGAAGCCGGGCAGCGGCGCGACCGCGCCCATATTGCCCGCGGCGGCCTCGGTGATGACGCAGGCGATCAGGCCGGGGTGCGCGTCGAAGGCAGCGGCGACGGCGGCGAGGTCGTTGTAGGGCAACACGATGGTGTCGGCGGCTTGCGCGCCGGTGACGCCGGGCGAGGTCGGCAGGCCGAGCGTCGCGACGCCCGAACCCGCGTCGGCCAGCAGCGCGTCGACGTGGCCGTGGTAGCAGCCGGAGAATTTGATGATCTTGGATCGGCCGGTGAAGCCGCGGGCCAGGCGGACCGCGCTCATCGTGGCCTCGGTTCCGGAGTTCACCAGGCGGACCCGCTCGACGGGGTCGACGCGGGCGGCGATGGCCTCGGCGAGCTCGATCTCGGCCTCGGTCGGCGCACCGAACGACAGTCCGCTGGTCGCGGCCTTCTGCACGGCCTCGACGACGGCGGGGTGGGCGTGCCCGAGAATCATCGGACCCCACGAGCACACCAGATCGACGTAGTCGTTGCCGTCGGCGTCGATGAGCGTGTAGCCGCTCGCGGAGGTGATGAACCGCGGCGTACCGCCCACCGAGTTGAACGCACGAACCGGGGAATTGACGCCACCCGGGATCACCGAGGCTGCCCGCTCGAAGAGCTGGGCGGAAACCGGTACCTGCGTAGGACTCACGGATTCCAGTCTCTCAGCTCGCCTCGGCACGCCGGACGACAGGGTGGAGCACAGTGACCCAGACCGCAGCGACCCACCGACGACACGCCCGACACGCCGCCCCTATCGGCGGAAGAATTCGATCTAGGCCCATTGGCCTGCGACTACGCTCCGTGCGGCTCAGCACCTGGGCCGCAGAGAAATCAGCTATCAGCGAGAGGGTATTTCATGCGTTTCGGCGTCACCAGCACTGCCCTTGGCACAGGGTTCGTCGCGGCGGGAGTGCTTCTGGGCGCGGGTTCGGCCACCGCCTTCGCACCGCAGGTCCAGCCCGATCGGATCGGCGCCCAACTCAGCCACGAGGAGACCGTGGCACTCGGGGCGGGGCCGATTCCAGCGATCACCGCGATGCTCGTACCCCCCAATCGGATCGGCGCGGGTCTACACACCGATACCGATCTGTACCGTGACGCCGACGGCGGCATCCGTGCCACCTTGCGCCAGGTGGTGACGGAGGCGGCGGCCCATCCCGACGGCACCGTCTCCGTTTTCCTGAACGCGGCCGGCACGCGGGGCGGGCGCGTTATCGACGTCTACCAGCAGTGGACCGACTGATTACGTGTACATGCAGGGCACTTCGGCGGAGATCGTGTGCAGCTGGCACATGATGCCGTTGTAGATCCCGCTAGAGCCGGTCTCCGGGGCGAAACCGTCGGCGGCCGGCTCAGCGGTCAACGGGGTCAGCGGCAGGCCGGGGGCGGCCTGGGCGGGCGTGGCGGCCAGCGCGATCGTCGCCACAGCGGCGGCGACGGTACAGATTCCTGCGGTCAGTCTGGTCATCGATTCCTCCTCGAGGGAGCCCGCGGTGCGGGCTCGCGTCCCGAACCCCCACGCGCACATCGGAATTCGGCTTCCTCTAGATCATCGGTTCGACGTCGCGACGTGCTACAGATCTGGCGTAGATCCTGGCGAGGGCGTCGATCACCAACAGCCCACCCACCGTCACCAGCGCGCAAGCGAGCAACAGCAACGGCGGCACATAGCGCACGGCCACGAAGCCGGGATGTTCATCGGTGCCGACGAACTCGGTGGTGCGCCGCGCCGCCTGCCAGCTGACGACCGCGCAGGCCAGGAAGAGCACGGCGAAGCCGAGTTCGAACAGCGCGATCCAGCGTCTCATTCCTGCGATCCTGCCAGGGGCGAGATCGAATCAGCTGACCAGGCTCGGTACCAACAACAGCGCGATGACGGCCAAGGTGAGGACAACCATCAACCCGATGACCAACAGGTCGCGCCGCAGGCTGTGTGGTTGCTCGATCACCACGCGCATCATTGCCTCCGCTCCCCCGGCGCCACGCCGGTGTGATAATCCTCACCCTACACTGTGCAGTGTTACTTCCGGTGGGACTGGAAGTACTTCGTCGACTCCGGCCGGTAGCTGAGGAACGCCGCTCCCGCGGCCAGCACGCCCTGCACGATCGCCGAGCCACCCGCCACGATCGTCGCCGCATTGGCGACGGCGGAGAAGGTGAACATGGTCGCGACGGCGCCGAGCCCGAGCCAGATCGCGACGACCGTGAGCACCGTGCGCGCCCAGGACTTGCCGCGGCCGAGCTGATGCGCGATGGCCACGGTGACCCCGGCCAGCAGCACGCCGACCAGCGCGGTCAGCGCGAAAGCCACCAGCACCATCGCGTCGACGGTAGATGCCGGGAAGTTCGGATCCGACTTGTGCATCTCGTCGAGGAACTGCTTGCTGAGCTCGTCGCGCTCCCCCGTCATGGTGATGACGCTGGCGAAGGTGTAGATCACACCGAGGCCGGCGATCGCCCACCACAATTGACGGGCGGTGCCGACGTCTTCCGGCATGGGAAGGGTTTCGGGTTTGTTCGGCGGAACGATCACGACAGCCAGTGTGCTGCCTCGGTCGCCCAGTAGGTGAGCACGATGTCCGCGCCTGCCCGCCGGATGCCGATCAACGACTCCAAAATCGAGGCCTTGCGGTCGATCCAGCCACGCTCGGCGGCGGCGGTGATCATCGCGTACTCACCGGAGATCTGATAGGCCGCGACGGGGACCGTCGAGCGATCAGCGACGTCGCGCAAGATGTCGAGGTAGGACATCGCGGGCTTCACCATCACGATGTCGGCGCCCTCGGCGAGGTCGAGATCGAGTTCGCGCAGCGATTCGCGACGGTTGGCCGGATCCTGCTGGTAGGTGCGGCGATCGCCTTCCAGCGAAGAGCCGACGGCCTCACGGAACGGTCCGTAGAAGGCCGAGGCGTACTTGGCCGCGTAGGCCAGGATGGCGGTGTCGGTCCGGCCGACCGCGTCGAGTCCGCGCCGGATCGCGCCGACCTGGCCGTCCATCATCCCGCTGGTCCCGAGCAGATCGGCGCCGGCGTCGGCCTGCGACAGCGCCATCTCCACGTAGCGGTGCAGGGTCGCGTCGTTGTCGACCGCGCCGTCGGTGCCGATCACACCGCAGTGGCCGTGATCGGTGAATTCGTCGAGGCAGGTATCGGCCATGATGACCGTCGAGTCCCCGACTTCCTCGGCCAGCGCGCGCAGACCACGATTGAGAATTCCGTTCGGATCACTGGCCTGTGAACCGGTCGCGTCCTTGTCCTCGGACAGCGGCACACCGAACAGCATCAGCCCGCCGACCCCGGCGGCCACCGACTCCGCCGCGGCTTTGCGCAGGGAGTCCAGCGAATGCTGGTACACCCCGGGCATCGAGCTGATCTCCCGCGGCTCGTCGAGACCATCGGCGACGAACATCGGCAGCACCAGCTGACGCGGCTGCAGCGTGGTTTCGGCGACGAGTCGACGTAATGCGGGTGTCCTACGCAACCGCCGCGGGCGGTCGAAAGCGGTCATAGCCCGCAGAATACGCCTCGCGCCGGTCGGTCGTGGCAGCGCCTACAGCGGGCCGGAACCGCGGGCCAGTTCGCCCAAAATCTGCTCGAAGGTTGCGAAGACCGGCGAGGGGCCCGCCGAACTCCAGGCTTGGTTGGTGAGCAGGATCGCCGTCACCGCACCGTCGTTGGACCAGGTGGATCCCAGGCCGCCGTCCCACCCGTAGGCACCTGCGCGGGGACCGCCGGGCTGGTCGCGCAGCTGGATGCCGACGCCGTATCCCCAGCCCGCGCTGCCGTCGGGGGCGGGCCCGCCGCGGTCGAGTTGCTCGGCGGTGAGGTGGTTGGTGGTCATGGCGGAAACCGCTCGTTCGGACAGGATGCGGGTGCCGTCGAACTCGCCGCCGTCGCGCAGCATGCGGGCGAAGCGGTAGTAGTCGGCGAGGGTGGAGACCAGGCCGTCGCCGCCGCCTTCGAAGGCGGGTGGGGTGCTCCATTGGCCGAGGGCAGGGTCGAAGACGGTACGGACGCCGTCGATGTCCGCGTAGTGCGGGCCGAGTCGGGCCAGCTCGTCCGGCGAGACGGAGAAGCCGGTGTCGGTCATGCCGAGCGGACGCAGGACGCGGTCGGCCAGGAATTCCGAGAACGGCGCGCCCGCTGCCCTGGCGATCAGGATGCCGAGGATGGGTGCGCCGACGTGATAGAGCCAACGTTCGCCGGGCTGATACTGCAGCGGCAAGGTGCCGAGTCGCCGCATCCAGGTGTCCGGTGGCAACATCTGCGCGGGCGTCGGCGGACCCCAGCCGAGGCCCAGTTCGCTCCAGGCGGTGTCGAGTGGTTTGGGTGAGAAGTCGGCGAAATCCATTCCCCAGCCGAGGCGGAAGGTGAGAAGGTCCTCGACGGTGATCGGGCGGTTCGCCGCGACCGTGTCGGCGAGTTCGGCGGCGGGGTTCGCGAGCACCCGGAGGTCGGCGAGTTCGGGCAGCAGTCGATCGACCGGTTCGGTCGGGTCGAGGACACCGTCGTCGACCAGGATCGAGGCCGCGACCGCGGTGAGCGGTTTGGTCATCGAGGAGATCCGGAAGATCGTGTCGGTGCGCACCGGCGCGTTGCGCGCGGCGTCGAGATGGCCGATGGCGCCGGTTGTTACGTCGTCGCCGACCGCGACGAGCCAGGCCAGGCCGAGCAGCTCGTCGGCCGCGACGTGCGCGCCGAGCCGCTTGTCGATCTCGTCCACCGTCATCGCCTCTCCTCGGGTTGCGTTGCGCTACTAGACCACAGCGGTCCGACAGCTACCGGCGAATCGCCACCCGCAGTGCTTCGCCGAGGTCGCCGACCTGTCGCGGCGAACCTGTGGATAACATCGAAAGACACTGGAGCTCAATGGCTTCCGCGCGAGATCGACGAAACCTGTCGGTGCCTCTCGCTATAATCGAAAGCGTGTTCGAGGGTTCCGACAATCGGGGGCGGGACCCAAACGCAACGGGAGGACGCCGAATGAACGCCATTGCCGCTCAGACCACTTTCATCACCGCGCCGTACGTGCCGCTCGAGAAGAAGCGACTGCCCGCGGGGCGTCCGCGCCGCTGGTACGTAACGCACAATCGTCGGCTCAAGGCCATGCGGTTGACGATCGCACTGCTGGATTCCGGTGTCTACCTACCCAATCAGGCCACCAACGAGACCATCCGACGCACCGCCGAGAAGATCGACATCCGCCCGCCTTCGGATGCCACCTGCCGGCTCGTGCGCACGCTGTTGCGCTACAGCCGATGACTCTGATACGCCGAAAGCCCGCCGTTGCGGGCGGGCTTTCGGTGTATCTACCGAGTTCAGCGGCTGCTGCTGCGGCGACTCTTCTTACGCGGCGGGGGCAGCAAGCCCTCGGCGCGCAGGCGCGAGGCGTGCTCGGCCAGTGCCTCCACCAGTGGGCCGACCTGTGCCGACTCCGGCTGCACGTCCACGCGCAGACCGAACTCGATCGCGGTCTCGGCGGTCTTCGGGCCGATGCACGCCACGATGGTGCGCGCGTGCGGCTTGCCCGCGATGCCGACCAGGTTGCGGACCGTGGAGGACGAGGTGAACAGCACCGCGTCGAAACCGCCGGTCTTGATCATCTCGCGGGTCTCCGCGGGCGGCGGCGAGGCGCGCACCGTGCGGTAGGCGGTGACGTCGTCGATCTCCCAGCCGCGCTCACGCAGGCCCTCGGCCAGGGTCTCGGTGGCGATGTCGGCGCGGGGCAGCAGCACCCGGTTCACCGGATCGAACACGTCGTCGTAGGGCGGGAAGTCGGCGAGCAGGCCCTCGGAGGACTGTTCGCCACTCGGCACCAGTTCGGGGTTGATACCGAAGGAACGCACCTTCTCCGCGGTGGCCTCACCGACGCAGGCGATCTTCACCCCGGAGAACGCGCGAGCGTCCAGACCGAACTCGGCGAACTTCTCCCACACCGCGCGCACGGCGTTGGTGGAGGTGAACACCACCCACTGGTAGCGCCCGTCGACCAGACCCTTGACCGCCCGTTCCATCTGGGCGGGGCTACGCGGCGGCTCCACCGCGATGGTCGGCACCTCGATCGGGATCGCGCCGTGGGTGACGAGCCGCTCGCTCATCTCCCCCGCCTGATCCTTGGTGCGCGGCACGAGCACGGTCCAGCCGTAGAGGGCACGCGATTCCCACCACGACATCTTGGCGCGCTTGTCGACCTCCTTGCCGACCGTCACGACCAGCGGGCCGACCAACTCGGAAGCGGCGTTGTTCAGCGAGGCCAGCGTGGCCTCGATGGTGCGCTGCTGACGGGTGGTGCCACGCACGGTCACCGCGACCGGAGTCTGGGGCGCCAGACCGTGTTCCACCAGCGCGCTCGCGGTCTCGGCCAGGTGCCCGGAGGTGGCGTGCAGGACCAGCGGGCCGGGGGCGGCGGCCAGCGCCGACCAGTCGACCTCGCCGCGCACATCGGCCTCGGTGTGCCCGGAGCCCAGCGCGATGCCCGCGTAGCTGGGCACGGCCGAGCCGTTGGGCAGGCCGGGCAGCACCTCGAACACCATGTGCGAACGGGTGACGGCGTTGACCTCGTTGATCACCGAATCGGTAGTCAGCGGGTCGCCGGTGACGATACGGACCACGTCGTGACCGTTGCGCGCCTCGGCAATCAGCGTTTTGGCCACCTCGGCGGGTTCGCCGAGAGCGGGCCGCACGTCGACCGGGCTTTCGCCGTTTTCGCCCACCTCGTGCGCGATGCCGATCAGGGCGAGCACGCCCTTGTCGACATCGGGGTCGGTGAACGCCAGCATCGCCCGCTCGAGCACCTCACGGGCGCGCACGGTCAGCAGGGCCGGGTCGCCGGGGCCGGATCCGACGAAAAGGATCCGCCCTGGTTGCTTCTTGGTAGCTCGGCTGCTGCTCATCGGTTGTTCTCCATCGGGCTGGAATTAGTGAAGTCGGTGGGCGCCGGTTCGTCTGTGACGCTCAGCAATGCGCGAGCACCCAGGTCCAGCAGTTCGCGCGCCAGCGTGCGACCGAGTTCGGCCGCGTCTTTCGGCGCGCCGACGATCGAGGCGCGCAAGACGTCGGAGCCGTCGATCGCGGCGGCACAGGCGCGCAGCGAGAGTTCGTCGAAGATCCGGCCGTCCTCGTCGATCGACTCGACGATCTCGGCGAGTGCTCCGATCGGTGCGGTGCAGCCTGCTTCGAGCTCACCGAGCAGCGAACGCTCGGCGAGCACCGCGGCTCTGGTCGCGGCATCGTCCAGACCGGCGAGTACCTCGATCAATTGCGGGTCGTCACTGCGGCATTCGACCGCGAGGGCGCCCTGCGAGGGGGCGGGCAACATCTGCACCGGTTCGAGCGATTCGGTGATCTCGTCGGTGCGCCCGATCCGGCACAGGCCGGCGCGGGCGATGACGATGGCATCGAGCTCGCCCTCGCTCACCTTGCGCAAGCGGGAGTCGATATTGCCGCGCAGCGGAAGGATTTCGAGACCGAGGCCGAGGGCGCGCAGCTGCGCGGCACGGCGCGGGGCCGAGGTTCCCACTCGGGCACCGGCGGGCAATTCGCCGAGAACCATGCCGTCGCGAGCCACCAGCGCGTCGCGCGGGTCCTCGCGGGGCGGGATCGCGGCGATGGTGAAGCGCGGGTCCTGCGCGGTGGGGAGGTCTTTATAGGAATGCACCGCGATGTCGATGCCGCCCGCGGCGAGCTCGTCGCGCAGTGCGGAGGTGAACACCCCGACACCGATCTTCTGCACCGGATCCGACGACAGATCGCCCGGCGTCTTGATGACCACCAGTTCGGCGGGTTGCCCCGCCGCGATCAGCGCATCGCGGATGGTGCCCGCCTGTGTCAGCGCGAGCAGGCTGCCGCGCGTGCCGATCCGCCACGGCGCACTGGCGCTGCCTGCGGTCACGGTGTCCTCTTCCTGCACTGTCGTGGTCATGCGGTTTCCTCCTGCGCATGCCCGAGCGGCGCTGCGTGGTTTCGCATGCTGCCTGTGTCGGGTCTTGACTCGGTCAAGCGTGACGGCCCATCGCCGAGGTGGCCTGCGGTGAAGTCGTCGGCCAGCGCGGACTCGCCCGCGGCGACCTCCATCGGCGCGGCAACCGCTTGTACCGCACCGGGTTTCAGTTCGAACAGCTCACGCAACGCTTCGGCGTAGCTGTCGCCGCCCGGCGTCGATGCCAACTGCTTCACCCGCACGGTCGGCGCGTGCAGCAGCTTGTCGACGACGCGGCGCACCGTGCGCGCCACCTCGTCGCGGGCCGGGTCGGCCAGGTCGGGCAGCCGCGAGTCGAGGCGGAGCAGTTCGGCCTCCACCACATCGGCGGCACGCTGGCGAAGCGCGGCCACCGTGGGGGTGACCTCCGCCATACGTTGCCCGGCAAGGTATTTGGCGAGTTCGTCGGCGACGATGAGGCGCGCGGCGGCGGTGTCGTCGGCCGCGGCGCCCGCGGCCGGATCGCGCTGCAGCGATTCGATGTCGATGACGGCGACGCCGGGCAGGCCTGCCACGGCGTGCTCCACATCGCGGGGCAGGCCGAGATCGCAGAAGACCAGCGGCCGCTCGGCGACGTCGGTGCGGGCCCGGCCGGCGAGTGCGCGGTGGGTGTCGGCCAGGGTAACCACGGACCCGACCGCGCCGGTACAGGTGATCACGACATCGGCGCCGGCCATGGCCTCGGTGAGCCGTGACATCTCGACCGCCTCGGCATCGACACCGTGCATGGTGCGACCGGTCTCGGCCAGACGCTGTGCGCGTTCGAGGGTCCGGTTGACGACGATGATGCGCCCGATCCCGGCCCGCGACAGATGCGCCACGGCCAGCCCGCCCATCGCGCCCGCACCGACGACCACCGCGGTCCGCCCGGCGAGATCGCCGACGACACCACGTGCCCGATCCAGCGCCACCGACACCACCGAGGCGCCTGCCCGGTCGATCCCGGTCTCCGAATGCACACGCTTGCCGACCCGCAACCCGTGCTGGGCCAACTCGTGCAGCGTGCGTCCGACCGCCTGCTGACCGTCGGCACTGGCGTAGGCGCTGCGAATCTGGCTGAGCACCTGCTGCTCGCCGACGACCATCGAGTCGAGGCCGCTGGCGACCGCGAACAGATGCTCGGCCGCGGCCTCGCTGTAGCGCACATAGGCGTGCTTGGTGAGATCGCCCAGCGGCAGTCCGGAATGCTTGGTGAGCAGCTCGCTCACCTCGCCGAGCCCGCCGTGGAAGGCGTCGACGACCGCGTAGACCTCGACCCGGTTGCAGGTGGAGACGATCATGGCCTCGGACACGTGGCTCGAGGAGAGCAGCCGATCCACCAGTTTCGGCCGTTCGGACTCACTGATGGCGACTTTCTCCAGCACCGATACCGGGGCGCTCCGATGCGAAATCCCGACCAGCAGAACACTCATGACCACACCTCGCCGACGCTGTGTCGTGTCATGCGCGTCCCCACGCCGTGTCGCTGTTTAGCTCGCTGGCGCTCGCTCATGGCGTGATCACCGATCCCTTGGTGCTTGGCTCCGTTGCCGAGTGGGGCGTGACCGAACGCGGCGCGGTGCGACGCGACGGCCTGCCGCGAGCCGGTTCGACCGGCGCGGCATGTGTGAGGTGGTTCGGCGGCGCTACCCGGCGCGCGACGCGGCTGGCGCCGACCTCGGCGATCTCGGGCAGCGCGGGCGCGTCGTTGCGCGCGGCATCGAAGGACAGCATCTGCAGTTCCATCGCCAGGTCGACGCGGCGTACCTGAACATGGGCGGGCGCGCGAAGTTCCAGCGGCGCGAAGCTCAATATCGACGGCAGTCCGGCGGCGACGAGCCGGTCACACACGTCCTGGGCGGCCTCGTCGGGCACGGCCACCACGGCGATCGTCGGCGTCAGCGCCGGAATCTGGGCGGTCAGCTGCTCGACATCGCGCACGACGAGACCGGCGTACGACTGGCCGATCACCGAAGGGTGGTTGTCGAAGATCCCGACCACGGTGAAGCCTCGTACCCCGAATCCGCCGTAACCGACCAGTGCGCGGCCCAAATTGCCCGCGCCGATCAGCACTACCCGATGTCCCTGTGACAGTCCGAGCACATCTTCGATCCTGGTGCGCAACTTGGCTACGTCATAGCCGACACCCCGCACACCGTTGGGTCCGAGGAAGGAAAGATCCTTGCGCAGCTTCGCCGAATTGACACCCGCCGCGACAGCGAGTTCCTCACTCGATACGATGACTACACCCTCGTCGGCCAACCCAGCGAGAACCCGGAGATAGGTAGCGAGACGAGTCACCGTGGCCTGCGGAATGTCCCGCACAAGAGCCTTGCCGGAGACGCCACTCGGCGTCTCGTGCTGCTCTGTCACGTCGTCGGCTCCTCGTTCCGGGCCTGATCGCGGTCCGGTTCCTCTGTTCGTTCACCGGTGTGGGTCGCTGCGATTACGAGAGCGCGACCGGTGCCATAGGGGCGGTACAAACCCGGCCACCGCCGCTGCGTGCCAGGGGCGGTGCGGATTGCGTGTCACCACCGTAACCGCTTGTGCAGGCGTTCACAAAGTCGGTGAATTCGGCCTCATTTTCCGTCGCGACCAGCGATCCGGCTCAGGTCGGCCCGCAAACGGGGCTCGTCCACGTCGAAATAGCTGTGTTCACGGCCGTTCAACAGGACCACTGGCAGGCGATCTCCGTATTCAGCACGCAGCTCCGGATCCTTGACCGCGGCTTCGTCGACGTCCAAGGTGGCTACCGGGAGACCGAAATCACCACAGATCGTCTGCAATTGCGCCAGCGCGGTGCCGCACAAGCCGCAACCAGCGCGGGTCAACAGGGTCACCGTCGGTGTGGGATTAGTCATGAGCCCTATTTAATCCTCGAGCCCTAAGCGAGTTGTCGGTGCAGCCGGTTACTGTGGACATGGTTCGCGCGACTAGCGGAGGGTACTGGTGCCGGAACGTTCGAAGGTGACTAGGGCCGGATTCGTCGCAGGGCGATTCGGGGAGTTCCCTGCGCGGTGGCAGCCCAGCCGCCTCGGTCAGGAACTACAGGAACAGTTCGCACGGCTGCCACGCAGCCCGTTCGGGCCGAGCGAGGAAGAGCTACGCGCCAACCTCGCCGGTGAGGCAAGCGCCGACGCGGCGCTCGAGCTACACGTTGCCGATCTCGCCGAACAGGGCGCCGACGCGGGCCCCGAGGTCCCTCGCGACCTCACCGCCGCGGCGTTCTTCGACGTCGACAACACCCTGGTCCAGGGTGCCTCGATCGTCCACTTCGCCCGAGGGTTGGCCGCGCGCAAGTACTTCAAGACCTCCGACCTGGTCGACGTCGCCTGGAAACAGGTGAAGTTCCGGGTCACCGGCAAGGAGAACTCCTCCGACATGGTCTCGGGCCGGGAGAAGGCGCTCAGCTTCATCGCGGGCCGCCCCACCGCCGAGCTCGCGGCGCTCGGCGAGGAGATCTACGACGAGATCATCGCCGACAAGATCTGGCCCGGCACCCGCGCGCTCGCCCAGATGCACCTCGACGCCGGCCAGCAGGTCTGGCTGGTCACGGCCACTCCGGTCGAGCTGGCGAATGTGATCGCCAAACGCCTCGGCCTGACCGGCGCCCTCGGCACGGTCGCCGAAAGCGTCGACGGCAAATTCACGGGCCGCCTGGTGGGCGACATCCTGCACGGATTGGGCAAGGCACACGCGGTGCGCACCCTCGCGATTCGCGAAGGTCTCAATCTCAAGCGCTGCACCGCCTATTCCGACAGCCACAACGACGTCCCCATGCTGTCGCTGGTCGGTACCGCGGTGGCCATCAACCCCGATTCCGACCTGCGCGAGGTCGCGAAGAACCGCGGCTGGGAAATCCGCGACTTCCGCACCGGCCGCAAGGCGGCGAAGATCGGTGTGCCCACCGCGCTGGCACTCGGCGCGGCGGGCGGAGCGGTAGCGGCTGTCGTAGCCCGCCACCGCGACAACTAACTAACCCAGCACCACGTTCCGGCGCTTGGCCAGCAGCTTGTAGAGGGTCTGCTGGATGGTCTCGCGGACCTGGTCGGTGACCTCGAACATCGTCATCGGGTCATCGGCCTCTTCCGGCTCGAACGCCGTGGTCGCGATCGGCTCACCGAACTCGATGTACCACTTCGACGGCATCGGCACCGCGCCGAGCAGCCCCAGATGCGGGAACAGCGGCGTCACCGGGAAATACGGCAATCCGAGCAGGCGGGCCAGCGGCTTGATATCGGCGAGCTTCGGGTAGATCTCCTCGGAGCCGACGATCGACACCGGGATGATCGGCACCCCGGCCCGCACCGCCGCCGACACGAATCCACCGCGCCCGAACCGCTGCAGCTTGTACCGGTCGGCGTAGTTCTTGCCGACGCCCTTGAATCCTTCGGGGAACACTCCCGCGATGTGCCCGGAGCGCAGCAGCCGCTCGGCATCGGGGTGGCAGGCCATCGTGTGCCCGGCTTTGCGCGCGAGCGCACCCAACAGCGGCATCTCGAAGATGAGGTCGGCGGCCAGCAGCCGCAGCGCCCGCTGATTCGGGTGCTTGTCGTGCACGGCCAGCTGCAGCATCAAACCGTCGAGCGGCACGGTGCCCGCGTGATTGGCGACCAGCAGCGCGCCACCGACGGCGGGAACGTTCTCGATGCCCGTGACCTCGGCGCGGAACCAGTACTCCGACAACGGTCGCAGTGTGGGCAGGATGACCGATTCGAGTAGGTGCCGGTCGTAGCCGAACTCGTCCACCTGGTAGTCCCCGGTGAGCCTGCGGCGCGCGAATTCCGCGGTCCGTTCGATCTGCTCGCCGACGGCATCGCGCACGATGTCGGTGAGCGATTTCGGCGGCAACGCGGGCATTCCCGGCCGACGCTCGCTGAGAGAGGTGACCGGCATCGCCTGCATCGGCTGATCCGGCCATCGCCGGGTCTGCGGTCGCTGTCGGGCCTCGACATTCACGTCGAGACGAATGACTTTCGCTCCCTCGTTCATTTATGCGCTCCTGATCCGGCCCCGATGAGGCCGAGCAGTTTGTGTTCCGCGGCGTCGATCCATGCCGGATCGAAGACTGGCCGCAACGCTGCGCCCGCGATGAAGTCATCGAACGCCTGGACCGTGGTCCAGCGTGGGGTGAAGCCGAGCTCGGTTCGCATACGGGTGGTGTCGAGCCCGCAGCCGAAATAGAAATAGTCGGGTTGTTCGCCACTGAATCCGCGCATGATCGGGCCCATCAGCGAGCGACCGACCGTGCGGAAGACGAAGAACGGCACCGGCGCGACAATGCGCCCGGCCCGCCGGATCGCCTGCGACATGGCCAACGCGCCGTCACCGGCGATATTGACCGTGCCACCGTGGGCACGCTGCGCCGCGTGCACGAGCACCGCGACCGCGTCTTCCTCGTGCAGCAATTGCAGTCGGGCTTCGCGACCGAGAACAGTCGGCGTGATCGGCGAACGCAGATATTGCACGCCTCGATCGGCCAGGCGCGGCCCGACGATCGGCGCGAAACGCAGAATCGATGCGGAAATATCGGGCCTGCGCCGCGCCATTCCACGCACCAGCGCCTCGATATCGATCATGTCGCGCGCGAACCACCCCGCGGGCGGAGTGCGCGCGCCCATTTCCTCGGTGAATTTCGCCGGATCCTTGGCACTGCATCCATATACCGCCGACGACGATCGCACGACCACGCGCCGCACCGACGGCGCTTTTTGACACACGGCGAGCAATTGCATCGCGCCGAGGACATTGAGATCCTTCATCACCGCACGACCGCCACCGGCGGGCGGACGAGTGAGCACGGCCGCGTGCACGACAGTGTCGACGTCGTTGCCCTCGACGACCTTGCGAATAAGCGGATTCCTGATATCGGCGCGCACGAACTCGGCACTACCCATTTTTCGACGAAGCTCACGGCTGGGAGTGACGGTATCCACGGCGATGACACGTTCGACGCCGGGTTCGGCAGCTAGGCGTGCCGCGACATTGCCACCGAAGAAGCGGCTGGCACCAGTGACCAGCACAACTCTCGGCGCGTGTCGTTCCCGTGTATCGGAACTCGTACCTGACCCCACTCAAAGCCCCCTGCTCATCGTGTTTCGCGTACCAGAGTAGCCGCATTCACGCCACTCACCGTCACGATCTACAAGCATTTAACGAGGACGACCCGTCCCCGCATAGCGAGATTCACAAACCCGGGCTTTTCACAGCGAGAGCCCGCCACCTTCGAAGGGTGACGGGCTCGTCGCAGGCACGCAGGCTTACTTGCCGAGTTTGCGCCGCTGAACACGCGTGCGGCGAAGCAGCTTGCGGTGCTTCTTCTTCGACATACGCTTGCGGCGCTTCTTGATCACAGAACCCATAGGGTTTCCTCGCGTTCTCTCTACTCGGCATACACACGCGGTGTTCACGTGCGTCGTTTGGCGTCCGCGCCGCCGGGGCAACCGGACACCACGAACGGTGCCACCGGCAGGCGGACACGAACCAGTTGTCCATGCTACCGGGGCACCCGAGCAGCAACGAAACCGCCCTTGTACCTGGCCGAACTACGTCATCCGGCGTCGAAGTACGACGTCTCCAGGTAGTCGTGCACCGCCTTCGCGTGCACTCGGAACGAGCGCCCGACACGCACCGCGGGCAGTTCACCCGAGTGCACGAGCCGGTACACCGTCATTTTCGACACCCGCATGAGATCGGCGACTTCGGCGACGGTGAGAAACTGAGTGCCACCGCCGATCACCGTTTGCGGGGTGGCGCCGACCCGTGGAGCGGGCGAACCCGAACCACCGCCCGACGCCGATGGATTACTTGACATTCTGTTCGCAGACATCATGGCACCATTGACCTCCGGCACGCCCGCGCCGCCGGCTTCCCCACCAGCGGAACAGACACGCACGTGCTTCTACGAGCTTAGCGGGACCAGTGGGATTACTGCGACGGGTGTGAGAAATCGGTTCTCGAACCGGGTACCCGATCGTCACTCGTTCGTTGCGCCCTGTTCGGCCGACCGCCGCTTCGCCGCGTGTAGCGCTTCGGTGAAGGTCGAGCGCAGCGCGCCACGCTCCAGCTCGCGCAGCGCCGCGGCGGTGGTGCCGCCGGGTGAGGTGACCGCGGCCCGCAGTTCGGCCGCGCTCTGCCCGGTTTCGTCCAGCAGCGCCGCCGCGCCGATCATGGTCTGCACGACCAGTTCGCTGGACACCTCGCGGGTGAGACCGAGGCCGACACCGGCATCGATCATCGCCTCGACGACGAGGAAGAAATACGCCGGTCCCGAACCGGATACCGCGGTGACCGCGTCCATCTGCGCCTCGGGCACCGTCACCACTTTGCCGACGGCTTCGAGCATCTCGCCGACCTGCTCTAGCTGCTCGGGCTTGGCGTAGCGACCGGGCGATTGCACACTCATCCCCTGCCCGACCAGCATCGGGGTGTTCGACATCACCCGCACCACCGGGAAACCGGCGGGCAGTTTCGACTCGAGCCGGGCAGTGGAGATCCCGGCGGCCAGCGAGACGAGCACCTGATCGCGACCGTTTTCGAGATCGGCCTTGGACAGGTCGGTGAGCACCGAGTCGACCACGCCGGGCTTCACCGCGATGACCACGATGTCGGCGCCCTCGACGGCGTCGGCGACCGAACCGCTCACCCGCACCTTGAACCGCTCGGCCAGCTGCGCGGCGCGCGCGGCGACCGGCTCGACAACAACCAGATCCTTGATCGCCCTGCCGGATTCCAACAATCCGGCCACCAGCGCCTCACCGATCCGACCGCCACCGACCACCGCAATTCTCGTCATGAGAACAAGGTTAGTTGGCCCGGTGGCCTCAGCGTGCCGCCGGGATCAGGGCCAGCTGGCGACTCTGGGCGACAACGGCGCCGGTGGAGTCGATGACCAGGTGGTCCTCGTCGAACATCCGCTCACCGACCTCACGGGCGGTCGCGACCACGCGTAGCCAACCGGGCGCGGGGACGCGGCGCAGATAGGTGGTCATCTGGACGGTCGGCGACCAGCCGAAGTGGCCCAGGTTCATCGGGACGGGCGGGCTGATGTCGGCGGCCATCATCGCGAAGGCGGCGCGCGCCCGCGGATCGGCTTCGTCGCCGTCGAACGGACGGATCCACAACCGCAACCGAGGCGGGCCGGTCTCGCCGCGCAGGAATTCGCCCCAGGTCGGATCGATCACCATGTGGGCGCCCTGGCTCACGTGCACGATCTTGCCCATCGGCGAATCGGGGGTGTACTGGAAGGCCTGATCGCCCGGCTCGGCGGGCATGTCGGTGTCGGGACCCGTCCAGCGAGTCTGCGCGGAGTCGAGGTGGCCGAAGGTGAACGCGGTCCGGACGAGGATGCGGCCGTTCTGGATCAGGTCGACGTCGGCCAGGCAGATCTGGCGGCCCTTCTTCCGGATGTGTACCGCGTATTCGACCTCGCCGGGATCGGGGGCGCCGAGGAAGTCGGTACTGCCCGCGATGGGCGCCATCTGGGCCAGTGATTCGTCGGCCTCGGTGAGCCAGCGGGTCGCCGCGGCGGCGGTGGCCGCGACCATGGTGCCGCCGTGCACCTTGGGGCCGATGGTCCAGGTGGGTGCGATGACGCCGGCGTAGCGGCCGGTCTCGGCATCGGTGGTGGTGAGCTCGGTCAGGTCGAGAACCTGGCTGAACGGCGCGTCGGTCGCGAGTTCTCGCGTCATCGTCACTCCTGGTCGGGGGGCACTACAATTCGTACAGCGTACAAGCACGCTGCGGCCGCAACTATTCCGCGCTGCGTACGCGGACACGGCGATGTCGGTACAGGCGGGCCGCTCCGCGCGATCACGGCCACGTCCAGGCGGTGAGACGATGTCCCCGCCGCACCACGGTCATGGCAGGTCGGCGTGGCGCGGCTGAGGGTCCGGCGTCGCACCGGTGAGGTGACGGCGCGCGAACTCGAGAGTGCGCGCCAGTTGCACGGAGCGTTCGGCGGTGGTTCGCGCGTTCTGGGTGTTGATCTCGGCGACCGCGTGGCCACGGAAACCGGTGTGTACCAGGTGTTCACACAGTTGCGCGCACGGCTGGGTGCCGTCGCCGGGCACCAGGTGTTCGTCGTGCGCGGCGCCGCGCCCGTCGGCCAGGTGCAGGTGGATCAGGCCGTCGCCCATCCGGCGCGCCAGCTCGAGCGCATCGGTGCCCGCGGTCGCGGTGTGCGAGAGGTCGAGGGTGTAGTGGTCGAAGCCGGTGTCGGTCGGATCGTAGGAGGGGCTGAACGCGCTCACCGCGCGTCCGGGGCCCGCGCGCCGTTCCAGCCTGCGCACCGCGCCGTCGCGGAACAGGGTGTCGGCCCGCATCGGGAACATGTTCTCCACCGCGACCTTGACCGGGTGATGCGCCTCCAGCTCACCGACCTGATCGGCGAATCCCCTGGCGTAGCGACGCTGCCAGCGAAACGGCGGGTGCACCACCACGGTGTCGGCGCCGAGCGCTTCCGCGGTGCGCACGCTGCGTTCCAGCTTGGCTACCGGGTCGGCGCCCCACACCCGTTGGGAGATCAGCAGACACGGCGCGTGCACGGCGAGCACCGGCACGCCGTAGCGCTTGGCGTAGGACTGCACGGTGGCGATGTCCTGGCTGGCCGGCTCGGCCCACACCATCAATTCCACACCGTCGTAACCCAATTCGGCGGCATAACGGAACGCCGCCTGCGTGTTCTCCGGATATACCGAGGCCGTCGACAGGCCGATCGCGATGTCCGCTCGTGCGTTCCCCACAGCCCACTCCCTGTATTCAGCTGGTACTGAGGAGAAAGGCTAGCGGTCCCAGCGTCACGAAGACGCCGACGACGACGGCGATCACCGTGCTGAAGATGTCGTCGGTGCGACGCAGGACGCGAACCAGCGCCACGAGACCGAGGATCACCACCATCGCCAAGGCCAGCGCCACCCACGGCAGCGTTTCCCACATCGTCTCGAAACCCTTGAACAGCAACATTCCGGCGACTGCCGCGCCCGCGCTCTGCGCGCCGAGGATCATCCACTGGCGACGGTTGGTGTCGTCGCCGTTGCCGCGCGCCATCGCCGAAACGCGGGCGGCTCGGCTGGCTACCGCACCGCCGGCGCGATTGCCTGCCATCCGGCTCGCGGTCCGCGAGTCGGCGCGGCCCGTGGTCTTCGATTTGGCTCGGCTCGCGACCTTCGACCTGGCCCGGTCTGCCACCTTCGCAGCGGCCGCTTTGGTCGCGGCGCGCCTGCTCGCCCTGGTCGGCTTCGGTTCGTAGTCGTCGTCGTAGTCGTCGTCATCGTCGAAAGGCGCGTCGTCGTAATCGGATTCGGAGTAGTCGTTATCGACGTAATCGCGATCGACGTAATCGGACTCGGCGTAGTCGTCGGTATCGTCGTCGTCGGCCTGGTCCGCGCCGACCCGATACACGATCTCGGTGTGCGCGTCGGCGTCGCCGCGATCGGCCCGCTGCCGCAGCAGGTCACCGGCCACCGACTGCCCGGACACCAGCGGCTGCTCCTGGCTGACCGGCGACCACGCGGCCGTCGGGAAACCACCGCTCTCCGGGGCGGGCGCTGCCTTGTCCGGACGATGCCTGCGCGCAGACCACGACGGCAGCCCACCGGACTTCGGCTCCCCCCGCCTGCGATCCAGCGACGGGCGCTGATCCGCACCGCGTGCCGGTGGGGTCTCGACACCCGGCGCCAGGTTGTAGGCCTGCGTGGCCTCGGCATTCGGCGGCGGAAACCCGTTGAACCCGGGTACCGGGGGCTGCCCGTTGAAACCCGGCGTCGGGTCGTTGCGGCCCGGCCCGTTGAAACCTCTGGCGGGCTCAGGGCCCGGCCAACTGTCGGCGCCAGGCTGCGGATCGAACGACTCGCCCGGTCGACCGTTGAACCCGGACGCGGGTCGGCCGTCGAACGACTCGCCCGGTCGACCGTTGAACCCCGACGCGGGTCGGCCGTCGAAGGATCCGGCGCCCCGACGCTCGTCGAAGCCCGATCCGGAACGGCTGTCGAAACCGGGGCCGAGATCGGCGAGATCGTCCAGTCCGCGGGACTGCCCCGGACGACCCATGAATGCCTGCGGCGCGTCGATGCCCGCCTCGTACAGCGGCGCGTCGAACGACGGGCGGCCAGGGGGCGGGCTCGGCTCGTTGGCCTCCTCCGCGGCTTCGGCGGCCCGCCTGCGCGCCGCCCGCCCACCGGTCACCGGGGGCGGCGTCGGCGGCTCGGGATACGGGGCGGCGTCGGACTCGTCCGGCCGATGCCGTCTGCCGCCACCGACAGCGGGCAGCGCACCGGAGCCGAACATCTCGGCGATACCGGGATCGACCGGCTGCGCGGGCCCGCCCGGCACGCCGAGCCGACCCGGACCACGGCCCGCGCGAGAGCCGGTGTCGCGGGCTTCGGCGCGGAACGGACCGAATGGATCCGACGACGGTCGCTGTTCGCCGAGACCGAGTGGATCGGGCGCTGAGTACCCCGCGTCGGGATCGAATCGGGCGATCGGGCCCGACATCGGAGAGAAGGCCGGTTCGGCCGGGCCGGGCGGCGGGTAGGGGGCGGGCTGATAACTCGCGGGCGGCTCGTATGTCGGCGCGGGTTCGGGTGCGTAGGTCGGCGCGGGGACATAGGCGGGCGGGGGTTCCGGCGCGGGAGGGGCGGGCGCAGCGTGCGAATTCGGCTTCACCGCCGCGTTCTCGCCGGTCAGATCATTGACCGAGAGCCCGCGACCACTGCGCCGTCGTCGTCCACCGCCGCCGCCGGAAGCAGCGGGCGCGGCCCCCTGCGCGGCATTGCGAGCCAGCAGCTCGGCGACCGATAGCTGCTTCGAATCCTCACTGCTCATGCCGACTCCACTTCCGCGACCGGCGTGACCGGCGGCACCGCGGCCGGTCCACCTCCGTTGGGCTCGGAGTCCAGTTTGCGCAAGATAAGGCCTTCGCGCAGCGCCCATGGGCAGATTTCGATGCTGTCGAGCGATAACGCCCGCATACTCGCCTCCGCGACCAATGCTCCGGCCACCAATTGCTGGGACCGGTCCGAACTCACGCCCTCCAGTTCCGCGCGGTCCGAGGCGGTCATCCGAGAGATGAACGCGATCAGCTGGCGCAGACCGGAGCTGGTCAGTGTACGTCGCACCCGAGGGCCGGCGGCCGAGGGTGCCGCGCCGGTCAACCGGGCCAGCGAACGGAATGTCTTCGAGGTACCGACAGCCAGGTCGGGTTTGCCTGCCTCGACGAGGGTCTTGGACGGGACCACCAGTTCGGAGTCGAGCCAGTCGCGCAGGACCGCGATCTTGCGCTTGCCCGGCGGGTCGTCGCGCAGCCACTCCCTGGTGAGCCTGCCCGCGCCGAGTTGCAGCGACAGCGCCACATCGGGTTCTTCGTCGCCGCCGTTGGACAGCTCGAGCGAGCCGCCGCCGATGTCGAGATTGATGATCCGCCCCGCGCTCCAGCCGAACCAGCGGCGCACCGCGAGGAAGGTCAGGCGGGCCTCGTCCGCACCGGTGAGCACCTGCAGATCGACCCCGGTCATGGACCGCACGCGAGTGAGTACTTCCTCGGAATTGGTCGCCTCACGCAGGGCGGAGGTGGCGAACGGCATCAGTTCGACGCATTTGGAATTGCGTGCCAGATCGGCGAACTCGAGGATGGTCGCGACCAGTCGGGCCTCGCCCTCTTCGGTGATCCGGCCCATCGAGTCCATGCTCTCCGACAGGCGCAACGCCGACTTCGACGAGCTCATCGGCATCGGGTGGCCACCACGATGGGCGTCCACCACGAGCAGGTGGACGGTATTGCTTCCGACATCGAGAACACCAAGCCGCACACGAATACGGTACTTGGTGATCCGGTACCACAGGCCAGGCGACTGAACTGTTAGCGTCAGCAGCTGTGACCGAAGGCGCAGCTGGCACCGCGGAGACCGGGCTACGACCTGGGCGAAAGATCGATCCTGCCCCGGAAGTCGAGCTCGATTTCCCACGGGAGTGGATCGAGTTCACCGACCCAGCAAACGACGAGCACCAGATCGTCGCCGATCTGACGTGGCTGCTGTCGCGCTGGACGTGTGTGTTCGGCACACCCGCCTGCCAGGGCATCATCGCCGAACGGCCCGACGACGGCTGCTGCTCGCACGGCGCGTTCCTCGCCGACAAGGACGACCGCAAGCGCCTCAACGGTGCTGTGAAGATGCTCACACCCGAGGACTGGCAGCTGATGGGCGAGGCCACCGAGCACGGCAAAGTCGTCAAGAAGGGTTACCTCGAACTCGACGAACTCGAGGACGAACCGGCCTTGCGCACCCGCCGCTTCGACGGCGCCTGCATCTTCCTCAACCGGCCCGGTTTCGCCGCGGGCCCCGGTTGCGCGCTGCACATCATGGCGGTGCGCAAAGGGATCGAACCCCTGGAAGTGAAGCCGGACGTGTGCTGGCAGCTGCCGATCCGGCGGACCCAGGATTGGGTGGAACGCCCCGACGGCGTGCAGATCCTGCGCACCGTGGTCACCGAATACGACCGGCGCGGCTGGGGTCCCGGCGGCCTGGATCTGGATTGGTACTGCACCGGCTCCCCCGATGCCCACGTCGGCGCGAAGCCGGTCTGGCAGTCCTACGGCCCGGAGCTGCGTGAGTTGCTCGGTGCGCCCGCCTACGACGAACTCTCCCGGCACTGCCGCCGACGCGAGGGTCTCGGGCTGGTCGCGGTGCATCCGGCCACGGTGGAAGCCGAGCGGATGAACCCCGGATCTCACGGATCGAATCACTCGGAGTGAAAACCTCGTAACCATTCGGTTCATCTGTAGGTCGTGCATCTGTCACCGAACTCGGGTTGGATAGCTGTCCATGTCCAAGAAAGCGATCTACGCAGCGACCCTCGCGATCGGCGCGACCCTCTCCATGACCGGCCTGGCCAATGCCGAACCGAACGGTGATCCGGCCGCGTACGCGGACTTCACGGCCGACTTCGTGAACTACAACGACCCGGCGGCGATCGACGCTGCCAAGAACGGCAAATACATCATCATCAGCACGAAGGGCACCTCCTCGCCCATCGGCTGCCGAGGCAACGGCGCCGACGTGCCGATCTACGACTGCAAGCAGTTCGACGGCGTCGAAGTGGTCTCCCTGAAGAAGATCGACACCCCCCTCGGCACCGCGTGGAGCGTGCTGTAGCCAGGCATCTCGACCATGAACGAAAGGTCCCGTCGGAAATCCGGCGGGACCTTTTCGTTGGGGAGTCGAGATCAAGCTTCGAGCTTGTAACCCAGTCCGCGCACGGTGACGAGGTGTTCCGGCTTGGCCGGGTCGGCTTCGATCTTCGAGCGCAGTCGCTTGACGTGCACGTCGAGGGTCTTGGTGTCGCCCACGTAATCGGCGCCCCAGACCCGGTCGATCAGCTGACCACGGGTGAGCACGCGACCGGAGTTGCGCAGCAGGTACTCGAGCAGGTCGAACTCCTTGAGCGGCAAGGTGACCTGACCACCGTTGACGTGCACGGTGTGCCGGTCCACATCCATCCGCACCGGTCCTGCCTCGAGCACGCCGTTCTCGCTGCCCGAGTCCAGCTCGTCACCGGCGCCGCGGCGCAGCACGGCCCGGATCCGCGCGATCAGCTCGCGCGCCGAGTACGGCTTGGTGACGTAGTCGTCGGCGCCAAGTTCCAGTCCGACCACCTTGTCGATCTCGCTGTCGCGCGCGGTCACCATGATCACCGGCACGCCGCTGCGCGTGCGCAACTGCTTGCACACGTCGGTGCCGCTCATACCGGGCAGCATCAGGTCGAGCAGCACGATATCGGCGCCGGAGCGGTCGAATTCGGCCAGCGCGGACGGACCGTCGCCGACGACGGTGACGTCGAAGCCTTCCTTGCGAAGCAGGAACGCCAGCGGCTCGGCCAGCGAATCCTCGTCTTCGACGATCAACACACTCGTCATCTGCGTGCCTCCACACCGTTCGTTCGTCCTGCGAGAGTGCGCGGGACGGTGGTTTCTCTCGTGGTGGGCTCCGGCGTCTGTTCCGCGTCCTCGTCACCATCGGTTTCCAGATGGGCGGGGATGCGCAGCGTGAACGTCGAGCCGGTGCCCAGTTTGCTCCACAGGGTGATTTCACCGTTGTGATTGGCCGCCACGTGTTTCACGATGGCCAGGCCGAGCCCGGTGCCGCCGGTCGACCGGGAACGGGCCTTGTCGGAGCGGAAGAACCGCTCGAACACCCGTTCCTGATCTTCCTTGGCGATCCCGATGCCGCGATCGGTGACCGCCATCGCGACATGATCGCCGCGCAGCGACCGGCTCACCGACACATGCGAACCCTGTGGCGAATACGCGATCGCGTTCTCCACCAGATTCGACAGCGCGGTAACCAGCAACGTTTCGTCGCCGAGCACTTCCAGCCCACTCGGCCGGTCGGTGCTGACGGTGATGCCCGCGGCCTCGGCGGCGGTGCGCGAGCGGTCGACCGCCTGCTGCACCACCGTGTCGACATCGACCACGGCCAGATCGGGCAGTTTCTCGGCGCCCTGCAAGCGCGACAGCGCGATCAGCTCGGTCACCATCTTGCCCAGGCGCCGCGATTCGCCGAGCACACGGGAACCGAAGTGGCGCACGGCTTCGGGATCGTCGGCCGATTCCAGCATGGCCTCGGCCAGCAGGCTCATCGCGCCGACGGGGGTCTTGAGTTCGTGGCTCACGTTGGCGACGAAATCGCGCCGGGTGGCCTCCATGCGGGCCTGCTCGGAATCGTCGTCGGCGAACAGCACGACGAAGCTGGTCTCCTCGCGGGAGAGTTTGCGGGCCACGCCACGCACGGCGATCCGGCCGCGGCCGGGTAGCGGGTTCTTGGCGGTGAGGTCGTATTCGGCGGACTCACCGGTCGCCAGCACCTTCTCCACGGCCGCCCACGCGCGTTCGTCGAGCAACCGGTTGCGGACCAACCCGAGTTCCTCGGCGCGCGGATTCACCAGCACCACATCGCGGTATTCGTCGACAACGGCGATGCCGGATTCGGACGCGAGCACGATCAGGTCGAGCACCTGCGACATCGTCAGCCCGGTGTCTTCCTGGGTACGGGCGGCTTGCCTGGCATTGACGAACGGGATCAGCAGGCCCCCGACTGCCAGCCCGACGACAGCCGCGAGGACTGCCAACAGCACTGCCTGCGGAACACTCACAAGATTGATCGTACGAGTGCGGACCGACATAACGTCGGCGGGTCGGCGAAGTTTCACGCAGGTCACAGGCACTTGGTATGGCGTTCTTTTGCCGTTCACCCGGCAGGCACCTGAGGCTCCGCCGGGCGTGTCAGTTCGGCGGTTCGCCGTACATGGCGGTGGTCACCGCAGGCCCGTGCCGGTCGACCCATACACCGAGCGCATAAATCGGACCGAGCAGATCGCGGCCAGCGTCGGTGAGTTCGTATTCGACTCGCGGCGGCGCTTCGGCATACCGACGCCTGCGTACAAGCGTCATCTTCTCCATGCGCCGCAACGTCTGGGTGAGCATCTTCTGACTGATCCCGCCCGCGCCCGCGAGAAGTTCGCTGTGACGTTGCGGACCATCGCGCAGCAGGTACACCACCACCGGCAGCCACGAATTCGCGAACAGGTCCACGGCCAGCCGCGCCGGACAGTCGGCCTCGTAGGCACCGTAGGGCGGGTACTGCACCGATTCAGCGGTGGTCATGGGTACCAGCGTGCCACCGCCGAAAGGCACCTGCGGGTGCCTTTCGGTCTTTCTAGCGTCAGTGTGGTCGATGCGATCAAGCTCGGCACCTGCCAATCACAGGAGTTCTCATGCGAATCGGAATCATCGGTGCGGGCGCGATGGCGGCCACATTGGGCGGCGGCTGGGCCGCGGCGGGTCACGAGGTGCGGATCGGCGCCCGCTCGGCCGATGCGGCGGGAGCACTCGCGGCCGAGATCAACGCGATCCGTGGCGCGGGACCGGAGGCCGACCGGGCGAGCGGAACGGCTGCCGCGCCGGTCGACGTGCGAGCGGCGACGATCGGCGAGGCGATCGCCTTCGCCGATGTAGTGCTGTTCGCGGTGCCGGTCAGCGCCCTCTCCGAACTGCTCGCCGCGCACGGCCCCGATCTGGCCGGAAAGACCGTGATCGACTGCACGAACGCGTTCATGCCCGACGAATCCGCACCCGACGGAGTGACCGCGTTCGTCCTGAGCGAGGAAGCGGTAGCGGAACGCATCGCCTGGGACGCACCGAACGCCCACGTGGTCAAGGCTTTCAATCTGCTCGCCGCCGAGGTATGGGCGGGCGCCGACCGCGTCTTCGACGGTGCGCGTCTGGCCGTCCCGATCTGCGGCGACGACCCGGTGGCGGTACAGACCGTGGCCCGGCTCGCCGAAGACCTTGCCCTGCAACCATTTATCGCGGGCGGCTTGCACCGGGCCAGGTACTTGGAGGCGACCTCGGTCTTCACCGTCGGCCTCTGGTTCGGCGGCCTCGACGCCCGCGCGATGCTGCCCCCGCTGTCGGCGGCCTTCGCGGTCGCCGACGCCTGAATGCCGAAGGCCCTGGCGCTACCGATCTTCCGGTTGCGCCAGGGCCGACGACTCGACTACGCCGCGGTCCCGAGGTCGCCGTGGCCTCGGACTCAGTCGTCGTGCGAACCGGCGCTCACGATGGCCTCGATCGCATCGATCAGACGTTGCTTGTCCGCCGGTTCGATGTGCAGATCCCGGTACCGCTGGTAGGTGAGATAGCGTCCGTCGTCCGCCACATCGAGCCATGTCAGATATCGCGGCGACGTCGGTCGTTCGGCATGCAAACCGACCCTGACTTCGATGCGTCCGTACGCGGCGCGGTCGGCCGCGGTCAGCCGGTGCATGCGAGCGGCGACGGAATCGGCTGGGCGCTGCCAGGATTCGAAGTGCGCGGCCAGCCGGTCGACGTCCTCGACGAGATGTCCCGCGCGTCCGGCGGGCTGCTCGCCGAGGAAGGTGGCGAAAGCCCGCGCCACCATTGTGGCGCTGCCCGAGAACACCTCGACGCTGTTGTCGTCGTACTGCCGGATCACGACGCCGCGCTCCCCTGACCGCGCACCGTAAGCCCGCAGCCGGGGTCCCGCCTCGTCGAACACCGCCATAGAGGTCTCGGGTCTGGCCGCATGCCGCAGTACCGCGGTCAGGTCCGGGTCGGCGTCGGTGGGCCAGCGCTGTGTCGCGGCCCGTGCGAGCTCCTCGTACCGATCCTGGGTGGCGGCTGCCGAGAACACCGTGAGCGGGAAGGGGTACCGGTCGTCGTCGACCTCCCCCTGCCACACGTGCGCGAACTCGTCGGCGGTGAAAGTCCAGCTCACGAGTCACCCGTTTGGTCCGCGAGGCGGGTCGCGGGTGCGTCCGCGCCGATAGCTTCGGGCACTGTCGGCCGTTCCTCGCCGAGCAACTCGGGTTGGACACCGCGAAGATAGTCGGGCGCCTGGTGTTCCTGCTCGTCGTCTTTGCCGCCGCCGCGCGCGCCGGGCGCACCCATCATGCCCGGACTCATCCCGCGTCCGGCCGAGGCCGCACCGGAAGCACCAGCAGCCGTGAGGCTTTGAACGGCACCGGCTGTCGGGCGCCCGGCAACGGGCGCGCCTGGCGTGCTGCCGCCCAGGTTCGAACCACCGGGCGATCCCGACCCCGGCGATCCGGAACCCGGCGATCCCGACCCCGGCGACCCTGACCCCGGCGACCCACCGGACGGGTTGGTGCCCGGCGTGGTCGAGGCAGGAGTGGTGCTCGCTGGGTTCGTACTGTCCTCCCCCTGAGAATCGTCGGTGCCGCTGTCCTCGGTATCCGTGCCTGCTGTTGTTGTCTCGTCGTCGGTCGTCGTGCCGGGCTGGGTGGTCTCCTCGGTGGTGCCAGGGTCCTCGGAAGTCCCCGCGTCAGTGCTGTTTCCACCGTCGCCGCTGGTGGTACCACCGTTGTTCGACCCACCGCCGCCGGCACCCTGTCCATTGGCGCCGACGGTGCCGGGCTGGGTCGGTGCGACGAAGGTCGGCACGTTCTCGCCCGCGGGACCATAGGTCGGCTTGTAGGTCTGGTTCATCGCCGCGATCGCCTCCAGGCGCCGGTTCTCCTTCTCGCGCGCGATCGCCGCCGCCCCATCAGGAACCGCGAGCTCTGTCAGGCTCGCAGGCACCGAGGTACCCACGTTCGTTCCCTCAGTCGAGGAGACCGGTGCCGGCACAGCCACTTTCACCGCCTCCGCACCATAGGCCGCGGCCTTCACCCGATGCCCGACCGCGGACAGCACCGTGTACACATCCGTCGCCTCGGTGATGAACCGCCGCCCGGCGGCTTCGCCCGCCGACGCGAACGCACCGTCCAGGCTCGACGACGCGCGCCCCGTCTGCAGCATCAACCCGGTTACCGCACCGGAGATCTCCGTGAACATCGCGACCCACTTGTCGCCGAACTGCTGCATCACACCCGGCTGCATCTGCTGCACGGCGTTGTAGATGTCCTCGTGCGAATGACCCTCGAAGACTTCCCAACTCCCACTCTGGATGTAGGCCGGATCGGTTCCCCCGTGGCTGAGCGAGCTCTGCTGCTTCTCGGCACCCGACTGCTGCTGATTCCCGTTGGCCGTCGGTACGAGCGGTACCCCGAATGTTGTCGACAGAATGTCCGTCAGCGGAACTTGCGTTCCTCCCCCGTCCGCCATGGTCAGTTCTCCTTACCGATGGATTTCTCTACTGCCGAGGCGATTTCCATGATGTTGGCGCAGGGGTCGAGGTTCTGGTTCTTGCCAAGACTCAGGACCAAGGTCCCGACAATGACGACACCGGCTTTCGTCAGCAGGTGCACCTGACAGGCGTCTTCGCCCCCAGGTTGGCCTCGCACCAAGCCGGCTTGGCGGCCGTTGACAGTCGTCGCCTGCAGCCAGGCGCCGTTCTTCTGCAGGTTCTCGTCCCACGAGATGTTTCCTGAGTCCACGTTGACAGACAATGTGTTGTCCGCGTTGCGGAAGATGCACGTCAAGAACGTGTACTCAGCAACCAAGTCCGGACCTCGCCTGCGTGACTCGGAGCGAAAGCCCACCGCGTCGATATCGGCAGCGTCGATCCAGGTGCAGGGATCGAAGACCACCTTCGGTCGCACACTCGATTGCGTGTATTTGTTGTCCTGTGACGGCGGCTGCAGCTTCGCATCGGTCAGCGTCGTCCGTGCAGCCTGGGTCTCCGTAACCGAACTGCTTGATCCCGACGCTTCGGGACCCGCGGTGTCGGGTGATGAACTGCACGCCGACCCAGCCAGGGCAACGAGAATCAAGCCGGGGATCACTCGCGATTTCATGTTATGCCTGCCCAGCTATCACGCTCAATGCAGCCGCATTGAGCTGGTCCGCTTCAGCGAGTATTCCTGCGGCCCGCAGATATCCGTCGGCCATAGCTCTCGCTGCTGTCGCCATCTGTCCGAGGACTTGTTTCGCTCCGATCGCCTTGTTCGCGAAGCCTTCCTGCAGTTGCTGTGCTGATGCCAACGACCCGAAGCCGTGGATGCCTCGCAGCACCTCCGCCTCTTCGAGCCACCCATCGCACGCCGCCGCGAACCGCAGATACGCCCCAGCCACCTCCCGAGCGGCATCCGGCTCCATCGTCAACTGCCCCGACGAAGCCGCGTTCCACAGCTGCGCCGCAGCATCCCCTCCGATAGCCACTGAGCTCCCCTCCCAAGATCAAGCGTCGACCGGCATTTTAGCGCCGACTCGACCACGGTGAACAGCTCGCCGAATACATCACCCTGACCTGCGGCTCATTCGACAGACGTCACAGGCCGAGGACCTTCGCCGCCGATACCTGGGCGCCCACTACATCGTCGAGCATCTGGAAGATCGGACGGAACCGAACGCTGCTTCGTTGCGTCTAATCAGGCGAGTACTACCGAAAGATGCTGAGGGGACAGGTGGCGACGACGCTTGCACGGTATCCGAATCACCAACTGCCGCTACGGACCCGCTGACGGCCGCGAAGCCGCCCAGCGACAAGAATCACTTCCGCCGAACTATCTCGAACACTGGAGAGCAATGCTCAAGGCTGACATCGACCAAATACGTGCCCTCGCGGTGAAACTCACCAACGCGGGCGAGAGCATCGACGCGTTGGACGTCCGTTCCGGCGCGAGTTCGTTGGATGCGGCGCTCCCGGACGGCACGAATGACGCGACCTTCTTGATTCCCGAAGCCGCCGCCCAGGCAGCACTGGCTGTCGAGGGCGCGTTCTTGCGGGCGGCCGAGCGCTACAAGCAGGTGTCCACGCTGTGCACCACCTGCGCCGACAACTTGCAGATGACCGACGAAGAGTTCGACCGGAAGCTGTCCGAACTGGACGTGCGCAATGCATAAGCGTTCAGCTGTCGAGAAATGGGACCTCGAAGCCGTCAAGACGTGGGGTACCCAGGTCGCATCTGCGCGCGGTGCGCTGATGGTGTGCGCCGATACCACGATGACCCACATGCGGGACATGCAAGCCAGTTGGGCCGGGGCGGCCTACCTGGCGGCGTATGACCGCGTGGCAGGCGATCACCTCCAAGTCCAGAAGTTGGCCATGGAGGTCGACGAGCTCGTCACAGTCATCAATGATCAAGTCGACAACGTCGTTTCCCATCGCACGACGCTGCTGGGCAAAGTGACCGACGCGCAGGGTCTCGGGATGACGATCGACGACGTGTGGAAGGTGATGGACTACGACAACGTCGAAGCCGACGTGCGTCGCGACCACCAGCAGTTGATCAACAACGCGCTGTATCCGTTCGAGGACGCCGTCACCAAGGCAGTGCAGGCCATCACCGGCCAAGCCACCGAGATTCGGTCGGCAGGCGATCTGCTCGGTTCCAGTTTGGATGTCAGCGCGGCCGATACCCAGGCCGGGCGCTTCGGCAAGGACGACGGTACCGAGCTCGCCGAAGCGGTCAAGAACCATGACAAGGCCAAGATCGACGAAATCCTCGCGCAGATGCCGCAGCCGGCGCTCTCCCAATTCGAGATCGACCAGCTGGCCGCGGGCAACGAGGTGAATACCCTTCCCCAGAGCACGCAGGACTACTACAAGACATTCCTCCAGTCGGCGGGCAAAGACGGCATCCTCGGCCTGAACGAACAGCTGCTGGCACGAGAGTCCGCCGGCGACACCACCGCGGCCGCGCAACGAAACAACCTCGCCAACACCGTGCTCGCGATGACCAACGAGAAAGTGGGCACCAGCAACGGATCCAAGGGCTCGTACTCGAACCTGCCCCCCGACCTCCAAAACCTCGTCTCCGGTCGCGCCGAGGACTTCACCGGTGCCTACAACGGCGAGAACCAACTGGTCAACCGCTATCAGGAACTCGGCCAGTTCAGCCAACTCCTGAACCAGTCCGATCCAGGCATGCAACCCGGCAAGCAGCTCGGCGTCGAACTCGGTAAGCAGAGCGAAAGCATCACGGCCTACCTCGACAACATCGACTCGAACAACGCGAAGCACATGCCCCCCGGCTTCAGCGAAGAAGATCGTGTGACGATGGAGGAGGGCGCACAGAGTTTCTTGGAAGTCGCCACCCGCAACGACGATGTGAGCTATTCCCTGCTCACCGGCAACGGTATGCCGGACTCACCCGATATCGGATCCGAGTACAAGAACGACCGCCCGTACGACGCCGAAGAATTCCGGAATACGATCTTCCGCAACGAGTGGGCCGATGACGGCAAGGCCGCGTCAGGACTGTTGGACTGGATCGCCGAGGACACCAAGAAGCCCGGCGAGGAAGGTTTGCGCGCGAACGAGGCGTTCGCAGCACTTCCCGAATATTTCGCGCCCTCTGGCGACGCACCCGACGGGTCCGCATCCGAACGCCCGGAACTGAAGGACGAGGACGGCAAAACTGTCTTCAACCGAAGTGTCGACGCATTCAATGCCAACCCGCAGCTCGCCGATTCCATGGCACATATCATGGGCAACAACATCGATTCCTATATATCGGGCCACGCGCTCGAGAGTGGACTGGTGGACGACCCCGGTCTGCCTGGAAACGATAAACGCTTGGCTGAGCTCTCGGTGACGGATGCAGACCGCATGCTGTTCCTGGCTGGGCAATCCGAAGGCGGTCGTCTCATGCTAGAGGTGAGCCGTCAAGAGTACGAGTCAACAAAGATTGGAGAAGCATTGGCCGAAGGTGGCGACAACCCCGCCACATGGTTGGAAACCAACGCACCGAATCTTGCCGAACTCGACGGCCGCTATACGAATGCTATCAACAACGCCCTGACTTGGCAGGACGAGCAGAACGCTCAGGCCAGCTTTGATGAAAAAACCAAGACGTTCGAGAACCGTCAACAGGCAGCGGACATCGTGAAGTCCCTTACTTTGGACAATTTGGAAATTCCCGGGAAATCCCCTGCCGGAGTGATCGGAAACGAGGTATTCGGAGTCCTGAAGGACGAAGGATACAATGCGGCCATGGAGAAATGGAACCCCGAACCCGAGAAGGAAGGGGTGGTTCCACCGAATTCCGATGCACTGACCACACGCTCGGAAAACGAGGTTCGAAGCATCATCCTCCAGGAAATGATGAAAGAGGGAACCCTCCCCGCATTCGGCATCGATACAAACGGAAACCGCATCGACTACCTCGATTCCAATGGTCGCATCATTGACGTCGGAGAAATATCCGGACCGGCAATGACGGCCGTGAACCGGACGCTGACCGATCGCGGATTGCAAGATTATGTCACCGACTACGGGCAAGCACATACTATCGCTTTGAATACTAATTTGAAATCAGATCCATCGGAAGTGAAAGCATATGTGACCGGCAAGACAGGAGGTGGGAAGTGAATCAAACAACAGAACGACCGAAATGGCATAGCGCCGCAGCAGTCACAGCGGTATTTACGTGCATCCTGACAGCGAGCTGCTCATTGAATTCCAATGAGCCAGGAGGGAAACCCACGACGACAACGGTATCTGTTTCGGTAGCCTTCGACCCCTGCAAGGATCTTACGACCGGGTTCATCGAGAAATACGGTTTGAAAACTCCGGGCACGGTGGCGAAAGAACCCATGATGTCATTGCGGGATGCGCAGGGGTGTGAGTTCGAAACAAACGTAGCAAAATATTCCAGGACCACTATCGCACTCAACGACGCTCGCCTCGGCTCAGCCGATGAACTCCAACACCCGCCCAGGCGCAGTGTGACGATCGCAGAACGTCCCGCCGAACTGCTGAGCTGGCGGGAAAGACCAGGCCAAGCCGGCAAGCCGGTCTGCTCGATCCAAATCCAGTTGGCTCGCGACTCTCTGTTCATCTTCTATAGCGATGGGGTGTTGCCGCTGCCCGATGACGACTATTCCTGCCGCAGAGCCATGGAGATGGGCGATGATCTCGTACGGATGATCGAAACACACGGGTGACCCGCTCCCGAACTTCGCGGCCCGCTGCGCTCCGCGCACTCGCTCACGCGACGATGCCCAGCCCTGAAGCAACAACGACCGGCACCAGGTACAGCACGGGGAACGCCACCGTCTTGTACGACCGCGCCCGGAGCACTGTCACCACCGCACCAGCGAAGTACAGGATCAGCCCGATCGCGGCGATGACCCCGATCACCGGTACGAGCAGGCCGACCAGCAGGCCCACAGACCCGAGGGCCTTGGCGATTCCCAGTGGCGTCCACCAGGTCTGCGGGACGCCGTATTCCACCAGCGGCTCCACTACGAACGGGGCCCGGCGCAGCAGTGAGAACGCCGAGAACCCCACCCACAGTGCGGCGACGACGGTGACGATGACGTAGGCGGTGAACATGGCGTAACTCCTTCGGCAACCGCGCGTTTCGCGGATCTACCGAGGTGACGACACAGCCGACGCGAGTGTGACATCGCCCCGGACAGCACAACGGCCCCACACCGTCGAACGGGGTGGGGCCGAGGCGTTGGAGTTACTTGCCGCCCTGATTGGCGACAGCGGCGGCACCGGCGGCAGCGGCGGCCGGGTCCAGGTACTCGGCGGCCTTCACCGGACGCATGTTCTCGTCCAGCTCGTAGACCAGCGGGATACCGGTGGGGATGTTCAGGCCGGAGATGTCCTCATCGGAGATGCCGTCGAGGTGCTTGACCAGCGCGCGCAGCGAGTTGCCGTGCGCGGCGACCAGCACGGTCTTGCCGGTCAGCAGTTCCTTGGAGATGGTGTCTTCCCAGTACGGGACCATCCGCTTGACGACGTCGAGCAGGCACTCGGTCTTCGGGACCTCGATGCCCGTGTAGCGCGGGTCGCCTTCCTGGCTGTACTCGTTGTCGGGCTGGATCGGCGGCGGCGGGGTGTCGTAGCTGCGACGCCACAGCATGAACTGCTCCTGGCCGTACTGCTCGCGGACCTGCTCCTTGTTCTTGCCCTGCAGGTCGCCGTAGTGGCGCTCGTTGAGGCGCCAGTCGCGCACGACCGGGATCCACAGCCGGTCGGCGGTGCCGAGGGCGTTGTCGGCGGTGCTGATCGCGCGACGCAGCAGCGAGGTGTAGACGATGTCGGGCAGGATGCCTGCCTCTTTGAGCAGCTCTCCGGCCCGTTTACCCTCGGCGATGCCCTTGTCGGTGAGTTGCACGTCCACCCAGCCGGTGAACAGGTTGAGGGCGTTCCATTCGCTCTCGCCGTGGCGCAGCAGCACGAGGGTGTAGGTCATAGGGGTCATTCTGACATTTCGACGATGTCAGGCCCACTCCACCTCGTCGAAGCCGATGCTCAGCTCGTAGGGTCCACCTTTGACCAGCGCGTCGACCTGTAATCGCGACGCCACCGAGTCGACTTCGCGCACTACGGCGCACACCCCTTGGAACGGACCCTCCGGAATATGGACGACATCGCCCGGCACGTAGTCGGCAGCCACCTCATCGAGGCTACGCGCGCCGACGACCAGGCATAACGAACGCGCCGAGCGCATCGCCGGTCGGACCGAAGAGTCCTCACACCGCCTCAGCTCTCGTCTGCTTCGACCGCGAGCACCCCCGCACCGACGAGCGTGGCCCCCTCGCTCAGCGTCGACAGTTCCACCGACAGCTCCTCGATGAACTCGAGCCGCGAATGCCTGGTGACGGCAGCCCGCAACGGCCCCCAGAGCGGCTCCCCCGAATGCGCGAACCCACCGCTGATCACCACCCGGTCCACATCCAGCAGCGCGGCCGCCGACGAGATCGCCTGCCCCAAGGCGGTTCCCGCTCGAGCCAAGGCGGCGAGCGCGATCGGCTCACCACCACGCGCGTCCTCGGCGAGCTCGACGCCGCTGCCGCCCACCCAGCCTCGCGCACGCGCCCACCGCACCGACGACATCCCGCTCGCCACCGCCTCCACGCACCCGACTCCCCCACAGGGACAAGCGGTGTCGTCGCCGGGCACCACGATGTGCCCGAGGTGACCGGCATTGCCCGTGCGCCCCACCACGACTCGCCCGTCGGCGATGATCCCCCCACCGACCCCCGACGACACCGTCAGGGCCAACCCGTTGTCCACCCCACGCAACCCACCGACTCGATGCTCGGCCAGCACCAGACACGCGCCGTCGATCGCCAACCGCACCACCGCATTCGGGAACAGCGCCCGTACCTGTTCGACGATCGCGAACCCGTCCCGCCACGCCGCGAGGTTCAACGGCCGGATCACCCCGGCGGGCACGTCGACCGGTCCGGCCGAACCGATCCCGACCGCGCTCACCTCGTTGTCACCTGCCACAGCGACCAGAAGCTGCCGACAGGTCGCCCACGGGTCGGCCGAGGCGGCGGCCGCCCGGCGCACTCCGTGCAGGCCGTAGTGCGGGTCCACAACTCCCGCGGCAAATTTCGTCGCCCCGATATCGAGCGCAAGCACCGCCATCACCACTCCTACCTACCGCATCGGGCCTGACCAGTGCCGGTTACGGCCATCGCTGATGTGAAGCGTCACAAGGTGTGGCACGCGACACTTTGACTACTGGTCGGTACAGATCACCGGTTTTCGTTAGATACTTCTGCACGGGTCGGGTCGTTTCGTTGGGCAGCACTACTGTTGATGAAGGAAAGCTGTGTCGAAAATCGCTGTATTGGTGTTGAGTCTGCTCTCAGTGGGCTTGTTCGCCGCACCTGCGGGTGCGAACCCGCTTTATCCGACGCCGGATCCGGATCCGTTCTTCACCGCACCGGCTGACATCAGCGCGCTGGCACCCGGCGACGTCGTGCGGACCCGCCACATCGACACCTGGATGTACCCGGGCACCGAAGGACACCAGGTGGCCTTCCGGTCCACCAACTCGGCGGGCAACGCGATCATGGGCATCACCACGGTGTTGCTGCCGGTCGGCGTGAAGAACCCGCCGCTGGTGTCCTACCAGGCGCTGATCAACTCCATCGGCACCCGCTGCAACCCCTCGCAGTCGCTGTTCAACGGCGAACTGCAGGACGCGCCCGGCGCCATGCTGCCGTTGGCGCGCGGCTGGGCGATCTCGGTGCCCGACTACCTCGGCCCGACGGTGGCCTACGGTGCGGCCAAGCTCAGCGGCATGGTCACCCTCGACAGCGTGCGGGCCGTGCAGAAGGTCGCTGAGCTGGGTGTGGGTTCCTCGCCGGTCGCGATCGCCGGCTACTCCGGTGGCGGCATGGCCACCGCGTGGGCGGGCGCACTACAGCCCACCTACGCGCCGGAGCTGAAGCTCGCGGCCGTGGTGTCCGGTGGCATCCCCGCCGACCTCGAGTTGATGGCCGACGCACTGGGTTTCGCGCCGCACCCCGGCTTCGGCCTGGCCTTCGCCGCCGCGATGGGTATCGAGCGCGAGTACCCCGATCAGGTGCCGGTGTCGGACCAGCTCAACGAAAACGGTCTGTGGTTCCGGGAATTCACCAAGGACGCGTGCCGTCGCTTCCTGCTGTTCCACGGCGCCCTGCGCAATGCCGACCAGATGGCGGCGTCCAAGGAGCTGCTGGGCAGCCAGGTGGCACGTGGGGTCCTGCGCGAGAACAGCCTCGTGCACTTCCAGGGCGCGCCGACCGCACCCACCTACATCTGGCAGGGCAAGTACGACATCCTCACCCCGTACGCGCCGGTCGCCGAGACCATCGCCCGCTGGTGCGGTGCGGGTGCGCCGGTGCAGCTGAACACCGTCGAGATCTCCGAGCACATGACCGCCGCCGTGGCGGGCTTCCCCGATGCCTGGAACTACGTCGAGGCCCGTTTCCGCAACGAACCGGTCCCGACCAACTGCTGAGCTGAGAAACGATGCCGGACAGGAACTCTCCTGTCCGGCATCGTTTGTTTTCAGACCTTGTCGGCGTCGTCGATGATGTGCTCGAAGGCGCGCAGATTCTTCAGCGACTCACCCCGCGAGACCCGCCACTTCCATTCCTTGCGAATGGATTCGGCGAAACCGAGTTCGAGCAGCATGTTGAAGTCGTTGTCGACGGCTTCGAGGATCTGACCGAAGACGCGGTCGAGTTCGTCGGCGGTGACCGACTCGGCGGACATGCGGCCGACCAGGTAGATGTCGCCGACATTGTCGAGCGTGTAAGCCACCCCGTAGAGGCGGCGGTTGCGCCGCAGCAGGTATTTGTAGACGCCTTCGAAGTTCTCATCGGGCTTGCGGCAGACGAAGGATTCGATGCGAACCCCGTGCTTGCCGACGGTCAGCATCACCGTGGTCTTCAGCTTGCGCTCACCCGGCAGCACCACGATGAACGTGTCGTCACCGTGGCGGGTGTATTCGATCTCGCGATCGCGCAGCGTGTCGTCGATGATCTGTGAAACGGCGCTCACCTGCGTGCTCCCGTCCGGCGCCGCCACAGCGCCCGCGATCTGGCCTGGCCTGTCTCGCCCGCGTACAGAGCGATCGGTCCGCGTTCGGCGCGGAATCCGGCCATCGCGGCAGCGTAGCTGTCGAGCAGCCCGTCGGCGGTGTGCGCCCAGGAGAACCGGCTCGCGTGCTCGACGGCGGTCGCGCCCATGCGGGTCAGCCGGTCGGGATCGTCGAGCAGGGCGGCCAGCGCGTCGGCCCAGTCGGGCGTGCGATGCCCCGGCACCAGCAGGCCGGACTCGTGGTTGCGAACCGCGGTGCCGAGACCGCCGACATCGGCGGCGAGCACCGGAGTGCCGCTGGCCTGCGCCTCGATGGCGACCAGGCCGAAGGATTCGTTGTAGCTGGGCACCGCGACCACGTCGGCCGCGCGATACACCTGCACGAGCTTGTCGGCGGGCTGCGGCGGCAGGAACGTGACCCGGTCGGCGATGCCGAGATCGGCGGCCAGTTCGATCAGCGCGTGCGGTTTGGCCAGTCCGGTACCGGACGGCCCGCCCACGATCAACACACGCAGCTTGCGGCTCGGATCCCGGCTCAGGAGCTCGGCCGCGGCCCGCACGAGCACATCGGGGGCCTTGAGCGGCTGGATCCGGCCGATGAACGCGACGATCTGCTCGTCGGCGCGCAGACCGAGTTCGGTGCGCGCGGCGAGCTTGTCGCCGGGGCGGTAGCGGGTCAGGTCGGCGCCGGGGGGCACCACGTCGATACGGTCGGGTGAGGCGCCGTAGAGGTCGACGAGCTGATGGGCTTCGTCACCGGTGTTGGCGACGAGCCGGTCGGACTCGGCGATCACCTGCTTCTCGCCGATCACCCTGGTTTCGGGTTCGGGGGTATCGCCCTCGGCCAGCGCGGCGTTCTTCACCGCGGCGAGGGTGTGCGCGGTGTGCACCAGCGGCACCCGCCAGCGATCGCGCGCGAGCCAACCGACCTGGCCGGAGAGCCAGTAGTGCGAGTGCACGAGGTCGTAGTGGCCGGGCAGGTGGCGCGCTTCCTGGCGCAGTACCTCGGCGGTGAACGGACACAGCTGGGTGGGCAGCTCGTGCTTGTCGAGTCCCTCGAACGGGCCCGCGACCACGTTGCGCACGATCACGCCGGGTCCGGCCTCGGCGACCGGCGGCAACTCCGACGAGGTCGCGCGGGTGAAGATCTCCACCTCGGTACCCCGTTTGGCCAGCTCGAGCGCGGTTTGCAGCACGTAGACATTCATCCCGCCCGCGTCCCCGGTGCCGGGCTGCGCCAGCGGCGAGGTATGCACCGATAGCACCGCGATGCGATGGGGCAAAAGTTCGGGATGACGCTGGCTCACACCTTCCAGTGTGCACGCCGCGACGCCGCCACCGTTACCCCTACCGGGTTCGGTGACGGCTGTCACAGCGTCTTCGTGAGTGAGTTCACGGACTTGTCGCGGTCGAGCCTGCCCGATCCGGCGCCGGAGCGCGAGCGGGTTTCGGACAGCGCGGTGGCTGTCACGCCCGGTGCAGCGCTGCCTCGAACACGGGCCACGATTTGTGCATGTCCTGCTCCCAGTAGCCCCACGAGTGGGTGCCGTTGGAGCGCATGTCCACCGTGGCGGGGATGCCGAGCGTTTGCAGCCGATCGCGCAGCTGCTGGGTGCACAGATTCGTGACGGCCTCGAGCCCGGCGCCGAACAGCAACTGCATGGTCATCTGCGCCGGGTCGCCCTGGGCGAAGATGTTGTCGTACGGACCGGGGATGCCGGTACCGGAGGAGATGTAGACGTCGGTGCCGCGCAACGATTCCGCGTGCAGGTACGGGTCGTTGTCCGACCACTCGGGATCGGTGGGTGGGCCCCACATATTGGCCGCGTTGCCGAGCCTGCTGCCCACCACCGTTCGCACGATCGCTTGTCCGCGTGGATCACTCGTGCGCACGCACCCGCTGTAGGAGCCGATCGCCCGGTACAGCCCCGGCTCGGCGAGCGCGAGCTGGAACACCGAGGTCCCCGCCATCGACAGTCCGGCAATGGCATTGGCACCGGTGCCGTCGAACTCCTTGTCGATCACGGGCGGAAGTTCCTTGGTGAGGAACGTGGTCCACCGCTGCTTGCCGAGCACCGGATCGTCGGTTTTCCAGTCCGCGAAATAGCTACCGGCACCGCCGAACGGGATCACCACATTGACCTGTTTGTCCTTGAAGAACTCGACGACATCGGTTCGATCCAACCAGTTGCCGTCGCTGCCCCCACCGACTCCGTTGAGCAGATACAGCGTCGGCGCGGGCGCATTCGGATCCGCGGCCCGCAACACCCGCACCCTGGTGACGATGTCCATCGCCGGTGAGTACACGCCAACATCGATGGTGCGATCCGGCTCGACCCGCTGATCCTCGATCCGCGCTGTCGGCTCCGCGCCCGCGGGCGCCCCGACCACAAGACCGGCCAACACGACCGACACGGCCACTACAACCCGTGCGCCCACTGCTCGACCGAACATCATCGAACTCCGTTCTCGACGCCGAATCCTCTTCTCCACATACGATCCAACGACATTCCAGAACGCTACACACGATCTCGGCGGAAATCTGTGACGATTCCTAGAAGATATACCCGAAATCTGTACGTTCATTCTCCTTGGTTACCCGGAACAATCACGGGCCGATCACATAGGCACCGCAGACCAATCACATCACCGACCCTACCTGCGCTGTTATGCCTCATCCGCGCACACCGTCGCCCGATTCCATCGGCGGAAATAGACCGGTCGGACCCGTTCGACCTATTCCGCGAATTGCGAAATATGACACAACAAGCATGCAAAGTTATTCGCATCTCATGATCAGCGCCGAACCAGCGGGCTGACGCGACCTGCGCGCAGACGGCAGGTTCAGCCGACCCGCAGGGCCGCGGCGAACAGCGGCCAGGAGTGACGGAGGTCGTCGCGCCAATAGCCCCAGGAGTGAGTTCCGTTGGGACGCAAGTCGATTGTGGCGGGGATGGCGAGGTCGTGGAAGCGGGTGGCGAGCTGTTGTGTGCACAGGCCGGTGACCGCGTCGAGGGCGCCGCCGACGATCAGCTGGTCCACCAGCTTCATCGAATCACCGTGTAGCCCGGGTCCGTCGACGGTGTCGAGCCCACCGGGAAGGCCGGTCCCGGAGGAGACGTAGATGGCGAGGCCGCGTAGACGCTCGGCGTGCAGAAAGGGATCGTTGGCAGCCCAGAGGGGGTCGCCGGGTTGTCCCCACATGTTCACAGGGTCGCCGTTCTGACCGGAGACAACGGTATTGACGATGGCGTGGCCCTGCGGACCACTGGTGGAGACGCAGCCACTGTAGGAGCCGACGGCCTTGTAGAGCTGGGGCGCCGCGAGCGCCAGCTGGAAGGCCGCTGTGCCCGCCATCGACACCCCCGCGACGGCATTGACGCCGTCGCCCTGGAACTCGGCGTCGATGACGCGGGGCAATTCGCGGGTGAGGAAGGTGGTCCAGCGCTGACGACCTAGGACGGGATCATCGGCCCGCCAGTCGGCGTAGTAGCTGCCCGCGCCGCCGATCGGCATCACGACGGTGACCTGCTTGTCGGCGAAGAAGGCGTCGGCGTCGGTGCGGGTGAGCCAGTTGCCGCCGTCGCGCCATTCGCCGGTGGGGCCGACGCCACCGTCGACGCCGTTGAGCAGATACAGCACCGGCGCCGTCGCCGTGCCATCGGGCGCGGGCAACACCGCCACGGTCACCGACTTCGCCATGGCGGCGGAGTGCACCACCAGCTCGACGACCCGGCCCGGACCCGGCGTGACGGAAATCAGCCGCGTGGCGTCGGTGGCCGGGCTCGCTCCGGCCACCGGAGCAGCGCACGTCAGGGCCGCCGCGAGAACCAGCACACAACGCGTCAAGACGCTCATGCGCCACCTCCATGCCCGGCCGCGGGACAAGGCCGTCGGGCTCAGAGTAAGTCGCCCTCACCTGCCTCGGACATGTTTCTGAAACATTGCCGATTCAGAGCGGCGGGGTGCGCCGAACTCACCCCAGCGCGTCGACAAACGCGCTGACCTCGGCAAAGAAGCGCGGGCGGTCCTCGATGAAGAGCCCGTGCTGGGCCCCTTCCCAGAAGGAACCGCGGGCGTCAGGGGCATTGTCGAGGATGTACTGACCGTTGGCCGCCGGGACCACCGGGTCGTCGGTGCCGTGCAGCACGAACACCGGAACATCCAGGGCGCGCAGCGTTTCGGTGTTGTCGATCGTGCGGTAGAACAGCGCCTTGCGTACCGAAGGCGGGGTCGCGAGACTGCCGCCGAACAACCGCTGCGCGTCGACGCCCTTGTCCTCGCCCGGCCCGGTATTGGCATTGCCGAACACCGAGAACGCGCGCACCGCGCGCCCGGCGGCCTCGTCGAACACCCCTGGAATCGCCTTCTCCATCGAGGGCCCGGGAGCCGCACCGGGCACATCGCGGCCGATATGGGCGGGCGCACCGCAGTAGACGACACCCGCGACAGCCGAGGTGCCGTAGGTGGCGAGGTAGTCGGTGGCGACGATCCCGCCGTAGGACCAGCCGAGCAGCACCGCACCGGAGTCGATGCCCTCGGCGGCAAGCACCGCGGCCACATCGCCGGCCCAAGCCTTGGGATCGTCATAACCGGCGCCGGGATCGTCGGAGTACCCGTGCCCGCGCAGGTCGACCGCGATCACCCGGTATCGCTCGGCCAGATCAGCCGCGGCAGCACCCCAGCAGCGCAGATTCCCCGCCCACCCGTGCAACAGCACCAGCGGTCTACCGGTACCGCTCACCTGGTAGACGATCCTCGTTCCATCGGCACTGACAGCATCGCGAATAGCCATACCGACAGGCTAATCGGCGCAGTCGTGCAGCGATCCCCATGCCTGACGTCACGGTGATCGGAGCCATGGCGCCCGCAAATCCGGGGCGAATAAGATCGACCACCATGAGCATTCGCACCGCTGTCGTCACCGGAGCCAGCTCGGGAATCGGTGAAGCCACCGCCCGGGAACTGGCCGAACAGGGCTATCACGTCTATGTGGGCGCCCGTCGGTTCGACCGGGTGCAAAGCCTCGCCGCCGAGATCGGCGGCACCGCGCTCGAACTCGACGTCACCTCCGAGGAATCGGTGCGCGCGTTCACCGACGCGATCGACCACGTCGACGTGCTGGTCAACAACGCGGGCGGCGCGAAGGGCATGGCCACGGTCCTCGACGCCGACCTCGACGACTGGCGCTGGATGTGGGAGACCAACGTCGTCGGCACCCTGCGCATGACCAAGGCCCTGCTGCCGAAACTGATCGCCTCCGGCGACGGCCTGATCGTCACCATCACCTCCATCGCCGCCCTGCACACCTACGACAACGGCTCCGGCTACACCTCCGCCAAGCACGCCCAGGCGGTTGCCCACCGCACCCTGCGCGGCGAACTCCTAGGCCAACCGGTCCGCCTCACCGAGATCGCCCCCGGCGCCGTGGAAACCGAGTTCTCGCTGGTCCGCTTCGACGGCGACGCCGACCGCGCCGCCAAGGTCTACGAGGGCATCGACCCCCTCTACGCCAAGGACATCGCCGAAATCGTCGGCTTCGTGGCCACCCGCCCGCCCCACGTCAACCTCGACACCATCGTCGTCAAACCCCGAGACCAGGCAGGCCCCGGCTCCTTCGCCCGCCGCTCCTGAGGACTGCTCGACCCACTCCTCGCCCGGTAAACGTGAGGCTCGACACTCCTGGGCGTCGAGCTCTTCGGTCGATCTGCTTCGGGCGGCATCCCATCGGGTACCTGAATTCCAGGGCGGGGTAGGCGAATCCAGGATCGGTGGTCGTTCGAGTAGCGGGGCGGGCGGCGGGAATTGATACTGGGAGCGGATCGCTCGGGCGTTGCTAAGAATTCGCCATGCCAAGTGACTGATCTTTAACATGGCCGTTTGTCGATAGCCAGTCTGAGGAGTAGATGTTCGATGCTCGGTATCAAGTCCGTTTTCGGTGGGTTCAAAGATTTCCTGATGCGCGGGAACGTCATCGACCTCGCGGTCGCGGTCGTGATGGGTACCGCGTTCACCGCGGTGGTCACCTCGTTCAGCAAGGGGCTCATCAATCCGCTGCTCGCGGTGTTCGGTTCGACCAATGAATTGGGCCTCGGCGTTCAGCTGATCGCCGACAAGCCGGCGACCTTCATCGCGTTCGGCCCGATCATCACCGCGTTCATCGACTTCTTCATGGTCGCCGCGGTCCTGTACTTCGTGCTGATGCTGCCGATGAAGTCGCTGAAGAACAAGTTCGGCACCACCAAGGACGCCGAGCCCACCGAGACCGAACTGCTCATCGAGATCCGCGATCTGCTGGCCAAGCAGCAGGGTCTGACCACCGACGAGACCGTCGCGCTGAGCAAGGATCGCGCCAGCGAGTCCGTCGAGGCGTAGCCGGTTCAGACGTAGGCCGGAGTCCTGCTCGGCCAGCGCGGGTGGTTGGGGTCGATCACGTAGGCGTGGGTGTGCTGGAAGTGCCGTGGCCCGATCTGGATCGCGTCGGTCAGGATCGCCGGGTCGACCGAGCCGAGTTCGTGGACATGCGTGATCTCGGCCGGATCATGGCGTGGCCACAGCCGGATCGCCGCCGTGGCGCCGAGGCCGGCGATGACCGCAAGGGTCGCCCAGGTGGCGGTGAAACCCGCGGTGGTGGCCAGCCAGCCGGTGATCGGGTAGGTGATCAGCCAGGCGAGGTGGGACAGGGAGAACTGGGCCGCGAACAGGGCGGGGCGGTCCTGCGCGCGAGCGGAACGACGCAGAACACGGCCGGTGGGGGTGAGGATCAGCGCGGTGCCCGCGCCGATGGTGGCCCAGGTGGCGAGGGCGGCGGACCAGTGCCACTCGCCGATCGGCAAGATCGACAACGCGAGCGCGGCGGCGAGGCCGACGAGCAGAACAGCGGCACCGGCGAGCATGACCGGACGCTCGCCACGGCGGTCCAGGATCCGGGGCAGGGCGAGGGCGATGACCATGGTGCCGAGGCCGTTCGCCGCCAGCAACAGCGCGACGCCGGACTGATTGCCGCCCAGCACGTCCCGGGCGTAGTTCACGGTGTTGACCATCACCACCGAGCCCGCGGCGGCGACCACCAGGTTCAACCCGAGCAGCCCACGCAGTCGCGGAGTCGCCGCGAACAGTCGCAGCCCGGCGGCCAGCCGTTCGGTGATCGCACCCTCGCCGACCACCGCGTTCGGGATACGCGCGGCCAGCACCAGCGCGACCGACACCGCGAAGCCGAGACCGGTGCCGACGAACAGCCAGTGGAAGCTGATCAGACTCAGCGCCAGCGCCGCCAGCATCGGGCTGAGCAGTGTTTCCATGGTCGCCGCGAGCTGGGCCACCGACAGCGCCTTCGTGTAGTCGCGCTCGTCGGGCAGGATGTCGGGCAGCACCGCCTGGTAGGTGGGCGTGTAGGCGGCCGAGGCGATCTGTAGCAGTGTGATGAGCACGTAGATCTGCCAGATCTGGTCCACGAAGGGCAGCGCCAGCACGATCGCGCCACGAATTCCGTTGAGTGCCATCAGGAATTGCCTGCGCGGCAGTCGGCCCGCGTACGCGCCCGCGATCGGCGCGACGGTGACATAGGCGACCATCTTCAGCGTCAACGCCGTACCGAGCACGATGGCCGCGTTGCCGCCCGCCAGTTCGTAGGCGAGCAGACCGAGGGCGACGGTGGTGAGTCCGGTGCCGAACAGGGCCGCGACCTGGGCGGTGAACAGCAGTCGGTAGTCGCGGTGAGCGAACAGCGAGGTGGTCATGGCCTGCCCTTTCAAGGCTGCTTATCTGCGTATGAATGCAATAAGCAGCTTAATGCCGTGAGTATTCCCGGACCACCGAAATCTTCTTCTGCTTGACCTCGAGGACAGTTGAGGTAGGACGGTAGAGCGCAGCGGCGGCCGAGGGCCGTCACCGACGAAGAGGAACGTCATGAGCGCCACGGTTGACCACGTCCGAACCGATATCAGCCCGTTGCGGCTCGCGGTCGTCATCGGCAGTACCAGGCAGGGGCGTTTCGGCCCGACGATCACGAACTGGTTCGTCCGACAGGCGGCACTGCGCGACGCCGTCACCGTCGATGTCGTCGACACCGCGAGCATCGAGTTGCCGCACGCGTTCGGCGCCGCCACCGACCATCCCTCTGTCGCGGAAGCCACCGAAAAGCTCTCGCGCGCCGACGCGTTCGTGGTGGTGACACCCGAGTACAACCACAGCTACCCGGGTTCGCTGAAGAACCTGATCGACACCCACCACGCCGAATGGCAGGCCAAGCCGGTGGGCTTCGTCTCCTACGGCGGCATCTCCGGCGGGCTGCGCGCCGTGGAGCACCTGCGCCCGGTCTTCGCCGAACTCCATGCGGTCACCGTCCGCGACTCGGTCTGCTTCCCGAATCCGTGGGGCAGATTCGACGACGCGGGCGAGCTCACCGCTCCCAACGATGCCGACGCCGCTGCCGCGACCATGCTCGATCAGCTGACCTGGTGGGGCGAAGCACTGCGCGCCGCCCGCCTGGCCCAGCCGTACGGGAAGTGACCGCCGTGATCACCACCGTCGAACCGACCACCAGCCGCACTCCGATGCGGGTCGCCCTGGTCCTGGTGGTCGGCATGATCATGGCAACGCTCGATCAGACCATCGTGAATGTCGCCATCAACAAGTTGTCGATGGAATTCCACGCGGGCCTGAGCACGATCCAGTGGGTCGCGACCGGATACTCGCTCGCCCTCGGCGCCGTGGTGCCGACCTCGGCATGGCTGGTCGGCCGATTCGGCGCCAAGCGGCTGTATCTGATCGCGATCAGCGCGTTCGTTGTCGGCTCGGTGCTGGCCGGACTGTCGTGGAACATCGAGTCGCTCATCGCTTTTCGACTGATCCAGGGTGCGAGTGGCGGGCTGTTGATGCCGGTCGCCATGACGATCCTGCTGCGCGCGGCCGGACCAGAGCGGCTGGGGCAGTTGATGAGCACGCTCGGGTTGGCCATTCTGGTCGGCCCGCTGCTGGGCCCGGTGATCGGCGGATACCTGATCGACGAGGTGTCGTGGCGCTGGATGTTCTTCATCAATCTGCCACTGGGCGCGTTGGTGCTCCTGCTGGCGGTACGGGTGGTGCCCGACGACACGCCGGAGCCGCCGCGGGCGCTCGACATCCGCGGGCTGCTGCTGATGTCGCCCGGGTTGGCGTTGGTCATCTACGGCGTCACCGCCGCGGGCGAGAGTGCCGGGTTCGCCACCCCCGCGGTGCTCGTGCCGCTGCTGGCGGGGATCGGCCTGATCGCCGCGTTCGTGCGTCGTTCGCTGACCACCTCGGTGCCGCTGCTGGATCTGCGCGTGCTCGGCAACCGGATCACCGGCACCTCCGCGGTGCTGCTCGCGGTGTTCGCGAGCGGCTACTTCGGTTCGATGTTGCTGCTGCCGTTGTACTTCCAGGTGGTGCGCGACGAGTCAGCGCTGGTGGCAGGCGCTTTGGGGATTCCGTTCGCCCTGGCGTCGGGCGCGACGATGCAGGTGGCGGGCAGATTGATCGATCGGATCCCGCCCGGCCGGTACCTGCCGGTGTCGATCACGGTGGCGCTCACCGGGTTCGTGCTGTTCGTGGTCCAACTCGACGCGGACGCGCCGTACTGGGCGCTGTGCCTGACGATGGTGCTGATGGGCGCGGGCGGCGGCGGAACCATGATGCCGGTGATGACCACGGCCACCCGGCCGCTGAGCCGCGAGCAGCAGCCCGCCGGGTCGACGGTGCTGAACATGATCAGCACCACGTCGATGGCGATCGGCACGGCGGTGGCCTCGGTGACACTGGGCGCGCTGCTCCCGGTCGCAGGTGGACTACAGGCACTGCACGCCATGACGGCGGATCAGCGAGCCGAACTCGCCCCCGCTCTGGCCGACGCGTTCCAGCACACCTATCTGATCGCGCCCGTCATGATCGCGCTGGCGCTCGTCCCTGCCCTACTCCTGCCCCGCCGCTAGAGCAGGTCGAACCGTCGTGCCGTGGACATCGCACCGCGGCACGACGGTAGGGGTCGGATCTATCCGGCCGGCAAGGCGGACATCGACGTCCACGTCGACCAGTCGATGGCCCAGTCGTAGATGTCGCCGTCGGCCTGGGACAACTCGATCGAGGTGCCGGTCACCTCCACCGGATCACCGTAGAGCGCGGTCGGGAAGTAGGCCTGAGCATCGCCGGGCGAGAGGTTGATGCAGCCGTTGGTGACGTTCGACGAACCCTGGGCCGAGAGGGATTCGGGGTTGGCGTGGATGAATTCGCCGTTGTTGGAGATACGGACGGCCCACCGTTCGCGCACGTTGGTGTAGTACGGCGGATTCGACATCATGAAGTCCTCGTACTTCTCGGTGACGACGTGCACGCCCGAGCGGGTCACATTGCGCGGCTCGTTGCCTTCGCCGTAGGAGACCGCGAAGTCGAAGACCGTGGCGCCGTCGCGCACGACCTGCATGCGGTGACTCGGGGCGTTCGCGATGACGATCTGGCTGCGCCCGATGGTGAAGTCGGAGCTCACATCGGAGTCGCCGTAGGCGCCGCCGCCGAGGTCGACGCCGTAGAGCTTCGCGGCGACGTGCACGGTGGTGCCGGGGGTCCAGTAGTTCTTCGGACGCCAGTGCACCCGCGAGCCGTCGTCGTCGGGCAGCCAGGCCCAGGATCCCTCGGTGCCCTGGTCGGTGGTGACGGTGAGCGCCTTCTCCACGGCCGCCTTATTGGTGACCGGCCCCGCGAACTTCAGGATGATCGGCGCCCCGATCCCGACCTGCTGGCCGTCGCCGATGTTGATCGTGGCCGGGATGGTCGATTGGGGACTGATCGTGGTGAAGGTGCCGTCGATCGGGACCGGTTTCGCATCGGCCCCGATGGCCGTCCCCGCCCAGGTGTACGACGCGCCGTAACCGAGCGGTTCGGAGACCTTGTAGGTCGTGCGGTCGGGGCTGAGCTGACCGGGGATCTGCTTGCCGCCGGCATTGGTGAGGGCGATCTGGTCGATCGTGCCGTGGGCGACCGTCACCGAAACGGGCGCGACCGGATCGACGTCGGTGGCCCCCGGCGTCGGCGCGATGGTCACCTGCGCGACCGGCGTCGCCGCCTCGGCGTCCTTGCCCGGCCGGTCGATCGTGCACCCGGTGAGCACGACGAGCACCGCCAGCAACATCACCGCAATCACCGATCGACCACCACGAACGCCGACGTCACGGCGCTGTGCCGACGAACTACGACGCGCGTTTTTTCGCGCGCGCAACAGACCGGTTACCGAATGTTTGCTCACGCATCGAATGTACGCCGAGCTATCGACCCGCACCCCGTGAGCGCGGTCTCACCACAACCACTACTGGCGGTTGAGCCATTCCTCGGTGAACGCGGCCTCGTTGGCGAGGAGTTCGATCAGGTGCTCCGAGATGGCCGCCTCGATCTTGCCGCCGAACAGCGGGATCTTCACCTCGATGGTGCCGTTGATCGCGGTGGTGGAGCCGGTGCCGTCGTCGGGGGCCATGGTGACCGTGCCGCGGACCACCGCGGGGGCGCCGTCCACGTGGGCTTCGAAGATGCCGCCGGTGCCGGTGTAGGTCTCGGTGCGCGGAATGATCAGGTCACCGGGGCGCACAGCGGTGATGGCGGGCGGGAGCTGGTCGGCGGGGATGGACTGCACCATCTGGACGCGGACCTGGTCGCCGTCTACGGCGAAGGCGTCGAGCCGGGCACCGGGGCCGCCGACCTCGGCGATCCGGGCCTTCCAGTACTGCTCGTCGGAGTACGCGGCGCGCACCGCATCGACGGAATGCGTGTAGCCGGCAGTGAACGCCAGAGGTGTAGCCATGCTCGACACGGTACCGTCTGCGGACGTGCGTACAACACGGGTGGTGTCCTCCGATCAGCTGCGTGACCTGCTTGCCGATACCGGCGCGAAGGTCAGCGATTCGGTGCGTTTGTCCGAATTGACGACCCTGCGGGTCGGCGGGCCCGCGCTGCTGGCCGAATGCGCGAGCACCGAGGCCCTGGTGGCCACGGTGAAGGCCCTGGATGCGGCCGGTATCGCGGTCCTGCTGGTGGCAGGCGGGTCGAACCTGCTCATCGACGACGCGGGCTTCGACGGCGTGGTCGTCCGGGTCGGCACGACCGGTGTCGAGCTGAGCGCCGACGGCGTGGTGGCCGAGGCGGGCGCGAACTGGGACGAGGTCGTCGCGGCGACCGTCGCGGCCGGACTGGGCGGGTTGGAGTGCCTGTCCGGGATTCCGGGTTCGGCCGGCGCGACGCCGGTACAGAACGTGGGCGCCTACGGCGTCGAGGTCGCGTCGCTGTTGCGCCGGGTGCGGATGCTCGATCGCAAGACCGGGGACGTGCGCTGGGTCGAGCCCGCCGAACTCGGCTTCGGCTACCGGACCAGCGTGCTCAAGCACAGCGACGACGCCGTGGTCCTCGCGGTCGAGTTCGCGTTGGATCCGAGTGGGATGAGCGCACCGTTGCGCTACGGCGAACTGGCGAAGGCGCTCGGCGCGGGCGACGGCGAGACCCTGCCCGTCGAGCAGGTGCGCGCGCAAGTGCTCCGCCTGCGGGCAGGCAAGGGCATGGTCCTGGACCCGGCCGATCACGACACCTGGAGTGCCGGTTCCTTCTTCACCAACCCGGTCGTCACCGAGGAGCGGTTGCCGCGGGTACTGGCCGCGATCGCCGCGCACGTCGGCGACGACGTCACCGTGCCCACCTATCCCGCACCCGACGGCACCAAGCTCTCGGCCGGCTGGCTCATCGAACGAGCCGGTTTCGCGAAGGGCTTCCCCGGTGACGCCGCCGCCGCACGCCTGTCCACCAAGCACACCCTGGCCCTGACCAATCGCGGCGCCGCGACCGCCTCCGACATCGTCGCTCTGGCCCGCACCGTCCGCGCGGGCGTTCAGGAAAGGTTCGGCGTGACGTTGGAGCCGGAACCGGTAACCGTCGGCATCGATTTATAGGACCGAGCACAGACAACCCACCACTTCCCGCCGCCCACACCCCAACCACGTAACGTGTCCTGCCATGGCACGCAGACTGGACTACTCCGCTCGCTACCCCCTGCACACCACCGAAGAGCTGTACGCAGCCCTCCAGAGCAGGGACTACTGGGAAGCCCGCGTCGCCGAAATGCGCAAGTACGCGCCCAACAACGAAGTGGTCAGCCTCGACGTCTCCGATGACGGCATCGACGTGGTCCTGCACCACACACTGCCCCGCGAGATGCTCCCCGAGATCGCCCAGACCGTCATGCGCAAGGACATGGTGATCACTCGCAAGGAGAGCTGGGGTCCGTTCGACCACGACGAGACCGAGGGCAAGTTCTCCGCCTCGATCCCCGCAGGCCCCGGCAGCCTCACCGGCACCATCCGCCTTTTCCCCACCGAAACCGGCGCCACCATGCGCTTCTCCCCCACCGCCAAGGTCTTCATCCCCATGGTCGGCCCGCGCCTGGAGCAGTTGATGCTGGTGAATCTCGTCGACCTGTTCCGCGCCGAGCAGGAGGAAACCCTGCGCTACCTGGATCGAGAATCCGCCGAGAAGACCGTCTGACCCACCCGTGGCCCCGAGCCGCAAGGCCGTCCCGCCGGTCGGCACCATCACCCGCGGCACCACGGGCGTCAACCGCCTACGCCGCAGCGACCGCTGGCTCGTCAACGACGAACTCGTCAGCACGACACTGCGTGAGGCCACCACGCCCCTGGTTGTCGACCTCGGCTACGGCGCCGCCCCCTGGACCACCTTCGAGCTGGCCGCTCGCCTGCGCACCGTCCGCCCCGACCTCGAGGTGGTCGGTCTCGAAATAGACCCGGCCCGCGTCGTCGAACCCCGCGACGGCGTCCGCTTCGCCCGGGGCGGCTTCGAACTGGCCGGTCTGCGACCGACCCTCGTCCGCGCGTTCAACGTCCTGCGTCAATACCCCGAGGACGCCGTCCCCGACGCGTGGTCTCGAATCCAGTCCAATCTGGCTCCCGACGGCCTGCTCGTCGACGGCACCTGCGATGAACTCGGCCGCCGCTGCGCCTGGGTGCTGCTCGACCGCCACCGCCCGCTCTCCCTGACGCTGGCCTGGGATCCCTTCACCGTCGACCGACCCTCCGACATCGCCGAACGCCTGCCGAAAGCGTTGATCCACCGCAACATTGCCGGTGAACGGATCCACACCCTGCTCACCGCGGCCGACCAGGCCTGGGAGCGATCCGCGGCCATGGCGCCGTACGGCCCCCGCGTCCGCTGGCGAGAAGCTGCGCAGATGTTGCGCGCCAACGGTTTCCCCCTTCGCCCGTATCACCGGCGAATGCGCGACTGCGTGCTGTCGGTCCCCTGGGACGTCGTCGCCCCGTCACACCCGGCTTAACGCCCGCCGCACCCGCGTCGACGCGCGCGGCGCCAATTGCTGCCCACCCCACCAGATCTCGTCGGTATCGCACCGGTGGATCGCCACCGCGTCGGCCACCACCTCGTCCAATGCCGACTGCGAGATCTCGGTCTCGGCCAGATCGAGGACCGTCCGCACCGGCGTCGTCACCAGAAACGGCCCGGCCGACTCCACGTCCGCCCCGCAGAGCTTGCGTCGGGTCAGCACCAGCCGCGGCGTCACGGGCGGGCGACCCGCCGACACCGACAGATGCAGAAATCGCGGTTGCAACCTGCCGAGCCCATGGAGTTCGGCCGCACTCTGATACGACACCGCCGCCGCGCCGTCGAACCACGCCGCCCACATCGCGTACTCGTCCAGCGGCCCCACCCGCCACTGCCCCAGCCGCATCATCCCGACCCCCGCCCTGGTCACCGACCCGTCCCCCAGGGCCGCCCTGACCTGCGATTCGCAGCCGGTACGCAACACCTGACGCGTGGTGAAGAAGCCCGCGTGCCGCCCGGCGAGGCGCCGCAGCACCCGCCACCGATGATCCGCTGTCCCCGCCACCCGGCGCGCGTCCTCGCCAGTCATGGGTCCAGGTTACGCCCGGCCCAGTGCGCCAGGTCACATTTTGCTGTGAAGGCTTTCACCACGTCCTCAGAGCGGACACAGAAAGATCGGGAAGAATCCGATGCCATGACCACACAGAACTCCCCACGCCCCAGGATCGGTCGGCGCTCTCTGGTGATCGCGTTGGCCGTGGTCGCAGCTCTACTCGTCGCGGCCATCGCCGGAACCGAAGCCTATGCCCGGCACAAGATCTCGAGCTGCATCAGCGGCGCGTTCGAGCAGCAGATGGGCTCGAGCATCGACGTGGGCTTCGGCCTGCGCCCGATCCTGCTGTCGTATGCGGACGGCAAGGTCGGCACGATCACCGTCGACAGCGAGGACAACCAGTTCGGCCCCGCTGTCGGAATGGTCGTGCACGCGAAATTCAACGACATCGAACTCGTCGACCGCGGCCGAGGCGGCGGCACCATCGACAGCTCCACCGCCGATGTGACCTGGAACAACGACGGTATCCGCGAGACCCTCGGCACCATGGTCAGCGGCGTGAGCTCGTCGGCGAGCACCGGAGTGCTGACTCTCGATGTACTCGGCGGCCTCGCCCAACTGGAGGTGCAGCCGCTGGTCCGCGACGGCAACATCGTCGTGGAGACGAAGTCGGCGCAGCTACTCGGCATCGGCCTGCCCACCGACCTCGTGCAGGGCATCGTCGAGACCTTCACCCAGAGCTTGCAGAGCTATCCGCTCGGCCTGCGCGCGCAGGAGGTCAAGGTCACCGATGACGGTGTGAACGTGCACCTTTCAGGTGGCAAGACCGCACTCGAGAGCGCCCCGTCCGGCCAGCAGTCCGAGTTCACCTGCTGATCCTGCGAGGCGGTGACTACTCGGGAAATCCGGCGAGGACGGCGGCCGATTTCGACAACCCGAGCCGCGTAGCCCCGGCTTCGATCATCGCGGCGGCGTCCTCGGCGGTGCGGATTCCGCCGCTGGCCTTCACCCCGAGTCGCCCGCCGACGGTCTCTGCCATCAACCGCACCGCGTGCACGCTCGCACCGCCCGCCGGATGAAAACCGGTGGAAGTCTTCACGAAATCGGCGCCCGCCTGCTCGGCCGCCCGGCACGCGCCGACGATCGCCTCGTCAGTGAGTGCGGCCGACTCGATGATCACCTTGAGCACGGCCCGTTCCCTGGTCGCCTCGCGCACGGTGATGATGTCGGCGAGAACGGCATTGAAGTCACCGGCCAACGCGGCGCCCACGTCGATCACCATGTCGACCTCGGCGGCGCCCTGATCCACGGCCAGCCGCGCCTCGGCGCCCTTCACCAGCGAGTGGTGTTTGCCGGACGGAAAGCCGGCGACGGTGGCCACCACCAGTCCCGGCGCGCGTACCGGCAGCATCGAGGGCGACAGACAGATCGCGTACACCCCGAGTTTGCGCGCGTCGGCGATCAACGCGTCGACCTCGGCCGGTGTGGCTTCCGGAGCGAGCAGGGTGTGGTCGATCATGTCGGCCACGGCGGCCCGGGTCAGCGGCGCGGAAGTCATTTGCCGAGCATGGCATACGCGCGGCACCGTCCGGCGCAGAGGGCATCGACGTATCCGGACATCGGCGACCGCACATCATTGCGCTCCCGTACCCAAATCCTGGAGACTTAAGCCTGTGCTGATCCGTCGCGAGACCCCAGCGGACGCGGTGGCGATCGCCGCGATTCACCGCGCCGCCTTCGCCCCGCATTACGCGGGCGATCCGGCCGTCACCGAACCACCCGAACCCGCCCTCGTCGAAACGCTACGCACCGACGAGTCGTGGATGCCGACGCTGTCACTGGTCGCGCTCGAATACGACACCGTTGTTGGGCACATCTGTCTCACCAGAGCCGGTATCGGTCCGTTCCCCGTGCTGGCGCTCGGCCCGCTCGGCGTCGATCCGGAGAATCAGAAGTCCGGCGTCGGCTCGGCGCTGGTCCACGCCGCCCTCGGCGCCGCCGATGCCCTCGACGAATCGGTCGTCGGCCTGGTCGGCGACCCCGACTACTACGCCCGCTTCGGTTTCGTCCCCGGCGCGCGCCTCGGCATCGTGCCCGACGAGGCCGAATGGGGGCCGTACTTCCAGGTCCGCCCGCTCACGGCCTACGACTCCGCCGTCACCGGCGAATTCCGTTACGCCGCACCGTTCTACGACCTGTAGATCACTCGAAGACGACCGTGCGCCGACCGTGCACGAGCACCCGGCCCTCGAGGTGCCAGCGCAGCCCGCGCGCGAGCACGACCCGCTCGATGTCACGGCCCTGGCGCACCATGTCGCGCACGTCGTCGGCGTGATCGACCCGGATCACGTCCTGCTCGATGATGGGCCCGGCGTCCAGCTCGGCGGTGACGTAGTGGCAGGTCGCCCCGATCAGCTTCACCCCGCGCGCGTACGCCTGGTGATAGGGCCGCGCGCCGACGAACGAGGGCAGGAAGCTGTGATGGATATTGAGCGCCCGCCCGGCCCAGTACTCGCACAGCTCGGCGGGTAGCACCTGCATGAACCGGGCGAGCACCACCGCGTGCGGATCATGGGAGTCGACGAGTGCGCGCACCTGCTCGAAGGCCGGACCGCGCTCGGCCGGGTCCTTCGGGAACGGCACGTAGTGGAACTTCACCCCGTGCGCCTCGGTCATCCCCGCGAGGTCGGGATGGTTGCCGATCACGGCCTCGATGGTCGCGGGCAGCTCACCGGCCTGCGCGCGTCCGAGCAGGTCGTGCAGGCAGTGCCCGTCCTTGCTCACCAGCAGCACCGCCCGCCGCGGCGCACCGGAATCGTGGAGCTGCCAATCGGTCTCGGGACCGAACTCGGCGGCCACCTCGGCGAAGCGCTCCCGGAGCTCGTCGATGGCGAACGGCACCGTCGAGGCCTTCACAGCCTGCCGGGTGAAGAACCACCCGATGTCACCGTCGGAGTGGTACCCGGCCTCCACGATCGAGCCGCCGAATTCGGCGATGAACGAGGAGATCCGGGCGATGACGCCCGGCCGGTCCGGGCAGCCGAGGGTCAGCACGAACCGACGGTCGTCCGAGGTCACAGCGGTAGAACTCATCCGCCGATTCTCGCAGGCGATCAGGCCAGGGCGCGCACGGGCTCGCGGACGGCGGAGAGTACCTGGGCCACTTCGGCATTGAACAGGTCGAAGCGTTCGACGTTGCCCAGGTGCCCGGTCGGCAGCACCTTGAACCCGGCGAGCGTGCCCGCTTCCGCCAGCAGCGCGGCCAGGCGCTCGGCGTGGATCGCGGGGGTCATGTCGTCGCGGTCGCCGGCGAGCACGGTGGTCGGGACCGAGAAGTTCTTCGCGTCATCGCCCAGGTGCAGCGCCGTGAGCAGGAACCCATAGCGCGAACGCGTCATCATCGGACAGCCGCGCACCACCGACAGCGCGTAGTCCAGCTTCTCGCGCGAGGTGTCGAGGGTCATCACCTGACGGGCGAAGATCCAGCGCACCGGCTTGATCGGCGGGAACACCACCGGGGTGCCGAGGATCAGCCTGCCGAGCCAGTCCGGCGTCGGCATCGACCGGCCGCGCAGAATCCGCAGCGGCACGTTGAGACCGGGAACCATGGTCGACACCTCGACCAGCGAGTGCGCGCCGGTATTGGTGAGGATCACCGCGGCGGCCTGCTCGGCGACGCGCTCGGGGTAGCGGCCCGCCCAGGCGATGAGCGTCATCCCGCCCATGCTGTGCCCGGCCAGCACCGCGCGCTGACCCGGCAGCAACACGGCGTCGAGCACGTCACACAGGTCGTCGGCGAGCAGATTCGTGCTCGGGCGGGCGTAACCGTTGGTGCTCTCGCCGTGGCCGCGCTGGTCGTAGGCGACCACGCGGTACTCGCCGGCGAAGGCGTTGATCTGGGCGTTCCAGTACTCGAGCGAGCACGTCCAGCCGTGGGCGAACACGATGACGGGCGCGTCGACCGGGCCGTAGGCGTGCACCCGCAGGCGAGCGCCATCCGCGGTGACCACCGGAATCACCTCGCAGGGCATCCGCGGCGGATCGAAGGCCGCGATCCCGTGCGTCCGTGTCCGCAGGTCGGCCCGGTGGGCCGCGAGGGTGGTCTCGACCACGGTGGATACCCGGCCGACCAGGTTCACCAGAGCCGTCGGCAACTTTGCGCGCATCGGCACACTCCTTTGTGTTACTGACAGATACAGTAACACCGCGTACCACTCACCCGCGAGCCCTTCCGAGCAAGCTTTTTTACCAGCGCGGGCCGCGCTGCACCTCATCGACCTTCGGACGCACGTCGGCCAGGTACACACCGGTCGCGATGATCGCGATGAACGACAGCATCCCCAGCCCACCGATGCCGATCAGCAGGAACACCAGCGCACCGCCGAGAATGGCCAGCCAGATGGGCTTGGTCATCTTGTCGACGGCGGTGAAGGCATCCGAACGCTGACGCACAGCGTGAATGAGCGCGAACACCGTCGCGCCGAAGGCGCCGATCCACAGGATCAGCAGAATCAGCGAGGTCATCCCATTCACCATGTTCACACCCCCATCATACGAACAGCGGCCCCGCACACACCTGGTGTACGGGGCCGCTGTCAGCGGTGATGCGCGAAGGCGAATCAGATCTTCTTCGGCGCGGCCTTCTTGGCCGGAGCGGCCTTCTTGGCGGCCGGAGCCTTCTTCGGGGCCGGAGCCGGCGCCGCGGCGGCGGGCTCGGCCGGAGCAGGCTCGGTGGTAACGGCGACGACCTCGGCATCGACGACGGCCTCGACCTTGTCGGCCACAGCCTCGGCCTCGGCCTTGGTACGGCCCAGCAGGTCGTTGACCTTGGTCAGGGCGTCCTCGGCGCGAGCCGACGCATCCTTGTAGAGGGTCTCGACGCGACCGATCTGCTCGTCGACGGCCTGGTTGGCACGCAGTCGGTCGACGGTCTCCTCGCCGCGAACGGCGAGATCGGCGTAGATGTCGAGCGCCTGGCGGTAGTACTGCTCGGCCAGCTTGCGCAGCTCTTCGGGGGTGAACTTCTCGCGCAGTTCGGCGAGATCCTCCGGCAGCTCCGACGGCAGGCCGGAGATGCGGTCGCGCAGGGTGTCGAACTGGGCCTGCACGTCGGCGGGCACGTTCGCGATGCGCTCGCGGGCCTCTTCGACGCGGGTCTTGGCATCGGTGGCGACAACGCGGCCGCGGACGTCGGCGACAACGTCGTTCACGGCGGCGTAGATGGCGTCACCGGCGCCGACGGTGGCGAACAGCGGCTTGGTGACAGTGGCGGTCTTTTCGGTCATCAGTCTTCATTCTCCTGGTGTGGCGGAGTGTCAGTTGTCGTGAACGAAACGTCACTGTCTCGTTCGGTCCCCCCTGAGCCGGTTTCTTCCCCGTTTTCCCGGCGAAACGACTCATAGATTTCCAGCAACACCTGCTTCTGCCGCTCGGACACCGAAGTGTCGGCCAGCAGGGCGTCACGGACCGGGCTGTGCGGGCGCTGTTCCAGAAATCCTGCCCGCACATACAACACCTCCGAGGAAACTCGCAGCGCCTTGGCGATCTGCCCGAGTACTTCGGCGGAGGGATTACGTAATCCGCGTTCGATTTGGCTCAAGTACGGATTACTTACCCCCGCCAGAGCGGCGAGCTGACGCAGGGACACCTGCGCACCTTCGCGCTGTGCCCTGATGAAACCTCCGATATCTTGAGCCGCGTGCGCTACACGACTCTCGGGTTGGTCTGTCATCGCTCACCTTCTGGCGTTGTAAGGCCAATAGTAGAACAGGGTGCTAGCTATTGCAAGCACTACAGTTAGCACCCGGTCGGCTGACACGTGCGCAGCTCCGGCTACCAGGTCGTTCAGTGGAACAGCAGCTGCGAGACGGTGTAGATCGCCAGGCCGGCGAGTGAGCCGACCACCGTGCCGTTGATTCTGATGAATTGCAGATCCCGACCGACCTGCAATTCGATCTTCCTACTCGCCTCGTCGGCGTCCCAGCGCGCGACCGTATCGGTCACCAGTGTCGTGATCTCCGCGGAGTAGTTGCCGACCAGATAGCGAGCACCGCGATCGATCCACCCGTCCACTTTGCCACGCATCTCCGGGTCGTCACGGAGGCGCTCGCCGAGCTGTTGCACATTTTCGGCCACCTTGCGCCGAAGTGTGGAATCAGGATCTTCGGCCGACTCCAAGATCAACCGCTTCGCCGCTCGCCACGTAGCCTCGGCCATTCCGGTGATCTGCTCGCGGCCCATGATCTCGGCCTTGACCTTCTCCGCCTTGGCGATCATCGCGTCGTCGTGTTGCAGGTCATCGGCGAAATCCTGGAGAAAGCGATCGGCAGCCTTGCGCAATTCATGATCGGGATCGGAGCGCACCTTCCAGGTGAATTCGACGAGTTCCCGATAAATTCGCTCCGACAACAATGTATTGACAAATTTCGGCGCCCACTGCGGCGCATCGCGCACCACGATCCGATCGATCGTGTCCTGTGAGCCCAGCGCCCACTGGTGCGCGCGCTCGGCCAGCAGATCGATCAGCGGCCGCTGCCGGTTGTCGGCGATCATCTCCGAGAGCACCCGACCCAGCGGCGGCCCCCACAGCGGTTCGGCGATCCGCTTGACGATGGTGTTGTCGATGATCTGCTCGACGTCCTCGTCGCGCAGGGTGTTGACCACCGCGGTCAGGATCGTCGCGCTCTCCTTCGCCACCCTGACCGCGTGCGCCGGATCGGCCATCCACCGCCCGACGCGCAGCGAGATCTGCGCCGAGTCCAGGCGGGCGGAGACCACATCGGGAGCGAGGAAGTTGGTGCCGACGAAGGCGCCGAGGCTCTCGCCGAGCTGGTCTTTCTTCTTGCGGATGATCGCGGTGTGCGGGATCGGCAGACCCAGTGGGTGTTTGAACAGCGCGGTGACAGCGAACCAGTCGGCCAGTGCGCCGACCATGCCCGCCTCCGAGGCCGCGCGGACATAGCCCACCCACTCGCCACCGCCGCCACGCGATTCGAGCCAGCGGCACAACAGGTAGATCACGCTGGCCACGACCAGGAAACTGGTCGCCAGCGCCTTCATCTTGAACAGGTCACGTTTTTTGCCCGCCTCGTCGGTCATCACCGCGAAGCCGGCGGGCTGTGCGGCGGGCTCGGTGCGCGGCGTGAGAACCGCCGTGTTGCCGGGAGATTTCTCCATAGCCCCCATTCTGCTGTGCGCGCGGCGAGTGCGCCGCCGCCAACCCCGCGTGGCGGCCCCCACGACACGGCGAACCGCCTGGTTTTCGTACGCGCGCGTAAGCACCGGAGTGTGGTAAATGCCCCAACGTGGCCCAAAGGAGCGCCACCCCACACCGGCGCGCCTAAGCTGTTGACTAAAGACGCCAACATCGATCACAAGGGGGCTGTTCTGTCCACCGAAGACCTTGTCGAGATCGGCGAGCAGTCGAGCCGAGCCAGTGTGCGCGGCGGCGGCCAAGCCGACGGCCGCAAACGTCGGTGGCGGCAGCACAAGATCGACCGCCGCGAGGAGCTGGTCGACGGCACCCTCAACGCCATCCGCGCGCGGGGCAGCCAGGCGGGCATGGACGAGATCGCCACCGAGATCGGCGTGTCCAAGACCGTGCTGTACCGCTACTTCGCCGACAAGAACGACCTGGTCCACGCCACCATGCAGCGCTTCATCGAAACCACCCTGCTGCCCCGGGTGTACGGCGCGATCAGCCTCGACGCCGACGAGTACCAGCTGGTGCGCGCCGCGATGACCGAATACGTCGGCACCGTCGACGACGACCCCGAGGTCTACCGGTTCATCATGAGCAATGCCGCGGGCGACAAGTCCTCGCTGGCGGAGTTCGAGCGGCTGTTCGCCGAGGTGGTCACCACCGTGCTCGTCGATCGGGCGGGCGCCAAGGGCATCCGCACCGAGGGCGCGATGCTGTGGTCGTACGTGCTGGTCGGCGGCATCCAACTGGCCACCCACTGGTGGACCACCACCGACAAGGCCATGCCTCGCCAGGACGTGATCGATTACCTCACGATGATGGCCTGGAGCGCGATCGAGGGCATGGCCCGCGCGGGCGGCTCACCCGAGATCTTCACCGCACAGCCGCATCCGCTGCCCGAGATGCCGCCGCAGACACCCTGACCAGGCTCTCCCTCCCTTCGAGGGAGCCGGGCTCGACAACGCCGCGCGGTTGGCTACGCTGAACCGAGCGGGGCGCTGTGGCTTGCGTCACCGCGGGTGGTCGTGTGACGCTGCGCGTCGACACCGCCGCGCACGTCGGCACCAACGGAGGTACCTCGATGGCGAAGAACGTGCCGACTTCCCGGCTTGCCCGCGGGACGAAGCTGGGGGCGGTCGCGGCGGGTTCGGTCATCCGCTCGAAGAAGACCAGACTCTCGATGCGCGGCCGCTCGGAGGCGGTGCGCGCACGGATGGCCGAGGAGTCGATGATCCGCACCACCGAACAGGTGGTCATGGTGCTCGGCACCATGAAGGGCGTGGCCATGAAACTCGGCCAGATGATGTCGGTGCTGGATCTGGATCTGGTGCCCGAGAATCATCGTGAGCGGTTCCAGCAGCGCCTCGCCGTGCTGCGCAACGCGGCGCCGACGGTGTCGTTCGAGTCCATGCGCGCGGTGATCGAGCAGGATTTCGGTGCTCCGCTGGCGGAGATCTTCGCCGAATTCGATCCGGAGCCGATCGCCGCCGCCTCGATCGGCCAGGTGTATCGGGCCACCCTGCACGACGGCCGCGCCGTCGCGGTGAAGGTCCAGTACCCCGGGGTCGACGCTGCCGTGCGCGCGGACTTGAAGAACCTCACCATGTTCCGCCGGGTGCTGGCCTCGGCGATGCCGTGGATCACCCCCGCGGTGCTCGACGAGCTGAAACTGAACATGGAGAGCGAACTCGACTACCAGGCCGAGGCCGCCACCCAGGCCGAGATCGCGCACCTGTACCGCGAACACCCGTTCATCGTGGTGCCCTCCTCGGTGCCCGAGCTGTCGACCACCCGCGTGCTGGTCAGCGAGTTCATCGACGGCGACGGGTTCGACGAGATCCGGAAAATGCCTGCAGCGCAACGCGATCGGGTCGGCGAGATCATCTACCGCTTCTATGTCGGCTCACTGTTCAGCTTCAACGAGTTCTGTGGCGACCCGCATCCGGGCAATGTGCTGCTAGCTCGTGACGGCCGGGTCGCGTTCCTCGACTTCGGGCTGTTCAACCGGATGGATCCCAAGCTGGTCGGCTTCGAAATCCAGTGCCTGCGCGCAGCCGCCGAGGATCGCGCCGAAGACCTGCGCCAGTTGATGATCGACCGCGGCGTGATCGATTCGCCCGAGGAGATCGGCGCCGAGGAATGCCTCGAATACGTGCTCGCCGCCTCGGAATGGTGTCTGGTCGACGAGGAGCTCACCATCACCCCCGAACTGGCCAGCGGCGCGTTCCTGCTCGCCGTCGACCCGAGGGCCAGCGAGTTCACCGGCATGAAGCAGCAGAACCTGCCGCCGGAGCACCTGTTCTCCCGCCGCGCCGACTTCCTCACCTTCGGCATGCTCGGCCAGCTCGACAGCACCAACAACTGGCATCTGATCGCCAGGGAATGGCTCTACGGCGATCCGCCGATCACCGAACTCGGCCTGGCCCACCGCGATTGGCTCACTACTCATCCACCGAAGCCGGTGAAGAAGACCCGCGCCCGCAAGGCGAGCGCACCAGCCACCAAGCCCTGATCACCTTTTCGAAAGGCGCGCAATGCCGCAGCACCGCGAGTTCGACCTGATCCTGTTCGGCGCAACGGGTTTCGTCGGCAAACTCACCGCCGAATACCTGCTCACCGCGGCCCCGGCCGACGCCAAGATCGCCCTGGCGGGTCGCTCGGCAGACAAGCTCGCCGCCACCCGCGACGAGCTCGGCCCGGCCGCCGCGGCATGGGAACTCGTCGTCGCCGATGCCAGCGATCCCGCCTCGCTGGCGGCGATGGCCGAGCGCACCAAGGTCGTGGTCACCACCGTCGGCCCGTACCTGCGCTATGGCATGCCGCTGCTGGGCGCGTGCGCCGCGGCGGGCACCCACTATGCCGACCTCACCGGTGAGCCGCTGTTCATCCACGACGCCATCGAGAAGTACGAGCAGACCGCAGTGGACTCGGGCGCCAAGATCGTGAATTCCTGTGGCTACGACTCGATTCCATCGGATCTGAGCGTGTACGAGATCTACCGCGCCACCCTCGCCGACAACACCGGCGAGCTCGAGGACACCACCCTGGTCGCCTACCTCAAGGGCGGCATGAGCGGCGGCACCATCGATTCCGGACGCGCCATGATGGAGGATGTCGCGGCCGATTCCACGCGCGGCAAGATCCTGGCCCACCCGTACTCGCTGAGCCCGGACCGCAGCATGGAACCCGATGTCGGCCGCCAGTCCGACCAGGCGCTGGCCCGTGCCGACAGCATCGACCCCAGCCTGAACGGCTGGGTCACCACGTTCGTGATGGCCTCGCACAACACCAAGGTCGTGCGCCGCACCAACGGCCTGCTCGGCTGGGTCTACGGCAAGCAGTTCCGCTACCGCGAGGTGATGAACGCGGGCGCCTCGCCCGCCGCGCCGCTGATCGCCGCGGGGATCGCCGGCGGCATGGTGGCCGTGATGGCGTCGCAGGCGGCACTGTCGCGGGTGTCGCTCGGCCGCAAGCTGCTCGACCGGATCCTGCCCAAGCCCGGCACCGGCCCCAACGAAAAGGCCCGCCGCAGTGGCTGGTTCACCATGAAGACCTTCGCCCGCACCAGCTCAGGCGCCAAGTACCAGGCCACCTTCTCCGGCACCGGCGATCCCGGCTACCAGGCCACCGCCGTGCTGCTCGGCCAGAGCGGCCTGAGCCTGGCCTTCGACACCCTGCCCGAGCGCGCGGGCGTGCTCACCCCCGCCTCGGCGATGGGCGAGGCACTCACCGCGCGGCTGCGCGAGGCGGGCATGACCATCGAGGTCGCACGACAGTGAATCTCGCTCGCAAGACGATGAACGCCCCGGCGCTGGCGGCGGTGTACGAGCACGCGTGGCGACCCACGCTGTTCTACCTCGCCAGCGGCCGGACCACCGGCACCGACCGCCGCGACGCGGTCGACCGGCTGCGCCTGAGCGGTCCTATGAAGGTGCTCGACCTTGCCTGCGGCCCAGGCAATTTCACGCGATACCTGAGCGAATATCTCACCCGCGACGGTTTCGTCACCGGTCTCGACTACTCCGCGCCGATGCTGGCCAAGGCCGCCGTCGACAACGCGAGCCCCCGCGTCGGCTACGTCCGCGGCGACGCCCGCACGCTGCCGTTCGCCGACGGAACCTTCGACGCCGTCTGCTGTTTCGGCGCCCTGTACCTGATCCCCGACCCGCTGGTCGCTACCCGCGAGATGATCCGCGTCCTCGCCCCCGGCGGCCGCATCGCGATCAGCACCAGCTACGCCGAGGACAACCTCTTCGGGTCGGCGAGCAGCCTGGCCGCGAGCCTGAGCGGCCTACGCCTGTTCGACCGTGACATCTTCCCGAAGCTGTTCGCCAGGGCGGGCCTGACCGAAATCGACCAGCGCGTCCACCGTTTCATGCAGTATGTGGACGCCACCAAGCCGATGTCAGACCAGGCTTAGCCAGTAGTCCTGGAACTTCAGGAACACCAGCAGCAGCACCACCGCGTAGAACACCACCACCAGGGTCCAGCGCCATTCGGCGAGGATCCCCATCGCCCCACGCGAGCGACCCCACAGCTCCTGCGTGGTCACAGCGAACAACACCGGCACGGCCACCCACACCACCATGCAGTACGGGCACAGCGCGTTGATCCGGTACAGGCTCTGGAAGATCAGCCAGCACAGTCCGGCGATGCCGAGGACGGTCCCGATCCACAGCCCGCCCCAGATCCAGCGCGGGAATCCGATACCGACCACCGACAGCACCGCGAGGGTCACCACCACCGAGAACCCGACGACGCCGATCAGCGGGTTGGGGAAACCGAAGACCGCGGCCTGGTCGGTCTTCATGATCGACCCGCACGACAGCACCGAGTTGATGCTGCACGAGGTGACGTAGTTCGGGTCGACGAACAGCTTGAACCGTTCGACGGTGAGCGTGAACGACGCCAGCCAGCCCGCCAGCCCGGCGATCAGCAGCAGCCAGGCCGAGCGGGCGGGGGCGGTGATCACTTGGCCGCGTCAGCGATCACGGGGGCCAGTCCGTTCTCGGTGAAGATCGCGTCGGACTGGTTCAGCTGACCGTTGATGTACACCGACGGCGTCGACTTCACGCCGCTCTGCAGCGTGGTCTGGGTGATCTGCTGGATGTAATCGTTGTACGGCTTGTCGTTGATGCAGGTCGCCACGGCGGGATCGGTGTACCCGGCGTCGGTGGCGATCTGGATGAGCTCGTCGTTGCTCAGGCCCGCGCCGCCCTCGGCGGGCTGCTTCTCGAACATGGTCTGCAACCAGGACTGGTACTTGGTGGTGTCGGACTTCGCCACGCAGAACGACGCGTTGGCCGCCCGTGAGGAGTACTGGTTGGTCGAGGCCTTGTCGAGGAAGGAGATGATCTGGTACTCCACGGAGGCGGTACCGTCGGCAGCCGCCTTGGCGAGCGCCTCCCCGTTGGCGGCCTCGAACTGCTTGCAGGCCGGGCACTGCAGGTCGGCGACCACGCGCACCTTGACCTTGGCATCGGGATTGCCGATCACGACCGTGCCGGTCTCGGTGACCGCCCCGCCGGTCGCGGGCAACTGCGCCGCCGAAGTAGTCGACGATTCCCTGTCGGAATCGGACTTGTTCACGGCGATTCCGATGCCGATGGCCGCGACCAGCGCCACCAGGACCGCGGCGACACCGACCTGGATCGCGATCTTGCGCTTCTTGTCGGCCGCCTCGGCCGCCGCCAGCGGATTCCTGCCGGAGGGACTCTTGCCCGTGCTCACCGTCGTCACACGCCTTTCGCTCGTTGGCTCCCCACCGGGAACATCATGCGGGCCGAACCTGAGAGTTTCCGCAAAGCTCGTTTTCAGGATTCGTCGAGTCGGCGCAACTGCTCGGCGATATCGAAGTCGGCGGGCGGCCAATCGAGTTCCAACTGCGACAGTGCGGCGATCAGCAACTCGGTGACCGCCAGGCGCGCGTACCACTTGTTGTCGGAGGGCAGTACATACCAGGGCGCGTAATCGGTGTTGGTGCGATCGAGAACGGCCTGGTATGCCTTCTGGTATTCGGGCCAGTGGGCGCGTTCGGTGATGTCGGAGGGGTTGAATTTCCAGTACTTGTCCGGACGCTCGAGCCGTTCGCGCAGCCGACGCTTCTGTTCGTCGAGGGAGACGAACATGGCGACCTTCACGATGGTGGTGCCCGCGTCGGCGACCTCTTTCTCGAACGCGTTGATCTGGTCGTAGCGCTGCTCCCACTCCGCCTGCGGCACGAGCTCGTGTACCCGCACCACCAGTACGTCCTCGTACTGGGAGCGGTCGAAGACGCCGATCTGACCGTGCGCGGGCAGCTTGTTGCGGATGCGCCACAGGAAGTCGTGCTGGGACTCCTCCTCGGTCGGCACGCCGAAGGACGCGTGATCGACGCCCTGCGGGTCGACCGAACCGATGACGTGGCGCACGATGCCGCCCTTACCCGCGGTATCCATACCCTGCAGGACCAGCAGCACGCTGTGTTGTCCACCGGTGCGACCGTGCGCGAACAGCTTCTCCTGCAAGACCGACAGCACCGTGGCCCGTTCGGCCAGCAGTTCCTTGCCGAGGCGCTTGCCGCCGGTGAAGCCCGGCGTGCTCGCGGTGTCGAGATCAGCGACGCGCTGACCGTCGGCGCGCAGCGCGATCTCAGCCGGTTCGGTCCAGGTTTTCGCCATTTCCCATGCCTACCACTACTGGGTGGGTTTACCGGGCAAGCTCGACGCAATCGTTGCCTGCCAGCACTGCACGCCCGCCGGGTCGGCGATGTCGGCGCTGTGCACGTACACGGGGTCTTCGCCGGCGCCACGCTGGGCGCGGTAGTCGGCGAGCAGACGGAAAGCGACGACGCCGAGCGGAATGATCGCGGCCAGGTTCACCAGCGCCATCGCGCCCATGAACACATCAGCGAGATTCCAGATCAGGCTCACCGAGCCGAGCGCGCCCCCGAAGACGGCCACCAGCACCAGGATTCGGAACGCGGTGAGCACCTGTGGACGCGTGGTGATGAATTCGATATTGGCGCGGCCGTAGTAGAAGTTGCCGATCATCGAGCTGAACGCGAGCAAGAACACCACCGCGGTGAGCACGTGCCCGGCCCAATCGCCCAGCGACGCCTGCAGCGCGCTCTGGGTGAGGTCGGCGCTGCGCCGCTCGGACAGGTCGGGGTCGGTGGTGAGAATGATGAAGGCGGTGATCGAGCAGATCAGCAGGGTATCGAAGTAGACGCCGAGCGATTGGACCAGACCCTGCTTCACCGGGTGCGAGACATCCGCTGCCGCAGCCGCGTTGGGCGAGGAACCGAGCCCGGCCTCATTGGAGAACATCCCGCGCCGAATACCCTGCGCGAGCGCGGTACCGATCCCGCCGCCGACCACCTCACGCACCCCGAACGCCCCGCCGACGATATCGGCCAGCACCCGCGGCAGGTCGGTGATGTTGAGTGCCACCACCGCGATGCCGAGCAGCAGGTACACGATCGCCATCACCGGCACCAGCACCTCGGTGATGTGGCTGATCCGGCGCACGCCCCCGAAGATCACCAGCCCGAGCAGCGTGATCAGACACAGCCCGACCACCAGGGCGAACCAGTCACCGTCCAGGGCCGACAGCGACGCCCGCGCGGTCGCCACGATGGTGTTGGACTGCACCGCGTTGAACACGAACCCGAAGGTCACCGTGATGATCACCGCGAACGCCAACCCCTGCCACCGACGCCGCAGCCCGTATTCCATGTAGTACGCGGGGCCGCCGCGAAAAGTCCCCGGCTCGTTCTCGCGGCGCTTGTAGAGCTGGGCGAGCGTGGATTCCACGAACGCCGACGCGGCGCCGACCGTGGCCATCGCCCACATCCAGAACACCGCCCCCGGCCCGCCGACACTGATCGCGGTCGCGACCCCCGCGATATTGCCGGTCCCCACCCGCGCCGCCGCGGAGATACTGAAGGCCCCGAACGCCGATACCGATTTCTTCCCGTCGGCGGCCGTCGGCCCCTTCTCCGTGACCACCCGGAACATCTCGGGCAGCATCCGCACCTGCACCACGCCGGTGCGCACCGTGAAGTACACCCCGGCCACGATGACCAGCGGAATCAGCAGCCAGTTCCAGAACACATCGTTGATATCGACGATCACCGAGTTCAGGGTGTCCATCCGGCGAACGCTACCGCCGTCGCGCGCCGTGACCGGTCAGGCCGCGCCTCATGTTGCTCAGTGGCTGAGGGCGGAGACGACGAACATGGCGGCGACACCGAAGAGGGTGCACAACAGGGTCAATCGGGAGGGGTGGCCCGCGTGGGCTTCGGGGAGGATGTCGGCGGTGGCGAGGTAGAGGAGGAACCCGGCGAAGTAGCCCATGTAGAGGCCGATCCAGTGCTCCGGTACGTGGATCACGGTGCCGAGAACGGCGCCTACTACGGGAGCGACGGCGTCGAGGGCCAACAGGGTGAGGGCGCGTTTGCGGGCACTGCCGTAGACGGTGGGAATGGTGAAAGTGTTGAAGCCGTCGGCGAAGTCGTGGCAGATCACGGCGATCGCGACGGACATGCCGACCGCCGCGCCCGCCTGGTACCCGAGGCCGATGCCGAAACCGTCCAGGGTGCTGTGAAAGATCAGGCCGCCCGCGGCCAGGAGACCGACGGACTCGAAACCGTGCTTGTGCGTACCGAATTCCTGCTCGTGGCCACGATGGATGGCGACCGCCCGCTCGATCACGTGCAGGCTGAGGAAGCCGAGGACCGCGGCGATCAACACATACGGGATACCGCGGAACATGCCGTCGGTCTGTTCGAGCGCCTCGGGAATCAGGTCGAACGCGACCACGCCGAACATCACCCCGGCGGCCAAGCCGAGGACCAGGTGCTTGCGGTCGCCGATCCGCATGGCGACGAAACCGCCGAACAGTGTCGACAACATCGACACCAAGGACAACAGGATCGCCATGAGCTGCCTATTCGTCGGCGGATGTGGCTTCGGACTCGGCCTTCTTGCGCTTCTTCTTCGACGGTGGCGCGTCGACCTCTTCGGTGACCTCGTAGCGGCGCACATACGCGCCCGCGAAACCTTGCAGCGTGGCGGTGACGGGAATCGCCAGCAGAGCGCCGGTCGGCCCGAGTAGCGCGGCACCCGCGATCACCGCCCCGAAGGCCACCGCCGGGTGCATGTCCAGAGTGGTCGCGGTGATGCGCGGTTGCAGAACATAGTTCTCGAACTGCTGATAGGCGACGATGAACAGCAGGATCCACAGGGCGGTGATCGGGTCGTGCACCAGCGCGACCAGCACCGGGAGCGCGCCGGCCATATACGTGCCGACAGTCGGGATGAACTGGGAGACGACGCCGACCCACAGCGCCAAGGCGAACGCCGACGGCACATCGAGCACCCGCAGCGCGACATAGTGCGCGATCGCCGAGCACAGCGCGAGCAGGGCCCGCGAATAGATGTAGCCGCCGGTCTTCTCGACCGCGATGTCCCAGGCCCGCAACACATGCTTCTGCTGTCTCGGCGGCAGCAGCGAACACACCCAGGTGCGGAAACGCGGGCCGTCGGCGGCGAAGTAGAAGGTGAACAACAGCACCCCGAGCAGCTGGAACAGCGCGCCGATCGCGACAGTGCCGATGCCCCAGACGTTTCCGGCCAGACCCACCAGATACTTCTCGATCGTGGAACTCCACTCCGAGGCGTATTTGGTCAGGTCGTCACCCGAAATATCCTGGTGGAAGGTCGAATTGACCCAGTTCACCAGATCCTGGACGTAGTCGGGGGCATTCGCCACCAGCATGGTCACCTGGTTGACCAGCAGCGCGCCCAGCGTCCACACGAACGCGACGATCACCACCAGCAAGGCCAGGAACACCGCGCCGGTGCCCGCCCCGCGCCGAACACCGCGCGCGGCAAGCCAATTCACCGCGGGTTCGATCGCGAACGCCAAGAATATCGATACCAGCAGCACGGTCAGCAGGCCCTGCATCTTGCCGAGCACCCAGAACGCCGCGATCAACCCGGCCACCGCGAGCACGATGTACAGCAGCGCCCTCGGCAGCCAGCGCGGTGGTGTTCGCACCGACCAGAAGGCAGGCAGGTTTCTCATGTCGCCGGACCGTGCGGCAGGTTCAGCGGATTCGTCCTGGGCAACCACAGATGTCACGGTACCCAGGACGAGCGCCCACCAGCCCGTCGGCGCGCGTACCGCCGACCCGGACAGCTACACCGTGGCGGTGTCGATCACGAACCGGTACTGGACATCGCTGGCGACCACGCGGTCGTAGGCGGAGTCGATCTCGTCGGCGGAGATCAGTTCGATCTCCGCGCCGATCCCGTGCGAAGCGCAGAAGTTCAGCATCTCCTGGGTCTGCGCCACGCCACCGATCATCGAACCGGCCAGTGACCGGCGGAAACCGGCGAGGTTACGCCCGGTGACGCTCATCGGGTTCTCCGGCAGGCCGAGAATCACCAGGGTGCCGTCGAGGGCGAGCAGGCGCAGGTAGCTGTCGATGGGCAGGTCGGCCGAGACGGTGTTGATGATCAGGTCGAACTGGCCGCGCAGCTGACGGAAGGTTTCCTTGTCGCTGGTGGCGTAGTAGTGGTGGGCCCCCATGCGCAGCCCGTCGTCGCGCTTGCGCAGCGACTGGCTCAGCACCGTCACCTCCGCGCCCAGCGCCGCCGCGATCTTCACACCGACGTGCCCGAGCCCGCCCATCCCGATGATCGCGACCTTCTTGCCCGGCCCCGCGTTCCAGTGCTTCAGCGGCGAGAACAGCGTGATGCCCGCGCACAGCAGCGGCGCGGCGACGTCTAGGCCGATGCCCTCGGGGATCGCGACGACGAAGCTCTCGTCCACCACGATCTGGGTGGAGTAGCCGCCCATCGTGTACCCGCCTGGCTGCGCGGTTTCGGGGACGCGTGAGTTGTAGGTCCACGTAGGACCGTTGGAGCAGTACTGCTCCTCGCCCGCCAGACACGGCACACACTTCCCGCACGAGTTCACCAGGCAGCCGACGCCGACCCGGTCACCGACCTGGTACTTGCGCACCGACGAGCCGACCGCGGCGACGATGCCCGCGATCTCGTGCCCTGGCACGCACGGGTACTGCGCGCCACCCCATTCGTCGCGCGCGGTGTGGATATCGGAATGGCAGATTCCGGCGTACTTGATATCGATCAGCACATCATCGGGACCGACCTCGCGACGTTCGATCGTGACCTTTTCGAAGGCCCCGTCAGGAGAGGGCTTGGCGTAGGCGGCAGCGGTGCTCATGGCTACATGCCTACAGCCGCATGCGTGCTTTGCCAAGTAGGCCGCGCCCCGACCGCGTCCGTATCGAGACCGGCGGACGCGGAAAACCGGTCACAATGGATTGGTCGGCTCGCGAGAGAGGACATGTGCTGTGAAGCGTGTCGGACGAGTGCTGGTAACGATGCTGGTCGCGCTGCTCGGCGTGTGCGCCTTTCTCGGGTATCGCGGGGAGTTCGCCCTGGTCGAGCAGGAGTTCGTGGCGCAGGCGCAGGCGCCCGTGCTGGTGCCGCTCGACCCCGCGCTGGTCGCGGGGCAGCTGGAATCGGTTCTGGTCAATATCGACGTCGACGCGGCCGGTTTCGGCATCGGGGCGGCCGGATCGGGGATCGTGCTCACCTCCGACGGACAGATTCTGACCAGTCATCATGTGATCAAGGGCGCCGAGGCGCTGAGCGTCACCGATATCGCCAACGGACTCGTCTACGAGGCGACCGTGCTCGGCTACGACTCCGGCGCCGACATCGCGTTGCTGTCGCTGGCAGGGGCCACGGGATTACCGGCCGCGCGGCTCGGCACCTCCGCCGACCTGCGGATCAGCCAGGATGTGCTGGCTATCGGTGACGCGGGCGGCGACGGCGGCGAGCCGACCTCGGTCGCCGGTCCGATCACCGATCTGGACGCGACGATCGTCGCCATGAACTCCGCCGACCTGACCCGCAAGGCGCTCAAGGGGATGGTCGAGGTCGCCGCGCCGGTGATGGGCGGGCAGTCCGGCGGCGCGCTGGCCGACGCGTCAGGGGCGGTGGTCGGGGTGATCACGGCGGCCTCCGGCGAGAACGCCAGGGCCGAGGGCAGGCCGGCCAACGGCTACGCCGTCCCGATCGACACCGCCATGCGCATCGTGGCCCAGATCCGTTCGGGAACCCCGACCGACACCGTCCACATCGGCCCCACCGCAACCCTCGGCGTGCAGGTCATCGACGCCAGACCCGCCGGCGCCCAGGTGAGCTGGGCTTTCTACGGCCAGCCCGCCCGCGAGGCCGGTATCAGCATCGGCGATGTGATCACCGCGGTCGACGGCGTCTCGATCACCACCGCCAAGGCCCTCAGCGCCGCCATCAACCTCCGCAAGCCCGCCGACCCGATCCGCCTCGACGTCACCTCCCCCAACGGCACCACCCGCACCGTCGAAGCAGTACTCGCCCACGGAACCCCCAACTGACCCCCACACCGACCGCGCTGAACAAGCGGAACTCCGGCCGTGTCACTCGAGGGTTTGGAGGAGTTCGACGAGGGTCAGGCGGAGCTTTTCCATGTGGGTTCGGCGGTAGAGGGCGGTGTCGTATTCGAGTTGGAGGGTGAGGCGGCCACCGATGGTGAAGGTGGTGAGCTTCGGGGGCATGGCCGGGCCCATGGCGTAGATGTCGTCGCGGACGAAGGCGATGTCGTCGGGGATCGGATGGGGTTGCAGGCGGCCGATATTGGAGATGGCGATGGTGGGAGGTGCCGAGAGGAGTGCGGCGGTGAGTTCGTCGTTGACGAGTTGGGCGGCGAGCGGGAAGTGGGCGGGTTCGCGGCGGTCGAGGCCGGCGCGCAGGCCGGTCTCGATCGAGTGAGCCAGTTCGAGCTGGGTGGTTTCGCCGGTCGCGTGGACCAGGACGCCCGCGCCGGAGGCGAAGTTGACGACCGTCTCGGCGGGTACCGGCGGGTCGAATTCCGCGCGAACGTCGGCCGCGTACCCACAGAACATCGGCAAGGAGCCTGATTCGGGAAAACGAGTTCGGAAGGCGGTCAGCGCCGTACCGGCGAGCACGCTGGTCACCGAAAGGCCATGGGCGCGTGCCACTGTCACGAGTCCGGCGGTCTCCTCGGCGCTGAGTTCGATGCGTTGCATCGCGAATCGGCCGAGCGGATCGGTGTCGGAACCGTCGCGGGGCAGTGTTCGCGGCGCGTCCTCGGGACCCATCGACGCCGCGCCCGCCCTGATTTCATCCAGCCATGCTTCAGCCGCCGCGACCGAAACCACGTCGGCCAGCCGGGTATCCATAGCCTCGGGCAGCGTCTGATCCGAATTCGTCTCCGGCACAGCGATACCTGTCGCGTGCGCCGTGTAGCGCCGCCACATCTGTCCGAGCAACGCGAATCCCGATCTGCCATCGGAGATTCCGTGGTGGACGACCAACACGATCTGCTGACGCAGACCCGCCCGTAGCAGGTACGCGCGAAACAGCCCGCCACTCCAGTCCCTCGGCCCGTTGACCAGCGCCAGATACTCGGCTGCCCCACCTTCGACGATGTCGAGCCGAGGCTGGAACCCGTCGTCGCGGACGAAATGGCCCACGCCGTCGTCGGTCACCACCCGGCTGCGCAGCAGCGGATGCGCGGCGGCGAGCTCGTCGAGCACTGTCCGCAGGATCGCGGGATCGAGCACGCCGTGCACCGTGGTGCCGAGAAACAGTGGCATCCCGCCGGTCGGCACGCTGCCGATGGTCGTGCCGGTGCCGAAGAAGCTGGATTCGAACGGGGAGATACGTCGTCGAGAGGTCATCGTCGAAACATACATCCGTTTCATACACTTGTCACTGACGTTTGTTTGAAACGTATGTCACGAACAGCCGTATGCGCCGCTTGCTATCGTGCGCGGGTGGGAACGCGCGAAGATCTTCTGGAAGCCGCCAAGCAGTGCCTGGCCGAACGCGGCTATGCCCGCACCACCGTGCGCGATATCGTCGCTGCCTCCGGCACCAACCTGGCGGCCATCAACTACCACTTCGGCACCCGCGACAAGCTGCTCCAACAGGCGATGCTGGAATCGAGCGCGAGCGCGGTGACGCAGATCCTCGACGCGCTGCCCGCGAGCGATCCGGCCGATCCCACCGCCCGCCTCGAAGCGTTCTGGCACAGCCTGATCACCTCGTTCGTCGAGAACGCGCCGCTGTGGCACGCCAATGCCGAATGCCTCAACCAGGCACTGCACTCGCCCGAGCTGCGCACCGAACTCGCCCACGCGCAGGGGCGGGCCCGGAGCGGTCTGACCGAAGCCTTCGGCAACGGCGACAGCAATGTCGGCGCGATCCTGCAGACGATGATCGGCGGCCTGCTCCTGCAGTGGCTGATCGACCCGGACAACGCCCCCACCGCGACCGAGCTCACCGCGGGCGCCCGCGCCATGATCCGCGCCTGACCAGCCTGACCACCGAACCGGCGAGCAGCGATCTCACCCGCTCCGGGCGATGTGCGCCGCCCGAGTATCGGCGGATGCTGGTGTCGCGCGGTCCGATCATGGTCGCGCGACATGGACGCGAAGACGAGGAGCGCGCATGCCGGATCAGAACGTGCCCGAATTGACCGCACAGGCCTACCTGTATGGATTCCCGCTGGTCTTCAACCTCGATTCGATCGAGCGATTGCTCCATGAGGGCATCGGCGATATCCCCGCGACGCCGTTCAACGACTTCGCCCATGCCCGCACCCTCGCCGGCGCCTCGGCGACCTTCGTCTCGATCAACAACGACACCGTGTACTCGATCGCCCTGATCGACCTCTCAGTCGGTCCATTGACCTTCCATGTGCCGGACGCCGGCGATCGGTACTACGTCATGCAGTTCATCGACGCCTGGACCGACAACTTCGCCTACGTCGGCACGCGGGCCACCGGAAACCGCGCGGGCGACTACCTCCTGGTCCCGCCGGGATGGACCGGTACCGCCCCCGACGACACGACGGTCATCCATTTCCCCACCGTTGTCGGCGTGATCGCCGGCCGCTGGGCCTGCGCGGGCGAGGACGACCTCCCCGCCGTGCACGCCTTGCAGGACGCGCTGACGTTGACAGCCGCCGACGGAGCCGCACAGCCGACCGGACTTCCGTCGCCGGATCCGACGGTCGCGCCGGACCTGATGTTCCTCGAGAAAGTCCGCGTCTGGTCGCAGGCATTTCCTCCCGCGAAGCGCGATCTCGCGCTCCAGGAATCGTTCGCGCCGATCGGCCTGACGACTGCGGGCGCCTCCCCCTACCTGTCCCTCGACCCGGACCGAGCGTCCGCGCTGCGCGCCGGATTGGGTGAGGGCCAGGAAGAACTGAGCAACGCGACGAAGAGCGGGGCGGGCGCCGAAGAGAACGGCTGGCAGTTGACGCTGCACCTTTTCGACTACAACATCGACTTCTTCGAGATCGGCACGGTCGACGACGAGAACTTCAAGATCACCGACCCGACACAGCGGATCATCGCTCGCGCCGTAGCCGCCAAGGCCGGACTCTGGGGCAACCACGCCTATGAGGCCGCCTACGCGATGATCTACACCGACAGCACCGGCCAGCAGCTGACCGGCGCGAACACCTATATTCTTCGCCTCGACCCCACCCCGCCGGTCCACGCCTTCTGGTCGATCACCATGTACTCGACCCCGGACTTCTACCTGTGCGCCAACCCGATCGACCGCTACTCGATCGGCGACCGCACCCCCGGCCTCGTCTACGACGACAACGGCGGGCTCACGCTCACCATCAGCCACGCCGAGCCCGTCGACCCCAAAGCCCGCGCCAACTGGCTCCCCGCCCCGGACGGCGACTTCCGCCCCGGCATGCGCATGTACGAGCCCCAGCAGGCAGTCCTCGACCAGACCTACGTTCTCCCCCCGATCACCAGGACCTGACCGAACCGAATCACGCTGTGCTCGTTCGTGTACCGCGCCCAGACAAAAGGGGCGCACCGGAATCCGGTGCGCCCCTTGTCTTGTTCGCTTACTCCTCGGTCGCGGCAGCCGCCTGCGCGGCCAGCGCTCGTCGGCGGACCCGGCGAGCCGCGGCCACCATGTTCCGCAACGACGGCTCCAGCTGCCAGTAGTGGCGGGTCTTGAGGCCGCCGTCGGGGTTGGCCCACAACCGTTGCGGGGTCACGGCATTCGCGGCCTGGGTGAGCAGCTCGTCGAATTCGTCGATATCGGGGATGCGGGCCGAGCGGCTCTCGTACACACCGGGGCCGACGCCGTGGGTGAGGCCGTGGCCGGAGGAGAGGTCCTCGGTAAGCGCCTCGATGACCCACTCGATCGAGCGGGTCGCCACGATCGCGGTGACGTCGGCATCGAGCTGATCGATCGCGTCGACCACCTCGGTGCGGCCGGAATAGCCGATGTGGGTGTGGATCTGGGTGTCGGACCGCACGCCGGAGGTGGCCAGCTTGAACGCGCCGACCGCCCAGCGCAGGTACTCCTCGCGGCCGTGCGGGCGGGCAGGGAGCAGCTCGCGGATGGCGGGCTCGTCGACCTGGATGATCGCGATCCCGGCCTTCTCCAAGTCCACCACTTCATCCCGGATGGCAAGTGCCACTTGGTCGGCCGTCTCGTAGAGCGGCTGATCCTGGCGAACGAACGAGCGCGCCAACATCGTGACCGGCCCGGTGACCATGCCCTTGACCGGCTTGTCGGTGAGCGACTGCGCGTAGGTGGTCCACTCCACCGACATCGGCGCGGGCCGCGCCACATCGCCGTAGACGATCGGCGGGCGCACACACCGCGAGCCGTACACCTGCACCCAGCCGAAACGGGTGGTCGCGAAGCCGTCGAGCTGCTCGGCGAAGAACTGGATCATGTCGTTGCGCTCGTGCTCGCCGTGCACGAACACGTCGAGGCCGATGTCTTCCTGGAGCCGGATCGTCGCCTCGATCTCGGCCTCGACCAGCTTGCGGTAGTCGTCGTCGGACAGCCGTCCCGAGGACACCTCGTGGCGGGCCTGGCGCAGTTTGCCGCTCTGCGGGAACGAGCCGAGCGTGGTGGCGGGCACCAGCGGCAGGTTCAACCGCTCCTGCTGCGCGGCCGCGCGCTCGTCGTAGGGCGCGCGTTCGCGCATCTGGGGCGTCACGGCGTACACCCGCTGGCGCACCGCGTGCTTCTGCTTGAAATGCACCTCGGTGGGCCGCTTGCGCCAGTTCTCCGACGGGCCCTCGGTGAGCGCCTTGGCGAGCGAGACGACCTCGCCCACCTTCTGCTTCGCGAAGGCGAGCCGGTCGGCCACATTGCCCTCGATGTCGTACTCGGCGAGCACGTCATAGGGCACGTGCAGCAGCGTGGTGCCGGTCGACACCACCAGATCCGGGCACACCTCGGCGATCGAGTTCAGGTAGTTCAGCGTGACCACCCGGTCGGCGCGCCACACGTTCTGACCACTGATGACACCGGCGTAGATCCGCTTGCGCTTGATCCCAGGAATCGCCGCCAGCTCCTCCGGCTGCATCCGGTAGGAGGCCAGGTCGAGGCCGATCGCCTCGACATTGCTCGCGGCCAGAATCCGCAGCGCCTCACCGAAATCGCCGTACTGCCCGGTGACCAGGATGCGCGGACGCAGCGGCGCCTTCGCCAGCTGGTTGTAGGCCTTCTCGAACGCGGCCAGCTCGGCGGGCGTGCGCTCACCGGTGAAGCAGGGCTCATCGAGCTGCACGCAGGTCGACCCGCGCTTGGCGAGGATCTCGAACAGCTCCTCGTAGAACGGCAGCAGCTGATCGAGCAGGCTCAATGTGTCGAACTCGGTCTCGCCCGGCACATGCCCGGCCTTCGACAACAGCAGCAACGACACCGGGCCGAGCACCACCGGACGCAGCTCGATCCCGCGGGCGGCCGCCCGGTCCCACTCGTCGAGCAGGGCCTCGGGATGCAGCGAGAACGTGGTGTCGGCGTCGAGTTCGGGCTGGCGGTAGTGGTAGTTGGTGCCGAAGAATCGCACCAGCTCGAGCGGCGGGGTGTCGGGGTTGCCGCGCGCCATCAGGAAGTAGAAGTCCAGCGGGTCGAGACCCTCTTGGAATTCCTTGAAGCGCGAGGGCACCGCACCGAACAGCAGCGCGTTGTCGAGGATGTGGTCGTAGAAGGAGAAGGTGTTGCCCGGCACCTGCGAGAGCCCGGTCGCGGCCAGCTCGTTGAACTGACGCTCCTGGATATCGCGTCCTACCGTGAGCAGTTCCTCGCGTTCGAGCGATCCGCGCCAATACGACTCGAGCGCGCGCTTGAGCTCTCGGTGCGGACCGATCCTCGGGTATCCGAGAACGCTCGACCCGAATCCATCGGTGACGTTGACCATGACCGCCGATACTCCCTTTCGATCACACGCTGCGCTCGAGACATAGCGCCGGGCACGCGAGCGCGTCCGGCTACAGCAGCTTAAGCCGCAAGAACGCCTCCGCGCCGCTCCCCCCGCAAACCCCGAGCACCTGAGCGCCTTTTGTAAGTCTCTCTAGGGGCCCGCCCTGATCTGGACTGACCGAAGGGTGCGACGAAGGAGTACCCGTAGGGAGGGAAGATCAGGGGCCCGAAGGGCCCCACTCGAGCGCGCCAGCGCTCCGATGAACACAGCCACCAAACGACCCCGAGCGGGTAAACCTGATCGTCCCTACCGAACAGCCCGAATCCGGGCTGTTCGGACGAGTCCCCTATTTGCCGTACTGGTAGAACCCGGCTCCGGTCTTCTTACCGAGCAGCCCGGCTTCGACCATGCGCATCAGCAGCGGCGGAGCCGAGTAGAGCGGCTCCTTGAACTCGGAGTACATCGAGTCCGCGATGGACTTCACGGTGTCGAGGCCGACGAGGTCGGTCAGCGCCAGCGGGCCCATCGGGTGGGCACAGCCGAGCACCATCGCCTTGTCGACGTCGTCCTTGGTGGCGAAGCCCGACTCGACCATCCGGATGGCCGAGAGCAGGTACGGCACCAGCAGCGCGTTGACGACGAAACCGGAGCGGTCGGCCGAGCGCACGATCTGCTTGCCCAGGATCTCGGCGGCGAACTGCTCGGCGCGCTTGGCGACCGGCTCGCTGGTCTTGAGCGTGGTGACCAGCTCGACCAGCGGCAGCACCGGCACCGGGTTGAAGAAGTGCAGGCCGACCACGCGCTCGGGATTGGCGGTGGCGACGGCGATCTTCATGATCGGGATCGAGGAGGTGTTGGAGGCGAGCACGGCGTTCGGGTCGGTGACGACCTTGTCCAGCTCGGCGAAGATGGCCGTCTTGACCTCTTCGTTCTCGACAACGGCCTCGACCACCAGCTGACGGTCGGCGAAGTCGCTGAGATCGGAGGTGAAGCGCAGCCGCCATGCGGCCTGCTCCCGCTCACGCTCGGTGATCTTGCCGCTGCTCACGCCACGGTCCAGCGAACGCAGGATCCGTGCGCGGCCCGCGGCGGCGAGTTCACGCGTGGTCTCGTAGACGAGGACGTCGACGTGCGCGCGTGCGCACACCTCCGCGATGCCCGCGCCCATCTGTCCGGCGCCGATGATGCCAACGCGCTGAATCTTCTCGCTGCTGCTCACGTCCCGCTCCTGCTGTGTGTCTGGCTGTGGGGTGGCTGGGGAGGTCATAGCGACCAAAGTATAGGGATGCCCTCCCTCACCGAGGGCTGATCGGCGAGGGAGGGCGTACACCCCTACCGGAGTAGAGGAAAGACGTTGCCGGTCAAAGCAACTCCGAGGGAGATCAGTGGAACTGACCCTCTTCGGTGGAGCCCTTCAGGGCGGCGGTCGACGTGTTGGGGTCGACGGTGGTGGCGATGGTGTCGAAGTAGCCGGCACCGACCTCACGCTGGTGCTTGATGGCGGTGAAGCCACGCTCGGCAGCAGCCTTGAACTCGCGCTCCTGCAGGTCGACGAACGCGGTCATGCCCTCGCGAGCGTAGCCGTGCGCCAGGTCGAACATGCCGTAGTTGAGCGAGTGGAAGCCCGCCAGGGTGATGAACTGGAACTTGAAGCCCATCGCGCCGAGCTCACGCTGGAACTTCGCGATGGTCGCGTCGTCCAGGTGCTGCTTCCAGTTGAACGAAGGCGAGCAGTTGTAGGCAAGCAGCTGGTCCGGGAACTCGCTGCGAACCGACTCGGCGAACTTGCGCGCGACCTCGAGATCCGGGATACCGGTCTCCATCCAGATGAGGTCGGCGTAGGGGGCGTAGGCCTTGGCACGCGCGATGCAGGGCTCGATGCCGTTCTTCACACCGAAGAAGCCCTCGGCGGTACGGGTGCCGTCCAGGAACTCACGGTCGCGCTCGTCCACATCGGAGGTGATGAGGGTGGCGGCCTCGGCGTCGGTGCGGGCGATGATCACCGAAGGCACGTCGGCGACGTCAGCGGCCAGACGCGCGGAGGTCAGGGTGCGGATGTGCTGCTGGGTGGGGATCAGCACCTTGCCACCGAGGTGGCCGCACTTCTTCTCCGAAGCCAGCTGGTCTTCCCAGTGCACGCCGGCGGCGCCGGCCACGATCATGGCCTTCTGCAGCTCGTAGGCGTTCAGGGCGCCACCGAAGCCGGCCTCGGCGTCGGCCACGATCGGGGCAAGCCAGTTCTTGACCGACTCGTCGCCCTCGACCTTGGAGATCTCGTCGGCGCGCGACAGGGCGTTGTTGATGCGACGCACGACCGCGGGAACCGAGTTCGCCGGGTACAGCGACTGGTCCGGGTAGGTGTGGCCGGACAGGTTGGCGTCACCGGCGACCTGCCAACCGGACAGGTAGATGGCCTTCAGGCCGGCGCGAACCTGCTGCACGGCCTGGTTGCCGGTGAGGGCGCCCAGCGAGTTGATGTAGTCCTCGTTGTTCACGAGGTCCCACAGGATCTCCGAACCGCGACGGGCGAGGGTGTGCTCCTCGACGACGTTGCCCTGCAGCTTGGAAACCTGCTCGGCGGAGTAGGTGCGGGTCAGGCCGTTCCAACGCGGGTTGGTGTCCCAATCCTGCTGGATTTCCGCTGCGGTCTTCGGGGTGCCGGGGAGAGACATCTCTTGACTCCACTTCCTCGTGTGGTCGGTGCCCCACGCAGTCGGCGTGCGAATAAACCGGTGGCTGAACGCTTTCGGTTGCACATCTCGTACTGCTGGAGCAATTTGCAGGCTTGCTAGGACTTACTAGGGCCCAAGGGGTGTACTTCCAAACAATGGCACACCCAGAAATAGCCGTCTACCTGTTGGTTGTGTGAATCTCAGCTAGTTTTGACGACGCGTTTGCTAACTTTGCGAAATTAGCGGGCTGATTGCAAGCATCGGACCTACCGGCGGGTAGTGCTGACCAGGAGTTTTAGCATAACGCTCGTACTGTTAGCGATCATCGGGTGGGCGCCCTCCGACACTCCCGAGCCTTCCAGCGTGTGAGTCGTTTCACACACCACGCCGGACACGAATGATGTGCGTGTCGTCACTCGATTCGGTCACGACGCGAGGATTCCCCCGTCGCCCCCCAGAAGTGGGTGCACCGCACAGCGTGCGAGACACTCGTCCACCGAGACAGGTTGCTCGGAAGACGAAAGAGTGGGTCCATGAGGATTTCGAGGATCGCGGCGACATCGCTGACCGTATTGGCGGCGGCATTGAGCCTGGTACCGGCGGCGAGCGCGCAGCCGACCGAGGCGGCGGGCACCGTCGTCGGCGTCGAGTCGCTGTCCGCCGCGGCGACTCTGCCCGGTTCCGCCCGGGCCGAGCGACTGCTCTACCGCTCGACCACCGCGGGTGACCAGCCGACCACCACCAGCGCGGCCGTGTACTTCCCCGCGGGCGAGGCCCCGCAGGGCGGCTGGCCGGTGATCGCGTGGGCACACGGCACCGTCGGACTCGGCGACGACTGCGCCTACAGCGTGGGAGGGCCCGCCGCGGTCGAGCGCGACTGGGCCTACCTCGGCACCTGGTTGAACCAGGGCTACGCGATCGTCTCCGCCGACTACGCGGGCCTCGGCGGCCCCGGCGAACATCCCTACCTCAACGGCATCGCCGAAGCGCACAATGTGGTCGACGCGGTGAAGGCCGCGACCGAGCGGTACTCGTCCCTGTCGAACAGGTGGGCCGTGGTCGGCCAGTCCCAGGGCGCGGGCGCCGCGGTGTTCACCGCCCGCTACGCCACCGAATTCGGCGGTCCCGACCTGGACTACCGCGGTGCGGTGGGCACCGGCGTCCCCGCCTACATCGAGGACGTCATCCAACTACTCGGCCCCGGCGTGCCCCCTATCGCCCTGAGCTCGCACCTCACCGCCTACGTCCTGTACATCCTGAGCGGCCTGCGCACCACCTACCCCGACCTGAACATCGACGGCCTGCTCACCGACACCGGCCGCACCTGGCTCGCCCGCGCCCAAACCGCGTGCATCGGCCCCCTCGGCGACGAACTCGCCGCCGCGAAACCCTCGATCGGCAGCATGTTCGCCCGCCCCATGTCCTCGATCCCCGACGTCCACGGCCTGCTCGCCCACTACATGGGCCTGCCCGAATCCGGCTACGACCGCCCGCTCTTCCTCGGCCAGGGCCTCCAGGACACCGACGTTGTCACCCCCGAAACCCTGCGCTACGCCGCGGTCCTGCAAGCCAACCGCCAGCCGCTCACCTTCCGCACCTACCCCACCGATCACGACGGCACCGTCAACGCCTCCCTGGTCGACTCGGCGCCCTTCGTCAGCGCGTTGTTCGCCTGACCCGAGTACGAGAACGGCCCCGCGCTACTCCAAGTAGCGTGGGGCCGTTACGTTTTCGTACGTACAGTCGCAGGCGTGAGAATTATTCGATCCGCCGTCCTCGCCGCGTTCGTGCTGCTGCTCGCACCGGCCTTCGCGCACGCCGACCCGCCGCCGATCTTCACCCAGGAAGAGCAGTGCGAGACCACGCGCACCCTGGTCGACAATGTCCGCGCCGCGAAACCCGATGCGACGCCGGAAGAGATCGCGAACGCGTTCGTCGAGTACATGGACTCCCTTGGCGCCTACAACCGCGTCCCGCAGGCCAAGGAATCCGATCGCCAGATCACGCTGAGCAACATCGAACGCTGCGGTTCGGCCTAGGCGCCGAACCGACGTCGACCCCGCGCGCAGCGGGGTCGACGTCGCGCGATCAGTCGCCGAGGAGCCGAACCCCCGCCGGGTGGACTTTGCGCCAGTGTTCGGCGATGTCGATACGGCGGGTTGTCCACACCCGTTCGTGCGATTGGACATGGTCGAGGAACCGCTCGAGGGCGGCGGTGCGGGCGGGACGGCCCGCGATGCGGCAGTGCAGGCCAATCGACAACATCTTCGGGGCGCCTTGCGCCCCTTCGCGGTAGAGCACGTCGAAGGCGTCGCGCAGGTGGGCGTAGAACTCGTCGCCGTTGGCGAAGCCGGCCGGGGAAGAGAAGCGCATGTCGTTGGTGTCGAGGGTGTACGGCACCACGAGATGGTTCTGCCCGCGCACCTCCGTCCAGTAGGGGAGGTCGTCGGCGTAGGAATCGGAGTCGTAGACGAAACCGCCCTGTTCGACGACCAATTCGCGGGTGTTCGGGGAGTCGCGGCCGGTGTACCAGCCGAGGGGGGCCGCACCGGTGAGGTCGGTGAGGACACGGACCGCTTCGGCCATGTCGGCGCGTTCGCTCTCGCGATCGATCAGCTGATAGGACTTCCATCGCAGTCCGTGGCAGGCGATCTCGTGGCCGAGTTCGGAAAAGGCCGCTACCGCTTCGGGATTGCGCTGCATCGCCTGCGCCACGGCGAAGACGGTGAGCGGTAGGCCGCGCCGTTCGAAGGCGCGCAGCACCCGCCACAACCCGGCGCGCGAGCCGTATTCGTAGAGCGATTCCATGCTCATGTGCCGGTTCGGAAAAGCATCGGCGGGCGTCATCTCGGAGAGAAAGGTCTCCGAATGCGGCGAACCGTCGAGGACGTTGTTCTCCCCGCCCTCTTCGTAATTCAGCACGAATTGCACCGCGATCACCGCGCCGTCGGGCCACTGCGGGTCGGGCGGATTCGGTCCGTATCCGACGAAATCGCGAAGCTCGTTCATGCGCTGAGCTCTCCGTAGAGGCGCAGCCGGGCCAGGCCGCCGTCGGGATAGATGTCGAGTCGTACCTCCACTACCGAGGCCGCCGCGAGGGCGAGCGCGAAGCGATGCCGGGTGTCGGGGAGCAGGTCGGTGCGCGGCAGGAGTTCGACTTCTGTTCCGTCACTGGTCAATCCGGTGAGCGACGCGGAGCCGGGGCTGTTTCCCAGGAAGCAGGAGGTGTCGATCTCGGCGAGACGGATCGCGCCGGGGCCCGCCAATTTGATGCGCACCCAGTCGTTTCCGTCGTCGCGGCGACGCGCTGTCTCCCAGCCGTCGCCCATCTCCCTGGCCAGGCCGGGGTAGAGCATCTGGTTCGGCGAACTGTAGAAGCGGTTCGAGCAGTCGAGCACGAGGGCGCCGTTTTCCAGCGCGGCGAGGTCGAGCGGGCCGAGGCCGAGGAGCGCGGTATCGGGGCGACCTTCGCCGTGCACGCGAAGGCGGGCCACGCCGCCATCGGGATGCATGGTGAGTTTCACATGGGTCCACCGGTTCTCGTCGTCGACGGCGAACGGATTGCGGCTGTCGCCACCGACCTTCACGCGGTCGAGCAGGGTCACCCAGTCGGTGCGGGCGGCGATCTCCTCGGCGGGCGGATAGCCCTCGATCGCCAGCGCCGACAGCGACACCTCGGGCGGAAAATTACCCTTGAACCAGGCGGTGTCCACCACCACGCCGCGGATCACGCCGGGCACGCCCAGGCGCACGACGGCCGAATCGTCACCGGGTCTGCCGCGATGCCTGCGGGTCTCCCAGCCGTCGTAGACCTGACCTTTGTGCCCGAATGTCGCCGGCTGGTATTCCGACGGACCTGGGCTGACGAGGTTCTCCTTCTCCGCGAAGAATTCGTCGTTCGCCCAGATCACCGAACCGCCAAGGGTGCGGACAGCCAGATCCGGGAGCAGGGTGAAATCGTCGCTGCCGTCGACTCGGCTCACGGGTGCCTCCTCATGTCGGGTTCGATATTACTGGTATACCGCTATTTGTGGTGGGTGGCTCACGTCGTACGCACGCGCCGAGCGGCGAGGTCGAGCAGAACATCGCCGGTCAGGTCCGGGGCCTTCGCGAGTAGTTCGGCCTCGGTGAACGCCCCGGCCCGCAGGCCACGCAGCACGGTGCTTGCCAGGGCTTCGGCGGTAGCGGGCTCGTCCAGCACGCCACCGCCGCGCCGGTCCAGATAGGCGATCAGGCGCGGCACCGCCACCTCGGCCGCGCTACGGAAGAAGTCGTAGGTGGCGAGCCAGCGGGTGATCAGGTGGCCGGGGTGCATGTCCCAGCCCTGGTAGTAGCCGCGACGCAGCGCCCGGTCGACCAGGCGGTGGTGGTTGGCCATGGCGCCCTCGGGATCGACGTCGGGGACGATCTGGGTGGAGCCGTCGCAGATCCACACCCCCGTCTGCGCGGCGGCGGTCTGCATCACCGACTTGGCGTAGTCGGCGGCGGGATGGTCGAGGGCCTGATCGGTGGCCGCGATGCCGCAGGCGGCGGTATAGTCGTAGGTACCGAAATGCAGTGCGCTACAGCGTCCGTCGGCCAGCTGGATCATCTTGACGATGGGCGCGGTGCCGTCGGGGGCGATGATCGCCTGCGGGCTCTCGATCTGCAGTTCGAACCGCAGCGACCGTTCGGGCAGGCCGTGTCCACGCTCGAGCCCGGTGCACAGATCGACGATCGCCGACACCTGTTCCGCGGCGCGGATCTTCGGCACCGTGAACACGAAGCCGGGCAGCGCGCCACCCGCCCCGTCGAGGACCAGTTCGAGGGTCCGCAACGCGCGCCGACGTTCGTTCGCCGCCAGCCCCTTCATCCGAACTCCGAAGGAGACAGGGGCACCGGGCTTTTCGGCCCACGCCGCCAACGCCTCCCCCGCGACCTTCGCCGCCGCGTCCTCTTCCTCGTCGGTTCGGAACCCGTAACCGTCCTCGAAGTCGATGCGCATGTCCTGCACCGGCCGGTCCGCGAGTCGGCGGCGCACGGCAGGCAGCGAGCCGGTGACATCGAGGCCGACGAGGAAGTCGGCGTGGCGATGCAGCAACTCCGAGGCGGTAGCACCCCACTCGGCGGGGGTCTGCGCGGTGGCGCGGTCGGCGGGAACGTAGGCGGTGTGCACGGGCTGGACCCGGTCACCAGCCCCGGGGTAGCGCACGCGCAGTTCCGCGTCGACGGAGTCGAGAACGGAGTCGATGCGGGCTCGAATATGTTCGGGCAGGCGAGTATTCACCCGGCGGTTCCTTCCTTGATGGCCCGCCACACCCGGTCGGCGGTCATCGGTAATCGGTCCGGGCGGACACCGATGGCGTCGCGGATCGCGTTCGCCAGGGCCGGGGCCACCGGGTTGTAGGGGGACTCACTCATCGATTTGGCGCCCAGCGGGCCCAACTCGTCACTCGTTTCGGCGAAATAGACCTCCGTGCGTGGCAGATCGGCGAACTGTGGAACGTGATAGTGGCGCAGCGTCCTGGTGGTCACCACACCGTATTCCGACCGCATGTCCTCGTAGAGCGCGGTACCGAGTGCCTGCGCGACCCCGCCTTCCACCTGCCCCCGCAGCTGCACCGGGTTGAGTACGGTGCCCGCGTCGGCCACCTGGATCGATTGCAGAATCCGTACCGCGCCGGTCGAGGGCTGGACCGCCACCCGGAACGCGTGCACATTGAAACTCACCGAGCGCGGGGTACCCGCATGGGTGCCGTGGGCGATCAGCTCCCCGTCGGCGAGCAGTTGGGCCGCGGTGATCAGCTCGTCGCCGCAGCGCACGCCGCCCGCTTCGAGCAGGCAGTCGCGTTCGGGGTGGCCGCTCACCTTCGCTGCCCTCGCCAACATCATCGCGTGTAGTTCGAGCGCCGCCGCGTAGGAGGCTTTGCCCGCGACCATGGTGCCGGTGGAGCCGAACGCACCGGTGTCATGGCCGACCACGTCGGTGTCGGACTGGCGGATGACGATCCGCTCGGCGGCGGTGGCCAGTGCCGTAGCCGCGAGCTGGGCGTGGACGGTCGTGGTTCCGTTGCCGAATTCCGCCGTGCCGACGCCTATTTCGTAGCGACCATCGGCGAGCACGCTCGCCGTGGCATCGGCGTGGTGTCCGCGCGGAGGTACCGTCGCGATCATGGCCACGGCCATCCCCTCACCCACCTGCCAGTGCCGACCGGGCGCCGCGACACCGTTGCCGCGACGTAGCGCCTGTTGAGCGGTGTCGAGACATTGGTCGAGACCGTAACTGCCGAATGTCAGGTCCGACTCGTCGATTTCGGCGGCGGTGAATTGATCGCCCGGAATCACCACATTGCGACGGCGAAATTCGAACGGGTCGATGCCGAGTTCGCGGGCCAGTTCGTCGATCGCCGATTCGATGCCGAAGATCACCTGGCCGAGCCCGTACCCGCGGAACGCGCCGGAGGGAACGTTGTTGGTGTACACCGCTTGCGCGTCGACCCGCTTGTTCGGGCAGCGGTAGACAGCCACGGATTCGCCGACCGAATGGAACATCACGCCCGCGCTGTGATTGCCGTAGGCGCCCGCGTCGGCGAGGACGTCCACCGAGAGCGCGGTCAGCACCCCCGCCGCGTCGGCTGCCGCGGTGACCGCGACGCGCATCGGGTGACGGCATGTGGCAGAGGTGAATTCGTCGGTGCGGGTGAACTCGTATTGCACGGGATGCCCGGTGCGCAGCACAGCCAGCGCGATGAGATCCTCGGCCAGCATCTCCTGCTTCGCCCCGAATCCGCCGCCCACGCGAGTCGCGAACACCCGCACGCGATCTCGATCCAGCCCGAACAGGTGGCACAGTTCGTCGCGCACCAGGAACGGCACCTGGGTGCTCGAGCGGACGACGAGCCTTCCCGCGTCGTCGAGCCAGCCGATTCCACCATGGGTCTCCAGGTGAACATGTTGCACGCGAGGTGAATTCCACACGCCGCTCACCACTGTGGCGGCCTGCTCGATGCCTGCATCGAAATCACCCACACCACCGCGGATCTCGGCGATCAGATTGCGCTGCGCGTCGGCGATCCGCGCCGAGTCCGGCTTGTCGGCATGCAGCAACGGTGCGCCATCGGCCAACGCCGCCTCGGGCTCGAAGACCGCGGGCAGCACCTCGTACTCCACGCGCAGCGCTCGCACCCCCGCGCGTGCGGCGTCCAGGGTCTCCCCCACCACCGCGGCCACCCGCTGCCCCGCGAACCGGACCGTGCTGTCGAGCACGAAGGTGTCGTCCGGATCGTCCTCGCGCAGTTCGTGACGAGCCGTGGAGAACGCGGTCCGCGGTCCATCCACATGCGTCAACACCGTGTGCACACCCGGCACCGCCCGCGCCGCGGCCACGTCGATGGAGACGATCCGCGCATGCGCGTGCGGACTGGCCAGCACAGCCAGATGCCAGGGAGCCACCGGCGGCATCTGCTCCCCCGCCCCCGGCACCACGTCCATCGTGAACGCCTCCGCACCCCGCACGATCCGCGCCCCCGCGGGCGCCCCCACCCCGTCCCCGATCTGCCCCGGCCGATGCTTCCGCCGCATCACCCCGCCGACCCGCGCCTCCACTACCGACACGGCGGACACCCCGACCTGCGGCCCTTCTTCGGCCGAGACCGCGGTGACCTCGCCGGCCAGATGGCCGCCCACATAAGACTCGACACCAGGCCCCTCCGCAACGATCGGCCCAGCCGATCGCGCCACCTCGTCATCTCGCGGCCGCACGTCCTCAGCAGGCGAATGAGCTGACCGACCGTCATCGCTGCTGCGACCGGCACCCGCCCGCTCCGAGACTCCATCGGTAACGCCGTGCGAGGCCGACGAACTACTGTCGAATCGGTCAGCGGTCGACTCACGACCGCCCTCCCCTGTGCACAACGAGCCGGATTCTCCCGAACGGCGCTGCGCCGAGTCGGCTTCGGTATTTGTGCACAGTGATGCACAGGGTGCGGCCAAAGCGTCGGCGATGGCGCGGTAACCCGTGCAGCGGCACAGGTTTCCCTTCAACAGCTCGGCGCGTTCGGCGTCGGTGATTGCCTGAGCAGCAGAGTTGTCCACAGGTGTGTCGGGCCGAACGGCGGCCAGACCCGACGCCGTCACCACCATTCCAGCGGTGCAGAAACCACATTGGAACCCGGCGTTCGCCACGAAGCTGCGCTGCACGGAGTTCGGCCCGTCCGTATCGCCGAGTCCCGCGGCGGTCGTCACCGCGCGGTCGGCGGCGCGGTGTGCCGGGATCAGACAGGAGTGGACGGGTTCGCCGTCGAGCAGCACCGAGCAGGCGCCACAGTCGCCGGAGTCGCAGCCCTTCTTGACCGCCAGCTCACCGTGTTCGCGCAGCACCGTGCGCAGACACTGGCCTGGCCGCGCGCTCACTTCGACCGCACGGCCGTCGATCTCGAGCCTCATGAACCACCTCCGTGTTCCGTACGACGCAGCCATCTGAACTCACGACGTCTCCCCGAGTTCGGCGGCGACCTCGGTGACCAGCAGCCCGGTCACGTGCTCGCGCCAGTCCGGCGCACCGTGCGGGTCGTCGAACCACACGTCGTCGCCCAGTTCGGCCAGCGCTTCGGTCAGATCGGATCGCGTAGGGACGGAATCGAAGTCGAGGACGATCGGTCGCACGGTCGCCGCGGTGACGGTGATCGCGCAGCGGTCGTCGGCCTCGCGTCTGCCCATCACCACCGATCCGGAACGCCCGAGCGGAGCCAGGGCGATCTTGCGAAAGCTGGTGCGCGCCAACAGACTCGAAGTGGGCACCAGAAAGGAGCGCACGACGGCGCCCGAGGCCAGCAGATTCTCGCCGGGCCCGGTGACGAAGTCGCGCAGGCTGATTCGACGCTCGCCGCCGCCACGCGGCCAGATCACCGCCGTGGCATCCAAGGCGACGAGCGCGCCGAGCACCGCGCCGGCGGGCAGCGACAGGCACACATTCCCGCCGACTGTCGCGGTGCGCCAGATCTTGTGTGAGGCCAGCAGCGCCCGGCAGGACTGCGCGAACAGCGCCGTCCCCGGCCACTCCGGCCGCAGCACCGGGGTGCCGAGTTCGCGGCCGGGCCCGGCGCCGGCGAACTCCGCCAGCGTGCAGGTCGCGGCGATCTCCAGACCTTGCGCGCGGTCCGTGAGCGGAGCCCAGCCGAGGGTGGTGATGTCGACCAGCCGGTCGAGATGATCGTGCGGCTCGGAGAAAAGAAAGGTGCCGCCCGCCAGCACCGCGCTACCCGCGCCGACCTGGGCCAGATCGGCGCGCTCGCGGGCGAGAACAACCTCGGAAACAGTATCCAGATCCACGTTCACCTCGCTTGCCTCACCGGCCACAGTAGGGGCCGCGAGTTGCCACGATGTTGCACGAAACCCGCGCCAGATTGCGCCGCGGTTAACCCGGTGTACGCCATCCAGTGTGCGCCGATCCGAGCAAAACCGCAGTTCAGCACGCCGTCGCCGACGAGTACCGCCCACAACCGAGACCTTGCGCCCGTCACGCACCGGCCAGCAACGTGGCTTGCGCCTTGGCCACCTCGGCGCCGACCGACATCTCGTCCACGGTCAGCACCACATCGTCGCGAACAACCTCGCGCCCGTTCACCACCAGCGCGGCCAACGGCGGCGCCGACCCGAGCACCAGCGCGACAACAGGGTCCTCGATGCCCGCGTGAGCGGGGGTATCGAGCCGCCACAGCGCCAGATCCGCCAGCTTGCCCGGTTCTATGGAGCCGATCTCCTCGGCGCGTCCGAGCACGCGCGCGCCGCCCATGGTCGCCAATTCCAACGCGGTTCGCACCGTCATCGCCCGTGGCCCGCCGACCGCCCGCGCGTACAGCAGCGCGTTGCGCGGCTCCTCGATCATCGAACTCGACTCGTTGCTGGCCGCACCGTCGACCCCGAGCCCCACGGGCACACCGGCCGCCACCAGGTCGGCGGTCCGCGCGATCCCGGCGCCCAGCCGGCCGTTCGACGTCGGGCAGTGCGCGATCCCGGTCCCGGTCCTGGCCATCGCCGCGATCGCCGGGTCGTCGAGATGCACGGCGTGGGCGTACCAGACGTCCTCGCCGAGCCAGCCGAGCCGCTCCATGTACTCGGCGGGCGTGCACCCGAACTTCTCCAGGCAGAACTGCTGCTCGTCGAGGGTTTCGGCGAGGTGCGTGTGCAGCCGAACTCCCGCCGAACGCGCCAGCGCCGCGGACTCGCGCATGAGATCGGCGGTCACCGAGAACGGCGAGCAGGGAGCCAGCGCGATCCGCACCATCGCGTCGAAGGACGGGTCGTGCCAGTCCTCGACGGCCGCGGCACTCGCGGCGAGGATGTCGTCGATCGACTCCACCACCGAGTCCGGCGGCAGCCCGCCGCTGCTCTGTCCGAGATCCATCGACCCGCGCGCCGGGTGGAACCGCAGCCCCACCTCGGCGGCCGCTCCGATTTCCGCGGCGAGCAGATCGCCGCCGCCACGCGGGAACACGTAATGGTGATCCGACGACGTCGTGCAGCCACTACGCGCCAGCGAGACCAGCGCGCCGGTGGCCGCGGTCCGCACCGATTTCTCGTCGATCCGCGCCCACACCGGATACAGCGTGGTCAGCCACTCGAACAGCGTGTTGTCGGCGGCCAGCCCGCGGGTGATCCACTGGTAGAGGTGGTGATGGGTGTTGACCAGACCGGGCGTGAGTACACAGCCGCGCCCGTCGATCCGCGCGACCTCGGGACCGAATTCCGGCGGCATACCCTCGCCGACGGCATCGATCCTGTTGCCACGCACGGTGACCCAGCCGTGGCGGTACTCGGTGCCCGCCGCGTCGACGGTCACCACCGCGCATCCGTGGATCAGCAGATCGGGCGCGCTCACGGCTGCCACGCGATCCCCGCGTCGGGCGCGTCCGCGCGCGCCAGGGTGGCGTGGATCGAGCCGTACGGCCGGTCGGCCGCCCAGAAGACCTCACCCTTGTTCTCGATCTCGAACTGCGCAAGGTCGTAGTCGAAGTGGTGCTTGTTCGGCGCCGACAACCGGATCTCTGCGAGCATCGGAAAACGTTCCAGCGCGGCCGTTCCCATCGCGTACAGGGTCTGCTGCAACGCCTTGGAATACGTGGTCGCGAACAGTTCGAGCAGCGTGGCGCGAATCCCGGCGTACACCTGGTCCCAGTCGACTCCACCGATTTCGGCGAACCGCCACTGGACCACCAGCGAACTGGCCAGCACACGATCATGGGTCGGCGCGAGGGTCGTGTACTCGTCGGTGAGGAAGTCGGCGAACTCCGAGCCGGTCGACTTGAGCAGCACCAGGTCCTTGATCCCGCCGATCACCCAGGTCTGTTGCTCGGCGCCGGTGCCCGCCACCGTCACCGCGGCCGTGCGTACCTCGGGCCCCTGCCGCACCCACGTGTGATCGTGTTCGGCACCATCGATCGAGACCCGTTGCCAGCCATAGGAGTCCACGTCGATCCGCGCACTCGACACCGGCTCCACCGCATCGACGAAATGCTTCGCCAGCGCGATCGCGTAGTCCTCGATGGTGTCGAGGCCGGGCTTCTTCGCGTAGATGAAGGCGGTGTGCTTCTGGGTGTCGGTGGGCAGAACGTGACGCTGGTCACCGTCGGTGTATGCCGCCTCGAAATCGCCCCGCAGGGCGGTGGAGACGTTCACGTCGCGAATCTCGTGGCGCGCGTTCTCTTTGTAGAAACGCACAACCCGATTCTCGGCCTTGCCATATCGATGATCGGTCAACACGATCGGACCATTCAGTGCCATCTCAGCTCCCTCGGTAGGTGGAATAGGCGAACGGCGACAGCAGCAGCGGCACATGCAGGTGCGGCTGATCACCCACCGTGAACGCGACGCAGACTTCCGGATAGAAGGTCTCGCTACCCTGCGCCGCGAAATAGCTGCCGGTGTCGAAGAAGAGGCGGTAGTCGCCCGGATTGAGCCCGGCCGCAAGCTCTTTCACCCGACCGTCGGCATCGGTGAGCGCTTCGGTGAGCCGCTGCTCCTCGCGCAGGAGCCACACGGCCACACCCGCCGCGGGCGCCCCGCGCACGGCATCGAGGACGTGGGTGCTCAGGCTCGTCATGACACCACCAGTCCCGCCAGTCGCAGCCGGTTGATCTTCGACAGTTCTGTTCGCATGACCTGCCTTTCGGTCGACGGATCGTTGTCCAAGCGCGCCCGCAACACCGCGAGCAGCTCCTCGCCGCTGCGGCCCGCGGCGCAGACCAGATAGATGTGGCCGAACTTCGCCTCGTAGGCGCGATTGCCCTCGGCCAGCGCCGAGCGCACGTCCTGGCCGGTCACGCCGGACTGTTCGCGCGCCGACGCCGCCGAGGTCGGGCGGTCGCCGATGCGTGGGTGACCAGCCAGCGCCTCGTCGATGTCGGCGTCATCGAGCGAGGCCGACGCCGCGTCGGCGGCCGCCGTCAGCGATTCCGTGGTCGCGTAGGGACGGGCAGCCGCGACAGCCCGTGCCCAGCGCGGCGCAGAGCAACAGGCAAGCAATGCCTCTTCGGCAGTCTCCGCAGGTAGATCGTTGAAACCCGCGAGGCTCAACCCTTGGCTCGTCATCGATCCAGCATCGCGCGATCCCCGCCCCGTCGCCACCGATGTGCAGTCCATCACGTCGGCGTGTCGTCGTCGCCGCGCTCCCCTGCCGTAATCGAGCGGCAACATTGCGTCATTACCTTCGCTCACATGCCCCCACTCGCCCCTTCCGCGAACCCGTCGTGCACGGGCATCGTCCTCGCGGCGGGTGCGGGCACGCGATACGGCAAACCCAAGGCACTCGCCGAGAACGGCGCCTGGTTGCGCTCGGCGATCACCGCCCTGCGCGACGGTGGTTGCGATCCGGTGATCGTCGCGCTCGGCGCGACCGGACCCGATCCGGGCGCCGCCGGACTGCCCGCCGACACCGAGTGGCGGTGGGTAGCCGACTGGGCCACCGGACTCTCCGCGACGGTGCGCGCGGGCTTGCGCGCCGCCCTCGAAAAGGACACTCGTTATGTGGCGTTCTTGCCCGTCGATACCCCCGATATCGGGGCCGATGTAGTCGCCAGAGTGCTCGCCGCGGCGCGTTCGAGCCAGAGCGGACTTGCCCGTGCTGTGTTCAACAACACACCTGGTCACCCCGTTGTGATCGAGAACAAGCACTGGGAAGCCATTTCGGAGGTAACGGCAGGCGATGTCGGGGCCGGTTCCTATTTGGGCGGTCGACAGGATATGGTGTGCGTCACGTGCGACGACTTGGCGACAGGGACCGATCGCGATTTCCCGGAAGTCGGCGCACGGTGATCGGAGTTGTGAGATATGCGCGATATCGTCGATGACCTTCTGCGAGTGTGGCATTCGGGCCGTACGGGTGGCCTCGCCACCGTGGTCCGTACTATCGGCACCAATTCCCTGCCCATCGGATCTTCGATGCTCGTCACGCCGAACGGTGGCGTCTTCGGATCCATTGCCTCCGGCCGGCTGGAAGAGACCGTGTATGACGCGGCTCTGGAAGCGGGTCGCACCGGCGTCCGGCAACTGCGCCGCTACAGCATGCTCACCGGGATGGAATCGAGCGCCGACGACGGCACGCTCGTCGATATTTTCGTAGAACCGTTCTCCTGCCGCGATTTTCCCGAATTCCCCTCCATTGCCGCTGATATCCAAGCCCATCGCCGGGTCACCGTGTTCACCGTGGTCTGGAATCAGGATCCCGATGTCATCGGTCAGCATCTGGTCACCGACCGCAAGCACGCGACCGAACTCGTCGCGCTGCCCGAGTCGGATCTGTTCGTCGCCTCGTACTGCCCGCCGCCGCGCCTGATCATCTTCGGCGCCAACGCCTATGCGGCCACCCTCGTCGCGCAGGCGCGGATGATCGGCTACCGGGTGAGCATCTGCGACTCGCGCCCCGAGTTCGCCGACCCGGCCTCGTTCCCCGGCGCCGAAGTGGTCGTCGACTGGCCGCACCGCTACCTCAACACCCTCTCGGCCGCGGGCGAGGTCGACAGCAGCACCGCGATCGTCGTGCTCGCCAACGAGCCGCGCTTCGAGATCCCGCTGCTCACCGTCGCCTTACGACTACCCGAGCTCGGATACCTGGCCGCCCTCGGCACCCCGGCCGACCAGGCCCGCCGCCTCGACGACCTGCGGGCCGGCGGCTTCGACGAGCCGACCCTGTCCCGCGTGCACGTGCCCGCGGGCCTGGAGACCGGCCCGCGCACCCCCGCCGAGACCGCCGTCTTCATCACCGCGGACTTCCTCGCCTCCCGTGCGGGTCTGCGCCTCGCGGCCCAGCGCGACTACGTCTCGACCGCCGCTGTGGGCATGGCGATTTGATGTGCGCCGGCGCCGCGACCCGCGGCGCCGGCCGACCGTCTACTTCAAACCAGGGTTCTCGGCGTAGATCTCACGAATAACCGACAGGTCGAACAGCTGGTCGGCCTTGATATCGATCTTCGCGGTACGAAGGGCGGCGATGTTCTGCTCGATCAGCGCGTCCGACATCGTCAGCAGTCCGTCGGTCCTGGTCGACGCGGAGACGACCAGGTCGTTCTGCGCGGTGGCCTCCGCGGTCTGCTCGGCCAGGTCGAGCTTCAGGTCCTTGCCGTAGACCTCCACAGCGAGGCGCGCGGACTCGGCGGGACTGGCGACGGCGTCCTTCCAGCCCTTGATCTGGGCGGTCAGGAAGGCTTTGAGCTTGTCGCGCTCGTTGTCGATGGTGTGCTGGCTGACGGTCATCGTCTCGGCAACCAGCGGTAGACCGAAGTCGGCGAACAGGAAGTGGTCGTTGGCGAAGCCCTTGGCGGCCAAGGTGATCGGCTCGTTGGTCACGTAGCTCACCCAGCCGTCGACCTCACCGTTGGCCAGCGGCGTCGGATCGAACTGCGCGGGCACCACGGTCACCTCGCCCGGACTGATGCCGTTGGCGGCCAGCAGGGCACTGAAGATGAGCTGGTTGGTGTCCTGCACGCCGATCTTGCGGCCCTTCATCTCCGCGGGCGTCTTTATCGGTTTGCCTGCCGAGCTGACAATCGCGAACGGGTTCTTCTGATAGGTCGCACCGACGATCTTGGCGGGCAGTCCTTCGAGCACGGCGGGCGCGGTGGTCTGCGGCGCGGAAAGGCCGAGCCAGATCTTGCCGGTATCGAGGCCCGCTTCCACCGAAGTCGACGCCGCGCCACCCGCGACGAGATCTACCGCACCGAATCCCGCATCTTTGAAATAGCCCTTCGAATCGGCGAAATACTCACCCGCGAATTCGATGTTCTTGATCCACGACAACTGGATAGCGACCTTGCCGAATTTCGAGCCGTCGTCGGTCGAGCCGTTCGAGGATGTGCTCGAACCGCTGCCACACGCGGCGAGCAATCCGGCGCCGCCGAGCGCGGCGCCGGTCAATGCGGAAAAGCGGAGAAAGGAACGACGGTCGACACTGTTCATACGCAGAATCTAGATTCGCCGCGTTTCGTTCTCTTTGCCGTCACGTTCCACCCACTATTCCTACTTTCCAGCGTTCGGACCGAAACGCGCGAGCACCACGTTCTCGAGCACTCCGACAATCGCGTACAGCAGCACCGACACCACCGTGACGACCACGATGGACGCCCACAGCCGGTTGTACTGGAACATCGGGATGGCCCGCACCAGGCTCGCGCCCAATCCTGTTCCACTACCGAGCCATTCACCCAGCAGGGCGCCGATCAGCGCACCGGGCACCGAGATCCTGGCCGCGGCGAACACCGACGGCAGCGCGGCGGGCACCGCGACCATCCGCAGCCGGGTCCAGCGCGTGCCGCCGTAGGCCGTCACCAATTCCATTGCCTGCCTCGGTGCTTCGCGGAGACCCGTCATGATCATCACCAGGGCGGGGAAGAACACGACGATCGCCGTCAGCACCGTCACCCCCGCCGTGCCACGGCCGAAGATCAGCACGACGATCGGACACAGGGCGACCAGCGGCACCGAACGCAACAGCATCGCGACCGGCATGAACGTCTGCCGCACAGCCGAATACAGCACGAACAGCGCGGCAACGCCGAGCGCGCCCGCCATTCCGACGAGAAAGCCCGATGCCGCGTCGCGCAGGGTGATCGCGAGGTCGTCGAGAATCGCCTGCCGTGCCGTCGCCGCACCCGCCGAGGTCACCAGGTAGGCCCAGACATCCGCCGGTGTCTTGCCCACCCGTGGACCGATCTGCGGGAACAGGCGAAGGAACAGCGTCCAGATGACGAGCAGCAGGATCAGCGAACTCGCCAGCGGCAGCAGGAAGCGGCCGATCCTGCGCAAGACGGTGGTGGTCATCGCGTCGACTCCTCGGCGGTCGCCGTCCACGGCGTGATCAGTCGGGCCGCACCCGCCACCAGCAGGTAGCCGAGCCCGGCCAGTGCGGCGGCGGCGATCGCCATGCCCCAGGTGCGTGGCACGTTGTAGGCGGTCTGCGCCGCGGTGAGCGCGACTCCGATGCCGCTGTCGACGCCGCCCAGGTACTCACCGATGATCGCACCGAGCACAGCCGACGGCGCGGCGATCTTCAAGGCGGCGAACGTATTCGGCAGCGCCGCGATGGATTGGACGCGATACAGCCGCTGCCAGCGGCCACCGCCGTAGGCGCGCACCAGATCCAGGCTCGCCGGATCCGCCGAGCGCAATCCGGTCACCGCGCCGACCATGGTGGTGAAGAAGCAGTACATCGCGGCCAGGAACACCGTGGGTGTGCGTCCACCGAACACCACCAGGATGATCGGGCCGAGCGCCACCAGCGGCGTGCAGTAGCTCAGGATGGCCAATTGGGTGGCGAGGGGTTCGATCCGCGGTACCACCATGATCAGCGCCGCGATCCCGATCGCCAGCAGATTCCCCCACAGGAAGCCCTGCACCGCCCCGATCGCGGTGACCTGGAAGTTGGGCCCGTAGAGCCCCCACCCGTCCGACCACATGGTGGAAAGGACTCGCCACGGCGTGGGAATCGTCCCGCCCGCGGTGCCCGCGGCGGCCAGCGCCCACCACAGCGCGATCAGCGCCACCACGCCCAGCGCACCGGCCGCGCGGCCCGTGCCCGCGCTCACGCGACCCCACCCCGCCCGAACAGCAACTCGGACAGGTAGTCACAGAGCTTGTGGAATTCCGGGGTCCGCATCATCTCGGGTGTGCGCGGTCGCGGCAGGTCGATCTCGACCAGTTCCAGTACCCGGCCCGGTCGTGGACTCATCACCGCCACCACATCGGAGAGGAACACCGCCTCGCCGATGCCGTGGGTGACCATCAGCGTCGTCGCGGGCTTCTCGGTCCAGATGCGCAGCAGTTCCAGGTTCAATCGCTGCCTGGTCATGTCGTCGAGCGCGCCGAACGGTTCGTCGAGCAGCAGCACCGACGGCTGCACGACCAGTGCCCGAGCGATCGAAACCCGTTGGCGCATACCGCCGGACAGCTGCGCGGGCTTGGCCTTCTCGAACCCTTCGAGGCCGACCAGCGCGATCAGCTCGGCGATCCGGTCCGGTGCGGCGGGCAGCCCGGCCACCTGCAACGGCAGCCCGATATTGGATTCCACGCTGCGCCACGGCAGCAATGCCGAATCCTGGAACGCGATACCCAGCTGATGACCGCCGCGCAATTGTTCCGGGGACAGGCCGTTGATCCGGGCGGTACCCGCGCTCGGTTCGTCGAGGCCGGCCAGAATCCGCAACACCGTCGATTTGCCGCAGCCCGACGGCCCGAGCAATGCCAGGAATGCACCGTGCGAAGTCCGCAAATCGACCGAGTCCAGCGCGCCGACCGTGTTGCGGCCTACCTTGAAGGTCTTGCTCAACCCACTGATCTCGATCCCGGCGGTAGCGCTGCCGGGGATTTCCTTACCCATGCTCGTCACCATAAGAGCGGCTGGTTGCGGCGGCATTTCCGAATCGGAGCCCAGATTGCGCCCCCGTAAACCGTGCTCGAGGTCACCATAAAAGTGAACCGGTAACGATTCGCTCATGTGAGAGGACATAGAGTGTCGGAGGATCTGACAGCCCTGCGAGCGCCGAGCGCATATGCTCTCGACGACCGGGGGAAGCACTGCGATGACGTGCCCGACAGGGCCCGTGGACTGGAACCGACTGTTCGATGAAGCTCTCTGCACTACGTACCGTGGCCGCGCTGCGCACCACCGCCGTGGCTCTGACCGCCGCATTGTCGGTGGCCGTTGTCGCCGGTGGCGCCGCGACCGCCGAGCCCGAGAAGCCCTCAGCCGTGTCGTCCATCGTCAAAGACGGACGCGTGTGGCACCTGAAGGTGTATTCGGCGGCGATGAAGAAGGACATCACGATCGACGTGCAGCGCCCCGTCGACGAGTCGAAGCCCGCCCCCAACTTCTACATGCTCAACGGCCTCGACGGCGGCGAGGGCACCGCCAGCTGGGCCGCGCAGACCCAGGCGCTCGGCTTCCTGTCCGACAAGCAGGTCAATGTCATCCAGCCGATCGGTGGTCGCGGCAGCTACTACACCGACTGGAAGCAAGACGACCCCAAGCTCGGCCTGAACAAGTGGAGCACCTTCTTCACCCAGGAGCTCCCGCCGCTGCTCGACGGCGCCCTCAACTCGACCGGCCTGAACTCGCTGGCCGGGCTGTCCACCTCCGGCACCTCGGTGCTGCAGCTGGCCGAGGCCAACCCGGGTCTGTTCAAGTCCGTCGCCGCCTACAGTGGCTGTGCGCAGATCGCCGACCCGATGGGCAAGCAGGCCGTCAAGTTCTCCGTGGAGACCTGGGCCGGCGGCAAGACCGCGAACATGTACGGCCCGGACAACGATGCGGCGTGGGTCGACAACGACCCGGTCATCAACGCCGAGAAGCTGCGCGGCACCAACCTCTACATCTCCAGCGGTAGCGGCATGCCGACCAACGCCGACGTGGCCTACTACCTCAACGGTTCGCCCGGCCCGATGGGCGTGATCAACCTCGGTCTCGGAATCGGCATCGAAGCGGCGACCAACGCTTGCAGCCAGAACCTGAAGACCAAGCTGGACTCGCTGGGTATCCCGGCGACCTACCAGTTCACCCCGATGGGCACCCACTACTGGCCGTACTGGGAGCAGGCGCTGCACGAGTCGTGGCCGCTGCTCGCTCAGGGCATGGGTATCTGATTTCTCACTGAAAAGCGGGAGGCATCCGGATTCGGATGTCTCCCGCTTTTGCGTTGTCGCCGACTACGCGGTGGGCGCGACCGCGGTGCGCACCGTGAGCCCGGAGCGGATGAAATAGGCGATCTCCTCGCAGATCTCGTCGACCGAGATCGCGTCGCCGGGGACGGTGGCGTGCACCATCTCCTGGGCGAGCGAATTCACCGCGCCGATTACCGCGAGGCCGAACAGGTGCAGGCTGCGCGATTCCGCCTCGCCGCGCTCGGCGGCCCGTTGCGCTTCGCGCGTGAGCAGGGCCGAAATCGACCGTCGCTGTGCGCGCCGCCATTCCTCCACCACCGGACTCACCCCGACGACCTCGACATAGAACACCCGCGCCGCCCGGCGATCACGGCAGGTCACCGCGAGGAACGCACGGAAACTCTCCACCACGCGCACCACCAGCGGCTGTTCACTGGTGCTTTCCAAGGCTTCGTCGAGGCGGCGCAACGCGGCCGCGTTCAACCGGTCGACGAGTGCGATCAACAATGCCTCGCGGCTACCGATGTCTTCGTAGAAACTGCGGGTCGACACATTCGCGGTCGCACACAGTCGCTCGATCGAGGTCGACGAATATCCCTGGGTACCGAATAGTTCCAGCGCCGCGTCGGTCAACCTGTTGCGGCGTAGCGCTACTCGCTGCTGGCGCGACAATCCACCGTAACTACGACCACTATCGGTTACATCCGCACGCCGAACCACGGATGCATGCTAGCGCGCGATCGCCCGGTAGCCAGTCGATTCGCCATTGTCGCCACCAGCGAATTCCGCTGGCGCGACGGAATTGTCGAACGGGGTGATCAATTCTGTTCGATAGTGGGTTCGCCGTCGTCGAGCGGCTCGTCCAACGGCCAGCCACCGGCGGCCAGATGCGAAGCCACCCGCGAGACATCGTCGGGCGCGGGCTGCTGCTTCGCGAAATCGGCGATGGCAGCGGCGATATCGGCCTCGCTGATCTTTTCGCCCTCGCGGCTGGCTTCGACCAGCCGCTCTCCGATCACCACCACCTCGTAGTCGGTGAGGTGGCGGTGCAGCACCGCGAACAACGCGACGTAGTCCGACTGCGGAATACCCTGCGGATACCCGGCACGCAACCAACCGAGCACCCGAGAGAGCAGGTTGCCGCGAACCGAGGGGCTCGGCGAGGCGGGGTTCGGATCGGTCATGGCTTCCTCACTCATGATTGGCCGAACAGGTGGATGCCGAACTGGTGGGCGATGAATGCCTTGGCGGTGAACAGGATTCCGGTGATCACCACGACGACGATGAGGACCAGGCAGGTCAGCGCACCGGCCAGCGCCGGATAGTTGCGCCGAACTCGACCCTCGGCGTCGACGGTCTCGGCATTGGCCCACCACCGCACGGCGTAAGCGAAAACGGCGGGTACCCCCGCGCCGAAGATCAGCGCGGCGAGCACCACTTCCCACAGTGAACTCAGATTGGTGATCACGGTGTGCACGATCGCTCCCCTCTACCCGGCATGGTTCTGGTCGATCGGCGACGGTGCCGAGGCGGGTGGCTGATGGCCGTCGGGCCATTCGTTCACATTGTGGGTGCCGACCGGGTCCCGGCGCGACCGGAGATAGATTCCCAGCGCCCCGGCGATCAGGAGACCGAAGACCACGAGGACGCCGGGGAGCCCACCGATGAGGTGGGCGATCACCCAGCAGATCGCGCCGACGATGCCCGCCATCGGCAGGGTGAGCAGCCAGGCGACGGCCATCCGGCCCATCACACGCCAGCGCACCTCCGCGCCCTTGCCGATGCCGGTACCGAGGATCGCGCCGGTCGCGGTCTGCGTGGTCGACAGCGGCAGGCCGAAGTGCGCCGAGGTGAGGATGATCGCCGCCGAGGTCGACTCGGCGGCCAGACCCTGCGGCGACTCGATCTCGACCAGGCCCTTACCGAGGGTCCTGATGATCCGCCAGCCGCCGAGATAGGTACCGAGGGCGATCGCGACCGCGCAGGAAGCCATCACCCACAGCGGCATGTGGTCGTCCTTGCCCAGTGAGCCGTAGGCGACCAGCGCGAGGAAGATGATGCCCATCGTCTTCTGCGCGTCGTTGGTGCCGTGCGCCAGCGAGACCAGTGAGGCCGAGCCGATCTGTCCCCAGCGGAATCCCTCGTCGGTCTTCCCCCGGTCGACGCCGTGGGTGATCCGGTACACCAGGAAGATGCCGATGGCCGCCACCATGGCCGCGATCACCGGCGCGAGCAGCGCGGGCAGCACGATCTTGATCAGCACGCCGTCCGACCCCGATGCCCAGATCACGCCGTTCCAGCCCAGCGCGGCGATCGTCGAGCCGATCAGCCCGCCGAACAGCGCGTGCGACGAACTCGACGGCAGGCCGAGCAGCCAGGTCAACAAATTCCACAGGATGCCGCCGACCAGGCCGGCGAAGACGATGACCAGCAGGTCGTGTCCACTCACATCGTCCAATTTCACAATGCCCTTGGCCACAGTCGCCGCCACCGATACCGACAGGAACGCACCGATCAGATTCAGCACACCGGAGAGGGCTACCGCCGTCTTCGGCTTCAGAGCGCCGGTGGCGATCGACGTCGCCATGGCATTGGCCGTGTCGTGGAATCCGTTGGTGAAGTCGAATGCGAGAGCTGTGGCGATGACGATCAACAGGATCATTAATTCGGCGCTCACCCGAACAGTGTGTCGTATGCTGCCGCCGGATTGCCAAACTGTTGCGGGTCGGTCTCCTGAACAGCGCTGACCTCAGCCGAGTGCGCGCACCGCGTCGATAACATCGGCCTGGGCGGGTTCCTTGTCCGGCCGATAACGGACCACTCTGGCGAAGCGCAGCGCCACCCCGCCGGGATATCGGGTACTGGTCTGGACGCCGTCGAGCGCGATCTCGACGACGAGTTCGGGGCGCAGGTACACGGTCTGACCGTCACGGTGGGTTTCGTGGCGCGGGAATTCCTCGGTCTGCCAGCGCAGCAGTTCGTCGGTGAGGCCCTTGAAGGTCTTGCCGACCATCACCGGCTCGCCGGTCTCCGGATCGCGGGCGGCCAGATGCAGATTGGACAGCAACCCGGTGCGGCGGCCGTAGCCCCATTCGGCGCCGATCACCAGTAGGTCGAGGGTGTGCGCGGGTTTGATCTTCTGCCAGGCCTTGCCGCGTCGGCCCGCGGCGTAGGGGGCATCGAGCGCCTTGACCATCACGCCCTCGTTGCCCACGGCGAGTGCGTCGTCATAGCAGTCGGCGGCGGCCTCCGGCGTCGGCGCGATGAGCGCGGGGATGCTGTGGTCGCCCGCGACCTGCTCGAGCGCGATGCGGCGCACACGCAGTGGCTCGTCGATGAGGTCGACGCCGTCGAGGTGCAGGCAGTCGAAGAAATAGGGGTGCAGCTGGCGTGGATCGCCGATGGTGGCGAACCTGCTCATCGTCTCCTGGAACGGGCGTGGGCGACCCGAGTCGGTGAGGGCGAGGGTTTCGCCGTCGAGGACCACGGTGGCGCAGTCGAGGGTTCTGACCAGGTCGACGAGTTCGGGGACGCCGGTGGTGATGTCGCGCAGGGTTCTGGTGAACACCCAGACCTGGTCGCCGTCGCGGTGCACTTGGATGCGGGCGCCGTCGAGCTTGTGTTCGACACTGATGTCGGAGCCCAGTTCGGCGAGGGCCTCGTCCAGTGAGCCGCCGGGCGAGGCGAGCATCGGCGCCACGGGTCGGCCTACCTCGAGCCGGAATGCCGACAGTGCTGGTTCGCCCCCGGCGAGCGCGGCGATCGCGGTGGTGGGGAGTTGGCCGGAGAGCATGTGGGCGCGGCGCACCACGTCGACCGGGATACCGGTGGACTGGGCGAGCGCCTCGACGACAATCGCGGTGAGCGCGCCCTGGCGCACTTCACCGGTGAGCAGGCGGATCAGGAAGGACTGCTCTTCCTCGGTCGCCGCGGTGAACAGCGCGGTGAGCAATGCGCGCCGCCGGTTGGTCGAGCCTTTGCCGTTCAGTCCGGTGAGCTGGGTGAAGATGTCGTCCACCGCGCCGACGGTGAGGCTCGCCTCGCTGCTCGGCGGCGTATCGAGCCCGGTCACCGTGCGCCACCCGGCCCCGATCCGGCCCTGCACCAGCTCACCGGACAACCACGCGACCACGGTGCCGATCTCGGCGGGCCCGGCGGCACCGAAGAGCTCGGCCAGCGCGGCGGTTTTCGCCTTGCGCGACCGAGTCGCTCGCACGGCAGCGGAGGCCGTGACGACATCGCTGAACAGCACCTCACGACAGTATCGCGAGGGTGTGACACAGAGCTCGAGGCCGTTGTTAAGAATCCTTTGGCAAGCCTGCGAAAGGCCCTTAAACTGGACATATGGCCAAGACCTATGTCGGAGCGCGGCTGCGCCAGCTGCGTACCGAACGTGGGCTGAGCCAGGTGGCGCTCGCGCAGAAACTGGAGATCTCGGCCAGCTATCTGAACCAGATCGAACACGACGTGCGACCGCTCACCGTGCCGGTGCTGACGCGCATCAACGAGGTCTTCGGCGTCGACCCCACCTTCTTCTCCGCCCAGGACGACACCCGCCTGATCGCCGAGTTGTCCGAAGTCGTGATGGACGCCGAGCTCGGCATCGAGGCCGACACCCAGCAGATCGCCGACATGGTCTCCGCGCATCCGTCGATGGCGCGCGCCCTGGTGGCCATGCACAACCGCTACCGCAACACCAGCGCGCAGCTGGCCGCCGCCACCGAGGACCGGTTCGCCGACGGCTCCGGCAGCGCCGCGATCAGCAAGCCGCACGAGGAAGTGCGCGACTACTTCTATCAGCGCCAGAACTACATCCACGAATTAGACACCGCCGCAGAGGATCTCACCGCGCGTATCCGATTCCACGGTGGCGAGGTGAGCACCGAGATCGTGCGTCTGCTGCGCGCGCACGGCGTGCGGATCAGCGAGCGCATCGACCTCGGCGAGGGCGTCCTGCACCATTTCGACCCCGAGACCAAGCAGCTCGAGATCTCCCCGCATCTGTCCGGTGGCCAACGCACCTTCAAGCTCGCCGCCGAACTGGCCTATCTCGAGTGCGGGCCACTGCTCGAAAAGCTGGTCGACGAAGGCAATTTCGCCTCCGACGCCTCACACAAACTCGCGATGCTCGGACTGGCGAACTACTTCGCGGCCGCGATGGTCCTGCCTTACACGCACTTTCACGAAGTGGCCGAGAATTTCCGCTACGACATCGAGCGCCTGTCAGCGTTCTTCTCGCAGAGTTTCGAAACCATCTGCCACCGCCTCTCGACCCTGCAACGACCGACCCTGCGCGGGGTCCCCTTCTCCTTCGTGCGCGTCGACCGCGCGGGCAATATGTCGAAACGCCAGTCCGCCACCGGTTTCCACTTCTCGGCCAGCGGCGGCACCTGCCCGCTGTGGAACGTCTACGAGACCTTCGCCTATCCCGGCAAGATCATGACCCAGATCGCCCAGATGCCCGACGGCCGCAAATACCTCTGGATCGCGCGAACCGTGGAACGCCGCGCCACCCGTTACGGCCAACCCGGCAAAACCTTCGCCATCGGCCTCGGCTGCGAACTGCGCCACGCTGGCCGCGTCGTCTACGCCGACGGCATCGACCTGGGCGAAGCCAACGCCACCCCCATCGGCGCGGGCTGCCGAGTCTGTGTGCGCTCCAACTGCCCCCAGCGCGCCTTCCCCCCGCTGGGCAAGGCCCTCGATATCAGCGAACACCGCAGCTCGGTCTCGCCGTACCTCATCAAATAGCGCCGCTCACCTCAGAAGGCCTCTTCCGGGACGGCCATGATGTCGTTGTCGATGGTGGCGAGGATGTTCCTGGTGGCGGTGAGCTCGGGAAGCACATTCTTGGCGAAGAAGCTCGCCGCGGCGACTTTGCCCTGATAGAAGGGGCGGTCCCGCGGGGTGGCGTCGGAGGCCAGGGCGGCGGCCGCGATGTCGGCCTGGACCAGCAGGCGCCAGGCGATGAGGAGGTCGCCGACCGACATCAGGAAGCGGACCGAGCCGAGGCCGACCTTGTAGAGCTCGGTGGGCTCGGTCCGGCCCGCCATGGCGTAGCCGGTGAGAGTGGCGGCCATGGCGCCGATGTCGGCCTGGGCGGTGCGCAGCAGGGCGCGCTCGACGGCGAAGCGGCCGGTGTCGTTCTCGAGGTAGGCGCTGATCTGGGCATTCACATGGGCCAATGCCACGCCACGATCGCGAATGATCTTGCGGAAGAAGAAGTCCTGAGCCTGGATCGCCGTGGTGCCCTCGTAGAGCGAGTCGATCTTGGCGTCGCGGATGTACTGCTCGATCGGATAGTCCTGCAAATAGCCGGAGCCGCCGAACGTTTGTAGCGACTCCGTGAGCAACTGATACGCGCGCTCGGATCCGACGCCCTTGACGATCGGCAGCAGCAGATCGTCCACGCGGTGCGCGGTCTCGGGATCGGCACCCGACACCAGCAGCGCCACCTCCGCGTTCTGATGCGCGGCGGTGTACAGATAGACCGCTCGCAGCCCCTCCGCGTATGCCTTCTGCATGGCCAGCGACCGGCGGACATCGGGGTGATGGGTAATGGTGACGCGCGGCGCCGCCTTATCGGCGATCTGCGTCAGATCCGCACCCTGCACCCTCGACTTGGCGTACTCGAGCGCGTTCAGATACCCGGTCGACAACGTCCCGGACGACTTCACACCCACCGTCATCCGAGCGTTCTCGATCACCTTGAACATCTGGGCGATGCCGTTGTGCACATCGCCGACCAGCCAGCCCTTGGCGGGCACCGCGGTGCCGCCGAAGGTCAGTTCGCAGGTCGGTGAGGACTTGATCCCCATCTTGTGCTCGACCCCGGTCAGATACACACCGTTGCGGGCGCCCGGTTCGAGCGTCACGGGATCGAAGAGGAACTTCGGCACGTAGAACAGCGAGAGCCCCTTGGTGCCGGGGCCCGCGCCCTCGGGGCGGGCGAGCACCAGATGGAACATGTTCTCCGCCGTATCACCCACGTCACCGCCGGAGATGAACCGCTTCACCCCCTCGATGTGCCATGACCCGTCGGGCTGCGGCACAGCCTTGGTCCGACCGGCGCCGACATCGGACCCGGCATCCGGCTCGGTGAGCACCATGGTCGCCTGCCACCCGCGCTCGAACCCGCCCCGAGCCCAGCGCTGCTGTTCGTCGGTGCCGAGTTCGTAGAGCACCGAGCCCATCAGCGGGCCCATGTTGAAGAAGCTGGCCGCCGGGTTGGCACAGATGATGAGCTCGTTGACCGCCCACATCACCACGTTCGGGGCGGCGGTGCCGTCCATACCGGCAGGCATGCCGAGGCGGTGCCAGCCTGCCTCGTGCACCACGTCCACCGTCTTGCGCAGGGGTTCGGGCACGGTGATGTCGTGGGTATCGGGGCGGAAGACCACCGGGTGCCGGTCGGCATCGGCGAACGAGTCCGCGATCGGCCCCTCGGCCAGGTTCTTCACCTCGACGAGGAGCTGACGCACTGTGTCGGAGTCCAGGTCGCCGTAGGCCCCGGTGTCAAGAAGCTTGTCGAGGTTCAGCACCTCGAACAGGTTGAACTCGATGTCACGCACGTTCGCCTTGTAGTGCCCCACGGGGCCCTCCTCGACTGACCGCACACGGCCGATTGCCGTGTGACTCGGCTGCTCGACGTCGTACAAATCGAGCGTGCCGCACCTGCGCGCCCTTACGCAACCGTAGGTACGCCGACCCTTCGGCAGTCCCTCCGGCGAACAATTCACACGGACGAAACAGACGAAACGGGCGCGTGACCGGGAGTCATTCGGGGGCAACAAGTTCCATCTACTGTCTCGAATCACGAATACAGCAGCTGTATACAACTCGGTGTACATCCAGTCGCCGGGAGCAGCGGTGGTGTTCGTTGTGGCGCGTGTGGCGCCGCCGTTACACCTGATGAGGAGAACCGCCCCATGTCTGAATCCCGTTTGGTCAAGGCACTTGTCGTGCCTGCCGCGGTGGCCGTCGCCGGCCTGCTGCTCACCGGCTGTGGTGCTCGCGACGACGCGTCGACCGGCTCGACCGCCGCCTCCTGCGTCGACACCAGCAAGGACACCATCAAGGTGGGCTCGCTGCACTCGCTGTCTGGCACCATGGCCATTTCCGAAGTGACCGTGGCCAATTCGACCAAGCTGGCGATCGACCAGATCAACGCGGCGGGCGGTGTGCTCGGCAAGAAGATCGAGATCGTCCTCGAAGACGGCGCATCCGACCCCAAGACCTTCGCCGAGAAGGCCGAGAAGCTGATCAGTTCCGACTGTGTCGCTTCGGTATTCGGCGGTTGGACCTCATCGAGCCGCAAGGCCATGAAGCCCAAGTTCGAGAGCCTGAACTCGCTGCTCTACTACCCCGTGCAGTACGAGGGTCTGGAAGATTCCAAGAACATCTTCTACACCGGCGCCACCACCAATCAGCAGATCATCCCCGCGCTGGACTACCTGAAGCAGAAGGGCATCAAGTCCCTCTACCTGGTCGGCTCCGACTACGTCTTCCCGCAGACCGCCAACCGCGAGATCAAGGCCTACGCCGCGGCCAACGGCATCGAGATCAAGGGCGAGGACTACACCCCGCTCGGCTCCACCGACTTCTCCACCATCGTCAACAAGGTGCGCGCCGCCAAGGCGGGCGCGGTGTTCAACACCCTCAACGGTGACTCCAACGTCGCCTTCTTCCGCGAGTACACCAACGCGGGCCTGAAAGCCGCTGAGATGCCGGTGGTCTCGGTGTCGATCGCCGAGGAAGAGGTCGCCGGTATCGGCGCGCAGAACATCGCGGGCCAGCTGACGGCCTGGAACTACTACCAGACCGTCGACTCCCCGGCGAACAAGAAGTTCGTCGCCGACTACAAGGCCGCCTTCGGCGCCGACAAGCCCACCTCGGACCCGATGGAAGCCGCCTACGCCTCGGTCTACCTGTGGAAGAACACCGTCGAGAAGGCGAAGTCGTTCGCGGTAGCCGACATTCAGGCCGCGGCCGACGGCGTGAGCTTCGACGCCCCGGAGGGCACCGTCACCATCGACGGCTCCAACCACCACATCACCAAGACCGCCCGCATCGGTGAGATCCGTCCCGACGGCCTGATCTACACCGTCTGGGATTCCGGCAAGGCCATCACCCCCGACCCGTACCTGAAGTCCTACGAGTGGGCCAAGGGCCTCAAGTAAGTAGCCCGACAGATGTGGGACGCGCGATGCGCGCGTCCCACATCGCCCCATCTCCAAGGAGTCCACTGCAATGGACGTGCTGATCAGTCAGCTCTTCACAGGGTTGAGTCTGGGATCCATTCTTCTGCTCGCCGCGCTCGGTCTGTCACTGACCTTCGGTCAGATGGGCGTCATCAATATGGCGCACGGCGAATTCATCATGGCCGGTTGCTACACCACTTATGTTGTGCAGCAGGTCTTCTCGTCGGCCGGAGTTTCGCTGGTCGTGTCCCTGCTGGTGGGCTTCCTCATCGGCGGCCTGCTCGGCGCCGCCCTGGAGATGGGGCTCATCCGCTACATGTACGACCGCCCGCTCGACACGCTGCTCGTCACCTTCGGTGTCGGACTCGTGCTGCAGCAGGCCGCGCGTGACATCTTCGGCGCGCCCGCCAAGAACGTGCTGGTGCCCGAATGGCTCAGTGGCGGCATCACTATCGCCGGCGCGGTCGTGCCGAAGACCCGCATCTTCATCCTCGTGCTGGCGATCGTCGCGGTGACCACCCTGGCCGCGGTGCTCAAGACCACGCCCATGGGCCGACGGATCCGCGCCGTCGTGCAGAACCGCGGACTCGCCGAAACCAGTGGAATCTCGAGCAGATTCACCGATATCAGCACGTTCTTCATCGGCTCCGGGCTGGCCGGTGTCGCCGGTGTCGCGCTCACGCTGATCGGTTCGACCAGCCCCACCATCGGCCAGAGCTATCTGATCGACGCGTTCCTGGTGGTCGTGATCGGTGGCCTCGGCCAGATCAAGGGCACGGTGATCGCGGCGTTCGCGCTCGGCCTGCTCAACTCGTTCATCGAATACTCCACCACCGCGTCCATCGCGAAGGTGATCGTGTTCGTGCTGATCGTCATCTTCCTGCAGGTCCGCCCGCAGGGCCTGTTCACCGTGCGGACGAGGAGCCTGGCATGACCGCACTCACCGAACGTCTCCGCGAATATCCGCGGCTCACCCCACTACTCGGCTTCGGCGTTGCCGCGATCCTGCTATTCGCTGTCGCGCCGGCGGTTCTGAGCGACTTCCGCTTGAACCTGCTCGCCAAGTTCCTCTGCTTCGCCATCGTGGCGGCGGGCATCGGATTGGCTTGGGGCCGTGGCGGAATGCTCACCCTGGGCCAGGGCGTGTTCTTCGGCGTCGGCGCCTACATCATGGCCATGCACATGCAGCTCGCCGACGCCGCCCGCCTCGGCAACGACGTCCCCGAGTTCATGGAGATCTCCGGCATCAGCGAACTGCCGGGATTCTGGCAGCCGTTCAGTTCCGCGCCGGTGGCGATTCTCGGCATCCTGGTGCTGCCCGCGCTGGTCGCCGCGGTACTCGGGTACGGCGTGTTCAAGCGCCGGGTGCGCGGCGCCTACTTCGCCATCCTGAGCCAGGCGCTGGCCGCGGCGCTGGCGATCCTGCTCACCGGCCAGCAGGCCATCGGCGGCTTCACCGGCCTGTCGGACTTCCGCTCCTTCTTCGGATTCCGGCTGTCGGACCCGGCCAACCGGCAGATGCTGTTCTTCATCGCGTCGGGCACGCTGCTGGTGGTGGTCGCGCTGATCCGCCAGCTCAATCGCAGCCGCTACGGCGAACTGCTGGTGGCGGTGCGAGACGCCGAGGAGCGGGTGCGCTTCCTCGGCTACGACCCGGCCAATATCAAGATCGTCGCCTATGTGGTGGCGGCGTTCCTGGCCGGTATCGCCGGTGCGCTGTTCACTCCGATCGTCGGCATCATCTCCCCCGCCGACATCGGCGTCATCCCGTCGATCGCCTTCCTCATCGGTGTCGCCATCGGCGGCCGCACCACGCTGCTCGGGCCGATTCTCGGCGCGATCGGCGTCGCCTGGGCGCAGACCTCGCTGTCGGAGCAGTTCCCGTCGGGCTGGACCTACATGCAGGGCATCCTGTTCATCGTGGTCGTCGGCTTCATCCCCGCCGGGCTGGCCGGACTGTGGCCGATGTTCAAGGGCTGGCTCGACAGTCGCAAGAAGTTGCCGCCCGCACCGGAAGAACCCGCCCCGGTCGTGATCGAGGAAGAGGTGCACGCGCGATGACACTCGAACCCAAAGCCGGCGGCAACGCGGGCATGGACAGCGACTACCTCGAAATCCGCGGCCTCTCGGTGAGTTTCGACGGATTCAAGGCGGTCACCGAGGTCGATCTCACGGTGCTGCAGGGCGACCTGCGGTTCCTGATCGGCCCGAACGGCGCGGGCAAGACCACGCTGATCGACGCCATCACCGGCCTCGTTCCGGCCACCGGTTCGGCGCAGAAGTCGGGCACCGAACTGCTCGGCAAGAAGGTGCACCAGATCGCGCGTCTCGGCATCGGGCGCACGTTCCAGACGGCCAGCGTCTTCGAACAGCTGACCGTGTTGCAGAACCTGGATATCGCGGCGGGCGCGGGGCGTTCGGCCTGGTCGCTGCTGCGCACCCGCAAGTCGGTCCTGCCCAGCATCGAAGAGGCTTTGGAGACAACGGGTCTCACCGCACTGCGCGACAAGCCCGCCGGGGTACTCGCGCACGGGCAGAAGCAGTGGCTCGAGATCGGCATGCTGCTGGTGCAGAACGCGTCGGTGCTGCTGCTCGACGAGCCCGTCGCGGGCATGAGCGCCGAGGAGCGCGAGGAGACCGGAAACCTGTTGCGCCGCATCGGCAGTGATCGCGTGGTGATCGTCGTCGAGCACGACATGGACTTCATGCGGTCCTTCGCCACCTCGGTCACCGTACTCGCGGGCGGCAAGGTGCTCAGCGAGGGCAGCGTGGAACAGGTGCAGGCCGATCCGAAGGTGCAAGAGGTCTATCTCGGCACCGCGACTCTGGTTACGACAGACAAGGAGTCGGCCGATGCTTGAGCTACACGACATCCGTTCCGGATACGGGCGCACCGAGGTCATCCACGGCGTCAGCATGACCGTGCCCGACGACAGCGTGGTCGCGATCATGGGCCACAACGGCGCGGGCAAGACCACGCTGCTGCGCGCCGCGGTGGGACTGCTGCCCACCAAGTCGGGGACCATCACCTTCAACGGCGAGAAGATCACCAAACTCTCACCCTCGCAACGGGTCAAGCGCGGCATCGGCTATGTGCCGCAGGGCCAGCAGAGCTTCGGGCAGCTGACCACCGCCGAGAACCTCCAGGTGGTCGCGGACGGGCGCAAGCGCGGCAAGGCGCTGATCGACGAATCCCTCGATCTGTTCCCCGCGCTGAAGGACCTGCTCACCCGCAAGGCGGGCCTGCTCTCGGGCGGTCAACGCCAGCAACTGGCCATCGCGCGGGCCCTCATCACCGAGCCGAAGCTGCTCATCCTCGACGAACCGACCGAGGGCATCCAGCCGTCGGTGGTCGCCGAAATCGAGCGCACCATCATCGAATTGACGCAGCGCGGCGGCTTGAGCGTGCTGCTGGTGGAGCAGCACATCGGCTTCGCACTGCAGGCCGCGCAGCAGTACTACGTGCTGCATTCGGGACATCTCGGCTCGACCGGGGCAGGCGGGGCAGGCGCGGAATCCGCGGTCCGCGCGGCGATGGCGATCTGATCGCAGCGGCGCGCATGGCCGGGAGGGGATCGGGCGAGGACTTGCGTCCCGCTGGAGGGAGACGGCGGGTTCCGCTGGCCGCGCGCGTCTACGACGAGCTGCGCCACGACCTCGCCACCGGGGAACTGGCGCCGACCGAACGGCTGCGCGCCGAACGGCTGGCCGAGCGCTACGGCGTCTCGCGCACCCCGGTGCGCGAGGCGCTGGCCCGGCTCCAGGCCGACGGACTCGTGCAGCGTCATCCCGATGGGCTCTACCTGTACCGGCCCCGTCTCAACGAACTCGACGAACTCTACGAGCTACGAATTGTGCTGGAATCCAGAGGTTTTCAGCGCATCGCCGCCGGTGGTTCCGTCCAGGTACACGTCCCGACCGAGCACGACCTACGCACCGTGCGCGCCGAGTTGGCCCGCTGGCTCGAATACCGCGACACCCCACCGGAACCAGGACCCGATCTGGTCGCCGCCGACGAGCAGTTCCACACCGAACTGCTGAGGGCGGCGGGCAACACCGCGCTCGCCGAGGCGCTGGCAGCCGTCTACCTGCGAGTTCGCCCGGTACGCACCATGGATGTGCCCACCGCCGAACGGGTCGCGGCCATGACGGCCGACCACATCACCATTGCCGAACAGGTGCTGGCCGGCGACGACGAACAGGCCCTGCACACCCTCACCGCCCACATCGATTCCTCCCGCGCCCACGTTCGGGTGCGCGCGGAACAGGCGATCGCCTTCACCAAACTCGGTCGCGCCGTTCGGGATTGATCAACAGTCCTGCTGGAACGGCCAGCACTCGGTCTTGCGCGGAGTAGCCGTCGAGGGCGCACGGGTCGTCGAGGTCTGCGACGTGTCCGACATCGGGCGCGAATCGGGCGAATCCTGGAACAACGCCACCCCGACCACCACGAAGACGACGAAGATGCCGAGCACCGCGGCGGCGAACATTCCGATGCCGACGAGCTTTCCCCGGCGCGACGGATCGGCGGGCGGGGCGGGCGGGGTCGGCGCGCTGAACTTGCGCACCTGCGGTACCACCGTCGGCGCGGGCCGATTGCCGGTGAACCCCTCCTCGGCCAGCTCGGCGCGCGAGGGCACCTCGACCACCCCGAGCGTCGTACAGGTGTTGAACACCCGATCGATCGTCCATTCGCGTGGCCCCGCCGAGAACCCTTCGAGGTATACCCGCAGCTCGTGCGCGTCGACGCTGTTCGCGACCAGTACATCGAGACCCGGCCGCAGCGCGGTGCGCGCGGGCCGGACGACGACTCCGCGATACGGCACGAGCACCACCGCGCCGGACACATGCCTGCTGTCCTGCAACGCCCGTTCCAGCGCGACCCGCACCGCGTGCACTCCGTGCTCGACCCGGTCGGTGAGACCGTTCGACGGCTCGGCTTCTAAATCCAGCGGACTGTCGCTGATCCGCCACGAGCCGTCGGCGGTAGCGGTGAGCAGGCCGCTCTGCCGCCGCCGGAAGCCCTTGACCTCGACCACCGTGATCCCGCGCGGCGTCACGATCACCGCGCCGAGCCGCCGGTCACCCACCCGGCAATCGACCAGCGCGAGCCCCGTACTCGGATATGAGCGCAGGCAATCCACGAGCTCGCGCTCGGCGCCGGTGAGCTCGGCACCCGGTCTGATCCGAACCAGCATGTTCGATGTTCCCCTACCAGTGCTGCGACTTCACACCGCCGCTACCCGCTGCGGTACCCACCGATCATGACGCGCAACTGTTCCGAAAACCACTGGAAACCAAAGAAAACGGCAGAAACGCAGGATGGGCCCTCCAGGCAGCCCACCACAGCTATACCGGCGAGTACGCTCCGATCCTGGCCGACGATGTTCGAGAAGACAGGTGGATCACCGATGGATTCAGCGCCACTACCACGCGTTTCGCCCGGCAGGTTCGGTGAACTCGGGCCGATCAACTGGGTTGTCTGGCAGGTACTTTCCCGTGCGTCGGGTACCGATGACGCGCATCTGTTCAGCACCCTCGGTCGCACCGGCGGGCTCTTTCGCGGCTGGCTGCATTTCTCCGGCAAGCTGATGCCGGGTGGCAGGTTGCCGCGCGCCGAGGCCGAACTGGTGATCCTGCGCGTCGCGCAGCTGCGCGCGTGCGACTACGAGGCCGATCATCATCGCCGGTTGGGTCGGAAGGCAGGGCTGTCCGCCGTCGAGATCGAGCGCGTTACCGCAGGTCCAGAAGCGGAGGGCTGGACACCTCGGCAGCGGGCATTGCTGACTGCCGTCGATCAGCTGGTGTCCACCCGGAATGTGGACGACGCGGCGTGGGCCGCATTGGCCGAGCACTACGACGAGCGGGTGCTGATCGAGATCGTGCTGCTGATCAATCAGTACGAAGGTCTGGCGTCGACGATCACGACCCTGCGGATCGAGCGCGACACGTTCTGACACTGTGACCCAGGTCATATAGCGAGCCCGGGCGGGATCTCCCACAGTAAAGACGTACAACGTACGGAGTTCATCGTCATCGAGGAGAACCCATGCAGATCACCGCTTCCGCCCTCTCGCTCAACGTCGCCGACCCGCAGTCCTCTGCCCAGTTCCTGATCGACCACCTCGGCTTCACCGAGAAGATGGCCGCCGACGGATTCGTCAACGTGGAGCGAGCCGACGCGGGCATGGACGTGATCTACCTACGTACCGGTCTCGGCTCGTTCAAGCCCGCCCGCATCGCGGGCAACGCGGGCGAGGGGCTGCTGGTGGTGTTCGTCGTCGACGATATCGACCGCGAATACGACCGCTTGCGGGCCAAGGGCGTCCCGATCGAGACGCCCATCGAAACCGAGGAGTGGGGCGAGCGCTACTTCCAGATGACCGACCCCAACGGCATCGTCATCCAGCTCGTGCAGTGGGTCTGATCAGCGGCGCGCGACCCGCAACGCCGCGACGATCATCGGGATCTGCAACGGCAACCGCGCCAGCACGCCTGCCTTGAAGACCTTGGGCGCTTTCGGGTTACCGAGTACATCCGCGGTCATCTGGATATTGGCGGGGAACACGCCGACGAACAGCGCCACGGCGAGCCACCCACCGAGCCGCCGCGTGCGCGGCACCGCCAGCGCGGTCGCCACGCCCAGCTCGGCAACCCCGGACCCATACGTGTAGGTTCGCGGGTTGCCGGGCAGCTGCGGCGGCACGATCTTGTCGAACGGCTTCGGTGCGACGAAGTGCAGGATGCCCATGAAGAACAGCAGTCCACTCAACCAGGAGTGCGCGCGTCGACGGGGAGTTTGATCAGCCACACCGCCGACGGTACCGCCTCCCCGCGACTTCGAGCCAGATCCAGGCGCGCAAGACGATCCATCGGCGGCCGACGGTAAGCGTAAGGACCGCTAGCCCGTGCCCGGCGAGTTACCCATGCGCTGTCGTCACGGGCGGCGACTACCGCGCGAAGACCGTGGACGCGGGGGTCGCCGGGCGGCCGAGGAGTTTGGTCAGGTCGCCGGTGTCCACCTCGAGCAGGCCCTCGCCGATACGGGCGTCGGCGTCGGCGAGGGCGGCGGCGATCTGGCCGTCGAGGCCGGCCGCACGCAGCGCCGCCGCATAGTCTGCCTCGGCGAGGTCTGCGTAGCGGACCGTGGAGCCCGTCGCCTCGGCGACCGCGGCCGCCAGGTCAGCACCGGTCAGCGCCTCGTCACCGCCCAGTTCGTAGACGCGGCCCTCGTGCCCGGCGCCGGTGAGCACGCGCGCGGCGGCCTCGGCGTAATCGGCCCGTGCGGCGCCGGAGACGCGACCGGTGGCCATCGCGCCGTGCAGGACGCCCGACTCCGCCGCGTTCGCGACGGCGCCCTCGTAGTTCTCCCAGTACCAGCTGTTGCGCAGCAGCACCGTCGGCACGGTGGCGGTGGCCAGCACCTCTTCGGTGCCTCGGTGCTCGGCCGCCAGCAGCATCGGATTGCTGTCGGCGCGGGGGATGCTGGTGTAGGCCAGCAGTTCGACGCCTGCCCGTTCTGCGGCGCGAATGACATTGGTGTGCTGGGCAATTCGGGAGCCGAATTCGTTGCCCGAGATCAGCAGCACCCGATCCACACCCACCAGCGCGGCATCGAGGGCCGCCGGGTCGTCGTAGGACGCCTGCCGCACGTCGGCGCCTCGCTCGGCCAGGTCGGCCACCTTCTGCGGATCGCGCACGATCGCGACGGGCCGCTCCCCTGCGGCGAGCAGGGCCTCCACGACCAACCGGCCGAGCTTTCCGCCTGCTGCTGTCACTGCCACGGTCATTGCTACCTCCAGCGCTACAAGTACTAACTATTAGTAAGCACTATGCCTTTAGCGGGCACTTGCGTCAAGTGGGTACGATGGAGTCATGTCAGAGCCGCCCGCAGACCACGACCCCACGCTGGAAGCCGACGTCTTCGCGCGCAATTGCACCTCTCGGCCCGTCCTGCAGAACATCGCCGGTCGGTGGGGTGTGCTGGCCCTGGTCGCGCTACGCGACGGTCCCGTCCGCTTCAGCGCTCTGCGCCGGCGGGTAGACGGCGTGAGCGAGCGCATGCTCTCGCAGACCCTGCAGGCGCTGGAACGCGACGGCATGGTTCATCGCGAGGTGCTGGAAGCGATCCCGCCCCGCGTCGAATACACCCTCACCGAGCTGGGCGCGCAGGTCGCCGACCATCTGCGGTCGCTGATCGTCGTGCTGGAATCCAATATGGACACCGTCCGCGCGGCACAGGACAGCTACCACCGCGCCGGTGTCATCGGCCAGGACCAGCTCAACGCGTGAGCAGCTCCGAGACAGTGACGAATCGGTAGCCCTGCGCACGCAATCCGTCGACGATCCCGGGGACCGAGGCAAGGGATTCTGCGCCGTGCATGACATGGAGCAAGATGATCGAGCCCGGCCTGGTCTCGGCGAGGGTATCGGCGACGATGGCCGCGCGCGACGCGCCGCCCGCGGAATCGGGCTCGACGTCCCAGGTCACGGTGGTGCGATCGTGGTCGGCGAGGTAGCGCGGCAGCGTCCACAGCTTTTTGCCGTAGGGCGGGCGGAAAGTGATCGGTCCGGGATACCCGGCGCGGCGGATCTCGTCGTCGGTGCGTTCGATCTCGTCACGCACGTTGTCACCGGAGACCAGCACCATGCGCCGGTGCGAATAGGAGTGATTTCCGATCTCGTGGCCCGCTGCCACGATCGCCGCACCGTATTCGGGATGGGCGGCCAGGTCGTCGCCGACCAGATAGAAGGTCGCGCGAACCTGCGATTCCCCCAGCACCCGCAGCACTTCCGGGGTATGCGCGGTCGGGCCGTCATCGAAGGTCAACGCGACAACCTTCTCGTCGGTCTCGACCCGATCGACCAGCTGCCCCGCCACCTGATAGGTCCGCGAATTCATCAGCACGTACAGGCCGACCGCCACCACCGAAACCCCCACGATGCCGACAACCCCACCCACCAGCCAACGACGCATGGACAGACGGTAGCTCACCGGGTCTGCTCGGCCCGGTGAGTTACCGGCGCACCTACGCGATAACTTGGGTGATGTCGCCCGGCTTCAGGTAGTCGAAGAAACGGTGGGCGCCGTCTTCGGTCATCCGGACACAGCCGTGCGATTTCGAATCGACCGGTCCCACGTGGAATGCCATGTCGCCGTTGAAGAAGGTCGCCCATCGCATCGGCGCATTGTGCATCGTGCTCCAGTGGAATTCCCGCTTGAAGGAAATCTTGGTCACCGCGGGCGGCGTTTCGTATCCGGCCATACCGTGCGAAATCGGCGTAGGTCCGAAGATCACCCGACCGTTGTCGACCAGCCACGCCTCGTTCGTCGACAGCCGCAGGCACGCCCTGGCTTCGACCACCGGGCACGGCGATGCGGTGGGAACAATGGCGGGAACACCAGGAACGTCCGGTCCACCAGGGAAAAGGGGTTCCGCTACGGCCGGTGTCACCGTGCCGAGTCCGGCCACAGCGACTGCGGCTATTGCCGCGATCCGTGCTGTCCAACCGAGAATGCTCTTGCTCATCAGTCGTAGCCTCTCTGTCCGCCACTCCGCGCCTTTTGCCGGTCGTTAGGTACGACGACGGCGCGTTGCCGGGCTGGCGGTCACGATGGAGTCAGCTTGTGGGCGTGCCCGGCGAGTTACCCATGTACTCACAAGATCAGGTGTTGCGACTAACAAGCGAACGAAAAGCTACAGAGATCATCGGTTACAGGCTTCGATTCACCAAATCAACGCCCGGAAAAAGACCAAATAGAAACCAAAAGGCCGGGGACGCGATCGCGTCCCCGGCCTTTCAGCTGATATCTCAGAAGTTGATCATGTGCCCCGCGAGGCCGTGGATCGCTTCCTGCACCGCTTCGCTCAGCGTCGGGTGGGTGTGCACATTGCGGGCCACCTCGTTGACCGTGAGGTCCCACTTCTGGGCGAGGGTGAGTTCCGGCAGCAGCTCGGAGACGTCGGGGCCGATCAGGTGCCCACCGAGCAGTTCGCCGTGCGTGCCGTCGGCGATCAGCTTCACGAAGCCGGTCGGATCGCCGAGGCCGTGCGCCTTGCCGTTGGCCTGGAACGGGAAGTTCGCGACCTTCACGTCGTAGCCCTCGTCGCGGGCCTGCTGCTCGGTGAGGCCGAAGCTGGCGACCTGCGGCTGGCAGAAGGTGGCGCGCGGCATCATCCGGTAGTCACCGAGGGGCATCGTCTCGGCGCCGCCGATGGTCTCGGCCGCGACCACGCCCTGTGCCTCCGCCACGTGGGCGAGCTGCAGCTTGGCGGTGACGTCACCGATCGCGTAGATGTGCGCCACGTTGGTGCGCATGTAGTCGTCGATCTCGATGGCGCCACGGTCGGTGAGCGCGACACCGGTGGTCTCCAGGCCGTAGCCCTCCACCCGCGGTGCGAAGCCGACGGCCTGCAGCACCTTGTCGACGGTGACGGTCTCGATCGCGCCGGACTTGTTGTCCTTGATCTGGACGGTGACCTTGGAGCCGTCGTCGTCGATCGACTGCACGGCCGCACCGGTGGAGATGGTGATGCCGAGCTTCTTGTACTGCTTGGTGATCTCCTTGGAGACGTCGGCGTCCTCATTGGGCAGCGCGCGGTCGAGGAACTCCACGATCCGCACGTCGACGCCGTAGTTCTTGAGGACGTAGGCGAACTCCATGCCGATGGCGCCGGCGCCGACGATCAGGATCGAGCCCGGTAGGTCACGGGTGAGGATCTGCTCCTCGTAGGTGACCACGTTCTCGGAAAGCTGGGTGCCCGGCAGCAGCTTGGTGGTGGTGCCGGTGGCGATGATGGCATTGTCGAACGTGATCGTCTCGGCGCCGCCCTTGGTGAGCGCGACGTCGATCGAGTTCGGGCCGGTGAAGGTACCGAGACCGTCGAACTCGTCGATCTTGTTCTTCTTCATCAGGAAGTGCACGCCCTTGACCCGACCGTCGGCCACCTTGCGGCTGCGATCGAAGGCGGCGCCGAAGTCGAAGCTGACCTCACCGGAGATGCCGAAGGTCTTGGCCTCCTTGTGGAAGATATGGGCCAGCTCGGCGTTGCGCAGCAGTGCCTTGGACGGGATGCAGCCCACGTTCAGGCACACGCCACCCCAGTATTTCTGCTCGACAATCGCTGTTCGCAGGCCGAGTTGAGCGGCACGGATCGCGGCGACATATCCGCCGGGACCAGCGCCGAGAACGACGACATCGTAGTGGGAAGTCACGTCACCGAGCCTAACTCTGTTTCGGGGAGTTCACCCACCCGTCCCCCCTATAGGTGAGATGTGCCCTCGACCGGCCGCTGGTCACTGCTGCGCCCAGTAATGTCGAGAAGGTGAGCGGTGCTGGGTCGGCGGGCGGAATCGGTAGCCGGCTCGACGGCACGGCGTCGACCCACCTCGTCCGATTGCTCGTGCAGGCAGCCAGGCAGGCGGGTGCGGCCGAGGACCAGCTGGCCCGGGTGGCCGGTACCGACGAGGTGGTTCTGCGCGGTGAGCTCAACCGGATCCCGATGAGTTCGCTGCTCCGGTTGTGGGAGTTGATCGCACAGGCGCGGCCCGGTGCGGGGTCGGGGGCCGCGATCGCCGCGGCGGCGCCGCTCGGCTCGCTCAACACCTGGGACTACCTGGTGACAACCGGCGAGACACTGGCGGATTCGCTGCGCGCGGCCCAGCCCTATCACCGCCTGGTGACCGCGGCGACCGAGGGTTTCGACCTGTCCGGCGACGGGGATCTCACCATCGGCTACCGGACCTCGGCCGATGATCCGGCAGTGGCCTCGGTGGTCAACGAATACGTGCTCGCCTACTACCTGCGCCGTGCGCGCGAGGCGATCGGTCGCCCGCTCGTGCCCATCCGGGTGAGCTTCGGCCACGCCGCACCGGCCGACCACGCCGGACTGGTCGCCGTATTCGGTACCGCCGACATCGAATTCGAGGCCGAGTCGGATTCGATCACCTTCCACGCCGACGACGCCAACGCACCGCTGGCCCGCGCGGATCCGATGCTGGCCGACTTGATGCGCAGCCACGCCGACCTGGTCCTCGCCTCCGCCCGCCCGATCGCCGACCCCCTCGATGCCTTTCGCATCGCCCTCGGCGCGGCACTGGACGCGGGCGACCCAGCCCTGCCCCGGGTCGCGAAAAGCCTTGCCATGAGCCAGCGCACCCTGCAACGTCATCTCGCCGAACACGGCACGTCCTGGCGTGACGAGCTCGACCTGCTCCGCCACGAACGCGCGAGAATCCTGCTCGACCGAGGCCACAGCACCGCCACCATTGCCCAGCGCCTCGCCTTCACCGACGACCGCGCCCTGCGCAAGGCCTTCCACCGATGGACCGGCACCACACCGACCGCCTCGCGCGCGGGGTGAGCACGCCCACCATGGCGTGAACGGACCGGGTGGTGGCGTCCGCGGACCTGGGAGCGAGGTCCCGGCCGCCATAACGTAGTCATCACCGGCGAGAAACACCGGCTGACCTCGAAAGAAGGCTCGATCATGTCGAACACGGCCACCCGCGCACTGCCCACCTTCACCCGCGAGATCCACCTCGCCGCCCGCCCGAACGGCGCACCGGTCGCCGGCGATTTCGCCCTGGTGGAGCGGGAACTGCCGGAACTCGCCGAGGGCCAGATCCTGGTCCGCAACACCTGGATGTCGGTCGATCCGTACATGCGCGGCCGGATGGACGACAAGGCGTCCTACATCCCGCCCTTCGAACTCGGTGCGGCCCTGGACGGTTCAGCGATCGGCGAGGTGATCGCTTCCCGCTCAGCCGATATCGCGGTCGGCGCCACGGTCACGCACTTCGCCGGATGGCGCGAACACGCCATCGTCGACGCCGCGACGGCCACCCCTGTCGACCCCGAACTCGCCGCACCGCAGCACTTCCTGAGCGTGCTCGGCACCACGGGACTCACCGCCTACGCCGCGCTCACCGACGTCGCCCGGGTAGAGCCCGGCGACACCGTGTTCATCTCGGCGGCAGCGGGAGCGGTCGGCAGCGTGGCGGGCCAGATCGCCAAGGCCCTCGGCGCGAAGCGGGTGATCGGCTCGGCCGGTGGTCCCGTCAAGACCCGAAAGCTGCTCGAGGACTTCGGTTTCGACGCGGCGATCGACTACCGGGCCGGCGATCTCGATGGTCAGCTCGCGACGGCCGCACCCGATGGCATCGATGTCTACCTCGACAGTGTCGGCGGCGAACACCTGAAGGTCGCCATCGAGGCGCTCAACCAGCACGGCCGGATCGCCCTGGTCGGCGCGATCAGCGGCTACAACGGCGCCACCACCGGGCAGACCCCCGATCTCTACCTCGCGGCGACGAAGGAGATCACCCTGCGCGGCATGCTGGTCACCAGCTACTTCCCGATCTTCGGCGAGTACATCGCCAAGGCCGCGGGCTGGCTCGCCGACGGCGCCCTGCACACCGCCGAAACCGTCTACGAAGGACTCGACCAGGCGCCCGCCGCGTTCCTCGGTGTTCTCACCGGCGCCAACACCGGAAAAATGCTCGTTCACCTCGCCTGAACATCGGCCCCGGACGCCCCGCCGCGCACCGAACTCCTCGGTCCGGCGGGGCGAAGGTCACTCACGCCAGACGTGGCTCGCGGCCCTGGCGAAGTTGCCACCGAAGATCGCCGCGCGCTCGGCAGGCGTGAAACCCCGGGCCGCGAGGAGCTCGTCCAAGCCGGGCACATCGGATTCGCCGAGCAGATCCTCGGGTGGAGTCCATTGCAGCGGGCCCCATTTCGTGTACGAGTCGGAGAACGCGCCCGGGTTGTCGCGGATCTCGTCGTTGAACTCTTGACCGTCGAACGAATAGTCCGACCCGATCCCGATGTGGTCGATCCCGACCAGGTCGACGCCGTATCGAATGTGGTCGGCTGTCGCCTCGACCCGCTCGGCGCGCGCGGCAGGCTCGTTGCGGCCGAGGAAGATTCCGACGCCGTTGATGCCGATCACCCCACCGGTGGCGGCGCACGCGCGTGCCTGCTCGTCGGTGATATTGCGCGGATGGTCCCACAGCGCGGCGAAATTGGAGTGGCTGTAGATCATCGGAACCGAGGTGTGGGTGGCGATGTCGAGGCCGGTGCGGCGCGAGCAGTGCGAGCCGTCGGCGAACATGCCGACCTCGTTGAGCTTGCGCACCAGGTCTTTTCCGTATCCGGTCAGCCCGGTGTCGCCGCTGTCGAGGCAACCGCAGCCCGCCGCGTTCGCGTGGTTGTAGGTGGGCAGCAGCGAGCGAACGCCGAGCTCGTAGAACAGTTCCACAGTGTCGAGGTCACCGTCGAGTGGCCCGGAATCCTCGAGGTCGAAGGCCAACGAGATCATCCCGGGCGCACCGACATCGCCCACTCGGTCGACCAACCGGAACCGCGAATCCGCCGCTGCCTCGTCCCGGAACTGCCGCAGCAAGGCCAGCGAATCATCCTTGGTCTGCGCCGAGTACCCGACGTTGACCGACAGATACGACCCCGCCGGGTACCGAGCCAGCTCCGCGACCCTGGCCGTGGGCCGCAACGGCAGACAACAGTGCTGCTCCCACAGGAACACATCCACCTCCGGTTGATTCGTGACCTGTGATCGTACGTTTCACAGCGCATCCGACGCCGGACCGACGTTAACGCGATGTCTGATTCGTCGATAAGTCAGTACTGCATCCCCGACCCATTGCCCCCTGATCCAAAAGGCGGTGCGACATGCGTCGCGTCCTCGTCCTCCTCGCCTCCCTCGCGACCTGCCTCGGGCTGTCGACTCTGCCCGCGTCCGCCACCCCCTCCTACTGCGGTCTCGCCTGGAGCTCACAGGACCAATCGACATCGAACTACTCGGGAGCCACCGTCGCCGACGTCCGCGCGGGCCGCCACGAGTGCTTCGACCGCCTGGTCATCGACCTGTCCGGGCCCACCGCCGGTTACCGCGTCGGTTACGTCGGCACAGTCACCCAGGAGGGCTCCGGCGCCGCTGTCCCGCTCCGCGGTGGCGCGTTCTTGCAGATCGCCGTCATGGCCCCCGCCTACGACAACGCGGGCAACAGCACCTACAACCCGCCGAGCCGCACCGAGCTCGTCGGCGTGAACGGCTACCCGACCTTCCGCCAAGCCGCGTTCGCCGGCTCCTTCGAAGGCCAGAGCACTTTCGGCCTCGGCGTCCGCGCCCGCCTGCCCTTCCGCGTGAGCACCCTCGACGGCCCCGCCCGCGTGGTCGTGGACGTCGCCCACTACTGGTGACGGCTCGCGCAACATGCGAATCCTCACATCGGCAACAATGTGGGGATGAGCGGCGTTGAGCAGAACGTGACCGATCCCTATCTTTGGCTCGAGGACGTGACCGACGAGGGCGCGCTGGACTGGGCGCGCGCCCGCAACGAGGTGGTGGGGCGGCGGTTCGCGGCCACCGACCGATTCGCCGATATGGAGCGTCGCGTTCTGGCGATGCTCGACGACGACACCAAGATCGCCTACCCCGGCCGACGGGGGCCGTGGCTGTACAACTTCTGGCGTGACGCGCAGCATCAGCGCGGGCTGTGGCGGCGCACGACATTCGAGTCCTACGCCACCGACGAGCCCGAGTGGGATGTGCTGATCGACGTCGACGCGCTGGCCGAGGCGGACGGCGAGAACTGGGTGTGGGCGGGCGCGGCCGTGCTGCGTCCGTCGCAGGAACGCGCCATCATCCATCTGTCCCGCGGCGGCGCCGACGCCACCGTCGAACGCGAATTCGACCTGACCACCAGGCAATTCATCGCCCCCGAGGACGGTGGGTTCTCCTTGCCGGAGGCCAAGTCGCGCATCGGCTGGATCGACGCCGACACCGTCTACCTCGGCACCGATTTCGGACCCGGATCGCTCACCGACTCCGGCTACCCGCGCATCGCCAAGCGCTGGCGACGCGGCACCGCGTTGTCCACCGCCGACACGGTGTACGAGGGCAAGCCGAGCGATGTCTCGATCGGCGCGGGCTACGACCGCCACCCCGGCTACGAGCGGCACTATCTTCATCGGTCGACGGACTTCTTCAACAGTGAGGTATCGCTGCTGGAGGACGGTGCGTGGCGTCTGATCGAAACCCCCACCGACGCCGACGTCGACTGGTACCGCGACTGGTTGCTGGTGCGCTTGAAGACCGAGTGGACTCCGGCCCAGACCACCTACGCGCCCGGCAGTCTGCTGGTCACCGACCTGAACGACTTCCTCGCCGGTGGCAGAGAATTCGACGTCCTCTTCACACCGGATCCGCACACCTCACTGGAATCGTGGGGATGGACCGAGAACCACCTGATCCTGACCACCTTGCAGGACGTGCAGACCGGATTCCGCGTGCTCACCCCCGGCCCGGACGGCTGGGCCGCCAGTGCGCTCACCGATTCCCCCGCCATGTCGTCCACCTCGGTGGCCAACCTGGACCCGCTGGAGGGTGGCGACGAATTCATGCTCACCACCACCGGTTTCACCACCCCGACCACCCTGCTCAGCAGCGCCATCGGCGAAACCGCGGTGACCTTGAAGCAGGCGCCCGGCTACTTCGACGCCACCGGCATCGAGACCGAACAGTTCTTCGCCACCTCCGACGACGGAACCGCGGTGCCCTACTTCGTGATCCGCCATCGCGACCGGCGCGGCACACCGGGACCGACGATCATGAACGGGTACGGCGGCTTCGAGATCTCCAAGACCCCCGCCTATCTCGGCTCGGCGGGCATGAACTGGCTCGAACGTGGCGGCACCTACGTGATGACCAACATTCGCGGCGGCGGCGAGTACGGCCCCGAATGGCACACTGCCGCACTGAAAGAGCACCGCCACCGCGCGTTCGAGGACTTCGCCTCGGTCGCCCGCGACCTCGTGGCCCGCGGCATCACCACCCCCGACCGGCTCGGCGCGATCGGCGGCAGCAACGGCGGGCTGCTGATGGGCGTGATGCTCACCCGCTACCCGGAACTGTTCGGCGCCATCGTCTGCCAGGTCCCGCTGCTGGACATGAAGCGCTATCACCTGCTGCTGGCCGGTGCGTCGTGGGTCGCCGAATACGGTGACCCGGACAAGCCGGAGGAATGGGCCTTCCTCAGCGAGTACTCGCCGTATCAGAACACCGACCCCGGCAAGCAGTACCCGCCGATCCTGCTCGCCACCTCCACTCGCGACGACCGGGTCCATCCCGGCCATGCGCGAAAGATGGCCGCGCTCTTGGAGTCGCAAGATCGCACTGTTTGGTACTACGAGAACATCGAGGGTGGTCACGGCGGAGCCGCCGACAACAAGCAGTCGGCCTATCTGTCCGCGCTGGTCTACGAGTTCTTCATCCAGATGCTGATCGAGGGCCGCCGCTCGGCCTGATCCTCAGCGGTCGCGCAGCCACTTCTCCACCGTGTCGACGGTGGAGTCCGGATTGGTGATCCAGCCGTTGTGCCCCAGGGCCTCCGGCTGGAACCACCGGGTCACCTGCGTGCCGGGCAGCTTGCCGAGCAGGTGGTCGGCGGAGGTCTGCGGGGCCAGATCGTCTCCGGCGATGGTGATCGACAGGACCGGAAACGTCAGCCGCGACATCCGCTCGTCGTAGTCGATATCGGCGCCGACGGGCACGAAGCGCCCGGTGCGTGCCAGTCTGGCCCAATCCGACATGAGAACTTTGGACTGCCTGCCGTACGCGCGCTTGCCGAGCAGGTCCCCCGGCCAGAACCCGGCCAGGTTCGACGCGACCGCCACCGCCGCGGTGCCCACCAGCACGCCCGGCCCGAAGACACCGCGATACCCACGGAAATACGGCGTCCCGGAAGCGACCAGGATCAAGCCGCCGAGCCTGCCGCGCACCCTGGCCGCGTACATCGATGCGAGCTGGCCGCCCATGCTGTGCCCGAGCAGGTACGGCGTGCTGGCCGGGAACCGGTTGCGCACCGCGGCCAGCATCGCCGGAAAGTCCACCGAGACCAGTTCGTGGTAGCCGTAGGTGCTTTCGGCGTCGGGACGACGCGTGCTCTCACTCTGACCACGCAGTTCGCCGATGGCGACATCGAATCCGCGGGCGGCCAGCCGGTGTCCGAAGTACTCGTAGAACTCCCCCGGCACCGCTAGGCCGGGCACGATCACCACGACCGCGCGTGGTGCGTCCGGGGTGACCGGATGCCGGTGGGCGCCGGTGGCCGGAATGAGCCGCACCGGCAGGGTGCTGCCGTCGGGTACCTGGATCTCGACGATCTCGACCCGGGCCATCAAGCCCCGACCGCGCCAAGGATCACCCGGCTCAGCACCTTGATCACCTCATCGAGCGGAGGCCGCGGGTCGCTGCCGCTCCAGCCGTCGACGACATAGTTCACCGCGCCGATCACCGCGAGTACCCGCAGTTCGTAGTCGCCGGGCGGGATTTCGCCGTGCATGGCCGCGTCTTCGGCGGCACTGGCCAGCAGTGACCCCCACACGCGACGCAGTTCGAGACGAAACTTCTCGACCTTGGGGCCTGCTCCGACCACTTCGACCAGCGCCACCCGCGCCTTGCGGGGATCGGTCCCGATCGACTCGACGTAGGCCCGCACGGCCGCGTCGATCTGCTCGAGCACGGTCGCCTCGGCCTTGTCCTCGAGGGCGGTAGCCACCGCCTCGCGCGAATGTCGGTCGATCTGCTCGTACAGCTCCAGCAGCAGAGATTCGCGGCCGGTGAACTCCTCGTAGAACTGCCGAGACGATAGTCCCGCGTCCTTACAGATGGCGCCGACCGAACTGTTTGCGTACCCGTCGCGCGCGAAGACCGTAAGGCCTGACTCCAGAAAACGCGCACGCCGCTGGCGTTGCCGGTCCTCTACGGGTTGCCCGGCATACATTCGTCCCGTATTCGCATCCTGTGACATTGTCGCTGACAATACCGAAGGGCCTGATCCCCTCGTCATGGATCAGGCCCTTCGGCTGCCCAATCGGCCAACCGCGCGTTAGCCGAAAGTTGGCTACAGACGGCTCAGTTGCCCGAGCCCTGCACCGAACCGGTGCTCAGCGAGCTGGCGAGCAGGCCGAGCAGCAGGGTCAGGATGTTGCCGTCGCTGCTGTCGTCAGTGATGTTGTAAAGCATGTGTCACTCCAAGTCGATGTTTTGTGACTTCGTTGTCACTGGCCATTTGCCATCTCGGACGATACCCAGACAGAATGTGAAGCGAGGGTGTTTTAAAGGAATTTTCTAGAATTTTTTGTCACAGGGCACAAGACCAAGGAACTCGGGGCGCGCCCGAACCGAGCATGAGCCGATTCGCGAACGAGGCGTCGACAGCACGAGACCGTGAATATCGGCATCGCCGAATCCGAGCGCGCGCAACCGTTCCCGTTCCGCGTGCGTCGATCCGTACCGTCGTTCCCTCGTCCAGCAGCCGCTGCTCGTCGTCGACGCGCCAGGGCACCCGCGATGTGAAACGTGAGTGTACCGATGCGCCGTTCCCGCATCCGTCGAACCGAGAAGTAACCGTCACGGTGCGACAAATCATTGTCGGCAGCCGCTGGGCTCGGTACTCCTGTCCCCATGACGACTCTGCTGCACATCAAGGCTTGCTCACGGGGCGAACTCCGCCGATCCCGCTCTACCGCAAACACTTTCATCGAAACCCTCGCGGCGAAGGACGCCGGATCGCGGGTCGACACGTTCGATCTGTTCGAGCCGGGTTTGCCCGACTTCGGCGCCGACTACTGAAGTGACGGAAACGGGGGTGGGCGCCGACGGGAAGAACAGTCGCAACAATCTGTGCCGGAGGGATTCTCGTCGTCAGGAAGCCCTACGTGACGCTGCCGATACTCGGCGACCCGGCCGCGGCGTGGGGTACCCGCCGCGACGCGACGATCTGGACAACAACTGCTTTCGAGCTCGCCTACGGCGCAGGGTTTCTGATCACCGGCCCGCTGTCGCACCGCCGGGGACGACGCCCGGTGACCGTCGGGGGCCTGGCAGTGACGGCCTTGTCCGCCCCTGTGGTGATCTCGGCGCCGAGTCCGGGCGCGAGGATCGACATACGGGCGACTTAGCGGTCGACGGCTTCGATATCGGACCTGACGTTCCTCGGCGTGGGGGTGAGCGCGCAGGTTGTCGACGACGTTTCCGGCCGGCAGGCCGTGTTCGTGGTGGGCGCGGCGGGCTCGGCCTTCACCGGGTTCGTCGCGCTGCCGCGCGGCCCACGGTTGACGCCGCTCCACGTCAGCGGCCTTCCCGCGCTCGGGTCCATCGTCGGGATCTACACCGGCGTACTGCTCGCGCCGCCCGACGGCGTCGTCAGCCGGAGCGCCCCGCAGTCGACGGGCGGGTTGCCGCCCGGTAAGCCGGGCCACGTGACTTCTGTCGAAACATATTCGGGCGCAATTATTTTGACCAGCGTTCGGCGCAGCCCGCAAGAAATCCGACCACGGGCGGAGGTCTACCGAGGTCACGGTGCCTATGCTGAGCGTGACAGCCCGTCACGCATACCCCGGAGGCACCGTTGCCGAACACTCTCGAAGCCAGCATCGACATCGCCGCATCGCCGGAACAGGTCTGGTCGGTGCTCGCAGACCTGCGCCGCATGCCCGAGCTCAGCCCCACGACGCTGAAGATGGTCGCGGTCGGTGGCGTTCGCGACGGCGCGTTCACCGTCAACATCAACAAGGTCGGCTGGAAGGTTTACCCGACCACCTCGCGGATCGTGCGCTTCGAGCCCAACAAGGCGCTGGCGTTCCGGATGAACGAGAACCGCACGGTCTGGGCCTACGAGCTCGAGCCGACCGCCACCGGCACCCGCGTCGTCGAGACGCGCACCGTCGACGCCAAGGGGCTGCCCGGTTGGTTGCGGGGAACGATCAAGGTCGCCATGGGCGGCGAGGAGAAGTTCGAGGCCGATCTGGTCTCGGGTATGCAGGAGACGCTGAGCAAGGTGAAGGTCGCCGCCGAGCGCTGACCTCGAATATCGCGTGAGCCCGCCGGAATCATCCGGCGGGCTCTTTTTTCGTTATGCCAGGTTGTCGCGGATCTCGTCGAGCGCCTGCGCGCCGCGGGTGAGCAGCTCCTGCACCGCGGCCAGTTCGGTCGCGGTGAATCGCTCAGCCAAGGCACGCTCCACCGCGATCGCGCGGACGTCGGCATCGTTCATCACCGCCCGCCCCTCCTCGGTGAGTCGGGTTTCCAGCACGTTCTTGTGCCACTCATGCGGGGTCCGGTCCACCAGGCCGCGCTCCTGAAGGTTGGTCAGGACAGTGTTCATGGTCGGCGGGGTGACGCCGGCCAGCCGGGCCAGGGCAGCGGCCGAGATGCCGGGATTCTCGGCGAGGTGCAGCAGCGCGCTGTACTGCGCGACGGTCAGCCCGGCGGGTTTGAGCGCGGCCGTCTTCGTCGCGATCAGGGCTTGCTCGGCACGCTTGATATATGTGCCGAGCCTCTCGGCGGCGGACATGGACGTCATGCGTTGCATGGTATCCGCCCATCACTTCGTAAACCTCTTGACGATCATAACGACCCTAATCTAAGTTACTGCCTATCGATTGATGCTTGGCGTTACGTCACTGAGAGGCTTCATCATGTTGAGAACCGTCGCCGCTGCCGCCGCTTGCCTGACCCTGGCCGCATGCGGAACCTCGCCCACCACACCCACGCTGAGCACCGCTTACGAGCTGCCGGGCAACGCCGTGTACCCGGAGGGCATCGGCGTGGACGCGCGCAACGGTGACACCTACGTCGGGTCGTTCGCCGACGGCGCGGTGTATCGGGCTGCCACCGACGCTGCGCGCGCCGAGGTGTTCCTGCCCGCGGGCGCCGACGGCAGGAAGACGGCGAACGGCGTGAAGGTCGATCGAAGCGGTCGACTGTGGGTGATCGATTCGGGTGTGGGCGTGAGTGTTTACGACACCGGATCACGAGCGCTGCTGGCGCGCTTCGCAGTGCCCGGTGACGCACCGCGTTTCGTCAACGACCTGGATTTCGGCGCGGACGGGTCGGCCTATCTGACCGACAGCATGCGAAATGTGGTCTACAAGGCGGTAATCGGCGGCGGGGGTGAACTGAAAGTCGCCTACGACCTGACCACCGCGCTCGGGCCGCGTGACCCGAAGGTGTTCGAGCTCAACGGCATTGTCGCCGACCCGGCCGGCAAGTTCCTGATCGTCGTCGCCATGTCAGCGGCCGAGCTGTACCGCATCGACCTCACCGGCGGCGCGGATCCGATCCGAAAGGTAGTGCTGACCGGTGGCGACGCACGCCACGGCGACGGGCTGGACCTGCGCGACAACACGCTGTGGATAGTCCACAACCTCGACAACACCATCAGCCGCTGGGCCCTCACCGACAACGGCGCCACCGCTACCCGCACCGGCGAATTCCACGATCTCGCGCTGAATGTTCCTACGACGATGGTGCATTCGGGCGAGCGGGCACTGATCGTGTCGTCGCAGTTCGACAAGGGCGGGCCGCTGGGTCAGACGGGCACGCCGGGGACATTCGTGGTTTCGGCGGTCACCGGGTTCTAGCGATGAATTCGCCGAGGACGGAGACGAATTCGTCCGGTTGCTCGACTTGCGGGGAGTGGCCCGCGTGTTCGACGAGGTGGGTGTCGGCGCCCGCGGCGGCGAAGCGGGCGAGGGTTTCGGCGCTGTCGTAGAGGTGGTCGTGGCGGCCGTGGATGGCGAGCACGGGCTGGTCGAGCGCCCGCACGCGGGTATCGAGGGGTTTCTCGGCGAAGTCGTCGGCTCGGGCGCCCACCGCGTAGGCGAGGCCCGTGGGAAGGGTGGCGCGGAAGTCGCGCACCAGCGCCTCGGCCAGCCCGGGCGCCGAGTCGTAGCGGAAGCGGGGAGCGAAGGCCGACCGGCTCGCCAGGCGGATCACCGGCCCCGGTGTCCACCGCTGCGCCAGGCGCACAGCCCACGGGCGGACAACCCATTTCGCGGCCGTCGGGATCCTGGCGGCCTGGTAGTCAGGGGCCTGGCCGACGACCACCACGCGGGCAACGCGGTGGGAGACGGCGGCGAGTTCCAAGGCGATCTCGGCGCCGAACGAGTGTCCGACCGCTGTCACATCGGTGAGGTCCAGATCGTCCATGAGGGTGATGAGCGGGGCCACGCGGGCCGCGGCGCCGAAGTCGCCGTCGGCGCCGAGCTCGTGCATATCGACTCGGATCACGCGAAAGGCGGCGGTCATCCGCTCGGCGGCGGCAGCGAACCAGTCGACCGAGCCCGGGATGCCGTGGATGAACACGATCGCCGGCGCGGTGGGTTCGCCCTCGTCCAGAAATAACACGTCAACCACCCTAATCGGCACAGTCACGGAGCGTTCCCAGCATTTCGGGCGCGTCCCTCGTCGGATCGATTCACCTAGGCTCAGCCCATGTCTACCGCCCTGCTGTACGGTCTCGGCACCGTGGTTCCGCTGCTGATCGGGGTCGCGGTGGGACTGCGATGGACGCTGCCGAAGCCCGTACTCGCCGCGATGATGGCCTTCGGTGCGGGAACGATGATCGCGGCGATGTCGCAGGAGCTCTTCGCGCCCGCCTTCGACCGCGACGGTCCGCTGATCGCCGGTGCCGCGTTGTTCGCCGGCGCGGGGGTGTACGTGGTCGCCAACCACTTCATCGAGAACAGGCTGGGCCCCGCCGCGATCGGCTGGGCGTTGTTGCTGGGCACCGTGCTCGACGGCGTGCCGGAGAACCTCGCGCTCGGCGTATCCCTCAGCGGCGGAGGCGGAGTGGTGTTGCTGGTCGCGATCGCGGCGGGCAATGTGCCCGAAGCGGTCAGCGGGGCGGTCCTCATGCGTCAGCAGCACGGGTTCGAGGCAGGCCGGACCTTCGCGCTGTGGGCGGTGACGGCCGCGGTGCTCGTCGCGGTGACGGTGCTGGGCAACGGTTTCGCTGATTCGGTGTCGACGACGGCGATCAGCGTGGTTCAGGCCTTCGCGGGCGGCGCGACGATCGCGGTGCTGGCCGACTCGCTCATCCCCGAGGCCTACCGCGAAGGCGGTTGGTGGATCGGGATGGCAACTGCGGCGGGGTTCTTCGTCGCTTTCGCCATCGGCTGAGCCATTCCACCCGGTCGTGGCCAGAATTTCCGATCCATACCGGTGGCAATATTCCGCCCGGTCGCATACGCTTCGCCGCGGATGAAAACGCCTCTTGGAGGGACGAGTGATCACTCCGAACAGGCCGGAGGACGTAGCCGATACTCGGCATGCGGTGCCGTTGACCCAACTGATACACCTGATGGCGGAGTATCAGCACCTGGGCGCGCACCGTGACACCTTTCTCGCCACCCCCGCGGACGACACCTTTGTGCGCGGCTGCGGCATCGTGGCGGGCTGCATCGCCACCATCGGCGTCATCGTCGCGGCCGTCGGCGGATGGCAAGGTGGTGTCTCCCTGCTCGTGATCGCCGCCGCGCCCGTTTTGCTCGCGCTGCGCCGCGGCGTGATCAACCGGCAGAACCGCGCCGCCCGCATCGATCTGTTCGACCACGGCGTCACCGTCTACCGCTCTGGTCAACGCGTGGCCGGATTCCGGTGGGACAGCACCGAAGTGCGTCAGCAGGCCATCCCCTTCCACGACACCACCCCCGTCACCTACCTGCTGGAACTGTCGGGCCCCGGCGGCGTCGAAGCCACCATCGACGAAGAGGGTTTCGCCCGCGCCCGCGAATGGGCCCGCGCCATCCAATCCGCCGTCACCGCAACCCAACTCCCCGCCGCGGTAGCCGCCATCGACAACGGCGAAACCGTCCCGTTCGGCGAACTCTCCCTCTCCCTGGACGCCCTCACCTTCCGCGAAGAAGCCCTGTCCTGGGAAGACATCCAACTCATCGACGCCCGCAGCGGCCACATCCGCATCAAACTCTCCGGCATATGGATGTCCCTGGCCCCCGTCAGCACCATCCCCAACTTCTACATCTTCAACGAGCTGGCCGAGCGCCTCCGCCTCACACCAGTGGTCTAGCTTCGCAGACTCGTTTCAGCAATCGAATGATCTGTCGGCGGCGATCCGACCCGCTCGATATGAACCCGTTTGTCGCCCTATTTGCGTCGGTCGGTCTGCTTCGGATGCCCTGTACCTGCGTGAGTGATCCACAGCGTTCGCGTCTCGTCATCGACGGCGTACCAGATCCGACCACCGCCGAAGCTCAGGCATCCCCACCGCCGGGGCGCGGCACGGCGATCGAATCCTCCGTGTCGAACGGGCCGCGCAGTCGACGTGCCAGTTCCGGATCGGAGTAGATCTCGGCGGTCGACTGCCACTCTCGTAGCGCCCGCGAAAACGGTAGGAGCAGGCCGGTTTCCGCACCTGCCAAGAGGTGGTCGAGGAGCTCGCTGATGCATTCGGGCCGGGCTTCGGCCGGCAGCCACGTCAGCCACGGGAGCTCCTCGGCGAAGACTTCTTCCGCCAGTGGCCGGTTCGCCTTCGCGATGATCGCGAGCGAGCGCGCGGCAAGTCCGAGGCCCTTCAGCATTGCCTCGAACCGCTCCGACCGCATCAGCACAAGTAGTTCAGTGAATACCCGCTCAACTGATCAGCCCCATTTCATGACGAAGGCCGGTCCACCGAATGGTGGACCGGCCTTCGTGGCTTGCGGGGAACTTACTGATCAGGAGATCAGAAGTCCATGCCGCCCATGCCGCCGGTGGGGTCGCCGCCTGCGGGGGCGGACTTCTCCGGCTTGTCGGCGACTACTGCCTCGGTGGTGAGGAAGAGCGCGGCGATGGAGGCCGCGTTCTGCAGGGCCGAGCGGGTGACCTTGACCGGGTCGGCAACGCCGGCGGCCAGCAGGTTCTCGTAGACACCGGTGTCGGCGTTCAGGCCTTCGCCCTCGGGGAGGTTGGAGACCTTCTCGGCCACGACGCCGGGCTCGAGGCCCGCGTTGAAGGCGATCTGCTTGAGCGGAGCCGACAGCGCGACGCGCACGATGTTGACACCGGTCGCCTCGTCAGCGGTCAGACCGCTGAAGCCGTCGAGCGCGGGGGCGGCCTGCAGCAGCGCGACGCCACCACCGGCAACGATGCCCTCTTCGACGGCGGCCTTGGCGTTGCGCACGGCATCTTCGATGCGGTGCTTGCGCTCCTTGAGCTCGACCTCGGTAGCGGCACCGGCCTTGATCACCGCAACGCCGCCGGCCAGCTTGGCCAGACGTTCCTGCAGCTTCTCACGGTCGTAGTCCGAATCCGAGGACTCGATCTCGGCGCGGATCTGCGCCACGCGGCCCTTGATGGCCTCCGCGTCGCCCGCACCCTCGACGATGGTGGTCTCGTCCTTGGTGATGACGACCTTGCGCGCGGTGCCGAGCAGCTCGATGCCTGCGGTCTCCAGGGAGAGGCCGACCTCTTCGCTGATGACCTCGCCACCGGTGAGGATGGCGATATCGGCCAGCTGGGCCTTGCGACGGTCACCGAAGCCGGGCGCCTTGACGGCGACAGACTTGAAGGTGCCACGGATCTTGTTCACGACCAGGGTCGACAGGGCTTCACCCTCGACGTCCTCGGCGATGATCAGCAGCGGCTTGCCGGCCTGGATGACCTTCTCCAGCAGCGGCAGCAGGTCCTTCACGGTCGAGATCTTCGACGACACCAGCAGGATGTACGGATCCTCGAGGACCGCTTCCTGACGCTCGGGGTCGGTCACGAAGTAACCGGAGATGTAGCCCTTGTCGAAGCGCATGCCCTCGGTGAGCTCCAGCTGGAGCCCGAAGGTGTTGCTCTCCTCGACGGTGATGACACCTTCCTTGCCGACCTTGTCCATCGCCTCGGCGATGAGCTGGCCGATGGCAGGGTCGCCCGCGGAGATACCAGCGGTAGCAGCGATCTGCTCCTTGGTGTCGATCTCCTTGGCGGTGTCGAGCAGCTTGGCGGTGACGGCCTCGACGGCCTTCTCGATGCCACGCTTCAGGCCGAGCGGGTTCGCGCCGGCCGCGACGTTGCGCAGACCTTCACGCACGAGCGCCTGGGCGAGCACGGTAGCGGTGGTCGTACCGTCGCCGGCGACGTCGTCCGTCTTCTTGGCGACTTCCTTGACCAGCTCGGCGCCGATCTTCTCGTACGGGTCCTCGAGGTCGATCTCCTTGGCGATGGAAACACCATCGTTGGTGATCGTGGGGGCGCCCCACTTCTTCTCGAGCACGACGTTGCGACCCTTCGGGCCCAGCGTCACCTTGACAGCGTCGGCGAGGGCGTTCAGACCCCGCTCGAGACCGCGACGGGCCTCTTCGTCGTACGCAATTGTCTTGGCCATTGCGTTGAGATCCTCCACATGTCTATGGCTGACACACGAGACGACCACAGGTTGGATCGCCCCAAAGTACGCTGGCCAGGAGGTGCCCGCGACGGACGACCGAGGGTGTCGATGGAACCCGATCTCACCGTCCCGACCTGGCACTCAACAGTGACGAGTGCCAAGCCATTTTTAGCACTCAGGTGGTGAGAGTGCAAGGTCGCGCCCGACGCGCGGGACATACCGGGCGCGACCGCCTCTCAGGCCTCGTCCTGCACCGAAGCCAGGAACTGGTTCAGCAACTCGACGAGTTCGGCCTCGACGACGGCCTTGTCAAGGCCCAGACCGCTGAGTACGCCCGCGCCGTTCTCCTGTTCCAGCAGAGCCAACAGGATGTGCTCGGTGCCGATGTAGTTGTGGCCGAGGCGCAGCGCCTCGCGAAAGGTGAGCTCGAGTACCTTCTTCGTGTCGCCGTCGAACGGGATGAGAGCGGGCACGTCACCGTCGGCGGCGGGCAACGAGGCGGTCGCGGCATCGCGCACCGCGTCCAGCGTGACGCCCCTGGCGACGATCTCCTTGGCGGCCAGACCTTCCGACTGACCGATCAGTCCGAGAATCAGGTGCCCGAGGGCGATCTGACTGCTCCCCGAGGCGCGGGCCGCCTCCTGGGAGCCGACGACCACCTGCCGGGCCCGGTCGGTGAACTTGGCGAAACCGGCCTGCGGATCCATCGCGGCCGTGTCGCTCGGCCCCTTGGGCACGAACCGTTTCTGGACGGCCTGCTTGCTGACGCCCATGCTGGCGCCGATATCGGTCCAGGAGGCGCCGGAGCGGCGCGCCTGGTCGACGAAGTGGCCGATCAGGTGATCAGCGGTCTCGCCGAGGTGATTGGCGGCGACCACGGCATCGGAGAGTTGGTCGAGGACATTGTCGGGGCGGGCCTTTTTGATGCCGTCGATGAGGTCGTCGAGGCGGAAGTTCGGAGTGCTCATGCGTCAACTGTAGGTTGACGATGCGTGGGCGTCAACGGTTGGTTGACGGTCAATTCCTGGCAAAGTGGCGTCATGGGGAGAATCCGGCGCTGGGCGCCGCGCGTGGCGGGGATTGTCGTGACGATGGCGTGCCTGGTCGGCGCTGGACAGCTGCTGTGGCCACAGCCGGGTTTGGACGAACAGCCGGGGTCGACGGCGCGACAGTTGACCTTCGTGCGTGGCGCGCTCGACGAAGGATCGGATACGGCTGCGCAAGAACTGTTTCCGGAGGGGTACGTCTTTTCGAACGTGCTCTACGGTCTGGCCTGGGTGCAGGCCGCGCACGCAGATTCAGGGCTGCGCGATAACGCGCTGCGTGAATCGCGGTGGGCACTGGCGCGATTGGAGTCCGACGAGGGTCGAGCGGTCTTCAACCCTCGGTTGCAGCCCACGTACGGGGTGTTCTGGGCGGGCTGGACCAACTGGTTGCGCGGGGCGATCTTGTCGCTGGATAGCTCCGATACCGCTGCGGTTCAGCAGTTTTCCACCCGAAGCGCCGAGATCGCACAGGCGTTCTCGGCGACCGACACGCCGTTCCTCCAGGCCTATCAGGGCCAGGCATGGCCCGTCGACTCGACAGTCGCGATGGCGTCACTTCGCCTGCACGACACACTGTTCGGCGCGCGGTACACCCCGGTGATCGACCGCTGGCTCGAGCAGGCGAAGACCCGACTCGACCCCGCGACCGGTCTCCTACCGCATCAGGTTTCACCGACCGACGGATCGATGACGACCGGTGCGCGGGCGACCTCGCAGACAGTGATCCTCCGGTTCCTGCCCGAGATCGATCCAGCGTTCGCGAGGAACCAGTACACGCGGTATCGCGACCAGTTCCTCGCTCACCCAGGAGGTTTCGGTCCCGCCGTTCGCGAGTATCCGAAGGGGGTCGACGGGAGCGGCGATGTCGACTCCGGCCCGCTGGTCGCCGGGATCAGCCTGTCCGCCACCGTCGTCGCCGTCGGAGCGGCCAGGGTGAACGGTGACCGGGCGTTGGCTGCCGCGATCGGATCAGAGGGCGAGCTGATCGGGTTGCCGATCGATCTACCGTGGTCCAAGCGCTATGCGTTCGGGCTGTTGCCGATCGGCGACGCCTTCGTGGTGTGGTCCTCCACAGCACGGCTACTGACGGCGGCCCCGATGGCGGTCGAGCACGATGTGCGCTGGTGGTGGCGGCTGCCGTGGTTGGGCGTGCTCGGCCTGATCGCCATCGCGCCCTGGGCATGGACCTCGGCCCGCCTCGTCAGAGGTCGGGCCGAGCGCCACGCGACCGGACCTACCGCAACCCCACGGTGAAGGCGGTCCCCCGCACGATCAGTTCCTTCATCACCACACCGATCCGACCGGTGAACACCCTGTCCGTCGGGGTGTCATCGGCCTTCACGAGCTGCAGCACCGCGTCATGGCGGCCGAGGCTGATGCACTGCGCGACGTAGCGCCCCTCCATCGGCTGCGGTTCGCGACCGCGCGCCCGCGCCGTGATCGCCCCGACCACGTACTGCCCGGCGGGAATCGCTGTCGCACAAGCCATCCGCAGCGGACGACCGTCCACCCCGGCCATCAGCGCGGAATCGCCGACGGCGTAGATGTCGGGGTGCGATACCGAGCGCAGCGTGTCGTCGGTGCGGATGCGACCGTCGGCGGCGACCTCCAGGCCCGCACGACGAGCCAGGTCGGGAACGGTGAAACCGGTGGTCCAGACGGTGGTGGCGGCGGGCACCAGGGTGTCGTCGGCGAGCCGAACAGCATCGGGCAGCACCTCGACAACCTTGACGCCGGAACGGATTTCGACGCCGAGACGGGTGAGCGCGGCACGGATCGCCTGGTGCGCGCGCGGCGAGAGCCAAGCGCCGGGATCTTCGGAACCGAGCAGGCTGATTCGCGAATCCGGGTGCGATTCAGCGAGTTCGGTGGCCAGTTCGATGCCGGTCGGGCCCGATCCGACGATGACGATCTGACCCGACAGCTCCGTCACGTCTTCGGCGGTGGCGACGAACTTCGCGTGCTCGGCGGCACCGGGCACGGCGTTGCGGTCGGCCTGGCTGCCGAGCGCGTAGACGAGGGTGTCGTAGTGCAGCGTCCACTCACCGTCGACGGCGATGACTTTGCGCTCCGGGTCCAGGTCGGTGACCCGTGCCTGGAGGAACTCGATGCCCTTGCGTCCCAGCGACTTCCGCAGGTCGAGCCGCTTCACCGGCTGACCCGCGGCGGCCTGGTGCAGACGCACCCGCTGCACGAATTCGGCGCGGGCGTCCACGACGGTGATCTGGGTGTCGCGAGTCTTCTTCGCGAGGGCGCGGGCCGCGGTGAGTCCCGCGTACCCGGCGCCGAGGACGACGATCCGATGCTGACCGATCATGGTGTGGCTCCTTCTCTCGAAATGCCTACACACACCAGACTGATCAGCCGCCGAGTTCCTGACAGGTTCTCGAAGTGACCTGCATCACACGGTTACGGCGGCCAATTTGATCGGGTTCACGACCGTGCGAACGGCCGCGATCGAACCCGCTTCGTCGAAGTCGAATACCAGCACACCCGCCGGGACCTCGTCCTGGAACAGGATCAGACCCACGTCGCCATTGATCTCGGTGAATTCGAACCGCGACGTGGGACCGAGGAAGCGCCGCAGGTTGGACAGGTAGCGCGCGACCACATCGCCGCCGACCACCGGGATCTTGGCCGCGACCACCCGGCCGCCACCATCGGCGACCGACACCACATCGTCGGCGAGCAGCGCGCGCAGACCGCCCACATCGCCGGTCGTCGCCGCCTGCAGGAACTTCTCGATCATCGTGCGCGCGTGCTCGGCCGACACCACGTAGCGCTGTTTGCCGGTGCGCACGCGCTGACCGGCTCGATGGAATATCTGCTGGGTATTGGCCTCGGTGAGATCGAGCATCTGCGCGATCTCGGCATGCGGGTAACCGAACGCCTCGCGCAGCACGAACACGGCGCGCTCGATCGGGCTGAGTCGTTCCATCGCGGTGAGCACGGCCAGCGAGACCGACTCACGTTCCTCGACGGTCCCCAACGGACCGAGCGCGCCTGCGCCGGTCGGCACCGGCTCCGGCAGCCACTGACCGACATAGGTCTCGCGGCGGGCACGGGCCGAAACGAGCTGGGTGCGACACAGATTCACGGTGACGGTCGTCAACCACGCTTCAACATTGGCGATCTCTGCCCGGTCGGCCAGCGCCCACCGCAGATAGACCTCCTGCACCACGTCCTCGGCCTCGGTCGCCGCGCCGAACATCCGATATGCCAGCGAGAACAACCGCTGCCGATGCTCCATGAACTCGGCGACGCTGTCGGATTCCACCTGTGCCCCTTTGCCGGACGGCGTTCTACTCGTCGTTGCGCGGCCGACGCAGACGCAGGCGCGCGGATCCACGGATCGCCGGACGGCGGATCGCGGGCATCCGCCGCTGCGCACGCCGTTGCGCCCGCCGCTCAGCCGGCTTGTGCTGCCAGGTTTCCGGCCGTGCGGCCACCCAGCGGGCCGACCGCCAGGCGAACGGGATGTGCGCCAGGTACAGCGCCACCAAGATCAGCAGCAGCACGATCGGGAAGGTGACCAGCAGTGCCGCGGCCAGAGCGGTCAGCACGAGCAGGCCCGCCGCCGCCTGCGGGGCCACCGACACCGACTTCATCGCCAACGTCGGGATGGTGCTCACGCACAGCAGTGCGGCGAAGACCGTCCACGCGGCGACGAAGGCGAAACTGTCCCACCAGCCGTCGCCGAACTGCACCTTCAACGCGATCGGCACCAGCGCGATCAACGCACCGGCCGGCGCGGGCACACCGACGAAGTACTCACGCGCCCAGGTCGGGCGGGAATCGTCGTCGAGCAGCGTGTTGAAGCGCGCCAGACGCAGAACCAGGCTCACCGCGAACAGCAGCGCGACGATCCAGCCCGCGCTGTAGCTGTCGAGCAGGGTCACGTAGATGACCAGCGCGGGCGCGACGCCGAAGGAGATGGCGTCCGACAGCGAATCGAGTTCGGCGCCCATCTTGGACGTGGCGTCGAGCATGCGCGCGAGGCGGCCGTCGAGGGTATCGAGCACGGCGGCCGCACCGACCATCGCCAACGAGATGCCGAGCTCACCGTCGAGACCGAACTTCACTGCCGACAGGCCCGCACACAGGGCGAGGATGGTGACGACGCTCGGGAGCAGCCGCACTGAGCGGGGACGCTTACGGGCCTGTTCGATCATCCCAGGACAGCCAGGACGGTTTCGGCCCCGATCGTGCGCTGCCCGGGGGCAACCAGCAGTTCGGTGCCGACCGGGAAGTACGTGTCGACGCGGGACCCGAACCGGATCAGGCCGTATGTGTCACCGATGGTGAGCAGGTCGCCGACGCGGGCATCGCAGACGATGCGCCGAGCCAGCAGCCCGGCGATCTGCACCACGACGACCTGCTTGCCGTCGGCGGTGTCGATCACCATGCTGTTGCGTTCGTTGGCGTCGGAGGCCTCCGGCAGATCGGCCGAGAGGAATTTGCCCGGCTGATGCAGCACCTCGCGCACGGTTCCGGACACCGGAACGCGCTGCACGTGCACATCGAGCACCGACAGGAAGATGCTCACGCGCGGCAACGGCTTGTCGCCGAGTCCGAGCTCGACGGGCGGCACCGCGGTGTCGACCAGGGCCACTTCACCGTCGGCGGGCGCGACCACGATGCCCGGCCGGTTCGGCGGCACGCGATGGGGATGCCGGAAGAAGGCGGCGCAGGCGGCGGCAGCGGTCAGACCGGCCCGACGCACCCATTTATTACGTCCGCCGACGACCGCCACCGCCAACGGCACCGCGACGAACGGCAATCCGGCGGGGTGAAGCGGGGGTACAGCGGCCCGCACCAGGTCGACGACATGTCCGACTCCGGTGGTATCGGGCGTGCCGGGCGGGGTGGGGCGGCGTGCCACGGGCTCCCTCTTTCGTGTGATGACTACAAGCGATCACACCTTACGGGAAGCCCGGGGCAAGCACCTGTGGTCAGTGGACCGATTTACGCCCGGTGAACAGCTTCACCAGGTACAACAGCACGCAGGCACCCGCCAGACAGGTGATGAAGCTGAAGATCCAGCCCGCGCCTTCTACATCGACGCCGAACAGGCTCAGCACGAACCCGCCGAGCAGACCGCCGATGACTCCGACGACGATGTTGAGCAGGATCCCCTGCTGTGCGTCGGTCTTCATGAACTTGCTCGCGATCCAACCGGCCAGACCGCCGATGATGATCCAACTGATGATGCCGAGTCCGAGCATGATGTCCTCGATCCCTCGATGGGCCGGCGAGCAAACGCCTTGTCACCAAGATACCCCCGCCTCCCTTGTGACAATCGACACTCAGATCACGATCCGAGGCGTAATATGAGGATGCCTCATGTCTGAGCGTTCACATGGCGTCCACGCACGGGCCACGGGCGATGAGGGACAGATTTCGATGCTTCGGGTACACCCAGCGGTGCTGCCGCAGGTTGACAGGTACATAGGAGACTCACAATGGCTCGAATCGCCCAGACGACGGGTGCAGAGCACACCGCGATCCTCGGATTGGGCGTCTACCGCCCGGCTCGAGTGGTCACCAACGACGAGCTAGCGGGGCCGATCGACTCGAGCGACGAGTGGATCCGCACCCGGTCCGGCATCAACACCAGGCGCTTCGCCTCCGACGAGGAAACCATCCAATCCATGAGCGTCGCCGCCGCGCGCGACGCGATCGCCGCCGCCGGGGTGCAGGCCGACCAGATCGACTGCGTCATCGTGGCGACGTCGACCCATCTGGTGCTCACCCCGGCAATCGGCCCACGCATCGCCACCGAGCTGGGCATGACCGGCTCGGCCGCCTTCGACATCTCGGCGGGCTGCGCCGGGTTCTGTCACGCGCTGGGCATGGCATCGGACCTGGTCCGCGCGGGCACCTCGAATCACGTACTGGTGATCGGCGTCGAGAAACTCAGCGTCACCATCGACTTCACCGACCGCGCGACGGCCTTCCTGTTCGCCGACGGCGCGGGCGCGGTCGTTGTCGGCCCGTCTGCCGAACCGGGCATCGGCCCGACCGTGTGGGGTTCGGACGGCACCCAGCACCACGCCATCCGCCAGACCAAGGACTGGGTGGAGTTCTTCGACGAGATCGAGGAGAAGGGCACCGACGCGGTGCGCCCCTACCTCACGATGGAGGGCACCGCGGTGTTCCGCTGGGCCGCGCATTCGCTGGAAAAGGTCTGCCGCGACGCGATCGACCGTGCGGGTCTCACCGCCGGTGATCTCGACGCGATGATCCCGCACCAGGCCAACGGCCGGATCATCGAGATCATGGCCAGGGTGCTCGAGCTCCCGGAGCACTGCGCGCTCGCCAACGACATCGAGGACGCCGGCAACACCTCGGCAGCGTCGGTCCCCCTCGCGATGGAGGCGCTGCTACGCAAGGGCGAATCGAAGCCGGGCGACACCGCGCTGCTGATCGCCTTCGGCGCCGGGCTGTCCTATGCGGCACAGGTTGTCACGCTGCCCGCCTGGAAATAGCTGATCAGCAAATCTCACACAACCGGGGTGGCCTGCGCCGACGCAGGCCACCGACCGGTTGGCTCGCCGTGTCCACCTTGTCCCACTTGCACCACCTCGGACATGCTGGCAAACTTTTCGCTACCGACGTTTTGCTGATCGACGAAGCTCAGCCTCCAGCGTTCCCGTCGTCAACCCGAGGTGATCGGCCGTGAAACTGCGCTCATTCCTGCCACGCAGGCACACCAACGAGGTCCCGCTCCTGCCGAGCATCGGACCGGACGACGCTTTCGCGCTCCCCAGCGCGCTCGTGCCGCGGGGCACCCGTCTCAAACGCGAGGAACGCCTCGAACGTCTGCTCACCCCGAGCGAACTCGACCTGGTCCTGCACCACCAGCTGTAATTTGGAGCGCTGGCGCGCTCGAGCGGGGCCCTTCGGGCCCCTGATCTTCCCTCCCTCCGGGCACTCCTTCGTCGCACCCTCCACTCAGTCCAGATCAGGGCGGGCCCCTCGGACAGACGTATCGGATGCCCACCCACGACGCAGGGGGATACTCGAAACGTGAGCACTCCCTCGGTAACCAAACCGGCCATTCTGAGCGTTGACGACGACCCCGGCGTTTCCCGGGCGGTCGTGCGCGATCTGCGCCGCCGCTACGGCGCCGACTACCGGATTCTGCGGGCCGAATCAGGGCAGCAGGCGCTGGAGGCGCTGCGGGAGATGAAACTGCGCGGGCAGCCCGTGGCGGTATTGATCGCCGATTACCGGATGCCCGGCATGGACGGGATCGAATTCCTCGAGCAGGCGATGGACCTGCACCCGTACGCGCGCCGGGTGCTGCTCACCGCCTACGCCGACACCGATGCCGCGATCGACGCGATCAATGTCATCGATCTCGACCACTATCTGCTCAAGCCGTGGGATCCGCCGGAGGAGAAGCTGTACCCGGTGATCGACGGCTTGCTCGATGTCTGGCGCAGTGCCGAGCAACGGCCGGTGTACGAGACCAAGGTCGTCGGCGATCGATGGTCGCCGAGGTCCTCGCAGGTGCGAGAGTTCTTGGCGCGCAATCAGTTGCCGTATCGGTGGTACCCGGTCGACGAACCGGAGGGCACCCGGCTGCTGGAGGCGGCGGGCGCCGATCCGCTGACCTGTCCGGTGGTGATCACGGCCGCGGGCATCGCGCTGATCCAGCCGACCGACAGCGAGCTCGCCGAAAACGTCGGGCTCACCGTCGAACCCAGTGGGGATTTCTACGATCTGATCGTGGTGGGCGGCGGGCCGGCCGGGCTTGGCGCGGCGGTGTACGGCGCCTCGGAGGGGTTGCGCACGGTGCTGGTGGAGCGCACGGCCACCGGCGGACAGGCGGGGCAGAGCTCGCGGATCGAGAACTACCTCGGCTTTCCCGACGGGGTGTCGGGGTCGCAGCTGGCGGATCGGGCCCGGCGGCAGGCGGCGAAGTTCGGCGCGGAGATCATCACCACGCGCGATGTGGTCGCGCTTGAGGTCAACGGTTCGGCGCGCACGGTGCGGTTCGCCGATGGCGGAAAACTGTGCGCGCACACGGTTCTGATCGCGACGGGCGTGGACTATCGACGTCATCCGGCGGCGGGCGTGGACGAATTCACCGGGCGCGGTGTGTATTACGGATCGGCGATGACCGAGGCGGCCGAGTGCGCCGAGCAGGAGGTCTACATCGTCGGCGGGGCCAATTCGGCCGGGCAGGCCGCGGTGTTCCTGTCCCGCAATGCCCGTCGCGTACACCTGGTTGTTCGGGGCGACTCGCTGGAGCGGTCGATGTCGCACTATCTCGTTCAGCAGATCGAACACATCGAGAACATCGTGGTGCACACCGAGACCGAGGTGGTCGGCGCCGACGGCGACACGCATCTGGAACGGATCATCTTGCGCGACAACAGCACCGGCACCGAAGACAAGGTCGACGCGCAACGCCTGTTCCTGTTCATCGGCGCCGCTCCGCAGACCGCCTGGCTCGACGGGGTCGTCACCCGGGACGCGGCCGGATATGTGCTGGCCGGACCCGACCTGATGGTCGACGGCGCGCGACCACCCGGCTGGGAACTGCCACGCCCGCCGCAGCACCTCGAGACCAGCGTCCCCGGCGTGTTCGTCGCGGGCGATGTGCACGCCGAATCCGCCAAGCGGGTCGCCTCGGCGGTCGGCGAGGGCGCGATGGCGGTCATGCTCGTCCACCGGTACCTGGCCTAGGAGATGAGTTCGTTGATCTGCGATCCGGAAGAACTGCGCACACTGTTCCTGTTCGAGAAACTCGACGAGACCCAGCTCGCCGAGCTGTGCGACATCGGGCGCATCGAGTACGTCGACCCGGGCCCGGTGTTCCGTGAGGGTGAACCGGCCACCTGCTTCTACGTGCTGATCGACGGCGAGGTGCGGCTGACCAAGCTGTCCGGTGGGGTGGAGATCGAGACCAACCGCACCGACCATCGCGGGGTGTACGCGGGCGCCTGGATGGCCTATCTGGGCGAGCGGACGAACCAGGACTACAACGGCTCGATGTATGTGATGCGCCGCTCCCGGTTCCTGGTCATCGACGCGGCCGATTTCGCCAGGATCATGCACGAGTGGTTCCCGATGGCCGTGCACCTGCTCGAGGGCGCGTTCTTCGGCGGACAGAAGTCGAGCCAGCGGATCGCCGAACGGGAACGGCTGCTCGCCCTCGGTTCGCTGTCGGCCGGGCTCACCCACGAGCTCAACAATCCCGCCGCCGCCGCGGTGCGCGCCACCTCCGGCCTGCGCGAACGCGTGGCCGGGATGCGGCACAAGCTCAAGATGATGGCCGAGGGCAAGTTCCCGGCCGACGCGCTGGTCAAGCTCGTCGAGATGCAGGAGCAGGCCGCCGACCAGGTGGCCAAGGCACCCGACCTCAGCCCGCTGGAAGCCGCCGATCGCGAGGACGCGCTGGCGGACTGGTTCGAACAGCGCGGCATCGCCGACGGCTGGAATCTGGCGCCGACCTTCGTGCAGGCCGGCCTGGATACCGACTGGCTGGAGGGCGTGCACGCGACGCTGGAAGCGTGCCAGGCACCGGTATTCGAGGGCGCCGTGCGCTGGCTGAACTACACCATCGAGACCGAGTTGCTGATGAACGAGATCTTCGACTCGACCACCCGCATCTCCACCCTCGTCGGTGCGGCCAAACAGTATTCGCAGATGGATCGCGCGCCGTATCAGGTCGTCGACCTGCACGAACTGCTCGATTCCACCCTGGTGATGCTCAACCGCAAACTCGGTGACGGCGTCCGTGTGGTGAAGGACTACGACCGTAGCCTGCCGCCGATCCCCTGCTTCGCCGCCGAACTCAATCAGGTGTGGACCAACCTGATCGACAACGCGGTCTACGCGATGGGCGGCGAGGGCACGCTGACGATCCGCACCTTCAAGGAGAACGACTGCGCCGCCGTCGAGATCGGCGACACCGGACCGGGCATTCCCCCCGAGGCGCGTGGTCGAATCTTCGAGCCGTTCTTCACCACCAAGCCGGTCGGCGACGGCACCGGCCTCGGCCTCGACATCTCGTTCCGGATCGTGGCCAACAAACACAACGGTGACATCCGGGTCGAGTCGGAACCCGGCAACACGCGGTTCATCGTCCGCCTGCCGCTGCGACCGGCAGCGGAGGATGTCAGCACACCTATTACAGGAGGTCAGGATGTCTGAAGCGGGGATCAACCCGAGCGTGCCGCCCAGCGGCGCCGGTTGCGTCGAGTGCGACGAGAGCGGCGGCTGGTGGGTGCACCTGCGTCGATGCGCCGAATGCGGGCACGTCGGCTGTTGCGACAGCTCCCCCAGCAAGCACGCGACGAAGCATTTCGAGGCCACCGCGCACCCGTTCATGCAGAGCTACGAACCGGGCGAGGACTGGTTCTACAACTTCTCCAGTGGAGAGATGTACAGCGACGGTCCCGAACTCGCCTCGCCGACCAGCCATCCGACCGATCAGTCCGTGCCCGGCCCCGCCTCGCGGGTGCCCGCGAACTGGCAATCACTCATGAGCTGAGCCAACAGCCGAGCGACTAAGGCTTCATCCCGGCGGCGTCGGCGACCGGCTTGTCGGCATTGGACGGAACGAGGCAGACCAGCTTCACGGTGCTGAGGGCCACGTTGGGGCTGCCTTCGAACGGCCCACCGGGATTCTCCGCGAGGAGCTTGTCGATCGCCTTCTTCTCGCCGTCCGCGTCGAGCGACTTGAACTGCGTGCAGGTGATTCCGGCGCTCGCGGCGGCCGAGGTCGGCGCCGCGCTCGAGGAGGGCGCTGTGGTGGCGGCGGGCGCGCTGGAGCTCGGCGTGCCCTTGCGCAGCCCGCTCGCGTCGGCGGAGTCGTCGCCGGAACCACACCCGACCAGTGTCAGGGTCAGTGCCCCGGCGGCCAGAACGGCGAGGGAGATTCGGTTCATCTGCTGCTTTCCCCGGTAGATCGCGGCGCCGGCACCTCCGGCGCGTCCGGTGCAGCGTACCGACTTGCGGCGATAGTTCGTCATGCCAGCCAGAATGGCCGTCTGACCTTGCGGTCGCCCTATCGATTCCTGATCGCGCCGCAACGCGGCAGAATGGGGCGGTGGCTGAACTTTCGCTCACCGCCCGGCTCAACCCCTCCGCAGCCGATGCCCGCCGCGGGGTGGTGCGCTTGCACCCCGAGACGCTCACCGCGCTCGGTCTGCGCGAATGGGACGGCATCGCCCTGATCGGCGCGCGCAGGACCGCGGCGGTGGTGGCGAAGGCGCCCGCGGACAGTCCGCCGGGAGTGGCCCTGCTCGATGACGTGACGCTGTCGAACGTGGGGTTGCGGGAGAGCGCGGCGGTGACGGTGGCCCCGGTGACGGTCTTCGGCGCCAGACAGATCTCGTTGAGCGGCTCGGCGCACGCGATGGCCAGCATCGCGGCGGCCACGCTGCGCCAGGCGCTGCTCGGCAAGGTGGTGACCGTGGGTGACACGGTGTCGCTGCTACCGCGCGATCTCGGACCCGACATCAGTTCCTCGGCGGCCACGCAGGCGCTCTCGCGTGCCTTCGGCATCGCCTGGACCACCGAGCTGCTCACCGTCACGGCGATCGAGCCGATGCCGGGACCGGTGAGCGTGCAAACGAATTCGGCCGTCGGTTGGGGTGCGGGCGCGGCCGCGATCCAGCACACCCTGGAACGCGACGGCGACCCTCGGCAGGGTTCGGGAAACAGGTCCGACGCGCCTGGGCAGCAATGGCTCCCGGAGTCTGATCAGCAAGAACCCGCCGCCGCGAAGGTGAGTTCGGGGAGCACGCCGGTCCAGATCGAGGACCTCGCAGGAGTGCAGAGCCAGGCGGCCAAGCTGGCCGAATGGCTGAGCTTGGCGCTCGACGAGCCCGAGTTGCTCAAGACCCTCGGCGCACCGGCGCACCTCGGCGTGCTCATCACCGGTCCGGCCGGCGGCGGCAAGGCCACCTTCGCCAAAGCTGTTGCCGCACCACGTCGCATCGTCGAACTCGACGGCCCGAGCGTCGGCGCGACCGAGAGCGGCACCCGGCTGCGTGAGGTCGCCGAGGCGGTGGCCGATGTCGCCACCGGACAGGGCGGCGTGCTGCTGATCACCGATATCGACGCCCTGCTACCCGCCGAGGCCGAGCCCGTCGCCACGCTCATTCTCGACCAACTGCGGGCCGCGGTGCGCGCGCCGTGCGTTGCCCTGCTGGCCACCACCGCCCATCCGACACAGGTGGATTCGCGGCTACGGGCACCGGACCTGTGTGACCGCGAACTGGCACTGCCGCTGCCGACCGCGGCGATTCGGCGGGCACTGCTCGAACAGCTGCTACGCAAGGTACCCGCGGGAGAACTCGATCTCGAGGCGATCTCCGCGCGCACACCGGGTTTCGTGGTGGCCGACCTGACCGCACTGTGCCGGGAAGCGGCGGTCCGCGCGGCGGGCCGGGCCAGCCGCGAACACACCGAACCGGCACTCATCCAGGACGACCTGATCGGCGCGCTCGAGGTGATCCGCCCGCTGTCTCGTTCGGGGACAGAGGAATTGGCGATCGGATCGCTCGACCTCGACGACGTCGGCGACATGGTCGAAACCAAGCAGGCACTCACCGAAACGGTGCTGTGGCCACTACGCCACCCCGACTCGTTCGCCCGCCTCGGCGTCGAACCGCCGCGCGGCGTCCTGCTCTACGGGCCACCCGGCTGCGGCAAGACCTTCCTCGTGCGGGCACTGGCAGGTACCGGCCAGCTCAGCGTGCACTCGGTGAAAGGCGCTGAGCTGATGGACAAGTGGGTCGGCTCCTCGGAACGGGCGGTGCGCGAACTGTTCCAACGGGCCCGCGACTCGGCGCCGTCGCTGATCTTCCTCGACGAGGTCGACGCACTCGCGCCTCGCCGCGGCCAGAGCAGCGACTCCGGGGTGTCGGACCGGGTGGTCGCCGCCCTGCTCACCGAACTCGACGGTGTCGAACCCCTGCGCGATGTGGTGGTGGTCGGCGCGACCAACCGCCCCGAGTTGATCGACCCCGCACTGCTGCGGCCGGGCCGACTCGACCGCCTCGTCTTCGTCCCACCGCCGGACGGCCCGGCCCGACTCGAGATCCTGCGCACGGCGGGCCGCTCGGTTCCGCTCGCCGAGGACGTCGACCTGGCCGGTCTGGCAGAAGACCTCGACGGGTACTCCGCTGCCGACTGCGCCGCGCTGCTGCGCGAAGCGGCGCTGTCGGCCCTTCGCCGCGATATGGCCGCGGCCGACGTCACCGCCGAGGACGTCGCCCGCGCCCGCAGCACCGTGCGGCCCTCACTCGATCCCGCTCAGGTCGAGTCGCTGCGCCGCTATGCCGAGAGCAGGACCTGACCGAGCCCACACCGCGCCGACGGCGACGTCCCAGCTAGATGGGGTTTTCGGCGAGTATCGTCAAGCTGTGCCCAAAGTCGGGGATGGTGTAGATGCGGTCACGGCGTTCGCGGGCGCCGCGGTCGCGGGCATGGCGCTGTTCGTGCCGTTCACCTCCCGCACCAGCACTGCGATCGACACGCCGTATCAGGTCGCCAGCATGGCCAACAGCGTGCCGAGGGCGGCGGCGCTCGGGCTGATCGTCGCCGTCGTCGTGGCCGTGCTGATCCGCCCGGCCAACCGGCCGGGGCTCGTCTGGCTCATCGCCACCTGCTGCACCGCGGCGTTGGGGATCAATTACTTCGTCGGCCATACCATGACCTCGGCCGAGATACTCACCACCCAGAACTATGTGAACGCGCTCGTCGGCGGCGTGATCTTCGGCGCCCTGTGCCTGTGTTCGCTACAGCTGCGCTGGGCCGCGCTCGGTTTCGCGCTCGGCTCGGTGACGGTATTCGTGTACGGCGAGGTGATCGCGCTGGTCACCTCGAACATGTTGTCGACGACGGACCGGGGTGTACACAGTCCGTCAGGACTGATCATCGTCGCCGTCGTCTTGCTCGCGGTGAACACCGTCCGGCATCGGCGCAGCATCAGGTCGCCCATAGTGCCGCCACTCACCGCCGATGTGCCGATCGGTCCGATCGTGTCCGTGACGGTTCTGGCGCTGTCGGTGCTGCTCGCTACCGAACGGCTCCAGCACGCGTTCGACGGGCAGCGTGCAAATGCCTGGTACATCGCACTGGCGGTCGCGATCACGATCGGCGCCGCGTTCGTCGCGGCCCTGCTGCTGCCCGGCCGCGACGGTACGGCTGTGCTGCTCTCGGTCAGTCTTGCCGCCGCGGGCGACTCGCTCTTCGACGCCGACCGGATCGGCTGGTCCCTCGCGCTCATCCTCGTCGCAGGGACGGCGGGCATCCTGACGGGCAGGCGCTGGGCGACGCCGTGGGCCGTCCTGCTCGGCGCCGCCGCGCTCGCCGCGTTCACCACGTTCGCCGAACGCCTGCCGTGGTTGTTCGCCTGGACGGTCGGCGTGGTGGCACTGGCCGGTGTCGTCGGATACGCCTTCGGCTCGATCCGGATCAGCTACGGGCCGAGCGCCGTCCTCGGGCTCGGCGCGCTGTACCTGCCGTCGATCCTGTGGTCGATTCCCACCCGCCTCCGGAATTGGCAGAGCGGCCCGGACCCGATGGCGGAAGCCGCGGCGGGCCGCACCGCGCTGGCCATCACGATCGGCGCCGCGGCCGCCTTGGCGCTGCTGTACCGAATCCGGTCCGGCACGCCGGCGCCGACGGTCAAGCCATAGCAGTACCCCCCGCGACATGGCCGACGCGACATCCTCGGTGCCGCCGTACACACCGTCGACGCCCGTAGGATCGGGGCGCGCTACTCGACCGCTACCTACCCGACGGAGGGGGAGTTGCTAGCCGTTCTGCTCGTTCACGCACTGGCCGCCCTGCTGGCCCCGCTGTGTGTGCGAGTGCTGGGCCGCAACGCTTTCTATCTGCTGGCACTGGTCCCGCTGGGCAGCCTCGGCTGGGTGATCGCGCACTGGGGAGACACCGTGCGCACGCAGGTGCAGTGGGCGCCGCAGATCTCGATGAACATCGACCTGCGTTTCGATTCCCTCGCCGCGGTGATGTGCACGCTGGTGCTCGGCATCGGCGCGTTGATCCTGGCCTACTGCGGTCGCTACTTCGAGCGTGACGAAGCCCGGCTCGGGGTGTTCGCGGCCGAGCTGACCGGATTCGCGGGTGCCATGTTCGGGCTGGTCACCAGCGACAACATGTTGCTGCTGTACGTGTTCTGGGAAATCACGACGGTGCTGTCGTTCCTGCTCGTCGGCCACTACGCCGAGCGTTCGGTCAGCCGAAGGGCCGCGATCCAGGCGCTGCTGGTGACGGGTGCGGGCGGGCTGGCGATGCTGGTCGGGATCGTGATTCTCGGGCTCCGCTACGACAGTTTCCTGCTCTCGGATGTGCTCGCGGCCGGCGCTGTTCCGTCGGGGAGCGCGGTGTCGGTGGCGATCGGCCTGGTACTGCTCGGGGCGATCAGCAAATCGGCGATCGTGCCGCTGCACTTCTGGTTGCCCGGTGCGATGGCGGCCCCGACGCCGGTGAGCGCGTACCTGCACGCCGCCGCGATGGTGAAAGCCGGTATCTACCTGGTGGCCCGGCTTGCGCCCGCGCTCGCGCAGACACCGCCGTGGCATCTGATGCTCCTGCCGCTCGGCATCATCACGATGCTGCTCGCCGGGTGGCGGGCGATCCAGGTGCACGATCTGAAGCTGGTGCTCGCGTTCGGCACCGTCAGCCAACTGGGTCTGATGATCACGATGGTCGGTATCGGCACCCCCGACGCGGCGCTGGCGGGGCTCACGCTGCTGGTGGCGCACGCGCTGTTCAAGGCGTGCCTGTTCATGGTGGTCGGCATCATCGACCACGGCGCGGGCACCAGAGATCTGCGCCGACTGTCCGGGCTGGGGCAGCGTGCGCCGGTGCTGTGCGCGATCGCGGTGCTCGCCGCACTCAGCATGGCCGGACTGCCACCGCTGCTCGGCTTCGTCGGCAAGGAGTCGGCGCTCGGCGCGCTGTGGTCGGCCGACGTGCTGAGCCCATCGGTGCGATTCGCCCTGCTGGCGGGAGTCACGGTCGGTTCGGCGTTCACCGTGGCCTACAGCATCCGATTCGTCTGGGGCGCCTTCGGAATCACCGCCAACCCCGAGCGTGAGGTCACCTGGCACGCGCCCGGACCGCTGCTGCTCGGTCCGCCCGCGGTGCTCGCGGTGGCCGGGCTGGCGGGCGGCCTCGATACCCAGGCCGTCGATCGATGGCTGAGCCCCTACGCCGAGTCGCTACCCGGCGTCCTCGACGCCCATCTCGCCCTCTGGCACAGCTTCACCGGACCGCTCGCGCTGACGGTGGTCATCGTCGCGGCCGGTGTCGCCCTGTTCCTGATCCGCGGCCGGATCGGTGAACCGGCACACCCGCGCCTCGGCAATGCCGACCGCAACTACGACGCGGCCCTGCGCGCGATGGACCGGCTTTCGTTGCGCATCACCGGAACTGTGCAGTCCGGTTCGCTGCCTGCCAGTCAGGCCACCATCCTCGGCACGCTCATCGTGCTGCCGACGGTCATGCTCGCCGTCGGTACACGCACGGGAGTGCAACTGCGACTGTGGGATTCACCGTTGCAGGCCGCGATCGGCGCGATCATGATCGCGATGGCGTTGGCCGCCACCGTTTTGCGCAACAGGTTGGCCAGCGTGCTCGTGGTCGGAGTAACCGGTTACGGCTGCGGCGTGATCTTCGCACTACACGGCGCACCCGATCTCGCGTTGACCCAATTCCTGGTCGAGACACTGACTTTGGTCGTCTTCGTTCTCGTGCTGCGGGCGTTCCCCGCGGAGATCGCCGAAAGCCAGGGCACGGCGTTCAAATTCCGCCGGGCGCTGCTGGCTATCGGCGTCGGCATCACCGTCCCCGTGCTCGCCGCGTTCGCCATCGCCGCCAGGCACGGTAACCCGATCTGGCAGGCCATCCCCGACGCGGCCTACCGGATGGGCGGCGGCAAGAACGCGGTCAACGTCCTGCTGGTCGACATCCGGGCCTGGGACACCCTCGGCGAGATCTCGGTGCTCGTCGTCGCCGCGACCGGCGTGGCGTCGCTGGTCTTCCGCAGCCGCCGATTCGGCAGCGCGCCGCGCGCCGTCGACTCACCGAACTACGACCCCGACGCGGTGAGCTGGTTGCCCGCGGCGCGCCTGCTCGACCGGCGCGACCGTTCGATGGTCCTGCAGATCACCACTCGCCTGGTCTTCCCCACCATCATGGTGCTGTCGGTGTACTTCTTCTTCTCCGGCCACAACGCGCCCGGCGGCGGCTTCGCCGGTGGCCTGGTCGCCGGGTTGGCCCTGACCCTGCGCTACCTCGCGGGCGGCCGATATGAACTGGGCGAAGCGCTTCCGGTCGACGCCGGACACCTGCTCGGCACGGGCCTCGCCCTCGCCGCGGGCACCGCCACCGCATCGCTGCTGCTCGGCGCACCCCCACTGTCCTCGGCGGTCATCGAGGTGACGCTGCCGCTGCTCGGCCACATCAAACTGGTCACCGCCCTGTTCTTCGACCTCGGCGTCTACCTGGTGGTCGTCGGGCTGGTGCTGGACGTGCTGCGCAGCCTCGGCGCCCGCCTGGACAAGGAGCTCGGATGACCGCGAACCTCGTTCTTCTCATCACGATCGGCGTGCTCACCGCGTGCGGCGTCTACCTGCTGCTCGAGCGGGTGGTGTCGAAGATGCTGCTCGGGATGATCCTGCTCGGCAACGCGGTGAACCTGCTGATCCTCACGATGGGCGGCCCGGACGGGGAACCACCGATCCTCGGCAGCCCCGACACCTCCCCCGACGGCATGGCCGATCCGCTCGCACAGGCGATGGTGCTCACCGCGATCGTGATCACCATGGGCCTGGCGGCTTTCGTCCTCGCGCTGGCCTATCGCGCCTACATGCTGACCACCACCGAAGACGTGACCAACGACCCCGAGGACGCCCAGGTCGCCGCCCGGCGCGAACGGGAGGATCCCGAACAGTGACCCTGTCCCAGGATCTGCTGCCCGCCATCGCCGCACTGCCCGTGCTGGTTCCGCTGCTCGCCGCCGCGGCCACCCTGGTGTTCGGCCGACGCCCGCGCCTGCAGGCGATGATCACGCTGACGGCGCTGTCGGTGGTGCTGGTGATCAGCGGGCTGCTGCTGTACCTCGCCGACCGCGACGGCACCACCGCCGTGCAGGTGGGCGGCTGGCCGACCCCGATCGGCATCACCCTCGTCGTCGACCGGCTCAGCGCCGCCATGCTGCTGGTCTCGGCCTTCGTGCTCCTCGTGGTGTCCATTTACGGTGCGGGACAGAATATCTCCGACGGTGACCAACACCAGCCGACCTCGATCTACCGTCCCACCTATCTGATTCTGACCGCGGGCGTGTCGACCGCGTTCCTGGCCGGTGACCTGTTCAACCTGTTCGTCGGCTTCGAGATCCTGCTCGTCGCCTCGTTCGTGCTGCTCACCGTCGGCGCCACCGAGGAACGCATCCGTACCGGCATCGCCTATGTGATGGTGTCGATGGTGTCGTCGCTGATCTTCCTGATCGGCATCGGCCTCACCTACGCGGCGACGGGCACCCTGAATCTCGCGCAACTGGCCCTGCGCCTGGAAGCGACACCCAGTGGCGTGCGCACCGCCTGCTACGCGGTGCTGCTGGTCGCGTTCGGGATCAAGGCGGCGGTGTTCCCGCTGTCGAGCTGGCTGCCCGACTCCTATCCCACCGCGCCGGCGCCGGTCACCGCGGTATTCGCGGGCCTGCTCACCAAAGTCGGTGTGTACGCGATCATCCGCACCCACACCCTCTGGTTCCCCGACGGCGCGTTCGACGACATCCTGCTGGTGTGCGGGCTGGCGACGATGCTCATCGGCGTCTTGGGCGCCATCGCGCAAACCGATATCCGACGACTGCTCTCGTTCACGCTGATCAGCCACATCGGCTACATGGTTTTCGGCATCGGCCTCGCCACCACCGCCGGGCTCACCGGCGCGGTGTTCTACGTGGCCCACCACATTCTGGTGCAGACCGCGCTGTTCCTCGCGGTCGGACTGATCGAACGCCAAGCCGGGTCGGTGTCGCTGCGACGGATCGGCGGCCTGGCGGCAGCGAGTCCGCTCCTCGGTGTGCTGTTCCTGCTCCCCGCCCTGAATCTGGGTGGTATCCCGCCGTTCTCGGGATTCATCGGCAAGGTCGCGCTCCTGGAAGCCGGCGCCGCCGACGGCAGCGTCCTGGCCTGGGTGCTGGTCGGAGGTTCGGTGGTCACGAGCCTGCTCACGCTCTACGCGGTGGCGCGGGTCTGGAGCAAAGCGTTCTGGCGACCACGCGAAGAGGCGCCGGAAGGCCATCTCACCGCGGCGAATCTGCCGACCCTGGTGGAGGATTCGACCGATGTGCACTACGAGGACCGCACCGATCCCGGCCGGATGCCGGTGCTGATGGTGCTGGCCACCGTCGGGCTCGTCAGCGCCGGGCTCGCGCTCACCGTGTTCGCCGGGCCGATCCTCGGCATCGCCGAACGTGCCGCCGTCGACTTGGACAACCCGTCGGTCTACATCGACTCGGTGCTCGGACCGGAGCAGCGATGAGCCGACTCGTCAACCGCGACAACGCCCTTCGCATCGGCGTACTGATCTGGCTCACCGCCGTCTGGGTCGCGCTCTGGGGGGATCTGAGCCTGGCAAACACCATCGCCGGTGTGGTGGTCGCGCTGATCGTGGTCTTCGCGCTGCCACTGCCTCTGGTCCCGGTGGCCGGGCGCTTCCATCCGCTCTCGTTCCTCGAATTGATCGCTGTCAGCGTCTATTACTCGCTCGAATCGAGCCTGCAGGTGGCCTGGTTCGCGCTGCGGCCCAGCGGGCCGCCGGTTTCGGGCGTGCTGCGCGTGCATCTGGGCATCCAGTCCGATCTGGTGCTGGTGATGTGCACCGACCTGCTCAACCTGATCCCCGGCACCATGGTCCTCGAACTCGATCGTCACCGCTGCGTGGTCTACGTCCATGTGCTCGATGTGGGCAGCGACGAAGCGGTCGCGAAGTTCTACCGCACCACCCGACGTCTGGAACATCTGATGATCAAGGCCTTCGAACGACCGAGTGAACGCCGCCGCGTCGACCCCCCACCGGAGGTATAACCATGACCGTCGTCGCGATTGTCGCCGCCATCCTGCTCACCGCCGCGGCGGTGATCACCAGCTACCGCGTACTCGCGGGCCCGAGCACCCTCGACCGGGTGGTCGGCATCGACTCGCTGATGGCCATCGCCGCCTCCGGACTCGCGGTCTGGGCCGCCTACAGCGACGACACCACGGTGATCCCGGCGATCGTGGCGCTCGCGCTCGTCGGTTTCCTCGGCTCGTCCGCGGTCACCCGATTCCGGGTCAGGGACGACCGATGAGCGGGTGGGAATGGGTATCGGCGGTCCTGATCCTGACCGGCTGCGCGCTCGCGTTCACCGCGTCGATCGGCATCGTCCGCTTCCCCGACACGCTCACCCGCATGCACGCGGCCACCAAACCGCAGGTGGTCGGCCTCCTGCTGGTGCTCGTCGGCACCGGCATCGACATCCGCGACGACATCAATGTCTGGATGCTCGTCCTCACGGGCTTGTTCACGATCATCACGGCCCCGGTCGTCGCCCATCTCATCGGCCGCACCGCCTACCGAGAACAGCGTCACCGCGACGGGTTGTTCTAGACGGCGGGCGTGGCGATGCGTTCGATGGCAGGTTCGGGGGCGGTGGCGAACCAGGTGTTATGGAAGGCGATGGCCACCGCGGCCAACAGCCCGATGACGATCGCGCCCGCGGCCACCGGATACTCCGCCATCGGTACCGCCAGATAGCGGTAGGACAGCAGCAGCGCCGCGAACACCGCCGTGCCGAAGCCGACCAGCCGGATGCGGAACGCGCCCCAGCCCCGCTCTGGCGCGCGCAGCGCCGACTCGACGGTCAGGCACAGCACCGCGCCCGCCACCAGGTCGACGCCGTAGTGATAGCCGAACCCCAGCGTCGCGGTCACCGTGGCGGCCAGCCAGAACGCCCCGCCCCAGCGCATCCAGATCGGCGCGCGGGATCCGTCGACATCGCGGCGGGTGTGGATGAACAGCGACAGTGCCCACGCGGTGTGCATCGAGGGCATGCAGTTGCGCGGGGTGAATTCGTCGAACGGCAGCGCGGCCGGGTTCGAGTCGAGCGGGGGCAGCGCGGTGGGCCAGAAGTTACCCACCTGGAAGCCGTGCCCGTCGGCCCCGAACGCGAACATCGGCCCGACTATCGGGAACAGCACATAGAACAGCGGCCCGACCAGACCGAGCACCAGGAAGGTGCGTACCAGATAGTGGCTCGGCCACTGTCCGGTCGTGACCACCTTGCGCAGCTGCCACACCGCCACCGCGATCGCGGCCACCGGCAGTTCGATGTAGACCCAGTGCAGCACCGCGTACACCTCGGGCCCGAGCACATCCAGCACCCGCCCGACAACCCACGACGGATCACCGAGCGCGTGATCGGCGAGCAGCGCGTACTCGTCGAGCACGGTCGGCCGCAACGCCGAAGTCAGGTGCAACCACACATCGCCGACCTTGGTGGCCAGCACCAGCAGCGCACCGAGCGCCACGGCCTTCAACGCGTCACCGCGCTCACGACCCCGCCAGCGCACCGCCGCGACGACCGCCAGCGCGGCCAGCACGATCGTCGGCCCGTTGCCGACGGTGAACGGCTTGCCGTCGATGAGTCGCAGCGCGACCCACACCGCATCGATCCCGATCGCGGCGGCCAGCGCCATCACCCGGCGGCGCGTGGAGATCCCGACAAGTGCGAGCACGAGCCCGGCCCACGGCACCGACATCGACTTGGGCGTCCCGACGAAGTCACGGGCCAGGCTGGCCAGCGGACCGTCGAACCCGTTGACCGAGGCGACGATCTGCAGTCCGACCAGCAGCGCGAGCACCGCGACGACGGCGACAACGGCGCGTGTGCGTGGTTCACGCAGACGAGAACCGAGGGTGGCACCCCCCGAGACGGCGCGCGGATGTTCGACAAGCATCCAGACATCGTAAACGGCGGGTTAACGCCGACTCCCCGCGCAGCTGAACGCTACTGATCCAGCTCGCGCACCAGCGCGTCGACGACCGCGACCATATCGCCCTGTGTCTGCGCGGCGACCCGGCGTTGCCGCTGGTAGGAGGCGCCGTGGCGGAGAATGTCGGCCACGGCGGCCAGCTCGTCGGCACAGCCGAGACGCTTCGCGGTCGGCTCGAGCCGGGTGAGCAGGTCCATCAGATCGTCGGTGACCAAACGCTCATTGCTGGCGTCGTCGACGATCACGATCGCGTCGAGCCCGTAGCGCGCGGCCCGCCACTTGTTCTCCTGCACGTGCCATGGCGGCAGCGTCGGCAGGTCCTCCCCGTTTTCGAGGCGCTGGTCCAGGTCGACGATCAGGCAGTGGATCAGCGCGGCCACCGAAGCCAGTTCTGCCCGGCTGGACAGTCCGTCGCACACCCGCACCTCGATGGTGCCCCACTTGGGCGCGGGCCGGATGTCCCAGTGCATGCCGCCGAGTTGTTCGAACACGCCGGTTTTCATCTGGTCGTGGACGAAACCTTCGAACTGACGCCAGTTCTCGAACTGGAACGGCAGCCCGGCGGTCGGCAACTGCTGGAACATCAGCGCCCGGTTGCTCGCGTACCCGGTGTCGTCCCCGGACCACATGGGCGAGGACGCCGACAGCGCCAGCAGATGCGGATACGACAGCAGCAGCGAGTTCAGGATCGGAAAGACCTTGTCCCGGTGCGAAACTCCCACATGCACGTGCACGCCCCAGATGAGCATCTGGCGGCCCCACCACTGGGTGCGTTCGATCAGCTCGTCGTAATGCGGTGAGCGCGTGAGCTGTTGGGTCGACCACTGAGCGAAGGGGTGGGTGCCCGCGCAGAACAGGTCGACACCGAGTGGATCGGCCGCGCGCCGCACCGCGTTCATGGTGCCGTGCAGGTCTTCTACCGCACCGCCGACCGTGTCGTGCACCCCGGTCACCAATTCGACTGTGTTGCGGAGCAATTCCTTGGTGACCTGCTGCGTGCCGTCGTGCGCGCGCAGGTCACCGACCGCGTCGAACACCGTCGAGGCGGTGTTGGACAGATCACGCGTCACCTTGTCGACGAGCGCGATCTCCCACTCGATGCCGATCGTCGGCCGGGGCGAACCGCGAAACGAAACCGACTCGAATGCCCCAGCCATGGGTGCGCCTCGCTAACCGACGACGCCGCACGCCACCCGGGCGCCCGCATCACCGGTGTTCAGGGTGGTCTCGTCCGGGCCGGTGCCACCCTCGCGCGTGTAGCGCGGGGGGATGTTGCCGAAGTTGTCGGCGCCGCCGTGGATGATCAGGGCCTTGCCCTTGACGTTGTCGAGGGTGACCGTGTCGGTCCGGGTGACCAGCTTCGCGGAGCCGTCGGCGCCGACCTGCAGCGAGGTGAGGTCACCGCTGGCCGGGTGCGCGGTGGCGCCGCCGACCTGCAGATGCCCGCCTGCCGAGGCGAAGTCGCCCTCGCAGGTGCCGTTCTGGTGGAAGTGCAGACCGTGGAAGCCCGGCGTCAGGCCGCGCGCCTCGACGGTGACGACCAGGTGGCCACCCTCCTGCACGATGGTCGCGGTGCCGACCTCGGCGCCCGCACCGTTCTTGAGCGGGGCCTTCAGGCCGCCTGGCGCGCTACCGTGATCGTCGCTGTGGCCGGGGGCCGCGGTCGCCGACGATGCGGCGTGACCGCCACCGTGGCCTTCGCTTTCACCCGCGGGCGCCGACGAGCTGGTCCACACCGGCGGCGTGGTGCCCTTGACGTCACTCGACTCCTGGCTGTTGGTGCAGGCTGCGAGCCCGAGCGCGGCGACCGCGAGCACCGGGGTCACAATGCGCCAGGACGGGCGACGAGTTGTCGACGTGGCCATCAGGAGACTCCTTATCGGACTGGGGCTATACCGCTCAAGATGATGCCACAGCGGCGACACGGCCTACGGCACCGCGTGCCGCGCCTTGTTCAGCGACCGGTCAGCACGACGACGACACCCGGTGAGGTGTCGCCCGTTTTGGGTGCGACCGTTCCGCCGACCTGCTCGGCGATCGCGGTGGCCGCGGCCTTGTCGCCCGTGCCGCCGCCGTAGTACACGGTGGTGGTGGTGAGGTTCGCGCCGCTGTAGTTGCCGGTGCTCACGTTGGTCCAGCCCGCGGTGGTCAGCTCGCTCGCGGTGCGCGCCGCCAGGCCTGCGACGAGGCTGTTGTTCAGCACCCGCACCGGCACAGCCTGATCCGCCGCACCCGCCGCGGGAGTCGTGCTCGCGGTCGTGGTCGTCGGTGCGACGGTGCTCGTCGTGGTCGAGGCGGCCGCGCTGGTGGTGGTCGGCGCGGGCTTGGTGGTGGCCGGCGCCTGCGCGACCGCGCTGGAGGTGGTGGTCTCGGTCTCCGTATCCGAGGCCTGGGCATCGGAGTTCGACAGCGACATCGCACCCAGACCGGCGAAGACGATGGCCAGCGCGATCAACACCATCGCCAGCGCGCGCAACGGCGGGCCGCCGGGAGTGGGGTTCGGGTTGCTCACCCGCCCAACCCTAGCCGCAACGGCGGGTGTGTGGCCCTCATGTCAGACCTGGAAACCGAGTTTGCGAGCGGCACGCGACTTCTGCCTGCTCGCCCGCAGCCTGCGCAGCCGCTTGACCAGCATCGGATCGGCCGCCAGCGCTGCCTCGGAGTCGACGATCGCATTGAGCACCTGGTAGTACCGGGTGGCCGACATGGCGAACAGTTCGCGGATCGCGTCTTCCTTGGCGCCCGCGTATTTCCACCATTTGCGCTCGAAGTCCAGGATGTCGAGTTCGCGGCGACTCAGACCGGTGCTCTCATCGGCCGCCGAATCCTGTTCGCCCGCAGTGGGGCCGTCGGAGATCCCGGAGACATCCCGAGCTGCTGCGCCGTCCATCGTGCTCCCTCGCCGAGTATCACGAGATGGGTGAATACCGTCGTCATTCAACCATGGGTTCCCCCGATCCTTCGACCCATGTCACGGCGTGTTGACTGAAGGCCAGTAGGGGTGGCGCGGCCCACAGGGGTCCGCGGATCATCGGCCCACCCGAGCGGCGATAATGGCGAGCATGGCAATTCTCCCGATCGTGATCGTCGGTGACCCCGTTCTCCACAACCCCACCGCGAAGGTGACGGAGACCCCCGCGGAGCTGGCCGAGCTCATCGCGGATATGTACGACACTCTCGAAGAGTCCAAGGGTGTCGGCCTCGCGGCCAATCAGGTCGGCGTCGGCAAGCGCCTGTTCGTCTACGACTGCCCCGACTTCGACGCCACCGGCAACCCCGTTCGCCGCAAGGGCACGGTGGTGAACCCGGTGCTGGAGACCTCCGCGATCCCCGAGACCATGCCCGACCCCGATGACGACGAGGAAGGCTGCCTGTCGGTACCCGGCGAGCAGTTCCCGACCGGTCGCGCGGACTGGGCGAAGGTCACCGGAACCGACGAGAACGGCGAGCCGGTCGAACTAGAGGGCACCGGCTTCTTCGCGCGCATGCTGCAGCACGAGGTGGGTCACCTCGACGGTTTCCTCTACGTCGACGTGCTGATCGGGCGCAATGCCCGCGCCGCCAAGAAAGCGATCAAGCGAAACGGCTGGGGCACACCGGGTCTGAGCTGGATCCCGGGAACCGTTCCTGATCCGTTCGGTCATGACGACTGACATTCCGCTCGGGCGGCGGGTAGTGATGCGGTATCAGCTGCCCGCGGGTTATCCCCAACCGCTCACAGATGTGATCGGCGAGCTGGTGTCGCTGGAGCCGCCGGCGGTGCGCACCGCCGACGGTGAGCTGGTGTCGGTGTCCGCCGATCGCGTAGTCGCGTTGAAGGCACTGGGGCCCCGGCCTATTCGCACCAAGGAGATCCGGTCGCTGGAGACCGCGGCGGCCATGGCCTGGCCGGGCAGCGCTCACCTGTGGATCGACGGCTGGCTGGTGCGAGCGGGTAACGGCTACACCGGGCGAGCGAATTCGGCTGTCCCGCTGGGTGAGTCGGGAATACCCGCGGTGTTGTCGATCGACACCATGCACAAGATCGCGGACTGGTACACGAGTCAGGGGTTGCCGCTGCTGCTGCAACTGCCCGACCGGCTCGCGCCTGTCCCGCCGACCTGGAACACCTGGAGCGAGACCGTGGTACTCGGTCTCGACATCGCGAATTTCGTCCTGCCGCAAGGCCCGTCGATGGTCCGGATCACCGATGAGCCCGAGGACAGCTGGCTGCGGACACACCGCTACCGCGGCGAGATCCCCCTCGACCCCGCCGTGCGCGAACCGGACCGGGCCGTGCTCACCTCGGTCCTGGACGGCACCCTCGGCTTCGCCTCACTCGGCCTGCCCGAGCCCCTGGCCATCGGCCGCGGCGCGGTGACCACCGCCCCCGACGGCCGACGCTGGGTCGGCCTCACCTGTGTGGCCGTTGCGACCGCGCACCGCCGCAACGGACTCGGCGCGCTGCTGTGCGCCGAACTGATCCGGTGGGGTGCCGAGCAGGGCGCGAGCCACGCCTACGTCCAGGTAGAGGTGGGAAACTCCGGCGCGCTCGCCCTCTACCGCGAACTCGGCTTCATCGAACACCACGCCTATCGCTACGCCGCCCCCCAGAGTCATTAGTCTCGAAAGGACCGTCACTTCCGTGCGTCTCGCCACTTGGAACGTCAACTCGATCCGCTCCCGCGTCGATCGGGCGATCGCCTTCCTGGACCGCCACGACATCGACGTGCTGGCGTTGCAGGAGACCAAGTGCCGTGACGATCAGTTCCCCTTCGAGCAGTTCGAGGCCGCGGGGTACGAGGTGGCGCACGTGGGGCTCAATCAGTGGAACGGGGTCGCGATCGTGTCGCGGGTCGGGCTCACCGATGTCGAGCTCGCCTTCCCCGATCAGCCCGGCTTCGACAAGGACGCCGGCGATTCGCTGATCGAATCGCCGGTGGTCGAGGCGCGTGCGCTCGGCGCGACCTGCGGCGGGGTGCGGGTGTGGAGTCTCTACGTCCCCAACGGCCGCACGCTCGCCGACCCGCACTACACCTACAAGCTGAACTGGCTCTCGACCCTGCACGCGAAGGCGTCGGGTTGGCTGGCCGAGAACCCACAGGCCGAGATCGCGCTGGTCGGCGACTGGAATATCGCCCCCACCGACGACGATGTCTGGGCGCCGGAGCTGTTCGTGGGCAAGACCCATACCTCCGCCCCCGAGCGCGAGGCGTTCCAGTCCATGCTCGATCTCGGCTTCCGCGATGTGATGCGCCCGTTCGCCCCCGGCCCCGGCGTCTACACCTATTGGGACTACACCCAGCTGCGTTTCCCCCGCAAGGAAGGCATGCGCATCGATTTCATCCTCGCCTCCCCCGCCCTCGCCGACCGGATCAAGGACGCCTCGGTGGACCGCGAGGAACGCAAGGGCAAGGGTGCCAGCGACCACGCACCGGTGATCGCCGAATTCTGACGGACCCGCCGAGCGTTCTCGGTTACGTTGGAGGTAGAAGTTTCAGCCTGCAACGTAGCGGGAGGTGCGCTTTTATGTCGTTCTATCGTCGGGTCGGGTCGGTGCCACCGAAGCGGCATACACAGCATCGGGATGAGCGCGGCAACCTCTACTACGAAGAGCTGATGGGCGAGGAGGGGTTCTCCGGGGACTCCTCGCTGCTGTATCACCGTGGTCTACCGCCCGCCATCGTCGACGCGACCGTCTGGGAACTGCCCGACCAGACATTGACGCCGAATCATCCACTGCACCATCGACATCTGCGACTACCGCTGCTGTTCCCCGGCGATACTGCCACGACGGTCGACCCGGTGACCGGACGCAGGTTACTGCTGGCCAATGCCGATGTGCGGATCTCGTACGTGGTCGCCAAGGGTGCGTCACCGCTGTATCGCAATGCCATCGGCGACGAGCTGGTGTACGTGGAATCCGGTGCGGCCGTGGTGGAGAGCGTGTTCGGAATCCTGCCGGTACACCAGGGCGATCAGGTACTCATGCCGCGGTCGACCACCCATCGCTGGCTGCCGATGGGCGAGGAACCGTTGCGCGCGTATGTGATCGAGGCATCGAGCCACATCACCCCGCCCAAACGCTATCTCTCGAAATTCGGCCAGCTGCTGGAGAATGCCCCGTATTGCGAGCGGGACCTGCACGGACCACTCGAATTGCTGCTCGTCGGCGACACCGACGTGGAGGTGCTGGTCAAACATCGTGCGGGCAACGAGGTGATCGGCACCAAGATGACCTACGCGAGGCATCCGTTCGATGTCGTCGGCTGGGACGGTTGTCTATATCCGTACACCTTCAATATCGCCGATTTCGAACCGCTGACCGGCCGCGTACATCAGCCACCGCCGGTGCATCAGGCCTTCGAGGCCACCAATTTCGTCATCTGCAATTTCGTACCGCGCAAGGTCGACTATCACCCACTGTCGATTCCGGTGCCGTACTACCACTCGAATGTGGATTCCGACGAGATCATGTTCTATTGCGGCGGAAACTACGAGGCACGCAAGGGTTCCGGCATCACCCAGGGGTCGGTGTCGGTGCATCCGGGCGGCTATGCGCACGGCCCACAACCCGGCGCCTATGAACGCAGCATCGGAGCGGAGTTCTTCGATGAACTGGCGGTGATGGTGGATACGTTCCGGCCGCTGCAACTCGGCGAGGGCGCACTGGCCTGCGAAGATCCGGCGTACGCGTGGACCTGGTCGGGTCGTGGGCCGGGGCTCGGATGAGCGTGCTGCGCGTGGAGGTCCCCGACGATTCCCTGTTCGGGGCGGAGAACATGCCCTACGGCGTTTTCGCACCGCCCGGCGGCGGGTTCCGGGTCGGGGCCCGATTGGGCGATTCCGTCCTCGATCTGGCCGCGCTGCTGGGCGATTCGGTGTTCGCCCGTTCCGACATGAATACCTTTCTCGCACAGGGTCATCACCGGTGGCGCGAAGTCCGCGACAGGCTGCGCGAACTCGCCGACACCGCGCTGCCGGTGGATGCGGTCCATTCTGTGTCCTCGGTACGGATGGCGTTGCCGGTGCGGATCGGCGATTACGTCGACTTCTACGCCAGCATCGACCACGCCACCAACCTCGGCAGGCTCTTCCGCCCGGACAGTGAACCGCTGCTACCGAATTGGCGACACCTACCGGTGGGCTACCACGGCAGGGCGGGCACCGTCGTCGTCTCGGATACACCCGTCATCAGGCCGCGCGGCCAACGCCGCACAGCTTCCGGCACACCTGATTTCGGACCGTCCGAGCGCCTGGATATCGAGGCCGAATTGGGCTTCGTCGTCGGTACCGGCTCCACGCTCGGCGCACCGGTCACCGTCGACGAGTTCACCGAGCACGTCTTCGGCGTCGCCCTGGTCAACGACTGGTCGGCCCGCGATATCCAGGCCTGGGAATACCAGCCGCTCGGCCCGTTCCTCGGCAAGTCGTTCAGCACCTCGATGTCGGCCTGGATCACCCCCCTTTCCGCGCTGACGCGGGCACGGGTGCCGCTCCCCGCACAGGATCCCGAGCCGCTGCCGTACCTGCGCGGCGCCGACGACTACGGCCTCGATATCGATCTCACGGTCGCCTGGAACGGCGAAGTCGTAGCGCGCCCGCCCTATTCGCGCATGTACTGGTCCCCCGCTCAGATGCTGGCCCACCTCTCCGCCAACGGCGCCTCGATCCGCCCCGGTGACCTCTACGCCTCCGGCACGATTTCCGGACCGGAGCCGTCGCAACGCGGGTCCTTCATCGAATTGTCCTGGGGTGGAACCCAATCCATTACCGTGAACGATCAGGCACGTACGTTCCTGGCCGACGGTGACCAGGTGACGATCACCGCCACCGCGCCGGGCACCGAGGGGCGGCGAATCGGCCTCGGCGAAGTCGGTGGCCGAATCCTGCCCACGTCCGGCTAGCCCCAGCGGAGCTGTCGCGCGTCCACCCTGGGGCGGAGATGATACTCGACACACCTCCACCCCGAGGCGGTATCGGGCGGAATCGATCGGGGATACGGTGACGGTTCGAACGTTTCCGAACAGAGGGCACCGACGATGTTGACGAGAATCGCCCGCACCGCCGTTGCCCGACCACGGTTGGTGGTCGCGGTCGCAGTGCTACTGATGGTGTTGTGTGGCGCGATCGGCGCCACGGTGCACTCGCACATGAAATCGGGCGGGTTCGTCACCGCCGATCTCGATTCCGTGCAGGCCAGCCAATACCTGAGCGAGCACTTCCCCGGTAGCGAGCCCAACTACGTCCTCGACGTCTCCACCGAGGACGTCGCGAACTCCGCCGCCGCGCGCGAGGCCGCCGACCGTGTGATCGCGGTACTGCGCAGCCACCCCGAGGTGAGCGGGGTGCAGTCGTATTGGACCGCGCGCCCCGATCTCGAACAGGCCATGCTCAGCAAAGATCACAACCACGCGCTGATCCTGGCGAGCATCGAGGGCGACGACGCCGAACTGCCCATTCGGGCCGCGAAGCTGACCGAAGAACTCCAGGTCGACAGCGGTCCGGTCACGATCAAGGCCGGTGGGCTCGCCGCCTCCTTCGCCGATATCAACACCCAGATCAGCAAGGATCTGATCATCGCCGAGGCGATCGCGATCCCGATCACCGGTCTGCTGCTGGCACTGGTGTTCGGCAGCCTCATGGCCGCCGCACTGCCGGTGGCGATCGGACTGTTCGCCATCGCGGCCTCGCTGGGCATTCTGCGCGTGCTGACTGCCCTCACCGACGTGTCGATCTTCGCGCTGAACATGACCACCGCGCTCGGACTGGCGTTGGCGATCGACTACAGCCTGTTCATCGTCAGCCGGTATCGCGAGGAATTGACCGGGGGCGCGACCCCGATCGCGGCGGTGACCCGCGCGATCCAGACCGCCGGTCGCACGGTCGTGTACTCGGCGCTGGTCGTCGCGCTGTCGCTGTCGGCGCTGCTGGTGTTCCCGCAGTACTTCTTCAAGTCCTTCGCCTACGCGGGCATCGCCGTGGTCGCGGCCGCGGCGGCGGCCGCGGTGATCGTGCTGCCCGCCCTGCTCATCCTGGTCGGCGATCGCATCGACGCGGGCGACCTGCGCGCACCGATGCGCCGACTGTTCCGGCTGGCTCCGGGCACGGAGAAGGCGCCGCGTCAGACGTTTTGGTATGGCCTGGTCGTCGGCGTGATGAAGCGGCCGATGTCGATCGCGCTGGCCACCACCGCGTTCCTGCTGCTGCTCGGCTCGCCGTTCCTGGGCGTCCAGTTCGGCTATCCCGACGACCGGTCGCTGCCCACCGAGGTCGCCAGTCGTGAGGTGGGCGACATCCTTCGCACCGAATTCGCTGCCGATCTCGCGTCGAGCGCGACCATCGTGCTGCCCGAATTCCGTGGCAGCACAGCCGAACTCGAGACCTACGCCCGCGACCTGTCCAAGGTGCCCGACGTACCGGCCGTCCTCAGCAGCGCGGCGGTGTATCGCAACGGCCTGCGGGTGGCGGCGGGCGTGCCGGAGATGACCGACCCCCAGCACGGTGCCTACCTGTCGGTGGCCACCACGCTCGATCCCTACTCCGACGCGGGCGGCGCCCAGCTCGACACCCTGCGCACCGTGCCCGCCCCGTCGAAAGCCCTGATCACCGGCCCGGCCGCGCTGAACCAGGACTCGGTCAACGCGATCACGGGCAAACTGCCGCTGGCAGGCGCGCTGATCGCGCTCACCACGCTGGTGCTGCTGTTCCTGTTCACCGGCAGCGTGGTGCTGCCGGTGAAGGCGCTGATCCTCAACATCCTGTCGCTGGCGGCGACCTTCGGTGCGATGGTGTGGATCTTCCAGGAAGGCCACCTGTCGGGGCTGCTCGGCTTCACCGCCACCGGCACCCTCAACCTGGCCATGCCCATCCTCATGTTCAGCCTGGCCTTCGGCGCGTCCATGGACTACGAGGTCTTCCTGCTGTCGCGGATTCGCGAGGAATGGCTGGCCGGGCCCAAGACCACCGAGGGCAATACCGAGGCCGTCGCGATGGGCGTGGCCCGCACCGGGCGCATCTTCACCGCCGCCGCGGTACTGATGAGCATCGTGTTCCTCGGCGTCGCCAGCTCGGGTGTGTCGATGATGAAACTGTTCGGCCTCGGTTGCGCGCTCGCGGTGATCAGCGACGCGACGGTGATCCGTGGCCTGCTCGCCCCCGCGCTCATGCGGATGATGGGCACCTGGAACTGGTGGTCGCCGAAGCCGCTCGTGGTGCTGCACAACAAGTTCGGGCTCCATGAGGCCGAGGACAGCACGCACGACGCGCCGAAGCAGCTCGACTCGGCGTCGGTGTAGCGAGCCTCGCGCGCGACCCGTCCGGCTGTCCCCGGGCGGGTCGCGATCCCCGGCGGGTAACGTCGGCGGGGCAATTCACACCAACGGGGGCTCGCACCAGCGGGCTGAGAGGATGGCTAGCCCATATCGGGCGTTCAGGGCCGTCGACCGTATGAACCTGACCGGGTAATGCCGGCGTAGGGAGGAAATACCGTGGGCTCGAACACGTCTTCTGACAGGACGGTCGACACCGTCACCACCGGTCCGATCCAGGGCAGCGTCAAGCACTACCAGGAGGTAGACGGCCTGCGCATCCCGGTTCGTCGCATCAACCTCACCAACGGAGACAGCTTCGATGTCTTCGACACTTCAGGCCCGTACACCGACGACAACGCGGTGATCGACCTCGATGCCGGCCTGCCGAAACTGCGCGACGAATGGGACACCCCCTCCGTCGACGGCCCGCCGACCCAGCTCGCCTGGGCTCGCCAGGGCATCATCACCCCCGAGATGCGGTTCATCGCCGCCCGCGAGGGTGTCTCGCCCGAGCTGGTGCGTGACGAGGTCGCCCTCGGTCGCGCGGTGATCCCGGCCAACCACAACCACCCGGAGCTGGAGCCGACCATCATCGGCAAGAAGTTCCTGGTCAAGATCAATGCCAATATCGGCAACTCGGCGGTGTCGTCGTCGATCGCCGAAGAGGTCGAGAAGATGGTGTGGGCCGCGCGCTGGGGCGCCGACACCATCATGGACCTGTCCACCGGCAAGAACATCCACGAGACCCGCGAGTGGATCCTGCGCAACTCCCCGGTCCCGATCGGCACCGTTCCGATCTATCAGGCGCTGGAGAAGGTGAACGGCGATCCCACCAAGCTCACCTGGGAGATGTACCGCGACACCGTGATCGAGCAGTGCGAGCAGGGCGTCGACTACATGACCGTGCACGCGGGCGTGCTGCTGCGCTACATCCCGCTCACCGCCAAGCGCGTCACCGGCATCGTCTCGCGCGGTGGATCCATCATGGCCGCTTGGTGTTTGGCGCATCACCAGGAATCGTTCCTGTACACGCACTTCCGTGAGCTGTGCGAGATCCTGGCGAAGTACGACGTGACCTTCTCTCTCGGAGACGGCCTGCGTCCCGGCTCCATCGCCGACGCCAACGACGAGGCACAGTTCGCCGAACTCCGGACCCTCGGCGAGCTCACCAAGATCGCGAAATCCTATGGCGTGCAGGTGATGATCGAAGGCCCCGGCCACGTGCCGATGCACAAGATCGTCGAGAACGTGAAGCTAGAGGAAGAGCTCTGCGAAGAGGCGCCGTTCTACACCCTCGGCCCGTTGGCCACCGATATCGCGCCCGCCTACGACCACATCACCTCGGCCATCGGCGCCGCGATCATCGCCCAGGCGGGCACCGCGATGCTCTGCTACGTCACGCCCAAGGAGCACCTCGGCCTGCCCAATCGCGACGACGTCAAGGTCGGCGTGATCACCTACAAGATCGCCGCCCACGCCGCCGACCTCGCCAAGGGGCACCCGCACGCCCAGGACCGCGACAACGAATTGTCCAAGGCCCGTTTCGAATTCCGCTGGCACGACCAGTTCGCGCTGTCGCTCGATCCCGACACCGCCCGCGAGTACCACGACGAGACGATGCCCGCCGAGCCAGCCAAGACCGCCCACTTCTGCTCGATGTGCGGTCCGAAGTTCTGCTCGATGCGCATCTCCGCCGACGTACGCGAGTACGCGGAGAAGCAGGGGCTCACCGATGTGGCCGCGATCGAGGCGGGCATGGCCGAGAAGTCCGCCGAGTTCGCCGACCAGGGCAGCAAGGTGTACCTCCCGGTCGTCTCCTGACCACTGCTCCACCACCGCCGACGCCCGTCCGATCGCCGCGATCGGACGGGCGTCGCCCTCGCTGGAGCACCGCGGCTGCCCCGGATCGTCGCGCGGGGTAACGTCGGCCGGGTGGCCGATGCCTTCTACCGCCAAGACCCCGCGGACCCGAACCGATACCTCTCGACCGAGCTGACCCGGGGCCCTTGGTCGCCGGACGCCCAGCACGCGGGACCACCGTCGGCGCTGCTCGGACATGTGATCGAGCGATGTGAGCCGCGACCGGGGTTCCAGGTCGGGCGGGTCGCCGTCGAGATTCTCGGGCCGGTGCCGCTGGCTCCGCTCACCGCGCAGGCGAGGGTGGTGCGGTCGGGGCGCAGTGTCGAACTGATCGAGGCGACCTTGTCGTCGGAGCGCGGGCCGGTGATGCAGGCCAACGCGTGGCGGCTCAAGCTCTCCGAGCCCGCCCTCGATCTGCCCGCCGAGTTCCTGCCGACCGGGACCAGGCCGCTGCCCGCGGCGACGGAGCCGGAGCAGTTTCCGTCCGATCAGGAGATCGGTTTCCACACCGGCATCGAATACCGCTTCAGCGCGGGCTCTTTCGCCGCGCCGGGACCTGCGGTCTGCTGGATCCGGTTGAAGTACCCGATCGTCGCGGGGACCACCCCGAGTCCGCTGGAGCGCACGCTGGCCGCCGCCGATTCGGGCAACGGGGTCAGCGCGGTCCTCGACTGGTCGAAGTACCTGTTCATCAATACCGATCTCACCGTCACCCTGCATCGTCAGCCGGTCGGCGAGTGGGTGTGCCTCGACGCGGTGACCCATCCGCAGCCGCACGGAATCGGCCTCGCCGAATCCGCGCTGTTCGACGAGACCGGGCCGATCGGGCGCAGCACCCAGACGCTGCTCATCGCGCCGCGGGGCTGATCAGGGACGCGGCTTCACCAAATCGGCGTTGCCGTGCTTGAGCAACTCCGACTCCCCGGTGCTCGTGCGCCGGAACGGATCACCTTCGCCAGTGGTGAGCAGGCCGCGCAGGCTGCTGGTGATGTAGGCGCCCCAGGCGTTGGCGCACACCTCGTAGCATTCTCCGGCGGGAACCAAACCCGCATGGGTGAAACGGATTTCGGTGCCGTCCGCGTTCTCGGTGATCTCGAAGACGACGTCGGTGTCCTCCCACTCGGCGGTGTCGGCGATGAACGACAGGTGTGAGTCGGTGACGTGCCAGACCAGGCGCTCGCCGGGGAGCGATTCGGTGGTCGTCATGGTGCAGCGGTGCAGGCCGGGGACCTCGAAGAGGTAGCTGTCGCCGACCGTGCCGGTAGTGCCCTCGATGGTCTCCGACCACCAGGCCCACACGTTGTTGATAGCCGCGAAAGCCTCGTCGGGAGTCTTGTCGACGGTGATGGTCGCGGTGAAGTCGTTGTCGCTCATTGCGTTTCCTTCCGGCTCAGCCGTCGAGATGCCGGCGGAGCGCGTCGAGGGGGCCGTCCCAGTCACGAGACAGGGCGGCCAGGAATTGTTGTGCCACTTGCATCGGGGCGGAATCGAGGCGGTAGCGCACGCGGCGCCGCTCCCCCGGTTCCGCGATCACCAGGCCGGCGTCCGCGAGCAGGGCCAGGTGTTTCGCGATCGCCTGCCGGGTGATGGGCAGTCGATCGGCGAGATCGGTCGCGGTGGCCGGACCGTGCGCGGCGAGTGCGGCCAGTACCGACCGCCTGCTCGGATCGGCCAGCGCGACGAAGACCCGTTCGGCGGTGTCCTCCAGCTCAGGCCGCATCGAGGTACTCGACGAGCTCGCCCAGCTCGCTCTTCCAGCCGCCGACATTGCCCTCGAACGCTTCCTTGTGCGCCTCGTCGGGCAGCTGGGCGAAGCCGGTCTCGGTGACGGTCAGCCGGGTGCCGTCGCCGACCGGCTCGAGGCTGAATTCGACATAGGTGCGTCGCGGGTCGTCGTCGGGCAGTCCGTTGATCGGCCAGGTGTAGCCGAACACCGAGGGCTCCTCGACCCGCTCCACCCGTATGTCGGCGGCGAACCCTTCCTTCCAGGTCATTCGCATGTCGCCACCCGGCCGCAGGTCGATCTCGGCGGTATTGCCGAACCAGCTGCCCAGCCCTTCCGCGGTGGTGATGGCCGCCCATACCTTGGCGGGCGGATGCGCGAGCTCGACGGTCCGGACGATCTGATCAGGGAATCCCATGATGCCTCCTCATATGTTGCAACCGATTGGTTGCAACTCAGAGTATTGCAACCAATCGGTTGCGTCAAGAGTGTGTCACACGTGGTCGCCGGTGACACGGAAGCCTTTCGGAACCAGCCAGACCGTGCCGACAGCCACCACCGCGACGACGGCGGCCGAGATGTAGGACGTAGTGGTGAGGGCGACGTCGAAGGCATGGCCGGCGGCATGGGCGAGTTCGCCGCGGGCGGGTTCGGGGAGGTCGGTGGCCACCTCGGCCGCCCCGCCGATCGAACCGCTCGCCTGGTCCAGCTTGTCGGCGGGGACGGAAAGGCCCGTCATGTGCTGACTGAAGATCCTGGCGTGCAGGCTGCCGAGCAGGGCGACGCCGAAACCGACACCGACCTCGTAGTTGGTCTCCTCCACCGCACCCGCCTGGCCCGCCCGGTCCGCGGGCACGGCGCCGACCAGGACCGCGGCCGCCGCCGTCACGGCCATGCCGTCGCCGAGACCGAACGACACCAGCACCAGCGCCACCACCGGATAGGTGGTGGGTTCCGGACTCACCGCCAACAGCAGGAAGCCCAGCGCAACAGCGCCGAGACCGAAACCGAGCACCGCGCGGACACCGAACTTCTCCATCAGAAACGGCGTGAGCAGGGAGGCGGTGAGCAGCGTGAGCGCGGCGGGCAACATCCGGATGCCCGCCTGCGACGGGCTGTAGCCGTGGACGTATTGCAGCCACAGCGAGATCAGGAACATGGCCGCGCCGATCGCCATCATGGCCACCAGCGTCGCGACGGCCGCCGCGGTGAACGCGCCGTTGCGGAACAGCCGCACATCGAGCAGCGGGTCGGTAGCGGTGAGCTGACGACGGGTGAACCAGGCCAGCGCGGCGATGCCGATCAGCAGGATCGCCCAGTCCACCTCGCTCGCTCCACCTTTCGCGAGGTGCTTGATGCCCCATGCCAGACAGACAATGCCCGCCACCGACAGCGCCGCGGCGAACCAGTCCAGGCCCGCCTGCGGCGCACGGTATTCCGGCAACACCCACAGCCCCACCACCACCGTCACGACCACCACCGGCACGTTGAGCCAGAACGCCGACGCCCACCCGAAGTGCTCGACGAGGAACCCACCGACGATGGGCCCGACCGTGGCGCCGACACCGGCGACCGCCGCCCAGATCCCGATGGCCATGGTGCGTTCGCGCACGTCGGTGAAGATGTTGCGGATCAGCGACAGCGTCGACGGCATCACCATCGCACCGCCGATCCCGAGCAATACCCGCCCGCCGATCAACTGGGCCGCGCTCCCGGCGGTGGCCGCGACCACCGAAGCGATGCCGAACAGCACGAACCCGCTGATGAACAACAGCTTTCGCCCCACCCGGTCACCGAGCGCACCGGTGGTGATGAGCAGTCCGCCGAGCACGAGCCCGTAGATATCGATGATCCACAGCTGTTCCAGCGGCCCGACCTGCAAATCCTCGATCAGCGACGGCAACGCGACATTGAGAATCGTGGCATCCATCGCCACCAGCAACAGGCTGGCGCACAACACCCCGAGCATCACCCAGCGCACCGATCCGTAGGACTCGTCCCGCGCTTCGCTCACCCTGGCCACCTCACCGACCGCTCGGCCCTCGACTCCGTTGACGACAAGCTACCCACAACAGTGGCGCCCGCCCCGCAACGCTCGCGGCAGGTCCGGCCGCGATCCGAGCACGCGAAGGCGACTCGGGCCGATCACCGACGGGTGCTCAGCCGGGCAGGACCGCCTCGATGAGGGTGCGCGCGGCGCGGCCCGTGCGTTCCCGGTCGCCCGTGATCACACGGTCCTGGATGATGCCGCGTAATCCCGAGACCAGCAGCGTAGACACCACCTCGGGATCCTCGGCCAGCCCGGTCCGGCGGAGCGCGGCGGCGAGTTCGGTGACAAAGGTGGCGATCGCGGCGTTGGCGTAGTCCTGGTACGGCGAGCCGGGGGCACACGCGGCACCGAGCACCTGCAGCAGCACCCGCACGCTGTCGGCTTCGGCACCATCGGAATTCAAGTCGAAGAAGCCGATCAGCCGCTCGAGTAGCTGCGCGGGCTCCACGATGTCGGCGAACAGCGCGGCAAGGTCGGGTCGCTGTGTCGCCAAAGCCTGGACCAGCAGTTCTTCCTTGGTTCCGAAGTAGTAGATCAGCATGCGCGAGCTGGTCCCGAGCGCCGCGGCCAGCGGTCGCAGCGAGAGCTCGGCCAAGCCGTGCGACGCGATATAGGCGACGACGCCGGCCAGCATCTCGGCGCGCTTGCGGTGGTCGAGAGGACGGGCCATGGGTTGACTGTAGCGAGTGCTACAGGTATTCATGACATCATGACTGTACCGATCGCTTCAGAAACTCGGGACGGCGTCGTGGTGACCGCGTACGCGGCGACCACAGCACTGGCCGACACCATGGACGAGACCTGGTCGCGACTGCTGCGTGGCGAGAGCGGAATCCGTGCGCTACCCACGGAATTCCTCGCCGAACACGATCTGCCGGTGCGCATCGGCGGGCCATTGGTCACCTCGCCCGATGCCGAGCTCACGCGGATCGAGCAGCGCAGGCACTCCTATGTCGAACGGATGGCCCTCACCCTCGGCAGACAGGTCTGGCGGGCGGCGGGCACGCCGGAAGTCGACCATGAGCGGCTGGCCGTGGCCATCGGTACCGGCCTCGGCGGCGGGGACGCGCTGATCGATGCCGTCGACGCGATGCGGGCGGGCGGCTACCGGAAGGTCTCTCCACTGGCCGTGCCGATGGTGATGCCCAACGGACCCGCCGCCACGGTCGGACTCGAAATCGGCGCGCAGGGTGGGGTTTTCGCGCCGGTTTCGGCCTGCTCGTCGGGGTCGGAGGCGATCGCACACGCGTGGCGGCTGATCAGCACCGGCGAGGCGGATGTGGTGGTCACCGGCGGGGTCGAGGGTCACATCGACCCCGTTCCCATCGCGGGCTTCGCGATGATGCGGGCGATGAGCACCCGCAACAACGAGCCCGAGCGCGCCTCCCGGCCGTTCGACCGCGACCGCGACGGATTCGTCTTCGGCGAGGCGGGCGCGCTGCTCGTGCTCGAATCCGAGCGGCATGCGACAGCGCGTGGTGCGCGGATCCACGCCAGAGTGCTCGGCGCGGGCATCACCTCCGACGCCTTCCACATCGTGGCCTCCGACCCGGCGGGCGCCGGCGCGGCGCGCGCCATGCGCAAGGCGATCCACACAGCGGGGCTGCGGATTTCCGATATCGACCATGTGAACGCGCACGCGACGTCGACCTCGGTGGGCGATGCCTCCGAGGCCGCGGCCATCACCGCGGTCACTCCCGATGCCTCGGTGTACGCGCCGAAATCAGCGCTCGGTCATTCGATCGGGGCGGTGGGCGCGCTGGAATCGGTACTCACGATCCTGAGCCTGCGCGAGCAGATAGTCCCGCCCACTCTGAATTTCGACAACGCTGACCCAGCGATAGACCTCGACATCGTCGCGGGCACGCCGCGACCGCAGCGGATCGACTACGCGCTCAACAACTCGTTCGGATTCGGCGGCCACAACGTCGCGCTCGCGTTCGGAAAAGCGTAGCGGCGCCGCCGATCCGGAAGGGTTCGACGGCGCCGCGGTGATTCGGTGAGGGTTACGCCTTGTCGAAGCGGGTGTCGACGAAGGACTTGAAGTCGACCTTGCCGGGGATGGCCTTGGCCTTGGTGAAGGCGTCGGCGATCTCCTGTTCGGAGGTGATGACCTGGTCGGTCAGTTTGATCGGCTCCTTGATCGAGCGGGTCCAGGTGGTGCGGGAGGCGTCGACGCTGATCTGGGTCAGTTCGGCGTATTTGGTCGACCAGGTGTCGAGGTTGTCCGAGGACCACTTGGTGGCGGCGGCGTAGCGCTGGAAGAAGTCGGCGAGAGCGGCGGACTTGCCCGCGTCGGCGACGGTCTTGTTGCCCGCTACCCAGAAGTTGTAGCCGTTGGCGGCCTGGTCGGCGGTGGCGATCGACTTGGCGCCGATCTCCTTTTCCGCGATGGCGGTGTAGGGGTCCCAGGTGGCCCAGGCGTCGACGTCACCGCGGGTGAGCGCGGTGTAGCCGTCGCCGGGGGCGAGGTAGACCGGCTCGACATCGCTCAGCGACAAGCCCGCCTTCTGCAGTTGCAGCAGCAGGTTCGCGTTGGCCGAGCTGCCCTTGTAGACGGCGACCTTCTTGCCCTTCAGCGCCGCGACGGAGGCGATCGTCGAGTCCTTGCCGACCAGGATCGCGTCACCCTTGCCGGTGGCCGAGAGCGCGCCGACGATCTTGATGTCGGCGTCGGCGGCCGCGCCGAAGATCACCGGGGTGTTGCCGGTTTGGGCGATGTCGATGCCGCCCGCGCTCGCCGCCTCGACCAGCGGCAGACCGGCGGTGAAGGTGGAGAATTCGATCTTGTAGGGCAGGTTCTCCAGCTGTCCCGATGCCTTCAGCAGCACCTCGATCGAAATCGCCTTCTGATCACCGACTTTCAGCGTGACGGTGCTGAGGTCGACCGGACCCGAGGGTGCGCTCTCGGTCGCCGCGTCGTCACCGCAGGCGCTCAGCGTGAGCGTTGCGGCAACAGCGAGCGCGAGGCCTGCCAGACGGGACATCGGATTGCGTTTCACTGGAACAACTTTCGTGCGTCGGTGCGGAGGGGTTCAGTGTGTGACGCCGAGCAGCGCGAGCAGTTGCGTCGCGTATTCGGCGACTTCCGGCGCGGCGGCGGTGCGTGGGCGTGGCAGCTCGATGGACACGTCGGCGGCGATTCGGCCGTCGTCGAGGACCAGGACGCGGTCGGCCAGGGTGATCGCCTCGAGCACATCGTGGGTCACCAGCAGGACGCCGAATTCGCGCTGGGCGTGCAGGCGCAGGAGCAGGTCGTGCATCGTCAGCCGAGTCAGCGCGTCGAGGGCGCCGAAGGGCTCGTCGAGCAGCAGCAGGGTCGGCTCGGCCACCAATGCCCGCGCCAGCGCGGCACGTTGGGCCTCACCGCCGGACAGGGTGAGCGGCCACGCGTCGGCGCGACCGGCGAGGCCGACTTCGGCGAGCAGGTCGCGGGCGGCTTTCTCGTCGGCACGTCGATTGCGTGGCTTCGGCCTGCCGAGGGCGACATTGCGCACCACCGGCTGCCACGGGATCAACCGTGCTTCCTGGAAGACGATCGTCGGCCTGCCCTCGACGGAAACCTCACCGCGAGTAGCGGTATCGAGTGCGCCGAGGATGCGCAACAGGGTGGACTTGCCCGATCCGCTGCGTCCGACCAGCGCGACGATCTCGCCCGCGCCGATCTCGAGATCGATGCCGTCGAGCACGGTTCGTTCACCGAATCGCTTGCTCAGACCGCTGATTCGCGCGGCGGGGACTCGGGCCGACCGAGCGGAGATGGGGGTGACAGTCGTGGCGGCGGCAGCGGTCATGATGGGAACCTCGTCATCGAACGGCGGCGGGTGGCGGGCCTGCCGACCACCGGGAAAGGGTGGATCCCGTGGTCGGCGGAGGTGGCGGCGGACATCAGCGGTGCACCGCCGGGCGCCAGCGCAGGGCGCGGCGTTCGAGCAGTCGCACGATCGAGTCGGTGAGCAGGCCGAGCAGGCTGTAGACCACCAGGCCGAACACGACGATGTCGGTGCGCAGGAATTCGCGAGCGTTGTTGACGACGAAGCCGAGTCCCGCACTGGCATTGATCTGTTCGGCCACGATCAGCGAGAGCCAGGCGATGCCGAGACTCTGGCGCGCGCCGACCAGGATCTGCGGCAGGGCACCGGGCAGGACCAGCAGCCGCAGGCGTTCGGCGAGTCCGAGGTGCAGGGCACTGCCGAGTTCGAGCAGTTTCGGGTCCAGTTGGCGGATGCCCGAGAAGGTATTGAGGTACAGCGGGAAGAACACGCCGAGCGCGATCAGGTAGACCTTGGGTTCCTCGCCGATGCCGAACCAGATGATGAACAGCGGGATCAGACCGAACAGCGGGATGGTGCGGATCATCTGCAACGGCGGGTCGACCGCGTACTCACCGATCTTGCTCAGGCCCGCGAGCACGCCGAGCACCAGCGCGAGCACCGCGCCGAGCGCGAAGCCGTACAGCGCGCGCTGGCCGGAGACCAACAGGGCCTCGGTGAGCTGGCCGGAGCGGTAGGTTTCCAGACCCGCGTCGAGCACCGCGGACGGAGCGGGCAGCTTCTTGGCGGGGATCGCGCCGCTGGTACTGGCGAGCTGCCAGATGATCAACAGCGCGATCGGCGAGAGCGCACGCAGGAACCCCGGGCGGCGGTACAGCGGGATCCGTCGCTCGTCGGTTTCGGTGGGCCTCTCCAACAGCATGCGAGCATGGTGCCCGCCGGAAGCGGTATACCGACAGGGTTCGAATCAGCTCGAGGATTTGTCGGCTCTGCTGGAGATCTGCTGCACAGCCCAGGCATTGCCGTCGGGGTCGCTGAAGAAGACGAAGCCGACATTGTCGAGCGGGTGCGGGACCGGCCGCGGATTCTTGCCGAGCTCCTGCACCTCGCTGACCTCGACCCCGCGCGCCACCAGCTCCGCGTGTGCCTGCTCGATATCGGGGACCACGAGTTGCAGGCCCTTCAGCGAGCCGGGCGGCATCTCCGGCACCGCGCCCTTGCCGATGACGATCGAACAGCCCGAGCCGGGTGGGGTGAGTTGCACGATGCGCGCGTCGTCGGAGATCACCGAGTCGTGGTCGACGGTGAAGCCGAGCCGGTTGGCGTAGAAATCCTTGGCCCGGTCGATATCGGAGACCGGGACGATCACAACTTCCAGAGTCCAGTTCACTACGCGCCTCCGCGTTGTAGTCCGGGGTGACGCGCCAAGTCTGCCAGCTCCGAGCCGATCAGGACTTGCGTTCCCACCGCCACGCGAATTCTCCGGGGGCGGGAGGCGGCCCGGGCAGATCACCCTCGGCGGTGAGCCCGTCCACTATCACCGCCAGTACCCGTTGACGCAGTTCGGCGGTGCGCACCGGGTCGGGCATCGTGATCGCGGCGCAGGCCTCGAGGATCAGGCCGAGGTCGAGTGCGTCGATGTCGGGGCGCAGACGTCCGCTCGCGTGGGCGCGGCGAACCAGTTCCTCGCCGACCTCGCCCGAGTGCATGACGTCGGGAAACATCGATTCGTCGGGGGTGAAGGTGCCCGCGAGGCGCGCGGTGAGCGAGTGCACGTCGGCCTCGACGACCCGTTCCAGGAATCCGACGAATCCGCGCCAACCGTCCGAATCCGCCAGTGCCGCATCGGCTTCGGCGTTGAAACGGCGCAACCCTTCGTGGCAGAGCGTGCGCAGCAGCACCTCCTTGCTCGGATACCGCCGGTAGAGCGCACTGATCCCGACCCCGGCGCGTTCGGCAACGGCGGCGATCGGCGCGTTCGGATCGTCGAGGAACACCGCGCGGGCGGCGTCGAGGATCAGTCCGTCGTTGCGCGCGGCCTGCGCCTTACGGCCGGGCAAGCGTGGCTGATCTGCGGTTTCGTTCTGCTTCGGCATGAATATCAGGCTACCACTTGAAACGGAACGATCCGTTCTGCTATATTTGGAACAGAACGAAACATTCCGTTTCAATAAGAGGAGTCGACATGGCCACCATCACCCCGTTCCGGATCGCAGTTCCGCAGGCCCAGCTCGACGATCTCGCCGGCCGCCTGCGTGGCGCGCTGTTCCCGGACGAGCTGCCCGGCGTCGGCGATGCCTACGGGGTCCCGGCCGGTCGCGTCCGCAGCCTCGCCGAGTACTGGCTCGAAGAGTTCGATTGGCGCGCGCTGGAGTCCGAGCTCAACGCCTACCCGCAGTTCACCACCGAGATCGACGGGGAGGACATCCACTTCCTGCACATCCGCTCCTCGCGCCCTGATGCGACGCCGGTGGTCCTCACCCACGGCTGGCCCGGTTCGATCCTCGAATACCTCGACGTGATCGCGCCGCTCACCGAGCCGGAATCGGCCGATCAGCCCGCCTTCCACCTGGTCATCCCTTCGCTGCCCGGTTTCGGCTTCTCCGGCCCCACCCGCAGCACCGGCTGGAACCGCTACCGCACCGCTCGCGCCTGGGTCGAGCTGATGGCGCGCCTCGGCTACGAGCGCTTCGGCGCCATCGGCAACGACGGCGGCTCGATGGTCTCCCCCGAGATCGGCCGGATCGCGCCCGACAACGTGATCGGCGTGCACGTCACCCAGCTGTTCTCGTTCCCGTCCGGCGACCCGGCCGAATTCGAAGGCCTCTCCGAGGCGGATATGGCCGCGCTGCAACATCTTCAGTGGTTCCACGAGAACAAGATGGCGTTCAACACCCTGCACAGCCAGCAGCCGCAGACCCTGGCCTACGCGCTGGCCGATTCCCCGGTTGGCCTGCTCGGCTGGAACGCGCAGCTGTTCGGCGAGACGCTCGACGCGCGGTTCGTGATCGCGAACGTGGCGCTGTACTGGCTCACCGGGACGGCCGGTTCGTCGCTGCGCTTCTACTACGAGGACGCGCACGCCGCCGAGCAGCCGACCGAACCGACCACGGTCCCGACCGGGCTGGCGATGTTCGCCGGCGATTTCCAGTCGATCCGCCGGTTCGCCGAGCGTGACCACAGCAAGATCGTCAGCTGGAACTCCTACGACGCCGGCTCGGGCAAGGGCGGCGCCAACGACGCGGCCGGGCACTACGCCGCGCACGAGGCGCCCGAGGTGCTGGTCAACGACATCCGCGAGTTCTTCAACGGGCTCGCCTGATTCGATCAGGTGCCGCGGCCCACGCTCCCCTCATCGGTGCGTGGGTCGCGGCCCATTCGAATCATGCACCAGCGCAGTGTGATACGCGCACCAAAGATGCCAATCAGTGATGCACGTGCAAGTCAGCCCAGGCCGGGAACGGATCCGCGTAGCCGGTCCACGCGTTCGCGCCCGCCGCGAACTCCACCTCGGTGAGCAGCGCGGCGTCGAGTCGGCGCCGCACGTCGGGCGCGTCGAGACGCACCCCGATGAACACGAGTTCCTGTCCAGCGGGCACTTCCAGTTCCGACCACCACGCGCCGGGTTCGAAGGTGATATTCGGTCCGGCCTGCGACCAGATCGCCGCCAGCTCCGGGCGGCTCGCGATCCAGCAGAATCCCTTGCTGCGCAACATCCCCCGCAGCTGCGCCAAGACGTCGGCGAGGCGCTGCGGATGGAAGGGACGATCGGCGACGAAGGTGATGCTGCTGATCCCGTATTCCTCGGTCTCGGGGGTATGTCCGCCCGCCAGTTCCGCTGCCCAGCCGTCCGATTCGGCGGCGACCTCCGGGTTGTAGCGGCCGGTGGCGAGCACCTCGGACAGGTCGACGACGCTCTTCTCGGTGCGCAGCACGTGGGCGCGAGGGTTGAGCTTGCGCACGGTCGCCTCGACGGTGGCCGCCGCGTTCGCGCTGACCAGGTCGGTTTTGTTGATCAGCAGCACATCGGCGAACTCCACCTGGTCGACCAGCAGATCCGCGATCGAGCGCCCGTCGCCCTCACCCGCCGCGAGATCGCGGTCGGCCAGCGCCTGGCCGCGAACCAGTTCGGCCAGGAAGGTGGAGGCGTCGACGACGGTGACCATGGTGTCGAGGCGGGCTATGTCACCGAGTCGGAACCCGTCGTCGAACTCCCAGTCGAAGGTGGCCGCCACCGGCATGGGCTCGGAGATACCGGTCGACTCGATCACCAGTTGGTCGAAGCGGCCCGCGCGCGCCAGGCTGGCGACGGCCTCGATCAGGTCCTCGCGCAGGGTGCAGCAGATGCAGCCGTTGGTGAGCTCGACCAGCTTCTCCTCGGTGCGGTCGAGGTGCCCCTGGCCCGCGACCAGCGCCGCGTCGATATTGACCTCGCTCATGTCGTTGACGATGACCGCGACCCGGCGGCCGTCGCGGTTGGCGAGGATGTGATCGAGCAGCGTGGTCTTGCCCGCGCCGAGGAAGCCGGACAGGACGGTGACGGGCAGAGGTGTCAGGGTATTGGTCACGAGAGTTAATGATAATGGTTTTCATTTGCAGTGCGCGGGCGGGGTCTCGCGGCGGCGTGCGCGGCCGTAGGGTTGGGGCGTGAAGATGTTGCCGCTGACCCCCGATGGTCAGACCCCCGTTCGCGCGCTCACCATCGCGGGCACCGACTCCGGCGGCGGCGCCGGCATCCAGGCCGATTCGCGCACCATGGCGCTGTGCGGGGTGCACGCGTGCGTGGCGGTGGCGGCCGTGACGGTGCAGAACACGGTGGGCGTCAGCGGTTTTCACGAGATCCCGGCGCAGGTGGTGGCCGATCAGGTGCGGGTGGTCGTTCGCGATATCGGCATCGGCGCGGCCAAGACCGGCATGCTCGCCTCCACCGCGATCATCGAAGCGGTCGCCGAGGTATGTCGCGAGCTGGGAATCGGCCGCGACGGCACCATCCCGCTGGTGGTCGATCCGGTCGCGGCCTCCATGCACGGGGATCCGCTGCTGCACGCCGAAGCCCTCGAGGCAGTGCGTAATACGTTGATTCCACTCGCGACCGTCGTCACCCCGAACCTCGACGAGGTGCGCCTGATCACCGGCATCGACGTGATCGACGACGCCACCGCGCGCAAAGCCGCCGAGGCGTTGCACGCGCTCGGCGCGCAGTGGGCGATCGTGAAGGGCGGGCACCTGCGCGCGTCGGAGTTCAGCACCGATCTGCTCTACGACGGCGACACCTTCCGCGAGTTCACCGCGCCGCGCATCGCCACCGGCAACGATCACGGCGGCGGCGACACCCTGGCCGCGGCGATCGCCAGCGCGCTGGCCAACGGCTACTCGGTGCCCGACGCGGTGGAGTTCGCCAAGGAGTGGACCTACCGCTGCCTGGCCGCCTCGTACGACCTCGGCGCAGGTCACGGGCCCGTCTCACCACTCTGGAGACTCCACACCAACGCCTAGCGTGGCGTCGCGAACTTGTCGGTGCCCAGGTTCATACTGAACCCATCGCACCCCCCGCCGACCCCAAAGGCGTGATCGGCGAGAACAACGGAGTTCGTGTCGGGCGCGATGGATCAGCCCCGCCGGCCGCCGACGCAAGTCCGACACTGCCTGAGTCTGGCTAGAAGTCACGGAGAGGCGGAACAGAACGCGTCGCGCAGGGGTTTCGACGGGTCGATCTTCACTCCATTGAAGTGGGCGTGCGCCTGTGCCAGCGCCGAGATGCTCTCGGCCAGATAGTCGACGAAGCGCTCGACCGGCATCGCCGATACTTCGCGTTGATTCGCCCCGAGCCACCAGTCCGTGGCCGAGGCGACCGCACCGAAAATCGAATAGTTCACCAATTCGATCCCGGTCACGTCGATCGATTCCGTCGGCAGCAGGCCCGCGAAGAATTCCGCTGCCCGCCTCGCCGATTGACGGGCCGCGACCAGTGCGCGTTCGGTTTCCTTGGCCTGCTGGCTGAAATGACTGTGCAGCATGAACCGGAAGACATTCGGGTGCGCCGACACCACCGCCACATACTCGGCGGCCGCGGTGTGGACGAGTTCGGCGATCGAGTCGTCGGTGAGATTCACGCTGGTGAGCACGCGCTCCCACAGCATGTCGCGCAGGCGGTCGACGATCGCGTTGTAGAGGTCGGTCTTGTCCTCGAAATGGCGATACAGCTTCGGCTTGGCCGCACCGGCCTCCTTGGCGATATCGCCCATGCTCACATCGGGCCCGACCTGATCGAGCGCCCGGAAAGCCGCGTCGACGAACTCGATGCGCACCTGCACGCGATGTTCGCGCCAGCGTTCGGTCCGCGCGTCGACACGACGACGCGGCGCCTCGTCCGTCTTGGGGTAACCGCGCGTCACGGTAGTAATACTAGGGCGGGCCGTACCGCGGGTTACGCACCCCACCGAGAGCGGGAACACATTTGCTGAAACAGCAAAGTTTCTGGCAGTAATCAGGGGTGCCGATGCACTATCGGATGATCCGTTCACCCTGACTGACCAGGAGCATCGATGACCGAGACCGTGGCGAACGCCGAAGAGTTCTGGGAAGACTTCTACCGCGACCGTGAGCAGATCTGGACCGGTAACCCGAACCCCCTTCTGGTCCGCGAGGTCGCCGAGCTGACCCCCGGGACGGCCCTCGACCTGGGTTGCGGCGAAGGTGCCGACGCGATCTGGTTGGCCGAGCGCGGCTGGCAGGTCACCGCGGTCGACATCTCCGCGACCGCGATGGAGCGCGGTGCGCGGCGGGCCACCGAGGCCGGGGTGACGATCGTGTGGGATCGCCACGACCTCCAAGCGAGCTTCCCGGCGGGCACCTTCGACCTGGTGTCCGCGCAGTTCCTGCACTCGCCGGTGGAGCGCCCGGACGAGCGGGCCGGGATTCTGCGCAGTGCGGCGGCGGCCGTCGCGCCGGGTGGGGTGCTGGTGATCGGCGCCCACGCGGCCGCGCCGAGCTGGGCCCCCAGCGAGATGCACGCCCATGTGTTCCCGACCATCGAGCAGGTGCTCGAGCAGCTCGAGCTCGGACCCGAGTGGCAGGCCGAGACCACCGAACTGGTCCACACCCCGTCGACCAGCCCCGACGGTGTGGTCGGCCAGCGAGTCGACAGCGTGCTGCGCCTGCGTCGCGGCTGATCACGATCCCCAGCAACCTCCCAGCTCGGTCCCAGCTCGGTGGCAGCGCGGCCATCGAGTCTGGGTGTCATGACTCAGACCGAGGCCGAGCAGAAGGCCATGCAGAGCAGCCGCGCGCCGGTGCTCGACGTAGTGATACCCGTCTACAACGAAGAGGTCGACCTCGGCCTGTGCGTGCGGAGATTACATAGCTATCTGCGCGCCGGATTCCCCTTCACGGCTCGCATCACGATCGCCGACAATGCCAGCACCGACGCCACCCTCGCGGTGGCCGAGCTGCTCGCGGCAGAGCTCGACGGCGTCCAGGTACTGCACCTGGACGCCAAAGGGCGTGGGCGGGCGTTGCGGACCGCATGGGAAGGGTCGGACGCGGCGGTGGTGGCGTACATGGACGTCGACCTGTCGACCGACCTGAACGCGCTGTTGCCGCTGATCGCACCGCTGGTGTCCGGGCATTCCGACCTCGCCATCGGCACCCGGCTCGACTCGTCTTCGCGGGTGGTGCGCGGACCCAAGCGCGAAATCATCTCCCGCTGCTACAACCTGTTGCTGAAAACAACGCTGCGGGCGGGCTTTTCCGATGCGCAATGCGGATTCAAAGCCGTGCGAACCGAGGTGGCGCGCGAGCTGCTGCCGCTGGTGCGCGATGGCGAATGGTTCTTCGATACCGAGCTGCTGGTGTTGGCCGAGCGCGCGGGTCTGCGGATTCACGAGGTGCCCGTCGACTGGATCGACGATCCGGACAGCCGGGTCGACATCATCGATACCGCGCGCAAGGATCTGCGCGGGATCTGGCGGTTGACCAAGGCACTGACCACCGGCGCGCTTCCCGTGGACGAGTTGCGGGCCGCCGTCGGGCGTGAGCCGCTGGTGGCCGGGGTGCCGCTCGGCATGGTCGGCCAGCTGGTGCGGTTCGCGATCGTCGGGGTGACCTCGACGCTCGCCTACATCGCCCTGTATCTGCTGTTGCAGCCGTTGGTCGGCAGCCAGGGCGCCAATCTGGTGTCACTGCTGATCACCGCGGTGGGCAATACCGCCGCCAATCGGGCGTTCACCTTCGGTGTACGCGGACGCGGCAACGCGGTGTCGCATCAGTTCCAGGGCTTGGCCATCTTCGCGTTCGGGCTGGCGATCACCAGCGGGTCGCTGTTCGCCCTGCACCGTTGGGCTCCCGACGCTCCCGTCGCGGTGGAGCTCACCGTGCTGATCACCGCCAATCTCGTTGCGACGCTTGCTCGTTTCGTGGGTCTGCGCTGGGTGTTCCGGCACGCGGGCGTCGACGATGCCACTGTCACCCCGGTGGTCGGGTCGGCAGCCCGCATGAGCGCGCTGGGGGTGCGCCGATGACCACGACCATCGCCCCGTCGTCACCCACCGGCATCGTGAACGCCGAGCCGAACCGAAAGCGTTGGGAACGACCCGCTTTGGCGGCGCTCCTGCTCGGCACGCTGATCGCCTATCTCATCAATCTGAGTGCCAACGGGTGGGCCAACGACTTCTATGCCGCTGCGATACAGGCGGGTTCGCAATCGTGGGAGGCGTTCTTCTTCGGTTCCTCCGATGCCGCCAACTCGATCACCGTGGACAAACCGCCCGCTTCGCTGTGGGTGATGGAACTTTCGGTTCGGCTGTTCGGGCTCAACAGCTGGAGCATGCTGGTACCGCAGATCCTGCTCGGCGTGGCGAGCGTCGCGCTGTTGTGGGCGACGGTGCGCAGGTCGTTCGGACCGGCGGCGGGGTTGATCGCGGGCACTGCTCTCGCGGTGACTCCCGTTGCGGTGCTGATGTTCCGGTTCAACAACCCTGACGCGCTGCTCGTATTCCTTATGATCGGGGCCGCGTGGGCGATGACGCGTGCGGTCGCGGATGGGCGCTGGCGCTGGTTGCTGCTCACCGGCGGATTGATCGGATTCGGGTTCCTCGCCAAGCAGTTGCAGGTGCTGCTGGTGGTGCCACCCCTGGCGCTGACGTATCTGATCGGCGGGCCGCCGAAGCTGGGTAAGCGGATCGCGCAGCTGTTCGCCGCCGGTGCGGCGATGGTTGTCGCGGCGGGCTGGTGGTTGCTCGCGGTCGAGCTGTGGCCCGCGAGTTTCCGGCCGTGGATCGGTGGGTCGCAGCACAATTCGATCATCGAACTCACCCTCGGCTACAACGGACTCGGGCGGTTGAACGGCAACGAGACCGGCAGCGTCGGGGCAGGCGGTGAACTACCCGCCGGCGGGAACGGGATGTGGGGCAGCACGGGGATCACCCGGATGTTCGAACCCGCGCAGGGCGGTCAGATCGCGTGGTTGATTCCGGCGGCGTTGCTCGCGCTGGTGGTCGGGCTCGTGTTGCGTGGTCGCGCGCCGCGTGCCGATCGACGTCGGGCCGCGCTGATCCTCTGGGGCGGTTGGCTTCTCGTCACCGGGTTGGTGTTCAGCTTCATGGCGGGGATCTTCCACCAGTACTACACGGTGGCGCTCGCGCCTGCTGTCGCGGCGCTGGTGGGGATCGGGGCCGTGCAGATCTGGGGTGCGCGGGATCGGCTGTGGGTGCGGTGCGCGGGCGCGCTTGCCATCGGGCTCACCACGGCGACCGCGTGGATGTTGTTGTCGCGCAGTGCTTCCTTCCTACCCTGGTTGCGATGGGCGATTCTGGTCGTCGGTGTTGTCGCCACCGTTGCCTTCGTGTTCCCGCTGACGCGCAAGCAGTCGGTGGTCGCCGCGCTCGCCGCAGCCTTCATCGGGCTCGCCGGGCCGATCGCCTACTCCGTCGACACCCTCGCGTCCGCGCATTCCGGTTCGATTCCGTCCGCTGGACCGAGTTCCGGTGGGATGCACGGAATGGGCGGACCCGGTATGCGTCCAGGCGGGGACGATGGCAGACCCGGCGCCAGGGATGGTGCAGCCGCACCCGGCGGTACGCCCCCGGACGGTACGGCGATGGGCGCGCCGACCGGCATGCCGTCGGACGGCGGCATGCAAGGGCAAGGGGGCGCGACAGCGTCGGACGGTTCCGCGCAGGGCACGAACGGCGGTGACCAGCGTATGGGCGGCGCGGGTGGATTGCTGGGCGGTTCACGTCCGAGCGATCAGATCGTCACCCTGCTCGAGTCGAACGGCACCGAGTACACCTGGGTCGCGGCGGCGGTCGGCTCCAACAGCGCCGCCGGGTACCAGCTCGCCACCGAGCTGCCCGTGATGCCGATCGGTGGCTTCAACGGCAGCGACCCGTCCCCCACCCTCGAACAGTTCCAGCAGTACGTGGCCGACGGAAAGATCCACTACTTCGTCGCCGGTGGCCGCGGTGGTCCCGGCGGGAAAAGTGAGTCGACCAGCTCGGCGATCACCGCCTGGGTGACGGCGAACTACACCGCCACCACGGTCGACGGGGTAACCCTCTACGACCTCACCCAACCGAAGTCGTAGCTCCCTGGAACGCGCCGGGCCCGGCGGATCATCTCGATCCGTCGGGCCCGGCGTTCGTGTCTGTGTCGACCGCGCTCGGTCACGGCTGTGTCAGCGAGCGACGGCCACCGTGGCGGCGATCCACTCGGCGAAGGTCGGACCGGCCAGGGTGGCGTGCGGGGAAGGCAGAAGGGTGCCGTTCTCGAACTGCTCGCGGTCCGGGTTGGCGGAGTCGGAGGTCTCGATGATCTGGAGGGCGTCACCGCGAGCCGCCACCAGCGCGGTGGCGGCGGCGGCCATCGTCTCCGGCTGTGGACCCGCGATCTCGGGGAACGGAATATCTTCGGCGGCAATCGGACTCACAGCAAGGTCTACCAGTGCCTCGGCGACTGTTCGAGCGGCAACCAACTGGGTGCGCATGCCCTCGATGTAGGCGACGCCATCCTGGGTGCCCCACCCCACCATGACCTCGACGAGCTCGTGGAACTGCGCGGCACGCAGAATCTGCACCGGCAGAGCGCCTTTGAGCAGCTCCTGCTCATGGGCGAGCTTGGCGGCGTTGTACCCCGCGAGCGAACCGTCGATCCCGATGATCGACACCACGACGAGCCGCTCCACCCCGGCCCGCTCCCCTGCCGCATGCAGATTCCGCGCGGAGGAGGTGAAGAACTCGGTCGCCACCTGCTGGTCCGCCGAGGGCGTACTGGAGGCGTCGATGACGATATCCACCCCGTTCAGCGCCTCGTCCAGCCCCACACCGGTCTCGATATCCACCCCGTTGGCCCGCGAGAAGGCCACCACCTCGTGCCCACGCTCGACCAGCACATCCACCACATGCGTGCCCAGCCGCCCGGTCGCCCCAGCCACCGCGATCTTCTTCTGCTCCGCCATGATCCACTCCTCCGTCGCTTCTTTCGCGTTCACAGAGTCGACGAAGTAGCCGGCCGGAGTGTGACATCACCTGGTCACTGCGTCTCGAGACTTCCCCGAGGTGCGACCCAGCGGTGATTGAGATCCACCACCGACGCGACTGTTTCGAAATCGGAGTCGTAGTGGAACAGGACAAGGCGGTGTTCTATCGCAAGCACCGAAGCGAGCAGGTCATGGATGCCGACGGCGCGGTGGCGGCCCGACCGCGCGAGTTCGCGTTGGATCGTGAGAGCGCTTTGCCAGTGTTCGTCGTTGGTGGGCAGGTACTCATAGGCTGCGCGGCGTCGAAAACGAATCTGTTCGTATTCAGCCGGGCTTCGAGCGCTATAGAGCGCCTCGGAATCGAGCGGTGCACAGGTGGCGATCAACCCGGCCTCGAGCAGCGGCCCGAGTGCAGCCCCCACATCCGGATGACGCATTCGAGCGGCCGCGCTGGTGTCGATGAGATAGCGCGCCGTTATCGCCATACGTCGTCGCGCCGATCCTTGTCGGCCATTTCGGCCATGCCGCCGTTGACCAACCATTCGACTTCGCTCGCGCGCGCATGCGCCACCACGGCCGAGTTCAGCGCGGCGCGAACGGTATCGGAAACGCCAGCGGTTCCGAGCGCGTCCTGCGCGGACTCGAGTAGCTCGTCGTCGATCTCGATCAGGCGTTTGGTCATCGCACAGTCCCTCGATATATATTCCCCCGTGGTCGAACTATATACTCCGAAACGACCAGGTCACAAGGGCTCAGTGGGTGATGTTGAGGGCGGTGTGGAGGGTGGCGGCCCACTGATCGACGATCAGTTTGCGGCGGGCGGAGTCGTCGGTGAGGACGTCGGCGAGGCCGAGGCCGCGGGCGAGGTCGAGGGTGGCCTGGACCAGGTGGTGGGCGACCGGGTCGGAGTCGTCGACGCCGAGCGCCTCGACGGCGCGGCGGTGGGAGGTCCGGCCGAAGCGGGCCTCGAGGGGGAGGATGCGCTCACGCAGGGCCGGATCGGCGGCGGCGTGGGTCCAGACCTGGAGGGCGGCTTTGAAGAACGGGGTGGTGTAGGACTCGACCAGTGCGGAAACGACCGCGCGCGTTCGGCCTTCGCCCTGAGCGACCGCGTTCACCGTCTCGGCTTCGGCCTTGGCCATGTCCATCCGGAACTCGAACATGAACTCGAGCGCGGCGGTGATCAGTTCCTCACGAGTGGGGAAATGGTGTTGAGCGGCGCCACGCGACACCCCGGCCCGCTCGGCGACCACCGACACGGTGGCAGCTGCCCAGCCGGTTTCGGCCAGGCAGTCGATGGTCGCCTCCAGCAGCCGCTGCCGGGTGGCCCGGCTGCGGTCCTGCTTGGGTTCGTGGGGTGTCGCCATCGGACTATTGTGCCCAGTTGGGTGGGCGCTTCTGGAAGAAGGCCGTCATGCCCTCGATCACCTCGGGGGTGCCGAAGAAGCTCGCCGACCGCTTGGCCAATGCTTCCGCCTCGGCATCGAAGGTCTCCAGCAGCGCCGCGTTGACCAGTTTCTTGGACTCGGCAAGTCCCTGCGGTGAACCCTTGCGCAGCTCCCCTGACAGGCGTTTCACCTCGGCGGCGGCGTCCTCGGCGGCCACGGTGACCAGGCCGATCTCCTGCGCGGTCGCGGCGTCGAACTTCTCACCGGTCAAGAAGTAGCGGCTCGCGGCCCGCTGGTCCAGCCGCGGCACCAGGGTGAGCGAGATCATGAACGGCGCCATCCCGATGCGCACCTCGGTGAGCGCGAAACTACTGCCCGGCCCCGCGACGACGAGGTCGCAGGCCCCGATGATGCCCATGCCACCGGCGCGGACATTGCCGTCGATCTGCGCGATCACCGGCTTGGGCGAGGCGAGGATGCCGCGCAGCACGTCGATCATCACGCGGGTGCGCTCGTCGGCCGCCACCGCGGGATCGGCGGTGCTCGCCTCCTTGAGGTCTGCGCCCGCGCAGAAGGTGTCGCCGGTGTGGGCCAGGACGATGCCGCGCACCGCGGGATCGGTTGCCGCGGCATCTAATCCGGCGAGCAGCTCACGAACGAGCTTGGACGAGAGCGCATTACGGTTGTGCGGCGAATCGAAGGTCAGCGTGGCGAAACCGTCGACGACCTCGTAGCGGACGAACGGTGTTTCCGTCGCGTCACTCATCGGGACTCCTGTTCATCCGGTAGAGGGTGGTCGCCCCGCCGTCGAGGCGACCACCGAGTGTCCTAGTACGAGCGCGGCAGACCGAGCGAGTGCTGGGAGACGAAGTTGAGGATCATCTCGCGGCTCACCGGGGCGATGCGCATGATCCGCGCCGCTTGGAGCATGGCCGCCAGGCCGACCTCACGGGTCAGACCCGAACCGCCGTGGGTCTGGATCGACTGATCGAGGGCCTTGATGCTGGCCTCGGCCGCCGCGTACTTGGCCATATTGGCGGCCTCGGCGGCGCCGAACTCGTCGCCCGTGTCGTAGAGGGTCGCGGCCTTCTGCATCATCAGCTTGGCCAGTTCCAGCTCGATCTTGATCTGCGCGAGGGGATGCGAAATGCCCTGGTGCGCACCGATCGGGGTCTTCCAGACCGTACGCTCCTTGGCGTATTCCACCGCGCGGTCGATGGCGTAGCGGCCGAGGCCGATCGCCATGGCCGAGCCCATGATGCGCTCGGGGTTCAGCCCGGCGAACAGCTGCGCCAGCGCCGCGTCCTCGGAGCCGACCAGGGCGTCGCCGGGCAGGCGCACGTCGTCGAAGAACAGCGTGTACTGGTGGTCGGGTTCGATGACGTCCATCTCCTGGACGTTCTTCACCAGGCCGGGCGCGTCGACCGGCACGATGAACAGCGCGGGCTTGAGCTTGCCGGTCTTGTGGTCGGAGGTACGCGAGACCACCAGGATGGCCTCGGCCTGATCGACACCGGAGATGAAGATCTTGCGGCCGTTGAGGATCCAGTCGTCACCGTCGCGGCGGGCCGTGGTGGTGATCTGGTGCGAGTTGGAGCCCGCGTCGGGCTCGGTGATCGCGAAGACCATCTTCGAGGTGCCGTCGGCGAGCTTGGGCAGCCAGGTCTGCTTCTGCGCGTCGGTGCCGTACTTGGTGATGATGGTGCCGCAGATAGCCGGGGACACGACCATCAGCAGCAGGCCCGCACCCTGGGCCGAGAGCTCTTCCTGCACGAGCGCCAGCTCGTACATGCCCGCGCCACCGCCGCCGAACTCCTCCGGCAGGTTCACGCCGAGGAAGCCGAGCTTGCCCGCTTCGTCCCACAGTTCGGTGAGCGGCTCGCTCTTGCGCGAGAGCGGCAGCACGTAGTCGCGGTAGTTGTACTTCGACGCGAGCGACGCGACCGCCGCCCGCAGCGCCTTCTGCTCTTCGGTTTCGATGAAACTCATGCCTGCTCCTGCTCTTCTTCCTCGACGACGGCGAGGACGGTTCCGACCTCGACCTGCTGGCCGACGGTCACATTGAGTGCACTGAGAATGCCGGTGGCGGGCGCGGCGATGGTGTGTTCCATCTTCATCGCCTCCAGCCACAGGATCGGCTGCCCCTGCTTGACCTGGTCTCCTTCGGCGGCGCCGAGGCGGATCACGCTGCCCGGCATCGGCGCGAGCAACGAACCCGCCGCGACCTGCTCGGACGGGTCGGTGAAGCGCGGCAACCTGCGCACGGCCACCGGGCCGAGCGGGGAGTCGATCGCGACGAGGTCGTCGTAGCGGGCGATCTCGAATTGCCTACGCACCGAGCCACGTTCGCCGGGAACACCGAGAACGACGCGGTCGGCGGCCACCGAGATCAGCTCGAGGCCCTCATGACCCTCGACCGCGACACCGGTGCGAGTGAAGCGGTAGCGCACCTCGTGCGTACCGGTGGTGCGGCTCTCGTAGGACTTGGTCTGCGGCTGCGAAGGCAGGTTGCGCCAGCCGCTCGGGGTGAGTCCGGCCAGGCGCGAGGTGCTGCGGTTGGCAGCTGAATCAGCCAGTGCCGCAGCCACGATCGAGAGCGCCTCGTCGGCCTCCGACGCCAGCGGCGCCGAGAGCACGGCCAGGTCGTGGGTGGCGAAGAAGGCGGTGTCGGTGTCACCGGCGAGGAATGCCGGGTGCCGCAGCACCCGCACGAGCAGATCACGGTTGGTGACCAGGCCGTGGAGCTTGGCGCGCTGGAGCGCGGTGGCGAGCAGATGCGCTGCCTCCGCGCGGGTTTCGGCGTAGGAGATCACCTTGGCCAGCATCGGGTCGTAGTGCACACCGACCAGCGAGTTGTCCACGACGCCGGTGTCGAGTCGTACGCCGGGCTGATCGAGGACGGTGAATTCACCGGCGGTGAAGGGAATCTCGATCTTGTGCACCGGGCCGCTCTGTGGCTGCCAGTCGTTGGCGGGGTCCTCGGCGTAGAGGCGGACCTCGATCGAGTGACCGCGCTGCGCGGGCTGGTTCGCGGGCAGCGGCAGACCGGAGGCCACCTGCAATTGCAGGCGGACCAGGTCGAGGCCGGTGGTCTGCTCGGTGACCGGATGTTCCACCTGGAGGCGGGTATTCATCTCCAGGAAGAAGAAGTCGCCCTTCTCGTCGGCCAGGAACTCGACGGTGCCCGCACCCTCGTACCCGATCGCCTCGGCCGCCAGACGCGCCGCCTCGAACAGCCGCTCACGCATGCCGTCGATCTTCTCGACCAGCGGCGACGGGGCTTCCTCGACGACCTTCTGATGACGACGCTGGATCGAGCACTCACGCTCGCCCACCGCCCAGGTCTTGCCGAAAGTGTCCGACATGATCTGGACTTCGATGTGACGGCCGGTCTCGAGGTAGCGCTCACAGAACACCGTCGGATCGCCGAAGGCCGACTCGGCCTCGCGCTGGGCGCCGGCGATCTGATCCCGCAGTTCGGCCAGGTCGCGCACGACACGCATGCCGCGACCACCACCACCGGCGGACGCCTTGATCAGCACGGGCAGGTGCGCGTCGGTGACCTCGGCCGGGTCGAGCTCGGCGAGCACGGGAACACCGGCGGCGTCCATCATCTTCTTGGACTCGACCTTGGAGCCCATCTGCTCGATCGCCGCGACCGGCGGACCGATCCACACCAGACCCGCGTCGAGCACCGCCCGCGCGAATTCGGCGTTCTCGGAGAGGAATCCGTAGCCGGGGTGGATCGCGTCGGCACCGGCCGACAAGGCGGCCTCGATGATCAGCTCGCCGCGCAGGTAGGTCTCGGCGGGCGTGTTGCCGGGCAGCCGGATGGCGGCGTCGGCCTCGGACACGTGCGGCGACGCGGCATCCGCATCGGAATAGACCGCGGTGGTGCCGATGCCCATCCGCCTGCACGTGGCGAAGACACGGCGCGCGATCTCACCGCGATTGGCAACGAGAACGTTAGTAATAGGCCCGCCCGTCGCCCGACCGCCGCCCCTCACCGAATCGCTTCGCGATGCAGTCATTGTTTGCCTCACATTCGGAAGACGCCGAAGCCATCGGCGCCCTTGATCGGGGCTGTGTGAATGGCCGACAGGGCCATTCCCAGCACGGTGCGGGTGTCGCGGGGGTCGATGATGCCGTCGTCGAAAAGCCTGCCCGACAGGAACATCGGCATGGCCTCGGCCTCGATCTGCGCCTCGACCATCGCGGCGAGACCGGCGGCGGCCTCCTCGTCGAACGGCAGGCCCTTGGACTCGGCCGCGCCGCGCTGCACGATGGTGAGCACGCCGCCCAGCTGCGCGCCGCCCATGACGGCGGACTTCGCACTCGGCCAGGCGAACAGGAAGCGCGGGTTGAACGCGCGCCCGCACATGCCGTAGTGCCCGGCCCCGTAGGAGGCACCGACCAGCAGCGAGATGTGCGGCACCGTCGAGTTGGCGACGGCGTTGATCATCATCGCGCCGTGCTTGATGATGCCGCCGTGCTCGTACTCCTTGCCGACCATGTAGCCGGTGGTGTTGTGCAGGAACAACAGTGGCGTGTTCTTCTTGTTCGCCAGCTGGATGAACTGGGTGGCCTTCTGCGATTCCTCGGAGAACAGCACGCCGCGCGCGTTGGCGAGGATGCCGATCGGGTAGCCGTTGATCTCGGCCCACCCGGTGACCAGCGAGGAACCGTAGAGCGGCTTGAACTCGTCGAAATCGGAGCCGTCCACGACGCGAGCGATGATCTCGCGGGGGTCGAACGGGATCTTCAGGTCCGAGGGCACGATGCCGAGCAGTTCCTCGGGATCGTAGAGCGGCGAGATGACCTCGGCGCGCGGCTCGGGGCCCTGCTTCTTCCAGTTCAGGCGGCGAACGATATTGCGGCCCAACCGGATCGCGTCCTGCTCGTCGGCGGCCAGATAGTCGGCCAGACCCGACGTGCGGGCGTGCATCTCGGCGCCGCCGAGGGTCTCGTCGTCGGAGTCCTCACCGGTGGCCATCTTCACCAGCGGCGGGCCCGCGAGGAAGACCTTCGCGCCCTCCTTGACCATCACGACGTAGTCGGACATGCCGGGGATATAGGCGCCACCGGCAGTGGAGTTGCCGAAAACCAGCGAGATGGTGGGGATTCCGGCGGCCGAGGCCTGGGTGAGATCGCGGAACATCGCGCCGCCGGGGATGAAGACTTCCTTCTGCGTCGGCAGATCCGCACCGGCGGATTCGACCAGCGAGATCACCGGCAGCCGGTTCTCCCTGATGATCTCGTTGATCCGGAACTGCTTGCGCAGTGTCCACGGATTCGAGGCGCCACCACGCACGGTCGGATCGGGCGCGACGATCATGCACTCGACACCCTCGACGAGGCCGATTCCGGCGATCGTCGAGGCGCCGACCTGGAAGTCGCTGCCCCAGGCCGCGAGTGGGCACAGTTCGAGGAACGGCGAGTCCTCGTCGAGCAGCAGTTCGATGCGCTCACGCGCCGTCAGCTTGCCGCGCTTGTGGTGGCGGGCCACCTTGTCGGCGCCGCCACCGGCGATCGCCTTGGCGAACTCCGCCTCGACCTCGGTGAGCTTGACCGACATCGCCTCGGCGGCCGCGGTGTACTCGGGCGAGGTGTTGTCGAGGATGGAACGGAAGGTCGTCATGCCTGGTACCCCAATACTTTCGACGCCAGCATGGTCAGGATCTCGTTGGTGCCGCCGCCGATGCCGATGATGCGCACATCGCGGTAGATGCGCTCGACCTCGGCCTCGCGCATGTAGCCCATCCCGCCGTGCAGCTGCACGGCCTGGTTGGCCACCCATTCGGCGGTCTCGACGGCGTTGTTCTTCGCGAAGCACACCTGGGCGATCAGGTTCTCGTCACCGGCGACGTAGCGCTCCACCAGCGCCCGGGTATAGGTGCGCGAAATGTCCACGCGCTGGGCCATATCGGTGAGCGTCATCTGCACCTTCTGGCGACTGATCAGCGGACGACCGAAGGTCTCGCGATCACGGCACCACTGCACGGTGAGATCGAGCGCGCGCTGGGCCAGCGAATACGCCTGCACCGCGAGGCCGACCCGCTCGCTGACGAACGCGGCGGCGATCTGCGCGAAGCCGCTGTTCTCGGCCCCGACCAGGTTCGACGCGGGCACTCGCACGTCCACGTACGACAGCTCGGCGGTATCGGAAGCCAGCCAGCCCATCTTCTCCAGCTTGCGGCTGACGGTGAAGCCGGGCGTGTCCTTCGGCACGAGGATCAGCGAAACACCCGCCGCGCCAGGGCCTCCCGTGCGCACCGCGGTGACGACGAAGTCGGCCCGACAACCCGAGGTGATGAACGTCTTGGCGCCGTTGATGATGAAGTCCTCACCGTCGCGCACGGCGGTGGTGGTGAGGTGGCCGACATCGGAACCGCCGCCGGGCTCGGTGATGGCCAGCGAGCCGATCAGGTCACCGGTCAGCGTCGGCTTCGCCCACTGATCGATCTGCGCCTGGTTGCCCGAGGCGATCATGTGCGGCAACGCGATTCCGCAGGTCAGTAGCGAAGCCCACAGTCCACCGGACGCGCCTGCGACATGGATCTCCTCGCCCACGATCACCGAGTCGATGGCAGTGCCGCCCTCGCCACCCGCCGATTCCGGGTACTCGATGCCGAGCAGGCCCAGTTCGCCCGCCTTCTTGTGCAGTTCGCGCGGGAGCTCGCCCGCGCGCTCCCAGGCGTCGAGGTCGGGCAGGATGTCCCGCTCCACGAACCCGCGCACGGTGGCGCGCAGCTCTTTTCGCTCCGGCGTTTCCCAAACAGACGTCATACGAGCAGCTCCGTCGGCAGATCGATGTGGCGGGAGCGCAGCCATTCGCCGAGCCCCTTGGCCTGCGGGTCGAAACGCGCCTGATAGGCGACGCCCTTGCCGAGCAGGCCGGAAATGATGAAGTTGACCGCGCGCAGATTGGGCAGCACGTGGCGGGTGACGGTCAGTTCGGCCGTCTCGGGGAGAAGTTCCCGAAGCTTTTCGACGGTGAGGGTGTGCACCAGCCAGCGCCACTGATCGTCGGTGCGCACCCACACGCCGATATTGGCATCACCGCCCTTGTCGCCGCTGCGGGCGAGAGCGATCGTGCCGAGCGGCACGCGACGGGTCTCGGCGGCGGGCAGCGGCGCGGGGAGCTCGGGGTCGGAAACAGGTTCGAGGACCAGGGTTTCCGTGGCGGGGGCGATATCGACTCGGCTGCCGTCGGCCAGCACCGCCACGTGCGGCACCTCGTGCGCGTCGACGAAGCCGGGGGTGAAGACGCCGTAGGGGGAACCGTTCCCGGGCAGCGCGGTGAAGCTGGCGCCCGGGTAGCTGGCCAGTGCCAATTCCACGGCGACACTGGAGAAGCCGCGGCCGACCTTGTTCGGATCGGAATCGCGCACCACACAGCGCAGCATCGCGCTGGCCTGCTCTTCGGTCTCGGCATCGGGGCGATCGAGGCGGGCCAGCGTCCAGGTGAGCTCGGCGGGCTTGTCCGGCAGCCAGGATTCCAGCTGCCGTTGCGCCAGTTCGGCTTTGGCTTCGATGTCGAGGCCGGTGAGAATGAACGACATCTCGTTGCGGAAACCGCCCAGGGTGTTGAGCGAGACCTTGAGCTGCGGCGGCGGCGCCTCACCGGTGACGCCGCTGATCAGTACGCGGTCCTTGCCCTCCTGGCTCAGCGCGATGCTGTCCAGGCGGGTGGTGACGTCGGGTCCGGCGTAGCGCGCGCTCTGGATTTCGTACATGAGCTGGGCTTCGACGGTGTCGACGGTGACCGCGCCGCCGGTGCCGTCGTGCTTGGTGATCACGCAGGACCCGTCGCGACGGATCTCGGCGATCGGGAAGCCGGGGCGGCCGATGTCACCGAGTTCGGTGAAGAAGGCGAAGTTGCCGCCGGTGGCCTGGGTGCTGCATTCGATCACGTGCCCGGCCACCACGGCGCCTGCCAACGCGTCGTAATCGGTGCGGCCCCAGCCGAAGTGGGCCGCCGCCGGGCCGACGATCACCGAGGCGTCGGTGACCCGGCCGGTGACGACGATGTCGGCGCCGGAATTCAGGCATTCGACGATCCCCCACGCGCCGAGGTAGGCGTTGGCCGTGAGCGGCTGACCCAGGTCGAGCTCGGCGGCGCGGGCGACCAGGTCGTCGCCCTCGACGTAGGCGATCTTGGCGTCCAGCCCGAGGTCGGCCGCGACCTTGCGCAGCCGCTCGGCCAGCCCGGCCGGATTGAGCCCGCCCGCGTTGGTGACGATCTGGACGTTCTTCTCCAGCGCGAGGGCCAGGCAGTCCTCGATCTGGCGCACGAAGGTCTTGGCGTAGCCGAGGCTGGGGTCCTTCATCCGGTCGCGGCCCAGGATCAGCATGGTGAGCTCGGCGAGGTAGTCGCCGGTCAGCACGTCGAGTTGCCCGCCCTCCAGCATCTCGCGCATGGCGCTGAGCCGGTCACCGTAGAACCCGGAACAATTCCCGATCCGGATCAGGTCCGGATCAGCGGAGAGAGCACTCATGGCACCCAGGATCGCAGCGGTTCAGAAAAAAAGCAAGCACGCGTGCTTGTTAATCTCGGCGAATCGACCAGGCAAGATGGAGCCCATGCTGTCCGTCCTCCTCTTCGCCCTCGCCGGATTCCTGCTCGGCGGCGCGTACACGACCTGGAAGAACAACCGCGCGATGTCGATCGGTTTGATCGTCGCCGCCGTCCTCGCGGGGCTCGGCGCCGCGCTCTGGCCCGAGTAGCAAGACTTTCGCAAGGCCAGGGCAAGGCGAGCGCTGTTGGCTTGCCCCCATGTTCACCTGGTATGTCGGCCTGCTCGCAGTCAGCGGCCTCGCGATGATCATCATGGCCAACATCGACAACGGCCGCAGCGCGCTCTCTCGCGGCCTCAACGCCGTGTTCGGCATCGCGTTCCTCGGCTACGCCGGGTATCTGGCGTTCGTGTTCGAAGGCGGCGACTACCTGATCTTCTTTCAGGCGTTCATCCTGCCGGTGCTGCTGACGATCGACTTCGTGCGCTCGACGAACTGGCGGGCGCTGACCACCAAGCCGACCCCGACCCAGCAGGCGTTCCGGGCCTACTGGAAAGAACAGGATCGGCTGGCGAAGCGCTCAGCCCGTCGTGAGTAGCTTGAAGATCCTGACGTCTTCGGGCACGCCGTTCAGCGGCGCGGCCCAGAAATTCCGCTTGTACGGTTTGGCGACAACACCCAGCTCATCCAGCGTTTCCGGGCGCAGGGCGGCCAACGTGACGCTGGATATCATCATGTTTCCGTTACCGCCCGCCTCCATCATGCGGGCGGCGATATTGACGTCGACGCCGAGCCAGTCGCCACCGATCTCACGAGGAGAACCGGTGTGCAGGCCGACCCGCATGCGCGGGCGGTAACCGGCGATCTCGACCTCGGCGAGATTGCGGCGAGCCGCCAGCGCGGCGCGCACGGCCCGGTCAGGCGAGGAGAACACGGCCATCAGACCGTCGCCCATCCGCTTGACCACCTGACCGCCGCGCTCGACGATCGGCGGCTCGATGGCCCTGGCGACCTTGCGCAGCAGTTCCAGGGTGAGCTCGTCGCCCACCGACAGCGACCAACTGGAGAACCCGACGAGGTCGGTGAACACGATGGTCACCTCCTCGGTGCCACGCCCACGACCGATCCGCTCCAGCCCGGCCTGCCACACCTGCAGGGCGCCGAACCCGATCTCCCTGGCCGCGGTCGGCGCGCCGCCGACGATCTTGTCCGCGGCTCTCGCTACCGCGCGCGCACCACCGGGGCCCGTCACCGACAGCGGATCGCCGAACGAGGGATCACCGGGCAGCTGTTGGCGCGCCTTGCGCAGCGCACCGATCACGTCGGCCCGACGGTTGGCGGCCTGTAATTTCGACGAGAGCTGGGGGCGCTTCCGCCCCGCGCGCACGCCGGAGTCGGATTCGGCGGATCCACTGACGATCGGCTCCAACGGGATGGACACGTCCGCAGCGGCGTCGCGCCGCGGATTCACCCCGCCAGAAGGCGTTTCACTCACGCTCAAAAGGTTATATCACCCGACGACGACCGCCGGTCCGCTGCTTGTGTGCAGCGGACCGGCGGTCCTACCTTCGAGCTACCGGGCAGCGGAAGCCCGAAGGTCGGGTCACGCGACCTCCCGACAAGGTCGCGGCCCTCGCGGCCCGGGCGATTACGAGGGCGGCCCGGGCTGGATTATCAGGCGTCGCGGCGGTTGACCAGCACGAGCGCCCCGGCGAAAACGACCGCCACGAAGACGGCGAAGTAGATCAGACTGCCCCATACGCCCCAGTGCCAGTCGCCCGCGTACTCCTCGACGCTCAGGAATCGGTTCGCGTTCTGGAACGGCAGGAACGGCTTCACGGTGCGGCCGAAGCTGCCGAACGCGCCGAGCAGATTCTCCACCAGCAGCGACCACAGCACGATCAGCGAGATCGCCGCGGCGGACTGCCGGACCAGCACACCGACGCCGATGGCGAGCATGACGCACAGGAAGGCATAGATCGGAACGCTGTAGAGCGCTCGCCAGTTGCCGTCGAGCACGAGACCGGGAGCGTCGTCACCGACGATCACCTTGGCCACGATGAAGGCGATGAGCGAGAGGACACCGGTCAGCACCGCCGCGTACACGCCGACCAGGGCGGTCTTGGACAGCACGACCTTGGACCGGTTCGGGACGGCGAGGAAGCTGGAGCGGATCACGCCGAAGCGATATTCGCTGGTCACCGTCAACGCGGCCATGATCATCAGCACCATCACGCCGAAGCTGGAGACACCCGATACCGCGACAGTCGGGGTGAGCAACGGCGGGCCCTCCTCCGAGGTGCCCGCGGTGTCGGCATTCGTGACCAGCGCGATCAGCAAAGCGAGGCCGATGCCGAGGACCACTACGACCGCCGAGCACCACCAGGGCGAGCGGGTCGAGGTGAGTTTGATTCGTTCCGCCGCGAGCACGCCCATCAGAGCGCACCTCCCATCGCCTGGTCGAAGCTTTCACCGTGGTACTCCACGGCACCGCCGGTCATCCGCATGAACGCTTCCTCGAGCGAGGCCTGCTGCGGCGCCAGCTCGTAGAGCGTGACGTTGTTCGTGCCCGCCACCTTGCCGACCTCGTCGGAGGTGACGCCCGCGACGATCAGCGCGGCGTCGCCGTCTTCCTTCACGGTCATGCCGTGCGAGGTGAGCAGGCTGCGCAGCTGATCCAGCTGCGGGCTGCGCACGCGCACCGACTGCTCGGAGGCGCGATCGATGAACTCCTGGGTGGTGCCGTCGAACATCAGCTGACCACGACCGATGACGATGAGCTGCTCGGCGGTCTGCGACATCTCCGAGAGCAGGTGGCTCGACACGAGCACCGTGCGCCCCTCGGCGGCCAGGCGCTGCATGAACCGGCGGATCCACAGGATGCCCTCCGGGTCGAGGCCGTTGACCGGCTCGTCGAACAGCAGCACCTTCGGGTCGCCGAGCAGCGCGCCCGCGAGGCCGAGACGCTGGGACATACCGAGCGAGAATCCGCCCGCGTTCTTGTTCGCCACCTCGGACAAGCCGACCAGGCGCAGGACTTCTTCGACCCGCGACTTCGGGATGTCGTTGGAGGCGGCCAGCCACTCCAGGTGGGCGCGCGCCGAGCGGTTCGGATGCACCCACTTGGCATCCAGCAGCGCGCCGACCTGCGTGAGCGGGCGTTCCAGCTGCTGGTACTTCTTGCCGTCGATGAGCGCACTGCCCGCCGTCGGCTTGTCCAATCCGAGGATCATCCGCATGGTCGTCGATTTACCGGCGCCGTTGGGTCCGAGGAACCCGGTCACCAGTCCTGGTCGGACGGTGAACGTGAGGTCCTGCACCGCGACGGTCTGGCCGAATTGCTTCGTCAGGCCCTTCAGCTCGATCATGAGCCCTAGCTTGCCTGACAACCCACGCAACGCGCGTCGCCGGGAAGTAGCGAGTCGGGTCATCCTCGAGGATGACCTTCGACCCTTAGACGGCCGGGGAAGAAGCCTGAGCCCAGAAACGCTTGGGGATACGGCCCGCCTGCCTGGCCAGATAGCCCGCGCGCACCGCCGCCGACATGGCCGATGCCATGAGTTCGGGCTCCTTCGCCCTGGTCACGGCGGTAGCGAGCAGGACTGCCGAACAGCCGAGTTCCATGGCGAGAGCGGCGTCGCTGGCGGTGCCGATGCCCGCGTCGAGGATCACGGGGACCGCTGCGGCGGCGACGATCATCTCGATGTTGTGGGGGTTGGCGATGCCCAAGCCGGTGCCGATCGGGGAGCCGAGGGGCATCACGGCGGCACAGCCGGCTTCTTCGAGGCGGCGGGCGAGAATGGGGTCGTCGGTGGTGTACGGCAGGACCACGAAACCGTCGTCGACGAGCTTCTCGGCGGCGTCGAGGAGTTCGAAGGGGTCGGGCAGGAGGGTGCGGTCGTCGGCGACCACCTCGAGCTTGACCCAGTTGGTGTCGAGGGCCTCGCGGGCCAGCTGGGCGGTGAGCACGGCCTCGGCGGCGGTGCGACAGCCCGCGGTGTTGGGCAGCAGAGTGATGTCGAGGCGCTTGAGCAGATCGAGCACGCCGGTGCCGCCCGCGGCGTCGACGCGGCGCATGGCGACAGTGGTGAGCTCGGTGCCCGACGCGATCAGTGCCTGTTCCAGGACGGCGAGGTTTTCGGCGCCGCCGGTGCCCATGATCAGGCGCGAACCGAACTCCTTGTCCGCGATACGCAACGGCGCGACGGCCTCAGCCACCCTGCACCGCCGTGAGCACCTCGATGGTCCAGCCGCGGCCGACCGGTTCGTCCCAGCGCGACTTCGAGAAGACCGCGCCGTCGACCGCCAATGCCACACCCCGGCAGGGCAATTCGAGCTTTGCCAGCAGTTCGCGGACGCTGAGCGGCTCGGGGAACTCGTGGTCGACACCGTTGACGGTGACGCCGATCGGGATGGTCGAGGTCATCGAACTCCTCCTTGCGACAGAGATGGCATCTGCGATGCCGGAAAACGTTGGGGTGAAGCGGCTTCGACTACCGCGGGGGTGGCGCCGTCGAGCAGTGCGGGCACGACCGCGGCGGTGAGCGCCAGGGTGAGCATGCCGTTGCGACCGTGCCCGGTGGCGGCGACGACCCGATCGTCGAGGTGGCCGAGCAACGGGAGGTTGTCGGGTGTTCCCGGCCTCGAACCCGCATTCGCCTCGGCCAGTTCGTATTCGGCGATGCCGGGCAGGATGGTCTCGGCGTCGGCGATCAAGTCACGGACGCCACCGACGGTCACGGTGGTGTCGAAGCCCGCTTCGTATTGTGTTGCACCGACGACGATTCCGTCTTCGCGAGGAACCAAGTAGACCTGTCGGCCGTGGACCCGGGCACGGATCACCCTGGTCGGTGGCGGGCTGACGCCGGGCCTGCGACGCAACCGGAGGATTTCGCCCTTCACCGGGCGCACCGGCAGGCCGGGCCAGAGCTCGGCGGAGCGGGCGCCCGCCGCGAGGACGACCCGGTCGTGCGGTAGATCATCCAGGGCGACAACAGCTTCGGCGCGGATTTCGACATCTGCCGCGGCGCAGGCGGACTGGAGAGCACGCAACACCCGCCGGTTGTCGATGGCGGGTTCGGTCTTCGCGTGCAGGCCCGCGCGGACGGTGCGCGCGAGTGCGGGTTCCAGCGCGCGGACTCCCGCCCGGTCGAGTACCCGCAGGTCGTGGCCGAACCCGGCCAGCCACTCCGAGACGGTGCGCAGGTCGGTGGCATCGGCGCCGTCGAGAGCGACGGTCAGCGTCTCATCGGCCACGAACATCGACTCGCCGGCGATCGCGCGCAGGCTGTCTCCGAAGGCGGACCACTCGGCCAGCGCGGCCGCGCCGAAGGCGAGCACGCGATCCTCACCGGGCCAGCCTTCCGACAGTGGAGCGAGCATTCCACCGGCCACGAAGGAAGCGCCGCGCGCCGGCTCGGGGTCGTACACGGTGACCGTCCAGCCCGCCTCGGCGGCCCGCCATGCGACGGCGAGTCCGACGGCGCCGCCGCCAACGACCGCCAGAGTCCGCATCACGTTCCACCTGTCTTTTTTCGCCTATCGCCAGCCACGGCGTTCGCACTCCAACGGTAGCGCGACTACCGTCGTGGACGTGCAGCCCTCCCATCCGAACCGTTCCGTCCCGCCCAGGGAGCGTCTGTCGAGTGCGCTGCTGTATCTGTGCACCGACGCGCGCCGGGAGAAGGGCGATCTGGCCAGATTCGTCGACGCCGCGCTAGCCGGTGGCGTCGACATCGTGCAGCTCAGGGACAAGGGGTCGCCGGGCGAGGCCGAATTCGGGGCGCTGGAGGCCAAGGCCGAGCTGGGCGCGCTCGCCGAGATCAAGGCCGCGACGCGCCGCCACGGCGCCTTGCTCGCGGTGAACGACCGCGCCGATATCGCACTGGCCGCGGGCGCGGACGTGCTGCACCTCGGCCAGGGTGACCTGCCGCCCACCTACGCACGACGCGTCGTCGGCCCCGATGTGGTGATCGGCCGCTCCACCCACAACCGCAATCAGGCGGGCCTGGCCGCCATCGACGGCCACCTCGACTACTTCTGCACCGGCCCGATCTGGACCACGCCCACCAAGCCCGGCCGCCAAGCCGCAGGCGTGGACTTCGTACGCTCGACCGCCGAGTCCCATCCCACGCTCCCCTGGTTCGCCATCGGCGGCGTCGACGCGCAGCGACTACCGGAGGTGTTGGCCGCCGGCGCCCGCCGCGTCGTCGTGGTCAGGGCGATCACCGAAGCCGCCGATCCGGAAGCCGCGGCCCGCGAACTCAAACAGGCACTCCTCGACGCGAACTGAGCTCGGGCGGACAGCGCCGCTGCCCGCCACTCAGGCGAGGACGTCAGCCCTGGTGAGGATCGGGCCCTCGGTCGGCTCGGCGTCGAGAACCACTTCGATGCCGGGGCCGTCGGCCCGCGCGTGCAGCCAGAAGAAGCCCTGGTCTGGCAGTTCGACTGTGCGGGGAAGCGCCTGCGCGAGTTCGGTATCGGCCTCGAGCCGCACCCGCAACGGCACCGCGCGCAGTTCGATCCAGGCGGTGGCGAAGCCTGGGTGCAACGGGAGGTCGGCGACCTCGTCCTCGGGAACCCAGGCCAGTTCGGCGGATTCCTTGTTGGCGACCGTGGGGAGTTGGCTGTCGGCGTCGGCGATGACGGTGATGTAGGTCCAGCCGCTCGCGGCGGTCATCGTCAAGCGTTCGGCGCGTACGCGGAGCAGGTCGGCGGTGATGCCCGCCTCCTCCTCTGCCTCCCTGACGGCCGCGTGCTCGGGTGACTCGTGCGAATCACGTGCGCCGCCGGGCAGCGCCCAGGTGCCGCCCTGATGACTCCACGGCGCCCGGTGCTGCAACAGCACCGCCGACCCGCCACCGGGCAACGGCGCGCGCAGCAGTAGCCCCGCCGCACCGAACTTGCCCCAGTGCTTGACCCCGTCAGGGCTCTTGTACCAGCCGTCTCCGTCGCCGCGCATCCCATACTCTTTCCTCCGAGCAGCCGAACAGCAACCGCTTCGGGGGTATGTGAGGGGCTGCGCTACCCGTAGGCCCACAATAAACTCCGCACAGGTAGGTGTGCACGAACAGCGCCGGGAGGTGAACGATGGACGAACCGGGGAATCGCAATGCCTCGACCGAGGTGGCGGCCGTCCGTGTTCGCCCGTCGTCGCAGGCCGAGGTGGGTGCGAAGCCTTCCGACACCACGGGAGCCGCGCCGGTAGCACCGCGCTGGGCGCCGTTGCGCCGACCGACTGCGCCCGTGGACCGACCGCCCGCGCCCGACGTCAGAGCGTTGCGCGCGCAGTTCCAACCCGCCCGCTTGCGCAGCTTCGCGCACTCCTCGCCAGGGCGGCTGGTTGCCGCCGGACTGGTCCTGATGGTGCTGTGCGTGACCGCGGGCGCGGTGACTTCGACGACCGTGAGTGAGCGTCAGCAAGCTCTCGGCGTCCTGCTCGACGACACCGAACCCGACGCGCATTCGGCCAATCACCTGTACACCTCGCTCTCCATCGCCGACGCCGCCGCGGGCACCGCCTTCATCGCGGGCGGACTCGAACCCCAGGCAGTGCGCGACCGCTACACCCAGGCCATCGGCGAAGCAGCCGCGGAGTTGGTGACGCAGGCCGGACACGTCTCCGACGAAGAAGCGGCCGACCCGTCGGGCACCGATCGCAGGCTGCGCACCGGCATCGCGACCGGGCTGCCCGTCTACAGCGGGCTGATCGAGACCGCACGGGTGAACAACCGCAACGGCTATCCCGTGGGCGCGGCGTATCTGAGCGAGGCATCGCATCAGATGCAGACCGGGCTGCTGCCGATGGCCGAGGAGCTGGAAGACCATCGGTTCGACGCGGTCACCGCCGCGCAGCACCGGCACGTGCAACCACCGTGGACGGCGATCGCGCTGCTGGTGGTGGCGCTCGGTGCGCTGATCTGGGTGCAGGTCGAGCTGGCGCGGCGCTCGCGTCGGTTCTTCAATATGGGCCTGCTGATCGGCACCGGCGCGCTGGCACTGACGCTGATCTGGACGGTGGCGGCCGGATCGCTGTCCGCGGTGGCGATGATTCGCTGCCGGGACGAAGGAGCGGTGCCGTCGGCGCGACTGGCCGAGAGCCGAATCCTGGTGCAGCAAGCCAGGTCAGCGGAAATGGTGAAGCTGGTTCGCCGCGACGCGACCGGCGACTACGACCGCACATTCGATACCAATGCCGCCCGGCTCAACGAGTTGCTCGCCGGCTATCCCGATGACGCCCCCGCGCGCGACGAAGTGGCGTACGCGCGAGCCGCGCTGACCCGCTGGCAGTCAGCCCATCAGCGGATGAACGACACCCTCGAGCGTGGCGATTTCATGGGCGCGGCCACCGTGGCCACCGGTCCGAGCGCCGCCGATTCGGCCGCCCAGGTCGACGCACTCGACCGGGCACTGGACAAAGCGGGCGCGGTGACACGAGACACCCTGCGCGCGAAGGTCTCTCAGGCGATCGACGTGCTGTCTTTCCTCGCCCCCGGCGCATTCGTGCTCGGGATCGCGGCGGCGGCCTGCGTCGCGCTCGGGTTGTGGCCGCGGCTGCGGGAGTACCGGTGAGGCGCGGGCGCGTCCTCGCGGCGCTGGTGCTGGTCGGGCTGCTCGCCGGCTGCTCCGACGGCACAACCACGCCCGCTGAGCGAGGCGTCTATTCGGAACCGCCGTTGCCCGCCAAGGCGATTCCGATCGGCACCGATACCCCCGTGCCCGCTACCGGTGGCGAACAGTGCGGCGATCCGACCGCGAGCCTGCGGCCGAGCACCGCGTCCGGCCCGACGATCGATGCCATCCGCGCGCGCGGCAGGCTCATCGTGGGACTCGACGCGGGCAGCAATCTGTTCAGCTTCCGCGATCCGCTCAGTGGTCGCATCGTCGGCTTCGACGCCGACATCGCCCGCGAGATCGCCCGCGACCTGCTCGGCAATCCTGATCTGATCGAATACCGCAGTCTCGCTTCGGAAGAACGCGAGCGAGCACTGCAGGATCACACCGTCGACCTGATCGCGAAGACGATGACCATCACCTGCGAGCGACGTCAGCGAGTGGCGTTCTCGACGGTGTATCTGCGGGCCGACCAGCGGGTGCTCGCGGTGAAGGATTCCGGTATCGGCGGCCTCGCCGATCTGGCGGGCAAGCGCGTGTGCGTGGTGCGCGGCACCACCTCCCTCGATCACATCCGCCGCGACCAACCCGCCGCCACGATTCTGACGGTGCCGACCTGGGCCGACTGCCTGGTGGTGCTGCAACAGCGCCAGGTGGACGCGGTGAGCACCGACGACTCGATCCTGGCCGGTCTGGCCGCCCAGGACCCCTACACCGAGGTGGTCGGCGGCAGCATCAGCGCCGAGCCGTACGGCATCGGTATCCCCAAGGGCGACGACGACCTGGTGCGTTTCGTCAACGCCACCCTGGAGCGCATCCGCAACGACGGCACCTGGACCCGGATCCACCGCCGCTGGCTCGCGACCCTCGGCGAGACACCGAGCCCACCCGCACCGAAGTACCAGGACTGACGGCCATGAGTACCGATCCCGCCAATGGCGAACTGGGACAAGCCGATCCGGACCCGAAGCTCGGCGCCGAGTCGACGCCTCACGATCCGGCACCCGACCCGGAACGGCGCGAGCCGACACAGCTGACCCAGCGTCAGCGTCCGGGCACGCTACCGGGTGGGTGGACGCTGCCCGGCGACGACGAGACGCGACCGTTGCCCAAACTCACCGCCGAGGCGGCCGCGGAGTTCGCCCGACAGCAGGCGAGCAGCCGCGACCACACCCCGGCGACCGATGCGACCCAGCGGGCCGAAGCGTCCGGCGCCGTCGAGCGATCGGGCGAGATTCCCCAGACCGCATCGGCACAACAGGCGGAAGAGCAGCTCGCCACACAGCGGGCGAATCGTCCCCCGGCAACCGAGTCAGCGGCGTACGCGCCGACCGAAGCCGCACCGCGAACAGCACCGTACGCGCCGACCGAAGCCGCGCAGCGGGACCCCATGACCGCACCGTACGCGGCGACCGAGGCCGCTCAGCGCACCGAACAGCCCGGCACGCAGGCGACTCCGGTCGATCCCGAATCCTGGCCGTCCGCGCCGCAAACCGGCGGGGGTACCGCACGGTCGGGGCGCAGTGTGCGAACGGCGCGGTCGCGGCCCACCCGACGGCTCGGGGCCGGGCTGGTGCCGATTCCGACGGTGACCCCGGCCGATCCGCGTGATGCCGTGCTGGCGGATCCGATGGTGTCGGAAGGTCGGCGGTTCTGCTGGCGCTGTAGCAATCCGGTCGGGCGTTCGACGCCGGCGCGCGCCGCCTCGACCAGTGGCGAATGCGAAACCTGCGGGGCCGCTTACGATTTTCGGCCGTCACTGCACGAAGGCGACATGGTCGCCGGGCAGTACGAGATCCAGGGTTGCATCGCGCACGGCGGGCTCGGCTGGATCTATCTGGCCATCGACCGCAATGTGAGCGATCGTTGGGTGGTGCTCAAGGGGCTGTTGCACGCGGGTGACGCCGAAGCGCAGGCCGTGGCGGTAGCCGAGCGGCAGTTCCTGGCCGAGGTGGCGCACCCGAGCATCGTCAAGATCCACAACTTCGTCGAGCACACCGCGGGTGACGGGTCCATCGGCTACATCGTGATGGAGTACGTGGGCGGCCATTCGCTGCGTGACATCCTCGACGCCAAGCCGCGTGGCGAGCAGATGCCGCTGGCCGAGGCCATCGCGTATGTGCTGGAGATCCTGCCCGCGCTGGAATATCTGCACTCGATCGGTCTCACCTACAACGACCTCAAGCCCGACAATGTGATGGTCACCGAGGACCAGGTGAAGCTGATCGACCTCGGCGCGGTCGCCACCATCGACGCCTACGGAAACCTGTACGGCACCAAGGGTTTCCAGGCGCCGGAGATCGCCAGGACCGGGCCGACGCCGGCCTCCGACGTCTACACCGTCGGCCGCACGATCGCCGCGCTCACGCTGGCGCTGCCCAGCGAACACGGCCGCTATCTCGACGGCATCCCCGACCCCGCCGACGAACCGCTGCTCGCCCGCTACGAGTTCTTCCATCGATTCCTGCTCACCGCCACCGATCTCGATCCGGCACTTCGTTTTCCGTCGGCGCGGGCGATGTCGGCGCAGCTGGCCGGTGTACTGCGCGAGATCCTCGCCTACGACACCGGCACCGAACATCCACAGCTGTCCACAGTGTTCAGTCCACAGCGCACCAGCTTCGGAACCGAGGAGCTGATCAGCCAGACCGACTCCTACCTCGACGGTGTCGGTCGCTCGCCGCTACTGGATTCCCGCGATGTGGTCGCCGCGCTCCCGATTCCGCTGATCGACCCCGCCGACCCGTCGGCTCCGCTGCTGGCCGCGACCGCCAACCCGGAACCCGAGCGGGTGCTGGAGGCGCTGCACGACTCCCGCGAGCGGGCCGAAGCCGACCCCGACAATGCGCCCGAGACGCTGGCGGGCGAGCTGCTCTTCGCCGAGGCGCGTGCGCGGCTGGAACTGGGCGAGTCGGCGGCGGTGCTGCATATGCTCGACCGGGTTCGGAACGACACCGATTGGCGCACGGACTGGTTCACCGGTCAGGCGCATCTGCTCGAACTCGACTACGAAGCCGCCTTCGCGTCGTTCGAGGCGGTGCTGCGGGTACTGCCGGGTGAGATCGCGCCCAAGCTGGCGCTGGCCGCCACCGCGGAACTCATCCTGCAACACTGGGATTCCGCGGCGCCCGAACAGTGGCGCAGTTTCGCCGAACGCTATTACGACACCGTATGGCGCACCGACCGGGCCGTGGTGAGCGCGGCATTCGGCCTCGCCAGGCAGCTTGCGGTGGCGGGACGAGTCGGCGAAGCGGTACACGCGCTCGACGACGTGCCCGCCGCGTCCCGCCACTTCACCACCGCCCAGACCACGGCGATCCTGTTGCTGCTCACCAGCTCCCCCGTCGCCGAACTCGACGAACAGATCCTGCGACTGGCCGCCTCGCGCGCCCAGTCCATCGCCCCCGGCGAACACCGGGCCACCCTCATGCGCACGCTGGTCCAGGGCACCGCGTTGGCCTGGCTACAGGCCGGCAACACACCGAAACGTAAGGACGCCAAGCTGTTCGGGCGCGGCTTCACCGAACGCGACCTGCGCGACGGCACCGAATCCGGCCTGCGTTCCCTCGCCCGCAACGCACCGGACCGGGACCACCGCTACGCTCTCGTCGACCTCGCCAACTCGCTGCGCCCCAAATCCTGGTTCTGAGCCGGAGCTCAGCGCGCGCCGACCAGTTCGTGAGCAGCGCGCGCGATGGCCAGCTCCTCGTTGGTTGGCACCACCAGGACCGTCACCGGGGCGAAGTCCGGCGAAATGCGACGGATGCCAGGGGCTCTCGTCTCGTTGCGGGCGGGATCGATCTCGATACCGAGGGCCTGTAGCCCCGCCAAGGCGTCGGCGCGCACCGCCGGACTGTTCTCGCCCACACCGGCGGTGAAGACGATGTCGTCGACGGTGCCGAGTTCTACGAGATAGGCGCCGAGGTAGCGGCGCAGGCGGTGGATGTAGACGTCGTAGGCGAGCTTCGCCTGGGTGTCGCCGCCGTCGATCAGCTTCTGCAGCTCGCGGAAGTCGTTCACCCCGGACAGGCCCTTGATGCCCGAGTTGCGATTGAGTAGTTGTTCCACCTCGCTCACGTCGAGGTCGGCCGCGCGCATGAGGAACGGCAGCACGCCGGGGTCTAGGTCGCCCGGCCTGGTTCCCATCACCAGACCTTCGAGCGGGGTCATGCCCATGGTGGTGTCGATCGCGACGCCGCCCTGGATCGACGAGGCGGACGCACCGTTGCCCAGGTGGAAGACGATCTGGTTCAGCTCTTCGGTCGGTCGGCCCAGGTATTCGGCGGCCTTCTCCGACACGTACTGGTGTGAGGTGCCGTGGAAGCCGTACTTGCGAATCCCGTGGGCGGCAGCAATTTTCGCGTCGATCGCGTAGGTCTTGGCGGCATCGGGCATGGCATGGAAGAAGGCGGTGTCGAAGACCGCGACCTCGGGAACGCCGGGCAGCAGCTCTCGCGTCGACTCGATGCCGACCACATTGGCGGGATTGTGCAGCGGCGCGAGCACCGACAGCTCGTCGATCGTGTGCAGCACGTCGTCGGTGATCAGGGTCGGCTCCCAGAACACCTCGCCGCCGTGGACCACCCGGTGCCCGACCGCGCCGATTCCGATCGTGGTCAGATCGAGGCCGGTTTCACGGAACATCTCGAACGCCCGCAGCAGACCGGCCTTGTGATCCTCGATCGTGCCGTCGTACTCGAGCTTGGCGGGGCCCGCCTCGTGCACGATCCGTCCGCCGTGCGACTCGCCGATCTTCTCGACCAGCCCGGATGCCAATACCTCTGCCGAGACGGCGTGCAGCAGTTGATATTTGATCGACGAAGAGCCGCTGTTGAGCACCAGGACGAGATCGCTCACTTGCCGTCTCCCTGTGCCTGGATGGCGGTGATCTCCACGGTGTTGACGATGTCGGCGACCAGCGCGCCGCGCGAGAGGTCGTTCACCGGTTTACGCAGCCCCTGCAGCACCGGCCCGATCGCGACCGCACCCGCGCTGCGCTGCACCGCCTTGTAGGTGTTGTTGCCGGTATTGAGGTCGGGGAAGACGAAAACCGTGGCCTTGCCCGCTACTTCGGAATCGGGCAGCTTGGCGCTGGCGACGGCGGGCTCGATCGCGGCGTCGTACTGGATCGGACCTTCCACCGGCAGTTCCGGCGCGCGCTCGCGCACGAGTTCGGTTGCCGCGCGGACCTTGTCGACGTCGGCGCCGGTTCCGGACGCACCGGTCGAGTACGACAGCATCGCCACCCGCGGGTCGATCCCGAACCGGGCGGCCGTGCCCGCCGAAGACACCGCGATATCGGCCAGCTGCTCCGAGGTCGGGTCCGGCACCACGGCGCAATCGCCATAGGCGAGAACACGATCGGCCAAGCACATCAGGAACACGCTCGACACAGTGGAGACGCCGGGCACCGTCTTGATGATCTCGAACGAGGGCCGAATCGTGTGCGCGGTGGTGTGCGCGGCGCCGGAGACCATGCCGTCGGCGATCCCCTTGTAGACCATCATGGTGCCGAAATACGATATGTCGGCCATGGTTTCGCGCGCGCGCTCGAGCGTCATGCCCTTGTGCTTGCGCAGTTCGGTGTATTCGGCGGCGAAGTCGTCGAGGTAGCCGGAGGTGCGCGGCGCCAGCACCTCGGCGTCGGCGATGTCGACGCCGAGTTCGGCGGCACGGGCTCGCACCGAGGCCTCGTCACCGAGGATGGTGAGGTCGGCGATCTTGCGCTGTAGTACTCGTCCGGCGGCGCGGATGATGCGGTCGTCGTCACCCTCGGGCAGCACGATGCGTTTGCGATCGGCGCGGGCGCGTTCGATCAGCCGGTACTCGAACATCTGCGGTGTCACGACCGTCGAAGTCGGAACCTGAATGCGCCGCAACAGTTCCGGTGCGTCGACTCGCTGCTCCATCAGCGCGAGCGCGGTGTCCACCTTTCCCGGACTGCCCGCCCACATCCGGCCACGGGTGCCGTGCACGGCACTCGCGGTGTCGTAGGTGCCGAGTTCGGTGGCGAGGATAGGCAGCCTGGGTTGCAGTCCCTCCATCAGCCGCGCGATCGCCGGATGCGGGCGAAGGCCGCCGTTCATGATGACCCCGGCCAGGGACGGAAAGCCCGCTGCCTCATGGGCATTCACCAGACTGAGCAGCACGTCGGACCGGTCGCCGGGCGCGATCACCACCACACCGTCGGAGAGTCGTTCCAAGATGTGTTCGGCGGTCATGCCGCCGACCATGATGCGCAGCGCTTCACGCTGCAACAATTCCGGGTCGCCACTGTAGATTTCGCCCTCGATGGACTCGCACAGCTCGGCCATCGTCGGCGCCATCAGCAGCGGCACCTCGGGCAGAGTCCACGACGGAACATCGAAACTCGCCAGTGTGGTGGCGATTTCGTCCAGCTCGTCAGGGGCGCAGCGATTGGCCACGATCGCGACGAGGTGAGCGTGCTCGGTGGTGAGCTCGCTGGTACACAGTTCGACCAGTTGCTTGACCTCGCCGGGCGTGCGATCCGCGCCGCGAACGACCAGCAGTACCGGCGCGCCCAGGTTCACCGCGATGCGGGCATTGAAGCGCAGCTCGCTCGGGCTGGCGACGTCGGTGTAGTCGCTGCCGACGATCACCACCGCGTCGCAGGCCTTCGCGACGTCGTGGAACCGCATCACGATGTCGCTGATCGCGGCGGTGGGGTCGCGGTGCACGTCCTCGTAGGTGACGCCGATGGCCTGTTCGTAGCTGATATCGGCGGTACTGTGCTCGAGCAGCAGTTCGAGGATGTAGTCGGGTTCGTCGGCCGAGCGGGTGATCGGACGGAATACGCCGACGCGTGCGGTGGTTGCGCACAGCATGCCGAGGACACCCAGTGCGACCGTAGATTTTCCGGTGTCACCCTCGGGTGAGGCGATGTACACGGTGGACGGCGCTTGTTCGACCATGCTCGCGAGCTTAATGAATCGTCAGCGATTCAGGGGCGCGGTGTGGTCCGATCGGTCGCGTTATAGTCCGCCCCGGTCGGGCTATAGTCCGCCCCAAATGACACTCAGTGCCCGGATCGTGGTGCGATCGGTCGGGCTATAGTCCGCCCCATGACATCGCAGTTCCCGGATCGGCAGTGGGGTTCGCGCACCAATCCCCTGTCCCGCGCAGCCAACCGTTTCGCCGCGACCAAGCCGGGGTCCTGGCTGGTCCGCACGATCACCCCGCTCGACCGTGCCCTGCTGGAACGCACCGACGCCAAGTACACCGTGCTCGGCCCGATCGGCGCGCCGGTGATCCTGCTCACCACCACCGGCCGCAAGTCCGGCGTCGCCCGCACCCAGCCGCTGCTCTACGTCCACGACGGCGACACCCTGTATGTGATCGGCTCCAACTTCGGCCAGCAGCACCACCCCGCGTGGACCGCCAACCTGCTCGCCGACCCGTCGGCCACCGTCGCTATCGCGGGCGAGCGCATCCCGGTCACCGCCACCCCGGTCCCCGACGCGGACCAGGACGCGATCTTCGCCCGCTTCGTCGAGATCACCGGCGCCTACGCCGCCTACCGCGACCGCACCACCCGCGATCTACGCATGTTCGCCCTGCGCCGGACTACCTGACCGGGTCATAGACCGCGGCAGCCCCCGCGACGCCCCGGGCTTGTCAGGCCCGGGACGCCCTCGCTCATCAGACCTTGTCGACTTCGCCGTTCGACAGTGCCTTCTGCAAGGAGTTGAACACCGTCAGCCCCTGACCGACCATGCCGTTGAGCAGTTCGCCGACGCCGTCGGGGCCGTTGAGGACGGTGAGGTTGGCGCCAGCCAGGCCGTGTGCGGCCTGCTTGACGATTTCGGGGAGTTGCTCGATGAGCATCTGGTCCAGCGCGATTCGGTTGTTGGACGCTGCCGCTTCGGCCTGAATGCGGGTGCGGTCGGCTTCGGCCACCGCGAGGATGCGGACGCGTTCCGCCTCCGCCTCAGCGGGTTTCACCACTTCGGCTTGGAGTTGCTGTTCGCGGAGTTCGGCGTTCTTGCGCGCCTGCTCGGCCTGGGCGTGCAGGACGGCCTGCCTGGCGATGGCGTCGGCGAGCGGACCTGCCTGTGCCGCTTCGGCGTTGGCCTTGTCGATGTCGCGCTGGTACTCGGCCTTGAGAATGGAGGTTTCGCGCTCGTATTCGGCGCGACGACGCAACGACTCCTGTTCGGCTTCGGCGGAGCGCTGGGCGGCCTGGGCCTGGGCGATCTGGGCATCGCGCTGGACCGCCGCGTTGTGCGGAGCCGCGAGCGCGTTGATGTAGCCGAGATTGCCGTCGTCGATGCTCTGGATCTGGAACGAGTCGACCCACAGGCCGATATTGCTCATCTCCACCTTGGAGGCGATGAGGACCTCGTCGGCCAGCTTCTGGCGTTCACGAATGATCTCCTCGACGGTCATCGAGCCGACGATCGAGCGCAGGTGACCGGAGAAGATCCGGCCGGTGAGCACCGACATCTCCTGTTCCTGTTCGGACAGGAAGCGTTGTGCCGCATTGACAATCGACTGGGTGTCGTTGGCGACCTTGAACGCGATCACCGCACGCACATCGAGTTGGATGGCCTGCTTGGTGACGCAGCGCTCGCGGATCTCGGACTCGAACATGGCCAGCGACAGGTAGCGGACCTTGCGGAACAGCGGCACCACCCAGGTGCCGCGGCCGATGACCACCTTGAACGGGGTGTCGTCCTTGGTCTTGGCACCACTGACCAGCATGGCTTCGTCGGGATCGGGAACGTGATAGCCCAGCATCGCGGGCCCCTTTCATTCTGAGGGAAGCGGAATCCAAGTGACCACATCGACCAGCCGCCCCGGATGGACCGCGACGATCAACACGGTGGTCCAGGCGGCGATCGGCTCATCGGCACGGGCGAGGTAGAGCTCCGTACCCCCGCGAATCGAGATCAGCACCTCACCCAGTGCGCCCGCCTCCCGAATCGGTGACGTGATGGTGCCCGTCATGCCGTGCACGGAGTCGGTCATCGCGGGTGAACCTCCCTGTCTCGCACCGGATGCCGTCAGAGTACGGAGCGGCGGCTATAAGCCGGTAGTAAAATTCTTATTGACAGTATCCTGTCAAACATGACAGCATGTTGTCATGTCGATCACAACAGTTCACGTGGCCGTTTACGACACCCTCGCCGACTGGGAAGTGGGGGCCGCCACGGCACACATCGCCAACGGAAACTGGCACCGGGAGCCCGGAACGTTCGAGGTCGCGACGGTCGGCCTCACCACCGAACCGATCACCACCATGGGGCGCCTGCGGGTAACGCCCGACCTCGCCCTCGCCGATCTCGATCCCGCCGACAGCGCGATGCTGATCCTGCCGGGCGCGGACCTGTGGATGAGTGGGGACCTGATCGCGTTCGCGCACAAGGCGAAGGAGTTCGTCGACGCCGGAGTGCCGGTGGCCGCGATCTGCGGCGCCACCTTCGGACTGGCCGCGGCGGGCTTGCTCGATGACCGCGCACACACCAGCAATGCGGCGGAACTCCTTGTCTACAGCGGATATTCGGGGGCCGAGCACTACGTCGAGACGGCGGCGATCACCGACCGTGACGTGATCACCGCGGACGGCATGTCACCGTTCGAATTCGCGAGAGAGATCTTCGCGCGTCTGGACCTGTACGAACCGCACGTACTCGAGGCCTGGTACAAGCTGTATGCGCAGAAGGACCCGGCCGGGTACGCCGCGCTGGCCGAATACGAGGGGACCCACGCAGCTTGAACTCCGAACAGGACCTACTCGACGGCGCCGCGCTCACCGTCTTCCGGCTCAACGGTCAGTTCCTGACCATCGGTGACGGACTGTCCGCACCGGCCGGGATCTCGGTGGCCTGGTGGCAGGTGATGGCCGCCGTGCAGGAGCAGCCACAGCCGGTGGCCGGCATCGCCCGCGCGATGGGCATCACCCGGCAGAGCGTGCAGCGGATCGCGGACCTGCTGGTCGGCAAGGGTATGTGCGAGTACCGACCCAACCCGGCGCACAAGCGAGCCAAGCTGGTCGCGATGACCGAGGAAGGCCACGCCGCCATTCGGCGCATCAACCCGCAGCACGCGGCCATGGCGCACCGGCTGGCGCAGGCGCTCGGTCCGGCGGAGTTCGCCGCGACGGTCGCGACCCTCACCCACCTCGCGGCGACCCTCGACAGGATCATCGCCGACGAGGACTAGCCGCAACGCGTCGACGCCCCCACCACCGGACGGGTGATGGGGGCGTCGATTCGGCGCGGAGCTCAGCTCTGCAGGCCGGCCTCGATCTCGAGGGTGAGGGTGATCTTGTCGCCGATCACGGCGCCACCGTCGGGCAGCGGCATGTCGATGTCGAGGCCGAAGTCGCGGCGTGAGACCACGGTCTTGGCTTCGAAGCCGGCGACCGGGCCGTTGCCCATGCCCGGGCTGACACCGAGGAACTCGACCTCGAGGGTGACCGGCTTGGTGTTGCCGCGCACGGTGAACTCGCCGTCGACGACGAAATCGCTACCCTCGCCGCGGAATCCGGTGGACTTGAAGGTCATCAGCGGGAACTGCTCGACGTGGAAGAAGTCGGCGGTGCGCAGGTGACCGTCGCGCTGGGCGTTGTCGGTGGTGAGGGAGTCGACGCGGATCTCGGCGTGTGCGGTGGCGGTGCCGTCCTCGGCGATCACGAGGGCGCCGTCGAAGTCGGTGAAGCGACCGCGGACCTTGCTCACCATCAGGTGGCGTACGGAGAAGCCGACGGTGGAGTGGGTGGGGTCGATGGCCCAGGTGCCTGCGGTGAGTCCCTTGGCGATGGCGTTGGTCATGAGTGTGCTCCTTCTGAATGGGTGTGGATCAGTGGGGAAGATTTGCCGCGAGTAGGTCTTCGAACGGGGTCGTGTCGAGATAGGGATCGGTCGGTCGGGTTGCCGTCCTGCCGAGTAGCAAGGCGCTGAATTCACCTGCGGCACGGTCTATTCGGTTGTTCAGCGCCTGGTCGGCGCCGTTGGCGCCCCAATCGGTCGAGGCCGCGTACACCGCGGTGGGCACGACGATCGAGCGCAGATAGGCGAACAGCGGACGCACCGCGTGCTCGAGCGCGAGGGAGTGCCGTTCGGTGCCGCCGGTAGCGCCGGCCAGCACCGGCATCGCGGCCAGCGAATCCGGTTCCAGCACATCGAAGAACGTCTTGAACAGACCGCTGTAGGAGGCGCTGAAAATCGGGGTGACGGCGATCAGACCGTCGGCGGTGACGACCTTGTCGATCGCCGCCCGCAGCGACGGGGCGGGGAACCCGGTGAGCAGGTTGTCGGCCAGCTCACGGGCGTGATCACGCAGGTCGATGAAGTCCAGCTCCGCCTCGCCGCCCAGTTCTCGTGCCGTCGCGGCGGCCAGCCGGTCGGCCAGCAGTCGGGTGGACGAGGGCTGTGACAGCCCGGCCGACACCACGGCGATGCGGGTGGTCATGCGGTCAACTCCTTCGTTCGTGCGGCGGCCAACAGCGATGCATGGGTGGGCGCGTCGGGTACCTGCGCGGGACGTCGGGCCGCGAATTCCTTGCGCAGCACCGGAATCACCTCCTCGCCGAGCAGGTCGAGCTGCTCGAGCACCGTCTTCAACGGCAGTCCGGCATGGTCGACCAGGAACAGCTGGCGCTGGTAGTCGCCGAAGTGCTCGCGGAAGGTGAGCGTCTTCTCGATGACCTGCTCCGGGCTGCCCACGGTGAGCGGGGTCTGCTCGGTGAACTCCTCCAGCGACGGTCCGTGTCCGTAGACGGGCGCGTTGTCGAAGTAGGGGCGGAACTCGCGGACCGCGTCCTGAGAGTTCTTGCGCAGGAACACTTGTCCGCCGAGTCCGACGATGGCCTGGTCGGCACTGCCGTGGCCGTAGTGCTCGTAGCGACGGCGGTACAGGTCGATCAGCCGCTTGAAGTGGTCAGTAGGCCAGAAGATGTGGTTGGCGAAGAAGCCGTCGCCGTAGTAGGCGGCCTGTTCGGCGATCTCCGGGCTACGAATCGACCCGTGCCAGACGAACGGCGGCACGTCGTCGAGCGGACGCGGGGTCGAGGTGAACGATTGCAGCGGCGTACGGAACTTGCCTTCCCAGTTCACGACGTCTTCGCGCCACAGCCGGTGCAGCAGTGCGTAGTTCTCGATGGCCAGGGGGATGCCGTCACGGATGTCCTTGCCGAACCACGGATAGACCGGGCCGGTGTTGCCGCGGCCGAGCATCAGGTCCACCCGGCCGTCGGCCAGGTGCTGCAGCATCGCGAAGTCCTCGGCGATCTTGACCGGGTCGTTCGTGGTGATCAGCGTGGTGGAGGTGGACAGCAAGATGTTGTCGGTACGCCCGGCGATATAGCCGAGCATCGTGGTCGGCGAGGACGGCACGAAGGGTCGATTGTGGTGCTCGCCCATCGCGAACACATCCAGACCCACTTCCTCGGCCTTCTGCGCGATCGCGACCATCGCCTTGATCCGCTCGGCCTCGGTGGGGGTGCGGCCGGTGGTGGGATCGGTGGTCACATCGCCGACGCTGAAGATTCCGAACTGCACGGGCCCTCCTTTGGTTGCCATGGCAACTATAACCAGCGGAGGGGGAACCTTATTCCGATGAGTCGCAGGTCACATGATCAGGCGGAGAACGGGCGGCGGGTCCGGCCGATCAGGTCGGCCACCGAGTCGACCACCATGGTCGGCCGGAACGGGTAGGCCTCCACCGAGGACTCGGTCGAGATGCCGGAGGTCACCAGCACCGTGCGCAGACCTGCCTCCAGCCCCGCGATCACATCGGTGTCCATCCGGTCGCCGATCATCACCGTCGACTGCGAATGCGCGCCGATCTGGCGCAGCGCCGAGCGCATCATCAGCGGGTTCGGCTTGCCGACGTAGTACGGCTCCTTACCGGTGGCCCTGGTGATCAGGGCCGCGACCGAACCGGTGGCGGGCAGGACGCCGTCGCGGGAGGGGCCCGTGGCGTCGGGGTTGGTGGCGATGAACTTGGCGCCCCGATCGACCAGGCGGATCGCGGTGGTGATGGCCTCGAAGGAGTAGGTGCGGGTCTCGCCGAGCACCACGTAGTCGGGATCGCTGTCGGTGAGCACGTAGCCGATCTCGTGCAGCGCGGTGGTGAGGCCGGATTCGCCGACCACATACGCGGTGCCGTTGGGGCGCTGGTCGGCGAGGAACGTCGCCGTGGCCAGCGCCGAGGTCCAGATCGACTCCTCGGGAATGTCGAGACCGGTGTGGCGCAGGCGGGCCTGCAGGTCGCGCGGGGTGCGGATCGAGTTATTGGTGAGCACGAGGAACGGGATCTCGTTGGCGCGCAGTTCGGCGAGGAACTCGTCGGCGCCGGGGATCAGCTGATCCTCGTGCACCAGCACGCCGTCCATGTCGGTGAGGTACGACAAGATCTGCTCATCCTTGGTGGTCACTAGTTAATTGTCCGCTAAAACTCGGCATGGTGGGTGACGAAACAGCGTGGGCGCGGATGACCGACCGCGCGCTAGTGTCGTGATGGCAGGGGTCAACGGACGACAGGAGTGGCTGGAATGGTTGAGCTCAAGCTCGGGTACAAGGCATCGGCAGAGCAGTTCGGGCCGCGAGAGCTGGTCGAACTCGGCGTCGCCGCCGAGCAGCACGGCCTCGACAGCGCGACCGTGAGTGACCACTTCCAGCCGTGGCGCCACGACGGCGGCCACGCCCCGTTCTCGCTGGCCTGGCTGGCGGCCGTCGGCGAGCGCACCGAGCGCATCCAGCTCGGCACCTCGGTCCTCACCCCGACCTTCCGCTACAACCCGGCCGTAATCGCCCAGGCCTTCGCCACGCTGGGCTGCCTGTACCCGAACCGGGTGATGCTCGGAGTCGGCACCGGTGAGGCGCTCAACGAGATCGCCACCGGTTACAAGGGCGAATGGCCCGACTTCAAGGAGCGTTTCGCGCGTCTGCGTGAAGCGGTGAAGATGATGCGCGAACTGTGGACCGGCGATCGCGTCGATTTCGAGGGCGAGTACTACCACACCGTCGGCGCGTCCATCTACGACGTTCCCAAGGGCGGCATCCCCGTCTACATCGCCGCAGGCGGCCCGGTGGTGGCCAGGTACGCCGGTCGCGCGGGCGACGGCTTCATCTGCACCTCGGGCAAGGGCATGGACCTCTACACCGAGAAGCTGCTGCCCGCGGTCACCGAAGGCGCCGAGAAGGTCGAGCGCGATGTCGCCGAGATCGACAAGATGATCGAGATCAAGATCTCCTACGACACCGATCCCGAACTGGCCCTGCAGAACACCCGCTTCTGGGCCCCCCTCTCACTGACCCCCGAACAGAAGCACGACATCACCGACCCCATCGAAATGGAGAAGGCCGCCGACGCCCTCCCGATCGAACAGGTCGCCAAGCGCTGGATCGTCGCCAGCGACCCCGACGAAGCCGTCGCCAAGATCAAGCCCTACCTCGACGCCGGCCTCAACCACCTGGTCTTCCACGCCCCCGGTCATGACCAACTCCGCTTCCTCGACCTCTTCAAGCGAGATCTGGCCCCGCGTTTGCGCGCGCTGGGCTGAGACCGGCCTGTTCAGATCCCTGGCCGGGCGCCATTAACAGCGCCCGGCCAGATGTCGATCCATGGTGACGAACACCGGAACGACACAAGGAAATGAACCATGGGATTGTGGATCGGTAGCCCCGCGCTGAACGCCTCCGAGAACGTCGTCTGGCAGAAGCTCGCCAATCGAACACAGGGCGGCAGGGCCGTCGGCGGACGCCTCCACCTGACCGAAACCCGACTGCTCTTCGTACCCAATCACCTCGATGCGATCACCGGCGGCAAGCGCTGGGAAGCGAGCCTGACCCAACTGCGCGCCGTCGGGCGGCAAAGCCCGGATGGCGGCCTGTTCAGCGGCGGCCTCCGCACACGTCTGCGCGTCGACACCGACGCCGGAACCGAACTTTTCGTCATCGATCCGCTCGACGAGGCGATCGCGATTCTGGACGCCGCGAAGACCCCGTGACGCCTAGGAGGCGACGAGGTAGTGAGACCAACTCCGATTCCTCGACCTCTCCGAGCGAGACCTGGCCCCGCGCCTGCGCACCCGGGCTGAGCACTCTGGCGCCCCGAAAGTCCCGCCCGGCCGGAAACACCCTGGCCGAACGCGTCCGCTTTCGGCCAGGTTTCGTGGGCTAGTTCTACGCTCAGGTGCGCGCTATTGCGGGATCGCATGCCATGGGACCCACGATGCCAACTCTGCTTCGTGTGACGGCGAGCCGTCCCATGGCCGCTTGTAGAATTCCTCGGCGAGGATTCCCGCATAGTTTTTCGAGCTGTTCTCGGGCGTCAGGTTCGACACATACAGGTCGGCGACCGGAAAATCGTAGGGCATCGTCTTGACCACGTGCGCAATCGCGGTCGCCGCAGGTCGCAGGTCATCCAGCTTGCCTTTGGAGTCGGCGACCGAGAGGTAGATGTTCACACCCAGGACGCCCTTCTCGTCGTTCTTGTTGATGCTCACGTTGTACAGGCAATAGCCCGCGGGCAACGAGTCAGCCTTTTCGATCGCTGCCCTGGTCTCGCGCTCGGACTCTTCGGTTTCCAGCTTCGCCGTCGTCACTTCGCACTGCTGCGAGTCGCTGTCCGCCGTCATGCACCCGGTCGCGATCATCGATGTCGCGGCAAGTGAGATTGCCGACCACAGTGCCCTTCTGAGCCGAGTAGGCGGTCGCGAATTGTTACCCATCAGTCCTCACCGTCCAGTTTCACTTCGTAGAAATCGGTTGTGCCCGTAGCTACGGGAGGATGATCAGGGTCGGTCGATAGTGGCGCATTGCGGTCAGTACCTGTTCCGCTGACGCGCCCAGCATCGATTCCGGCAGGTTCACTGCGCCGTAACCGAGCTTCTGATTCAGCTTGGCCAGCAGCCGAATTCGCCGGGAACTTCGCGCGAAGTATGCCTCCGGGTCGTGGAGGCCGAGCTGGACGTAGCGCACCTTGGACAGGGCCGAGGTTCGCTGGACGAATACGCGCGCGTAAGCCACTTCGTCCCAGGCGAACCGACCGGACTGGCGATGGTCCAGTCCATCGTCGGTCAATACCAGTTCCGGTCGACGCCAGATCAGTCGGCCGACGAAGACGAGCCCGGCGCCGAGTCCGAGCGGTATGCACAGCACCCCTGCGATGAGCGGCACCAACGGTGCATCATCGGACAACACGATCCAAACGCCGAGCGCGACGAACACGGCCGAAAGCGTGATCATCGCCATCGAACGCGGGATCGACGGGTAGTAGAACGTCGCAGGCTGCGCGACTCCCCCAGCAGTCATGCTCGCAGTGTAAATCCTTGACAGCGAACGACTTTGGTCGTCGAACCCGGAGCTAGCTCAGGGCGTGGTCGAGGTCGCCGAGGAGATCCTCGAGGTCTTCCAGGCCGACCGAGATGCGGACTACGCCGTCGGACAAGCCGATCGAGGCACGGCCTTCCGGGCCCATGGCTCGGTGGGTGGTGGTGGCGGGGTGGGTGATCATGGTTTTGGCGTCGCCGAGGTTGTTGGAGATGTCGATGATGCGGAGGCGGTTGAGGACCTCGAAGGCTCGCTTCTTGCCGTCGTCGCCGTTGAGGGCGAAGGTGACGACTGTGCCGCCGCCGGTCATCTGTTCCTTGGCGAGGGCGTGCTGTGGATGTGATTCCAGGAAGGGGTATTTCACCCAGTCGATCGAGTTCTTGGTCTCCAGGAACTCGGCCACTCGCAGGGCCGACTCGGTGGAGTGGCGGACGCGCAACGGCATGGTTTCCAGGCCTTTGAGCAAGGTCCAGGCGTTGAAGGGGCTCAAGGCCGGGCCCGTGTGGCGCATCAGGGTTTTGACGGGGCCGTCGATGTAGTCCTTGGCGCCGAGGATGGCGCCGCCGAGGACGCGGCCCTGGCCGTCGATGTGCTTGGTGCCGGAGTAGACGACCACATCGGCGCCGAGCTCGAAGCCGCGCTGGAGCAGGGGGGTGGCGAAGACGTTGTCCAGCACCACCTTCGCGCCCGCGGCGTGGGCGAGCTCGGTGACCTTGCGGACGTCGACGAGGGTCTGCATCGGGTTGGCGGGGGTCTCGAAGAAGACGGCCTGGGTGGGGACGGAGAGAGCCTGTTCCCACTGGTCGAGGTCGTCACCGTCGACGAAGATGGTTTCGATGCCCCAGCGCGGGAGGATCTCGTTGCAGACCACGAAACAGGAACCGAACAGGCTGCGGGCGGCGACGAGACGGTCGCCCGCCTTCAGCAGCGCGCCGAGCGCGGTGAACACCGCCGACATACCGGACGCGGTCGCGAAGGCCGCTTCGGCGCCGTCGAGCAGGCGGATGCGCTCCTCGAACATCGCCACGGTCGGGTTGCCGAAGCGGGAGTAGACGAAGTGCTCGACGTCGCCGGTGAACGCGGCTTCGGCGGCTTCGGCGTTCTCGTAGACGAAACCCGAGGTCAGATACAGCGCCTCGGACGTCTCGTCGAAACCGGAACGGCGCAGGCCACCGCGCACGCCGAGCGTGCCCGGACCGACGCCCTCTGGCAGTGGCTTGTCGAACGAACCACCGGTGATCATGCTTTTCTCCTTATGCCTGACGCCACGGCAGGCCGACGGCGCGCCAACCGGTGCTGCCGCGCTGACCGAACGCGTCGGGACCACCTTCGAAACCGTCGAGCACGTTGTAGGACGGTGCCACGCCCGCCGCCGTCGCCAGGTTCGCCGCGTGCGCGGAACGCTGGCCGGAGCGACACAGGAACACCACCGGTGCGTCGTCGGGGCGACCGGCGAGTGCCTTCTCCAGCTGCACGCCGAACTCCGGGTTGCGCGTGCCGGTGCCGTCGACCCATTCGATGAAATGGGCCGGGCGTTCGATGGAGCTGGTGTCGGGGATGCCGATGTTCGCCCACTCGCCTTCGGTGCGCACGTCGATCAGGACGGCGCCGGGGTGCTCGGTGAGCAGCTCCCACGCCTTCTCAGGGGTGATGTCGCCGGCGTAAGTCATGTCGATCCTCCTGCGTGAATCCGCTCTTGCCGTGCCGGAAGTCCCCGAACACACGGCCAGGTCGTCACCCGGAGCACCCCACCGCGGAGGAGGGTTGCCGACCAGCGAGCCGGGGCTTGACGCTGGCACTCATGACCTTGCGATCTGAGATTGCCTCGGCACAGGTCACCGTGTCAAACGATTCAGAAAGTGCACACCAGCCACGCGCCGTCGACGCTGGTCAGTTTCCAGTTGATCGTGGCCGGTTTGCCGTCGACCACCACGGTCGCGTCGATTTTCGCGCGGTCGCCGTTCACGGTCGCGTTCTCGAAACCCTTGCCGTCGATCGTGACAACCGATTTCGGGCCACCCAGCCGTTCGTCGAGGCCGGAGGACTCTTCGTCGAAGCCGGGGCAGGCCACACCGGTCGGCGGACGCAGATCGCTGCGCGAGCGGGCGTCGATATAGTTGGTGACAGCGGCCGCGAGACGGTCGGCCTCTGTGACATTTTTCTCAGCGGGCGAGAGCAGTCCGCCCGCCACGATGCCGATGAGCACGATGATCGCGATCACCGCGGCCGCGACGAACGGGACGATGGAACGCTTGTCGGTCTGATCCACCACTACGGGCTGGTCATCCGAGCCTGTTTGCTCCTCGTTCATTGGGTGCCGTAGCGCGGAAGCGCGGTCATCCATGACCGGCAGGAGCACGACAAGTTGATGCCTGGCGCGCCCAGCGCTACTCCTCCTTTCGGAAAGTCAGTTTACGAACAAGCATGTTAATTTGTGAGGCATGAGCGAGGTGGTGAAGCGGGCTTTCAAGTACCGGTTTCGCCCGACCCCGGAGCAAGCCGCTGAGTTGGAACGAACCTTCGGATGTGTACGCAAGGTATACAACCTCGCGCTCGAAGCCCGGACTGCCGCGTGGCAGCGGGGCGAGCGGGTCAACTACAACGCCACGTCGGCGATGCTGACCGAATGGAAACGCGGCGAAGACCTCGCCTACTTAGGTGAGGTTTCGTCGGTGCCGTTGCAGCAGTCGTTGCGGCACCTGCAAGCCGCGTTCGCCAGCTTTTGGGCCAAACGGGCGAGGTATCCGCGCTTCAAATCCCGTAAGAAGTCCAGGCCCAGTGCCGAGTACACCCGGTCAGGGTTCCGATGGAGTACCGGGAAACTGACCTTGGCGAAGATGAGCGAACCGCTCGATATCGTCTGGTCGCGCGGGCTGCCCGGCGATCCCTCCTCGGTGACGGTGTCGCGAGACGCGGCCGGGCGCTGGTTCGTGTCCTTGCTGTGCGAGGACCCCACGGTGGGATCGCTGCCTCGCACCGATCAGGTGGTCGGGATCGACGCCGGGCTGACTCATTTGCTCACCCTGTCGAGCGGCGAGAAGATCACCAACCCGCGCCACGAACGCGCTGACCGTGCCCGATTGGCGAAAGCTCAGCGCAACTTGTCCCGCAAGGAGAAGGGCTCAGCCAACCGAGCCAAGGCTCGGCGCAAAGTCGCTCGCGTCCACGCTCGCATCGCCGACCGCAGACGCGACTACCTGCACAAGATCACTACTCGGCTCGTGCGTGAGAACCAAACGCTCGTGATCGAGGACTTGACCGTCCGCAACATGATCCGAGATCACTCGCTCGCGCGAGCGATCTCGGATGCGTCGTGGTCGAATTTCCGGTCGATGCTGGAGTACAAAGCCAACTGGTACGGCCGCGAAGTGGTTGCAATAGATCGCTGGTATCCCTCGTCGAAGCTGTGCTCGGCGTGTGGTGTCCTGCGGAACAAGATGCCGCTCGAGGTGCGTGGATGGGTGTGTGGTTGCGGTGTCCGACATGATCGGGATGTGAACGCCGCGAAGAATATTTTGGCCGCCGGGCTGGCGGTGACAGTCTGTGGAGATGGTGTGAGACCTCAACGGAACCCTCCGGGCGGGCAGTCGTCGATGAAGCAGAAAACCCGACCCGCGAGGGTGGGGATCCCGGTTCTTCATGGCCAGGACGATGTCAAGCTGTAATCCTGACAGGAAAAACAACCGTGCGGGCAGCCACACCGCGCCCCTGGATGCCATATGCGTCGCAGCTAGAATCACACGTGATTGCGGCCTGCTGCCGCAACTCGGCAGCTGCCGGTAAGCCGAAACGGCGACTTAGCCTAAGCTAAGTTGACGCCGTCAAATCAGTTCTCGACCAAAGGGTGCGCGTAGAAATGACCGAACAGAGTGCAGCGACTCGCCCACTTCGCATTGCGATCGTGGGTGCGGGACCGGCCGGTATCTACGCCGCCGACGCGTTGATGAAGTCCGATGCCGACGTGAGCATCGACCTCTACGAGCGCATGCCCGCGCCCTTCGGCCTGATCCGCTACGGCGTCGCCCCCGACCACCCGCGCATCAAGGGCATCATCACCGCCCTGCACAAGGTCCTCGACAAGGACCAGGTCCGCCTGCTCGGCAACATCGACTACGGCACCGACATCACCCTCGACGACCTGCGCCAGTTCTACGACGCGGTCATCTTCTCCACCGGCGCCAACGCCGACCGCGCCCTGGCCATCCCCGGCATCGACCTCGACGGTTCCTACGGTGCCGCCGACTTCGTGTCCTGGTACGACGGCCACCCGGATGTCCCGCGTTCGTGGCCCCTCGAGGCCGAGAAGGTCGCCGTCCTCGGTGTCGGCAACGTCGCCCTCGACGTCGCGCGCGTGCTCGCCAAGACCGGTGACGAGCTGCTGCCGACCGAGATCCCGCCGAACGTCTACGAAGGCCTCAAGGGCAACAAGGCCATCGAGGTCCACGTGTTCGGTCGTCGTGGCCCCGCGCAGGCCAAGTTCACGCCCCTCGAGCTGCGCGAACTGGATCACTCGCCGACGATCGAGGTCATCGTCAACCCCGAAGACATCGACTACGACGAGGGCTCCGAAGCCGCGCGCCGTAACTCCAAGCAGGTCGACATGGTCGCCAACACCTTGGAGCAGTGGGCCATCCGCGATCACGGCGACCGCCCGCACAAGCTGTTCCTGCACTTCTTCGAATCGCCCTCGGAGATCCTCGGCGCCGACGGCAAGGTCGTCGGCCTGAAGACCGAACGCACCCAGCTCGACGGCACCGGCAACGTCAAGGGCACCGGCAACTTCACCGACTGGGACATCCAGGCCGTGTACCGCGCCGTCGGCTACCTCTCGCAGAACGTCACCCAGCTGCCGTTCGACGATCAGGCGGGCACGGTGCCCAACGAGGCAGGCCGCGTGATCTCCGACGACACCGCCGAGGGCGACGCCCGGTTCATGCCTGCCACCTACGTGACCGGCTGGATCAAGCGCGGCCCGGTCGGCCTCATCGGCCACACCAAGGGCGACGCCAACGAGACCATCGCCTGCCTGCTCGACGACGCCAAGGGCTTCGCCCCCGCGCCGAAGCCCGAGCTCGACGCCGTCACCGAGTTCCTCGAGGGCAAGGGCATCCCGTTCACCACCTGGGCGGGCTGGTACCGCCTCGACGCCCACGAGCGCGCCCTCGGCGAGCCCGAAGGCCGTGAGCGCGTGAAGGTCGTCGAGCGCGAGGACATGCTGCGCGCGTCCGAGCCGAACAAGGCCTGAGCTGCCGCCGCTCCCGAGATAGGGCATTCTGTACTGGTGTTCGATGCCCACGTCCACATCATCGATCCGCGGTTTCCGCTGATCGAGAACGAAGGCTATCTACCCGAGCCCTACGTGATCGATGACTATCGAAAGCGTATGGCGCACTTCGAGGTTCGCGGCGGTGCTGTCGTCAGCGCGTCTTTCCAAGGCGCTGATCAGACGTATCTGAAGGCAGCTCTGTCCGCGCTCGGTCCCGACTGGGTCGGCGTGACCCGTCTCGATCTCGATGCCACCGACGACGAGATCCTCGAGCTGGACCGAGCCGGCGTGCGGGCCCTGCGGTTCAATCTCAAGCGCGCCGCCGCCGACATCACCGAGATGACGTTGCAGGCGTTGCGCGCGCACGAACTGGTGGGTTGGCACGTCGAGCTCTACATCGACGGTCAGATGTTGGCCTCGCTGCAACCGGTGATCTCGAAACTGCCCGCGCTCTCGATCGACCATCTCGGTATGTCCGAGGAGGGTCTGCCGTACCTGCTCGACCTGGTCGACCGCGGCGCCAGGGTGAAGGCGACCGGGTTCGGGCGGGTCGAGATGGATGTGGCCGAGACCCTGCGTCGCATCCACACGGTCAACCCGGGTGCGTTGATGTTCGGCAGCGATCTGCCCGGCACGCGCGCCGGGAGACCGTTCGAGGAGCGCGATGTGGACCTGATCTGCCAGGTGGTCGGCGCGGATATGCACGCGGTCCTCGAGGACAACGCCCGCGAGTTCTACCGGCTGCCCGCGGTGCGCCGCGAACCGGTGCCGCTCCCGCGTGCCGAGAACCCGACCATTCCGATCCCGCGCAACCAACTGCCCGGTGCGGACGAGCACACCCGCCCGCTGCCGGTGATCGAATAGATCAGCTCACCATCGCGCCGGTGAGCCATACGCCGGCGGCGATCAGCGCGCCGAACAGCTCCACCAGCATCGACAGGCCGACGCCCTTGAGCGCGTGCACCGTCGCGGGCCACGCCAGGTCGTTGGTCTTCAAGCGGTACAGCTCGGCCAGGTAGACGCCGAGCACGAAGCCGATGAACAGGCCGACGATCGGGATCACGAAGAAGCCGACGATCCCGAGCACCCCTCCGACCAGCAGCGCACGGTTCGACACCCCGGCTTCGCGCATCCGCTTTCCCGGCCAGGTGTACTTCACGACGCCGGAGAGCACCAGCGCGACGGTCGCGACCGCGAGCACCGTCCAGGCCGTCGCGCCGCCGGTCATGAACGCCCACACCGCGATCGCCGCGAAGACGAGGATCACCCCCGGCAGAATCGGAACGATCACGCCGACGATGCCGACCAGAATGACGAGGCCGACAAGGACCTCACCCCACACGCCCACTACCGGGTCCTCCCGTTGCCGCGCCGAGTCGCGCTCGTGCGAATTCTCGCCCATGCTCTACTCGAGCCGCCACCCCAACGCTATTGTCAAAGTGTCAATACCGTTCGACAACGAACTGAGGTCACCGCGTGAGCACGGAGTCCACCGCCAAGCAGGGGCCCCTTGCGGGCATCAAGGTCATCGAGTTGGCAGGCATCGGGCCTGGCCCGCACGCCGCGCTACTACTGGCCGACCTCGGCGCCGACGTGGTGCGCGTGCAGCGCCCGAACCAGCTGCCCGGCTTCATGGAGCGCCCGCAGTGGCGTGGGCGAACGATCGTCGAGGCGAATCTGAAGGACCCCGCCGACGTCGCCAAGATCCTCGACCTGGTCGAGAAGGCCGACGTGCTGCTCGAGGGCTTCCGTCCCGGCGTCACCGAGCGCATGGGCCTCGGGCCCGATGATGTGCTGGCCCGCAACCCGCGCCTGGTGTACGGCCGGATGACCGGCTGGGGCCAGCACGGCCCGCTCGCCGATCGCGCGGGACACGACATCAACTACATCTCGCTCACCGGCGTGCTCAATGCCATCGGGCGCAAGGGCGAGCGGCCGGTACCGCCGCTGAACATGGTCGGCGACTTCGGCGGCGGCTCGATGTTCCTGGTGTTCGGCGTGCTCGCCGCGCTGGTGGAGCGGCAGAGTTCCGGCAAGGGCCAGGTGATCGACGCCGCGATGATCGATGGGGCGCTTTCCCTTTCGCACATGATCTGGGGCATGCGCGGGGTCGGCCTGTGGTCCGACGAGCGCGGCACCAATCTGCTCGATACCGGCATGGCGTTCTACGACACCTACGAGACCTCCGACGGCAAGTACATGGCCGTCGGCGCGATCGAGCCGCAGTTCTACGCCGAGCTGCTGGCGGGGCTGGAGATCGATCCCGAAGGTCTGCCGATGCAGATCGACCCGAACGGTCAGGAGCAGCTGCGCAAGTTGTTCACCGACAAGTTCCTGACGAAGACCCGCGACGAGTGGGCCGCGATCTTCGACGGCACCGACGCCTGCACCACGCCCGTGCTGACCTTCACCGAGGCCACCGAGAACCCGCATATCGTGGCCCGTACCGGCCTGATCGAGATCGACGGTGTGGTGCAGCACGCGCCGGCGCCGCGGTTCTCACGCACGCCGGGCGGCACGCCCACTCCCCCGCCGAACGTCGCGACACCGATCGAAACGGTCTGGGCTGACTGATTTGTCGGCCTGTCGTCGGTAAAGTTTTCCACTATCGACGACAGGCCGAGGATCCGAACCGATCGAACGCCACCGAAGGTGCTCGCCGCCCTCATCGCGGCCACCACCTTCGGCGCCGCGGTGCTGTGCTTCATCCTGGCCGAGGGATTGTTCGACACCCGTAGAGCGCAGATCGCCGAAACCCATTGCCACACCGAGGCACCGGTACCGGTGATGGTGACCGTGCTGAACGGGCTCGCGACCGGGCTACTGCTGGCCGCCGCGATCTCGCTGCTGTGCCTGCTGGTGCTGTTTTTCCGCTATCCGTCCGAACGCAGCGCCGTCGCGGTGCCGCTGACGGCGGTGGGTTCGGTGCTCGCGGTGCTGTTCATGTTCGGGGCGGGGTACGAGACCGTCCGCCCGGAGCCCGCGTCCACCGGGCACAACCCGTGCGCGTTCAGTAGCAGGTGAGCGGTTGGAGTGGGTCTGCGGCGCGCGGGGTGAGGGCGTCGTAGGCGGCGGCGATGGATTTTACGGCGATACGCAGGTCGGCCGCGGGGTGGGTGTAGGGCAGTCGGACGAAACGTTCGAAGGCGCCTTGGACGCCGAAACGTGGCCCGGCGGCGAGTAGTACACCGTGATTGGGGGCGGTGGCGGCCAGCGCGGTGGAGACCGGGCTCGGCAGCTGGGCCCACACCGACATGCCGCCCGCGCCGACCGCGATGTGCCAGCCGGGGAGGTCTTCGGCGACAGCGTCGAGCAGAGCGGTGCGCTGGGTGCGTAGCTGTTCGCGGCGGCGCTCGAGGATCGGTTCGGCGTTCTCGAGCAGGTGGACGGTGGCGAGCTGGTCCATCACCGGGGTGCCGAGGTCGACGGTGGAGCGGATGCCGAGCAGCTTGGCGATCAGGGGTTGATTGGTGCGGATCCAGCCGACGCGCAGGCCACCCCAGAACGACTTCGACGCCGAACCGATCGTGACGATCTCGGAGCCTTTCGCGAACGCGGCGACCGGCGGGGGCATCGTCGCGTCCGACAGGTTCAGTTCGCCCATCGACTCGTCGACGACGACGGTCATCCTGGTGTCACGAGCGATGGCGGCCAGTTCGGCGCGCCCTTCGGCGTTCAGCAGCAGACCGGTGGGGTTGTTGAAGTCGGGAACCAAATAGGCGAGGGTGGCCGCGGTCTGCCGCGCGGTGCTGCGCAGACCTTCGAGATCCCAACCGGCGTCGGGGAATTCGGGTCGCAGCGGGATCGGGATGGGGCGGGCGCCGACATCGCGAATGGCCTCGATGGCGTTCGGGTAGGACGGGTGCTCGATCAGCACTCGCGCGCCCGGCGAGGCGAGCACGTTGAGGAGCAGCCGAAGTCCGTGTTGCGCACCGAGAGTCACCAGGATCTGTTCCGGTTCCGTCGGCAGGCCACGGGCGGTGTAGCGACGGGCCAGCGCTTCGCGCAGCGCGAGAATTCCCACCGGGTCCATACCGTGGGTGCCGAGGTAGGACGGAATCCCTTGCAGTGCGATGGAATACGCATCGTGCAATTCAGGCGAAGCAGGCATCGCGGCGTAGGTCATGTCGATGGTCGGCAGTTCCGGCTGCGCCATCAGGGCCATGATGCCGCGGCTCGGCTTGGCTCCGTCGTGCTGGATCGCGGGCGGTAGCGCGACCGTGCTGCGCGAACCCTGGCGACTGATCAGGTAGCCGTGTTCACGCAGCAGCGAATACGTGGAGGTGATGGTGGTGCGGCTGACGCCGAGCGTGCCCGCCAGATCGCGCTCGCTGGGCAGCGCGACGCCGAGCGGGGCGCGACCGTCGTGGATCAGCAGCCGGATGGCCTCGGCCAAGGCCAGGTAGGCGGGCCGGTGCGGGCGACGTTCGGCATCGCCGTCGGTTTCCGGGTCACGCCACCGGCCGAGGTCGCGAGCCAAGCCTGCCGCGCCGATCACTCTTGTCGCCATAAAGTCCAGTATTCCCTAAGTGGATATTTCTAAGCAAGGCCAGTGGGTGGATTCTTACTGACATGACCACTTTCCTCGCCCTCGCCGTTGCCGTTGCCTTCGGGTTGGCGGTCTACCACTTCTCGCCCAAGAAGGGCGAGCTGCCGTTCTGGCCATTCCAATATCTGCCGCATGACCGGGCTTTCAGCACCTACGACGAGCAACGACTCTACCGGGATCTCGATGCGATGCGGGCGCACGAGGTCAACGATAAGGCAGTCCAGTTGCCCAAAACTGGCCTTAACAATGGTTCGGCGGACACGCAGCCGGGGTCGCTCGCCGCGTGAGCGTGTCTTTGTCGGTGGGTCGGCGCACACTGTGATCATGAGTGACTCGACGCAGACCGAGACGGTGGTCTCGGCACTGTTCGACACCGCTATCGGGCTGTGCGCGATCGCCTGGCACGGTGATTCCGTTGTCCGGTTCCAGCTGCCGGAGGCCAGCGAGGAGGAGACCCTCGCGCGGATCACCCGGCCGTTCGACGGGTCCGTGGTGCCGGAGAGCGCGCCGGGGCCGGTGATCGTCGAGGCGATCGCGGGAATCCGCGCCCACCTCGACGGGGCGCTCGATTCGCTGCGCTGGATCGAGGTGGATCTGCGGGGTGTGCCGGACTTCCATCGCGCGGTGTACGCGGTGACGCGCGACATCGACCCAGGTCACACGCTCAGCTACGGCGATATCGCGAGCCGCGTCGGCGCTCCCGGCTCCGCGCAAGCCGTCGGGCAAGCATTGGGACGCAATCCGGTGCCGCTCATCATTCCGTGCCACCGGGTGCTCGCGGCCGATCACGCATTGCACGGGTTCTCGGCGCCGGGCGGGATCGGCACCAAAGCGCGGCTGTTGGAGATCGAACGGACGCCGGGTTTCGGCGAGCCGATGTTGTTCTGATCGACATCCAGGTCGCTACCGATGAATTCCCTCGGCGGCCACCGTCTCAACGAGCAAGATCGAACTCGCCCGACTTGGTGGTCAACTGCCGGGTCCGCGAAACCCGCGCGGACCTGCGGTCGAGGCGATCGCGTACCGTCGAGCGCGGCGGCCCGTTATCGAGAGGAATTCCCCATGCATACTGTGACGTCGGCCGACGGCACCACGATTGCCTACGACCGGATCGGCGAGGGGACGGCCGGGACCGTGATCCTGATCGGTGGAGCCTTCAGCTACCGCGAGTTCCCGACGATGGTCGAACTCGCGCAGGCGCTGGCCGACGATTACGGGCTGACGGTGCTGAACTACGACCGGCGCGGCCGTGGCGACAGCACGGACTCTCCCGGTGTGTACGACGCGGCCAACGAGGTCGCCGATATCGCGGCGCTGGTCGAGGCCGAGGGCCCGAAGGCGGCGCTGTTCGGCTGGTCCTCCGGCGCCGCGCTCGCACTGCTGGCCGCGCAGTCGGTACCGGGCGTCACCGAGGTGGTGGCTTTCGAGCCCCCGTTCGTGGTCGACACGAAAGGCCATGTGCCGCCGAAGGATCTGGAAGTCAAACTCCATCCGATGATCGCCGCGGGTGAGCGCGGGAAAACCGTGCGCTACTACATGACAAAGGCGATGGGGATGCCGTTGCTCATGGTGGCGGCGATGCGGGTGACGCCGTTCTGGAAAACGCTTGCGGCCACCTCGAATTCGACAGCCCACGACTGGGCGGTGATGAAGCCGTACATGCAGGGCAAGAAGCTGGATCCGGCCGATTGGCAGGGTGTCGAGGTTCCGGTGCTCGTCCTCGCGGGCGAGCGCACCGCGCCACTGCTCATCAAGGGCTCGAAGGCCGCGGCCGCTGTGCTGCCGAAGGCGGAGTTCGCCGAGCTCCCCGGGGTGAGTCACAACCCGAAGGTCTCGGTTCTCGCCCCCGCTGTCGGCGAATTCCTCACCCGCACAAGGTAATCAGGGCGGCGGTGGGTGGTCGCGGAAGAACTGGCACGGCTCACCGGTGAGGTAACCGTCCATACAGGCGAAGTAGGCCTGAACGCAGCTGTTACTCGTACAACCGGCGCTGTAGAGCATCCCGCGAATGCGCTCGTTGCGCTGTTGCGAGGGGGCCAGCGTCTGCGCGGGCGGCAACACCGAAGTCACCGGGGCGGTACTGGGCGAGGGGGCGGGGGCGTCCGGCGCGGCGCATCCCGGTAGCACCACCAGCGCGAGCAACGCCGCAGCGGCGAAAACACTACGCATCGCCATCGTCCATCTCCCTCCGAAACCCGTCTCGACGCTACCCGGCGAACGTTCGACTGTCAGACAGTGGCGCCGTAACCGCTGCCGAGCACGCCCGCGATCGCGGATGCCACACATTGATAGCGATAGATGTCCGGTACCCCGACCAAAACAAAGGTCCGGTGCCGTAAACCGGCACCGGACCCCTGGTTAGTTCTTCGGTCTCACATCACGCGAGCACGTCGTGGCGAACGATCGTCTGGTCGCGACCCGGACCCACTCCGATGCACGAGATCCGCGCACCCGACAGCTCTTCGAGCCGCAGCACATACGCCTGAGCGTTGGCGGGCAGCTCCTCGAAGGTGCGGGCGTGGGAGATGTCCTCCCACCAACCCGGCAGCTCCTCGTAGATCGGCTTGGCGTGATGGAACCCGGTCTGTGTGGTGGGCATCTGCTCGACCCGCTTGCCGTCGACCTCGTAGGCCACGCAGATCGGCACCGTGTCCAGGCCGGACAGCACGTCCAGCTTGGTGAGGAAGTAGTCGGTGACGCCGTTGACGCGGGTGGCGTACCGGCTGATCACCGCGTCGAACCAACCACAGCGCCGCGCACGACCGGTGGTGACACCGACCTCGCCGCCGTTCTTGGCCAGGAACTCACCGAAGTTGTCGAACAGCTCGGTCGGGAACGGGCCGGAGCCGACGCGGGTGGTGTAGCACTTCAGGATGCCGAGCACCGTGTCGATCTTGTTCGGACCGATGCCCGAACCCACCGCGGCCCCGCCCGCGGTCGGGTTGGACGAGGTGACGAACGGATAGGTGCCGTGGTCGACATCGAGCAGCGTGCCCTGCGAGCCTTCCAGCAGCACGGTGTCGCCGCGCTCGAGCGCCAGGTTCAGCTCGAGCCGGGTGTCGGAGATGCGGTGCTTGAACGATTCGGCCTGCTCGAGCACCTCGTCCACCACCTGCTGCGGATCGAGCGCGCGGCGGTTGTAGATCTTGACCAGCACCTGGTTCTTGAATTCCAGGGCGGCTTCGACCTTCTGGGTGAGGATCTTCTCGTCGAGCACATCCGCCACGCGGACGCCGACGCGAGCGACCTTGTCCTGGTAGCAGGGGCCGATACCGCGACCGGTGGTGCCGATCTTACGGTTGCCGAGGAAGCGTTCGGTGACCTTATCGATGGCCACGTGGTACGGCATGATCAGGTGCGCGTCCGCGGAGAGCAGCAGGCCGGAGGTATCGACTCCGCGCTCTTCCAGACCGGCGAGTTCGTCGAGCAGCACGCCGGGATCGACGACGACACCGTTACCGATGACGTTCTTGACGCCAGGGGTGAGGATGCCGGACGGAATCAGGTGCAGCGCGAACTTGTCGCCATTGGGGAGAACTACCGTGTGACCGGCGTTGTTGCCGCCTTGGTATCGGACCACCCACTGCAACCGCTCACCGAGCAGGTCTGTAGCTTTGCCCTTACCCTCGTCGCCCCATTGGGCACCGATGAGGACGATTGCCGGCATTTCGGAGTCTCCTACAGATCGACGGCAGCGCACGCGGCACTGCAGCTACCTGCCGTAGACGCTGGCGCGTCTAACACTGAGGCGGCGGCCGGAGACACAGTCTAGCCGACGCCTGATCAGGTCCTGTCGACCTGCCCTGCGGAGCGCGCCGACCCCGCCCTACCGCACCTGCCCTGATCGGTTACGGTTACCAGTCGGCAGTGAGTTTGCGTGACCGAGGAGGGTGTACCGCAGTTTGAGTACCCATGTTCTCCGATGCGGTGAAATGCCGGTCCCGATCGCCCTCTCCTCGTTACCCAATACCCAGACCGGGCGGGTTCCCGATGTCGCGGTGATCGATGAGCTGCTGCCGGTGCTGGCCGCCGACAGCCTCCCGCGCCTGATCGTGCTCGGCGCCGATGCCTCGCTCGCCGCCGTGCTCACCCATTTGATGCGCACCGAGCGGTTGCACGTCGAAGTCGGTTTCGTGCCCGTCGATACCACCTACGCCTCGCGGGTCTATCAGACCGGAACCGGGAACGGCGCCGCGAAGCGAGCGGTGGAGGGCCGGGCGATCGAGACGCCGCTGATCCGTGACGACACCGGCACCGTGCTGGTCGGGCGCGCGAGCATCACCGGCGTCGACGGCGAGAAGCTCGAAGGCGAAGCCTATGTCGACGACACGCTGCTGTTCACCGGCAAAGTCACCACGATGCTGATCTCGCCGACGATGACCATGCCCGGCGTCCGCGCGCGAGTGCGTAAAGGTCTGCGCAAGCGCACCTGGGTTTCCGGTCGCGCCGCCCAACTCGGCACGCCGCGGGCCGTGGTCACCCGCGACGGGATCACCGCCGAACGCACCGTTCCCCGCTCGACGTTCTATCGATTCGAACAACCCTGGTTACTGGTGCGATGACTTACTCCTTCCCCTCGGAACGGCGGTCCGGGCACAGCGCGGTCCGGCCGAGCCCGGTTTTCCTGCTGATCGTGCTGGTCACCGTGGGCGGCGGTGCACTCGCCTGGGACGCCGACATCGACTCGGTGCGCGCCAAGGTCGGCGTGTTCCTGCTCGTGGTGTTCGGCTGGATCATCAGTTTGTGCCTGCACGAGTTCTCCCACGCGTACGTGGCGTGGCGAGCGGGCGATCACGAAGTGGAGGTGCGTGGGTATCTCACGCTGAATCCGCTGAAGTACAGCCACCCGGTGCTGTCGATCGGCCTGCCGCTGGTATTCATCGCGCTCGGCGGGATCGGTTTGCCCGGCGGCGCGGTGTATGTCGACACGACACGGTTCAAGACGAGTGTGCAACGCCTGGTGAGCGCGGTCGGGCCGGCATCGAACGCGCTGTGCGCGGTGGTGCTGCTGATCGTGATCCGGGCTTTCGGATCGGTCACCGAGCATGCCGCGTTCTGGTGCGGGCTCAGTTTTCTGGCGTTTTTGCAGATCACCGCGTTTCTGCTGAACGTTCTTCCGGTTCCGGGGCTGGACGGCTACGGGATCATCGAGCCGTCGCTGAGCTACCAGACACGGCGCTCGCTCGATCAGTTCAAGCCGTACGGCATGCTGATCCTGTTCGCGGTCATCTTCTTCACGCCGCTCAACCAGGTGTTCTTCAACGGTGTTTACGCATTGTTCGAACTCTCGGGGGTACCTGAGGTGTGGGCTGCGTACGGCGGCCAATTGACCCGATTCTGGCGTTGATAGCCTCGGGTCAAAATCGACCCTGGAACGGAAATTGCGTATGAGCTCTACCGAATCGTCCGCTGTCCTGTCCGTCGTCATCCCGACACTCGACGAAGCAGCGGTTATCGCCGCATGCCTCGAGCGCCTCGTCAGCCAGGATGCGATCGATGAGATCGTGGTCGTCGACAACGGCAGCACCGACGACACCCGCGAGATCGTCGCCGAACTAGCCGCTCGACATCCCCAGATCGAACTGATCTCCGAGCCGCAGCCCGGCGTCGCGTTCGCTCGCAACACCGGTTTCGACAAGGCGCGCGGCGACATCCTCGGCCGCATCGACGCCGACACCCTCGTCTCCCCCGAGTGGGGCGCCACCGTGCGCGCCCACCTCGACTCCCACCCGGACACCGAGGCGGTGACCGGCATCAGCACCTATCACGACTCCCCGATCGGCATCTTCCTCGCCGCCGCGATCGGCGGCCAGGAGCGGCTCGGGCTGATCAAGAGCCAGCCCGTCGGCAATGTGCACGGCGCCAATATGGCGATCCGGCGCTCGGCGTGGGAGCAGGTGCGTTCGGCCACCACTACCCGCCGTGACCTGCACGAAGACCTCGATCTGGCGCTGTGCCTCTCGAAGGCGAAGCTGCGCATCGACCAGCTGCCGACGTTGCGGGCCGAGATCTCCGCACGCCGCCGCAAGACCCCGCCGAGCGTGTGGTGGAAATACCAGCTGCGCGGGCTACAGACCATCGCCAACCAGGGCTACGCCGTCGTGCCGTTCCATCGTGCGGTGATCACCGGCGCCTGGATCATGCACACCTCGCAGTGGCCGATCTACCGGGCGTGGGATTTCGATCGCAAGCGTTTCTCGCTGCGTTCGGGACGCCCGCGCGTTTCCCCCGTCGGCGACTGAGTCACTCCTCGGGCGTCACATACGGATTGGGCACGGTGGGTGGGAGCAGTGCGATCGCCGAGATGCGCTGCATCCCACACACCACCATCAGATCCACCACGATCGAACGAAGCTGCGCGAACACCACGTGCGCCGACAATCCCGCCCCGACAACGAGTTCGGGGCGGGCGCCTTTGGCGACGCTGCGCACCGACTTGAGGGCTTCGGCCTGATCGGGTTGTTCGCCCGGGTCGGCGAGCATCATCTTGCGGACCACGTCGGTGGCGTGGCCCAACTGGTCGAGAAGGTCGATCAAGCGCGGATCGAGGACCTCGTCGTCACGGACGAGGGTGAGCGAACGGCGAAGCAGTACACGGGTATTGCGGACGGCGTTGTCGAGCGGGTCGGCCGCGTTGTGGATGCGTTCCAAGCGTTTTCGGGAATTCCAGTACAGCGGTGAGATGCGGCTGATCTCACGGCCGCCCGCGAGCGCGTCGCGGAGAGCGTCGATCTTGGGCTGGGTGTCACGCACCGCCGACAGCGAGTCGGACACCTTCGTCGAGTTCTGTTCGAGCAGGCCCTCGGCGCAGGTGATCATCGATTTACTCATCACCGACAGCACGTCGGCGGCATGTTCGCGGGCGCGGCGCACCGGATGCAGCGGGATCAGCGCGACCATCAGCACGCCGACGAGTCCGCCGATCAAGGCGTCGATCATGCGGTTGGGGCCCGCGCCGGGCGCCTGATTCAAGGTCGAGACCAGCACGGCCGAACCAGCAGCCTGGATCGTCATGAGCGCGCCGCTGCCGAGAAAGATCGACACCGACATAGCGCCGCCGACCACCAGAGCCACCTGCCAGACACCGGTGCCTACCTGGGCGATGAACAGGTCACCGATGCCGATGCCCACCGCGACACCCACCACCAGTTCCACCGACCGGCGCACTCGCGCACCGAACGAGACGCCGATGGAGACCACCGCGGCGGTCGGCGCGAAGAACGGTTCGACGTGGCCGATGAGGTTGTGGGCGATGAACCAGGCCAGCGCGGCGCCGAGCGCGCACTGGATGATCGGGACCGCCGAGAGCCGCAGGCGCTCGATCGACGCCCGGTACCGGCCGACGGTGCTGACCTTGGCGGCCGCGACCACCGGAGTGGCGACGGCGACGAATGGCCTGTGTTCGCTCACCTACGACTCGGACCCGACCGCTGACTCAGTCCAGGCCGAGTTCGCTCGCCGCGCGCGGATCGCAGTCTTCGAGCAGGTCGAGGCAGCGGGCGTACTCCTCGGTCTCGCCGATCGTCTTCGCGGCGCTCGCCAGCGCGCCGACGCTGCGCAGGAACCCCTGGTTGGCTTCGTGGCTCCACGGGACGGGGCCGAAACCCTTCCAGCCGTTGCGACGCAGCAGGTCGAGGCCGCGGTGGTAACCGGTGCGGGCGAAGGCGTACGCGGCGACGGTGTCGTGGTTCACCTCGCCACCGGCGCGCTTCAGAGCGGCCTCTGCCAGCTGGGCCCATGCGATCGATGCGGCCGGGTATTGCGCGGCGACCTCGACGGGGTCGGTGCCCGCGGCAATGGCGTCTTCGGCGTCGGTCAGTTCGGGAAGGAGGACCGGCTGCGGTCCGAGCAGGTCACCGAAGGAGGTCATGGGTTCATTGTGCACCGAGGGTCCTGCGGGCGCCGACCGGCCCGCCGCAGCGCTCCCCCACGCGCCGCATTCCCGCGAAACGCACCCGACTGGGAGCCGCTCGCCGGGCGTACCTCCGCCTTCGCTACGACCGTGCGCGCGAGAGTTGGGACCGCTTCGCGTCCGTGCCTATTAGGCTGAGCGCAGAGTGCAACGTTCGAGCCTGAGCGAGGGGTACAGAGGTGTCCGACCCGACCGACGAGAACAACCCGGCAGCAAAGTCTGCCGGTCCCGGCGCGCCCGGCCAGCGTGACGATTCGTCCGCGTCTCCTCCCGGCGCACCGGAGTCGGTCACCGAGCCGGACCGCGCGACGAGGGCGCCGGTGAGTGCGGACCAGACGGTGGTGATTCGGCGAGGGGATCTGCCGCGTCAGCCCGATGATGCCGCGCGCGTGCAGGACGCTCGTTCCGGTGGGACGCCCCCTGCCGCGGGGCAGGGTGATCAGCCCGGTGGTCCGCAGCGCTCGGGTGGCCCCGGTGCGGATGGACCTCGAGCAAGCGCGCAGGGCAATGGGGGCGGATCCCCGCAGGGTGGATCTCGGGCTCCGCAGGGCAATCCCGCCGGTGGACGACCGGGCGGCGCCGCACCCGGTGTGGGGCAGGGCTCCGCGCGGTCGGGGAATACACCTGGTGGACAACAGCCTTCGGGTCCGGGGGCTCAGCAGTCCTGGGGTCGGCCAGGGTTCACGCCAGGTGGTTCGCGGCCGGGTAGCGGCCCCGGCGCGGGACAGCCGGGCAATGCGCCCGGCGCACAGCAATTTTCGGGTCGACCTGGCAACGCGCCTGGTGCACAACAGCATCCGGGCCAGGGTGGACCACGGCCCGGGGCTCCGGCCGGTGGGCCCGGCCCGGTGAACGGACCCCAAGCGGGACGCGGGCCGTCGCAAGGCGGTGGACGCGGGCCCAATGGTGGACCGGGCTCGCAGGCTGGTAGACCACGAGTAGGAGGCGGCCCTGCCGGCGCGCCCGGTGCTCGGCAGCCAGGCGGGCCGGGTAACGCGGGACCGCGCCCTGCCGGACCGGGCGGCGCTCCGCGTGTGAGCGGACCCGGCGGACCGGCACCGGTCGGTCGGCAAGGGAACGCCCCTGCGGGGCGGCCGGGAGAGCAAGGACCGGAGCAGGATTCGGCCGGTGCCGGGTCGCCGTTGGCCGGGCTGGCGAAGGGATTACCCGGCAAGAATCAGGGCGGCAAGCCGGACGCTCCGAGCTCCGCGCCTCGTGCCGAGCAGGACGCTGATCTCGCGGGCCCGGACGCACCGACGACCGCGATGTCGATTCCCGGGCGGAGTCCGGCGGCTGGACGTGGCTCGGCGGATGACAGCACGGTGAAAATAGGTGGCGACCAAGCGAAGTCGGCTCAAGCGGATGTACCGACGGCCGCGATGAGCCGGGCTGATCTCACCATCGACCCAGCAGACGCGGCGGACGACAATGCCTCCGCACCGAGCGACAAGTCCGAACTCGGCTCGGTTGCCGCGGCGGCGGGTGCGGCCGCAGGTGCCGCGGTAGCGGCAGGGACCGACGGATCCGACGAGCAGTCGGAAGCTCGGGACCCGAAGGCCGACGGCGACTCCGGCACCCGCGTGCAGGACGGCGGTGCGCCCCCGAGCGACACCGATAAGACTGCGGCCGAGGCTGATTCGAAGGAGTCCGAGACCACTCGCAGTGCTGCCCCGGCGGCAGAGCCCGAAGAAGACCCGACTGCCGCTTCGGCCGAAGTGCCCGACGCCGATTCGTCCGAGGCTGCAGCGGCGGCCTCGCGGGACGACAAGCCGGTCGACGTCGAGGCGACAGAGAAGTTCAGCACGAGCAAGCCGACGGGCAACGGCCCCTCTTCCGAGGATCAGACCGTGGCGATGAAGGTGGCGTCTGCGGATTCGCCGACTACCGCCATGCCGGTACAGCGGGCGAAGACCGCCGGTCCGGGTGGGACCGATCGGGTGGTGCCGCCCGCCGGTGGACGGCCGGCGATGACTCCGCCGCCGAATACGCCGCGTGGTCCGGCCGGACCACGGCAGGCCGGACAGCCGGGGCCCGGCCAGCTCGGACCCGCCGGTCCGGGCCAGTCCCCTGCCGGTCCGGGGCAACACGGGCCGGCGGGCCCGGGTCAGCAAGGGCCGCCGCGCGGTCCGCAGCAAGGACCTGTCGGCCCCAGGCCCGGTGGACCGGGGCAGCAGGCGCCGGTCGGCTCGGGACAACAGGGACTCGGCCAGCAGGGTCCGACGGGCCCCGGCCCGCAGGGTCCGCGCGGTGCGGAGCAGCTGGGGGTCGAAGAGACTCAGCCTTCACCGCCGCGCGGGCCGGGTGCGCCGCAGCGGACGGGTGGATCGGCGCCTTCGCCTGCCGACATTCAGCCCACTAGACCCGCGCAGCAGTTGGCGGAGGGGCAGCGGCAGGTCGCGCCGCCCCAGCGCATCGGGGCGCAGGGCGAGGCCCCGGCCGAACCCGGCGCGAAGCAGTCGAAAAAATGGCTGCTGGCCGCCGGTGGTGCCGCGGTGCTGGTCGTCGCCTTGATCGCGACAGTCGTGGCGTTGATGGGCGGCACCGACGATTCGCCCGAGGGCCAGGTGAAGGCCGTGATCGGGGACTACACCGACGCGCTGCGCAGCGGTGACCTGGAGGACCTGCGGGCGAGCACGTGCGGCGAGCTGCACACGTTCTATCAGGGCATCACCGCCGAACAGTTCAAGGGCGTGCACGAAGTCTCGACCGAGCGCGGTTCCATCCCGGTCGTCGACAGTGTGGACGCGGTGCGGATCACCGGCGACACCGCGCTGGCTCAGGCCACGGTGTACACCTCGGCGGATCCGTCGAAGCGGACCGCGCGGACGTTCGACCTGCAGCGCACCGACGGTAGCTGGAAGGTGTGTGATCCCGCGGGTACCCCCTGATCGTGCCTCGACCCGTCCTAGTGGGCACTTCTGCCTGCTATGACGGGTCACACATAACTGGTGATCCAGACCAGTAAACAAGTAAGTTTTCTGGATCATGAGCAGGGAACAGACAGTGGAGCAGCCGGACATCGATGCTGTGGTCCCGGATGCGACACCGGTCGGTCGGCGCTTCGGGTTCCGCGATCACTACGAAGTCGGCCGCGAGAAGATCCGAGAATTCGCCAGGGCGGTGCAGAACCTGCACCCGGCCCATCAGCAGGAAGTCGACGCGCGCAAGCTCGGCTACGACGGCGTGATCGCCCCGCCGACCTTCGCCTCGGTGATCGGCATGACGGCCACCCGCGCCCTGCTCGACAGCGTGCTCAGCGAGTACGACCTGTCGCAGGTGCTGCAGACCGACCAGGTGTTCGAGCTGTTCCAGCCGATGCTGGCCGGCGACCGGATCAGCACCGAGCTCGAGATCGAGTCGATCCGCCAGTTCAGCGACAACGACTTCATCAACGTCGGCTTCACGCTGCGCAACCAGCACGGCCAGGTCGCCGTGCAGGGCACCACCATGATCGTGGCCCGCCGCGGTGTCGAGGTGGACCCCAATATCGTCGAGGCCGTCGAGAACATCAGCATGCACCCGCACCCCGACACCGTCGGCGGCGACGGCACCGGCGACCCCCTGATCCGCCTCACCGGCCCCGCCCCCGCCCTCCCCCAGCGCGAAACCGTAGCGGTCAACACCACCCCCGAATTCGACACTCTGGCAAAGGGAACCGAACTTCCCCCCGCCACCGCCCGCCTGACCCGCGGCGACCTGGCCAATTACGCAGGCGTCTCCGGCGACCCCAACCCGATCCACTTCAGCGATCGCGCAGCCGAACTTGCGGGCCTGCCCACCGTGGTGGCCCACGGTCTACTCACCATGGGCCTGGCCGCGCAGTACCTGACCGATTGGCTCGGCGACCCCACCGCCATCGAGAAGCTGAGCGTCCGCTTCTCGGGATTCGTCCCGGTTCCCCCCGCCGAGGCAGGCGTCATCGAGTTCTCCGGAAAGATCAAGTCGATAGACTCCGACCGCCGCGCGGCAACAGTCCTGTTGAGCGGAATCTCCGAGGGCCGCAAGCTCTTCGGCCGAGCAGCAGCCGAAATCCGCCTGACGTAACCCCGATAAATACCCCGTGTCCGCGGCCTGCACCCTCGAGGCCGCGGACACCCCTACTTCACGGCGATGAACACCAAAACGGTCCCACCGATACGGATTACATCCCCATCGGCCAACAACGCACCGCTATCAATCGGCACCTCATTGACATAAACCCCGTTGGCCGAGTGCAGATCCTTGATCAACAACCCGGCCCGGCTGGGCATGATGTGTGCGTGATACCGACTGGCCTTCGGATCATCGAGCACCAGCTCGTTGTCCGTCATCCGGCCGATCCGGATCCCCCCGTGCGGAATCGGCAGCGTACGCCCATCGGCGAATCGCAGATTGCCGTTCCGGATCGACTGTGGAACCTCGGTCACAGTCTCGGTCATCGCCGCGGCCACCTGATCAGACCGCCTGGAAGCCAACACATTCAACGGCTCCTGCCGCAGAACCTGCCGCTCCAGCTCGATCAATGCGGCTCCGGGATCGATGCCCAGCTCCTCGGCGAGGACACCACGCACCCGACGGCAAGCCTCCAACGCATCGGCCTGCCGCCCGGACAGGTACAGCGCGGTGATCAGCTGGCCCCACAGCGGCTCGCGCAGCGGATGTTCGTTGGTCATCGACACCAGCTCGCCGATCACCGAAGAAGCGCGCCCGCAGGCGATTTCAGCGTCGACGCGGGCGGAGACGGCGAGCAGCCGCTCCTCGTTCATCGCGGTGGCGAAACCGTCGGCGAACTGCAATCCGGCCAGATCGGCCAGCGCCCGCCCGGTCCATTCCCGCAGTGCCGCACCGAAAAGATTGGCGGCACCGGGGTGGTCGCCCACGTCCAAACACCGCGTACCGGCTTCGCGCGCACTCTCGAACCGGCCGAGATCACAGGCGGTGTCGGGGATTTCGAGCCGATACCCCGCGCCCTCGGTCCGCAACACCTGCGCCGAATCGATCCCCGCGTTGCGCAGTGCCTTGCGAATATTCGACACGAACACCTGCAGGCTGGCGGCGTAGGAATCCGGCGGATCCTCGTTCCATACCATCTCGGCAAGCACAGCAGAAGACACCGCGCGCCGCCGGTTGACGGTGAGCGCGGCAAGGAGAGCGCGCGGCTTGGGCCCGCCGACCGCTACCGGCTCGCCGCCGACGAGCAGTCGAACGGGCCCGAGCACACGGACATCAAGACTCATGAGCTCGGGCCCCGTTTGTTGGTGCGAAAATCAGGAACCGCTGACGGAGCGTCCGGCCGACTTCAGGTCGTTGCAGGCCTCGGTCACGCGCGCGGCCATCGAGGTCTCGGCCTTCTTCAGGTAGCTGCGCGGGTCGTAGACCTTCTTGTTGCCGACCTCACCGTCGATCTTCAGCACACCGTCGTAGTTGGCGAGCATGTGACCGGCGACCGGGCGGGTGAAGGCGTACTGGGTGTCGGTGTCGACGTTCATCTTCACCACGCCGTAGCGCAGCGAGTCCTCGATCTCGGACTTCAGCGAGCCCGAACCACCGTGGAAGACGAAGTCGAACGGCTGCGCACCGGACTCGAGGCCCAGCTTCTCCGCGGCTACGCGCTGACCCTCGGCCAGCACCTCGGGCTTGAGCACCACGTTGCCCGGCTTGTACACACCGTGCACGTTGCCGAAGGTGGCGGCCAGCAGGTACTGCCCGTTCTCGCCCGCACCGAGCGCCTCGATGGTCTTCTGGAAGTCCTCGGGCGAGGTGTAGAGCTTGTCGTTGATCTCGGCCTCGACGCCGTCTTCCTCGCCGCCGACGACACCGATCTCGACCTCAAGAATGATGTTGGCCGACTGACAGGCCTTCAGCAGTTCCTTGGCGATTTCGAGGTTCTCGTCGATCGGGATGGCCGAGCCGTCCCACATGTGCGACTGGAACAGCGGGTTCTGGCCGTTGTTCACGCGCTCCTGCGAGATCGCGATCAGCGGACGCACGTAGGTGTCCAGCTTGTCCTTGGGGCAGTGATCGGTGTGCAGCGCGATCGTCACGTCGTACTTCGCGGCGATGACGTGCGCGTACTCGGCCAGCGCCACCGCGCCGGTGACCATGTCCTTCACGCCGAGGCCCGAAGCGAATTCGGCGCCACCGGTGGAGAACTGGATGATGCCGTCACTGCCGGCGTCGGCGAAGCCCTTGATGGCGGCGTTGATCGTCTCCGACGAGGTGCAGTTGATAGCCGGGAATGCGAACGAGTGCGCCTTGGCCCGGCCGAGCATCTCGGCGTAGACCTCCGGGGTCGCGATAGGCACAGCAGTGACCTCCGTCTTGTGGGGAGCAAAAACCAATTCTGTCAGGCCACACCCTAAATTAGGAAGACGAACGCGAGATCACCCGGTGGGCCGAGGTTCACCCGCAGGGCACTCGTGTCACAGATCGGACCGGTACTGTGGGGGCCGTGACTTTGCTGGCGGTATCCGATGCGGTGACGACCAACCTTGCGTTGACCCAGTTGCTGGACCCGATGTATCTACTCCAGGAGACCTGGCTCGCGAACGCGGTGCTGCCCGCCATCCTGGCGATTGTCTTCATCGAGACCGGTTTGCTGTTCCCGTTGCTGCCAGGTGACTCGCTGCTGTTCACCGGCGGCATGCTCGCCGCGCAACCGGGCTCGACCCTCTCGATCTGGGTCCTCGTACCGTTGGTGATTCTCACAGCCTTCCTCGGCGACCAGTGTGCGTATTGGATCGGCCGAAAGATCGGTCCGGCCATCTTCAACAAGGAAGACAGCCGCTTCTTCAAGAAGCACTACGTCACCGAGACGCACGAGTTCTTCGAAAAACACGGCCCCAAGACCATCATCCTGGCCAGGTTCGTGCCGATCGTGCGCACGTTCATGCCGGTGCTGGCCGGTGTGTCGCAGATGAGCTACCGCAAGTACGTGGCGTTCGACATCGTCGGCGCGGTGCTGTGGGGTGGCGGCGTCACGATTCTGGGCTACTTCCTCGGCAATGTGCCGTTCATCCGCGACCACATCGAGGGAATCTTCCTGCTGATCGTGTTCGTCTCGATCCTGCCCGCGATCATCACGGTCGGTAAGAAGGTGCTCGAGCGCCGCAACGCACCGGCCGCGTCGGCCCAGAGCGGCGAGCTGGCTGCTTCGACGAACGAGACGCACTGATCCCTGTGACCGCAGTACCGTCGACCCTCGCTATGGGCAGCTTCGATCCGCTGATCTCGGCAGGCCCCGCTGTGGTCTGCACGGTGGTGCTCGTTTTCGTCTTTCTCGAATGTGCGTTCATCATCGGGCTGTTCCTGCCCGGTGATTCGATGCTGATCACCGCGGGCATCGTGCTCGCCTCGCATGCCAATGGCGAAGCGCAGGTCTGGGCGTTGTCGGTGGGCACCATGCTCGCGGCGATCGCGGGTAATCAGGTGGGCTATGTCGTCGGGGCGCGTACCGGGCATCGCCTGGTGGCGCGGAAGAACGGCCGCTATATCAACACCAAGAATCTGGCCAAGGTCACCGGTCTGCTCGAACGGCACGGGTTCCTGGCGGTGCTGGTGGCCCGCTGGATTCCGTGGGTGCGCACGCTGTGCCCGATGGTGGCGGGCGCGGCCGGGATGGATCACCGGCGCTACACCGTCGCCAGCACGCTCGGCGCGGTCATCTGGGCGCCGGTGCTGTTGTTGATCGGGTATTACGCGGGCGAGTTCCTCGAGCAGGTGCCGTGGCTGATGCCCGTCGTGATCGGCACGCTGATCGTGGGTCTGATCATCGGCACCCTCCTCGGTATCCGGCACTATCGCCAGGAGATGGCGCGGCCGGTCGACGATTACGACCTCGAGCCGAGCATCGCGGGCGACGCCGAGCGCTGAGCTACAGCCCGGCCGCGCTGACCTGGTAGGCCGCTTCCATCAGCATCCAGCCGGCCAGCTGCACGGACAAGTCGCGTTCCGGCACCGCCGAGGCCGTCACCGAACCGCCCGGGGTGAACTTGCCCGCGCCCGCCGTGCCGCCGGGTAGCCGGGCCGGTTTGCACCAGTCGTACCCGAACAGCGGCTCGCCCTCGACCTCGAGCCGATTGGCCCAGGCGGCGGTGGCCGAGGCTTTGACGATGGCAGCGGCGGTGCGCCGATCGGTTTCGGCCTGCTTGCCCTCGCCCGGCAACATCAGGGCGACCACCGCGAGGTAGCGCGCCAGCACGCCGTTGAACAGGCCGCCGTCACCGCCGCCGCCGCCGTTGATCACCAGGCGGGTGGTCATGTGTTCTTCCACCGCGGCCAGCAGTGAACTGACCCGTTCGATATGACGTTCGTCGTCGTCGGTGTGCACGGCGAGCTCGGCTTCCAGGCCGAGGACGACACCCTGGCAGTAGCTGAACACCGGACGTTCGATCTCACCGGAGGGTAGGTGGATGCCGTCGAGGATCAGGCCGGATTCGGAGTCGCGGAGGGTGGCGTCGATCCAGTCGGCCATCTCGCGGGCGCGCTCCACGCGACCGAGGCGCAAGAGGGCAATGCCCGCCGGGCCGTTGGCGGGGGCATTGAAGAAGTCCGATTTGATCCGCCATGGAATGCCGCCGCCGACCTCGGGTTCCCAGGCGCTGTAGAGCTTCTGTTCCAGGGCGAGCAGGCCGCTGCGGGCCGAGGTGAGTTCCTGGGTGCGCTCGGCGCGTTCCAGTGCGATGGCCAGCCAGGCCATGTCGTCGTAGTAGCGGTTGGTCCAGCCGGTGAGGTTGCGCAGCCGGATGGCGCGGGCGATCGCGCCGATGCGCCTGCGCCGGGCGGGGGTGGGCACGCGATTGGCGGCGTCGACCGCCACATCGAGCAGGTGGGCCTGCCACCAGTAGTGCCAGCCCGCGAAGCCCCGTTCGCGGCGGGTCGCCGGCCAGCCGACAACACCCAATTCCGTTCCGGGACAACCCCACAGCATTCGCAGATGCCGCGAGATGATCGCGGACTCGGCCATATCGGCACGCTCGGACCACAGCGCCGGGGTGGGCATGGATCCGGCGCGATCAGTGGGCTGGGGGCGCCGGCCGCTGCGCGAGGTCATGGCTCCATGGTGCCAGGTGGTACCGACATTCCGTGCCCATTCCGTTACCAGGCCGCGGACAGGTCGGCGTGTTGACGGATCCAGGCGTGCATGGCGATGCCCGCGGCCACACCGGCGTTGATGCTGCGGGTAGATCCGAACTGGGCGATCGAAACAGTCAGGGCCGCTGCGTCTTTCGCGTCATCACTGACGCCGGGGCCCTCCTGGCCGAACAGCAGCATGCAGTTGCGCGGCAGATCGGCTGTTTCCAGCGGGACCGCGCCGGGCACATTGTCGACGGCAACAACCGTCAGACCCTCGCGCGTGGCGAATTCACGCAGTTCGGCGAGGTCGCTGTGGTGGACGAGGTGCTGATAGCGGTCGGTGACCATGGCGCCGCGGCGGTTCCAGCGCCGCCTGCCGACGATGTGTACCGCCGCCGCCGCGAAGGCATTTGCGGTGCGCACGACGGTGCCGATATTGGCGTCGTGGCCGAAGTTCTCGATGGCCACATGGAAGGGGAACCGGCGGGCATCGATGTCGGCGACGATCGCCTCGCGGGTCCAGTAGCGGTAGGCGTCGACGACATTGCGGCGGTCGCCTTCGGCCAGCAGGACGGGGTCATAGCGGGCGTCGGCAGGGGCGGGAGTGTCGTATTCCTGCTCCCACGGACCGAGGCCGTGCGGGTGCTCGCCCCACTCGGTCGGGCCCGCGACCTCTGGTTCATTCACCCGGCAATGCTAGGTGGGAGCTCAGTAGGTCGAAGAATCGGCCGTCATTACCAGCAGCAGTACCGAACCGGCCACGACGAGGATCGACACACCGAGGACGCAGCTGCCGACGATGCCCATGATGTAGCCGGCGTTGGCCTGCGAGCGGCCACCGAGCTGCCCGCCGGAGGCATCGATCTCGGCGACGACCTTGCGCCCCTTCACCCAGGCGAACGGGGCACACAGGCCACACAGGGCCAGTCCGAGGATGCCGAGGATGAGGACCGTCGTCGACTCGGGGTGCTCCGGCGGGCGCGGGTAATAGCCCTGGGGCGGATAGCTCATGGACCAAGGGTAATCGCGGCGGCCGCAGGGCGCTTACCCTGGAAGAACACCGACTTCGGGTGGTGAGCGAGATGGATCATGAGCGGGTATCGCGGGCGCTGGTCGGCGTCGTGGCGGGGTATCTGATCGCGCTCGCGGTGTGGCTGGCGTGGTTGGCTCCCCACGCACCGCCGGGGACCCTGCCGTATCAGGTGATGATCATGGTCGGGTTGTTCGGCTCGGCGTGCGGGATCGCGATGGCGTGGGCTTCTATGCCGACGCGGGCGGATCGGCAGCTGCGCAAGCACGGGCTGGAGGGGTGGGCGCGGATCGATGGGGTGCATCCGTTGAGTCGGACCGATCACGCGAGTGAACTGACCGAGTTCGATGTGGAGCTCACGGTGCCGGGGGCCGAGAGCTACCACGGGACGATCGTGGTGGATGTGATGCCGGTACACAAGGCGAGAATGGTTGTGGGAGAGACGGTTCCGATTCGGGTGGACCCGCAGGACCGCGATCGGATCATCCTGGTGCTGTGAGCGCGGGTGTGTTCGTGGGCGGGGGCTCGACCGACGGTGCGGGCTCGACCGACGGCACGGGTGCGTTCGACGGTGTGGGTGACGGGAGGCCGACGATCGGGCGGCCGCGGCGGAGAGTGCGCTGCCAGCGGAGGGGGTCGAAGACCGCGGGCTCGGTCTCCTCGATGAAGGAGAGAATCAGTTCGACGAAGCGGGTCGGGTCGAAGTGGTGGGGGAAATGGCCTGCGCCGACGAAGATTTCGATGCGACTGCCGGGGAAGGCGCGGTGAGCGCGATCGGCGTGACCCGACGGGATGACGGTGTCGCGGGTGCCGCCGACGACCAGCGTCGGGAGGTGGGCGGCGAGGTAGCCGCGGTCGAGCATGGTGATGGTCTGGCCGCGACGGTCGGCCGCGGCGCGAATGGTGCGCAGAAAGGCATTGCGGGCGCCGGCGTCGGAGAGGTGGCCGTAGAGGCTGAGCACGTATTCGGCGTCGGGGCCGAGGCCGAGTCCACCCGCCGCCGTCACCACCGGAATCGCGGCGCGCACCGCGGTGCGGACCGGCCAACTGGTGATCGCCTTCAGGGCTGGGCCCGCGCCTGCCAGCGTCGCGAGCCGGAAAGCGGGATGCACACCCGCGCCCATCCCGGCCGGGCACACCAGCGCGATCCGCTCCACCTTCTCGGGGAACTGGTAGGCGAACTGCATGGCCACCCCGCCGCCGAGTGAGTGCCCGACGACAGTGATCCGCTCGATCCCGAGGATGCTGAGCAGATCGCGCATGCCGTTGGCATAGGCCGCCACGGCGTAGTCGCCACGCGGTTTATCGGAATCACCGTGGCCGAGCAGGTCGGGCGCGATCACGGTGTAGTGCTCGGCCAACGCGTCGAAAACCGGCGCCCAGGTCAGGGAGCTGTCGGTGATGCCGTGGATGAGCAGCAGCGGCGGACCGGTTCCGGCCATCCTGAACGCCCGGCGATACCCGTGCACCTCGATGAACTGCGCTTCCCCGCTCATCTAGGAAGCGTGCGCGCGAGGTGTTGCATCGCGACAACACAGAAGTAAGCGCCATGTGACGGCGCTGCCTCCCAGAAATCAGCGGTGCTGGGGCGGCGGCTCCGTGAGCAGGTATTGCGCGGCGGTGTAGGTGGCCAGAATGGCGCCTTCGGTGATCCGGCGGGTGCGATCGTCGCGGGCGAACAGGCGGCGCAGGACGATCAGTCCGTCCGAAATCGTGAACAGCAGGGCGCCGAGACCGTAGCCGCTGCGTGGGTCCGCGTTCGGAATGTTCAGGCCCGCGATGTTTTTCGCATCCGGGGCGAGAGCTGGATCCGAAGCGAGCGTCGCGGCCGTGCCCAACGTCGCACCGTAGGCGGTGAGCGGGACGACGAGGTTCGGAGCTTTGGCACGCAGCAGGCCCGCAGCGCCGACCCAGGCCACCACTCGAGGTAGGGCGATCTCAGGGCGCGGGCGAGCGCCCCGTTTCCACCACAGCAGGGAGTAGCCGGTTTGCATGACCGCGAACGACGACGCGCCCGCGATGAGACGGCGGTCGTCGTCGGGATCAAGGAGCAGCACGTCACCCACGGTGGCCGCGGCCAACGAGCCGAGCAGCAACCGACGCTCGGCCGGATCCAGCTCGACGCCGCTGGTCACCGTGTCGGCGGCGAGCAGCGGCATCAGCAGTGGCTTGGCGACCCATTGCAGGCGGTCGCGGCCGGTGACGGCACCGAACACGGTGACCGCCGCCGCCGCCAGGTAAGCGACGCGCAGCCTTCGCATGTCAGAAGCTCGGTTCCTTCGGGGCGGGCGGCAGGGTGACGACTTGGCCCGCGTAGCTCAGACCCGCGCCGAAGCCGAGCAGCAGCGCGAGCTGACCGCCCTTCGCCTTACCGGTGACCAGCATTTCCTCGATCGCCAGTGGCACCGAGGCGGCGGAGGTGTTGCCGGTGTTCTCGATGTCGTTGGCGATCGGGACACCCTCGGCCAGGCCGAGGTTCTTCTTCATCAGCTCGTTGATCCGGGCGTTGGCCTGGTGCGGGACGAACACCTCGATGTCCTCCTTGGCCACGCCGGAGGACTCGAGCGCCGCCGAGAGCGCGCGCGGCAGGGTGACCGCGGCCCAGCGGAAGACCTTCGGGCCCTCCATGTGCAGCGACATCCGGCCGACGGCCTCGACCGCCGGATCGGTGCCCTGCAGGGCCTGGGCCTTGTTCATGTACGCCAGGAAATCGACGTCCTGGGCGATGGCTTCGGCGTTCTCGCCGTCGCTGCCCCAGACCGTCGGGGAGATGCCGTTGTCCTCGGCCGGGCCGACGACCACAGCGCCCGCACCGTCACCGAAGATCATCGCGGTGCCGCGGTCGGTGGGGTCGAGGCCGACGGTCATCGTCTCGGCGCCGATCACCAGCACGTAGTCGAACGAACCGGCACGGATCAGGTCGGCGGCGACACCGAGGCCGTAGCAGAAGCCACCACAGCCGGACGTCAAGTCGAAGGCGGCGACACCGTTGAGCCCTAGGTCGAAGGCCACCGAGGGGGCTCCGTGCGGGGTGAGCTTGAGCCAGCTCGAGGTGCACAGGATGACCGCGCCGATCTTGCTTCGATCGATCGGGGTGTTGTTCAGTGCGCGCTCACCCGCGGCCACGGAGATCGACCGGATCGTCTCGTCGCCACTGATCCAGCGACGGTTGTGGATACCGGTGCGCTCGAAGATCCAGTCGGGCGTCGAGTCGAGGGTCTCGCACACTTCGGCGTTGGTGACGATGCGCTGCGGACGGTAGGCACCGATCCCGAGCATCGCAACGTTGTCGCGACCTTTGTTTACTGCAATGCTCACCACAGGTGACTCACACGTCCTTCAGACTGTCCGGACAGACCACGTCGTCGTCCGGGTTCGGCGTTGTTCAGGCTATCCCAGGGCAAGATCGTCGAGGCCGAGGATGGATCGATATTCCAACCCCTCCTCAGCGATCACCTGGTCAGCGCCGGTTTCCCGGTCGACGACGGTGGCAACGCCGACCACGATCGCGCCCGCGTCACGCAGCGCGCGCACCGCGGTGAGCGGCGAATTGCCGGTGGTGGTGGTGTCCTCGACGACGAGCACCCGCTTGCCGACGACGTTGGGGCCCTCGATCTGGCGCTGCATGCCGTGCGCCTTGGCGGCCTTGCGGACCACGAACGCGTCGATCGGGCGGCCCGGCGCGTGCATCACGGCCATCGCGACCGGATCGGCGCCCATGGTGAGCCCGCCGACGGCGTCGAAGTCCCAGTCGGCGACGAGCTCGCGCAGCAGGGAGCCGATCAGCGGGGCGGCCTGGTGGTGCAGGGTCGCGCGGCGCAGGTCGACGTAGTAGTCGGCCTCCTTGCCCGAGGACAGCGTCACCTTGCCGTGCACGACCGCGAGCTCGCGCACGAGGGTGGCCAGCTGGTCGCGATCGGCCTTCGTGAGCGCCTGACGTGCTTGGTCGATCATCTAAGTCATGTCCTTCCGCGTGCGTTGAAGAGTCCGCGATTCATCCGGGTCACCAGGGTGCGCGGGACGAAGCCCGCAACCGCGGTGAGCACCTTGTACTGCACGCCGGGCACGCTGATCACCCGGCCGGAGTCCAGATCTTGTAAGCACCCGTCGACGACCTGATCGACGTCGAGCCACAGGCGCTTGGGCAGGGAACTCATCTCGATGCCGGCGCGCTCGTGGAACTCGGTGTGCACAAATCCGGGGCACAGCGCTTGGATGCGAACACCGGTGCCCACCAGTCCACCCGCCAAACCCTCCGTGAAGGATACGACGTAGGCCTTGGAGGCCGAGTAGGTCGACCCCCGTCCGGGGATCAACCCGGCCACGCTCGCCACATTCACGATCGAACCCGCGCCCGCCGCGACCATCGGCGGCAGGGCCGCCCTGGTGAGTTGCAGGACCGAGGTGACGTTGACGTCGAGCTGGGCTTGCAGCTCAGCGGGCTCGAGCGTCCAGAACTCACCCGAATGCGCGAACCCCGCGTTGTTGACGAGAAATTCGATGCCGCTCGCGGCGCGGGCGGCGACACGGGCGCGGTCGTCGTCATCGGCCAGGTCGGCGACGAGAACCTCGGACGAGGTGGCGAAACGGCGGGCCAGCTCGTCGGCGAGCTCCCGTAGTCGTTGTTCGTTCCTGGCCACGAGAACCAGGTCGTAGCCGAGGGCCGCGAGGCGGTGGGCGAAACCCTGCCCGATGCCGGACGTCGGTCCGGTGATCATCGCGACGGGGCGGTGTACGCCGGGCAGGCGCAGAGGACTATCGGTCATCGCAGATCGATTCCGGTCGAGGAAGGTGCCGCGACGACTACCGCGGCAGGTGGATCACTTCGGTACGGGGCCCTGGTACGGGCGGAAACCCGGGTGGAACGGCCCGCCCGGCCGACCCGGTTCCGCGTCGTCGAGCGGTGGCTCGGTGCGGGGACGCGGCTCGGGGACCACGGCCAGCGACGGGCGCTTGGGCGGTTCGCCGAGCGGGCGGCGGCCGGGTGCGGGCTGGTCTTCGAATTCGGGGTCGTCGAGATCGGGGTCGTAATCGGCGGGCAGTGCGGGGGCACGGCCGCCGATCGGGGCGCGATCGTCGCGGGGTCGGCCGCCGCCGTAGGAGTCGTCGTCCGGGCGGGCGGCAGCGCCGCGCGGGCGCTCGGCGTCGTCGATGCCGGCCGCGGCGCCACGACCGTCGTAGGGCTTGTCGGTCTCGGGCAGGCGTGCCGCCGCGCCTCGGGTGACGTAGGGCTCGTCGTCGGCCTCGAGTTCGTCGGGGCCGGGGAATCGGGCGCGGCCACGCTCTTCGGCGTCGGCGAATTCGTCACGCTCCGAAGCGAATTCGCGCTCCTCGTCGTCTTCGTCGTACTCGGGCCGGAAGCCCGGCGCCAGATTGGCGCTCGAGCGCGGGCGGTTGTATTCGTTGGGCTCGGCCACCGGCGGCAGCACGTGCAGCAGCCCGGACAGACGGAGCACCACGTCGATCGCGGTCTCCCAGTCCTTGGATCCACTGCCGACGGGCAGCATGCCGAGAGTCCAGTTGCCCTCACTCCACAGCATCTGCACGGTGTCGGACAGCGACTCGATGAAGCCCACCATCCGCTGATCTACCGCGTGGCGCGCGATCTCCGGATCGGTGGCGAACACGACCCGGTCGCCGATGGCACCGAGCAGTTCCAGATCGTGGTCCTTCGGCGGCGCGGCGGTCTTGAGCCGCATGTCGACGTCGATCTCGGAGCCGATCTGGCGGCGCACGGCCACCAGGGTCGCCGCGTCCTCCAGGTCGAAGAGCACGAACTTCTCGCCCTTGCGAATACCGGAGACCACATCGACCGCCGAGAGGTAGCCGAGCTTGGCCAGCGCGCCACGACGCCACGTCGAGGCGAGGGCGGGCTCCACCGACACGTAGGTGTAGCCCTGGGACTTCGCCCACACCTGTCTCGCGTGTCCGGTGCGCTGCCGCTGGACCCGATCGAAATACAGCAGAACTACCGCACCCACGAGTGCGATCGCTGCTAACCCGAACCACATAGCCGTCATCGTCGCCTAGCCTATCCAGCCGTCGCCGTGATTGCCCGGTAGCACCGGGGATTCGACGCGCGGGTCGCTCATCGGGGGCCGCCCGGCAACGCCGTACTGATGATGATCTTGGCGTGGATCGACCCATCTGGGTTCTTGTCGCCCTGCACCATAACCATGTCGCCGACGGGAAGCTCGCTCGCCTTAGTGCTGGTCAGCGAGATCACCTGGGTGGCATCGTCGATCAGCACCCGAACGTCGGATCCGCCGAGGGTGCTCATGGTGATCTCGGTGCCGGTATTTGCGGTGATGCTGCCCATGGTGGCACCGAGGTCTTCGCCGCCGCCGAGGCCCGGTAAACCGGGGAGTCCGCTCGTGCTCGGCGGCGCGCCCGGCGTGGTCTGTTTCAACGTCGGCGGGGCGAACGGTTGCGTGGACGTCGGTGCCGAAGCGGTGTTGTCGTTCGAGCCGTTGCCGCTCAGCACGAGCCCGGCCAGCACCCCACCGACCGCGATCAACGCCAGCACGCCCAAGCCGAGGGCGATCCACAACCCGGTGTGGCGTTTGGGCGGTTCTTCCTGGTCACCATCCTGCGGACGCGGTGGATAACCCGGTGGCGGCCCGGCGGGATAGCCCTGGTCGTAGCCGGGCGGCGCCTGCTGCGGCGGGGGTTGAGCCGCGGGGTAACCACTTTCGTAAGGACCCCATTGCGCGTCGTGCGGCGGCAACGCCTGCGTCGGGTTCGACGGTTGCCCCCACTCGTCGAACGAATTGCCCTTGTACGGCGTGGTCGAGTCGGAGCCCGGCGAACCCAGCCGTTCGGTCGGCGAATCCTCCGGGCGTTGCCCCCACGGATCGTTCGGGTTCGTCATGGGCTCCAGGGTAGGACAGCCCGGCGCGTTTGGGAGGTCCCTACGCACCGGGCTGTGGACAAATCACGAGCTGTGGACAACTTCGCGTTCGACGACGAGCTTGTCGGTGGCGTTGTCCACACTCACTTTGACGGTGTCACCGTCGGCGACCGAACCGGAGAGGAGTTCCTTGGCCAGGCTGTCGCCGATGGCCTGTTGGATCAGCCTGCGCAGCGGTCGCGCGCCGTAGGCCGGGTCGTAGCCGCGCACGGCGAGCCACTGCTTGGCCTCCTCGGTGACATCGAGGGTCAACCTGCGCTGCGAGAGCCGTTTCTGCAGCTGACGCAGGTTGATGTCGACGATCGATTCCAGTTGCTTCGCGTCGAGCGCGTGGAACATCACCACATCGTCGAGCCGGTTGATGAACTCCGGCTTGAACGCGCGGCGCACCGCCTCCATCACCTGATCGTGGTCACCACCGGCGCCGAGATTGGAGGTGAGGATCAGGATCGTGTTGCGGAAGTCGACCGTGCGACCCTGGCTGTCGGTGAGCCTGCCTTCGTCGAGAACTTGCAACAAAATGTCGAAGACGTCCGGGTGCGCCTTCTCGATCTCGTCGAACAGCACCACCGAGTACGGCCGCCTGCGCACCGCTTCGGTGAGCTGGCCGCCCTGGTCGTAGCCGACGTATCCGGGCGGCGCGCCGACGAGGCGGGCCACCGAGTGCTTCTCGCTGTACTCGCTCATGTCGATACGCACCATGGCGCGCTCGTCGGCGAACAGGAAGTCCGCCAGCGATTTCGCCAGCTCGGTCTTGCCGACGCCGGTCGGTCCGACGAACAGGAACGAGCCCGTCGGCCGGTTCGGATCGGCGACACCGGCACGCGCCCTGCGCACCGCGTCGGAGACCGCCTGCACCGCCTCTTCCTGCCCGACGACGCGCCCCGCTACCTCGGTTTCCATCCGCAGCAGCTTGGCCGTCTCGCCTTCGAGCATCCGGCCGACCGGCACCCCGGTCCACGCCGAGACGACATCGGCGATGTCGTCGGGAGTCACCTCCTCGTTGAGCATCACCTCACCGTCGGACGCTGCGGCACTGGCCTTTTCGGCGTCGGCGAGCTCCTTCTCCAGGTCGGGAATGCGCTTGTACCGCAGCTCGGCGACCTTGCCGAGATCACCGTCGCGCTCTGCCCGCTCCGACTCCCCGCGCAGCGCCTCCAACTGCTCCTTGAGCCCGCGCGCCGAATCGAGGGCGTTCTTCTCGTTCTGCCAGCGGGTGGTGAGCTGGCTGAGCTTCTCGCGGTCGTCGGCCAATTCCTGGCGCAGCTTCTCCAGCCGCTGCTTCGACGCAGCGTCGGTCTCCTTCTCGAGCGCCACCTCTTCGATCTCGAGGCGCCGTACCGCCCGCTCGATCTCGTCGATCTCGACGGGACGCGAGTCGATCTCCATCCGCAGGCGCGACGCCGATTCATCGATCAGGTCGATCGCCTTGTCGGGCAGGAATCGCGAGGTGATGTAGCGGTCCGACAGCGTCGCGGCCGCCACCAGCGCGGAATCGGTGATCCGCACGCCGTGGTGCACCTCGTAGCGTTCCTTGATGCCGCGCAGGATGCCGATGGTGTCGGCCACCGATGGCTCGCCGACCAGCACCTGCTGGAATCGCCGTTCGAGCGCCGCGTCCTTCTCGATGTACTTGCGGTACTCGTCGAGGGTGGTCGCGCCGACCAGGCGCAGCTCGCCGCGGGCCAGCAGCGGCTTGATCATGTTGCCCGCGTCCATCGCCGAGTCGCCGGTGCCGCCCGCACCGACGATGGTGTGCAGTTCGTCGATGAAGGTGATGATCTCGCCCGCGCTGTTCTTGATGTCGTCGAGCACGGCCTTGAGCCGCTCCTCGAATTCACCGCGATACTTCGCACCCGCCACCATCGCACCGAGGTCGAGGGAGACAACCTTCTTGTTGCGCAACGACTCCGGCACATCGCCTTCGATGATGCGTCGCGCCAGACCTTCGACGATGGCGGTCTTGCCGACGCCGGGTTCGCCGATGAGCACGGGGTTGTTCTTGGTGCGCCTGCTCAGCACCTGCACCACGCGCCGAATCTCGGTGTCGCGCCCGATCACCGGGTCGAGTTTGCCCGCGCGGGCCAAGTCGGTGAGGTCTGTGGAGTACTTCTCCAACGCCTGGTAGCTGGCTTCCGGATCGGCACTGGTGACCCGGCCGGTGCCGCCGCGGACAGCGGTGAACGCGTCGCGCAGGGCCTCCGGGGTGGCGCCGTGCTTGCGCAGCAGCTGAGCGACATCCGAAGCGCCTTCAGCCAACCCGACCAGCAGGTTCTCGGTGGAGACGAACTCGTCGCCGAGCTCGGTGGCGAGCTGCTGGGCGGCGGTCATCGCGGCCAGTACCTCACGGCCCAGCTGTGGTTTGGTGGTGGCGCCGGTGGCAGACGGCAGACGGTCGACGAGGGCACCTGCCTCACGTTCGACTGTCGCCGGATCGACCCCGATGGCCTTGAGCAACGGTGCGGCGATGCCGTCGGTTTGATCCAGCAACGCCACCAGCAAGTGTGCCGGACGGATCTCCGGATTGCCCGCCGCCGCGGCGGCCTGAAGGGCGGCGGTGAAGGCCGCCTGCGTCTTGGTGGTGGGATTGAACGAGTCCACGAATCTCCCTTGTGTGTGTCCGATATCGACTAGTTCAACGCTCACAAAGTTGAGTCTGTTCCGCTCAACTCTTAAAACTTTCAGCGGACTTCGGATCCGCGCTTCACGCTACGCTGCGACACCACCGAAGACGACCAATCACTGCATGTCGGACGGCTATCCGCCTAGGATTGCGATGCCCGGCTCACCCCCGATGCGAGGAGTTCACCCCCATGCGCGCGATCGTGGTTCAGAAGTTCGGCGCCACACCCGAGCTCGCCGATGTACCGGTCCCCGCCGCGGGGCCCGGTGAGGTTCAAGTGGCGCTCGACGCGGCCGGGGTCAACCCGTTCGACCTGAAGATGGCCGACGGCATCCTGAAGGGCAAGATGCCCACCGACTTCCCGATGATCCTCGGCGTCGACGGCGCGGGCACCGTCTCGGCGATCGGCGCCGGCGTCACCAAGTTCGCGGTCGGCGACAAAGTAGTCGGCAAATTCCTGACCGCGCCCGCGGGACACGGCAGCTGGGCGCAGTACGCCACGGTCCCCGAGGACGCGACCCTCGTCCCGATCCCCGACGGCGTCACCACGGTGGCAGCGGCAGCGCTGCCGGTCGCCGGCGTGACAGCCCAGGATCTGGTCGACGCCGCGCATATCCAACCCGGCCACACGGTGCTGATCGTCGGCGCGACGGGCGGTGTCGGGTCGTTTCTCGTTCAGCTGGCCAATATCGCGGGCGCCCATGTCATCGCGACCGCCCGAGGCGATGCCGCCGACCAGGTCGCGCGCCTCGGCGCCGCCGAAACCGTCGACTACACCCAGGCCCGCCCCGCCGACCCGAATTTCGTCGACCCGGACCCGGCCTCCCGCCAGGACTCCAACGTCACCGACGCCGTCCGCTTCACCCACCCCGACGGCATCGACGTCCTGTTCGACTTGATCAGCTCAGCAGGCGATTTCGCCTCCCACGCCACCCTCGTCCGCCGCGGCGGACACGCCTACTCGACGACCTGGGCGGCCGACGAAGCCGGCCTGCGCGACCGCGAGATCACCGGAGGAAACTTCGAATCCAAAGGCCGCTCACCGGAATTGAGCCGACTGCTGTCCCGGGTGGCCGCTGGTGATGTGGTCGTTCCGGTGCAGATAACGGTGCCGCTGGAGGCTGCTCCCGCCGTGCTCGGCCAGGGCAGCGCACGCGGAAAGACCGTCCTCGCCATCTGATTCGCGGCACATTGCGGCTTGGGCTGCCCCTCCGCGATGCCGGACGAGCGCTCACCGTCAGTTGGGGCGGTAGGTGCCGGTGCGGGCCTTGGTGGCTGTGGTGGCGAGGATGGTGGCGAGGGTGGTTTTGATTCGGGTGGGGGTGGTGGGTTTGGCTATGAAGGTGGTTTCGCCGTAGAAGACGTAGCGGCCGTCGCCGGGGATGTCGTGGAGTTGGAAATCGTCGCGGCCTTCGGTGTGGCGGTTGTCGACGCTGGCGTGGGCGTAGACGCCGATGTGGGTGAGGGTGGTGGTGGGTTTCGCCAGGAAGGATTCGAGTTGTTCTCGGGGGGTGGGGTTCCAGCGGTCGCGGACGTCGGGGCGGGGGGCCGCGAGTTCGGCTGCGGTGACTCGGATTTCGCGGCCTTTGCCGGGGGCGACCTTGGGGAGGGTGGAGAGGACGGCGGCAGCCAGGGCATCTGGGTCGAACAGGTGGAGGGTGATGTCGCCGGGGTTGGTCTCGTCGCCGGGGGCTTGGACGGCGAGGGAGGCGTAGGTGTCGCGGGCGCCGCCGTGGGCCCGGATCGTTTTGACGCCCTTGGACGCGCCCGCGACTTCGACACGGGCGTGCGGGGCGAGCAGGGCGGCCATGGCGCGGTCGAGATCGCTGTCGAACTCGGCCATCAGGTTCTCGGCGGCCTTGCTGCGCAGGCGCAGGACCTCGGCCTGGGTTTCGACATCGGTGTGGCGGTGATGCAGGGGGTACGGGAGGACATCGCGGCCCGCGGCTTCCCACAGGGTGCGGAAATCTAACGCGGTAAAAAGCCAGGTACGCACGGGAGATCTACTCTGTTCCATCAGGATTGGCGACTAGTCGGCGCCGATGACGGGCGGGACCATCTTGGGCAGGGTGTCCAGACCGGTGAGTTCGTCACCGTGTTCCTGAGTGATGAGGTAGTCAGGGATGCCCTTGGTCGATTCGTCGTCCTTGCCGCCGCCCTTGCCCGCGCCGGGGCTCATCATGCCGGGCGTGCCGGAGCGGCCCGCTGTGCCGGATCCCGTGCCGGTGCCGCGGCCCGCGGTGGTGCCGGCAGCCGTCGGACTTCCCGGTACCGCACCGCCGGGAGTGCCTGTGCCCGGCGTGCCCGCGCCTGGCGATCCGCCGCCGGGAGAGCCTGTGCCACTGGGTGATCCGGAAGTCGAGCCCGAGCCGGGGACGGTTGAGCTCGGGGTGGTCGAGGCGGGGGTGGTCGAACCCGGCTCCGTCGACTGGGGACTGGTCGATTCGGGGGTGGTCGAATCGGTTGTCGAGTCGTCGGTGTCGTCCGGGTCAGTGATGGGAGTGGTCGACGCCGGCGTGGTGGGCTGCGTCGCCGTGGGCTGCGTGGTGGGCTGCGTCGTCGAACCCTGAGTGGTGGATTGTGTTGTACTGCCCTTCGTTTCGGGTTCGCCGCCGCCGTTTTCGATGGTTTTCGGAATGGGGATCACCGGGACTTTGTTGTCGGATTCGTAAATCACCGGGGCGTAGACAGTTTGGAGAATACGGACGGCCTCGACTCGCGCGTTCTCTTGCGCAACATCGTCATTGCGCCACCCACGACCGGTGAGCAGGGCTCCGACATTGTCGAGACCGCTGCGGTGCTCGGGCTCGTGGGGGACGAGGCGTTTTGTCGGCTCGAGGCCGGTGCGGAGTTCGTCCAGTTTGGTGCTGGTGAGCGCCGCGGCGGCGGTGACCTTCTTTCCCGTAGTGTCATATGCCGCAACGGTTTGCGCGGCCGCGCTCGCAGCGGAACCTGCCCAGACGTCGGGGGACATGCCTCGGGCTATCTGCTTGCGGAACTCATCGAGGGACGTGCTGTTGCGGGTGGAGATTTCGTTCCATGCGCCGATCAAGCCATTTACGGCATCGAGATCAATCTTGTCGACCTTGTCGCGTAGTTCCGCGACGGTCCCAGGAAAGGCATCGTTTTTCGCCACCACGGTGGGGCGGTAATCGCCATCGAAACCGAGGTCGCCTGCTTTCCGTCGGTTGCCGTCACGCTGAGCGTTGTACTGGTTCTGAATATCAGCGATGTCTGAACTGTCGAGTTCGCCGTCGTCGCCGGAGAACGGGGACATGACGAAGTCGCGGAGGTTGCCGAACAGGTCGATGCCGCTGATGCTCTGCATGCCGGTCATGTCAGCTCACCTGCTCGGTGATGTAGTCGAGGGCGTTGGCGTTCTCGATGTCCTTGCCTGCGATGCGCTTGAAGGAGATGGAGAAGACCTCGCGCAACTGTTGCACAGCTTCGATGTCTTTCCTCACCACGGCATCGATCGAGTTCTGGTCTCCAGTCGCCTGAAGGAGGAACTTCTTCTCGAGATCCTTGCCGATCTGGAAGTCCCCAAACCCGGTGACGCTTTGGACCCGACGGGTGACAACCAGGATCTCTTGCAGATCGGCAAGTCGGTCATCGCACGCCTTGAACATGTGGAACGCCGCAGCTTCGTCGTTCAGATAGACCTCGCCCGCCTTTGCCTGCGCAAGCAACGCGCTGTACGCGGTGTTTTCACTCATGAACCCTCCCCGGTTCAGCTCGGAAAGATCGGAACGAGGACTTCGCCCACGCGCGCGAGGTACGCGCAGGGGTCATCCAGCCCTGTCTTCAGCGCCGAGTTGAAAATCTGCAACTGGACGACGCCCTGTTTTGCCGGGAAGACCACGTCACAACCGAGGTCCTTCGACGCACCCGTGACCTTGAACTCGCGTCCCGTACGGCCCGCAATGGTCACGTCTCGGAAGTCGACATTGCCAGGCTTCTGCTCGAACTCATCCACAGGCTTGTTCGTCGTGTAAACGGTGATCGAATAATCGGGTCCACCCCATCCACAGATCTCCCACCCCGACTGCGGAACCCCCGCGACACCCTTCTCCTCCGTAGCAGGATTCACCCCCGCCTCCGTCAACGCAGCATCAGGAATCTCCGTGCACGGATTCCACAGCACCGGCTTGGCCGTGGTCGTCGCGCCCTTCGACGTCGACTCCCCCGAGTCACACCCCGCCAACCCGACAACCGCCAACCCGGCAATCACCAACGCCGTACCTGCGCGTTTCATCCCCACCCCTTCCGGCCGAGCACTGCCTTGACCAGGGACATTAGCACGGTCAACTGACCAGAGTCGGGGCCGCGTAGGTTGTCTGAGCATGAGCGAACTTCGACTTTCGGCGCCCTTCGACGGGCGTGATCCCGAGGGCAAACCGGTGGTGAACCGGTCGGCGGTGGACTCCGATATCCAGGATCGGGTGCTGTCCTACCTCGAGCACGCGCCGGTGATTCTGAGCGCCCGCAGCCACGACGCCGACGAGTTCGACCCCGCCCAGCGCGACGTGCCGTTGAACTTCCACACCGACGGCGCGTTCGTCTGGCCGGGCGCTGTCCCCTACTACCTGCGCAAGTACGGGCTGCCGCCGGAGGCCGCGTTGGTCCAGCACATCGTGGGCAAGGGGTTCGAGATCGGGGAGGTCGACGAGGAGGCTCGGCAGGCGGCGGTGCAGAAGGTCGTGGGCTGACCTCCGGAAAACGCTCACCGCTCTCCGTGAAGTCACCGACCCTTACGCGTGAACGCGCTACCAGCTTCGATGCACAGTCGCCTTGGAACCGGTTACCAGGCTGCTCGCCGGAACGTCATCGGCGACGACCGCGCCCGCGGCGATCACCGCGTCGCGGCCGATGCTGACGCCGGGCAGGATCATCGCGCCCGCGCCGATCCACACGTTGTCCGCCACGTCGATCGGCGCGCCGGTGAGGAATCGCCGCCGCTCCTCCGGATCGACGGGATGGCCCATGGTGATGAAGGTGGCCTTCGGGCCGACCATCACGCCCCGACCCAACCGGATTCCGGCGTAGTCGAGGAATGTGCAGCCCTGATTGATGAACACGTGCTCGGCCAGCTCCAGGTTCAGGCCGTGATCGGTATAGAAGGGCGGATAGATCGTGAGACCCGCGGGCAGCGGACGGCCGAGGATCTCCTCGAGCAGCGCCGCCTTCGCTGGCTCGTCGTCGAAGGGCACCACGTTGAGCCGGGACGTCAACGCGGTGACCTGCAGAACCCGCTCGTGCATCGCCGTGAACTCGGCCCCGAGAACCCGTTCACCCCTGGCCAGAAGTTCGGGATCGTGAATCTCCATGAAGTTGTCGCTCGCCATCCCCCGATTCTCACGCACCCCACGCTCACCACCCGCAAGATCACTGACGCGTATCGATGATGGGGAGATCGCGCTGATCGGAGACGTGGGGTTTACGATCCGTGCGGCTGGGAACGGGCGTGACGAGCATCCCTGCACCGAGACGACGGTTTCGGGGGATACTGGGGAGGGCCTCACCGACGGGTGAGCCACATTGTGGCAATTGCAGAGAAACGGAGCTTGACGACGTGGATGCGCGTTCGCTTGCGCTGGTCCGCGCCGATTTCCGCGGGGTGGCCGAGACACCCGGTGGGTCCGAGCGGCTGATCAGCGCTTTCTACGGTCACCTGTTCGCGCAGGACCCGAGGTTGCGTGAGCTGTTTCCGCCTGCCATGGACATGCAGGCCAAGCGGATCACGACGGCGGTGCAGTTCGTCCTCGACCATCTCGAGGACTTCGAACGCGCCCAACGCTTCCTCGAGCAACTTGCCCGCGACCATCGCAAATACGGGGTCGAGGCCGACCACTACGACCTGGCCGGGCGCGCGCTGCTCGCGGCGTTGCGCACCTTCCACGGCAACCGCTGGACCAGGGAGCTCGACGAGGGCTGGCGTGACATCACGCTGCTGATCTCGGCGTCGATGGCGATCGGCGCCAACGAGGACACCTCGCAGCCGTACTGGGACGCGACCGTGGTGGGGCATCGGCGGGTGCTCGACGATCTGGCGATCGTGCGGTTACAGGCCGACGGGCCCATTCCGTTCAAGGCCGGACAGTTCGTGCCGGTCGCGGTGCCGCAGCGGCCGAATATGTGGCGATACTTCTCCCCCGCCATCCCCGCCAACCCGTATGGCGAGATCGAATTCCATGTGCGGCGGATCAGCGGCGGCTGGGTGAGTCCGGCGATTGTCAACGACACCAAGGTCGGAGACCGGTGGAAGATCGCCGGGCCGCTCGGCGGTTTGCACGTGGACCGGGAGTCGGGGCGCGATGTGCTGATGATCGGCTCCGGCACGGGGATCGCGCCGTTGCGAGCGCAGCTGATCGAGATGAGCCAGCGGGGGATCAATCCGCGCGTGCACTTCTTCATCGGCGGGCGCTATCCCGGTGACCTCTACGACGTGGACAACATGTGGCAGCTCTCGCAGTCCAATCCGTGGTTGACCGTGGTGCCGGTGTGCGAGGAACACACCAATCCCTGGTGGTATCCCCAGGATTCGGGCCAGACGCCGATGGGCATGCCGCGTCGGCTGGTCGGTAATCTGGGAGCGGTGGTGACCAGCTTCGGCGCCTGGTCGGACCGCCAGATCCAGATCGCGGGATCGCCGACAATGATCGCCAACACTCGTTACGCGCTCCAGCGGGCCGGTACACCGAGTGAGATCATCGCCGCCGATCCTGTCTGAACCCGCCCGCGACATCGCGAAAGAGGCTGATGAGCAACGCTTTTCCTGACCCCGCATGGACGGCTACCGTCGTCGGCCACCACCGCCTACGCCACGACCTCGCCGTGATCCGGCTGATCGGCGATTTCGTGCCGTTCGAGCCGGGCGGTTCGGTAGAGGTCGAGGTGCCGCAGCATCCCGGGGTGCGACGGCGGTTCTCCCCCGCGCTGCCGCCCTCGCTGGACGGCAAGCTCGAGTTCCATGTGCGGACCGTGCCCGGTGGGTGGTGTTCGAGTTCTATCGTCGCCGACACCAAACCCGGCGATCAGTGGCGAATCAATGCTCCCCATGGGGTTTTCGCCGTCGATCCCGATGCTGTCGAGGTGGTGATGATCGCCGGCGGTACCGGGCTGGCGCCGATGCGCTCCCAGATCCTGGACCTGGCTCGCCGTGACACTCCGCCGCGCACCTACCTGTTCTTCGGTGGCCGCTCGCCTCGCGACCTCTACGCCAACGACATGCTGTTCCTGCTGTCGGGCGAATTGCCTTGGCTGTCGGTCATTCCGGTTGTCGAAACCCCGGACGATCCCGCGGTGCGCGATGAATGGCACGAGCAGACCCGCTCCGACGTGGGCTTCGGGCCGCAAGAAATGCTCCACGGCACCCTCGCCGAGGTCGCCGCCGCCCACGGACCCTTCACCAAGAACCAAGTCCTGGTCTGTGGCTCACCCGCGATGGTGCGCACCACCGTCGACCGCCTGATCGAAACAGGCACTCCCCCGGCGAACATCATCTCCGAAGGCGCCTGACCTCAGGAGCTCAGAACAAGGGGTCGTGGCGGATCGATTGGGCTTGCGTGCCTGCGGGAATGACAAGTCAGAACAAGGGGTCGTGGCGGATCGATTGGGCTTGCGTACCTGCGGGAATGACAAGTCAGAACAAGGGGTCGTGGCGGATCGATTGGGCTTGCGTACCTGCGGCCATGAGGCGGAACTTGGTGGTCTGGACCATCGATGGGGAGCCGACGATCTGGACGTCGCGGTCTGCCCAGGGGCCGTAGCTGGCCACCACCTTGCCGATTTGGCCGGTCATGCGGGGCTCGAGGCCGGGGAGTTCGGGGTGGGGTTCACCGGAATCGAAGTACCACCACGGGTTTTCGTCACTTTCGGTGACGGGGGTGACGGTGAGCCATTTGTTGGCGATGGCGAGTTGGCTCAGGACCTGGAGGTCGTAGAGATCGCAGGGGTGGTGGCCGCCGACGAACAGGTGGACCTTCGGGTTCACCCGGCGCTGAGCCATCGACATGATCTGCGCGCGCAAGGGGGCGATGCCGGTGCCGCAGCCGACCATGAGCATCTTGCGTTTGGTGTTGCGTGGCACGCCGAGGCCGCCGAGGGGGGAGCCGAGCGCCCACTGGTCGCCGACGGCGGTGTGCGCGACCATGGCCGGGCTGACCCAGCCGCCGAGCACCCCGCGAATGTGGAACTCGATCTCGCCGTTGGGGTTGGCCGGGTTCGCGGGCGAGAGATAGCGCCACATCCGCGGCCGCGAGGGGATCTGCACGCTGAGATACTGACCGGCGGCGTACTGCATCGGCACGTCGAGCTGGACTCGGACGATCGAGAGATTGCGCAGCACCTCGCGATGTTCGACGACGGTGCCCGTCCAGGTAGCCGGGGTGGACTCCTTGTCGGCCGCGCTGATCATGGCGCCGCTGATGGTGGCCAGGCCCTCGTCCCAGGCGGTGGCGACCTCATCGGTCCACATCTCCGCGCCGGCGAACAACCGCATGGCCGACTTCAGCGAGTTGGCCACGGCCACATAGTGAGCCGGTTGCACGCCGTACTTACGGTGGTCGCGCCCGAGCTGGGCCAGGAACGGCAGCAGCTTGTCGGGCTCTTCCAGTCGGTCGAGGGCGTAGGAGATCGCCGTGACCAGACGGTCGCGCTGGGAATCCATGGCAGCCGGGAAGTAGTCTCGGACACCGGGGTAGTCCGTGAAGAGGATCGAGTAGAACGACCTCGACAGCTTCTCGGGTCCACCTTCTTCCGCAGCAACCGCCTTGAACGTAGTACGGATCAAAGCGACAGTCCGCGAATCCATATGTGTCACAACCTCGTTTCGCCATCGAACGCTAGCCGCGCCGGCGAGTGACGGGCTGGGAGGACACTCGTCAGCAGCCGATGCGAGAAGTCTAGGCGAGGTTTGCCAGCTTAGGAATCGTACTCTTAAACATCACGCATGTAATTCCCGAAATACCAGGCGGTTCCCAGCAGTTTCCCACGGAAACATACCTGGGGCCCGTTAATTGAGGGTGAACACTTGCTCACGATTCCTCAAAGTGCCCGGCATTCCACACAATTGGATATCAACGTGCCTGGTAGAGCGACCCTTCCGCTACGACGACGGCATGTCGTAAGCCGACGCGCCGAGCCATGACACGCAGGGTAGGCATACCAGAGCGGCTGGTCGAGGACGGCGAATTGCGTTCCGATTGAGCCGAATTCAGCATCCCGTCAGCAAACTTTTGGACGTCCACGGTGATAAATCCCCACCTCAGCGCGCCGCAACGCTACTTCCGATCAGCAAAATCATGAATAAGTGGGTTGCTGGAGAGTCACCAGCCGGTCGCCGGGGGTTGACCGGAGACCGACGAGCCCCCGGCTCGCCTCCACCACAGCGGAGGGGCGAACCGGAGGCTCGTCGGATCGAAGGCGGCTCAGCGACGATGCCGTGGCTGCCACACCACGAGCGCGGTACTGCGCGCCGGCGGCGACAGATCGGGCCGGTAGCCCGCCCGCAACCGCTCCATCTCCGCGCTCATCTCCTCGACGCGCTGCTGCAACGCCTCCACCTGATTGGTGAGTTCGATGATGCGCTTGATGCCGGCGAGGTTGACGCCCTCGTCCTGCGACAGGCGCTGCACTTCGCGCAGCACCTCGACATCGCGGGCCGAATAACGGCGTCCGCCACCCGATGTCCGTTGCGGGGTGACCAAACCCAGCCGGTCGTAGGTACGCAACGTCTGCGCGTGCATCCCCGCCAGTTGAGCCGCCACCGAGATCATGAAGAACTCGGCACGCGAGGTCGCACCCGAAACAGACTTCGGATCCGGGCTATCCGCGCCTCTTCCTACGCCCTCCGTGGTCACGCTGCGCTACCTCCTCCGGACGCTGAGCTCGATGTGCGGGGACATCAAGCACCCGCCCATCCCGCACGCGGTTCGAAGCCGCTGGCCTTCTCCGCCTCCTGATACCGCTTGAGCGCATCGGTGGCGTCGGAGTCGAGCGATTGCGGTACCGCGACCTTCACCGTGACCAGCAGGTCACCGGCGCCGCCCGCCGCACCGCGCTTGGGTACGCCACGACCACGAACTCGCAGGATACGCCCGTCGGCGGTGCCCGGGGGCACCTTCACGCCGACCCGGCCGTCGAGCGTCGGTACCGAAACTGTTGTCCCCAGTACCAATTCGCTGTAGCTCACCGGGAGCACCAGGGTGAGGTCGTCGCCCTGACGGCCGAAGACTTTGTCCTGGCTGACGTGCACGGTGACATACAGATCGCCCGAAGGCGCACCGCGCAGACCCGCCTCGCCCTGACCGGCCAGCCGGATCTTCTGACCATCGCTGACGCCCGGAGGAATCCGGACGGTGATGGTGCGGGTGCGGTTCTGGATACCGGTGCCCGAGCAGTCGGTGCACGGGTCGTCGATGATCGACCCGGTGCCGCGGCAGTCGTCACAGGGCTCGCTGAAACCGAACGCGCCCTGATTACGGCTGACCACGCCCGCGCCGTTGCAGTGCGGGCATACGCGCGGGCTGGTGCCCGGCTTGGCGCCGCTGCCGTGGCAGGTGGTGCACGGCGAGGGACTGGTCATCCGCAGCGGAACGGTGACGCCCTGGGCGGCCTCGCGGAAACCCAGGGTCGTCTCGGTCTCCACATCGGAGCCGCGACGCGGACGAGCCGCCGCCCGGCCGCCGCCGCCACCCCGGTTGAACAGCCCGCCCAGCAGATCGCCGAGCCCGCCGTCGCCCGCGGCGCCGGTGCCACCGGCCTGACCGAAGATGTCGCCGATGTTGAAGTCCTGCGAGAAGCCGCCGCCGGCACCGGGATTGAACCCGCCGCCGCCGTAGGCCCGTCCGCCACCGCCGCCGCCGGCGAACATGCGCCGCGTCTCGTCGTACTCCTTGCGCTTGGCAGGATCCGACAGCACCGCATTGGCTTCGCTCACGGTCTTGAACCGCTCCTCGGCCTTGGTGTCACCCGGGTTGGAATCCGGGTGCAGGTCGCGGGCGAGCTTGCGGTATGCCTTCTTGATCTCGTCCTGCGAGGCGCCGGAGGAGACACCCAGCTCCTTGTAGAAGTCCTTTTCGATCCACTCCCGTTGGCTCACCGGGCGTCTCCTCCTTTCGCGTTCTTATTGACTGTCGCCGGCATCCGGATCCGATGCCCCCGCGGTCTCGGCATCGGTTACCCCGACCAGCGCGTGCCGAAGCACCCGGTCGCCGAACCGATAGCCCTTGCGCATGACGATGCCGATCACCGGGTCGGCGCCCGAACCCTCGTGCTGCACTGCCTCGTGCAGCGTGGGGTCGAACGGGTCACCGGTGGAACCGAATTCGACGAGACCCTGCTTGGTGAGCGCGGTCTCGAGCTTGTCGGCGACGGACTTCAGCGGGCCGGAGTCGAGGTCGCCGTGCGCCCTCGCCCGATCCAGATCGTCCAGCACCGCGAGCAATTCGGTGACCACCGAGGCCTTGGCGGCATCGATGTTGGCCTGACGGTCGCGCTCGACGCGGCGGCGGTAGTTCGCGTATTCCGCGGTCAACCGCTGCAGGTCGGCGGTGCGCTCGGCCAGCTCGTCGTTCTCCGGCTCGACAACGTCGGCGTCGAGGGCGGAGTCCGCCGCGGCGGCCTCCGCGTTCTCGTCGTCGGTGTCTTCCAGAATGTCGTCGACCAACTCCTGCTCCGAGGAGTTCGCCTCGGTCACTTCTTGTCCGTGTCAACCGGCTCGTCCACGACCTCCGCGTCGACGACCTGATCGTCATCGGCCTGGCTGGGGCCCGCACCGTTGCCGGACTGCGCGTCGGCGGCGGCGGATGCCTCGTAGATCGCCTGGCCGAGGGCCTGCGACTCGGTGGCCAGCTTCTCCACGGCCGACTTCACCGCGGAGATATCGGTGCCCTCGAGTGCCTGCTTGGCCTCGGCGACCGCGTTCTCCACCTTCGCCAGCTGATCGGCGGAGACCTGTGCGCCACCCTCGCTCAGCTTCTGCTCGTTGATGAACTTCTCGGTCTGGTGCACCAGCGACTCGGCCTGGTTGCGGGTCTCGGCCTCTTCACGGCGCGCCTTGTCGTCGGCGGCGTGCGCCTCGGCGTCGGCGACCATGCGGTCGATCTCTTCCTTGGACAGACCGGAGCCGTCCTGGATCTTGATCTTGTTTTCCTTGCCGGTGCCCTTGTCCTTCGCGGTGACGTGCACGATGCCGTTGGCGTCGATGTCGAAGGTGACCTCGATCTGCGGCACGCCGCGCGGGGCCGGGGGCAGGCCGGTGAGCTCGAAGGAGCCCAGCAGCTTGTTGTGCGAGGCGATCTCGCGCTCACCCTGGAACACCTGGATCTGCACCGAAGGCTGGTTGTCGTCAGCGGTGGTGAAGGTTTCCGAGCGCTTGGTGGGGATGGTGGTGTTGCGCTCGATGAGCTTGGTCATCACGCCGCCCTTGGTCTCGATGCCCAGCGACAGCGGGGTGACATCGAGCAGCAGGACGTCCTTGACCTCGCCCTTGAGCACGCCGGCCTGCAGTGCGGCGCCGACGGCGACGACCTCGTCCGGGTTCACGCCCTTGTTGGGCTCACGGCCGCCGGTCAGTTCCTTGACCAGGTCGGACACGGCGGGCATACGGGTGGAGCCACCGACGAGCACGACGTGGTCGATATCGGCCACGTTCAGACCCGAGTCCTTGATCACGGACTGGAACGGCGCGCGGGTGCGATCCAGCAGATCAGAGGTGATCTTCTGGAACTCCGAGCGGGTGAGCTGCTCGTCGAGGAACAGCGGGTTCTTGTCCGCGTCGACGGTGATGTAGGGCAGGTTGATCGAGGTGCTCTGACCCGAGGACAGTTCGATCTTGGCCTTCTCTGCAGCCTCACGCAGACGCTGCATGGCCATCTTGTCCTTGGTCAGGTCGATGCCCGAGGACGCCTTGAACTTGTCGACCAGCCAGGAGACGACGCGCTCGTCCCAGTCGTCGCCACCGAGGTGGTTGTCACCGGAGGTCGCGCGGACCTCGACGACGCCCTCGCCGATTTCCAGCAGCGAGACGTCGAAGGTGCCGCCGCCGAGGTCGAAGACCAGGATGGTCTGCTCTTTGTCGCCCTTGTCCAGGCCGTACGCGAGCGCGGCCGCGGTGGGCTCGTTGACGATGCGCAGCACGTTGAGACCGGCGATCTGGCCGGCTTCCTTGGTGGCCTGACGCTGGGCGTCTTCGAAGTAGGCCGGGACGGTGATCACGGCGTCGGTGATCTCCTCGCCCAGATAGGCCTCGGCATCGCGCTTCAGCTTCATCAGCGTGCGCGCGGAGATCTCCTGCGGCGTGTACTTCTTGTCGTCGATCTCGACGTTCCAGTCGGTGCCGATGTGGCGCTTGACCGAGCGGATGGTGCGGTCGACGTTGGTGACCGCCTGGTTCTTCGCGGGCTGACCGACGAGAACCTCGCCGTTCTTCGCGAAGGCGACGATCGAGGGGGTGGTGCGCGAGCCTTCCGAGTTCGCGACGACGACCGGCTCGCCGCCTTCGAGCACGGCGACGACGGAGTTCGTGGTCCCGAGGTCGATTCCGACCGCACGAGCCATAGTGGTTTCCTCCTGTTTGACGTTCGGTTATTGCAACGCTGAGCGTAGTGGGCTCAATCCTGCCTTCGAGGTCCACCGTGAGTCAACCCGAAGTTGAGTCAGGTTCGCTCAGGTTGTTAATCGGCACAACCAGTAGCTGCGGCGATTCATTCCCGCCGCCCGAAAAAACTTCCCGACCCCGAGCCATTCTTGCCAGGAGTGCGCTCAACTGCAGCCGCTGATGCTGGATCGTGACGCGCCGGAGACGGAGTTATCGGGTGAGGCCGGGGTGGATGCCGGGACGAAGGCCGTTGCCTTCGGCGGTTCGGCGCAGGAGATCGAGGAAGACGGCACGATCCTCGGGAGCCAGCGGGGACAGGAGTTCGGCGTCGAGCTCGGCGACCCGCTGCTCGGCTTCGACCAGGAGGGCATGGGCGGCGGGCAGGAGATGGAGGGCGTGGGCACGGCGGTCGCTCGGGTGGCGACGACGCTCCACGAGGTTGCGCTTCTCCAGGTCGTCCACCAGGCCGACCATCACATTGCGATGGATCTCCAGCGCCTCGCCGAGCTCCTGCTGAGTGCGGCCGTCATGGGCACTCAGGAGTTTCAGCATGCCGAAGTGGCGCGGCTTGATGCCGAGCGGCGCCAGCAGATCACTGAAGCGGTAGGCGGTATGGAAGCCCAGTTGGCCGAGGAGGAATCCGGCGTGGGTCGACAGCTGCGTCGGGTCGGTCACACCCCTACGATACGCCGATTAACGCACCATTCATGATTGCCCTATTGATTGATAATCACCTGAGGTGCATAGTTTGAGAGGTCTCCACTCCCTACTCGAAGAGAGACCATCGTGACTACCTCCCCCACTCCCCCCGACGCCGATCCCCGGCGCTGGATCGCCTTCGCGGTGGTCCTGGCCGCCGGCTTCATGGATCTACTCGATGTGACCATCGTGAACGTGGCCGTGCCGAGCATTCGCAACGACCTGCACGCCGAATACTCACAGCTCGAATGGATCATCGCGGCCTACGTTCTCGCCTTCGCCGCGGTATTGATCACCGGCGGGCGACTCGGCGACATCTACGGTCGCAAACGCGTATTCCTCACCGGCATGGCCGGTTTCACGATCGCCTCGGCGGCCTGCGGGCTGGCCACCGATCCGACCGTGCTCATCGGCTCCCGCTTCGCCCAAGGCGCGATGGGGGCGCTGATGGTGCCGCAGATTCTGGCCATCATCCAGACGACGTTCCCGAAGGAGGAGCGGGCCAAGGCGATCGCCGTCTACAGCGGCGTCGGCGGGTCGGCCTCAGCGGTGGGTCTAGCGCTCGGCGGCGTCCTGGTGCAGGCCGACCTGTTCGGGCTGGCGTGGCGGCCGATCTTCTTGGTGAACATCCCGGTCGGCATCGCGGGCTTCATCGCGGCGTGGTTCGTGATGAGTGATTCGAAGTCGGCTACGCCGCCTCGACTGGACCCGGTCGGGATGGTGCTGGCGGTTTCGTCCGTACTGCTGCTGGTCTACCCGTTGACCGAAGGACGTCGACTCGACTGGCCCGCATGGGTTTTCGTCATGATCGCCGCGGCTCTCGCGATGTTCGTCGGGTTCCTGTTCTACGAGCGTGGGCTGGCTCGGACAGGGCGTTCGCCGTTGGTCGACCTCGGGCTCTTCCGGTCTCGGCCGTTCGCGGTCGGGGTGGGAACCTGGTTGCTGTTCTGGATCGCCATGGGCGGGTTCTTCCTGGTGTGGACGTTGTTCATGCAGGGTGGGCTCGGGTGGTCGCCGTTGCGGGCCGGGCTCACTGCGGCGCTGTTCGCGGTGGGAGCCGGTGTGGGAGCCGGTCTTTCGGTCGGAGTACTGGCCGCTCGGTACGGGCGGCGGGTGTTGATGATCGGGGCACTGGTGAATGCGGCGGGGTTCGCGCTGTACGGCGCGATGGGGGTGCGGTACGGAAGCGAGTTCACCTCGTGGCAGATGGCATTGCCGTTGCTGCTCACCGGCGCGGGATTCGGGATGGTGGTGGCGCCGACGCTGGATCTGCTGCTCGGGCAGGTACCGCAGCGCGAGGCCGGGTCGGCCTCCGGACTGCTGAACACGGGCCAGCAGTTGGGAACCGCGCTGGGCGTCGCGTTGGTCGGTGTGCTGTTCTTCACCGTGCTGGACCGGGATTCCGATCTCGGGGTGGCCGCCGTGACGCCCGATATCCGGGCGGAGCTGGCGCTCGAGGGAGTGCCGACAGAGGTCCAGGATCAGATCGTGGCCGGGTTCGCGGCGTGCGTGCACGATCGGTCGGCGGAGGATGATCCGGCCGTGACACCTGACAGTTGTCAGTCGAATCCTGTTGGCGAATCGGCGATCTCGCGGGTACTCGCCGAGGCGGGCACCGAGGCGAACGCGGTGAACTTCGCCGAGACGTTCCGGTACACGCTGTCCTACGGCGCCGGGATGCTGCTGGTGGTATGCCTCGGATTCTTGGCACTGCCGAAGGAGGCCAAGCTGGAACAACGCGTGCTCGAAGATGACGAGCCGGAAATCGTCACTGTATGAAACAGCAAGGACGGAAACTCATGTACACAGTTGATCTGCTTGCCGTCGGGCGCGGGCGCGAAGTCGTCGATGCCGCACTCGGCTATGTGGGCGAGCTCGGATTTCGCGCCCTCGGGTCGACCACCGACGACGAGGCACTCGCGATTATCGGGCGTGAGCGGGTTCGCGTGCTGGTGATCGGGGGTGGGGTCGAACCCGACTCCCGGAAGGTCTTGACGGCCGCGGCCGAGGAGCACGGCGCCACCGTCATCCAGGCGGAGCGGGCCGGGCGTGGGATCGAGCAGTACCTCGCGGAGGAGGTTGTGCCGAAGCTGGGTGAGTGATCAGCCCTACCGCACGCTCGACGAGCGCGTTGCCCCGAGAATTCGGGGCAACGATAGGGGTGCGAAACAGTTCGGTCCGGCACTAGTTTCGGGGTATGCGTGCATCGATGGGCAGAGTTCAGTGGAAGCGGGCGTTCGGCGGAGTGGCTGTGGTCGCCGCCTTGGCCGGGGGCGGGATGGTCTCGGCCGGGGGAAGCGCCGTGGCCGACAGCGGGGTCGCCATCGCCGATGATGGGTGCACGTTCTCCTCGGTCGGGGGGTCGTGCAGCGATCCGGGGCCGGTGGGAAATGCGTTGATCGCGGTTCGGGAGTTCGCCAAGAGCTTGGGGTACGGGACCGGAAGTTCTTCGGGGACTGCCTACTTCATCTGAGCGGCTCGTGATCCGCGGCGTTCACCGTGGCAGTTCGGCCAGGACTCCCTCGGCGCTGCGGGCCGCGGCGCGGCAGGCGGTAGCGGTCGATTGGTCGGCGAGTGGGTGGCCCGCTCGCGCCCGCCAAATACGGACGGCGGCGAAAGCCGTGGCGCGCAGGGAATTCGAGTCGGCCTCGGCGGGCAAGCCGAGGCGCAGGTGTGCCGCCACGCCCTCGCCGCCGAGAATGCGGTGCAGGTCGGCGAGTACCGCTGGCGGCAGAGGTAATTCGTCGGTGCGCAGGCGGCCGAGCAGTCGGAGTTCGGTGAAACCGTGTACGTCGGCGAGCCGCGCTCGCACGCGCGGGCGCAGGTCGTCGGCCTCGGTGCCGGGGTAGGCGGCCAGGATCCGGTCCAGCGTGCTCAGCGCCGAATGCGCCTTCAGTTCGTCGGCGCGCTGGCCGAATTGGACCTCCAGCACCGAACGCAGTTCGTCGATTCCGCTGCGGGCCGCCAATTCCGCTGCCAGCGAGGAAGAATCGCGAACTCCGAGGCGAATCAGCATGGTGGCCATGCGAATACCGAACAGGCCGAAGCGATCCACCAGCTGTGCGCGGAGTTCGGGAGCCACCGGCAGCGCGATGTCGGCGCGGGCGAATCGGTCTGCCGAGAGCAACGCGATCCCGAGGTCTTCCGCGGGCACCGTGGACAACGCCTCGAACGCCGCGAACTCCGGCTGCCGCAGCGTCGAAGCGGCGAACGCCAGTAGGCCCGCCACCGGAATCACCGCCTGGCACAAACCGGTTCGTTCCAGCTCACCGGCGAACCTGGCGGCCACATCGCGAGCCGAATGCAACGCGTCGATGCGGCCGGAACCGATCTCGTCGGCGCGCGACACCACCCCGATCACACCGAGAGGGCCCGCACCACCGGCGCCTGCCCCGATCTGCTCGAGGAAACTCACATCGGTGGCGTCGAGACGGCGCAGCAGATACACCACGGCATCGGCCCCCGGCACCGAGATCGGAGCGCCGCCCACTCGCGGATCACTCCCGGTATCAGTGGGAGTGAGCAATCGTGCGGTACGCAGCGACACCTCGCGCGAGAGCGACGACGTGCCGGGGGTGTCGATGATCGTGGTCTGTGACAACGCGGCCGAGGGCCAGCCGACCTCGAGATGGTCCACCTCGCGGGGACCGCGCGCGTCCCAGCGCAAACCGTTCAGGTCGAAGGTCAGGCCGTGCGCGCCACTTCCGCGGCGCACGATCACATTCGCGCGCGAGCCGTCGGCGGCGTGCGCGGTGACCGTGGGGGTCGCGCCGTCGCGATACCAGGTGACGACGCGGGTGCACTCGGTGGCATCGGTCGGGGCGACGGCCTGGCCCACCAGCGCGTTCAGCAACGTCGACTTGCCCGCCTTGATCGAACCGGCCAACGCGACGCGCAGCGGCTCACGCAATCGGTAGTCGCATTCGGCCAGCAGCGTGCGCGCGTACTCGTCGCGAGCGAATGCCCGCGCCGCCGCGCCGACCAACTCGTGCGCCTCGGTCAGGATCCTCGGTGTGGTCCGGTCGCCGGGCGCGGCGGTGTCGAAACGGTGGGTCACCCAGATACCGTACCGTCGGCCCGTCTCGGTTCGATCTGCATCGATTCCGCGTAACGCCGCAGCTCGGCGACCGCGTGCAGTTGGCGTTCCAGCACGATGGTGCGCTCGGCGCGGTGCGCGGCGGCCATCGCCGCCGCTTCCTGTGCTGCTCGCAGGGACGCGTCGATCGAGCGCAGACTGCGTTCGGCCACGCCGGCGAAGTGGTCGCGCAGGGCGCGGTGGATGCGGTGCAGCCGGTCTTTGGTGTCCTTGGCCGCCTGGAACGCCACGTCGTCGAGAAACCGGCGAACCTCCCCGTTGGCCTCGACGCGGCGCCGCGCCAGTCGGGCCGACTTGTCGTCGCGATAGGCCTTGCCGCCGACGATCAGACCCGCGCCGAGGGAGATCGGGTTGAGCATGGCCAGGCCGGCGAAGGTCGTGGCCAGACCGATCATCAGCACGCCGCCGTAGGAGCCGCGCATACCGACGAGCACCTTGCTCGTGAAACCGATATCCGGCTCGAGATCGGCCAGGGAGCCGGAGCTCACCAGGCCGCTCTCTTCGTCCATCTCAGCGTGCACCTGCGGCAGCTCGACCGCGCCGACCTCCCTGAAGTGGTCGGCGATCCGTTCGGCGAGCAGTTCTGTTCTGTGATGGGTCAGTACCAGGTTGTCGCCGAGCGCGGTGTCCACGGAGCCGGTGAGCCATTCGGTGATCGCACCCCAATGCCTGCCCGGATCGTTCTCGTCGATCCACTCCTGGCCGGTGCGGGCGATACCGCGCAGGCGGTCGCGCAGGTCGTGGTCGACATCGCCGACGAGGTCGGTGATGCCGTCGGCGAGGGTCTGCTGCCAGCTCGCGGTGCGCCGCTGCAGGTCCTCGGCGGCCGCGCGCGCCGACTGCAGCTCGCTGACCGCCGCCGTGCCGCTTGCCGGATCGCGCAGCGCGACCAGTTCGCTGCCCAGCGCCAGCGCCAGATGCTCTGCTGCCGAAGACAATTCGCGAGCCACTGCCTGCCGCGCGACCGCCTGGTCGCGGGCGACGACCCGATCGCGCAGAAAACCGAACAGCGCGCCGAATCCGGATTCCAGGCCGAGCTGCGCGTCCTGCAGACGCAGGGCGTGCGCGCGCAGCAGCGCCGACACCGGGATCAACGCGACCTCGGCTTGCGCGCGCGTCAGATGGGCGCGGTCGGCCTCTAGCACCTGACGCCAGTGCGGATACAGATCCGTCTTGGTGAGCAGGACCGCGACCGCGGGACACATTTCGCGGATCTGCCGGACGAAGGTGAGCTCGGGTTCGGTGAGCTCGGTGGAGGCGTCGGAGAGCACGAGCACCGCGTCGGCCGCCGCGGCGAGGCTGAGTACACCCGCGGCGCAGACACTTCCGTGTCCGCCGACGCCGGGGGTATCGATCAGGACGATGCCGTCGGCGAGCAGCTGAATCGGCAGCTCGGCCTCGATTCGGACGATCTGTCGGCCCTGTGCCAGCGGGCTGCGGGCATCGACGGCGCCGATCTCGTCGAACGGGATCTCCACCCGCGATTCGTCGGTTCCCGGCGCGGTGAGCACCAGGTACGCCCGCTGCTGCTCACCGTAGGACAGCTGCAAGGGGAGCACGGTGGTCGCGTCGTCGCCGACCCGGCACACATCCATCCCGAGCAGTGCGTTCACGAACCGGCTCTTGCCCTGACCGAGCTGACCGGTGACGACGATCCGGTGCCGCGGGTCTCGCACCCGCTCGGTCACCTTCTCCAAGCGTGCGACCAGGTCGTCGCGGCCCGCGGCATGGGCCGCCGCGACGGTGTCGGACAACACCGTCGTCAGCGGCACCGCGTTCGGTGCGAGAACAGTCATCGCATCGCCCGTTTCGCTCAGTGGAACAGTCCGTCGGTGTGCACTTCGGGCCCGTGGTCGGTGACGGTGCTCGATTCACCGAACAGCGACGTCTCGGTCCCGCCGAGGTCGGAACCGTGCAGGCCGGAACCGAACGCGCTCGATACGTCGACCGCGGACCAGGTGTCGGCCGCGGTGGTGACCGAGCCCTGCGTCGTCGCACCGACCGTGCCGGAAGCATCGGCCTGGGTTGTCGAGGTCGCCGTGGTCTGGCCGGAGAGGCCGCCGACCGCGGCGGTGCTGCCCTGTGCCGTGCCGTCGACGGCGGAGGTGAAGCCGCCCGCGAGCTGGGTGCTGCCGGACAATCCCGCGTCGCCGAAGCCGCCGAGGCCGGTCTCGAGGCCGGTTCCTGTTTCGGTGCCGCCGGTCGCGGAACCTGTCAGCCCGATGCCGGTTTCCGCGGCACCGGTCAGCCCTGTATGCGCACTGCCGACAGCGGAGCCCGCGAGCCCGGCGCCTACGTCGGCGGCACCGTTCAGACCCGCCTGCGCACCACCGGTCGCCGATCCGGCCAGACCCACACCCGACTCGACGAGACCGCCGAGGCCCGCCTGCGCACCGCCGGTCGCGGAGCCGGCCAGACCCACACCGGACTCGACGGCACCGTTCAACCCTGCCTGTGCACCCGAGGTGACAGCGCCGGACATGTCGGTGCCGAGAGTCGTCGCGGTATCGAGACCGCCCTGCAGGCCGGTGGTCAGGCCGATGCCTGTCGTGGTGGACAGCGCTGATTCCAAGCCGGTCGTGACCTGCCCCGAGCCGCCGCCGAGGAGCGACCCGTCGATACCCGACTCACCACTCGCACCGCCGGTGAGGCCGCCGATCAGACCCGTGCCCGCCGATGCGGCGCCACCGAGCCCGGTTTCCAGGCCGGTGCCGAGCTCCGCGCCGACCACACCGTCGAGACCCGTGATCGCCGTGGTGGTCGCGGCGGCTCCGAGCCCGCCCGCAGCCTGCGCCCCCGCGTTGGCTACCGCGCCGAGCCCGCCGTTGACTTCTGCCCCGAGCCCACCGACAGCGGTGCTCGCCCCGCTCAGCCCGGCTTCGAGGCCACCGCCCAGACCGGTAGCGACATCGCCACCCGCGGTCACTGCCCCATTCACCGCACCGTCGAGATCGGCACCCACCGCGCCGTTCAGCGCACCGCCGAGACCGGCACCCGCACCGACCGCACCATCGAGACCGGCCGCGAGATCCGCACCAGCACCGGCCGCACCGGACAGCACGCCACCCAGACCGACACCGGCACCGGCCGCGCCACCCAGCGCAGCGTTCAACCCGGTCTCCAGATCGGCACCCGCGCCGACGGCGCCGGTCAGCGCACTGTCCAGCCCAACACCCGCACCCGCCGCACCGTTCACTACACCGCCGAGGCCGGCGGCAACATCGCCCCCGACGCCGACCACACCACCAAGGCCGGCAGCCAGGTCGCCACCGACGCCGACAGCACCGTTCAGGGCGCCACCGACGCCAGCGGCCAGATCGCCACCCAGGCCGACCGCGCCATTCACGGCACCACCGAGACCAGCAGCCAAGTCGCCACCTGCGCCGACCGCACCGTTCAGAGCTCCATTGAGACCGGCGGCCAGGTCAGCACCTGCACCGACCGCACCGTTCAAGGCACCACCGACGCCACCAGCAAGATCGCCACCCAGGCCGACCGCGCCGTTCAAAGCTCCGTTGAGGCCGGCGGTCACACCGGCGGCCAGGTCGGCGCCGAGGTCGGCGTTCACGTCCACGTTCGCGCCGGTGACAGCGTTCAGGGCGACGTCGAGGCCGGCTCCCACCTGGGCGGCGGCGTCGGCGACTACCGAGGCCACGGCGCCGAGGCCCACGTCGAGGCCGAGGTCGAGTTCGGCGTCGGCTGCCGCGGCCGCGGTGACAGCGGCGGCCGCCGTCGCGGTGGACGCGAGAACCGCGCTCGTGCTCGCCGCGGCGCCCGCTGCCACGATCGCCTGCAACTGGGAGCCACCACTGACCAGCGCGGATTCGGCCACCATGGGCGCTACCGCGGAAATGTCCTCCGGGGTCACCGCCAGGCCTGCCACGCTCAGCGCATGGCACGGGTTGGCGCAATAACTGGCCGCGGCATCGGGGTCGCGCAGCAGATTGAGGATGAACTCCAGAATCGCGTTCGGTGTCATCGAGATCAGCTCCTCCAGATCATGGGCGGTGATGCCCGATCTGTTTGTCGTTGGAATGTCTTTCACGCTAGGCGGGCACGTCGTTACAGGTAACGGGGCGAATACCTAGTTCCCACCGAACGCACCCCATTAGGGGCCGACGCGGATTAGGGGAATTTCCCCATACTTCCCCCACCGCAGGTAACAGCTGCCCCCTAGCAACCGACAGATCGGATGGGACGCCCGCCCTCGGCGATCTCGCTCTACCCAAGCGTTTACCGGTCCACCGGAAGTCCTGCGAACGGGGTTGTCCAATGACAGAGCGTCTGGCGCTCGGCACCACTGTCGGAGCGGTGAATTCGGCTGCCGCGGCCACGACAGGCGACGTGGCCGGGGCCACCGTTCTCACTCACCGCAGCGCGCTGCGGCTCGGCACCGACGGATCGGTGAGCTTCGCCGACACGACCGGCCACCATCGCGGAGTAGTAATCGACGATTACTTGTCCAGAGTCGGCGATCCGGTGGACCTGCTGGCAGCGGATGGTTCCACCCACGACGCAGCCGATTTGTTCGCCGCCGCGACCCGCGCGCTGACAGCCGAACTCCGCTCCGCCGCCGCCGAATCCGACGACGCGGCGACCACCGTCGCGTGTTACCCGGCATGGTGGCCCGAGGTCACCGTCGAGGCCGCCAGGTCGGCACTCGCGCGCTCGGGCCTGCCCGAGGTGACGCTGGTGCCCGAGCCGCTGGCCGCGGTGCGCCGATACGAGATCGAGAACGGGCCGCTCGACGACGGCGCGCTGGTCGTCTACGACCTCGGCGCGAGCGGATCGACGGTGACGGTCCTGCGCACGGGCGAGCAGGCCGGACTCCTCGGTACGCCGGTGCACAGCACCGCGATCGCCGGTTCCGAATTCGATCTGCTGACGATGCGCTATGTGCTGGCAAATGCCCTGGGTGGAAACGACATCGATCCATTCGATCCGGTTGTCGAAGCGGAATTGTCGGCATTGCGCGAGCGCTGCAGAATTGCGAAGGAAGAACTGTCGAGGAATACCGCGACGGCGATTCCGGTCGGGATGCTCAGCCCCTCCGTGCACACCGAACAGGTGCGGCTGACCCGGGGCGAACTCGAGGATCTGCTGCGTCCGACCCTGCTCGGCTCGATGAGCCTGCTCCAGGACGCGGTCCGCCGTGCCGACCTCACCCTCGGCGATGTCGGTCGGGTGCTGCTCACCGGTGGCGGTGGCGCGATTCCCCTGGTAGCCGAGCTGATCTCCACCGAATTCGGCCTGCCGGTGATCGCGTGTGCCGACCCCACGACCTGCACGGCACTCGGCGCGGCCGAGATCGCCCTCGATATCGCCGCGATCAGCCTGCCCACCGCGGCCATCCCGGCCGTGGCGGTGGCATCGTCGTCGGTGGCGGTGGCCCCGGCCGTCGAGGTGCTCGCACTGCCACCAGCGGAACCGGTTCGAACCAAGATGTTCACAGCCAAACGCTCGGCGATCGTCGCGGCCGCGGCCTTGACCATGGCCGCGCTGGCGACCGGCACCCTCGCGCTCGGTGGCGCCACTCAGTTCTCACCCACCGGACCCGCCGCGACCAGCAACGCTCCACTGGTTCCCGGCGCACCCGCGTCAACCAGCGCGGGCGGCACGGCCGGGACAGCGAATACCACGAACTCCGGCGTCACCGACCCGGCTTTGCCAGGCGCGACCGGCACCGCGACGCCGTCGGGCGTGATCCCGGTCGGCACGACCGACGCCGGCGTTCCTGGCGGCACGCCCGCTGCGGGAACTCCGGCGCCTGCCGGTGGCGCCCCCGCCGCCGGAACACCAGCGACCGCAACACCGGAGACCGCTGGTCAACCAGGTCCCGCCGCGCAGCAACCGGCGCAGGCGCCGCCCGCCGGGCAGGCCCCGGCACCTGCCCCTGCGCCCGCGCCGGGACCGGGACCCGCTCCAGCACCTGCCCCCGCTCCGGCGCCCGCGCCCGCCCCGACCAAGCCGCAGGTTCCGACCATCCAGGTCGATCCCGGCGCTCTACTCGACGACGTAGGCGGCGCGGTCGGCGAGACCCTCGAATCGGGAACGCAACTGCCGGGCCGGGTCCTCGGAGGAAATGGTGGCTGAGATCGCTCACGACACTTTCCCGAACGCCCGAACCGTTTTCCGCGCACTCGACACCGCCGACGAGCAGACCGTGCTGCTGTTGATCCGCGGCCGAGCGGGCACCGGAAAATCGTTCCTGCTCAACGCCGTCCGAGCGCATCTACGTGGCCGCGGCATTCCGATGGTCGACTCCACGGCCGATCAGGTCGAAACCGAGATTCGCGACCGGGCAGTGCTCGTCGCCGACAATATCCATCGCTACAGCGACGCCGAGCTTCGCGCACTCTGCGCCGCCATCGAGACCGGACAACGCTCCGTTGTGCTGACCACCCAGCCGCGCCCACACGATCCCCGGCTGCGCGCGCTGGCCGACGCGGTGGCGCGCAACGGCCGCACGGTGGATCTGCGCGCACTGGGTAGCGCCCACATCACCTCGTTCGCCAGGGAACTCGGCGTGGCCGTGTCCCAGCCGCTCGCTTCGCACATCCATCAGCTGACCGCGGGGATTCCCGGCGGTGTCGTCGCGGCGCTGATGGGCGCCCGTTCGGCCTCGCTCGAGACCTGCGAGACAGCGGTGAACGAGTCCGTCACCGCCTGGACGCGGTCGCTGCTGGAAGCGGTCGAACCCGAGCTGCTCGAAACGCTGGTCATCGCGGCGACCGGAACCGGTTTGGACGCGACAGAACTCACCGAGGTGCTCGGCGTCGACACCGCCACCGCGCACGAGCTGATCGACCGTGCCAGAGCGGGCGCCCTGGTCACCGATGCCGACCTACTCCTCTCACCCGCCGTCGCTCCGCTGCGGACGCTGCTCGGCGATCGCCGCTATGTCGACGTACAACGCAGGCTGCTCACCGCGCGCCTCGACGCCGGCCTGCTCCGCGACCGCACGGCGCTGATCCTGGCCGAGTCCGGCGTGGTCGATGCCCGGCTCGCGGAGTTCCTCTGCCGCACTGCGGAGAAGTCGGACGAGGCTCCCCGCTGCTACGCGGCCGCGGCCGCGGCGGGCGCCGCGGTCGAGACGATCGCGGTGCGCTGGGCCGAGGCCGCCGCGCACGCGGGCGACACCGACACCGCCCTCCGCCTGGCCGAACCGCTGCTGACCGCACAGCACATCCCCGGAACCGAACTCGTCGCTGCGGTGCGAATCTGCGCGGGCGTGCTCACCCGTCGGGGCCTGGTGAGCCGCGCGGCGGGACTGTACAACTGGCTCGGACCGGAGCGAGTCGGCGCCGACTGGGCACCTGCGGCCATGGTCCTCAACCTGGCCGGTGACCAGGCCGCCGCCGCGCGCATGTCGGTCTCCGCACAGCACTGGCCGCCGACCGAGGCCGACGCCGGGGCTCGGCTGATCGCGGGCGCGCTCGACGAATCGCTCGACCCGCACGGCGCGGGCACGGCCGCGGCGATCTCCGCGCTGATCCAAGCGGGCAACACCGACACCGGCGACGATCGCTACCTGCCCTGCTCGGCCGTCTCGATCGCCACCCTGCTCTGCCTCGGCAGCGGCGAGCCGCGCCGCGCCGGTGACGCGCTGCGCCGGGCGGCCGGCATGGGCGGTAGCCGACAGCTTCCGGTGCTCACCGCGTGGACCGCGCTGCTCGGCGGCGACGAACGCCGCGCCGCGAGCACCCTCGCCGACATCGACATTCGCACCCTCGCGCCACGCGATCAGCTTCTCGCCCACGCCCTGACCGTGGGCCTTGCCCGCCGCGGCGGCGACCACGCCGCCCTGGCGCACGCGTGGCAGGCGGCCTGCCCCCTCTTCGACGAGCTGGAAGCCGACCTGTTGAGCCTGTTGCCGATCGGCGAACTGTGGCTGGCAGGCATCCGCATGGGAGATGTGCGCCGGATCGAACCGCTCGTCGACGCCGCGCGGGCGCTGGTCCGCAAGCTCGGCCGCGCCCCCGCCTGGACCAATTCCTTCCACTGGTACGGGGTACAGGCCGCGCTGGCCGACGAGTCACCTCGCGCGCTGCTGCCTCACGCCCATGCACTCAAAACGGCGGCGGAAGCGGGTGACCGGCAGGCCGCAGTGCTCGCCGACGCCGGGCGCACCTGGTTGCTCGTGCTGCGCGGACAGGTGGCCGCGGCCGACGTGCAGGCCGCGGTGTCGGCACTGGCCGAACTCGGACTCACCTGGGACGCCGCCCGACTGGCCAGCGAGGCCGCTCTCGCGGCAGGTGATTCGACGACCGCGACGGCCTTGCTCAAACTCGCGCGGTCGGTGCGCACCCAGTCCCAGCCGGTCGAGCCCCCACGACCGACCGCACAACCGCTGCCGCAGGTAACCGCGGGTCTCACGCCGCTGACCAGCGAGTCCAGCGCACTGAGCGACCGTGAACGCGAGGTGGCCGAACTGGTACTGCTCGGTCTGACCTATCGCGAGATCGGCGCGAGGCTGTACATTTCCGCGAAGACCGTCGAGCATCACGTCGCGCGAATCCGTCGTCGAATAGGCGCGCGCTCACGATCGGAATTACTGTCAATGCTGCGCGCGATGGGACACGGCCAACTGCTGGTGTGACTCGCGCGGACGATCTATGCCGAAGTGAGGGGTGTACCGCCGATGGCCACTGGGGTCGGCCTGCGTATCGCCGATGACGAATGCATCGCCGCGGTGGTCACCGAGGACGGCACGGTTCAGGTCATCGAGCGTGCTTCGGTCCTGCACATGTCCGACGAAGGTGACGCCGCCCTCGGCGGACCCGCGCCCACCGGGCACGCCCACTCGATCGCCGGATTCGTGCGCGCGATCGGCGACCCGGCCGGTGTCGATGTCGACGGCGGCGAGGCCTATCGCGCCGAAGATCTCCTCGCGACGGCCATGTTCTGCCTGATCGATCTCACCACCGAGCACCTCAGTGGTCCCGCCGAGTTCTACGCGACCCATCCCGCCGGCTGGTCGACCGAGGTCGTGCGCGGCGTGCGCGAGGCACTGGACTATCTGGGATTGAAGTCGGTGGCCCTGCTCGGCGAGGACGAACTGCCCCAGCCCGAGCACGGCGCCGATCCTGGCAAGACCTACGCCAACGCCGCCGCCCAGGCCGCGCTGGTCGCGGTGCTGGCCACCCCGGCGGGCGCGACCCCGCCCGATCCGATCGTCACCGAGAACGCCACGGTCGCCACCGATGTGATGCCCGCGCTGGAGCCGCCCGTGGTGACCGCGCAGGCGTACTCGGCGGCGCTGCCGGTCACCCCCCTGCCGACGAAGGCGATGGCGCCGGTCGCGCCCGCCCCGATCGCCGAGCCGGCGGTGGTGCCCGCCACGAAGCCCGCCCGCAGCAAGACCCCCTTGCTGATCGCCGCCGCAGCGCTCATCGGCCTGCTGCTCGGCGGCGTCGCGGTCTCGGTGCTGATCCGTGACGCCGAAACCACCCAGCCCCCCACGATTTCCGATGCCCGCCCGGAAACGCTGACCCCCACCTCGGCGCCCGCGCCGCCCCCACCGCCGGTCGTCGAATCGACCCCGCCGGTCACCACCACCGTCGAGCCGGAGCCGACGACCACCACCGAGGCGCCGCCGACGACCACCCCGGAACCGACCACCACCCCGCCGACGACCACGCCGAGCCCCACCACCAGCCGTCCGCGGTCGCCCTTCGGGACCTACCCACCGGGCTATCTCCCCGCGCCTCTCACCATCCCGGGTCAGCGCTGAATCCAGCAGCCGGACGGTAACCGAGCCAGCTGAGCGAGCGTGCCTTAGAGTGATGCGCTGACCGACATGATCGCCGCCGGCGGTGTTCTCGGTCACTGGTTGTCGACGAAGGGATTTCATGCGCAAGTTGGTGGCGCGTCGCGCCGCGGTCAAGGCAGCCTCCGCCGGGTTCGCTGCGACTGTTCTACTCGCACCCCTGCTCGGATCCGGTATCGCGTACTCGGAACCCGTTGCGCCACTACAACTTTCAGCCGACGCGTTACCCGGCGAATTGGTGACCGCGCTGTCACGTGATCTCGGGATGACCCCCACCGAGTACCTCGATCGCGCCGCGCGCGCCCAGCAGTTGCGCGACTACGCGACCGATTTCCGCGCCGCCAACCCCGATACCTTCGCCGGCGCCTGGCTCACGCCGGAAGGCAAGGCGGTCGTCGCCACCACCGACGCCGAGGCGGGCAAGCTCGTCACCGCCGCCGGCTACCAGACCCACCTCGCGCCGATCTCGGCCGGTGGACTGGAAGGCGCGCTGGTGCAACTGAGTCAGTGGGTCGCGAGCCTGCCGCCCGCCATCTCCGCGCCGATCAGCTCGATCGCGATCGACGCGCTCAACAGCCAGCTGGTGCTCAACGTGGCCAACACCGGCACCGGCCACATGCTCAACCTGCCGACCCTGATCGCCACCATCAAGGTGGTGCTCTCACCCGGCGGCGGTGGTCCGGTGGAATACAAGCCGATGGGCGGCGACACCTACATCACCGCGAAGAAGGACCTGCACGACGCCGACCTGCGCGGCGTGGATGTCTGCTCGTTCGGGTTCAACAGCACCGACGCCGCGGGTAACGCGCTCAATATCTCCGCGGGCCACTGCAACCCGAATGTCGACAACGGCGGCACGGCCTCGGTCTACGTACCGAACGTGCGCGATATCCCCAACAGCCCCGAGGTCGGCTCGTTCGCCCGCTCGGTGCTCGGCGGGCCCGCCTCGCTCGACTACTCGGTGATCAAGCTCAACGAGCGCGCGGTGAACGCGGGCATGGACCAGCCTCGGGTGCGCGGCGCCGAAGGCACCACCCTGACGCTCACCGGCACCGCCGAACCCGTCACCGGCGCGCCGGTCTGCAAGACCGGTCAGTCCTCCACCTTCACCTGTGGTTTCGTCTCGGCTGACCACGTGGAGACCCAGCTGTTCACCGAGACGGGCGTCAGCAAGACGATCCGCGGCTTCGCCAGCACCGCCTGCACCCTCGGCGGCGACAGCGGCGGCGCCATCGTGTCGGGCACGCTCGCCCTCGGCATCACCAGCGGCTCGAACGCCTCCGGCGCGCCCAACTGCACCGAAGCCAACACCCAGCTCGCCCCCTACGGCGGCACCGCTTCCCTCGGCATCCCGATCCGGCCCATCCTGGCCGATATCGAGGCTACTTCCGGCGGCGGGCTCGGCAGCGGAATCATGGTGCGCACCAAGCCCAACGCGGGCTGAGCGGGGACAAATCACCGACCGGACCGGGTGAGCGAAATCTCTTGCCCGGTCCGAGTAGGCATAAGTCGCTCGAGCCCATATAGTTCGGACCATGCTCCTGCCACGTATGGGTCGTACCCCGTCCGCGCGAAGCTCGAGAAGAGCTCGGAAATCCATGATCGCCGCTTCGGCGGCGTTTCTGCTGTTCGGCCCCACGATGGCGGTCGCCGACGCGCAGCCCGCGCCCGCCGACCTGCCCGCCCAGCTCATCGAGGCGGTCACCCGCGATCTGAAGATCTCCCCCGACGAGTACCTGCGCCGTGCCGATGTCGCGCAGCAGGTCGCCGCGTTCTCCACCACCGCGCAGCGTCAGTTCCCGCAGGTCTTCGCCGGTTCCTGGCTGAGCGACCAGGGCAACGCCGTCGTCGCGCTGTCGCACGGCCCCGGCGCCGACCAGGCCCGTGAAGCCGCGCAGTCGGCCGGTTTCGAGGTCCGCAACGTCGCCAAGAGCGAGTCCACCCTGCGCGGTGAGAAGACCGCCTTCGAGAACTGGCTCGCCGCCGCGCCGCCGGAGATCTCCGCGCTGGTGCGTGGCGTCGTCGTCGACACCGTGAACAACTCGATCGCGGTCCGCGTGCAGCAGGCCGGGCTTCCGCTGCCCAGCTTCATCGACCCCTCCCGCGTCATCGTCACCGCTCCGCCGGTGGCAGGCGAGCGCGTCGACCTGTCCGCCACCCCCATCGCCGGTGACGGCAACGGCGCGCTGGCAGGCGGCGACGCCTACGCCTCCATCGTGGGCCGTAGCTCGCTGCGCTGCTCGCTCGGCTTCAACGGCACCGACCGCTCCGGCAACGTCATCAACATCTCGGCGGGCCACTGCAACCCCGACATCGAGTCGGCGGGCACCGGCAACGCCGCCGCCGTGTACGAGATCAACGGCGACCGTGCGGGCGCCCAGCTCGGCACCTTCCAGAAGTCGGTGCTCGGCGAGCAGGACTACTCGATCATCCGGGTCAACGACAACGCGCGTGCCCGCTTCGAGAACAACCTGGTCCGCATCCCCGGTCAGGCCCCCATCGCCGTCGACGGCGTGGCCACCCCCGTGGTCGGCGCCCCCGTCTGCAAGTCCGGTGCCCGCACCGGCTTCAGCTGCGGCGTGATCAACGGCGTCGACCAGACCGTTCAGGTCGGCGACCGTCAGCTCACCCAGAGCTTCTCGGCCAACATCTGCGCCCTCCCCGGCGACTCCGGCGGCGCCATCGTCACCGGCCGCCTGGCCCTCGGCATCTCCAGCGCCTCCTCGGTCGCCGACTTCCCCATCTGCGAGATCCCGAACATCATCGGCGCCCTCACCGGCGACACCCCCCAGCTGTTCGCCCAGCCCCTGACCGTCGTCCTCTCGGACAACCCCGGCCTGGCGGTCCGCACCAACTGATCACCACCATGTAGGCATAGAGCAGCCCCAAAAAGGCCGGTAGCACTCCCGCTACCGGCCTTTTTGGCGTCAGTGCTCAGTGGGTTCACCCCAGGCCCACGCTGCCCTCACTGACCACACCAACCACACCACCCACCCCGAAGCCCCCACAACCGCACTCCCAGCCCCACCACACCGCACACCCCGAATCCGCCATGACCGCACACCCGACCCCGAACCCGCGACCCATAGGGAGCGGCGGCCACGAAGTGGCCGGTCGCGGCCGGGTCGCCGGTTAGGCGCCGTTGCGTAGGCGACGAAGGAGCAAGCAACGGCGCCTAACCGGCGGCCCCTCAGGGCCGCGACTCGAGCGCGCCAGCGCTCCAATAAACACAGCCTCAACCCTCCTGGGACTACCGAACAAAGCCCCCTAACCCAGATTGCCCACTACTTGCCAGTACTCCCCTCCCACACCCCACCCCGGATATACGCTCGCCCAGCGCTCCTGTCGGGGGGAGTCGCGCACACCGGCCATCCGACCGTCAGTGCAACTGTGAGCAGGGGACTTCAGACATGAATCACTCACCGGGGAAAGCGTTTCCATCACCACGCCACGCGCAAGCAGCAATGATCGCGGCAGCGATGCTGGCAGCAATCACCGCTTGCGCACCCGAGACCGTTCCGAGCGCCCCATCGACAACAACACTGCGCCCACCCACCACAGCCCAAGCCGCCGCTCCGACCGACACACCCACGATCGCACCACCCCCCGCGACCACGCCGGCGTCCGCCCCGACAACCGCCGCCGCACCGACCGCGATCATGCCCGCAGTGGTCTGCATGAACCTCCAGGCGGCACAGAACACCATCCAGACGGCAGGAGTGTTCTTCTCCCGCTCCACGGACGCCAGCGGACGTGGCCGAGCCCAGGTCATGGACCGCAACTGGACCGTCGTAGCCCAGGAGCCCGCACCGGGAACACCGATCGGCGAGGGAGAAGCCGTGCTGTCAGTGGTCAAGAACGAAGAACCCAACCAGTGCTGAGCTGAGACCACCGACTCGACCTAGGCGAACTAGTCCTTCACGGCCATAGGTCCACCTTGCGCGAGGACATACGCAGAAAAACAGTGAGGCGCGGATTCCTGAGAATCCGCGCCTCACTGGGGTGTCCAGTCGTCAGCTCTTGCGACCCGGAGACTTCGCACCGGACTTGAACCCGAGACCGCCGGGCTTGGCGGTCGGCGGCGCCACCGAGGTGCCGTTGCCATTGCCGTTGGTCGGCTCGGCCTTGGTGGCCGACTCCGCCGCAGGGGCTTCCGGCTCGGCCGCAGGTTCAGCTTCAGCCGGAGCCGCAGCTTCAGCCGGAGCCGCAGGTTCGGCCGGGGCAGCGGGAGCCGGGGCCGCAGCAGTGCCGGGGGCCTTCGGGCCGGGCCGCTTCAGACCGGACTTCATGGCAAGCCCCTTGGCGGGAACCGACGGCTTGGATTCCGCAGGAGCCGAAACCTCAGGAGCGGCAGGAGCTTCGGCGGGAGCCGCCTCTGCCACCGGAGCCGCCTCTGCCACCGGAGCCGCCTCTGCTGCCGGAGCAGCCGGTGCAGCGGGTGCCGGAGCTGCTGCCTTGGCACCCGGAGCCTTCGCCTTGCCCTTCATACCGAGGCCCTTGACCGGCGCGGCCGGTGCGGAAGCGGCTTCAGCAGCAGGAGCTTCGGCGGCGGGAGCTTCCGCAGCGGGAGCGGGAGCGGGAGCGGCCGGAGCCTTCGCACCGGGAGCCTTCGCACCGCCCTTCATGCCGAGACCACCACCGGGAGCCTTCGCTCCACCCTTCATGCCCAAACCCTTGACCGCAGGAGCTGCGGGGGCTTCGGCAGCAGGGGCAGCTTCAGCAGCAGGAGCCTTGGCACCGGGAGCCTTGGCGGCGCCCTTCATGCCGAGACCACCACCGGGAGCCTTCGCTCCACCCTTCATGCCCAGACCCTTGGCCGGAGCGGCTGCGGGGGCTTCGGCCGCGGGAGCAGCTTCAGCCGCAGGAGCCTTGGCACCGGGAGCCTTGGCGGCGCCCTTCATGCCGAGACCACCACCGGGAGCCTTCGCGGCGCCCTTCATCCCCAGACCGCCACCAGCAGGAGCAGCCTTCGGCGCGGCGGTAGTCGCGGTCGCGACCTCGGCCACCGGCTCCGGCTCCACCTCGGGTTCGGCCTTGGGCTCCTGAACAACAACCAGATTCGCCGACAACTGGGCTGCGTCGACACGGGTGATCGAGTCCAACATCAACTGCGAGACATCGACAACCTCGACACCCTCGCCTTGGCCCTGCTCCTGACGCGCGGTCACACCATCGTTGAGCATCACCCGACAGAACGGGCACCCCGTCGCGATCTTGGTCGGATTCGTCGACAACGCCTCATCGACCCGATCGACATTGATCCGCTTACCGAGCTGCTCTTCCATCCACATCCGAGCACCACCGGCACCACAACACATCGACCGCTCACCATGACGCGGCATCTCCACCAACGTCGAGCCCGACGCCTCCATCAACTCACGCGGAGCGTTGTAGATCTTGTTGTGCCGACCCAGATAGCACGGATCGTGATAGGTGATGTTCTGCGAGACCGTCGCGACCGGAACCAACTGCTTCTGGCGCACGAGCCGGTTCAGCAACTGGGTATGGTGCACGACCTCATAGGTGCCACCGACCTGCGGGTACTCGTTGTTGAGGGTGTTGAAGCAATGCGCACACGTGACAACGATCTTCTTCTTGGACTGCTCGACACCTTCGAACACCGAGTTGATGACCTCGATGTTCTGCAACGCCAACTGCTGGAAGAGGAATTCGTTGCCTGCGCGGCGAGCGGAGTCACCGGTGCAGGTCTCCTCAGCACCGAGGACCATGAACTTCGTGCCCGCGGTCGCCAACAACTCGGCCACGGCCTTGGTCGTCTTCTTCGCCCGGTCCTCGTAGGCACCGGCACACCCGACCCAGAACAGGTACTCGTAGCCGTCGAAGCTGTCAGCGTCTTTACCGAAGACCGGAATGTCGAAATCGACTTCCTTGATCCAGTTCAGCCGGTCCTTGGAGTTCTGACCCCACGGGTTGCCCTTGTTCTCGAGGTTCTTGAACAGACCCGCGAGCTCGGACGGGAACTCCGACTCGATCAACACCTGGTAGCGGCGCATATCGATGATGTGATCGACGTGCTCGATATCGACCGGGCACTGCTCGACACACGCACCACAGGTCGTGCACGACCACAACACCTCGGGATCGATGATGCCGAGAACATCCTCGCCACCGACCAACGGACGCTCCGCCTCCGCACGAGCGGCCTCGGGGATCTTGGCCAGCGCGGCCTCATCGGGCTTGCCGTCGGCATCGACCAGGCCGACCTCGTCGCCACCGGCGTCCTTGCGGCCACCGGCCAGCAGGTACGGGGCGGCGGCGTAACCGTGGTCGCGCAGCGACATGATCAGCAGCTTCGGCGAGAGCGGCTTACCGGTGTTCCAGGCGGGGCACTGCGACTGGCAGCGACCGCACTCGGTGCAGGTGGAGAAGTCGAGCCAGCCCTTCCAGGAGAAGTCCTCCATGCGGCCCGCACCCAGGGTGTCGACCTCGGGGTCGACGTTCTCCATGTCGAGAACCTTGCCGTTGGACACCATCGGCGCGGCCGCGCCCAGCGCGACGCTGCCGTCGGCATTGCGCTTGAAGTAGATGTTGAAGAAGGCCGAGAAGCGGTGCCAGGCCACGCCCCAGGTGATGTTGCGGCCGACCAGGTACAGGAACGCCATGCCCGACATCAGCTTGATGAACGCGAAGACCGACACCATGGTCGGGCTCGCGGGCAGCAGCTTGGCGATCTGCATGGTGAAGAAGTCGGTGCCGGCGTGCCCGTGTCCGTAGGTGGCGATCTTGCCGGCCTTGACGAAGATCATGCCGAGGCCCTCCAGCAAGACGATCGTCTCGATGACATAGGCGGGGGCCATCTTGGAGCCGCTGAAACGCGACAGGCGCTCGGGAATCCGCGGGTGGTTCAGCTGGCGGATGATGATCAGCGTGCCGATACCGATCACGGTGCCGATACCGAGGATCTCGTCGACGAGGTGGTAGATCGCCCAGTTGCCGATGATCGGCCAGTGGAACGAGCCGTCGAAGGTCTGGCCGTAGGCCTCGAACCACAGGATCGCGCCGAGGATGAAGCCGGTCATGACCAGCCAGTGCGCCCAGCCGACGGTGCGGAACTTGTTCATCCGCGTATGGGCCGCGACCTCGATGAACATGTTCTTGAACCGCGGGAAGAACGGTCGCCAACGGTCGGGGGCCGTCTGGCCGATGGTGACTGCCTTGCCGATGTTCCAAGCGCCGCCGATAAACGACGCCCAACAGAACAGGCTGAGCACAGCTCCAATCGTGCCCAACGTGATAGTCAGGGCATTCATGTCGCGACCTTTCTTTCGAGGCAACACGAGGTTCTGAGCGAGGAGACCTCGCCCGATTTGCTCGTATCGTAACCGCCACTAAGTTACCGGCCAGTAACTACCGCTGTCCACCGTAGGTTCGGCTTTTGCGCCCTGACCTCGTTTACTGCGACTTGACCTGTGGTTTGCCTGTGAGCAATATCACAAAATTGTTTGCTACGGGGTTCCCGTAGCGACTGTTGAACACCGTAAACCGTCCGTGAACTGCGGTGAAGCTAAGGTCAGGCTTACTAGCCCCGCCGAAATTCCTTCTGGCCTCAGGGGATTCAGTACATTAAGCTCCAGCTGTTCTGCATGCTGTGCCGGTCTTCACACTGCTCGGGGAGAAGTAGGGGACATCTCATAGGGATGCCCTGCTTGACGGGTCTCGCGTGTCGCTCGATCGCACTACGCACCACACCTGATGGATTGGAACCTGAATGAACTTCCGTAGGACCACTGCGGCTGCCGCGCTGGTTATCGGGGCGATGACCGTTGCCATGGGCACTGCTCATGCCGAAGAGGCACCGCAGGACATCAAATACTCGGTCAAGCTGGTCGACAAGACTGTCGTCGCCACCGTGAAGAACGGCACCTTCTCGATTGTCGAGCAGGCCGGCGAGACCCCAGAGGCCCCCAAGACCAAATTCGCCGAGATCAAGGACACCCGCGGCGACGTGGTAGTGGCGCTGCCGATCGCCTTCGCGATCAACGGCGCGGAGATCCCGACCGCTGTCAAAGTTGCCGAGGACTCCACCGTGCTCTCGCTGACCCCGGAGAAGCCGGCAGGCGTAGACGTGGCGGCCAACCCGGTCGCGGTCAAGCCGGTCATGAAGGGGCAGGAGATCGCCTCGGCTCAGGAAAACCAGAAGGCGATCAACGACTTCGCAGGCAAGTTCAGCATCGGCACCGCCATCGGTACGTTCGTCGGCACCGCCATCGGCGCCATCGCTGGCTGCGCTATCGGCTTCTTCGTTCTTCCGGTTGTTGGTTGCGTTCCCGGATTCGGCACCGGTGCCGCGGTCGGCGGAGTGCTCGGCATGATCGCCATCGGTGGTCCGACGATGATGGTTGCCGGCTTCGAGCTGCTCAACATCATGCAGGCTCCGGACGGCACCACCGTGTGGGCCGACAAGCCGCAGGCAGTCACTGCGCCGGCTCCGAAGTCCGCTCCGGCCAACTGATCGGCTCCTCCACAGTTTCCCGCAAAGGCCCCGCTCTTCGGAGCGGGGCCTTTCGCGTCCCCCGATTGCCGAACGCGGCGCCATCAGCAATCGGCGAACCAAGCCTTCACGAACCCCGCCGACTGATAGACGTAGTCCCACGCCCAGCGCACGGGCGACAGCTGTGGCTCCGGATCGACGAACAACAACTCCCCGTCCCAGCATTTTCCGAGGATGTAGCGAGCACGGGAGACGTGCGGAGTGAAGGTGACCACGATGACGCGGTCCCACTCGGCACCGAGGCGCGCCAGTTCACGGCCTTCACCGAGAGTCGTGCGCGGACTCGGGTCGAAGCAGATCACCTCGAAGCTGTAGCCCCCGTGGCAGATTCGATTCACCATCGGACTGTGGTCATAGGGGTTGGAGACCAGCACGCGTGGCGCGTACCCCTGCGCGGCCAACCGCAGCCCGAGTTGTTCGCGGCCGTCGTGTGCCCCACCGAGGATCACAATCGCATCGGCGACCTGCGGATCGTCCGTGCGCGGCCGCACATACACCGGCCACAGCGCGACCACCGCGATCAACACCACGACCAGCAATCCACCCGTGGCGAACAGGACCCGACGCATAGTCAATGCTCCATCCCCGATGGGGTATTCGTGCGATCCCGCCCGATTATGCCAACCCCCACACACCCGAGCGGCTCGCTGCGAGTGCAGGCCCACGATCCGAACCGTGCACCCACCGACTTTCTCGTTTACGCAGGTGAGAGCCCCGCGCACGGATCACCCTCGCTGGCGTTTCCCCCTGTACACCAGATGTTGCGCCCCCTCTTGCCTCGCTGACGCGGCGTAGCCACGCGCGCCGCTTACCAACAGAACTATGCGATGCACAGTCTTCGGAACGGGGTACCTCGGAGCCACGCATGCAGCGTGTATGGCCGAGTTGGGACACGACGTGGTCGGGGTGGACGTCGATCCCGGCAAGGTGGCCAAATTGGCCGATGGTGTGGTGCCGTTCTACGAACCGGGGCTCGAGGAAGTGCTGCAACGCAATCTCGCTACCGGCCGCCTGCGGTTCACCACGGATTACGAAGATGCCGCAGCCCACGCCGACGTGCACTTTCTCGGTGTCGGCACACCGCAGAAGAAGGGCGAGTACGGCGCCGACCTGAAATACGTGCACGCGGTGGTGGATACGCTCGCCCCGATGCTGGAACGCCCGGCGATGATCGTCGGCAAGTCCACGGTGCCGGTGGGAACCGCCGCTGCCCTCGGCGTTCGGGCCCGCGAGCAAGCGAAGGTCGACGTCGAGGTCGCCTGGAACCCCGAGTTCTTGCGCGAGGGTTTCGCGGTTCAGGACACCCTGCGCCCCGATCGCCTCGTTCTCGGTCTCGACCATGCCCGCGAACGCTCGGCGTGGGTAGAGGAACACATCCGCGAGATCTACGCCGATCTCATCGCCGCCGAGATCCCCTTCCTGCTCACCGACCTGGCCACCGCCGAACTGGTGAAGGTCTCGGCGAATGCCTTTCTGGCGACGAAGATCTCGTTCATCAACGCCGTCTCGGAGGTCTGTGAGGCCACCGGCGCCGACGTCACCATGTTGGCCGACGCGCTCGGCTACGACGCCCGCATCGGCCGCCGATTCCTCAATGCCGGACTCGGTTTCGGTGGCGGCTGCTTACCCAAGGACATCCGCGCCTTCATGGCACGCTCGGGCGAACTCGGCGCCGATCACGCCGTGGCATTCCTGCGCGAGGTCGACAACATCAATATGCGCCGCCGCACGAAGGTCGTCGACATGGCCGCCCGCGCCTGCGGCGGTTCCCTGCTGGGTGCGAACGTGGCGGTTCTCGGCGCGGCCTTCAAACCCGAATCCGACGATGTGCGCGATTCACCGGCCCTGAATGTGGCCGGGATGATCCAGCTGCACGGCGCCGTCGTCACCGTGTACGACCCCAAGGCCGTGGAGAATTCGCGCCGCGTGTTCCCCACGTTGAACTACGCCACCTCGGTCTCGGAGGCCTGTGATCGCGCCGATGTGGTGCTGGTCCTTACCGAGTGGAACGAATTCACCGCATTGACGCCGGCCGACCTCGACCCGGTGGTACGGTCCCGTTCGATTATCGACGGTCGCAACTGCTTGGACAGCGCAACCTGGCGTGCGGCCGGGTGGGTATACGCCGGACTCGGCACCCCGTAGAGTAACGAGCCAAGCGGGGGCTGGAGCGGATTTCGGTCCGCGTTATCGCAGTCCTCGCATGTCGTGCAGCACGGACGAGATGGGCAGCGGATGAGTTCGGTTCTGGGAATTTCGGTGGGGGCCGGGACGGTGCGCCTCGCGCGTCCGCAGCACGGCGGCCCACACGGTTCCGTTCCGCCGTATTCGTTCGACCTGCAATCGATCCCGATGCCCGAACAGCAGGCCGAAGAGACCGCCGCCGACGCGATCGCCGCCACGCTGGCCGCGTCGCCGGAGATCGCCGCCACCACCATCACCTTCCGCAGTGAGCCGCAGGCCAGGGCGGTGCGCGCCGCGATGGCACGGCGCCAGCTCACCAACTATCAGCTCGTGCCCGAAGCCGTTGCCGCCGTGAACTTCGCCCACGCCACCAGCGATATGCGCGAAGTGTCCACCCTGGCCGTTTACGACCTCGGCAGTTCCGGTCTCACGGTGAGCGTGATCAACGCCCGCACCAGCGATGTGTACCAGTGCGAGCGGATCAGCGACATCAGCGGCGACTACCTGGATTCGCTGATCAGGGAGCAGCAGATCGCCTCGGGCCGGATCGCGCATCCGGCCGACCCCGCGGGCCTCGCCGCCCTCGACGCGCTGTGCCGGGCCGCCAAGGAGCAGCTGTCCAACAGCAATGCGGTGGCGTTGCCCAGCGAGCAGGGCCTGGTTCTGCTCACGCAGGAGAACTTCGAAGCGCTGATGATGCTGGCGATCGAGTCGTCTGCCCGGATGACCCGCGATGTCATCATCCGCGCGCAGCATCCGGTGCAGGCGGTGATGGTTCTCGGTGGTGGCGCCCGGATTCCGTTGATCGCGCGCGTGCTCGAGCGCACGATCGGCGTGCCGGTGATCGTGCCGGCCGAGCCGGAGACCGCGCTCGCCCGCGGCGCCGCGCTGCTCGCCCGCCCCGCCCAGGTCCAGCAGGCGCCCGTCGCTCCGGCGCCGGTTCCGATGGACGAACACGACGACACGACCCCCGCCTGGCTCACCGCGCCCACCCGCGGCCGCCGCCCGCTCAGCGCACTCACCAACCGGGCTCATTCCCGTCGCGAACTGAATGTGGCGGTGCTGACGGTGAGTTCGCTGGTGGTCGTCGCCGCGATCGGCCTCGGCCTCGGCTACGGTCCCGAAGTGCTCGAGCGCGGTTCGTCGAGCGACGGTTCGCAGGCCGTCCCCGCGACCACTCCCCCGCGCCCCAGCGCGGTCAGTCCGTCGACGGCGCCGGTCGCGACCACCGAGGCCGAACACGAAACCGCCGCGGCCCCACCGGTCAATCCGCGCCGAGTCGAGGAAACCACCGACGCGCCACCATCCCAGGGTCCCAACACCTTCACCGTGGTTCCCGGCCTGCCCCCGGTGGTGCTGCCTACTCTGCCCCCGGTGGCCCTACCCGGCTTCCCACCTGCCGGTCAGTAACCCTCCAGCTGGACACCGCCCGGCATCCGAACAGGATCAGTTCCGAGCGTGCCTGGCCCGCGCGGGCGCCACCGCGGCCGTCTTCGCACCGAACGGCCGTGCCAACATCACCGCGATCATCGTCGTCAACGGCACCGACAACGCCAGCGCGATACCGCCCACCGCCGAGCGCGTGATCTCGATGGCCACCGCGTCTCCGGTCAGCACATCGGTGATCGACCGCCCCGCCACACTGAACAGCAGCAGCAGCGGCAACGCCCCACCGGCATAGGCGAGCACGAGCGTGTAGACCGTGCTGGCGATGTGATCGCGCCCCACCCGCATGGCCGCGGTGAAGATCTCCCGCCGCGTCGCGCCTTCGTCGAGCGCGGCGAGTTCGAAGGCCGCCGAAGCCTGCGTGATGGTCACGTCGTTGAGCACACCGAGCGATCCGATGATGAACCCCGCCAGCAGCAGCCCGGTGATGCTCACGTGCTGAATGTAGGTGGCCACGTTGGTGTTCTGTTCCTCGGACAACCCCGTGAGATGGGTGACCTCGATCGCCACCCACGACAGCACCGCCGCCAGCACCATCGACGCGAGCGTTCCGAGCAACGCCGAACTGGTCCGCAGATTCACCCCGTGCGCGAGATAGAGCACAACATAGAGAATCAGCGCCCCCGACACCAGCGCCACCGGAATCGCCGACTTCCCGTCGAGCAGCGCCGGCAACAGGAACATCACCACCACAGCGAAGGCGAAACACAACCCGACCAGCGCCCGGAATCCCCGCCACCGCGCGACCACACAGATCACCACGACGAACGCGAGCACGATCAAGGTCAACGGCAGCCCGCGCGCGTAGTCCTCGAACGCGTACATGGTGACTCCGGCCGGATCCGCGGCCCGCACCACCCGAATGTTGTCGCCCGCCCGCAGATCGGGCTGCCCCGGCCCCGGCGCGATCTCGAACAGCGTCTTCTTGCCCTCGTCGGGTCCCGTCCTGATGTCGATGATGCTGCGCTGACACGTATAGGAGGCGACCCGCGGCGGTTCCGGCTTGTCCTCGAACACCTTCCCGATCGACGGGCTCCCGCAGGCCCCGATGTCCTGCATGACGACGGTTCCGGCCTCGGTCTGTACCGCCCCGCCGGACATGGTCTGCATCGGCAACGGAATCTCGACGTGCTGCGCGCTCGGCCACAGGAACACCGTCGCGACCAACACCACCACCCCGATGATCGCCAGCAGCCCGACAACCACCTTCGCCGCGGTGTCACTGATGGCTATCGGCCCGGAATGGTCGTGATGGTGATGATGCTCGCTCACGCCCAGAGCTTAAAGGCTGCGGTTTTCAATAACACCCTCGCAACACCAGATCGCGCAAGAACATGGGTAGCTCACCCGGGACGGGCCAACTCGGCCGAAGATCAGACCCCCGGCCGCATACAAAAACCTCCCCGGGCTAGGTCTGACCTAGGCCCGGGGAGGCGGGTTTGTGCGGCGGCGGAGAGCAGGGGGGTGTCTCCGCCGCCGGAGGCAGGCGCCCAGGGGGGTAGGCGCGCATACCTTAAGGCTCTCGGTTGTCCAGGGGGGGTAGACAACCGGGCCAGGGCGCCGAAGCGCCGAGGTCTACTGTACACAAAAGATGGACTTTTGCACTAGTAGATCTTCATAACATCCAACATTCCGAACTCACAGTCGGTTTTCCCTGCGATACCAGGATGGCCATCCTGGCCCGAGCCCAGAAAACTCACTGGTCAAAGCCCTTACAAGTGAGCGCCGACTGTATCGCTACTGACGGTAGCTGGACAGGAAGTTGCCGAATCGCTCGATCGCCACGGCCAGATCTCGCGCCCACGGCAACGTCACGATCCGCAGATGATCGTTCGCAGGCCAGTTGAACCCGGTCCCCTGCACCATCAGGATCTTCTCCTGCAACAGCAGATCCAGGACGAGCTTTCCGTCGTCGTGGATCTCGTGCACATTCGGGTCCAACCGAGGGAACGCGTACAGCGCGCCACGCGGCTTCACGCAGGACACACCCGGGATCATGTTGAGCCGCTCCCACGCCACATCGCGCTGCTCGAGCAGCCGCCCGCCGGGCAGGATCAGATCCTCGATGCTCTGATGTCCGCCGAGCGCCACCTGGATGGCGTGCTGAGCGGGCACGTTCGGGCACAGTCGCGAGGACGCGAGCAGATCGATGCCCTCGAGGAAACCGGCCGCGTGCTCCTTGGGCCCGGTGATCGCCAGCCAACCCGAGCGGTAACCGGCCACCCGATACGCCTTCGACAGGCCGTTGAAGGTCAGGCACAGCAGGTCGGGGGCGAGCGAGGCCAGCGAGATGTGCTTGGCGTCGTCGTAGAGGATCTTGTCGTAGATCTCGTCGGCCAACAGCAGCAACCGATGCTTGCGCGCCAGGTCGACGATCTGCTGCAACACCTCCGCCGAGTACACCGCACCCGTCGGATTGTTCGGATTGATCACCAACAGGGCTTTGGTCTTGTCGGTGATCTTCGATTCGATATCGGCGATATCGGGCTGCCAGCCGTTCTCCTCGTCACACAGGTAGTGCACCGGAGTACCGCCGGCCAGGCTGGTCATGGCCGTCCACAGCGGGTAGTCGGGCGCCGGGATCAGCACCTCGTCGCCGTTGTCGAGCAGGGCCTGCATGGTGACGGTGATCAGCTCGGACACCCCGTTGCCGAGGTAGACGTCGTCCACATCGAGCTCCGGGAAGCCGGGTACCAGCTCGTAGCGGGTCACGATCGCGCGCCGCGCCGACAGGATGCCCTTGGACTCGGAGTACCCCTGGGCATACGGCAGCGCGGCGATGATGTCGCGCATGATCACATCGGGCGCCTCGAAACCGAAGGGGGCAGGGTTGCCGATGTTGAGCTTGAGAATGCGGTGGCCCTCGGCCTCCAGCCGTGCTGCCTGTGCGTGTACCGGCCCACGGATCTCGTAGACCACGTTCTGCAGTTTGGTCGACTGCTCGAGAACGCGCGGGGACACATGCGGCGATTGAGGACTCACCGGTCCCATGTTGCCATCCTGCGCAACCTCATTTGGTCGCACGGTCGCCTTGTGCCTGGTGACAGCCCTCTACGGTCGCGGGTGGCTGGCAAGCGCGGCGGTCGCTACACAGAATTCCTCGATGCGTTCGTCGAGTCCGCGCGCTTCCACCGCGTCGCGATAAGTCGGGGCGGCGATACGGCGGCGCAGGCCCACGAGGCGCTCGCTCAGCTGGGCGATGCGTTTGTCCTCGGGAAGGTCGAGGACCGGGCGCAGGGCGTCGGCGGCGCCGTCGATACTGCCGTTGATGAGGTGGGCGGCCGCGTTGTCGACGCGGGCCAGTGATTCGGCGCCGTAGGAACGTTGTAGCGGCGGGCCACTCGAGTAGAGCGTGATGGCGCGTTCGGTGGCGGCCAGTGCCTGTTCGGCGCGGCCGAGCTGGATGCAGGTGGCGCCCGCGTAGTAGGCGGCCTTGGGTGGGCCGAAACCGAACACCCCGCCGATCTCGTCGTGCAGCTCGTCGCGGCGATCACCGGCCGCCACTTCCGCCGCGCGCAGGCACCGGTCGGTCTCGGCATCGCTGCCGAGCCGTGCCCACACCCTTGCCTCGATATTGAGCAACCGCACCCGCCCCAGCCCCGGACCGGCGAATTCCTGTCCACTGCGGGCTAATTGGACGGCGTTGCGCGGCCGGTCGGACCAGTTCTCGATCAGCGCGTGCATGCCGCGGGTCCACGCGCGTAACCCGTTGTGCCCGCTCAGTTCCGCGTAAGCCCAAGCGGCCCTGATCTGTTCGCCCGCGGCATCGAGATAGCCCAGGTCGGTACTCGCGTTGGCCAGCAGCCCCGACAACGTACCGGCCAGCAGATATAGGTGGCTGGTGTCGACCGGCTTCTGCTGCCCGTCGAGTAGTCGATACACCCGCCTGCGCACCCGCAGCATCTCCACCATCATCGGCGCCGGTGCGGCATGAACATATTCGTTGGCGATGCGCCGGACGTCGGCGTCGAGCTGGGCCAACGTCGTCGCCCCCACGTTCGTGCCCTCCGCGGCGGCCGCGTGTTCGCTGGCCTCGTGCGCAGCCGCCATGATCAACTCCCTCTCCGACAACACCTCGGGGACAGCACCTTTGACAGTTCCCGCATCGACGAACGCGAGCAGGTCGGCATCACCCGCGGGCGCCAGCAGGGTCGAGAATCGCGCGCGCACAACGTCATCGGAGCGAGCCAGTGACGTATCGAGCGCTGCCTGGTTCACCGGACGTGGGCGCACCCGCACCCCACCGGCCTCCCATTTCGACACCAGCCGTTCGTGCACACCGAGATGGGCCGCGAACTCCCGGATGCTCATTCGTTTGGCATCGCGAAGAGCTCTGGCCTCTCTCCCTGTCCACTCTCCGACCACGGCGTCACCTCATCCGACGAACAACTCCCTCCAGAGTACGAGCGTGACAGTGAGACACACCACAAGTTCGCGGAATCGGTTGCCAGAGGCAGTGAAAGGGCGGTGCGGGGCAGTGGTCAGGCCCTCCCATATGCGGGATTCTGGAAGCGTGGAAGCCAGAACTGTCGACGACTGGGTGCAGTGTTACCAGCGCGAATTCCGGCTACCCGTCCGCGAGCGCGGTGGCTTTGTGATGCTGCCGATCACCGACCGGCTCTGCGTGGTGCATCTGCCGACCACGCGCGCCGAGAAGGTGCTCATGGCGCTGCGTGAGCAACGCTGTGAGGGTCCGGTGCTGGCACGTCAGATCCGCTGGAGCGTGCTCGCCGCACCCGACGCCAGGCCCTCCGAGGAAGAGGCCGCCGAGCTCGCGGGGCTCGATATCGATATCCCCGGCATCGGCAGCGCCGTGATGCTGCCGACCAATCTGGGTCGCTGGAGCCGCGAGGGTTGCCACTGGGTGCGCCCGCCGTCCGGTGGCGGAGACACCCTGCCCGCCCTGTCGCTGGTGCTGCGTATCGCGGTGGCGGCAGGCCCTCAGCGCGTCTCGACCGCGCTCAAAGAATCGGGCGACAAGGGAAAATTGAGGTACGACCGCGACGGCGTCGGCCCCCGCTGATTCTGGTACTTCGACCCGGCTTTCGCACTGCCGTACGGGTGCTCGGCCGGGCTCGACAGCCGGATCAGGCACAGCTGCCCGATCTTCATCCCCGGCCACAGCGTGATCGGCAGATTCGCCACGTTCGACAGCTCCAGGGTGATGTGCCCACTGAACCCCGGATCGATGAACCCCGCCGTCGAATGCGTGAGCAACCCGAGCCGCCCCAGACTCGACTTACCCTCCAGCCGCCCCGCCAGATCGTCGGGCAGCGAGCACACCTCGAGCGTCGACCCGAGCACGAACTCCCCCGGATGCAGCACGAACGGCTCCCCCGGCTTCGGCTCCACGAGACTGGTCAGCTCGTCCTGCTGCTGCGCCGGATCGATATGGGTGTAGCGACTGTTGTCGAACACCCGGAACAGCCCGTCGAGGCGCACGTCGATACTCGACGGCTGAACCATCGACTCGAGCATCGGTTCGACGCCGAGCCGCCCCGCGGCGATCTCGGCCCTGATGTCACGATCGGAGAGCAGCACCGGCCCAGTGTAGGCAGCTGCACCCCAGGTAGAACCCCCACCCCTGCGGCTCCGTTCAGCGAGCGCCCTCGTCAGCCCACCGGCGACGAAGGCAGACGCATCAACACTTGCCTCGCACGGCGAGAGGTCTGATAGAGTCGCGAACGCGCCCAACAGCGCACTGCCGATGTAGTTCAATGGTAGAACTTCTGCTTCCCAAGCAGATGGCGCGGGTTCGATTCCCGTCATCGGCTCAACAACGAAAGACCCCAAGATCACTTGGGGTCTTTCGTCATTTCTACGACAGATCAGCGGCGAACCCGACTCGCTGGCAAATCCCCGCTGTCGGAAGACGCATCACATACCGTGGACATGCTCAGCCTTGCCCGAGAGAGCATGGAGTCGTCATGACCGATACGGTGCCTGTGTCGCAGGAACAACGCGGCCTGCGGGGCTTCATGAATCGCGGCGGATTCTGGCGATTTCTCGCCTTCCTCGTTGTCTATCTGGTGATCTACCTCGGTTCCGGCTTCGTGATCGGCCGCCTCGGCGGGCACTATGTCGACGATGATCTGCTGAGCAGTCTGGGTAGCGTGTTCCTCCAGGTCACCGCATCATTGATCATCGGAGCCGTTGTGCTGGCGGCGTTCTCCGCGTATCTGGGCTGGAACCGGGAGCTGTACGGCCGACAGCCCATCTACCGGTCGAAGTGGATGTGGATCGCACCGGTGATCGTCGCTACGCCGATCGTGCTGCGCGTGCTCGGGATCGACTGGGGCCTGCATCAGGCCGACGTCGTCGCGCTCCTGCTCGCCACCGGATTGCTGATCGGCTTCGTCGAGGAACTCACCTACCGTGGGTTCGCAGTCAAGATGCTGCGCGACGGGGGCCACGGTGAGTTGGTGGTCGCGGCCGTGACCTCGCTCGCCTTCGCGCTGTCGCACAGCATGAATCTGCTCGGCGGGCAGTCGATCACGGTCGTCGGCCCCACCATCCTCTACACCTTCTCCTTCGGCGTTCTGATGTACCTGACGATGCGGGTGACCGGTTTTCTGCTGGGTGCGATGGTGCTGCACGGCTTGACCGACCCGACCACGATGCTCGCCACCGGCGGCGTCGACGAGGTCGCCGCCGACGCGTCCTCGGGCGGTCTCCTCCAAGCCGCCGGCCTGTTCACCATGCTCTTGATCATCAGCGGTTACGTGCTGGTGCTCTTCATCCGCGGCCGAGTGAAGGATCAGCGCCCGTCCTGAGCGGTACGACGAAGGTTCAGCCCGTGTGCAGAGTCCGGAACTTACTGCCGTGGAACACCAGTGGATCGATGTCCTCCCGTGCGGCGACACGATTCACGCGCAGGATCACCACGAGGTGATCGCCTGCGCTGACCTGCGTTTCCGGCACCCCTTCGATCCAGGCCGTCGCGCCGTCGATGAACACCGCCTCGCCGGTACCCCGGTGCAGGGCGGTCTCGCGGAAGCGGTCGCCGTTGCGGGCGCCGAGCGCCTTGGCCGCCGCCTGCTGGTCGGTGCCGAGCAGACTCAGGCCGAGGTGGCCCGCGCCTGCCAGCTTGGGCCAGGTCGATGACGAGTTCTGCACGCAGAACGACACGAGCGGCGGATCGAGGGAGACGGGCACGAAGGTGCTCACCGCCAAACCGTGTGGGACGCCGTCGATCTCGGCGCACACGGCCACTACGCCGCTGGGGAAGTTGGCGAAGGCGCGGCGTAAGCCGTTGCCGTCGGCGGGAAATTCCAAGAGCTCATGCATGATTCGTTGCCTCCACCGGCCGCACGGCCGGGTCTGTCAGTGCCTCGGCGACGGGTCCCCATCGCCGGGCGTATTCCTCGATGACGCCGTCCTCACCGAAAGTCCGGTCGGACAGATAGAGCCCGGGCAGCGCGGCGGTGCCACCGATTTCCACCAGCACGGGCTTGAGCAGCAGATCGGGTGCGAGCGCGTGGGCCGGACCCGCGCCGAGCATCACCGGCACGGTCACCACACCGGCCAGGCCGGTACCGCCGTCGAACTGTTCGAGGAACAGCTTCAGCAGCCCGGTGTAGGTGGCCTTGAAGGTCGGACTGGCGAACACGACGAGTTCGGAGGTCGCGACGGTTTTCGCGGCCGCCGTCACCGCCGGGTCACCCCAGCCGAGCAGGCCCGGCCCGAGGGTGACCAGGTCGATCACCTGTGGCTCGGTATCAGGGCGAAGCGCCCGCGCGACCTGCACCGCCGCGGCGAGGGTGCGCGAAGCGGGTTTCGGGTTTCCGACGACGACCGTCACTGTCATGGGCTGTCCTTGTCTCGCATGGTGGGTCTAGATCACGCCGTGCAGCGGCGGCGGTCGGTTGTGCAGAACGGCCCGGCCGATGTGCTGGTATTTCCAGCGAACCGGGTCGTGCAGCGTGTGGGTGCGCGCGTTGCGCCAGAAATGGTCGAGCCGGTGCTCGGACGCGGCGCTGCGGGTACCGCCCACTTCGAATATCGCGGCGGACACCTCGTTCGCAGCACGGTCGGCGAGGATCTTGGCCGTGGCGACGGCGATCGATGCCCGCGCGCCCGCGCTATCGACGTGCGCCACCGGATCCTCGCCCTCCGCGATCACCCCGGGCCGCACCGCCGCGTCGACCGCCGCACCCGCGGCGATCAGCGTCGATTCAGCGGCCGACACGGCAACAGCCAGTTCGCCGAACCGCTGCACGACGAGCGGATCGTCAGCCGCATTCGCCACCTGGGCCTCGAACCAGGGCCTGCTCCGCGTCCGGACGAACTCCGCCGCCGCCTCCAAGGCACCGCGTGCGATACCCGCGTCGATGCCGGCGTGCAGGAGCTGGGCGAACGCGCCGTAGCCGGTCGGCGCGTTGACCGCGGACGCCCGCGAGACCAGCTGCTCATGCCCGACCTCTACCGCGTCGAACTCGACCGTCCCGCTGCCGGTTGTCCGCTGCCCCAGCACATCCCAGTCGTCGACGATCCGTACGCCCGGCTCGAGCGCGGGCACGAAAGCCACGTACTCCCCAGGCGCGAGCCCCGAAATGCCCTGTGGATCATCGAGTCTGGTCAACACCGCGAGCACATCGGCGAACAGCGACCCGGTGCAATAGAACTTCGTCCCCTCGACGGCGAACCGCCGCGCACCGCCGCGCCCGGCCGCACCATCGACCGGCCGCAGCACCGTCGCGATCTCGGCGACCGTCGCCCCGCTGCGTTCGGACTGCGCGTTGGCGATCCGCGCACCAGCGAGCACCTTGCCGAAGTAGTCCCGCTGCTGCGCGTGAGTTCCCGCCAGCCGCAACAGGTTCAGATACACGAAGTGACTGTGCGGCACCTGCGCGATATTCGGATCGGCCGCGGCCAGGATCCGCACTACTTCGGCCACCACGCTCGGCGGGAGGTCGGCGCCACCGAATTCGGCGGGCACGGTGATCGCGAGCAAGCCACTGGCCGAGAGCTGATCCAGCTCCTCGTGCGGCAGCCGACGCGAGAGATCGCGCTCGGCGGCACCAGCGGCGAACGCCTCGGCCAACTCGGCCGCGATCCGCACCGCCTGGTCGGCCGTGGCGATCCGCTCAGCGGTCACCACCGTCATCAGCGTCCCGCCGCGACCGGCGTCGCGGCGGCCTCCAGTTCACGCACCAGCGGCAGCACCTTGGCGCCGAAGTATTCGACCTCTTCCTGGAAGTGCAGGAACCCGGCCAGGATCAGGTCGACGCCGAGCGCCCGGTAGGCCACGATCCGCTCGGCGATCTGCTCGGGCGTGCCGATGAGCCCCGTCCGGAAGCCGTCGTTGTACTGGACCAGATCCTCGAACGTGGAATCGGCCCACATGCCCTTGCGATCACCGGTGGACGCGCCCGCCTGCTGCACCGCGTCGCGGAACCCTTGCACGGCGGGCTTGTTCGCCTTCTCGACGATCTCGCGCAAGGTGTCGCGCGCTTCCTTCTCGGTATCGCGGGCGATGATGAACCCGTTGAGCCCGAACTTCACCTCGCGATCGTTGTCCCTGGCGACCTCGCGCAGATCGTCCAATTGCTCTGTGACGCCGTCGAAGTCCTTGCCGTTGGAGAAGTACCAGTCCGCGTGGCGGCCACCGTTGCGGCGGGCCGCCGTGGAGTTACCACCTTGGAACAGTTCGGGATTGGGCCGTTCGGGGGTATTGAGCGGCTTCGGCTTCAGGGTGAAGTCGCGGATCCGGTAGAAGTCGCCGCCGTAGTTCACCGCGTCCTCGGTCCAGATCTTGCGGATCACCTCGAGGAACTCGGCGCTGCGCCGGTACCGCTCGTCGTGTTCGAGCCACGGCTCGCCCAGCGCCTTGAACTCACCGGCGAACCAGCCCGACACCACATTGATCGCGAACCGGCCGCCGGACAGGTGGTCGGCCGTGGCGCCGAACTTGGCCAGCACCGCCGGATGCCACAGTCCAGGATGGATGGCGGCGATCACCTTGAGCCGCTCGGTGGCGGCCAGCAGCGCGAGGCTGAACGAGGTCGACTCGTGCTGGAACTCGGCGCCATAGGACGCGGTGTAGCGCACCTGGGTGAGCGCGTAGTCGAAACCGTTGCGCTCCGCGGTCTGGGCGAGCTTCTTGTTGTAGTCGAAATCCCAGCTGGTGCGCTGCTCGATATCGCTGGTCACCAGCCCGCCACTGACGTTGGGTACCCAGTAGGCGAATGAGACCTGGTCGGCGATTCTCTCCGTGGTCACGGGCAGTTCCTCCTCGTCGTCGGCTGTTCCAGTGCAACACCGGCAGCCGACCCCGACGAGGGTTTGAATCGACGCGATCGATACGGGCTCCGCTCAGCTCCCCACGCGTACGCAATCCGCGGCGATCTTCGACTGCGCCGAGCTCACCTTGGCCGCGTCGCCCTCGCTGAGCAGCTTGGCCGGATCGTCGGACTGCGCGTTCGACACCATCACCCGCAGCCCCTCCTGCGACATCCCCGAGTCGAGGAATACCTGCGCGGCGCAGTCGGCCAGCGCGGGATTACTCAACCCCTTGTCCTGCAACGACTTCGACAGCTCGGCCTGAGTAACCGCCGGTGCCTCGTCGCCACTGCCGCAGGCCGCCAGCACCGGCAGCGCGAGCAGCGCCGCGGCCATCAGACAGATCCGCATTCGGTGAGTCCTTTCGATCGTCGCGCATCGAATGACGCGCGATGCGTTCGGATCATGCCGCACCGTCGTCCGCGTGGCCACCCACTCGAACTGACTCGCGAGTAAGATAGCGATATGGGAGACCACATCACCGTCCGCTTCGACAACGACCGCGCCTATGTCGAATTGAACCGGCCCGGCAAACACAACGGGCTCACTCTGGAAATGCTCCGCGATCTTGTCGAGGCGGCTCGAAAAGTGGCCGAACACAAGACAACCCGCGCTGTCATCCTCACCGGAAACGGCCCGAGTTTCAGTAGCGGACTCGATATCGCCGCCGCCACTCGCAATCCGGTGGCTATCGTCAAAGAATTCCTCCCTCGGCCCCTGCGCGGCACCAATACCTTCCAGGAAGCCTGTTGGGCCTGGCGCCGACTCGACGTCCCGGTGATCGCCGCGGTCCACGGGCGCTGCTTCGGCGGCGGCCTCCAGATCGCACTGGCCGCCGACTTCCGGATCGCCGCCCCCACGGCCGAATTCTCGGTCATGGAAGTCGCCCACGGCCTGATTCCCGACATGACGGGCCCAGCCGCGTTGTCACAGCTCATCGGCATCGACCAGGCCAAGTTGCTGGCGATGACCGCCGACTCGATCGACGCCGACTACGCGCTCCGGATCGGCCTGATCACCGACGTCGCAGACGACCCCGTGAAGGCCGCGCAGGCCCTCGCCGACCGCGTCACCGCCCGCGACCGCGCCGCGGTGACCGCCGCCAAGCACCTGTTCGACCGCTCGTGGCACCGCGCTCCCCGTGCGACCTTCGCCGCCGAGCGGTTGGCCCAACTGCCATTGCTCCTGCGTAAGGCCATGAGTAGTAGCGGCTGACAAGCAATCCACCTGCAAATTCATGTCGGCTACCCAACGTATGTACCGCATATCACTCTTAGCTGCTGTTAGCATCGCTTCGATTCGCTGACCAGCCGAAGAGTGGTACGTGACGGAAAAGCCGCGACGTTCCCGGATTTCGGCCTGACCCGGAGGCTCGAACACCTGTGAACAAGACCGGATCCATCCTGCTGTCCGCACTCGCAGGTACTACGGCCTTGCTGGTGAGCGCCGCGCCTCCCGCCGTGGCGAACCCGAACGCCATCAACCCGATTCCGGTCCTCAACGGCACCAATGGCCTGCCCACCCTGCACGGACGCACCCAGGCGGTCTTCCAGGTCACGGGCATGGCCAGCCCCAACAACACCCAGAACTACAACGTTCTCGGCACCGACCTCGGCATCATGTGGGACAACGGGCGCGGCGAGATGCTCACCGCCTTCGGCGACACCGCGGGCATCGGCTTCCCCAACCTGCTCGCGGGCAGTACCTGGGCGTGGCGCTCCAACATCCTGGTCCGCAGCCACGACCAGAACCCGGCCGACGGGGTCATGTTCAACAGTGTCGTGCGCGATGTCATCGGCCAGGCACGCGACCTGATCCCCAGCCCCAAGATCCCCTTCCTCGAGATCAGCCGCATCCCCACCGCGGGCATCTCGGCCAACGGCGTGCAGTACATGTCGCTGATGTCGGTGAAGACCTGGGACGCCCCCGGTGAATGGACCACGAGCTTCTCCGGCCTCGCCGCCTCGGCCGACAACGGCGAGACCTGGGCCGATCTCGGCCACACCCGCCGTCCCGACGAGGGCGGCAACGCCAACTTCCAGATGAACAGCTTCGTGAAGGACGGCGGCTTCGTCTACGAATACGGCACCCGCTCCGGCCGCAACAACGAGGCCTTCATCGCCCGCGTCCCCGAAGCCCAGATCGAGAACCTCGCCGCCTACGAGTACTGGGACGGCCACGAGTGGAAGCTCAACGACGTGAACGCGGCGGCACCCATCATGGGCGGCGTCGGCGAACTCTCGGTGATGTACAACGAGTACCTCGGCCAGTTCATCTCCCTCACCACCGACCCGTTCAACTCTGTGGTGATGCGCCGCGCGTCCTCGCCGGTGGGCCCGTGGAGCGACCCGGAGGTGCTCATCGATGCCCGTGAACTCCCCACCGCCTACGCCCCGTCGATCTTCCCGTACCAAACCGGCCGCGACCTGTACTTCATGACCACCATCCACACCCAGTACAACGTCGTACTCATGCGCACCACGCTGTGAAGGTTTGACCAGCTCTAGTGAGTACATGGGTAACTCACGGGGAACGGGCTACCATGGCTTCGACCTACCGCCAGCCGCGTCGCTACCAGTTACGCCCCTGAGTCTGGCTTGAATTCGCGGGGAGGCGGAATGAGCGCGGCGGATTGGGACTCGCGTTATGCGCGCAGTGAATTGGTTTGGGGCGCACCGCCGAACAGCACCGTCGTCGAACATGTGTACGGCCTCGACCGCAGAATCCCCCTGCTCCCCGACGAATCAGGGGTGGCGCCGTCGCTCCCGCGGGCTCTCGACTTGGCCTGCGGCGAGGGCCGCCACGCACTCTGGCTGGCTACCCACGGCTGGCAGGTGACCGCCGTCGACTTCTCCCAGGTGGGGATCGACAAGGGCAGAACCGTCGCCGCTCGCCTGTCGCGCTCGGTCCGTTCTCGCGTGCACTGGCAAACAGCCGACATCACCGACCTCGAAGCCGCCGACATCACCGGCCCCTTCGAACTGATCCTGATGGTCTTCGTCCACCTCCCCGCCGACGAGCGCCGCACCCTGCTGCACCAACTGTCCGACATGCTCGCCCCCGGCGGCATGCTCCTGGTCCTCGGTCATGCCACTCGCAACATCACCGACGGCTACGGCGGCCCGCAGGAAGCGCAGATCCTGTTCTCCCCCGAAGATCTGCGAGCCGACCTCGCCCGCGACGACATCACTATCTCCCTCGCGAATGAGATCTTCCGCCCCACCGAGGGCCCCGACGCGATCGATTCCCTGCTCATCGCCGAACGCCCGCTCCCCGAACCCACCGACTGATCACCGCGCCCACCGGGCGAACCAGGGGGCCACGGCCGCCGCGATGACGTCGAATCCGGTGCGGAACGAGTGCGCTTGCTTGGGAATCACCCGTACTTCGGCGGCGTCTGCGGCGTCGGGCACCCCGAACGGGTCACTACCCCCGTTGATCACCACGACCTCGATATCTCCGGTCGCCAGCAGCTCATCGCGCCTGCTCTTCTCCGGCTTGCCCGGCGGATGCAACGGGAACGACAGCGCGATGACGCCCCTCGCCCCGACCGCCACCGCTGTGCGACACGCGACCCGCGCGCCGTTGCTGCGACCCCCCTGAACAACCGGCACTCCGGGAAATCTCGCCCGCAACGCCGCCACGATCTCGAGCCAGGCCCGGTCCTGCTTGTCCGCGTTCCCCGGCGCCCGCCCACCGGCAACCCGATAGGGCTGCACCACCCGAGCTACCGTCCCGCCCGCTTCGACGGCCGAATCACGCACGGCCAGAATATCTTCGGCATCGACGCCGCCACCGGCCCCATGCGTGATCACCAGCAGGAACGCCGGGTCACGCACCTCGTCGAGCTCGATCTCGGCCGGTCCCACAGTCGTCTCGATGCGCACATCTCACGGTAGCCCCGAGGTCGCGGCGAGCAACGCCTCCGCAGCCGCGCGTGTTTTTCACATCACATTGCCGCCTACCCCTTTGCCGAGACCATTACCCACCGGTAATATGATGGATAAGTTACCCGCGAGTAGCATGCGGAAAACCGGCGACGGGCGGGAACGGCACACCACCGACCGCACCAGAACTCAATGGAGAGTGAGTACTCACATGGGCCACTACAAGGCAAACGTTCGCGACCTCGAGTTCAACCTCTTCGAGGTCCTCGGCATCGACAAGGTGCTCGACGCAGGCGCCTTCGGCGACCTGGACACCGACACCGTCAAGGAAATGCTCTCCGAGGTCCGCCGGCTGGCCGAAGGCCCGCTGGCTGAATCCTTCGCCGACGCGGACCGCAACCCGCCCGTGTTCGACCCGAACACCCACACCGTCGCCATCCCCGAGTCCTTCAAGAAGTCCTACAAGGCGCTCGAAGACGGCGAGTGGGCCAAGGTCCCGCTGAACGAGGAGCTCGGTGGCCTCGGTGCCCCGTCCGCCGTCGCGTGGGCCCTGTCGGAGATGGTGCTCGGCGCCAACCCGCCCATCCAGATGTACGCCGCGGGCGCGGGCTTCGCGCAGGTGTTCTTCAACAACGGCACCGACGAGCAGAAGAAGTGGGCGGCCAAGATCGCCGACCGCAACTGGGGCGCCACCATGGTGCTGACCGAGCCCGATGCCGGTTCCGACGTCGGCGCCGGCCGCGCCAAGGCGATCAAGCAGGAAGACGGCACCTGGCACATCGAGGGCGTCAAGCGCTTCATCACCTCGGGTGACTCCGACGACATGTTCGAGAACATCATGCACCTGGTGCTGGCTCGTCCCGAGGGCGCCGGACCGGGCACCAAGGGCCTGTCGCTGTTCTACGTACCCAAGACCCACTTCGACTTCGACACCGAGACCTACGGCGACCGCAACGGCGTCTTCGTCACCAACGTCGAGCACAAGATGGGCATCAAGGCCTCGGCCACCTGTGAGGTCACCTTCGGCGGCCACGGCGTGCCCGCCAAGGGTTGGCTGGTCGGCGAGGTGCACAACGGCATCGCGCAGATGTTCGACGTCATCGAGAACGCTCGCATGATGGTGGGCACCAAGGCCATCGCGACCCTGTCGACCGGTTACCTGAACGCGCTGGAGTACGCCAAGACCCGCGTCCAGGGTGCCGACCTGACCCAGATGACCGACAAGGCCGCGCCCCGCGTGACCATCACCCACCACCCGGACGTGCGTCGTTCGCTGGCCACCCAGAAGGCATACGCCGAGGGCCTGCGCGCGATCTACCTCTACACCGCCGCGCACCAGAACCCGGAAATCGCCGAGGTCGTCTCGGGTGCGGACAAGGACGTCGCGTTCCGCGTGAACGACCTGCTGCTCCCGATCGTCAAGGGTGTCGGCTCCGAGCGCGCCTACCAGTACCTGACCGATTCGCTGCAGACCTTCGGAGGCTCGGGCTTCCTGCAGGACTACCCGATCGAGCAGTACATCCGCGACGCGAAGATCGACTCCCTCTACGAGGGCACCACCGCCATTCAGGCGCAGGACTTCTTCTTCCGCAAGATCGCGCGTGACCGCGGTGTGGCCCTGGCCCACGTGGCGGGCCAGATCCAGAAGTTCCTGGAGTCCGACTCGGCCAACGAGCGCCTCAAGGGCGAGCGAAAGCTGCTCGCCACCGCGCTCGAGGACGTGCAGACCATGGCCGCCACCCTGACCGGCCACCTGATGGGCGCCCAGGAGCAGCCGACCGAGCTGTACAAGGTCGGCCTGGGTTCGGTGCGTTTCCTGATGGCCGTCGGCGACCTGTTCATCGGCTGGATGCTGCTGAACCAGGCCGAGATCGCCCTCGCCGCGCTCGACAACGGCGCCACCGGCTCCGACGTCGCCTTCTACACCGGCAAGGTCGCCTCGGCGCAGTTCTTCGCCCGCAACGTCCTACCCGAGCTGACCGCAACCCGCGCGATCCTCGCCAACCTGGACAACGACATCATGGACCTGGACGAAGCCGCCTTCTGAGGTTTCTCACCTGATCCACGCAAAACGGGCCGGAGCATTCAGCTCCGGCCCGTTTTCTGTCTCTGCCTCTATGCGGAGCCGCTGGAGAGTGCAGCGAGCGTCGTGAGGAAGTACATCAGGCCATCCATGAAAAATCTCCTTCGAAGTGGGTCGGCCATTCCTATCACGGAATGGTTACCTACAACCTTGCCGAGGTGAACGCCGAGCGAACATGCCCGCTCAGTCCTCCTTCGACGCGGTGAGCACCTGAAACCAGCGCGCTGACGGGCTCGGCGGTCGCGGTTCCCCGCCGTCCGGCTACCCACCCGGCGTACCCTGGGATCTACCGTCGGTCGGGGTGAGGCTCGGGGGTTGAGATGGCCGAAAGCACTGCGCTCAGTGTGTATCTGCGCGAGCGGCGACTGGCTGCGGGGCTAGCACGGGGCGAACTCGCCACTCGCACACAGCTCGCGCCACTTCTCATCAGCCAGATCGAATCCGGGGCTCTCGTCCCGAATCCCCCGATGCTGCAACGACTTTTCGACAGCCTCGACGTGCCCCAGTGGTATCGCAAACACATCCTGGTCCGCGGCCTGCCCGCCATCGAATCCGGCACCGCACCCACGACCCCCTCGGCCGAAGACCTCGCCGACCTGGCCAGCCTCACCCATCCCGCCTGCTTCGCCCGCTTCCCCACCATGGACATGCTCGCCGCGAACTCCGACTACCAGCGCCTGTTCCCCGGCCTCGGCGCCGGCGTGAACATGCTCGAGTGGATGTTCCTCAACCCCGTGGCGAAGAAGGTCTACCTCGACTGGACCACCGAAGCCCAGCTCCTGGTCCACGCCTTCCGCATGCTCGCCCCGCTCGCCCCCTCTCAGCGCATCACCGCCATCACCGCGGCATGCAGCGACTCTCCCGACTGGGATCCGGTGTGGACCAGCGAAGTTCGTCCACAGGACATCGCGCGGCGCCACCTGCGCCTGCGCGAACGCAGCACCGGTCTGGAGCGACGCATGATGCTGCGCGTCTACGACCCCGCGTTCCCCAGCCGCCCGTGGTGGCTGTACCGCCTGATCCCCGTTCGATGACACACAGCGAAGCCCCCGTCGCCGCGACGACGGGGGCCCACGATTCTTCCGGAGTTACTCGCCGGACCCGGACGTCAGCTGCTCCAGCAGCGCCGCGAGACCGTCTGCCGAACCGGTCTCGGCCTCTTCCTCGACGACGTCCTCGGCTTCCTCGCCCGATCCCGAAGTCAGCGAGGCCAGGATCGCGGCCAGCTGCTCCGACGACCCGGTGCTGGGGGCAGGCTCTTCCGCCGACGCCGTGCCCGCACCGAGCACGGCGATGCTCGCCGCCGCGGCCATAGCCACACCGAAGACACGAATCTTGCTCATTGTGAACCCCTCATTGTTCAGATTTGCCACGGATTTCCGCCGCACAAGATGTTTAACAGCGGAAGAACCCTCGACGGCAGACCAATGAAAGGGGGGCAAGACAAGTTTCAGGCCGCCGAGCCACTCACCAACAGCTGCAACAGCCCGGTCATTCCCCACAACATCGTCGTAGCCGACCCGGTCGGCCATTCCTCCGCAATACCCATTCCCGAAACCTCTTACTGCTCATACCATCACCGATAATTTCCTGATCGACATCATAGTGAGTCACCCGATACGAAATCGGCGGCGGTACTCGTTGGGGGTCGTATCGAGCTGGCGGCGGAAGGCACGCGCGAGCGTATCGATGGTGTTGAAACCGCAAGTGGTAGCGATTCGTTGGAGCGTTTCGTCGCTCGTCTCGAGCCGATGCCGCGCCACCTCCACCCGCGCCGACTCGATATACGCTGCGGGCGTCATCCCGAGTTCGGTGCGAAAGATGCGCGTGAGCTGGCGTTCACTGACATGGACCTGCTCGGCGAGGTCGGTCACCGTCAGCGGATTCGCGATATTGCGCGCGATGTAGTGCCGCAGATCCTCGATCCGCCGAGTGGTCGACACCGGCTCGAGCGACACACTGAACTGGCTCTGCCCACTCGGCCGTTTCAGATACATCACCAGCTGGCGAGCAACCCGCAACGCCAACTCGTCCCCGAAATCATCGGCCACCAGTGCCAGCGTGAGATCTAAGCAAGCCGTGAGTCCCGCACCCGTCCAGATGTTTTCGTCGCGAATATAGATCGGATCCGCATCGACGATGACCTCAGGATGCTCGGCGGCCAACTGCTGCGCCGTCGACCAATGCGTGGTCGCCCGCTTCCCGTCGAGCAGCCCCGCGGCCGCCAGAATATGCGCACCGACACACACCGAAGCCACCCGCCGAGCCCCCTCGGCCAACCGCGCCACCGCCGCTACCACCCCCGAATCGACCACCGCGCTGACCCGCCGGTGACTGTCCGTCTCCACCGCCCCCGGCACCACCACCGTGTCCACCCGCCCCAACTCGGCGAACGTCACATCCGGCAGAATCCGCACCCCCGCCGAGGTGGTCACCGCCTCCATCGACTCGGCGGCCAACACCACCCGATACCCCGTCGGCTCGCCCATCTCCCGCTGCAGCAGCGAGAACACCTCCGGCGGGCCCGTGACGTCCAGCAGATCCACCCGATCGAACAACACGATCACCACGAGCCGCTCAGTCACCCACCACCTCCATGTCCGAATCTGCAGGTTACATGACATTGCCGACATGACACGGCGTCCATACCGTGGATCCCATGACCTCCACGACCCTGCGCGAACTCAACGGCTTCGACGAAACCCCCGCTTCCCTGACCAACTCCACCCTCGTCCTGATCGACTACCAGAACACCTACGCCCAGGGCGTCATGGAGCTGACCGGCTGGGAACCCGCCATCGACGCAGCCGCCGAACTCCTCACCGCGGCCAGGGCGGCAGGCACCCCCGTCATCCACGTCATCAACGACGGCGGCAAAGACACCCCCTACGACATCACCACCGACATCGGCCGAATCCATCCCCAGCTGTCCCCAACCCCCGACGAACCCACCGTCGTCAAATCCGTCCCCAACGCCTTCGTGAACACCGACCTCGCCGAATTGGTCGACGCCGCAGGCAACACCAACCTCATCATCGCCGGCTTCATGACGCATATGTGCGTCACCTTCACCACCGAAGGAGCCTTCCTCCGAGGCAACACCCCCACCGTGGTCGCCAACGCCTGCGCCACCCGCCCCCTCGGCGAAGTCCCCGCAGCCCAACTCCACGCCAGCGCCCTGGCCACCATCACCGACCTCTACGGCATCGTCGTCCCCACCCCCAACGACCTCAACGCCTGATCCGCAGACCGACTGGTGAATCACTGTTGCGCAGGGCCGCATACCTTTTCGAGCATGCGGCCCCACGCTTCCGATATCAGCTTCGAGTGGACCGGAACGCTACGACGGGCAGTTGACCGTGTACTCCCACTGGGTGTCATTCGGACCCGTGACCCGAACACTCACCGTCGATGACGACCCCGCGGGCAACGAGACGACTCGAGATCCGGTGCCCTGGTTGGCATTGTCGCCGACGTAGCCGGTGTCGAGCACCTGCCCGCCTTCGTAGAAGACCTGAATACGGTCGGGAATGTTGAGGGTTTCGTAGGTCAGGACGAACGAGGTGGGTCCGGTGACGCCGAGCTGGTGCGTGGTGTTGGTGACGCCCGCCCCACCCGACTTGGTCGAGCGGTTGCACTGCTGCACGGTCTCGGAGGACCCGCCGCTCGAGCTACCGCCGAGGATTCCGCTGCCGGTATCGAGCAGATCCCCCAGAATCCCACTGCCCGTGTCGATCACCCCGCTGCCGGTCTCGCCGCTGCCGGTGTCCGCGCCGGCCACTCCGGCGCCGGCGACAAGCGACAGTGCCGCTCCCACCACGGCCACCGTCCGAAGAATCCCCCGATTCGAAAGACTGATCTTGTTCATAACGCTTCCTCCACAACACTTCTCGCCACGGATCTGGATCAGGTGAAGCCGCCGACGCGACCGAACGATCGCTGGGCAAGAGAAGTTCTACACGCGTTGCGGAGGATCCGGAGGGCTCGAAATTCGGCCATCGCCGTGTTCGGATGCCGAATAGTTGCCCGGTAAGCGAGCACTCGATATTGGCGGTCGGGCAACACCACGAACGCAGCCCACCGCGCCTCGAGCAATTTCTTAGCACGCAGAAGAAAACACCGGACGGTAGACCAACATGGGCATTTCACTGCCTCATGGCAACTGTGCAGCGAATCAATTCAGGCCGATGAGTAAAGTCACAGCAATTCCGAGTAACAGCACCCATCACGATGACGATCGCCCGAAGCGCAAGGGCCCGAACATATTCCGCAGTGGGAACCTGTCCACCGCGCCCGAATACCGCAAGGGCCGCACACCCCCCTGGAGCGTGCGGCCCTTGTGGCTGGAGACTCAGCGCACGGTGGCGGTGAGGTGGGGGTAGCCCTTTTTGGGGTGCAGGATGGAGAGATCCCAGCCGGATCCGACCTGGTCGGCGTAGATGTTCACCGAGGACGGAAGGAAGATCGGCTTACCGAATTTGACCGCGTAGGTGGTCTTTTCGGGAACACGGCCCTCGATGGTGCTGAGGATCGCGGCGGCGGACCACATGCCGTGGGCGATGGTTTGCGGGAAACCCATTGCCTTGGCACCGATTCCGGAGACATGAATCGGATTGCGGTCGCCCGAGGCCGCGGCGTAGCGGTTGATCAATTTCTGATCGACGCGCTGCACGCGCAGCGGAGGCGGCGGCACCTCGTCGGCCGGAGGTTCCGACTTGGGACCGCCGGAGAGAGAGGTACGCTGCTGGTGCAGGAGGGTCGATACCTGCCGCCAGACGAGCTCGCGGCCTACCCGGATCTCCGTAACCGCGTCTACCAGAAGACCTTTCGGGTGTTCGCGAAGGTTCTCGATGTATGCGGAGAAGTCGAGGGGCTCGGCGGCGGAGATCTCCCGGGTGCGCTCGATGACGTTCTCGAAGTGCACCGCGCCGACCGCCGTGAACGGGAAGTCCCGCGCCACCATCAGTTCCATCATCAACGGGAACGCGAGGATGAAGGGGTAGGTCAGCGGCAGGGTGTCGCTGAAACGCAGGCCGGTGGCGTGGCAGTAGGCGGCCAGGTGGTCGGAGTCGATCCGCACGCCGTCGACGACGACGCGACGGTCGGGCAGGGTCGGCTTGCGACCCGACAGCGCGGCGGGCAGCGGGATGGCGCCCAGCGCCGCCTTCGCGTACAGGCCGCCGTTCTTGGGAACCTCGGTGAGGGTGATCGTCTGGGTCATCAGGCGCCGATCAGGCTCTGACCGCAGACGCGAACCACGTTGCCGCTCACCGCGTTCGACGCGGGGCTCGCGAAGTAGGCGATGGTCTCGGCGACGTCGACGGTCTGGCCGCCCTGCAGCAGCGAGCTCATCAGGCGACCGGCCTCCCTGGTGCCGACGGGGATGGCGGCGGTCATCGCGGTCTCGATGAAGCCGGGCGCCACCGCGTTGATGGTGATGCCCTTCTCGGCCAGCAGCGGGGACTCGGCGTCGACCATACCGATGACGCCCGCCTTGGACGCGCCGTAGTTGGTCTGACCACGGTTGCCCGCGATGCCCGCGATGGAGGACACGTCAATCACGCGACCGCCTTCCTTGAGCACACCCTTGGCGACGAGGCCGGAGGTGATGCGGTGCGGGGCAGCGAGATTGACGTTGATCACCGAGCTCCAGCGACCCTCGTCCATGTTGGCGAGCAGCTTGTCGCGGGTGATGCCTGCATTGTGGACGACGATGTCGATGCCGCCGAAACGCTCGGTGGCGAACTCGGCCAGACGCTCGGCGGCGTCGGGCGCGGTGACGTCGAGAGCCAGCGCGGTGGCGCCGATCTTGTTCGCGGTGTCGGACAGGGCCTCGCCCGCGGCGGGGATGTCGGCGACGATCACGGTGGCGCCGTCACGGGCGAACACCTCGGCGATGGTGGCGCCGATACCGCGTGCGGCACCGGTCACGACAGCGACCTTGCCGGCGAGCGGCTTGTCCCACGAAGCCGGGGCGACAGAATCGGCGGAACCGACGCGGATGACCTGACCGTCGACGAAGGCCGACTTGCCCGAGAGCAGGAAGCGCAGGGTCGACTCGAGGCCGGTCGCGGCGGCACCCGCTTCGGGGTGCACGTAGACGAGCTGGCCGGTGGCGCCGCGCAGCAGCTCCTTGGCGACCGAACGCGAGAAGCCCTCGAGCGCGCGCTGGGCGATCTGCTCATCGACCGAGCCGGCCAGTTCGGGGGTGGTGCCGAGAACCACGACACGCCCCGAAGGAGCGAGGTTGCGCATGGCGGGCTGGAAGAATTCGAACAGCTGCGCGAGCTTGTCGATCGAGTCGATGCCGGTGGCGTCGAAGACCAACGCGCCGTACTTGGTGCCCGAGTCGAGCGAGTCCGCGACGGTGTAGTCCGACAGCAGCGCGCGGACCGGCTCGGCCAGGCGGCCCTTGCCACCGAGCAGCACCGGGCCGGGCAGGGCGGGCTCGCCCGCCTTGTATCGGCGCAGCTCAGCCGGCTGTGGGAGGCCCAGTTTGCTCGCGAGGAACGCGCCGGGGGCGGAGTGGATGAAAGATCCGTAGAGGTTCGGTGCACCCTTGCTCTTGGCTGCCACTGTTCCTACCTTCTCTGTGCTCGACGAGTGTGTGACCGTGCTCCGCCCAGTGTCCCCCGTGTGAGCGCACACTTGCGGGTACGGTGTCGACAACGAACTTACTCCGGAGTAAGTTTAATGTAAACCGATACGACGCCGCGACCGCACGGGGGCCTATTCCACCGGCCGGCGTTACCCGGAACCGACGAGACCATGGAGAACTCGAGTGACAAGCAAAGCCCGCTCGGCGACGGCCAAGGACAGCACTGCTCAGACCAGCACTGCCAAGGCCGCGAAGACCCAGCGCCCGGTCGCCATCGTTGGCGGCAACCGAATCCCCTTCGCTCGCTCGGACAAGGCCTACGCCAAGGCGTCCAACCAGGACATGTTCACCGCGGCCCTCGACGGGCTGGTCAGCCGGTTCGGGCTGCAGGGCGAGCGCCTCGGCATGGTCGTCGGCGGCGCCGTGCTCAAGAAGGTCGGCGAGCACAGCCTGATCCGCGAAAGCGTGCTCGGCTCGAAGCTCTCGCCCTACACCCCGGCCCACGACCTGCAGCTCGCCTGTGGCACCGGCCTGCAGTCGATCGTGACCGTCGGCGACGCGATCGCCCTCGGCCGTATCGAGTCCGGCATCGGCGGCGGCGCCGACACCACCTCCGACGCGCCGATCGGCGTGAGCGAGGACATGCGCGAGTGGATGCTCACCGCCAACCGCGCCAGGACCAACAAGGACAAGCTCAAGCTGGTCGGCCAGCTGCGCCCCTCGATGCTCGGCATCGAGATCCCCAAGAACGCCGAGCCGCGCACCGGGCTGTCGATGGGTGAACACGCCGCCATCACCGCCAAGGAATTCGGCGTGGCCCGCGAGGCGCAGGACGAGCTGGCCTACCTCTCGCACAAGAACATGGCGGCCGCCTACGACCGAGGCTTCTTCGACGACCTGGTCACCCCGTTCCTCGGCCTGACCCGTGACGACAACCTGCGTCCCGGCTCGACCGTGGAGAAGCTGTCCACCCTGAAGCCGGTGTTCGGCGTCAAGGCGGGCGACGCGACCATGACCGCGGGCAACTCGACCCCGCTCACCGACGGCGCGTCGGCGGTGCTGCTGTCCACCGACGAGTGGGCCGCCGAGCACAAGCTGCCGGTGCTCGCGCACCTGGTGGACTCCGAGGTCGCCGCGGTGGATTACATCCACGGCCCCGACGGCCTGCTGATGGCGCCCACCTACGCGGTGGCGCGTCTGCTGGCCCGCAACGGCCTGACCCTGCAGGACTTCGACTACTACGAGATCCACGAGGCCTTCGCCTCCGTGGTGCTGGCCACGCTGGCCGCGTGGGAGTCCGACGCCTACTGCAAGGAGCGCCTCGGCCTCGACGGCGCGCTCGGCTCCATCGACCGCAGCAAGCTCAACGTGAACGGTTCTTCGCTCGCCGCGGGCCACCCGTTCGCCGCGACCGGCGGACGCATCGTCGCCTCGACCGCGAAGCTGCTGGCGGAGAAGGGATCCGGCCGCGCGCTGGTTTCCATCTGCGCCGCGGGCGGCCAGGGCGTGGTGGCGATCATCGAGCGCTAGTCCGCGCCGATCACACAGCGACGGCGGGTGGTCTCCGATTCTTCGGAGACCACCCGCCGTTCGTTGTCAGACCTCAGCGGCACATCGGGTTCGGGTGCGGCTGCGAGGAACCCCATGGTCCGCAGATGAGGAGCTTGATGAAGCCGAGGGGAATATCGATCGCGGCGGAACCGGTTCCGGCGGAACCCGATTCGGCTACCACAGCCGGTTGCGCGGGAGCGGCGAGCGCGGCGGGCGCGCCTGCGGCGATTCCGGCGACAGCCGCGGTGGCAACAAGGACTCGGATCATTCGACGATGCATGACTAGCCTTTCAAAGGACAAACTGAGCGAAGCTAATAACCACATCGGGTGCCCCGAGACGGGCGTTATCCATAACTTCCATGGGCTTGACGCCTCGAATTACTCAGTGCTACAAGCCATTCACGTTGCGCGAAGCACCGTCAGTTCGCGTCGATAGCGGCGGCGAGAAGTGGCCAGGATTTGTGCAGGTCTTGTTCCCAGTACTGCCAGGTGTGGGTGCCCGCGGGGCGGAATTCGGCGTGGGCGGGAATGTTCAGTTCCGCGAGCCGGGCGGCGAGTCGCTGGGTGCACAGGTTGGCGGCGGCCTCGATGGCGCCGCCGAGGAGGATCTGGTCGGTCATGCCGATGACTTTTCCGGGCGTGGCACCGGGCGGGAGAGTTTCGGCGGCGCCGGGCAGACCGTTCGCGCTGGAGAGGTAGATCGCTTTGCCGCGCAGACGTTCCGCGTTGAGGTAGGCGTCGTTCGCGCGCCAGGCTGGATCGCCGGGCGGGCCCCACATGTTGGCCGGGTCGGCTCCGCCACGGGCCAGGACGAAATCGATGTAGGCACGACTCACCGGGTCATCCACCGAGGCGCAGCCGCTGTAGGCGCCGACCGCGCGGTAGCGGTCGGGAGCGGCGATGGCCAGGTTGAGCACCGCCGTGGCCGACATCGACAGGCCCGCGATGGCGTTCACACCGGTGGTGTTCATGGTGGCGTCGATGATCGGCGGGAGTTCTTCGGTGAGGAAGGTCTGCCACTTGTTGCGGCCGAGCTTCGGATCGTCGCGCTGCCAGTCGGTGTAGTACGAGAACGCGCCTGCGGCAGGCGTGACCACGTTGACGTTCTTGTCGGCGAAGAACTGCACGATGTCGGTCTGGTTGTACCAGTTCGCGATGTCCTCACCGCCACCCGCGCCGTTGAGCAGATACAGCGTCGGCCGTGGCGCGCTGGTGTCGTGTGGGGTGATGACCTGCAGCGGGATCACCCGGTCCATCGACGCGGAGTACACGTGCAACATCTGCTGCCGCTGGCCTGGCCGTTCGATCCGATCCAGCCTCGATCCGTCCGCGTCGGCCGTCCCGATCGACGCGACCGACAGCGCGGTGACAGCGAGCGCGGTCAGCACCGTCCGCATGCAGGTGAACAAGAGTCCTCACAGAGTTCGAATCGAATCGCGCCACACAGAGAATGGTTCGCCGGGACGGCAGCGCGAATCCGTCCCGGCGACCAGGTGCTACGCGATCAGCTACCGATCAGATCGCCCAGCACGTCGGAGATGATGTCGCTCAGCGAGCCGGTGGAGCTCAGCTGGCCATCATCGGAACCCAGCCCGTTGTCGCCGAGGCTGCCGATCACCGTCTCGCCCGCGTTGGCGCCGCGCGCGGTGAAACAGGCAGTGAGGCCGGGCATTTCATTGCTGACACCCACGGTGCCCGCGACGCCGACGCCACCGCTGGTGACCATCTGGCCCACCTTGATGCCGCTGGGCACCGGGTAGGTGATGGTCAAGGTGACCGGGTTGCCGGAGTTGACGAACCAGCCGGTGCTCGTCACCTTCCAGCCGCCCGCGTTGGGCTCGGCGGTGACGTCCTCGGTGACCTGGCCGCCGACCGCGTGATAGGCGGTGATGGTGGCCTTGGTCGGCGCGCCGAAGCCGACCGGTGGGAAGTCGGTGATGGTGTTGACGTACGGGTTGCCGATCCCGGTGGTGCCGACGATCACCTTGTAGGTGACCGAGGTGCCGACGCCGATCTGCTCGGCGCTGGCGATCTTGTCGTAGACGTGGGTGACACCGACGGTGCTCCAGTCCTGCTTGGTGTCGTGACTGCTCACCGCGCAGGTGGCGGCGGCGGCGACGCCGGATCCAAGGCCGACACCGACACCGGCGACGACCAGAGCGGTGGTGGCGACGCCCGCGGCGATACGCGAAGTCCGGAACATGATTTTCCTCCATAGCCCCGGCCGACACGGCCGGAGCGAATTCCTCATCAGGTGGGCTTTCCCCCCTCTGACCACAAGGTATAGGTCTGATTGGACGATTGTCCTGGAAAATAGGAACGTGTTCTTATTTTGTGGAACATGATCGTTTTACTCTGCGGCACGGGTAAGATCCGAGAATTTTCGATCCTTCTGAATCCGTCCGAAAACGCGACAACCGGCCCTCCGTCTGGCGACGAAGGGCCGGTTGCGGGCGTCAAGGGGGCTATCGCCTACTGCTGCGGCAGCTCGTTGTGGCCACCGAACGCCTTTCGGAATAGGCGCGTCTGGCTACTGCTGCGGCAGCTCGTTGTGGCCACCGAACGCCTTTCGCATGGCCGAGAGCATCTTGTCGGCGTAGAGGGCCTGGCCGCGGGAGGAGAAGCGCTGATAGAGGGCTGCGGAGAGGATCGGGACGGGGACCGCGGTGTCGATGGCGGCGTCGACGGTCCAGCGGCCTTCGCCGGAGTCGGAGACTCGACCACTGTAGGAGTCCAGGTCGGGGTCGGCGACCAGCGCCGATGCGGTGAGATCGAGGAGCCAGGAAGCGACGACCGAACCGCGACGCCACACCTCGGTGATGGCCGGAATGTCCAGGTCGTACATGTAGTACTCGGGGTGCTCCATCGGCGTCTCCTCGGCGGAGTGCTCACCGTGCAGGTACTCCGAGCCCGCGTTGGCGTGCTCGAGAATGTTGAGACCCTCGGCGTAGGCGCCCATCGCGCCGTACTCGATGCCGTTGTGCACCATCTTCACGAAGTGGCCCGCACCGTGCGGACCGCACAGCAGGTAGCCCTTCTCCGCCTGCGACGGCTCACCGGTGCGGCCAGGGGTGCGCGGGGCCGACTCGTAGCCCGGAGCGATGGTCTTCAGCAGCGGCTCCAGGTAGTCGACCTGGGCCTGGTTCCCGCCGATCATCAGGCAGTAGCCGCGCTGTAGGCCGAAAACGCCACCCGAGGTGCCGATGTCCAGATAGTGAATGCCCTTGGGCTCCAGCGCCTTCGCGCGTTTGATGTCCTCGTGGTAGCGACTGTTTCCGCCGTCGATGATGATGTCGCCCGGCTCGAGCAGCTCGGCGACGTTCTCGATCACCGCACCGGTGGCGCCTGCGGGGATCATCACCCACACCACGCGAGGAACCTCGAGCCTGCCGATGAAATCGGCCAGGTCGGTCGTGCCGCTGAACTTGTCACCGAGCTCGGATTCCAGGTCGGCGAGGGGCCCTGGGTGGCGCTCGTACCCCACGGCGGTGTGCCCGTCGCGCACGATACGGCGCACGATGTTGGCACCCATCCGGCCGAGGCCGATCATTCCCAGCTGCATCAGTTCTCCTCGTTGTCCGGTCCGTGGTGTCGAGTCTCACCTCGATTGTCTCGCGCCGCAGCGACCTCGGCCGTGGGGGCGTCGCCCCGCGCGCCGAAATTCTTCCGAATGGGCTGTAACGCCCCGCTCCGGGCCACGATAAACAGATCGGCTCCGTGTAGTTGCCAGACCCCCGACCCGGCAACTACACGGAGCCTTTCTGCTGCCCCCGACCCGGTGCCGAGCTGCCGAGCGCGCCGAAGCGCGTTACCCTCGGGCCGGACCCCGCAAACATTCGGGGCCAACCTAACGGAAGGACCTCCGTGCCCAGCGAGTCGACCGCCGGACAACCGGCCGACCGAAGGGGCGAGGTCGGATTACGCAAGCTGCTCGAATCAAATCGCACTTTCGATCCGGACACCACCGCCCTCACCCAGCCCCTGAACACCGTGACCCGCGATCGCTGGTCACCCACTCCCGGCCCCGCGGGCAACCAGCCGCCGACCCCGCCGGGCAACCAGCAGCTGGTCAAGCGAATCGGGATCGCGGTCGGCGCCGTGCTGGCCGTCGGAACCGCCGCCTACCTGGCCGACCTCGCGTTGAGCTCGGGTGAGGTGGCGCGCGGCGTCGTCGTCGCCGGTATCGACATCGGCGGGATGGACCAGGCCGAAGCCGACGCGCTGCTGCACACCGAGCTCGGACCCAAGGCCGAACGACCGCTCCCTGTACGGATCGGTGACGTGCAGGCGAGCATGGTGCCTGCCGCAGCCGGTCTGTCGGTGGACTACGACCGCACCTGGGACGCCGTCGGCGGTCAGCCGTTGAACCCGGTGAGCCGACTGATCTCCCTGTTCGGCACCCGCGAGGTACCGGTGTCGAGCACTGTCGACACCGCGGCTCTCGACGCACAGCTCGCTGATTTCCGCGTCCACGACAATCCGACCGTCGAAGGCACAGTGCGGTTCGAGAACGGCAGACCCGTCGCGGTCGCGCCGGTGCCCGGCCGGGTGCTCGACACCGAGGCCGCGCGCACCACCATCACCGACCGCTGGGCCGCCAGCAGCCAACTGGATCTGCCCGTGGTGGCCGCACCCGTCGCCGTGCGCACCGATGCCGTACAGGCGGCGTTGCGCGAGATCGCGACGCCGGCTGTCGCCTCACCGATCACCTTGTCCGGCAAGGATGTTCAAGCCTCGCTGACCACCGGCCAGATCGCCGATGTGCTCGGTTTCGTCCCCGACGGCAACGGCGGACTGGCGCCCCAGATCGACAACGACGCCGTAATCGCATTGCTCGCACCGCAATTGGCGAAGTCCGAGGTGGAACCCAAGGACGCCACCTTTACGGTCGGTGCGGGTAAGCCGACCGTCGTGCCCGCTGTGGTCGGCGAGAAGATCGACTGGCCCAAGACGCTGGAGAAGCTGCCCGCCCTGCTCACGCAGTCGGGTCCGCGCACCACCCCGGTGGTGTATCAGCGCGTCGAGCCCAAGCTCACCACCGAGGCCGCGAACGCGCTCGGGGTGAACGAGACGATCGGCCAGTTCACCACCGGCGGCTTCAGCGGACCCTCCGGAGTGAACATCCGCACGGTCGCCGCCAAGGTCGACGGGGCGGTGATCAAGCCGGGAGATACGTTCTCGCTCAACGAGTTCACCGGTCCGCGCACCGCCGCGGAAGGCTATGTGGAGTCGGGCATCATCGACAAGGGCAGGCCGAGTACCGCGGTGGGCGGCGGCATCAGCCAGTTCGCCACCACGCTCTACAACGCGGCCTACTTCGCCGGGATGGAAGACGGCGGACACACCGAGCACAGCTACTACATCTCGCGCTACCCGGCCGCGCGCGAGGCGACCGTGTTCGACGGTGCGATCGACCTGGCGTTCCGCAACACCGGCACGACCGGCGTCTACATTCAGGCGGTCGCCACCGGATCCGACATCACCGTGCGGTTGTGGGGCACCAAAACCGTGAACGTGGAATCGATTACGGGTGAGAAGTCGAAGCCGACCGAGCCCAACGAGGTCGTCCTGCCCAAGGGCAAGGACTGCATCGCCTCCGAGGGTGCGCCCGGCTTCACCATCTCCGACACCAGGGTGATCACCGACGCGAAGTCCGGCGCCCAGGTGTCGCGGCATACGCGGACCGTGAAGTACGACCCGATCCCGATTGTGAAGTGCGAGTAGGGGTTCGACGGTAAAAGGCTCGCGCTGTCGGCGGATTCGCCACCACGCGAGCCTTTTTTTCGTCAGCAGCCGCAATCGCAACTGCAGTCGCCGCAACTGCAGTCCTCGCCGCAGCAGTTACCGCAGCAGTCACCGCAATCGCAGCAACTGTCGCAGTCGCAGTTCTTGGCCCAGGCGTCCTTCTGTTCGCCGGTGCACGGACTGGTGTGATCGACACAGCAGGCCATGCCGGTGCAATAGACGCCCAGGATCAGCCCACTGGCCTTGAACGGACCAGGACGGCCCGGGCGGCGACTCGGCGGCGACGGAAACTCGTACGGCGAATGCTGTTGAGCCGTAACGGAAGTACGGCAAGCATGCCCGACCGCCATGCCGAGCCCACGGCCGAGGCTTCGCAGCAGGCTCGCCAGCGGATCGAGCAACGCCCAGCGCACGGTCGGCAGCTGATCGAGTTCGGCCTCGGCCGCGGCCCGACGGATGTGGGATTCGCTCTCGCGCAGCAGATCGTAGGCGCGGGGCATATCCGTGCCGGTGGCCTCCAGTGGATTGAAACGGCCGCGGGCACGGTCGCGTTCGAGGTCTTCGATGGCGTCGGCCAGATGCGCGATACGACCGACGTGCCGACCGATCTCCTGGAGAGCGGCAACGTTTTCCGGGCGACCGGCCAGCGTGGCGGTATGCCCGAAGAGGGTGGCGGCACAGAGTTGAGTCGGCCCGGTGAGTTCGTCGAGCGAGACCGAACCCGGACCGCCCGCACGTCCTTGCGCGCTGAAGGCCGCCGCGCGGGACTCCAGCGAGGACTGGGTGCCGATCGCGTTCAGCATCGGCCGTACATCGAGCCCGATCAGGTCTGCCTGCTGTTCGGCTCGTGCCGCCCAGGAGTTCGACACCCTGCGCATCGGACCACGGGCAACAGCGGACGCATCACCGTCGTCGACGTGATCGCCAATCTTGGCCGCGCCCAACAGCAGTGACGCGGTGGCGGCCAAGCGCACGCCAGGCGCGCTCGCGGCGACCACCGAGGCGCGCTTCATTCCGCGCAGCGGACACGGACCCGCGGTCGTGCGCGCACCGGCACCCGACTGCGCCTCGGTGAGCACACTGAGCACGATCGCATCGGTATTGGTCGCCGCACGGGCCAGCTGACCGTGCCCGTCGCGCAGACCCAGACACAGCCCGCACATGTGTGCCTGCCACTGCCCCGGATCGATGCCATATTTCGCCGCGCCGTGCGCACACGGCTTCAACACACCGAACACTGCCACCCCGTCTTTCGTGAAACGTCAACCGTGCACGATCGCAGCCGACGGGGCGCGGCGCAACCGCTAGTCGGTCTTCTTCCGACCGGCCAGACCGCGCCAGGCGAGATCGTCGAGCAGGTCGACCGCCTCGGCCACTTCGATCCGACCGCTCGCGACCCGGTCGGCGATGGCCTCACCCGCGCCGATCACCGCCGCCGCGACGACCTCGAAATTGGTGCCGGGGTCGGCGTTCTTGGCACTGGATTCCAGCAGTTTCGCGGTGAGCTCGATGACGCGCTCACGGGCATTGTCGATTTCGGAGGCGAAAGTTTGCTGACCGATAGCCTGTCGGTAGAGAACCTGCCAGGACTGCCGATTGCGGTCGACGAAATCGAGGAAGCCCTCCAGCGCGGTGCGGACCTGTTCGTGGGGGGTCAGTTGCGGGTTGCCCGCGGGCGCGACGGCTTCGATGAAACGCAGACCCTCGCGCTGGATGCAGGCGCGAAACAGCTCGTCCTTGGAGCCGTAGTACAGGTAGAGCATCGGTTTGGAGATCTTCGCCTCGGCGGCGATGGCATCCATCGACGTGTCGTGGAAGCCTTTGCGCGCGAACACCTCGACGGCGGCATCGAGCATCTGCTGCTCGCGAACCGCCCGGGGAAGTCGCTTGGTCCCGCCTGCCATCCACTCTCCTACCGCAGGGTGAACCACCTATCTTACTTCAAGGTAAGTTCACCCGCGCTCATTTGCCGCACAGTCGCCGGGCACGATCAGCAGCCCAGCGCTACGCCCTTGTAGCGCGCCATCCGCAGTACGGAAGTGTCGACCCGGTCGGCGGGCAGTTTGCCACTAGAGACCGACTGTTCCAAACGGTCGAGTACCTGCGGCACCGCGTCGCTGCTGATCCACAGCGCGTTGTCGGCGCCCGCGACGAGGGTGGCCTCGACCGCGTCGACGATGGACATGCGGGCGGTGATGGCGGCCATGCCGCTGAGATCGTCGGTGAAGATCGGACCGTTGAACGGCGGGGCGCCGTAGCCGGTGCCCTCACGCAGCAGCGTCATCGCGGCCGGGCTGATGCTGGCGGGCACACCGGGGTCGGTCAGGCCGGGGACGTCGAGGTGACCGACCATCACCGCCGCGCCGGAGTTCACCAGGTCGCGGAACGGCACCAGGTCGGTGTTCTGCAACTGATCCAGCGGCGGGGTGGTCACGGCACCGGTGTGCGAGTCGCCCGAGCCCGAGCCGTGGCCGGGGAAGTGCTTGATCACCGAACCGAGGCCCACCTCGTTGGACGCGCGGATGTAGGCGCCCGCGAACTCGGAGACGACCTTCGGATCGTCGCTGAAGGAGCGGTCGCCGATCACGCTGTCGTCGGGCTGGCTGCTGACATCGACGTCGGGCGCGAAATCGACCGTGATGCCGACGTCCTTCAGCGCCTTCGACCGGGTCAGGGTGAGCTGGTAGAACTGCTCAGGGGTCTTGGCCTGCGCGATCTCGCGGGCCGACGGCACGGCGCCGATCACGTTCTTCGCGCGCGAGACACGCCCGCCCTCTTCGTCGATCGTCACCATCAGCGGCACCTTGGCCTGAGCTTTCACCGCGTCGAGCGCGGCGCGGTCGAGCAGGCTCGGATCGGTCCAGCTGCCGACGAAGATGCCGCCCACCTGCTCCGAACTCACCACATTCGAGGCATCCGCCGAACCGGTGATGCCGACGGTCAGCAACTGGGCGAGCTTCTCCCGCTGGGAGAGTTTGGCGAGATAGTCTGCGCCGCAATTACTTTGGACCGGCGTCGCCGACGCGGGCGCACTCGACTCCCCAGCGACAGAGGGGGCGGCCACTCCGCTGCTACTGACCGCGGGCGTCGTCTCGTTCGACGATCCTCCCGAACAAGCGGTGGCAACGGCGGCGAGGACTGCGAACACGACCACAGGCGATTTCCGCATGCGCTCCACGTTAGCCCGCCCGGGTCGCGAACCCCACAACGCTGGTTCGGATCGATACCCTCCGCCCGGGGGTAACCTGAGAAAAAAGCCGCTCCGACCAGCGCAGGAGGTCGTCATGGCATGCGATCGGATGCTCATCGCCTACGACGGTTCCGAACACGCCAAACGAGCTATCGAATACGCCGGGCGGTTCCTCACCGCCGAACGCGCGATTCTGCTCACCGCATGGGAACCGATGGTGCGCCAAGCCGCACGCATCTCCGGGATCTCCGGGGTGATGCAGCCGGAGTGGGTGCCCGACGAGGAGGTGGAGGACATCGCCTACTCCGACGCCCGCAAGATCAACGCCGAAGGCGTACACCTGGCGAAACTGGTCGGGATCGACGCCGAACCGCGCACCGCCGAGTGCACGACCACGGTCTGGAACGCCATCGTGGCCTGCGCCGATGAGCTCGACGTCGACATCATCGTCGCCGGTACGCGCGGTTCAACGGGGTTGCGCGCGCTGTTGCACAGCAGTGTCGCCGAGGCGGTGCTCAAGCACGGCCACCGGCCGGTCTTCCTGGTGCCGCCCGACCAGTGAGAGTTCGATCGCTCTCCCGAATCGATGCCACGGTCTCGGAGCTATGGTCGAGACACCATGAACGAATTCCTGCTCGCTCGACCCGACGCGGTGTTGCGGACTTCGGGCGTGCGCGCGACCTATTCGGATCCTAAGCAGGCGGTCGCGGCATTGCGTCGGACGAGGGCGCCGAGGTTGATCGTCGGTGCGCTGCCGTTCGATCCGCGCACGGCGGCCGCGCTCTGGGAGCCCGAGAGCGTGCTGCACACCGCGGGTCCGTGGCGGCCCGCCGCGCTGCCCGCGTTGCCCGACGTGCGGGTGGTGGCCGAGATACCCAGTGCACCAGAGCATGTGGCCCGGGTGACGAAGCTGGTCGAGCTACTCGGCGACCCCGCGAACGAACTGCGCAAGGTGGTGGCCGCGCGGTCGATGGTGCTGGCTGCCGACGCGCCGCTGGAACCAGAGGTGCTGGCCGGTCACCTGCTGACCAGGCATCCGAACGCCGCGGTGTACGCGGTAGATCTGTCCGCGGCGGGGCGAGCGGGCGAGACGCTGATCGGCGCGACGCCCGAAGTACTGGTCGCACGGCGCGGCGATCGTGTGAGCCTGCATCCGCTGGCAGGCACCCTCCCCCGCCTCGCCGACCCGGCCGATGACGCGAAGCAGGCCGCAGCGCTGTTGTCCAGCACCAAGAATCACGACGAGCACGCCTTCGTGATCGATTGGATCCGTGCGCAACTGGCGCCGGTCTGCGCGGAGCTCCACATCCCCGACGCGCCCGAACTCCTCAGCACCGAACAGGTCTGGCACCTCGCCACGCCCATCTACGGCGTGCTGCGCGATTCGTCGACCACCGCACTCGACCTGGCGCTGCTGCTGCACCCGACCCCCGCTGTCAACGGCACGCCCTTCGCCGCCGCGCTCGACGCCATCACCTCCGACGAACCGTGGCGCGGGTTCTACGGCGGGGCGGTGGGCTGGTGTGACGACGACGGCGACGGCGAATGGGTCGTGGCGATTCGCGGCGGCGAACTATCCGCCGATCAGCGCGTCCTGCGAGCCAGTGCGGGCGGCGGGATCGTGGCGGCGTCGGACCCCATGGCGGAGCTGGCCGAGACGACCGCCAAACTTCGCACCCTGCTCGGCGCCCTGCGTTGCGAGCTGCCCAACGACTGACCGAGCCCGATAGACCTGCTAGGTTTGCCGGAGACAGGCCCCGACGCCGAGCGTATTGGAGTGCGCGATGAAGTTTGCTGTTCCGGCTGTTGCCAGCGCGGTCGGCGGCGCCTTGCTGAGCGCGATCGCCGTCTTCGCCATCACGGCGGCGGTGCAGCAGAACACGGCGCCCTCGATCGACCGCAGCGGTGACAAAGACTCCTCGCTGCTCAACGCACCTGAATACGGCAGCCGCTGAGGCTGACGCCCGCGCGTCGCGCCCCGCATCGGGGCAACCGGACAGGGCGCCACTGGGTTGGCGCTGGCTCGTCGGCTCGGTAGTAGCCGCCTTCGTACTGACCTTCGCGCAGGCGCCCGGCCTCACCGTCGCCGACACCAAATACGACCTCGCGCAGAACCCGCTCGGCTTCCTCGCGCGGGCATCGCACCTGTGGAGCAGCCAGGCCACGATGGGCCAGGTCCAGAACCAGGCCTACGGCTACTTCTTCCCACACGGCGCGTTCTTCTCCGCAGGGCACCTGCTGCACCTGCCCGCGTGGGTCACCCAGCGCGTCTGGTGGGCGCTGCTCCTGCTCGCCGGGTTCTGGGGCATCGTCAAGCTGTGCGAAACGCTCGGCATCGGCTCGCGCGGGTCACGCGTGATCGCGGGCATCGCCTTCGCGTTGTCGCCGCGAGTGCTCACCACGCTCGGGTCGATCTCCTCGGAAACCCTGCCCATGATGCTGGCCCCGTGGGTTCTGCTCGCGCCCGCGGCGCTCGGCACGGCGATCAAACGACGGCGCGGCGGCCCGCTCTCTCCCGCGGGCAGTGCGTTGGCGTTGGCGCTGATGGGATCGGTCAATGCCGTGGCGACCGTGGCGGCGTTCCTGCCCGCGGCGCTGTGGTGGGCGTCCTATCGGCCGAATCGGCAGTGGTGGCGGTTTACGCGGGCGTGGATTCCGCTGCTGGTCCTCGCCACTTTGTGGTGGGTGGTGCCGCTGCTGCTGCTCGGCAAGGTGAGTCCGCCGTTCCTCGATTTCATCGAGTCCTCGGGGGTGACGACGCAGTGGGCCGCGCTGAGCGAGGTGCTGCGCGGGACCGATAGTTGGACGCCGTTCGTCTCGCCGGAGCGGATCGCCGGTGCGGTGCTGGTGACCCAGCCTGCCGCGGTGCTGGCGACCGGTCTGCTCGCGGCGGCAGGCATGGCCGGACTCGCCCGGTCGACGATGCCGTTTCGGGGTCGATTCGCGCTGATCCTGTGCGTGGGGCTGGCGGGAATCTGTGCCGGGTATGTCGGGACGCTCGGTGGGCCGTTCGCCGAATCGGTGCGGATCTTCCTCGACTCCGGCGGTGCGCCGCTGCGGAATGTGCACAAACTCGAACCGCTGATCCGGCTGCCGCTGGTGGTGGGGATGGCGCACCTACTCGGTCGCGTCGCCCTGCCCGCCTCCGTGCCGATGCCGGTGTGGCGCAGCTCTTTCGCCCATCCCGAGCGGGATCGGCTCGTCGCGGTCGCCGCGCTGGTCCTGGCCGCGCTCACCCTCGCGACCTCACTGGCGTGGACCGGTCGGCTCGCCCCGCGCGGCGCCTACGACCGGGTGCCCGCTTACTGGACCGATACCGCCGACTGGCTGGCCGACAATGCCGCCGACACCCGCGCGCTCGTGGTGCCCGGCGCGCCGTTCGGCAGTCAGATCTGGGGACTCACCCGCGACGAACCGCTGCAAGCCTTGGCGAGTACCCCATGGGCCGTGCGTGATTCGGTTCCGCTGAATCCGCCGGGCACGATTCGCGCGATGGATTCGGTGCAGCGGCTGATCGCCGACGGCAGGCCCTCGACCGGTCTCGCCGCGACCCTCGCCGACCAGGGCATCGGCTTCCTGGTGTTGCGCAACGACCTCGACCCCGAGACGTCGCGTTCCACCCGGCCGATCCTGGCGCACCGCGCGATCGAGGGCTCGCCGGGGTTGACCAAGGTGACCTCGTTCGGCGCGAATATCGGGCCGCGCGCGGCGGATGCGGGACTGGTGGTCGACAACGATCTGCTGCCCGCCTATCCGGCGGTCGAGATCTACCGGGTCGACGTGCCGCCGCCCGGCACGCCCGTCGACGTGCGAAGCGGTACCGGGGCACCGCCCGGATTCCCCGGCGCGTACACCACCCCGCTGGATTCGATCCCCGTAGTCCGCGGCGGCCCCGAGGTTCTCGAGCGGGTGCGTCGAGACGGCGAGAACCCCACGGCGCCGGTACTTCTCGAAGCGGACGCGCAGCGTGCCGGGTTGCCTCCGCGGCCCGTATCGCTGACCGACACTCCGATGGATCGAGAGTCCGACTTCGGCCGGGTCGACAATCACAACTCCGCGGTGCGCGCCGCCGACGATGCTCGGCGCACCCACAATCTGGTCTCCGACTATCCCGTCGAAGGCACCGAACTCGTGCAGGGCGAGTGGTCGGGCGCGAAGGTCACCGCCTCCAGCTCCGCCGCCGACGCCACTCAGATCGGTGGGGCAGCGCCCGGTAGCTCCACCGCGGCCGCCGTGGACGGCGATCCGAGCACCGCGTGGATCAGCAATGGTTCCGAATTCGCTCTCGGGCAATGGATTCGGCTCGATCTGGACAAGCCGATCGCCAACGGATCGCTGCGTTTCACCACCACGGCGGCGGCGCTGGGCGATCCGGTGAAGTGGGTCGAGGTGCGCACCTCACGCGGCACCGTCTCGGCGCGGATCACCGAACCCGGTGAGCCCGTATCCGTCGCGCTGCCCGCGGGCAAGTCCGACTGGGTGATGATCTCCGCGGCTCGCACCGAAACCGGCACCCGTGGTGGGCAATTCGGGATAAGCGAACTCACGCTCGACGACTATTCGAATCGGGAAGACCCGGTGCGCGTCGACATCCGGCACCGGGTGGTGCTGCCCGATGTCGCCGCGGGAACGATTGTCAGCGGGTGGGATCTCGGACAGGAATTCCCCGGTCGCGGTAACTGTTTCGACGGTCCCGACCGCGTGCACTGCAGTAAGGGACTCGGCTTGCCCGCCGAGGAACCCGGCATCTTCGGCCGCACCCTTTCGGTGCCGGAGCCGCTCACCGTCAGCACCGACCTCACCGTGCGCACCCGACCCGGTCCCGCGCTGGAGGGGTTGCTCACCGACCCGACCAGGCCGGTGGCGCGCGGCAAGGCCGATGTCGCCGATCTGCGCGGCGCCGCCTTCGCGGCCACCGACGGCGACCCGAAGACCACCTGGACCGCACCGGAATCCACCGTGCGCGAGCTCGCGAGCGGCAGACCCACACTGGTACTGGAACTTCCGGAACCGACGATGGTGACCGGACTCGACATCACCACCGCCCTCGGCGGGCTACCCGCCACCGCCACCTCCGTGGCGGTGAACCTGGGCAACGGTCCGCAGATCCGCGAACTGCCCGAACGCGAACACGGTGAACCGGCACGGATCTCGCTGTATCCCACCGAAACCGATCGCGTCGAGATCAGCATCCAGAGCTGGAACGAGGTTCTCGACCGCACCGCGCTCGGCTTCGTCCTCACCCAGCCCGCGGGCCTGGCCGAAGTGGAAGTGCTCGGCCCCGAGTACCCCGCGCACGCGCCGGGCGAACGGCTCGTCACCATCGGCTGCGACGTGGGACCGGTGATCGCCATCGGTGGGCGCGCCGTCCACACGACGATCACCGCCACCGCCGACGAACTGCGCTCCGGCGCACCGGTTTCCGCGCAGCCGTGCCCCGAGGACGCGGCCGACATCGAACTCCTGCCCGGCCACCCCGACCTCACCGTCGCACCGACCGAACTGTTCACCGTCGACCGGCTTCGCCTGCCGCGCACCGACCCCTACCCCGGCAAAGCCGTGAACCCGACCGATGCCATACCCACCGAGGCCGTACCGGAAGACGCCGCCGAACCCGCGCCTGCGCCTCCCACCTACGTCCCGGATCCGGCGTCGGGTACTCAGCTGCTGGTCCTGCCGCTGAGCACCAATGTCGGCTGGCAGGCGCACACCGCGGACGGGCGGGAACTCTCGCCCATCGTTGTCGACGGTTGGCAGCAGGCTTGGCTCGTTCCGCCTGGAACCAGCGGCGAGATCACGGTGTCGTTCCCGGCGGACCGCTGGTATCGGCTGGCGATCTTCGGCGGACTGCTGTTGCTGATTCCCCTTGTTCTGCTGGCGATTCCGCGTCGACGTGCGGTTCCCGACGTCGGCCCGGCACCGAGCACATGGGGGGTCGGCTGGGTCGCGGCGATCGGGCTGACCGGCGTGATCGCGGTCATCTCCGGGCCGTTCGGTGCGGGATTCACGCTGATCACGTTGGGCTGCAACTACTTCCGACCCGCGGTGACGGCTCGGACGCTGCCCTGGCTCGCGGGCCTCGGGACGTTGATCTCCGCGGCGGCCCTGTCGACGGGGACCTGGCGCTCCGGTACCGAATACATGGGCGGCTCGCTGTGGGCCCAGGCACCGGCGGTTGTCGCGGTCGTCGCCGTGGGGGTGGCGGCACTCCCGCGCCGTCGCTGACCGCGAGTCAGCGCACCGCCGAGGTCTCGACCGATTCCGCCCCGGGTTCGAGGCGCGCGGACGCGGTCCGCTTGTCCCAGCGGGCCGCCCAGCGGCGCGCGGGTTCTTCGATCAGGGCGAAACTGGCGGCGGCCAGCGGGAGGGTCAGGGCGGTGGTCAGGATGAGCACGTAGAGGAAGTGGCCGTGGAAGGGCATGATGCCGAAGACCGGGAAGACCACGGTGAGCACCACCAGGTGCCACAGGAAGATGCCGTAGGACCAGCGGCCGAGGATCGAAGCCGTTCGCGATTCCAGCCAGCGGTGCGGGGCGCCCGATCGGCGTAGCGCCAGGGGCGCGAGCAGGCAGAAGCCGAGGATCATGCCGAGCACCATCTTCATCGCGTACTGCCACGGCTGCGCGCGTTCCAGACCGGCCGGCCCGCCGTACTCGGTCGCCGAGAGCACGAACGCCGCGAGCGCGAACGCCCACATCAAGGGCTGACTCGACAGGATTCGGGCCCACCGGACATCACCTCGCGCGAGGTGGATCAGTTCCGCCAGGAGCATCCCCGCCGCGAACCACGGCAGGTAGGCGGGCAGCCAGTTGTCGGAGTGGATCGCGTCCGGCGTCGGGACCGGCCACAGGTTCCAGGTCAGACACACCGCGATCAGCCCACACAGCACCGGCACCCGCCACCGGGCCGCGGGGCCGCGCAGGCGCACGACCAGCCAGGCCAACAGCGGCAACACCAGGTAGAAGGCCATCTCGACCGACAGGCTCCACATCTGCGTGAGCCCATCGGTCAACGTCAACGGCACGAACACCTGCAACAGAAACAGATTCGACACCCACACTCGCAGGTTCGCCGAATGCGCCGCGCCGGGCAGCAACAGCAGGACGAACACCACAACGACCCAGTACGCGGGCATGACCCTGGCCACCCGGTGCAACAGGTAGCGGGAGGTCTTCGGCGCGCGGCCGAGACCGTGCGCGGCCGCCGCGTGTGGGCGCCACAACAGGAAACCCGACAGCGCGAAGAACACCGCGACCGCCATATCGAAGCGTTCCAGGAGCGGGCCGAGGACCGGTATCCCACTCGTTCCGGTCTGGAAAGCGACGTGGGTGACCAACACACCGAACGCCGCCATCCCGCGCATTCCTTCGAGGGCGGGAATGAAGGCGCGCGGGGGCGAAACGGGGGCGGTGGCGGTCGTCATCGGAGTCCAGTCTGCCGTGTCGGCGATTTCCACGGCACAGCGCCGCACCTTCGGAGTCCGGGCTGTTAGTGTCGGGGCTCACGAGTGCCTGTGGTGCAATACCAGACCACCGGGCCATCCGTGTTCGAACGACGAGGAGAGTTTGCATGGCACTGAGTGCCGGTACCAGAAGAACGGTCGCCTGTGTGCTCGTGGGTCTGGGCGCGGCATTACTCGTCGCCGCGCTGCTGATCCCCACCTACACGGTGAGCAAAGTCGCCAAGACTCCACTCGATCTCGAGATCACCACGATCGCGGAGAACCAGAAGGGCGAGGAAAGTCTCGTCCTCGACTCCAAGTCGTTGACCTCCGGTGAGGGTGCCGCCGTGGTGAACAAGGATGTGCCGCTGGTCTCCCAGCGTTTCGTCACCGTCGAGGAGCCCTCCGACGCCGACGATATGACGCTGCAGGCAGGTCAGACGCTGCGGCGCACCGACGTGCAGGGCGACACCGGCCTGCTCACCGCCGCCATCGACCGCGTCACCATCTCGCGCACCACCGGCATGCCGGTGGAGACCGACCCCAACGGGTCGATCGCGGTGACCGTGGACAAGGAAGGCAGCGTCATGGAGCCGGTGCAGCACACCGGCATCGGCTACCGCTTCCCGATCGGCACCGAGAAGAAGACCTACCCGTACTTCGACATCAATGTGCGAAAGTCCTTCGACGCGAACTTCATCGAAGAGACCGAGATCAACAACACGAAGGTGTACCACTTCCAGATGACCGCGCCGGTCACGAGCACCTGGGACGTCGTGCAGTCGCCGACCAACCGGCTCACCCTGCCCGCCTCCAAGTGGGGCGTCGAGGGTGGCGACACCCCCGTCACCATGACGCGTTACTACACCAACGTGCGTGACCTGTGGGTCGAGCCGGAGACCGGCACCGTGATCAAGGGTGGGGAGTCGATCCACCTGTACTACGCGCGGTCCGGGGACAAGCCCGAGGTCACCGCGCTGAAGTCGCACCTGGTGTTCGACGAGGCGACCGTCGAGTCGCAGATCGCCATCGCCAAGGAGAACACCGACAAGCTGTCGCTGTTCGGCCGCGTGGTGCCGATCGTGTTCGGCGTGCTCGGCGTACTGGCGTTGCTGGCGGGGTTGTTCCTCGGACTGCGCGGTGGTGGCACTCCGGCTCATGCGAGTCCTCGTCGGACCCGCCCGACGCCTGCGCCTACTACGGCACCTGATGACAGTGCGGCCACTCGCTGGGACGGCGACGACGCGCCGACCACGCAGTTCCCTCGTGGGGACTATGACACTCCCACCGAGCAGATTGATATCGACAAGCGTCCCTGAGTTCTGATGCTGTTCGACGGCCCCGGTCATTGACCGGGGCCGTTGTTCTCTGTGGGGAGACTTCGGGTCCGGATGGGCTACCTGGGCGCTCTCAGTCCAGGTCAGGCCGCGCCGCGCCGGACAGGGGCACTTCGGGGCGGTCCGCGGCTCGGGGTGTGGTGCGGGCGGCTCGTAGGACCACGACGGCGACGATCGTGGTCGTGACGGCGGCTACGGAGACCGCTGTGCCGATCAGGGATTCGATGGTGCGGGCGAAGGCCAACATCAGGGTTATCTCGATTGCCAGGCCGATCCAGGTGACGGCCGCCAGGGCGGTGCGTTCGACGGCGATCGCGGAGAGCAGGGCACCCTGTAGTACCGCCAGGATCGCGCCGTGCAGGGCGAACAGCCACAGCAGACCCTGAATGGGCGCGTAATCGGCACCGGCGAACAGGGGGGCAAGGGGGGCGGCCAAAGCGGCGCCGATCACCGCGACGACGCCGATCGCCGATAACACCGAGAGCGCGTCGCGGATCGCACGGGCCGACTGGGTGGGCTGGGCCATGCGGGGATACAGCACGACGCCGACTGCTTGCGGCAGCCAGAACGCGATCTTGGTGGCGATGGTGCCCAGCGAATAGCGGCTCGCGTCGACCTCGTCGAGGACGATGCGGACCACGATCAGGTCGACCGAGGACAGTGCCATCAGCGCCGCTTGCACCTGGACAGCACGCAACACTGGCACGACGCCGACGGCGGCCGATTCTCGACTGTCCCCGCCGCTGCTGCCCTCGGTCGAGGCCGTCGAACGAGCGATTCGACCGGCGACGATCGCCGCGCCGACGATGCCCGCCGCACCCGCCCACAGCGCACCGGCGGCACCGCCGCCCAGCGCGAGCGCGAGCAGCGCGGGCACCACCCGGGCCGTACCGGCCATCGCGAGTACCGTCGCGAGCGCGCGGAAGTGGTTGCCGCCCTGCAGGATTCCCTGTTCACCGGAGAGGATCACCAACGCGGGTGCCGCACCGAGCGCAGCGGCCGCGGCCCACACTCCGACGTTCAGCACGCCGGCCACCACCGGAATCAGCACGACAGCGACCGCGGCGACCATCGCCGCGCACCGCCACATCATCGCCCGCACGGCCCGCAGCGACGCCCCGCGCACCACCTCTCGGGCGACCACGTTCTGCATGGCCAGGGCGGGGACCGCGCACAACAACTGCACCGCGAGCAAGCTCGCGAACTCGCTGTACCCCTCGACCCCCAACCAGCTCGCCGCCAACAGTTGCAGCAGGTAGCCGGCGACGTTGGCGGTCATCGCGCCAGCCGTCACCCAGGTCAGGTCGGCGACAACGGGAGGGCGGCGGACTGAGGACACGCCTCATCGTCGCACCTGCCTGTGTTCGCCATCACGCCTACCCCGAAAATGTGAGTCCGAGCGGACTCACCTCGAGCGATTCCGCCCCGAACAGCGCCGATACGACCCCGGCCACGGCGACGCGCGACGGGACGTAAGGTGCGTGGACGTGATGAGTAGCGGGCGTGCAAGGGCCTTGGTGGCCGGATACTGCGCTCTACTCACGATGATCATCGTCGGACCATTGGCCGGATCAGGCTATCTGCTGCTGCGGGACGCGGTGAGTACCCCGCGCTCGTACCTCACCGATTCGGCACTCGGCTTGGGCGCCGCCGCACCACGCGCCGTTCCGCAAGATGCCTTGCTCGCGGTGCTCTCGCCGGTTATCGACGGCGGGATTCTCGTGAAGGCGATTCTGATCGTCGCGCTGTGGTCGGCCGGCTACGGCGCGGCGGTCCTCGCCCGACGATTCGTCTCCGCCTCTACCGGAGCACAATTGGTCGCCGCGACGCTCGCGTTGTGGAATCCGTATGTCGCCGAACGACTTCTGCAGGGTCACTGGAGTCTGCTCGCCGGCTACGCCGCCCTCCCGTGGACCGCGCTGGCCGCCGCGCGTATCAGAACAGCCACGGGTGCAACAGAATCCAGTCCGACCCAACGCTTCGGCTCGCTCGGGGGGTGGGCCGCGCTGACCGCGAGTTTCGCCGCGGCTGGGTTGACGCCGACCGGTTCGTTGCTGGCCGCCATCATCGGGCTGGCGCTGATCGGGCGGCGGGCTCTTCTCCCCGCCACTGTTCTCTGGGTCGCCACCTGCGCGCCATGGCTGACCGCGACCGCGCTCGGATCGGGGGCCGAGCCGTCGGACCCGGCCGGGGTCTCGGCGTTCGCGGCCCGTGCCGAACCGTGGCTCGGCACGCTCGGCAGCCTCGCCGGGCTCGGTGGGATCTGGAACGGCGAGGCGGTACCGGCGAGCCGCACGACTCCGCTCGCCCTGGTCGGCACGCTCTTGGTGCTCGGCATCGTCGCCCTCGGAGTGCGGGCGGTGTGGGCGCTCGGCCGTGACGGGCGGGCACTGCTGGTGATCGCGGCGGTGGCGATCGTGCTGCCCGCCCTCGGCGCGACCAGTTGGGGGCTCGGGGCCGGGGAATGGTTGATGGTGCATGTTCCGGGGGCGGGGCTGCTGCGGGATACGCAGAAGTACGTCGCCTTGGCGATGCCCGCGTACGCGCTGTGCGCCGCGGCCGCGTGCCGAACCGTCGCCGCGGCGAGCCGCCGACTGCTGACCGACGGGCAGCCGGGGAGCACAGATGCGGCAGACACCGAGTCGGTCTCCGGCTTCGGAATACGATTCACCGCAACGCTTTTCATTCTTCTCATCACCCTCCCCATGGCCGACCTGGCCTGGGGAGTCGGCGGCGCGATGCGTCCCGTCCATTACCCCGCGGGCTGGCAGCAGGCCATCGACCATATCGATGCCCCCGGTGACATAGCCGTACTCCCCGGGGGGATGTTCCGCCGATTCCCTTACAGCGGAACAGCTCCCGTCCTCGACCCCGCGCCGCGGATTCTCCCCCACGACGTCCTACAAACCGGCGAGCTCCGCGTCCGCGGCTACGCGGTCACCGGCGAAGGCAATCGCGCCCGCACAGTCGAGGAAGCGCTGCTCCGAGGCGCCCCGGCCGCCGACCTGGCAGCCCTCGGCGTCGGCTGGATCCTCATCGAACACACCACCCCCGGCCCCCTCGGCGCATCAGCGAACACCCTCGCCACAGCCGAACTCGAATACCAGGACTCCGACCTGTCCCTCTACCGAGTCCCCTCCCCCACCACCCTCGACACCGCCACACCGGCCCAACGCAGAATCTCCGCCGCAGCCCACCTTCTCTGGGCCGGACTCCTGCTCGCAGGACTGATCGTCGCCGCGCTACGCCCCTACCGCACACCACCGGAGCGTCGTCCGGCGAGCCGGAGCGTCACTTAGCACCGCTGAGAGCCCGCGCTCAGTCGCGCGACGCGACCAACCCGGAGACCCGTTCTCCGCGAGCCGCGGCGGCGAGAACCGTGTGTACCCCGGCGCCGGTCTGCTCCCAGGAGAACTCGTTGGCGCGGGCTCGGGCTTTTTCGCCCATGACCAGTCTGACTTCGGGATCGGCGAGGAGGTCGGCGGCGGCTGAGGCGAGCGCGGGCGCGTCGTCGACCAGGAGGCCGGTGACGCCGTCGACGATCGAATCGGTGAGGCCGCGAGAGCTGCGGTAGCCGATGGTGGGAACGCCGTGCTGGGCGGCTTCGATGACAGCCAGGCCCCAGCCTTCCTTGCGCGAGGGCATCACGTGGACCCAGGCGGTCGAGAGGATCTCGTGCTTGCGGCGTTCGTCGACGTGCCCGTGGAAGGTGACGGCGTCGGCGATGCCGAGGTCGTCGGCGCAGGCGCGCAGGTTGGGGGCCCACCAGCCGTCGCCGATGACGTCGAGGTGCACGTCGGGGAAGCGTTCGCGCAGGTGGGCGACGGCGGTGAGGGCGTCTTCGATCTGCTTGTGCGGGACAAGGCGCGACAGCACCGCGACGCGCGGGTGCGTGGCGCGGGTGTCGTCGTCGCCGGGGACGACCTCGGCCGGGACCGGTTCGGCGCCGTTGCGGACCACGGCGATGCGCTCACGGCCCACCCCGAGCACCGACAGCTCCTCGGCGGAGGGCAGCGACACGGTGAGGTACTGATTCTCGCGGTGCACGCGCGGGGACAGCGTGGATTCGATCCACCAGCCGATCCGCCCGACCAGGCGACCGGCGACCGGCCACTGCTCCCGGTGCCCGTGATGCACCAGCACCACCGAGGGCACGCCCGTGGCCGTGGCGAAGAAGGGGATCCCGTTCTGGGTGTCGATCACGACGTCGGGGCGCACGCCGCGCAGCGGACCGAAACCGAGCCGACCAGCCACGATGGCGGCCAGCGCGCGGGGGTAGACGGTAAAGCGCCCGCCCGCGCGACTGATGTCGATCCCATCGATCCGCTCGCGCTTGGGAGCGCCCGGATACCCGGCCGTACGCAGGGTGACCTTGATGCCGCGCGCGGCCAGCTGCGCGCCGACCTGCTCCAGATACCGCTCGCTGCCGCCACCCTGTGGGTGCCCGGTGTCACGCCAGCAGAGTAGGAGGACTTCACGCACGGTCGGGGCTCGCAATCGGTTCGGAGGAAGACAAACGTCGGACCCCACACTAGCGGGTGTGCTCTGCGTAACACGGACGGATCGACAGTGTCCGCCCAAACCGCGCGATCCACCCCAACCCCTCACCGACCACACCCACTCACCCGCACCAAACCCCACCCCGACCACACCCCCGAACCAAGCCCACAAACCCAACCCACCCACCACCGACCGCACCCACTCAACCGCGCCGAACCCCACCCCGTTCACACCGCCCAACCCAAACCCACAAACCCAACCCACCCACCACCAGCCGCGACCGAAGGGTCTGCCCATAAACTCCAGCCCGTGTCGACCGCCACCATGCCGAGAACCGAGCAGCCCGTCGCGCGACGTGACCGATCCAGGTTCGCGCGCCGGGCGAGCCTGCGCCGCTCGCTGCGCCTGCTCACCAGCTTCCGCTTCGAGCAGTCCGACCCGGCCCGCTTCTACGGCGGCATCGCCACCGACAGCGCCGAGCTGATCGGCGACTTCTACGCCGACGTCACCGGCCGCGACCTCACCGGCACCGTGCTCCTCGACGTCGGCGGTGGCCCCGGGTACTTCGCCGACGAGTTCACCGCGGTGGGCGCGCGCTACGTCTCGGTGGAGCCGGACCCGTCGGAGATGCACGCGGCCGGACTGCGGGTGTCGGGTTCGGTGCGCGGATCGGGGATGGCATTGCCGTTCCGCGACAACGCCTTCGACGTATGCTTCTCCTCCAACGTCGCCGAGCACGTGCCGCAGCCGTGGCTGATGGCCGACGAGATGGTGCGGGTGACCAAGCCAGGCGGCCTCATCGTGTACTCGTACACGGTGTGGCACGGGCCTTTCGGTGGTCACGAAACCGGCCTCTGGCACTACCTCGGTGGCGAGTACGCGGCCCGCCGATACCGGCGCAAGCACGGACACGAACCGAAGAACAGGTTCGGCCGATCACTGTTCACGGTGACGGCGGCGGATGGGTTGCGCTGGGCGGCAATGACATCAGCTGATGTGCGGACTATTTTTCCGCGTTATCACCCGCGCTGGGCCTGGTGGCTCGTCCGCGTTCCGGTGATCCGAGAGCTACTGGTCAGCAACTTGGTCGTGGTTGCCACCAAAGCGTGATCACGCCAGCCAGCTCAAGCGCCTCGATCTCCGCATCGGCTCGGGCAACACCCTGACCCACGGCGATTCCTGAATCGCCAGGCCGACGGTCTCCAACGTGGTCAGGCCGACCTGATCGGCCAGCGCGCCGACCATCGCGACCGCCTCAGCGGCCTGGATAGCGGCAGTCGCCTGCTCGATCGTGAGTGTGCGGCCCGGCAGGAATGAGACAACCCATCCGCCACTGCCCACACTTTTCGCTTGATGGTCGGTCTGGTCGCTGGTCATCAACGATCGGCCGATCACTTGCACAGCCATGAGTCGGTCTCCCCAATTCGCTGTTAATGTCCGATGAATCGAGCGAGCTGATCAGTAGCTAAAGCATCCCCTTTTCACCACCGGAACGCAATAGTGCGTTTCCCCGAAAAGCGAACCGACAGGTTGGAATTCGCAATCTTCACAGTCGTTGCGCCACAGCGAATTAGAACAGGTTGCAGACAATTCGCCCGCAAAACTGTAACGTGTTCTCATGCACTACGACAGTCTGTTCATCGGCGGGAAGTGGACCACCCCGGCCGGTAGTGACCGCATTTCGGTAGTCTCCCCGGCAACGGAGGAGACCGTCGGCAGCGTGCCCGCGGTAACGAACGCCGATGTCGACGCGGCGGTCGCCGCGGCGCGCGACGCGTTCGACAGCGGGCCGTGGCCATCGACGCCCCCACTGGAACGAGCCGAGGTACTCACCAAGGTTGCCCGGCTGATCGAGCAGCGTTCGCCAGAATTGGTCGCCGCGCTCACCGCGGAGATGGGTGCGCCGCCGTTAGCCGCCTTGACACTCAACCAGATTCCGGCCGTCGCGGCATTGGACGCACTCGCCGAGCTCGCGAAAACGTTCGCCTGGAACGAGACTCGAGTCGGCCTGTTCGGAACCTCGCGTGTCTCACGGGAACCGCGCGGTGTCGTCGCCGCGATCACCGCATGGAACGTCCCGTTGTTCCTCGCCGCGAACAAGCTCGGACCCGCGCTGCTGGCCGGCTGCACGGTGGTGCTCAAGCCGTCGCCGCTGACTCCGCTGACCGCGAATATCCTCGCCGACCTGTTCACCGAGGCGGGCCTGCCCGACGGCGTCCTCTCGGTGCTGCCCGCCGAGGCCGAGGCCAGCGAGTATCTCGCGAGCCACCCCGGCGTCGACAAGGTGACCTTCACCGGCAGCACCCCCGTCGGCAGGAAGCTGGCCGCGTTGGCCGGTGAACAGCTCAAGACCGTATCGCTCGAGCTCGGCGGTAAGTCGGCCGCGATCGTGCTGCCCGACGTCGACCTGGCCGCGAGCATTCCCGTGCTCGCGTTCTCCGGGCTGATGAACAGTGGGCAGGGCTGCGTCGCGCAGACGCGAATTCTCGCGCCGCGCAGTCGCTATGACGAGATCGTCGACGCGCTGGTCGCGCACGTCAAGACCATGCAGACCGGCGATCCGACCGATCCCGCGACCCAGCTCGGCCCCCTGATCAGCGAAAAGCAGCGCGATCGCGTGGAGGGCTACATCGCCAAGGGCAAGGCCGAGGGTGCTCGACTGGTGCTCGGCGGCGGCAGGCCCGAAGGCGTGGAGCGCGGGTGGTTCGTGGAGCCGACGATCTTCGCCGACGTCGACAATGCCAGCACCATCGCCCAGGAGGAGATCTTCGGCCCGGTGCTCTCGGTGATCCCGTACGAGACCGAGGACGAGGCCATCGCCATCGCCAACGACTCCGATTACGGTCTCGCCGGTTCGGTGTGGACCACCGATATCGAGCACGGCGTCGAGGTCGCGGCCCGGATTCGCACCGGCACCTTCGCGATCAACTGGTACGCCTTCGACCCGACGGCGCCATTCGGCGGCTACAAGAACTCGGGTATCGGCCGCGAGAACGGCCCGGAGGGGCTCGACGCGTTCTGCGAACAGAAGTCCGTCCTGATGCCGATGGGCTGGACCGCCGAGTAATCAGTGCTGGACCGCCGAGTAGTCGGTGACGGCCGCCTAGAGGTCCGGCATATGGACCCGGAGAACCGGCTGGGCGGCCACCTCACCCCGGGCAGGTAGATCGACGACCTCGACGCGCCAGCCCGGGGGCAGGACTCGCTCCAGCCGGCCCGCCACGCGCTGCATGGGTGTACTCGAATAGGTGTCGGACTCGAATCCGGTCACCAGATCGGTCATGCGTCAAACCACCTCTCAGCGTCGATCTCGTCGTTGACCGCATGGCGGTGCAGGAGTCTCGCAGGGGTATCAGCTCGAGAGGAAATATAGGCGAAGGTAACGCTGCCGCCACACGCGACTCTCTGACACCGAAAGATGTACCCAGAAAGAGACCGCGAGAATCGTCCGACGAACTCGGACGAACAGAACCGCCCGTACCGATTCGGTACGGGCGGTTCTGTGTTTGCGGGCAACTAGCAGTGTGATGCGCACGCGTTGGTGTGCGTGCGCATTCTGGACTGCTCGGGCGACTAGCCCAGGCGCTCCTTGAGAGCCTCGAACTCGTCGCGCACGCCGGAAGGCAGCTTGTCGCCGACGAACTCGAACCATTCCTCGATCGACGGGATCTCCTTGCGCCACTCATCGGCGTTCACCGAGAGTGCCTCGTCGACGTCGGCGGCGACCACGTCGAGGCCGTCCAGGTCGAGATCGGCAGCCGAAGGCACGTTGCCGACCGCGGTGGCCGTGGCGCCCGAGCGACCCTCGATGCGGCCGACGATCCACTCCAGCACGCGGGAGTTCTCACCGAATCCGGGCCACAGGAAGCGGCCGTCGTCGCCACGACGGAACCAGTTGACGTAGAAGATCTTCGGCAGCTTGTTCGAGTCGGCGTTCTTGCCGAGGTCGATCCAGTGGTTGAGGTAGTCGCCGACGTGGTAGCCGAGGAACGGCAGCATCGCCATCGGGTCGCGGCGCACGGTGCCGACCTTGCCCTCGGCGGCGGCGGTCTGCTCGGAGCCCATCGTGGCGCCCATGAACACGCCGTGCTCCCAGCCGAACGACTCGGTCACCAGCGGAACGGTGGTCTTGCGGCGACCGCCGAACAGGATGGCCGAGATCGGCACGCCCTGCGGATCGTCCCACTCCGGCGCCAGGGTCGGGCACTGCGACATCGGGGTGCAGTAGCGCGAGTTCGGGTGCGCGGCGTGGCCCTCCGACTCGGGGGTCCAGTCGTTGCCCTTCCAGTCGATCAGGTGCTGCGGGTCGCCTTCGAGACCCTCCCACCACACATCGTTGTCGTCGGTCTGGGCGACGTTGGTGTAGACGGTGTTGCCCGCGTCGATGGTGGCCATCGCGTTGGGGTTGGAGCTGTGGTTGGTGCCCGGCGCGACACCGAAGAAGCCGAACTCCGGGTTCACGGCGTACAGCTGGCCGTCCTTGCCGAAACGCATCCAGGCGATGTCGTCGCCCAGGGTCTCCGCGCGCCAGCCCGGGATGGTCGGCTGGATCATCGCGAGGTTGGTCTTGCCACAGGCGCTCGGGAACGCGGCGGCGACGTAGTAGTTCTTGTTCTCGGGCGAGATCAGCTTGAGGATCAGCATGTGCTCGGCCAGCCAGCCCTCGTCGTGGGCCATCGCCGAGGCGATGCGCAGCGAGTAGCACTTCTTGCCGAGCAGCGCGTTGCCGCCGTAGCCGGAACCGAAGGACCAGATCTCACGGTCCTCGGGGAAGTGGGTGATGTACTTGGTGTCGCTGCACGGCCACGGCACGTCGGCCTGGCCCTCGGCGAGCGGCGCGCCCACGGAGTGCAGCGCCTTCACGAACGGGCGGTCGGTGCCCAGCTTCTCCAGCGCGGCGGCGCCCATGCGGGTCATCACGCGCATCGAGACGACCACGTACTCGGAGTCGGTGATCTCCACGCCCAGCTTGGGGTCCTCGGCGCCGAGCGGGCCCATGCAGAACGGCACCACGTACATGGTGCGGCCCTTCATCGAGCCGCGGTACAGCTCGGTCATGGTGGCGCGCATCTCGGCGGGGTCGACCCAGTTGTTGGTCGGGCCCGCATCGGCCTCGGTGGCGGAACAGATGTAGGTGCGCGATTCGACGCGAGCCACATCGGAGGGATCGGACAGCGCGAGGAAGGAGTTCGGCTTCTTCTTCTCGTCCAGCTGCTTGAAGGTGCCTGCCTCGACCAGCTGAGTGGTCAGGCGATCCCATTCCGCGTCGGAGCCATCGGCCCAGACCACGCGATCGGGCTGAGTGAGCTCTGCGACTTCCTGTACCCAGGCGAGCAGTTCACTGTGCTCGGTCGGCGCCTTGCCGTCGGATCCACGAAGACCAGGAATGGTCGCTGAGGTCATGAAAACTCTCCTGAGATGGGCGGTTGTTCGATCCATCGATCGCCACCATGGGCGGGTAAGGCGTCCGCAGTGACCAACCGTCGCACAACCCCGATAGACGGCTAGGAAGGCCGTACACGGACGGTGGCCGCGCATCGACTGGCAAGAGCGGACGCCCAGGTTCCTGCCTCAAGGTTAACGCGATATGACGACCGATATGGCATCGGGCTCCATTACAGGTACCCACAGGTGTATCGGTCAATCCCGCGCTCACAGTTGATCGAGGGTGGCGATGTCGCGCTCACAGGCGGTCAGCTGTGCCGGACGCTCCGCGACGAGCCTGCGCGCGAGCGCGTCTAGTTCGGTGACACGCCGATCGACGGCGATCGCCCGCGCGGTCGATTCCCGGACCACGTGCTCGGCCAATTCGGCCTCGATATCCACCAGCACCGCGGCGACACGCTGTTCGAACTGGGCTTTGATATTCACCAGCGCTTCGGAGACCCACTGGGCCATGTGATTGCGCTCGGCGAGTTGGCCGCGGGCGCGCACGACCCATGCGGCCGCGCCCGCGCCGAGCAGCAAGGTCACCGGGACGCTCGCCACGTCGAGAGTCGGCACCAACGACAGCGGCGCCACGACCAACCTGCCGAGCCCGACACCCGCCGACGCGCCGAGCGCGATCATGAGGTGATCTTCGACACCCCGGTGTCTCTTGTCGGGATCGGGACCCACCCGCGGGGCCGGATCACGGCGACGAGTGGTCGGGGCGGTCGTGCCGATCCGGCGGGCGGCTTCGATCACCCGTTCGTCGATGACGGCGTCGACCGAGGCCGACAGTTCACCGGCGGCCTGCTGCAGGCGCTGGGGATAGGCGCGCAGTTCGGCGCGGTCGCAGCGGTCGAGTTCGGCGCGGGAACGGGTGTGCAGGGCGCGCACCATGGCGCCGAGCTCGGTGGTCAGGTCAACGCGGGAGAGCTGGACCTGGCTGCGCACGGCGGCCAGGCCGGTCTGGCGGCCGCCGTCGCGCTCGGCGACCAGGCCGATGCGCTCCTCTCTGATCCGCTCGGTGTCGGTGCCGGAGCGCAGCGCGGTGATCTGCTCGTCGATTCTCGCCCTGGTGTCGGCGAGTACGCGGGTGCGGACGGCGGTTCGACGCTGGGCACCGTCGGTCGGGCGCCGCGCGGTGGCCGCGGCGAGGGTGGCGTGCAGTCCGGCCACGCCGGAGCGATCGAGCAGCGCGGAGTCGTCGGTGGCGCGGGCCGCGGCGGCCAGCCGGGCGGAGACGGCGACGATGTCCAGGTCGGTGATGCCGCGCGCGGCGAGCAGTTCGAGGTTGCGGACGCGGGTCGCGCGCCAGTCCTGATAGGCGTGAAAGCCGTTCATGGCGAGCAGGATTCGCTGGTCGGCGGCGCGGAGGCAGTCGATCAGGGCGAACATGTCGGCGCCGAGAACACTGCCCGCGTCGAAGAGGATGAGGGCCGCGGCGGGTTCGTTCTCGGGGGTGAGCGCCGCCGGGTCGGCCAGGTCGATATGAGGTTCGAAGCGGGCGAGTTCGGTGCGAAGGAGGGTGGTGTTGGCGTCGTCGGCGGCGTAGAAGGTGATGCTGGTGCCCTCGCCCGCCTCGGCCATCGCCCGCAGTAGCGCGCCGCCCTGCGGGTTCCACCGGTCGATCACCGCGTCCACCGCAGGCGCGAGGGCACCGGGATCATCGGCCGTTCCTCGGTCGGACGGGACCTCAGAGGCCTGCACTGGACATCCGCTCCCAGGCTCTGACATAGCCGTTGTGGACGCGCAGCGCGGCGCGCCGGGCGGCGGGCGGCATGTCGCTGGACACGACGGCACGCCAGCGGGTGGCGCGCGCGAGCGCTTCGTCGGCGTCGCCGGGCGCGGGCGACGGATAGCCGGCGGCCAGATGCGAAACCTGCGGGCAGGCCAATCCGGCGCACAAGCCGGCCCAGAGCGCTTCGTCGCCGGCGAGATAGTGCTCGATCATTTCGCGGGCGCGTCCGCCGTCGCCGGGGACCGCGCGGGCGGCCAGCCGGGTCAGCTCGTCGAGCAATTCGCCGCCACGTACCGCTTCCACCTGCTCGTACCTGCGGTGGACCAGCTTGTGCAGCGGATCGATCCCGCTGGCCGAGTGCAGGATCTGGATGATCGCCGACGCGGGCAGATCCGGGTCGGCGCGCAGAGCCGTCAGCGCGCAGTCCACGCCGTAGAGGTCCCAGTTGGCGATCAGCCGCCGACGGGCTTCCTGGTCGGAGCCGTCGCCGATGAACAGATCGGCCGCGAGTACCGAGGGCACATCGGGGCCGACCGCGAGCCTGCGCAGATCGCTCAGATCGGCGGCGCTCACCGCGCCCGCCCTCGTGCGGGCGGCGACCGAGGCGATGATCGGCACGATCGGCATCCCGAGCTCCTGTGCGTGCCGCTGCGCCGCGGCCACGGCCTCACCCCAGCGCGCGCCCACCGCGTCGGCCTTGTTGAGCACCACCACCCCGCGACCCGGCGGCACGGTGGCCAGCAGGCGATAGTCGGCGGCCTGCGGCGCACCGGCCAGTACATAGATGACCAGATCGCCGTCGAGGACGGGATCGGGCAGTTCGGGCTGATCGACCGGCGCGGTCTCCTGCGCCGACAGCAATGCCAGCGCGGCCATCACGGTCGTGCGCCCGCTGAGCGCACGCCCCGTGATCTGGATGTGCAGCGGACGACGACGGCTCGCCGCCGCTGTCGCGAGCTGTTCGGCGATCCCCGGATCACCCCCGCGACCTGCACCTAGAGCCGAGATCAGCTCGTCGAGCTGATCCGCGGGCCGTGTCTGTGCGAATTCGGTGGCTGTCGACATTCTGCACACCCCCTTTTCGGAGGGCATTGTGTCAGATCCGCGCCGAGCCGGGGCCGGGCGAACCTTCGGCCGACCTGGGCGGATCAGCGGTCCCATGAACTCGCCTGCGACGCACCCGCGCGCATGCTGGACAATGGACGCGTGAACGACGCCGCCGACCACGCCGAGCCGACCAGCCACAAGCTGTCGGAGATGCCGAACGACGCGGGCCGACGCTCGCTCACCGGCTCCAGGCTGTACCCGCGCGTGACGAGCTTCCGCACGCGGCGGGGCGCGCTGACGCCGAACCAGCAGGCCTCCTGGGACAACACGTGGCCGAAGATCGGGCGCAATGTGTCCAATGATCCGGTCGAGGCCGACGCCTGGTTCGGACGCGAGGCGCCGCTGGTGATCGAGATCGGCACCGGCACCGGCACCGCGACGGCCGCAATGGCCAAGGCCGAACCGCACCTGAATCTCATCGGCATCGAGGTGTACCAGCCAGGTCTAGCCCAGCTGGTTCAGCAGATCGAGCGCGAACAGATCGAGAACATCCGATTGCTGCGCGGCGACGCCGTCGACGTACTGGAGAACATGGTTGCCCCGGAATCGCTGATCGGCGTTCGGGTGTTCTTCCCCGACCCGTGGCCGAAGGCCCGCCACCACAAGCGCAGACTGCTACAGGCGCCGACTTTCGCCCTGATCGCCAGCAGATTGAAGCCGGGCGGAGTGCTGCACGTGGCCACCGACCACGCGGATTACGCCGAGCATATTCTCGAAGTAGGCTCCAAGGAACCGCTGTTCACCGGCCTGAACGACACCACCGGTGGCGACAGCGCCGTCAACCGCTCTACCGCGCCGATCGGTTTCGAACGGCCCGTCACCAAGTTCGAAGGCAAAGGCCTGCGTGCCGGTAGCGCCATCAACGAGTTCATATGGGGGAAGATCGACAGATGAGCGTGAGTGAGATCGCCCCCGAGATGCCGGTGCCCGCCCAGGCAGGCTCCGGTTCCGAGGCGTTGAGCGGTTCCGATGTTCGACGTGTGCTGCTGGTCTGGGACGCGCCGAACCTCGACATGGGGCTCGGCGCCATCCTCGGTGGACGGCCCACTGCCGCTTATCGCCCCCGCTTCGACGCGCTCGGCCGCTGGTTGCTGGCCCGCACCGCCGAGATCTCGGTGGCCTCCAAGGGCCGCATCGAGGCCGAGGCCACCGTCTTCACCAATATCGCGCCCGGCACCGCCGACGTGGTCCGCCCCTGGGTGGAAGCGCTGCGCAATGTCGGTTTCGCGGTGTTCGCCAAGCCCAAGATCGACGAAGACTCCGATGTCGACGCCGACATGCTCGCGCACATCGCGACCCGTCAACGCGACGGCGGTTTAGCCGGCATCATGGTCGCCTCGGCCGACGGTCAGGCGTTCCGTGAACCACTGGAGGCCATCGCGGCCAAGGGAATCCCAGCTCAGGTGCTCGGATTCCGTGAGCACGCGAGTTGGGCCGTCACTTCGGATACCCTCGGGTTCGTCGACCTCGAGGACATCCCCGGCGTGTTCCGTGAACCGCTACCGCGGGTGAGTCTCGAGTCGCTGCCCGACGAGGGTGCCTGGCTGCAGCCTTTCCGGCCGCTGTCGGCACTACTCACTTCTCGCCCTGGTCAAGGAGTCGCTTAAGTGTTCACCCGCTGGGGCGATCTGGTCTTTCGGTTCCGCTTCGCCGTCATCGCTGTCGTCGGTGCGGCGTTGTTGGCGTTGGGCGCTTACGGCATGGGACTCGGCCCTCGCCTGACATCGAGCGGGTGGTTCGATCCCGGCTCGGAATCGGTGGCGGGCGCGCAGATCGCCGACGGCTCCTACGGACGCGACCACATGGCCGACGTCATCGTCATGTACAACGCCCCCGAGGGCAAAACGATCGATGACCCGGAGTTCCAGCAGAAGGTCGTCGGCAGCCTGACCACGGCCCTGGCCGAACACCCTGATCAGATCGACAAGATCAACGGCACCTATTGGAAGGTGGGCGACGCGCCCGCCGTGCCGTCGGCGTTCGGCTCCAAGGACAAGAAGCACGCGTTCGCCTCGATCGCCATCGTCGGCAACGACGACACCGTCATCATGGCCAACTACCGCGCCGTGCAGGACGTCTTCTACATTCCCGGCGTCGACGTGGAGGTCTCGGGTCTCCAAGCCATCGCGGTCACCCTCAACGACACGATCGCGCACGACACCAAACGGATGGAAGTGCTGGCCATCCCCGCGGTGGCAGTGCTGCTGTTCTTCATCTTCGGCGGCATCGTCGCGGCCGCGCTGCCGCTGGTCATCGGCGGTCTGACGATCCTCGGCGCCAACGGCATCGTCATGGCGCTGACCAACTTCACCGAGGTCAACTCCTTCGTCAGCGGCGTTGTGTCGATGATCGGCCTCGGCCTCGCGATCGACTACGGCCTGTTCATAGTCAGTCGTTTCCGCGAAGAACTGGCGGAGGGTTACTCCACGCGCGCCGCCGTCCGGCGGTCGGTGATGACCGCTGGACGAACAGTCGTGTTCTCCGCGACGATGATCATCGCCAGTCTCGGCGGCATCCTGCTGTTCCCGCAGGGCTTCCTGCGATCGGTCGCCTACGGCACCATCGCCACCGTCTCCCTGGCCGCACTGACCGCGGTGACGATCCTGCCCGCGATGCTCGCCGTCCTCGGCCCGCGCGTCGACTCGTTCGGCCTCAAGCGGTTCCGCAAGACCAAGACCGCCGAGCAGATCGAGAACGGCTTCTGGGGCAACACTACCCGCTGGGTCATGAAACACCCGCTCAAGATCGCCATTCCGATCACCGTCGGTCTGCTGTTGCTGATCATCCCGGTCAAGGATCTGGCGTTCGGCGGTATCAACGAGAAGTACCTGCCGCCGGACAACAAGGCCCGATCCGCGCTCGAGCACTTCTACGAGGTCTTCCCACAGAGCAAGACCGACCCGATCCAGCTGGTCTTCGTCTCCGGCGACACGAACGCGATCGGTCAGGTCTGGAAGGAAGCCAACCAGGCTCCCGGAATGGTCGGCCCGTTCGCCGTGCCGACCAAGTCGCCGACCAACCCGGAGGTGTTCCGCACCTCGGCGACCCTGGTCGATCCCACCGGCAACGCCGAACCGACGATCGACTATCTCCGTTCGATCGAAGTACCCGACGGCGTCACGATGTACGTCACCGGTCAGCCCGCGCTCATGGCCGACAGCATCGACACGCTGCTGGAACTGATGCCGTGGATGATCTTGCTCGTGCTGGTCACCACGACCGTGCTGATGTTCCTGACGTTCGGTTCGCTGGTGCTGCCGATCAAGGCCGCGTTGATGAGCGCGCTCGGTCTCGGCGCGACGCTGGGCATCCTGACCTGGATCTTCATCGATGGCAACGGTGCCGGGCTGCTGAACTTCACGCCACAGCCGATCAGCGCGCCGGTCTTGATGTTGATCATCGCGATCATCTACGGCCTGTCGACCGACTACGAAGTCTTCCTGCTGTCGCGCATGGTGGAGGCGCGCGCCCAAGGCGCGTCGACCACCGAAGCCGTGCGGATCGGCACCGCGCAGACCGGGCGGATCATCACCGCCGCCGCCCTGATCCTGCTCGTGGTGACCGGCGCGTTCGCGTTCTCCGATCTGGTGATGATGCAGTACATCGCCTACGGCATGATCGCGGCGCTGTTCATCGACGCCACCGTGCTGCGCATGCTGCTGGTCCCCGCGATCATGAAGCTGCTCGGCGACGACTGCTGGTGGGCGCCGAAGTGGATGAAGCGCATCCAGGAGAAGATCGGCCTGGGCGAACCCATTCTCGACGACGAACGCCCGGAACACGGTGGCGTGGTCGACCTGGTGAAAACCACCCCGATCACCGACCCGCCGACCATGCAGATGACGGCGGTCCCCGACTCCAAGCTGGCGCGTACGCCCCGCAGGCCGCGCACGGTCGCCGAGATCGAGGCCGAGGCACCGACCCAGCGCATCGACAAGATCACCGATGCCGACTCCGCTGAGCCCGCACGCGCGCGCCAGCCGATGTCGCCCGATCCGACGCGCCCCCGTGCCTCGATGTTGTCTTCGGGTGAGCCGACGCGGGAATTGCCGGTGGTGAAGCCGGGTACGCCCGCGAAACCAGATGCCGAAGGCGCCGCGAAGCAGGAAGACGCCGAGTTCGAGCTGCCGAAGTACGTGTCCGGCGAGCCGACTCAGGTACTCCCGATCGTGAAGCCGGATACGCCGAATCCCACTCAGGGACACAGTGATTCGACCCCGGATACTGCCGCGGACGAAGACCGTGGCTATTCGGGCCCCAGCTTCGGCACGCCTCCCACACCCCACACCGACCTCGGCGACCCCGAAACCGGACCCGGTGGGGCCACTCGCTCCACCAACGGGCTCGGACAGACCAACGGCACCGCCGACTCGCCGTCTCGTACCGCTACGCCGGACACCGCCTTCGGTATCACCGAAACCACCGGTGGCCCTTCTATTTCCCGTCCGGCCGGCGACAGCGGGTCCGACCTCGACCTGCCCGGCATCCTCCCCGGGGCCGCGCCGCGTGGCTCCTCGCGCGTGCAGCCACCTACGGGGTACACCCCGGGCGTGATCGGCGAAACTCCGCCGACGCCTCGGGTGTCGACGCCGAACGAGACCGGCGACGGCGCCGGATTCGGTACGCCCCCAGCGGATTTGCCGCAGCGGCCGAGCATCGTCCCCCCGGCCCGGCCGAGCACGGCGACCCCGCCGCCTCGCGGAATCGTCCCGCCGGCCGCACCGAGGATCGTCAACACGCCGCCGAACGCGCCGACCTCCGCACCTCGCACGGGCGACACTGCACCTCGCGCGGGCGAGCCGACACCCGCACCCCGTACGGGCGACACGCCTCCTCGCGCTGGTGATACTCCGTCGGGCGGAACCTTCAACGGGTTCAGCCCCGTGACGGCCTCGAATCTGCGGCCGATCACGCCCGACTCCCCCGCACCTGATTCGGGCACCCCGGCTGAGCCGAGCCGTCCGTCCGACCAGGCTGATGCCGCAGTGCGCGAAGCGGATTCGCGCCCGCGCGGATTCGCATCACCGAGTCCCGACCTCTCGGCCGCGCCCGGCACACATCGTGCCGAGTCGCACCAGGGCGATTCAGCTCGTGCGGAGACCGAACCCGATTCGGAGATCCCCCCGCAGGGCGTTTTCGGCACTGCGGTGCCCGTCGAACCGCAACCGAGCACTCCGTGGAACAACGGCATGACCAGCCCTGGCACGCCGCGCGGTTTCAACACGCCCGATCAGGACAGCGGACCACGCTTCTCGCCGGTCACGCCCTCCTCGCAGGACCGTGCGAGCGACCGCACCCGCCCCGCCGTCGATCACCCGGCCGACTTCTCCGATGCGTCGAATCCGTCCGGCGCTCAGTCGGACTCGGCTCGCCAGGCGGACATCGTGCGCCCGCAGGTGGCGCCGCCGGGATTCACCGAGGTCACGCGCGATACCGATCCTTCACCCCAGCAGCCGGATTCACCGGCGACTTCGCCGATCCAGAGCGGCAACGGTGAAACACCGGCGACAGGTCGGGAAGCAGCCGACGAGGCACCGACGACCGACACCGCCGGTCGGTGGCAGGCCCCTTCGGGTTTCACCGCCGTCCCGTCCCCCGCCGCCTCGCCCTCGGAGCCGTCCAGCGAGGTGTCCCCGGAGACTGCCGGTGCGGCGGAAACCGATTCCACCGCACCGGAATCCGGCGAACCCCCGGCCGACACTCGTAACGAGATCGAGAACTGGATGGCTCAGTTGCGCTCGTCGCGCCGCGGTACCGCCGCGGACGAAGGTCGCCATCATGGTGCTGAAGGCCGGACGGTCAGCGTGAACGAACTTCTGCGTCGGCGCGAGGACGACTGAGGGGCAGGTCTGCTCAGGGAGCCTGGCGAGGCTGCGCCGCGTCGGCGAAGGCGCGGGCGTAGCGGGTTCCGGTGAGTAGCAACAGGATTCCGACCGCCAGGAACGCGGTGACGCGGATCAGGCCGGACAGTGTCGCGAGGTCGAACAGGAACAGTTTCGCCAGTGCGGCCGCGGCCACCAACAGGCCGGAGACCAGGCAGACTTTCGCGACGGCGGGCGAGCTGGACAGTCGGCGCAGACCGTAGAACAGCGAGCCGGTCGCCGCGACCATCCACACGATGGTCGCGAGGCTGTGGCCGACGATGAAACCGTCTGCGCCGCCGAGAGATACGCCGAGGGATACCGCGGCGACCAGCACGTAGTACAGCCCGGCGATGCTCACCGAGATCCACACTCCGGTGACGAGTGCGGGATCGTCGCACCGTGGCAACCGCGGCACTGTCCACGCCACCATCGCCGCCACGCCCAACCCGACCACCGCGGCCACCGCCGTCGAGGTATCGAGGTTTTGGTCCGCGAGTCGTTGCAGTGCCAGCGTTTCCGGCGTAGCGATCGCCAGCATTACCAGCCCGCCCAGCAGGGCGAACGCGATACCGAGCCCCGCGGCCACCCGCGTGCGACTCGCCGCGGCAACCGCGAGGAACGCGAGACCGACCGCGAACAACATGGTCGGCAGCAGTCGAGGGTGACCGCCCGTCGCGATCGTGCAGGTCTGCAACAGGGCGACAGCGCCGGTCAGCCCCGCCACCAGCGCCGTGTGCCGGGCAATTCGCAACCGTCCGACCAGCCCGTCCGGAACGACCGCGGCACTCGCGGAGCCGGGATCTACCTTCGCGGTGTCCACTGCCGAATCCCCGTGCCCGCGAATCTCGGCTGTCGCCGTACGAAGCGGGATCAGCACCGTGGCCGCCAGGCCGAGGAGAACGGCGGCGAACACGGCGGTGATCGAAGCGCTCACCACCCGGTCGAACAGCACAGCGGCGGCGAGCACCGGAAGCGCGGTCAGCGCGATCGTGATGCTCGCGGTGATGTCGCCGGACCTGCGCCGCACCGCGAGCAGAGCGCCGACCAGCCCGACCACCGCGCAGGCGATCGCCGCGATCAGCAGTCCCTGCCGCTGCTCCGTCTCGGCACCGGAGATCGCACCCTCGATCCCGCTCAATGCCACCATCCCCAGCACAGCGAGCACGACCGGCAACGTGCGTGCCACGTGCAGCACGGGCCAATTCCTGCGCATCTGCACCGGGACCCCCGCCGCCTGCAACACCACCAGGAACCCGAGCAGCATCAGTTCGGTCGTCAACGCCGGTGACAACACCGCCGCACCCAACACGACACCGACCGCCAACGGCTGAGACTGCCACCGCACCGCGATTCCCAACCCGACCAACGCCACCCCGAGCGCCACCGCGAGCCCCACACCACCAGGAATCCACCGGTAATACCCGGTCACCGCGACAACATCCAGATACAACCCGGCAATACCCGTGGCCACCAGCGCAATTCCGCCGACACGACCACCAGGACGCCCGAAGACCCGCCACCCGAGCCCGACCAGAACCACCGACAGTGCGGCCCCGGCAACAACTCTCGCCACCGGCCCGAAGAACCCCGCCTGCGCGGCCAACACCAACAGCATCAGCACACCGACCAGGGTCACCCCGACCCCGGCCACCGCGAGCACCCGAGAAATAACGCCTTCCCGCTGCCACCACGGCACCCGAGCCGCGCGCCCCGGCCCGAATTGCCCGCCACGCCCCGGAGCGCCGTGCCCCGCCGTCCCTGCCCAACCGGCCGGCTGCCCGACCTGCCCGTACGGCGCAGCTCGCCCACCCTGCGGCCCAGCCGGGCCCACCCATTTCGGCGGCTGCCCCGCCGCGCGGTAAGACGTGGCGGGTCCACCGGGCATCCCGTTCGAACCCATCCAGTTCGGAGCCACCCCACTCGCCCCAGCGCCTACCGGCCCGCCGTACCGCGCACCCACCGGCCATCCCGCCGACCCGTACGCCACACCACCAACCGGACCTACATAGCCGTGCCCTGTACCCGGAACTTCTTGCCCCGCAACACTTTGCGTACCGCCGACACCTGATACAACACCCGGCTCCGGAGGCGCGCCGACTCGACCGACCTCGCCCACACCGATCCCAGGCACCCCCGAAACCGCATCCGAATCAGCTCGCGCAGCAACCGAACCCGACGTCGTCGCCTCCGAACTCCCCGCGCGCGCCACCTCCCCCCGCAACTGCGCGGACAGCACATCCAAATCGCCCCCCAGCTGCCCCATCCGGACGCCGAGCGCGGTGAACTCCCCCGAGAGCCGCGCAACCAGCGCGGGATCGATAGCGGTACTCATAACCCCATAGTCGGCCCGAAAAGACCGCCGAACATGAGTAGAAACCCCCGCCCTACCCACTGTTCCTACCCGAATTCACACCTCAACCTGTGAACCGCCGAACAGCCGAGGGCCGGGTCACGACCCCAAGAAGCGTCTCCACTGAACCATCAACGGATACTTCGCGGTGACAGAGCCGAACCGAATACGCCCGTGCACAACAAGATGCAGCGGCCCGATCGGCGGCCCCGTACGAACCTTGTTATTAGCCGAAGACCCCACCAAATCCAACCCGTTGAGGTCAACAGTCGCGGCCGCCGGCACAAGCAAAGTCAAACTCGTGCAGTAATCGTCGACCTGGATTTCAACGATCTGCGTCTGCATGACCGCCTCGGTGAAGTCCAAGGTCACACTGGACATCAGGTTGTTGAGATGCAGCACCGGCGGTACCTGCCACGGCCCGCGTCGATTGACCCCCGACAACCGACTACGGATCGCGCTCGGATTGGACCCACCGGCCGGAACCGGAACGTGTCGTGGACGCGGCATAGCGGCGGGCTGGGGCGTACCCGCCACCCGCATACCGGGCAGGTCGACCAGCACGGCATTGAGTTCACCACGGGTCTTGGCGGCCAGCGCGGTATCCATCCGCTCGGTGAACTCCCCGAGCGAGAGCATGCCGAGCCCGACAGCTCGCTGCAGCAACTGCCCGACATGTTCTCGTTCGGCATCGGAAACACGCAGCTCACGGTCACCGACGGGACCAGCCGTCGCGGCACCGGGTACGAAGAGGGATTCAGGACCGCCCATGCCATCGAGGGTAGCCAGCCACACCCCCCGAGCGCATCAGGGCAAACCCCTAATCACTGCGACTACTCGAGCCCCTGTTCGATCGCGTAGCGCGTGAGCTCGACCCGATTCGCCAGCTGCAATTTGCGCAGCGTCGCCTGCACATGGTTCTCCACCGTCCGATGCGAAAGGTTCAATCGGGTAGCGATCTGCTTGGCAGACAGTCCCTTGGCCACCATTCGCAACACCTCGGTCTCCCGGTCGGTCAACGACGGCCGGTGCGGCTGATCGGCGGCCACCGGCGCGGTCGCCATTCGCCGATACTCCCCGAGTACCAACCCGGCCAATCCGGGCGTGAACACCGGCTGACCTGCGGCGGTGGCCTTGACGGCATCGATCAACTCGGCAGCCGACGCGCTCTTCACCAGGTACCCGCTCGCCCCTGCCTTGATCGCGTCGAGCACGTCGTCGCGCTCGGCCGAAGCCGACAGCACCAGCACCCGACTATGGGGCGAAACCCGCAACACCTCGGCGGTAGCCGCGACCCCGGTGCCATCGGTGAGCTGCATATCCATCAACACCACATCCGGCCGCACGGCCGCGGCGCGCCGAGAAGCGGTGCCGACACCGTCCGCGGTGGCCAGCACCTCGAAACCGGCTTCGGCGAGATCACGAGAAACACCCTCACGCCACATCGGATGGTCATCGACCACCATCACCGTAATGACCGGCATCGCCCAGCTCCTCTTCTCAGCGCGCCGGGTGGCGCGGAATCCGGAATTCCCACTCGGTACCGAGGTCCTGCCCCTCGGTCAGCAACTCGGCGCTACCGCCGAGCGCCTCGACCCGCCCGACGATCGACCGCGAAACCCCCATCCGCCCTTCGGCTTCGGCCGCTCGCAGGCGCCCCGTCGCGATCCCGACTCCGTCGTCACGCACGCTCACCACCAGCATGTCACCGGTGTCTTCCAGCAGCACATAGGCTTTCGCGTCGGCCCCGGCGTGCAGCGAGACATTCGACAGCGCGGTGGTCACCGCCGCCGCGATCTCCTGCGCGACCACCCGCCCGACGAGCACCGGATCACCCGGCGTGGCCACCGACACCTCCGGGGTGGCGCGTGCGGTCAGCAGCGGCCGCAGATCCACCTCGCCCGAATCGGGGTCGGGCAGCTCCGCCTGTTCGGAAAGCAGCACCCGCAACGCCACCTCCTGCTCCCCGGCTCGCTGTGCGAGTTCTGCTGCGGGCCCGCCTATTTCGCCGCTGCGCCGCTTGATGAAGGCCAGCACCTGCAGCACTCCGTCGTGCACCTCGCGAGCCAATCGCTCCCGCTCCTGCGCCGCCGCCGTGATCCGCAGGGCCCGTTCGAGCTGACCCTGCGCCCGCCGAGCGGTATTGGCCGCGAGTCCGAGCGCCAACCCCACCGAGACGAGCACCGGTGCGGTCGCGTCACCCCAGACGTCCTGCCCCCACTGATCCCGCACCGTCACCACGACTGCCGACATCACCAGCCCCGCGACGACACCCGCGACGGGACCGCGCAGAATCGCCATGGAGATCACCGAGTTCGCGATCCACAACGTCGTCGGCAGAGTCTGGTGGCCGTGATACCAGTCGTAATCCGCGACCAGCCGAGTCGAGGCGATCAGCGCGATCGTCACCACCTGATCGCCGAACACCACCCAGCCGCGGATCTTCCCGGTCGCCTCGGGGAAGTACCACTGCGACAGCAACAGCGCCGAGCTCCCCGACCAGATCGCCATCACCGCGATCAGCATCCAGCTCAGTCGCGGATGGTCGTAATACGGCACCGACGCGATCTGCTGGCCGATCGCGTACAGCAGCGTGACCAGCCGAAACGCCTGCGCGGCCCGCCACAGTGGCGCGGTCGCGGCGTCGGCCGAGCTCAACTCAGCTGTGTGGGTCCGCATCGCCTAACTCGGCTTCTTCCATGCGCAGCCGCGTCGCCACGTCGAAGCGGCCCGGCGGTTCGGGTTTGTCGGGCTCGGCGGTGAACCGTTTTCGCTCTTCGGTGCCCACTAGTTCGCCGAACGCCTCCGCCGGGCTGTCGGCGAGCAGGTATCGAATCGCGGTGTTGCCCACCGCGATCAGCGGCACCGCGAGCAGCGCCCCCGCGATCCCACCGACGACCAGACCGGCGGTGATGGCGAGCACCACGGCCAGCGGATGGATGCTCACGGCCCGCCCGAGCAGCAGCGGTTGCAGCACATGGCCTTCCAGCTGCATCACCGCGATGATGATGCCGAGCACGATCAGCGCGGTCACCAAACCCTTCGTGACCAGCGCGATGAACACCGCGACGAACCCGGCGAAGAACGCGCCGATAATCGGGATGAAGGCGCTGATGAACACCAGCGAGGCCAACGGCAAGGCCAGCGGCACATGCAGAATCGCGAGCCCGGCCCCTATACCGATGGCGTCGACCGCCGCCACCACCACGGTGGCGCGCACAAAACCGACCAGCGTCCCGAAGCCCAATTCACCGGCGGTGCGAACCTTCTCACGGTGCACGGTAGGGATGATCCGGGTGACGAAGTTCCAGATCTGATCCCCGCCGTAGAGGAAGAAGATCAGGATGAACAGGATCAGGAACGCGCCGGTGAGGATATGTCCGATGGCGGTGGCGGTGGTGAGCGCGCCGCTGGTCAGGCTCTCGCGGTTGTCCTGAATGGTGCGCACGATGGTGTCGCCCGCGCTGCGGATCTGCTGATCGCTCAGGTGTGGCGGACCGTTGATCAACCAGTCCTGCACCTTGTGCACGCTGTTGGTGACCTCGTTGGACAGCCCCGGCACACCGTCGACGAACTGTTCGACGACAAAGGTCAACACCCCGGCGAGCAGCCCGATCGACCCCAGCAGCGCGACGAACACGCCGAGCGAGCGCGGGATCCCCACCCGCTGCATCCAATCGACCAGCGGCGCGAGCAACGCGGCGGCGAGCAACGCGATGGCCAGCGGAATCACCACCGTGGCGAACTTCTGCACGAGCATCCCCACCGCGAGCAGCGCCCCGAAGATGATCAGCAGCCGCCAGCTCCACGCCGCGGCTTTCCGGACCACGGGATGAACTGCCTCGGCGTCCGAACGCCACGGTGTCGACGCGGTCCCGGAATCTACCTGCTGGTCGGTCACTCGACAGAGCCTATCGGTCCGAACGCTGGATCGGTGCTCGCGTCGACGCCTCGGAAAGAGGTTCTGACCACAGTTCCCCCTGACAGTGATCGCCCGGCCGACCGGATCCGGCGATCGCCTGCCTGCCGACCACAAACCCGCATGTCAGTGCCCGAACAAGCCCGCCAGGGGGTAGATCGGCGGTGATCCGGCCAGCTGGCCGACAACCTCGGAGGTCGCCCGCCGCACAACTGCACGAGTAGCGCGAATTATCCTGTAAGACAGTGTCTTTCACATATAGCCGGAGCGAATTACTGTGAAATCGCGCAGGGGTTTCCTCGGTTTCCACCCAGTAACGGTCGAGCGTAGGTGCGATAATGCACACCCGGTCGCCTGTCCTGATCACCTGGGCACGTGGTCGGATAGATTGGCTAGCGTGTCAGCGCCACTTGAAGCGGTCAAACAGACCATGCGAACGCGCTGGCCGCTGTACCTGACGTCTGTGCTGCTGGCCAATGCCTTCGGCGCGGTGCTGGTGTGGGCCTTCATCCAATACGGCCTGCCGGTTCCCGAGGGCGATCCGGGTGGGGTGCGCCAGACCGGTCTGCTCGCGCCGCTGCTCGTTTTCGGTGTCGCCGCGGTGTTGAGCATCTTCGCCGCCGCGCTCATGTTGCGGCCGGTGATGCGCTGGCAGATGCGCGGCGGGCCGCCGAGCCGACGCGAGCAGATGGCGGCGCTGCACGTGCCGCTGCGGCAGTCGATCGTGCACCTGGTGCTGTGGGTCATCGGTGGCGGGATCCTGGCCGCGCTGATCATCGCCGAATCGCCCGAACTGGCGGGCGCGGTGATCGTCACCGAATGTATGGCCGCCACCATCGTGTTCGGCTTCACCTACATGCTGGGTGAGCGCATCCTGCGTCCGGTCGCCGCCGAGGCGCTGACCGAGGGCACCTTCGACCACACGCTCACCCCTGGTGTCGGCACGCGCATGGCGATGACCTGGGGCATGGGTACCTTCGCACCGACCATCGCGATCGTGCTGCTGTGCGTCACCCAGATCTCCTCGGATGTGAAGTTCTCGGCGAAGTCCCTCGCGATCTCGATTCTGCTGCTGTGCGGCGTGGTGATCCTGCAGGCGCTGGCCTTGTCGATGCTGACCGGATCCTCGATCTCCGACCCGGTGCGTCAACTGTCCCAAGCCATCAACAGGGTGCAGGCCGGCTCGCGCGATGTGCAGGTGGAGGTCTACGACGGCAGCGAGATCGGGCTGCTGCAGGTCGGCTTCAACCGGATGATGGACGAGGCGGCCAAGCGGCGCAAGCTGCAGGAACTGTTCGGCCAGCACGTCGGCGAGGACGTGGCGCAGCGGGCACTGGACTACGGCACCGAACTGGGCGGTGAGACCCGATTCGTGGCGGTGTTGTTCGTGGATATGGTCGGCTCCACCGCCGCCGCGGCCGAGCGCCCGCCGACCGAGGTGGTCAGCCTGCTCAACGAGTTCTTCCGGGTGGTGGTCGACGTGATCGACAGCCACCACGGTTTCGTCAACAAGTTCGTCGGCGACGCGGCGCTCGCCATCTTCGGCGCCCCGCTGGATCGCCCCGACGCGCCGAGTGCCGCGCTGGCCGCGGCCCGCGATCTGCGTGAGGCGCTGCGCGAGGTGACCAGCCTCGACATCGGCATCGGCGTCTCGGCGGGCCTGGCGGTCGCCGGAAACATCGGCGCCGCAAATCGATTCGAATACACCGTGATCGGCGACCCCGTCAACGAGGCGTCGCGGCTCACCGAATTGGCCAAAGATCATCCCGGCCGCGTTCTCGCTTCGGGCAGCGCGCTCTACTTCGCCGACGAAAGCGAGCAGGAACATTGGATAACCGGAGACGAGGTCCAATTGCGAGGCAGACGCAGAAAAACCCGCCTGGCCTGGCCGAAGTCCGCGATCGCCGCGCCGCGCATGGACGAGGAAGAACAGGCACGTTCGCTAGGCTGAGACCGTGACGGCCGACGGCGACCTAGCAGGTGCACCGGCCGGGCGCCGCCGCCGCTTCCGGTGGGTCAAATGGGTGCTCGGTGCGGTGATCCTCGCGCTGCTCGTCGGCGAAGGCTTGTATCTGTGGCCCCGCCTGCACGAATCCTGGCGCACGCTCACCGAGATCCACTGGGGCTGGCTGTTCCTGTGCATCGTGTTGCAGGCGATGTCGATGAGCGGATTCGGGCGGGTGCAGAAGCAACTGCTGCACGCGGGCGGGGTGGACGTCAGCCAGGGGAAATCGGTATCGGTGGTCTACGGCGCGACCGCGATGTCGCTGACGCTGCCCGCGGGCCAGGTCTTCTCCACCGCGTTCACCTACCGTCAGACCCGGCGCTGGGGCGCGAGCCCGATCGTGGCCTCCTGGCAACTGGTCTTCTCGGGCGTGGTCGCCGCGGCCGGCCTGGCGCTGATCGGAATCACCGGCGCGGCGCTGGTCGGGCAGGGAATCGGCTTCAAATTCGTCGGCTCGCTGGTGGTGCTCGGCCTGGTCCTGTTCATCGGCAACTATCTGGCCCGCCATCCCGGCATGCTGGAGGCCATCCTGCGGCGGGTGCTCGCGCTGATCAATCGGCTGCGCAAGAAGCCCGCCGACCACGGCATCGCCAAGCTGGCCGAGATCCGGGCCCAGCTCGAGTCGGTCGAGCTGGGGAAGAAGGACGGGGCGCTCGTCGGGGTGTGGGCGCTGGTGCACCGGTTCGCCGACGTGGCGTGTCTGGGCGCCGCCTGTTTCGCGGTCGGTGCCGACCCCAAGTTGTCCGGGCTGCTCATCGCGTTCGCGGCGGGCAAGGCGGTGGGGTCCATCCCGTTCGCCCCGGGCGGCATCGTCTACGTGGACGCCACGTTGATCTACGGTCTCACCGCGGGCGCGGGGCTGCCCGCCGCACAGGCCGTGGCGGCCGCGTTCGTCTACCGGCTGGTCAGCTTCATCCTGGTCGCCGTGGTCGGCTGGATCGTCTTCGCGTTCCTGTTCCGCACACCGCAGGCCGACGACCACGAGTACGAGCAGGAATTCTATTCCGCCTCTCCGCGTATTCAAGCCAGACGTAGGCGCGGGGAATCCGGGAAGGCGGCCGGCGGAGCAATGGAGTCGGGTTAGCCCGTACCCGGTGAGTTACCCATGTCCTAACCATCGATCGGCGTCACCGCAGCGCGCGGATCGCGGCGCGCCAGCCCAAGAGAAAAAGCACGAGAACGCAGGCCGCGACGATCATGAAACTCAGTGCGACGCCCTGACCGCTGATGGCGCGCAACGCCATCCCGCCGACGAGCGTGCTCGCCCAGATCAGGATTCCGGTGGGCCACAGCGCCGTTGCGTCGAATCGTGTATCCCGCGCGGCGTACACCGCCAACACCCAGCCGAGAATCAGCCCTACCCCGAAGGGCCACACCGTTTTCAGCAGACCGGCGATGACAGCCTCGTCGTGACTGCGCCTCCCGATCGCGCAGAAAATGATCACCAATAAAGCATCGATACCGAACGGCGCGTATCTCTTCACGGAAAGCAGCGTAACCGCTCAAGATCGACTTCGAGACCGGGTTCATGCCCACTGATCAGTGGTAACCCTGTGCTTACGGCTCCGGCGTCGCCAGTGATTTCAGCAGAACGGCCGCGAGACGTGAAGTGGCGTCACCACTGTCGACATCGGCGATGTGCACCGCGAAGACCAGATCGCCCATCGTCGCCAGCAGCCACCCGTCGGCGCCACCCGTCGCGGCGAACGCGGTGACGTCGCGGAATCCGCGCAGTGCGGTGGTTTCCGGCTTGTTGATGCCGTCGTTCATCATTGCGCGCAACCGGTCGACCGCCGGCTGTGACAGCGCGGGAACAGGCGTATCGGTGGTGCCCGGATTGCCTGCCACGATCATCGGCGGCACCACCGAGCCGCGCGAGATCGCGGCGGCCGCGATGGCCATCCCGAAGGGGCTGACCTGCACCGCGTCGGCGCCCGCGCCTTGGCGCACCTGTTCGGTGCTGCGGCCCGGTGCGCTGATCCGCCCGGTCACCTCGTCGAGCCCGGCCACCTTGAAGTCGACGCCGACACCCAGCGCGGTGGCCGCCTCGGCCGCTTCCTGCACGGTGACGTCCTGCGGCGGCTTGTTCTTGGTCGCCGCGGCGACGGTACGGAACAGTTCCATCGTGCCGCCCGCCGGGAACAACCCGGTGAAGGCGATCGGCCCTTTCTCGGTGGCGTAGGAGTTCTGTGCCACCGCGACGACCGCGCCGGTCGAGGGCTGGATGGCCACGACCGTAGCCGGGGTCCCCGCGCTCACCACCGCGTCTTCGGCTGCGCGCTGTAGACGCTGGTCCATCGTCGCGGCGATATCCGGCCCGGAAGGTCCCTGATATCCGGCCACCTGGTTGACGAACCTGCCATCGGCCTCGAAGATCTGCACACCCCAGCCCGCGGTGGCCTCGAGACTGTCCTGCCACACCTTGCGCAGCGCGTCGAGCATCGGCGAACGCGTGCGCCGGTCGGCCGAGATCAGTTTGGTCTGCTTCTCCATCACCACGCCGGGCACCTTGGCCATCCGCGGTTCCAGGATCGCGAAATCCCCGTCGCGCAGGTTCACCGCGACGATCGGCTGACCCTGCGAGCCCGCCAGCTGCTGCATCAGCGACGGCCCGGTGATCAGCGGCGCCACCGGTTCGATGGCGTCGGCGAGGGCGTTGGTGGTACCGACGAGATCGCCGGTGCGGCTCGGGTCGATCTTGATGACATTGAGCGTCTGCTCGGTCATCAGCGCCTCACCCGGCAGATCGACGACCTTCGGCGGCGGCTTCGCGGTCGTGCGCACGAGCTTGACGGTGCGGTTGTCCGTCAACTGCGGCATCACCACCGCGGGCTCCCAGGAGATCCGCCAGCCGATGGCGAGCTTGCGAACGGTGCCCTGCAGTGTGTAGGTCCAGTCCTTCTTCTCACCGAAGTTCCAGGCGACCTCCATGCTGAAGATCGCCGACTGCTTGTCGAGGTCGATCACCTGGGAGGCTTCGTAGTCGACGGTGCCCGATTGCAGGCCCTCGAACATTTGCTTCATAGTTGCCGAAGCGGCAGCGGGGTACGAGGTCAGGTCGGCGGCCTTGCCGTAGTCCTTCTCATCGAGGAGCTCGGTGAACCGTTGGACCACCGTCTCCGACTCGCTCGTCTTCCCACCCACTCCGCACGAGCACAGCGCGATGGCGAGGGTCGCAACCCCCGCGATCGCCATAGCGCCCCGGACGCGAAAGCGGCGGGATCCCCACACATCCATATCGCCCACTCTTCACTCTTGCCACTCCGGTAACAAATACACCGTACCGGAAGTTGACCTGTCTCCAATGCCCCGGTCAGTCGGGATACTCCCCGACCTCGACACCTCGATTGTGCCGGAAATCTCGCCCTGATGAGGGTCCGTTTTCCAACCTCGCCCAGTAAGCGGCAACAACTGCTGTGTCAACCGTACCGACAGCCGCGCCAGGTGGCGCGGATCTTGCAATTGTCCGGCGATTCAACGCGAGGGTACCCAAGCCCGTCTCCATCCAACCGCGCGGCATGGGCTTTACCGAGTCGGTACGCACCCGTTCACGCAGAGCGGAATTCAGTGCGCAGATATCGGCGTAATCTTGTAATCAACGCAACACGCACAACAGAGACAGCAGGTGATTTCCATGCGGAACGATCGACGCGAGCGCGGATTCGGCCGACCCGGCGGTTGGCAGCAAGCCGACCTTCCCGATCCGGCCGACGCCCCCGACTGGTTCGCCGGACGGTTGCCCGCCGACTGGTTCACCGGGCCGGTGGACATCGAGATCGACCGCGACGAGATCGTCGTGGTCGGCGAACTACCCGTCCCCGGCGACGCGAGCACCTCGACAGCCACCAAAGAAGGCGCACTCGCCCGCTTCCGCGAGTCGACCCGCCCGGCCCGCATGCAGATCGCCGACGAGGCCCAGCGCCGTTACGGCCGCAGCGTCGCCTGGGGCGTGCGAGTAGACGGTGAACGAATCCTGTTCACCCACCTGGCCGTGCCCGTGATGACCCGCCTACGCCAGCCCGAACGCCAGGTCCTCGACACCCTCATCGACGCAGGCGTAGCCCGCTCCCGCGCCGACGCCTTGGCCTGGACGGTCAAACTCGCGGGCAAGCACGCCGAAACCTGGCTCGCCGAACTCCGCGAAGCCATGCGCAAGGTCGACGACCTGCGCTCGGAGGGCCCCACCGGCTTGTGACTTACAGTGGCCTGCATGGAATCCGCGCAGGCCACTGGTCCGATCCTGGTAATCAACGGACCGAACCTGAACATGCTCGGGACCCGCCAGCCCGAGATCTACGGCGCCGACACCCTCGACGACGTCGTCGCACTGTGCGAACGCACCGCCGCCCGGTTCGACCTCAAGGTCATCGCCTTCCAGTCCAATCACGAAGGCGCGCTGATCGACCGGATCCAGCAGGCCCGCGGCGAGGTGTCGGCCATCGTCATCAACCCCGGCGGCCTCACCCACACCTCGGTCGCACTGCGCGACGCCTTGGCGATCCCGGAGGTGCCGATCGTCGAGGTGCACATCAGCAATGTGCACGCGCGCGAGGAGTTCCGGCACCACTCGTTCGTCTCCCCGATCGCCACCGCGGTGATCGCCGGGCTGGGCATCCACGGCTACGCCGCGGCCATCGAGTTCTTGAGCAAGCCATAGGCCGGTCGGCCTCGGCGTGATCACGCGAGTCGGAAGACCGGGAATCCGGGGGCGATGGCGACGAGTTGTTCGTCTGTCGCGTCCTTGGTGAGGCCCTCGAAGAACTTGCCGACCTCCCAGCCCCACTTCTCCAGGTACAGCCGAAGCAGCGGCACCTTGTCGGCGTCGGCGACCTCGGTGGCGGTGAACTGTTCGGTCTTGCGGCCGAGGCGCAGTTCGCCGTCGCCTGCCACGCGCAGATTGCGCACCCACTGCACGTGCCCGCGCGGCGCGACCAGGTAGCGCTCGCCGTCGGCGGCCGTCATCACGTTGACCATGGTGGTGCGCCATTCACCGCTCTTGCGGCCGCGCACGGCCAGCAGCCGCGAACCCATGATGCTGATCCCCAGCTTGGGCAGTAGGTTGGCGATCTTGTTGACGATCGGATCGATGCCGGTCGGGGGGAGGTGGCGAGTCGCGTTGTCCATGTTGATCACTCCTGAAACTGTGAGCACTGCTCTCTGTTGAGTACAAGCATGAGCCCCGCCCGATCCGAAGTCAAGAGCAGTGCTCACAGTTTTCGAAATGTCCTTTTTCAGCGAAGCATTACCGCGATGATATGTAGTACGTATGCTACATATCATCGAAGGTCGATGACTGGGAGGACTCATGACTTCGAACAACAACGTCGTTCTCGATGTCGCGCAACTACGGATGCGATACGACGAGACAGACGTCCTGCACGATGTGACTTTTCACGCGAAGCGCGGGGAAGTGCTCGTCATGCTCGGGCCCAACGGCGCGGGCAAAACCACCACGATCGAGATCCTCGAGGGGTTCCGCAGGAGGTCGGCCGGCCGGGTCGAGGTGCTGGGGGCCGATCCCGAACACGGTGACGAACTCTGGCGCGCCCGCATCGGCGTCGTGCTCCAATCCTGGCGTGACCACGCGAAATGGCGAGTGCGCGAGCTGCTCGGTCACCTCGGCGGGTACTACAGCCCGTATTCCACGGCACGGATCACCCGACCGTGGGACACCGATGAACTCATCGCGCTGGTCGGGCTCACCGAGCAGCGCGACGCGAAGATCGCCACCTTGTCCGGGGGCCAGCGACGCAGACTCGACGTGGCGATCGGCATCGTCGGCCGACCGGAACTGCTGTTCATGGACGAACCGACCGCCGGCTTCGACCCCGCCGCACGGCGCGACTTCCACGACCTGGTGCATCGTCTGGCCGATCTGGACGAGACCACCGTCCTACTCACCACCCACGACCTGGATGAAGCCGCGAAACTGGCCGACCGGATCCTGATCCTGGCCGGTGGCCGGATCATCGCCGACGGCTCCCCGGAGGAGCTCAGCGCCGCCACCGCGGGCGAGGCCGAGGTGCGCTGGACCCACGATGGTCAACGCTTCGTCCACACGACGACCGAGTCGACGAAATACGTCCACGAACTGTTCGAACAGCACGGCGAACTGATCGAGGACCTCGAGGTACAGCGCGCGTCGCTGGAGGACACCTACATGGCACTGGTCCGCCGTTTCGAATCCGACGCGGCCGCCGAACCCGTTCGTTCACTGCAGGAGGTCACGCGATGAATCCCACGCTGGTAGCGGTCAGGGGCGGCCTGGCGGCGATGTGGATCGAACTGCGGCAGCTGTACACCAACGGGGCGAGCCTGATGGCCCAGTTCCTCACTCCCACACTGTTTCTGATCGCGATCTTCTTCCTGCGCGACCGGACCTACCAGGACACCGAGCTGTCACTCGGCGAACTCGCGGTGCCCGGCCTGCTCGGCAGCATCATCGCGTTCAACGGCCTGTACGGCATCGCCGAAGTCCTCGCGCTCGACCGGGAGGACGGAACCCTGTTGCGCGCCAAGACAATTCCGAACGGCATCCTGGGCTACTTCATCGGCAAGATCGGTACCACCGCGGGCGCGGTACTCGTACAGCTGGTGGTGGTGCTGACCATCGGCGCCGTGATCGTCGGCGGATTGTCGACGCCCGGCGGCGCCGTGATCACGCTGACGTGGGTGATCATGCTCGGCCTACTGGCCACCTTGCCGATCGGCGCCATCCTCGGTGGGTTGATCGTCGGCGCCCGCGACATCTTCCTGCTGACCTTGCCGCTGATGGGACTCATCGCCATCTCCGGCATCTGGTACCCGATCACCGCGCTCCCCGGCTGGATACAGAGCCTGGCCCAACTCTTCCCGATGTATTGGCTCGGCCTCGGCATGCGCTCCGCACTGCTGCCCGCCGAGGCGGCGGCCATCGAGATCGACGGGTCCTGGCGGCACCTCGAGACCGCCGCGGTGCTCGGCGTATGGTCGATCGTCGGGTTGCTGCTCGCGCCGATCGTGCTGCGGCGAGCGGCCCGCCATGAGTCGGGATCCAGCGTGGCCGTCCGCCGCGAGAAAGCGATGCAGCGTGCCTTCTGAGGTCATCTACAACCGCATCGCGATGTTGCGTGCCGAGCGCGGCATCTCGCGACGGGACCTGGCCGAAGCACTCGGCGTGCACTACCAAACCGTCGGCTACCTCGAACGCGGCGAATACAGCCCCAGCCTGCATCTGGCCCTGCGGCTCGCGGCCTATTTCGAGGTAGCGGTGGAGGTGGTGTTCTCCACCGAGCCGTTCCCGAGACTGGGATCGGGCGCCGAGACTGCGTGAACACCGAAACCGTTCGGCATCAACGCGCCGAACGGTTTCGGTGTGTCAGCCGCGAAATATCCGGAATGTCGATTCGGGGGCGCCGACAGCTCGCTCCCAATACGACGAAACCGACTCGGCCAGCACAGTATCCACACCGACCGCGGCGCCGGTTGCCACGACATGGCGCGCGCCGGCCGCCATCATCCGCAGGTACGCCGGATCGGCCGGACCACCGTCGTCTGCCGTTTCCGCCCACGCGGCGTACAACTCGGCGACGCTGCCCAGTGAACGCTGGGCGTACGGCACGAACCGATCTATCGAGGAACCGGACCGATCGACGATCGCCAGCGCCTGTTCGTAGCCGAGCATCAAAGGCAGGAACAGGGCGAGCATGGCCTGGTAGAAGACCTGGGCCGCACCGTCATCCGCACCCAGGTACTCCATTTCCGCCAACGGCCGCAACGACTCGCGTCGATCCTCGAAGACCTCTGGTGGACCGCTGTAGAAGATGTAAGCCGCCGGGCCCGCCAGCTCGTGCGGCTGCGCCATCACCCCACCGGCGAGAAATTCGCCACCACGCGCCCGGACGAACGCCGCGCCCCGCCGAGTCCGCTGCGGCGAATCCGAGGACAGGTTGACCACTACTTTTCCGGTCAGATCGAGGGAGCCGAGAACCTCGTCCATCGCGTCGTAGTGGGTCAGGCTGAGCACGACGAGCTCGGCCGCGGCCACCGCGTCGGCGACCGTCTCGGCGAGCTGGGCACCGAGACCCTGTGCTTTTCCAGGGGTTCGGTTCCAGACCGTCACGGTGAAGCCCGCGTCGAGGTACGTGCGCACGATCTGCTGTCCCATCGGGCCGAGGCCGATGACGGTGACCGCATCGGCCGCTCGGTCCGGAGCCGGCATCAGGACGCCTCGCCACGGAACAGCGCGTACGGCGAGATCTGCCTACCCGTCGCCTCGGAGGCGGTGACGGCCTTGCGCCAGAACGACTGGGCGAGGTGGGACAGGCTCGCGTCGACGCCTGCTTCTTCGCTGGCGTCGATGATGTGCTGGGCGCCGGCGTCCATCATCTTCAGGTGCGCGAGGTCGGCATAGCCGCCTTCCTTGTTCGCCTCGGCGAACTGTTCGATGAAGAACGGGTAGGCGCCGGCGGAGCGGACGGCGAACGGTACGAACTGGTCGATGCTGTGGCCGGAGTTCGCGATCATCGCCGACGCCTGGTCGAACGCCAGCAACCAGGGGTGGAAGGTGATCAGCAGGGCCTGGTAGAAGATCTGGGCCAAGCCGTCGTCGGCGCCGAGGTATTCCTGCGGGCTGAGCGGGCGCAGCAGTTCGGCGTGCGCGTCGAAGACCGCCTTCGGACCGCTGTAGAAGATGTAGGACGAGGGATGGACGATATTGTCGCCCGCCGACATCACGCCGCCGGAGAGGAATTCGGCGCCGCGCTCACGAACCCAGGTCGCGCCCGCCCGTGCCTTGGCCGGTGAATCGGAGGACAGATTGGCGATGACCTTGCCGGGCAGCTGGTCGACGGCTCGGCCGAGCACGTCGTACATGGCGTCGTAGTGGGTGAGGCTGAGCACGGAGACCTCGTTGGCCGCCAGCGCCTCGGCCACGGTGTCGGCCCGCTTGGCGCCGAGCGCCACCAGCGCGTCGACCTTGGCGGTGCTGCGATTCCATACCGTCACCTCAACACCTGCTTCGAGGAAGGCCTTGACCATGGCCTGACCCATCGGGCCGAGGCCGAGAACGGAAACGGAACGGGAGGTGGTCTGCTCGGACATTGTGTGGCCCTTCGATTCTCGCTACGGGTTGGTTCGGCGCCGCTTTCCATGGTGTCCGCGCGGGTATCGTCCGGGAAGACCGAACGTTCGGGTGTGGTTGCTTACCTAGAGGTTCGAAATACGGTCAGAAGGGTGCGCCGAAGATGAGTAGTGACGCAGATCACGATGTATGCGGCATGAGCCTGGCCATCGACGTCGTCGGCGGTAAATGGAAGCTGCACCTGATGTGGGTGCTCGACGCCGGGCCGCAGCGATTCGGCCAGATCCGGCGGCTGCTCGACGGCGTGAGCGAGAAGGTGCTCGCCGAGAACCTGCGGCATCTGGAGAGCTCCGGCGTGGTGCACCGCGAGATCTTCCCGGAAATCCCCCCGCGCGTGGAGTACTCGCTCACCCCGCTCGGCGAGACCCTGCGCCTCGCCTTGGCACCGCTCGAAAGCTGGGGCGACGAGCACCGCGCGGTGCTCGCCACCGCTACCCGACCCACCGCCGCGGCGTCTTCGTCCTCCCCGATCGCGCTGTAACTACCCGCGCTTCATCGTGCTTCGCGCACGTGCGCTGTCATTTCAAGTGCTCCATGGCGATTCGCTCGCCGATCCGTTCGAGTAGGCGCGCCGCGGCCATGATCGAGCGTGCGGGATCGGGCTCCAGGTCACTGAGCGGATAGCACGCGGCGAAACCCGCGGCTCGAATCTCACCGGGTGACAACAGGGTTCGACCTACCGCTGCGACCACCGGCACCCCCGCTTTCTTGGCCGCGGCCGCGACCCCGACCGGCGCCTTCCCGTGCATGCTCTGGTGATCCAGCGAGCCCTCACCGGTGACGACCAGCGTGGCCCCGTCGACCAAGTCCGTGAATTCCAGCAGCTCGAGCAGCACATCGATCCCGCTGCGCACCTGCGCCCCCAGCACCGCGAGCGCCCCGAACCCGGTACCACCGGCCGCCCCTGCCCCACCGATCTCGGCATACCCCGTACCCAGCACCGCCGCCCAATTGGTCAGCCCTGCTTCGAGTTTCACCATCTGTCGGGCGTTGGCCCCCTTCTGTGGCGAGTACACCGCAACGGCACCGGCCGGTCCGAGCAACGGATTGTCCACATCGCAGGCAAGGGTGAACAGCGCCGTCGAGACCGCCGGATGCAACCCGGCTCGATCCACCGAGGCCACCTGCGCGAGCATCGCGGCCACGTCCGCGACCCCCGACAATTCCCGCCCCTCCCGGTCGAGCAGCCGCAACCCGAGCGCCCGCAACAGCCCCGCCCCGCCATCGGTCGACGCACTCCCACCGAGCCCGAGCACGATCTCCCGAGCCCCCGCGTCGAGCGCGTGCGCGATGGCCACCCCCAACCCGAACGTGTCGGCCCGGAGCGGGTCGAGCCGCCCACCGGGCAACTTCACCAGACCGACGGCCGCCGCCAACTCCACCACCGCGACATCTCCGCGCACCGCGTACACCGCCGTCGAAGCCTCCCCCGTCGGCCCGGGCGCGGCCAGCTCCACTCGCTTCCACCCCGATGCCACGAAGGCATCGACCATCCCGTCGCCGCCGTCGGCCACCGGCACACACCGCACCTGCGCCCCCGGCGCCCGCCGAGCAATCCCCCGTCCCAACGCCTCGGCAACCTCCGGTGCCGAAAGCGAACCCTTGAACTTGTCCGGTGCAAGCACAACAAGCGGTCCACGAGTCATCCCGACATCTTCCGCCCTGAGACCAAAACCCGCATCCCCGCAGTTCCAGCCATCCGCAACGCCCTGAGTCCGCCGTAACCGCACTACCGAACCTCCTGGGACCACCGATCGACAAGGGCCGACGCCGAACAACACGGTAGCGTCGACCTATGGCGACCGAGGTCCGCAACAACACCGCGCTAGAGCGGTTCGAACTCACCGCCGACGGTCAACCCGCCGGCTACATCGAATACCAGGACACCGGCGACGAACGCGCGCTCGTCCACACCGAGATCTATCCCCGATTCGAAGGCCGCGGCCTGGCGAACATCCTGGTCGAGTCCGCACTCGACGCCAGCCGCGACCAAGGATTCAGCGTGCTACCGATGTGCCCGGTGGTGCTGCATTTCATCAACACCCATCCCGACTACATCGCCTACGTCCCGCAGCGGGCCAGGGAGCTGTTCGGCCTACCTCAGTAGTGCGCGACGGCCCCGTCGACAGCCAGTTGCAGCTCTTCTTTGACGAGCCTGGCGATGTCGGCGGGCCGCTGCGGCACCTCGAGGATCGGTGCCCGGAAGTAGGCGACCCCCGACACCACGTCGGCAGCAGTCGTTTCGGCGGACGCGTCGCGGTCTCCGTAGTTCATCCCGATGGCGATCAGCGCGGGCGCGGCGCCCAGTTTGGCCGCACGGAACGCGATGTGCCCGATCCCACTACCGACCGCCTGCACCTTGGTGTGATCTACCTCATTGCAGGTGCCCTCGGGGAAGATCGCGAGGTGATCACCGGCGGCCAACCGCTGCGCGCACACATCCATCATCCGCTGACCTGCGGCGTTGACCGCCCGGATTCCGTGATCCTTGCCGCGGAACACCGGGATCCCGCCCATCATGTCCACCTTGCGGCGCTGCTCGGGATCGAGAAAGAGCTCGTCCTTGGCCAGCACCCGCACCCGCCCGATCTTCGAGCGCAACGGTGACCGCCACGCCGTGGCCGCGACCGTGTACGGGTCGCTGGTCGACAGATGGTTGATCGCGTAGATGACCGGCCGCCCACTGCGAACCAGGGCCTTCAACTGCTGCTTCGCACCCTCGGCGAACACCACGCGCGGCCGGAACCGCCGGGCCAGCACCGCATACGAAGCCAGCGCCTTCCACCTGTTCTGCTGATGGCGCAGGTAGTAGTCGTACACGGCGTCGTTGTCGTCGAGCAGGACCTCGGGCAAGTGCATAGCGCGACCCTACCGGGCGATCCCAGCGGCCCCGCGCGCGAGGATTTCCGATTTCGATGCGGTCCGCGGGAAGCGCGCACCGGCGCTGAAAATGCGATGATGACTCGGTGGCAGGCGGAGACGACCCGGACGAGCGGCGGACTCGCGACGGACACGGTGACGATCGGCGGCGCGGTCAGCCCGCGGTGAACGTCCGCGCGGGCAACCTGCTGGTGTCCGCGACAGACCTGGTGGAACCTACTTTCCGGCGTACCGTCGTGTATGTGATCGAGCACAACGACGCGGGCAGCCTCGGCGTGGTGCTGAACCGGCCGAGCGAGACCCCGGTCGTCGATGTGCTGCCCGCCTGGGCCGACCTGGCCGCCAGCCCGACCGACCTCTACATCGGTGGGCCGGTCAAACGCGATGCGGCGCTGTGCCTGGCGGTGCTGCGCACGGGCGTCGACATCTCCGATATCCGCGGGCTGCGCCGGGTCGACGGCCGCGTGGTGCTGGTCGATCTGGACGCCGACCCCGCCGAGATCGGCCCGCTCATCGAGCAGATCCGGGTCTTCGCCGGATACGCGGGCTGGTCGATGGGCCAGCTCGACGGCGAACTCGACAACGACGACTGGATCGTGGTCTCGGCGCTGCCGTCGGACCCGATAGCCACCGACCGCCACGATCTGTGGGCCGCGGTGTTGCGGCGTCAGCCGTTGCCGCTGTCCCTGCTGGCGACACACCCGATTGAACTCGAACGCAACTGACACCGTTACTCCTTCGACGAGCAGGAGTGACACATGAATTACGACGAGCAGTGATCAGGGCCGCCGATGAACGATGGTCGCGACGAATTGATGCGTGCGCTCTACGCCGAGCACGCACCCGCCCTGTGGCGTTTCACCCTCGGGCTGGTGCGCGATCCCGGCCGGGCCGAGGACATCGTGCAGGAGACGCTGCTGCGCGCCTGGCAACGCCCCACCGTGCTGGAACAGACCGAAACCTCGCCGCGCGCATGGTTGTTCACCGTGGCTCGTAATCTCGCGGTCGACGAGCATCGCAGCGCCAGGCACCGTCGCGAGTTCGGTACCGACACCCCGCCCGAGCAGGTGAGCCCCGACCAGTCCGATCGCGCGCTCGACGGCTGGCTGGTCGCCGACGCGCTGAGCACATTGAGCCCGGATCATCGCGAGGTGATCGTGCGGGCCTACTATCGCGGCCTCGGCATGGCCCAGATCGCCGACGAATTGGGTATCCCACCGGGAACGGTGAAGTCGCGCCTGCACTACGGCATGCGCGCGATGCGGCTGGCATTACAGGAGATGGGGGTGACGAACCGATGACCGACCTCGCCGACGAGTACAGCACCTGGGACGCTGCCTATGTCCTCGGTTCGCTGGGTGCCGCCGAGCGGCGCGAATACGAGACACACCTGCTCGGGTGCACGCACTGCCAGCAGGCGGTGGCCGAACTGTCCGGGATGCCGGGCATGCTCGGTCTGGTGGACCGCGATACCGCGCTGTCGATGATCGCATCGCCGGAGCCGGACGCGCCGCAGGTTCCCGACCTGATTCCGTCGCTGGCCGCTGCGGCCGAACGGCGCAGGCGGCGGCGGCGCTGGATGGGTGTCGGAAGTGCGGTGGCGGCTGCCGCGGCGGCGGTGGCGATCGCGATTCCGGTGACGGTCACCGTGGCGCGCTCGGAAACGCCGACCGAACAGATCGTCGCCGAACAGGTGATGCAGGCGGTGGAGCAGACCCCGGTGAGCGCGCAGGTGAAGCTGGTGCGCGACGGCGACCGCACCCGCCTGGTGATGACCTGCCGCTACGCGCCGAGCGCTTACGGCTCCGGCTACACCCGCACCTACGGGCTGGTGGTGACCGCGGGTGAGCAGCGCTACGAACTCGACCAGTGGCCCGCGGGCCCCGGCACCGAACTGACGGTGGCTCGCACCATCGACGCGCCACCGGATTCGATCAGCAAGGTGGAGATCACCTCCGTCGATTCCGGCCGGACCGTCTTGGTCGCCCAGGTCTGAACGCGCGAAACGGTCCGGCCTCCTGATGGAGACCGGACCGTTTGTGCCACAGGCTACTTCGACTGCTTGGCGAAGATCGACTTCGACCAGAGGAAGCCGCCGCCCGCGATCACCGCGCACCAGACCAGCGAGATCCAGCCGTTGGCGCCGACCTCGGTGCCCATCAGCAGTCCGCGCAGCGTCTCGGTGATGGGAGTGAAGGGCTGGTACTCGGCGAACTGGCGCATCCCGACCGGCATCGTGTCGGTGGCCACGAGGCCGCTGCCGAGGAAGGGCAGCAACACGATGGGAAACGGTGCGTTGCTGGCACTTTCGGGAGTCGGCGAGAGCAGGCCGAGCGCGATGGCCAGCCAGGTGAAGGCGAACGTCACCAGCGCCAGCAGCCCGAGCGCGGCGAGCCACTCGGCGACGTTCGCGTTGGGCCGGAAGCCGACCAGCATCGCCACGGCGGTCATCGCGACAACGCCCGCCATCGCCTGGACGAGCGCACCCAGCACATGGCCGGTGAGCACCGACGACTGCGAAATCGCCATCACCCGAAAGCGATTCACGATCCCCTTGCTCGCGTCGGTGGCGATAGAGACCGCCACCGACACCGTCAGATAGGCGGGCAACAGCAACATCATGCCCGGCGCCAGATAGTCGATATAGCTACCGCCAGAGGACTTCTCGAGCGCCCCGCCGAAGACGTACTTGAACACCAGCATCAGCACGATCGGCATGATGATGATGCTGAACGTCATGCTGGGGTAGCGCTTGACGTGAATCATGTTGCGCCGCAGCATCGTCATCGTGTCGGCGAAGGCGTAGGACTTGGATTTGGTCAGTGTGGTCATCGCAGTGACTCCTGCTCGATGGTGGCGCGGCTGTTGACATTGGGCATGCTCGGGCGGCCTGCGTGGTCACGCTCCGCTCCCGCCTCCGGCCGCTGACCGCTCATGCCGGTGAGGGTGAGGAAGACGTCGTCGAGGTTGGGGGTGTGCACCGAAATGCCGCCCGCTTCGATGTTCTCGGCATCGAGCAGGTCGAGCACGGAGCGCAGGGAACGCACGCCGCCGTCGCTCGGCACGGCGAGGGTCAGGCCGTCGGTGCCCTCGACCACCTTCGCCGTCGACCCGAACGCGCGCTGGGCGGCGACCACGTCGGGCTGGTCGGCGAAATCGATGCGGATGTGGCCGCCCGGGATCAGTCGCTTCAGTTCTGCCGCGGTGCCTTCCGCGACGATCCGGCCGTTGTCGAGCACCGCGATGCGATCGGCCAGCTGGTCGGCCTCCTCGAGGTACTGGGTGGTGAGAAAGACGGTGACGCCGAGATCGTCGACCAGGCCGCGGATGATCTCCCAGATCGAGCGGCGACTGCGCGGGTCGAGGCCGGTGGTCGGTTCGTCGAGGAAGATCACCCGCGGATCGCCGACCAGCGTCATCGCCAGGTCGAGCCTGCGGGTCATGCCGCCGGAGTAGGTACTCGCGGGCTTGTCGGCGGCCTCGACCAGGTCGAATCGTCGCAGCAGTTCCTCTGCCAGCGCGCGGGTCTCGCGGCGCGGCAGGTGGTTCAGGTCGCCCATCATGTGCAGGTTCTCGCGGCCGGTCAGCAGCTCGTCGACGGCGGCGAACTGCCCGGTGACGCCGATCAGCTCGCGCACCCCGCCTCGGTCGGTCACCACGTCGTGGCCGCCGACGGTGCACTCCCCCGCATCGCCTGCGATCAGCGTGGTGAGGATCTGCACCGTGGTGGTCTTGCCCGCGCCGTTGGGGCCGAGCAGGGAGAAGACAGTGCCCTCGGCGACGGTGATGTCGATGCCGTCGAGAACAGTTTTGTCGCCGTAGGCCTTGCGCAGGCCGCGTGCGGTGATGGCCGAGTTGACCATGATCGTCCCTTTCCACAGGATTGCATTCATTACTGCGTATATATGCATGAGTTATCGACACAGCCCCCAGGGGCTGCGGTTCGGGTGTGATGTGCGGTTGTAGTCGAGGAGTTAGATGTCGAGCTCCTCGATCTGCGGGTGCGCGGTGATGTCTTCGACCTTGCGGTAGAGCTTGTCGGGCACGCGATCCTTCAGGTCTTTCAGGTCGTCGAGGACCTCGTACTCGTAGTCGCCCCAGTCCCACGCCCGGTCACCGATGCCGAACATGCGGCGCCAGTATTTCCAGTCCTTCATGTCGCCCGCGGCGTCCCCGGTCGGATATTCCGACCACAGCGCCGAGTGCGTGTGGAGCACGAGCTTGCCCTTGCGGCTGCGGTAGACCTGCTGGTGCAGCACCTGCTTGTCGCCGACATCGCGCCATTCACCCAGCAGCACGCCTTGGAAGCGCACCTGCCGGACGCCGTCGCGACCCACCTGCAGCACAACCTCCTCGAAGCCGGCCTCACGTCCTTCTTCCAGCTCGATGAGCCTGCGCAGCGCGCTGACCACGGTGCTGGAGAGGTTTCCGCCGACAAGCTCCTGCGCCCGCTGGAACACGGGGAGATCGTCGTCGGCTACGTAGATCGTCTTGTTGGGCATGAACTCACTATACGTATATGTGTACGTACACACAAGGGGTGGTTTTCACCCACCCTCTGAACTCCCCCTCGGCGCGCCTCGTAACCACATCAGACGCGGTGCACAGCGGCGTCACATTTTCGTCGCGGAGAAGGAGGGCCGATGCCGGACAGAGTGGTCGACTACCTGGTACGAACGGTAGCCGACCGGGGAATCACCCAGATCTTCGGCGTGGACGGCGCCAATATCGAGGACCTCTACGACGCGATCTTCGACGCGGGCGGTTCGCCCGCCGGAATCGTCGCCAAACACGAGTTCTCCGCGGCGACGATGGCTGACGGATATGCGCGCAGCACCGGCGGGATGGGTGTCGTGGCTGCCACTTCGGGTGGCGGAGCGGTCAATCTTGTTGCCGGACTTGCTGAGTCGTTCACCTCGCGAGTGCCGGTACTGGCATTGGTCGGACAGCCGCCCACCAACCTCGAAGGGCTCGGCGCATTTCAGGATTCGAGCGGTCTGGCCGACTCCATCGACGCGGCAGCGCTGTTCGCGACGATCAGCAGGTACTGCGCTCGCGTAACCGACCCGATCGAGCTGCCCGATCAGCTCGCCGCGGCGATCGCGGCCGCGGAAGGCGGCGGACCGGCGGTGCTACTGATCCCGAAAGATGTACAGCAGCAGGCGATGCCGGATTCCACCCTGGTGCGGCAGTTCGACACCGCTGCGGCCGGAACACAGCGCGATCGAGCCTCGCTGAGCTCCCCGGCAGAGACTTCCTCGCACGCCATCGCCACCGAACTCGCAGACGCCCGGCGCACAGGGAAGGTGGTGATCATCGCCGGTGATCAGGTCGCCCGCGACGATGCCCGCGCTGAACTCGCCGAACTGGTCGCCACGCTCGACGCCGCCATCGGCTTGGCCCCCGACGCCAAGGACGTGTACTCCAACACGGGCCCCGGCTACTGCGGCGTCTCGGGCAGCATGGGCCATCCCGAGCTGGTCGAGGCCCTTTCGGCGGCCAGCGCCTGCCTGCTGGTCGGCACCCGCCTCCCGGTCACTGCCCGAGCCGGGCTCGACGCCGCCCTCGCCGACCTCCCGGTACTCAGCGTCGGCGCACGTGCGCCGTACCTCGCGGCGACCCACGCCACCAGCGCGGATCTCGCGGGGACCATCGCCACGCTGCTGGCCGACATCGGCGCGGGGTCGACGACGAGCCCTCGTTCCGCCGAGCTCACGCCGATGGCAGTCCCCGAAGCGGCGGGCCCCGGGCTGCGCTATCGCACCGTCGTCGAGGCGATCCAGCGCGCGCTGCCCGATGGCGCGGATATTTTCGCCGACGCGGGTAACACCGGCGCCTCGGTGGTGCATTACCTACGGGTACCCGAGGGCGGACGGTTCACAGTCGCACTCGGGATGGGCGGAATGGGTTACGCCTTCGGCGCGGGTATCGGTTCCGCGTTCGCCCGCCGCGCCGCGCCCGACGGCTCGCACCGCACCGTCGTCATCGCAGGTGACGGCTCCTTCTTCATGCACGGCATGGAGATTCACACCGCGATCGAACACGACCTGCCCATCACCTTCGTGGTGTTCAACAACAACGCGCACGCCATGTGCGTCACCCGGGAACAGCTCTACTACCGGGATCGCTACAGCTTCAACCGTTTTCAACCGTCACATCTGGGAGCCGGCATCGCGGCCATGTTCCCCGGGCTGCCGGCCCGCACCGTCTCCGACCCGCACCGGTTGTCCGACGCGCTCGACCACAGCTTCGCCGCCGCCGGACCCGCGTTTCTCGAAATCCTCTGCGACCCCGACGAAGTCCCGCCGTTTCTGCCCTTCCTGTCCGCCCTCGAATCCTCCAGGAGCACCCCGTGACCACCAGCGCCCTGCCTGCCCTGTCCGACATCCCCGATGAGGTGGTGCCCGGCGTCATCCGCATCGAGAACTCCGATCGGGAGACCACTACGCCGATCATCATGGACATGCTGCGGTCGGTGTATCCGCACGACCAGATCTTCGGCGACTACTGCCCCGTGCAGACCTACATCGCGGCGCCGCCGCGCGAGGTCTACGAGTACCTCGCCGACACCCGCTCGCTCGAGGAATGGACCTACAGCCTGCGGGGATTCGTCGAAACCGCCGAACCCGGCCTGTGGCTGTCCTACGACCGCCTCGGTGACGCGACCAAGTGTTTCACCCGCACCGTCGCCCATTCCGACGCGATGACCGTCGACTATCACTGCGCGTGGGACCAGTCCGAGCACCTCTGGATGATCTATCTGATGCGGGTGGTCGACGCCCAGGTGGTGTTCAACAAGCCGGGTTCGGTGGTGACGTGGGTCAACTGCAAGCACCCCTTCTACGACGAAAACGGCTATCCCGAAACAGCTCCGCCGAAACGCCCGGTCTGGGTCGGCGATTTCTGGGAGATGTTCTCCGCCGGACACCAGCTCGAGCTGGACAACCTCAAAGCCATTTGTGAATACCGCGCGGCCAACGGGCTGCCCATCAAGCCGGAGTGGATGCAGTGAATATGCCGCAGGTGAGTCTGGTCGATGTCGCGAGCTATCTGCCCGGCGACCCCGTTCCGACCGACTACTTCACCCAGTTCTCGCGTTCGGAGCGGATGGCGAAGAACGTGATGTTCCGTTCGCCGACCGGTCGCCATCACATCGGACGCGACGAAACCGCCGTCGACATGGCCGAGCAAGCGTTCGCCCAACTGCGCGAACGCCACGGCGCCGATCTCGCCGCCGAGATCGATATCATCATCACACACACCCAACTGCCCGATAATCCGGTGCTCGGCGCCGGGCCCGAACTGGCCCGACGGCTCGGGGCGAAACCCTCGCAGGTGCTCGATGTGCACAACAGCGGTTGCGCGGCCTTCGTCCAGATGATGGCGATGGCCCGGATGATGATGGCCACCAGCGACGCCAAGACCGCGCTGATCGTCGCCGCGCAGAATTGCGCGGGCCCGGTGTTCACCCAGCCCGATATCCGGAAGCTGGCACAGGCTCCGGTGCCCGGTGACGGCTGCGGAATCGGCCTGCTGCGCAAGGACGATTCGGGCCCGATCCTCGACATCGAAACCCGCACCTACCCCGAATTCGCCGGTGACATGGACTTCTCCACGAACGGTCCGCGCAAGTACTGGGAGCCGGGCGAGGGCCAGGGCTGCGTGAGCTTTTCCGAATCCAAGATCACCAAGGTGTTCGCGCGCGGCAATCGCTTGGTACCCGAGGTGGCGCTGGAGGTCTGCAAGCGGATCGGGGTGAAGAGCAGCGATATCGACACCTTCATCACCAATCAGCCGAACCGGCTGTTCCTGCGCAACTGGCACGATGCGCTGGAACTGCCCGCCGAACGTCACCCCGATACGTTCGATCAGTGCGGAAACCTTTTCGCCGCAGGCATTCCCGTAACGCTCGACGCGGAGAACCGCGCGGGCCGATTGCGCAACGGGTCGGTGGTGTTGCTGTCGGCGTTCGCGCACGCGGGTGACTTCGCCGGCGCGGCGGCTATTCGCTGGGGCGCCGCGCGATGACTATGCGGCTGGTGGACCCGACGATCCCCTCCCGTCGGTTCCACACCACTGCGACCCCGACGCTGTTCGACCTCGGCCTCAGCGAGAATCCGTTCCCACCGTTGCCTTCCGTGCTGTCGGCGGTGAATACCGCACTGACTCATGCCAACCGGTATCCGGAGTTCCTTCCGGAAGAACTGCCGCGAGTCATCGCCGATCACCTCGGGGTCTCGCCCGACGACGTGGTGGTCGGCGCGGGGGCCACCGGTGTCGCGATGCAGGTGATGCGGACGCTCGGTAGCGGTGAACTGCTCACCAGTACACCGACTTTCGACGGCTACCCGATCATGGCCGACATGGCCGGGATGACGCTGGTCCCGATTCCCCTCGACGTCGGCGGCAATCAGGACCTCACCGCCATGCGCCGCTCGGTGAACCGGCGCACCTCCCTGGTCGTGCTGTGCCGCCCCCACAACCCCACCGGCACCGTGCTCGACTCGGCGGCCGTCCGATCCTTTCTCGCCGCGATTCCCCGCCGGGTGCCGGTTCTGCTCGACGAGGCCTACGTCGAATTCCTCGATCCGACAGACCGTCTCGACATTCGCACCCTGCTGCACCGCCACCCGAATCTGCTGATCCTGCGCACCTTCTCCAAGGCGTACGGATTGGCCGGGCTGCGGATCGGCTACTGCGTGGGCCGTGGAAAGCTGATCGAACGAATCCGCCACCAGCAGTTGCCCTTCGGCACCCCCACCGCGTCCGTCGCCGCGGTGCGCGCCGCCTACGCGGCAGGCAAGGAACTTCGCGACCGCGTCGACCGAATCAACGGCGAACGCGATCTCCTGCGAATGACCCTGCTGGCCTGCGGAATCGATGTCCCCCGCAGTCACGCGAACTTCCTCTACCTGCCCGGACCCGGGGTAGCCACCGCCCTGCGCCGCGCCGGCATCAAGGCAAAGGCCTACCCCGACGGTAGCGCCCGCATCGCGGTCGGCGACCCTGTCGCGGGCCGGGCAGTCCACGCCGCCCTCGTCGACCTGCGGTAGTCAGTTCGACAACGGAACCCGACCCGGTGCGCACCGGGTCACCACGACCGGGACCCGGTCCCTCCACCAGGTCCCGGTCATCCGCGGCTCAACACCCACCACCGCCACCACAGCCGCCCCCGCCACCGCACCCACTTCCGCCACCGCAGCTTCCCCCGCTGCCGCCGTCACCGCTGCCACCATCACCCGTTCCGGCGAAACCGGCACCGGCACCACCCCCGGCAATCCATCCCGACCTGCGCGCTTTACCGCTTTTACCCCGCTTCGACCCCAGTACGATCCGAGTGGCGCCCAAGACGAAGAACACCAGCGAGCCGAACAGAATCGCTTCCGTGAACATCCACCCGAATGCCGCGGAAATCAGCCCGACAACCAGCAGAACAAGTGACCCGGCAACGTATACCCTGCCTCCTCGTAGGTCAGCACGCGTAGCGGCCATCGGAACCTCCTGTGACTTTCGAAATTCGGTGCGTAGCTCCCATGAACCCTCGACTTACCGGTCCGCTACTGTCGCTGTCGCTGGACCAGCATGTCGAGACCGAACGTAACCGCGAGTTCTTACAATCCCCTTTCGGAAAACCAGCGGCGTCCCACCGCGACACCTCAGTCGTCGCGCTCTCTTTCGATCGAGCGGCGCCCGCCTTTCGCCCGCCCCGCCTGCTCCGACACCGCCCGACCGCGCGCCCTGCGGCCGGCGGCAGCGTGCCGTTCGCGTCTGGCTTCCGGTGTGGCACCGAGCATGACCAGCCCGAACAACACCAGCACGGCCGTGGTCGCCAGCAGGACTGCTCCCGTACCGCCCCCGAGCAACAGCCCGACTACAGCGACGATGAATGCCAAGACAAAGACCATGGTTCCTCCCCGAGATGAGCATCGCCGCCTACCGACGACACCGAATTACCTACTGCCCCCACGGCTTTCCTCAGCAGCTGCTGCCGCCACCACAGCTACTGCTGCTACCGCCGCCACAGCTACTGCTCGACCCGGAATCGCAACTCCCCGACCAACTGCTACCGCCGCTGTCACTACTACCGCTGGACCAGCTCGTTCCGGCCGAACTCCAACTGCTACTCGCCCCCGAGCTGTGCCCCCGATTCCGATTCCGAGCCCGCGCCAGCTCCCGTGCATGTCGATTCGCCGCGATCCGCGCGCGCCTTTCCGGTCGCCCCGCCGGATCGGAGACCTGCTGAACTATCGCCAGAATGGCCATGACCGGCACGGTCACGATTCCCACCACGCCGATCATTCCGACAAGAAGCGCGAGAACAGTGGTGACCACATCGCTGATACTCATGGACCCCTCCTACCTGGATCGGTATGTCGAGGGAGACCGTAACCGCGCGTTCTTGCAATCTCCTTGTGGCTCAACCACTGTCGAGGCCGTGGTCAGCGATCACTCGCCGCCGCCACCCCCACAGCCGCCGCCTCCGCAGCTGCTGCCACCCCCGCAGCCGCCCCCACCGTGCCCACCGCTGCCGCTGTTTCCACTGCCGCCGTGATGCTGCCCGCCACCGTCACCGAACCAGCTGACCCCGGCCGTAGACGTCCCCGCAGCCCACCACCGCTTCGACTTCCGTGACCCGCCGGGATCACGAAAGGCGAGAATGCCGCCGACCACGACGACGACCGCCGCGATCACGAGCACGACGATCCCCGTGCTCGTCGAATAGCTGGTAGTGATCGCACCGATCAACGCGAGAACGAGCCCCGCCCCGACAACCTTCATGATTCCCCCGATCAAGGTCCTGCCTCCGTTGTACCGGAGTGCGAGACCCGCCGCTAGGGGGTTAGTTCGCGGGGGCGCAGGTGTCGCGGATGGAGCAGCCGCCGCAGGAGGAGCCGCAGCCGCCCACCGGAGCGGGAGGCAGCAGGGGTTCGACTGTGCGTGCCGCGGCGTTGGCGCCCGCGCCGAGGGTGAAGACCGCGATCACCGCGACCAGCGCGGCTACGCCGAGGCCCGCGAAACCACCGGCTCCGAGGACGACGAGGCCGCCGGCGAACAGCAGGGCGCCCGCGCCGACCGAGGTGGGGGCGGCGATGCGGTTGGCGATACGGAAATTGTCGTCGCTGTGCAGCGCGGCTTCCGTCGTGACACCGAGAAAGCGATTGCGGGGCAGTTTGCCGAGCAGTCCGAGCACGCCGGTCGCGATGGCGACCGCGGCCAGCGCGAACAACAGGAGAGCGACGACGACCATTCATGCAGGCTAGCGCACCCGTAAAGACCCGAAAATAGGGCTCCCCACCGAGGGTGACCGGCCACACACCGACGGTGCGCGCCTGCGGGGGCGCGCAGGACCGGGCGGCCCGTTCTCGGCCCTTGGGAAATCGCCTCGCATCAACGTTCTACGCTGTTAGACGATGTTTACCGGGGATCGGCGAGAACAAGAAGGCAGGACCGTGCAGGACACTCGTGCAACCGAGACTGACGTACCTCAGCACCGGTACAACGCCGAGCTGGCTGGGCGGATCGAGCGCCGCTGGCAGCAGAACTGGACCGAGCGCGGCACCTTCAACGCGCCGAACCCGGTCGGCCCGCTGGCTGGTGAGACGCCGCCGGACAAGCTGTTCATCCAGGACATGTTCCCGTTCCCGTCGGGTGCGGGCCTGCACGTGGGTCACCCGCTCGGCTATATCGCCACCGATGTGTTCGGCCGCTACCACCGCATGCGCGGCCGCAACGTGCTGCACGCGCTCGGTTACGACGCCTTCGGTCTGCCCGCCGAGCAGTACGCCGTGCAGACCGGCGCGCACCCGCGGGTGACCACCGAGGCCAATATCGCCACGATGCAGCGTCAGCTGGACCGGTTGGGCCTCGGCCACGACCCGCGGCGTTCGTTCGCCACCACCGACCCCGAGTACTACCGGTGGACACAGTGGATCTTCCTGCGCATCTACAACGCCTGGTACGACCAGGAAGCCGGCCGGGCACGGCCGATCGCGGATCTGGAAGAGCAGTTCGCCACGGGTGCGCGTCCGGTTCCCGACGGTGAATGGAACACCATGTCGCCCGCCGGACGCGGCGCGCTGATCGACTCGTATCGCCTTGTGTACCAGTCGGATTCGATCGTCAACTGGTGCCCAGGGTTGGGTACGGTGCTGTCGAACGAAGAGGTCACCACCGATGGGCGCAGCGAGCGCGGGAACTTCCCCGTGTTCCGTAAGCGCATGTGGCAGTGGATGATGCGCATCACCGCCTACTCCGATCGCCTGGTCGACGATCTGGACACGCTGGACTGGCCCGACAACGTGAAGTCCATGCAGCGCAACTGGATCGGGCGCTCGCGTGGTGCGCAGGTGCGGTTCGACGCCGATGGCGAGACCATCGAGGTGTTCACCACCCGACCCGACACGCTGTTCGGCGCGACGTATGTGGTGCTGGCCCCCGAGCACGAGCTGGTCGACAAGCTGACCGCCGGAGCATGGCCCGCCGGCACCGACGCCCGCTGGACCAACGACAGCGCCACCCCCGCGGAAGCCGTTGCCGCATACCGCAAGTCGATCGCGGCGAAGTCGGATCTGGAACGTCAGGAGAACAAGGAGAAGACCGGCGTCTTCCTCGGCTCCTACGCCACCAACCCGGCCGACGGCACGCAGGTGCCGATCTTCATCGCCGACTACGTGCTGAGCGGCTACGGCACCGGCGCCATCATGGCGGTCCCCGGCCACGACGGCCGCGACTGGGATTTCGCGACCACGCTGGGTCTGCCCATCGTCGAGGTGATCGCGGGCGGCGACGTGAGCGAGGCCGCTTACTCCGGCGACGGCGCTCTGGTGAATTCCGGCTTCCTGAACGGACTTCCGGTCGACGAGGCCAAGGCGACCATGATCGGTCACCTCGAAGCCGAAGGCCATGGCACCGGCACCGTCCAGTACAAGCTGCGCGACTGGCTGTTCGCCCGTCAGCGGTACTGGGGCGAGCCGTTCCCGATCGTCTACGACGCCGACGGTGTGGCGCACGCACTGCCGGAATCCATGTTGCCCGTGGAACTTCCGGAGATGGAAGACTTCGCGCCGGTCACCTTCGACGCCGACGACGCGAACTCCGAGCCGTCCCCGCCGCTGGCCAAGGCCACCGATTGGGTCAACGTCGAGCTGGATCTGGGCGACGGCCCCAAGCAGTACCGCCGCGACACCAATGTCATGCCCAACTGGGCCGGATCCTCGTGGTACCAGCTGCGCTACGCCGACCCGACCAACGCCGAGACATTCTGCGCCGAGGAGAACGAGAAGTACTGGCTCGGCCCGCGCACGGCCGAGCACGGCCCGAACGACCCGGGCGGCGTCGACCTGTACGTGGGCGGTGTGGAGCACGCGGTGCTGCACCTGCTGTACGCGCGGTTCTGGCAGAAAGTGCTCTTCGACCTGGGCGATGTATCGGGCAGCGAGCCCTACCGCCGCCTGTACAACCAGGGTTACGTGCAGGGTTACGCCTACACCGACTCCCGTGGCGCGTATGTGCCCGCCGCCGAGATCGTCGAGCGTGACGCGAAGTTCTTCTGGACCGGCGCCGACGGCGTGGAGATCGAGGTCTTCCAGGAGTACGGCAAGATCGGCAAGTCGCTGAAGAACGCCATCTCGCCCGACGAGATGTGCGACCTCTACGGCGCCGACACCTTCCGCTTCTACGAGATGTCGATGGGTCCGCTGGACACCTCGCGCCCGTGGGCGACCAAGGACGTCGTCGGCGCGCACCGCTTCCTGCAGCGCGTCTGGCGCCTGGTGGTCGACGAGGAAACCGGCACGGTGAAGGCAACCGACGCCGCGCCCTCGGACGAGACCCTGCGCCTGGTGCACCGCACCATCGCCGGTGTCGACGATGACCTGGCCGCGTTGCGCGACAACACCGCCGGCGCCAAGCTGATCGAGCTCACCAACCACCTCACCAAGAACTACCCCACCGGCGCCCCCCGCGCCGCCGTGGAACCCCTGGTGCTGATGCTCGCCCCGATGGCTCCCCACATCGCCGAGGAACTGTGGGAACGCCTGGGCCACAACGCATCCCTGGCCCACGGACCCTTCCCCGCCGCCGACCCGGCGCTGCTGGTCGCGGACTCGGTGGAATACCCGATCCAGGTGAAGGGCAAGGTACGCAGCCGAATCCATGTTCCCGCCGATGCCGATTCAGCGGCGATCGAAGCTGCCGCCCTGGCCGACGAGAAGGTCATCGCCCTGCTCGAAGGTCAAGCACCGCGCAAGATCATCGTGGTGCCGGGCAAGATGGTCAACATCGTCCCCTGACCTGCGATAGCACCTACGGCAAAGCCCCGGAACGATCTCTGACGAAAGTCACATCGCCGGGGCTTTTCCGTCAGGCCTGCACCTGGAGAACATCATTCAGCGTGACCAAGGCCAAGTTGCGTTCCCTGATGATGTCGACCAGTTGGCCGTAGCAGTGGGTGACCGGGGGGAAATTGGCGTGGCCGATGATGATGGTCTGGGCGGCGAAATACTTGTGGGCGCATTCGATCAGGTATTCCTCGGTGATGAGGCCTGAGTCGGAGAGCGAGCCGTACCACATGGTGGGGACGGTGTAGCCGAGGTCGGCGGCCACCTTGTCGACGGTGGCGTTGTGATATCCGAACGGCGGGCGATAGTACGGCGTGCCATCGACGCCGAAGTTGTTGCGCAGGAACGTTTTCGTGCGGCTGAGCTGGTCGGCCACCTCGGTGGTGCCGATCTTGGTCAGGGCGGCGTGGTTCCAGGTGTGGTTGCCGAGTTGGATCTGACCCGATTCCACCAGCGGGCGTAGCGCGTCGCGATGGATGGTCCAGGATTCGTAGTAGCCGGTGACGAAGAAGGTGAAGCGGGCGCCGGTGTCCTTCGCCCACTTCACGTAGGCGCCGACGACTTCGGGGCTGGCGCCGTCATCGACGGTGAGCGCCATGGAACGACCCTGACCAGGGAGCGCGGTGATGGGCTTCGGGGGAATGATCGACTTCGGGCCGCCCGGCGGGGGCGGGAGCAGGGGCTGGACGGGGGTCGGAGCGGGCGGCAGCGTGGGGATCTCCCCGGCGGAACCCGCCTCGGCGGTCTCGCCCTCGGCGGTCGCACAACCGGTCAGCGCCACAGCGGTACCTGCGGCCAACAGCGCCAGCATTCGACGTCTATCCACTTACGAACCCCTACTCGAACCGGGTGCGCCTGGCCGCTGACCAGGGCACGATCAAATCAGCGGGACGGTACCCGTCGAATCCATCGAGCGCCTGAACCAGCGGATACCTCTGCGCGAATTCCGGTACCGACCCCCTGGACGCAGCCATCGGCGACCATACCGAATCACGCGATTTCGGTCAGCGGGGGCGCAGCACGATCTCGGTGGGATGTCCGTCACGCGGTGTGTCGAGAGCGGTCCGCACGGCACCGGCCACCGTCTCGGCGGTGAGGAATTCCTCCGCCCGGTACTCGCGACCCTCGTCGGCGACGATCGCACGCTGCATATCGGTGTCGATGCGGCCGGGGAACAGCGAGGTCACGCGCAGCGCGGGCTCCTCTTGGCGCAGCGCGTCGGCGAAAGCGCGCAGCCCGAACTTGCTCGCCGCATAGGAACCCCAGCCGGGATGCGCGCGCAGCCCGGCTCCCGAATTGATCAACACCACATGCCCGTTCGCGGCGCGCAGCGCGGGCAGCAGCACCCGCGTCAACTCGACGACGGCGATCAGATTGACCTCGAGAGTCTCGCGCCACTGCTCGGACGAGGACTCGGCGACCGTTCCGAGGTCGGCGATACCCGCGTTGTGCACGAGGACATCGAGCCGCGAGATCTGCTCGGCGGCCGCCGCCACCGCGGGGTAGTCGGTGAGCGCGACCGGCCAGCCCGTCGCATCGGGCAGTTCGGTGAGAATCGGCTTCAGCGCGTCGGCTGAGCGGGCACCGAGCAGCAGGTCGTGGGTGGGCGAGAGCTCGCGAGCGATCGCGGCACCGAGTCCACGGCTCGCGCCGGTGATGAGAGCGGTCTGGGCGGGAGTACTGGTCACCGTCATACATCCCACGCTAGCGGGCACAGAGATCTCGACACCCTGGCCGTTTCCCCCAGCGGAGGACAGCAACGACTAGTACCGTCGGACTATGACCGATCCCCGGTACAACTACGGACCAGCGGACCCGCAGTACCCCCAGCACCAGGGCCAGCCTCAGTACGGCCAGGGCCAGCCCCCCTATCCTCAGGGCGAGCCGGAGCCCAAGGTCAATGTGGGCAAGCTGTGGGCGGGCGGTATCGGCACGGCGGTCGTCGCCGCCCTGCTGGTGGTCGTCGCGATCATGCTGATCCGGGGCGTGCTCGGCATCGCGATCCTCTCGCCGGAAGGCGCGGGTGCGTACGGCACCGTCTCCACCACCTCCTACGCGATCGCCGCCGCGGCCGCCGCGCTGCTGGCCACGGCCCTGCTGATGGTGTTGTTGCTCGCCATGCCGAGCCCGCTCACGTTCTTCACCTGGATCTGTCTGCTCCTCACCGCCGTCGCGGTGATCCTGCCGTTCACGCTGGTCGCCGATCTGGACGCCAAGATCGCGACCGCGGCGGTCAACCTGGTGGTGGGGCTGTGCATCACCACCATGCTCAGCTCGGTCGGATCGGCCGCCCAGAACACGCCGCGTCAAGCCGGGTACTGATCGTCACAGTGCTGTCGAGATGCCATAGGGCCTGCTCCGCCGCAGAATAGACAGATGACCGACCCAGGTTTCACCTCGACGCAGCTCGCGGCCCGCGCCGCCTACCTCCTGCGCGGCAACGACCTGGGCACGATGACCAGCGCCGCGCCCCGCCTCTACCCACACATGTGGAGCTGGGACGCGGCGTTCGTCGCGGTGGGGCTGGCTCCGTTGAGCGTGGAGCGGGCCGTGGTCGAACTCGACACGCTGCTGTCGGCACAGTGGAAGAACGGGATGATCCCGCACATCGTCTTCGCCAACGGTGTGGACGGGTACTTCCCCGGGCCCGCGCGGTGGGAATGTCGCAAGCTGGCGACGAACGCGCCCGACGGCCCCGACACCTCCGGCATCACGCAGCCGCCGGTGCACGCCATCGCCGTGCAGCGCATCCTCGACCATTCCCGCAGGCACGGCCGCTCCACCCGGGCCGTGGCCGAGGAATTCCTGAACCGCCGCTGGCCGGATCTGGTGCGCTGGCACCGCTGGCTCGCGCACGCCCGCGACCCCAAGGAAACCGGGCGGATCACGCTGTACCACGGCTGGGAATCCGGCATGGACAACTCCCCGCGCTGGGACCGCGCCTACGCCAATGTTGTTCCGGGGAAGGACCTTCCGCCGTATCGACGCGCGGACACCTCGATCGTCTCCGACCCGACCCAGCGCCCCAGCGACCGCGAATACGACCGCTACCTGTGGCTGGTCGAGCAGATGCGGCGCGCGAACTACGACGATTTCCAGCTCACCTCGGTGATGAGTTTCGCCGTGGAGGACGTGTTCGTCTCCGCGATCTTCGCGCTGGCCTGCGAGGTGCTGGCCGATATCGGCGAGGAGTACAAGCAACCGCACGCCGACGTCCGCGAACTGCACGGCTGGGCCGAACGTTTCCGCAAGGGCGTGGTCGCCACCACCGACGAACGAACCGGCGCCGCACGGGATTACGATTCCCGCTTGCAGCGCTGGATCAGCACCGAGACCCTCGCCATGTTCGCGCCGCTGATCTCGGGCGGCCTGTCCCGCCACGCCGAGCGGGCCCTGCTCAATACCTTCGAGGGCCCTCGCTTCTGCGGGCACCCCGACCTGCGCTACGCCCTGCCACCGTCGACCTCCCCCGTCTCCAAGGACTTCCGTCCCCGCGAATACTGGCGTGGCCCCGTCTGGCCCGTCATGAGCTGGCTGTTCTCCTGGGCCTTCGCCCGCCGAGGCTGGGCCGAGCGCTCCTACATGCTCCGAGCCGAAGGTCTGCGCCAGGCCAGCGACGGCAGCTTCGCCGAGTACTACGAGCCGTTCACCGGCGCTCCGCTGGGCAGTATGCAGCAATCCTGGACTGCCGCTTCGGTTCTCGACTGGTTGGGCTAGTTCTCAGCGACAGCGGTGTGCCATTCGACAACGATGCCGAGTTCGCGCGCCAGAGTTGATGCCAGCCCTTCCGGGTCGCCGCCGTTGATGGTGGCGCCGCGCAGCGCGGTAATGCCGTAGATGCCGGTGAGGTCGCAGTCTTCGAAGCGAAGGTTCTGCTGGATGCGCGCGCCGGCGAAGCGGGCGCCGACGAGGTTGCAGCGCTCGAAGCGGACGTTGCGGAACTCGACGCTCTGGAAGTCGGCTTGACGAAGGTCGCAGTCGCGAAAAACTACTGTGCGCATGCGAGATTGGGCGAACGAGGACAGGTCGGCGCGCGTGGAGTCGATCAGTACGTCGCGCAGAACGCCTGCGGTCCAGGACAATCCGGTGAGGCGACCGTGCTCGATCAGGGATTCGATCAGCGAGGAGTCGTCGGCCTGCACGTTGGCCAGATCGCAGACCCGCAGGGTGGATTCGGCGATGGTGCTGTGGCGCAGGGTGCTCGGAAATCGCACACTGTCGAACAGGCAGGCCTCGACGCTCATCCCGGAAACGTGACTCTCGGCGAAATCCGCGTCGCGATATTCGACGTCGGTGACGGTCAGTTCGTCGGTCGGATCGTCGCCCGGCGAGATCGCCGGTCGCAGCGCCCCCGGCTTCGCCACCGCCGGTTCGAACCGCACCTCACGCTTGCGCGCCATGCCCACCACTCCCTGTCAGCCGAATGTCCGCACCAAGATACGGGCACGGGCAGACAGGCTTTGTCGTAACTATTCACAGACACCCACCAACACCACTGGTCACACGAGCAACAAGCCACTACGGTCGACGGCCATGGACACCAAGCGCTGGAGTTCGACGGTTCGTGGTTGTGTTGCGCTCGTCGCCCTGGCCTGCGTGCTTCCCGCCACCGCGCAGGCGGAGCCCAGCGGGCCGGATGTGTCGTCCTGGCAGCATGTGGACGGCCGGATGATCGACTGGCACGCGGTGCGCGCGGCCGGACACCAGTTCGCGATGGTGAAGGCCACCGAGGGTCTGCACTACATCAACCCGTACTTCGTGCAGGACAGCATTCTGATGCGAACCGCCGGTGTAGCGCGCGGCACCTACCATTTCGCCCGTCCCGAACTGCCGCCCGAACCGCAGGCCGCGATGTACGCGGCGACGGTCCTCGGCCAGAACGGCCCCCTCGACCTCCCGCCGGTCCTCGATCTGGAAACCTCCGGCGGCCTGGCCCCCGCCGCCCTCATCGACTGGACCCACCGCTACCTCGACACTGTGCAGACCCTCACCGGCCGCACCCCGATCATCTACACGTATCCGAACTTCTGGAAGACCGCGATGGCCGACACCAGCGCCTTCACCAGGTATCCCCTCTGGATCGCCGACTACAGCGGCGACGACCAGCCCGAAGTCCCCGGCAACTGGCCCACCTGGACCTTCTGGCAGACCACCGACCGTGGCGTCGTCCCCGGCATCCATGGCGGCACCGACGTCAACCGTTTCAACGCCGCCCATGGCGATTTCGCCCGCTTCGCCAACATGTCCGGTTTGTTCGGCAGCAGCTGACATGACAAAACCGCTACTCGCCCAGCCGAGTAGCGGTTTCGTCAGCGGATCGGGGGTCGGCTAGACGCCGATTCGTCCGCCGTTCTTCTTCCAGACGACCGCTACGGCGGGACGGGGCTGAGAGGTGCCGCCGTCGGGCCAGTGGGACTGCGGGTTGTCGGGGGTGGCGTCATCGGCTTCGCCGGGGTGCTGGACCGAGACGATGACGTGGGATTCGGTGACGATCGGGCCGCAGGTCTCCGCGCCCTTCGGGACGGTGAGGAACTGCTTGGTCTCGCCACGGTTGGGGCCGTCGAGGATCACCGAGAACAGGCCGTCGTTGGTCTTGAGGGCGTTGCCGTCGGTGGAGATCCACAGGTTGCCGTACGGGTCGAAGGCCAGGTTGTCCGGGCAGGAGATCGGGCTGACCTTGGTCTTGTCGAAACCGGCGAAATAGGTGTCGGCGGCGGCGGGGTCACCGCAGACCAGCAGCAGCGACCAGGTGAAGTCGGTGCCGGTGTGGTTGTCGGTGAGCTCGAGGACCTGGCCGTTCTTGTTCAGCTTGCGCGGGTTGGCCTCGTCGACGCCCGGCTTGTCGTCCTTGGCGCGGTTGTCGTTGTTGGTCAGCGCCACGTAGACCTTGCCGGTGAACGGGTTGGCCTCGAAGTCCTCGGGGCGGTCCATCTTGGTGGCGCCCACCTTGTCGCCGGCCAGACGGGTGAACACCGCCACCTCGGCGGCGGTCATGCCGTCGACCAGGGACTTGCCCTTGCCGTCGTCGCCGGTCTCCAGGATCGGAATCCACTGACCCTTGCCGGTGAAGCCGCCGGTGGGGACCGTGCCGGAGCCATCGATCTCGGCGGCGTGGTCGCCGGTGAGCTTGGCGACGTAGAGGGTGCCCGCGTCGAGGATGGTCAGGTTGTGTCGCATCGCGGAAGCGCCGGTGCCGGACTGGATCTTGCGCGAGGACACGAACTTGTACATGTAGTCGAACTTCTCGTCGTCGCCGGTGTAGGAGACGACGTCACCGGAATCGGTGACGTAGATCGACGCGCCCTCGTGCTTGAGGCGACCCATCGCGGAGTGCTTGATCGGCGTGGACGAGGCATCCCACGGGTTGACCTCGACGACGTAACCGAAACGGTTGGCCTCGTTGGGTTCCTTGCTCAGATCGAAGCGCTTGTCGGTGCGCTCCCACTGGTTCGGGGTGCCGCCCTTGGCGAAGCCGTAGCGCTTGACCCGACCCTGCGGGTCGGAGGCCAGGTCACCGTTGGCGAAGTAGCCGTTGAAGTTCTCCTCACCGGAAAGAACTGTGCCCCAAGGGGTCACACCGCCCGCACAGTTGGCGAAGGTGCCGAGCACCCTGGTGCCGGAGGGGTCCGCGCTGGTAACGGTGAACGCGCTGCCCGCGGCGGGCCCGGTGAGAAGGAACTCGGTGTCGGCGGTGATGCGGCGGTTGTACTTACCGAAGGCCGGAGTCAGCTTGCCGGAGCCCGCTTCGCCCTTGACCTCGACCACGGCCATGCCGTGCGCGGCCTTGGTGATCGCGATCTGCTCGTCGGTCGGCTTGGCCTTGTCGTAGCCGCGGAACATCATCGGGCCGGTGGTGTACTCGTGGTTGACCACGAGCAGGTAGCTGTTGGCCTGGCCCTCGATCGGCAGCAGCGCGGCGAAGTCGTTGTTGTACCCGAACTGCTTCAGCTGCGCGGCGACGGTCTGGGAGTCGAAGTCGAACGCGGGAGCGTCGGCGAAGATCGGGTCACCCCAGCGGATCACGACCTGCTGGTCGTAGCCTTCCGGAATGGTCAGCGCGTCTTCCTTGTTCGGCACCACGGCCGTGAAAGCCGTTCCGGTGCCAGGTGTTCCGGCCGGAGTCGGGGCCGGGGTCTTCGCGGCCTCTGAGTCGTCACCGCAGGCGGCCAGCGCGCTCGCCGCACCGACGGCCAGCACCGCGGCCGCGCCGCCCTTGATCAGGCCACGGCGGTTGAGGCCGCTGACGATGTCACCGAAGTAGGCACCCTCTGAGGTGTTCGGGGGCTCGTGGAAGCAGGCGTTGCCGCACTTGTATTCACAGGTCAGGGCGGCGCGTGCCGACTGGCCGTCATGCTTGACGAACAGGGCGAGCGGTTTCGGACTCACGGTGACTCCTGAGTAGAACGGACTCCGGGCACCGTAAGCAACCCAAGCGAGCCATCGGGAACGCGAAGATGAACGGACGACCAAAACTCGGCGCGTCGTCGCGACCGCTGTCGTCCAGGTGAGGCCCACCGGGTCGACGGCGTCGCGGTCTGTGACAGTTGGCCGGTGTGCTCGCCGTGCTCATGCGAGGATGCCGAGACCATAGTCCGATCTACCGTGGGGATCTCGATGTCTTTCGTTCGCAATCTGAAGAAAGTATTCCTGTATCGGGCCGGCTACCAACCCTCGATCCGACTCGCGCATCGAGACCCCGCGAGATCCGCGCACAATGTCGATGTCTATGCGCTGACTGCCATCACCGTGCCGAGGCCACCCTCGGGAACGATCCGAGCACACGTGCCGTGTTCGCTGTGTCGGCAAGCGGTGCCGATGGACATCACCGACGCCCCGGGCACGCAGCGCAGCGTGCTGGTGTGGCGAATCCTGGCGACGATCATCGGTGTGCTCTTCGTGGCCTTCTCCGCGTACATGGTGTTCGGCACCTTCACCGCTCCCAAAACTGAACGGCCACCGGAGATCCTGTGGTTGATCGGCTACGCGCCGCTGCTCGTCGCACTGCTGTTCGTGACCTCGAGATTCGACACCGCCGATGGCGTGGTGCTCCTCGAACGGGAGATCCACGCACTGCGCAATTCCGACTGACGCGCGCCGTGACCGATCACCGGGATCGGTCACGGCGCGCGCCGCGGGTATGGAGTTGTCATCAGGCGTTGATCGGAAGGGAGATCACCACCTCTTGCTCGTTGCCGGGCAGGTAGTGCACCTGCACGATCCGGCCGACCTGTACGTGCCCGACCGCGGTGGGCGGCAAGTACTTCTCGGCGCGGGTCTCGAAGGTGGTGCCGTCGGGGCGGGTGACCACCAGGCCGAGGGCGATCTCGGTGTAGCCGCCGCGGATCCGGCCGGGCACGTCGAGGCTGCGAACCACCGCCTGGGCGGCGATGCCGCGATCGGCGATGTCGAGCTTGCCGCGAGTGGTGATGCCCTTGCGGATGAGGGATTCGTTCATCGCGCGCTGAGCGGCGCCGTTGTCGCCGGATCGGTCGACCTCGACCTTGTCGGTGCGACCGGGCAGGTACCGGACCGGCAGGACCACGCCCGGCTGCAGCAGGGCCAGTTCGGTGAGCGGCACGATCATCTTGGCGTGCGAGTCGAAGACCTTTCCGTCGGACCCCTCGACCCGGAAAGCGATCTTGACCTGTGGTTGGTCGTTCACCGAGACACCGGTCTGGCGGAACGAGGTGATGGTGCCGATGCCGACCGCGGCGTCGCGGAACTCGCTGCTGTTGCGACCGGTGAAGGCTTCGAGAATGCCGTCGCCGGTGAAGGCGAAGACGATCGGGACGATGGTGAGCGCGATGATCGGCAGGGCCATCTGGGGACCGACCCAGCCGAGCATCGCACCGGTGTATTCGTCGGGGGTGTAGGTGAGGCCGTAGAAGAGGTAGTAGCCGATGGCCAGGATTCCGAAGGCGACCGCGGCCGCACGCAGCTTGGATTTCATGATTTCTCCTTGAATGGATGCGACCGGGTCGCGAGGGATCAGGCGCCGACGATGGTGGAGCAGGCGAAGGTGATGTCGAACTTCGCCGTCGACGGGCCTGCCAGCGGGTTGGTCATGTCGGCGCTGATGCCCTCGCCGGTGATGCGGTAGGTGTTGCCGTCCTTGGCCAGGGTCGCGGAACCGCCGGGCTGGCCGTTGCCGTAGCCCACGGCGTAGGGCAGGCCGTTGGGGCCGCCCTGGCTACCGCCGATGGCGACCGCCTGGACCTTCTCGCCTTCGACCGACGCGCTGACCGAGAGGCTGCCGTAGGTGGCGTTGGCCGTGTCGGTGAGCGCCAGCGCGAGGGTGCCACCCTGCTTGGCGCAGGTCGTGTCGAACTTCGCGGTGAATTCCTTGCCGTCGACAGTGGCGGTGGATTTGCCCGCGGCCGGAGCCGGGGCAGCCGATCCGGCGGTGCTCGGGGAGGTGGTGCCCGCATCGTCGCTACAACCGGTGACGAACAGCGCGGTGGCGGCGGCGGAAGCGGCGAGGGCGGCGATCAGCTTGGTGTTCATGGTGTTTCCGTTTCTCTCGGTGTGACCGGGCTGGTAACCCGTTGAGAGAAAGGTAGAAATCTTTCCCCGCCTACCGATCCCAACTTTCGCGCTCGGTAACCGCCGCACCGGCCGCCGAAAATACCTATAACCTGGTCGTATGCGGAGACCGCGCGCCATGGTGCTCGATGAGGTGTGGCGGGAGATCAGTGATGTCGACGCGTTGAGTGGGGCCGACGGCGGACCGCTGCGCCGGACGGTGAAGTTGATTCTGGATCCGCTGGTGCTTCGGCCGATGCAGCATCCGGTGTTGGCGTCGAGCGTGCTCGACGAGGACGGGATCGCGCTGCTCACGGCCTTGGTGCACGCGCAGTCCGATGCGCTTCGGGCCTGCGCGGCGTGGTTCGTCGTACTGAAGCAGGTGCGGCGTCGGCTGCGGATCACCGAGGGCAACGCCCAGGACCTCTACTTCCAGCGCTGTTTCGAGCTGGCGACCGTAGCCGGTGCGCCGGAGGGCGTCAGCGGGCACGCGCGGGCCGAGGCGACGCTGCGGGAAGTCCACGACAGCACCGGCGGGCGCACCACCGCATCCCTCAAACGCCATGTCACCGAGCCTCGTCGAGCCGCCGAGCTGGCGGAACTGCTGGGTATCGCCTGGGCGCGACGCCCGCTCGCCCCCTACGCGGCCCGTGACCTGGCAGCGGAACTGACCGAGCTGCTCGAAGCCTGCACGCTCGCCCACTCCGGCGATCCGGCCGACGCCGGTCCCCTGTTCGACGACCTCCTCGACAACCGCGCGGGCACCCACCGCGGGATCGCCCTGTGGCTCGAGCATCCCGAGGCCGGAGCCGATGACCTGGGGCTCACCACGTTTTCCAGCCCACAACGACCCGAGCTCGGCGCGTCCGCGTCGACCGCGAGTCTCGGTCTGCCCTTCGACCGGACCGTCTACGAACGAGTCTTCACGGTGTTGCAGGGCAGCATCGATCGGACAGATCTGCCCGAGATTCCGGAACTGGTGACACGGGAGATCTCGCGGAGCTGTTCCCCGTGGGGACTGCTCGAGGAATCCCTGCGGGTCGCCGCGGCGGCGGGTTCCGAACTGGCGCTCGGTCTTTCACCGATCGGGACGGCCGCCGAAGAATTCCACCAACGAGTGCCGTCGTCGCGTGCGCACGAGGTGGTCAACGGTCGCTGGCGCCGCGAAGGGTATGTGCTGCAGGCCCGTCGGTACGCGGTGCATGTGGTCGACGGACAGACGGGGCCGCTCGCGGCGGTGGCCGCCGAGTTGCGTACGCCGTGGCGGCCGTATTCGCGCAGGTTGTGGGTGCGGTTGCACGGTCGGGATGTGCGCGAGATGCCGGTGTTCGATCCCGGCGAGCTGTGGGATCTGCTCGACGGTGTCGCCCGGTCGGTGATCCTGGACCACCGCACCCGGGTCAAACAGGCGCTGACCGCCGACAGCATGGCCGACAGGGAAGCGAGGGCCAGCTGATGACCGTCGTCCATCTTCGCCATGCGGAGCCCGGCCTGCTCGTGATCGCTGCGGACGGGGCTCCCCTGGTCACCGATGCCGCGCCGGGGCTCGATGTGCTGGTCCTCGAAGTGCTCGGGGGACATCTGAGTTGGCGCCTGTTCGACAGCGACGTGGTACCCGCCGCTGTGCTCGACGACGTCGAGGCGGCACAGGAATGGGTGTGGGCGGTATACGGCGAGGAAGTCGCCTTGGCCGTCTCGGACAACCGTCCCCGTGCGGTGACAGCCGTGCCCGCTCGGCGGGAGTCGGCGGCGGCCCTGCGGCGACTCGCCTACGCGCACTGGGCAAGTCGGTGGTGGCCCGCGTCGACTGTCGACGGGATACCAGCCTTGGATCAACGGCTGCTGCTCGAGGAGATCGAGTTGCTCACCGCGACATGCGAGATGGTGATCGACGAAGACGCCGACGAGCTGTTCCGTGAGCAAGAGCTCGGCGCGGCGCAGACCTCCGACGACGGCGCACCCTCGATCAGCGGCCGCGCGCAGGATTACGCCCTGGCGGCCGGTGGCGCCGATTCGGCCGAAGGGCTGATAGTCGCGCGCGGCAGCGGCGGTTGGGATTGGCGACTGTGCCCGCCCGGCATTCTGGACGCGGGTGAGCAGGCTGTGTCGTGGCAGGTGTCCCGGGCGGCCGGGGTATCGACGGTGCAGGTCAGCGTGGTTGCCGCGCCGGACTGTAGACAACTCGTTCCCGAATATCTTCGGCCGTACGCACGGGTGCGAGCGCAGCTGCCCTCGACCGACGTGGAGATGCCATTGCAGCTGCGGGGCGATGCCTGGACGGGCTCGGCCACGCTCCCCGGCACACCTGAAAAGTCGCCGGAGATCACCGTTTTCGTGCCCGGTGTCGGTCCGGTCGATCAGCCGGAAGACGAGTCGGCCGTTCGGAATGGGATTCGCCGATTCGTCCGAGCACGGCTCACCGAACACATCTCCGACCAACGCCTGACCGCCGAAACAGCGGCCGCCGAGACAGACGAGGACTTCTGATGGCAGCCACGGGTAGAACCTCGGATCGCGACGACGCACAGCTCACCGCGGGGTATGCGGCCTATCAACGTGGCGATGTGGTCGCGGCACTGGAGATGTTCGAGAAAGCGGCCGAGGGTGCGCCGCCGCGGTTGCGGAGTGCGGCCCTGATCAATGCCGCGAGTATGGCCGATGAGCTCGGCGATCACCGGCGGTCGGTGGTGCTGTTCCGGACGGCACTCGCCGAAATGCCCGAGGACGCCGCGCATCAGCGACCGGCCGCGTTGGTGAACCTGTCGCAGGCTTTCCAGCATCTGGGCGAGTTCGATGCCGCACAGGATGTGCTCGAGGAAGCGCGGACGCTGCTCGCCGACAGCACCGATCAGGGACTGTTGCGGGTGGCGTGCCTGCTGTCGCTGACAGCGGTGGCGTTACACCGGCAGCAGTGGGCGCGCGCGGGTGAGTTGGCCACCGAATCTCTCGGGGTGACAGAACGTTTCGCGCCCGAGATGGCCGGGCACCCGTTGATGAACCTGGCCGCCTGCTCGTTCGAGACCGGGCGATGGGAACTGGCCATCGACTTCGCCCGGCAGGGAGTGGCCGCTTTCGCCGCGGCGGGTGAGGACGCCTCGGTCGCCGAGTCGCAGCAGAATCTGGCCACCATGCTGATACGTGCGGGGCAATTCGACGAGGCCGAGGAGCCGTTGCGGGCCAGTCAGAAGTTCTTCGAGGCGGGCGGGTTGGGCCATTGGTCCGGGATCGGGGCCAAGACGATGGGCTTTCTCGCCGAACGTCGAGATGACTTCGCTACGGCACGTGCGCATTACGAGCGCGCACTGGATGGGTTCGACGCCGCCGGTGCGGTGGTGGACGCGGCGGATGTTCGACTGCGACTCGCCACCCTCGCCTGCGCGGAAGGCGATCTCGCGCTCGCCGAGGAGCTCCTCGACGCGTCGTTCTCGGTCTACGCCGCCCACGGACTCGGGATGCACTGCGCTCAACTCGACTACTGGCACGCCGAACTCCTCCACGCCTCGATCGAGCAAGCGCCACAACCTGATCCGGAACTCTTGGGCCGCGCGGTCTCGCTGGCGGTCCCCGCCGCCCTCGCCATCGACGCCGTCCGCCACACCCTTCCCAACGGCAACCAGCGTGAGCACTGGCACCGCACCGTCGCCGAACCGGCCATGCGCCTGGCCTTCCGCTGCGCCGCTCTCTCCGGCAACGGCCAACTGGTCAGCGACCTGATCGACACCCAGTGCGCGGGAACGACTCTCGACCTGAACTCCTACAACGACTCCGACGCGCCCACCCTCGATTTCGAGCTGCTCGAGCCGGCCGCCGCCGAGCAGATAACCACTCCCGCTCTGCAACTCGGCACCGCGCTCGCCGACGTGGCGGCAGCGGCCGGGATACCCGTCGCACTCCCCCCTCGACTCACCGACGGTGATCGAATAGTGCTGGCGGACTTCATCACCTACGCCGAACATCGCTACGGCCGTTCGGTCCGCGACCAGCGGGTACTCGCGCTGTGAACGCGCTACCGCCATCCCCGACCGCGCTCATCAGGATGGCTGACGCGGGCGATGTCTACGTGTCGTGGCGATGGGTCGACGACGCACTCGCGCGCGGGGTCGCCACCCTGCCCGGCGACCAGGTACGCGAGGCGCTGCGGCTGCTGACCCAGGCGGTGCCCGATCCCACCCGGCCCGAGGATCTGCGGCGGGTGATGACCGAGGGCGCGCTGGTCGATCCCGCCGCGGAAAGTGCGCTGGCGCAAGCATTGTCGCGCACCCTGTTGCCCTATGGACTGGCTGTGCAGCTCTACGAACTCTCGCAGCGCGGAGTTCGGCCGCATCTGCGGATTCAGCCCTCGCCACGGCTGGCGCAGGTTCCGTGGGAGCTCATCGCTCCCGATCCCGCGCTCAGGTTGCTCGACATCGCCGATGTGAGCCTGCTCGCGCCGGTGTCGGTGGTTCACGCGCCGCAACGAATCGTGCACCGCTGGAATGACACTCGCGATCTGCCCGTCGTCGCGGTGCTCGATCCTCGGGTGCCCGGATTCCGTGCCGACTCAGAGCTCGGATCGGTGCTCGGTCGACCGAGCCCGGAAACCCTGGTGGCCCGGCATTTCGGCCGGTACGGCAATCGCGTCGTGCCCCGTGCCGACGATCCCGTAGAGCTGTTCCGCCGCGCCGACACCGACCGTGACTGGCTCTCCGAAGTTCTCCGGGCCGGTGCGAGCCGACTCGTCTACGTCGGCCATGTCACCGCCCCCGCACCGGAATCCGGGCAGAGCGAACACGCCGAACTGCACCTCAGCTGCACCGCCGATACGCGCGGCTTCGCGGCGACGAACCGCACCCACCGCCCCCTCTCGGCGAAGGACCTCCTACTCGGCACCCATTCGCTCGACTCGCACCCGATCCCCGGCCGCGACCTCTGGCCGATGCCGAGCCGGGTAGCCCTGATCGCCTGCGAAAGCGGCGGCGACCTGCGCTTCACCGAGGCCCTCGGCCTCACCACCGCGGCCCTGGCAGCAGGCGCGGAACTGGTGACGGCCACCCGCTGGCCCCTGCCCACCGACCACGCCTTCCACACCCTCACCCCCACCACGACCTACCCCTTGCAATCCGCCATCTGCGCCGTGGACACCGCCCACGATTCACCCACACCCATCCCCACCCTGCTGACCTGGCAAAGGTCGCGACTGGCCGCCTGGCGTGACGCGCCCACGCCCGAGAACTCACCGCTGCTCTGGGCCGCCTTCGCCACCGTCACCGGCTGACTCGCGTACGACTATTCGGGCAGTCCCAAGCCCGCGGCGAGAACCGGCCACGACCGATAGAAGGCATCGCGCCAGTAGCCCCAGGAGTGCGTGCCGCTCGATCGACGATCGAAGGTCGCGGGAATTCCCAACTCGTCCAGCCGGGACTCGAGATTGCGGGTGCACCAGTTGACCGCCGCCTCGATGATGCCGCCGACGACGACCTGATTGGCCAGGCCGACCGGCGTCGGATTCATCATGTACGGGTCGTCGACGCGGTCATGCGGGCCGGGTAGTCCGGAGGCATCCGAGACGAACAGCCTTGTGCCGCGCAATTTCTCGGCATGGACGACGGGATCGTTGGCGGCCCAGGCCGGGTCGTCGTCGGCACCGTACATATTGGTGACATCGCCGCCACCGTAGGTCTCCACGACCAGCTTGGTGAACTGCTTGCCGATCGGGTCGGCGATCTGCGCGCAGCCGCTGTAGCCGGCCACGGACTGATAGAAGCCCGGCCTGGCCTCCGCCAATTGCAGAACGGCCGTGGCGGTCATCGAGTTGGCGGCGATGGCGTTGACGCCGTTGGTGCCCAGCGCCGCGTCGACCAGGGGCGGGAGTTCGTCGAGGAGGAAGGTGCGCCATTTGTTGCGACCCAGCGCGGGGTCGTCGCGCTGCCAGTCGGTGTAGTACGCCCAGGCGCCGCCGATCGGCATCACCACATTGACGTCCTTGGTCGCGAGGAAGTCGCCGATATCGGTGTTCTGCCACCAGGTCGCGCGGTCCTCGCCGCCGCCTGCGCCGTTGAGGAGGTAGAGCGCCGGGCGCGGCACGGAGGCGTCCTCAGGCCGCTGCACCTTCACGGTGATGGCTTTGTTCATCGCGGCGGAGAAGACCAGCATGGTCAGATTTCGGTCATCGACCCTGCTCGAGATGATGTTCGAGCCGTTCGCGGTGGTCGGCGTCGCGAGGAGTTTCTTGGATTCTACGATCGGATCGCGGCCGTCGGCCAGGCCGTTGCCCGCGCCGAAGGTGGCGGCACACGCGGCCAGCACACTGCCGACGACACCGAAAGCCATTGTGCGCCTGATTGTTTTGCCCATCGGCCGAGAATTCCCCATCCATGAAGCGGCAGGCATGACGCAGGCCGCAGGCACAGACAGTATCCGGGGAACCGATCGATCGTCGAGCCAGGGTTACCGGCTGCCGACCCCACCCGAGGTGGGGTCGGGGCCTGGTGGTCAGTGGTCGTCGTAGTGGTCCGCGTGGGCAGCGTGGCGGTGACCGTCGTGGATGTAGTCGACGTGGTCGCCGTGCGGCACGGCGACGTGCCCGCAGCCGGGGCCGTGCTCGTGGGTGTGGGCGGTGTGCTCGACGTGTGCTGAGGTCTCGCACTCGTCGAAGTGGCCCTCGTGTTCGCGGTGCAGATGGCCGTCGTGGACGTAGTCGACGTGGTCCTCGTGCGGAACGGCGACGTGGCCGCAGGTGGGCCCGTGGACGTGGGTGTGCTGCGGATGTTCGGCGTGCGTGGTGGTCATCGGCTCTCTCTTTCCGGTTTCCCGGAACTCGGTCCGGTACTGATCGAATGGAGCTGAAGCACTTCCGACATTAGCAGTTGCGCATAGGTTGCTGCGACCCCCCGAACCTGGTTAGAGGACCTGATCGAGGAAGCGACGCAGGCGGGGGGTCTCGGCATCGTCGAACAGGGCGTCGGGGGTACCGGTCTCCACGACGACGCCCTGATCCATGAACACGACGCTGTCGGAGACCTCGCGCGCGAACCCCATCTCGTGGGTCACCACGATCATCGACATACCGCCCGAGGCGAGGTCGGCCATCAGTGCGAGCACGCCCTTGACCAGCTCCGGGTCGAGCGCGGAGGTGGCCTCGTCGAAGAACATCAGCTCCGGTTTCATGGCCAGCGCGCGGGCGATGGCGACGCGCTGCTGCTGACCGCCCGACAGTGACGCGGGCCTGGCGTCGGCCTTGTCGGCCAAGCCGACGATCTCGAGCTGTTCGATCGCCAGCGCGCGGGCCTCGTCGGCGGACAGGCCACGCAGTTTGCGGGGGCCGAGGACGATGTTGTCGGCGACGGTCTTGTGGGGGAACAGGTTGAACTGCTGGAAGACCATGCCGATGCGCTGACGCAGCTTGTCGGGGTTGTCCTTCAGCACCGACTTGCCATCGAGGAGCACGTCGCCGGAATCGGGCTCGTGCAGGCGGTTGAGCACCCGCAGCAGGGTCGATTTGCCGGAGCCGGACGGGCCGATGACGGTGGTGGCGTGGCCTGCCTCCACGTGGATGTCGACACCACGCAGGATGTGGTTGTTGCCGAGCGTCAGGTTGAGCCCGGTGCCGGTCAACGATGCGCTCATGCCTCCACCTCGCTGGCGCTCGGTTCCGCCATGACCGCATTTGCGGCTGTGCTGGTCCGCCGCTCGCTACGCTCGCTCATGCGCCTCGCCCTTCTGTGATGACCGCCTGCTCGATCGGGTCGGCGGGGGTGGGTTTGCCGGTGCGCATGCGCTGGTCGATGTAGTTGACCAGGTGGGTGAGCGGGATGGTGAGCACCAGATACATCAGGCCCGCGGCCACCAGCGGGGACAGGTTGCCGGTCTGGGCGTTGAGGTCGCGGCCGACGGCGAACAGCTCGCGCTGGGAGGCGAGCAGGCCGAGGAAGTAGATCAGCGACGAGTCCTTGATCAGCGCGATGAACTGGTTCATCAGCGCGGGCAGCACCCGGCGCACACCCTGCGGGATCACCACCAGCGTCATCGACTGCCGGTACCCGAAGCCGATGGCGCGCGCGGCCTCGAGCTGACCGGGCTCCACCGACTGGATACCCGAGCGGAAGATCTCACCGATATAGGCCGACGAGAGCAGGGCCAACGCCACCGCGCCGAGCCAGTACGGGTTGCCGCCGGTGATATTGCGGACCACCGGACCGACGCCGAGGCCGATCAGCAAGATGATCACCACGGCGGGCAGGCCGCGGAAGATGTCGGTGTAGACGCGGGCGGGCCAGCGCAACCAGCGGGTACGGGAGATGCCCATCACCGCGAGCAGCATGCCGATCACGGTGCCGAGCACACCCGAAACCAAGGCCAAGATCAGGGTATTCGGCAGGCCGACCTTGATCAGGTCGGGAAAAGCCTTGCGGTACAACGACCAGTCGAAGAAAGTGTCCTTCAACTGCTGCAGGGTCGATTTCTGCGCGACCTGTTCGGTCTCGCCCGGCTGGTTCTCGGCCGCGAGCGCCTTGAAGTCCGGAAGTTGGGGCGTGGGTGCGGCTTTCGAACCGGGCTTCCAGCCCGGCGGGAGTTCGCGTGGCACCCAGTCGGCGTAGAGGCGGGCGTAGGTGCCGTCGGCGATCACCGCGTCGAGGCCCGAGTTGAGCGCGTCGATCAGCGGCTGATTGTTCTTCGCCACCGCGTAGCCGACGAAGTTGTCGAGGCTGAAGGTGTTCTGTGAGATCACCATTCCGTCGCCGGGCTTGATCGCGCCCTCGGCCTGGGCCGACGGCGCCACCCAGGCGTCGACCTGGCCGGACTTCAGATTCGCGTAGGCGGTGTTGTAGTCGGGGAATTTCACCGGATCCAGCTTCAGCTGGTTCACCACGAATTCGTCCTGCACGGTGCCCTGCACCACCGCGATGCGCGAGCTCTGGTTCAGATCGCCGAAGCCCTTCACCGCGCTTCCCTGCGGAACGACAAGGGAGAAGTAGCCGAAGTCGTAGCCGTTGGTGAAGCCGACGAGTTCGCGGCGGGCATCGGTGGTGGTGATGTTGGACGAGCCCACATCGAAGCGCTTGCCCGATACCTGGGCGAGCAGACCGGCGAACTCGGTGCCGGAGAACTCCACGCGCAAACCGAGTTTCTCGGCGATCGCGGTGAGGAGTTCGTTGTCGAAGCCGGTGAAGTGGCCCTCGCTGTTGACGCAGATGCTCGGCGGGGCGTCGGACAAAGTGCCGACGCTCAGCGTGCCCGGATTGAGCAGGCCGAGTTTCGCTGTGTCGATCGAGTCGACCGGCGCCGTTGTCGCGGTGGTGTAGCGATCGGCGCCCGCCGTCTCGCCCGCGGCCAAGTTGGTGGGCGCGGCGGCGGCGGCCGATGGCCCCGGTGGGGAACACAGATCGCTCGCGGTGCTGGTGTCCGAGCCACCGCACCCGGTCGCCGCGACGCCGACGAGGAGCAAGAGGGCAGCGATCCGCGCCCGAGTTCGTACACCTGCCATGCCGATAGACCCTAGCCGCAACCTTGCATACCGAGGGTTACGCACGCGCGGCGTATCCGCCGTCGACCGTGCGACGTGGCACTGCGGCGGCTACACCGTCGCCGCGCCGGACTCAGGCGAGACCTTCGAGCACCTCGGGGTTCACCTCATCGCGCCATTCGATCGCGCGACGCACTTCGGTCAGGTCGTAAGCGGGACCGGAGACGCCCACGGTGAACAGAGTCACACCCGCGTCGTGCAGCGCCTTCGCGTTGTCGCGGCCCTGCCACTGCACCGAGCGTTCGATCCGCGACTCGTCGGTGCCGACCGCCGCCGCATGCTCTGCCAGCACCTTGTTCTTGTGCGCGAGCGTCGACACGTCGGCGAAGGAGTGCCAGATGTCGGCGTACTCGGCGACCAGGCGCAGCGTCTTGCGCTCCCCACCACCGCCGATGAGAATCGGAAGCTCCCGCACCGGCGGCGGGTTCAGCTTCGCCAGCCGGGAGGTGAGTCGAGACATGCTGTCCTTCAACAGGTTCAGCCTGCTGCCCGGCGTGCCGAACTCGTAGCCGTACTCGTCGTAGTCACGCTCGAACCAGCCCGCGCCGATGCCGAGGATCAGCCTGCCGCCGCTGATGTTGTCGACCGTGCGCGCCATATCGGCGAGCAGGTCGGGATTGCGGTAGCCGCCGCCGGTGACCAGCGCGCCGAGCTCGACCCGCTCGGTCTGCTCCGCCCACGCGCCGAGCATCGTCCAGCATTCGAAATGCGCGCCCGCCGGGTCGCCGGTGAGCGGATAGAAGTGGTCCCAGTTGAAGACGATGTCGACCCCGGCGTCCTCTGCCCGCAACACCGCGTCACGGATGAGTCCGTAATCGGGCGCGTGCTGCGGTTGAAGCTGGACTCCGATACGGACCGGACGACTCATATCGTTGGCTCCTCGATAGCTCGGTTGGCTCCGCGACCGAGGCTACCCGGCGCCGTTGTCGGCCGCTACGATCCCCAGCGACCCACTACTCGGATCGTCCGGCACGTTCCTGCCGGGATGGGATGTTGATCTACGCATGGCTACCGTGACTTTCGACCGCGCTACCCGGCTCTACGCCGGCGCCACCAAACCCGCGGTCGACGCACTCGACCTGGAGATCGCCGACGGCGAATTCCTGGTGCTCGTCGGACCCTCCGGGTGTGGCAAATCGACCTCGCTGCGGATGCTGGCCGGCCTCGAGGAGGTCAACGGCGGGTGCATCCGAATCGGCGACAAAGACGTGACCAACGCCGAACCCAAGGATCGCGATATCGCGATGGTGTTCCAGAACTACGCGCTCTACCCGCACATGTCGGTGGCGGAGAACATGGGCTTCGCGCTGAAACTGGCCAAGGTGTCCAAGGCCGAGCGCGACGAGCGGGTGCTGGAGGCGGCCAAGCTCCTCGACCTCGAGCAGTACCTCGACCGCAAGCCGAAGGCGCTGTCGGGCGGGCAGCGGCAGCGCGTGGCGATGGGGCGCGCGATCGTGCGGCAGCCGCGGGTGTTCCTGATGGACGAGCCGCTGTCGAACCTCGACGCCAAGCTGCGCGTGCAGACCCGTACCCAGATCGCGCAGTTGCAGCGGCGGCTCGGGACCACCACGGTCTACGTCACCCACGACCAGGTCGAGGCGATGACGATGGGCGACCGGGTCGCTGTCCTCAAGGACGGCCTGCTCCAGCAGTGCGCGTCGCCGCGCGACCTCTACCGCGATCCGGCGAACATGTTCGTGGCCGGGTTCATGGGTTCGCCCGCGATGAACCTGTTCACGCTGCCCGTCGAGAACGGAACCGTCACCATCGGTGGGTATCCCGTCCGGGTGCCGCGTGCGGTGTCCGACGCGGGTGAGGGTTTCGTGGTGCTCGGCATCCGCCCCGAACACCTCGAGGTGGGCGACGGCGGCCTCGAGATGGAGGTCGACGTGGTGGAGGAACTCGGCTCCGACGCGTACGTGTACGGCCGCGCCCTGTCCACCGGCGTCAACGGCCAGACCGGCGAAACCATTGTGGCGCGCGTGGATTGGCGCAACCCGCCGCGCAGGGGCGATCGCCTCCGCCTCACCACCGACTCCGAACACGTGTACTTCTTCAGCGTCGACGGCCGCCGCCTGCGCTGATTCGGATGCGCGGGCGGCTCGTCGATCGAGTCGCCCGCGCCCGATTGCGCTGTGCGCGTAGACGCTCAGCTCGATGCCTGGTCCGGCCCTATGCTGATGCTCGCCGCCGGTGATCGCCGGGCAGGTCTGTCGACATGAGGTAGTGACATGCGCATAGCAGTACTCGGCACCGGCCAGGTGGGTCGACGGCTGGCGAGCAAGCTCGTCGAGGTCGGGCACACGGTGACGATGGGGTCGCGAACTGCCGACAATGCCGACGCGGCGGCCTGGGCCGCCGAAACCGGGGGAACACATGGCACTTTCGCCGAAGCGGCGGGCGCTGCCGAGCTGATCGTGAACGCCACGTCGGGCACGGTCTCGGTGGCCGCGCTCACCGCTGCAGGCGCGGACAACCTCGCGGGCAAGATCATTGTCGACGTCTCCAACGCACTCGACTTCGCACAGGGCTTTCCGCCGAAACTCGTTGTCCCCGAAGCGGGCAGCGTCGCCGAGGAAATCCAGCAGGCCTTCCCCACCACCCGCGTGGTGAAGACGCTCAACACCACCAACAATCAGGTGATGGTCGACCCGACCCGAATTCCCGGACAGCACACCGTCTTCCTCAGCGGCGACGACGCAGCCGCCAAGAAAGAGGTGGCGCAGTTGCTGAACTCCTTCGGCTGGGCCGACGAGCAGCTGGTCGACCTCGGCGCTCTGAACACCGCCCGCAGCACCGAACCGGTCGTCCTGCTGTGGGTCAGCCTGTTCCAAGCCCTCGGCACCGAGGACGTGACCATCGGCGTGTTCAGCGCCTAGTCGTCCGACTTCTTCTTCCGGCGCTCGGCGCGGTCTCGGAGATAGTCCTCGTTGACCCGAACCGCCAGGCGCTCGAGGGGGATTTCGGTGCCGTCGGCGGTGCGGAGATCGACGCGGACCGGTTCGCCGGTCTCGACGTCCACCCGAAGCAAGGGCGCGGGGCCGGGCTGGAGGTAGGCGTCGCCCCATTGCCAGAGGGCCACTACCGCGGGGAGTAGGTCTCGGCCCATCTGGGTGAGGACGTACTCGTGCCGGGTCCGCTTGCCTTCTTCCTGGTAGGGGCGTTTTTCCAGGAGGCCGGCGGCGGTGAGTTTGCGAAGTTGGCCCGCGGCGGCGGCGTCGGTGATGCCGACGCGGCGGGCGAACCCGTCGAAGCGGCGGGTGCCGTAGTAGGCCTCGCGCAGGATGAGCATCGCGGAGCGGGTGCCGATGAGGTCCATGGCCCTGGCGATGGAACAGCCCGCCGTGTCCCATTTGCTGAGATCGGCCAGAGGTCCCTCCATCACGGCTCCCATGAGGGACATCATAGCGAATCTGACTTGAGTCGATGATAGTTAGCGACTACGCTGACTATTGTTAGATAGAGCCAGCGTTGTCGAAAGAGGACTCCCATGCGAGACGCGGTCATCGTCGAAGCGGTACGCACCCCGATCGGGCGGGGTAAGCCGAACGGCGCACTTCACGACGTTCATCCGGTTGATCTGCTGGCGCACAGCCTGCGCGCGGTGGTCGAGCGCAGCGGGATCGATCCGGTGCTGATCGACGATGTGATCGGCGGCATCGTCACCCAGGTCGGCGAACAGGGGGCGAACATGACTCGGCGGGCCGCACTGGCCGCCGGGTATCCGGAATCTGTGCCCGCCACGACGGTGGACCGGCAGTGCGGCAGCAGCCAGCAGGCGATCCACTTCGCGGCACAGGGGGTTATCGCAGGGGCCTATGACATCGTCGTGGCGGCGGGCGTGGAATCGATGGGACGAGTTCCCATGGGCGCCAGCGTGCTCGGCGCCACCGATCTGTCCGGCATCGCCTTCGCGCAGCGCTATCCCGAGGATCTCGTCCCGCAGGGAATCAGCGCCGAGCTCATTGCCGCGCAGTGGGGCCTGACGCGAACCCAGCTCGACGAATTCGCCCTCGGCAGTCATGAAAAGGCCGCTCGGGCAACCAAAGACGGACTCTTCGCCGATGAACTCGCGCCGATCAACGGATTGAACACCGACGAGGGAATCAGGGTCGGCAGCACCATCGAGACCCTCGCGAAATTGAAGCCCGCCTATTACGACCCCGCGATGGCGGCGCGGTTCCCGCAGATCGGCTGGGAGATCACCGCCGCCTCGGCCAGCCAGGTCAGCGACGGAAGTTCCGCGGTGCTGATCATGTCCAGCGAACGCGCCGAGCAACTCGGGCTGCGGCCGTTGGCCCGGCTCCACAGCTTCTCCGTCGCGGGCGACGACCCGTTGCTGATGCTCACCGCGGTCATCCCGGCCACCGAGAAGGTGCTGCGGCGGGCGGGTCTGGAGATCGCCGACATCGACCTGTTCGAGATCAACGAGGCGTTTTCGCCGGTTGTGCTGGCGTGGGCTAAGGAGACCGGTGTGGATATGAGCCGGGTCAACGTCAACGGCGGGGCGATCGCGCTCGGGCATCCGCTCGGCGCGTCCGGGGCGCGGTTGATGACGACGCTGGTGCACGCGATGCGGCAGCGTGGGGCGCGCTACGGATTGCAGACCATGTGCGAAGCGGGTGGTCTGGCCAACGCCACCATCATCGAACGGTTGTGACGCGCGACGGCGGCGCTCACCGCGAGCGCCGCCGTCCGGCTCGAGCCTCGGGCCGGGCCGGGCCGCAACCTCTACGATCGGTCCGGTGAGCGCCGACCTGTTTGTCTATGCGATTCCGTTGCGGACACGGTTTCGGGGGATCACCATGCGCGAGGGGATGTTGATTCGCGGGGAGTTGGGCTGGGGGGAATTCTGCGCGTTTCCCGAGTATGACGATCGCGAAGCGGCTGGGTGGTTGGCTACCGCTGTCGAACAGGTGACAGTGGGGTGGCCTGCGCCGGTGCGAGATCGGATTCCCGTGAATTGCACTGTGCCCGCTGTGGATGCTGAGCGAGCAGGCCGGATCGTTCGGGAATCCGGTTGTGCGACCGCGAAAGTGAAAGTGGCGGATCATCCCGACTCGCTGGCCGAGGATGTGGCTCGGGTGGCGGCGGTGCGGGAGGCGATCGGGGAATCGGGAGCTGTGCGGGTCGATGCGAACGCGGTGTGGGATGTGGAGACCGCTGTTCGGCATATCGAGGAAATCGATAAGGCCGCCGGAGGTTTGGAATACGTAGAACAGCCGTGCCGGACCGTAGCGGAATTGGCCGAGGTACGCCGCCGCGTCTCGGTGCCGATCGCGGCGGACGAGTCGATTCGGCGGGCCGAGGATCCGATGCGGGTGGCGGTGGCGGGGGCCGCTGATGTGGCGGTGCTCAAGTGCACGCCGTTGGGTGGGGTACGACGAGCGTTGGCGGTCGCCGGGGCGGCCGGGCTGCCGACTGTGGTCTCGTCGGCGCTCGAGACCAGCGTCGGCTTGGCGGCGCAGCTGGCGTTGGCGGGCGCGCTGCCCGAGCTCGAATTCGCCTGTGGTCTCGGCACTCTCGCACTGTTCGAAGGTGATCTCGTGGCGGAGTCGTTGCTGCCGGTCGACGGCTGGTTGCCGGTCCCGACTTCGCCGCCGGAGCCCGACCCCGCGTTGCTGGACAAGTACCGACACCCCGATCCCGAGCGGGTCGACTGGTGGCTGCGGCGCTACGAGCGAGTCAGCGCACTGCTCGAGCGCGGTTAGCCGAAACGAACACCGCAACCGGTCAACGTAGTTCGAATCAGCAAGGCGGCCTCCGGGCCGATCACACCGTCGACCAATTCGACATAGCGGCTACAGAATTCGGGCCCGTGCGGTGCTGCCGCCGAATCGGGCGACAGGTGGTGGGCGAGTTCGTGCAGGACCACCAATTCGCGAAGCGCCCATGCGGTGGAACCGGTGTGAAGCGGGACGGCGAGAACGGCGGTCTCCGGCTCGTAGTGCGCGGCCGCGGCACCACCACGGGCGCGGACCCTGATCGATACCGCGGCCCGCTCCCATTTCGCGCGAACCCAATTCAGCGCCAGCACCTTGTCGGCATAGCTCTGCACCGACTCCACCGAGGCGAAGCGGCGCTCCACCGGCAATGTCAATTGCGAGCCGTAGACATCGACCGTCCGATGCCCGAACTCGTCGGCACGATCGAAGACCCCACGCACCAACTGCTCACCGTCGTAGACCTTGGCGCGCTGACTGTCGCGCTGCGGCCGTTCAGAACTACCCGGCGACACAGCTCATCGACCCGACAGCTTCCCGCGTGCGGCGGGGAGTTCCGGTGCGGTGCCGAGGCGGGCGGTACGACCCGCTCGGTCGCCTGCCCGCCGAGCCGCCGCCGAATGACCGGTCGAGGTTTGCGGGCCTCGCCACGTTCCGCGAGCCTCGGAGGTAGCTGTGTAGAAATCGGTGAGTGCGACCTCTTTGTCGCGCAGGGCAAGGGCGGTTCCCGTCGATTCCACGACCGATGCCTCGGCGACGACCTCAGCTTTCACCTCGGCCAGGCGGGCGCCGATCCGGGCGGCGAAGGCCATCTGGAAGTTCAGGCGGGCAGTGACGCCTGCCACCGGGACCTCCACCTTGCGGCGCACGGTACGACCGAGGCGCTTCTCGGTGACGATCTTGCTGACCGTCGCCTCGCGGTAGGAGCCGGATTTGATGTAGTGGTCCGACGCTCGGACCATTTGAATGAGCAGGCTCGCGTAGAGCGCTTCGCAGGTATCGATGTCGGCGGCGAAGCCATAGGCGTAGACCTGGGCGGAGGTACGGGCGACATCGCAGCGAACGTCGTTGGCGCCCGCGATCGCGACGAACAGCTGGACGTAGGTGCGTAGGCCCTTTCGGCCCGGTTCGCCGATCGGAACAATCCGCTGAACAGGGACCGACCTGCGCTCACGCGAGGCCACATGCGAGCGCGCCACGGCCAGATCGATCGAGGATTTCGTCGCCAGCCGTTGGGCCGCGGCGAGGAAGGCTTCGGCCTCGTGAGCATTGTCGGTGGACTCGGCTTTACGCAGCAAACCACCGATGCGGGTGAGCATCCGATCGGGCGTCGACGGCGGTGGACTGGTCACGGTGTCGAGGGTAGGGCACGGCACCGACAGCGAATCGTAAGCGAACTGACCGGGAAGTAAGCCGAAGACCAGGACGATCGGACGCGGGGACCACTCACCATGTATGTTGCCTGTTGCACCGCACGGTGTGCTGCTGCTCACGTCTTGACCCTGGAGTGTCTGCGATGGCCTTGAAGTTTGTCCCCAGAGCGACGATGGCTGCTGCCTCGATCGCGTTGCTCACCGCAACGTTCGCCAGTGGTTGCTCCAGTGACGACGGTGGCAACGCGCTCGACCAGAACCTGACGGGCCGCGGCCCGATCACCTACGTCGAAGGCAAGGACACCACCGAAACCGGTGTGGTCAAACAGCTCATCGACCGCTGGAACGCCGCGCATCCGAACGAGCTGGTGACGTTCAAGGAGCAGTCCGCCGACGGCACCCAGCAGCACGACGACCTCGCCGAGCACTTCCGCGCCAAGCAGGACGGCTACGACGTGGTCGCCCTCGACGTGCCGAACACCGCCGAGTTCGCGGCCAAGGGCTGGATCCAGCCGCTCGAGGACAGCTTCGCGATCGACACCGCGCCGCTGCTCGCGCCGACCGTGGCCAGCGCCACCTACAACGGCAAGCTGTACGCGGCGCCGAAGAACACCAACGGCGGCCTGCTGTACTACCGCAAGGATCTGGTGCCCAACCCGCCCAAGACCTGGACCGAGATGCTCGGCCAGTGCCAGGTGGCCCGCGACAACAACATCGGCTGCTACGCCGGCCAGCTCGCCCCCTACGAGGGCCTGACCGTGAACACCTCCGAGGTCATCAACGCCTTCGGCGGCAGCTTCGTCGGCGCCGACGGCAAGACCCCCACCGTGAACAGCCCGGAGTCGAAGGCGGGCCTGAAGGTCCTCGTCGACGCCTACAAGAACGGTGACATCCCCAAGGAAGCCATCACCTTCAAGGAAGGCGAGAGCGCCAGCGCGTTCGAGTCGGGCAAGCTGCTGTTCCTGCGCAACTGGCCCTACCTCTTCGCCCAGGCATCCGCGGAGGGCTCCGCGGTGAAGGACAAGTTCGGCGTCGCCCCGCTGCCGGGCAACACCGGCGTCGGCGCCTCCACCCTCGGTGGCTACAACGCCGCGATCAGCGCGTTCTCCAAGAACAAGGCCACCGCCGCCGACTTCGTTCGCTACCTGATCAGCGAAGAGGCGCAGCAGATCATCGCCTCGGGCTCGCTGCCCTCGGTGCGCTCCTCGCTCTACGACGACCCGGCCCTGATCGCGAAGATGCCATACCTGCCCACGCTGAAGGAATCCATCGCCAGCGCGGTGCCGCGTCCGGTGACCCCGTTCTATCCCGCGGTGTCGAAGGCCATCCAGGACAACGCCTATGCTGCCCTCAACGGCACGAAGTCCGTCGACGACGCAGTCGCCGGCATGCAAAAGGGCATCGAGACCGCCGGTTCGTAGCGGTACGCGCAGCGGACCCGACCAGACCGTAGGAGAGTAGTAACGGTGTCGGATCCTTCGGGAGTCAAGCAGCGCGGGCTAGCGCTGGAACTGCGACAATCCGGCAAGGCGTGGCTGTTCGTCGCGCCCGTGCTCGTCGCACTGGCCGTGGTCATCGGATATCCGGTGGTCGAGGCGATCTCGATGTCCTTCTCGAAGGACTCCGGCATCGACCCGGCCACCGGGATGTTCGTCGAGGGCGGCAGCGCCGGATTCAGCAACTACACGCACTGGCTGCTGCAGCAGTGCGGGTCGCTGTCGGGCACGGTGTCGTGCCCGACCGGCACCCTCGGCTCACAGTTCTGGTCGGCCGTCGGGATCACCCTGTTCTTCACCGTGATCACGGTGTCGCTCGAGGCCCTGCTCGGGCTCGGCATGGCCATGGTGATGGGCAAGACCTTCCGTGGCCGGGCGCTGTTGCGCGCCGCCGTGCTGATCCCGTGGGCGATCCCCACCGCCGTCACAGCGCGGTTGTGGGAGTTCATGTTCCAGTACGACGGCGTCGTGAACCGAGTGCTCGGCACGCACATCCTGTGGACCTCGGATATGTGGGCATCGCGCTTCGCGGTGATCGCGGCCGACGTGTGGAAGACCACGCCGTTCATGGCGCTGCTGATTCTCGCTGGGCTGCAAGTGATTCCGGCTGATGTGTACGAGGCGGCCAAGGTCGACGGCGCGTCGGCCTGGCAGCGGTTCCTGCACATCACGCTGCCGCTGCTCAAGCCCGCACTGCTGGTGGCGGTGCTGTTCCGCACCATGGACGCGCTGCGCATGTACGACCTGCCCGCGATCATGACGCTGGGTAACCCGTCGACCAACACGCTGTCGATCCTGGTGGTCGAGCAGGTGCGCCAAGGTCCCAACAGCGCCGCGGCACTGTCGGTGATCACCTTCCTGCTCGTCTTCGCGATCGCGTTCATTCTGGTGAAGGTGCTGGGCGCCAACGCTGTTCGCACGCAAGAAGATCAGCGGAAGGCGAACTGATGAGCATTGTGATGACGAAAGATTCTGCCGCCGAAACGAATTCGTTGCCGGTGCAGCCGGTGCCGTGGAGTAAGCGACTCGGCACGGCGCGGCTCTACCTGGGTGTGGCCATCGTGCTGATCTGGGGCCTCGGGCCGTTCTACTGGATGGCCGTGGTGGCGTTCCGCGACCCGGCCCACACCTTCGACAGCACCCCGTGGCCGACCCACGTGACGCTGGAGAACTTCCGCAACGCCTTCGACACCAGCCGCGGCAACGACTTCGGCAAGGCGCTGCTCAACAGTGTGATCATCGGATCGGCGACCACCGCCGTGGCGCTGATCCTCGGTGTGCTCGCGGCCTACGCGCTGGCCCGGATGGCCTTCGCGGGCAAGTACCTGATCTCGGGGCTGATCCTGTCGGCGTCGATGTTCCCGGCCGTGGTGCTGGTGACGCCGCTGTTCCAGCTGTTCACCGATATCGGTTGGATCGGGCAGTACCAGGCGATGATCATCCCGAACATCTCGTTCGTGCTGCCGATGACGGTCTACATCCTGGCCTCGTTCTTCGCCGAACTGCCGTGGGAGCTCGAAGAGGCCGCGCGCATCGACGGCGCGAGCAAGTTCCAGGCCTTCCGGTTGATCATGCTGCCGCTGGCCGCGCCCGCGGTGTTCACCACCGCGATCCTGGCGTTCATCGCCTCGATCAACGAGTACCTGCTGGCCAGGTTGCTGTCGGGCGACGACACCAAACCGGTGACGGTCGCGATCGCGAGCTTCTCGGGCAACGACCCGCTGGTGCAGCCATACGCGGCCATCATGGCGGCGGGCGTGATCGTCACCGTGCCGCTGGTGATCATGGTGCTGATTTTCCAGCGTCGCATCATCTCCGGTCTCACCGCGGGCGGCGTCAAGAGCTGACCTGCCGGGTTTAGCCGCTACCGCCGGGTAGAGTCGCCTGCACCGATATCGACATCGGTGCAGGTGAGTTCTTCTGCTCGCTCCGAAAGGAGATGGTGTGGCCTCCCAGCGCGGGCGCGGGCGTTCCGATGATGACGTGCCGTATACCTCGATAGCCGGGTTCCGCGATCCACTGGCGAAGGACCAGAAGCCGAGCAAGGGTGCGGCGCGACGGGAACAGGCGGCACGACTGGCCGCCACCGACGAGCCCCGCGACAAAGGTCGCGCACGACGGGAACAGGCCGCCCGGCTCGGCACCGACGAACAGCCCTCGGAACGTAAGCGGCGCACCAGGGGTCAACGCATCCGGCGGCTGCTGCTCGCGTTGTTCGTGATCTTCGTGTGTGTGCCCGCGCTGCTGTTCGTCGCGGTGTACTGGAGTTCGGAGATCCCCGAACCGGCCGAGGTCGCGGTCGAGCAGCCCGCCACCGTGCTGGCCGCCGACGGCACCACGGTGCTGACGAAATTCATTCCGCCACAGGGCAATCGGATTCCCATTCCGCTCACCGATGTGCCGTATCCGGTGCGCGACGCTGTGCTGGCGGCCGAAGATCGCACCTTCTATACCAACGCCGGGTACTCGACCAACGGCTTCCTGCGGGCCGCTCGCGACAATGTGAGCGGACAGGACAACGCGGGCGGCGGCTCGACGATCACCCAGCAGTACGTGAAGAACGCCTTCCTCAGCTCCGAACGCACCGTCACCCGCAAGATGCGCGAGCTGATCATCGCGGCCAAGATGGCACGGCAGTGGAGCAAGGACGAGATCCTGTCCGCCTATCTCAACACCATCTACTTCGGGCGTGGGGCATACGGGATCGCCGCCGCGTCGAAGGCCTATTTCGACAAGCCGGTGCCGGAGTTGACCCTCGCCGAGGGCGCGGTGCTCGCGGCAGTGATCCGCTCACCCTCGGTGCTGGATCCGGAGAACCATCTCGATCAGTTGCGGGCGCGCTGGCAGTACGTGCTCAACGGGATGGTCGAGATGACCGCGCTCGCGCCGGGCGACCGCGACGCGACGGAGTTCCCGGCGATCATCCCGCTCGACGATGTGCCCGCCGAAGCCGTCGCGCTCGGACCGGAAGGGCATATCCGCACCCAGGTACTGCGCGAATTGCGTGCCGCCGGTCTCGACGACGCCGACATCAATACGGGCGCACTGCAGATCACCACCACCATCGATGCCGCGGCGCAGGCGGGCGCGGTGGAATCGGTGCGTGAGCGGTTGTCGTGGCAGCCGCCGGAACTGCGCTCGGCGGTGGTGTCGATCGATCCGCGCAGCGGGGCGGTGCGCGCCTATTACGGCGGTGAGGACGGGACCGGGTTCGATTTCGCGCAGGCGCCGCTCCAGACAGGCTCCGCGTTCAAGGTTTTCGCCCTCGTCGCCGCCCAACTGCAAGGCATTCCCATCTCGCGGGCGATCGACAGCGCGCCCATCACCGACCGCGGAACCGAGATCACCAATGTCGAGGGCGACTCGTGCGGGCGATGCTCGCTCGCCGAGGCACTCAAACGCTCGCTGAACACCAGCTTCTACCGGCTCACCATGACGATGGCCGACGGTCCGCGCTCGATCGCCGAGGCCGCGCACCTGGCCGGAATCCCCGAGTACATTCCCGGCGTCGACGGCGTGAGCCTCGCGGAGCCGGACGGTTATCCGCTCAACGGCATCGTGCTCGGCCAGTATCTGGTGCGCCCCCTCGACATGGCGTCGGCGTACGCGACGCTGGCCGCGTCCGGGGTCTATCACCAGCCGTACTTCGTGCAGAAGGTGAGCACCGGGGACGGGCGGGTGCTGCTCGACCGCAGCTGGGAAACCGCGACGGGCAAGAGACATTCAGAGCCCGAGCAGCGGATCTCCGCCGAGATCGCCGATGCGACTACGTCGGCGATGGTGCCGATCGCCAATTACTCCAACGGCCACGGGCTCGCAGGCGGCAGGCAGTCGGCGAGCAAGACGGGAACCACTCAGCTCGGCGAGAGCAAGGACAACAAGGACGCGTGGATGGTCGGGTACACGCCCTCCCTGTCCACCGCGGTGTGGGTGGGCACCGAGCACCCGCAGCCGTTGCGCACGGGACGCGGTGGGGCCGTCTGGGGTTCGGGCCTGCCCGCCGACATCTGGAAGCAGACGATGGACACGGCGCTGGCCGGAACGCCGGTCGAACAGTTCGAGGTGCCACCGCTGTCCAGTCCGCCGCTGGTGCCGACTCCGGGTACCGGTGTGGCGCCGACGCCGGGCGGCGGCTTCGATATCTTCGGTCCGCCGACGAGCTCACCGCGCCCCGCGCCGCCGCCGTTGATCGTCATTCCGCCCGCGCCGAACCCGTCGACACCGGGTGAATTGTTCCCCGGGCTCGGTGGCGAAGGGCCGCGCTAGATCACGAGTTGGCGCACCCGGACCCGACTACCCTGGCGACATGGCAACATCGTTGCCCAGAGCGCGAACCGCCCGACCAGGGGTCGAATGATCCCGGCGCGGAACCTGTCGGACCGATACGGGAGGATGTGCGGTCGGTACCGACATGCGACGACACTAGACATAGGGGCTACGCAGGTGGATTTCAATGTCGTTGACCGTCCCGAGACGCTGATCGCGGGCACGGTGCTTCGCAGCCCGGCGCTCGCCGTCGAGGGGCCGCGCCGCGCCAAAGTGGTCGAGGCGTGGGCGCACCTGCGGGCGAGGACGTTACCGGGGCCGGTCGCGACGGGCTATGTCGATTTCGCGCCGGAGATCAACTCCTACCTGACTCACATCGTCGGATACGAGTGCAAAACCCTCGCCGACCTGCAGCCAGGCGACGTGCTCGGCCGGATTCCGGCGGGGCGCTACGCGCGATTCGTGGCCAGCGGCGACAACCTCGGCGATACCATCGTCGGGCTGTGGCGCCAGGTGTGGGACGCGGAGGCCGCGGGCGAATTCGTGCGCGCCTATACCGGCGATTGCGAGCAGTATCCCGACGAGCGCACGGTCGAGATCTTCGTTTCGCTGACCGAGGAGAAGGACAGCTGATGGCCGTGGATTTCGAAATCGTCACCCTCGACGACGGCTTCGTCGCGGGTCTCACCGTGCCGTTGGCCGGCCGTGAGGTGACCGCTCGTGATCTTGATCTGGTGAATTTCACCTGGGATCGGTATCTGTCGCGGGAGAAGACGGTTCCCCGCGCAGCTGCCTATATCGGCCAGAACGATCACGCGGTGGCCGTGCTCGGCTACGAGGTAGCCGGGCTGGACGACATCGACGAAGGTGATGTACTCACCCGCATTCCCGCGGGCCGCTACGCCAAGTTCGTGGTCTCGGACAAGCCCTACGATCTGCTGCGCACCGCGTGGGCACAGGTGATCAAAGCCGAGAACGCGGGCACCATCACCCGCTCGCACACGGCGGAGTTGGAGCGCTACACCGGCCCGACCTCGGTCGAGGTCTACGTCTCCCTGGACTGAGACAAGAAGAGCCGGTGTGCACGAGAGTTCGTGCGCACCGGCTCTTTTCGTTCAGTGATTAATCGGCACCGATGATGAACGCCTCGAGCTGAGTGCGCGCGACATCGTCGGCGATCTGCACCGGCGGGGACTTCATCAGGTAGGCCGAGGCCGGGATGACGGGTCCGCCGATGCCGCGGTCCTTGGCGATCTTGGCCGCGCGGACAGCGTCGATGATGATGCCCGCCGAGTTCGGCGAGTCCCACACCTCGAGCTTGTACTCCAGGTTCAGCGGAGCATCGCCGAACGCACGACCCTCGAGGCGCACGTAGGCCCACTTGCGGTCGTCGAGCCACTCCACGTAGTCCGAGGGACCGATGTGGACGTTGCGGTCGTGGACCTTGCCCGCGAGCGCACCGGTGAGGTTCGACGTGACGGCCTGGGTCTTGGAGACCTTCTTCGACTCAAGGCGCTCACGCTCGAGCATGTTCTTGAAGTCCATGTTGCCGCCGACATTGAGCTGGTAGGTGCGGTCGAGCACCACGCCGCGGTCTTCGAACAGCTTGGCCATTACGCGGTGGGTGATGGTCGCGCCGACCTGCGACTTGATGTCGTCGCCGACGATCGGCACACCGGCGTCGACGAACTTCTGCGCCCAGACCGGGTCGGAGGCGATGAAGACCGGCAGCGCGTTGACGAAGGCAACGTTCGCGTCGATCGCGCACTGCGCGTAGAACTTGTCGGCCTCTTCGGAACCGACGGGCAGGTACGAGACCAGCACGTCGACCTGAGCATCCTTCAGCGCCTTGACCACGTCGACCGCGGGCGCCTCGGACTGCTCGATGGTCTCGGCGTAGTACTTGCCGATGCCGTCGAGGGTCGGGCCACGCAGGACCGTCACATCGGTCGGCGGCACGTCGGAGATCTTGATGGTGTTGTTCTCGCTGGCGAAGATGGCCTCGGCCAGGTCGAAGCCGACCTTCTTGGCGTCGACATCGAACGCGGCCACGAACTTCACGTCGCGTACGTGATAGGTACCGAACTTGACGTGCATGAGGCCGGGAACGACCTGGTTCTCGTCGGCATCCTTGTAGTACTGCACGCCCTGCACCAGCGACGATGCGCAGTTGCCCACACCGACGATCGCGACGCGAACTTCGCCGGATCCAACCTTGTTGACATCACTCATGGCCGCTCTTTCCCTCTTTCTGTGGTGCCGCCTTCGTCGATTGCTCCGCCGCAATCAACTCGTTGAGCCAGCGCACTTCGCGCTCGCTTGATTCCAATCCGAGCTGGTGGAGCTGCTTGGTGTAGCGATCCAGTGACCCGCTGGCCTTCTTGATCGCTTCCCGCAGACCCTCTCGGCGCTCCTCGACCTGACGACGCCTGCCCTCCAGGATCCGCATTCTCGCCTCGGCGGGAGTGCGGCTGAAGAAGGCGAGGTGAACGCCGAAGCCGTCATCGGTGTAGTTCTGCGGACCGGTGTCGGCAAGGAGTTCGGAGAACCGTTCCCGGCCTACCGGTGTGAGCCGGTAGACGCGGCGCGCACGACGCGCGAGCGCGCCGTCCGGAAGCTCCTCGGCGATCAACCCGTCGGCCTGCATCCTGCGCAGCGTCGGGTAGAGCGAACCGTAGGAGAAGGCCCGGAACGCTCCGAGCAGGCCCGTCAACCGCTTGCGCAGCTCGTAACCGTGCATGGGCGCGTCGAGGAGCAGGCCGAGAATCGCCAATTCGAGCACTGCCGACCTCACTCCCTGACTATGTCGACCTGACAGGCCGAACGGACCTAACCGTGGATGCGAGTTCCAACTATATCGGAGCGATACATCTACGCACAGTTGAATGTGACGCATGCGTCATCGACGCAGGTCAGGAAGAGGGAGAGTTGCAGCGCTAGGCGGGGTACACCGCGATGGGTTCGCCGTTGGGACGGATTTTGAGGTATCCGCTTTGCGCGGCTTCGTTCTTGACGTAGATGCTGATTTCCAGTTCGGCGTCTTGGCCGCCGCCGGGCGGATACCTGACCAGAACGTGCGAGACCCAGCCGTTGGGGACGCGGGTTGTTCCGGCTGCGCCTGACATGAGGCGGGCATAGCGGGCCAGGTCGATGGTGGCGAGGTCGAACGAGCGAGTGTCGGGTGGACGAGAGCCTGATGAACCCCAGTTTTCGAAGTCGCCGCGGTACTTCAGCTCGTCCTGCTTGCCAGGTTTGCCGGAATCACGTTCCACCAGGGCGTATTCCGGATACAGGGTCAGCTCGTCGGCGATCGTGGTGCCGTATTCGGCGCGGTAGTCCGCGACGAAGTGGGCCAATCCGTTGCCGGTGGTGAGGTCGGGTAGCGGATCGCCGAGGACGGCGTCACCGACAGTGCGGCCGAGCAGCCCCGCACCCGCGCCGAGCAGTCCGGCGAGCACGATTGCGCCTACCGGAATCCACCACCGCCGGGGCGCGCGGGCAACGCCACGCGCCACAGGAGTGGCGGCGAGTTCGGCCGGGACCTGTAGATCGTCGACGAGACGGTCGAGGGCGGCGAAGTTCTCGGCACGCATCGCGGTGGCGGTGCGGGTCTCGTGCTCAGCGGCGCTGAGCTGGCCGTCGGAAAGGGCGGCATCGAGTACCGAGCACACGTCGGCGCGGTCGGCGTCGCGAGCGCGCAGGTTGTTCGTCGGAGACGGAGGCTTCATCGCTGGGTCATCCTTCGTACGGGTAGGTCTTCAGCACGTCCCCCGACAGCGCGAGGACGAAATGGCCCGATTGGGCGACTTCGTTCCGCACGAAGATCGTGATCCCCGGCCCTCCGGCCCAGCTGTCGTTCGCGATCCGGAAGTGGGTGACCGCGCCGTTGGGTACCCGCACGGTGACCGCCGCCTTCGCGAGCGCCGCGCCGAGCGCCTCGACGTTCACCTGCGCCAGATCGATGTCGACAGCATCGCGCCGACGGGTGTTGATCTGCGAACTCGACCGCGCGAAGCCACCGCGATAGGTGTAATCGGCGGTTGATTTCGCATTGCCGGGCACGCGCCGCACAGCGGAGGCGTGCTCGTCGTGCAGAACCGCCTCGTCGACCACGGTGTCGCCGAAGATGGCGCGGTAATCGTCGCGAAACTGGACGAAACCGGCGAGGGTATTGAGCATCGGCGTGGGAATCACCAGCGGTGATGCCGCGTCGTAGTCGACTGCCACCGTCGCGGCTGCGGCGGGCGCGGGCTCGTCGTCGCGGACCGTCCACACGAATCCGACGATGGCGGTGACCGCGGCGAGTGCGATGACCGCCGACCGTGTGCGGTCCCGGCGGGCGCGAGGTTTGGTCGGCGCGGCCGGGCGCTGTTGAAGTTCGGCCACCAAGGTGGACAAATCGCCCAATGTTCGCGCTTCTGCGGCTAATTCGACCATTGCGGCGTGTTCGTCGGAATCCAGTTGGCCGTCGGCGTGGGCGGTGTCGAGGGCGGCGACGGTCGTCGCGCGGTCGGTCGACCTGGCTCTGGTGCGGGCCGGGTACTGGTCGGGGGCACGGCGGCGGGGGCGTTCGACGGGGGCGTCTTCGCCGAAAACCGCAGGTGATTGCAGGTCGGCGGTCAGGCGAGCGAGCTCGCCGACGGTGCGCGCGCTGCTCGCCGACGCGACGCGGTCGTGGTACTCCTGCGCGCCGAGTTGGCCCTCGGCGTAGGCCGCGTCAAGCACGGTCGACACCTGTGCGCGATCGATGTCACGTGCGCGCAGCACCGAATCGACGGCGGCCCGTCGCTGCCCGGAATCAGCCATGGCCGTGGGTCACCTCACCTGCGAAAACATCCGGATGAACCCCGGTATCGGGAGTTTAATCGGCAAAGTCGGATCAAACGATGCCGTGGGCACGTGAATCCGAACCCCGCTACTCTGGTGATCGTGCGAATTCAGCGGCAGGTGGTGGACTATGCGCTTCGGCGCAGGTCCCTGCTGGCCGATGTCTACGCGGGGCGGGTCGGCGTCGCCGAGGTGTGCGATGCGAATCCCTATCTGCTCAGGGCCGCGAAGTTCCACGGCCGAGGCAGCGAGGCGACCTGTCCGATCTGTCGAAAAGAGCAGCTGACGTTGGTTTCGTGGGTGTTCGGCGATGGGCTCGGCCAAGCGGCCGGGTCGGCGCGGACGCCCGAGGAACTGATTCGGATGGCCGAGTCGAACGAAGAATTCTCGGTGCATGTCGTCGAGGTATGCCGCTCGTGCAGCTGGAATCATCTGGTGCAGTCGTACGTGCTCGGCACGGCTCCCGCGCCTGCCAGGCGACGGACGAGTTCGCGAGCCCGGCGCTCTGCTGCCGAATGATGGCTTGTCGAGCGACAGGGCTGCCGAGTAACGCGCTGCCCGCACAAGTAATGGTGGCCACCGCGTGATGCGCCACTGTTCGGGGTGCACCCTCTCCGCGCCGGTACTCCGGCGCGGATGTTGTGTGTCCGAACCTTACAAGTTATGGAGATCTGGTCAGTGAGTTCGCCCTACGAGTCCTCCCCCCACGGCGATGATCCGCGCGGCGGTCGTCCGGCTCGGGGTGCGCAATCGGGTCTCCCCCCGCAGTCGGGTGATCGTCCCGGCGGTCCCCCGCCGCGTCGGCCGATGCCGCCCGCCGGACCGCGCCCGCAGGGTGCGCCCGGTGGTCCCCCGCAGGGCGGGCGCCCGCAGGGTGGCCCGGTGCCCGGTGGACGTGGTCCGCAGGGGCCGCCGCCGAATCGTCAGCAGGGGCCGCCGCCCGGTGGGATGCCGCCGCGTCGGCCGGGTCAGCCTCCGCAGCGTCCGGGTGGACCGCAGGGTGGTCCGGTTCCGCAAGGCGCGCCCGGTCAGGGCAGGCCGCCGCAGGGCCGGCCGGTGCAGCCGGGTCGGCCCGGCGCGCCCGCCGCAGGCGCCACGCAGAAGTTGCCGCATCCCGGCGGCCTCGACGAGTCGACTGTGCGTCCCGGTCAGCCCCGGACCGTGCGCGGCGCGAACGACGATCTGGCCCGGCCCGCCCGCGCGGGCGGCGCCGCCGCGGCCGCGCGTGCCGGAGCGGGTCAACGCCCCGGTGGCCCCATCTCCGGTGAACGGCGCGCCACCGCGGGCCCGACCACCGGTGAACGTCGGGCCGCGGGCGGTACACCACCGCCGACCGGTCCGCGCAACCGCCGCGACGGCAGCGGGGGCGACGACGGCTCGGGTAGTGATGGCGCGGTCAAGAAATCGCCGTGGCGAATCGTTCGCCGCACGCTCTACGTACTGATGGCCCTGGCCATCGTCGTGCCGAGTGCGGTGTTCCTGGTCGCCTACACGGCGGTTTCGGTGCCGAAGCCGGGCGATCTGGAGACCAACCAGGTAGCGACGATCTTCGCCAGCGACGGCACCACCGAGATCAGCAAGGTGGTCCCGCCGCAGGGCAACCGCACCGAGGTCTCGATCGATCAGATCCCGCCGCACGTGCGCAATGCCGTGATCGCCGCCGAGGACCGTGACTTCTACACCAACCCCGGCTTCTCGGTCTCGGGCTTCGCCCGCGCCGCCCGCGACAACGTCCTCGGCAAGGAAAGCGCCGGTGGTGGTTCCACGATCACCCAGCAGTACGTGAAGAACGCGCTGGTCGGTGACGAGCGGTCGATGACGCGCAAGATGCACGAACTGGTGATCTCGGCCAAGATGGCGCGCCAGTGGAGCAAGGAAGACATCCTCGCCGCCTACCTGAACACGATCTACTTCGGTCGTGGCGCGTACGGCATCGACGCCGCGTCCAAGGCGTACTTCGGCAAGCCGGTCCAGGAGCTGACCGTGGCCGAGGGCGCGGTCCTGGCCGCGACGATCCAGCTGCCCTCGATGCTGGACCCGGAAAAGAACCCCGACGGCGCCAGGTCGCGCTGGGGCTACGTGCTCGACGGCATGGTCGCGGAGAACAACCTGCCCGCGACGGAGCGCCAGGGGATGCAGTACCCCCAGGTGGTCACGCTGGAATCGCTGGGCGACAAGAACAACGACGGTGGTCCCGAGGGCCTGGTGAAGAACCAGGTGCTCAAGGAGCTCTCGTCCGCGGGCATCAGTGAGCAGCAGCTGAACACCGAGGGTCTGCAGATCACCACCACGATCGACCAGAAGGCACAGGACGCCGCGATCAAGGCCGCGCAGGGCAAGCTCGAAGGCGAGCCGGAGAACCTGCGCACCGCCGTGGTCTCGGTCGACCCGCGCACCGGCGCGGTTCGCGCCTACTACGGCGGCAGCGACGGTCAGGGCTTCGACTTCGCCAATGCCGGTCTGCCGACGGGCTCCTCGTTCAAGGCGATCGGCCTCGCCGCCAATCTCGAACAGGGCATTCCGCTCTCGCAGCTCTACGACAGCTCGCCGATCACCGTCAACGGCATCAAGATCGGCAATGTCGAGGGCGAGGGCTGCGGTATGTGCACCATCGCCGAGGCGCTCAAGCGTTCGCTGAACACCAGCTTCTACCGTATGCAGCTGGACATGCAGAACGGTCCACAGAAGATCGCCGATATGGGCCACAAGCTCGGTATCGCCACCGAGCTGCCCGGCATCGGCGAGACGCTGACCGAGCCCGGCGGCGTCGGCCCCAACAACGGCATCGTGCTGGGCCAGTACCAGTCGCGCCCGCTCGACATGGCCTCGGCCTACGCCACCCTCGCGGCGTCGGGCGTGTACCACGCACCGCACTTCGTGCAGAAGGTCGTCACCGCCGACGGACAGGTGCTGCTCGATCGCGGCGAGCCCGCAGGCGAGCAGCGGGTGAGCGCGGCCGTGGCCGACAACGTCACCGCGGCGATGAAGCCGATCGCGGCCTACTCGCGCAACCACAACCTGGCCGGTGGCCGCGAGTCCGCGGCCAAGACCGGTACCCACCAGCTCGGCGACACCGGCAACAACCGCGACGCCTGGATGGTCGGTTACACCCCGTCGCTGTCGACCGCGGTGTGGGTCGGCACCGAGCAGGGCGACGCGCTCAAGAACTACGGCGGCGGCCCCATCTACGGCTCCGGTCTGCCTTCCGACATCTGGAAGGCGACGATGGACGGCGCGCTGTCGGGTACGTCGAACGAGTCGTTCCCCAAGCCCGCCCCGATCAAGGGCCAGGCCGGTGTGCCGGAATGGTCGGCGCCCTACACCGCGCCGTCCACCACCGTGCCCGCGATCGTGCCGCCGGTGATCGTCCCCTCGCAGGTCGAGATCCTGCCCGGCATCCGGATTCCGGTGCCCGGGGTGCAGCAGCCCGCGGTGCCGCAGTCGCAGCAGACCCCCGCTGAGACCGGCGCGGGCCCGCTGCCCGGTCAGCCGACGGCCGGACCCGAGGGCTCGCCCGCGACGCCAGGAAACGGCAACGGCGGGTCGAACAGACCGAGCAACGGCGCCACAGGTAACGACAACGAGAGCGACGCGGGAACCACGCCGACCCGATCTCGGTAACCACCGGTAGCCTCGGATGTCGTGACCGATCAGCAACTCGCGGACCAGCCGGCGTCGAGCGGTACCCGGCTGGGCCGCGAGGGTTACGTGGCGCCCGCCCGGCTGGCGCCCGACCTGCGCTCGATCGACGCGCGGGACCGGCCAAGCCGCAACGACTCACTCACGGCGCAACTCTCCACCGTGATCGGCGGCCCGGTCGGCGATCACGCGCTGATCGGACGCGTGCGGTTCTGGACCCCGCTGCGGGTGATGTTCGCCTTCACGGTGATCTTCCTGGCGCTGGGCTGGACTGCCAAGGCGGGCTGCATCCAGCAGACGAGCGACGGCGACGGCGGTCTGATGCTGGACTGGAACAACGGTCGCCAGTACGTGGCCATGTGCTATTCCGACACGGTGCCGCTCTACGGCGCCGAACGGCTCAACGAGGGCGCGTTCCCGTACAAGAAATCCTGGACCGAATCGACGCCCGACGGTGGCACCGAGACCAGATACATGGAGTATCCGGTGCTTTCGGGCCTGTACCAGTACGCGGCGATGCAGATCGGCAATGTCTGGGACCACCTACCGCTGCCCGGCGCGATGTCGGTGGTGGTGTATTTCAACGTTGTCGCGCTCGGCCTTTCGGTCGGCTGGCTGATCACGGTCTGGGCCTCGTCGCGATTAGCCGGGCGACGGGTGTGGGACGCCGCGTTGATCGCGGTGTCGCCGTTGGTGATCGTGCACATGTTCACGAATTTCGATGCGCTGGCAACGGCTTTCGCGGCCACCGGACTGTTGGCGTGGGCGCGGCGTAAGCCGGTGCTCGCGGGCATCCTGCTCGGACTCGGCGGGGCGGCGAAGTTGTATCCACTGTTGCTGCTCGGACCGATCGTGGTGCTGTGCATGCGGATCGATCCGATGCAGCGTCAGCCCGCCGCGCGAGCCGCGCTGCGGTTGCGCGATGTCGACAGTCTCGAGGCCGCTCGCACTTGGTTGCGTGAAACACCCGCGAGGACACACCTTTTCGCGTTGCGTCCGCTCGGCGCGGCCACCCTCACCGTGCTCGCCGCGGCGGGCACCTGGGCCGCGGTGAACCTGCCGATCGCGGCGCTGTATCCAGAAGGTTGGCGAGAGTTCTTCCGCCTCAACACCACTCGCCACGCCGATCCCGATTCGATCTACAACGTGATCACCTCGTTCACCGGCTGGTCGGGCTTCGACGGGCAGCTCGGACACGGCGAGCCGCCGACGATCCTGAACACCGTCTCGCTGCTGGCCTTCGTCGCCGCCTGCGCGGGCATCGCCTACCTGGCCCTCACCGCGCCACGCCGTCCCCGTCTGACCCAGCTGTGCTTCCTCGTCGTCGCGGCCTTCCTGCTGACGAACAAGGTGTGGAGCCCGCAGTACTCGCTGTGGCTGGTGCCGCTGGCGGTACTCGCGCTGCCACATCGCCGAATCCTGCTGGCCTGGATGACGATCGACGCGCTGGTCTGGGTGCCGCGCATGTACTACTACCTCGGCGAGGACAACAAGGGCCTGCCCGAACAGTGGTTCACCGGCACCGTCGTCCTGCGCGACCTGGCAGTGCTCGGCCTGTGCGCCCTGATCGTCTACGAGATCCTGCGCCCACAGCACGACGTGGTCCGCCGCGATTTCGTCGACGACCCCGCAGGCGGAGTCCTCGACCGCGCCCTCGACCCGCTACTCCCCTGGCTCCCGGAGTTCCTGCGCCCCCGACAGGCCACGGTCAGCTCGCGACCGGTATCGGTTCTGAACTGACCGAAGCGGGCCCGACGAACACTCCCGCACTACATCCGTAGGTAGCGGGCCTGGAGTTCGGGTTCGGCGGGGAGCATGTCGAGGTCGAGTTCCCAGGCGTTGCCGGTCCATGGGTCGAACAGGGGGGTGCCGGGCAGGGTGGGGAGGTGCCTGCACGACTGGGCGAGGAGATCTACTGGGCCGTCACCGAATTCGCCGCTGCCGCTGCCGACGATGACCAGGGACAGGCCGATCAGGTCGCCGCGCACCATCAGTTGACCCAGGCGCACTACGTCGCTGCCCTGGTAGCCGTGGGGGAAGTCGGCGGCGACGAGGATGCGGTGTTCGGTGGGGGGTACGGCTTGTCCACTGTTGTAAGCGATGTCGGCGAGTTCGGCCGCGTGGGCGAGTTCGGCGAGGCGGGCGGAGATGTCGCCGTGGTCGGCGATGACCGGGCCCGCCAACAGCGGCGCGAGGGGGGCGGCGAGGGTGCGCAGGCCGCCGGTGAGGTCGATCAGGTCGACCTTGGTCGGCTTGTCGGGGATCGCGGCGACGAGTCGGGCCACCAGGGCGCCGACCACGCGTGAGGCGGCGGCGGTGGATTCGGTGTCGACCCAGAGTGGACGATTCAGCGGCACCGGAACGCAATACGGCACGCGCAGGCCGCCGCGGTCGAGGGCGTAGAGCTCGCCGAGCCGGATGCCGTCGGCGCGGGCGGCGCGGGTGGTCCATGCGGGAGCGAGCCACGAGGCCAGCGCGGCGGGCATGGCGGCGTCGGCTTCGGCGATCTCTTGGCCGAGCTGGTCGCTGTCGCGACGGTGGTCGGCGTCGGCCAAGGCGACCAGTTCGTCGTGCCGACGTTGTGCTTGCGCGCGGGCCGCGTCGGCGGCGGGGGTATTGCGGGTCGCCGGATTCGACACCGCTTCGGAGAGTTCCTGATCCAGGCGTTTGGTCGCGTAGTCGCGGGCCGAGACCAGCGCGGCGGCCGAGCGGGCGGCGTCTTCGAAGATCATCCACATGCGTTGCAGCCCGTGGTCGACTTCGAGCGGAATACCCGACGCGGGAACGGGTCTCGCGACCGTCTCGGTGGGAGCGCTCGGCGGCGCGAGTGGTTGCGGCTGCCAGGCCTGGGCGGGTGCGGGCTCCGGCGCGGTCACGCCGTGCGCGGTGAGCAACTGTGCCGTGCCGCCCGCGTAACCCTGACCGAGCGCGCGCAACTTCCAGCCACCGCCACGGCGGTACACCTCGAGGCAGATCAGCGCGCTCTCGCCCGCTGTCGGAGCGACGACGAATTCAGCGGCGGGACTACCGTTTTCGTACAGCGACGCGGTCACCGCACCGAGCGTCCGCCCGCCCGCGACGAACAGCAGCACCGCGTGCGCATCGGACCTGAGCTGCGACAGCGTCAGATCCACCGCCGCCCCGGCGAAGCTCACCCCTGGCGCCGCGGGCCGCGACGCGCACACGTGATCGTGCACGTCGCGAACCCGCAGATCCTCGCCGACCACCAGCGCACCGAGTTCGACGGTGCCGGAGGTCTGCGCGGTGAAGCGCACGGAATCAGCGGTCAGAGCAGTGTTCTGCCCCGCTTTCAGGTGAATCACGGTGTCTGCCCTGCTCTGTCGCTTGGTTCAGTTGGCGCCGAGGAATCGGCCCAACTGCGGCACGGCCTCACCGGGGTGCTTGGCGTTGAAGCCCTCGCCGAGCGCCTGCATCTTCCAGTCGCCGCCTGCGCGGTACACCTTCGCCATCGCCATCGCGGTGAACGGCATGCCGCCCGCGAGGGTGTAGCGCGCCAGTTCGCCGTTGGTGGTGCCGTCGATGAGGCGGCTGAACGCGTTCTGCACCTGCTCGAAGGAGTGGCCCTTGTACGAGGTGACGATGAACAGCAGCGTGGTGATGTGCGCCGGGATCCTGGTCAGGTCGACGAGGATCATCTCGTCGTCGCCGTCGCCCTCGCCGGTGAGGTTGTCGCCCTGGTGGCGCACCGAACCGTCCTTCGACGACAGCTGGCCGTAGTAGGCCACGTCGACGAGGTTCTGGTCGGCGAACAGGCAGACCGAGGCGTCGAGGTCGATGTCGACGGTGCGGTTGCCGAACATTCCGCGCGTGCGCACCGGGTCCCAACCCAGACCCATCTTCACGAAGGTCAGCGCGGCGCCGCCATCCTTGCGCAGCGTGACCCGCTGGCCCTTCTGCAGGCTGACCGGGCGATCCTTGCTCAGGCTGATCTCACCGGCCGGCTGCTGCGGCGCCCCCTGCGCGGGCGGCGGGTAGCCCTGTCCGGGCGGCGGCGGGTAGCCGCCGGGGGGCTGCTGGGCCGGGCCGGGCGGGGGCGGGTAGCCACCACCGGGCGGAGCGTAGGCGGGCGCGGGCTGCTGCGGGTAGCCGGGCGCGGACTGCGCCGGGTACGCGGGCGGGGCCTGCTGCGGCGGGGGCGGCGGGGGTGCGGCCTGCTGCGGGGCGGCCTGAGCGGGCGAATCATCGACCTGCACACCGTGATCGGTGACCAGCGCCGCGAAACCGCCCGCGTAGCCTTGGCCGACCGCGCGGACCTTCCAGCTGCCCTGACGGCGGTACAACTCGAGCGCGATCACGATCGACTCGGAGTTCAGACCATCGATCTGGTAAGTGAACAGCTGGTTGCCCGACGCGTCGGAGACGATGGCGGTGGGCGGGGCGAAGCGGCCGAAGTTGCTGTTCGCGTCGTCGAGGGTGATCACCGCGCGGATCTGATCGATGTCGGCGGGCACCGCGGGCAGCGAAACAGCAAGCGAGGCAGGCTGACCCGCCGGTCCGGGCCGGAGATCGACACCCGGTCCACTCGGCTGGTTGTAGAAGACGAAATCAGCGTCGGTGCGGACCTTGCCCTGCTCGGTCACGAGCAGCGCGGACAGGTCGGCCGGTGCGGTGACCTGGAGCGAGATCACCACGTCACTGACGGCCACCGGGCCGTTCTGGCCCTTGGCGAGTGTTGCAGACAAGTTCGACCCTTCGCTTGTCGTTGGTGGGTGTCGACGGAACTCGTCTGCCACTCTACGAGAAACCGGGCACACACGTCCGCGCTCTTCGCCGCTCACCCACATTGTTCGGCGTCGCGGGCGGAGTTTCGCCTGATCGGTTAGGGTGACGACGCAGTCGGACGACGGCGGTTTGTCCGCCTTTTCAGAGGGGACAGCGGAGCCTGTCATGGCGCAATTGTTCGAACAGTCGAAGAAGGTGATCGAGGCGCAGCTCGCGGGGACGAGTATCCGCGCGATCGCAGGCTCGATGGTGGCCTACGAAGGCAATGTGCAGTTCAAATCGGCCGGGTTCGGCGGCGGCGAGGGCGTGCTCAACGGCCTCAAGCGCCGCGCCACCGGCGAGAAACTGTCACTGATGGAATGCAACGGCAACGGGCGCGTTTTCCTCGCGGTGAACGGTCAGAACGTCACCGTGGTGAATCTCGACAACGAGACGTTGCAGGTGGAGTCGCAGCAGCTGCTGGCCTTCGCGGGCAATCTGCGCACCGATGTGCGGTTCGCCGGGGTCGGCGGGATGTCGGCGGGCAGCGGACTGTTCACCACCACGGTCAGCGGACAGGGTCAGGTGGCGCTGCTGTCGGCCGGTGGGCCGCTGATCCACCTGGAGGTGTCACCGCAGTATCCGCTCATCGTGGATCCCGACGCGTTCGTCGCCTCGCGCGGCAATCTCAATCAGTCGTTCGTCACCGACGTCTCCTGGCGGAGCATGGTCGGTCAGGATGCGGGCGAGGCGTTCTCGCTGCGGTTCGACGGCCAGGGTGTCGTGCTGATCCAGCCGGCGGAACGGTAGGGGCAGGCGATGTTCGAGAAGGTCAACAGCAAGGTCGTCAAGGTCAACGTCGGGCAGGCGGGCGGCGTCGTCGCCCGCTCCGGCGCGATGCTGTTCTACACGGGTCAGGTGGCGTTCGCGCCGCATCAGATTCCCGGCGCCGGTCAGGGCATGGGCGGTGGTGGTTTGATGCGGATGGCCGGGCAGATGATGGCCGGTGAGCACGAGCGGACCATGCTGGCGCAGGGCAACGGCGAGGTCCATTACGGATTCGCCGGGCTCGAGGTGCACGTGGTGCAGATGCAGCCGGGTGCGGTGTTGCGAGCCGAGGCGTCGCGACTGCTCGCGCAGTCGGCCGGTTTGCAGGCTTCCGTGGTGTCGGTGGCCAGTTCGGGCGGCGGCGGCGGTGGCGGCGGCGGTCTGATGGGCGCGCTGCGCGGTGCTGCCGCGGGTGTCGCGACCGGCACGGGCATGTTCACCACCCAGCTCAGCGGACAGGGTTCGGCGGCGCTGCTCGCGCACGGCGGATTCCTGGAACTGCAGGTGGGCGGTCCGAATCCGATCGTTGTCGACCCGCAGGCGTTCGTCGCCGCGTACGGCAATGTGCAGACCGAATTGAAGTCCGCGATGAGCTGGCGCGACGCGGTGGGTCGCGGCGCGGGCGAGGCGATGCAGTTGCATTGCCACGGACAAGGTGTGGTGTTCGTGCAGGCCTCCGAAGAGAAGTTGTGAACCGATGAGCGAAATCCTCTCGCCGATGAATCTCGGTGCCAGCGACAACATTCCGGGCAACAGCTACGCCTACTGCATCGATCTGACCGGTCCGTGGTTCATGCGCAAGGGCGCGATGATCGCCTACTACGGCCAGATCGAGTTCCAGATGCTCACCCACGGGCTGCAGGGCGGCCTGATGCATATGGTGAGCAGCCAGTTCTCGGCGCCGCTGTTCGCGGGCGACTACGTGGTGGCGCAGGGCCACGGCAAGCTGATCATCGGCGACCGCGGGTACGACATCAATTCCTACGATCTCGAAGAAGGCAATCTCACCATCCGTGGTGCGAACCTGCTGGCCTTCGAGCCGGGACTGGCCCTCAAGCAGTCGATCGTGCCCGGGTTCCTCACACTGATCGGTACCGGCAAGTTCCTCGCGTCGTCGAACGGGCCGGTGATGTTCGCCGAACCGCCGCTGCGCGTTGACCCCGAATCCCTTGTCGGCTGGGCCGATTGCCCATCGCCCAGTCACCACTACGACCAGGGGTGGATCGGCAGCTTCCTCGCGGCGGGTGCGGCCAGGATGGGCGCCAACTCCGGCGAGGAACGTCAGTTCGACTTCACCGGCGCGGGCACCGTCCTGATCCAGTCGACCGAGAAGATCATGAGCGACAACGCGCTGGTCCGCACGATCGAGGGTCAGCTCCAGAGTGGTGTGACGGTCGGTGGTCTACAGCGCATCCAAGGTGTGATCGCCCAGCAGCTGGCTGGTCAGCAGCAGCACTACTGAGCGCTTCGAACCCGGGGGCCGATTCGGCGCCCGGGTTCGTGCCGGTCAGCCGACCGGCACGGTGGTGCGCTGCGCCGCGGCGTGGAACCACTCGAGGATTTCCTCGCCCGCCAGGATTCCCGCCGCGGTGGTGATCGTGAGGTTGGGGGCGGTGAAGTTCAGTTCTTCGAGCTCGCCGTGGCGCGGACGGATGGCGGCGTCGGCGGCTTTCAGCATCTCCGCGTCGAGTGCGCCGTCACCAGCGGCGAACAAGGTTGCGCTGCTGGCTGATTCGCCCGCTTCGGTCAGCCTCTTACGGACTTCGGCGACGGCGAGACTCTTGCAGACCGCGTCGGGCATCGTGTAGATCTTGCGCCCCTGCTGGGACGCCGACCAACCGTTGGCGCGGCACCAGGTGTCCCATTCGGCGAGAAAGCCGGTGGGCACCTGATCGGGGCGGACCACCAGGTAGCAGAACAGTTCGTCGGCCTCGCGGTACTTGGTGACCCAGGAATCGTCTATGCGGGAGCGCAATTCGGCGCCGACATCGGCGAGGGTCGCTCCGGACACGTTGACCTGGTCGTCGATGGCGACGCGCCACGCGGGGTCGGGGATGCCGTCGACGAGGATGTTGCCGCCGTTGCTGGTGATGGCGTAGCGCCACGGTGCGCCGGGCAGCGTGATGCGCTGGAACTGTTCGATCGTGCGGGTGGTCGTGGGGATCACCGGGGCGATGCCCGCGAGTTCGCGCAAGGCGGCGACGGCGGTGGTGGTCATGTAGGAGAGCGGTTCACCCTCGTAGTACTCGACGCACTCCTTCGCAACGGTTTCGGCGCCACCGAAGCCATTGCGGGAGAAGATCATCGTGCGATCCAGATCGGTCGCGAAGAGGGACTCGGCGGTCACCGGGGTAGCTCCTTGATCAGGCCCATACAGGAATAGGCCAGGTCGGGGACCACTTCCACCGGGACATTGCGCGCTGCGGCGAGCAGGCGGATGTGGGCGTGCTCCGGTGCGTCTGCCTCGCGGACCAGCACTCGCCACGGTACCCGGCGCAACAGCACGCGAGTGGTCTCGCCGACGCCGGGCTTCACGTAATTGACTGTGCTGATGCCGTATTCGGCACGGACCTTCTCCACCGAGGCCCACCCGGACCAGTCGGGAGTGCGGTCGGAATCCCGGATCGCGGCGACGGCGGCCGGGACCTTGTCGCTGATCGCGTCGAAAGCCGCTGTGACGGTGTCGATCAGCTGATTCGAGACATCGGCGTCGATCAGATCGCGATAGAACTTGGCACCGTGGAACTCGCCGGGGCCGATCAGGGTGCTGTTGAGGACCGTGCGGGAAACCAGCCCTGACACTGTCGAATTCAGGCAGGCGGAGGCGATGAGGAAGTCGTCGCGGGTGCCGTAGGTCCGCACGCAATTCGCGGGATCGGCCAGGACGACGAGCTCGTCGTCGAACCGAGCGCCACCGGCAGCGTGATACGCGTCGAGCGCGGCGGTGAGCTCGTGGGTGATGGCGCCCTTGCCGGTCCAGCCGTCGACGAAGACGATCGAGGACGGATCGTGGTGGCGCGCGAGATAGTCGAGTGCCACCGCGTCGATGCCGCGGTCACGCACGATCGAGACCGCGTAGTGCGGGGCGGTGAGTGGCTCGCGGCCGATACCGCTGACGAGCCACCGTCGCATCAGCACGCCGACGGGAGTGCCCGCCCTGGCCAACGAGACCACAACGATGTTCTCACCGCGTTCGGCCACAACGAGTTCGGCCACGGTCGCGACCGCCAGCGCCAACCGCTCGGCGCTGTCGGCCAGCACGCGGTCGAAGAGCTCGCGATATTCGGCGTCGGGCTGGAACTCCACCGGCAAAGACTCGGCGTAATGGGCAACGCCGGCCTGGATGCGCTGCTCGCGCTCGGTCACGTCGGCTTCCAGATCCGCGTCCGAGAGATCCTTCAGCAGCCACGAAACATCTTCGGGCGCATAGGAACCGAACTCGGGGCCGTGCAGGGCAACGAGGAGTGCGTTGTGCGACACAGAGACGGCCACCGGCTCAGCGGTCCGGCCCGCGTGCAGCGCACGGGGATCCGCGCCAGGGAGCACAGCGACCAGGACATCGGCACCGGATGCCGTGAGGGCGTCGACCAGGCCGCCGGGAGCGACCAACTCCGGGGTGTCGGCGGGGGGATCGATGACGACCAGGAGGACGGGGTCGGCGTCGGGCCACTGCGCGTTGTACAGGTAGCGCTGGGCGGTGGGGTCCGGTTCCGGGGCGGTGAAGCGGAAGCCCCGGCGGAGGGGATAGCCGGGTTCGTCCAGGACGTATGCCGGTGAGCGGGTGGTGGTTTGGAAGCGGGTGGGAGTGCCCGCGTCGGCCAGTTCGGCGGCCAGGCGCAGGGGCAGGTACATGAGTTCTTCGTGGCCGATGACGATGACCGGGCGGCCGACGAACTCCGCGTCGAGGCTGGTGTTCACCTCGTCGGCGATGGATTTCAACGCGATGTCGAACGCGGCGGCATCCGAGCGCAGGATCCCGTGCCTGCCGCCCTCGGGAACGTCTGCGGGCCAGGTCAATTCGATGCGACCGTACGAACCCGTTTGTGCTGCGACCGGATTCAGCTGCGGATCAGGCAGCGCCGTGACGGTGTCGATCAGCCCGGAAGGCAGCTCGGTACGACCGGACGCCAGGCAGACCGTGTCGATGCGCGCACCGAGTTGGGCTGCGGCGGCTTCGAATTTGACCCGGTCGGCAGGTGTGCGCATGTCGACCAGCGAGGCGAGCACGTAGTGCGAGCGGGGAGCGAAAGCGTGCAGCGCTCGCACCGCGTCGATGGCGGTGTCGCCGGTGGATATCTCGTCGTCGACCAGCACCAGCGGCAGATCGTTGGCGAAGATGGCGGCGGGCGCGGGTTGGAGCAGGTGTGAAGTGGCGTGCGAGTGGCCCTCTTCGAACCCGGTGAGCGTGGTGGCTCGCGACTCGTGCCTGCGGGTGGAGTGCAGATAGCAACCCGCGTCGATCCGCGCGGCCACGCAGTGACCCAGACCTGTTGCCGTCTCGGCGAATCCGAGCACGACGGCTTCGCGATCACCGAGCACTTCACGCACGAGATCGCCCAGCCGATTGCCCGCGCCGATCACCACACGCGGGTCGGTCGGCAGGTGCTTGCCGAGCACGGTGGACACCAGCAGGTGCGCCCGGCGCGGATTGCGGCGCAGACCCGGCTGCACCAGCGCACCGATCGACAGTGCGCCCGTCAGCACGCTGTCAGCGGACAACGCGACAAACCCGCCGTCGGCCGGCACGCCCTCGGCAGACGTCCCACCCGGCAACCCATCCTCGGCCGAGCGCGCGGCGAAGGACTCGCCGTGATGCAGCTCGATACCGAGATTCACTGTTGCCCATGGCATTTCGAACGCACTCATTCGGCGATCATCGCTGTCAGCAAGTCCACGAAAGACACTCCCTTGTTCGCCACCCCGAACGCACGGGCCCGAACCAGCGTCTGGCGGGCCCAACTGCGGTGGGGGCGCATCTCGTTCATCTTGTTGCGGTATTCCGAGGCCGCGACGCCACCGACATCGGCAGCCATGATGTGCAGCGCGTCGGCGTACTCCTCGTGGGTCACCACCGACAGCGCGTGCACCACGGCCACGTGCGAGGGGTGGATCACCGTTTTGCCCTGGATTCCGTTGGCGCGGTCGAGAGTGATCTCGCGCAGCAGGCCGTCGAGGTCGCGGCTCACCAGGTACTGGCGGAACTTCACCGCGTCGGATTCCTCGAAGGGCGCGCTGCGCAGCTGCGGCCGGAACATCCGCTCGTGGTCGGCGAAGTACTCCCACACCGGTCCGGTGATGATGAAACCGGTGCCGTCGACGCGCCCGAGGTAGTTGACGATGTCGGCGATCACGTCGGCGACCACTCGCACGTCGTAGATCGTGAGGTCGCGGTCGCGACGGATGCCGAAGGTCGAGCACATGTCGGTGGCGCCGATCCGCACGGCCAGCAGCTGCTCACGGTGTCCGGCGAGCAGTTCGGCGATGCGGGCGAGCTGCTCGTCGCGGGTCTGGCGGTGCACCAGGTTCGCCGATTCGAGCACCGGCATGGCGTAGACCGGACGGCCGAGGCTGCGGTTGGCATCGTCGAGCGCGGCCAGGTAGGCGGGCCCGCTGACGGCGTCGAACTTGGGGAAGACGAATCCGGTGAGCACGTCGGCGCCCGGCCCGAGCGCGGCGACCAGCTCGCCGACCGAGGCCGCGTCACGCACCCGGATGAACAGCATCGGATTGGCGTCTTCGCCCCTGGCGAGCAGGTCGAGGGTGTCCACCGCGTGCTGTTTGGCGGCCTCCACCTCGTGATCTGCGACAGCGTCCTCGAGGTCGATCACCATCGAGCACACCCCGCGCGCGGCACGCCGGCGGATCGTCGCGGCGAGATCAGGGCGGGTCGCGGGCACGTAGAGGGTCGCGCCGAGCGCGGTCGCCAACAGCTCCCGGTCGTCGGGGCCCTGAATCGGCTCCGGTTCGACCAGGAACAACTCCCGCCTGCGGGGACCCTGCAACTGCTGGAAATGGCGCAGCGGTATCTGCTTACGCAAGCAAACTTCCGGTGCGATGGCGTAGCCCGCGGTCATTCCCCCCACCTCATCTGTCGACCCATTGTCATTTCTACTTTTCGGCTGCGTGTTTTCTGATCCGCTCGACTACGCCCGCGATGAACTCAGCGACGGTACCCAGCTCGGTAACATACGCCCAATAGTCCGGATGGCGACCAGTAAGTCCAGCGGTGATGCGGTCGAGGCGTTCTGCTTGTGCATCGAGAACCGAGCCCCACTCGGCGACCAGTCCTCGGTCGACCGCGAGCATCTGCGCGTCCCGCAGCCGAAATCGTACGGTGCGGGCCTGAGCTTCGGGATCGGCACGTACCTCACGGAGCAATTCGAGGCGCCGGGTGACGGCGTCGACCAACTGCTCGGCCTCGGCGAGGTACTCGCGTGCGGTGGCGGTCACATCAAGGGCGGTCTCCGGATCACGATCGGCTGCCGCGACGCGCGCGCCGACCAGCGCCTCGTCGGCGGCATCCATGCCACGACGGCTTTCCCGCTCATTGTTGGTCAAGTCCGCCGAACTCGCAGCACTGAACTCACGCAACAGTGCGGAGTACGCGGGCCCGAGCGCACCGGCGCGATTACGGACCGCGGCCAGCCGGGTGGTCACCGACGCTATCGCGTTCGCGGCGGCCGAAGCGCGAGAAGGTGCCTGCGCCAACGCATTCGACAATTCCGTGGTTGCTTGCTCCACCTGTGCCGCTGCCTCGCGCGCGCCCGCGACCGCGGTGCCGGGATCGACCGAAGAGGCTGTGATCAGAGCCTCATTCAGTCTCCTTACACCCGCGGAGATCGAGGGGTAATTCGTGAATCCGGACGACGCCGCGGCGGCCAGCACCTGCTCGGCCTCGGCACGCACATGCGTCAGCAGCTGTGGCACCGACGCCCGCACGGTCGCGGCCTCGGCCAGACCGGCGCGGTTCGCGTTGTAGAACTCGTCGACCCCTCGGGCGGCGTCGTTCAGCTGCCTGACCAACGCATCGGCCCGCCCCGGACCATCGAGCACAGCGGTGCCCGCGGCCTCGGCGGCGTCGAGCTCGTCGGTGAAGCTCAGGTACGCGCCCGCCGCGGCGTAGCACCGCGCGCGCACCGGCTCCCAGACGGCGGCGATCCGGCGCTCGGGAAAGACCTGCCCACTGGCCACCACGCCCGCCTCCGCTGCCGACTGCCTGCTGTCCATATCCAGAAAGGCGGCCGACGTCGCGGCCCGCGCCCCGCTGATCCACTCATGATCCGCCCCCGATCTGAACCATCCGCGTCTGCGAGGTGTCACCGGCACATCCCCTTTCCGAACCACGCATGCGGCCCGCCCGCTCACTGCCGTCGATGGTAGGAGATTCCCCCCGTTAACCTGGGCTGCAGACGGTTCCTACGCAAGATCTGCGAAACCTATTACTGTCGTAGCGGTACCCGGCGATTCGGACATGCTGGGAAACGACACACCGGACTAATCGAAGGGATTCCCGCATGGGTGTCAGTCTGTCCAAGGGCGGCAATGTTTCGCTGAGCAAAGAGGCTCCGGGCTTGACCGCGGTCTCGGTCGGCCTCGGCTGGGACGTGCGCACTACCACCGGCACCGACTTCGACCTCGACGCGAGCGCCATCGCGACCGGCGCCGACAAGAAGGTCGTCTCCGACAAGCACTTCGTCTTCTTCAACAACCTGAAGTCCCCCGAGGGCGCCATCGAGCACAAGGGCGACAACACCACGGGTGAGGGCGAAGGCGACGACGAGGTCATCGACGTCGACCTCGCCAACACCCCGCCGACCATCGAGAGCATCTTCTTCCCGGTATCGATCTACGATGCCGAGACTCGCTCGCAGTCGTTCGGTCAGGTACGCAACGCCTACATCCGCGTGGTCAACAAGGCCAACGGCACCGAGCTCGCCCGCTACGACCTGTCCGAGGACGCCTCGACCGAGACCGCTATGGTCTTCGGCGAGCTGTACCGCAACGGTGCCGAATGGAAGTTCCGCGCCGTCGGTCAGGGCTACGCCTCCGGCCTGTCCGGCATCGCTCGCGACTACGGCGTCAACGTCTAGTCACCCTCGCGAACAGGGGGCTCGGCATATCGGGCCCCCTGTTCGTGCGAAACAGAAAGGTCCCTCCGCGTGATAACGCGCATCTTCGGCCTGTCCATCGCCCTCACGGTGGTCTCACTGGTCGTGGCTTACCTCTACGGTGGCCTGACCGCACTCGCACTGTGCGCGATCCTCGGCATTCTCGAGGTGTCGCTGTCATTCGACAACGCTGTCATCAACGCCACCGTCCTGGAACGGATGAGCGAATTCTGGCAGAAGATCTTCCTGACCATCGGCGTACTGATCGCCGTGTTCGGTATGCGCCTGATCTTCCCGCTGGCCATCGTGTGGGTCACCGCGGGACTGAACCCGGTCGAGGCGTTCGATCTGGCGCTGAACCCGCCGGCCGACGACGCCGCGTACTTCCCCGACGGCACCGCGAGCTACGAGACCCTGCTCACCGACGCCCACCCGCAGATCGCGGCCTTCGGTGGCATGTTCCTCGCGCTGCTGTTCCTGAACTTCATCTTCGACGAGCGTGACATCACCTGGCTCAGCTGGCTAGAGAAGCCGCTGGCCAAGGCGGGCAAGCTCGACATGCTGTCGGTGGTCGTCGCCGGTACCGGTCTGGTGCTGGTCGCGGAGTTCCTCGCCGACGCAGACGATCGCTCGACCGTGCTGGTCGCCGGCCTGCTCGGCATGATCGTCTACATCCTGGTCGACGGACTCGGTTCGATGTTCCACGTCGAGGAATTCGAGGAGGGAACATCCGGTGGCCCTTCCACGCTGGTGAAGGCGACCGGTAAGGCCGCGTTCTTCCTGTTCCTGTACCTCGAGGTGCTCGACGCGTCGTTCTCCTTCGACGGTGTCATCGGCGCGTTCGCCATCACCTCCGACCCGATCATCATCGCGCTCGGCCTCGGCCTGATCGGTGCGATGTTCGTCCGGTCGATCACGGTGTACCTGGTTCGCCAGGGCACGCTGTCGGATTACGTGTACCTCGAGCACGGCGCGCACTGGGCGATCGGCGCGCTGGCGGCGATCCTGCTCGTCTCGATCGGCGTGCACATCAACGAGCTCATCACGGGTCTGGTCGGCGTGGCGTTCATCGGCGCGGCGCTCGTCTCGAGTATCTTGCGCAACCGCAAGTCCGAGCCCGACGCTGTGGAGGACGCCAAGGAGTCCACTCCGGTCAGCTGATCCACGGCCGAAGATTCACAGCGGCGGCGAGTCCCTTTTCGGGATTCGCCGCCGTTGTCGTTCACGCGGGTTGCAGTTGGCGACCCGGTGCCGGGCTCGGCTCGAGGCGCCTGCCACGCATCCTCGCCCGCAGAAAGAGGAAGAACAGGGTGATCAACAGGGCGGTGCGCAACCACACGCCGAACTGGACGATCCCTTCCATCAGCTCGACGCTCTCGCCCTCGCCCAGTGCGGCGAAGTACCGGAACACCCCGACGCCCACCGCAGCGTCGGCCACCAGATAGGCCATGACCAGCGACCACGGCACCTCGAGCAACACCAGGAACGGAATTATCCACAGGGTGTACTGGGGTGAATGCACCTTGTGGAAAAGCATGAAGGCGGCCAGCATCGCCGCGCTCACACCCACCCACGGGTACGCCGAACCTGGAGTCCAGCGCCGCCAGCCCAGCCACATGGCCAGCGCGAACCCGCCGAAGATCAGGGCGGGCGAGGCGATCGCTACCGCGTCGTGCCAGGTCTGGGTCGTCTCCGCCGCGCGGCCGAATAGGAGCTGGTGACCCCAGTACCAGATCGAGTTGGTGGTGATGTCGGCCTGGCGCAACTGCTGGAAGGTGATCGAGGCGCGCCAGCCCTCCACCCCGGCCAGCACGAACGGCAGGTTCACCGCCACGACCGTGCCCATCGCGGCCAGCAGGGTCTGCGCGGCCCCCGCCACATCGAGCTCGCCGATCCGGCGTCGATCGCGCGGGGCGCCCTCGGTGAGCACGAACACCGCGAGCGGGAGCACGAAGATTCCCGGATAGAGCTTGAGACAGAAACCCAGCGCGAGCAGCACCGCGGCGATGATTCCGCGGGTGCGTACGGACAGTCCGGTCAGCATCGTCATCACGTAGACCGCCGCTACCGCCGTGCACACCACCGGCAGTTCCCAGTTGTGGAAGGCGTAGAACACCAGCGGCGGGCCGATCGCCCACAGCAGCGCCGCCGGGCCGGCCATTCTGGCCAGCATCCAGGCGGTGAGCAGGGCGAACGGCGCGAGCAACAATGCCGAATGCCACAGGAAGTCGGCGTCGTTGTCCACCCCGACGGCGCCTGCCCACATCAGCACGCCGCTGAGCACCGGGTATTCCACCGCGCCGCCGGTCAGCGCACCGTCGTCGGTGATCGCGCCGTCGACGTACGGGAAGACGTGATTGTCGATATCGCGGCCGAGCCACAGGAATTGGATATCGGAATAGCAGACATCCGAATCCTTGCGCTCGTCGAATACCAGACTGCGACCGGATTCATCGATCGCGCCACCCGCGCACCTGGCTTTGTTGGCATAGGCCAGCGCGAGGGTGAGCCCACACAGCAGCATCACCACGATGCTCAAGGCCGCGGCCCACGTCGCGCCGCGCCGTGCTGCGCGCTGTCGCGGGCCGACTGTGGTCATGGCGACCACATTATGCGGCGACGCCGCGATCACCGGGGTACACCCGCGGCGGGCATCGATTTCGCTGGTCACTACCCGCTCATGTAGCCTTGGCGGGTTGCTGACGCAACGAACCCTCCTGCCATGGAGAGTCCATGGCCGTTTCCTAGTCCACAGGAGGTGATTGGTCCGTGCGTCAATATGAAGTAATGGTCATCCTCGACCCGAGCCTGGACGAGCGCATCGTCGGGCAGTCCCTGGATACTCTGCTCACGGTCGTCAAGACCGAGGGCGGCAACGTCGACAAGGTCGACATCTGGGGCCGCCGCCGGCTCGCCTACGAAATCGCCAAGCAGGCCGAAGGCATTTACGCGATCGTCAACCTGACCGCGACCCCGGCCACCGTGAGCGAACTCGACCGCCAGCTGGGCCTGAACGAGACGGTGCTGCGCACCAAGGTTCTGCGCAACGACAAGTAGTCCGCACCCTTCTCGAATTTGATGTCAGAGCCTAGCTTTAGGCTCGAGCGCAAATCCCCGAGATGCGGACTGCACCCCGAGCAGGAGGAACCCCCATGGCAGGCGACACGGTCATTACCGTCATCGGAAACTTGACGGCAGACCCGGAGCTTCGTTTCACGCCCGCAGGCGCAGCGGTGGCAAATTTCACCGTCGCGTCGACTCCCCGTGTGTTCGATCGCAATTCGAACGAATGGAAAGACGGCGAGGCTCTGTTCCTGCGCTGCAATATCTGGCGTGAAGCAGCGGAGAACGTCGCCGAAAGTCTGACCCGAGGCGCTCGCGTCATCGTGAGCGGTCGGCTCAAGCAGCGCTCCTACGAAACCCGCGAGGGTGAGAAGCGCACTGTGGTCGAGCTCGAGGTCGACGAAGTCGGTCCCTCGCTGCGTTACGCGACTGCGAAGGTCTCCAAGGCCGGTCGCGGTGGCGGAGGCGGCGGTGGCGGCTTCAGTGGTGGTGGTTCCGGCAATGCCGGTGGTGGATCTAGCGCAGGCGGCTACAACGCCAACAATGGCGGCGGACGTCCGGCCGGCGGCAGCAATGCCGGTGGCGAAGACGATCCGTGGGGTAGCGCGCCCGCGGCCGGCTCCTTCGGGGGCGGCGGCCGCATGGATGACGAACCGCCGTTCTGATCGAACGGCACTCATAGTACGGAGAGAAAACCATGCCTAAAGCGCCCGCGCGCGAAAAGGTACTGAAGAAGAAGGCCTGCGCTTTCTGCAAGGAAGCAAAGTCCGGAATCGTCAATATCGATTACAAGGACACCACGCTGCTGCGTAAGTACGTCAGCGATCGCGGCAAGATCCGCGCTCGCCGCGTCACCGGCAACTGCGTGCAGCACCAGCGTGACATCGCTGTCGCCGTCAAGAACTCGCGTGAGGTGGCTCTGCTTCCTTACGTGTCGACCGCTCGCTGAGAAAGGGAGTCACACAGATGAAGCTCATCCTCACCGCTGATGTCGACAACCTCGGCGCCCCCGGCGACCTTGTCGAGGTCAAGGACGGCTACGGCCGTAACTTCCTGCTGCCCCGCGGTCTGGCCATCCAGGCCACCCGTGGCGCCCAGAAGCAGGTCGACGGAATCCGTCGCGCCCAGGACGCCCGCAAGGTGCGCGACCTGGATCACGCCAACGAGCTGAAGCAGGCCATCGAGGGCCTCGCCGCGGTTTCGCTGGCCGTGAAGACCGCCGACAGCGGCAAGCTGTTCGGTTCGGTCACCACCACCGACGTGGCTTCGGCCATCAAGGCCGCTGGCGGCCCCGTGGTCGACAAGCGCAGCATCGAGCTGCCGAAGTCGCACATCAAGGCGACCGGTAAGCACGGCATCGTGGTGCACCTGCACCCCGATGTGGTTGCGAAGTTCAACCTCGAGGTTGCTGCGAACTGAGTTCGCTGGAAACCACCCCTGTGCGTGCACAGGGGTGGTTTCTGCTTGCCTTTTTCAGGCTGTTTTTGCGATAACTGATCAGTAGCCGATGTTTCGGCCGGTGCGAGCCGTGTTGCGCGGCTCACGGTCGGTAACCGCGTGACCTCCGGTTATTCACCCTGTGGATGACTGTGGAAACCGACCGGCAGATTTGTGACTCTCGTCATAGCCTGCACCATCGCTGTTTACCCAACACGCCCGGCTGTTCACCTTTACCGACACGCCGGAACTTCTTTCATCCACAGGGCCCAGGTTGGACAAACCGGGGTCTAGCAGGGCGTTTTACCGTATTGACCTGGGTTTTCCCCATGTTTTCCACAGGCGCTGCACAACAACGGGTGAACTACCCCCAAGTTATCCACAGTTGTGTGCACATGTCGGGTTGGCGAGTCCCGAAAACGTCGCCTAGGTTCGTCGCATTGCCCCGCTTGCGGCCCCCGGAATCACGCAGGCAACCGATTGCTGACATCCGTGTCGGTGTCCGGGAGTACAACGAGTACATCGATGTGTAACCCCCGGTTCTGCGGGCAGAGAGGACTCCCCTGGTGACAACCACCGGTGACCGCGCGCAAACCGAGTTCACGCCTGAGCCGCCCGGCGAGGACTTCGGCCGTCAGCCTCCGCACGACATGGCCGCTGAGCAGTCCGTCCTCGGCGGCATGCTGCTGAGCAAGGACGCCATCGCCGATGTGGTGGAGGTGCTGCGCCCCGGAGACTTCTACCGCCCCGCGCACCAGGCTGTCTACGACACCATCCTCGACCTCTACGGCCGTGGCGAACCCGCCGACCCCGTCACCGTCTCCGCGGGTCTCGACCGCCGCGGCGAACTCAAGCGCATCGGCGGCCCGCCCTACCTGGTCACCCTCACCCAGACCGTCCCCACCGCGGCCAACGCCGGCTTCTACGCCGAGATCGTCGCCGAGAAGGCCATCCTGCGCCGCCTCGTCGAAGCGGGCACCCGCATCGTCCAGTTCGGCTACGCGGGCGCCGACGGCCAGGACGTCGCCGAGGTGGTCGACCGCGCCCAGGCCGAAATCTACGAAGTCACCGAACGCCGCACCACCGAGGACTTCACCCCGCTGGAAGAACTCCTCCAGCCCACGATGGACGAGATCGATTCCATCGCCTCCCGCGGCGGCATCTCCCTCGGCGTCCCCACCGGCTTCACCGAACTCGACGAACTCACCAACGGTCTTCACCCAGGTCAGATGATTATTGTGGCCGCCAGACCTGGCGTCGGCAAATCGACCCTTGGAATGGATTTCATGCGGAGCTGCTCGATCAAGCACGGCATGGCGAGCGTCATTTTCTCGCTGGAAATGAGCCGCACCGAGATCGTGATGCGTCTGCTTTCGGCCGAGGCGAAGATCAAGCTCGGTGATATGCGGTCCGGGCGGATGAGCGATGACGACTGGACCAAGCTGGCTCGCCGGATGAGTGAGATCAGTGAGGCGCCGTTGTTCGTCGACGATTCGCCGAACTTGACCATGATGGAGATTCGGGCGAAGGCTCGACGGCTCAAGCAGCGTCATGATCTGAAACTCGTTGTGGTGGACTACCTGCAGCTGATGAGCTCGGGTAAGAAGGTCGAATCGCGTCAGCAAGAAGTCTCGGAATTCTCGCGACACCTCAAGCTGCTCGCCAAGGAACTCGAAGTTCCGGTGATCGCGATCTCGCAGCTGAACCGTGGTCCGGAACAGCGAACCGACAAGCGGCCCATGGTCTCCGACCTTCGCGAGTCCGGCTCGCTCGAGCAGGACGCCGATATGGTCATCCTGTTGCACCGTCCCGACGCCATCGAACGCGACGACCCTCGCGGCGGCGAGGCCGACCTCATCGTCGGCAAACACCGTAACGGCCCCACCGCCACGATCACCGTCGCCCACCAGCTGCACCTCAGCCGGTTCGTGGATATGGCGAGGGGCTGATCCACGCTCAGGTGCTGATGGTGGCTACGGGTTCGAGGCCGTAGGTGCGGGCGTAGCCGTTTTCGGTGCCGACGAGTAGGTCGATGACCTCGAAATAGCGGTCCCAGAACGGGGTTTCGCGTAGGGCGTCGATGAGGAGTTGGTAGGCGTGGTGGTCATCGGCTTCCCATACCCAGACGTCGGTGACGCGGGCGGAGTAGAACTCGGTGTCGTAGAAGCGTGACCGTACGCCGGTGGTCTTGGCCTCGATGGCTGGTAGGACCTGGGTGGTGAAGGCGTTCACGCGTTCCCGGACGGTCAGTGCGAGCCATTCGGGTGTCGTCTTGACGAGCATGAACGCGGTGACCGGTGGTTCAGTTTTCTGAGTGGGCATCGGGGTGTCTCCCAAGGTGTCGGTAGGTCTCAAGCGCGGACGGCGGGGGCGAGCGTGTGGGCGCACCACTGCTCGAAGGTGGTGGGGGACGCGGTTTTCGGGGTGCGGGTGACTCCGGCGTCGAGGCCGTGGTCTTTGGCCCGCTTCATGTCGACGACACCCTGGGCGAATGCCTCGTCGAGGCCATAGCCGACCAGCTCGGTGCGCAGTTCGTCGAACGACTGGCGTTCGTAGCGGACCGGGCGGCCGAGCTGTTGGGTCATGATGCGGGCCATGTCATCGGGCGACAGGTCGTGCGGCCCGAGGACCGGGACCTCGGCGGTGCCGGTCCACGAACGGTCGAGCAGCAGGCCTGCGGCGACGGCCGCGATATCGGCGACCGCGACGAGCGGGGCTTTGCGGTCGGCATCGACAACATCGACGAACACCCCTTTGTCGCGGATCGAGTCGACCTCCTCCAGGAGGTTCTCGAAGAAGGACGGGTTGGCCAAGGCTCGGTAGGCCACGCCGGAACCCGCGATGAGGTCGTCCATGGCGAGGGAGGCGGTGACCAGGCCCGCGCGGTCGGCGACCTTGGTACCTCGCCCGAGCGCCGAGACCCCGACTACATGGCCGACGCCGTGGACGGCGAGCGCCTCAGCGGCGGGGCGGGTGAAGCCGCTCCAGCCGTCGTGCGGGGACCGGGAGGCGTCCGGGGGAACGAGCCAGAAGACAGCATCCGCGCCGTCGAGGGCGCGGTCGAGGACGTGGGCGTCGCCGTGCGAGCCGGGAATCACCTCGACCCGTTCGTGCGCGACGTCCGAAAGCCGCGCGGGATCACGCACGATCACCCGCAGCTGCTCATCGGACTCCATGAGCTGGGCGAGCAGTGGGCGGCCGATGTTCCCGGTAGGAGCGGTGATAACGATCATGAGGGCCTCGCAGTTCGTTGGATCGGTACACCCGCCATCCTGCGAAGAACCACGCATTGCCACAATGGGAATTTCAGCACTGAATTATTGACTGAAATGGAATAATGCTGGTGAACAGCCCCGATCCGGTCATCGATGCCAATCTCGCCATCGCGCTGAACGCCCTGTTGGCCGAGCACAGCGTCACGCGCGCCGCCGCCCGCCTACACACCTCACCCGCCGCGATGAGCCGCACCCTCGCCCGTCTGCGGCGCATCCTCGGCGATCCGCTCCTGGTCCGTGCCGGACAAGTGATGGTTCCCACCCCGCGTGCCGAGCCCTGCGCGAGGAAGCCGCCGCGGTGGTGCGCAGCCTGGGTGCGCTGCTCAGCCCCGGCACCGGCGTCGACCCCGCGGGTCTGATCAGCACCTTCACCCTGCAAGCCGCCGACCTGGTCGGCGCGGCGCTGGCGCCCCGACTGCTGCAGCTGGCCGAGCAGGAGGCGCCGGGCGTCTCGTTCCGGCTGCTGGCCGAGGAGTTGGAGGCCGGATCCGCGCTTCGCGACGGCCGGATCGACCTGGAGATCGGGTCCATCGACCACATAGATCCTGAGACCCAGGTCGAAGAGCTGGTCCGGCTGCGGATGGTGGCGGCGGTCCGGCCCGGCCACTACCTCACCGAGGAACCCCTGACCCCAGCGCGATTCGCTGCCGCCGAGCACGTCGCGGTCAGCCGACGCGGCCGGTTCACCGGACCACTCGATGCCGCGCTGGCCGAGCAGAACCTTCGACGACGGGTCAGGGTCGTCCTCCCCAGCCACCTGGCCGCCATGACCCTCGCCGCCCGCAGCGATATCGTCTGCCTCGTCCCCGCCGCGCTACCCGGCGCCGACCCGTCACCCCTCACCGATGACGCGACCGCCCTCGGACTGCACCTCCTCGACATCCCCCTCGCACTGCCGCCGGTGACCATCGGCATGGCCTGGCACCCCCGCCACACCGCCGACGGTGCCCATCACTGGCTGCGCGACGCCGTCCGCCGCACCCTCACATCACCTGAGCCCTGATCGCCGCATCGCTGAGCCGGAGCGGCCACTCTACGGTTGAGCGGACGACCGCACGGCGCATCGCCTGCGGCAACGCCGCGATGAGATCGGAATCAGGGTGGGGAAGAGTACGGCGCCGGTCAATCCGGTGGTGCCGGCGTATTGGGCGGTATCGGCGGTTGGCGCGGTGCTGTATTCCTCGGCGTCCTCCATGTGGGGATGCGGTTGGCGCAGTCTGGTGCGCGGACGCGCCGCGGGATTCGATGTGCCGCAGCGACCGCAGTGGGTCGACATCTGGTAGCAGTCCATCGCTACGCCGACCACGGCCCGATACCGATCGCGCAACCGATCTACAACATGTGGCGACCCCTCGGCAAACCCGTTGGAGGGGGCGGATGATGAGTCGATGACCGAAGCGATCCTGCAGGTGAAGTGGAAGTCCGCCCCGGAAGACCACGACTATCCGGCTGCCGCCGACTATCTCGAGCTACTCGGCGACAAGGCGCTGGTAGACGCGATCGTGGCCGAGCTCAGGGCCGCGCCGGTGGTCGTCAAGAAGGTGAAGGACATTCTGCGGGCCTCCCAGCTCAATGCCCTCACCCCGGACAACCCGCATGTGCGCAGAGACCTGCTCAAGGTGACCGAGGGCAAGAAGCTCTCGCCGATCCTGCTGGTGCGCGGTGACTGTCGCCGGAACGTGCCGATGCTGATCGCGGACGGCTACCACCGGGTGTGCGCGCTGTACTGGGCCGACGAGAACATCGAAGTACCGGCCAAGATCGCCACGATGCCATGACCTTCGCGACCCTGGCGCTGGTGGTCGCGCTCGGGTTGATCGGGCCGCTGCTGGCTTTGCCCAAGCAGCTGTACCTGCCGGTGCTGCTCGGCGAGATGGTCGCGGGAATCATCTTCGGCACCACCGGTCTCGGCATCCTCGACCCCACCGATCCGATCTTCGTCTTCCTCGCCGATATGGGCTTCGCGCTGGTGATGTTCGCCGCGGGGACCCACGTGCCCGTGCGTGATCCGCAGGTGCGCACCGCGCTCGGCAGCGGTGCGGCGCGGGCCGTGCTGGTCGGCGTGGTCGCGGCGGTCGCGGGCTGGGCGGTGGCGCAGGCGTTCGACATCGGGCACGCGGCCGTGTACGCGGTGCTGATGGCGTCGTCGTCGGCGGCGATGGCGTTGCCGATCATCGATTCGATGCGGTTGACCGGGCCGCCGGTCCTGTCGCTCACCGCACAGGTGGCCATCGCCGACACCGCGTGCATCGTCGCGCTGCCGCTGGTGATCGATCCGGCGAACGCTCTCAGAGCCGCGATCGGCGCGGTAGCCGTCGCGCTCTGCGCGGTGGTGATGTTCTTCGTCCTGCGCTACCTACAGAAGACGGGTGCGCAGCGTCAGGTGCACGAGGTGTCCGAGGACCGGAAGTTCACGCTCGAACTGCGGGTGAGTCTGGTCTTGGTGTTCGCGCTGTGTGGGGTGGCGAGCGCGATGCACGTCTCGATCATGCTCGGCGGGTTCGCTGCAGGCCTGGCGGTGGCCGGGGTCGGCGAACCACGGCGGGTGGCCAAGCAGGTGTTCGCGATCAGTGACGGCCTGCTCGCTCCCCTGTTTTTCGTCTGGCTCGGCGCCCGGCTCGACCTCCGGGAGTTCGGAGAGCATCCGCGGTTCATCCTGCTCGGCCTCGCCCTCGGCTTCGGTGCGGTTGCCGTGCACTGCGCGGCGCGACTGCTCGGCCAGCCGGTGGCCTACGGCACGCTGGCCGCGGCCCAGATCGGGGTGCCCGTCGCGGCGGTGACCGTCGGTAGTCAGTTGGGGGTGCTCGTACCGGGTGAGGGCTCGGCGATCATGTTGGCGACGCTGTGCACCATCGTGGTGGCGGCGATAGCGGCCGGGCGACTCGCGGCGAAGGCGACCGCTCCTACGGTCGACCTGTGAGCCCGATCAATTCCTGTTCGCGTCAGTAACGATCTTGCTGGTGGTCACGACAATGTTCGTGACATGCGGCCCGTCGGGGGGCCTGCCCACCTGTAGGTCATTCGAACGGGATCACATATGAATCTGCGTGAGTTTCTTGCGAAACATCGCCTTGCTTCGGCTGTCGCCGCGCCTGCGGCGTTGGGGGTCGCGGCGATCGTGGCCGCCTCGTTCGCGGTGACGTCGCAGCCTGCTTCACCGCGCTACGAGCTGACCACGTCGGTGACCGAATGCCGCGAGATGGTGACCATCTCGGTGGCCGGTCGCAACGACACCCCGGTCGAGGGCACCACGGCGATGCTGCTCGACGCCAACGGAAACCCGCTGCCCGCGGCGCTGTCGGGTGATCACAGCAGCGTCTGGGTGGATCCGGTGGTGAACGCACCACGTGACGATCTGGCCGAGGGCGAGTACGCGGCGGTGTACATCGCTTACCCAGCCGATATGTCGACCTATGAGGACGCGGTCAACGCGGGTGTCGCCAACACCCAGCAGGTGATGCGCGAGATCTCGGCGGCCTGCCCGGACACCAAGTTCTCCATCGTCGGCTACAGCGAGGGCGCCGACGTGGTGCGCCGCGTGGCCGAGGGCATCGGCAACGACGATCCCGCAGACGGATACGCGACCGTGAATCCGGACGACGTGCTCGGTGTGGTGATGTTCGCCGATCCCGGTCGCAAGGCAGGCGACGGCACGTTCCTCGGTGCCGAGGACCCGTTCGCCAACCCCGACAACTTCGACCAGAAGTACCAGAACGGCACCAAGCCGATCTCGGGTCAGGGCGTGACCACGGGCAACGACTTCGGCGCGCTCAACGGCAAGATCGCCTCGTTCTGCTCCGAGGGCGACCTCACCTGCGCGGCGCCGGAGAACATCTCGCTGCTGCAGCTGGCCGCCAATGTGGGTCGCCAGATCAATATCGACGACCTGCAGCGCGACGGGCTCACTCCGGCCACCGGCCAGGACATGGCCTTCACGCTGGGCCGGATCGCGATGGCCGCGTTCTCCGATATCGGCTCGAACCCGAACTGGATGGCCAGCGACGAAACCTTCCTCGACGTGCTGCTGAAGGTCTCCGACCCGGATTACAAGCCGGGTAAGACCACCACCACCCCGGCGAAGGCCGACGTGATCGCCGGTGAGCAGCTCTCGCCGCTGGCGTACCTGCCGCAGAAGATCTTCAACGAGATCGTCGGGCTGATCGTGACGAACCAGAACACGATCCCGGTGGCGATGAGCGATCCGTACCAGCTCACCCTCGGCCCGAACGGCACCGGTCACCACTTCGACTACTGGCGTGATTCCGACTCCTCGAACGGCAAGCCGCTGACCTCGGCGGAGTACGCCGCGGCATGGCTCACGCACCTGGCCAAGCAGGCACAGGCGGGCGAGACGGTGAACACCAAGGCCGCACCGGACGACTCCTCGGTGACAGCCGCGCTGGCCGCTCCGACGAAGCCTGCGACGACCACCACTGCGCCGACCAGCACGTCGAAGTCGACCACCTCGAAGTCGACGACGACCAGCCCCAAGTCGACCACCACGTCGAAGACGGACACCAGCACCACGGCGCCGTCCACGACCGTCCCCCCGACTACTACCCCGTCGACCACCACACCGGAACCGGCGACCAACCAGGCCGCCGCACCCGCCCCGACCACGACCGTGGCTCCCACCACGACCGTGGCCCCGACCACGACGGTGGCTCCGACCACGACGGTCGAGCCGACCACCACGGTGGCCCCGACAACCACCACGCCGGCCAACTAGTCACCGACGACGAAATCCCCGGTGGGCAGCGATAACCGCTGCGCACCGGGGATTTTCGTCTGCCTAGACCGCCACGGGTTCGGCGACCGGGGGCCCAACGGCACGCTCGCCGCGAGTAGCCGCGATCAACACCACCAGCCCGGTCGCCGCGAACCCCATCCCGACCCACAGCGGTGAGACCCAGCCGAACCCGGCACTGATCGCCAGCCCGGACAGCCACACGCCGAGGAAGTTGCCCACATTGAAGGCCGCGATATTGGCCGACGAGGCGAGAGTCGGTGCGGCACCGGCATGGTCGAGCACCCGCATCTGCAGGCCAGGAGTCGCGCCGAAGCCGAAGAAGCCCATGGCGGGCAGGAGCAGCAGCGCCGCGATCTTGTGATCGGCGAGCAGCGCGAACGCCGCCAGCGAGAGCCCGAGGGCCAGCGCGAGCGCCAGCAGGGTACGGGTGAGTGCGCGGTCGGCCCAGCGGCCGCCGAGCAGATTGCCGAAGAACAGCCCGACACCGAACAACACGAGCAGCCAGGGCACCAAACCCTCGGAGAACCCGGTGACACGGGTGAGCAGCGGCTCGATATACATGAACGCACCGAACATGCCACCGAACACCAGCACGGTCATGACCAGCGAGTACCAGACCTGGGTGTTGCGGAATACCGACAGTTCGGCCCGCAGGTCCGGCCGTTCGCGGGTGGTCGGTGCGTCGGGGACGAGCGCGGTGATACCTGCCAGCGCGACCAGCCCGACGACAGTGATCACCACGAACGTGGCTCGCCAGCCCCACTGCTGTCCGATGAACGTCCCCAGCGGGACGCCGAGAACATTGGCGACGGTGAGCCCGCCGAACATGATCGAGATGGCCCCCGCCTTCTTCTCCGGCGCGACGAGCGAGGACGCGAGCACCGCCCCGATGCCGAAGAACGCACCGTGCGCGAGGGCCGCGAGGATCCGTCCGCCGAGCAGTGCCGCGTAGCCGGGAGCCAGCGCCGAGGCCGCGTTGCCGACAACGAACAGCACCATGAGCAGCTGCAACGCGCGCTTGGGTTGCCAGCGGTTGACGAGCGGCGTGAGCGCGAGCGCGCCGATGACGACGGCCAGCGCGTAACCGGAGATGAGATAGCCGGCGGTGGGCACCGAGACGCCCAGGTCGGCCGCCGCCGGGGAGAGCAACCCCGCGATGACGAATTCGGTGAGTCCGATGCCGAAGCCCCCGAGCGCGAGAGCGATGAGACCGAGTGGCATGTGAACGCTTCCTTCCAACAAGAGCCGATTACCCGCGTGTGCAACTAACGATAGACGACGCTAGTTGCACACGCGCTATATTGCAACCGCCAGCTATACTCGTCACATGGGTATTGCTGATGACGCCATCGAGGTGCGGGCGACCGGCTGGCGCACCCTGGCCGCGCTACACGGGCACATCGAGACCGCGCTCGAACGCGAGCTGGTGCGCGAGCACGAGCTGTCGATCGTCGAGTTCACCGTGCTCGACGCACTGGCCCGCCAGGATGGCTGGCACATGCGGATCTCACAGCTCGCTCGCGCTGCCGCACTCTCGGCGAGTGCGACGACCCGACTGGTCAATCGACTGGAAGACCGTGGCTTCCTGGTGCGCGTGCTGTGCGCCGACGACCGCCGCGGCATCTACACCGAACTCACCGAAACCGGTCGAGCCGCCTACGAAATGGCGAAACCGACCCACGATCGAGCACTCGAAACCGCACTCGCCGACGCTGAGCAGATCCCGGAACTGGCCCCCCTCATCGGTTTTCTGCACGGGGTTCCGACGCCGAGCTGACACGCGACATCGATGCCAACGCGCCGATCATGGTGACTGTTGCGGGCACCGGTGCAATGATCGCTTGGTGACTCAGTGGCTTCCACTCCTCGGCTCGCTCCCGGTCGCCGGCGCAGTTCTGGTCGGCCTCATCGCCAACAACCGAACCCACCGCGAAGGAATCGCGGCCGCCGATGAGCGCGGCAGGCAGGCACTCGACGCCGCGCAGCGCAATGTCGAGCTGTCGAATATGGTGGGCGACCAGCGCGATCACGAGGCGTGGCGCCGCGAGGCGGTGCTCGCCGCGGTCGCCTCGATCCTGGAGACCTCGGCCTCGGTGCGCTCCGATCTGACCACCTGCGGCGAGTGGGATCTGGTCACGGCCGACGAGATCGACGGCGTCGGCGCGCAGATTCACAAGGTGATCTGGGATCGCCCCGGCAGCATGCTGACTCGCCTGCGGGTGGTGGCGCATCGCCGGATCCCCAACAAGTGCGAAGACCTGCTACGCACCCTCACCGCCGCCCAGCACATCACGATGCAGCGGCTGAAACTGCACATCGACGTGGAGGCGACCGTCGAGGAGCTCGAGGAGATGGCCTCGCTGTGGCAGAAGGCGATGCGCCACGCGGCCGAGCAGGAGCGAGCGCTGGTCGAGACGACGCGCATCGAACTCGGCATCGAGATCGCGTCGAAAGGCACGGGGGTAGAGCCTGTTCCGGCGCCTCAACCGACGACCACCGAAACCCGTTCGGAAGAAGTCGCCTTCGAGGAGGTCGCCGAGGAGCGGCCCGCCGAGTCGGAGCAATCAGCCGAGCCGGAGCAGGCCGTCGAGCCGGAGCAGGCCGTCGAGCCACAGCAGGCCGTCGAGCCACAGCAGTCGGTCGAGCCGGAGCGCGCGAATGAGGCGTCGCAGCAAGATGATCCGCGCGACGCCGTCGACCCGCGCGAAGCACAGACCGTCAAGGTCTGACCTCGACGAACGCAAGCCGGCCCGGCCGGATGCTCATCGCGGTAGCGGCTCCAACAGCTCGTTTTCGAACAGCTCGAGCATCCAGTAGCGTTCCGCCGAATGAACATCCGGCGAACAGCATAGAGTTCGTGATGGTCTGAGCGTTCAGCTGACGCGACACCATAGGGCCGGGTAGCGTGGATATATGGCACGCAGGGGTGCCGTACCCGACAGCGTGGTCGATCGTCTGAAGACTTTTCACCGAACCACTCTCGTCAGGGGGCGATCTCTCATGGATTTCATCGCGCCGTTGGATGCGCTGTTCCTGCTCGCGGAATCTCGTGAGCACCCGATGCACGTCGGATCACTGCAGTTGTTCGAACCGCCGGAAGACGCCGGTCCCGAATATCTGCGCGAGTTCCGCGACACCTTGTTGGCCGACAAGAACGTTCGGCCCACTTTCAGTAAGCGGCCCGCTACCTGGCTGGGCGCACCGCAGATGGCATGGACCCAGGACGACCACGTCGACCTGGACTATCACGTACAGCGCAGCGCCCTGCCCGGACCGGGCAAGATAGACCAGCTGCTCGACCACGCGTCGACCTTGCACAGCGGCCTGCTCGACCGGCACCGGCCGATGTGGGAGGTGCACTTCGTCGAGGGCCTGGCCGACGGACGTTTCGCGCTTTACTGGAAGGTGCATCACGCACTGGTGGACGGAGTTTCGGCCCAGCGCCTCATGCGCCGCACGCTGAGCACCGATCCGTTCGCGACCGAGCTCATGCGGCCGTGGAACCTGCCGCGCAAGGTCGGCCCGGCACGCCCCGGCAAGTCACGGCTCGGCGGGCTGATCGACACCGTCACCTCGGCGCGCTCGTCGACCACCGCGTTGATGAAGGCGACCCGCACCGGCCTGCTGCAGCAGCAGCTCACCCTGCCGTTCGAGGCGCCGCGCACGCTGTTCAACGTGCCGATCGGCGGCGCCCGCAAATGCGCGGTGCGCAGCTGGTCGATGGATCGGGTCAAGCAGGTGAAGAAGGCCACCGGCGCCACGCTCAACGATGTGGTGCTGACGATGTCGGCGGGTGCGTTGCGGGCCTATCTGCTGGAGCGCGATGCCCTGCCGGACAAGCCGATGATCGCACTGGTACCGATGTCCTTGCGCGAGGAAGACGATGTCGACAGCCAAGGCGTGAAGGTCGCGGCGCTGCTGTGCAACCTGGGTACCGATATCGCGGATCCGCTGGAACGTCTTCGGGTGGTGAGCGAATCGACGCGTCGCAACAAAGAGGTGTACCGCTCGCTCACGCCGATGCAGACGCTGGCGATGGCCGGGGTGATGTTGAGTCCGCTGGCGGCGATGCTGTTGCCCGGGTTCGCCTCGGTGGCGACGCCGCCGTTCAACATCGTCATCTCGAATGTGCCCGGTTCGAACGAGTCGCTGTACTGGAACGGCTCGCGCCTGGACGCCACGTATCCGCTGTCGATCCCGCTCGACGGGCAGGCCGTGAACATCACCCTCACCTCCAGCGGCAACAACCTCGATTTCGGCCTCGTCGGCTGCCGCCGCACACTGCCCGACCTGCATCGACTGCTCGATCACCTCGAGGATTCCCTGGTCGCGCTGGAGGATGCCGCGCTCTAGAAATTAACCATTTTCGACTAAAATAGAACGTGTTACAGTTCGGTATGCGTACCGAATTCTGCGAACAGCTCGGCATCGAGTTCCCCATCTTCGCCTTCACCCACTGCCGCGACGTCGTAGCGGCGGTGAGCAACGCGGGCGGGTTGGGGGTACTCGGCGCGGTCGGCTTCACCGCTGAACAGCTCGAGGTGGAGCTGGCCTGGCTCGACGAACACGTCACCGGCATCTACGGCGTCGACCTGGTGATCCCGTCGAAATACGAGGGCAAGGGCGTCGACGGGCTCACCCCCGAGCAGCTGGAAAAGCAGCTGGCGCAGATGGTTCCGCAGGGCCACCGCGACTTCGCCCAGCAGATCCTCACCGACCACAACGTGCCGGCGCTGCCCGACGGTGAGCACCACAACGAGTTGCTCGGCTGGACCGCGACCACCGCGGGTCCGCAGGTCGACGTGATCCTGAACCACCCCAAGGCCAAGCTCGTGGCCAACGCGCTCGGCACCCCGCCCGACGACGTCGTCAAGCGCATCCAGGATTCCGGCCGGGTGATCGGCGCGCTGTGCGGCTCGGTCAAGCACGCGATGAACCACAAGGCAGCCGGCCTCGACTTCGTCGTGTGTCAGGGCACCGAAGGCGGCGGACACTGCGGCGAGGTGTCCTCGCTGGTGCTGTGGCCGCAGGTGATCGACGCGATCGGCGATGTGCCGGTGCTGGCCGCCGGTGGCATCGGCAACGGCGCGCAGGTCGCGGCGGCCCTGGCGATGGGCGCGGCGGGCGCGTGGACCGGGTCGCTGTGGCTCACCGTCGAAGAGGCCAATGTGCCGCCCGCCCAGATGGACACCTACCTCGAGGCCACCAGCCACGACACCATCCGCTCGCGTTCCTGGACCGGCAAGCCGTGCCGCATGCTGCGCAACGACTGGACCGACGCCTGGGAATCCACCGAGACCCCCGACCCGCTGCCCATGCCGCTGCAGATGATGGTCGCCCTCGACGGCGTCAAACGCGGACACCGCTACCCCGAGGCCGCCAAGGACGTGAACTTCAACCCGGTCGGGCAGGTCGTCGGCATGATGAACAAGGTCGAACGCAGCGCCGACGTGGTCAACCGCCTCGTGGAGGAGTACGTCACCGCCTACGACCGCCTCACCCGACTCAACGGCTGAGCTGGGTCGCCACGAAGATCGGTGCCCGGCCGATAACTGTCGGCCGCGCCCGATCCCAGCACTCCAGAACCTTCGACGCACCTCTTCCGCACCGCACCTGCCCTACACTCGGCATATCTCACCAGCGATGCGGGGCGGTGCGCCCCCCGCAGCATTGCCCTACGGTTGCGGACGGCGGTGACATGGCTTCGGAGGAGTACGCGGGCAACACGTGGAAAGTGGCCAGGACCCGAGTCACCCACGCCATCGCCAAGATTCGCGAGGAATACGCGAAGGCCACGCCACGGCCCACCGAGCACGCACCCGTCGACCCGCCGGTACCCGCCGATCTGCTGAATCTGCTGTGCCGCATCGGCGTGGCACTGGTCGGCGCGGGCGAGACCTCCGCACGGGTGCAGGTCATCCTCGACAAGTTGTCGCGACGCTACGGCACCGACAACATCCATTTCATGGTGTTGCCCACCGCGGTCTTCGTCCGGGTACGCACCGACGAAAGCTCCGCGATCGACATGCTCGACGCCCGCGTCGGCACCCTGCCGCTCGACCAGATCGACGGCCTCTACCGGCTCATCGACCAGATCGAGCAGGACGCGCCGCCGCCGAGCCAGGCGTCGATAGATCTCGACAAGATCCTCACCCAGAAGCCCGGCAGTCCGCCGTGGCTGATCCTGCTCGGGCAGGTGGTACTGACCGTCGGCATCGGCATGATGCTCAACCCGGGCGCGCGGGCGCTGGTCGGCTATGTGGTGCTCGGCCTCGTCGTCGGCGCGCTGACCCAGCTCGCCGACAAGGTGCGGCTGCTGTCGATGGCGTTGCCGGTGGTCGCTTCGGCGGTGGTCGCGGCGCTCGCGTACGGCTTTCCCGGCGCGCTCGCCGGTGGGCAACCGCAGCAGTTGCTGATTCCCGCGGTCGCGACGCTGCTACCCGGCGCGATGCTCACCAACGGCACGATCGAGTTGGCGACCGGATCGATGGTGGCCGGTGCCAGCCGGGTCGTCTACGGCATCAACATGCTGTTCCTGCTGGCCCTGGGTTCCTACGTGGGGATCAGCCTGCTCGGACCGCTGTCGGATCCGCCGGTGAACACTGCCCAATTGGGTTGGTGGGCACCGCTGCTCGGGGTGCTGCTGATCGGCTACGGGCATTCGTGGCGGTCGAGCGCGCCGCAGAACACGGTGGGCTGGCTGCTGCTCGTCCTCTATGTCACCTACGCTGCCCAGGTTCTCGGCAAGCACGTGTCCGGTCCGCTGACCGGCACATTCCTCGGCGGGCTCGTCGCCGTGAACGCCGCGTATCTGATCCAGAGCCGCAAGCACGCGCCACCGACGCAGGTGGCGTTCCTGCCCGCGTTCTGGATGCTGGTGCCCGGCGGGATCAGTTACACCGGGATCTCCGACCTGGTCACGCATTCCCTGTCGGGTGTGTCGAGCGGCGGGCTGGAGGTGTTGGTGTCGGCGCTGCTCTCGGTGATGTCGATCGCGCTCGGCGTGATGGTCGGGTCGGGTCTTGCCACCGCGCACACGCCGCGTGTCAGCACCCTCATCGACACCGTGGTGCCACACCATCTGCCCTGGATACATCCCGCGGGCACGTCGAAGAAACCCGACTCAGACAGCTAGCCGTTCGGTTCAGACGGCCGAGCTCAGAGGCACCGTGTGGATCGGCGTCTCGCCGACGAGCTGGCCGAAGCGGGCGATCACCTTCTCGTGGTACAGCGCGAACAGGTCTTCGAACAGCGCGAGTTGCGCCTCGCTCGGCGGGGAATCGGCGTCCCATACCGCGAGCAGCGCGCGCCAGACTAGTACGTGCAGATCGGGGGCGACGGCGAAATAGGCGGCGATCGCCTCCGGCACTTCCACGACCATATCGGCGATCGAATTCAGCACCGCGCGTTGCATACTCATCTCGAGCACGCCGAGGAGCTTGCGCACCAACGCGATCTCGGCGGCGATGATGCGCGCGTGGTCGGGCACGGCGTGGCGCGCCATCGCCTCCAACTCGTCGACGGCGGCGGCGAGCTCGGCCGGATCGAGCACCTTCTCCCCCGCGGTGTAGGCGAGCAGCGCCTCGCCGACGATCCCGCGCTCCACCTCGACGATGTCGGTGAACATCTCGGCGGCGACCGCGGGCGCGGTGATCGAGAACCGGAACAGGTGCCGGTAGACGTCCATGCCGCCCTCCACCCGCACATCGCGGATGGTGAATCCCTTGCCGCGCCTGGCCTCGACGAATCCGTAGGACTCGAGCCTGCCGAGGATGAGCTGGGCGGTGGCGCGGTTCATCCCGAACTCGTCGGCGACCTGACGCACCGACGGCATCAGCTGGCCGGGGCGGTACTCGCCGGTGGCTACCCGGCGCGCCAACTCATCGGCAACGTCGGCGACCACCGTCCGGGATCCCATCGAAACACCTTTCGGTCATCATCCGGCTACGTCCCAGACAGTTTAGGCGCTGGAACCCGACCCCGCACCCACCTACCTGCGCTGTGGGGCGGTTCACGTCACTCAGCTGTTCATTGCTTGGAACCGACCGAACAGCTTGTTCGGCAAGCGGTGGGCAACCCCGCCGATACCGAGGCACGCGATGCCCGAACCGCAGATCGTTCGCCGGGCAACGCGCGCCGCTGGATCAGACAGCACTGTGCGACACCGTGATTGAATACGCAGGCAACAGGGCAGCTAAACATCTTGGGAGGAATTGTGAGAACAACTCGGCTCGCCGCGAGCGCGGTTGCCGCACTCGCCGTGATCGCAGGCTTGTCCGGCTGCAGCAAGGACGAGGAGGATCACTCAGCGCACGCGTCGAGCACCACCGCGACGCCGACGACCTCCGCCGCGGCCACCACCGCGACGAAGCTGACCGGTAGTTCGGCCGCCCCGCTGCCACCGCCGAGTCCGACCCATCCACCGCAACCCGCCCTCCAGGACGTGAACTGCGGCCAGGTCACCGGCGGAAACGGCGCCACCGCCGAGGTCATCGTGTTCGCCTCCGACGCGGGCCGGGCCGGCTGTACCGAGGCGATCGATGTCGTCTCCGATTACCTCGGTGTCCCGCGCACCGGTGACGCCGCGGCCGTCGACGGCTGGACCTGCGAACCGCAGCCCGACACCACGGTGCCGCATATCTGCGTCAACCAGGGCCTGACCATCGGCCTGCGCGGCAACGCGGCACCGGCCAGTCCGCCGCCGCCCGCCCCGAGCCCGGTCCGCACGGTCGACCCGACCATGCCCCCGGTAACGACCACCAGCAGCGTCCCGCCCGTCCCGCCGCCCGTCGTCGACGACGTGAACTGCGGACCGGTCACCGACGCGGGCGGCGCCACCCGCACCGTGATCGCGATCGGCACCGCCGACGGCCGTCCCGGTTGCACCGAGGCGATCAACGTGGCCACCACCTACGTCACCACGATCGCCCCGTCGGATTCGGTCGTCGTCGACGGCTGGCAGTGCAATTCCCAGCCCGATACCCAGGTCCCGCAGGTGTGTTCGAAGGACGGCCTCGTGATCGCCCTCCGAGCAATCTGATTCTGGAAGCCTCGTCTTCGCAGCCCGCCCGATTCTGGACTGACCGAAGGGCCGCGACTCGAGCGCGCCAGCGCTCCAACAATTCAGATCATGTCCTTCTTGTCGAGCCAACCCATCACCGGCCAGCCAAGACCGACCGGGATCCAGCAGGTCAGTACGCGGTAGAGCAGCACCGCGGGGACCGCGATCTCGGCCGGGACGCCGAAGGCCGCGAGACCACCGATCAGCGCCGCTTCGACCGCGCCGACGCCACCGGGTGTCGGCGCGGCCGAGGCCAGCGTGCCGCCGATCATGGTGACGATGGTGACGGCCACGAAATCCGTGCCACCACCGAAGGCTTCGACGCTCGTCCACAGCGCCAGCGCCTGCCCGAGAGTGATCATGCCGCAGCCGCCGACGATGACCACGAAACGCTTCGGGTCCTTCGCGAGGTCGACGAGTTCGCCGAACACTTCCTTGACCTGCGGGCGCACCGAATGATTCACCCAGCGACGCAGCGTCGGCACGAACATGAACGCGCCGATCAGCCCCACACCCACGCCCGCGGCCAGATACAGCACCGTCGCGTCGGGCACGATGTGGGCCAGGTTGCTCGACGTTCCGGCCACCACACTGAACACCACGAGCAGCACCAGGTGGGTGAGCACCTGCATCGACTGCTGCATCGCCACCGCGGCCGTAGCCCGCAGCGTGGACATGCCCGCCTTCTGCAGGAACCGCACGCTCAGCGCCAACCCGCCGACACCGGCGGGGGTGGTCGTCGCCACGAAGGTGTTGGCCAGCTGCTCCACGAGCAGATAGCGCATCTTGATCAGGCCGTCCGCACAGGCACCGAGCGCGGCGGCAGCGCCGACGTAGGTCAACCCCGACACGGCGAGACCCGCGAGCGCCCACCACCAGTTGAGCGTGCGCAGCTGACTGAAGAACGTCGGCACCTGGCTGAAGAACGGATACGCCACGTAGACCAGCGCGACCAGTAGGACGAGCTGGATGAGCTGGTTGCGGGAGAAACGGGTGATCTGCTCGGACTGGATGCGGTCGTGGCCGGTTTGCCTGCGCACCTCCTCGCGGGCGGTGGACATCACCTTGGTCCACTGCGGCACCGACTTTCGGATGCCGATCGACATGGCCGATTTCGTCAGGCGCCGGGCCGCGACGGCGACCTTGTCCTCGCCGAGTGCCTCGATCGCCGCCGAGACCGCCTCGTGTTTGCCGTAGAGCGAGGTGGTGGTCACCAGCAACTGGGCGATGTCGGTCTGACGTTGCGACTCGGCCGAACCGAATTCGGCGGCGGCGAAACCGCCGAACAGGGTGTCGCCCTGGCTGACTCGCACGAAGTCGGGTTGCAGATCGCCGAGGCTGATCTGGTTGTCGTGCAGGCGAAGCAGCGAACGCCACACTCCGGGCAGCACCTGCGCCGACAAGGTCGCGATCGGCGTACCGCGAGGCATGGTGTGCGCGTACAGCATCCAGCCGCGACTCAGGCCCGCCACCACGACCTGATGGCTGTCGGCCATCCCGAGGTCACCGATCGCGATGCCGAGCAGCGCCCGATGTTCCACCGCACGGTGCATCGATCCGTGCAGCGGTGCGGTCTCGCTGGAGCGGAAGGTGATCCAGCGCCACACCTGCCGGAGCGCGCCGAAGCTGCGCTGGTTCTTGCCGTACAGCTCGACGACGATCTCGTCTTCGGGCCCGTCGACCTCGGTGGCGAGCAGCAACGGTCCGCGCCCGGCAGGCCGGTCCACCCGGAAGGCTTTCACGGTGTGCCCCCGCCCGGCGAGCACTCGGACCGCGGCGTCGAGGGGCACCTCGAGCGCGGGCGTGCCGACCAGCCAGACGATCACCGCGCCGACCAGCCAGCCGACCGCCAAGCCGAGCATCGCCCGCGCGGGCACCACCGAGCTCACCACCAGGTGGATCGGCGCGAACATCAACAGCAGAAACCACATCCAGCGCCGGGGCCGCACCGGCAGCCACGGGCTCGACACGGTGAGCATGGCCGCGAGCATCGCGATCCAGCGTGGATCGTCGAGGAACTGGGAAAGGAAGGTGTCGAAGCGGTCAGGGACCGGCATGTGCCATTTCGGCGTGGAGATGCCTGCGCCGGTGATCGACAGGGCGAGCACCGCGAACAGGCCCGCCGCCCCGTACCCGGCCAGCAGCTTCCACTGCCTGCGCAACACGAGTTCGATGAAGATGGCGAACGGCAGTGCCAGGATGAGCATTCCGTAGATCAGATAGACCATGGTCGCCTGGTCCTGGCTGAGGAAGTCCACGATCTTGGCGACCGAGCGTTCCAGCGCCAGCCACTCCGGCCGGGTGATCAGCGAGCCCGCGACCACCACGGCTACACCTATCCCCGCCAGCACCACCCGGACGATGTCACTGGTACGCCGGATCAGCGGTTGCAGGAGTTTTCCCGTGACCGGGATCTCCCGACCGTCGACTCGCATGAGCCGCACGATACACACCGACACGCCGCAGACCCGCCGGGACATCACCCAACCAGCACGGTCGTTCCCGCGTGCCGTGAAGCCGATCACAGGCCGTCACAAACACTGGCGTTACCCCGTCCAGGAAGTAGGAAAACCTCCACTCAGCCGGAAGGAACGATCATGCAGCTTCTGCTCGCAGGTGAGCCGGTTGGCCAACGACGAATTGGGTTGGAGTCCTCGATATTCCAGCGTTTCCGCCGGTCTCGCCGCCTGACGGATCGATCCACCGCTTCCGGATGCGTTACGCGGGTCAGTGCGGCGCTCTCGCCATGACAGCGGCGCGGTCGTGGCCGGGGATCACTTCGATATCGGCCGGAAGGGCGTGCAGTCGGTGAATGGTTTCGAAGGCCCGGTCGCGGTTGGCGTCGAGTAGTTCGCCCAGGAGCGGAGCCTTTTCCCGGATGAGGTCGATCTGCAGGGTGCTCCAGACCGCGTCGCCCGCGAGCAGGACGCGGGAGCCGTCGTCCACGGCGAGCAGGATGCCGACACTGCCGGGAGTGTGGCCTGCCAGGTCGACGATCAGGACGGAGCCGTCACCGAACAGGTCGTGACTACGGGCGAAGGTGAGTACCGGCGGGCCGTCGAGTTCGTAGAGGTCGAAGGCGCGCCCGCGCAGCGGCCCTCGGGCGACGCCGAGCGGCACCTGCGCACCGGCCATGGCCCACCGGTACTCGATATCGGGCACGCGGATCGGGACCAGGCCGGGCAGTTCGTACAGCCCCGCGACGTGGTCCCAGTGCAGATGTGTCGGCAGCACGAAGTCGATGTCGTTGCCGGTGAGGTCGTGGTCGGCCAGTACCTCGCTCAGCCCGTGCACCGGGCTGTCGGGGGCGACCAGCAGCGGCACCGGAAAGGGCAGCTCGGGCAGCACTCGCTGGTGCACGCCCGCGCAGATCGCCGGGTCGACCAGGAAGGTGGCCTCCGGGTGGCGGATCAGGAACGTCGACATGGTCAGCTGCGTGGACCGTAGGGTCCGCACACCCTCGGCGACGATCGCCGTCGGCGCGGACAGCTCCGCCTGCACGAGCGCGGTCAGACCTACGGTGTTGTGCGCGGGAGGGACGGGAACGCACTCCAGCCCGTCGAGAAATGCGGTGTCGGCGCCGCGCGGCCAGAGCAGCCGTGGACCCGTGGTGAGGACACCGACCCAGCAAGCGAGAACAGTCGATAACATCGTCGTGCGCTCACCCATATGTGCCACCGTAGGCGATCGCCCACACCCCGACCACCGGGCCAGGTCGAGCCGCTGTTGTCAGCGGCCAACGCCCGATAACATTCGGCGTCTAGTCGGTGCGGCCCATCAACCGATCTGTTTCGCGTCGTTCACGTTTCGTGGGCCGACCCGCACCACGCTCGCGCTGCGGCAGGGTGGCGAGGACTTCTTTCGGAGGCGGCGGCGGGCTGCGATCGATCAGGCACTGGGCGGCGACGGGCGGACCGACGCGCTTGTGGATGATCCGCTCGACGACGACGATGCGCTCGAGGCCGGCATGACGGACTCTGATCTCGTCACCCGGGCGGACGGTCAGCGCCGGTTTCGCCGTTACCCCATTAACGCGCACATGCCCGGCGCGGCAAGCTTCTGCCGCGGCCGAGCGTGTTTTGAACAGGCGCACTGCCCAGGTCCACGCGTCGACGCGGGCCTGGGTCTCGGAGTGCTGGGGGGTCACCCCTTAGACGATACGGCGAGCCGTGACGACGTCGTCTGCGCTGAGGTGGGTGTAGGACACCGGGGTGCCCGACTGCACGGCGTTGAGGAGCTGACCGTTGCCCGCGTAGATACCGACGTGGCCGCCACCGTTGGTGATGACGATGTCACCGGCCTGCAGGTTGTCGAACGAGACGGGAGCGCCGACGTGCGACTGCTCGAAGCTGGTGCGCGGCAGTTCGACACCGGCCTGGCGGTATGCCCACTGCACGAGGCCGGAGCAGTCGAAGCTCTGCGGGCCCGCGGCACCCCAGTTGTACTGGGCGCCCAGCTTGCCGCGAGCGGCATCGAGGGCGACGTTGCCTGCGGTCTGCTGCTGCGGCTGGGAGAACGGGTTCTCGAAGTTCACGCTGGGGAGCTGCGGTGCGGCCTGGCCCTGAGGGGCGACCATCGCCTGCAGCTGCTTCTCGACCTGCTGTGCCGGCTGCTCGAGCTCTGGCGGCAGATCGAAGTTGCCCAGACCGGGGATGTTGATCGTGGCAGCCTGCGAAATCGCGGGCATCGCACCGGTTGTAGCGGCCACCGCGCCCATGACGAGGGCGCCCTTGACGGAATTCGGCAGTCGAGAATCCCGCTGCAAGCTGTGTTTACCCACCGAGACGAGTCTCCGATCTTGCTACTCTCCCGCCGCTTCGTCGCGAATCGCTTGGCGATCATGACTATTCGGCGGTGACCCAGTGGCGCCGCTTCTCTGACGAACCGACAGACTCCACTAAGTCACGAGAAGATTACGGCCTGTGATGAGCGCTGTCCAGCGAAGCACGCAAGTTGTTTTCTTCCGACCGGAAAAGCCCAGAACAAGGGTTACGACACCGGCGTGTCGGCGCGAGTAACGGTTTCATCGTCATCGCCGCGCGGCGCGTTACCGATCGCGCAGCGCGCGCTCGAGTTCGTCGATGCGCGTCCTGGCGTCGGCCAGGTCGACCTCCAGCCTGCCCAACATGATCATCAGCGGCCCGATCGCCAGGTCGGCCACCACCTGCGGATCCGGGTCGTCGTAGCCCGCGCCGATCGTTGCCAGCAGGCCGCGCCGGATCGTGTCGGCCAGGTGCGCGCCCTGCGGCAGCGGCCAGCTCGCCACGATCTCCGCGGTGGTCTGAGGTTCGGAGGACATCGGGCTCCATTCCGGAATCGACGGCAGTTCTCGGTTTCGCTAGCAGTATCTAGGACACAGCCGAGAGTTACCGAGATTCTCCCGTGCCCACGCGCTACGGTTATCCGGCATGGACCCCGTGCGCAATCCGTATGCACCCGGCGCCGGCCAGCGTCCACCCGAATTGGCCGGGCGCGACAAACAACTCGCGGCGTTCGACATCGTGCTCGAGCGCATCGCCCGCGGCCGACCGGAACGCAGCGTGATGCTCACGGGCCTGCGCGGTGTCGGGAAGACCGTGCTGCTCAATCAACTTCGCTCCGCCGCCATCTCGCGCGGCTGGGGCACCGGCAAGATCGAGGCACGGCCCGACCAGGATCTGCGCAGGCCACTGTCCTCGGCTTTGCACATGGCGGTGCGCGCGATCGCGATGTCGCACCGCAATCCCGAGCGCGTCGACGATTTCCTCGGCATCCTCAAGGCCTTCGCGTTGCGCGCCACCGCGGACAAGGGCATGCGCGAACGGTGGCAGCCCGGTATCGATGTGCCCGCTGTGACCGGCCGCGCCGACTCGGGCGATATCGAGATCGATCTGATCGAACTGTTCAAAGAGGCGGCCGCCCTCGCCGCCGATATCGGGGTCGGCATCGGCATTTTCATCGACGAAATGCAAGACCTCGGCCCCGCCGACGTGTCCGCGATCTGCGGCGCGTGCCACGAACTGAGCCAGGACGGCGCGCCGTTGATCGTCGTCGGCGCTGGCCTCCCCCATCTGCCCGCAGTGCTCTCGGCCTCGAAAAGCTACTCGGAGAGACTCTTCAGCTACCACCGCATCGATCGCCTCGACCGCCAGTCGGCCGACCTCGCCCTCATCGCGCCCGCCGAACGCGAGGAGGTGAAGTTCACCGAAACCGCGCTCGATTCGCTCTACCAAAGAGCTGACGGCTACCCGTATTTCGTCCAGGCCTACGGCAAGGCCGCCTGGGATCAGGCACCCGAGAGCCCGATCACCGCCGAGGACGTCGCGGTGGCCTCCCCCGCGGCCGAAGAGGAACTGGCGGTCGGCTTCTTCGGCTCCCGCTACGAACGCGCGACCCCCGCCGAACGCGAGTACATGCGCGCTATGGCCGACCTGGCGGGCGACGACGCCCCGGTCGCCACCTCGGCGGTGGCCGCCGAGCTCGGCCGCAAGCCGGCCTCGGTCTCCCCCGCGCGTGACGGCCTGATCAAGAAGGGCCTCATCTACTCGGCCGAACGCGGCACGATCGGCTTCACCGTCCCCCACTTCGGCCGCTACCTCCGGAGCGTATGAGCGTCTTCGGGTTTCTAGTAATTCACCTAGAGATACGAAGAATGCCCTGCGGAGCTACGCCTCGACAGCAGTCTACAAATTTCTAGTGAAAGTGCTAGATCTCCGAAGATTGTCCTGAGTAACGATGCGCGCCCACCCGGAATCGTTTGCGCATCGAGTGGATAACGCGAGGGTTGACCGGTTAACACGCTGGAAACCTTCTCCGAAACACCAGGCAGGAACGCATATTCCTCAGGGCGTCCCGCCGCAGACGGAGGAGGCCGCAATGTCGAAGACCTTCCCTATCACCGGCACCGGCGGTCGCCGCTGCACTGTCGTCGCCGATGACGGTGTGCCCATCGCGGTCCGCAGCTTCGGCGACAATGACGCGGCCCTGACCGTCGTTTTCGTCCACGGCCACTGCCTGCACACCGAATCCTGGTCGTTCCTGCGCGAACATCTGCTGCGGGATTGGGCCGCCGACGCCCGCATGGTCTTCTACGACCATCGCGGCCACGGCGAATCCGGGCACGCCCACCACGCCACCTACACGATCGACCAGCTCGCCACCGATCTCGACGCGGTGCTGCGCGCGGTCGTACCGACCGGGCCCGTGGTACTCGTCGGACATTCGATGGGCGCGATGGTGGTGCTGGCCTACGCCCGCCTCTACCCGGCGGCCATCGGTCACCGGGTCGCCGGGATCGGCCTGATCGCGGGCGCCGCGGGCGGCATCACCGAGGTCGGCCTCGGCAGACTCCTCAATCGGCACGCTGTGGCCTCACTGCAGCGCGCGGTCGTGGCCGCGCCCAGGGTGATGCAGGCGTCGAAGCGCTTCTCCCGCTGGATCTTCGGTCCGCTGATCCGCGAGGCGAGCACGGGCACCCGGCGCCTGAACCCGCGCGTCGCGGCCATCGCCACCGCAGTGCTCAACGAGACCGCGCTGCTGACCATGTCCGGCTTCCTGAGCTCACTGCTCGACTTCGACGAGGCGAACACCCTCGCCCGCTTCGGCGATCTGCCCGCTCTCGTCCTGGCGGGCTCGGCCGATCTCATGGTGCCGTTCACCCACTCGGTGGTGCTGGCCTCGCAGCTGGCGGGCGCCGAGCTGGTGCGGATCGAAGGCGCCGGTCACAGCGTGATCCTCGAACACGCCGAGGACGTCGCCCACTCGATCACCACGCTGGTCGACCGGGCGAGGATCGGCGCGCGCACGGGCTACGCCGTCGCTGGGTGAGCGCAACAGTTACCGGACGGCAATCCTGTGTTCTCCCACAACATCGGGCGTAAACCGAAAAGATCCGTTATTGTGGTGGAGATCACGTTGTGTGGTGAGTCACACGGCTCGGTGCAGTGCGGCCCGGGACTTTTCGGGCGTACCCGTGATCCGGCGAGTCGGTATGCCCGCCATATACACAGGAGGTAACGATGACACGCAGCGATATCGCGGAACTGCGCTACGCGGTCGGCCAACTCCGGCAATCGATCGGCGCACTGCGCTCCAACTACGGCGACGCGGCCACCATCCGTCGTCTGGAGAACGACCTCGAGCGGCTCGTCATCGACGCCGAGGACTTCGAGCAGGCACCACCGCCGGAACTCGCCGTCCCACGCAGGTCGGAGCCGATCTACGTCCCCGACAGCAAGTCCGACGAAGCAGCATGGATGGGCGCCCAGGACGAAGGCCTCGGCTTCCACTCCCGCCCCAGAACGAAGTAAGAACCTGATCACCGGCGCGACGGCCCTGCCATCAGGGTCGTCGCGCCGACCAGTATTTCTGGAGCGCTGGCGCGCTCGAGCGGGGCCCTTCGGGCCCCCGATCTTCCCTCCCTACGGGTACTCCTTCGTCGCACCCTTCGGTCAGTCCAGATCGGGGCGGGCCCCTTCGGGTAAGGACATATCAGGACTACCCGGCTCGGTGTCGGCCCAGTTTGCGGGTTCGGGAGCCGTGGAAGCGGGCGCCTCGTGGGACTTCGGTCGGTTCGTCGGCTTCGGCCGATTCGAACAGGGCCGCGATCCCGTGATCGTGGCCGAGCGCGATGGCCTCCAGTCCGTAGCGACCGCCGGTGCGGCCCAGTTCGTGCAGCATCGTGGTCATGATCCGCAGGCCCGTGGCCCCGACCGGGTGCCCGAGCGCGATGTCGGAGCCGTTCACATTGAGCCGGTCGAGTGGGTCGAGTTCCCATTCGGTGGCCAGTGCGAGCACCTCCACCGCGTAGCCCTCGTTGATTTCGAGCAGATCGATCTCGTCCAGCGAGCAACCGGCTCGCCCGAGCAGCTTCGAGACCGCGGGCGCTGCCCCCAGTCCGGGACCCGCGTTGTCACACCCGGCCGCGGCCCAGCCCGCGAGAAACGCCATCGGCGTCACCCCGAGCTCGCCTAGCCGGTCCTCGGCGACGACCAGGCACGCCGACGCCCCGAGCCGATGCGAACTCATGTTTCCGACTGTCACCACGCCCTCGCGCAGCAGCGGGCGCAAACCGGCCAGCGTGTGGGTCGACAGGTCGTCGCGCACGCCCTCGTCACGGGTGATCTGGTGATCGCCGAACCCGGCGGCCACCCCGACGACCTCGGCCGCGAACGCGCCCTGCCGCCAGGCACGAGCCGCCTTGCGATGACTGGCCACCGCGAACTCGTCGGCGGCATTGCGGTCGATCCCGTAGTAGTGCGCCAACCGCTCTGCGTTGTGCAATCCCGCGGCCCCACCGGGTAGCCCCGCATGGGTCGTCGCACATTCCACCCCGCCCGCGACCACCACATCCGCGGCGCCGGTCTGGACCATCATCGCCGCGGTGATCACCGCCTGGAGACCGCTACCGCCGTGTTTGTCGGTGACGAAACCGGGTACTGCGAAAGGTAATCCGGCACCGCGAGCGGCGAGCGAACCGACCGCGGGCACATCGGAGAGGCCACCATCGATACAGGCCATGGCCACATCGTCGATGCGTAGCGGGTCGATTCCCGAGCGTTCGATCACGGCGGACAACACCGTGGTCGCCAGCCACTCGGCGGGCATCCCCGACAACGCACCGCCCTCCACGCCACTGGGCGTGCGGACGGGCGCCACGATCGCGGCTCTTCTCATTGCGCGTCACGCTCCTCTCCCCGGCACGGGGGAATACCTGTCACAGGGCACCACAGGTTTGTTGCGCAGGCATGACGGGTCGTCACGACCTTCACGCCTGTGATCGAGATCACCGCCATATGTGGTGACCGAGTGCGTGAGACCCACCGCGAGCGGCATGAACACAGGCGTATGGTGCTCCACATCACAATCCATCGCGGTGGGTAATGATCACTGCCGCAGACCCGAAGATCAGCGAGGCATCCACCGTGAGTGCCGCACCGACCGCTTCCCCCGCTTCCCACTCCGCGGGCACCGGCGTCTTCAGCAGAACGCGCGCCCGCATTTCCGCGCGCACCCTCCGCACCGACCGCTGGTGGCTACCGCCGCTGTTCACCGCGCTCGGGCTCGCCGCGTTCGTCACCTACGCGACGATCAGATCCTTTGTGCGGACGGCCTATTGGGTGCCCGAGTTCCACTATCTGACGCCGTTCTACTCCCCGTGCCTGAGCGACTCGTGCGTACCGGGATCGGCGCATTTCGGTACCCCGTTCCCCGAGCTGCCGATGTGGATCCCGCTGGGTTTCGTGGTGCTGCCGTTCCTGCTCGGCTTCCGGCTGACCTGCTACTACTATCGCAAGGCCTACTACCGCTCGGTGTGGTTCTCGCCGCCCGCCTGTGCGGTGGCCGAGCCGCACGCGCGCTACACCGGTGAGTCGCGGCTGCCGTTGATCATCCAGAACGCGCACCGCTATTTCTTCTACGTGGCGCTGGTGGTCTCGCTGATCAACACCTACGACGCGATCACCGCGTTCCACGGCAGCAGTGGCGGTTTCGGATTCGGCCTCGGCAATATCGTCCTGCTGGTCAACGTGATCCTGCTGTGGGCCTACACCCTGTCGTGCCATTCGTGCAGGCACATCGTGGGCGGGCGGCTCAAGAACTTCTCCGCCCATCCGGTGCGGTACTGGTACTGGACCCAGATCTCCAAGCTCAACACCCGCCACATGGCGCTGGCCTGGACCACCCTCGGCACCCTCGTGCTCGCCGACTTCTACGTGATGTTGGTTGCGAGCCAGACCATTTCGGACCTGCGGTTCGTCAACTGAGCCGCGACAACGCGAGGAGCTTGTATTTCAATGCCAGACGTGGAACGGCACGACTACGACGTCGTGGTGATCGGGGCGGGCGGCGCGGGTCTGCGAGCCGTGATCGAGGCACGCGAACAAGGTCTTTCGGTGGCGGTGGTGTGTAAGTCGTTGTTCGGCAAAGCGCATACCGTGATGGCCGAGGGTGGTTGCGCGGCGTCGATGGGCAACGCCAATGAGAAAGACAACTGGCAGACGCACTTCAAAGACACCATGCGCGGCGGCAAGTTCCTCAACAACTGGCGCATGGCCGAACTGCACGCGCAGGAGGCGCCCGACCGGGTGTGGGAGCTGGAAACCTATGGGGCGCTGTTCGATCGCACCGCCGACGGGCGGATCAGCCAGCGCAACTTCGGCGGCCACACCTACCCCCGCCTCGCCCATGTCGGCGACCGGACCGGCCTCGAACTGATCCGCACGATGCAGCAGAAGATCGTCTCGCTGCAGCAGGAGGACTTCGCGGCGACCGGCGACTACGAGGCCAGGATCAAGGTCTTCGCCGAATGCACGATCACCGAATTGCTCACCGACGGCGGGGCGATCGCCGGCGCGTTCGGCTACTGGCGTGAATCGGGCGGCTTCGTGCTGTTCAAGGCGCCCGCGGTCGTGCTGGCCACCGGCGGAATCGGCAAGTCCTACACGGTGACATCGAACTCATGGGAGTACACCGGCGACGGCCACGCGCTGGCACTGCGCTCGGGCGCGACGCTGATCAATATGGAGTTCCTCCAGTTCCATCCCACCGGCATGGTCTGGCCGCCGAGCGTGAAGGGCATCCTCGTCACCGAGGGTGTGCGCGGCGACGGCGGCGTACTGAAGAACTCCGACGGCAAGCGGTTCATGTTCGACTACATCCCGCCGGTCTTCAAGGGTCAGTACGCCGAAACCGAGGAAGAAGCCGATCAGTGGTTGCGCGACAACGATTCAGCGCGCCGCACTCCCGACCTACTCCCCCGCGACGAGGTCGCCAGGGCGATCAACGAGGAGGTGAAGGCGGGCCGCGGCACCGAACACGGCGGCGTCTACCTCGACATCGCCTCCCGGATGCCCGCCGACGAGATCGTGCGCAGGCTGCCGTCGATGCACCACCAGTTCAAGGAACTGGCCGACGTCGACATCACGGCCGAGCCGATGGAAGTCGGCCCCACCTGCCATTACGTGATGGGCGGGATCGAGGTGAACCCCGATTCCGGCGCGGCGCTCGTTCCCGGGTTGTTCGCCGCCGGTGAGTGTTCCGGTGGCATGCACGGCTCGAACCGGCTCGGCGGCAACTCGCTGTCGGACCTGCTGGTGTTCGGCCGCAGGGCAGGGCTCGGCGCGTCGGCCTACGTGCAGCAGCTCACCGACAAGCCGACCCCCGCCGAAGCCGACATCGAAGCGGCCGCGAACACCGCACTGGCGCCGTTCGACTCGCGCGCGGACGGCTCCGGCGAGAACCCGTACACCCTGCACTCCGAGCTCCAGCAGACGATGAACGACCTGGTCGGCATCATCCGCAAGGAACACGAGGTGCGCGCGGCGATCGACAAACTCGCCGAGTTGCGAGCCCGCTACGCCAACGTGGCGGTGCAGGGCAAGCGGCCGTTCAACCCCGGTTGGCATCTGGCCCTCGACCTCGCCAACATGCTGATCGTCAGCGAATGTGTCGCGCAGGCAGCGCTGTTGCGTACCGAGAGTCGTGGCGGCCACACCCGCGACGATCACCCCGGCATGAACCCGGACTGGCGCAACACGTTGCTGGTCTGCGCGGTCGATCCGTCGTCCGATGCCCAGATCCCCGACGTCACCGTCACCAGGGCCGATCAGACGCCGATGCGCGAAGACCTACTCGCCCTTTTCGAACTGAGCGAGCTCGAAAAGTACTACACCGAGCAAGAATTGGCTGAGCACCCGGCAGCCGAGGGAAAGGCGTAACCATGGGATACGACGCCCGGTTCCGGGTCTGGCGCGGCGACATCGAGGGCGGCAGCCTCGAGGACTACACGGTGGCGGTGAACGAGGGCGAGGTGGTGCTCGACATCATCCATCGCCTCCAGGCCACCCAGACTCCCGACCTCGCGGTGCGCTGGAATTGCAAAGCGGGCAAGTGCGGTTCGTGTTCGGCGGAGGTGAACGGGCGCCCGCGTCTGCTGTGTATGACGCGAATGTCGACGTTCACCCAGGACGAGGTCATCACCGTCACGCCGATGCGGGCCTTCCCGATCATCAAGGACCTGGTCACCGACGTCTCGTTCAACTACGAGAAGGCACGGGAGATCCCCTCGTTCACTCCGCCGCCCGGTCTCGCGGCGGGTGACTACCGGATGAAGCAGGTCGATGTGGAGCGCTCCCAGGAGTTCCGCAAGTGCATCGAGTGCTTCCTGTGCCAGGACACCTGCCATGTGGTGCGTGATCACGAGGAGAACAAGCCCGCCTTCGCGGGCCCGCGCTACCTGATGCGCATCGCGGAGTTGGAGATGCACCCGCTCGATACCCGCGATCGACGCGAAATGGCCCAGGAGGAAGCAGGTTTGGGCTATTGCAATATCACCAAGTGCTGCACCGACGTGTGCCCCGAGCACATCAAAATCACCGACAACGCGTTGATTCCACTGAAAGAACGGGTCGTGGATCGACAATTCGACCCTATTGTCTGGCTCGGCAATAAATTGTTCAGACGGTAGGTACTGTTGTCGCTGCGGGGTGCGAAGCCCCGCAGCGACGGCTGCCTACAAGACAGCGACAGTCCCTACAGCGACTAATCCGACCAGTAATCCGATGAACAACGCCGACAGCAAAGAGCTGGTGAGAACGTAGATTCCGATCGCCGATACCGCGAACAGCAGGATCACGATCAGGCGTTCCACCCCGTCCTCAGGCGCTAGCCTCCGGTACCGGGGTGGCATTTTCTTCAACCCTCGGTCCATATACCCGGGTTACCCGACCGAGCGTCGCATCAAACCTCGGCCTATGCCGAATATCTATCGTTCTGTGATCTAGCGTGATCAAGGACGATCGAACTCACCGTCGTGCACGCCCGCGGTGAAGGCGGTCCATTCACTCGGGGTGAAGATCAGCACCGGACCCTCGGGATTCTTGCTGTCGCGCAAGGCCACGTGCCCCTCTGCCAGCATGGCGACCTCCACGCTCCCGTCACCGGAGCCTGCCCGCAACCAGGTGGCGCCGGTGGTGTCGATGTCGCGCTTGGTGTTCACGCGAACGCGCCGGTGTCGATGCCACGGGTGAAGTCGTCCCAGCTCGCGCCGTCGAACACCAAGGCGGGACCCGCGGGATTCTTGCTGTCGCGCACCCCGACGTGCCCGCCGAACAGGAAAGCTACTTCGACGCAATCCTTGCCTGCACCACTCCGAGTGCTCTTGAACCAGTGTGCGTCAACAAGATCGAAACTCATGCCACATACTCCTTCGCGACCTGCCGTAGCAGGTCTCTACTCGGTGGGATATCCAGCGCATGGCGCTGGAGGCATTCGTGAGCCCGGTCGTACCTTCGAACATCCGCGCGTCGTTCCAGGTAGAGGTCGCCGGTAAAGCCTTCGGCGTACACCACCGGCGGTTCGACCGGTTGCCCCTTGCTGTCGGTACCGAACTCGAGAACCGTGAAAGGTCCGGTCGAGACTCCGAGTGGAACTCCGGCGGCAAACGGCAGGATGCGCAATGCGACATTACTTCGGGAACTCGCGTCGGCGAGGTGTCGCAACTGCGCAGCCATCACCTTCGCATCACCGACGATGGTACGCAATACCGATTCGTGCAGAACCACATCGATCTCGGCGGGTGAATGCTTGCGGGTGATCAACGCCTGACGTTGCATCCGCAGTGCGACCCGGCGATCGAGCTCGTCGACCGAATCCTTGGGAAAGCCGAGATGATTCAGTGCCCGTGCGTATTCCGCCGTCTGTAGCAGACCGGGAACCAGTTCGGATTGATAGGCGCGCAACCGGTGCGCCGATGCCTCCAGACCCACATAGATATCGAAATTCTCGGGAATCAGGTCCCCGTAGGCGTGCCACCAACTTTTGACGGCAGCCTGCTGCGCGAGGCCGGTGAGACCGCCGGCGAGATGGTCGGGAATGCCGTAGATCCGGCACAGTTCGTGGACATCGATGGTGCGGATGCGGTCGGCCTGCCCCTTTTCCAGCCGCTGCAGGGTGCTGGCGCCCCACTCCATCAGCCGGGCGGCCTCGGCGATGGTGAGCCCGGCCTGGGTGCGCCAGTCGCGCAGGTAGCGACCGAGTTGGCGACGCGGCAGGGTCGAGGAGACGCCTGCCTGCCCGTCTGTTCCGTTCGATGCCACAGCCCCACTCCTTCTGTGTCGCACGCCGCCATCCGCTCCGAGCCCCGCGGTGACGGTGGAATTCGTCCACTGTGGGGAATCCTGCACTCCCCCTTGGATCTTGTGCTGGGAATTCGTGCTAAATCTAGCCGATCGGGCGTGTACTCACCGTTAGCCGGGTATTTGCGTGCTGTGCTTGGTCCATGCAATTGAGCGAAGTGAACATGCGCGTCGCCACAGCACTGCTGAGTTGCTCCACCGATCCGGGTCCGATGGAGCCCGAACAAGCCCATGCCGCAATGCAATTGCACCTCGACTGCACCGTCGAAGAGTGTCGAGTGCGCAGGCGGGCGCGCAATACCCTCGTCGAAGCGGGCCGCTGCGTACTGGACGCGCGCGCTTCGCGCTAGTGGTGGCTCGCATCAGGGGTGGCCCGGCTCAGTGTCGGCCCCACTCAGCAGTGTCCCAACTCAGTGGTGACGATGGTCGGTGAGCGGGTCGCGCGGGCCGAACTTCGGTTTGTGCGCCTGCCCGCTCAGCCCGAGCAGTCGCACCGCGCGGTAGCGGTGCGGTTGTAGCGGTCGCAGGTATTCGACCATCGCGTCGTCGTCGATCGGGTGACCGAGCAGGCTCCAGCCGACGACGGCGGCGAGGTGGTAGTCACCGACCGAGAGGGCATCGGCATCGCCGAAGGCGCGTTGCGCGGTCTCGGCCACCGTCCATACCCCGATGCCGGGCAGGCTGCGCAAACGTCGCGCGGCCTCGACCGGGTCGAGGGTGGCGGTACGTTCGATCGAGTCGGCGACTCTGGCGGCGCGCACGATGGTCTGTGCGCGCTGCGGGCCGACATTGGCCCGGTGGTATTTCCATGACGGGATCAGCCGCCAGGTGCCGGCGTCCGGCGCGACCATCAGGCCGATCGGCGCCGGGCCGGGTGCCTTCGTCCCGAACTCGCGAACCAGGGTGCGCCAGGCCGCGAACGAGGACTTCGTGTGCACCTTCTGTTCGAGGACGGCCGGGATCAGCGACTCCATCACCAGGCCGGTCTTCAGCATGCGCAGGCCCGGAACCGTGCGATGGGCTTCGACCAGCTTGGGATGTTCCGGGGTGAAGTCGTCGAGGTCTTCCTCGAGGCAGAGCATGCGGTCGAGACCGGCCAGGAATTCCTCGGCGCCGGGGCCCCAGGCGCGGGCGGTGGCGCCGTCGCGGCCGTCCTGGGTCAGGCGGTAGGTGACCACGCCGGTGGGCAGTCGTGAGGCGTGCCAGTGGGAGCCGTCGGGGCCGACGTGGTGGCAGGGGTCGCCGCCGCCGCGGCGCAGCGGTGACACGGTGATGCCGACGTCGAAGGGTCTGCTCGACCGGACGGTCCTGGACAGCCCGGCCGACGCCAGGTCCTGGTCCAGGGTCTGATCACGCATCCGACCATTGTGCGCCTGTGATCGGGGTCAACCGATAGCCGGTCCGGTCGAGCAATCGAGCAGGTACCTGGCCAGATGCAGGCCGGGGGTGTGCGCGAGTTGATCGGCTTGGGTTCGGCACGAGAAGCCGTCGGCCAGGAACACGGCGTTCGGTGGCGCGTTTCTCAGCGCCGGGAGCAGCGCGTTCTCGGCGACCGCCACCGAGACGTCGTAGTGGCCGTTCTGCATGCCGAAGTTGCCCGCCAGGCCGCAGCACCCGGCCAGTTCCTGGACGGTGACGCCCATCGCGGCGAGGATTCGGCGTTCTGCGTCGAAGCCGCCGACGGCGTGCTGGTGACAGTGCGGTTGGACCACGACGGTGTCCTGCGGCCGCCGGGGTGGTTGCCAGGCGGGGTGCGCGAGGAGGAATTCGGCAAGGGTCCGGACGGCGGCGGCGACCTGTTTCGCTCGTGGATCGTCGGGGAGTAGTTCGGGGAGGTCGGCGCGCAGGGTCGCGGTGCAGGAGGGTTCGAGGCCGATGATCAGGCCGCCCGCCGCCGCGTGGTCGGCCAGTGCGTCGAGGGTGGCGCGAAATCGGGTGCGGGCGCCGTCGAGTTGGCCGGTGCTGATCCAGGTGAGGCCGCAGCAGACACGCGCTTGCGGGATGCGGACGCGGTAGCCGAGTTGTTCGATCAGTTGTCTGGCGGCGATCGCGTTCTCGGGGTCGAAACTGTCGGTGAAGGTGTCGATCCACAGCATGACTTCAGTAGCCGTCGACTCGTCGGCACCGGTTCGTTCGTTGTCGTCGGACCAGCGGCGACGCAACGACCTCGGGGCGAGTTGTGGCGCTTCTCGCCTGGGATCGATGCCGGCCAGCCGCATGCCCGCACGGCGGAGGCGGGGGCGGGCGACGACGGCGTTGGCGAGGCGCGGGAAGTGCTGGGCGATGGCGAGCCAGCGGGGGAGTCGGCCGAGGACATAGTGATCCAGAGGGCGTAGGCGTCCTCGGTAGCGGCGATACAGTGCCTCGGATTTGTAGGTGGCCATGTCGACGCCCGCGGGGCAGTCGGAGGCGCAGGCCTTACAGGACAGGCAGAGGTCGAGGGACTCTTCGACTGCCGGTGCGCGCCAGTCGAGTTCGCCGCGGACCACTTCCTGGAGCACTCTGGCTCGCGCCCGCGTGGTGTCCTTCTCGTCGGCGGTGGCCAGATACGAGGGGCACATGAAGCCGCCGGAACCCCCGGTGTCCGCGCGGCACTTGCCGATTCCTACACATCTGTGCACAGCTGTGGATAAATCGCCGGAGTCTGTGGACAGGGCGTAGCCGCGTGCTGGAACCGGCGTGAGCGCGACTACTCGCAGGTCGGCGTCGACGGGTTTCGGGGCGACGAGGACACCGGGGTTGAGGATGCCGTCGGGGTCGAACAGGGACTTGAAGCCCGCGAAGGCCGCACGGGCGGCCGGCGAGTACATGACTTCGAGCAGTTCGGATCTGGCGCGGCCGTCGCCGTGTTCGCCTGACAGCGATCCGCCGTGTCGCACTACGAGTTCGGCGGCGTCGAAGAGGAAGGTCCGGAATCGCCGTGGGGCGTCGGCGATCGGGAAGTCGAGGCGGACGTGGATGCAGCCGTCGCCGATATGTCCATATAGCAGCCCGCTCACGTCGTATTCGGCGGTGAGCGTGGCGAATTCGCGCAGATATGCCCCCAGATTCTCCGGCGGGACAGCGGCATCTTCCCAACCGGGCCACGCTGGATTCCCCTCGGGAGTTCTTCCGGCCAGACCTGCCCCGTCGGCACGGATACGCCAGAGTGCCGCTGTGGCAGCGGGATCGGTGACGATCCGGTGGTCATCGGCATTGCTCACCGTGCACAGTCGCTGGGCCGTAGCCAGTGCCTCCGCCGGGCTCGCTCCCGCGGTTTCGACGAACAGCCATCCGCGACCTCGCGGCAACTCGGGCACCGTCCCACGATGCGCGCGAACCACATCGACGAGTCCGGCATCGATACCCTCCACCGCGATCGGCGCGCATCCGGTCACCGCGGCGATATCGTCTGCGGCCGAGGCGATATCGGGATAGCCGAGCACGGTGAGCACGGTCGCGGCGGGCACCGACGTGAGCGCGACCTCCGCTTCCAGGAGTAGTCCACAGGTTCCTTCGGAGCCGACGAATGCCTTCGCCGCCGACGAACCACGTTCCGGCAGCAGATGTTCCAGACCGTAGCCGGATGCCTGACGATCGAACCGTCCCAGTTCGGTGCGCAGCACAGCCAGGTTCGCCGTGGTGAACTTCGCCAAGCCCGGCACCGCCGTCAAGTCGGCGCCTAGCGTTCTTCGCGCCCCCGCACCATCGAGAATGCGCAGCTCACGCACGGTATCGGAGGTGCGCCCCCAGGCCAGCGCGTGCGGTCCGCAGGCATTGTTGCCGATCATTCCGCCGAGCGTGCAGCGGTCCTGCGTCGACGGATCCGGCCCGAACCGCAACCCGTGCTGCCGCAGCCGCCGTTGCAGATCCGACAGCACCACCCCCGGCTGCACTCTCGCCGTTCGCGCCTCGACGTCGACCGCGCGCACCGCGTTCATGTGCCTGCTGAAATCCAGCACGATGCCGGGCCCGATGGCATTGCCCGCGACCGAGGTGCCCGCGCCGCGAGCGGTAATCGAGAGCCCGTTCTCGCGCGCGAAGTCCACCGTGGCGGCGACATCGTCCTCGGCACGTACGAACACCACCATGACCGGGCGGATGCGGTAGTTCGAGGCGTCGGACGAGTACTCGACGCGCCTGCGCACCGACGCGTCGACCGTGCAGTCGACCCGCGTGCGCAGGGCATCGGCCAGCATTTCCGCGCTCCGGTCGTCGTCCACCCGACCAGCCTATTCGGGTCGACGGACTGTGGTTCCGTGCTCGGCCGTCGTGGGCGCGACGGGCCGGTTCCAGATGGTCCAGGCGCGATTCGGTGGCCGGTTTCGCTCTGCGCGCAATCCGGTGCCGACGGAAAGTATTTGCTGTCAACCTTTGTTGAGGTTTTAGTGTCAGAGGGCAGGAGTTCAATGGGTGGGGAGCCTCGAGGAGAGTGGCAGTGAGTATCGAATCAGTGGCCTACAGCCAGATGTACCGACGCGTGAACGCGCCGGAGGAAAAGCGCCCGTTCAGCATGGTGACGGCGCGGCGGATCGTGCGGTTCGCTGAGCATCATCGGCGGCGGATCGGCGGGTTCTTGCTGCTCAGTGTGGTGGCCGCGGTGCTCGGGGTGGCTACCCCGGTGCTGGCGGGCCACGTTGTCAACGGGATCGTCGACGGTTCGGCGCCACGAACGGTGGTGCTGCTGGCGCTCGCTATCGCGGCGTTGGCAATCCTCGACGCTGGGCTCGGTATCGCTATCCGCTGGCTGTCGGCCCGGATCGGCGAGGGTCTGATCCTGGATCTGCGTACCGCGGTGTTCGATCACGTGCAGAAGATGCCGGTCGCGTTCTTCACCCGGACCCGTACCGGCGCGCTGGTGAGCCGACTGAACAGCGATGTGATCGGCGCGCAGCGGGCCTTCAGTGACACCCTCTCCGGCGTTGTCACCAACCTGGTCACCCTGGTGCTCACCCTCGCCGTCATGCTCAGCATCTCCTGGCAGATCACCCTGCTCGCGCTCGTGCTGCTGCCCGTCTTCGTCATCCCGGCCCGGCGCGCCGGCGACAAGCTCGCCGGCATGCAGCGTGAAGCCGCCCAGCTCAACGCCGCCATGAGCACCCAGATGACCGAGCGTTTCTCCGCACCCGGCGCCACCCTGGTGAAGCTGTTCGGCAGGCCGAACCAGGAATCGTCGGAGTTCGCGGAGCGCGCCACCCGGGTGCGCGACATCGGTGTGCGCACCGCCATGCTGCAGACCACCTTCGTCACCTCGCTCACGCTGGTCTCCGCGCTCGCGCTCGCCCTGGTCTACGGCCTCGGCGGCTGGTACGCGCTGACGGGCAGTCTCGACGCGGGCTCGGTCGTCGCGCTCTCGCTGCTGCTCACCCGCCTCTACACCCCGCTCACCGCGCTGGCCAGCGCCCGCCTGGAGATCATGTCGGCGCTGGTGAGTTTCGAGCGCGTCTTCGAGGTGCTCGATCTCAAGCCGCTGATCGAGGACGCCCCGCACGCCGCCCCGGTGCCCGACGGCCCGGTCGCGGTGGAACTGGACGCGGTGAACTTCGGTTACCCGTCGGCCGACAAGGTCTCGCTCGCTTCACTGGAAGACGTCGCGACCTTGGACGGCCGTGGCGGCGTCGAGGTGCTGCACGAGGTGTCGCTGCGCGCCGAACCCGGCCAGCTCATCGCCTTGGTCGGCTCCTCCGGTGCGGGCAAATCCACTATCGCCCAGCTGGTTTCACGTCTCTACGATGTCGACTCCGGCGCGGTCCGGCTCAACGGCTCCGACGTGCGCGACCTGACCACCGAATCCATCCAGCGCACCGTCGGCCTGGTCACCCAGGACGGCCACCTCTTCCACGACACCATCCGCGCGAACCTCCTGCTCGCCCGGCCGGAAGCCACCGAGGAACAGCTGTGGGACGCCCTCGATCGCGCCCGCCTGCGCGACCTGGTCGACTCACTGTCCGACGGTCTGGACACCGTGGTCGGCGAGCGTGGCTACCGCCTCTCCGGCGGCGAACGCCAACGCCTCACCATCGCCCGCCTGCTCCTCAAGCAACCACGGGTGGTGATCCTCGACGAGGCGACCGCCTCCCTCGACTCCACCTCCGAAGCAGCCGTTCAGGAAGCTCTCACCGAGGCCCTGATCGGCCGCACCGCACTGGTCATCGCGCACCGTCTCTCCACGATCCGCGCCGCCGACCAGATCCTGGTCCTCGAAGACGGCCGCATCGTCGAACGAGGCACCCACGCCACCCTGCTCAACGCCGACGGGCGCTACGCCGAGCTCTACCGAACCCAGTTCGCCGACGACCCGGTGGCCCCGGCCGTCGTCTGAGCGAAAGACCTGTTCAGCCCAGCTCCCAACGACCAGTCGACCGAGACAGAGGTCCGGGCGACTCGGTCGCGGGAGCTGGGCTAACCGTCGGCGTCCGGACTGTTTCCGAGGTCCGCGTGCCGTAGGGCGGTGACGATGGCCAAGGTGGGGGTACGGCCCGCCTCGGTATGGCTGAGCATGGCGTATTCGGCCAGGCGTTCGTCGCCCGAGGTGATCGCGTCGATGAGGTGTTGGTGTTCGTCACGCTGTTCCTCGGTGTTGCGTTCGGTGGTGAGGAAGAACAGCCAGGCCATGCGCGCGAGGATGGTGCGCATCAGCTGGGTGAGTAGGGAGTTGCCGGACAGTTCCACGATGGCGCCGTGCAGCTTCGCGTTCGCTTCGGCGATGCGCAGCGGATCACGAGACTCGGTGGCCACCTGCGCTTCCCCCAACGCGGCCTGCAACGGAAAGCTGTCGTGGCCCTGCCTGATGCGGGCGGCGGCCAAGCGGGCGGCGAGCGGTTCCAAGCCGATGCGGACGTCGAAGAGTTCTTCCACCGCGGTGGCATCCCAGGAACGCACGACCGCGCTGCGCCGCGGCAACGCGCTGACGATGCCGTCGAATTCGAGTAGTGCCAGGGCCTCCCGCACCGGAAGACGGGAAGTGCCGAGCATGGCGGCCAGGCGCGCCTCCGGCAGCTTCTCACCTTCTCGGTACTCCCCCGTGATGATCGCGCGACGCAGATCGTCGTAGATCCGGCGCGTCTGCGAAGTGTCGTCGACGGCTTCTACCGCCGGACGTAGGTTTCGGGCCACTCGGTCAGTCTACGAAGGTGTACAGGCGTCGGCGGTCGGCCGCCGCGCAGTGTAGCGACACTCATGCGAATTTCCATTCGGTAGACCAAATATATCTTTGACTCCTGTAATGACCTGCGCGCAAGCATGCCGAAACGGTCGAAAACTGGGCTTGACGTCTGCATTGCCGCCGGTTGCCAGCGTTGAATCATTCACGGACCCGAAACTTTCAGAACACAACGGGGATACACGGAAAATCAATTCTGTATACCGAATGACATTCTCGGCCCACAGAGAGGATCAGTGTTGGCCGTCTATCTGATCCGCCGCCTCGCCCAGGCGGTGATCACCGTGTTCGCCGTCATCTCCCTGGCGTTCCTGCTCGGCAGACTCACCGGCAGCCCCGTGGCTTCCCTCCTGCCGGAAACGGCGAGCGAGGCCGACATCGCGGCGCTCGAAGCCGAACTCGGCTTCGACAAACCACCGCTGACGCAGTACCTCGACTATCTGACCGGGATACTGACCGGCGACTTCGGGGACTCGTACCAGCAGTCCGGCACCTCGTCGATGACGCTGGTCCTCCAGCGCCTACCCGCGTCACTGCAGTTGGGTGCCGCCGGTTTCACGATCGGCCTCGCACTGGCCGTGGCGGTCGTGCTGGCCATCCATCTCAGCGGCCGCTGGTCGCTGCGCGGGGTGGCGCTCGGGGTCGGCGCGGCACGACTCGCGGTGCCGGACTTCCTGTTCGGATTGCTGCTGGTGCTGGTGTTCTCGGTGACGCTCGGCTGGTTGCCGTCGCTGGCCGGCGCCGATCCACTCGCGATCGTCATGCCCGCCGTGACCATCGCGACGGCACAGTTCGTCGTCTACTCACGCCTTCTGGACAACTCACTGGTGGCCGAAAGCTCCCAGGACTACGTGCGCACCGCGTATTCGCGCGGCGAGCGGCGGTCGTCGGTGCTGCTGCGTGAGGTGCTGCCCAACGCGCTGCTACCGGTGCTCACCATCTCGGGAATCACGCTGGGCACCTTGCTCGGTGGCCTTGTAATCGTCGAAAACGTCTTTGCCTGGCCTGGATTGGGCCAGCTGATGCTGGATGCGGTGTTCAACAGGGACTTTCCGGTGGTCCAGTCCGGATTGATCGTGATCGCGACCATCTTCGTGATCGTCAATTTCGGCATCGACGTCCTCTACGGCGTCATCGATCCGAGAGCGAGACTCCGTTGAGCCGTCCCCGCAATCCCGCCACGATCTTCGGCGTCGCGATGATCCTCGCGGTCGTGCTGTTCTCTCTGCTCTATCCCCTCCTGCCCGGCTATGACCCGTACGCGCAGCAACTCGCGTCGGCGTTCGTCCGGCCCTTCACCGACGGGCACTATCCGCTCGGCACCGATTCCCTCGGTCGTGACCTGGCGAGCAGGCTGGCGCTGGCCGGACGGATCACGCTCGGACTCGTCCTGGTGATCGTGGTGGTCAACGCACTGATCGGGATGACAATCGGGACAGTGTCCGGCTACTTCCGCGGAATCGTCGACAACGTCTTGATGGGCGTCGCCGATGTGCAACTCGCTGTCCCGATGACCTTGGTGATCATGGCGGTGTCGGCCATTCACGGCCCGAGTACCGCGCTGATGGCGACGATCCTCGGCGTCACCTTCTGGGTCGGCTATGCCAGGGTGGCCCGCTCGGTCGCACTCGGTCTGTCGGGCCGCGATTTCGTGATCGCGCCGAAGCTGCTCGGCGCACGCTCGGGCTGGGTGATGCGCAAGCACGTGGTCGGGCACGTCACCGTGCCGGTGCTGATTCTGGCCACCGCCGATCTCGGCAATGTGCTCATCATGATCTCGTCGTTCGACTATCTCGGGCTCGGCGTACAGCCACCGACCCCGAGCTGGGGCTTGATGATCACCGACGGGCAGAAGTACCTGCGCCAGGCCCCGTATCTGACGATCGTGCCCGCTGTCGCGTTGCTGCTGGTGATCGGCGGCACCTTGCTGGCCAGTAGGCGATTCACCGATGAGGGCCAAGGGCTACGCCGGGTCCGGCGAGCGCCACGTGCCCGCCGCGGCGCCCTCGCGAAAGAGGTTATGGCATGAACGCGCTCTTGGAGATCACCGATCTCACCGTGGGTTACGAGACCGCCGGTCGCCGGGTCGTGCTCGTCGACTCGGTGAGTCTGCGCCTCGACGAGGGCGAAGTGCTCTGTCTCGTCGGCGAATCCGGTTCGGGCAAGTCGGTGACGATGCTCGCCGTCCTCGGCCTGCTCCCGCCGCCGTTGACGATCTTCTCTGGCAGCGTGCGCTTCCGCGGCGATGAACTCGTCGGCGCCGACGACGAAACCCTGCGGCGGCTGCGCGGTGCGCAGCTCGGCATGGTCTTCCAGGATCCGATGACCACGCTCAACCCCGTGCGCCGGGTCGGCGCCCAGATCGGCCGTGCGCTGGCGGTCCATCAACGGCTCGATGCCAAGGCTCGCAAACGCCGGGTGATCGAACTGCTCGCCTCGGTCGGCATTCCACAACCCGCGCACCGGGCGCGCGCCTATCCCCATCAGTGGTCGGGCGGTATGCGTCAGCGCGCGGTGATCGCCATGGCCATGGCCAACGAGCCGGCGGTACTCATCGCCGACGAGCCGACCACTGCCCTCGATGTGACCATCCAGGCCCAGCTCATGGAGGTGCTCGCGCAGGCGAGGGCGCGCAGCGGCGCGGCAATGGTGCTGATCACCCACGATCTCGGACTGGTCGCCCAGCACGCCGATCGGGTGGCGATCATGTACGCGGGCCGGGTCGTCGAAACCGGGACGGTCTGGCAGATCTTCGCCGCCGCGGCCCATCCCTACACCCGTGGTTTGCAGCGCAGCCTGCTCGGGCAGGCGGGCGCGGGCCGCGCCTACGCCATTCCCGGCTCGCCACCCTCCCCCACGAAGCGACCGCCCGGCTGCGGCTTCGCTCCCCGCTGCGAGTTCGTGGGCAAGAACGGCGAATGCGACACCGCCACCCCAGCTCTCGTCGACTTCGGCGACGGACGCGACCTCGCCTGCCCGCCGGTGCTCACTGCCCCTCTCCGACAGGACCTTTCGGCATGACCGCGATCGATACCGCCGAGGAAGTGATCCGCGTCGACGGACTGGAGGTCAGCTTCACCAGCCGCCGCGGCCTCACCGGCAAACGCAGGCTACGTGCTCTCGACGGCGTCAGTTTCGGAGTCCGACGCGGTGAAACCTTCGGCCTCGTAGGCGAATCCGGCGGCGGTAAGTCGACCTTGGTACGCACGATCTTCGGGATCAACACTCCCACCGCCGGTTCGGTGCGCATTCTCGGCCGAGACCTGGCCACTCTGCGGCCCGCCGCGAGCCGGGCGCTGCGCAACAGGGTGCAGCTGGTGTTCCAAGACCCGTATTCCTCGCTCGACCCCCGAATGACAGCGCACGACATCGTCGCCGAACCGCTACAGATCGCAGGCGGTTACTCCCGCGCACGCGTCGTGGAACTGCTCGAACAGGTCGGCCTCGGCCAGGACGCGCTCGACCGGCGTCCCGCCGAGTTCTCCGGTGGGCAGCGGCAGCGGCTCGGCATCGCCAGGGCGCTCGCGCCGCGACCGGAGGTGCTGGTGCTCGACGAGCCGGTCTCCGCGCTCGACGCCTCGGTGCAGGCGCAGGTGATCAACCTGTTGCAAGACCTGCAAGCACAACTCGGGCTGTCGTATCTGTTCATCGCACACGACCTTTCGGTGGTCCGGCACCTGTCGGACCGGGTCGCGGTGATGCATCTGGGCAAGCTCGTCGAGATCGGCGCGACCGAAGACGTGTTCACCGGGCCCCGGCATCCGTACACGCGGGCACTGATCGCGTCGGCCCCCGTCCCAGACCCGCACCAACGGCGTCACGACACCTCCCTGCTGGTGCGCGGGGAACTCCCCGATGCGGCGAACCCGCCGAGCGGCTGCACCTTCCGCACCCGTTGCCCACTGGCGACGGACGAATGTGCGACACGCATCCCGGAACTCGAACCACAAGGTCCCGCCGACCATGTCGCGGCCTGCCTGCACCCGCTCGCACGCCCTTCGAAAGGAAACTGATGAAACCGATCACCCGCAGTGTGGCAACAGGACTCGCTGTCCTAGCGTTCTCCACCTTCACCCTCAGCGCCTGCGCACCGGCGGGCACCGAAACCGCGTCGACGAAGACGCTGGTCGTCGGTGCGGTCACCGAACCGACGGACGTGCCGGACCCGATCACCGACGGGTCGCTGGCCGGCTACAACTACTACTTCGCGACATTCGACCAGCTCGCCAGGTTCGACAGCGAAGGTGTGATCGGGCCGAAACTGGCGACCGAGTGGGAGCACAACGCCGACTTCACCCAGTGGACCTTCACGATTCGCGACGACGTGAAATTCCACAACGGCGAACCGGTGAAGGCCTCCGATGTGGCGTTCACCTACAACAAGATCAAAGCCACTCCCACCGGCGATCCGGCCACCTACATGGAGATGTTCGCCTCGGCGGCCGTCGGACCGGACAACACGGTGGTGTTCAGCCTCAACGCCCCCTTCTCCGCGTGGCCGACGATCACCACCGGCGTCTCGATCGTGCCCGAATCCGTCTACACCGCACTGGGTTCCGCCGGATTCGCGGCCGCGCCTGTCGGCTCCGGGCCGTTCGTCTTCAACCACTACACGCGCGGCGTCGAATACGTCGTCAAGCGCAATCCGGACTACTGGGGCGACAAGGCCACGCTCGAGACCGTGACCTTCAAGACGGTGGCCGACGCCGACGCCCGCCTCAACGGCGTTCAATCCGGCAGCCTCGATGTGGCGCTGGTGGCGCCGAATCAGGTCGCGGCCGTCGATGGTTCCAAGAATGTGCACATCGAGTCGCGGGTCTCCAATGGCGTCACCTTCCTCGGCATGAACGCCACGGCGGGCCCGCTGGCCGACCAACGGGTGCGTGAGGCGATCGCGCTGTCGATCGATCGGGACGGCATCGTCAAGAGCTTGCTCGCGGGCCGTGCGACGGTCGACAACCAGCTGGTCGCCAAGAATGTCGGGGGTTACGACCCCAAATATCCCGCTCCGGTGCGTGATACGGCCAAGGCCAAGCAACTGCTGGCCGCAGCGGGTTACAACGGCACGCCGATCCCGTTCCAGTACGCGACGAACGGGCGAATTCCGCTGAGTTCGGAGATCGCCCAGTCGATCCAGGCCAACCTGGCAGAAGTCGGGATCACCATCAGTCTGCAGGGCACCGATCAGAGCAGTCTGTCCCAGATGATCTACACGAAGAAGGCCGCCACCGGCATCTACCTCAATACCTACGCGCCGTCGACCATGGACGGTGACGCGCCGATCGCCTCGATGTTCGGCGGGCAGTGGAACGACTACGCGATGCTGCCGGAAACTCAGGCGCTGGTCGCCAAGACCCGCACCGTCGCCGGCCAGGCCAGGATCGATGTCTACCGCGACCTGTTCACCCTCAACGATTCGAAGGCGCTGCTGCTCGGCCTCTACACGCCCGATGCCAGCTACGCGGTGGACCCCGCGTTGAACTGGAAACCACGGGCGGACGGGATGATCACCGTCGACGCCGCGACCTTCGGCAAGGACTGAGCGCGTGGGTGATTCGCTTCTCGTCACCGATGTCCGCCCCTGGGGTGGCCCGCCGGTGGACCTACTGATCGAAAACGGGACGGTGGCCGCGATCTCCGCGGCCGCCGACTCGGCGACGCCTACCGGTGAGCACGTCGACGGTGCGGGCCGGTTGATCCTGCCCGCGCTGTCGGATGTGCACCTGCACCTCGACTCGAGCAGGCTCGGACTGCCCTTCCGTGCCCAGACCGGGATGCCGGGTCGGTGGGGCCGGATCATGAACGATCGCGAGCACTGGCGATCGGCGGAACGTTCCGTAGCCGAGCGGGCCTCGTTCACCCTCGCGGTCGCGGTAGCCAACGGCGCCACCAGAATTCGCAGTCACGCGCAGGTCGACGCCGACACCGGACTCACCAAGCTCGAAGGCGAACTCGCGGCGCGGGAACGCTACGACAAAGTATGCGATGTGGAGATCGTGGCGTTCCCGCAGGTCGGACTCCTGCTGGAGCCCGGTGTCATCGATCTCGTGGACGCGGCGCTGTCGGCCGGAGCCGACCTGGTCGGCGGGATGGACCCGTGTGAACTCGACCGCGATCCGGTGCGGCATCTCGACGCGGTGTTCGGGTTGGCCGCGAAACATCAAGTCGGCGTCGATATCCACCTGCACGAAGCGGGTGAGCTGGGACTGTTCACCTTGTCGCTGATCGTCGACCGCGTACAGGCGCTGGGGATGTCGGGCCTGGCGACCATTTCGCATGCCCGCTGTTTGGCCAGTGGGCTGCCCGGCGTGCCCGCGGCGATCGAGCGGCTGTCGGAGTTCGACATCGCCCTCACTCACGCGGCAGGCGCGCAGGGCTGGGCGCTGCCGTTGCTCGACCTGGCCGCGGCCGGTGTGCGCGTCGGGGTGGGTATGGATGGGCAGCGGGATTACTGGTCGCCCTATGGCAACGGCGACATGCTCGACCGCGCGTGGCAACTCGCGTTCGTCAACGGGTACGGGTCCGACGAGCACGTCGAACACGCGCTCGGCGTCGCGACCTGGGGCGGGGCGAGCGTCATCGACCGGACCCTGCGCCCGCTCGACGGCAGCAACGCGCATCCGGGTTTCGCGGTCGGCGACCCAGCCGAATTCTTCCTGGTCGATGCGGTGAGCCCCGCGGCGGCCGTGATGGATCGACCGGCCGAACGCACCGTAATCCACAGGGGCCACGTGATTTCCGTCGACACCGCACTGGATGGATTCGAGATTCCCGGTCGCTGGGGCGGGGAGAGGAGCTGAGGATGCGTCGCAGTATCCGTGCTCGCCACGTGCTCGCGTATGCAACGGCATCGGAGGCGCAGGTCCTGCTCACCGATGCCGAAGTGGTGGTGGAGGACTCGCGCATCGTCGCCGTCGGTCCACGCGGCTCGGAGCTCGTCGACGAGGTGATCGAACTCGGGGACGCGGTGCTGATGCCCGGCCTCATCGACCTCGACGCGCTGACCGATATCGACCACACCATCTTGGATTCGTGGCAGTCACGCGAGTTGGGGCTCGGCCTGCAATGGTCGCGTGACTACGCGACACATCGACGGCGAGCGGTGTTCGATGCCGAGGAGCGGGCGTTCATCCGGGAGTACGGGTTCGTCCAACTGCTGTTGCACGGAGTGACGACGGCGATGCCGATCGCGTCGGAGGTGCACAGCGATTGGGCGGAGACCTTCGCCGACGCCGTGGCGATGGCCGAATCCGCGCGGCGGCTGGGCCTGCGGGTCTATCTCGGGCCCGCGTACCGGTCCGGGGTCAACGTGGTCGATGCCGACGGCTCGCGGTCCATCTACTGGAACGACGAACTCGGACTCGACGGATTCGAGGACGCGGCGCGGTTCCTGGAGTGGGCCGCGGCGCAGGACACCGATCTCATCCACCCGACCTTGCTGCCCTGCCGGATCGAGACGTTGTCCGAGGATTTGCTGCACCGAACCGCGGCGCTGGCCACGGAGACCGGCGTGCTGGTCCGCCTGCACGCCCTGCAAGGGTTGCACGAGCGAGCGTTCGTGATCGAGCGGTTCGGGGTGCCACCGCTGGCGGTACTCGAGCAGACCGGCTTGCTGGGACCGAATCTGCTCATCCCGCACGGGATCTACATCGATTCGAATCCCCGCGTCGACGCCGATACCGATGACGATCTCGGGACGCTCGCGGCATCGGGAGCATCCATCGTGCACTGTCCGCTCACCTCGGCCAGGCACGGATCGGCGCTCGACAGTTTCGGTCGGTACCGTGCGGCGGGCGTGCGGATCGCCCTCGGCACCGACTCGTTCCCACCGGATCTGCTGCGCGGCATGGATATCGGCGTCACCTTGGCCAAGGTGCTCGCGTCTCGACTCGACGCGGCGACCTACAGCGACTACGTATCAGCCGCCACGCTCGGCGGGGCCGAGGCACTGCACCGACCGGACCTGGGCAAGCTGGTTGTAGGGGCGACCGCCGACCTGGTCGCCTTCCGGCTCGACGACCCCCGCGACGGAGTCCTCGACGATCCGATCCGCACCCTGTGCATGAACAGCACCGGGCGCGCCGCGGACTTCTCGATGATCGCAGGCCGAATCACCCTGCGCGACGGAGTGATTCCCGGCATCGATCTGCTTGCCATGACGCGGCGCGCGCAGTCACTGTTCGACCGGATGCGCGAGGCCTACACCGAACGCGACTACCTACGCCGCCCCGCCGGTGAACTGTTTCCGCCGTCCTTCCCTGCGAAGTAGTCAGTTCCCGGCGTCGGCGCACTGGATTCAGAACTCGTTGGCTACGCCGATCACGGTGCGGCCGGAGTGGGTACCGTCCTTGATCGACTGCAGGACGGTACCGACTTCGGTGATCGGGGTGAAGGACTCGATCGTCGAGAGGTGCTGCGGGCGAAGCTGTTTGCCCAGCGCGGTCCACAGGGCGCGGCGCTTCTCGATCGGCAACTGGACCGAGTCGATGCCGAGCAGGCTGACGCCGCGCAAGATGAAGGGGAGCACGGTGGTGGGAAGTTCGGCGCCGCCGGTGAGACCGCTCGCCGCGACCGCGCCGCCGTAGCCGATGGCGCTGAGAACGTGGGCGAGCGAGGCGCCGCCGACGCTGTCGACCGCCGACGCCCAGTTGGCCTTGTTGAGCGGGCGCGGCTTGGCGTCGGGGTCGAGGGGGAGTCGGCCGATCACCTCGTTGGCGCCGAGTTCGGCGAGCAGGTCGCTCGCGTCGGTCTTGCCGGTGGAGGCGATGACCTCGAAGCCGAGGCCGGAGAGGATGTCGACGGCGACGGTGCCGACACCGCCGGTCGCGCCGGTGACCAGGACGGCGCCGTCGTCGGGGGTGAGTCCGTGGTCGAGCAGGGCCTGCACGCTCATGGCGGCGGTGAAGCCCGCGGTGCCGATGGTGGCGGCGTCACGGGTGTCGAGGCCATCGAGCTTCACCACCCACTCGGCAGGCACCCTGGTGTATTCGGCGAAGCCGCCGTTACGGGAAACACCCAGGTCGTAGCCATGCGCGATCACCTGATCGCCGGGGGCGAAGTCATCGGTGTCCGAGGAGACCACCTCGCCGGTGAGGTCGATGCCCGGCACGATCGGATAGTTGCGAACCACCCCGCCGCGCGGCGTGATCGCCAGCAGATCCTTGTAATTCGCGCTCGAGTAATGGACCTTGATCGTCACGTCGCCGACGCCGAGGAAGTCGTCCCCCACCGTTTCGCGGGCGAGCACGATCCCACCGTCGGATTCACGGGCAACCATCGCTGAGAACTCCATCGCCCGAGCATACGAGTTCGCAGCCCCGATATGGAGGGGCCCGTGACGAAGGTCAGGGTGGGAGTAGTTCCAGGCGGACGCCGAGGAGGCGGACGGGGCGGTCGAGGTCGAAGCGGGCGATTATGGCGAGGGCGGTGTCGACGATGGTGGGGATGTCGTCGGTGGGGGTGGGGAGTTTTTGTTGTTTGCTGCGGGTGTAGAAGGTTTTGGTGCGGACGGTGACCGAGACTCGGGTGCTCGTTCGGTGGTTTTCGCGCATTTCCTCGGCGACTTCGGTGGCCAGGCGGGCAACCTCGCGGTGGATTTCCTCGGGTTCGGTGAGGTCGTGGGGGAAGGTTTCGGATTTGCTGCGGCCTACCGGGACTCGTGGGGTCGTCGAGAGTTCGGTGTCGCCCTTGCCGTGGCCGAGGACCCAGAGGTAGGGGCCGGTGCTCGGGCCGAATTCGGCGGCCAGGCGGGCGCGGTCGGCGGACATGAGGTCGGCGACCGTGGTGATGTCGAGGTCGGCCATGCGTTTGGCGATGCGGGCGCCGACGCCCCAGAGTGCGTCGGTGGGGCGGTGGCCCATGAGTTCGGTCCAGTTGGCGGCGGTCAGTTCGAAGATGCCCGCGGCGGCGCCCTCGTCGTGTTCGGGTTCGGCGGAGGTCTTGCCGGTGGATTTGGCGAAGCCGGTGGCGAGTTTCGCGGTGAGCTTGTTGTCGCCGATGCCGACCGCGCAGGTGAGTCCGAGTTCGATGATGGCGGTGCGGATTTCGGCGGCGAGCTGCCATGGATCGGCATCGGTGGCGACGAAGGCTTCGTCCATGCCCCAGACCTCGACGGCACCGGCCACCTGGCCGAGTGTCGCCATGATCTCCTCGGAGGCCGCCTCGTAGGCGGCCATGTCGACCGGCAGGAAAACGCCCTCGGGGCACTTGCGCTGCGCCATCTTCAGCGCCATCCCAGCACGCACGCCGAAGGCCCTCGCGGGATAGGAAGCGCAGGTCACGACCTTGCGGGGCTGGGCTGGATCGCCCTCACCACCGACGATGACGGGCTGACCGCGCAACTCAGGGCGACGCCGGAATTCCACCGCCGCCTGGAATTGGTCGAGATCGACATGCAGGAGCCACCGGGGCACGGTTCTGTCATACCCCATGGCACCGACAATCCGGCGTAACCGGGCGTGGCAATATCCGTAGCGCGCCAACCGATCACGACTGAGCTCGAAGAACGGAACACCCGATGCCGACCGAAGCCACCACCCTCGACCTCGACCTGGCGCGCCAGGTGCTCGCCGCGCAGCCTTTCGCCCGTCTGGTCGGCACCGAGCTCACCGAATTCGGTGATGGCGCGGCCACTCTCGTCATCGATATCCAGCCCGAACACGGTCAGCAGTTCGGCTTCGTGCACGGCGGGGTGCTCGCCTACGCCGCCGACAACGCCCTCACCTTCGCCGCGGGCACCGTCCTCGGCCCCAACGTGCTCACCGGCGGCTTCACCATCACCTACCTGCGCCCCGCCCAGGGCGAACGCCTGCGGGTGCACGCCACCGTCCTCGGCGCCACCCGCCGCCAAGCCGTCACCCACTGCGATGTGTACGCAGAAACCGAGGGTGAGGAACCCATCCTCTGCGCGGTCGCCCAGGGCACCACCCGCCGCGTCGAAAAGGACCTCGCTCCCTCCGCCGAGGAGGACGAATTCGACGACGATGTCGAACTCGACGACGACGACCAGGACAACTACGACACCGACCAGCTGGCAGTGGTCATCGTCGACGGCCCGGTACTGCCGCCGACCGTGAGCCGCTAGCGGGGCTGCGGATACGACGAACGGGCCGCGCGCGGATGACTGCGCACGGCCCGTCGACGGTTCGGATCAGGCGCTGACGGCGAAGGTCTTGCCGTCGGCGGCGGGTTCGGCGATGGGTTCGATGGCGTAGGCCAGGATGTCTGCCACGTCGGCGACGGGGCGGACGTTCAGTGCGGCGAGGACCTCGGCCGGGACCTCGTCGAGGTCCGGTTCGTTGCGGGCGGGGATGAAGACGGTCTTCAACCCGGCTCGCTGGGCGGCGAGGAGCTTCTGTTTCACGCCGCCGATGGGCAGGACGCTGCCGTTGAGGGTGACCTCGCCGGTCATCCCCACATCGCCGCGGACCGGGCGGCCGAGGGCCAGCGACACCAGGGCGGTGACCATGGTGACGCCCGCCGACGGGCCGTCCTTCGGGACAGCGCCCGCGGGGAAGTGGATGTGGATGTTGCGGTCGAGGACCTTGGGTTCGATGCCGATTTCCTCCAGGTGCGAGCGCACGTAGGTGAGGGCGATCTGGGCGGACTCCTTCATGACGTCGCCGAGTTGGCCGGTGAGCGTGAGGGAGCGTTCGCCCTCGGCGCCGTTGGCCTCGATGTAGAGCACATCGCCGCCCGCACCGGTCACCGCGAGGCCCGTCGCCACGCCCGGGACCGAGGTACGTTCCATCGAATCCGGGGTGAAGCGGGGACGGCCGAGGTAGTCGGTCAGGTTGTCGATGTCGACGACCAGTGACGTCACCGCTCCCGCAGGCTGCGCACCGGATTCGAGGTCGATGACATTGTCGTAGCCGAGCGTCGGGTCGTAGCCGAGCGCGGCGTCCTCGTCGTGAGCGGCTGCGTCACCGGTGACGAGGCGAGTCGCCGCCTTGCGCAGGGCTTTTGCCACCAACCGCTCCATCTGACGAACACCGGCCTCGCGGGTGTAGTTCGCCGCGATCTCGCGCAGCGCAGCGTCGGTGATCGACACCTCCTGCGCGGTCAGCGCATTGCGTTCCAGCTGGCGGGGGACCAGGAAGTCGCGGGCGATGGCCACCTTGTCGGCCTCGGTGTAACCGTCGACGGTGATGAGCTCCATGCGGTCCAGCAGGGGACCGGGGATGGTGTCCATGACATTGGCCGTCGCGATGAACAGGACATTCGACAGGTCGAGGTCCAGGTCGAGGTAGTGATCGCGGAAGGTGTGGTTCTGCGCGGGGTCGAGGACCTCGAGCAGGGCCGCCGCCGGATCACCACGGAAGTCGGAGCCGACCTTGTCGATCTCGTCCAGCAGGACAACGGGATTCATCGAACCCGCCTCCTTCACCGCACGCACGATCCGGCCGGGCAGCGCGCCGACGTAAGTACGGCGGTGACCACGGATCTCGGCTTCGTCGCGCACACCGCCGAGAGCGACGCGAACGAACTTGCGGCCGAGAGCCTTTGCGACAGACTCACCCAGCGAGGTCTTACCGACACCGGGCGGACCGACCAGCACGAGCACCGCGCCGGAACCACGTCCGCCGACGACCTCGAGACCACGAGCGGCCCGCCGCGTTCGCACCGCCAGGTACTCGACCATGCGGTCCTTGACCTCTTCGAGGCCGTGGTGATCGGCGTCGAGTACCGCGCGAGCGGCCGAAACATCGGTGCTGTCTTCGGTTTTCACCGTCCACGGCAGTTCGAGCACGGTGTCGAGCCAGGTGCGGATCCAGCCCGATTCCGGGCTCTGGTCGCTGGCGCGCTCCAACCGGCCGACCTCGCGCAGCGCCTCGGCGCGCACGTTCTCGGGCAGGTCGGCGTTCTCGACGCGGGTGCGGTAGTCGTCGGCGCCGTCGGGTTCGTCCTCGCCGAGTTCCTTGCGGATGGCGTTGAGCTGCTGGCGCAGCAGGAACTCGCGCTGGCTCTTCTCCATGCCGTCGCGGACATCTTCGGAGATCTTGTCGGTGACCTCGACCTCGGCGATGTGGTCTCTGATCCAGTCGATCTGCTTGGTCAGCCGCACGGCGACATCGGGGGTCTCGAGCAGCTCGCGCTTCTGGTCATCGGACAGGTACGGCGCGTAGCCCGCGGTGTCGGCGATGGCCTCGGCGTCGGCGAGCTGGTTCACGATGTCGATGATCTGCCAGGCCTCACGGCGCTGGAGCACGGCGACGACCAGCTTCTTGTACTCGGCGGCCAGCGCGATGGTGTGCTCGTCGGGCTCGACCGCCTCGACGAGTTCGGCCTCCACCCACAGCGCGGCGCCCGGCCCGGTGACCCCGTGCCCGATCCGCGCCCTGCGCTCGGCCTTCAACACGGCCGCGGGCGCGCCGCCGCGCATCCGGCCGACCTGTTCGATGGTGGCGACGACGCCGTAGGACGCGTACCCCTCGTCCAGACGCGGTGCGACCAGCACCGAGCCGGTTTTGGCGGCCTGCGCCGCGTCGATGGCGGCCTGCGCGGATTCGTCCAGTTCGATGGGCACGACCATGCCCGGCAGCACGATCGGATCGGTCAGGAACAGCACCGGCAGGTTCTGAGCTGAAGTCATGTCGACCCTTCCAGAGTTGAGCTTTGCTGACTCAACATGGGCCCCCGGTGGTTTGTTCCTGCAGGTGGCGCCGTTCACTCACGGCGAAAAAGTTCTCCGAAATATCTTTCGTCGGGGATGTCGAGAACGCGCGGGCGGCTCCGTCCCAGGGGTACGAGCAGCCGAACGGGCCTCGACGACATCGAAGGAGCGACCGCCATGGAACAGCACGAGATCACCGAGATCCTGAACCGCCCGCACAGCCAGGAACTGCTGGCCCGCGACCTGCTCCGCATGGCCTACGTCGCCAAGGACGGCACGCCGCGCAATGTCCCGGTCGGTTTCGCCTGGAACGGCGCGGAGATCGTCGTCTGCACCTCGACGAACGCACCGAAGCTGCCTTCGCTGCGCCACAACCCCGCCGTCGCGCTGACCATCGATACCGAGGTGCACCCGCCGAAGATGCTGCTGATCCGCGGGCGGGCGGAGCTGGACGTGGTGGACGGCATCCCGGCGGAATACCTGGAGATGAACGGCAGCTACGAGATGACCGCCGAGCAGCGCGTCGTGTGGGAGGCCGAGGTCCATTCGCTCTACGAGAGCATGGTCCGGATCGTCATCACGCCGACCTGGGTCAAGCTCATCGACTTCGAGACCACCCTGCCGTCCGCGGTCGAGGAACTCATCCAGCAGCGGGCCGAGCGTCAGAACGCCTGAAACCGACCTGTCCCGGCCAGAATGGGCCGAAACGAATCGAGGAGAACATCATGGCCAAGTACCTGCTGCTCAAGCACTACCGCGGCGCTCCCGCCTCGGTGAACGACGTGCCGATGGATCGGTGGACGCCGGAGGAAGTGACCGCGCACGTGCGGTACATGGAGGATTTCGCCGCACGGCTGCAATCGACCGGCGAATACGTCGACAGTCAGGCGCTGACCACGCAGGGCACCTTCGTCCGCTCCGACGGCGAGGGGCGCCCGCCGGTCACCGACGGGCCGTTCGCGGAGACCAAGGACCTGATCGCGGGCTGGATGATCATCGACGTCGACACCTACGACCGAGCCCTCGAACTGGCCGGTGAGCTGTCGGCGGCGCCGGGCGCGGGCGGGAAGCCGGTCCAGGAGTGGCTCGAACTGCGGCCGTTCTACGCGGAACTGCCCACGGTGACCGAATGAACGAAGCGCTGGTGCGCGAACTCGTCCCCGCGGTGATCGGGATCCTCGTCCGCCGCGGGGCCGAGTTCGCCGCGGCCGAGGACGCGGTACAGGAGGCGCTGATCCGTGCGCTGGAAACCTGGCCCGACGATCCACCGCGCGATGCGAAAGGCTGGCTCGTCGCCGTCGCCTGGCGCAAGTTCATCGATGCGACACGAGCCGAAACATCGCGGCGGGGTCGGGAATTCGCGGTCGATGCCGAGCCGGAAGCCGGACCGGTGCCCGCCACGGACGACACACTGTGGCTGTATTTCCTGTGCGCGCACCCTTCGCTGTCTCCCGGCTCGGCCGTCGCGTTGACCTTGCGCGCGGTCGGCGGCCTGACGACTCGGCAGATCGCGACGGCCTATCTCGTGCCGGAATCCACTATGGCGCAACGGATCAGCCGGGCGAAGAAGCGGATCGCGGGCTTGCCGCTCGACCGGCCCAGCGATCCGACGACCGTGCTGCGCGTGCTCTACCTCGTCTTCAACGAGGGCTACAGCGGCGATGTCGACCTGGCGGCCGAAGCCATCCGACTCACCCGCCAGCTCGCCGCCTCGACCGACGAGCCCGAGGTCTCGGGACTGCTCGCGCTGATGCTGCTGCACCACGCTCGCCGTGCGTCACGCACCGAAGGTCCCCGCCTGGTTCCACTCGCGGAGCAGGACCGAACACGGTGGGACACAAAACTTATCGCTGAAGGGGTGATCATTCTGCAGGCAGCGTTGGCCCGCGACCGGCTGGGCGAATACCAGGCCCAAGCCGCGATCGCCGCCCTGCACGCCGACGCCCCGAGCACCGCCGAAACCGACTGGGTACAGATCGTGGAGTGGTACGACGAACTGCTGCTTCTCATCGACAGCCCGGTGGTGCGCCTGAACCGCGCGGTCGCGCTCGGCGAGGCCGACGGACCTCGAGCGGGCCTGGCCGCACTGGCCGACCTTGACCCAGAACTGCCGCGCCACAACGCATCCCGCGCCTACCTGCTCGAACGGGCGGGCGACCTCGCGCAGGCCGCCACCCTGTACACCGAGGCCGCACACACCGCCACCACCGTGCCCGAGCGCGACCACCTCACCCGCGAGGCAGCCCGGGTACGGCAGCTGCTGTCCTGAGTCGCCTGCTCGTGAACCGTGGGCTAAGTGGACCGCGGCAGCCGATCGTCCGCGACCAAATAGGTGATGCCGAGATCGCGCAGGACGATGCCGGGCTCGCTCGTGTGAACCGGACCGAGCGCCTTCACCAGCTCCACCGATGTCAGATGATCGGCCGGGTGAACGCCGTCGGTGGGATGGAAATCGACTGTGGCCGTAGCGGTTCCAGCTGCGGTGGTGGTGACAAGGCGATAGCGCAGCGGAACGGCGCCGGTGCCTCGGGTGCGGATCGAACGGTAGGTGATCCGGTCACCCAGGGTGTAGACCGCATCGGCCTGCTCGGGAGTATCGAAGCGCGAGCCGGTGAAGGCGGCGTCTTCCAGTACGCGCAGACCGGAGAAGTAGTAACCGGACACCATCTCCTCCGGCACCGTGTTCCACGGATACACGCCGTCGTCGGGTAACTCGAGCTCCTCGATCAGTTCGATGCTGGTGATCTCCCGCGTCGCCGCGGCGAGCGAGCGGGTGAGCCGGGCCGCCACCGCCGACTGGAAGCCGCCGGTGGCGTGCAGGGTGGACGATCCGGTGCGGCAGGCATCCCGCACCTCGTCCAGGGGGAGGGCTTCGAGGGGCAGCGCGGTCACCACGTCGCGACCCGCGCCGAGCTGGGCGACTACCGCATCGACGTCGGCCGTCAGGTGGATGACCACCGCGGCCGAGGAAGGCGGTGCGACAGCGATACCGGGGTGCGCGGCGATCCGGTCGGCGAGCGGCCCGGCGCCGAGCACCGCGACCGGAAGCGGGGAGGTCATGCTGTCTCCAGACGGTATCGAGGGCTCAGATCGGGCGTCGCGACACCGGCCGGCGCCGCACACAGTTCCGGGATGACGTCGAGCATCGCCTTGACCGAGATGTCGGTGACCGCGGACCAATCGCCCTCGTACGACTCGTCGTCGAGTTCGTTGCGCATTTCGATCCGGGCGGGGCTGCCGTCCAGCGTGATCACGTGCCCGCCGGCCAGGCTGCGCGGATGGTCCGGCCCGAGGTGGGCGTTGCCCGGGCCGACGTGCCAGCATTCGGCGTTGGTCATGAACAACCGGTCGCCGAGGTAGCCGCGGTAGCTCATGTGGATGGCGCCGACCGTGCCCGGCTCGATCACACTGCCGCCGGCCCGCACCCGGGTCCGCGCAGGCACCGGATAGACGTGCCGTTCCACCCGAACGTCCTCGGCGCGGGCGCCGAACAGCGTGTGCGCGACGTTGGCGAGCACCGCGTCGAAGTAGAAGTGCTGCATGAGCGCGATGGCGTGGTTGGAGTCGACCGCGCTCAGCGGCATCCCGAAACCGAGGCTGGCCAGCCCGCCCCACATGCCGTCCGGTGCGGCCGAAAGATCGCCGACCTCCAGGAATTTCACCTCGCGCACCTCGTCGAGCAGCCCCGCCAGGCGTAGCAGCAGTTGCTCCACCATGAGTCCGGGGTGCAGCCCCGTGCCGTGCAGCGATACCCCGCCCCGCAGGCAGGCGGCCTGAAGTCGCTCGCCTGTGGCCCGGCGTGGGATAGCCCGGTCCACCACCGGCGCGGCCAGACGCTCCAGGACCGGACTGGCGAACCGGACCGGGCCCGAATCCGCTATGCGCATCAGTGTTTTCAGCGCCGACAGTGCCTTGGGCAACTGCGGCCCGAAGGCGCCTCCGGTCACCCGCATCTGCGCGACAGTGCGCAATACCTCCAGCGGCGAACGCGATTCGGACAGCCAGGTGGGCATGGCCGGATTGTGATAGGACGCCGCGGACACCACGTTCTTCCCGGACTCGAGCAGGTCGAGCACATCGGCGTCCGCGCCCTGCACCAGCGACGGTGTCGTCGGCGTGTGCACGACGCAATCCGCTGTCAGCGCAAGGATTTCCGCCTTGGACGTGGTCGCCGTGATACCCACCGGCGCCAGCCCGACCAGTTCGCCGATGTCCTTGCCGTGCTTGTGCGGACTGAACACCTTGACCCCGACAACCTCGAAATCGGAGGATTCCAGCGCCGTGCGCAGTGCCCGCCCGCCCATGTCGCCGGGACCCCAGATGATCAGCCGATACGGACGTGTCACAACCGCCTCCTTGCCATTGGCGGTATTTCTAACACGCCGAGTCGTGAGATATATGGGCTTTGACTCTCTTATTGTCTCGTTGCGCGATCTGCCGTAGCTTCCCCTTCGAGTCAATACGCTGATTTCGTTGAAGTTCTCTCACGATGGCGACAGCGCCAGAGGTGTCACTGTGCAGAATCAACCACCCGCAGCCGAGCTGCTGGAGTCCCTGGCCGAACTACTGGAGAGCACACTGCTGCCGGCCTTGCCGCCCGCTCTGCAGCACCGTGCGCGGGTGGGGGCGAATCTGGCCAGGATCGTGCGGCGCGAGATCGATCTCGCGCCTGCGGCGACGCGACATGAACACGAACTACTGGGCGCGGCCGACGACGAGCGCGCCTTGTGGCAGGCACTTGTCGAGGTGGTGCGCGCCGACCTGGCGATCGCCAAACCCGGTTACGACAGCTGGGAGGGGGAGTGACCACCGATCTCGTCGCAGGTCTGGCCGAGTTCCTGACCCGGACCTCGGCCGCGCCCACGCGAGTAGACGAGCTGGAGTACCTCTCGGCCGGCGCGCGGCGGCGCAATGTCGGCTTCACCGCGCACGTCGAGGGGGAGCGCGCCCGCAAGCTGGTCGCCACGCTCGTGCCTGCCGCCGTGCAGATCATGTCGGTCGAGGACGAGGCGGCGGTGCGCGAGCTGGCGCGCACGAACGGAGTGGCGGTGCCCGCGGTGGTAGCGGTCTGCGCGGATCCGGCCGTGGTGGGCGAGCCGTTCGTCGTCAGCGAGCATGTGGCCGGGGAAACCGTCCCGCGCAAGGTATTACGCCTCATCGCGGCCGCGGGCAACGCCGAGACGGTGGCCCGCGAGTGGGGCGAGGCGATGGGCAGGCTGCACGCCATCGATCCGGCCGCCGCTGCGCGCACCGTGCCCGCCGCGGGCGCCGATCCGGCCGCCGCCCTTTTCGCCGCGGCCGAGGCGGACGTGCGTGCGCTGCTCGGCGACCGGCCGGTGTTCACGCTGGCGCTGCGCTGGCTCGAACAGCGGCTCCCGGGCCCGCCGCCGCGCACCGCGCTGCTGCATACCGACCTGCGCAACGGCAATATCGTCGTCGCCGCGGACGGTGTGCGGGCCGTGCTGGATTGGGAGGGCGCTCAGCGTTGCGGCGACCCGATGCGTGACGTGGCCTGGCCCGCACTGCGAATGTGGCGCTTCGGTGCGGACGAACGGGAGTTCGGCGGTTTCGCCGACCGCGCGAGCTTCCTGCGCGGCTACCGGGCCGCGGGCGGTGACTTCGATCTCGACAGATTCCGCTGGTGGAAGGTGATGGGCACGCTGGCCTGGGGCGTCGGCCTCGCCGCCCAGGCCGCCGCGCATGTAGACGGCAGTGTGCGCGACATCGTCATGGCCGCCAGCGGACGTCGTGTTTCGGAAATCGAGTGGGACCTGCTCATGCAGATTCGCCCCGAGGCGAAAGTTTAGGAGAGACAGTGGATTTCGAACTGCCCGAAGATCTGGCCGGATATCTGACCGAGCTGGACGCTTTCATCGAGGCCGAGATCATCCCGCTCGAGCAGCAGGCCGACAATATTCGCTTCTTCGACCACCGCCGGGAGGACGCCCGCACCGACTGGGACCGTGGCGGCCTGCCTACCGCGCAGTGGGAGCAATTACTGGCCGAAGCGCGTCGTCGTGCCGATGCCGCGGGCCACTACCGCTATGCCTTCCCGCGCGAGTTCGGCGGGCGCGACGGCACCAATCTCGGGATGGCCGTGATTCGCGAGCATCTGGCCGGCCGGGGGCTCGGTCTGCATTGCGACCTGCAGAACGAGCACGCCATCGTCGCCAACAATGTGGGTCTGCTGCTGATGCTCGAGTACGGCACCCCAGCCCAGCGAGCCGAATGGGTGGACGGGCTGGCCGCGGGCACCAAGTTCTTCGCCTTCGGCATCACCGAGCCCGATCACGGTTCCGACGCCACCCACATGGCGACCACCGCTGTCCGGACGGGCGAGGACTGGATCATCAACGGGGCCAAGACCTGGAACACCGGAGTCCACATCGCCGACGCCGATCTGATCTTCGCCCGCACCGCGGGGCGACCCGGCGACGGACACGGCATCACCGCGTTCCTGGTGCCGACAGACGCGCCCGGCTTCCGCGTCGAGGAGTACCTCTGGACCTTCAACATGCCCACCGACCACGCGCGCATCTCGCTGACCGAGGTGCGGGTCCCGAATTCGGCGATCTTCGGGCAGGAGGGGCTCGGACTCGGCGTCGTCCAGCATTTCTTCAACGAGAACCGGATCCGCCAAGCGGCCTCCAGTCTCGGTGCGGCGCAGTACTGCATCGACCAGTCCGTGGCCTACGCCAAGGAGCGCAAGCCTTTCGGCAAGCCGCTGGCAGTCAACCAGGCCATCCAATTCCCACTGGTGGAACTGCACACACAGTGCGAGATGCTGCGCGCGCTCATCCACAAGACCGCCTGGTCCATGGACACCTACGGCACTTTCGCTGCCTCCGAACAGGTTTCGATGTGCAACTACTGGGCCAACCGGCTGTGCTGTGAAGCCGCCGACCGGGCCATGCAGGTGCACGGTGGTCTCGGCTACTCGCGGCACAAGCCGTTCGAGCACATCTATCGGCACCATCGGCGCTACCGGATCACCGAGGGGGCGGAGGAGATTCAGATGCGGCGGGTGGCCGGGTATCTGTTCGGGTTCATGGACCGAACCACGGTCAAAGGGGTGTGAGTCCGCAGATAACGACCTCGGCCTCCCCGGGTTGAGGACCGGGGAGGCCGAGGGCGTTGGGACAGGCGGTCTAGAGGTTCGAGGGACGAATCCGCTCGGTCGGCGGGTCGATCGTGCGGCGGGAGTTGGAGGCGCCGCTGCTGAGGAAGCCGAGGACGGCTCCCGCGATCAGGGCGATGGCGCCGACGATGCCCAGGATGATCGGCAGGGTCTTGCCGAAGAGGTCGAGCTTGTCGAGGCTCTCCTGGGTGACGGCCATCTGGGCCTCGATGGTCTCCTCGTCGAAGACGAGGTGCGACTTCAGCACGGAGACGTCGACCTGGTTGGCGCTACGGCCGTAGTACATGTGGATCTTCTCGCCACCCTTGAGGACCGCGCCGGTCCTCGGCTCCACCCACACGTCGCGGGTGTTGGTGTAGAAGCGGGTCATGGTGACCGGCTCGGTGCCCTCGAGGCCCCACTTGGCGGCGGGCAGGGCGAGCTGGTGGGAGGGGTGCTTGACGACGTCCCACATGTTCGTCACCGGGATGTCCTGACGGAAGTGGTAGACCGGCACGCCGTTGATCTCCGACTCCTCGATGAAATCGATGTCGTAGGTGGCGCGGGCGTTGAGGTCGAAGTACGGGTACGACTTCTTCTCGGTGCCGATCGGGAAGCGGTACTGCAGGCCGCGGCGCTGCTGCTCGACGGGGATCGCGGCGCCCGACTTGGGGTCGGCGGCGACGGCGATCGAACCGTTGGGCGAGGCGTCGATCGGCGCGCCGGTGACGCGGTCGAGGGTGACGCGGTCGACCGAAGCGGTGAGCAGGCCCTCCTTCGGATCCCGGTCGTCACGACGCAGGGTCTGACCGGCCTGGACGGTCATCTCCTCGGCGTCCGAGGGCTCCTCGACCGTCAGAAAGCGCTGCGAAACGAGCGGCACGTTGGTGTTCACCGTGGCCGCGCCCTCGGTCGCGGTGAGCGACTTCGAGTCCAGCACAAGGCTTTCCTCGCCGGGCACGCTCTTGGCGACCGTGGTGATGCGCAGGTCGAGCGGGGTCTTGGCGACCTTGTCGACCGTGTAGGTGGGGATCATGACGGCGGCCGCGAGCAGCAGCGCGCCGAGACCGACGAGGATGCAGGCGATGAGCCTGCGTACGTTGCTCATCGCGAGCCGTACTGCACGTTGCCGAGCAGCGACGAGCCCGGATCACCGGACTCCTCGGGCGCCGGGATCGAATTCTGTTGCGCGCCTGCGGTGATGCCGAGCACGGCAATCACCCCGATGACCGCGCCGGCCAGGCCGCTGACCAGGCCGGGGACGACAAACTTCATAAATCGAACTCCAATTGCGTGGTGCGAGACTCAGCCGACGGAGAAGAAACCGAGGGTCGGGGCGAACGAGCAGGTGCGGTCACCATCGGCGGTGGCCGTGGTGAGCGATCCGGTGATCACTGCCGCGACCCGGCCGGGACCGGTGTCGGCGATAGCGGTGAGAGTGGCCGGGCCGTCGGCGTTGATGCCGGCCTCGGTGGTGAGCGGCTGGGTGCCGGTGCGACGGTTGTCGAGGTTGACCCACTGCACCGTCATCGGCGGATTCTGCACGACCGTGGCGGTTTTCGTGCCGAGCGCGGTGAAGACGAAGCCGGTCTGGCCCGCGGCCGGTCCGGGCGGCGGCAGCTCGGCGGGGCCGGGGACGGCCAACGCGGTGCCGACGGAATCCGACGTCGGGCCGATGCAGCCCTTGCCGATGGTGGGGTAGAGGAACTGCGCGATGCGCGGACCCTCCGAAGGCGGCAGTTCGGGACCGCCGCCACCGCTGCCGTCGAGGAAGGTGATGACCTTTTCGAGAGTGGCCTTGACCTGCGCGGGGATACCGGGCGTGGCCAACAGCACGCGGGCCTGAGCCAGAATCGCGGCCTGCCCGCCGTCGGCGATGGGGCCGGGGGCGGAAATCGCGCCTACGATCGTCGGTGCCAGCGCGGCCAAAGTCTCGGAGGGGACATTCTCCGCGATGGCAGGGACGCTGGGCTGTGTCGCGGCGGACTGCGGGGCAGCCATCGTCGGCGTGGGTGCCACGAGTGCCGCACCCGCCGCTAGTACGAGGGCGGACAATGCGGTCCGCGATGCTCGGGTGCTCAGCACTGGTCGGCCGTCCTTTGTTCGGTGGATAGATGAAGCGACTCGGAAAGGTCAGTGTTATTCCGAGTTTCAGATACTTTGGAGAGGTGACTACAGCGGACAGGCGGTATGGGGGTCGCACGGTCGTCGCACGTAAAGCCGAACGACGACTGCGATTCCTGGAAGCAGCGACGCGAATTTTCGCGGAACGCGGGTACGCCACGTGCTCGCTCGCCGAGGTGTGCGCGGCAGCCGGGCTGTCCAAGCGGCAGTTCTACGAGGAGTTCGAGACCCGAGAAGACGTGCTGGTGGCGGCCTACGACCGGATCCAGGACGACGCGGCGGCCGCGGTGGGCACCGCGCTGATCGCGCTCGGTTCCACCGATCCGAAGCTCGCGCTGCGGGCCGGTTTCGGCGCGTACCTGGAGTCGCTCGGCTCCGACCCGTATCGCGCGCAGGTGGCGGTGATCGAGGTGGTCGGGGTGAGCGATCGGATGGAGACCCATCGCCGGACCCGCAGGCACGCCTGGTCGGCACTGATCGAGGGGGCGCTGGTCCAGGTCGGCGTGCGACTGCGTGGCGATGCCGAGCTGACCACCGCGTTGATCACGGGCGCGGTCACCGGCGTGGCGCACGAGTGGCTGCTGCGCGAGTCGCGCCCGCCCGTCGACGAGCTGGTCGATCTGCTCACCGGCGCGGCCCTGGCGCTGGTCACTTTCGACTGACATCAGGGCAGCCTTCGGGATGGTGGCAACAACGCTCACCTGCCGCCTGCTCAATCGACTCCCTTTCCGGACAATGTGAGACCGATCGGCTTCACAGTGTGGGCGAGAGTTTGACATATTAGTGACCCAGATCGCAATGCCAGAATTTCTGAGACCGGTGTCACCTGGGGTGATGCCATGACGGCAGCCATCGCTCAGCAGCCCACACAGGGCCCTGCCCGGGCGAGCACTCCTGGACAAATGACCGGATTTGCCCGCGCAGTGGCAGCCGTGGGCAATCCAGCGGCAACATGTTCCAGTTCGGTGGGGGTGCATCGTCAGCCTTTGCGGAGGGAGCCGGCGATGGTGCCGCCGAGATAGCCGGGTGTTCGGTAGGCGAGCGTGCCGTCGGATTGCAGGGTGACCGTCGAGGTGGCGCCCTGGTCCATGCATCCGCTCCCGGCGGTGAGCCTGGCGCGGAAGGTGAGACGGTCGGTGGTGGCCTCGGTAAGGGTTTCCGCGCGGGCGCAGCGGTCGTGGGACAGCGTGCCGGTGTTGGCGGAGGTGGCCAGTTCCTGACCGACGGCGCCCGCGGCGATGGTGAGTTCGATGTCGAACTGGACCGGACCGTCGGCGGCGCGGCCCTTCCAGGTACCGACGAACTCGGTCGGGACGGTGGTCGCGCCCGATCCGGTGGCGGTCGAACCGGGTGGAGCGGTGGTCGGACTGATGGCGACGGAGGTCTCGGCGAGTGCGGGGCTGGTTTCGGTGCCGCCGGTGGGCTTGGCGTTCAGTTGGGTGCCGATCAGATAGGCACCGATCGCGACCGCCACCGCGACCGTCGCGGAGGCGGCGATCAGCAGAGTCCGGGTTCGCCGCGACGCGGTAGCGGGCGGCGGGCGGCCGGTGAACGTGTCGGCTGGCTTGTGCGCGACTACAAAGGGCCGCGGGGTGAATTCGCTGCTCATCGCCGCGGAATACGGTCCCGGGTGAGTGGCCGGTTGCCGGGGCGCCTCGGCGGAACCCGAGGTGAATCCACCGGACTGGTTATAGGGAGTCGGTGCTGATCCGCTGGTGGCGGTCGGCCCGTACGGTCTCGACGAGCCGGTCGGCGAGGTATGCGTCGGGTTCGCGGTTGGCGAGTTCGGCACCGAAGTGGCCGTCGACCAGCCCGGTGCGGAAGTCGCGCCGGCGTCGGGATGCGAGTCGGCGGGGCCGTGATCCAGGTCGAGTAGACGGACGGCGGCGGTACTGATGTGCGCGACTACTTGTGGCGGCAGCCAACCGGAGCGTTCAGGCGCGCCGATGCCGTCCAGCTCCGAAAGGACCTGTTCCGGTGTCGGTCTGGCGGCGGGATCCTTGGCCAAGCAGGACGAGACGAGCGGTCGAAGGGCCGGGGGTAGGGCCTCGATGCGGGGTTCCTCGTAGACGATGCGCCAGAGCATCTGCATCACCTCGGCCGTGCCGAAGGGGCCGTGGCCCGCGGCGGCGAAGGTGAGGACGCCGCCGAGCGCGAAGACATCGCACGCGGGACTGAGGGTTTCGCCGCTCACCTGCTCCGGACACATGAAACCCGGTGAGCCGAGGAATTTTCCGGTCGTGGTGAGGGCCGAATCCGCGATCACCCTGGCGATGCCGAAATCGATCACCTTGGGTCCGTCGATCGCGAGCATCACGTTCGACGGTTTCAGGTCGCGGTGCACGATGCCCGCCGCGTGCACCGCGACGAGCGCTTCGGCGAGCCCGTGCGCCAGCGCCAGCAGCGCGGGCTCGGCGAACGGCCCGAACTGGGTGACCGCGTCGGTCAACGAGATCCCGGCGACGTAGCCGGTGGCCAGCCACGGCGCCTCGGCGTCGACATCGGCGTCGAGAACCGGTGCGGTGAAAGCGCCGCCGACACGTTGGGCGGCCGCGACCTCGCGACGGAACCTCGCGCGGAACTCCTGATCGATCAGATCCGGTCGGATCACCTTCACCGCGACGGTGCGCCCACCCGGATTCCGGCCCAGATACACCTTGCCCATGCCCCCGGCACCGAGCACGCCCAGCAGTCGGTAGTCGCCGATCCGCCGAGGATCGTTCGGGTCGAGCGGTTGCATCGCGGGTGGTTCCTTCGAATCAGGCGAGCTGGGCTCGGGTTTCGGCCAGTAGCTCCGACAGCATCGGTCTGGCCGCGTGATCGTCGGCCAGTGCGGCGACGGCCTCGGTGAGGATCTTCTCGGCTTCGGTGGGGCGGTTCAGGTCGATCAGGAGCACGGCACGCTCGTAGTCGGCGCGGGTGGCTTGGTCGGCGGCATCGATGGCGCGGAAGCCGATGGCAGCGGCCTCGGCGCGCGGGAGCGCGTCGGCGCAACGTTCGGCACGGCGCAGGATTCGGGCGGCATTGTGGTTGTGCCGGGCCGTGTGCCAGGTGAGGAGTTCGGTGTCGGGGTGGGCGGTGGCGAGCTGCGCGATCGCCGCGTCGGCGGCCGCGATGGCCGCGACCGCGGCCACGGAGTCGCCGGTCCAGTGCAGTGACAGCGCGGCGCTGTAGCGGGAGTAGGCGACGCGGATCGGGTCGCCGTGCCGCTCGGCGGTCTCGGCGGCCAGCGCGTAACGCTCGGCGGCCTCGGCGTCGCGATCGAGCGTGTCGAGTAGATCGGCGCTCTCGACGAGAGAATAGGACTCGCCGACGAGATTGCCGGTGGCGCGATCGAATTCGATGATCTCGTCGAGGACGGTGAGTGCTGCTTCGTCCTCGTCCAGTTCGCGATGCAGACCGACCAGCAGGAAGCGGCAGTTCCGGGCTTGCTCGTCGGCCCCGGCCCGCTCCAGCCCGGCGATGGTCTCTTCGGCCTGGTCGGCGGCGTCGAGGAATCGGCCGATGGCGCGGTAGGCGACAGCCAGATCCCACTGCACGTACGGCACGTGCGCACTACCTGCCGCGGTGCCGATCGCGATCGCGGTGAGCAGCTCGCTGACCGCCTCCTCGTGCCTGCCCAGGTGGATGAGCAGGGCGCCGCGCCGCGCGTGTAGGACAAGGCGCAAGCTGTCGGGAAGGTCGGCGTCGACCAGACCCACTGCCTCATCGATCATTTCCAGCGCCGCGGCCGAATCGCCTGCGTCACTGAGAATTCCGGAAAGGTATTGGGCCGCATCGGCCACCCGCCACGCCCGACCGGCCCGGCGATACGCCGCCACCGCCGCCTGTCCGGCCGTCGCGGCCTCGGCGAGTTCAGCGTTGTTCTGGTGCAGATACATTCGGTGCCTGGCCACATCGCCGAGCAAGCTGTCCTCGGCTGCCTCGGCGGCGTCGACCGCGGCCCGATCGAGCAAGCTCGGCAGCTCGGCGGCATCGTCACTCGACAACTCGCCTCGATCGAACAGTGCGAGCAGGCCGCCGGAAAGACGTAGCGTCGCAGTCGCTCTGATGTGCGGTTCGGACGAGCTCGCCAGGTAAGACAGAGAATCTCGAAGCAGCCCAACGGCTTCCGTCGCGTCGCCGTGCCTACTGAGTAACAGGCCGAGGCGACCCAGATCGGTCTGGCGACGGTCTTCCTCACCTGCTGCGGCGAAATACTCTGCCGCCCGACGCAATAGCGATTCTGCGCCGATGCGATCGGTCGTCTGCAAGGAACCGCCTGCCATCGCGGAGAGGCGTCTGCCTGCCAGGCTCGGCTCGGTCGGCTCGGGCTCGTCTGCCAGCCGCTGTGCCAACGCCCGCAATTCGGCGAGGGCGTGTTGCTCGTTCGCCTGCTCGGCGCGTTCGATCAGTTCGATGGTGGTGAGCTGGGGGATCTCGACGGCCGCAGCTGTCGCAGCCGACTCGACCGGCACCCGGTGCGCGGTGGCCGCGGACAACGGCAGGTAGTCGACAATCGGTGTACTCGCCAGCTTCGCGTGGACCAACGCGGTCTGGTGGTCGGTGCCGTTGCGCCGGTCGAAGCGGGCGGCGATGGCTAGTGCCTCATCGGTGAGATCCACTTGCATTGCGCGCGCTGTCGATTCGACGGCGGGCCGGTCGGCGTTGGCGGGGCGGCGCAGCTCGGTGTCGCCGTGACCCTTGTCGACGAGGGTGCGCAGGAGCAGTGCCGCGGAGGAGAGGAAGGTGAGCGCGTCTTTCGGACTCGGCGCGCGATCGAGCCAGGAGAAGTGGCGGTCGAGCAGTTCCAGGCCGCGCACCTGATTGCCGGACAGGGCGCAGAACTCGAGGTGGTCGCCGATCGCGGCGAGGTCCTGGGGTTTGGTGCGCAGCAGGCGGTAGGAGCGACGATGCGCGCTGCGGGCCTCGTCGAGTTGCCCCGTACGCAGGTAAGGCAGCAGGAGTTCGGTGAGGATCAGCTGCGGTTGCTCGGAACAGCCGAGTTCACCGCCGAGGACCGGGGCGGCCAGCTCCACGGCTTCGACGTCGCGGCCCTGGCTCGCGAGCCAGGCCACGCGGTTGGTCGGATCGCAGCCCTCACAGTCCGAATTCTCGTCGCGCGGTGTGGTGCACCATCTTTCGTACCATTCGGCAGCCGCGGTGAGGTCGCCGATGTGTTCGGCCACCCGGTGCCTGCGGCCGTAGACCGCGTTCAAGCTCTGGCCCTCGACCCGGTAGCGCCGTTCCATCTGATCGAGCGCCGCCAGCGCCCGATCCTTGGGCACCTCGGGGAATTTCGTCATCGCGCCCACCGCGGTCTTGAACTTCCACCGCAGCGACGGCGCCACCCACGACTCGTGGGCGCCGGGGTCGCGATCGTATTCGGCCAGGCAACGGGCGAACGGGACGAACAACTTGGCCGGGCTCATCCCGTGGCCGTACGCGTCGATCATCGCCATCCGGATGTGGAAAGCGAGCTGAGTGTGCCCGCCTGCCTCGGCATGGCGCAGGACCTGTTCCAGCAGTGCGTCTTTGGCGTCGCCGTAGGGCAGATCGTAGGCCTGGAACAGCAGCCGCTGTAGGTCGTCGGGGGTGTTGGCGGCTTCCGACATCAGAGCTCTCCGCGGGGATCGTGAACCGCCCAGTCGAGCAACCCGACGAATGATTTGTTCAGCAGCGCGGTGTCGACCGGGCGCATCGGATGCTGGCCGAGCAGCAGCGCCTGGCTGTAGAGCGCCTCGACCGCCGTCGTCACCAAGCGAGCATCCGCGAGCCCGGTGATACGGCGTACCAACGGGTTGCGGTAGTTGAGGACCAACTGTGGACGGTCGCCCGCCTGCTCGGTGTCGAAGGCGCCGAGGACATCGGCCCACAGTTCGTCGGCGACCTCGCGGGTGGCGCGCAGTTCGGCGCGGTGCTGGGCATCGCGGTCGAGCAGATACAGCGCGGCCAGCGACGGTGGGTCGAAAGTACGCAGCACCACTTCGCATTCGAGGCGGTCGAGCACGCGCTGGGCGGTGGTGAGGAAGGGGCGGAGCGCGAGTTCGGTGGCCGGGTCCACGAGGTCGAAATGGGTGGCCAGCTCGGCGGGATCCAAACGGAGCACCCGGATTTCGGGATCGATCGCGGGCAGGCGCTCGAGAATATCGGTGATATAGGAGTAGCCGCCGTTCACCAGGCCGATGCCCGCGGCACTCGCCACCGCGGCGAGCTGACGGAACTCCTCCACCGACGGGGTGTAGCGGACGACGCCGAAGCGACGGCGGAATTCGGCCAGCGGGATCTGGCCCGCATTGGTCTCCACCGGCAACCAGCGGTCCACCAAGCGCAACATGTCGTCGTCGTGCAGGGCCAGTGCCTTCACACCGAGGTCGTGAATGCGCAGGAAGCGGTGCAGCGCGGCCGGATCGGAGGTGGACAGTTCCACCAGCCAGTCCCTGATCCGGGCGCCGAGCGCTTCCCTTGTGCTCTCCAGCAGGTCGTCCTCGTAGAGGGCTTCGCGGCTCGCGGTCGGGCGCAGTTCGGTGGTGTCGACGACGCAGCGGACGAAGAAGGCCCAGTCGGGCAGCAGCCCGGTGACGCTCTCCGCCAGCAGCATTCGCTTCAGATATACGCGATGCCCGGCCTTGGCCGCCGGGTTCACCGGTTGGGGGAGCACGAAAGCCACACCGGTGACGCCGGATTCGGCACTGGCGAGATCGAAGGTGGCGAAGGGGGTGAACCCGAAGGTGTCCTCGGCGTAGGCGGCGAGCGCGTTCGCGCGGTCGGCGGGAGTGGGATGAGTGGCGCGCCACGGTACTTCGGGCTCGGTGATCGACTGCCCGTCGACGGTGACCTCGACGGGCAGCAGGCTACCGAACAGCCGTGCCAGCTCGACGACGGTCGTCGGGGTGAGCCACTGCTCGGCGCCGCGGCGGGGCGCGAGAATCACGGTGGTGCCTGGTTCGTCGCGTTCCTGCGCGGCGGGCTCGACGCGGTAGCGACCGTCGGCGAAACCGGTCCAGCGCACGGTCGGGCCGCCGCGGGCCGACCGGGTGAGCACCTGGGCCTCGTCGGCGACGAGGAAGCACGACAGCAGACCGATGCCGAACTGGCCGAGGAACTCGTGCCGGGCGAAGCCGAGGTCGTCGCGCTTGCCGCTGCGGTCGATCGTGGCGAGGAAGGTGTGCACCTCGGCCTCGGTCAGGCCGACACCGCTGTCGTGGACGCGAATGGTGCCGTCACCGGTACTCGCGGGCGTCTCGATCCTGACCTGTGCGCGAGCCTGCGGGTCGAGGGCGCGGCGGGCGGTGATGGCGTCGACCGCGTTCTGCAGCAACTCGCGGACGTAGACCCGTGGACTGCCGTACAGGTGATGACTGAGCAGGTCGACGATGCCCCGCAAGTCGACCTGAAATACCTGCTCCACCGGGGTTCCCTCCCACAACGCTGACCTTCTGCTCGGTCACTGTAACTGGATCTGCGACGGCTGGCGCCGCAGTTCTCTGTGTCTATTTGCGGCTGGCGCCGCGGTTCTCGGCGCTTGACTCCACCTCTTCCCTCCCTACGGGCACTCCTTCGTCGCACCCTTCGGTCAGTCCATCGGCGGAGGCGCGCCGAGAACACGGAGACTGCTGATCAGAATTGGCGGAAAGACAGCGACGGGGTTCGGGTCAGCGGGGGCCTCGGGTGATCTCGGTGCGGTTGGTGATGGCGAGTTTGGCGAGGATGTTGCGGACGTGGGTCTCCACCGTGCGTTCGGAAAGAACCAGGTGGGTCGCTATTTCCCGGTTGGTCAGGCCGGTGGCGACGAGGTCGTGTACTTCGCGTTCGCGGCGGGTGAGCGGGTCGGCGGTGCGGGCGGCCGTGGTGATCTCGGCGAGCAGGGCGTCGGCGGATCGCAGGCGGTATGGCATGTCGAGGCGGCGGAAGGCGGTGGCGGCTTGTTCAGCGGCGGTGCGGGCGGCGCGGAGATCGCCACGGGCGAGGAGGGTGCGGGCCAGGCCGAGGTGGCCGAGGGCGATGGCGGGACGGGCGCCGATCTCGGCGTCCATGGCCAGGCCCTGGCGGTAGAGGTCGACTGCGGCCTCGAGGTGGCCTGCCACGCGGGCGTTGTCGGCGCGGATGCGGGCGATCGAGCCGACGCAGAAGAGCGCGCCGGTGCCGTCGGCGGCGTAGTGGTGTTCGCGGCCGTCGAAGGCGCGGTAGACGCGGTCGGCGGTCTCGGCGTCGTCGAGGAGCTCGGCCACGATGCCCACCGAATACACGGTGCCGGACCAGCGCGGGCCGATCTCGAGGGTGTCGGGCAGCAGGCGGAACGGCGCGAACAGCGCCCTTGCCTCCTCGAGATCGCCCGCCAAGGCGTGCATCATCGGCGCGAACAGCTGGGCGATCGTGATCTTCGGGGCGAATGCCAGCGAAGCCAGCGTCGCGGTGAGCTCCTCGCGGTCGATGCGTCCGACGATCACGGCGTGCATGCCGCGGAAGGCATGGTGCAGACCCGCGAGGGAGTAGTCACCGATGCCGGCTGCCAGCTCGTAGGCGGCGGTGTCGAAGTCGAGGGCGGCGGGGAAGTCGCCGATCAGCGCCGCGCGAGTGGCACGAAGGCGCAGCAGGTGCCAGCGGGCGATCGGTAGGCGGCGGCGATCGGCGAGGAGCTCGATGTGGTCGAGGGCGTCGTCGAAGGCGGACAGGTCGCCGCGTTGCAGGGACGCGTCAGTTGTCCACACGTATCCCCAGAGTTGCGCGAGTGGCTGTTCGGCGTCGACCGCGATCTCGATCGCCCGTGCCGCGAGCTCGCTGCGCTCGTCGAGGAACTCGAGGGCGGCAAGGGAGAGATGACGGGCGTGGATCGCGTCGAGGACGACATCGGGGTCGGTGGACCGTTCGGCGGCGCGCATGGCCTGGTCGGAGAGTTCTCTTGCCTGGATACCCGCGCCTCGGTCGGCGGCGGACAGGGCGCGCTGGGCGAGAATCCGGGCGATCGAGTCGGGATACTCGTCGGGGTCGAGCAGGCGTAATGCTCTGCCGCAGAGCAGGTCCAATTGCGTCATCACCGCCGGGGTGGTGACGCCCTGGACGACGAGGCCCGCCTCGGCGAGAAGGTCAGGGCGTTCGGCCCGTTCAGCGAGGGCGCCCGCCTCGACACAGTGGTCGAGGCTGGTGGCGACCCAGCCCGCGGCGAACTCGTCGCGGGCCAGCTCGATCAGCAACTGTGCGCGTTCGGCATCGGGCGTGGCGGTACCCGCGGCGTCGATTGCCCACTGGCCGAATCGAATTGCCTCGGCGTACGCGGCGCTCGCCCGCGCCGACCGCGCGGCTCGACGTGACCAGTGGCGGGCCTGCGGCGAGTCGGCGCGGGCGCAGGCGTGGCGCCAGTGGGTCGCGATCGCGCCTGCCACTGCCGAATCCGGTCCACCGCGCGCGGCCAATGCCTCGGCCGCCGCGCGGTGGTAGGCGGCTCGCCGCGAGGGGACGAGATCGGCGTACACGGCATCGCGCACCAAGGCGTGCGTGAAACCCGTTGTCTCGTCGGCGAAGCGACGAACAATGCCCGCCGTGGTCGCCGTATCGAGCGCCTTCGACACCTGATCATCACTGCTCGGGGCGTGCTCCGACACCGAGGTGTATACCCGCGCCAGTAGATCGGCATCGATACGCTCGCCGAGAACACCGGCCGCACCGAGGATCTCGACTTCGGCAGGGTCGAAGCGGTCGAGCCGCGCGAGGATCAGGCGGCGGATTCCGGGGACCGAGAGCAAGGGGTCGTCTCCGAGATCCGTGCCGGATTCGATGACGAGGCGAACGAGCAGAGGAGTGCCGTCGGTGCGCTCGTGCACATGCTGTGCGAGATCGGTCGTGCGGCCACGCTGTTCGAGCCAGTAGCGAACCTCGTGTTCGGAAAGTCCTGGTACCGGCAAGGATTGGAAGTGAGGCAGGCGCAGCCAATCGGGCTGGTCGGCGAGCAGGGTCTCGCCCATCGGTTCGCGAGCGGTGCCCACGATGAGCACCTTGGTGCGCGGCGTCTCGGTGGCCACATGGGTGAGCAGGGCCAGCGAGGTGGGGTCGGACCAGTGCAGATCCTCGAGGACCAGCAGCAGCCCCGACGGCGCGGCGGCCGCGGTGAGGACATCGGCGACCTCGGTGAACATGCGGAAACGCTGGGCGGCGGGCCCACCGCCCGGTTCGGTGACGGTGTCGAGGGCGGCGGCCAGTTCGGGGAGCTCGCGGGCCGCGCGGCGCCACGGCCACAGCGGCGGCATCCCCGCGTCGTCGAGGGCATTGCCGCGGGCGACCCGCAAGCCCGCCTCGACCGCCAGCGTGGCGACACACTCGGCCAACCAGGATTTGCCGATCCCGGCCGGACCGCTGACCAGCACGAACCGGCCCGCACCCGAGGCCGCGGCCACGACCGCGGCGCGCAGGCGGGCGAGCTCCTCATGCCGTCCGACGGCCGGAGTCTGCACGCCTAAGTATCGCGCGCGGGCGCGAGTTCAGTACTGCGAATACGTACCGGCACTGATCCGCGCGCCACCGATCAGCGCGAGGCTTGATCTGTCCGATTCACCAGGTCAGGAGCAGAAATCATGTACGCACACCTCATTTGGTTCGACCAGCCACGCACGGCCGCCGAACTGGCCGCCGTCGACTTCGCCAATGCCAACCGCATCGAGCCCGCCGTCGCCACCGTGGCGGGCCTGCTCGACTTCTACGAACTGCGCCGCGCCGACGGTTCCGGCCTGGTGATCGGCATCGCCGAGACCGAGGAGTCGCTGCACGCGGTGCGCGAGGCGATCCTGGCCACCGAACTGCTGCCGGGGGAGGACCCCGCCTTGCTGCCCGGCCCCGACCGGGTGGAGATCTGCCCGGTGCTCACCCATCGCGACCGCGCCGCCATCTACGCGGAGGGGGCGATGTCATGAATCTGATCGTGCTGGGTGGCCGGATGCCGGTCGGCCGGTGTGTGGGCCTGGCCGTGCAAGCCGTCCTGCGCTACAGGTCGGCCAGCGCGATGCCCGTGAGCGGGCTGCCGAGCCGGACCAGGTCGGTATCGAAGCCGGTGCCGACGTGGACCAGGCGGATCGTGCCGGCGAGATCGCTCACATAGAAGCGGGAATCGAAACCGGTCACGCCGATCGCCTCGTGGTAGCCGGTGGAGATGATCGTCGGGGTCCCCACCTCCGGCTGGACCTCGGCCGCGTAGAGCGCGTTGCCGTGGGGCGCGGCGCCGCGGTCGGTCCAGACGAGATCGCCGACACCGTGGAGTTCGACATCGATCGGCTCCGGCAGGTTCTCCCAGAGCAGTTCGATATCGGTGCGGGCGGCGGGATCCGCACCGGGCGGCAGGTCCATGGGAACGCGGAAGATCCGGCCGTCGCCGGCTTTGGCCGCGCCCTTCTGGGTCCAGTAGAGCAGGCGGCGGTCGAGGTCGAGACAGATGCCGACGCACCAGTTGCGGGCGCTATCGGCGTCGACCTCGCCCTTGCCGGTGATCACGAGGGCGTGCAGGTCGTCACCGCGTAGGTCGCAGGTGAGGACCTGCATCCCTTCGCGATCACACCAATACAGCCGTCCCGCTTCGAAATCGGCGGCGAGTTGCTTGCCGGTGGTGAAGGCGCCGATCGGGACGATCGTGGTGCGATTGCCGCCGTCGAGGTCGACCCGCTCGACGGAACCGTTGCGGGAGAAGAACTCCGGCTCGACGCCGCGCTCGGGTCGCGCGTCGGGTGTGCCCATATTGGTCCAATAGATATGGCCGCGCAGTTTGTCGACGACAATACCGTCGGGAAACCGATCGAGGCCGTCGACCACGGTGCGCACCTGTTTACCGTCGAGCGAAATGGCGTGCATAGCACCGGCTTTGAGATCCAATGCCACAATTTCGGTCATGGGCTCAGCCCTACTTCGATTTCGGGTAATCGTCGTAGAAACCCGCACCGGTTTTCACGCCGAGTTTGCCCGCGTCGACATATTTCTTCAGCAGCTCGACCGGGCCCTTCGGCAGATTCGGATTCTCCTGCTCGTAGTGCTCCTCGATATCGAGCACCACATCAAGACCCACCTGGTCCATCATCCGGAACGGACCCGCCTTCGTGCCGAAGTTGCGCGAGAACATCTCGTCGACGTCGTGCGGTGTCGATACACCCTCGTAGACCACCTCGAGCGACTCACGCTTGATGGCGGCCCAGATGCGGTTGAAGATGAAGCCGGTCGACTCCTTGTGCACCAGGAACGGGTGCACGCCGTATTCCGGGAAGGTCTTCAGGACGAAGTCGAGAATTTCCTCGGACGTCTTGCCGTCCGACATCACGTCGAGCACCGTCGACTGCGGCGGCATGTAGAAGTGGGTGTTGAGCATGCGGTCGTTGGTCTTCAAGCCCTCGGTGAACAGCCGGCTCGCGTACGACGACGAGTTCGAGGCGACGATCGCATCGGCGTCGGCGTCGGCATCGAGCTGGGCGAAGACCTTCTTCTTCAGATCGAGGTTTTCCGGAACGGCCTCGACCACCAGCCACGCGCCCTTCACGCCGATGGCCTGATCCGGCACGTACTCGGCGGTGCCCGGCTTGCCGTCGGGCACCGTGGCGGCCACCTCGGGCAGCTGTTTCTCCACGAAGGCCACGGCCGCGTTGCCGACCTCGCCGTCGGGATCGATGATGCGGACCTCGCCGCCCCTGGTGGCGAACATCAGGGCGATCCGTCTGCCCAACGTGCCACCGCCGATCACAGCGACCGGACGCGCGAAATGATTCTTCGGAACAATGCTCACAGCGACTCCCTTTGCACAGGCGACGGGGATGAACTCGGTGACGCATACGACAGCCTTGCCAGCCTAGCGCCGACAGCGGATCACCAGGCTGTGGGACGCACCCGCTTGCGTGACACCCCGTCACCACCGGGCAGAATGTGGTTGCCTTATCCTCACGTTCTTCACGTATTTCGCGCGTCAGCACTAGGGGGCTCTTCGATGACCACACTGGCCTCCGGACTGTTCATCGATTGGGAAGAGCTGACGGGGCAGTCGAAGTTCGTCGTGGAGCTGATCAGTTTTCCGATCTTCAGCGCGCTCGCAGGCTGGCTCACCAACTGGACCGGCGTGCTGATGCTGTTCTGGCCGCTGTACTTCAAGGGCTTCCGGGTCCCGCTGCTGCACGTGCTGTATCCCTACCTACCTCGGCGCGTGCAGGTGTTGCCCACGTTCTCCGGTGACGGGCGCCAGCTCGGCTTCCAGGGCTTCATCCCGGCACGCGCGGAGAAGATGGCGAGCATCTGCGTGGACTCGGCGCTGTTGCGGATCGGCAGCCCGCGCGACTTCATCCACGAACTCGACCTCGACGGGATCGGCGACTATCTCGCCGAACGGGCGCGCGATCAGGTGCAGCCGATCGTCGACGAGATCATGTCCCGGGAGAACCCCGACCTGTGGCGCTCGCTGCCACGACCGGTGAAACAGGCCATCTACCAGCGGATCGACCGGCAGTTGCCCGCGCTGTGCCGGCGCGCGTTCGAGACTCTCGGCGACAATATCGACCAGTTGCTCGACGTGAAGAACTTCGTGATCCGGTATCTGGAGAAGAACCCGGCCATCCTCAAGGATCTGACCACCACCATCGCCGCGCCCGAGCTCAAGTTCATGGCGCGGATCGGCCTGCTCGGCGCGCCGTTCGGCCTGATTCTGGCGCTGTACCTGCACGTGCACTCGAAGATCCCCTACTTCGGCGCGATCCCGGCCTGGGTGATCGTGCTGTTCGCCTCGGCCATGATCGGCGTGACGGTGAACGTGATCGCGATCAAGATGGTGTTCGAACCCGGCGATCCACAGCCGCGCTACAAGTACCTGTGGCGCCAGGCGCTGCTGGCCAAGCGCCAGCCCCAGGCCGCCACCGACCTCGCGCACATCCTGGCCTACCAGGTGCTGACCGTGGAGAACCTGTCGGTCGAGCTCTTGGAAGGGCCGAACGGGGACAAGACCCGTCAGCTCATCGAACGGGTGGTGTCGGAGGAGATCCACAAGCAGCTCGGTGCGACCGCGTTCGTGGTGCGTGCCGCGCTCGGCAAGAAGCAGTTCGAGAACCTGGCGGTCTCCGGCGCCGGTGCCGGGGTGCTCTCGGCGCGCACGATGATCGAGGACGAACAGTTCGTGCTGGAACAGGCGAAGAAGATCGACGACTTCGCGGCGCGCAAGCTGCGGACTCTGACGCCCGGCGAGTTCATGGAGATGTTCTACGCGTCGGTCGAACAGGACGCGTGGTTGCTGTATCTGCACGGTGGGGCGCTGGGTATCGGTGTCGGCGCACTCCACCTCGTCACCTTCGGTTGGTAGTTCTCAATAACAAGCACGCGTGCTTGCATTTTTTGACGGTCGCTGCGACTCTTGGTGACGACGGCGCGCCGCTACCGGGTCGCGCCATGATCGGCAAGGGAACTCCATGGCTGACCTCGCAGCGCTGCTCGACGATTTCGCCGCCGAATGCGCGGATCTGGAAAACCTGGTCGCACCACTGACCCCCGAGCAGTGGAAGACGCCGACGCCCGCGCCACGCTGGGACATCGCCACCCAGATCGCCCATCTGACCTGGACCGACGAGGTGTCGGTGCTGGCCGCGACCGACGCCGATGCCTTCACCGCGTTCCTCACCGAGGCCGCGTCGCGAGCATTCACCCTCGTCGACGAAGGCGCCGAGGAAATCGCGCAGACACCACCCGACGAGCTGTTGGTCCGCTGGCGCGCAGGCCGCGAGCAGCTCATCGCCGCACTGGCCGCCGTGCCTCCCGGCACCAAACTGCCGTGGTTCGGCCCGCCGATGAGCGCCGCGTCGATGATCTCGGCCCGCATCATGGAAACCTGGGCCCACGGCCAGGACGTCGCCGACGCCCTCGAGGTAACCCGAGTCCCCACGGCCCGCCTGCGCACCGTCGCCCACATCAGCGTGCGCGCCAGGAACTACGCCTACCTGGTCAACGGCGAATCCGGCCCCACCGAAGAATTCCGCGTAGAACTCACCGCCCCCGACGGCACCCCCTGGACCTGGGGCCCCGAAGACGCCCCCCAGCGCGTCACCGGCCCCGCCCTCGACTTCTGCCTCGTGGCCACCCAACGCCGCCACCGCGAAGACACCGCCCTGATCACCGAGGGCCCGGATGCCGACCACTGGCTCGGCATCGCCCAAGCCTTCGCAGGCCCGCCCGGCCCAGGCCGCGAAGCAGGCCAGTTCACCTAACCACCGAACCCCACGTCGGCAAACCCCAAATCCGCCATGACCGCACTCCCAGCCCCGCACCCGCGACCCCTAGGGAGCGGCGGCCACGAAGTGGCCGGTCCGCGGCCGGGTCGCCGGTCAGGCGCCGGTGCGTAGGCGACGAAGGAGCAAGCACCGGTGCCTGACCGGCGGCCCCTCAGGGCCGCGGACACGCGCGCGCCAGCGCGCCAATAAACACAGCGTCAAACCATCTGGGACTACTGAACACCTGTTCACACCCCCCACATCAATCCCCCGAACAGGCGAGCGCCAGTCTCAGAGCGCCATTCGTGCCGACTGCCCCGGACTTCATTGGCCGGGGGTGACCACCGTGGCAGTCGTGAATGACGCTCGCCTGCTTCCATCAGATACCCGATACGCGGTGTGAGAAACACTTGCCCATGCGAAAACCCGCCCCGACTAGGAGTGATACGACATCGTTTCGGATGTGGCTCTGATCTCACTGCGGTGGAGCGGTTACTGTGCGGCTCAACACGTAACGTGGAATCAGCACGTGGCTTTCAACGATGCGGGCCCGTTCAACTCGGGTATACCCACAGCCACAGGAGGGAACCGCATCGTGACCGCACATCGGCCTGCTCAGATCGTGCGCCTGTCCGCGATCGTGATCTCCGGCGCAGCCAGCCTCTGCCTCACCTTCGCCGCGGGCGCCTACATCGTCAATCACATGCCGGAGCTCGGCCCGCCACCCGCGCACGATCAGGCGGAACCGACCGCGACGCCGAACCCCGGCCCTCATCGACCCTTCCCGCTCGAGGACTCCGCACCACGCGCCGGCGTCGAGCTGGCCATGTATTTCGGGGCGCCGACGCTGACCACCGAGCGCTCGGAACCCGCCGCCACGCGCACGCCGATCACTGCCCAGCAGTCCGGAGTCGGTGCGCGACCGGCCAATTCGCCGCTGACCGGACGGGTGGGGATCGGCGGTACCTATGTCGGCGCGCAGGTGGCGCCGCCGCGCAGCGACAGCGTGTCGTTCACCGTGGACACGAACCTCGTGACGGTGGCGGCGAAATACCTCGGCCTGACCCCGGATCCGGCTGCTGTGACCGCATTGCACACCGAATTCGACGCGCGCCGTGGGGAATTGGTGTTCGTATTGTCGGACCCCGGCCTCGGCAGCCACACGCTGCGGGTCGAGGGAACGGGCACCGAACCGGCCGAGACCCCCAGCTCCGAGACCTCCGGCACTGCCACGGAATCGGCCGACGACGACGGCGACGCCGAGGCACCGCGGTCCTCGATCGAGGACACCCCGACTACCGTCGGCGTGTGACTCCACCTCACGGCACCTCGAGCGGTGCGTACGACTTCTGCGTCGTCGGCGGCGGCATCGTCGGCGTGGCCACCGCGCACCGGCTGCTGACCGAGTATCCCGATGCGAGCCTGGTCCTCATCGAGAAGGAAGCCGCGCTCGGCGCGCATCAGACCGGGCACAACAGCGGCGTCATCCACTCCGGGATCTATTACCCCCCGGACAGTTTGAAGGCACGGCTGTGCCGGGCCGGTGCGCGATGGACGAAGGAATTCGCCGCGGCCCACGACATTCCGTTCCGTGAATGCGGAAAGTTGCTGGTAGCCACCGATTCCGCCGAACACGAGCGGATGCTCGCGCTCTACGAGCGCTCGATCGCCAACGGTGTGGAGGTCGAGGCGATCGATGCGGCCGAGCTGAGGCGGCGCGAACCACGGATCAGCGGCGTCGGCGCGCTGTTCGTGCCTGCCACCGGCATCATCGACTACACGAAGATCACCGCCGCGCTCGCCGCCGAGGTCGTGGCGATGGGCGGGGAGATCCTGCTCGGCACGGCTGTCGACGCGATCACCGAGAGCGCCTCAGCTGTCACGGTTTCGGGTCCGAGGGGCTCGGTCACCGCGGGCACGCTGATCGTCTGCGCGGGCTTGCAAGCCGACCGGATGGCGCGAAAGGCCGGGATAGACACCGATTTTCGTATCGTGCCGTTCCGCGGCGAGTACTACCGGCTCCCCGCCGAGCGCTCGGATCTGGTACGCACGCTGATCTATCCGGTGCCCGACCCCGCGCTGCCGTTCCTGGGCGTACACCTGAGTCCCACCATCGACGGCGAACTCACCGTCGGCCCGAACGCCGTACTCGGCCTGTCGCGGGAGGGCTACCGCAAGGGCAGCGTGAACCGACGCGACGCCATCGACGTGCTGAGCTTCGCCGGCGTGCGCCGGGTGGCCCGCGCCCATCTCGCCACGGGGGTGCGCGAACTCAGCAATTCGGTGTTCAAGCGCGGCTACCTCGCCGAATGCCGCAAATACTGCCCCGAACTCACCACCGACGACCTGCTGGCTCACCGCGCGGGCATCCGGGCCCAGGCGGTGCTCCGCGACGGCACCCTGGTGCACGATTTCCTCATCGAACGCACGCCCCGCTCGATCCACGTACTCAACGCGCCCTCCCCGGCCGCCACGTCGGCGATGCCGATCGCGGAATACCTGGTCGAACAACTCTATTCCGCTAAATAAACCGGAGATTTGTAGTACTTTTGGCTCCTGTACGCGTGGGCGAGGAAACCCATCCGGATCAGGGAGGGCCGATGGGCCACATCAGGTTTGCGAGTGACGTCGGCGCGACGGTAGACGCCGCCTTCGCCTATACCGAGGATTTCCGCCACGGGCAGCAGTGGATGTTCGGCGTCACCGAGGTGACGCCGCTCGGCGAACCGGATCAGGGGCTCGGTGCCGCTTTCGCGGTGAAAGTCCGGTTGTTCGGAGTGATTCCGCTGCGATCATCGGTGGAGATCACCGAATATCGGCGCAATGCCGTTATCGGGTATACCCTGCGTGGGCGGGTATACGGAACCGTTACCCTACGCTTCGATCCACTCGGCTACGAACGGTCGGTACTGACCTCCGAAGCCGACTATCCACCACCACGCGGCATGTTCGGCCGCCTGTGCCACGGCCTCGTCGACGCGGCCGCGAAATCGGCACTGCGCCGAACGGAATCGCGGTTGCGAAGGGAGATAGAGGCATTCCACGGTACCGATCTTGTCGGCCGCATCGCCTAGGGTGGCGGTCATGATCATCGTGAGCACCGACGGGTCCTGCCTGCGCAATCCCGGTGGTGCCATCGGCTGGGCATGGGTGAATCATTCCGGGCCCGCCGACAGCGGCGGTGCCGCCAGCGGCACCAACCAGATCGCCGAGCTCCGCGGCGTGCTGGAAGCCATCCTCGCCCACCCCGGCTCCGAACCGATGCTCATCGAGAGCGACTCCCAGTACGCCATCAAGTGCGCCTCGGAATGGATCACCAGCTGGCGACGCAACGGCTGGCGCACCTCCACCGGCGGCGCGGTGAAGAACGTAGAGATCATCAAGCAGATCGACCGGGCGATCACCGGCCGCGAAGGGCCGGTACGTTTCCGCTGGGTGCGCGGGCACGTGGGCAACTACTTCAACGAACAAGCCGACAAACTGGCAGGCGAGGCCGCGCGGGCAGTCCGCGACGGTGTACTGATACCTGCGGCGCCAGCCGCCCCGGACCCGGTTCTCGGCCGCCTTGATTCTGGACTGACCAGAGGGTGCGACGAAGGAGTGCCCGGCGGGAGGGAAGAATCGAGGCTTCGGGGCCGAGAACCCGCGGCACCAGCCGCAAATAATACGGTCTCCACAGGGAAGTCGGTCGCAGCTGACGCGCCGGTGGCAGGGACTCTCACCCTGTTCTAGGTGCGGTGCGACCGGAGTGGGACCGGACAACGAAACGCCGCGGGCGATGAATCTGCCCGCGGCGTTTCGGTTGGCTCAGTTTCCTGACGTGCTCAGTTCCCAGGTGTCGGGGCGGGCGCCGGAGCGGGAGCCGGTGCCGGAACCGCCTGACCGGGAGCCGTGCCGCCGCCACCGGCCGCGGCGCCGCCGCCGTTCTTGAGCAGCGGCGAGTCCAGCTTGCTGACCAGCCACTTGTCGCCGGAGCGCTCGAGGCTCATCTCGATCGCGAACATCATCCGATCGGGCTGGGTCTGGGTGAAGTTGGTGCGGTACTGGGTCATGGTGACCATGGCCTTGACGTCGTCGGTGCTGCCCGACATGTAGGCGCACTGCACGTCTTCGCCGGTCGACTTGACCTGGGCCTGCACCATCGCGCCCTTGAGCGCCTCGCTGGCATCGCTGAACTCCTTGAGGTAGTCGCCGGTGGCGCCCGCCTTCATCGACGCGATATAGCCGTCGAGATCCTTGGAGTAGTCGTAGTTGGCCAGGATGGCGCCGTAATCGCAGGCTGCCTTGGTGGACTCGGCGATAGCGTCGAGCTTTTCGGCCTTGTTGTTGTTCTGCAGGAAGAACACCACACCCGCGGTGATCGCGCCGACTGCGACCACACCGGCCACACCAGCGGCGATCCAGCCCGTCGAGCTCGATGTCGCGCTCGGGGCAGCGGCCGGAGCCGACGCCTCGGTCACGGTTTGCGCCTTGACAGTCGGCTGATCGACCTCGGGAGTCGCCGCCGCACCCTTCACGGTGTCGTCGGCCTTCGCCAGATCGGGCTTGTCTGCCGCGGCGGCATCGGACTTGCTCTGGGCATCGTCGCTGGTCATCGAATCAATCCTGCTCTTTCCCGGCGCACATAATCGCACCGATTTCCGATTGTGGTCCGTGAGCCGGGCCACACGTCTTCCCCGCGAGTATGCCCGGTCAAGCTGTGAACAGCCTGGCCGGGCACCATCTCACTTGGCGGGAATAGGTGTCCGCTCCTTCGGGTCGACACCGGGCGGCATCTGCGCGCCGTTATTGGGCACGTTCGGGCGCGGGGCGTTGGCCGAACCACGGATCTGCAGGTCAGAGGTCGGGTTGGTGCAGTAATTCCACTTCGGAATGCTGCCGTCCTGGACCTCTTCGTTGCGCCGGTACTCGGTGTCGTAGTTACACGTCGGACGTGGCCAGATATCGAGGATGGTGTGGAATTCGCCGTCGTGCGCCGGGGCGCCGATCGACCCGAGGCCCAGTGCCAGCGACGGGAACAGCAGTCGCAGGGCGGGCTGACGCAGCTGCGCCGCCTTGGTGATGGCCACGAAGTTGGCCGCCAGCGCGCTGATCGGATCAGCCGTCGAGTCCAGCACCGCACCGAGGGTTTCGAACTGCGCGGGCGCGTTGTCGAGCACGCCCTGCAGCTCGGCGTTGGCGTTGTTGAACTGGGTGAGCAGCGCGCCCGAATTACGGGTGAGCGTCTGCAGATCCGGCTGAGCGTTCGAGGTGGTCTCGGCGATCACCCGCAGGTTGGCGATGAGGTTCACCGTCTGCGGAAGCAGGTTGTCCAGACCCGCGACCACCAAGCTGACGCCGTTGATCAAGCCGCGCAGCTGATCGGGACCGGCACCGAGCGCGATATCGAGCTCGTCGAGGATCACGTCGAACTGCTTCGGATCCACCTGGGCGATCAGCGCGCTCGTGTCGTCGAGCACGGCCCACACCGGAACCGGCGTCTGGATCTGCTCCGGGCTGTACTTGATCACCGCGCCGTCGCTGAGGAACGGGCCGACATCGCTCTTCGGACGGAAGTCGATGTACTGCTCACCCGCCGCCGACAGCGCCGCCACCTGGATCATGGTGTCGACCGGGATCTTGAAATCCTTGTCGATCTGCGTCTTGGCGGCGATCGCCTCGCCGTCGTTGATCAGTTCGATCGAGGTGACCTTGCCGATCCGGAAACCACGCATGGTCACGTCGTTGCCCGGCTGCAGACCACCGGAGCGGTCCAGGTTCACGGTGACGTCGTACTCGGATCGCAGCGGATTGACCCGCATCACGTTGACCAGCAGGTACGTCCCGCCGAGCAACAGCACGACTACGAGCGCGCTGTTGGCCAGCAGGATCTTGCTGCCGGCGAACTTCTTCAGCCTGCTCATCGGTGGCCTCCCACTCGGCCCTGAACGATCTGCAGCACCTGGATGAAGCTGCCGACGAAATCGTTCACATCTTTCATGTCCCAGAGCTTGCTGTTCGCCGGGTCGGTCAGCGCGCCCACATCGAGGTTGGTCAGCGTCGCGTACGGCGCCAGACCCTTACCGAGGAACGTCTGGTTGGCGCCGGGGCGGATCGCGTGCAACTGATCCATCACATATCCGAAGTCGTTGCCGGTCGCGGCCAGCGCGTTCATCAGATTGTCGAGATTGGTGAGCAGGTCGGAGAGCTGATCACCGGTGGTGTTGGAGTAGTCGCCGAGGGCGGCGGTGGCCGTTGCCAGCTTGGTGAGCAGGTCACCGATCGCCTTGTTGTTCTCGGCGATCGCGCCGATGGCCTGGGGCAGCGTGTCGGCCACCTGGCCGAGCTGGCCCTTGTTGGCCTCGATGGTGTTGGCGAGGGTGTTGAACTCCGTCAGTACCGAGTCGACCTTGGCGCTGTTGTTGTTCAACTCGCCGATGACACCGGTCATCTCGTAGATCAGGTGGCCGAGTTCACCGCCGTGCCCGTTGAGGATCGAGCCGAGTTCGGTACCGAGCCTGCTCAGGCTGGCGACGCCGCCGCCGTTGAACAGCATCGACACCGAGACCAGCAGCTCTTCCACCGTGGCGCCGGCCGAGGTGGCTTCCAGGGTGAACGTGTCACCCGCGGCCATGTCGGGCCCGCCCGCGGCGTTCTTCGGGCTGCTCAGCGCGATGAAGACGTCGCCGAGGGGAGTGGCCTGGCGCAACTCCGCGGTGCTGCCCTTCGGCAGCTTGTAATCGACGTTGATCTCCATGTCGACCATGGCCTCGAAGTTCTTGGTCGTGATCGCCGACACGACGCCGACATCGGAACCACCGACCTTCACCTTGGCCTGATCGGGCAGGTTCAGGGCGTTCTCGAACTTCGCGTGCAGGGTGTAGGTCTCGCCGCCGGTGCCCGGCTTGGGCAACGGCAGATCCTCCACGGTGAAGCCACAGCCGGTCGTGATCGCGACCGTGGCCAATGCGGCCGCGGAGAGCAGCGCGCGGCGGGCCTTCATCGTCATTCGTCGGTTCATTTCGTCAGTCCGAGCAGTGCGGCGGTGAGCCCGTAGTCGGGGCCGAAGTCCTGGACATTGCCGGTGCGGCAACCATCGGGCCGCATCTGGATCCGCTCACAGAACACGCTGACGATCTCGCCCGAGAGAGCGGTACCGATCAGCGCCTGCAAGCGGACGAAGCCCTTTTCCTTGTTGATAGCGCCGTCGATGTTCTCCATGAGCAGCGGCACCACGTCGACGATCTCGATCATCGCGCCCGAGTTGGCACGCAACTGGTTGGTGACCGTGGTCAGGCCCGTCAGCGAGGCGGCCAGTTCTTCCTGATGCCCGGCGAAGGTCGTCGAGGTGTTGTTCAGGAACTGATTGAGCTGGTCGAGGGTGGCCTGTAGGCCGGGTGCCTGGTCGGCGAGCAGTCCCGACATGGCGGTCACCCGGTCGCTGAAGTCGCGCACGGACTGATCGTTGTCGGCCAGCATCGTCGTGAGCTCGTTGAGCTTGATGATGATGTTGGAGATGGCGTCCTTGTTGTCGACGCCGACCTTCAACGCACCCGAGAGCGCGTCGAGGGTTTCCCTGATCTTCTGGCCGTTGCCGTTGAGCACCGGGTAGAGCACCCGGCCCGACAGCGGGCCGAGACCCTCCTGGCCGGGTTCGGGCTTGAGGGCCGCGGCGAACTGGTCGATGGTCTTGATCATCGTGTCCAGCTCGACCGGAGTCCTGGTCCGCGCCTTGGGCAGGTGATCGCCGGACTTCAGCGTCTCACCGCCGGTGAAGGGCGGACTCACCTCGATGTGACGGTCGGTGACGATCGAGGGCGAGATGATCGCCGCGATCGCGTCCTTCGGGATCTTGACGCCCGAGTCGATGGTCATGTGGACCTCGACGTAGGTGCCCTTCGGCACGATCTTGTCGACCTTGCCCACCGCGAGGCCGAGGACCATGATCTCGTTGCCCTCGTACATGCCCGCGATGTTCTCGAAGTCGGCGGTGATCTTGGTCGAGCGGCCGAGCGCGTCGTCGAACTGGCTCGGCAGCAGCGAGCAGCTACCGAGGGCCAGCGCGGTGGTGGCGATCATCATCGTCCGCGCGATGCGGAGTTTGTTGGTCAGTTTCATCCTTGGCACCCCTGGATCACCTGAACGAAGCACAGCCAGTTGTCGGGGAACAACCACGGCAGCGCGACCGAGCCGTAGTTGCCGTTACCGAGGGCGTTGTTGAAGTAACGCGCCGTCGGCTGTCCGATCTGCAGCAGCTTGTCGAGATTGTCCTTGTTCTTCTGCAGGCCCTCGGCCATGGTGTTGAGCTGGCTGATGGTGCCGCCGAACTGGTCACCGTTCTGAGCGCCGATCTCCTCCAGCTGACGGGTCAGCGTGGCGACATTGTCGAGCAGCTGGCGCAGCAGACTCTGCCGCTCCATCACCCGGTTGGCGATGGCCTCGCCCTGGGTGATGACGAGCAGGATCGAGTTGCGGTTGTCGGCGAGCAGCTGCGTGACCCGGTTGAGGTCCTTGAGCAGGCTGTCGACCTCACCCTTGCGCTGATCGACCACCTTGGCGACCGCGCCGACGCTGTCGAGCGCCTGCGCCACCAGCTCCGGCGAATCGCCGAGCTGGGAGTTGATGGTGTTGAGCGAGGCGGCGAGCTTCTTGGTGTCGAGCGCCTCGAACTTCGGCGTACCGACCTGCACCACATCGGCGATGTTGTACGGCACGTCGGTGTTGTTGCGCGGGATCGTCTTGTCCTTCAAGCCCGATCCGTCGCCGGGCTGAAGGTCGACGTAGCGCGCGCCGAGCAGGGTCGCCATCTTGATCGCGGCGTGCGCGTCGGGACCGAGCTTGAGCGAGCTGTCCACGTCGAGGGTGACCACCACGTGATCGCCCTCGATCTTGGCGCCGGAGACCGTGCCGACCTGCACACCGGAGACCGCGACCTTGTCGCCGGTCTTGATGCCCGCGGCCTGCACGAACTCCGCGTCGATGGACTGTTTTCCGAGCCCGATGAACTGGTAGATGCTCGAACCGACCAGCAGCAACACGATGCACAGCGCACCGATCACACCCAGCCAGAAGTTGCGGTTACCGGCGAAGGCCGACTTGATCTTGCTCATCTGCACACCTCGGAATGGCTGTTGCCACCGATCTGGCTGAACAGACCGCGCGGGAAGAGGACCCCGTACAGCGAGACGTCCAGGCCACACAGGTAGGCGTTGGCGTGAGTGCCTTCCGACGTCATGCGGCCGAGGTCGGCGAGCATCGAAGGCATGTCGATCGCGACCTGGTCGAGCTTGGCGCCGTTGGCGAGCAACAGATTCAGCGCCGCGGTGGTCGAGTTCTGGGTCGCCGCCAGCTTCGGCTGGATCTTGCTCATCATCCCGACCAGCGCGGTCGTCGAATCGGCGAGGGTGACCGTGGAAGCCTGCAGCGACTGTCCCTGGTCGTAGAGCCCGCCGATCAGCGCCCTGGTCTGGGTAATCAGGGTCTCCAATTCGTCCCCTCGCTTTGCCAACCCGGCCATCACACCGGACAGGTTGGTGATCACGTCCGACAGGATCGCGTCGCGACGCTGGAAATCAGTGGCGAGCTGGGCAGCCTGGATGATGAACGCCGACAGCGAAACCCCGTCGCCCTGCAGCGCCTGGATCAGGGTCTCCGACATCGCGTTGACCTCGGCGGGCTCGAGCGCCTGGAACAGCGGCTGGAAACCGTTGAGCAGGGCCGAGATATCGAACGAGGGCTCGGTGCGGTCGAGCGGAATCGTGGAGCCGCTCTTGAGCGCCTCCGGACTCGGCGTCGCGCCCGGGGTCAGCGCCACATAGCGCTGGCCGATCAGGTTCTGGTACCTGACCAGCGCCTTGGTGTCGTTGAACAGTGTCTGGTCGCTCTGCACGATGAACGACACCTTGGCGTCGTTCTTGCCGTCGAGCTCGATGGCCTCGACCTTGCCGACGCGCACGCCGGCCATGCGGACATCGTCGCCGGGCCGCAGCCCGAGAACATCGGTGAAGATCGCGGTGTACTTGCGGGTGTCACCGTCGACCGTGCGAGCCAGTGTGTTCCACACGACCACGGTGACGAGCAGTGAGACGAGCGCGAAGATACTGAACCCGATCAGTGGCTTACGGATACTCATGCGCCACCCCCGTTTTCGGACACTTGCAGGGTTCCGCCCTTCAAAATCGGACCGAGCAGCAGATATTCGGACGCGTTCGGCTTGCGACCGAGCAGCTGAGTCATCGCCGCGTCACCGGAGTAGGAGATCGGTGTGGCGGCAGGCACCGTCGCCGGAGCGGGCGCCGAGGCCGGAGCGGCCGCGGGAGCGGGCGTACCACCGAGCAGACCGGGCAGACCCGGAACCTGGATCGTCGGGACGAGTCCCTCGAGCGGCGTGCCCTGGAACGGCTTGATCTCGGTGCCGTTGGCCGTGTGCATCGGCGAGACGCCGGGACTGGTCAGACCCGGGATGTCGGGCATGCCCGGGATCGACACCAACGGCGGGAGGCCGGCGGCCGAGTCGAGCCTGCGCGGACGCAGGTTCTCCGGAATCGGCGGCAGGGAGACCTGGGCCGGTGCGGTGAAGCAGCTCGGTCCGAGCAGATCGCCGTAGCGCGGGCAATCGGCGACGGTGTTGGGCTGGTACGGCGTCAACGTGATGCCGGCGTTCCAGACCATCTGCTTGCCGCTCGGGCCACCGTGGAAGGTGGTGTTGAGCTGGGCCAGCGAGGGACCGAAGACCTGGAAGGTCTTGGTGATCGACGCAGGATCGGCGGCCAGCGCACCCAGGGTGGCGTTCATGCCGACCGTGACTTCCTTGCCCACGTCGGGGTTCGACGCGAACAGGTCGTTCACCCGATCGGTGGTGGCGCTCGCACCGGCCAGCAGCGCGATCAGCTGTTCGCGTTTGGTGGCGATGGTGTTCGCGGTCTGCACCGAGGAGCCGAGCACATCGAGCAGTTCCGGCGCCGACTGGTTCAGCGCGTGCGCGGAGTCGGAGAAGTTGTCCAGCATGCCGCCCAGGTTCGGGCCCGCGTCGGCGACCGTGGTCAGCCAGTGGTCGAGGCGCTGGATGGTCGAGCCGGGAACCCGGCCGCTGCCGTCGAGGGCCTGGGTGAGCGTGCCGAGCACGCGACCGAACTGCACCGGGTCGACCTCGTCGAGGATGTCGCGCACCGTGGTGAGCGTGTCCTGCAGCGCGATCGTGCCCTGGCTGCGGTCCTCGGGAATCTGCGAACCCTCCTTCAGGTGCTGGCTGTTCGCACCGTTGTAGACCAGCTCCACGGAGGTGACCGCGAACAGGTTGGAGGGCACGACGCGTGCGGTGACGGTATTCGGGATGCCGTCGGCGAACTCGGGCTTGAGCTCGATGTTCACCTTCTGCTCGGCACTCTCGCCGATGTCGACGTTCTTCACAACGCCGACGAGCACGCCGCGGAACTTCACATCGGCGTCCGACGGCAGACCGTCGCCGGTGGTCGACAGGTTCGCGACCACGTTGACCTTGGGTACGAAGTAGCCCTGGTACCTGGCTGTGAGGAAACCCAGGATGATCGCGAAGACGATCAAACCGGCGGCACCTGCCACGTACAACTGCTTCATGGTGGGGCCGCGCCCACTCGGATCGATGATCATCGCGCCCTTACCCCGAGATCCTGATGCCGGGGTTGATGCCCCAGATCGCCAATGTCATGACGAGGTCGGCGAACACGACCAGGATGATGCACATCTTGATCGCGCGGCCGGCCGCGACGCCGACGCCTTCGGGACCGCCCGAGGCGAAGAAGCCGTAGTAGCACTGGATGAACGTCGTGATCATGACGAAGATGATCACCTTGAGCAGCGAGTAGAGCACGTCCGTCGGCACCAGGAATTGGAAGAAGTAGTGCGAGTAGGTGCCTGCCGCGGTACCTCCGATCAACTGCACGGTGACCGAGCAGGCCAGGTACGCGGTTGTCAGACCGACGGCGTACAGCGGCACGATCGCCATCACCGCGGCCATCATCCTGGTACTGACCAGGTAGGGCAGCGGGCGGATGGCGATCGACTCGAGTGCGTCGATCTCTTCGGAGATGCGCATCGCGCCCAGCTGTGCGGTGAATCGACACCCCGCCTGGGCGGCGAAGGCCAATGCCGCCAGCAGCGGGCCGAGCTCGCGGGTGGTGGCGAAGGCCGAGATCGCGCCGGTGATGGGGCTCAACCCGAGCAGGTTCAGCGAGGTGTGGCCCTGAATGGCCACCGTCATGCCGCCGAAGGCGCTGATGATCAGGATGACGCCGATGGTGCCGCCGCCGACGACGATATTGCCGTTACCCCAGGTGACGTCGGTGAGCAGACGCCAGACCTCCTTCGGGTACTGCTTGAAGGCCAGTGGGATGGAGCCGACCGAACGCAGGAAGAAGAAGACCTGATGGCCAAGGCGGGCGAGCAGGTCGCCGGGCGCCTTGCTGGCCTTCTGCAGCGACCGGATCGGCCGCAGTAGCGGAGGTACGTAAGTAGAGGACATGGCTCAGACCACCTGTGGGGGGAAGACGGCGGCGTAGATCTGGGTGATCGCCACGTTGACACCGAGCAGCATGACGGTGGAGCTGACCACCGCGGAGTTCACCGCGTTGGCGACACCGCCGGGGCCGCCGCGCGCATTGAGGCCGCAGTCGCAGGCGATGATCGAGGCGATCAGACCGAACAAGACCGACTTCAACAGCGCCACCGCGAGGTCGCGGGTCACCGCGAACGAGGCGAAAGTGCTCATGTAGGAGCCGGGCGTACCGCCCTGGGCGAAGATATTGAACATGTAGCCGGTGAGGAAGCCGACGAAGACGACGAAGCCGCAGAGCAGGAAGCTGACCAGCATCGCACTGCCGAGGCGGGGAGCCACCAGGCGGCGAAGCGGGTCGACGCCCATGACCTTCATCGCGTCGATCTCTTCACGGATGGTGCGTGAGCCGAGGTCGGCGCAGATGGCCGAACCGACGGCGCCCGCGATCATCAGCGCGGTGACCAGTGGGGCGCCCTGCTGGATGATGCCGAGACCGTTGGCCGCACCGATGAACGAGGTGGCACCGACCTGACCCGCGACCGCGCCGACCTGGATCGAGACGATCACCGCGATGGGGATGGCCACCAGCAGCGTCGGCGCCGCGGCGACGCTCGCCATGAAGGCGGACTGCCGGACGAACTCATCGAAAGGAAAACGCCGACGGAAGATCGCGACGAACAACTCCGTGATCGCTTCGATACCCATCGTGATCTGTCGACCGAAGGTTTCCAGCGACTTCTTCGGGTGGTCGTCCCAAAGGCCCTTCGTCCAGTCGACAGCCTCGCTGACTCGTGAACGTGTGGGCGGACTCTCGGTCGACTGCACTGCCATAACCCCTCTCGACGCCGGACCCTCAACGCTCCGGCGACTTGTTTGCTTGACGCACCTTACTACGGAGTAGCGCAGAACACATCACCGACATGTGAGCGCTGTCATAGATAGAGGTCACTGTCCGAAACGGCTATGAGACCCGCCATGCCGGACCCTACAGCCCATAATTCCAGGGTTTCGGAGATTACGCTCGGACGTCTTTTCCTAGATGGTTTCCCAGTACCGGCGGTCGCGGTAAAGAAATATTGCGGAAGTTTGTCATTCATAACGAACTCCACGCCGAATTATCCGAACACTTCACGCGAGAAACACGAACGACGCGCTGCGACACGATTTCAATAGGGAATCGCTATGACAACCACGTGGGAAGGCTTGTACGACTCGGCGGCAAACACACCGGTCCGAGGGCGCGCCCGGGATCGAATACAGGCACGATAGACAGACCGTATTGATATCGTGCGAGCTTCCGACATCTGGAGGGACATGTTCAGCAAACTCGCCAAGGTGGCCAACACCGCCTTCGCCCTCGCCCTCGGTGCAGCACTGCTCGGCACCGGCGCGGCCAACGCGCAAGCAGGCCCCCCGGTGATCGGCGGCGGCTCCGGCATCGTGATCGACAACGCGTTCGAGTGCACAGTCACCACGGTCGGCTACGACGGCGCGGGCAGGCTGGTCGGCCTGACCGCGGGCCATTGCGGCGACGCGGGCGCGACGGTCAGCGCCGAGGCGGATCGAGGCTACGGCGAGATCGGCCGTTTCGTGTACAGCAACTCCGAACTCGACTACGCGGTCATCCAGTTCACGCCGGGCCGGATCACCCCGGTCAACCGGATCGGCAACGTCACCATCACCGGCGTCGGCGGACCCGCGCAGTTCCCCACGATCGTCTGTAAGGAAGGCCGGACCACCGGCAATACCTGCGGCATCACCTGGGGCGACGTCTTCGCGACCAATACCGAGACCTGGTCGCAGATGTGCGTGGTCGAAGGCGATTCCGGCGCGCCGGTCGTCGTCGGCTCGACCCTGGTCGGCATGGTCAACGCCTATCTGGCCCTGGCCTGCGTCGGACCCGAGGTCGGCACCAATATGAACTCGATCATGGACGACATGAACGGCCGCGGCGGCGTGGGTTCGGGTTACCGCCCGATCTAGTCCCTCGCCTGTACTCCCCGGATGTCGAGCGGGTCGCGTGGTTGTCCACGCGACCCGCTCCTTTTCTATACGTCGTGTACGGCAAGCGATTTCGGTGCGAGCGCGGGGCCGTCGGCGCCCGCGCAGTGCGGCAGGCAGTCGACGCGTTCGAGCTGCGGCGGCTGACGCGGCACCCGGAGCAGCACCGCCGCGATGCCCGCGCCGATCAGCAACAGCAGCGCGCACCAGCGCATCGCGGTGTCGAAGCCCGCGGCGAAGGCGACGGGGTCGTCGAACGCACCGGACAACCCGGCCAGACCGGGCAACGCCGCCACGGCGAGTAGCTGTGCCGTTCGCGCGACGGCGTTGTTCACCCCGGACGCGATACCCGCCTCGCCCTCGCGCACCGCGGCGAGCACCGCGCCCGTCAACGGCGCCACCAGCACCGAAAGCCCCAGCCCGAAGACGAACACGCCGGGCAACACATCGGTGACATAGTCCGCGCCGGGTCCGATCCGCTGCAGCGCGAACACCCCGCCCGCGGCCAGCAGCGGACCGATCGTCATCGGAATCCGCGGCCCATGGCGCTGCGCCCACCGTCCCGCGGGCGCCGACAGCACCAGCATCAGCAGCGTGACAGGCAATCCCGCGGCGCCCGACGCCATCGGCGAGTAGCCGGCGACCAGCTGCAATTGCAGAACCAGCAGGAAGAAGACGCCGCCGAGCGCGGCGTACACGAGCAACGTCACCAGATTCGCCACCGTGAACATCCGCGAACGGAACAGCGAGGGCGGTACCAACGGATTCGGGCTACGCAGTTCCACCAGCACGAAACACACCAGCGCGACCACGCCGACCGTCGTCAGCACGACCCGCGAACCGATGAGTCCCAGGGTGAGGGCGCCGAGCGCGAGCGCGACGATCACCGCTCCCGGTACGTCGATCCGCGCGGGCGCCTGCGGATCACGACTCTCCGGCACGTATCTGAGTGTGACGACGGCGACCACCAGCGCGAGCGGCACATTGAGCAGGAAGATCGCCCGCCAGCCGACCAGATCGATCAATCCACCGCCGAGCAACGGCCCGAACGCACCGGCCACCCCGCCGAGTCCGGACCACAATCCGATCGCGCTGCCCTGATCGCGCCGATCGATCGACGCCGAGATCAGCGCCAGACTCCCCGGTGTGAGCAGCGCACCCGCCACGCCCTGCAGCAACCGCGCGCCGACCAGCATCTCGATATTCACCGCGGCCGCGCACAACAGCGAGGTGATCGCGAATCCGACGATCCCCCAGACGAAGACGCGACGGCGACCGAGCCGGTCACCGAGCGAACCGCCGAGCAGGATGAACGAGGCGAGGGTGAGGGTGTATCCGTTGACGGTCCACTGCAATCCGGCGACATCGGTGTGCAGCGATTCGCCGATGCGTGGCAGCGCCACGGAGACCACGGTGGCGTCCAGCGACGCCATCGACGAGCCGAGGATGGTGGCGAGCAGAATCCACCGACCCGATGCCGAGCTCAGCCGAACCGTCTGTGGCACGACTCCAAACTAGCCGCCACGCACGTCGTTCGTCGGACTACAGGCTCTCCACGCAGACGACGACGCGGCGCTCGGCGTACTTGAAGCCCGAATCGGCGGCGTCGGGGCAGTCGTCGACGCTGTCGGAGTTCTTGTTGATCGTGATCACCTTGACCGGTTCGGTCCCGCCCGCGTTGCAGTCGATGCGCTTGGGTTCGTCGCCGCCCACGTCGATGCAGCCGCCGATGACCCAGTCGATGTCGAGGCACAGCGCGCCGGTCTCGATGCCGTTGAGCGTCTCGGCGTAGAAGTTGTCGCGGTCGCCGACACAGCCGTTGCTGGTCTTGGCCTTGCCGATCACCTTGTAGTTCGACGAGCGGCTACCGCACGCGGCCTTCTCGATGGTCGCGTCGTTGACGGTGCCGCCGAGCGACACGCAATCGCCGATATTGGCCTGGAAGTCGGTCTTGCCGCCCTTGCTCGACGTCGGCGCCGGCTTGCTCGCGGTGGGTTTGCCGGTGGTCTTGCCCGGCTTGGTGGTCGGAGTCGCACTGCTCGTCGCGGGGACGACGTCGATCGCCGGCTGTGCGTGGCCGTCGATGGTGCCTCCGCAACCGGTCGAGACGAACGCGGTCACGGTGATGGCGATCGCGCCGACGAGCCGGCCGATTGGCAAATCTGCAAACACCTACTGTGAATACACCACCGGAGCTACCCCCGTCGACTCCAACCCGGCGGGTCTTGCCTGCGATACCCTTGGGATTCCGGTCGCCGAGTGCGGAGCGGGGCCCCCGATCGCGTATCAGGAGGTAGCCATGGTGTTTCCGAGGCGAGGCCGTCCGAGTAGTCCACGCACATCGTGAGTAGTAACCCGGCGCCGGTCGGCGATTTCGCGGCCCCACGGCAGATGGTGGTCGATCCGCGCTTCATCCGCCTCGCCGATCATTTCTTCGGGATGTTCTCCCAGCCCAGTCGTGGTGGCGGTGCGCTGGCCATCTATCTGGACGGGCGCCCGGTGGTCGATATCTGGGCGGGCTGGGCGGCCAAGGATCTGCGCTGGACCGGCGAGAACATCGCGCTCACCTTCTCCACCGGCAAGGGCGTCGCCGCCACCGTGCTGCACCGGGTGGCCGAGCGCGGGCTCATCGACTACGAGGAGCCGGTGGCCACCTACTGGCCGGAGTTCGGGGCACACGGCAAGGACGACATCACCGTGCGTGACGTGCTGTCCCATCGCGCGGGCCTGCATCGGGTACGCGGCCTTGTCCCCGGCCGCGAGGGCATTCTCGACTACGACGCGGTGGTGACCGCCCTCGCCGAGAGCCCCGCCGACCCGCGCCGCATCCGCACCTCGGGCTATCACGCGATCACCTTCGGCTGGTTGGTCGCCGAGATCGTGCAGCGGGTGACCGGTGAGCCCTTCACCGAGGTACTGCGTCGAGAAGTGGCCCAGCCGTTGGGTATCGACGAGTTCTGGTTCCAGGTACCGCCGGGCCAGCGGCACCGGATCGCGAAGATCTTTCCGCACCTGGCGCCACCGGGGATCCGCTGGAACACCGCGTCGTCGGTGCTGTCGTGGGTGCGGCCCGCGCGCGGGCTCGCCGAGGCGGGCATGCCGGAGAGTTTCGACGAACTCGTCCGCGATCCGCGGGTGCACGATGCGGTGATGCCCGGCTGGAACGGCGTGTTCTCGGCACGGGCGCTGGCCAGGATGTACGGGGCGCTCGCCAATGGCGGCCAGGTGGGTGAGGTGCGGTTCCTGCGGCCGGAGACGATCGAGACGATCAACCGGACCCAGCAGACCAGCAGCCGCGACTATGTCCTCGGACTACCGCTGCGGTTCACTCTCGGCTACCACCGGCCGGTGCTGATGACCAAGCAGCAGCCGCGAAATGCCTTCGGCCACTACGGCGTCGGCGGGTCTGGTGCCTACGCCGATCCTGATCTGGGGATGTCGATCGCGTTCGTCACCAACCGGCTGGGTGGGGCCGTCACGGCGCTCGGTGACGCACGGCTGGCCAAGCTGGCGGCGATCGCGCAGGGGACCGTACGCGCGGCGCGTCGCTGATCGAACCGCCGGGAGGAGCCCGCCGTAGTAAAGGACATGAGTTCGCTGAGCCCCGCGCCCGCCGCGCCGCGCCTTTCGCTGCTGCACGGCGTCGCCGCGGGGCGGGATTTCGAGGGCTACCTGCGACGACGCGCGGCGCGCAGTGATCCGTTCGCGGTCGGGTTCCCTGGGTTTCCGCCCGTGCTGTTCACCGGAACGGCCGAGGGCGCGCGCGAATTGTTCCGGGCGCCCGTCGCACTGCTCGAGCCGCCTCGACCCAATCCGATCGAGCCGATGGTGGGGGCCGCATCGCTGATTCTCAGTTCCGGGACGCGGCATCGCACGGATCGCGCGCTGCTGGCGCCGGCGTTGCACGGCGCTCGGATGCGGTTGTTGGGGAAGGTCATCCGGGATGCCGCACTGCACGAAATCCAGTGTGGCGCAGGTGGTCCCTGGCAACTCGGCACTCGGATCGATGCGCTCACGGCCGCGCGCGCCATCACCCTGCGCGTCATCCTCGCCGCGGTGTTCGGTTCCGATTCCGATCGCGCGGCCGAATACGGCCCTCCGGTCACCGATTTCCTCGCCGCGTTCACCACCCCACTGATGGTGGCGCCCGTATTGCGCCGCGGCATGGGCGGTTTCGGCCCGTGGGAGCGGTTCACCGCGACTCGGGAGCGACTGGACGAGCTGATCACGGCCGACATCACCCGGCGCCGCCGCACCGGCCCGTCCGACGGTGATCTGCTCGATCTACTCCTCGCCCTGCGCTACGACGACGGTACCGCGCCCACCGACCCCGAACTGTGCGACCAGCTACGCACCCTGCTCGTCGCGGGCCACGAAACCACCGCGACCACGCTCACCTGGGCGCTCTATCACCTGCACCGCGAACCCGGCCTGCTCGATCGCGTGCTCGCCGAGCTGCCCACCGCGGGCGACGACCCCGCCGAACAGGCCCGACTACCGCTGCTCGACGCCGTCTGCCAGGAAACCCTGCGCTTGCACCCGCCGGTGCCGATCGTGCTGCGCACGGTGAAGGAACCGTTGCGCTGGCGCGGAGTCGACGTGGCCGCGGGCGCCACCATCGGCCTTGCCGTCGGCGTCCTGCACAGCCAGCCGTCCACCTGGCCGGCGCCGCACCTGTTCCACCCCGACCGATTCCTCGGCCGCGCGGTCACCCCGTTCGAGTTCGCGCCGTTCGGCGGCGGCCACCGTCGTTGCATCGGCGCGACGCTGGCCGACTACGAGCTGCGGATCGTGCTGGCAACGCTGCTGACCGAGGTCAGGTTGGCCCTCGAGCCGTCCCTGGCGCTCGGTAGGCGACCACGCACGGTGCCGCGCAATCTCGCGACCGCGCCGGATCGAGCGATCCACTTCACACGCACCGAGTGATTTGCCTCACGTGACGTTTGAGACTCACACCTCTGTGCTTCCCGGCTGTTCGCGCGCACTGCCATCGACTCGCCGCTGTGAGCGCGGCGTTTGACGAAAGCCGATGAATAACAGCACGTTATGTGACCCACAGCACATAGTTGCCGCCCTGTTATCACCGCGCAACACGGCTGGCACCCGGTCACCTGGTGCGGGTAGTAATGGAGGGTCAGGGTCGGGGACGTCGTTACCCCGTAGAGACCCGTTGCGGCCTCTGCGTCAATGAGAAAAAGCGTCAATGAGTAGATCTCGGGCCGCCGCACGCGGAACGAGAGATGGAATGGACGAGAAACCTATGCACTACGAGGCAAATATGCGGCAATCGCGCTGGCTCCGCCGGGGTCTGCTGCTGTCGGCGGCGATCGCGGCGACCGGCGCGCTGATCGCCGTGCCCGCGCAGGCTCAGCCGACTCTGCCGGGCTTCGGCGCCGGTTCGAGCCAGCCCGCGGTGAACGAGCCCGCGCAGCAGGCGCCGTTCGCGCCGCCGAACATCAACATCGCCGACGGTGAGACCGTCGGCGTCGCGCAGCCGATCATCATCACCTTCCAGGAGCCGGTCGAGGACCGCGCGGCCGCCGAGCGGGCCATCAAGGTCACCTCGAGCACCAACGCGCCGGGCTACTTCTACTGGACCTCCAGCAAGCAGGTCCGCTGGAAGCCCGCCGAGTTCTGGCCCGCCAACACCAACGTGACCGTGGCCGCGGGTGGCACCACCAGCGCGTTCCACATCGGTGACGCGTTCGTCGCCACCGTCGACGACGCCACCAAGATGATCGTCGTGACGATCAACGGTGAGGTCGTGCGCGAGATGCCGACCTCGCTCGGCAAGACCGGTCACGAGACCCCCAACGGCACCTACATCGTGGGTGAGCGGCTCGAGAAGATGACGATGGACTCGTCCACCTACGGCGTGCCGGTCACCGATCCCGAGGGCTACAAGCTCGAGGTCCAATACGCCACCCGCATCTCCAACAGCGGCATCTTCGTCCACGCCGCACCGTGGTCGGTCGCGCAGCAGGGCTATTCCAACGCCAGCCACGGCTGCCTCAATGTGAGCACCGAGGACGCGAAGTGGTTCCTGGAGAACTCGCGCCGCGGTGACGCCGTGGTCATCACCGGAACCCAGGGCGGAACCCTCAGTGCGGGTGACGGTCTCGGCGACTGGAACTGACGTACTGAGCGCAACGCGCTGAACAAAACCCGAACAATACGATCAATCGAGGTCGTGTTGTTCGGGTTTTTGCTGTAATCGGCACTGTGTGCCCGATGTTCAGAAAATCGGCGGGCAGGGTTAACCAACGGTTCGCCATGCACCGTAAAGCTGCCGCGGTGCGAAAGAGTCCAGAGCGGGTACTCCCCGGGAGAAGCCGTCCGTGGCAGGACTACGCGCTGTTCGCAGTACTCGTGGTGCCGAACCTGGCGCTGCTCACCCTGTTCGTTTACCGACCGCTTGCCGATAACATCCGGCTATCGTTCACCGACTGGAATATCGCTGATCCAGTGGCGAATTCGGTCGGGTTCGACAACTACATCGAGTGGTGGCAGCGCGACGACTCATGGAAGGTCGTCAGCAATACGGTGATCTTCACCGTGGCGGCCGTCGTGGTGAGTATGGCGCTCGGTCTCGCGCTCGCCGTGCTGCTCGATCGAAAACTGTTCGGGCGCAATGTAGTCCGCTCCGCCATTTTCGCGCCGTTCGTGATTTCGGGCGCGGCGATCGGCGTAGCTTTTCAATTCATCTTCGATCCGAGTTTCGGTCTGGTACAAGATGTCCTGCACCGGCTCGGCGTAGACAATGTGCCGGATTTCTATCAGGACCCGGAATGGGCCCTGTTCATGGTGACGCTCACCTACATCTGGAAGAACCTCGGCTACGCCTTCGTGATCTATCTGGCCGCGCTGCAAGGCGTGCGCGCCGAATTACTCGAAGCCGCCGAAATGGATGGTGCGAACAGCTGGACTCGATTCACGAAAGTCCTTCTGCCACAACTACGCCCGACAACCTTCTTCCTGTCGATCACCGTATTGCTGAACTCGCTCCAAGTCTTCGACATCATCAATGTGATGACGCGCGGCGGACCGCTCGGCAACGGCACGACCACGATGGTGTTCCAGGTGTACGAGGAGTCGTTCCGCAATTTCCGGGCCGGGTACGGCGCCACCGTGGCCACGATCATGTTCGTGGTGCTGCTGGTGGTCACGTTGATCCAGGTGCGCGTGATGGACCGAGGCGAACGATGAAACATGTGGGCCCGCAGACGCTTTCGTACCAGCGTCGCCAACGCGCCGTCACCCTCCTCGGCTACGCGGCCATGGTGTGCGTGTTGATCATCGTCGGGGTCCCGATGTTCTGGATCCTGATCACCTCGCTCAAGGACCGCTCCGACATCTACACCCAGCCCGCGGTCTACTGGCCCCACAGCTGGCACCCGGAGAACTACAGCCACGCCACCACCACGGTGCCGTTCTGGACGTTCCTGCGGAACTCGCTGATCGTCACCGGCGTGGTGTCGGTGGTGAAGTTCGCGCTCGGTGTGTTCAGCGCCTACGGCCTGGTGTTCCTGCGCTTCCCCGGCAAGAACATCGTGTTCCTGGTGATCATCGCGGCGCTGATGGTGCCCAACCAGATCACCGTCATCTCCAACTACGCGTTCATCGCGCAGCTCGGCTGGCGAAACACCTTCCAGGGCATCATCGTTCCGCTCTGCGGCGTCGCCTTCGGCACCTTCCTGATGCGCAACCACTTCCTGTCACTGCCCGCCGAGGTGATCGAGGCGGCGCGGATGGACGGGGCGAACTGGTGGCGGCTGCTCACCCGCGTGGTGCTGCCCATGTCGGGGCCGACGATGGTGGCGTTCGCGGTGGTGACGCTGGTCAACGAGTGGAACGAGTACCTCTGGCCGTTCCTGATGGCCGATTCCGCCGACGTCGCGACGTTGCCGGTGGGCCTGACCCTGCTGCAGAACACCGAGAACCCCAGCGTCACCAACTGGGGGCCGGTGATGGCGGGCACCGTGCTCACCATGTTGCCGATCCTCATCGTTTTCCTTGCCCTGCAACGTCACATGATCAAGGGCCTCACCTCCGGTGCGGTCAAGGGTTAAATCTCGAACAGGAGTTCGCCAGTGTCCAACTCACGATTCCCGGCGTTGAGTCGCCGTGGCTTCCTCGGCCTGACCGGCGGCGTCGCCGCTGCCGCCGCGCTGTCCGCGTGCGCGGGCACCGGCGGCGGATCCGGCGATTCCGGTGACGCCGGCACCATCACCTTCTGGTCCAACCACCCCGGCACCTCCAAGGAACTGGAGCTGGAGCTGATCAACCGCTTCCAGGCCAAGTACCCCGACCTGAAGGTGAACCTGGTCGACGCGGGCAAGAACTACGAGGAGGTGGCGCAGAAGTTCAACGCGGCGCTCACCGGCGGTGAACTGCCCGATGTTGTTGTGCTGTCGGATGTCTGGTGGTTCAACTACGCGTTGAGCAAAGCCATCGAGCCGCTCGACGGGCACTTCGGCGCCGCGGGTGTGCAGCTGGGCGACTACGTCGACTCGCTCGCCGCCGACTACCTGTTCGACGGCAAGCACTACGCGCTGCCCTACGCCCGTTCGACCCCGCTGTTCTACTACAACAAGGACGTCTGGGCGAAAGCCGGACTGCCCGACCGCGGCCCGAACTCCTGGCAGGAATTCGACGAGTGGGGCCCCAAGCTTCAGTCCCTCGTCGGCGCCGACAAGTTCGCGCATGCCTGGGGTGACGCCAAGAACTACCTCGGCTGGACCTTCCAGGGCCCGAACTGGACCTTCGGCGGCGCCTACTCCGATCAGTGGAAACTGAAGTTCACCGATCCGGGCTCGATCGCCGCGGCCACGTACCTGCGCGACTCGATCAACGTCAAGAAGTACGCCGCGATCCGCCCGCAGATCGCGGTCGACTTCGGCACCGGTGTCGCCGCCTCGACCATCGCCTCCACCGGCGATTTGAAGGGCATCAAGAAGAACGCCGACGGCAAGTTCGAGGTCGGCACCGCGTTCCTGCCGCATCCGAACGGTCCCGGCGTCACCACCGGCGGCGCGGGTCTGGCCGTGCCTTCGCGGATCTCCGAGGCGCGAAAGGTGAATGCGCTCAAGTTCATCGAGTTCATCACCAACGCGGCCAACACCGCGTACTTCACGCAGAACACGGGCTACATGCCGGTGCGCAAGTCGGCCGTGACCGACCCGAGCGAGATCGACTTCCTGGCGAAGAACCCGAACTCCAAGGTCGCCATCGACCAGCTCTCGGTAGCGAAGTCGCAGGACTACGCCCGGGTGTTCGTGCCCGGCGCCGATCAGATCATCGGCACCGGTTACGAGCAGATCGGCCTCCAGAACGCGGATCCGGCAACGGTTCTCGCGAAGGTGGCCGCCGACGTGCAGGCGATCATCGACCGGCAGATCACGCCCAAGCTGCCCAAGTAGTTCCCCACGGGCCGGTGGTTCGTTGGACCACCGGCCCGTTTCGCATTCCCTGCTAGGAGAAGTCCCCATGGCGACAGTGCAGTTCGACGGTGTGACCCATCGCTATCCCGGCGCCGACGCTCCCGCCGTCGACGCACTCGACATCGACATCGCCGATGGTGAATTCCTCGTGCTGGTCGGCCCTTCCGGCTGCGGCAAGTCGACGAGCCTGCGCATGCTGGCCGGACTGGAATCCGTGGAGGCGGGCACGATTCGGATCGGTGAACGCGATGTCACCGACCTGCCGCCGCGCGCCCGCGACGTGGCGATGGTGTTCCAGAGCTACGCGCTCTACCCGAATATGACCGTCGCCGAGAACATGGGCTTCGCGCTGCGCAATGCGGGCATGTCGAAGTCCGACACCTTGGTTCGGGTGAAGGAAGCCGCGGCAATGCTCGAACTCGAGCCGCTGCTCGACCGCAAACCGGCCAAGCTCTCCGGCGGCCAGCGGCAGCGCGTCGCCATGGGCCGCGCCATCGTGCGCCGCCCGCAGGTGTTCTGCATGGACGAGCCGCTGTCCAACCTGGACGCGAAGTTGCGGGTGAGTACCCGTTCCCAGATCGCCGCGTTGCAGCAGCGTCTCGGCACGACCACGGTCTACGTCACGCACGACCAGGTCGAGGCGATGACGATGGGTCACCGGGTGGCGGTGCTACGCGAGGGCACGTTGCAGCAGATCGCGTCTCCCCGCGAGCTCTACGACAATCCGTTGAACACCTTCGTCGCCGGATTCATCGGTTCACCCGGCATGAACCTGCTCGAAGCACCCGTGCTCGATGGCCAAGCCGTGCTCGACGGACTGCGAATCCCGGTGCCGCGCGGCGTTTCCAGCGCTCGCGTGGTGCTCGGCATCCGTCCCGAGTCCTGGGAGGTCACCACCGACCCCGCCGGCATCACCGTCGTCGCCGAACTACTCGAGGAACTGGGCGCCGAATCGTTCGTCTACACCCACGGCGCGGGCACCGACTGGTCCACCCGCTCCGGCAAGATCGTGGTCCGCGTTGACCGCCGATTTCAGACCACCCTGGGCGAAACGCTGCATCTACGGCCGAAGCCCGAAGAGGTGTTCTTCTTCGACGCGGACACCGAACTGCGCCTGCGCTGAGACCTGCGTGTCAGGACAGGCCCGCCGCGGTGCGTCGGCCGATGGCCGCGTTGAGGGCGCCGAGTTCGGCGAGGATGTCTGTGGCGGCCCAGATGCGGTTTCGTTTGGAGTCGGAGACGACTTCGAGGATGCCGGCGGCGGTGAGGCGATCCAGAGCTCGGTAGGTGGCCGAGTCCGATGTGGTGGTGCTGGCCTTCGCTTCGGCGATCGTGAGGATCGGGTGCTCGAGCAGATTCGCCAGGAGCGCCTCGTCGGCGGAGCCGGCGCGGGGGCGGGCCCGGTCGCGCCAGCCCTGGGGGAGCGCGGTGAGTGCGCGGGCCGAGTCGATCGAGGCCTCGCTCGCGTACACCGCCGCGAGTGCCAGGTACACGACGAATTCCTCGGCGGCGCCGGTTCGGTAGGCGGCCAATTGGGCGAAGTAGCGCGAGGTGTCGGCGAGCATGACCGAGGAGAAGGGGACGGTCACCCGGTCGGTCAGGCCGCGTCGGCGCAGAATGGCGGCCACCAGGGCGCGGCCGATCCGACCGTTGCCACTGACGAACGGGTGGATCGACACGAACTGCGCGTGCGCGAGCGCGGCCTGCACGAGGATCGGCAGGTCCCCACGGGCGACGAAGGCCAGCAGGTCTGCCATCAGTTCGGGCAAGAGTTCCGGTGGGGGCGGCACGTAGAGCGCGTTGAGTGGCGTGTAGTCACTGCCCCCGATCCAGGTCTGGATGGTGCGGAAGCGCCCGGCCTTCTCCCACTCCGGGGCGATCAGCACCCGATGCGCACTCAGCAGACTCGCCTCGGTGATCCGGCCGTTCTCCGCCGTGTCGACCAGGCCGGTCAGCGCCCGCACTGCGGCCACTTGCGACGCCGCCTCGGGGCGAGCCGTCGCGCCACCGAAGGCTTTGCTGAATGCTCGCCAGCCCGCGTCGATGTGCTCGATTCTCGATGATGCGACCGCCTCGCTGCGCAGCAGGAACTCACGCAGGGGAGCCAGGCCACCGTGGCCGGCTTCGAGATGGGTCACCGCGATCGCCGCTGCCTCGCTGGCCGATGTCGTTCGCCTGGTGGCGAAATCGAGGTCGGCGATGCGCGGTGGGATCGACACCCCGACCTGTTCGGGCAGAGGGCCCACCCGCGCGCCGCGCGCCGTCCACTGTCGCTGTTCGACCTGGTGCGCTGGCCAATTCATCGGTTCTTGCAATACTTTCTGCTATCGAAACGCCACAAGCTTGCGAATTACTCGCGTTTTCCGGCTGGAACGAGAGTAACTAGTTCACTACTCGCGCGGTGAAAATCAGGTGAGATCGGCGGCCGCGTGGGCCCGAGCTCGGTCGACGGCTTGCCCGATGCCCTCGGTGAAGGGGTCACCGTGGCCGGGGAGGACCAGGTCGGCGGCGAGGGATTCGAGGGCTTCGAGGGCTGCCAAGGTTTCCGGGGTCGAGTGGTTGAAGAAGTCAGGGAGTAGTTGGGGGCCTTGGATTTTCGACGTGGGATGGGCGGTAACCAGCATGTCGCCGGTGGCTACCGCTCCCGCGTTCGGCAGGTAGAAGGCGCTGTGCCCGGAGGTGTGGCCGGGGGAGGGGATCGCGATCGGATTGCCGGGGAAGTCCAGTGCGCCTTCTGTGGGGAAGGGCCGGATATGAGGAACCGGGTTCTTGCGAAGGCCGCCGGCGGCGGTGATGCGGGCTGCCCAGCCGATCGTGTCGAGGTCGGTGAGGCGTTTGATCACATCGAGCGGGGTGGCGGATTCGTGGACCTCGCCACGGGCGTGGGCGACTTCGATTTCGCTGGTGTAGACCGGGATCCCGTAGTGGCGGTGCAGGTGGTTCAGTGCGCCGACGTGGTCCAGGTGGGCATGGGTCAGCAGGATCGCCTTGATGTCTTCGGGGCGGTGGTCCAGGGCTCGGATCGACTTCTCGATAGTGGCGGCGTCGCCGTGCCAGCCCGCGTCGATGAGCGTCAGATCGCGGCCGTCGCGGAGCAGGACCATGTTCACATGGGTGCCCGCGATGGTGAAGATATTGTCGGCTACCTGCTGGTGACGCATGGGTCCCTCTCCGGAGCAATGGATTTCGACCCTACCGGCGGGCAGGCCACCGGCAGGGTCGAGTCGCATCACCAGATTGTCACGCGCTCCTCGGGCTTCAGGAACAGCTTGTCGTCGGGGGTCACGTCGAAGGCTTCGTAGAAGCTGTCGATATTGCGGATCACCGCATTGCAGCGGAACTCCGGCGGGGAGTGCGGGTCGACGGCGAGGCGGCGGATGGCTTCCTCGGTGCGAGCCTTGGTGCGCCAGACCTGCGCCCAGCCGTAGAAGACGCGCTGCAGCCCGGTGAGGCCGTCGATGACCGGAGGTTCCTTGCCGTCGAGCGAAATCCTGTAGGCGGCCAGGGCGATGGACAGCCCGCCCAGATCGCCGATGTTCTCGCCGATGGTGAACTCGCCGTTCACGGTGTGCTCGTCGTCGAGGTCGGCGGGGGAGAGCACGTTGTACTGGTCGATCAGGGCCTTGGTGCGCTTGCCGAACTCGGCGCGGTCCTCGTCGGTCCACCAGTCCTGCATGTTGCCGTCGCCGTCGTACTTGGCGCCCTGGTCGTCGAAACCGTGGCCGATCTCGTGGCCGATCACCGCGCCGATCCCGCCGTAGTTGGCGGCGTCGTCGGCGTTCATGTCGAAGAACGGCGGCTGCAGGATCGCCGCGGGGAACACGATCTCGTTCATGCCGGGGTTGTAGTAGGCGTTCACCGTCTGCGGGGTCATGAACCATTCGCCGCGATCTACCTCACCACCCAGTTTGCCCAGGTCGCGATCGTGGTCGGCGGCGTGGCCACGGCGGTAGTTGCCGACGAGGTCTCCTGCGTCGATCTCGACCGCCGAGTAGTCACGCCAGGTGTCGGGGTAGCCGATCTTGGGGGTGAACTTCTCCAGCTTGGTGAGCGCGGCGGCGCGAGTGTCGGGGCCCATCCACTCGAGATCGGCGATATTGCGCCGGTATGCCTCCTGCAGGTTGGCCACCAGCTCGACCATCCGGGCCTTGGCCTGCGGCGGAAAGTGCCGGGCCACATACAGTTTGCCGACCGCTTCGCCGAGCAGTTCCTGCACCAGCGACACGCCGCGCTTCCAGCGCTCGCGGTTCTCCTCGGCGCCGGTGAGGGTGCGACCGTAGAAGTCGAAGTACTCCTCGACGATCTCGTCGGTGAGGAATCCGGCGCGCGCGTGCAGCACCTGCCACGCCGTCCACGCCTGCCAATCCGCTCGCGGCACCTCGGCCCACGCGGTGGCGAAGGCGCGCAGGTAGTCGGGCTGACGAACGACGAGCTCGGCGAACAGATCCTCGCCGTCACGGTCGAGACCGGTGGCGACGCCTTCCACCCAAGCGGCCCAGTCGAATTCCGGGTGCTCGGCGACCAGGTCGGCGAAGGTCGTGAGGTTGTAGCTCTTTTCGGCATCGCGGCGCCGAACCACATCCCAATGGCCCGCGGCGAGTGTGCGTTCCAGCTCGAACACGCGGCGGGCGGCGTCGGCCGGGTCCGCGGGGAGCAGGCCGTCCAAGGCCGCGTCGGCGGCGGCAATGGTGAACATCTTGGTGATGTGCGCGAGGTAGGCGTCGCGGATCGGCGCGAACTCATCAGAGCGGTAGTAGGACTCGTCGGGCAGCCCGATGCCCGACTGGGTCGCGTGCACCAGGTACCGGGTGGAGTTCTTGTCGTCGGTGTCGACGTAGTAGGCGAGCGCGCCACGAACTCCCGTGCGCTGCAAGCGTCCGAGCAGCGCGGCGAACGCGCTCGGGTCGGCGACCTCGGCGATCGCGCGCAGCTCGTCGGCGATCGGGGTGAACCCGGCCGCCGCGACCACATCGGTAGCCATGAAGCTCGAGAACAGATCCCCGATCTTGCGGGCATCGGCATCGTCGGCCGCACCGGAGGCACTGTCGGTGATGATCGCCTGCACATCGAGCTCGGCCTGGTCGTAGAGCGTGCGGAACGCACCGTCGACGGCCCGGTCGGCAGGAATCTCGTACCCGGCCAACCACTGCCCGTTGACATGCGCGAACAGATCGTCCTGCACCCGCACATCCTGATCGCGGAAGGACAGATCAATACCGGAGGGAGCACTCAGATCAGAAGTCACGCTCCCCAGTATGCCGAAACACCGGTGGTCGGCGACGTGGTCTTACACGCAGGCGAACTCGTCGTCTCGGACGCCGGCTACGAAGGCTTCCCATTCGGGGGCGGTGAAGTGGAGGAGGACGTCTTCGTGGCGGAGGGTGGTCGAACCGTCGGGGGAGGTATGGGCGACGAGGTCGGGGTGGCGGCGCGCGGTCCGGAGGTAGTGCAGGAAGGCTGTCCACAGGGGGGCGTCGACGGTGATGATGGGCTCGTCCAGGCCGGTGTTCATCGGGTTGCGGCGGAATTTGCTGTCTCGTACCTGGACAGAGTTTCCATCGAAACGAACCTCGACACATTGGTTGCCGTTATTGGAGTGCGACGAGCTGAACCAGCCGTGTTCGGCCGGGCGGCGACGAGCTGTGGTGGACATACCTCGAATCTTACACGCTCGCATACTCCCTGATCAGGGCGAGAGATTCGGTGCGAGAAAGAGATTGCTCGCGGGCACGCACGTAGGCGAAGCCGAGATCGCGGACCTGTTCGGCATCGTCGACATGACCACCGAACACCGCGCTCTCGGCCCATGCGAAGGTCGGTAGCTGATCGCTTGCGAAGTCGAGCAGATGGAAGCTGGAACCGCCGAGCACGGCTCCTTCGGGCGCACTGAACGGGATGACGCGCACGTCGACGGTGTCGAGCTCACGCACCAGCGTGACCAGGTGACGCAACTGCTCACGCAACACCGCACTACCGCCGGTCTGCTGACGAAGAGTGGCCTCGCCGAGGACGGCGGTGAGTTCGAGCGGATCGGGTTCGCGCAGCCGCCGCTGACGGCGCAGTCGTATAGAGACTAATTGGTCCACCTGCACCGGGCGGATCATCACATCGGCGCTGATCAGCGCCCGCGCGTATGCCTCGGTCTGCAACAGCCCCGGCACGATCATGCTGTCGTAGCTGCGAATACTCTCCGCGCCCGCCTCCATCCCGTACAACCGCTGCAATTCGGGACCGATCAGAGCCGAGGAGGCCGTCGTCCACCAGCCGCGTTGCTTGCTCGCCTCGAGCAGTGCGAGCAGTTCGCGGCGTTCGTCGGGCGTGACGTCGAGAACGTCGAGGACCGGCTCGATCGTGGTGCGGGTGAGCACCCGCCTGCCCTTCTCGACATGGGACCAATTGGCGGGAGTGAACCCGACGCGGCGGGCGAACCCGGCCGAATCGAACCCGCGCTGCTCGCGCAGTTCACGCAGGCGCAGGACGAGTTCCCACCGTGCGACAGTCGGCGAAACGGGAGCCATGGGCGAATATCGTACGCTGATCGACACGCTAGCTACTGACTATTGTCAGCGCGGTTGTGCGGCTATAGGCTGTCCGGAACGGTCTTTTTCTCTCATGTCCTGCCGTTATGAAAAAGTTTCCCGCGCCACCGGGCCTTGATGGTCCACCCCTTACCGAGATTCGCCCGAAGCGAGCGAACTCCCAGCTACATCGAGCCACCGTCGACAGAGACGAGGTCGTGATGAGCACGTTGCACACTGATGAGGACAAGGGCGGGTATACGGCGGCCGAGGAGTACTCGGCCACCCAGGACGCTTTGGCGCGCTGTCGCCACTACCGCAAGCACCATGGCCTCTACGGCGTCGTCGACGCCGCACTGGGGCGGATCGTGCTCGAGATCGGCGCGGTCGGCGCGGTGGTGATGCCGTCGACGCTGGGCGAACGGGTCCGCGGGCTGCTCGTCACGCGCGGCCTGCGCTGCGGGCCGATCATCGCCCATCCACGGTCCGGTCGCTGGACCTTCCTCACCGGGCCGGTCGACAACTCCTACCTCGACACCGTGCTGTTCGCCGAGCTGTTCCGGGTGTGCGCCTCGGTCGCCTTACCTGGCAGCGACATCGTGCTGCCGTCGCCGGCCGACGAGCGCAGTGGATACCGCACCTGGATGCAGGCGCCCGACGGTGATTTCCGGCCGGATTTCGCGACGATCGTCGCCGTGACCCGGACCAACGCCAAGTCGGCGACCTTGGCGCGCCAGCCGGGTTCGGCCTGAGTTCACCCGCCGCCGAGGCGCGCGTGCATCTCCCAGACCAGCACCTCGGCATCGCCGTGCGGACGGATCAACTGGCCGCCGGAGCGGGTCAGCCGGATCGCGTCGCCCTGCGACAGGGTACCGAGCCCCTCGACGTCGATCTCGCCGCGCGCGACGAAAACATGCAGGTAGGGCGCATCGGGGAGGGTCACACCGGGACTGTCGGCGGTCATCCTGGCGACGTGCATGGCGGCGTGTGAGGAGTTGATCGCGATGGCGGTGCGGTCGCGATAGCGGGGTAGGCCCGACGCGACCGTCACCAGATCGCCGCGTGCGAGCTCGTCATCGATCTCGAGCTGCTGGTAGCCGGGGTCGACGCCGGGCTCGTCGGGGACCACCCACATCTGCACGAAATGCACGGGCTCGTCGTGGGATCTGCCGTCCAGGCGCCACGAATCGTTCTTCTCGGAGTGCTGGATGCCGGTGCCCGCGCTCATCCGCTGGGCCAGACCCGGATAGATGACGCCGTTGTGTCCGAGCGAATCCTGATGCACGAGGCTGCCGCCGAGCACCCAGGTGACGATTTCCATGTCTCGATGCGGATGCGTGTCGAAGCCCTCGCCGGGCAGCACCACGTCCTCGTTGTTCACCAGCAACAGCCCGTGATGGGTGTTGTCCGGGTCGTAGTGCTCGCCGAACGAGAACGAATGCTTGGAGTCGAGCCACGGGATCCGCGTCTTCATCCGGTCGCCACCGCGGTGTAGTTCTAACCGCGGGGGTGTCGTCGATGGGGGCGTCACAGTTCAATTCTGGCACCAATCGTGGCGATGTACCGCTCACGGTGTGCGTGGTCCGCGGGCCGGTTCGCCGTGGCACTAGGGTCATGGCGTGTCGACTCATCCCTCTGACGGCTCGAATACGGCGGATGAGCAGCCGATCTCGATGAGACATCTGCTTCGCGACACCCGCGAGGTGATCCGTCGAAACCCGCGGATGCCGCGCCTCGCCCTGCTGCGCCTTGCCGCGCAATTCGGTGACGGGATGTTCCAGGCTGCCCTGTCGGGAGCGATCCTTTTCAATCCGGAACGCGAGACCGATCCGCTGGCCATCGCCGCGGGTTTCGCGGTACTGCTGCTGCCGTATTCGGTGCTCGGGCCCTACGCGGGCGCGCTGCTGGATCGATGGGATCGGCGCAATGTACTGCTGGTCGCGAGTGCGGCGCGGGCGATGTTGATCGCCACGGCCGCGATCACCTTGTTCGTCGGGGTTGGGGAGACGCCGCTGCTGGTGCTGGCCTTGGCGACGGTGGGGATCAGCAGGTTCGTGCTGGCCGGTGTGTCGGCGGCGCTGCCGCGAGTGCTCGAACAGCGTTGTCTGGTTCCGATGAACTCGGTGCTGGCGACGGTGGCCTCGGTGTGTGCCGGCATCGGCGCGGCGACATCGGTGTCGGTGATCGCGCTGATCGGCGCGGGTGACGCGGCCTCGGCGGCGGCGGTGGCGCTCAGCGGCATCGGCTCCTTGGTCGGCGTGGTGCTGGCCTACGGATTCCGCCCGCATGTGCTCGGGCCGGATCGCGGTTCGGCCGAGACCGAGACCGCCGTGCACGCCATCGCGACCGGTCTGCGCACCGGCGCGCGAGCGGTCTGGCATTCGGCGCAGGTGACGACGGCGATGATCGGAATCGGCGCGCATCGCATCGTGTTCGGGATGAACACGCTGATCATGGTCCTGGTGCTGCGTCAGCCGACCGACAGCGACGAGATGAGCGGCGGGTTGGTCGGCTTCGGGGTCGCGATCGGGTTCGCGGCGGCGGGGATGCTGGTGGCCGCGGTCGGCGCGCCGATCCTGATCCCGCGTCTCGGCAGACCGCGCACCGTGCTGCTCGGGCTCACGACGGCGGTGATCGTGCAGCTCACGCTGGTGACACCGATCGCGCTGGCCACCGGTCCGGCCGTCGACGATGCGCACCGGCTGCTGCTGATCGGCGCGTTCGGGCTCGGCCTCGCCGGTCAGACGATCAAGCTGACCGGCGACGCGAGCATGCAGATCGACATCGTCGACGATCAGCGCGGACAGGTATTCGCCCTGCAGGACACGGTTTTCAACGTCTGCTTCGTCTTGGCGATCGCGGTGACCGCGCTGGTGATTCCGGCCGACGGACGCTCTATCGGAGTGGTGCTGGCCGGCGCCGGGGTCTACGTGCTCGGCATCGCGGCCATCGCGCTCAATTCCCGTCGAGCCGGGGTGGGCCCAGCTCAACTCCGGGGATAGCCGAACACGCCTATGGCAGTAAGCCATCGTCGCCGTCGCTGAGGGTGCCCGCGGGTTCCTGCGCGAGGACCGTGCGGTGGTCGACGGTCGACAATGGGATGTCGGGGAGGAAAGCGTCGTAGTCGATGCCGGAGTCGTAGTCGACCCAGAGGGTGTCGACGACGCTCGTGTCGGCCAGTTCGTCGTGGCTCGACCAGTGGTGCACGACCGCGTCGCCGGTTCCGAAGACGTACTCGATTTCGCTCACATCTGCTTGGACGCACAGCAACAGCGATCGGTTCCGGTAAGTTCTCACAAGATCACAGGTGTTCCTCGCCGACACCGATTCCAGGGAGCCAGATGCGCGCAAGACCGGTATCGCACGGAACTGCCGCCGTGGGTGTGGCGCTGTCCGCGATCCTCGCTGTTCCCGCGCAGGCGGGACCGTTGCCCTGGCTGCCGCCGCCGGTGAATATCTGCGGGGAAACGGGATTCGACCCGGTCAACCGGCTGCCCGACCCGGCCGCGCCGCCCGCGCCGATCCTGCCGCCGAGCATCGATATCCCGATCTGGGTGCCGCAGCTGACGCCGGTCCCGATTCCCGACCCGCCGCACGACAACACGCGCGTGGCACAGGTTCCGCTGCCCTCGGATCCGTGCCGCAATCCGTGCCCGGAGGTACGGGACACGCCGGAACCGGAACCGGAAAGTACCGACGAGACAACGTCGACCGGTTCGGCGGTCGCGTTGCCGCGGATCAGAATCAATCCGGAGATCGAGCCCATCCCGATCCCGGTACCCGGCGGTGAGGGCGAGCCGGCCCAGGAAGCACCCGAGCCGGTGGTCCGGCCGACCGAACGGGGCCCGCTGGGAGCGCCGGTCATGCCCGCGAAGGTGGAGTCCGTGCGGCTCGTCGACCAGGTCACCGGGCACGGCTCGGCCAACCGGACCGATATGCGCTGGCAGGTCGACGGCACCGATCTCGGGCTGTTCTGGGAAACCGAGCCGGGCAAGGTGGCCATGGTTTTCGGCGACACCTTCGGCGAGGGCTGGGCTTACGGCGGCGCGGGCTCCGATTCCGCCGACTGGCGATCGAATGTGCTCGCCTACAGCACCGACAAGGATCTGAGCGACGGGATCACCATCGACTCGATGGTGCAGGACAGCGCCTGTCACGCCGCCGAGCTCCTCGGCAGCCGCAAGATCAGGAACTGGGAGACCACCACGATCCCGACCTCGGGATTCGCGCTCGGCAAACGGCAGTTCATGAGCTACATGTCGGTGAACCACTGGTCGAAGATCCCCGGCATGTGGATGACGAACTACGGCGGACTGGCCTACTCCGACGACGGCGGCTCGACCTGGACCAAAGATCAGCATGCCCGCTGGGAGAACATGTTCGGGCTCGGACAATTCCAGGTGGCGGCGATGGTGCCGCACGGCGACTACGTCTACATGTTCGGCACGCCCAACGGCCGGATCGGGATGATCGGCCTGGCCAGGGTGCGCAAGGCCGACGTGCTCAACAAGACGGCCTATCAGTACTGGGTGGACGGTAATTGGGCTCCAGCGGCCCAGAATTCGGCGACACCGCTCGTGCAAGGCACCGCCAGTGAGCTGTCGGTGCGGTACGACGAGGAGAGCCGGCAGTGGCAGATGGTCTATCTCGACTCGGCCGCGGGCCAGATCGTGCTGCGGACCGCGGGCCGGCCGCAGGGCGCGTGGACATCGACGGTGCCGCTGGTATCCACCGAGATGTATCCGAAGGCGTACGGCGGTTTCATCCATCCGTGGTCGACCGCGCAGGATCTGTACTTCACGATGTCGGCGTGGGACAGCTACAACGTGTATCTCATGCACGCACGGTTGAATCCGCCACGCTGATCGCCGGTGCCGCCACGAACACCAGTTTTTCTCCCGGGCGGGCCTGCGCGACACGGTCGACATCGGTATCGAGGACGACGGCGATCACCGGGTAGCCGCCCGTGATCGGGTGGTCGGCCAGGAACACCACCGGCTGACCGCTCGGCGGTACCTGCACCGATCCCAACGCAGTACGAGGCGATCCAGGCGCGCGCCGACCCGGTCGGTATCGGAAGAAACGATCCAGGAACCACGGAACAGCTGGTCGGGATCGGTGAACCAATCGGCGCGCGGGCCCGGACACGCCCGGATCGTGAGTAGTTCCGGTCGCCGCGGAACCGGCGCGAACTCCACGGTCGGAAGGGTGCGCGGCGGGGGCCCGACCGGTAACTGCGTGCCGATTGCCAGCGGGTCGGGGCCGATGCCGGACAACGTGTCACGGCTGCGCGAGCCGAGCACCTTGGCCACATCGATGCCGCCGCGCACCGCCACATAACTACGCAGACCGGTGCTCGCCGAGCCCAATCGCAGCACCTGGCCCTCGTCGAGTTCGAGCACGCTGGCATGTCCGACCGGAGTGCCGTCGACGGTGGCGGGGGCGGGCGCACCGGTGACCGCGACGGTGAGGTGACCGTCGGCGCGCAGGGCGAGGCCGCCGAGCAGTACTTCGATGGCGGCGAAATTCTCCGGATTGCCGACCAGCCGGTTCGCCAGCCGCAGTGACCCGCGGTCGGCCGCGCCCGCCTGACCGACGCCGGAATCGAACCAGCCCTGTCTACCCAGGTCCTGCACCGTCGCGAGCGGCCCCACCCGCTCGATAAAGATCAGCATGCGATCTCTCCCCGATTCGCTGTCGAGGCGGCACACCATTGAGCAGCCATTGTTTTCCGCCGAAGCGGCTATTCCGCGGAAGCGATGAATCTGACCGCCGAACCCGCCCGCACCAGCGCGGGTGGATCTCGGTCCACCGCCCACATTCGCAGATCGGTGGTGCCGATCAATTGCCATCCGCCCGGTGTGCCGCGCGGGTACACCGCCGAATATCCGCCCGCGAGTGCCACCGCGCCCGCCGGGATGGCCGTGCGGGCGCTGGTACGACGCGGCACCGTGAGCCTGCCGTCAGGCGAGGTGAGGTAGCCGAAACCGGGTGCGAAGCCCACGAACGCGCACCGCCAGACGGTGCCGGTGTGCGCCGCGATCACCGCCGGGATCGACAGGTCGAGCAGCCGGGCCACCTCGGGCAGATCCGCGCCGTCGTAGCGAACGGGAATCTCCACGACCGACTCCGTATCGGCCACTGTTCCACGGGAAACATCCGGCGAATCCGCTTGCGGTGGCTCGTGATCGAGCCGGTCGAGCAGCGCGACGAGTTCCCGGCGGACCTGCACGCCGTAGCTCACCGAATGCATGGTGACCAGCACGGTTTCCGCCGCGGGCAGCACATCCTCGACACCGGCGATCGCGTGCACGCGCAGCGCCGAGGCAAGGCGCTGCACCGGGCGCGGGTCGTCGAGGGTGATGAGCACGGCGCGGTCACCCGCGGGTCGGATCCGCGCGTTCCAATCGATGTCCATCGTGCCTCCCACCCCTCAGCTGAACGGCTCCACCGGTATTCCGGCTTCGTCGAGCGCTCCCCGAATCCGGCGAGCCATCTCGACGGCCGCCGGAGAGTCGCCGTGGACGCACACGCTGGCCACGGACACGGCGACCGTACCGGGACCGTCTACGGTACGCGCGGTCCCCGACAGCGCAAGAGTTGTCGCCTGCGCCACGGCGTCGTCGGCCGACAGCACCGCCCCGGCAACTCCGCGCGGGGCCAGCGAACCTGTTGCAGTGTAGGCCCGGTCGGCGAATCCCTCACCGACGAAACGCACGCGCTGCGCGGCACGTTCCAGTTCGGTGCCCGCCGGACCGAGCAGCGTGAGGCCCGGTTCTGCCTCGGCCACCGCGGCGACAAGGGCCTCGGCGAGCAGACGATCGCGCGCGGCCGCGTGATAGAGGGCGCCGTGCGGTTTCACATAGCGCACCCGATCACCCGCGGCCCGGGCGAAGGCGGCGAGGGCGCCGATTTGATAGAGCACCTCATCGCGCAGATCGGCCGGGGCGATGGCGACATCGCGGCGGCCGAAACCCACCAGATCGCGATAGCCGACATGCGCGCCGATCCGCACACCCTTGGCCACCGCCAGTTCACAGGTGCGGCGCATGATGGTCGGGTCGCCGGCGTGGAATCCACACGCGATATTCGCGCTGGTCACGATGTCGAGCATGGCGGCGTCGTCACCCATCCGCCACGGGCCGAAGCCTTCGCCCAGATCACTGTTCAGGTCCAGCGGCATGTGCTGCCCTCCGGTCTTCGCGGGTCACTCGCCGGGTATGTACCCCGGTTATTCGAGCATGAACGCACAGATTCATACCGTTATCACCGAGGGCGTGGTTCAGCAGGCGTACACGCGGACCTCGGTGGCCTTCACCGCGAAGTGCACCCGCGCACCGACGGTGAGCTGGAGTTGAGCGACGGCTGCCGGGGTCAGGTCGGCACACAGGCCGGGCGTCCGCGGTGCGTCACCGCGGACTCGGACGATGCCGCCGCGGTCGGTGATCTCCGCGATGTCGACGGTGAAGACGTTGCGTGGGCTGCCGCCCGGCCGGGTGCGGAACACCGACACCGCGGCCGGGGAGAACACCGCGGCCGCGCGGGCGCCGGGGACGAAATCGCCGACGACGCAGCCATCGACGCCCAGGTCTTCGACGAGCACGGTCCCGAAGGTCGGGGCAGGATCGCCGAGGTGCGTCCGCGGCATCGACGGTTCGCCTGCGCCTGAACTCGGCTGATCCCAGGACCGATCCTCGGCCGGCAGCGCTGACTCGACGCCGGTGCCGCGCAGGAGGTTGAGGCCGGCGATGCGGGCGGCGAAGGGGTTGCGAGGGTGCGACATCACCTCGGCGACCGGACCGGATTCGACGACGCGGCCTGCCTGAAGGACGACGAGCCGGTCGGCGAGGGTGATGGCGTCGATGATGTCGTGGGTGACCAGGACGGCGCAGCGTGGGTGGTCGCGGCCCGGTTCGTCGCGCAGGACGCGGCGCAGCAGGGTGCGCATGGCCGGGGCTACGTCTACGTCGAGGGCTGACATGGGTTCGTCGAGGAGCAGCAGGTCGGGGTCGACGGCGAGGGCGCGGGCCAGGGCGACGCGCTGGGCTTGGCCGCCGGAGAGTGCGCCGGGGTGGCGGTCGGCGAGGTCGGTGGCGTCGACCGCTGTCAGCCAGTCGGTGGCGATTCTTCGCGCGGCGGAGTTCTTCGCGCCGCGGCTGCGTGGGCCGAAGGCGACGTTGTCGAGCACGCTGAGATGGGGGAACAGCAGTGGATCCTGGGCGAGGAGGGAGACCGCGCGTCGATGTGGGGGGAGCGCGATGCCTTTCGCCGAGTCGGTGAGCGTGCGGTCGCCGAGTCGTACATGTCCTTCGTCGGGAACGATCAGCCCGGCGATCACCTGTAAGAGACTGGATTTACCCGCGCCGTTCGGACCGAGCACGGCCAGGACTTCGCCGGGGGCGACGTCGATCCGCAGGTCGAGATCGCGGGCGGCGATCCGCGCCGAGACCGAGAGCCCGGTCGAATCCCCGGTCACTTCGCACCGCCGATCACCGGCGCGTCACCGGTCGTCCGGGTGCCGGCGCTGCGGAGTTGTGTGCCGGGGATCGGACTGGTTCGACGGTAGGCGAGCAGGACTATCAGGACGGCGACGATGATCAGCACCACCGAGAGCGCGACGGCCGCATCGGGATCGGCTTCGCGCTGGAGGTAGATCTCCAATGGCAGGGTGCGGGTACGCCCCTGCAGGCTGCCTGCGAAGGTGAGCGTGGCGCCGAACTCGCCGAGCGCCCGGGCGAAGGCGAGGACCGCGCCGGAGATCAGGGCGGGGCGAAGCAGAGGCAGGGTGATCCGCCACCAGACCGTGCCCGGGCCCGCACCGAGCGTCGCGGCGATCTGCTCGTAGCGACTACCCGCCGTCCGCAACGCCCCCTCGATCGTGAGCACCAGAAAGGGCAGTGCCACAAAGGTTTGCGCCAGGACCACCGCGGTCGTGCTGAAGGCGATATGAATTCCGGCCGCCTCCAGATGTTCGCCCAACAGCCCACGCCGACCGAACACGTAGAGCAGCGCGATACCACCGACCACCGGCGGTAACACCAAGGGCAGCAACACCAGTGCCCGAAGTACCGGCAGCCCACGCCATCGAGCCCGTGCCAGCACCGCGGCCATCGGCACACCGAACACCACACACAACGCGGTGCTCGTGGTCGCCGTTCGTAGGCTCAACCACAATGCTTCCCTTGATGCTTCGGTAGTCACGAGTTCGACGAATCGCCCCCACTCGACCCCCCAGGCCAACGCCGCCAGCGGAAGCACCACCAATGCGAACCCGACTACGGCGGGTACCAGTAACCACCGGGGCAGCCCGGTGGTCACGCGGCGCCGACCCGCGCCGATCACGGTGCGCCGAACCCCGCGGCGGCCAGGGCTGCTCGGCCGGTGGGCCCGGTGACCAGTTCGGAGAACTTTCGCGCGTTCGCGGCTTGCTTCGAATCCGCCACCACCGCAATCGGATACGTGTTCACCGCGGCTGAGGCCTCGGGTACCGCGACGGTGCTCACCTTCGCTCCCGCGCCCGACGCGTCGGTGACGTAGACGAAGCCGGCGTCGGCTTGTCCGGAGGTCACCTTGGTGAGGACGTCGGCCACCGAGGATTCCTCGCTCACTGGACGCAGCGTGGCACCCGCGGCATCGGCGACCTTCTTCGTTGCCCGGCCACACGGGACCTGGGGGGCGCAGACGACCAGAGTGGCGTCAGCGAGGTCGTTGATCCCGTTGATGCCCTTGGGGTTTCCCGCAGCGGTGACCAGTGTGAGGACATTGGTGGCGAAAGTGGTGGGCGTAGCGGTGATTCGGCCACTGTGGACCGCCTTGTCCATGGTCGGCTGGTCGGCCGACGCGAAAACATCGGCGGGAGCACCGGCTTGGAGTTGCGCGGCCAGGTCGGACGATCCCGCGAACGAGAACTGCACGTCCACATCAGGATTGGCGGACTCGAAGTCCTTCTCCAGATCGGTGAAGACGCTCTTCAACGAGGCCGCGGCGAACACTGTCAGCGTGGATTTCTCTGTGCCACCGCTGTTCTCACCCCCACAGCCGCTGGCCGTGAGCACCACCAGCGCGGCGCCGACCGCGACCCGGCGGATCATTCGGCGGCCTTTTCGACCACCACGGTCGTGGCCTTGACGCTCGCCAGCGCGACGCTGCCCGGCTCGAGCCCCAGCTCGCGCACCGATTCGCTGCTCATCAGCGAGACCACCGTGAAAGGACCGCATTGCATCTCCACCTGTGCCATCACCGTGTCGGTCACCACGCGGGTGACCAGACCGGGGAACCGATTGCGCGCCGAGCTGGCACTACCCACCTGGGTCTGTGGCGTGCGCGCCTGGTCGACGGCGTGTTCGGCGAGCTCCCTGCCGTCCAGCACCAGGCGGCCCGCGGCATCCTTGGTCGCCGTCAGGGCGCCCGTATCGATCCAGCGACGCACCGTGTCGTCGCTGACGCCGAGCAGTTCGGCCGCTTCCTTGATTCGCAGTTTCGCCACGCGATCAGGATAGTTCCGCAGATTCGGACATAACAAGCAAACAACTCCGCACCTTCGGAAAGAACAGGTCGTGATATCCCATAATCGGGTCACACTTCATGGCCACCGACGATTCGGCCAAGTACGCTCATAGCCATCATGGCCACGTATTTCGATCCGAAGTCCTGGTCACTGGCGGGCGCTGTCGATATGGGCAAACGCCTGCTCGACCCGTCTTGGATCGACCAGTGGCTCGGCTTCACCACGTCCTGGGCCGATCCCGTCGCCGACCTGGGCTCCGGCACCGTCACCGCGCTCATGCCCGATGTGCTGATGACCGTGCTCAGCGAGGGCATCCTCAGCCGTTTCGGCGGTCAGGAGATCAGCGCCACGCTGCTCGAGCACGACCTCACCGCCACCCTCGACTCGTTCAAGCTGCGCAGACGCGGCGCTCACTTCCAGAGCAAGACGGTGCTGTCGAACCTGGTGTGGGACTCGCATCCCTTCGACACGGTCACCGTGGTCGCGCACGGCGTGCGGCTGATTCCCGGTGTGCCGACCAAGGTCCGGGTTCAGCAACTCGACATCGAGGGCGCCATCGGGATCGGCGCGATGGCCGAATGGGTGGACGCCCAGAACCTGGACTGGCGGGTGCGGCTCGACGAGCGCGGACACATCGTCGCGACGCATCGCACGCGCAAGATGCGGGCGGTCGTCGACGGGCAGGTCTATGACAACCTGCTCACCCTCGACATCCGCAGGGCCAGTTGGTACGGCATCCGGCTCCCCAAACGAGTCATCCCCGCACCCGCGCTACTGCTCGACGACCTGCCCAACCGGGCGAGCATTTCCTACGCGCACCGCCGCGGCGACGTGGTGAAATTCCGGCTCGAATTGCCGGAGACCACCGGCTCGTTCGACCTGACCCAGATCCGCGACGCCATCATCGCGGGCACGACACTGATCGTCTTCTGATCAGTTCTGCTGGGCCCACCATTCTCGGAGGGCCGCTTCGGCCTCTTCCCGCGTCATCGGACCGCGGTCGAGGCGCAGGTCTTTCAGGTACTTCCACGCTTTACCCACCTGCGGACCCGGCGGCAGCCCGAGCAATTCCATGATCGCGTTGCCGTCCAGGTCGGGTCGCACCCGTGCCAGATCCTCCTGCTCGCGCAGGGTCGCGATCCGCTCCTCCAGCTCGTCATAGGTCGAGCTCAGCGCGGCGGCGCGGCGCTTGTTGCGCGTGGTGCAGTCGGCGCGTACGAGCTTGTGCAGCCGATCGAGCAGGTCGTCGGCATCGGTGACATACCGGCGCACCGCCGAATCCGTCCACTGGCCCTTGCCGTAGCCGTGGAAACGCAGGTGCAGGAACACCAGGCGCGCAACCTCTTCGGTGAACGCCTTCGGGTACTTCAGCGCCCGCATCCGCTTGCGCACCATCTTCGCGCCGACCACCTCGTGGTGGTGGAAGCTGACGCCGCCCGCCGGCTCGTTGCGCTTGGTGTCGGGCTTGCCGATGTCGTGCAGCAGCGCCGCCCAGCGCAACACCAGGTCGGGGTCGCCTTCCTCCTGGTCGATCGCCTGCTGGAGCACGGTCAGCGAATGCTGGTACACGTCCTTGTGCTGGTGGTGCTCGTCGATCTCGAGCTTCATCGCGGGCACCTCCGGCAGCACCCGCTGCGCCAGACCGGTGTCGCACATGAGGTTGATGCCGTCGATCGGGTGGTCGGCGCCGATCAGCTTGTCGAGTTCGGCACGCACCCGCTCTGCGGTGATCCGGTCGATCTGATCGGCCATCTCGACGATCGCCGCCCGCACCCGCGGCGCCACCTGGAATCCCAGTTGGGCGACGAAGCGCGCGGCCCGCAGCATGCGCAGCGGATCGTCGTCGAACGAATCCTGCGGCGCCGCAGGGGTGTCGAGCACGCCTTCGAGCAGCGCGTCGATGCCGTCGAGCGGATCGACGAATTCCAGCGACCCATCGGCGGCGATCTTGACCGCCATCGCATTCACCGTGAAGTCGCGGCGCACCAGGTCGCCCTCGAGGGTGTCACCGAACGTGACCTCGGGATTGCGCGAGACCCGGTCGTAGGTATCGGCGCGGAAAGTGGTGATCTCGAGCTGCTGATCGTCCTTGGCCGCACTGACCGTGCCGAACGCGAGGCCACCGGTATCCCACAGATGGTCGGCCCACCCCCGCATCAGCTCCTGCACAACCTCCGGCCGCGCATCGGTGGTGAAGTCCAGGTCGTTGCCGAGCCGACCGAGCACCGCGTCACGCACGCTGCCACCGACCAGATAAAGAGTGTGCCCCCGCTCGGCGAACATCCCCCCCAACGGCGCCAAAACATCATTGAGCTGCCCCAACGTCACCGCCGCCCCCGCCAGCAGGCGAGCACGACGATCCGCCACAGCATCAGGGACAACATCGGGAGAAACCACATAGGCACTTTACCGACCCCGTCGAATCGTTTCCCTTCAGTCCACCACCCCCTACCCACACCCCACCCGAGCCCGCCAGAACAACACGACCAGCCACACCGCCCACCCCATACCCGCCGAAACCCCACGACCAACCACACCGCCCACCCCATACCCGCCATGACCGCACTCCCGACCCCGCACCCGCGACCCCTAGGGAGCGGCGGCCACGAAGTGGCCGGTCGCGGCCGGGTCGCCGGTTAGGCGCCGTTGCGTAGGCGACGAAGGAGCAAGCAACGGCGCCTAACCGGCGGCCCCTCAGGGCCGCGACTCGAGCGCGCCAGCGCTCCAATAAACACAGCCCCAAACCTCCCAGGACTACCGAACAACAAATCCCGCCCCCGCACCCTCACCCGCGCCCACACTCAATATGCACAGCTAAGCTGGCGGAGTGTCTCCTCCGGCCGATCGCGCGAACAGTCGACGCCGCCAGCCGCGGCGGCGCGGTTCGGCGAACACTGCCGGCAAACCCCGCATGCGCACCGTCCGGGAAACCTCCGCGGGCGGGCTGGTCGTAGAAGGTCTCGACGGTCCGAAAGAGCAGCGCACCGCCGCGTTGATCGGGCGGACCGACAGAAGAGGCCGTCTCCTGTGGTCGCTGCCCAAAGGCCATATCGAAGCGGGCGAGACCTCCGAGCAGACCGCGATCCGCGAAGTCGCCGAGGAAACCGGAATCGACGGCGAAGTGGTCGCCGAACTCGGCAGTATCGACTACTGGTTCGTGACCGAGGGCAGACGGGTACACAAGACCGTGCACCATTTCCTGCTGCGATGTCTCGGCGGTGAGCTGTCCGACGCCGACGTCGAAGTCACCCAGGTTGCGTGGGTTCCGTTGAGCGAGTTGGATTCCCGATTGGCCTACGCCGACGAGCGGCGGCTGGCCGAAGTGGCGAATCGATTGATCGACCGGATGGAGACCGGCAAGCGATGACGGGTGGACTGATCCGGCTGATCACGGCGGTCCTGACCATCTTGGGTTCGATGACGCTGCTGCCCGCGCACGCGCACGCTCAAACGGACGGGTCGGGAACACCGAAGTTTCTCAAGCTCACCCTGGACGCGGTGGCGCCGGGCACGGTGACCACCGGCAGCGATCCGAAGCTGACCGTGTCGGGCACGGTCACCAATATCGGCGATCGGGTTGTCGACGATGTGAGCGTGCGAATCCAGCGCGCGCCCGCGGTGGATTCGCCGAGCGGGCTGCGCAGTTCGCTGCGCCTGGACCAGGTGAACTACGAGGTGACAGGTCCGTTCCAGGATGTGGCGCCGCAGTTGAGTCCCGGTCAGCGCAAACAGTTCTCCGTGAGCATCGCATTGCGCGCGGGCTCGGAGGCCTCGCTCGGACTGACCGGTCCCGGGGTGTATCCGCTGCTGCTCAATGTCAACGGCGAACCCGCCTACGGCACCCAGGCCAGGCTCGACGACGCGCGCTTCCTGCTGCCCGTGCTCGGGTTGCCCGGCACCGACGACGCCAACCCACCGGTGTCGACGCCGCCGGAGGCCACGCCCGTCGCGACCACGATGATCTGGCCGCTGGCCGACCGGCCGCGCATGGTCGCGGGCAAACCCGGCGCGGTGAACGGCCAGGCCGAACTGCTCGATGACGAACTGGCGGCCTCGGTCGGCAAAGGTGGGCGTCTCGAACAGCTGGTCGCGGCGCTGGAATCGGTGGTGCCCGCGCCGGGCAAGGACAAAGGTGTGGCCGGATCGGTGTGTATCGGCATCGATCCGGACCTGGTCTCGACCGTGCAGACCATGACGCGCGGCTATCGGGTGCTGGCGAGTCCGTCGGATCCGAGCGGGGCGACCAGGGAGGGGACCGGGGCGGCGAGTGCGCTGGCCTGGCTCGACCGGTTGCGCTCGCTGGCCGGCTCGATGTGCACGGTGGCGTTGCCGTTCGCGCAGGTCGACGTGTCGGCGCTGGCCGCGGTGAACGATCCGGGACTGTCCGCGCGTGCCCTGCTCGCGCCCGCCGATGTGGTGGACTCGATCCTCGGCACGCAGTCGTTGCGCGGAGTGAGCCTGCCCGATTCGGGCAGCATCGACGATCCCGCCGGACGGCTGTTGCGCGAGCACGGATACGGCACGGCGGTGCTGGCCGGTTCGGCGGTCTCGGGTGACGGGGCGCCTGCCGATACCGACAACGCGCTCACCACCGCGCCGACCACGCTCACGCCCGATGTCGTCGTCGGAGGGGAACAGCCCGCGCCCGATGTCGTCCGGGTGCCGGATGTGAGCGTCGCCCCGCCCGTCGGCGCCGCCGCGGGCACCGATCCCGCGCTACGCGTGACCACCTTCGATATCTGGTCGGCGACCGCGCTGGCCGCGGTGGGTTCGAATCCGCCGACGCCGTCGTTCACGCCGTCGAAGGTGCGTTTCGACGTCACCAACGACTCGCGCGCGGCCCGGTTGCAGGACGCTCTCGGCGCGATGGCCTGGAGCGCGCTCAACCCGGCGCCGGACCGGCCGCGTTCGCAGCTGCTGATGCCGCCGCAGCAGTGGGGCGCCAGCCGGGAGGAGGGCGTGGCGCTGCTCAAGCAGGTCGAACTGCTCACCCGCAACAACCTCGCGAGTCCGCGCAGCTTCACCGATCTCGTCGCCCAGGCGCCCGATCCGCGCCCGTTCGCGCTGGAGTATCTGCCGCGCGCCGCACAGGATGCCGCGCCGGAACAGTTCATCGGACCGGTGCACGCCCAAGGCGCCCGGGTGACCGAGCTGATGCGCGCTCTGGTCGAACTGCCCGAATCCGAGCTCACGCCGCACGCGTTCCTGACCCCCGCGCGCGAGGATCTGCTGCGCGCGCTGAGCCTGTCCGACCGCAGGGCCGACAACGACACACTCGCCGACCTGCACGCCCAGCGACGCATCGATCAGGCCACCCGCGAACTGGACACGATGTTCTCCTCGGTGTCGGTGCTGCCGCCGGGCGGGGTGTACACGCTGGCCTCCGAGCAGAGCCCGTTGTTGCTGGTGGCGCGCAATGAACTGCCCGTCGCCATCCGGGTGATGTTCCGGATCGAGGCACCGGCCGAGACGAACATCACCGATATCGGCGAACAGCTGCTTCCGCCGTCCGGGACCCGGTCGTTCCAGATCCCGACCGAGGTGAGCGACAGCCGTAAGCTGGTAATTCCGATCGCCCTTACCACCCCGGACGGGATAGCGCTAGGAGAGGCCACCTCGGTCTCGGTGCGCTCGAACGCCTACGGTCAGGCGCTGGCCATAATTACCGCATGTGCCGCGATACTGCTGTTGCTGCTCGCCGGGCGCCGACTGCTGCGGCGGTTCCGCGGGCAACCCGATCCCGCCGACGAAGGGTTCGCCCCGGAGACGGTCGAACGGGCGGGTCGGCTGCGACGCGCACGTCAGCGGCTGCAACGGCAGTGAACCCCCGCGCCTGACGCGCGGTCAGGGGACCATGACAGACAAGGACGAGAGTGGCACTGGTGAGCGAAACGCTCATCGGACCGGCGGGATTCGCGGGTTACGCCGGGTACAGGAGGCATGATGGGCGACGATGATTCCGCTCATCGGCGCGACCACGACGACGACCCGACCCTGCGCCGGGCCCCCAGCGCTCCGTGGGAACGTGGGATGACGGCCGGGCAAGACGCCGATCGCGACGAGGCCGTGCCGCACGTGGATCGACGCCCTGGCGCGCCTGGTCATCGACCGGAGTTCGTCGCGCCCCGCGACGGCCGTCCGCCGGTCCGACCCGGTGATCCGGCCGTCGATCCGCCTGCGATGCCGCGTCATCCCGCTGCCGGCCAGCCCGGCACACCTCGTCATCCTGGTGTCCCCGGCGCCGAACTTCCGCCCGAGAATCCGGGTCGTGGCGGCTACCGACCTGTCGAACAGACCGGTTACCGGCCGGGATCCGCCGACCCCGGCGCACCGGCGCCGCCCTCGGCGCACCGCGGCCCCCGCCCTGCCATGCCGCCGGGTCAGCCGGGCTATCGCCCTGAACCGCCGCCGCCCGGGTACCGCCCTGGACCGGACGTGCCCGCTGGACAGCGCCCAGGACCCCGACCGGGTCCGCCCCAACCACCCGCCGGCTATCGCTCCCCGGATCCGCAGCGTCTGCCGCAGGGCGAACGGCCAGGGCCGGTCCCGAACCCGCGTCAACAGCCACCCGGTCCGGCGAATCGCTCGGGTGAGTTCCCCCAGCAGCAACGTCCCGGCGGCGTGCCGCCTCAGCGCGGCGGTCCTCCCGGACGCTCCGGCGAACCACCACGTCCTGCTGCTTACGGCCCCGACGGTCGGCCTGTACCTCCACCGCAACGCCGCGCACCGGGTTCCGCCGCGCGCTCGGGCGAGTTCCCACAACAGCAGCGCCCCGGGCCCGAGGGGTTCGCCCCACGGCGGCCCGGCCCGAACCCCTCGGGCGAGTTCCCCCAGCAACGACCGCTCCCGCCGCGTGGTGCGCCTTCCGGCGCCATTCCGAGACAGGATCGGCCCGATCAGGCCGGTGGACGCCGACCGGTTGCGCCGGAGCAGGGGCGGCCTGTGCCGCCGCCGCGTGGAGGTTTCCCCGGGATGCCTGCCGCGGATCCCGCGCGGGACGGGCGCCAGGCAGGATTCGACGACCGTGGACGAGCCGTGGGCGGTCCGCCTGCTGCTGATCGGTCGGCGGAGCGGACTCAGGTCATCGCCAGGCCGAAGAAGGTGGCGGCCGAACCTGCCCACAAAGCGGGCACCGCCCCGATGAGCGCCAACGCGAAGCTGCTCAAGGACTCGGGTTCGATCGCGGTCGCGACGCTGATCAGCCGGATCACCGGGTTCGCCAAGCAACTGTTGTTGCTGACGGTGCTCGGTCCAGCCATCGCGAGTGCGTTCATCTCGGCGAACCTGATCCCGAACATGGTCGCCGAGCTCGTTCTGGGCGCCGTTCTCACCGCCATCGTCGTGCCGACCTTGATCCGTGCCGAGCAGGAGGACGCCGACAACGGTGCCACGTTCGTGCGCAGACTGGTGACGGCGGCCTTCGCTGTGCTGTTCGTCGCCACCGTGCTGACCTTGGCGGCCGCGCCGATCCTGGCCGGTCACGTGCTCGTCTCCTCCGACGGCAAGGTGAACACGAACCTCACCGTCGCGCTCACCTACCTACTGGCGCCCGCACTGCTCTTCTATGGCATGTCGGCATTGTTCACCGCGATCCTCAACACCAGGCAGGCGTTCAAGCCGGGTGCGTGGGCCCCCGTGATGAACAATCTGGTCGCGTTGACGGTGCTGGCGGTCTACGCGCTGACACCCGGCGAGATCACCCTCGATCCGGTGCGGATGAGCGATCCGAAACTGCTGGTCCTCGGCCTCGGTATCACCGCGGGCGTGGCGACACAGGCACTGTGCCTGCTGCCCGCGATCCGCAGGCACGGGATCAACTTGCGGCCGCTGTGGGGAGTCGACGCGCGCCTCAAGCAGTTCGGCAAGATGGGCATCGCGATCATCCTGTACGTGCTGATCAGCCAGGTGGGCCTGGTGGTCGCGAACAATGTCGCCTCCCAGGCCGACGTGGCGGGTCCCGCGATCTTCGCGAACGCATGGGCACTGTTGCAGCTGCCCTACGGCGTGATCGGGGTAACCCTGCTCACCGCCATCATGCCGAGGCTGAGCCGCAGCGCCGCCGACGACGACACCCCCGCGGTGGTCGACGACCTGTCCGTAGCCACCCGACTCACGATGATCGCGATGATCCCGATCGTCACCTTCATGACCCTCGCGGGCCCCGAGATCGGCCAGGCCCTCTACGGCTACGCGCGATTCTCCGGGGACGCCGAACGGCTGGGCAGCGCCGTGAGCTGGTCGGCGTTCTCGCTCATCCCGTATTCGCTCGTGCTCATCCATTTGCGGGTGTTCTACGCGCGCGAGCAGGCCTGGACACCGACCTGGATCATCCTCGGCATCACGACGATCAAGATCCTGCTCTCGGCCCTGGCACCGGTCATCGCCCGCGACAGCGACGACGTGGTGATCGTGCTCGGTGTCGCCACCGGCCTCGGATTCACCGCGGGCGCGGTGATCGGCGGCGTGCTGCTGCACCGCAGCCTCGGCGACTTGCGGATGGTCAATGTCGGCCGAACTGTGACCAGAGTGTTGCTCGCCTCGATCGCGGGCGGCGCGGTGATGCTGATCGTCGACACGGTGACCGGACTCGACCGGGTCTCCGGCGGCGCGGGCTCGTTGCTGCGCGTCGTCATCGATTCGGTGGTGATGTTCTCGGTGGCCTTCGGCCTGATGCGTCTGGCCGGTATCCCCGAGGTCGTCGCTATCACCGTCGCGATCTCGCGCAAGCTCGGCATCACCCCGCCCGCGCCGGATCTCGGACTCGACGACACCCCGGCAGACGACATCTACGCGACCACCGTGCTCCGCCGTCCCGATACCTATGGATTCCCCGCATACGGGCAGTCTTTGGATACCCAGACCATGGTGCTCCCCGTCATTCGACCGGGCGCTGTTGACAGCACCGGTAAAGCACAGTTCCCGTACGCTGTTCCGCAGACCGACACGGGTTTTCAGGCCGAAGGAGGACCGAGGGTGAGCGATGACGCGGTGGGCGGCGTCCCGGCCGCTGATTCTGCGGCGCGCGCGGCAGCAGGAATGTCCACCGAGGTCGGGCCCGATGCGCCGAACTCGACGGATTCCGAGCATACCGACGCGCCAGACGAAGGCGATACGCACGAAGACGGCGCGCGTTCGGCCATGCCGCCGCACGATCCGACATACGACACCGGCATGTTGCCGATTCCGCCGCAGGTGCCCCCGAGCGCCGCGGCCAACCGTGGGCAACGTGGCCCCAAACTCATCCCCGGCGCGTCCGTCGCCGGTGGCCGATACCGATTGCTGGCCGGTCACGGCGGTGCGCGTGGGCTGAAGTTCTGGCAGGCACTCGATATCAAGCTCGATCGCGAGGTCGCGCTGACCTTCGTGGACGCCGATCAGACCTCCGGCGAGAACTCGGGTCACGACGGCCCGCAGGCGGTGCTGTCGCGCACGCTGCGACTGGGCCGGATCAATGCGCCCGGCTTGGCCAGGGTCCTCGACGTGGTCCGTGGCAGCTCCGGCGGCATCGTCGTGGCCGAGTGGACCCCCGGCCGTTCGCTGCGCGAGATGGCCGAGACCGTGCCGTCCCCGGTCGGCGCGGCCAGGGCCATCAGGGCGCTCGCCTCGGCGGCCGAACTCGCCCACCGTGGCGGCGGCTCGCTGTCGATCGATCATCCCGATCGGATCCGGATCAGTGCCTCCGGCGATGCCGTCCTCGCGTTCCCCGGCACCCTCGGCGATTCCGACGCGCAAGGCGATGTCCGTGGCCTCGGCGCGATGCTCTACGCCCTGATCACCGCGCGCTGGCCGATTCGCGTCGGCGGCGTCACCGGCTCGGCGGCCACCATCGGCGGTCTGCGACTGGCCGATTTCGGGCCCGACGGCACGCCGGTGGAACCGCGGCAGATCCGGCCGGAGGTGCCGTTCGAGATCTCGGCCGTCGCGGTGCGCTCGCTGGAATCCAACAAGGGCGTGCGCACCGCTGCCACCGTGCAGCACGTGCTCGAGCAGGCCTCGGTCGTCGACCAGAAGACCGACTTCATTCCGGTCTTACGACTGGGTCAGCGGGCGGTTGCCCCCGGCGCCGATTCGCTCGCCGACCCGGAACTGCTCGCCGCCGAGCGGGAACGCTCCAAGCGGATGATGTGGATCATGGTCGCCCTCGGCGTGCTCGCGGCGCTGGTGGTCGGCGTGCTGATCTGGTGGATGGTCAGCATCTTCGCGCCAGGCGCGTCGGACAAGCCACTCGACCAGCAGATCAATATCGGGCTCACCTCGAGTGTGGCGCCGCCCGCGGCGTCCGCACCGCCCGCCGAGGACCCCGCGGCACCGCCGACGAGTGTGCCGGTGCCGGTCGCCGGTGCCGCGGTGTTCTCCCCGGAGGGCACTCCCGACGGCGCCGCGGCGGCGGGTGCGGTGCTCGACCAGAACGCGGCGACGGTGTGGCGCACCGATCAGTACTTCCAGCAGTTCCCCGCCCTCAAGAAGGGCGTGGGGCTGCTGGCCACGCTGCCCACACCGGCGAAGCTGACCAATGTGTCGATCACCTCGCCCTCCGCGGGGAGCACCGTCGAGATCCGCACCTCGCCCACCGAGGCGCCCACCCTCGACCAGACCCAGCTGATCGGTTCGGCCAAGCTCGGTGACGGGGTCACCGATATCGCCGTGCAGACCGATCAGGCCGCTCGTTTCGTGCTGGTCTGGATCACCGGGCTCGCCAACTCCGGCGGTCAGTTCCAGACCGCGATCGCCGACGTCCGCTTCGACGCGGCCCCTTAGTCTCACTGCGCCGTAAAACTCTCCCGCCTCCGCATCGCCGCAGGTGGTCGATCATTTCCGGGTCCATCGCCGAGCTTTGTCGAACCGCGGTCCGGTTGGTGCGTAATTGTTATCAACGATATGATTCCTGCGCGCTCTCGGTTGAGAGTTACCCAGGATTTGTCGACGTCGATCCTGGACGCCGCGTTGTGGTCAGGTGATGGATCGGCCTTGTTTCGCCGACTCGAAGTCGCCGTAACGAGCGCTGTCCGAGGGATCAGTTTTGTCGCCGGAAGTCAACGAGCAAGTCCGCGGTGAGCCACCGCGGCAGGTCGCGTCCAGCGTCCGCTCGTTCCTCGAGAACGGCAGCGACAAGCAATTGCTGGCTGCCCACGTGCGCGGGGAACCGCATGTCTTCGCCGAACTACTGCGCAGGCACTCCGACCATCTCTGGCAGACCGCGCTGCGCACCTCCTACAACCGCGAGGACGCCGCCGACTGCCTGCAGGACGCCCTGTTCTCGGCCCATCGCACCGCCGCCTCGTTCCGCGCCGAGTCCGAGGTGCGCAGCTGGCTGCACGCCATCGTCGTCAATGCCTGCCTCGACCGGATCCGGCGCAACAAGACCCGCCGTGCCGTCTCGATCCTGCCCGACACCATGCCCGAGGCGGTCGACCCGCACGACGCATTCGCCGACTACGAGCTGTCCACCGTCGTGAGCGAGGCGCTGTTCACCCTCCCTGACGAACAGCGGTTGGCCCTGGTCATGACCGAGATGGAAGGCCGCAGCGTCGCCGAAACCGCCGCTGCGCTCGGCGTGGCGCCTGGCACGATCAAGAGCCGATGCGCCCGAGCGCGCGTACGTTTGCAAGAACGTTTGGAATTTTTCCGGGATCCAGGGAACCGGATGTAGCCGGGATGCGTCATTAACAGTGACGAGTAAGTCAGCGATGTAAATCCTGCGATCCGATATCGACAGAACAGGGGAGGTGCGAGGATGTCTCGATCCGTGCCGCAGCCTCCGTTCCCGTCGGAACTGCTGGCCGATCTGCATGCCGACAATCTCGCGCCCGAAGTGCGCGAGCAACTGTGGCCCGTGGTCCGCACCGACGTAGACGCGCTGCACTACCTGAACAAGCTCGACGAGGTGAACACCCACCTCCGCACGCTGGCCACCGACGAGCGGGTCACCCACCGCATGCCCGACGACGTGGCCGACCGCATGTTCCGTTTCGTCGCCCAACTCGACGCGGGCGACGGGCCGACCGACCGCATCACGCCGCTCTCGGCCGCCCAGACGCCTGCTGCCGAGCCGGTACCCACCGCCGACGAAGCTCCCATCTCGCTCGACCGCTACCGTTCCCGGCGCCGACTGGGGCTACTCGCCGCCGCCGCGGCCACGGTGGCCGTCCTGGCGGGCGCCGGTGCCGTGTTCAGCACGTTCGACACCACCGAGGGCACCCCCACGGCCGCACCGTTCACCGAACCGGCGGCCGCCGACGAGCTCACCACCGCCGCCGCACTGCGCACACTGGGCAAACGCGACGTGGTCGGCCCGCTGGCCGACGAGGCCGCCCTCACCCGCTGTGTGCAAGCCAACGGCATCGACCGAGCGGTGCTCGGAGCGTCGAATATCACCTTCCGTGGCTCCGACGCCGTCCTCGTCCTCGTACAGGGCGCCGAAGCTCCCACCATCACCGCACTCGTCGTCGGAACCGGTTGCACCACCGGCACCCCCGAGCAGCTGACCCTGCGCGACATCGGCTGAGAGCCGCCGGCGAACCGGCACCGAGAAGCAGCGGTGCCAGCCGCGAAGCCATCACCGGGAACAACACCGATTAGGGTGTTGTTGACCGACACGTCCCCAGATTGTTTTTTCGGAAGGGCCCCATGAGCACGCCAGTTCGCGACCTGATCATCGTCGGCTCAGGACCCGCCGGCTATACGGCGGCCGTCTACGCCGCCCGCGCGGAGCTTTCGCCGCTGGTCTTCGAAGGCACCCAGTTCGGCGGCGCCCTGATGACCACCACCGAGGTGGAGAACTTCCCCGGCTTCCGCGACGGCATCATGGGTCCCGACCTCATGGAGCAGATGCGCGACCAGGCCAAGCGTTTCGGCGCCGAGCTGCGCACCGAGGACGTCGACGCGATCGACCTGTCCGGCCCCGTGAAGAAGGTCACCGTCGGTGACGAGACCTTCGAGGCCTACGCCGTCATCCTCGCGATGGGCTCGGCCGCGCGCTACCTGAACGTGCCGGGGGAGCAGGACCTGCTCGGCCGCGGTGTGAGCGCCTGCGCCACCTGCGACGGCTTCTTCTTCAAGGGCCAGGACATCGTGGTGGTCGGCGGCGGCGACTCCGCCATGGAGGAAGCGACCTTCCTCACCAAGTTCGCCGCGAGCGTCACCATCGTGCACCGCCGTGAGGAGTTCCGTGCCTCACGGATCATGCTCGAGCGCGCCAAGTCCAACGAGAAGATCAAGTTCCGGCTCAACTCCGAGGTCGTGAAGGTCAACGGGGAGAAGAGCGTCACCAGCCTCACCCTGCGCGATACCCGCACCGGCGAGGAGTCCGAGCTCGACGCGACCGGGCTGTTCGTGGCCATCGGCCACGACCCGCGCAGCGAACTCGTCAAGGGCCAGATCGCGCTCGACGGCGAAGGCTATGTGCAGGTGACCGATCCGGGCACCGCCACCGATGTGGCAGGCGTGTTCGCCGTGGGCGACCTCGTCGACCACACCTACCGGCAGGCGATCACCGCCGCCGGCACCGGCTGCCGCGCCGCGATCGACGCCGAACGCTGGCTCGCCGAGCAGGGCGACATCACCGCCAACACGCTCGACCACGCCGACGGCCCGGCCGCCGTGCGCACCAACTGATTTCGAGTTCCACCCCTGTCGAGGAGACACCCATGGCCGAGAGCGCCAACACCATCACCGTCACCGACCAGTCCTTCGCCGATGACGTCTTGCTCAGCGAAAAGCCGGTGCTCGTCGACTTCTGGGCCGACTGGTGCGGCCCGTGCAAGATGGTCGCCCCCGTCCTCGAGGAGATCGCGGGCACTCACGCCGACAAGCTGACCATCGCCAAGCTCGATACCGAGGCCAACCCCGGTATCGCCCGCGACTACCAGATCCTGTCGCTGCCCACGATGATCTTGTTCCAGGGTGGCAAGCCGGTGAAGCAGATCGTCGGAGCCAAGGGCAAGGCCGCACTACTGCGTGAGCTCGACGGCCTCATCTAACACAGAGCATCCGATAAAAGCGTCTCCTACCGGCCGACGCGCCGTAGGATGCCTGGACCCGGGATTCCCGCAAAGCGGCCCGGGTCTGAGACAATCGACGGACGCTCCGGCCGAAGGAAAGGGCTCTTACGCATGCACCGACTTCGTCACGGCGATTCAGGACCAGCCGTCGCAGAGGTTCGGAGCACCCTCGCAAGCCTCGGCTTCCTGCATCTCCCACACGTCGAATCCACTGACGGACCGGAGTATTGGAAGGACACCGAGGCGGTGTTCGACCGACCGCTCGATTCGGCGATCCGCGCGTTCCAGCAGCAGCGCGGTCTTCTCGTCGACGGGGTGGTCGGTCCGGCCACCTACCGCGCGCTGAAGGAAGCCTCCTACCGGCTGGGTGCTCGCACATTGATCTACCAATTGTCGGCGCCGCTCTACGGTGACGACGTGGCCACCCTGCAGCGCAAGCTGCAGGACCTCGGCTTCTACGTGTACCGGGTGGACGGGCACTTCGGCCCGCACACCCACGAGGGCCTCAGCGCGTTCCAGCGCGAGATCGGCCTGTCCGCCGACGGTATCTGCGGACCCGACACCCTGCGCTCGCTGGATCTGCTCGGCGCGCGCGTCACCGGCGGCAACCCGCATCGCATCGCCGAGGAAGAAGTGGTGCATCGGGCGGGGCCGCAGCTCACCGGCAAGCGCATCGTCATCGATCCCGGATTCGGCGGCGCCGACAAGGGTTTCGCGGTGCCCACCGAATTCGGCGATGTCTTCGAGTCGGAGATCCTGTGGGATCTGGCATCCCGACTCGAGGGCCGGATGGCCGCGACCGGCATGGAAACCTTCCTGTCCCGGCCGTGGGGCGCCAACCCCACCGATGCCGAACGCGCCGACACCTCCAACGCCTTCGATGCCGATCTGATGATCTCGCTGCGCTGCGCGACCAGTGACAACCCGTCCGCCAAGGGAGTGGCCGGTTTCTACTGGGGCAACTCGCACGGTTCGGTATCGATGATCGGTCAGGTGCTCGCCGGCTTCATCCAGCGCGAAGTGGTGGCCCGAACCTCGGTGCAGGACTGTCGGACCCATCAGCGCACCTGGGACCTGTTGCGCTTGACCAAGATGCCGACCGTCCAGGTCGATCTCGGCTACCTCACCAACGACTACGACGCCTCGGTACTCACCAACCCGCGCATGCGCGACGTGATCGCCGAAGCGATTCTCATCTCGGTGAAGCGGCTCTATCTGCTCGGCCAGGACGACCAGCCCACCGGCACCTACACCTTCGCCGAGCTACTGGCCGAAGAGCTGGCTGCCGCAGACGCGGCCCCGCGCGTGTAGTTCTTCAGACAACAATGGCCCCGCGGTTTTCCGCGGGGCCATTGTTGTCGTCTCGGGTCAGTGCGCGCCGACGCGCGACGGCGGTTCCATCGACGCGGCGGCGAGGAGTTGGTCCAGCGCGCGCTCGACGTCTTCCTTCCAGCCGTGGTCGGAGTCGAGCTCCAGCCGCAGGCGCGGGAAGCGATGATGCGGGGCCACCACTTCGAAACCGACCTCGGCGAGGAAATCCGCGTCGATCATGCAGGTTTCGGGGGTGCACCTCGTCGCCGACGACGGGTCACGCAGTGGCGCCGCGATCCGTTCCATCAGCCGCATCGACGATCCGAAGCCTCGATCGGCCACCGAACTGGACGGTGGGCCGTTGCGAATGCCGAACGCCTCGAGCGCTCGCACGCCACGACGCACCAGATCGGCCACCACGGCCTGAACCAGGCGGTGGGCTACATCGGCCTCGTCGTAGGGGAATTCGGCCTGCAGCGTGGTCAGCAGGACCGCGTCCGGGCTTACGGGGGAGGTGGGGAACAGTGCGGAGCGCGGCACGGCGCTCGGAGGAGAGTACAGCGCGCAGCCCGCGAGGTTGTTCTCCACGTGTGCCACCTGCCCGCACGAGCCCCACTCGAGCATCACCGTCGAGAGCCAGGCTTCCTTCTCGAAGACCGGATCGCTGAATGCGTGCGAGTCCTCGGCGACGGCCGGATCGAGCTCCCAGAACACACACCGCCGGGTGTGCGCCGGGAGCTGACCCAACCCGTCGAGAGTCAAAGCCGTGACGCTGGTCGGCACCGCCCTGTTCAGCCTCCAGCTGTCGGATTCATCCACGCTCACGCCACATCACTATCCACAGTACGTGCCGCCTCTTTCAGTCACAGTGACGTTTCGGGGCCGACTTGCTCCATCAGCGCCACGATGCGCTCGAGATCTTCGACGGACCCGAACTCGACAACGATCTTGCCCTTACGTTTACCCAGGCTCACGGTGACCCGAGTGTCGTAGGAACCCGACAGCCGCTCGGCCACTTCTTGTAGACCCGGCATGTGGATCGGCTTGCGCTTCGGCGCCGGGGGAGCGGTCTCCGTGGGATTGCGGTTGGCGAGAGTCACCGCTTCCTCGGTGGCCCGAACCGACAAACCCTCGGCGACGATCCGCGCCGCCAATACTTCCTGTGCGTCCGCGCCGGCATCCAAGCCGAGCAGCGCCCTGGCGTGTCCAGCCGAGAGCACCCCGGCGGCCACCCGACGCTGCACGGGAATCGGCAGCTTCAGCAAACGAATCATATTCGTCACCACCGGTCGCGAGCGACCGATTCGCGAAGCCAATTCCTCGTGGGTGACATCGAATTCCTCGAGCAGCTGCTGATAGGCCGCCGCTTCCTCGAGGGGGTTCAGCTGCACCCGGTGGATGTTCTCCAGGAGTGCGTCGCGCAGCATCGAGCCATCGTCGGTATCGCGGATGATCGCCGGGATCGTGGCGAGTCCGGCCTCTTGGCACGCGCGCCAGCGGCGCTCGCCCATGACCAACTGGAACTTGTCGACGCCCGGTTCGACGCGGCGCACGACGATCGGCTGCATGAGACCGAACTCGCGAATCGAGTGCACCAGCTCGGCGAGTGCGTCTTCCTCGAAGACCTGACGCGGCTGCTTCGGGTTCGGCTCGATCAGTTCCGCGGGGACCTCGCGATACACCGCGCCGCCGGGGGAGACCAGATCGGATTCAGGCTCGGGCTCGGGCTCCGGCTCTGCGTCCGGTACCCGATGCAGGAATGCCTCGGCCGGTTGCGGGCCGATCGGATTGATCCCGATCACGCTCGCCGCGGCACTACTCAAGCCCGGCGCCACTGCCGGACCCGTCGGGATCAATGCGGCCAACCCGCGACCGAGACCGCCCTTTTTCGCCTGACTCATCGGCTACCGATCCCTTTCTCGTTCCAACTCACGCTTAAGACGCGTCTTGCTTCAGCTGCGCACGAGCGGCGAGCTCGCGTCCCGCGTCCATGTAGCTCATCGCACCGCGCGAGCCTGGATCGTAATCCAGCACGGTCATCCCGTAGCCCGGCGCCTCCGAGACCTTCACGCTGCGCGGGATCATCGACTTCAGGACCACGTCGCCGAAGTGGTTGCGCACCTCCTCGGCCACCTGGTCGGCCAGCTTGGTTCGGCCGTCGTACATCGTCAGCAGGACGGTCGACACGTGTAGTTCCGGGTTGAGGTGAGCCTGGACCAAACCGATATTGCGCAGCAGCTGACCCACGCCTTCGAGCGCGTAGTACTCGCACTGGATCGGGATCAGCACCTCCTTGGCTGCCACGAGCGCGTTCACCGTGAGCAGGCCCAACGAGGGCGGGCAGTCGATCAGCACGTAATCGATGTCGAAGCCGACCATGCCCGCCTCGCGGATCGCGGTCTTCAACCGACCTTCCCTGGCGACCATCGAGACCAGTTCGATCTCGGCGCCGGCCAGATCGATCGTGGCCGGAACACACAGCAGGCGTTCACTGTGCGGGCTCACCTGGATCGCGTCCTTGACCGTCACCTCGCCGATCAACAGCTCGTAGCTGGACGGCACACCCGAGTTGTGCGCGACGCCCAGCGCCGTACTCGCGTTGCCCTGCGGATCCAGATCGACCACAAGGACCGTCATTCCCTGGTGCGCTAGCGCCGCAGCGAGATTGACCGTCGTAGTCGTCTTACCGACGCCGCCCTTCTGGTTGGCGATAGTGATGATCCGTTGCTCGCGAGGTTTCGGCACATTGACCTTTCCTGGATGCAGAATCTGGCTGGCGCGTTGCGCTTCCGCCGCGATCGGGGTCTCGGCCGGGGAGATGTGCCCGAAAGGAGTATTCCCGAACGTCTCCGCGTCGAAGCTGCTGGAATCCAGCATCCCCGGGACCCGCGACGCTGTTTCCCGTGAAACATTCGCCGGACCGCTCGACATAGATTGCTCCTAACCCGAGAAACTTCAGATCACGTATCCCCGACGAACGTCGGCGCCGTGTCGTCACAAACAAACTGTGTCGGTGGAGAACTCGAAGACTCGAGGAGGGTGGCTCACTCCCGCCCGACTCTGACAGCTTGCCAGCCCCAAGACAGTTAGGAAAGCTGAATCGCGGCACGCCGACAAGGACACACCCAACACTCACGGATTTAATCCCGCGATCGATGTTTCACGGGAAACAACGGGGGAGTGGGGCACCAGAATCCGACGACCGTTGAGCGTCACAGCACCTAGGACGAGCTCGTCCAATCAGCTCCCACGCCAACTCAGTCCCGTTCCGCCCTGCCATGCCGCGCCCTGCCCTGGCCTACCCGTTCCGCTCCGGCCTGCCCCGACTCGCTCCGGCCTGGTCCACCCCGGTCTGCCCCTGCCCGCCCCGGGAGTCCGGGACCACGCTCCAACTTTCACTTACACGCACCGGCCCAACACCTCACGAAGCCCGCACCCCGACTGCTTGCCTCCCAACCAGCTGGGTGTGTGGGACAAGGGGTCAGTCCGGAGGATTCGATGCATCGCCGCGTTCGCCCCGCAGGGGTGAGCCCGCCAGTTCGGGCTGGATCCGATCCGCTTCCCTGGTAGCCAACCGCTTCCCCCGGCTCCTCCCGAACCAAGTCCTCACGCACGCCCAACCACACGCACGCCGCCCTCCCAGCGCCACGCCGTACCTACCGAGGACCACCGCCCTCCCGCGCTCCCGGCCGCACCGCGCCCCAAGTCCAAACCCTCCCGCACTCCGCCACAAGTCCACACCCTCCCGCGCCCCCAGCCGCGCTCCCAGCCACGCCGGGCTAAAGGCCCAAGCCCACCCGCACTCCCAGCGCCCCGCCGGTACACGCCAAAGTCCGCCACCCTCCCGCACTCCCAGCCACGATGCGCTCCCCAGATCCGCCATGACCGCACTCCCAACCCCGCACTCCCAACCCCGCACCCGCGACCCCTAGGGAGCGGCGGCCACGCAGTGGCCGGTCCGCGGCCGGGTCGCCGGTTAGCGCTCGAAGCGCATGCGCCGCAGGCGCGAGTCTCGAGCGCTAACCTGCGGCCCCTCATGGCCGCGGACACGCGCGCGCCAGCGCGCCAACAAACACAGCGTCAAACCGCCTGGGACTACCGAACATCCAGCCCCACCCACCATCACCCCGCACTACCCACCACCAAGCCACCCCCGAGTCCAGCCGAGAACACCCCTCAGCATCAACCCACCACCAACAACACTGACCTTGGAACACCGCCCACCGAACACAGTCACCCACTCGCCCCAGGCGCAGTCCTCGGCGTGGGCACCGAACCGCCACCCCGCAGAGTCAGTGCGGCGATCCCGCTCCCACATTCACCGCTCACCACACACGCACTTATCGCGCGCAGATCCATATGCCGCACGCAGTTGTCAGCGAAGGCGTCAGCTCACATCCCCAGCTGACATCCGACCTCCAAGCTTCCGCCCCCGCCTCACAGCCGGACCGGATACGCCCAGACAACCGCCAGACTTCCTCCCACACCGAACTCCACTGAACCACCATGGCCGCACTCAACAAGCGAACCGACTGCCGCCGAGAAGAACCGAAGCCGCGCAACTTCCCATCAGAACACCAACACCCAATACCGAACTGAAAGCGCGAACTGCCGCGCCGCAATTGGGCTAGCCCTTCTAAGCGCTGACAACGGGGGGAAGCCGGCGCGTATGAAGTGCCCGGAGAACGGGTTGGGTCCAGGCCCGCGAAACGTTCGACAGTCTCGTGCGCCTGGAACACACTCACCCACGGCGACTTCCATCCCCGGAACTGCCACACGACAAACGACCACATTCCCACCCTCGACTCCGCCGAACCTCACCCCACCCGACAGACCCCACCCGGCGATCACCCCTCCAGCGAGCCGAAGATCCGATGCCGCAGGACGACCCAACCCACCACACAGCGTTTCCGAGACAATGTCGCTCAGCTCACTCACGTCCGACAGAGCCGTCGACTCACTCAGCTACAAAGAGCATCTCGATGCGAGCAAGGCGAAGCAAGGAAAGGGCCGTCGCGTTCCACGTGAAACACTTCCACTCCACGAACACGCCACCCCTCCGCAACTACCGAAAATAGCCCCGCCCGAGCCCCATACAACGACCCTCGCCACGATTCGTCACGTTACGAAACGCACAAACCCGCAAGGCGGAAGAAATTTCAACCCGGTCAGCTTTCGCGACGCTTCCGAGCCTTCTTCTCCACCCCGGCAGCCTTCCGTTCACTACGACGAGTCGGACGCTCGGCACGGGGGAGTAGCTCGGCACTGATGACAAGCGTAGGGATTTCCACGATGCCGGCACCGCACCCGACAACACGAAGATCAGTAGCACCGTCGCGAATCAACTCAGCACCATCGCGCTCGAGTTCTTCGGCGGCACTGGTTCCTTTGAGAGCAAGCATGCGTCCGTGGTCACGGAGAAGGGGGAGCGACCAGTGAGCAAGTTTGGCGAGCGGAGCCACCGCGCGCGAAGTAACAACATCCGCTCCGCCCGCTTCCTTGATCACGCCGGACTGCTCCGCACGACCGCGAACCACCGTGACATCCAACCCTGCTTCTTCGATGAACTCGCTCAGGAAGATGGTCCGACGCAGCAACGGCTCCACGAGGGTGATGCGAAGATCTGGCCGGGCGATCGCGAGGGGGATTCCGGGAAGCCCGGCGCCGCTGCCGATATCGACAACCGAAGCACCCTCGTCGATCAGCTCGCCGATGACGGCACAGTTGAGGATGTGGCGCTCCCACAGCCGGGGAACCTCACGGGGACCGATGAGACCGCGTTCCACGCCGGCCGTCGCCAGGGCCGCGTAGTACCGGCGGGCGATGTCCAAGCGGTCGCCGAACACTCGGGCTGCGGCGGCGGGCGGTTCCTGCTCGTCGGACGGCGCACCCAAATCTCGTTCCACGTGAAACATCCTTCTCCGTTGAGGGCAAATGAAAAAGCCCCCGGTCCGAGACCGGAGGCCTAATCACATCGTTCGTGGTTGCGGCGGAAGTCAGCCTACTCGGGCACTACCACCACGTGACGATTCGGCTCGACACCTTCGCTCTCGCTCGCCACACCCTCGATATCGGCGACAGCGTCGTGCACGATCTTGCGTTCGAACGGGGTCATCGCGGACAGCGCCTCGGGCGCTCCCGACTCGAGCACCCGCTTCGCGGCAGCGACGCCGATCTCGCTCAGATCGGCCCGGCGCTGCGCCCGCCAACCGGCCACATCGAGCATCAGCCGGCTACGCACGCCGGTTGCCTGCTGCACGGCGAGCCGGGTCAGCTCCTGCAGCGCGTCGAGCACTTCACCATTGCGCCCGACGAGCTTGGTCAGATCGCGTCCCCCGTCGATGCTCACGATGGCGCGGTCGCCCTCGACATCGAGGTCGATATCGCCGTCGAAGTCGAGCACATCGAGTAGCTGCTCGAGGTAGTCGCCCGCGATCTCGCCCTCTTCGATCAACGCTTCTTCGGCGTCGTTCACGACGTCAACAGCAGTCGTCGCCACAGTGGCGTCCCCTCCGTCGGTCTCGGTCTCAACAGTCATTGGATTCCCTCTATCCGATCGCCGTCTCAGCGCTTACGCTTCTGGTTCGCACGGCCGCGGTTACCCGGCCGCTGCTGCCCGCCGGGCCTGCGCTTGCCGCCGCTCTGCTTGGCCGACTGTTTGGGGGCGGTGCCGTTGGTTGCCGCGGTGCCGTTCGTCGACGACTCGTCGTCCGCCGGGGCGTCCTGCTTCTTGCGGACGTCGACAGGCTTGACACCGGGCTTGGGTGCGTTCTGCGCCCGCAGCTCCAGCTTCTTCTGCTTGCGCTCTTCGTCTTCCTTTTCCATCCGGCCGAACACCAGGTGCTGCTGTCCGTAGGTCCAGATGTTGTTGGCCACCCAGTAGAGCAGGATGCCGATCATCAGGAAGGGGCCACCGACCATCACGCCGAGCGGGAAGACCCACAGCGACAGCTTGTTCATGATGGCGGCCTGCGGGTTGGCGGCGGCTTCTGGCGTCTGCCGCTGGACCGAGGCACGGGCGTTGAAGTGGGTCGCCAGACCCGCGATGATCATCAGCGGGACGGCGACGAGCGCGATGTTCAACTTCGTCGGGGTGCCGCCCCAGTCCGCGAAGGCTTCGAGCTGCTCGGGAGGCGCGGTGATGAACGCCGCGATCGGCGCACCGAAAATGCGGGCGGTCAGGAAGGACTGGACATCCGTCGCGCTGAAGATGTAGTTCGCGGTGTGCGCGTTGTCGTAGTTCGACATCCCGACCTGGCCCCAGCCGGTACCCGTCCGGTTGAACGAGCGCAGCACGTGGAACAGACCGAGAAAGACCGGCACCTGCACCAGGACCGGCAGGCAGCCCATGAGCGGGTTGAAGCCGTGCTCCTTCTGGAGCTTCTGCATCTCCTTCGCCATGGTCTCGCGGTCGTTCTTGTACTTCTTCTGCAGCTCCTTGATCTGGGGCTGCAGCTCTTGCATCTGTTTGGTTGTGCGTACCTGCTTGACGAACGGCTTGTACAGCACCAGGCGCAGCGTGAACACGAGGAACACGATCGCCAGTGCCCAAGTGAGACCGCTGTCAGGCCCGAACACAAAGCCGAAGGCCTTGTGCCAGAACCACAGAATTGCGGATACCGGCCAATAGATGATGTCGAGCACGGCTCTAGGTACTCCCGTCGTTCGTATCGCCGATCAGCGCGGGCGATGACTGTGTGCAGGCTTTCGACCCGCGCTCAGGCACGGGATCCCACCCTCCAGGGTGCCAGGGCGCGCATTTCGCGAGCCGCACGACCGTGAGCGCCGATCCGACGAGCAACCCGCGGGTACGCAAGGCAGTCACCGCGTACTCACTGCAGGTGGGGGTGAACCGGCAGATCGGCATCCGGGTGGGGGAGACATAGGTCCGGTAGAGCTCGATCAGGGCGATCAAGGCTTTCGCGGGCAGGCGGGTGAGGGTCCTCATCGCCGTTCACCGGCCGAGGTGCGACCGAGCGCGAGCTCCGGTTCCCCGCGCAAGCCGAGCTTGCGCAGGCCGGTGCGCAGCTGGCGCAGCAACTCGGCGGAATCAGCGGTAGCGGCGCCGGGCAGGGCCCGGATCACAACGTCGGTGCCGACCGGTAGTTCGTCGACCACCTGGGCGCACATATGACGCAGGCGGCGGGCCACCCGGTGGCGAACCACCGCGTTACCCACCGCCTTGCTGACAATCAGCCCGAACCGAGGACCGCCTACGCGGACCAGGGAATCGCCGTCGGCGACATCGTCGTACCCGTGCGTTAGCGCGTGTACGACGAGATCTCGCCTCCCGATTCGCTGACCGCGGCGCACCGTGCGGGAGAATTCGGCACGGTGGTGCAACCGATACGGCTCAGGCAACACCCGAGCGTCCGACTACGCGCGATCAGGCAGTCAGTTCGGTACGGCCCTTACGGCGACGCGCCGCAACGATGGCGCGGCCCGCACGGGTCCGCATCCGGAGACGGAAGCCGTGGACGCGCGCCCGACGACGGTTGTTCGGCTGGAACGTCCGCTTGCCCTTGGCCACGGTCAACACTCCTGTAGTAGGTGGGCACCATTCGGCGCCCGAAGTCTGTACAAATGATTTGTCTGCGCTGCGGACCGCGGTCTACGCACAGATTGCCTTGGCGATCGATGTGCAGCAGACAGCCGCCAACCGCGCCAAGGGGTGACTGTACGAGGGTACTTACCCCGAAGGAACGGGTCAAACTCGGCCCCCACGTACCTGTCACCGGCACGGGTCAAGGCTACCGGACTCCCGAATGGACCAGGGGATCGGCCCGACCAGGCACGACACGCCCGGGCTACAGTGACGCATCCGGCCACTTTTCGTGAGTTCTTCCACACCCCTGGCGTTGCGTGGCGCGGCCAGCTAACCTCTGTAGCCGGGGGATTGCTGAAGAACCGCAGGTCCAGCCCCATTCACTGCCACACGCTGGCAGAATTCCTTTATCCCCAGGTTTGTCCACATCTGTGGATAATTATGTGGACAGACGGCCGCAGTGGCATATTCGTAGGGCCGTCGGTGCCCGCGCCGCAGTCCGGAATCACCGGACCACAGCGTTCGAACCGGCTTCGGTTGTACGCAGGATCACTGGAATACACCTGTTCACGGGTGCTTTCCGGCGTGCGCGAAGGCCGTGGGCCCCAACAAACCGGTCCGGGGAGGACGCTGTATGGACGACGAGCAGAACGTGCTGGCCACAGTGTGGCCGGAGGTGGTTGCCGAACTCACCACCGGCTCGGCCGACGGCGCCATCCCCGCGGTGAGTCGCGCACAGCAGGCCTGGTTGAAGCTGGTGAAGCCGCTCACCGTCGCGCAGGGTTTCGCGTTGCTGTCGGTTCCGTCGTCGCTGGCACAGGAGGCGATCGAGCGTGATCTGCGCGAGCCGATCCTGCGCTCGCTCGCCCGTCGATTGGGTCCCCAAGTGGAAGGACTCGGCGTGCGCATCGCCGCGCCGAGCCCGGCCGCGGGGGAGCGGGCGGGTAGTTCGCCTCGGCACGCCAGGATGACGAGCAGGCCGGAACGTCCGCGCGAGCAGGTCCGTCCGCCCGCCGGATATCCCGGCCCCGATTTCAGTGTTCCCGACTATGCGGCCCGTGGTGAGTACGGCAGGCCGCGCTACGGCGCGGGCGAGTACCCCGTCCAGGGCGGCGAGTACGGCAACGACTATCAGTCGTCGCCCGACTATCCGGCCAATGGCGAGTACCCGAACAGCTACGGCGGCCGCGAGTACCCCGGACAGGCCGGCGAGTACGGCGAGCGCAACGACTACGCCGGGCACCGCGAGTACCCGATCGAACCGGACTACCAGCAGCAACAGCCCGAGTACCAGCAGGCACCCGCGGAATTCAGCCAGCCGACGGAGTACAAGCAGGCTCCGTCGGACTACGGCCAGCAGTCCGAATATCAGCAGGCGCCCTCGGAGTACGGCCAGCAGCCGGAGTACAAGCAGCCACCCTCCGAATACCCCCAGCAACCCGAGTACCAGGGTGAACGCAACGAGTTCCCCGGCAGCGATTTCGAGCCGACCGTTTCGTATCCGGCACCCGACTACCCCGGTGGCGAGTTCGGCGGCCGCGGTGAGTTCCGCGGTGCGCGTCCGGACCAGCGTGTTCCCGAGACCGCACCGCCCGCACGCCGTGAGCAGCCGGCCGCGCCGCGCCGCGACCACTCCGGGCAGGAGTCGCTGTTCACTCCCGAGCCGTCCGCGCAGCGCGCACCCAACCGCAGGCCGTCCGAAGAGCCCGCACCGGCCCGCGCCGAGGAGTCGAACGCCGACGGCCAGGACAAGCCGTTCCCCGGCCAGCCCGGCGCTCAGCCGGTCGACGACGAACCGGTGGTCAGCAACCGCAACAACTGGCCGACCTACTTCAACAAGTCGCCCGAGGCGCCGCCGCAGTCGTCCTCGTCGGCCAGTCTCAATGCCAAATACACGTTCGAGACCTTCGTCATCGGCGCGTCCAACCGGTTCGCGCACGCTGCCGCGGTCGCCATCGCGGAGGCGCCCGCACGCGCCTACAACCCGTTGTTCGTCTGGGGCGCTTCGGGATTGGGCAAAACCCACCTGCTGCACGCGGCGGGTCACTACGCGCAACGACTGTTTCCCGGCATGCGGGTGAAGTACGTCTCCACCGAGGAATTCACCAACGACTTCATCAACAGCCTGCGCGACGACCGCAAGGTCGCGTTCAAGCGGCGCTACCGCGAGACCGACATCCTGCTGGTGGACGACATCCAGTTCATCGAGGGCAAGGAAGGCATCCAGGAGGAGTTCTTCCACACCTTCAACACCCTGCACAACGCGAACAAGCAGATCGTGGTGTCCTCGGATCGCCCGCCCAAGCAGCTGGCCACCCTGGAGGAACGGCTGCGGACCCGCTTCGAGTGGGGCCTGATCACCGACGTGCAGCCCCCTGAGCTGGAGACTCGCATCGCGATCCTGCGCAAGAAGGCGCGGATGGACCGGCTCGATGTGCCGCACGACGTGCTCGAACTGATCGCCAGCCGGGTGGAGCGCAATATCCGCGAGCTCGAGGGCGCGCTGATCCGGGTGACGGCCTTCGCCTCGCTCAACGGCCAGCCGCTCGACCTCTCGCTGGCCGAGGTGGTGCTGCGCGACCTGATGCCCGACACCGCGGCCCTGGAGATCAACGCGGCGACGATCATGGCCGTCACCGCCGAGTACTTCAACACCACGCTCGAGGAGCTCACCGGGCCCGGCAAGGCGCGTCCGCTGGCGCAGGCCCGTCAGATCGCGATGTACCTGTGCCGTGAACTCACCGATCTGTCGCTGCCCAAGATCGGGCAGGCGTTCGGTCGCGACCACACCACGGTGATGTACGCGGAGAAAAAGGTGCGCAAGGAGATGACCGAGCGCCGTCGCGTCTACGACCAGGTCCAAGAACTCACAGCCCGAATTAAACAGCGCTCCCGCTGATTTCATCCCCAACCTCGAACACCGCCCTGACCTGGGGCGGTGTTCTTTTTTGCCCTGTGGATTCCTCGAGGAATTCCTGTGGACTCCTCAAGGAATCCACACCTTTGTGCACCGGTCGGTGCACAGGGTGTTGGGCGCGGGTGTGCAGCGTTCATGCACAGGCAGTTGTCCACATCATCCACAAGACGCTCCACTAACACCTGTGCACTAGCGGTGACCTGCAGTGTCACCGAATCCGGCCTGTGGATTCCTCGAGGAGTCCCTGTGGAGTCCTCGAGGAATCCCCACCGTTGCCACCAGGCTGGCCCGACGTGTGAACAACTGGGTGAATCCGGTGGAACAACTCGAGGACAACTCGAGGATGGAATGGGGACAACTCCGCCCCTCCACAGCCACCGCCGATTCATCCTCGAGTCACCCCAAGGCCATCCCCATGCCACCAAGCGCTCTGACCTGCGGATTCGGTCGAAATCCACAGATTCCACAGTGCCTACTACTACTTCAGTTCTCCTTCTAGAGAGAACTCTTTTAAAACAGGGTGTGTGGAAACTCGGTTGGGGAGGCTCGGCTTCGTCGGTTGTCCACTCACAGGCAGGCAAGGAGGAACAGGGGTAGTTCGACCAACAGGAATCGACCGGGAGGGTCGATGCGGAGTTCGCGCACTGCACGGGTACCGTTTGGTTGTCGGTTGGTTGTGCGAGACTCAATGCGCGGCCGACACAGCAGTTCAACTCCGCTGACACACCCCCGCACACGGATTCGAAACTCGGAGAGGACAAATCGGGCGATGGAGCTTGCGAGCATGAAGTTTCGGGTCGCCCGAGAGGACTTCGCCGAATCGGTGGCCTGGGTGGCGCGCAGTCTCCCGTCCCGGCCTCCGGTGCCTGTTCTGGGCGGTGTGCTGCTGGTGGCCGACGAGAACGGCCTGACGGTCTCCGGGTTCGACTACGAGGTCTCCGCGCAGATGCGCGTCGCGGCCGAGGTCGCCGGTCCCGGTCAGGTGCTGGTCTCGGGTCGCCTGCTCGCCGACATCACCAAATCGCTGTCGAACAAGCCGGTCGACGTCTCGGTCGACGGCACCCGCGTGCTCATCGCCTGTGGCAGCGCGAAGTTCTCCCTGCCGACCATGCCGGTCGAGGACTATCCCCAGCTGCCCGAGGTACCGCAGCAGACCGGTGAACTCACCGTCGAGGTGTTCGCCGAGGCCGTCGGCCAAGTCGCCGTCGCCGCCGGCCGTGACGACACCCTGCCCATGCTCACCGGCATCCGAGTCGAGATCGAGGGCAACGACGTGGTGCTCGCCGCCACCGATCGCTTCCGCCTCGCCGTGCGCCACCTGCAGTGGCAGCCGACCCGCTCCGATATCGAGACCGCGGTGCTCATCCCCGCGCGCACGCTGTCCGAGGCCGCCAAGACCCTCGGTGCCGCCGAGGCGCCCGTGCAGCTGTCGCTGGGCAGCGGTGGCGGCGCCGACGGCCTGCTCGGCATCGTCAACGGCGGCAGGCGCACCACCACCCGGCTGCTCGACGCGGAATTCCCCAAGTTCCGCCAGTTGCTCCCCAAGGAGCACACCTCCATCGCCACCCTGCCCGTCGCCGTGCTGTCGGAGGCGATCAAGCGCGTCGCCCTGGTGGCCGAGCGCGGTGCCCAGGTGCGGCTCGAGTTCTCCACAGACGGCGTGCTGTTGTCAGCGGGTGGGGACGACGCGGGCCGGGCCGAGGAATGGCTGGAGGCGGATTTCCGTGGCGAACCGCTCACCATCGCGTTCAACCCCGGCTACCTGACCGAGGGCCTCGCCGCGCTGCACACCGACCGGGTCACCTTCGGGTTCACCACCCCCAGCCGTCCCGCCGTGCTGCTGCCCGCCTCCGACGAGGAACCCAAGGTGCTCGAGTCGGGCGCGTTCGCGGCGCTGGAGAGCCAGTACATCTACCTGTTGATGCCGGTCCGGCTGCCCGGCTGAGCCGGCAGGCGCCGGTAAGGCCCGCATGTTCATCCGTGAGCTGTCGGTCCGTGATTTCCGTTCGTGGGAGCACGCCGACCTCGAGTTGTCCCCAGGGCGCACAGTGCTGTTGGGGGCGAACGGCAACGGCAAGACCAATCTGCTCGAGGCGGTCGGCTATCTGGCGACGCTCGGCTCGCACCGGGTCTCCGCCGACGCCCCACTGATCCGGATGGGCGCCACCCAGGCCAGGATCGGGGCCACCGTGGTGAACACCGGCCGGGAACTGCGCGTGGACGTGGAACTCAAGGCGGGCAGTGCCAATCGCGCGCAGATCAATCGCTCGCCGGTGCGCCGCTCCCGCGAAATCCTGGGGATTCTGCACACCGTCTTGTTCGCGCCGGAGGATCTGGCGCTGGTGCGTGGGGATCCGGGGGAGCGGCGTCGGTTCCTCGACGAGTTGTCCACAGCCCGGTTGCCCAGGCTCGCCGGTGTCCGAGCCGACTACGACAAGGTGCTGCGCCAACGCTCGGCCCTGTTGAAAACCGCTGGACGCCAATCGCGTTCGCGTGCCGATCTGGGCACTCTGGACGTGTGGGACGGGCATCTCGCCGACCACGCGGCGGTGCTGCTCGCCGAACGGCTGCGCCTGGTACATGACCTGTATCCCCATCTGTCCCAGGCATATCGGTCGATCGCGCCCGAATCGCGCCCTGCCGCAATCACTTACCGCTCGGGGTATCTCCCACCGGAACTCATCGATCCGGCCAGGGCCCCGGAGGCCGGTGACACACAGCTGCTGCACGAGATCATGCTGCGCGAGCTGGCCGCCGCACGGAACCGGGAGCTCGATCGCGGGGTCTGTCTGGTCGGCCCACATCGCGACGATCTGGAGTTGCTGCTCGGCAGCGCGCCCGCGAAGGGCTTCGCCAGTCATGGTGAATCCTGGTCGTTCGCCCTCGCGCTGCGGTTGGCCTCGTTCGAGCTGTTGCGCAGCGAGGGTTCCGAACCGGTGCTGCTGCTCGACGACGTGTTCGCCGAACTCGATCGTCGCCGCCGCGCCGCGCTCGCGGAGGTGGCCGCGGGTGCCGAGCAGGTGTTGATCACGGCCGCGGTGGCCGAGGATGTGCCGTCGGAACTGGCCGCCGAACCGTTGCGTGTGCAAACGACCGGCGAGGCCGACTGTCGTACCTCACATATCGTCACCGAAGTCGTCGAACACGCCGAAGATATGCACAGATCGCGATAGTTATCCCCAGCCCCTGTGGAAAACCGGCAACATGCTGGACATATGCCGGATCGGCGCTCGACGAGCCAGTCGGCGCCCCGGCGTAGACTCCATCCACACTCGGCCACCCTCGACACCGGAAGGCGGAAACCCGTGCCGGAAGAACCCGCACCGGAGCTGCGCGGCATCGATCTGGCCCGCCGCGCGCTGGAAGAGGCGCGTGCCGCGGCCAAGGCGAGTGGCAAGTCCATCGGGCAGGGCAGGGCCTCGCCGGTACGCAAGTTGCGGGCAGGCGGCAGGCGCCGCAGCGGCTGGTCGGGGTCGGGCCCCGACGCTCGCGATCCCCAGCTCCTCGGCGCGCTCAGCGGCTCGCTGGCGAAGAATCGTGGCTGGTCAGGCAAGGTAGCCGAGGGCACGGTGTTCGGCAGCTGGCAACGGGTGGTAGGCGAGGACATCGCTTCACACGCCACCCCGGTGACCCTCGAAGGCGGTGTGCTCAAGATCGCCGCGGAGTCCACCGCGTGGGCTACCCAGCTGCGCATGTTGCAGAGCCAGATCCTGGCCAAGATCAACGCCGCGGTCGGTCACGGCGTGGTCACCTCGCTGCGCATCACCGGCCCCGCCGCGCCGAGCTGGCGCAAGGGCGATCGACACATCAAGGGCCGTGGCCCGCGCGATACCTACGGGTAGCCGCGCGGTGACCGGGGCGAGATCCGTTGTGCCTGCGCCGCTCTCGCGCCTCGAGTTGTGGACATGTGCACAACGCCTGTGGATAACTTTTACCCAGAGCGACAGGCCGGATCTCGCACCACGCGCCCGCCGCCTCGGACGCGCCCGCCTATTCGCTCCCACGACCGTCAAAATTCCCGTAGAGGCGGAAATGTCCCGCGGTTGGGCGATTTCTTGCATTCACGGCGACGCCAGGGGTGTCGTAGGTGCACTGTAAGTTGGGCTTACCAGTAGGATGGTGACGTAACCAGCGGCGAACCTTCGGCGCGTGCTGTGCAGTCCGTGATATCTGATGGCTCTTTCCGAGCCGTGCGCGTGCTGCCCGGATCGCTGCGCCAGGGATCAGCAAGTAAGGAGAGCTACCGAGAAGTGGCTGCCAACGACTCCAACGCATCGGGCAACAATTCAGGCTACGGTGCCTCTTCCATCACGGTCCTCGAAGGCCTCGAGGCGGTGCGCAAGCGCCCTGGCATGTACATCGGGTCCACCGGTGAACGCGGTCTGCACCACCTCATCTGGGAGGTTGTGGACAACTCGGTCGATGAGGCGATGGCCGGCTACGCGAGCAAGGTCGAGGTGACCCTGCTCGCCGACGGCGGCGTCGAGGTGATCGACGACGGTCGTGGCATCCCGGTCGGGATGCACGCGCAGGGCGTGCCGACGATCGAGGTCGTCATGACCCAGCTGCACGCCGGTGGCAAGTTCGACTCCGACTCCTACGCGGTGTCGGGTGGTCTGCACGGTGTCGGTATCTCGGTGGTGAACGCGCTCTCGACCAAGGTCGAGGTCGAGATCGATGTCGACGGCTACCACTGGACCCAGACCTACAAGGATGCCAAGCCCGGCAAGCTCGCGCAGGGCGAGGCGACCAAGGCCACCGGCACCACGGTGCGGTTCTGGGCCGACCCGGACATCTTCGAGACCACCACCTACAACTTCGAGACCGTGGCGCGGCGCCTGCAGGAGATGGCCTTCCTGAACAAGGGCCTCACCATCAAGCTCACCGATGAGCGGGTCGCCGTGGGCGACGTCATCGACGAGGTGGTCAGTGAGACCGCCGAAGCGCCCAAGGACGCCGAGGTGGTCGCCGCGGAAGCGGCCGAGCACAAGGTGAAGACCCGCACCTACCACTACCCGGGCGGCCTGGTGGACTTCGTCCGCCACATCAACCGCACCAAGTCGGCCATCCACAACTCCGTCGTCGGCTACACGGTCAAGGGCACCGGCCACGAGCTCGAGGTCGCGATGCAGTGGAACTCGGGTTACTCCGAGTCGGTCCACACCTTCGCCAACACGATCAACACCCATGAGGGCGGCACCCACGAAGAGGGCTTCCGCGCGGCGCTCACCACGGTGGTCAACAAGTACGCCAAGGAGAAGAAGCTCCTCAAGGAGAAGGACGGCAACCTCACCGGTGACGACATCCGCGAGGGCCTCGCCGCCATCGTGAGCGTCAAGGTCGGCGAGCCGCAGTTCGAGGGCCAGACCAAGACCAAGCTCGGCAACACCGAGGTCAAGTCGTTCGTGCAGCGCGCCTGCAACGAGCACCTGCAGCACTGGTTCGAGGCCAACCCGGCCGACGCGAAGACCATCGTGCAGAAGGCGGTGTCCTCGGCGCAGGCCCGGATGGCCGCCCGTAAGGCGCGTGAGCTGGTGCGTCGCAAGTCGGCGACCGACCTGGGCGGACTGCCGGGCAAGCTGGCCGACTGCCGGTCGAAGGATCCGGGCAAGTGCGAGATCTACATCGTCGAGGGCGACTCCGCCGGTGGTTCGGCGAAGTCGGGCCGCGACTCGATGTACCAGGCGATCCTGCCGCTGCGCGGCAAGATCATCAACGTCGAGAAGGCCCGCATCGACCGCGTCCTCAAGAACAACGAGGTCCAGTCGATCATCACCGCGTTCGGCACCGGTATCCACGACGAGTTCGATATCGCCAAGCTGCGCTACAACAAGATCATCCTGATGGCCGACGCCGACGTGGACGGTCAGCACATCGCGACGCTGCTGCTCACGCTGCTGTTCCGCTTCATGCGTCCGCTGGTCGAGCACGGTCACGTGTACCTGGCCCAGCCGCCGCTGTACAAGCTCAAGTGGATGCGTTCGGAACCGGAGTTCGCCTACTCCGACCGTGAGCGCGACGCGCTGGTCGAGGCCGGTCTCGCCGCGGGCAAGAAGATCAACAAGGACGACGGCATCCAGCGCTACAAGGGTCTGGGCGAGATGAATGCCAAGGAGCTGTGGGAAACCACGATGGACCCCGCGGTTCGGGTACTTCGTCAGGTGACGCTCGACGACGCGGCCGCGGCCGACGAGCTGTTCTCCGTGCTGATGGGCGAGGACGTGGAAGCACGTCGCAGCTTCATCACCCGCAATGCCAAGGACGTCCGTTTCCTCGATGTGTAAGCGGCGCAGCGCCTGAAGGGCGCGCCCGCTCGCATGTCGGCCCCTCGAAGGAGATTTGATGACTGAGACCACGCTGCCACCGTCCGGCGGTGCGGGCGACCGGACCGAACCGGTCGATATCCAGACCGAAATGCAGAACAGCTACATCGACTACGCGATGAGCGTGATCGTGGGCCGCGCGCTGCCCGACGTGCGCGACGGCCTCAAGCCGGTGCACCGTCGCGTGCTCTACGCGATGTACGACAACGGCTACCGCCCCGATCGCGGCTATGTGAAGTCCGCGCGTCCGGTCGCCGAGACCATGGGTAACTACCACCCGCACGGCGACTCGTCGATCTACGACACCCTCGTGCGCATGGCCCAGCCGTGGTCGCTGCGCTACCCGATGGTCGACGGCCAGGGCAACTTCGGTTCCCGCGGCAACGACGGCGCGGCCGCCATGCGGTACACCGAGTGCCGTCTGACGCCGCTCGCGATGGAGATGCTGCGCGATATCGACCAGGAGACGGTCGATTTCGTCCCGAACTACGACGGTCGCTCGCAGGAGCCGACCGTGCTGCCCGCGCGCGTGCCCGCCCTGCTGATGAACGGCAGCAACGGCATCGCGGTCGGTATGGCGACCAACATCCCGCCGCACAACCTCAACGAGCTGGCCGAGGCCATCTACTGGGCGCTGGAGAACTACGAGGCCGACGAGGAATCCACCCTCGCCGCCTGCATGGAACGGGTCAAGGGCCCTGACTTCCCGACCCACGGCCTGATCGTCGGCGGCCAGGGCATCCACGACGCCTACACCACCGGTCGCGGTTCCATCCGCATGCGCGGTGTGGTGGAGATCGAGGAAGACGCGCGTGGTCGCACCACGATCGTCATCACCGAACTGCCGTACCAGGTCAACACCGACAACTTCGTCAACTCCATCGCCGAGCAGGTGAAGGACGCGAAGATCGCGGGTATCTCCGATATCCACGACGAGTCCTCCGACCGTGTCGGGATGCGCATCGTGGTCACGGTCAAGCGTGACGCGGTGGCGAAGGTGGTGCTGAACAACCTCTACAAGCACACCCAGCTGCAGACCAGCTTCGGCGCGAACATGCTCTCGATCGTCGATGGCGTGCCGCGTACCCTGCGCCTGGACCAGATGATTCGCTACTACGTGAATCACGAGCTCGAGGTCATCGTCCGGCGCACCCGCTACCTGCTGCGCAAGGCCGAGGAGCGGGCCCACATCCTGCGCGGCCTGGTCAAGGCCCTCGACATGCTCGACCAGGTCATCGCGTTGATCCGCGGCGCGGCCAACACCGACACCGCGCGCACCGGCCTGATGCAGCTGCTCGACATCGACGAGATCCAGTCGACCGCCATCCTCGACATGCAGCTGCGTCGACTGTCGGCCCTGGAACGTCAGCGCATCATCGACGATCTGGCCAAGATCGAGATCGAGATCGCCGACTACAAGGACATTCTCGACAAGCCCGAGCGTCAGCGCGCGATCGTGCGCGACGAGCTGGCCGAGATCGTCGAGAAGTACGGCGACGACCGTCGGACCAGGATCATCGCCGCCGACGGTGACGTCGCCGACGAGGATCTGATCGCGCGCGAGGACGTGGTGGTCACGATCACCGAGACCGGCTACGCCAAGCGCACCAAGACCGACCTCTACCGCTCGCAGAAGCGCGGCGGCAAGGGCGTGATGGGCGCCGGTCTCAAGCAGGACGACATCGTCAAGCACTTCTTCGTGTCGTCCACGCACGACTGGCTGCTGTTCTTCACCAACAAGGGGCGCGTCTACCGGGCCAAGGCCTACGAGCTGCCCGAGGCCAACCGGACCGCGCGTGGTCAGCACGTGGCCAACCTGCTGGCCTTCCAGCCGGACGAGAAGATCGCCCAGATCATCCAGCTCAAGACCTACGAGGACGCTCCGTACCTCGTGCTCGCGACACGCGCGGGCCTGGTGAAGAAGTCCAAACTCACAGACTTCGACTCCAACCGGTCCGGCGGCATCGTCGCGGTGAACCTGCGCGACGACGACGAATTGGTCGGCGCGGTGCTGTGCTCGTCCGACGACGACCTGCTCCTGGTCTCGGCGCACGGCCAGTCGATCCGCTTCGCGGCCACCGACGAGGCCCTGCGTCCGATGGGTCGGGCCACCTCCGGCGTGCAGGGCATGCGCTTCAACACCGACGACGAATTGCTCTCGCTCAACGTGGTGCGTCTGGAGACGTATCTGCTTGTCGCGACGGCTGGTGGGTATGCCAAGCGCACGGCGATCGAGGAGTACACGGCCCAGGGCCGGGGCGGAAAAGGCGTATTGACAATCCAGTACGACCCGAAACGTGGCAGCCTGGTGGGTGCGCTCATCGTCGACGACGAGGACGAGTTGTACGCGATCACTTCCAGTGGTGGTGTCATCCGCACCGCAGCCAAGCAGGTTCGTAAAGCCGGACGCCAGACCAAGGGCGTGCGATTGATGAACCTCGCGGATGGCGATACCTTGCTAGCGATCGCGCGCAACGCCGACGAGCCCGATCCCGATCAGCTCCTCGGCGACGTGGCTTCGGAGTAACACACCAAATAGCGGCGGCAACGAACGGATCTGAGGATTCCATTGACCACACCGAATCAGTCGAACGACGATCGGAACCAGACCAACGGCGTCACCGAGCGAATCGCCACGTCTCCGATCCCGCCGCGACCGATCCCACGCCAGGGCGGTCCGGCCGAGGGCGCAGCGCCGGAATCCGGTGCGGCCGGTGCCGATTCGCTCGACGGTAAGGGCAGCAAATCCTCGCCCTACCAGGACGGGTGGGCTCAGCTTCCGCAGCGTGAACCGCAGTCGAACCTGTACCGGCCCGGTGAAGCGCCGAGTCAGGGCCGACCCTCGTCCGGGGCCTCGGCAGGCGGGCTCAAGGGCAGTGGCGCGTCCAACGCACGCACCACCGCCGACCTGGCGGCCAAGGCGGCTCGCAAGGAAGCGGCGATGGTGAAGTCCGTCGGTATCGACGGGCCGACTCGCAGCATCGCGCGTCCGGAACTGGTCAAGGACATGCCCGACCTGTCCGACGTGCGCCACCCGGCACCCGAGGCGCCGGTGGCGCCGCCAGGGCTACCGATGGCGCCCCAGCCCCAGCAGTACAACCCGGGGCCGAGTGCGCGGGCAGCCGCGGCGGGCACGGTCTCGCCCGCGGTACCGGTGGCCATCGCGGCCGCCGCGTCGGGTGAGCCACTACGCGCGACGGTGCAGATTCGCCGGATCGACCCCTGGTCGACCCTGAAGATCACGCTGGTGATCAGCGTCGCACTGTTCTTCGTGTGGATGCTGGCCGTCGGCCTGCTCTACATCGTCCTGGCCGGCATGGGCGTCTGGGACAACCTGGACAACTCGCTGGGCGAAATGCTGAACCCGGAGGGCAACTCGTCGAGCCTGATCGACGCGGGCACGGTGTTCGGCTACGCCGGTGTGATCGGCCTGATCAACGTGGTGCTGTTCACCGCGCTTGCCACCGTCGGCGTGTTCATCTACAACCAGTGCTGCGATCTGGTCGGTGGCATCCAGGTAACCCTGGCTGATCCCGACTAGAACTGGGTTTTCCCGAACGGCCGGTCGGCTCAGGAAACTGGGCCTGACCGGCCGTTTTGGTTATCGGCAGCCAGGTAAGGTAACCTCGTTTCTCGTTGCGGTTCACTGCTCCGGCAGGGGATCGAAATGAGTTCGGGCCTATAGCTCAGGCGGTTAGAGCGCTTCGCTGATAACGAAGAGGTCGGAGGTTCAAGTCCTCCTAGGCCCACTCCCGAACAGCACAGTAGGGTGGGAATCATGAAGATTGTCCTCATGGTCGGTGTTGTGATCGCCGTTCTCATCGGTGTCAACAAATTCCGCAAGCGCGACGACGCAGACCTCTGGCGCGAGGTCACCACCCGCTGATTTCGGGTTGCCAACTGGTCAGCGACCAGTAAGGGGCCTTAGCTCAATTGGCAGAGCACTGCCTTTGCAAGGCAGGGGTTAGGGGTTCGATTCCCCTAGGCTCCACATCTGTGAATTCCTCGGTATTCGATTTTCTCCTCACCGCCACCCCCGCCGACTCGGTTTCGACTGACTTCGCGGCGGAATGGGCACGTCACCGCGCACGGTCCCGCGATTTCGCGAGTTCCATCGACCGCGCGGCGATCGCCGGATTCGACAGTGCCGGCACAGGTCCCGCGTTTCTCGGGGGATATCAGGAAGCGCTGCACGCGCTGGTGCCCTCGCTCGATCCCACCGAGCTGTCCTCGATGTGCGCGACCGAAGGCGCCGGCGCGCGGCCGTCGACGATGACCACCACGGTGGGCGAGGACGGCGCCGTCAGCGGAACGAAATCCTTTGCCACGCTCGGTACGTTCGCCGATCGGTTCCTGGTGATCGCCCGATCCGGTACCCAGCCCGACGGCAGGCCGATCCTGCGAGCTGTGCTGGTGCCCGCCGGTGCGGCCGCCGCGGTGTCGCCGTTGCCCGCGTTGCCGTTCGCGCCCGAGATCCCGCACGCGGGAGTCACCTTCGATGCCGCGCCGGGCGAAATGCTGCCCGGTGACGGCTACACGGACTATCTGAAGCCGTTCCGGACGGTCGAGGACCTGCATGTGGTGGCCGCTGTGCTCGGTCAGCTGGTTCGGGTGGCCAGGTTGTCCCAGTGGCCTGCTGAGCCCGTAGAACAGCTGCTGGCGCTGTTTGCGGCGGTACGTGGGGTCGGCGCCGAGGATCCGAGCTCTCCGGGTGTGCACATCGCGCTCGGCGGTCTCTTCGATCGGCTGACCGGCTTGCGGGCCGAACTGGAGCCACTGTGGGCGCCGGTGGACCCCGAGGTCAGGAAGCGCTGGGAGCGTGACGTTCCGCTGCTCGGGGTGGCGGGCAAGGTCAGGGCGGCGCGGCTGGCGACCGCATGGCGCGCGCTCGCCTGATCAACCGCTCTTGGCGAAGGTGCCGAGGCCGTTCTCGTCGAAGTAATCGATGGTCAGCCTGCCGTCGGTGAACCGTGCCGAGGAGACGCTGCCGGGCGGGGCGTTCTCGCCGCTGGGCTCGAAGGCGAAGGTGTCGCCCTCCCAGTGCCGCAGTGGGTACTCCCGCCGTGCGGGGCCGATGGTGAGGACCAGGCCGGTCGGTGTCGCCGAGATCGTCGCGGGGCCCCAGTAGTCGCTGTCGTAGGTGCCCGTGTAGGTCGACAGTGCCTGTGCGGGAGCCGGATCGGACGGGGCAGTCTTGCCGGACAGGTCGCCTTCCGGTGCGTCGGCCGCGACGAACGCGTCGCGGTACAGCCCGCGCCAGTCCTCGCGCACCTCGCCGAACTGCACCAGATCGCCGAACTCGGCGGTCAGGGTCTCCGGAATGCCCAGCGGCGCCGCGTTCGTCAGCGCGACGATGGCCACGTCGGCGGACGGGATCACCAGGAAGTTGGTCGCCGCGCCGAGGGAGAAGGCGCCGGAATGGCTGTTGGCGGTGCGACCCGCCGAGGAGACCGACACGTTGAAGCCGTACCCGTAGCTGCCTGCCCGTGCGGTGGGGGTCGTGGGCGGCGCCGAGACGATCTGGGGTGTGACGGCGGGCAGCAGGGCTTCGGGCGGGGCGATGGTGGTCGCGCCCGTCGTGCCGTCGCCGAGCAGCATCGTGAGCCAGCGGGCCATGTCGTTCACCGACGAGCTCGCGCCGCCCGCGGGGGACTGGGGGTCGGGGTCGCGCACGTAGCGGGCGACCCATTCGCCGTCGATGTTCACGTGCCCCACCGCGTGATTCGGACGGGCACGGAAGTCGTCGAAGCGAGAGCTGGTGTCGCGCATGCCGAGCGGTGTGTAGAGGGCATCGGCCGACAGCTGGGCCCAGTCCTTGCCGGCCGCCGCGGCGACGGATTCGGCCGCGGCGGTGAGCCCGAAGTTGGTGTAGTGGTAGGTGACGCGGAACGGGTCGAGGGGTTCGAGGCGAAGTTTGTCGAGGATCGCGGCCTGGTCGTAGCCGAGGTCTTCGAGCCGATCGCCCGCGTGGTCGGGCAGGCCGCTGCGGTGCGCGAACAGGTCGCCGACGGTGAGTTGGGCCGTGGTGGCGGGATCGGCCAGCGCGAACGACGGGAGATGAGCGACCACCGGCGTCGTCCACTCGACCGTGTTCGCGCCGACCTGGTTGGCCACGACGGTCGCGGCGAGCGACTTCGACACCGAGGCGAGCTGGAAGACGGTATCGGCGTCGATCTTGTCCGGAGCGCCGGCTTCGCGAACTCCGAAACCCTTGGCATACACGGTCTTTCCACCGTGGACGACGGCCACAGCCATCCCTGGGATACCACTGGAGTCCATCAGCGAGCCCGCCAGTTCGTCGAGGCGACCGATGGCCTTGTCGACCGCGTCGGCGGGCAGGGCGACGCCGGCGACTTGATTCGGGGGGACCTCGGCGGAGGGCGTCGCGGTGGGGTGTTCGTCGTCGGTGGAGCCGGTGCAGCCGACCAGGATCGTCATCGATAAGACGACCCCGGCGATCGCACCGCGACCAGGCACCATGGGGCGACGATAACCCTGGTAGCCGGGTGATCGCCGGAACGTGGCCGGACTGTGACGCTCGGCGTATCGGTGCGCATCGGGTGGTGTACCGAGCTGCGACCTTGCCGGAAAATGGGGAGCGGGCCTCGGCGAAGGGGGGGAGTTAGCCGAGGCCCGCGTAGGGTCGGCCCGGGGGGGAGGGGCCGACGTGAACGATCCTACGCGATACGCGCGGAATTAGTGTGCGCGCACCTGGCGAGTTGGCGAGATTTTCCTGGTGTCGGCGCGGGTATCGGTGGTGGTCCGGGGTGCGGCGAGGGGCCGGTGTGGGCGCTCGATACCTGTCAGGTGTCTTACGAAGAACGGAATCGGCTGGTACGCAAGGTTTTACGGGGAATTGCCGGTGAACATGTTCTCGTGCCGCGCCTGGCAACCACCCAGGGAACCGACGTACTCGTTCGTGCTCTGTGACAGAAAATCAGTCCGATTCGCCGCGTGTCGCATCGCGTCGGCATGTCGAACAATTGTGTACGTCTGAAGCGCGGGCCCGCTGAAATTTGGGGTGCGACTTGTCGGTGGGTAGGGCAATACTGGGCAAAACATCGCCAACCACGACTTCAGGAGAATCATGCCCGACGCAATCGTCGCCGAGGGTCTGGTCAAACGGTACGGGCAGCTCGTCGCCCTGGACGGACTCGACCTGTCCGTTCCGGAAGGTACCGTCACCGCGCTTCTCGGCCCCAATGGCGCGGGAAAGACCACGACTGTTCGCGTTCTCACCACTCTGCTGATACCCGATGAGGGCACCGCCACCGTCGCGGGCATCGACGTACTCAACAATCCACAGGCCCTGCGCTCGCGCATCGGCGCCTCCGGCCAGTATTCCGCGGTCGACGAATACCTCACCGGCTTCGAGAATCTCGAGATGGTCGGCAGGCTCTACCACCTCGGCACCCAGCGCAGTAAGGAACGGGCCCGCGAACTGCTCGACCGCTTCCGGCTCAGCGACGCCGCCGACCGTCCGGTGAAGGGCTACTCCGGCGGTATGCGCAGGCGCCTGGACCTGGCGGGCGCGCTGGTGGCCAATCCGCCGGTGCTGTTCCTCGACGAGCCGACCACCGGTCTCGACCCGCGTGCCCGGCTCGATCTGTGGGATGTCATCGAGGAACTGGTCGCCGGCGGCACCACGCTGCTGCTCACCACCCAGTACATGGACGAGGCCGACCGCCTCGCCGATTCGATCGCGGTGATCGACCGCGGCAAGGTGATCGCGCGCGGCACGGCCGACGAACTCAAGGCCCTCGTCGGTGGCGACCGGATCGAACTCACCGTCGGCGCCGTCGACCAACTGGCCGTCGCCCAGCAGGTGCTCAGTGGGCTCGCCGATGGCGAGATCCATCTCGAACCCGGGCTGCGCAAGCTCATCGTGCCGGTGGCCGACGGATCGCAGGACCTGGTCACCGCGATCGGCAGGCTCACCGAGCACAAGGTGGACATCAACGATGTCGCACTACGCAGACCCTCGCTCGACGACGTCTTCCTGACGCTCACCGGGCACGAGGCCGAAGAACTCGTCAACGGCGATCGCGAGTCGGAGACCGTGGGCGCCGCGGAAGGAAAGAACCGATGAGCGTCGCACTCGACAAGGCCGAGGTGCACCGTCCCAGCCTCGGCGAACGACTGTCGATGGTGGTGAGCGACAGCATCACTATCGCCAAACGCAATGTCATCAAGATCAAGCGCGTGCCCGACGTGCTGATCTTCACGACGATGTCGCCGATCATGTTCGTGCTCATGTTCGCCTACGTCTTCGGCTCGGCGATCAAGGTCGAGGGTGTGGAAGGCGGCTACCGAGAATTCCTGATCGCGGGCATCTTCGTTCAGACCGTGGTGTTCGGCGCCTCGTTCACCGGCGCGAGCTTGGCCGAGGACATGCAGAAGGGCATCATCGACCGATTCCGGACACTGCCGATGGCGTCATCGGCAGTGTTGGTCGGTCGCACCGTCAGCGATGTGGTGATCAACATCGTGAGCCTGGTGGTGATGTCGCTGACCGGCCTGCTCGTCGGCTGGCGTATCCGCGGGTCGTTCCTCGATGCGGTGCTGGCCTACGCGTTGATGTTGCTTTTCGCGTACGCGTTGTCGTGGATGATGGCCGTGGTCGGCCTGCTCGTACGGGCACCGGAGGTGTTCAACAACGCCAGCTTCATGGTGATCTTCCCGCTGACGTTCCTGTCCAACGCGTTCGTGCCGATCGACGCTCTGCCGACACCGCTGCGGGTGTTCGCCGAGTGGAATCCGATGTCCGCGGTCACCCAGGCGGTGCGCAACCTGTTCGGCAACGTCAACCCGCTGGCGCCACCCTCGCAGGCTTGGACGATGCAGCATCCGATCACCACATCGCTGGTCTGGATCGTGGTGATCCTGGTCGTGTTCGTGCCGCTGGCTCAGATCCAGTACAAGAAGTCGGTCAGCCGCTGATCGACAGCCGGAACTAGTGCGCCGAGCCGTTGCGGGAATACCCCAGACGCGGCGGCTCGGCGGCCGGTTCCGGCAGTTGCGGACGCTTGGCGCGGGCCAGGTAGGCCAGGGCGCCCGCCCCGGCGAGCGCGAGCGACGCGAGCAGTGGATTACGAAGCTTCATTCGACCACTGTGGCACAAACGGATTCGGCGTGCCGCGTGGCACCATAACTGCGTGACCTCACCCAACCAGACGGCCGTGGCGACTCTGCACACCAACCACGGCGATATCAGGATCGCGCTTTTCGGTAACCACGCCCCGAAGACGGTGCGCAACTTCGTCGGTCTCGCCGACGGCACCGCGCCGTACTCCACCGTCAATGCCGGAGGTACGGAAAGTGGCCCGTTCTACGACGGCGCCGTCTTTCACCGGATCATCCCGGGGTTCATGATCCAGGGCGGCGATCCGACAGGCACCGGCCGAGGTGGGCCGGGCTTCGAGTTCGCCGATGAGTTCCACCCGGATCTACGCTTCGACCGCGGCTATCTGCTCGCGATGGCCAATGCGGGCGCCGGTACCGAGACCAATGGTTCACAGTTCTTCATCACCGTCGGCGCGCAGCCGCATCTCAACCGCAAGCACTCGATCTTCGGCGAGGTGGTCGACCCCGATTCGCGCAAGGTGGTCGACGCGATCGCCTCGGTGAAGACCGATCGCAATGATCGCCCGACCGACCCGGTCATCATCTCAGCCGTGAGTATCGACTGATCACAGCCACAAAAAACTCCCCGCCGTGACGAATCACGGCGGGGAGTCCTTTGCTTCACGTGAAACAACGTCAGTCGGAGGTCACCGAGGCGAAGCCGTTGACGACCAGCGTGTCGTACACATCGTGGGGGTTGGTGCCGAGGTCCCAGCGGCCGAAGATCAGCAAGCGCTCGGTGCCCTCGTGGTGCACGTCGACCTCGAGCATCGCGCTTTTGCGGCCGATCCGGCGGTAGGACACCATCCGAATCCGGTCGATCCGGTCGATCGGGTAGTCTTTCGGACCGGTGAACGTGCCGACCACCAGGCGCGGCGCGGCGCCGGGAATCATGGTGAGCCGGGGGCGCTGCCGGAAACCGAGCACGGCCGTTGCCAGCACCGCCACAGCGGCGACGCCGACGAGTAGCCTGCTCGGCCCGTCCTGAGCGAGAATTGCGGCCACGACCAGCAGGATTCCGCCGCCGGTGACGACGAGCAGGCCTGCGGTAGGGGTCGACCACGAGACAGGTTGTGCGTCGTTCACGCGGTTGTTCGCCCCTCTATCCTCGAGTTGTGCACAGGGTTATCCACAGGTGTGCATGAATAACACGGGTGTAATCCGCTGCGATCAGCGCCATCGCATGGTCATGATCAGGCCGACGACCATCAGGCCGAACCCGATCAGGAAGTTCCAGGCACCCAGATCGAGCATGAAAGCGATGTGGTCCTGTGCCAGGTAGTAAACGATCAGCCACACCAGGCCGGCGAGCATGAAGCCCAGCATGATCGCGACGTACCAGACCGGCGACGGCCCCGCTTTCACCTTCACCGGCGTACGGCTGGCGGGGCTCGGGGTGTAGTCGGCCTTCTTGCGGACCTTGGACTTGGGCATGACGTCCTCGAATTCGGAGTACAGGTAACTCCTAGGCTATCCCACCAGGTAATGGATGCGACGACCTACTGGGTCGCCACGTACCCTCGACGCATGCGTGTATTGGTCGTCGACAACTACGACAGCTTCGTGTTCAACCTGGTCCAGTACCTAGGCCAGCTTGGTGCCGACGTCGTGGTCTGGCGCAATGACGATCCCCGCCTCGACGATCTGGACACCCTGCTCACCACCGGCGACGAGGGCGGCGCGTTCGACGGCGTGTTGGTGAGCCCCGGCCCCGGCAGCCCCGACCGGGCGGGAGCGAGCATCCCGCTCGTGCACGCGGCCGCGAAGCACACCATGCCGCTGCTCGGCGTGTGCCTCGGACATCAGGCGATCGGCGAGGCGTTCGGCGGCACCGTCGACCGAGCGCCCGAACTGCTGCACGGCAAGACCAGCGACGTGTTCCATCTCGGGTCCGGCGTGTTGGCCGGGCTACCCGACCCCTTCACCGCCACCCGCTACCACTCGCTGACCGTTCTCCCCGACACCATGCCCGACGAACTCGTGGTCGTCGGCCACACCGAGAGCGGCATCGTGATGGCGGTGCGTCACCGCACTCTGCCCATCCACGGCGTGCAATTCCACCCCGAGTCCGTGCTCACCCAGGGCGGGCACCGGATGCTCGCCAACTGGCTGGAGGTCTGCGGCGAACGTCCGTCGGAGGCACTCGTCGCCACGCTCGAGGCGGAGGTCGCCGCGCTGGTGACCAAATGAAGGTTTTGCTCTCGGTGGCGGCCAGTCTCGACGGCTATATCGATGACGCGAGTGCGCAGCGACTCCTGCTGTCGAACACGGCCGACTTCGATCGGGTCGACCAGATCCGCGCCGAATCCGACGCGATCCTGATCGGTGCGCAGACACTGCGCAGCGACAATCCCCGGTTGCTCGTGAACAGCGCCGAGCGCCGGGCCGCGCGGGTGGCGGCGGGCAAACCGGAGTATCCGGTGAAAGTGACCGTCACCGATTCCGGTGATCTCGATCCACACCTGAGCTTCTGGCACACCGGCGGCGACAAACTCGTCTACACCTCCAGCGCGGGCGCCGCGAAGCTGGGCGATCGGCTCGACGGACTCGCCGAGGTGGTCAGCCTCGGTGAGCGACTCGCGCTCTCCGCTCTCGTCACCGACCTCGGCGACCGAGGCATCCACAGGCTCATGGTCGAAGGCGGCACCGGCATGCACACCGGCTTCCTCGCCGCCGACCTGGTCGACGAGATCCGCCTGGCGATCGCTCCGATCCTGGTCGGCGACCCGGCGGCCCCACGCTTCGTCGGACCGGCCGATTTCCCCGGCGGCGCCGGTCGCAGGCTGCACCTGGCGGGTGTGGAACAACTTGGGGATGTCGCTGTGCTGAACTACCTGGTCAGACCTGATTCCAGGCCCCGCAACTAACTGGTACCGCGAATGGAATCACTGCACTGACCTGGGAAAATCGCACTGTCCACAGTTCGCGGACAACTTTTCTCCACACCTGAACATGACAGATTCCACATCACGCGAGGGTTGTGGATAACTCGCCCACCACAGGGAAAAGACATGAGCTACGACGACACCGACCACCGGTTCATGCACAGGGCGATAGAACTCGCCAGGAACTGTCCCCCCAGCGAGACGGCCTATTCGGTCGGCGCGGTGATCGTCGCCGACGGGGTGGAGATCGCGACCGGCTTCTCCCGCGAAACCGACGCGAAGGTACACGCCGAAGAGGCCGCGCTGAACAAGCTCGACCCCGACGACCCCCGCCTGACCAGGGCAACGATCTACAGCACCCTCGAACCGTGCTCCACCCGCGCCACCGCGACCCGGCCGCCGTGCACCGATCGCATTCTGGCCGCGGGCATTCCCACGGTGGTCATCGCCTGGCGCGAGCCGAGCCTGTTCGTCGCCGCCTGCGAGGGTGTGGACAAACTCCGCACCCACGGCGTGCGTGTAGTGGAGCTCACCGACCTGGCCACCGAAGCCATGTCGATGAACACCCACCTGGATTTGAGCTAGCTCACGGCCGTCCGTAGATGGCGGTCACGAATTCGCCGAGCTGATTGTCGTCGAGGTGGCGAGCGAGATCGGCCTCGCTGATCATTCCGACCAGGCGCTTGTTCTCGATCACCGGCATCCGCTTCACCCGGTGCGACTCCATCTGGTCGAGCACGTCTTCCACATCGGCGTCCGCGCTCACCCATCGCGGTGTCGACTCGCAGAGTTCCGCGGCCGTCGTCAGATCGGGAGACAGTCCGAGCGCGACGCACTTCACCACGATGTCGCGGTCGGTGATGATGCCGCACATGCGCTCGTCGTCATCGGCGACGACGAGCGACCCGACTCCGAGATCGGCCATCGCCGTCGCCGCGGTCGCCACGGTGTCACCGCGGGTGATCCACTGCGCACCGGGCTTCATGATGTCCCTGGCTGTCGTCATAGGGGCTATACCTCCTCGTCAGCAACGCTGGATGGGATGAAAGCAGCCTCATTCTGCGCCCGTGTAGGCGCGACAGACGCGTTCGCCATCCAATCGAGACCTCAACGCGGAATCGGTGAAGCTCCTACATGCAGCACCACATTGCCGTTGATCGTCACTGTCGAACCGGCCGCCGGACTCTGCCCGACGACCTTGCCCGAGGCATTGCCGTCGAGGGTGATCACCGTGGTCTGGCTGAGCTGACCGGTCCACCCTTCGCCGCGCAGTCTTTCCTGGGCCTGCACCGGCGTGAGCCCGGTGAGATCGGGGACGGTGATGCGGTCACCGGCGGAGACCTGGACCGTGATGGTCGAGCCCTTCTCCGCGTTGCTGCCGCCCGCCGGGTTGGTGGCGAGCACCTGGCCCTTCGGCAGCGAGGACTTCACCTCCTGGATCTCGACCTTGAAACCGGCGGGGTCGACCAGATTCGGCTGGGCGATCGAGATGTCCTGGCCCACCACGGTCGGCACCCGGACCTGCTCCGGACCGCTGCCGATGGTGACGACGATCGGCCGGTCGATGTCGACCCGCACGCCCTCGCTCGGATCCTGCGCGATCACCTTGCCGTTCTCGGCTGTGCTCGACGCCTTGCGCACCACGTTCGGATCCATTTGCAGGCCGATCGAATTCAGCTTCTGCTCGGCCTCGGTCTGGCTCATCCCGAACAGTCGCGGCAACTGCACCTGCGTCGGGCCGGTCGAGACCTGCAACGTCACCGTGCTGCCCTCGTCGATGCGCGAACCGCCGAGCGGCTGGGTCGCGATCACATTGCCCGGCGCCACCTTGCCGTCCGGCTTCTCCTGCACGGCCACATAGAAACCGGACTGCTGTAGTTCGTTCTGCGCCTGCTGAGCCGGCTTGCCCGACAGGTCGGGAACGGCCACCTGATCAGCCCGGCTGCCCGGCCCGACCAGCACCCAGAACAACCCGAACGCCACGGCGAGCGCGGCCGCGACACCGAGCGCGATCAGCCCGGTGCGGTTACGTTCCTCGCCGGGCGGCCCGACCGCGGGGTGCTCGGAGGTGTCGTCGCGGCGATCGTGGAAGGTCCGCGGGCCCGGCTCGTCGTCGTAGTCGGTGCGGTCTTCGTCGTTCATCACCATCGGCGCGCTCGGCTTCTGCCCGCCGAGCACCCGGATCAGGTCGGCCCGCATCTCCGCGGCCGTCTGGTACCGGTTGGCCGGGTTCTTGGCCATCGCCTTGAGGATCACCGAATCGAGCTCGCGCGGTACGCCGGGGTTGACCGACGACGGCAGCGGGGGATCTTCCTTCACGTGCTGGTAGGCGACAGCGACCGGCGAGTCACCGGTGAACGGCGGCTGCCCGGTGAGGATCTCGAACAGCACACAGCCGACCGAGTACACGTCGGAGCGCGCGTCGACGGTCTCGCCGCGTGCCTGCTCGGGTGAGAGGTACTGGGCGGTGCCGATCACCGCGGCGGTCTGGGTCATCGGGTTGGCGCTGTCGGCGATCGCGCGCGCGATGCCGAAGTCCATCACCTTCACCGCACCCGCGCGGTTGATCATGATGTTGGCCGGCTTCATGTCACGGTGCACGATTCCGGCCTTATGGCTGAAATCGAGCGCGGCGCACACATCGGCCACGACTTCCATCGCCTTGCGCGGCGCCAGCGGTCCCTTGCCGCGCACGATGTCGCGCAGGGTGTCGCCCTCGACGTACTCCATGACGATGTAGGGCAGCGGCCCGCCGTCGACGGTGGCCTCGCCGGTGTCGTACACGGCCACGATGGCCGGGTGGTTCAGCGCGGCCGCGTTCTGCGCTTCGCGCTTGAACCGCAGGTAGAACGTGGGATCGCGGGCCAGATCGGCGCGCAGCACCTTGATCGCCACGTCGCGGGACAGGCGAACGTCGCGGGCGCGGTGCACCTCCGACATGCCGCCGAACCCGATGATCTCGCCCAGCTCATACCGAGAGGAGAGATTCTTCGGGGTCGTCATGGTTGTCCTATGGTCGGGCCTACGGCAGTGTCGCTGTCGGGGAACGGCAGGTCGAAGGTGGGCAGCCGGGGGCGGCCCACGGTGGTTGTTCCGCCGGCGGGCGCCGTGGTGGTCGCTTCCGGTTTGGTTGTCTTCGGCGTCGTCGTCGGCTTGGTCTTGCTGGTGGTGGTCGGCGGCGCCGTGGTGGTGGTGGGCTCGGTGGTCGTCGTCGGCGGCTCGGTGGTGGTCGTCGGACGCGGCGGTTCCGTCGTGGTCGGCGGTTCCTCGGTGACGACCGGCGGCGGCACGGGCCTGGTGGTGGTCACCGGCGGCGGCACCGGCTTGGTGGTCTGCACGGTGGTGGTCGTGGTGCCCGAATCCCGGTTCGGTTCAGTGCCGAACAGCAACCACAGCACGCCGCCACCGAGCAGCAGCGCGCCGACACCGAGCGCGATCAGCCACTTCTGGTTGTTCTTGGCGTTGCTCGCGGGGACCGGCGCCGGCGCGGCCGCCTGGGTGGCCGGACCGCTGTAACCGCCGGTCGGCGGACCGACCGGGCCGCCCGGCTGATGGCCGAAGCGCATGGTCGCGCCGTCGTAGTCGGCCGCGGCGGCGGCACCGGCCGCGGCAATCGCGACGGTCGGGCCGGGCGGCAGCACCCGGGTCGCACCGGTCATCGACGGACCGGTGGCGCCGCCGGGGATCGGCGGCATGTGTCCGGCGCGCACCGCGGCCACGGCGTCGGCGAACTCGCCACCGCTGCTGTAGCGCTGCAACGGATCCTTGGCCATCGTGATGGCGATCAGTTCGTGCACGTTCGCGGGCAGGTCGTCGGGCATCGGCGGGGGCGCGTCGCGCACATGCTTCATCGCGACGGTGATCGCGCCCTCACCGGTGAACGGACGGACTCCGGCCAGTGCTTCGTAGCCGACGATGCCGAGGGAGTACACGTCGGAGGCCGCGGTGGCGTCCTCGCCGACGGCCTGTTCGGGCGCGATGTACTGGGCGGTGCCCATCACCATGCCGGTCTTGGTCACCGGCGAGGCGTCGACCGCCTTGGCGATGCCGAAGTCGGTGATCTTCACCTGACCGGTCGGCGTCACCAGGATGTTGCCCGGCTTCACGTCGCGGTGCACCACGCCTGCCGCGTGCGCGACCTCGAGCGCGCGCCCGGTCTGCTCGAGCATGTCCAGACCCTGGATGACCGAGAGCCTGCCCATGCGGTTGAGCACCGCGTTGAGCGGTTCGCCCTGCACGAGCTCCATCACCAGGTACGCGGTCTCGCCGCCCGACGGGTCGGTGGTCTCGCCGTAGTCGTAGATGCCCGCGATCCCGGGTGCGTTGAGCTGCGCGGTGGTGCGCGCTTCCACCCGGAACCGCGCACGGAAGGTCGGGTCGGCGGAGAACTCGGTTTTGAGGACCTTGACCGCCACCCGGCGATCGAGCCGGGTGTCCATCGCTTCCCACACCTGACCCATACCGCCCGTGGCGATGAGCCGCTGCAGGCGGTAGCGGTCGGCGATCATGGCGCCGTTGTTCAGCATCGGGGCCCCCGTGTTGTCACTCGCACACTCATTTCGTTCAGCCCCCTGCCAGGCCCGCGTCTAGCACAGACCTGGCGATCGGTGCCGCCACCGAACCTCCGGTGGCAGCCAACTGCCTGTTGCCGCCGTTCTCGACGATCACCGCGATGGCGATCTTCGGGTTCTGCGCGGGCGCGAAGGCCATATACCAAGCATGTGGCGGGGTGTTACGGGGATTACTGCCGTGTTCGGCGGTTCCGGTCTTCGACGCGATCTGGTAAGGCGACCGCCCACCGCCCACGGTATTGGCTTCCGAGGCGACCATCAGATCGGTCAGGGTCGACGCTACCTGGGGGCTCACCGCCTGCCCGACGCTGACCGGTTTGGTCTTGCTGAGCTCGGACAGATCGGGCGCCTGGGTCTGATCGACCAGATACGGCTGCATCCTGGTGCCGCCGTTGGCGATGGTCGCGGCGATCACCGCGACATTGAGCGGTGTCACCGACACGTCGCGCTGACCGATGCTCGACTGGCCGAGCGCGGCGTTGTCCGGGATCGGGCCGACGGTCGATTCGGCGACCGGGATCGGCACACTGGGCGGATCCTCGACTCCGATGCCGAACGCGGCGGCCTCGTCCTTGAGTTTGGCCGCGCCGACCTTCACGCCGAGTTCGACGAACGCGGTGTTGCACGAACGCCGGAACGCGTCGTAGAGGCTGGCCGTCGGCATGTCACCGCAGGTGGTGCCGTTGTAGTTCTCCAGCGTGGTGCTGGTCCCGGGCAGGGTGATGTTGGGCGCCGCCGTGAACTGGTCGTTCGGACCGGCGACACCGTTGGACAGCGCGGCCGCGGTGACGACGGTCTTGAACGTCGACCCCGGCGGATAGGTCTGCGAGACAGCGCGGTTGAGCATCGGCTGACTCGGGTCGGTGCTCAGCCGCTCCCAGGCCGCCCGACCCGCCGCGCCGTCGTGGCCCGACAGTTCGTTGGGGTCGTAGCTGGGCGTGGAGACCATGGTCAAGATCTTGCCGGTGCTCGGCTCGATCGCCACGACCGCGCCGGTGTAGCCCTTCGAGGTCATCTGTTCGTAGGCGACCTGCTGCATCATCGGATTCAGCGTGGTGAGCACGTTCGCGCCGCGCGGATCGCGCCCGGAGAACATGTCGATGAGCCGACGCCCGAACAGGCTCGAGTCGTTGCCCGAGAGCAGCGGGTCCGCGGCCAGCTCGAGCCCGGTCTTGCCGTACTGCATCGAGTAGAAGCCGGTGACCGGTGCGTACGCGGAGGGGTCGGAGGGGTATTCGCGCAGGTACTTGTACCGGTCGTCGGTCGCGACCGAGCCGGCGAGCACGGTGCCGCCCGCGGAGATCTGACCGCGCTGGCGCGAGTACTCGTCGAGCAGCACCCGTGAGTTACGCGGATCGCTACGCAGATCGTCGGCCTTGACCACCTGCAGGTAGGTCGCGTTCACGAGCAACGCCACCACCATCACCATGACGGCGACGGCGACACGACGCAGAGGTGTGTTCATTCGCTCACCCTGCTTTCCGGCCTGCGGACCAGTTCCGTGGCCGCGTCGGCGATCGGTGCGGGCGCGCGCTTACGGGCCGGTGCCGGTGCGCGAGCCGCATCGGAGATCTTCATCAACAGCCCGAGCAGCGCGTAGTTCGCCAGCAGCGACGAACCGCCGTAGGAGATGAACGGCGTGGTCAGACCGGTGAGTGGAATCAGTTTGGTGACACCGCCGACGACCACGAAGATCTGGATCGCGATGGTGAACGACAACCCGGCCGCGAGCAGCTTGCCGAAGCTGTCACGCACGGCCAGCGCGGTGCGCAGCCCGCGGACGATGAAGATCAGGAACAGCATCAGCACCGCGGTGAGCCCGATCAGGCCCAGTTCCTCGCCGATGGTGGTGACGATGAAGTCGGTCTTGGCGAAGGGCACCTGCTGGGGTCGTCCGCTGCCGAGGCCGGTGCCCGCGAGCCCGCCGGTGGCGAAGCCGAACATCGACTGCGAGATCTGGTAGCCGGTGTTGTGGTAGTCGTCGAACGGGTGCAGCCAGGTGTCCACGCGCACGCGCACATGCCCGAACAGCTCGTAGGCGAACACGAATCCGAGCGCGAGCAGCCCGCCGCCGATGATCAGCCAGCCCACCCGTTCGGTGGCGATGTAGATCATCACCAACACCGTGCTGAAAATGAGCAGCGAAGTGCCGAGGTCTTTTTCGAGCACGAGCACGCCGATGCAGACGATCCACACGATCAGGATCGGGCCCATATCGCGTGGCCGCGGCCACTCCATGCCGAGGAAGTGCTTGCCCGCCGCGGTGAACAGATCACGCTTGGCCACCAGAACGCCCGCGAAGAAGATGATCAGCAGGATCTTCGCGAATTCGCCCGGCTGCATGCTGAATCCGGGCAGCCGGATCCAGATCTTGGCGCCGTTGACTTCGGAGAACCGGCTCGGCAACAGTGCCGGAATCGCCAGCGCGACCAGCCCGACCAGGCCTAGTGTGTAGGTGTAGCGCGCCAGCGTGCGGTAGTCCCGCAAGACGATGAGCAGGCTGATGAACACCACGATGCCGAGGCCGGTCCACATGATCTGCTGGTTGGCGTCGGGGGAGGGGACCGCTGTCGCGTCGTACGCCGCCTTCTGCGCTTCGGCGAGATCGAGCCGGTGAATCAGCACCAGCCCCAATCCGTTGAGCAGCGCCACAATCGGTAGTAGGAGCGGGTCCGCGAACGGCGCGAACCGGCGCACCGCGAGATGCGCGATCCCGAACAGCGCGAGGAACGCCACCCCGTACTTGGCGATGTCGGTGGTGATCGACTGTTCCTGGCTCGCCTCGACGATGAACAACGACACCGTCGTGATGCCCGCCGCGCCCGCCAGCAACAGCAACTCCTGGTTGCGTCGCGTCGACGGCGGCGGCGCCGGCGCGAATCCACCAGGGGGACTGGGGAACGCCCCAGCCGACGGCGGTGGCGGTGCGGACATCAGTCCGTCACCCGGCAGTTCTCCCCTGAGATCTGCGGGGTTGTCGGAGGAACAGTTGTGGTGGTCGGCGCCGGGGTGGTCGTGGTCGGTGTCGAGGGCTGGTCAGGGCCGGGAGTCGGTGCGCCACCGGGGATCACCGGGGTCTGCTCGGGCGGCAGCACGCCGGGCTGGGGGACCGTTTCCTTCTTCGGGCAGGGCGGAAGGAGCTCGTTCTGCGCCAGCACCTTCATGCTGCCGCGCGCCTTGTCCAGCGAATCCGGCGGCAGGCCCTTCTGCACCTGTTCGCGCCCGGTCTGCTTCAGGTCGCTGACCATCAGCGTCTTGCAACCGCTCGGCGCGGGCTTGCCCACCTCGACGAGAGTGAGCTCGCTCTTGCTGTTCACACAGCCCGTGAGCTCCACGTCGTGGATCGAGTAGCCGAGGATCGAACCGGGCAGGCCGCGCATCACGACCACCTTGTCGTTGTCGGCGCCCACGTAGTAGTTGCTGCGAATCATCTTGTAGCCCACCACGAGTCCGATGGCCACCGCGGCGATCAACGCCAGCGACAACAGCAGCCAGCGCAGCTTGTGCGACTTCGTTTCCGGCGGCGGCGGCGCGGCGGCGGCCCGGCGCGGTTGCGCGCGGGGCGGACGCATGGCGGCGGCTCGCCCTGCCGCGGTATTCGGCGGCGGGGAGTCTTCCTCCTCCTCGGTGGAGGCGGCGCCCGCGAGAATCGGGTGGCTCTGGCCGTAGTCGAGGTCGATCACATCGGCGACGACGACGGTCACATTGTCCGGACCACCGCTGCGCAGCGCCAGCTCGATGAGCCGGTCGGCGCACTCGTCGGTGTTGCCCTCGCGCATGGTGTTGCCGATGGTCTCGTCGCTCACCACGTCCGAAAGTCCGTCGGAGCACAGCAGATAACGGTCACCGGCGCGGGCTTCGCGCATGATCAGCGTCGGCTCGATCTCGTTGCCGGTGAGGGCACGCATGATCAGCGAACGCTGCGGGTGGGTGTGCGCCTGTTCGGCGGTGATCCTTCCCTCGTCGACCAGCGACTGCACGAACGTGTCGTCGCGGGTGATCTGGGCGAGTTCGCCGTCGCGCAGCAGGTAGGCCCGCGAGTCGCCGATATGGACGAGGCCGAGCTTGCGGCCCGCGAACAGGATCGCGGTGAGCGTGGTGCCCATGCCGTCGAGTTCGGGTTCGGCCTCGACGTGGTCGGCGATGGCGGCGTTGCCGGAATGCGTGGCGTGGTCGAGCTTGCCGAGGATGTCCTCGCCCGGCTCGTCGTCGTCGAGATGCGCCAGTGCGGCGATCATCAACTGCGAGGCCACTTCTCCGGCGGCGTGCCCACCCATGCCGTCGGCCAGCGCTAACAGGCGTGCGCCCGCGTAGACCGAATCTTCGTTGTTGCCCCGGACGAGTCCGCGGTCGCTTCGCGCGGTGTAGCGCAGAACAAGTGTCACGATCGCAGCTCGATCACTGTTTTGCCGACTCGCACCGGAGTGCCGAGCGGAACACGGACGGCGGTGGTGACTTTCGCGCGGTCGAGATACGTGCCATTGGTGGAACCGAGGTCTTCCACGTACCAGTCGTCACCACGCTGAGACAGTCGCGCGTGCCTGGTCGAGGCGTAGTCGTCGGTGAGTACCAGCGTCGAATCGTCGGCGCGTCCGATGAGAACCGGTTGCGTGCCGAGGGTGATTCGAGTGCCGGCGAGTGAACCATGAGTCACCACTAGATACTTGGCGCCCTTCTGGCTTCGGCTGAAGGAGGGCAGACCGATGGATCCGCGATTACCGCGGGTTGCCCTCGGCTGTATCCGTATGCCGGATGCCGCGTAGATATCGCTGCGCAAGGTCCGCAGAACGGCCCAGACGAACAACCAGAGCAGCAGCAGGAACCCCGCGCGGGTCAATTGCAGGATCAATCCCTGCACGGCGTTCCACCTCCTGTTTGCCCGGGTACGTCGGTACGGCAGGTGCGGGCCGAACCACCCCCACCAGCGTGCTGGCTTGCGGGCCCCGAGGTCGGGACCGTGCGTGTAATGGCAGCATCATAGAGCCGACAGCGTCGACTCGTGACGTGCACCGCGCAGCTTACGGGATCAGACGATCCGGATCAGGATCTCGGAATGTCCGGCCCGGATCACGTCGCCATCGGCGAGCTGCCAATCCTGCACGGGGGAACCGTTGACGAGCGTCCCGTTGGTGGAACCAAGGTCCGAGAGCATGGCCGTCTGGCCGTCCCAGCGCACCTCGATATGCCGACGCGACACGCCCGTGTCGGGCAGCCGGAAGTGGGCATCCTGGCCGCGGCCGATGATGTTGGAACCCTCGCGCAGCGCGTAGGTGCGGCCGCTGCCGTCGTCGAGCTGGAGCGTGGCCGAGTAGCTCGACTGAGCGGCGGCGTAGCCCGCGCCCTGCTGCTGGCCGTAGCCCTGCTGGCCGTAGCCGCCTGCGGGCTGGGCGTAGCCGCCCTGCTCCTCCTGGCCGTAGGCGGGCTCGGCATAGCCGGGCTGCGCGCCGTAACCCTGCTGGCCATAGCCCTGCTGTTGGGGTTCGGCGTAGCCCTGCTGGCCGTAGCCGCCCTGCTGGTCGTAGCCCGGGTCGGCGTAGCCCTGCTGGCCGTAGCCGGCCTGCTGGCCGTAGCCCTGCTGTTGGGGTTCGGCGTAGCCCTGCTGGCCGTAGCCGCCCTGCTGGTCGTAGCCGGGCTCGGCGTAACCGGGCTGGGCGCCCTGCGCGCCGTAGCCACCCTGCTGGCTGTACGCCTGCTGGCCGTAGCCGCCCTGCTGGTCGTAACCGGGCTCGCCGTACGCGGGCGCGGCGCCGTAGCCACCCTGCTGGCCGTAGCCCTGCTGAGCGGGCGCGGCGGGGTCGTAGCCGTTCTGGTAGTCGCCACCCTGCTGGCCGTACGCGTCGCCATATCCGGGCTGCGCCTCGGGCGCGCCGTAGCCGCCACCGCGGCCGTAGTCGTCTGCCGGGTAGGGAGCCCCTGGCGCGCCGGCGGGCGGCGGTGCGTACCCGCGGTTGCGTGGATCGGACTCCGCGGGCTCTCGGCTTGGCTCGTAGCCTGAGTTATGCGTCATGGGGCCAGCTCCTGGTTGCGGGTGTGCGGGTCGTTGTGGCGGTCCGGTGCGAGGTGGGGCCGTCCCGCGACCGGCGTCGGGGTCGACGCGGCCGCTCGCTCTGAACATTCCGGTGTGCAGCGTAGGTGATGCCTCGAACGCCACGTGTACTTCGCCGTAGGTCTGCCAGCCCTGCTCCCGGATGTAATCCTGCAGATGTTTGGCGAACGCTTTGGTTGTCAGGTCGTGATCGGCGTCGAGCTTGCCGTGATCGGTTTCGTTGATCGTGATCACGTAGCTGTTCGGCGCGAGTCGATGTCCACCGTCCAGATCCTGGATCTGATCTGCGGCTTCGCGCTGCAGCGCGGCCTCCACCTCTTGGGGAACCACACTGCCGCCGAACACCCTCGCGAACACGTCACCGACAGCGCCCTGTAAGCGACGTTCGAATCTCGACACGATGCCCATCACAGCCCTCCCTTCGGTGCGCGTGTCCGCCCTCCTCGACACGCTGGTTACGGCGTGTCCGGACCCGACCACGTTCCTTGCATGATATCCACGATCCTCTACCTGGGTAACTCCCGGCGGCGCCCCCCGGTTCCCCGGCTGGATTCCGCGGCTTCGCCGCAGGTCAGGGAATCGATTTTATTTTCGCCCGCGGGGCATGTTAGATTTTTCCAGTCGCTCGGGCGAGTGGCGGAATGGCAGACGCGCTGGCTTCAGGTGCCAGTGTCCGTAAGGACGTGGGGGTTCAAGTCCCCCTTCGCCCACAAGACTAAAGGCTCGATCCTTCTGGATCGGGCCTTCTGTCGTTTCCGGGGTCAGGGGCGGGCGATGCGGAGCAGGGCGGCGCGAAGATCCGGTCGCGGGGACTGTGTGTCCAACTCGAGTAAGGCGGTTTCGGCTGTTGCCGCTACCAACAGGACGGCGACGGGCTCCGGGTCTGTCCAGCCCATCGCCGTGAGGTCGGTGGTGAGCAGGGTGGCGGCGGCGGAATTGCGGGCGCTCACTTCGGTGGCAAGGCCCGCGTCGGTTCGCGCCTGTACTAATAGGCCCTTTGTCGCGGGAGCGGCCAGGCAACCGTCGAGGTAGGCGGTGATCCCGGCCGCGAGGCGTTCCTCGCCGGGGGGTAGATCGGCGGTCGCCGTGCCGACCCGGGCGTCGAGCTCGTCGTGAAAGGCGCGGTGCAGGGCGAGTAGGTAGGACTCCCTGCTGGGCCAGTGCTGGTAGAAGCTGCCTTTGGCCATCTCGGCGGCGGCTGTGATGGCGTTGACCGAGAGCTTGCTCAGGTTCTCGGTGGCCAGCAGCTGCCTGCCCGCGTTCAACAGCGCCCGGCGACCGGGCTCGGCGGATCTCATTGCCGCATTCCAGCACGGCCCGCGAGAAACTCGCGCACGGCTTCGAGGAACAGCTCGGGGACCTCGGCGAACGGTTCGTGCCGGGTGGGCAGCAGTGCGACCGGTGCCGCGGGCAGGGCGCGGGCGATGCCGCGCCGGTTCACCAGCCAGGGGTTGCTCGGGTCGTTGCGGCCCCAGACCACCTGAACGGGAACCTCGGGGAGCAGCGGGGCGGCGCCGGCCAGGTCGACGCGCGGGTCGTCCAGGCTCCGCCAGAGACTGCGGTACACAGCGAGCCGGATCGGATCGCCCGGTATCTCACGAGCCCGCTCGAAGAGGGGCTGGACACCCTCGTTTCGTGGCGATCCCAGATACAGCCGTGCGTTCACGACCACGAACCGCCGGGCCACCGAGGGCCGCGCGATCAATCGGAACATGGCTCTGGTCACCACATTCAGTGGTGCGAACCCGGCCGACTGCACCAGCACCAGCCCGCGCACCAGGTCCGGTACGCGCTCGGCCAGGCGGACTGCCGCGTATCCGCCGACGCTGTTGCCGATCACCGTCAGCGAACCGAAACCGAGCTGCGCCAACGACTTCGACACTCGCACGGCTACGTCAGCGAGCGCGTCGACGGTGATCGCGTCCGGATCGATGACCGTCGACGCGCCGTAGCCCGGCCAGTCGATCGCCGCCACGGCCCACGTCGTGCCCAGCGTGGGAACGATCTGATCGAAGTCGCGGTGGTCGCCCGGATTCGCGTGCAGCAGGAGCAGTCCCGGCGCATCGGCGGGCGAGCGCCCGCTCAGGTGCACGACCACGTCGCCATGCGGTGTGGCGACGGTGATCGGTGTGCTCATGTCCCGACGGTAGCCATGACCGACCGGTCGGTCAAGAGTCCGATCACACCTTGCGGGCGACCAGCAGGTGGTGCGGAATCGGCGGATTCGCCAAGGTGCGCTGCTCCACGGTGAGTCCGGCGGAGCTGAGCGCCGCCACCACATCGGCGACCGGACGCAGCGTGAATCCGTAAGGGGTGAACGGCATTTTGGCCATGGCTTCGGGATCGCCGATGCCGATCACCGCGGTGCCGCCGGAGCGAAGGACGCGGGCGAGTTCGACGCAGGCGGCCGGGAGGTCGTCGAGGAAGTAGATGGTGTTGACGGTGATGGCGGCGTCGAGGCTCGCGTCGGGCAGTGGGAGCGCGGTGAGGGTGCCGTCGGCGAGCGCGAGGCGGCCCTCCGCGAGCTCCATGGCGAAACGGCCACGAGCGCGGACGTGCATATCGGCGGACGGCTCGATGCCGTGCACCATGCCTTCGGCCCCGACGCGGGCCAGCGACAACTCCAGTCCCACCCCACCGCCGAAGCCGATATCGGCGACCGTCGCGCCGGCTGTCGGCGACGCGGCATCCACAGCCGCCGCGATGGCGCGCTTGTTCCCCCGATTGAGCACGAACGCCACGCCCTTACCGAGCACACCGTGCGGATTGCCGAGCTGCCCGGCGATTGTCGTGAGCAGGCGATCTTTGACCCCGGTCATTTCGTCATCGTAGGCGGCGTTTTCGCGCCGTCGGTGCCGCAAGGTGAGCGGAATACTTCTCCTGAGCCCGGAATTCGGGTTCGATACAGACCGTGCCGTCTTCAACCCGCCGCCGCTTCCTTGCCCGCGCCGCTGTCCTGGTCCTCGCCTCGGCGTGCGCCTGGTCGGGTCCTGCGTCGGCGGACCCGGCGCCGGTCACCGGTCCGCTCGCGGCCAACCCCTTCCTCGGTCCGCTCGGGACGGCGACCATGCACGGGGACGCGGGGTCCTCGGATGTGACGCCATTGGCCGGGCCTGCTCCCGGGGCCGACGTCACGGTGTATCCGCTCGGCGCGGCTTGCCCGACACTGCTCGAAGGCGCGGATGGGCTGGTGGTGGGGCTGTGCACCGCCATCGCGGGGCAGACGCCGACGGTGTTCCTGTTCGACCCGGGTGCGTCGGGCTCGGTCGGTGGGGCGCTTGCCTCGTTGCCGTTGGCCAAGGGGAGCTTGCTCGGCGGGGTATACGCCTTTCTCGACAACGAGAATCGACTGGTGGTCGTCGACGGTGGGCGGCGGCTGTTGCGGGTCGCGCATGTTCGGGGTGAGGACGGTGCGTGGCGGTTGGTCGCCACCGTGCAGGCGGATCTGAGTGGCTCGATTCCGCAGGGCGACAACGTGACCGGACTGGTTCCCGATTGGACGGGCGATGTCTGGTTCGCGACCGGCCACGGGGTCGTCGGGTTCGTCGGACGAGAGGGGCGTGTCGCGACGGTGGCGCTGCCGTCCGGGGAACTGGTGGCCAACAGCATTTCGTCCGCGCCCAATGGTGGTGTGGCCGTGGCGAGTACACACGCGCTGTACGAGCTGCGCGCGAAAAACGATGAACCGGAGATTCTTTGGCGGTCTGCCTACGACCGTGGCACCGCGCGGAAACCGGGTCAGCTCAGCTGGGGTACCGGCTCGACGCCGACGTACTTCGGACCGGTGCGCGGCGACGAATATCTCGCCATCGTCGACAATGCCGACAACGGGGTGCGGCTGATCGTGGCGCGCTCCGGCTCGGGTGAGCAGGTCTGCTCGGTCCCGGTCCCCGTCGGCGGCAGCGAGAATTCGCCGATCGGGGTCGGTTCGTCGATCTTCGTCGCGAGTACCTACGGCTATCCGTATCCCACCGTTCCCGAGGGCGCGGGCCCGGCCGTTCCGGCGAGCGCGCCGTTCCGGGGCGGCCTGAGCCGGGTCGACCTCACTGCCGACGGATGTGTCCCGGTGTGGGACAGCGGGGTACGCAGCGCTGCCGTTCCGCGACTGTCTCTCGCCGACGGCGGCATCCACACCCTGCGCCGCATCGGACCGGACGCGACAACCCCCCTCGACGGATTCGACTATGTCGTTATCGACCCGGCAACCGGCGCTGTTCGCACCTCGACTCCGCTGCCGGGCACGGTCGCGGAGGACCCGCTGCAGATGGCCGCGCTCATCACCCGCGGCGGCGCGCTCTGGCAGGGAACCGTCACCGGGGTCGTCCGAATCGGGTGAGTGCGTCTCACACCCTGGATCCGACCTCACGCCTGTTTCGGCGGGCCCCTGACTACTGCCGCCGCGTGCCGACCTCGAAACGCCCGCCCAGCCGAAGGTCGGGTTCCTTTGCCCGCGGGCGGGTCGGATACTCCTGATTCCCGCAGGTGAGGCGAAAGTCACACTGCCCGTGCAACCTTGTATTCCGGATGTTCTTCTGCCGATATCTGTCCGTTCGGCGGCCCGTTCGCAACCAGTCGTCCGTCCAGTTTGAGGCGATGAATTCGGTGTTTCAGCGTGATTGCTGAGCGCGCATCTCGTTTGCAACGCAGTTAACAAACTTCAAGTCTCTTTTACCGTTTCAAGTAGGCGGCAACCGTAATTCCGTTGCCGAAACCCCAGGTGACAGCTATGTCCAGGACTCGGTGTGATCCGGGGCAACCTTGCTCGACATTCGCGCGCGGACTTCGCCGAGGATGCGCGACTCGTTATCGAAGGTTTGCCCGAGGTGAATTCTCGGTGCTGTCGACTGCTCGATGAATGCGGTGCCAGAAGTTTGCTGAGGGTGTGAAAATCGGTGCGTCCACAGGGCTTTGCATGTTCGCAGTTCGTACCCCGGACCTGCGCGTTGGGGGTTGCGTGGGGATAACGATTGTGTACAGTTGACGGTAACGCTGGCCGCAGTTCGAGCCCGACTCGCTGCGGCCAGCGGAACTCAAATGGGGGAGTTCGAAACCATCTCTTGACCTTCTGTAGCTGCCGATTGTCCGGTGCTGTCTCCGGGCGGTGTGCTCGGAGTTGTCGGCCTCACAGATGTACGTGCAGATGCGTGCTCACGCCCGGTCCAGAGCTTGTGGCTGCGCCATCAGCCACCGATCAGCCGGATCCGCCGACACGACCGGTACCGCTGCCTCGGCATCCTGTTCCTCGGCCACTCGCCTGCCGATCCCGAAGACGTAGTAGAGGAACAGCGCCTCGGCCGTGAACCCCAGCGCGATCCGCACGGGTACGGGCAGCGGGCTCGGCGTCACGAAACCCTCCAGCAGCCCACACACCAGCAGCACGCACACCAGCCCGAGCGCCACCGTCGCGGTCGCACGCCCCTGCCTCGCCATCGCGGCCGCTCTGCTGCGCGGTCCCGGATCGACCAGCGTCCACCCGAGCTTCAATCCCACCCCGCCCGCGACGAACAGCGCGGTGAGCTCGAGCGTGCCGTGCGGCAGGATGAAGCCGAAGAACGAATCCAGCCGCCCCGCCTCGGCCATCAATCCACCGGTTATCCCCAGATTCAGCGCATTCATGAACAGTGCGTACACAGCCGGGAGGATCAGTACGCCTGTGAACAACGCGATCGCCGACACCAGCGAATTGTGGGTCCAGACCTTCGCGGCGAAGGCCTCGTTGGGGTGCTCGGAGTAGTACGACTCGAACGAACCCCCAGGTCCGGTGACATCCGACAGGTCACCGGCGGGTATCCCCAGCGCGTCGCGGGCCGCGGCCGAATGATTCACAAGCACGCCGATCACCCCCGCGACGGCGAGCAAGATCGCAGTTGTCCCCAGCCACCAGGGCCAGGCTCTGTACACAGCCGCGGGAAAGTGCCGGGTGAAGAACCGGCCCACTTCGCGCCACGGTTGCGACCGCGCCGCGAGTACTCGCCCCCGGGCCCGCGCCAGCAGCGCACTGAGCCGGTCCACGAGCTCCGGATCCGGATGGTGCCCCTGCAATCTCGCCAACTGCTGCGAGGTCGACCGGTAGAGCCGGACCAACTCGTCGGCCTCCGCGCCGGACAACTTCCGCTGGCGGACCAGCTGATCGAGCCGATACCACGACCGTTGATTCGCCCAGCTGTAGGCATCGGTGTCCATATCGGGAATGCTAGCCACATGGCTGAATTCACCACCGGCGAAGCGGTGGCGCTCGAACTCCCGATCGCGCGCATTCCCAGCCGTGCGGGCGCCTTTCTGCTCGACCTGATGCTTCAGCTCGCGCTCGCCGCGACACTGCAATACGTCTTGATGCTGGTGCTGCTGGCCACCGACGCCGATTCGGCCTGGTTCTCGGTGACGGCGGTCATCACGTTGGTGACCGTGCTGATCGCCTATCCGGTGTGCAGCGAAACCGTCTCGCGCGGGCGTTCGCTGGGCAAACTGGCGTTCGGGTTGCGCGTCGTGCGGGCCGACGCGGGGCCGATCGACTTCCGGCACGCGCTCACCCGTGGCCTGGCGGGCGCGATCGTTGATTTCTGGCTGCTCGGTGCGTTCGGCGCGGTGGCCGTTGTCGCGTCGCTGTGTTCGCGCGATGGCAAGCGGGTGGGCGATGTGCTCGCCGGAACGGTAGTTGTGCACACCCGCCAGACCATGCCGATGCCGTCGCTGGCCGTCGCGCCGCCGTGGTTGACCGGCTGGTCGGCGCAGCTGGACCCGAGCGGGATCTCCGACGAACTGGCCGGGGCGGCGCGACGGTATCTGACCCGGCTGCCGACGCTCACGCCGCCCACACAGCACTATCTGGGCACTCAGCTCGTCGAGGCCATGTGTGCGGCGCTGCGCTGCCCGGTGCCCGTCGGCTACCCGCCATATCACGTACTCGGCGCGATTCTCGCTCGGCGACAGCAGCTTTCACGGGTGTAGATCACCAGCCTGTGCACGAACCCACCTGTGCACAGACCACCCTGTGGATGAATCTGTTGGCGAGTCGGTGGATGAACTGTGAGTACCGGTGGAAACTGCGGTTATCCACAACCACGTGCGGTTGTGCACAATTCGCGACGTCCACAGATCACAGCGAGCCGGACTGCTTCAGTTCGAGGTATTCGTCGGCCAGCGCCTCTGGCAGTTCGTCGGGGGCCGCGGCCACCACGGCCACCCCGCGCCTGCGCAGTGATTCCTGCACGAGAGCGCGTTCGGCCAGCACGGTTTCGGCGGCGGCCGCCGTGTAGACCGCCGAACGATCACGGGCAGCAGCGGCGATGTCAGGATCGGTGACAGACACGATCAGCACCCGATGACGTCGCGTGAGCGTCGGCAGTGCGGGCAACAGGTGCTCGGTGACGGTGGGCCCGTCGAGACTGGTGAACCACACGATCAACGCCCGCCTGCGAACCCGCGAGATCACGGTGCGGACCAGCCCGTCGGTGTCGGTGTCCACCAGCTGTGGAGTAACCCCAGCGAGGGTGTGCATAAGTTTGAGAGGCAACTGATTGCCGCCGACTCCACTCACTTCCGCGCGCACTCGCCGGTCGTAGGCCATCAGATCCACGGTGTCGCCGGCGGCCGCGGCCAGCCCACCGAGCAGCAACGCCGCTTCGATCGCACTGTCGAGTCGGGTTCCCTCGCCGACCCGGCCCGCACTGGCCCGCCCGGTATCCAGAACCATCAGCATGTGGCGGTTGCGTTCGGGCCGCCAGGTCCGCACCAGCACGTCGTTGGCACGTGCGGTGGCCCGCCAGTCGATGCTGCGCACGTCGTCGCCCGCCACGTACTCGCGGAACGAATCGAACTCGGTGCCCTGCCCGCGCGTATTGGCGACATTGCGCCCCTCGAGATGATGCAGCCGCTTCACTTTCGAACGCAGCAGCCGCTCACTGCGAAACGCGGGCAGCGCGCGCACCCTGGCAGGTACCTCGACGCGGCTCTGCCGTCCGGCCAGCCCCAGTGGTCCGAGTAGTCGAAGCGTCACCGGACCCGCGACCCGATCACCGCGATAGATCGGAGTCAGGCTGGTACGCAATCGGATTCGGGTGTGCGGGGTCAGATCCAGGTGCCTGCCGTCGATGTCGGCGCGGGCACTGTCGGGCCAGGCGTCCCACAGCATGCCGCGCACGGTGGCCGGGCCGGTATTGGTGACCACCAGTTCCACCTCGGTGCCGCGACCGAGCCGCACCACCGTCAACGGATCACGGGTCAGCGACAGCGAATCCGCGCGCGCGGTGAGCGCGACATCGGTCAGCAGCAGCGCCAGCAGCACCGCGCACGCGCCGAGCACCCCGACCCCTGTCGGCACCACGAACATCACCACCGCCGCCGCGACGGTGGCGAGCAGCGCGAATCGGCCTGTGACCACCACGTCGCTAGACCGGAACCGGCACCGAGACCAGCAACGACGAGAGCACGCCCTCGGTGCTCACCCCGTCCAGCTCGGCCTCCGGCCGTAACTGCAGGCGATGCCGAAGTACCGCCATCGCCACCGTTTTCACGTCGTCGGGCGTCACATACGTGCGCCCGTTGAGCCAGGCGAAGGCACGGGCGGCGGCCAGCAGCGCGGTCGCACCGCGGGTGGACGCGCCGTGTGCGACGGCGGGGGAGGAGCGGGTGGCACGGCACAGATCCACGATGTAGGCCAGCACCTCCGGGCTCACCGCCACCTCGCCCACCGCGGCGCGCGCGGCCGCGATGTGCGCGGGTCCGGCGACCGGCCGCAGCCCGGCGGCGCCGAGATCACGCGGGTCGAAGCCGCTCGCATGGCGTTGCAGGATGCGGAACTCGTCGTCGCGGTCGGGCAGACGGATGTCGACCTTGAACAGGAACCGGTCGAGCTGCGCCTCCGGCAGCGGATAGGTGCCCTCCTGCTCGATCGGGTTCTGCGTGGCGACCACCACGAACGGATCGGGCAGCGCACGCGGCTGACCGTCCACCGAAACCTGGCGCTCCTCCATCGATTCCAGCAGTGAGGACTGGGTTTTCGGTGGGGTGCGGTTGATTTCGTCGGCAAGCAGCAGGTTGGTGAAGACCGGGCCCTTGCGGAAGGTGAACTCGGCCGAATGCGGATCGTAGATCTGGGATCCGGTGACGTCGCCCGGCATCAGATCCGGGGTGAACTGCACGCGCGCGTGGTCGAGCGCCAGCGAGGTGGCCAGCGCGCGCACCAGCAGCGTCTTCGCTACGCCAGGAACACCTTCCAGCAGCACATGCCCGCGGCACAACAGGGCGAGCACCAGGTACAGCACGGCCTGGTCGTTGCCGACCACCGCCTTGCCGATCTCGGTGCGCAGCGCGGCCAGCGCCGCCGCGGCTTCCTGTGCGCTCGGCGCTTCCAGCGCGACAGCGTCCTTGGAAATATTTGTCATCCGAGCTCCGTCTCGATCCATTCGAGGTGTGCGGCAACATCATTGAGAGTCGTCTCGTCCGGCACGTCACCGAACAGGACAGTGCCGATCTGTTGAGCGGGGACGCCGAGTCGACTCGACACGACGGCGACGAGTTGATCGTCGGTGAGCTCGCCGCCCAGCCGAGGCTTGATCCGGCGCAGCGTCGCGGCGCGCAGGATGTGCGCCACATGGGCCACGTCGCCGGAGCGCCGGTACAGCCCCGCCTGCCCCGCGAGCAGCTCGTTCGCGGCGACCTCGACCGGGCGCGGCTCGCCGACCAGCGCGCCACGCCTGCGTGCTCGCCACCAGATCAGCGCCACGAAGGCCAGCAGGAACTGCAAGCCGCCGAATGCCAGCCAGCCGGGCAGCCGGGTGAAGATCGAGTCCTTGCCGCTGCCGAAATCGAGGTCGCTGTCGTCGGGCGGCGGCCTGTCGGGCGGGTCCGGCGGGTCTGGCAGGTCAGGGGCGTCGGGCGCGTTGGGGGCGCCGCACGACTGCATGGTGGCGTAGATCAGCAGCGCGATGGCGAGTCCGGCGGCCAGCGTTGCCCAGAAACGGGGGCTGCGCAAGATCCCGGGCAGCGGCGGAAGTTTCCTGCGCTGCTTGGGTTCTCGTTCGACGACCTCGATCTCGAGCGGGTCGAGGACCGGCGGCGGCGCGGATTGGGAGTACCGGTCGGCGTACTCGAGACGGCGGTACTCGTCCTCGGTGGCCGCGCGTCCGCCGTAGACGACTTCGTCGAAGCTGCGTGCCGCCGGATGCAATTCGGTGGATTGCTCCAGCGGGAGTGCGGTGGTCGCGTCGTCGGCGGTCTCCTGCGCTGTGCGCGAGCGGCGCACCGGCAGGCTGCCGTCCTGTTCGAGTCCGCGCAGGACGGCGCGGAAGCGTTCGCGCAGGGCGCGGTCGTAATCGCGTCGGCCCGCGGCATTCTCGGCGGCGGCGCGGTGTTCGGCGGCGGCGCCGAGGCGGGGCCGCGGTGGGACGCCACCGGGGGAGTCGGTCACCGGCGATCACCGGGGATTCGAATGTCCATGCCTTCCCGGACGCAGCGCCTGCTGATGTAGCAGAGCACGCGGCTGGTCGCCTCGACGATCTCGCTCACCGTCACCACCAGCAGGAACCCGCCGACGAGCAGAGTGATGACAGCCCAGCGGTGGGTGCCGGAGAAGTCGGAGAGGAAGAACGGAATACCGAACGCGGGCACCGCGAGTACGGCGAAGATGCACCGCTGGGTGAGCCACAGACCCGCCGTCGACCAGACGCCACCGTGCACGAGCTCCTTCGAACGGGCCACGCCCACACCGAAACCCGCGTGTTCGGCAACGATCACCGGTTCGGCGACGAACCGTCGCGCCCGCACGTGCGAGAGCCAGATCAGCGCGAGCGGGTAGGTGATCACCAGAATGCTGCCGAGCAGCAGCACCCCGATTCCGGTGAGCGTGAACATGATCTGCGCCAGCGCCAGCGGCATCGCCCGTCGGCCCGCGGCCCGCAACCCGTCGAGCACGCCGTAACGCACCCCGTGGAAATCGGCGAGTCCGATGGCGACGGTCGCGCCGCGCAGGACCAGGCGCACCAGCCACACACCTGCCGCGGTGGCCAGGATCGCGGCCCACGCGGTACCCGCGTCGGAACCGTCGGTGAGGTGGGAAACCAGCCCGGTGAGCCCGAGCACGCCGAGCACTGCCAGCACCAGCGCACTGCCGCCGAGCACCGCGAAGGTCCGCAGATGGACCTGGATCAGGGCGAACGGCTCATCGAGCAATTCGCGGAAACGCAAGGGGCGGATCGGCACCGTCGGCGGTGTTGGCGGCCCCGGCGCAGGCGCCCGTGCCGGATCGACTCCCGCCCCGACGGCGCCAACCGTTTCGACGGCGGGACGCACGGGCCCGAGTGTAGTCAATCCCACCCGAACCACCCGGTCATGCGTACTGCGCCCTACCGAACGTCGGCGGATCCACGCCCGGCAGAGGCGCCCTCGTCGGCCCGCTCGGACAGCCTCGGCAGCGCGACCTGCGTGGGCTTCAAACGCCCACGCAGGGTGACCGTCTCACCGAGAATCCACTGCGCGGATTCGGAGTCGGCGGCGGCGGCGAGCGTGGTCGCCGACGTGAGTAGACGTTCGTCGTACTGCTTGGACAGCTCACACAGCCGAGCGGCCTCGTTGACCGCATCGCCGATCACCGTGAACTCGTACCGGTTGTGCGTACCGACATTGCCCGCGACCACCCGTCCCGCCGCGACGCCGATCCCCGCGTCGAGATCGGACGCACCATGCAATCGACGCTGGATCGCCCGTCCGCACGACAGTGCCGAGCCCGCCAGGTCGTCGAGCGGAGCCGGAGTGCCGAACACGGCCAGCGCGGCGTCGCCCTCGAACTTGTTGAGCAGCCCACCGTGGCGTTCCACCTCGTCGACGACGATGTCGAAGAACCGGTTGAGGATGCCGACGATCTCGGGCGCGGGCAGGGTGGCCGCCATCGTGGTCGAGCCGATGATGTCGATGAACAGGGCAGCGGCCTCGGTTTCGGTGCCGCCGAGCACCGGCTGGGAGGCGATCGCCGCCATCGCGACATCGTGGCCGACGTGCTTGCCGAACAGGTCCTCGATCATCGCCCGCTCGCGCAGGCCGTGCACCATCGTGTTGAAGCCGCTCTGCAACTCGCCCAGTTCGGTGCCGTCGTAGAGGGCGATCTCGGCGTCGAGGTCACCGTTCTCCACGCGGCGCAGCGCCTGGCGCACGCCCTTGATCGGGGCCACCGTCGCCGCGACGACCTGGGCCATCAGGATCAACCCGAACACCAGCGCCGAGCCGCCGAAGCAGAGCATGCACACCGCGAGCCTGGCCTTGCTCACCGCGGGATCGGCCAAGGCCCAGATCGCCACCGTCATCGTCAGCGTCACCGGTACCCCGACGCCGACGAACCACGACAGCATGGTCCGGCCGAACACGCCGATGCCGCGGCGGCGGTGAGGGTCGGCGGCCAGCACGCGCGCGGTCACCGGACGCAGCGCGAATTCGATGATCAGATAGCTGTTGGCGCACACCACGATCGCCGCGGCGCCGATCGCGAGGACGACCTTGGGGATCAGCGCCGGTTCGAGCACGCCGTAGACAATGGTGAGCGCGGTCAAGGTCAGCGTCCACAGGAGGGCCTGCTGCAGCACCATCCAGCGCGGCGCCGACACGGTGACCTGCTGTTCGGCCGGCGTCGGCACATGCTCGGGATCGGTGGCCCAGCCCATCGATCGCACACCGGCCACGGTGCCCCACGTGGTGCCGACCGCCAGCGCGAGGGCGGCGCACACCGGCGTGAAGACGCTGTTCACCAACAGCAGTTCCTGGGTGAACACGGTCGGTCCCGGCAGCACGAAGCCCGCCAGCACCACCACCATCGTGATACCGATCAGATTGGCGATGAGCAGCGGAACGGTGAGCAACAACTGCACTCGAACGCGCCGGGCCGTCGACTTCTCGTCGGCTGGTCCGAGCAGTGGAGAGCCCCACGGCGCCGATCCCGCCGCGCGTGTCGATCCATCGCGGTTGATCACACTCGAACTGTAAACCGGCGAAACGACCAGTGACCACAGAGTTGCGTAGGTCACTGTTCGGGTCAGGTTGCTATACCAACTGGTGGCGATGGCTTTTGTGAGCCTCCACTGGCCCAGTGGTCGTGTCGTTGTTTACAGCGGAGTTCGGTGTACAAGCGTCCACTCAGTTGCGCGCTCGTGGGTTGTCAGCGTTGCAGCAGCCGGTCGACGACGGCGCGGTAGCGCGCGGGCTCGATCTGCGGCAGGCCGAGCAGGGCGCGCAGGTAGACCCCGTCGCCGACGAGGCGGATGATGTCGGCGCGGACGGGGTCGTCGACCTCGGTCTCCAGGTTGTCCGACCAGGCCGCCATCACCGCGTCGAGCGCGCGCTGCACTTCGTCGGGTTCGCTGCCCGCCGAGGCGTCGATGGTGCGCATGGTCGCCAGCAGCGAACGGTACAGGGCGAGTTCGACGGCATCGGCCTGCGCGGTGGGGTCGGGGGTCTGGAGGTACCACTCGGCGATCGAGCTCCCGCTCGCTCTGGCTTCGTCGAGTTGGGTGCGGGCGCGCTCGCCGAGTCGATGCACCAGCCCGACGAGCAGCGCGTCCTTGCTCTTGAAGTGGTAGAGCAGTCCGCCCTTGGACACCCCCGCCGCCGCGGCGACGTTGTCGAGGGTCATCTGGGCCGTGCCGCGTTCGAGCAGCAGGGTTTCCAGGGCGTCGAGGATGCGATCGCGGGTGCCGGGGCTCACAGCGCTCACTGTACCGTCTGGACGGTTTTCCTGTTACTGTACCGGCTGGACGGTTTACCAACCTGAAAGTCGAGAGACCGATGAACACCCCCACCGCACTCGCCCCGCCGCGCGCCACCCCGCGTGAGTGGGCGGGCCTCGGCGTACTCGCCCTTGCCCTGCTGCTGCTCGCCGTCGACGCGACCGTGCTCGACCTGGCCGTGCCCGCGATCAGCGCCGACCTGGCCCCGAGCACCCCACAGCTGCTCTGGATCATCGACGTGTACTCGTTCGTGCTCGCCGGCCTGCTGGTCGTGATGGGCAACCTCGGCGACCGGATCGGCAGGCGCAGACTGCTGCTGATCGGCGCCGTCGGCTTCGGCATCGCCTCGGCGCTGGCCGCATGGGCGGTCTCGCCCGAAATGCTGATCGCGGCGCGGGTGTTGCAGGGTGTGGCCGGCGCCACGCTGATGCCCGCCACCCTGGGGCTGATCCGCTCGATGTTCCAGGACGCGCGTCAGCGCACGATGGCCATCGGCGTATGGAGCGCGATGGCCGGTGGCGGCGCCGCGGCGGGTCCGCTGGTCGGCGGCTGGCTGCTCGAACACTTCTGGTGGGGCTCGGTGTTCCTGGTGAACCTGCCGGTGATGCTGGTGCTGCTGGCACTCGCGCCGCTGCTCATCCCCGAATCACGTGACCCGAATCCGGGTCGGTTCGACGCGCTGAGCGCGCTGCTGTCCATGCTGGCGCTGGTCCCGGTGGTCTACGCGGTGAAGGAAACCGCCGCGCACGGTCCCACGGTGAGTGCGCTACTGGTCGGCCTGGTCGGTGTGATCTCGGCCGTGCTGTTCGTGCGCAGGCAGCGTCGCCTGACCGATCCGATGCTCGACCTGCGGCTGTTCGAGTTGCCGAGGTTCCGGGTCGCGGTGTTCACCAACCTGCTCGCGGTGTTCGCCCTGGCAGGCGTGCTGTTCTTCGGCTCGCAGTATCTACAGCTGGTTCTCGGCCGCACGCCCCTGCAAGCGGGTCTGCTGATGCTGCCCGGACTCGCGGCGAGCGTGCTCGGCTCGCTGGCGGCTGCCCTACTCGTGCGGCGCTGGCGTGCGACGGTCGTGCTGGCCGGTGCGCTGGTTGTCACCGCGCTCGGCACGGCGGCTTTCCTCGCGGTCGACGTGGTGAGCGGCGCCGAAGCGTTCGTGCTCGGTTTCGTCGGAATCGGTCTGGGCGCCGGCGTGGCCATGACGGTGGCCTCCGACCTGGTCGTCGGATCGGCTCCGGCCGAACGTGCCGGTGCGGCCGCGGCGATCTCGGAGACCGCCTACGAGACCGGACTCGCACTCGGTGTCGCCCTGCTCGGGAGCACCGTGATGGCGATCTTCCGCCGTGGCCTCGACCTGTCCCTGCTGCCCGACGACGCGGTGGCCACCGCATCGGGTTCGCTCAGTGGCGCGGTCGAGGTGGCCGCCGAGCTGCCCGCCGCGGTGGCGCAGGAGTTCCTGTCCTCGGCGAATCAGGCGTTCGTCAGCGGCATCCATCTGACGGTGGTCGGCATCGTCGCGGTGTTGTTGTTCGCGGCCTACAGCGCGGTCCGGACGAAGACCACGCGCGGCTGAGCGGGAGTTCGGGACAGCGGGCACGGCCTGCTGTCCCGACTCGTGCGATCAGCGAGCGGGCGGCAGCTGACGACGGCCGCCGGGGAGCTCGCCCGCTCCGCCGCCGGGGAGTTCGTCGTGGCCCTGCGCCTCGGGCAGACCGTTGCCCTGTCCGGCGGGCAGGGCGGTGTAGGTCGGCGCCGATTGGTACTGACGCGGGTCCGGGTGGAAGCGGCTCGACGGCGCGTCGACCACGTTCGAGGCGATCTGCTGGGCATAGGGCTGATACGGCTGCTGGTACTGCTGCTGCGGGTAGGCGCCGGGCGGCAGGAAACCCTGCGCGGGCTGTCCCTGCAGCTGGTATCCGGCGGGAACCTGCTGCTGCGCCGAGGAATCCTGGGTGTCGACGGTGACCTTGCGCGAGCGGCGCAGCGTGAACGTCACCTCTTCGACCTCTTCGAACGCCTGTCGCGCGGTCCGCATCGGGTGGGTGGCCGAGTCGAACGCGTTGGCGACGAACGAAGGCACCAGCGGGCGAATCCAGCGGGCCGCGGTGTCGGTGAACGGCACTGTACCGATGATCGGCAGTTCGAGGCCGCCACCGCCGGTCGGCGCGGGCGCGGGGGCCTGCTGAGCAGGGGCCTGGTGCGCGGGGACAAGCGTCCCGGCGGGACCGGTGGGCAGCGCGTGCTGGACATAACCGGCGGGCAGCTGCGATGGCACGTTCGGCTCCAGAGACACGGAGTCGTCCTTTCGATGCGGCTCGGAGAACCCGAGCTCGAAACCGCCGATCGCGGCGATGATCCTGGTGCGCTGACGTTCTCGATCGATCACGGTATCGGCTTCGATGGCCAGTTGCGCGGCGGTGAGCTCGTGTTCGGCGCGCAATGCGGCCGTCTCGGTGCGAACCTCGGCGCGTTTCACCGCGATGGCGGCGTCGGCTTCGCGCTGGGCCCGGTCGGCCACGTCCGCGGCGTCGACCCGGCGGTCCAGCGAGGTTTCCCCCCGCCACCAGCGCAACAGCAGCGGCAGCAGGGCCACCACGATCCCCGCGAGCAGGATGAGAAGGCGCAGGGCAGCAGCCCCCGCGTGCGAAGCGGTGTAGCTGTTCATGGCCAGCCAGCGGGCGCCGAGACCACGGTCGCCCTCGGCGATCGCGCTGGTCCGCGCGGCGGCGAGGGTGGCGGATTCGGTGCGAATCCGCTGGTCGAGGCCCTCGACGCGGCCCTGCGCCGTGGCGAGCTGTTTGCGGGCGTCGTCGAGCATGTCGTTGGCGGTCTGGGTTTCCGGACCGCGACCGGGCACCCCGGTGATCCTGGTCCGCGGGCATTCCGGAGTGGGGTTGTACTCGCATCGGGCGATCACCAGCGCGCGGTCGATATCGGCCTGCGACTTGGCGATGCTCAGGTCGAGCGCGGCGCGGTCGGCGGTGGCCAGGTCGAAGGTGGTGCGGGCGGCGACCACGGCGGGCGCGTTCTCGGCGCCGGCCTGGGCGCGCACATCCAGTTCCCGGTCGACGGTCCCGCCGAGCAGCACAGTGGCGGCGAGTTCGGCGACGAACACCCCCGCCAGCACCCCGACCCCGATCCGGGCCGCGACGCCGAACCGGTCATCGTCGGCCCCGGGACGCGTGGTCGCCAGCGCCCGCCCGAGCGCGCCCACCGCGCCCGCGACGACCAGCGCGAACAGCACCGCGCCGACCACGCCGACATCGGCGGCGAGCAGCGCGCACAATGTGACGAGACCGGCGATCAGCGCGAACGACGACACTGCGGCACCGGTGACGAGATAGCGGCCTTGTTCGTGGCTGAAAGCCAGGTCAGCACCCGTTTCAGGGTCCCGGCGCCGAGGCGAGGCGAGGCCTCCGCCGAGCCAGGTGAGTAAGCCGGTCATGAATTCTCCCCGGGTCGTGCGCTCCACTGGGCATGGCGAAACTGGTAGGCATGGCAAAACTGGCATGGATTCGTTGTGTCAGCGTGACAGGCCGGACACCGACACACCGAGTGCCGAGGTGCTGCTTGTGGTCAGCCTCACAGTCGAGTGAGTCCAGCCATCGCGTCGACCGAGATATTTCCGTGCCCACCTCGGCGTGTCGTACGCGGCGAGCCGGGCTCGACCGCCGTCCGCGCCCGATTTGTGTCGAACGACACTGCCAAAAGTTAGCTGAGGGTGTGCTGTGGCGCACATTTCGCAATACAGACCGTACGGTCGGCTGACTGGCGCGCTTGTGGGGGCCTGTGTCGGGAATATCTCACAGTCCCCACCCCCGGTTAGCGGAGGTGGGAGGTTTGACCAGGGCATCTGTAGGGAAATCTGCTGCGGTGCAGGTGAGTTCAGCTTTCGACCCCGGGTCGGCGGCTGATTCGAGTCTGTTCGTCCACGGTGTTCACGCAGGTAGGAACGGGTTGTCCGGGATCGATCCGGTCCCCAGTCTGCTTTACACTGGACGACGCGCGCGACGATGCAAGCAGCCGTTACAAACCCCAGCTAGACGGGTTACTTAGCACAACCTTAGTTGGTTGGGTCTGCGGTCTGACTTATCGTTTGCTCTTACGCCGAACACACCCATGTTCGGCCAACCACCTGTTCGAGGCCCGGTGAAACCGGGCCAAGAGTAGCGGGTGAAACCCCGCGCAGAGGTAAGGGAGAAGTAAGCATCCCGTTACCTCTGAGCACCCCAACTACGTCAACGCCGCAAACCACCACCGTCGCTGGTTTCGGATCGTACGGACGCAGTCTTGACGGAGGCGAAACGACGAAGGGCCCACGCTCAGCTTGCTGGGTGGCCGACATCGACAGCCGACTTTCTTGAAGGCAGAGGCATGACGCAACTTCCTGGCCACAGGTCACCCGGAGTCACCGGGCTCTACGATCCGGCATTCGAACACGACGCCTGCGGCGTCGCGTTCGTCGCCGACATGCATGGACGACGCAGTCGAGACATCGTCGACAAGGCCATTACGGCCCTCCTGAACCTGGAGCACCGCGGTGCTGCGGGTGCCGAGCCGAACTCCGGCGACGGCGCGGGCGTCCTGATCCAGCTCCCGGATAAGTTCTTCCGCGCGATCATCGCCGAAAGTGCCGCCCCCTTCGAGTTGCCGCCGGAGGGCTCCTACGCCTCCGGTATCGCCTTCCTGCCGCAGGCCCGTCGCGAAGCCGCGCGTGCCGCTTACGGCGTCGAGAAGATCGTCACCGAAGAGGGCCTCGCCGTACTCGGCTGGCGCGAGGTGCCGATCGACGAGTCCTCGCTCGGCGCGCTGGCCCGTGATGCCATGCCGACCTTCCGGCAGATCTTCATCGGCTCGCCGAAGAACTCCGCCGAGCAGCTCTCCGGCATGGACCTGGAGCGTCGCGCCTATGTGATCCGCAAGCGGATCGAGCACGAGCTCGGTAAAGCAGGCCCCGGTGAGGGCACCGTCGGCAAGGAATCGGTGTACTTCCCGAGCCTGTCCGGCCAGACCTTCATCTACAAGGGCATGTTCACCACGCCCCAGCTGCGTGCGTTCTACCTGGACCTGCAGGACGAGCGCGTCGAGTCGGCCATCGGCATCGTGCACTCGCGCTTCTCCACCAATACCTTCCCCTCGTGGCCGCTGGCGCACCCGTTCCGCCGGGTCGCCCACAACGGTGAGATCAACACCGTCACCGGCAACGAGAACTGGATGCGCGCCCGCGAGGCGCTGCTGCGCAGCGACGTGTTCGGCAAGGACGAAGCGGGCAAGGACCGCCTGCAGAAGATCTTCCCGGTCTGTACCCCCGGCGCTTCCGACACCGCGCGCTTCGACGAGGTGCTCGAACTGCTGCACCTCGGCGGTCGCGAGCTGCACCACGCCATCATGATGATGATCCCCGAGGCGTGGGAGCGTAACGAGAACCTCGACCCCGAGCGGCGCGCGTTCTACGAGTACCACTCGATGCTGATGGAGCCGTGGGACGGCCCGGCGGCGGTGTGCTTCTCCGACGGCACCAAGATCGGCGCCGTGCTCGACCGCAACGGTCTGCGCCCCGGTCGTATCTGGGTCACCGAAGACGGTCTCGTCGTGCTGGCCTCCGAGGTCGGCGTGCTCGACATCGATCCCGCGACCGTGGTCCAGAAGATCCGCCTGCAGCCGGGCAAGATGTTCCTGGTCGACACCGAGAAGGGGCGCATCGTCACCGACTCGGAGGTCAAGTCCGAGCTGGCCGCGGCGCAGCCGTACCAGGAGTGGCTCGACGCCGGCGTGAGCCGGCTGGCCGATCTGCCCGATCGCCCGCACGTGCACATGTCGCACGACCGCGTGCTGATCCGTCAGCAGATCTTCGGCTACACCACCGAGGACCTGAACCTGCTGATCACGCCGATGGCCAAGACCGGCGGCGAGGCGCTGGGCTCGATGGGTACCGACACCCCGATCGCGGTGCTGTCGAACCGTTCGCGTCTGCTGTTCGACTACTTCTCGCAGCTGTTCGCACAGGTCACCAACCCGCCGCTCGACGCCATCCGCGAGAAGGTCGTCACCAGCCTCAAGCGCAACCTCGGCCCCGAGGCCGATCTGCTGCACCCGGGCCCCGACTCCTGTCGCATGATCGCGCTCGAACAGCCCATTCTCGACAACGACGAGCTGGCCAAGCTCGTCCACATCAACGACGACGGCAGCCAGCCGGGCCTGCGCTCGGTGGTCGTGCGCGGTCTGTACCCGGTCGCCGAGGGTGGCGAGGGTCTGCGCAAGGCGCTCGAGGCCATCAACACCCAGGTCTCGGCCGCCATCGACGGCGGCGCGCGCATCATCGTGCTGTCCGACCGTGAGTCCAACGAGAAGCTGGCGCCGATCCCGTCGCTGCTGCTCACCTCGTCGGTGCACCACCACCTGGTGCGCGAGCGGACCCGCACCATGGTCGGCCTGGTCGTGGAGGCCGGTGACGCCCGCGAGGTGCACCACATGGCCCTGCTGATCGGTTTCGGCGCCGCCGCGATCAACCCGTACATGGCCTTCGAGACCATCGAGGACATGCTCGAGCGCGGTTCGCTGCAGATTCCGGGCAGCACCGGCGATCTGTCCGCCGACTTCCGCAAGGCCGTCGCGAACTACTGCACCGCGGCCAGCAACGGCGTGCTCAAGGTGATGTCGAAGATGGGCATCTCCACCCTCGCCTCCTACAACGGCGCCCAGCTGTACCAGGTCATCGGCCTGGCCCAGGACCTGGTCGACGAGTACTTCACCGGCCTGCGCTCGCCGCTGGGCGGCATCGGTCTCGACGAGATCGCCGAAGAGGTGGCCATCCGCCACCGCGTCGCGTTCCTGGAGAACCGCAACGAGCGCGCGCACCGCGAGCTCGAGGTCGGCGGCGAGTACCAGTGGCGTCGTGAGGGCGAGTACCACCTGTTCAACCCGGACACGGTGTTCAAGCTGCAGCACGCGACCCGCACCGGTCAGTACTCGATCTTCAAGGAGTACACCAAGCTGGTCGACGATCAGTCCGAGCGCTTGGCCGCGCTGCGTGGTCTGTTCAAGTTCAAGTCGAACCAGCGCGCGTCGATCTCCATCGACGAGGTCGAGCCCGCGAGCGAGATCGTGAAGCGTTTCTCGACCGGTGCGATGAGCTACGGCTCCATTTCCGCCGAGGCGCACGAGACCCTCGCCATCGCGATGAACCGCATCGGCGCCCGCTCGAACTCCGGTGAGGGCGGCGAGAGCCCCGCTCGCTTCGAGGTCGAGGAGAACGGCGACTGGCGTCGTTCGGCGATCAAGCAGGTCGCGTCGGGTCGTTTCGGCGTCACCGCGCACTACCTGACCAACGCCACCGACATCCAGATCAAGATGGCCCAGGGCGCCAAGCCGGGCGAGGGCGGCCAGCTGCCCGCGCACAAGGTGTACCCGTGGGTCGCCGAGGTGCGTCACTCCACGCCGGGCGTCGGCCTGATCTCGCCGCCGCCGCACCACGACATCTACTCGATCGAGGATCTGGCCCAGCTGATCCACGACCTGAAGAACGCGAACCCGCAGGCTCGGATTCACGTGAAACTTGTCGCGGAGCCGGGTGTCGGCACGGTCGCCACCGGTGTGTCCAAGGCGCACGCCGACGTGGTGCTCATCTCGGGTCACGACGGCGGCACCGGCGCTTCGCCGCTGACCTCGCTCAAGCACGCCGGTGGTCCCTGGGAGCTCGGCCTGGCCGAGACCCAGCAGACCCTGCTGCTCAACGGCCTGCGTGACCGCATCGTCGTCCAGGTCGACGGTCAGATGAAGACCGGCCGCGACGTGATGATCGCCGCCCTGCTCGGCGCCGAGGAGTTCGGTTTCGCGACCGCGCCCCTGGTCGTCTCGGGTTGCGTCATGATGCGCGTGTGTCACCTCGACACCTGTCCGGTCGGCATCGCCACCCAGAACCCGGTGCTGCGCGAGCGCTTCACCGGCAAGCCGGAATTCGTCGAGAACTTCATGATGTTCATCGCCGAGGAGGTGCGTGAGCTGCTCGCCGAGCTGGGCTTCCGCACCCTCGACGAGGCCGTCGGCCGGGTCGACCTGCTCGACACCGCCAAGGCCAAGCAGCACTACAAGGCCGCCAAGCTGGACCTGTCGCCGATCCTGGACATGCCGGAAACGGCGTTCATGAACCAGAACACCCGGTGCACCACCACCCAGGACCACGGTCTGGACAAGGCTCTCGACAACGAGCTGATCGCGCAGAGCGCCCCCGCGCTCGAGCGTGGCCAGGCGGTCAAGATCGAAACCAAGATCACCAACGTGAACCGCACGGTCGGCACCATGCTCGGCCACGAGGTGACCAAGCTCTACGGTGGCGCGGGCCTGCCCGACGACACCATCGACATCACCTTCACCGGTTCGGCGGGCAACAGCTTCGGCGCGTTCGTCCCGGCCGGCATCACGCTGCGGGTGTTCGGTGACGCCAACGACTACGTCGGCAAGGGTCTGTCGGGTGGCCACATCGTGGTGCGTCCGTCGGCTTCCGCACCGGAAGCCTTTGTCGCCGAAGACAACATCATCGCGGGCAACGTGATCATGTTCGGCGCCACCAGCGGTCGCATCCTGATCAACGGTGTCGCGGGCGAGCGCTTCGGCGTTCGTAACTCCGGCGCCACCGCGGTCGTCGAGGGTGTGGGCGACCACGCGCTCGAGTATATGACCGGTGGCCGCGTGGTCATCCTCGGTGACACCGGCCGCAACCTCGGCGCGGGTATGTCCGGCGGCGTGGCCTACGTCTACGACCCCGAGGGCAAGCTGCCGGGCCGGGTCAACCCGGATCAGGTCGACGCGATCGAGCAGCTCTCCGGTGACGACTTCACCTGGCTGCGCGACATCATCGCGACCCACCGCGACGAAACGGGATCGGCTGTGGCCGAACGCATCCTGAGCGACTGGTCCCAGCAGGTGAACCACTTCGTGAAGGTCATGCCCCGCGAATACAAGAAGGTTCTACTCGCCATTTCCGAAGCCGAGAAGGCAGGCAAGGACGTGGATACCGCGATCATGGAGGCGGCTCGTGGCTGACCCACAGGGATTTTTGAAGCACACCTCGAGGGAAACCCCGGCCCGTCGTCCGGTCGAGCTGCGTCTGCTCGACTGGAAAGAGGTCTACGAGGAGAAGAAGTTCTCCCAGGACACCTTGAAGAGCCAGGCCAGCCGCTGTATGGACTGCGGAATTCCCTTCTGCCACCAGGGCTGTCCGCTCGGGAACCTGATTCCCGAATGGAACGACCTGGTCTACAAGGGCGCGTGGCGCGAAGGCATCGACCGCCTGCACGCCACCAACAACTTCCCGGAGTTCACCGGCCGCCTGTGCCCGGCTCCGTGTGAGGCGTCCTGTGTGCTCGGCATCAACCAGGAGCCGGTCACGATCAAGCAGGTCGAGGTCGAGCTCATCGAGAACGCCTTCGACGAGGGCTGGGTCACCCCGGTGTACCCGACCCGTCTCACCGGCAAGAAGATCGCCGTCGTCGGCTCCGGCCCGGCCGGTCTGGCCGCCGCCCAGCAGCTCACTCGCGCCGGTCACACCGTGACCGTGTTCGAGCGTGACGACCGCATCGGCGGCCTGATGCGCTACGGCATCCCGGAATTCAAGATGGAGAAGTCGGTCATCGACCGTCGTCTGGCCCAGATGGAAGCCGAAGGCACCATCTTCAAGGCGGGCGTCAACGTGGGTGTCGACATCACCGCCGAGCAGCTGCGTGAGCGTTTCGACGCGATCGTGCTGGCCGGTGGCGCCACCATCGCCCGCGACCTGCCGATCCCGGGCCGCGAGCTCGACGGCATCCACCAGGCGATGGAGTTCCTGCCGCTGTCCAACCGGGTGCAGCTCGGTGACGACATCGCCGACGCGGACGGCCTGCCGCCGATCCACGCCAAGGGCAAGAAGGTCATCATCATCGGCGGTGGCGATACCGGCGCCGACTGCCTCGGCACCTCGCACCGCCACGGCGCCGAGTCGGTCCACCAGTTCGAGATCATGCCGCGTCCTCCCGAGGAGCGCGCGGGCTCGACCCCGTGGCCGACCTACCCCCTCATGTACCGGGTCGCCTCGGCACACGAAGAGGGCGGCGAACGTCTGTTCTCGGTGAACACCGAGCGTTTCGTCGGCAAGGACGGCAAGGTCACCGGCCTCGACGCCCACGAGGTCAAGATGGCCAACGGCCGCTTCGAAAAGGTCGAAGGCACCGACTTCACCCTCGAAGCCGACCTGGTCCTGCTGGCCATGGGCTTCGTCGGCCCGCAGAAGCCGGGTCTGCTCACCGATCTCGGCGTCGGCTACGACGGTCGCGGCAACGTCCAGCGCGACAAGAGCTGGGCCACCAACATCCCCGGCGTCTTCGTCGCCGGCGATATGGGCCGTGGCCAGTCGCTCATCGTCTGGGCCATCGCCGAGGGCCGCGCCGCCGCGTCGGCCGTCGACAAGTTCCTCGAGGGCGAAACCGCGCTGCCCGCGCCGATCCCCCCGACAGCTGTCGCCCAGCGCTGATCGCGTAACCACCGAGGCGCCCGCGGACTTTTCGAGTCCGCGGGCGCTTTCGTGTTGCCGAGGGGATGCGTAGGGGGCTGAACGACGAAGTTACTCAATGGTTTCGATGGCTACGCAAACGACATGGCTGATCTTCCCTGCAGCACATAGACTTTCCGTGTCGAGGTGTACGGGAAGATCCGAGGGGGAGCTGTGCCGTTGCCGCCGGAAGCATTGGCGAACCTGCGTCGCGCCGCGGAGCGTGGTGACGGTACCGCTATGCACAATCTTGCCCACTTCTACCACGACCACAGCGATTTCGAGGCTGCCGAGTACTGGTTCCGGCGCGCCGCCGCCGCGGGACACACGCGTTCGATGAACAACCTCGCCGTCCTGCTCGATCAGTTCGGTGAACTCGACGAGGCCGAATCCTGGTACCGCCGTGCGGCGGCCGCGGGCAACTGCAACGCGATGTTCAATCTGGCCACCATGCTCTACCAGTGTGGTGACCGCCGCGATGCCGAGACCTGGTACCACCACGCCGCCATGGCGGGACACGTCGACGCCATGTACAACCTCGCCCGGCTCTTCGAGGACCAGCACCGCCTCGACGACGCCGAAGCCTGGTACGGCGAGGCCGCCGACCACGGCGACATCGACGCCGTCAACAACCTCGGCATCCTGCTGCGTCACCGCGGCGCCACCACCGAGGCCCGCCGCTGCTTCCGGCGCGCGGCCGACCTCGGCCACCCCCGTGCCATGGCCAACCTCGCCGCGCTCCTGGAATCCCAAGGCGCCCACCGCGAAGCGGAAACCTGGTACCGCCGCGCGGCGGGCTGATCGCGCAATTCTCGAGCACATCGGTGTGGCAGTGGTGTGCGCCGAGTCAGGCGAGGTCTGCGAAGACGCTGATTCGTAAGTTCGCCCGATGATCGCTGGAGGATGGAAAAGGCGAGTGATCACCGGTTATGTCGATGGGCAGCGAATGACCGCCGAAGTTACTGAAAAGTATTGATACCGAGCGGTTTTCCAGCAACCATCAGCAAACATATTGTGCGGCAGCAATTTTCCGGCGTACAAGATGCGAAGAATAGCGGCGGGGTATAACGTCTCGTCTCGATCAATAGTCGATGACGGTCGGGGGCTCGGTGAATTCGCTTGATGGGTGTCTGAAACGCATCATGGATATTCCCGGAGCGCGCAGTGCGACGCTGGTGGACGGGGCGAGCGGGTTGGCTGTCGCCGCCGCCGGAGAACACCAGGGCGTCGACGAGCACGAGGACGCGGCGGGGACCACCGATGTGGTGCGAGCCGCGCTCGGGTGCCCGGCACTGGGGAGTTCCGATGACGACCTCACCGAGATCGTGGTGTGCCGGACCAGGGGGTTCCATCTCCTACACCTGGTTGACGGTGACTTCGACGGCAGGTTGTTCATGCATGTCGTATTCGACGGCGATACAGGAAATCTCGGGATGGCGCGCTATCAACTCAGATCGGCACTGGAAGATTTGACGGGCGGGGGCCGATGAGTGTCGCGCTCGCCGATGAATTGCATCGGCTCGGCGAAGAAGGGTCTACCGGAGTATTGCGGGCCGGGGACGGCGAATTCCACTTGGTCCGTGGCGCTATCGCCTCGGTAGGCTGCGGGCGCACGATCGGGCTCGACCGATTGGTGGTCGAAGCCGGGGTGGCAACGGCGGAGGATTGGCGTCGCGCGGGCGCGGGCGATCCCGGCCCGCTGCTGGAACAACCGCAACTGGAAACCCTCGCGCTGCTGTCGGTCTTCGACGCTGCCTACTTTTTGCTGGCCTCGGCGGGCGAGCCGGAATTCCGCCCGACACCCGAACATTGGCTGGCCCCGGTCTGCCACATCGCCCCGCGCGCGCTTGTTCACGAATGCGAACGCCGCAACGACAACGACTACGGTCCGTGGTCGCCCGACCTGGTCACCACGGTCCCGGTGGTCCCGGCCCGGCGGGTCAAGCGAAACCAGGTGGTGATCACCGGAAGTCAGGCCGAAGTCCTCGCCGCCGCCGACACCCGCCGCAGCATCGCCGACATCGCGCGCGATCTCGGTCGCACCACCTACGGCTGCCTCGTCGCGGTTCGCGACCTCACCACAGCGGGCTTGATCGAGAACCCGGAGCCCATCCGGACCGAACAACCGCAGCGCGGACGTCATCTCGCCCTCGCCCCGGAACCGGCCGACCACCCGAGCTCGACACTGTCGACAACATCCGTGCCCACGCTGCCCAGGCGTATTCCCGGCAGCGCGGGACCGACCCGTTTCCAACAGGAGACGGGTGCACGAGCGGGCAGGCACGCGATCGACGAGGAAGCGACCGCGACCGCCCGACACCGCGGAGACCAGGGCCGAGCGGAACCCGAACGCTGGCGACAGGTCGACCGCGAAACACTCATCCGGCTCAGGGCGGCGTTGGAGGAGCTTGCGTGACCGTGCGGAAGAAGCTGCTCGGTGAATGGAGGGGAAGGTTGACCAAACCGGCGATGACCGCGCCCGAACCCCGGGTGCCCGAACATGCAGCACCCGAACACTATCCGGCCGTACTGGCCGAATTGAAGGCGTTGCGCGAGCGGCTACCGCAGCTCACCGGGTCGCTGGTGGCCTCGAGCGACGGGCTGCTCATCGAACACGACCTACCCGTCCATCTGGAACCCGCGGGCATGGCCGCGCTGTCGGCCGCGCAGTTGTCGCTGTCGTATCGGCTGGCGAACGTCGCGCACGGCGGCGGGTTCAGCGAAGTCGTCGTGCACGGCACCGAGGGGCAGGTGGTGATCTACGCCGCCGGCTACACCTCGTTGACCGTGCTCGCCGGACCAGAAGTGAATGTCGGTCGGCTCCACCTGGAGTCGCGACCTGTAGCTCGCGCCATCGCCGGCCATCTGGCGGCGGCGCACTCGCCCGGGAACGACCTGGCGAAGATCGACGAATGAAAGGCACGATATGTCGAATATGGATCTGGCTCTGAAGGACATGATGGTGATCGAAGGCGCGATCGGCGCCGCGATCGTCGACTACAGCAGCGGGATGGCGCTCGGAATGCTCAGCAGCACCAAGTCGCTCGACCTACAGGTCGCCGCGGCGGGCAATACCGAGGTGGTGCGGGCGAAGATGCGCACCATCGAGCAGCTCGGTCTCAACGAGGACATCGAGGACATCCTGATCACCCTCGGCACGCAGTACCACCTGATCCGCCCGATGACAGGGCGCAAGTCCAAAGGGCTTTTTCTCTACCTCGCCCTCGATCGTAGCCGGGCCAATCTGGCGCTGGCGCGGCACAAGCTCAAGGGCATCGAAGAAGACCTGGAGGTGTGAGTTCCGCGAACAGGGGGTGAGTCGGCGGTGACGTGCCGCCGACATCCCGTCACTGCGGTTGCGTAGCCGTGGGTCCGTCGGTGCAAACTGTCATAAGATCGAGAGGTCGTGTGGCACGGGATGGCTCGTACGCCTATTCTGATTCGCGGCGAGATCTGGGGCCAAACGTCCTTAATCGGGGTTGCTCTCACATCGATGGAGCAAGGGTGAACTGGAGCGGTATGCAGGTGAAGAAGGTTGTCGCGGCTCTGGGAGCATCCGCGGCGATGATGTCCGGAATTGTTGTCGGCAGCACGAGCGCGAGCGCGGCGCCCGCCTGCCCGAGTCTGTATGTGGTCGCCATTCCCGGTACCTGGGAAACCGGCCACGAGAAGACCCCCGGCCCCGGCATGCTCGCCGGCGTCACCAACGGCCTACCGAGAAACACCGACGTCGACTACGTCACCTATGCCGCCACTGCTTTCCCCTGGGAGGGCGATGTCTACGGCAACTCCAAGAAGCAGGCGGTCGACGCCGCCCGCGGGCTGATCAGCGAGAAGCTGGCCGCCTGCGGCAACACCAAGGCCGCGATCGTCGGCTACAGCCAGGGTGCCGACGCCGCAGGCGATCTGGCCGCCGAGATCGGCACCGGCATCAGCCCGATCCCGCAGGACCGGGTCGCCGCTGTCGGCCTCATCTCCGATCCGCGCCGTTCGCCGACCGATGTGCAGGTCGGTCCGTTCGCCCCGGGTGCCGGTGCCGGTGGCGCCCGGCCGGGTGGGTTCGGTTGGCTGAGCGATCGCACGCGCACGATCTGCGCGGTCGACGACCTGTACTGCGCGACCGCCAGCGACGACTTCGTGACGCGGTTCGCCGGGTTCCTCGCGCAGAGTTCGGATGCGAATCCGGCCAACCTGTGGCGCTACCAGCTCGAGGCCGGGGCGATCGTGACCGACCTGATGTCGCTCGGCGGCATCCCGACGCTGGGGGCGCAGCTGACGGACGCGGCCAACCAGAAGCGGGCCAAGGATCTCGAGCAGTTCTATCGGTCGCAGGCTCATACTCTGTACGGCAGTTACTCGGTGGGTGGCGGGCAGACCGCTATCACCTGGATGCACAACTGGATCGCTCAGGCTGCCTGAGTTTTTCGTGAAGGGCCCGGTATCGCTTCGGCGGTACCGGGCTCTTTTGTTTGTTGGGGCTACAGGGGTTCGGTAGTCCCGGACGGTTTGACTGTGTTTATTGGCGCGCTGGCGCGCGCGTGTCCGCGGCCCTGAGGGGCCGCCGGTCAGGCACCGGTGCTTGCTCCTTCGTCGCCTACGCACCGGCGCCTGACCGGCGACCCGGCCGCGGACCGGCCACTTCGTGGCCGCCGCTCCCTAGGGGTCGCGGGTACGGGGCTGGGAGTGCGGTCATGGCGGACCTGGGGTGGACGATGTGGCTAGGCAAGGTGGCAAGGTGGCGGTCTTGGGGTGCGCGGTGGGTCGGGAGGGGGGTTTCGGCGGATCTAGGGTGTGGTTCGGGACAGGGCCCTCGGGAGTAGGTTCCAGACGTGGCCGTTTTCGTTGATGGTGGCGGCTGTGCGGGTGCCGGTGCGGGAGTAGAGGATTCGGGTGATCGAGCAGTAGTCGATCGGGAAGGTCAGGGGGCGGGGGAGGGCCAGGATGTCGGCCAGGAGGGCGTTGATCACGCCGCCGTGGGCGAAGGCTACGACGGTGTCCTCGGGCGCTGTTGTGGAGACGAGGTTGTCGACGGCGGCCAGTACTCGGGCGGTGAACGCCGGGCCGTCGATCTGGTCGGGGAGGTGGCCCGCTTTGATGCGGGCGTAGGCCTCGGCGAATTCGGTTTTCGCGTCTTCGATGGGGATGTAGGCGGGCAGGTCGCGGTCGTACTCGGCCAGGTCGTCGATGACCTCGACGGGCAGGTCGCGGGCGGTCGCGGTGGGGAGCGCGGTGTCGCGGGCGCGGCGCTGGGGGCTGCTGACTACGCGAACGATGTCGTGGGGGGCGAGCGCGGCGGGGACACGGTCGGCTTGGAGTTTGCCGATGTCGGTGAGGCCGGGGTCGGCGGCGGCGGTCTCGCCGACCACGCGTTCGGGTTGGGCATGACGCACGAGTATCAGCTGCACGCTCACACACTTTGCCGTATCGAGGTATCCGGGGGGACTACGGCTCTTCGAACGGATGCTCGTTCGAGGACTCGCGGGGTCGCCTCGTCGACCGAGGGGATCGCCGCGAGTCCTCCGGGTCAGGACTGGCCGTAGGGCGGCTGGCCGTACGGCGGCTGACCACCCTGCGGGCCGTTGAACGGCGGCTGACCACCGTTGTGCGGCGGCTGGTCGTCCTTCTTCTTGTTCTTGAGCAGGTAGATGCCACCGACGATGAGCACCACGATCACCAGGCAGCAGATGCCGCCGATGATCAGGAAACTGCTGTTCTTCTTTTTCTTCTTCGCCGCGAGTTCCATCGCGGTGTTGACAGCGTCCGAACTGGCCAGGGTGTCGAAGCTGCTGGTGAACATGTGCGGATCGACGAGTGCGGCCGTGGTCAGCAAGTCCAGATACATGTGATCCCATCCCGATGTGTTGGTGGTCCGACATCCTCCCGGTGCCGGAACTCCGAGACTAGCGGTCTCGCTGCGACTTTCACTACGAAAGTCGCACGCGGGCCGGACGGAGCAGTTGTTGATCGCGAACGCGTCGCGATCCGTATACACCTGTACCCGTTCTCACCGTGGTTTCACCAAGGGGAACGGCAGCGTCTCGCGGATGCTGCGTCCGGTGATCAACATGACCACCCGGTCCACCCCCATGCCGAGCCCGCCGGTGGGCGGCATCGCGTGTTCGAGTGCGGCCAGGAAGTCCTCGTCGAGTTCCATCGCCTCCGGATCGCCGCCCGCGGCCAGCATCGACTGTTCGGTGAGCCTGCGCCGTTGCTCCACCGGATCGGTGAGTTCGCTGTAGGCGGTACCCAATTCGACGCCCCAGGCGACCAGGTCCCAGCGCTCGGCCACGCCGGGGATGCTGCGGTGCGAGCGGGTGAGCGGGGAGACCGAGGTGGGGAAGTCCAGATAGAAGGTGGGGTCGGTGGTCTGCGATTCCACCAGGTGCTCATACATCTCCAGCACCACCTGGCCCGCGTCCCAGCCGTGTTGGTAGGCCACGCCCGCCTCGTCGCACAGTTCGCGCAGCCGGGCCAGCTCGGTGCGCGGGGTCACCTCGGTGCCGATCGCCTCGGAGACCGCGCCGTGCACGGTCTTGACCCGCCACTCGCCGGAGATGTCGACGGTGTCGAATCCGCCGTCGTCGTTCGGGCGCAACGCCACCTCGGCCCCGTTGGCGGCCATCGCCGCGTGCTGGATCAGCCGACGGCACAGGTGCATCATCTGCTGGTAATCGCTGTGCGCCTCATAGGCTTCCAGGATCGTGAACTCGGGGTTGTGGCTGAAGTCCACACCTTCGTTGCGGAAGGTCCGGCCGATCTCGAACACCTTCTCCATGCCGCCGACGCACAGCCGTTTGAGGTACAGCTCGGGGGCGATGCGCAGGTAGAGATCGAGGTCGTAGGCGTTGATGTGGGTGCGAAACGGGGTCGCGTTGGCCCCGCCGTGCACCTGTTGCAGGATCGGCGTCTCCACCTCGAGAAAGCCCCAGACATAGAGGGAATCGCGCAGTGAGTGCAGCACCGCGCTGCGCTTGGCCATCACCTCGCGGGCCTCTGGGTCGATCGCCATGTCCACATACCGCTGCCGGACCTTGGCTTCCTGATCCGCCAGCCCACGCCACTTGTCGGGCAGCGGGTGCAGGCACTTGCCGTTCATCCGCCAGTCCTGCGCGAGCAGCGAGAGCTCACCGTTGCGGCTGGCGCCGATCTGCCCGCTCACCTCGATGAGATCGCCCAGGTCGAAGAATTCGGTGAACTCGTTGCTGCGATCGGCGCCGACCCGCTCGCGGTCGATCAGTAGCTGGATCTCGCCGGTCCAATCCCGCACCAACGCGAAGATCACGCCGCCGTAGTCGCGAATCCGCAAGAGCCTGCCCGCGATGCGCACCGTGGTGCCCTTGGGGCAGCGCCTCGCCGCGGCGATGTCGTGGGTCGGCGGGTAGGCGGGCGGATAGGCGTCGACGCCGGACGCGGTGAGCCGGTCGAGTTTGTCCAGGCGCACCCGTACCTGCTCCGGCCTGCGCGGACCCTGCTCGTCGTCGGCGCTTTCCGGCGTCTCCGGCGCGCTGCCGTCGGGGTGGAGGCCGGTGACGGTCGCGGGGACCGCCGCCTTCGTGCCGGTGTGCACGCCCGCGTCGGGCGCCTTGCCGAGGCGCGGCAGGAAACCTTCGGCCAGCCCGCTCGCCGTGGCCACCCGCGGCAGCTGCCTGCGTTCCTCGAACAGGAAGAACCGCGGCACCCAGCGTGGGTGATACTTCACATTCGACCGGTACAGCGCCTCGAGCTGCCACCAGCGCGAGAAGAACAGCAGCACACCGCGCCAGGCCCGCAGGATCGGACCGGCGCCGATCCGCCCGCCCTCCTCGAACACCGAACGGAACACCGCGAAGTTCAGCGACACCTTGGTGATGCCGTACTGATCGGAGTTCAGGGCGAGCTGGGAGATCATCAGCTCCATCACGCCGTTGGGGCTCTGCGGGTCGCGGCGCATCAGTTCCAGTGATGCGCCGGTGCGGCCCCAGGGGACGAGCGAGAGCATGCCGTGCACGCGGTCGTCGTGATCGACCGCCTCGACCAGCAGACAGTCACCGTCGAGTGGGTCACCGAGGCGACCCAGTGCCATCGAGAAGCCGCGCTCGGTCTCGGTGTCGCGCCAGGCGTCCGCGCGGGTGACGATCTCGGCGAACTCCTCGGCCGGAATGTCGCGGTGCCTGCGCACCCGCACTTCGAGGCCGTTCTTGCGCAACCGGTTCGCGGCCTGCCTGACCTGTTTCATCTCCGGGCCCGCGAGCGAGAACGTGCGGGTGTCGAGGATCGCCTCGTCGCCCAGACGCAGCGCCGACAGTCCGGCCTTGCGGTACGCGGTGGCGCCGAGTTCGCTCGCGCCCATCACCGCGGGTTGCCAGCCGAACCGGTCGGCCTGCTCCAACCAAGCCCGGATCGCCTGCGGCCAGCCCTGTTTCGGGCCGATCGGATCGCCACTGGCCAGGCACACACCCAACTCGACGCGATAGGTGATCGCGGCCTTGCCATTCGGCGCGAACACCACGGCCTTGTCGCGGCGGGTCGCGAAGTAGCCGAGCGAGTCCTCCACATCGCCGGCGGCCAGCAGTCCGCGGATAGCCGACTCGTCCAGGCCGGTCATCGCGTTGTCGGCACGTTGTGAGCGCAACAGCACGATCACCGCGGCCAGCAGCGCGATCGCGCCGAACAGGCCGAGCAGGAAGTTCACCCAGGCGTGCGGATGCCCGTCGAAGTGCTCGTTGTTCACCAGCACGGCGGCGGTGACCCGATACACCGCCCACAGCGGACGCTGCACGCCCTCGGGCAGTGAACCGGGGAACAGCTCCACCAGCCCCCAGCCGAGCAGGCAGCCGAGCGCCAACCCGGCCACCAGCACGCCGAGCGCTTTCCACAGCGCTCCCGGCCGAACCCGGGTGTAGAACTCCTTACGCGCGGCCAGCAGGATCGCGATCACCACCGCGTGCACGATGAAGGCGACCAGCGCGTCCACATCGTCGTCGGCGAAGAAGTCCAGGATGTTGGCCACCGCGTACAGCAGCAGATACACCACCAGCAGCCACCAGGCGATCCGCTTGCGGGCCGCGGTCGCCCCGGCGAGCAAGCCGACCACCAACGCCCACACCAGGCTGGTGTCGGGGGCGTCGAAGTAATAGGTGTCGACGTAGTGGCGTGGCACCTGCGTGAGGATCCGCAGGCTGGGCGAGAGGCTCCACAGGGTCAGCAGCACCGCGAACACACCGAGGGTCAATCCGGCGATGTGCGGTACCTCGGAAAGGCGGCCGTGCGCGCGATGCGGCACCGGCGTGCGGTCCTCGACGATGGGGTGTTGCTCGGCCTGCGTGGGAGTCACCGATCCAGTGTGCGTCCATTCGGGCCGGATCGGTGTGGCGGTGGCTGCGGCGTGTTCCACACCGCGGGCAACCGCGGGGCCGGTGCTCACCGGTTTCGCGTGACCGGGTAAGTATTAGCGCATGTCGGAACCAGTTGATGTGCCGATCGATGACGTTGTCATCCGGCTCGGGCAATTCCTGAAACTGGCCAACCTGATCGATTCGGGTTCCGAGGCCAAGACGGTGATCGCGCAGGGTTTGGTGCGCGTCAACGACGAAGTGGAGCTACGTCGCGGCAGGCAACTGCAGATCGGCGATGTCGTCATCCTCGCGGGCAACAAGGTACGGGTGTCCGAGGGCTGACCCTCGAACACCCGCGTCGCCCTCAGTCTTCGGCGCGAACCACGACGCCGTCGGAGTCGCTGTAGAGCATCTCGCCGGGCACGAAGGTGATGCCGCCGAATTCGACGGGCACGTCCTGCTCGCCGCTGCCGGTCTGGGTGCTCTTGCGCGGGTTGGTGCCAAGCGCCTTCACCCCGATGTCGAGGGTGCGCAGGATCGCGGAGTCGCGCACGGCGCCGTTGACGATCACGCCGGCCCAGCCGTTGTCCACGCCACGCCCGGCGATGATGTCGCCCACCAGCGCGGTGTGCACGCTCGCGCCGCCGTCGACGACGAGCACCTTGCCCTCGCCCGGCCCGCTCAGGGTCTGCTTGACCAGCAGGTTGTCCTGGAAGCAGCGGATCGTGGTGATCCGGCCCGCGAATTCGGCGCGGCCGCCGAACTGGATGAACTGCGTATCGCAGCTCCGGATCTCGGGGCCGATCTCATCGGCCAGATCGGCGGTGGCCACAACATTCGCTGATTCGGTCATAGGTCAGATTGTGTCAGGCCCGCCGGGCCGCGCCATTCGTAGGCTCTCAGACCTGCTCGCTGTGTGATTTCTCGATCTCGCGGATGAGAGCGTCGGTGGTGTGCTGAACCGCGATCTTCACGAACGGCTCGATCGTCTTGCCGAGCATCTTGCCCGTGATACCGCCGCCGACGGAGAAATCGATGTCCGCGTCCACTGTGCACGCGATATCGCCCTTGGGGATGAACCTGAAGGTCGCGACGATCTCGATGCCCTTGATCGACTTGGTGGCGATCAACCGGCCCTCTTCCCAGCCGACGACCTCGACGCGCGAGGTCAGCGACGCGGGGCCGAGCTTCATCTTCCCGTCGAACGTCGCGCCGAGGCCGTCGGTCTGCGCGGTGAGGGGTGTGAAGGATTCGATGCCGTACCAGAACTTCGGCAGATTGCGGTAGTCGTTCATGAACGCGAACGCTGCTTCGGCGGGCGCGGCGCAATCTTCGGCAATCCTCACTTCGGTCATACGAGTCACTCTAATTGGTGCGTATCGGCGTCAAATGGCATCGAGGCCGAACGTGACCGAGGCGACTACGCAGTGACGGCCAGTGTCGCCGCAAGGCCGAACGCCAGCGCCATCATCAGTACCTCGGCGGCCGCGTTGCGTAGCGAGGTCTCGGCGGTGACGCGGTGGTCGGCGGCCTTGCGGACCCAGGTTCGCCGCCACCACCAGCCCAGCGCGACCAGCACGCACAGGATGGCGAGCTTCGCCAGCAGGATTCGTCCGTAGCCGGTTGTCCACAGGGGGGTGATGCCGCCGAGTCGCACCACACCGTTGACCAGGCCGGTGAGCGCGACGACGCCGACCAGGGGCGCGGCGATCGCGGAGTAGCGAGGCAGGGTCGCGGCCCACTCGCCGCGCGTGCGCAGGATCAGGACCATGGCCAGCAGCAGGCCGAGCCAGCAGGCGGCGGCGAGCGCGTGGATCGCGGCGAGCACCGAACCGAACATCTGCTGGGACATGTGCCCGGTGATCGGACGCAGCGACAGCGCGACCGCCGCGAACACCAGCACCAGATCGGCCGACGCGGTATCGGGCCGCCGGAAGGCCAGCGCCGCGTAGCAGGCGATCGCGCCGGTGCAGAACAGGATCGCGATGCCGATCTGGCCGCCGCTGAGCCTGCCGAGGAAGGTGATGAAATCGCTCGCGTCGAGCTGGGTCACCGCGACGCCGACGATCTCGGCGGCCTCGCACACCAGCACGGTGAACTCGGCGGCGAACCAGACACCGGCGAAGGCGGCCAGCGGTCGCCACGCGACCGTCAGCCGGTCGTTGAGCCGGGGCAGCGCGGCGAGGCCGAGCACGACCGCGCCCGCGCAGTCGGCGAGTACGCGCGCGAACGCCACCCACGCGAAGTCGCCCGACCGGCGCAGGATCCAGGCCAGCACCACCCCGGCCAGCGCGGCGACAACGACCGGCGCCAGGACCCGCCACTGCCGCAGCGCGGCACCGGATTCCCGGCGACCGGTCGTCATCGTCGATTACTTCTTGCTACCGGACCGGCCGCCGAGCAACGCCACCGCGAGGCCGGCGCCGAACAGCACCACCCCGCCGGCGATGAACACCCACACGGGCACACCGCCGTCGCCGCCGTCGTCGGCCTTGTCCTCGCCCGGGCGGGCGCCCGGCGTGCCGGTGCCCGCCTTGCTCAGCGTGAAAGTCCTCGTCCCGCTCACGGGGTGACCGTCGGCCGAGGTGACCCGGAACGCGATCGTGTACTCACCGACCGGCCCCAGCTCACCCAGTTCCACGCTGACGCTGCGTCCTTCGACCAGCGCCTTGCCCTTGGACCACAGCCTGCCGTCCGGGCCGACCACGGTCAGCGACGGAAAGTTCTGCTGCAGTTCCTCGTTGAAGGTGATGCTGGCCCGCGCCGGTCCGACCTCCACGGTCGAACCGTTCTCGGGAACGCTGCTCACCGCGCCGGAATGCGCACTCGCCGTGCCCGCCGCCGCGAAGGCGCAGGCGAACAGGACCGCGAGTACGCCGACGAGCATCTTCCGCATCACGACGACCGCCGCGAGCGGAAGACGAGGCCGAGGCCGAGGGCTGCGGCGAACAGGCCGAGGGCGAGACCGATTCCGCCCATCCAGCGGGCGACCGAATCGGTCTGCGCCTCGGTGGATTCGCCCGAGGCGACCTGGTGATCGCCGCCCTCGGCACCGCCGTTCGCGGACAGGGTGAGCGCGGGCGCGGGGTGTTCCGGCTCGGCGCCATCGGTGCTCGGCTGATCCCAGGCCACGACCTTGCCGTCGCTGTAGGTCTGCTGCGCGGGGAAGTTCACGGTGTCCTGGGTGGGCAGCGGGCCGAGTGAGAGCACGAACCGCTGGAACTGGCCGGGCCCGACGCCGGGGTTACCCGGATCAGTCGACCACACTACGGCGACGCTCTCGCCCTTGTCGTTGCGCTCGATCTTCGATGTCCAACCCGGCATCGGCTCGGTGCGAACACTTTTCAGGTTCGGCACGGTGACGCGCAGTGCGGTGGTGGACGCGGTCTCGGATTCGGTCGGCACCTTGAAGGTGGCGACGGTGTACTTGCCCTGGGCGGCGCCCGGTGCGTCGACAGTCACGTGAGCGGCCGCCGAACCGCAGGCGGCGAGCACCACACCCGCCGCGAGGGCGGCGGTACCGGTGCTACGGGTGATGAAGTTGTGCATGGGATGCCTTGTCGTCCGAAGAATTCTGATGTCGTGGTGAATCAGGCGAACAACGGCGGTGCGCGCGGACATCGCGCACCCCTCGGACGAGCTCCGCGCGCGACGGCGACAGCGGCGAACCAGCGGACAGTGCGGTGCGCGAGCGCAGCGGGACTGCTGAGTACGGCTCGAATCACGCTCGACGCAACGAGATACATGCGCTCGGCGACGAGTATCAGTGCGGCACAAGCACCCGCCGCGACGAGGTGCGCGGCGATCATCGGCAGACTCGGCAGGTGGAGCAGCCCGTGATGGTCGAGCGTCGCCGACAGCGCGAAGTGTCCGGCCCACTGACCGCCGATCAACGCGGCGGCCGTGCGCACCGTCGCGGGCCGACGGTACGAATGTGTCCGCAGCCCAGCGCGTTCGGCGGTGACACCCGCGGCGAACATCCCGGCCGTCAGCGAAACCAGCAGCAGCAGTGCGATTTCCGACGACTTCGGCACTGTGCCGCCGCCGATCCCGTGCGCGGCCACAGCCAGCCCGCCCACGAGAACGCCGCAGCCACCACCGCGCAAGCGGGAGGTGAGCTGCGGCGTGGTCACGGCAGGCTCAGCGAACGCCGAGGCGGGCGAGCACGTCGTTCTCCAACACGGCCAGTTCGGCCGAGATCGACGCGTGGACAGCCTTGCGGCGCGCGGCGGGCATCTGCTCGGCCGTGCGCACCGCCACGTTCAGGTCGGCCAGGCGCGAGCGCGCCGCTTCGACGAACTTCTCGGTGTCGGCATCGCCCGCCTTGTCGGCGGCGATCTTCGCGAGGGCATCCTCGGTGTTGGTGATGCGGGCCTGCAGGCGCGCACCGTGCCCGCTGAACTCGCTGAGCTGGTCCATGCCGATACCGAGCTGCTGCGCCTTGCGGGCGTCGAGCTGACCGCGCACCATCGTGGCGCCGCGATAAGCCAGCGGGGCGAGCACGGGGATGAGGACTCGGGCCACCCCGATGTACTTGCGGACCTGACTCGCGCTGAACAGCTCACGATCGGCCCTCGCGGCGGCCTTCTGCGCGGCCTTTTCCTCGGCATGCAGGGTCGCGATCTGTGCCTTGGCCACCTTGTCGGCCGTGCGGGCCTGGGCCTTGGCCGCGCGTCGGTTCACGCGCTCGCCCGCCTTGGCCGCCTTGCGCTCGTTCTTGGCGCTCAGCTTCGCCTCCACCGCGGCTTTGTGCTTGAGTGCTTTCGCCTCAGCGCGTCGGCTCGGCCGCCGCTTCCGCTTGCTGAACAACCCCATGGGATCAGGCCCTCCGTCATGCTCGCCAAGTCATGAGGCAGCACCGCCTCCAAGCGGCCTGCCGTTCTCCGTAGCGTAGTGCGATCAGGGTAGCGATTGGGCATTGTGTCGGGGGTAAGGCCCATACTGCTTGCGTGCGTGCAGCCGAGGACGACTTCGACGGCGGGCCGGTGCGTAGCCCGGTCCCCGCTTCCGCTGCGGATTTCCGCACCGCCTTCCTGGACGCGCGTTCACTGATCGGATGCAGGCACCGGCTGCGCCTCGATGCCGAGAATCCGGGCGTGCTCGCCGAGGTCCGCGAGGATCCGGGCGTGCAGCAGCGGCGCGACGCCGCCACCGCTCACCGCACCAGGATCCGCGACGAACTGGTCGCGGCCGCCCCCGCCGACTGGGTGGTGATCGACCCGGAATTGCGTGGTGGCGCCAAAGCCGCCGCGACGATGGCGGCCATCGAGGCGGGCGCCCCGCGCATCTGGGGCGGACTGCTGCCGCAGGAAGCCGATACCGGTCGACGTGGCGGTGTCGAGATCCTGCTGCGCGACGACGATCGCGGCGGTTATATCCCGATCATCGTGGTCAACCACAAGGTCACCGACCCGCGCAGGCCCGACCCCGCCGATTTCCACCCGCTGACCTCGGATCTGTTCCAGTGGCAGCCCCGCCGCGACAAACACGTGAAACTGCGCCCGCAGCCGCGCGACCAGCAGCGCCTCGCTCACCTGTACCGGATGTTGCAGCGCTACGGCATGGCCAGTCCCGCCCTGATCGGCGGTGCGATCGGCCTGGTCGCCGACCGGATCCTGGTGCACGACCTGACGAGCGTGCTGGCCGATTACGACCAACGCTACGCAGACCGCATCGCCGTGGTGCGCGGAGAACTGCCGACCCAGCCGTCGAAAGTGCCAGAGTGCAGGCAGTGCCCCTGGTGGGTGCGCGGTCCTGAGGGCCAACCCAGCTGTGAGGCGACGCTGGCGCAGATGCGTGATGTGAGCCTGGTCGCACCGGGGTCGCGCGCGGATGTTCTGCGCCTGCACGGGATCGAGACGGTCGACGAACTCGCCGCCTGGGAGGGTGAGGAACCCGACGACTGGCAGCACGGGCCGTTCGCCGAAACCGTCGTCACCGCCCGCGCCTGGATCGACGGCGCCCCCCTGGTGCGCCGGTTCGAGCAGGTGAGCGTGCGTCGCGCCGATGTGGAGATCGACGTCGACCTGGAGAGCTACCAGGAAGACGGCGCCTATCTGTGGGGCACCCTGCTCGACGATGTCTACCGCCCGTTCTTCACCTGGGATCCGCTGCCCACCGAGGACGAGGGCCGCTCGTTCGGCGAATTCTGGACCTGGTTGATGGAGCGGCGCGCCGAAGCTCATGCCGCGGGCAAAACCTTTGCCGCCTACTGCTATTCGCGCACCGCCGAGGACAAGTGGCTCTACGAATCGGCCCGCCGATTCGCCGGGCGCCCCGGCATCCCGACCCACGAGGACGTGCGCGCGTTCGTCGACTCGAAGGAATGGGTCGACATGTTCCAGGCCGTCACCGAGCAGTTCATCTGCCCGAACGGTAAGGGGCTCAAGAAGATCGCGCCCGTCGCCGGGTTCGGATGGCGTGATCCGGAGGCAGGCGGGGAGGCCTCGATGGGCTGGTACCGCCGTGCCGTCGGGTACGACGACGTCATCGACATGTCGCAGCGCACCCGTCTGTTCGTCTACAACGAAGACGATGTGCGCGCCACCCAGGTGCTGCGCGATTGGATGTCGAAGCGGGCGGTCGCCGAGGTTCCCTCACTGGCCGATTTCGGCGCGGTGCGACCGGTGAGCTAGCGCGGCGTCACCACACAGGGTCCTCGGGAGAACCGCGACAGGCGCCGTAATACCATCGGGGGCGTGACTGAGCAGCACGTCGAAACCCTCGAGTTCCAGGCCGAAACCCACCAGCTCCTCGAGCTGATGATCCACTCGGTCTACTCCAACAAAGACACCTTCCTGCGGGAGCTGATCTCGAACGCTTCCGACGCACTGGACAAGCTCAAACTTGCCGCCTACCAGGACAAAGACCTGGGCGCCGACACCTCAGACCTGCACATCGAGCTGGAGGTCGACCAGGACGAGCGTGTCCTGACGGTGCGCGACAACGGCATCGGCATGTCCCGCGCCGAAGTGATCGACCTGATCGGCACCCTCGCCAAATCCGGCACCGCCGACCTGCGCCGCAAGCTCACCGAGGCCAAGTCCGACGCCGCCGCCGAGGAGCTGATCGGCCAGTTCGGCATCGGCTTCTATTCCACCTTCATGGTCGCCGACAAGGTCGTCCTCACCACCCGCAAGGCGGGCGAGACCGAAGGCACGCGCTGGGAAGCCGCCGCGGGCAGCTCCACCTACTCCATCGACACCGTCGCCGACGTACCGCAGGGCACCTCGGTGACCCTCGAACTCAAGCCCGCCGACGAAGACGATCACCTCTTCGATTACACGCAGGAATGGAAGCTGCGCGAGATCGTCCGCAAGTACTCCGACTTCATCGCCTGGCCGATCCGCATGCAGGTCGAGCGCACGGTGACCGAGGGGGAGGGCGAGGACAAGGTCGACAAGACCATCGTCGAGGACCAGATCCTCAACTCGCAGAAGGCTTTGTGGACGCGCCCCCGGAGTGAGGTGAGCGAGGAGGAGTACAAGGAGTTCTACCACCACGTCTCGCATGCCTGGGATGAGCCGCTCGAGATCATCCCGATGAAGGCCGAGGGCACCTTCGAATACCAAGCGCTGCTGTTCATTCCCTCGATCGCGCCGTTCGACCTGTTCACCCGTGAGCACAAGCGCGGTGTGCAGCTCTATGTGCGTCGCGTGTTCATCATGGACAACTGCGAAGAACTGATGCCGGAGTACCTGCGCTTCGTCAAGGGAGTCGTCGACGCGCAGGACCTCTCGCTCAACGTCTCGCGTGAGATCCTGCAGCAGGACCGCCAGATCCAGATGATCCGCAAGCGCCTGGTGAAGAAGGTGCTGTCCACGGTCAAGGACCTGCAGGGCGCCGAGGATCAGACCAGGTACCAGACGTTCTGGTCGCAGTTCGGTCGCGTCATCAAGGAGGGCTTGCTCTCCGATACCGACAACCGCGAAACCTTGCTCACCGTCTCCTCTTTCGCCTCCACCGCCTCCGAGTCCGAGCTCACCACGCTCGCGCAGTACGTGGAGCGGATGAAGGACGGCCAGGACTCGATCTACTACATGACCGGCGAAAGCCGTGCGCAGGTGGAGAATTCGCCACACCTGGAGGCCTTCACGGCCAAGGGGCGCGAGGTGCTGATCCTCACCGATCCCGTCGACGAGATGTGGGTCGGCTCGGTGCCCGAATTCCAGGGCAAGAGTTTCCAGTCCATCGCCAAGGGCGAGGTAGACCTGGAAACCGAGGACGAGAAGAAGGAAACCGAAGCCCTGCGCGAACAGCAGGACAAGGACTTCGGCGACCTACTCGCTTGGCTCGGTGGCACTTTGACCGATGTCGCCAAGGAGGTCCGCCTCACCAACCGCCTCACCACCTCGCCCGCCTGCCTGGTCGGTGACGTCTACGACTTCACCCCCATGCTCGAGCGCATGTACCGGGCCTCGGGTCAGGCGCTGCCGGAGTCCAAGCGGATTCTCGAGCTCAACCCCACCCATCCGCTGGTCACCGGCCTGCGCGACGCCTACGACGCGCGCAAGTCCGACGCCGACGAAGGCAAGGTTCCCGAGCTCGCCGAGACCGCCGAACTCCTCTACGGCACAGCGGTTCTCGCCGAGGGCGGCGAACTCAAGGACCCCGCCCGCTTCGCTCAGTTGCTCACCGAACGGCTCACCCGCACGGTCTGAGATCACCCGCACTGTGGACTGCCCGCTACCGGTTTCGGTGGCGGGCAGTTTTGTTCACCGCAATTCTGGTGCTGACAAGTCACGTCGGGGCACCATGGAGTGATGGTGGGGCACGAGATCCGACGGGCGAGACCCGACGACTACGACACCGTCATCGGCGTAGTCGACAACTGGTGGGGCAGAGCAGCGGTCCACAACCTTCCCCGCATGTTCCTCGACCACTTCCACCGCACCAGTCTCATCGCCTCCGATGACAACGGAATCTCCGGCTTCCTGGTGGGTTTCGGCTCACCGTCCGACCCGTACACGGCCTACATCCACTTCGTCGCGGTCCGTCCCGACGCCCGCAAGGCCGGCCTGGGCAGAACCCTCTACGAAGCCTTCTTCACCATCGCTCGCTCCGACAATCGCACCATCGTCACCGCGATAACGTCGCCCGCCAACTACACCAGCATCGACTTCCATCGCAGCCTCGGCTTCACCGTCGCGGGTCCCGTCCCCGACTACAACGGCCCTGGCCGCGCCCTGATCACCTTCACCCGCCCCGTGTAACCGCAGGTCATCCTGCCATCACCGCAGGTGGAGTAAATCTGTCGTGTCGGGTGTAGACATTCTCGGGTTCGGGGGTATATAGTCGCTCTCGTTCCTGTTAAGAAATCAGATGGCCGGGCAGGTGAACTGCCCGGAACGACAAGTTCGACCGTCCCTTCCGGCGGAGAAGAGAATCCGGTGCAGCAGGCCGGACCGCCGGAGTGGGCGAAGAAGCAAGGCAAGTGAAGTAGTAAGTGAAAACCGCAGGTATAACCGACGATTCAGGAGGTGGTGGCCACTGATAAGCCATTTACATGTCCCGCATCCCGGGAGTTGTCGGATGCGGTGTCTCAGAACATTCCCCCAGTCGTAAATCACGGCCCCGGCGCCCAGCGCCGGGGCCTTCCGGCGTTGAACCCGAGAGGCCTCGTGCAGCACCCGAACATCAATCCCGCCGACGGTCCCAGCGCGGCGGACAAGCTCGATGACGACACCTACCCCGCCTACAGCATGGGACGCGCCGCGGAGATACTCGGCGTCACCCAGGCGTTCCTGCGCGGCCTCGACGCCGCGCGGCTACTGACCCCGCAGCGCTCGGCCGGCGGGCACCGCCGCTACTCGCGCTACCAACTGCGCATCGCCGCGCGCGTGCGCGAACTCGTCGATGCGGGCAACGCGCTCGAGTCGTCGTGCCGGATCGTGATCCTCGAGGATCAGCTCGCCGAGGCACAGCGGATCAACACCGACCTACAGCGCGAACTCGACGACCGCCCCGACAATTGACCGGGGCAGCCTCACCCGAAAAACGAACGGCGCCTGGCCAGTACAGGCCAGGCGCCGCCGAACAGCAGATTTCTAGCGCGGTGCCATGCGCAGCGCGCCATCCATGCGGATGGTCTCGCCGTTGAGGTAGTCGTGGCTCGCGATGTACTCGACGAGCTGGGCGTACTCGTCCGGGCGGCCCAGGCGCGAGGGGAACGGGACGCCGGCTTCGAGGCCCGCGCGGTACTCGGGGGTGACGCCGGCGAGCATCGGGGTGTCGATGATGCCGGGGGCGATGGTGTTGACCCGGATGCCGAACTGGGCGAGGTCGCGAGCTGCGGGGACGGTCATGCCGTGGACGCCGCCCTTGGAGGCGGAGTACGCGATCTGGCCGACCTGGCCTTCGAAGGCCGCGACCGAGGCGGTGTTGATGACCACGCCGCGCTGGCCGTACTCGTCGACCGGTTCGGTCTTGGCGATGGCGTCGGCGGCCAGGCGCATCACATTGAACGTGCCGAGCAGGTTCACGGTGATGACGGTGCGGAACAGCTCCAGGTCGTGCGGGCCGTTCTTGGACAGGATACGACCCGCCCAGCCGACGCCGGCGCAGTTGACCACGATGCGCAGCGGCGCCGGGCCCTCGGTGATCTGGGCGATCGCGGCGGCGACCTCGTCACCGCTGGTCACGTCGGCCGCGATCAGGGTGACGCCCGCGGGGACGTTGTCGCCCGCGCGCTCGATGGACTGGGGGACATCCAGGCCGAAGACGGTGGCGCCCGCGTCGGCGAGACGCTTGGCGGTGGCGGCACCGAGGCCGGACGCGCCTCCGGTGACAATGGCGGCGGAACCCGAAATCTCCACTGATGGTCCTCTCTGTGTTTATTTGCGGCTGGTGCCGCTGTTCTCGGCGCTTGACTCCGCGCGCCGAGAACGCGCTCCTTCGTCGCACCCCCTACGAGGAGGGGTGCGCCTGGAACTCTATGGCCTACGGCTTATTGTGCCGGTTGCCAATAAGGGCACCTTAGCGTGAGGCGGGTGTGGTCTGGAACACCCATATCGGGCGGTGGGGAAATCGTCGTGAACACCGGTGTTTACCAGTGGTAGCGTGCCGTCATGAGATCGTTCGCCGGTCCTTCCGTGGCCGGACGCAAGGTCCTGATCACCGGGGCCGCACGCGGGATCGGCGCCGCGCTGGCTCGAAGATTGGCCGCTCACGGCGCCCATGTGGCTCTGCTCGGGCTCGAACCGGAACTGCTGGCCGAAGTGGCCGCCGAATGCGGTGGTGTGCCGTGGCGGTATTGCGATGTGGCCGATCGGGGGCAGGTCGAACGGGTGGTCGAGGCGTTGGTCGCCGAACTCGGCGGGCTCGATGTGCTGGTGGCCAATGCGGGGGTCGCCAAGCAGATGGCGATGATCGGCGGGGATCCGTCGGTGCTCGAGGAAACCCTCGCGGTGAATGTGCTCGGCGTCGCCTACACGGTGTCGGCGGCGGGGGCGCATCTTTCGCATCCGGGCGGGTATGTGCTGTTGATGTCGTCGATCTCCACGGCCGTGCAGTTGCCGCTCGGCGGGGCCTACAGCGCCTCGGCGGCGGCGGTGGCCTCGCTCGGCGCCACGCTGCGCGCGGAACTGCGGTCCACCGGGGCGAAGGTGGGGGTGAGCTATTTCGCCGGGATCGACACCGACATGACGGTGCGCGGATTCGGGACAGTCGCCGCGCGCACCGTGCTGGGGGAGACCAGCCTGACCGGCAGCTCGCCGGTCGGCCCCGCGGTGGAAGCGATGGAACGAGCCATCGCGCGACGAAGGAAGACCGTTGTCTCGCCCTGGTGGGTAGCGTTGGTCCGGCCGTTTCGGCTGCTGGCCCAACTGGTCGTGCAGCGGGTGCAAGGCGATCGCCTGGCCCGCGCCATCGACATCGCCCGCACCGAAGAGGTCCCCTTCACCACCGAACAGCCAGCCCGACCCCGCAGAATGGAACGGCAATCATGAACGATTCGACACTGCGGCAACAACTTCCGCGTGGACGCCACCACCTCTCGCGCGAAGAAGTCGTCGCCTCTCAGCGTGAGCGCATTCTCGTGGCGATGGGCGAGGCGATGACCGTGGGCGGCTATGTCGGCACGCCGGTCGCGGCCGTACTCAAGCGGGCCGGGGTTTCACGGGAAACGTTCTACGAGCTGTTCCGCTCGAAAGAGGACTGCTTCAACGCGGCCTTCGATCGGGTGTCGAACTCCCTGGCCGCGAAGCTGCAGGCGGTGATCGCCGACTGCGTCGACACCGACGCGCTCACCAGGATGGACCGCATCCTCACCACCTACTTCGACCACATGATCGACGACCCGGCCTCGGCGCGTCTGTTCCTGGTGGAGGTCTACGCGGTCGGCCCGTCGGCCATCGAGGCGCGCATGGACTTGCAGCATCGTTTCGTCGAGGTGGTGGCCACCATGCTCGGCGCCGAATCCGAAGACCAGCAGTTCGCCTGCGCGACCCTGGCCGCCGCCATCGGCGCGATGGTCACCGGCCGGATCGCCGCCGACGACCCGGAAAGCCTGCGCGGCATCAAAGACCAGCTGATCGCGTTGGCCGAACGCTCCGGCACGCTCTACGGCAACGCCTTCGCCCGCTGAGTCAGCGCGCCGCCATCTGCGTCGGGTCGGGCGCCGTCCGCCGCGCGGCGCGCCATACCCCGACGCCGAGACCGGCCAGTGCGGGGGCGAGCAGTGCCAGTCCGGCCGACGCCCAACCGCCGAGACCGGGCACGAACGCGTCGAGCACGGTCTTCGCGGCGAAGAACAGGAACAGCAGGCCCGATGCGATGGCGATGCCGCGCTCGGGCAGGTGCTTGCCCGCGATCTTGCCGACCAGGATCGCCAGCGCGCCCGCCGCGACCATGCCCGCGACCGAGCCGATCCAGACGGCCAGCCAGTTGTTGTTGGAGGCGAGGGCGGCGGCGGCGAACATGGTGCGGTCGCCGAGTTCGGCGAGGGTGAAGGCGGAGATCACCACGAGAAAGGCATTGCGGGTGCTCGACGGCGCGGGGGCTTGTTCGGAGTCGTCGTCGCCGGTGAGCGCATCGCGCAGCGTCCAGAGGCCGACCGCGAGCAGGGTGAGCGCGGTGATGACGGCGATAGCGTCCGCGGGGAGCGCGGTGCCGAGGAAATGGCCGACGCCCGCGGCGATGAGATTCACGGCCACGCTGGCGACGCTGATGCCCGCCAGCACCACCCACCAGCGGTAGCGCAGCGAGAAGGTGAGCGCCATGAGTTGCGATTTGTCGCCGAGTTCGGCGAGGAAGAGCACGCCGAAGCTCAGCAGGATCGTGGCGATCATGAAGTCAGCTCCCAGGAAAATACTCCGGCCTGTGGCTGAAAGACGGGTGCGCCTTCAGCCACACCGGTCGACGGATCGGTTCGTGGCCGAAGGTCTCGCCCACCGGTGGTCACCGGTTCACGCAGCCGGACCGCGCCGAATTCGGCGGCGATCAGTATGTCGACTGGGCGATTGCGGGCTACTCCCCTTCGCTGTTCATCACTCTAGCCCGATTGCTCCCGGTATGCCAAGCGCTGGTAATCCAAATCTCAATGGGCACAATAAGTTTGGGTGTACGGCGGCGATAGTTCGGTTTCCCTGATTTCTGTACAACGCAGACCCGTTGCCAGGCATTCGCCCGACCGTCACAGTCGAAAGACTCAGGACGCCAGCAGCATTGCGAGCACGGCGGTGTCGGGATCGCTGATCAGATCCATGCCGACCCGGCTCACCAGTGAGGTGATCGTGCCGTCGAGTTCGGCCTCCGCCCACGCCGCGCGATGCTCCAAACCGAGATGCGGCACGCCGGGCAGCAGCACGCAGCCCGAGGCCGCGCCCGCGCATTCGGGCAGCGACGGACGGGTCTCCGAGGGCGGATGCAGCATCAGCAGCGCGGGCGGCACGTGCGCGGCGAACCGGCCGGGTTCGATCGCCTCGTCGCCGAGCACCGGCCCTTCCGCCATCACCAGCCCCACCGTGCCGGGTTCCGGATCGTCGGGCAGCTCCTCGCGCACCCCGAATACCGTGGTGGTCACCAGCAGGCCGGGCATCGACGCGACCCGCACGGCCAGCACCAGTACCTGCGCCCATTCCTTGGTGGTATCCGGCCACCGCCCCGAAACCACGAATCCCCGTAGTCGACCGCGCGCCTGAAACGGCGTGATCCCGATCGGACCCTGTGTGTTCATGATGGCCTCCCGACTAACGGGGGCGACTGTGCCCGTATATGACAGGAATAGCCCCTAACCCATCTGGCACACAAGTACCAGTGAGTGCCAGAACGGGCAATCTACGCAAAAGACCCCCCAGTGAATAACTGGGAGGTCTTTCGCGCAACGCCTGATTTCGCAAGAACATGGGTAACTCGCCGGGCACGCCCAGAAGCCTGGGGCACACGACCGCGAGTCCGGTCAAGAACCCGTGGAGTTACCTACGGCCGGCAAAATACGCGGAGAGGCGGATCAGCCGAAGATGAGGCCCTTGCCCTGGCCGACGGCCCGGGCGAAGCGGTCCTGCACGTCAGCCCAGTTGACGACGTTCCAGAACGCAGTCACGTAGTCGGCCTTGACGTTCTTGTACTGCAGGTAGAAGGCGTGCTCCCACATGTCGACCTGCAGCAGCGGGATGATGCCGGTGGGCACGTTGGCCTGCTGGTCGTACAGCTGGAAGGTCAGCAGCTTCTGGCCGAGGGTGTCGTAACCCAGGACGGCCCAGCCGGAGCCCTGCAGGCCGTTGGCGGCAGCGGTGAACTGCGCGCGGAACTTGTCGAACGAACCGAACTGGTCGGCGATGGCCGCGGCCAGGTCGCCTTCCGGCTGGTCGCCGCCGTTGGGGGAAAGGTTCTTCCACCAAACGGAGTGGTTGTAGTGGCCACCCAGGTGGAAGGCCAGGTTCTTCTCCAGCAGCAGGATGGCAGCCAGGTCGCCGGATTCGCGAGCTTCCTCGAGCTGCTCGAGCGCCTTGTTGGCGCCTGCGACGTAGGCAGCGTGGTGCTTGGTGTAGTGGATCTCGTTGATCTCACCGGAGATGTGAGGCTCCAGTGCGCCGAAGTCGTAATCCAGTTCCGGCAGCGTGTAGACGGCCACGATGTCCCTTTCCGTGTGTCGGGCTGTGTGCGCCCAGTTCGGACGACAACACCAACCATCATTCGTACACCCGCCCCTTGCAACCCGCGAACCGTGCCCCCGATTCCCCGTAGGTCTCTACCGGCGGGGCCCGCCCTGATCTGGACTGAGTGGAGGGTGCGACGAAGGAGTGCCCGGAGGGAGGGAAGATCAGGGGCCCGAAGGGCCCCGCTCGAGCGCGCCAGCGCTCCAAAACTACAGCGGCGGCGCGATGTCGGCCTTCGTCGTCCTGGCATCGCCGGTGGCGTGCGCGTCCCACCAGCGCCGGCCGCCGTCGATGAACTCGTTCATCGGAATCTCGCGGCCCGCGGTGTCGGTGACCGAGATCTTGTCGAACCACACGCGGACGTCGAGTTCGCGCGGGTCGATGCCCTCCTCCTGGGAGAACTCGATGACATGGGCGGCGATGCGCTGATCGAGCACGGTGTCGAAGCTGAGCAACTCACTCCACAGCGTCCATCCGCTGTCGTCGAGGTCGATGAACTCCCACCCGTGCAGCCCGCCGCCGCCGAAGCTCTCGATGGCCTCGTCGAGCTGGTCGAGGGTCAGGGGAAGTACACGGGCGTCGACATCGTCCCAGCGCTGGATGCGCAGGGAGGCCGCGACGCGGGTGACTCCGGTGAAGGTGAGCAAGACTTTCGTGTCGATCGGCGCGGGTCCATCCGTGGGTAGCGTCAGCACCTCCAGAGCGAGTTGCAGCCTGCCCGCCGCGGCATCCACTTCTACCCCTAGACACGTGGATTCGGACAAAGCGGTATTCAAGCCGTTGATGTCGAAACTGTCGAGTAGCCCCCTGCTCACGTTCATGCGCCCAGGCTACCGATCCGGCCGCCCAGATCCCAGGATTTAAGATTTTCTCTAGTGTTCTCGTTTTTATGGAACCGAATCGGTCCCGCTTGCGTCCAAGTAGATGTCGGGACAGAACACAGTCCACGAATCCCGACGTCAGCGGCGAACGACCGCTCCGGGATGACATGGAGGGGAGTCCCGGATCGGTTGTTCCCGGCTGGTTTCACCCGGCTGTCGGCGTCGTCGGCAGCCGGTTCCCGTTGGATGTGTGCTGACCGATAGCTGAGGCTCGTGGATCGCACCGTCCTCGCACAGCCTCGCCCGGCGATCCGTGCGGCATGGCAGGATCGAGGCGTGACGAGCTCCGATGTCCCCACGGTGCCGGTGGGTGCGGTACCCGCCGCGTTCGATGACGCGGACCCGGCGCCGGGCGCGCAGCTGCTCGACGTGCGCGAACCCGACGAATGGAACCTCGGCCACGCGCCGGGCGCGGTCCACATCCCGATGGCCGACGTGCCCGCCCGCCTCGACGAGCTCGATATCGACGCCGAGCTCTACGTCGTGTGCAGACAGGGTGGCCGGTCCATCGAGGTCGTCCGGTATCTCGCCCACATCGGGTACGAAGCGGTCAATGTCGCGGGGGGCATGGTGGCCTGGCAGCAGACCGGCCGCCCGGTGGTCGCCGACGGCGACCACGAAGCCAAGATCTACTAGTCCGGAAGCGGGGTGCGCGGGTGAGTTCGGTGGTGCAACCATGTGCACGCTGTGGTGCGCGGTGGGCCGTACAGGGCGCGCCGATGCACTGGTGCCCGCGCTGCCGAGGGGTGCTGCTCTCGCCCGGCAGGGTCGACGCACCGGCCACCCAGCGCAACTACCGCTGGGTCGCGCGCCGACCCGATCACCGCACCCGTAAGGCGGGCGCGACCACCTCGGCCCCGCTCGGGCCGACCCCGCGCTACACCGAGACCCCGCGCTGGGGGCTGCTCGATCCGCCGCCGTCCGCGGCCCGCCCGTCCGAGCGCCCCCTGCGCGGCCTCGCCGTCCGCCGCGATCGGCTGCTGGTCACGACCGCGCTCGCGTTCCTGCTCGCCGGCCTCGCCGAATACGGCCGCTACCTGATCCTGTTGCAGAACCGCGCCCGGCTCATCCCCGGCTGGCTGCTGTCGATCTCCGACGCGACGGTGCTGGTGTTCGGCGTCATCGCGCCCCTCTGCGCGCTGGTGGCGGCCGTGTCGCTGGTCGCCTGGCTGATCGAAGCGCGCACGATCGTGTTCACCGCCTACGGCAAGCGTGACCCGCGCAAACGATGGTCGCTGATCGCGGGATGCCTGGTGCCGGGCGTCAATCTGATCTGGCCCGGCGTATTCCTCACCGAACTGCTCGGCGCCGACCCCGATCCACGTTCATGGCGGGCGGTGCGGATCTGGTGGGCCGCTTGGGCATTCAGCGGGCTGCTGTTGATCGCGGCGACGCTGTGGCGCGACGCGTCGACCCTGCAGGCCGAGGCCGACGGTGTCTCCTTCACCGGTTTCACCGACCTGTGCGCGGCCGGGTTCGCGGTCCTGACGTTGTGGATGGTGCGCACTCTGGAGGGCCGTGACCTGCGTGGGGAGGTCAGATCGGCGCACCGCTGGGTGATGGCGGCCGATCCCGCCGAGGTTGTCATCGCGCCGGTCGAGCCGGGCGCTGCGGCGGCGCGCGATGACGTGGCGCGCGATGACGTCGGGCACGATGAGGCCGAACGCGCGGATTCCGTCCGGACAGGCGAGAATACGCAGGAGGAGGTCGTGGCCAAGTGAGCCAGAGCAATCGCCCACCCTTCGTGGTGGCGCATCGTGGTGCGTCGGCGGCACGACCCGAGCACACCCTCGCCGCGTACGAACTAGCGCTGCAGGAGGGCGCCGACGGTGTCGAATGCGACGTCCGGCTCACCCGCGACGGCCACCTGGTCTGCGTGCACGACCGCACCGTCGACCGCACCGCCGATGCCACCGGCCTGGTCAGTGAGCTGACGCTGGACGAGTTGCGCGACATGAACTTCGGCACCGACGAAGAGCCGCAGGGTGTGCTCGCGCTGAGCGATCTGATCGGCCTCGTCCTCGACTGGCGCACCCGTCCGACAAAACTGTTCATCGAGACCAAGCACCCGGTGCGCTACGGCGCCCTGGTGGAGAACAAGGTGCTCGCCGAACTCCAGCGTTTCGGCATCGCCACGCCGGCGTCGGCCGATCACTCCCGCGCGGTGGTGATGTCGTTCGCGGCGACCGCGGTCTGGCGGATCCGTCGTGCCGCCCCGCTGTTGCCGACGGTGCTGCTCGGCGAATCGTCGCGGTTTCTCGGCGGGGGCGCGGCCACCACGGTCGGCGCGACCGCGGTCGGCCCTTCGGTGAAGACGCTGCGCGAGCATCCCGAACTCGTCGACAAGGCCGCCGCGGCGGGCCGGGCCACCTACTGCTGGACCGTGGACGAGCCCGAAGACGTGACGTTGTGCGCCGACCTCGGCGTCAGTTGGGTCGCGACCAACCACCCGGGCCGCACGAAGGCGCTACTGGCCGGAGTCTGATCGCCCACACCGGACACGGCGGGCGTGGGCAGGGGGCGCGGTAAGCGAACTCGCCGCTCGGCCATAAACTCCACGCGTGGGTAAAAGCAAGCGGAACAGTCCGAAGCCCGACAGTAATCGGGCTCAGCGTCTCGCGCAGCGGCGTGCGGCGCAGGAGCAGGCATCCGCGGCCGTGACACGGCCGTTCGAGGGTCTTGCCGCCGAATGTGATCTGGTGGCGCTGCGGGAGTTCGTGCCGTCGGCGACCGCGACCTTGAAGCTCGCGCCCGGTGTGGCCGCGCAGCGTGAGGTCACCCTGGCGACGGTGCTGCCCGGCGCGGTGGCCGCGCTGGTGCGCGCCGGTGACGAGCCCATCGGCTTCGTCGGCACGCAGATGCAGTTCCGCGGCGAAGACCCGTCGGCCGATATCGCGGCGGCGATCCTGTGGACCCAGTCGGCCGAGCCCGGTGAGTCGCTGAACTCCGCCGACGCCGTCGACGGTGGTCCGCGCCTTGCCGATGTCATCGATCCCGGCGCCGACCTCGAGCTCACCGTGCACCAGGACTTCGACTGGTGGGTGCCCGAGGGCGTCACCCCGGATCCGCAGGTGGCGGCGACGATCGAGCAGGCCAAGCAGGCCATCATGCCGTCGGCGCGCCTCGACCTCGGCCCGGATTCCGTCGGCGCGGCCTGGTGGGTCGACGCGGGCGACAAGGCGCATGTGCGCTGGGTGCGACCCGAGGACGAAGACGCGCTGATGCTGGCCCTGGCTCGCGTGCACGCCACCGGTGGCCTGCACCTCGGTGAGGGTTCGCGCTTCGCCGGTTCGTTCCGCACGCACGGCCTGCTGGTGCCGGTGTTCGACCTCGATCCCGAGCGGCACCCGGCCGAATGGGAAGCTCCGGCGCGGGAATTCGGTGCTCGCCTGGCCGAAGCGCTGGCGTCCGACGCGCCCATGACCAGCGAAGAACGTCGTTCGCGCGATGGTCTGCGTTCGCGTCAGGTCACCCTGCGCTGAACTTAATGAAACATGTCTCTTTCACAGATTCGGTCCGCTAGGTTCACGACTGAACCGGACAATCGGTGATGAGGAAAGTAAGAGGCATCGTGGAATTTCTCGGATCTATCGCTGGACTCGCGCAGATCTTGATCGGCACCGTGCTGGCCAACACCGGCTCGGGTGGCTCCGGCTCCGGCTGGTAAACGCGCACACAGGATTCGGCTCGCTGCCCGCGAGCCGAATCCTGTGCGGAAGAGCTAGACGCTGCCGCCCGCGACCGACGGTGCCCCGGCGGCATCCTTCGGGGTGCTCAGCTCGCGCCACATGAACTCCTCCAGGTCGAACAGGTTCGACCCGGCGCGATCGGCGATATTGAGCAGCGTGGTCATGTGCGCCACTTCTTCGACCTGTTCCTTCAGGAACCACTGCATGAACTGCTCGCCGAGGTAGTCGCCCTCTTCACGGGCGGTGCTCGCGAGCTGCACGATCTGATCGGTGACCGTCTTCTCCTGGGTCAACGCCAGTTCGATCGGCTCACGGGCGGACTCGAACTTCGACTTCGCCGCGTCGATGCCCGAGATCTCCACGGAGATGTCACGGTCCACGAAGTACTGCACGATCATCATCGCGTGATTTCGTTCTTCCACGGACTGGGCGTAGAAGCGCTTGGCCAGCTGCGGCAGGTCGTGGTTGTCGAACCACACCGCGATCGCGATGTACTGGTGCTCGGCATTGAACTCATGCCGGATTTGATCTTGGAGCAGAGTGTGGAACTTGCTTCGCGGGGCTTCCGGATGAATCGACATGGCCGCCACATTAATGCTGGTCATCAGGGGTTGTCATCCAAGTGCAGCCTTATTGAGGGCAGTATTCCCTAACCAAGTATTTCCTAAGTCGCGCCTGCCATTCGGGGTGCGGTGGTATCGACTCGCACCGTCCCGCGCAGTTCACGGCGGATGAATTCCTCGACGTCGAACAGATTGTCCTGCCGGTCGAGCACGGTCAACAGCGTGGTCATCGCGGCGACATCGTCGACCTGCTCGCCCAGGAACCACTGCATGAATTGTTCGCCCAGGAAATCGTTGTTCTCGCGCGCGGCCGCGGCGAGAGCGCTGACCTGCGCGGTGGTGACCCGTTCGCGGTCGAGCAGAAAGGCGATCGTGGCGCGCGGGGAATCGAATTCCGAGCGGACCTCGTCGAGCCCGCCGATCGCGATCGGCACATCGCGGTCGAGCAGGTACTGCACCATGCGCATCGCGTGCCCGTGATTCGACGTCGAACGCGCGTAGGTTTGCCCGGCCAGCTCGGGTAAATCCTGCGCGTCGAAATAGACGGCGGCGGCCAGATACTGGTGCGCCGCGGTCAGACCGGCTCTGACCTGGTCACGGAGGAGTTCGGTGAACGACAGGTTCTCGGGCATACCTCGACGTTACCGCGTCAGCAGCTCCTCTGGGATCTGCTGATCGGTGGCGAGCGCCTCGAAGAAATCAGAGGCCTTGGTCTTGTCCCAGAGCAACACGTTGCCCACGTCGGTGTCGTCGAATCCGCCGATCGGAACGGTGGTGGTCACGGTGTCGCCGCGCATCGCCCAGCCGAGTGCCGCCAGGTTCCAGATGTGATCGCCGTCGTCGACCTTCAGTGAACCGGCGACCCCGGTTGCCATGGGCCACAACGAGAACGGATTCGCGAGGGTGCCCATGCTCGTGGCCTTCTTCAACAGCGCCGCCATGAACATGCGCTGATGATTCATCCGGTCGACATCGGCGTTCGGGGTGGCCCTGGTGCGAACGAAACCGAGTGCTTGCGGGCCCGACAGTTCCTGGCAGCCCGCGGGCAGGTCGAGCCCGGCCAGCGGGTCGACGATCGGTTCGTCCAGGCACATCTCGAGCCCACCCAACGCGTCGACGACACTGGCGAAACCGCCGAAGCCGATCTGCGCGTAGTGGTCGATCCGCACGCCCGTCGCTTCCTCCACCGTTTGGACCAGCAGCGACGCGCCGCCGATCGCGAACGACGCGTTCAGCTTGTCCTTGCCGTGGCCGGGGATGTTCACGTAGGAGTCGCGCGGGAGGCTGACCATGGTGGTCGGGCCGGAGGACGCGATGTGCACCATCATGATCGTGTCGGTGCGTTCGGGTCCGGTGTCGCCGCCGGTCGCGAGTTCCTGCTCCTGCTCGGTGGAGAGGTCACCACGGCCGTCGGAGCCGACCAGCAGCCAGTTGGTGCCGGGGGTATTGCTCACGCGGTCGCTGTAGGAGGGCAGCGCGGTGATACGGGCGAGTGAGTTGTCCAGGTGCACGACCGCGGCGATCAGTCCGGCGATCAACAGCACGACGATCACCATCAGCCACCGGAACGGATGACGTTTGCGCCTGCGCCGGGGCGGCTGCGGCTGCCTGCCCCCGGCGACCGGCGGGGGAGTGCGCCGGGGCGGGAGGGCGTCGTGGTGGGGCACCGGCCGCTGGGTCGGTGCGTGTCTGACCTGCTCACGAGGCGGTCGCGGCGGCGGTGGTGGTGGCTGACGCGGCTTCTCACGCTCGTAGGGCAGCTGCGAATAGGCCAGTGGCTGGTCACCGGAGTTGCCGCGGTGCATCACCTGGGTAGGTTCGATGTGTGACGCGCCGCGTCGAGGCGCCGGGTTGTAGCGAACCGTCGGACCGTCCTCGGGCTGCGGGCGCCGGTCGTCGCCGGGCGGGCGGCCGTAGCGCGGATCCGGAGGCATCGCGCGACCCTGAGGCGGCAGGGGGCGACCTTGTGGGGGCACCGCGGGACCGCCGGGGCGGCCGGACGTCGGCGGCACCCGGCGCCTACGGGGGTCCTCGCGGGGATCGTCGCCGTTCATCACCGTCAAACTCTACTGATCGTGGGGAGTGCGAGTCGGTTTCCGCGCGCTCGTTACTACTGGGATACCCCGCGCGAGGGCCACTGTTAGCGCGAAACGCGGTGATGTGGTGAAACTCGCCGCGACACGCCGTTCACATCAGTGATCATGGCAGCCAGCCGACCCGCCCGCGCAGCACGTTGTAGCCGAGATAGGCGACAGCGTCGATCGTCGCGTGGGCCAGGATCAAGGGCCACAGGCGGTTGGTCCGCTGCCAGTATCGGCCGAAGATCAGGCCCATCACGATATTGCCCAGCCCGCCGCCGATCCCCTGGTACAGGTGATAGCTGCCGCGCAGCAGCGCCGACGCGGCCAGCGACGAGTTCTCCGACCAGCCGAGCCTGCGCAGCCGGGTGATCAGATAGCCCACCACCACCACTTCCTCGGCGACCGAATTCGCACAGGCAGACAAGATCAGGACCGGCAGCCGCCACCAGTGTTCCGACAGCGAACTCGGCACGATGGTGACGCTCACCCCCATCGTGTGCGCGACCAGATACAGCGCGAGCCCCGGCAGCCCGATCACCGCGGCGAGCACGAGGCCTGCCACGATGTCGCCACGCCGGATCCGGGCCAACCCGATCATCCGTGGCGCGATCCCGCTGCGCCACAACAGGTACAGCGCCAACGCCGCCCACGCCATCAGCCGGGTCACCCCGACGAGCTGGAACAGCAGATCGAGGAATGAATTGTTCGACCGCGACGCGTTCAACGCCACGGTCCGCCCACCGACCCCACCCGGCGACAGCGCCGAATCCAGCAGGGAAAGTGCGGCACTGATCCCACTCAACCCGAAGGTCACGAGCAGAACGATCGTGATCTCGACTCGCAGCCCGAACCTGTCCCGCTCGCTCAGCTGGGTATCCGGAGGATCGACGCGCATGCCGCGCAGTGTAAGCAGTGTTGGTCGGCGCGCTGGCGCGCGCGTGTCCGCGGCCCTGAGGGGCCGCCGGTCAGGCACCGTTGCTTGCTCCTTCGTCGCCTACGCAACGGCGCCTGACCGGCGACCCGGCCGCGGACTGGCCACTTCGTGGCCCGCCGCTCCCTAGGGGTCGCGGGTGCGGGGTCGGGAGTGCGGTACGGCTGTAGGCATCGGCGTGGGGAACGCGAAGGATCGTGGGGAAGCGCGAATGATTCAGATGCGGCGCAGGCCGTTCAGGAACGGGCAGCCCGCCAGGACGCGGACCGCGCGGCTCAGCGATTCGATGTCGTCGGCGGGGGTGGGGAAGGGCAGCCGGACGTCGTGGTCGCCGTCGTTGCTCTCGACTCGCAGGGTCAGGCCGTAGCGGTCGATGGCGAGGGGGTGCACGAGGCCGCCACGCAGCCGGGTCGGCAGGTGGCGGGCCAACTGGGCCACCACGTCGGCGTGATCCTCGGACATGTGTTGCAGCCAGGCGCTTTCCAGCTCGCAGAACGGGTCGGCGGTGGCGGCGCGCAGGTCGGCGTGGTCGACGGATTCCGCGCCCGCGGTGTCGGCCAGTACCGCCGAGTTCACCACGATCCGCAGCAGTGTGACGCCGTGGCCGACGTCGAGCAGGCCCGGATGCGGGAAGTCCTTGGCGATTTCGACGGCGAGCGCGCGCTGCGCCTGCTCTGGCACTTGTCGCACCCAGCCGCGCAACCACACCAGCGCCCTGACCGGCTCACGCAGCGGCAGGGGCGCGTGATCGGTGAGTTCGAGGACCGCGGAGGTCTCGTTGGCCGTGGCGGCCAGCGCGGCCGCGAGTGAGGACCCTGGCACCGCGATCACCGCGTCGCCGCACCGGCGCAGGTGGTGCAGCGTGGTGGGGACAGGGTCGATCCCGGGGAGCGCGAGCACCGCTGTCTCGGCGTGAGCGCACGCACTCCGCACCCGCTCGGCGGTGGTCGGCGCGAGGATCGTGGTGGGGCTCGACATGACAACCTCCGCGAACGTTTGATTAGGTAAACCTAAGCTAAGTTACTAACGCCCGCCACGCAAGAGGACACCCCGATGAATCGAGCCGATACGGTGAACGGATGACGCACGACGACCACGGCGACGACCATTCCGCCCCCGCCGCCCCCGTCCTGCTGAGCCTGTCGGCCCCCGCCCGCCGCAGCCTCGTGGCCGACCTGGTCCGCCCCGACGGCAGTTCCCCCGCCCCGGTCGACGTCGACATCCCCGACCCCGACCTCACCGCCTTCCTGGCCGGCATCGCCCACGCCGACCACGGCTTCACCGCCCGCACCACCAGCGGCCCCCGCGCCCTCGCCGTGGTCGCCGGCACCGTCGCGGCGCTCTGCGGCGAAGACATCCCCACCGCCCTCACCACCCCCGACCTCGCCTTCCTGAAGTCGCTGAAGCCCGCCGCGATCGAGGCCACCCGCACCGTCCTGCTGGCCATCGAGACCCCTGACGAACAGGCGATCACCGACGCGCTGCGAGTACTGGACAACTGACCCCGCCGACCGCCACGCGTTAGCTGCCGCACCACATGCCCGGCCTTCGAGTCCGAAAAGCAGTCGGCGCCAGCCGCTAAAGTTGCAGTGTGCCGCGTATAGCGTATTTCGGACCGTCCGGGACCTTCACCGAGATGGCTCTGGCGAAGTTCGAGAACTCGGGGGCCTTCGACGGGCCGGTCGAGCGAGTCGCCGCGCCCAGCCAAGGGGCAGCGCTCGACCTGATCCGGACCGGACAGGTCGACGGCGCGGTGGTGCCGATCGAGAGTTCGGTGGAGGGCTCGATCCCGGCGACCCTGGATTCCCTCGCCATCGGACCGCGTTTGCAGATCATGGCGGAGACCGAGCTCGAGGTGACCTTCACGATCTTGGCGCGCCCCGGAACCGCGCTGGCCGACGTGCGCACCCTGGCCGCCTATCCGGTGGCGGCGGCGCAGGTCAGGGAATGGGTGGCGCGGAACATGCCGGATGCGCGCCCGTTCACCTCGGCATCCAACGCGGCCGCCGCCGAAGACGTGGCGGCCGGCACCGCCGACGCCGCGATTTCGACCGCACTGGCGGGTGAACGACTCGGCCTGGTGACCCTGGCGAGCGGCGTGGCCGATCACGACCAGGCCATCACCCGCTTCGTCCTGGTCACTCACCCGGGCCTCGCACCGGGAGCCACCGGCGCCGACCGGACCTCCGTGGTGCTCGAACTGCCCAACGAGCCCGGTTCGCTGATGCGCGCGTTCGCCGAATTCGCTACGCGTGGAGTCGATCTCACCCGCATCGAATCGCGCCCGACCCGCACCGGCATGGGCACCTACCGGTTCTATCTCGACTGTGTCGGACACATCGATGACCCGGCGGTAGCGGAAACACTGAAAGCCCTGCACCGCACCACCCAGGTCCGCTTCCTCGGATCTTGGCCTGCGACAGCGGCAGTCGGCACACCGCCGCCGTCGGACGAACCGGCCGCAGAATGGTTGACGCAATTGCGAAAGGGGGTCGCGGACCTATGACTACCCGCGCGAAACTGATTCTGGTGCGCCACGGCGAGACCGAGGGCAATGTCGCGAAGATTCTCGACACCGCGGTTCCTGGCCTGCCGCTGACCGAACGTGGTGTGGCGCAAGCGAAAGCGTTCGGCGCCGGGCTCGAGCGAGCGCCCCAGGTGCTGGTGTCGTCGGACGCGCTACGTGCCCGCCAGACCGCAAGCCACATCGAAGAGGCCACCGGCACGCCGGCATACGTCCTCGACGGCCTGTACGAGGTGCAGGTGGGCGAACTGCACGGCCGCTCCGACCGGGAAGCGCACGAAATCTTCCAGCAGATCTATCGCGGCTGGCACCTCGGCGAACTCGACGGCAGAGCCCCCGGCGGCGAATCCGGCCACGAAGTGCTGGCCCGCATCCTGCCCGTCCTCGAGGGCCTGCGCGCGGAGTTCCTGACCGACGACGCCGACGGTGACGTGGTGGTGGTGAACCACGGTGCCGCCATGCGCCTGATCGGTAAGGCGCTGGCCGGGGTGGCGCCGCCGTTCACGACGAACAACCACCTCGACAACACCGAGACCATCGAACTGCTCCCCACCGAAGACGGCGGCTGGGAATGCCTGCGGTGGGGCAAGTTCACCCCACCGTTCACCATTCAGGCCGACCCGTCAGCCGACGACCCCATGGGTTGAACGCTCCGGCTGCGCCTACGGTTCACGGCTGAGTTGTGGGGGCGTTTGGTGGGGCGGTTTCGATGGGGGTGGGCTTACGCCGGGTTACTGGCTGCCGCGGTAGGGAATTCGGTGCGGACCGGGAGGGACTCGATGAGGTCGGCTACCGCGGTGCGTAGGCGGGCGTTGGTGCCGCTGGCGATGGACGACCACTTCACGCCGTCGTCGGCGACGCTGGCGGTGATGATGAATCTGCCTGCGCGCGTGTTGAAGACGGCGATGTGGTTGTCCTGGATGTCGCGGGTGCCGTCACCGTAGGCCACGCCGACGATCTCGGCGTAGGAGTGGATCTCCACCAGCGCCGAAGCCAGTACCTGGGCATCGGTGGTCGGATTGCCCACCGCGAGCAGGCGCCGCGTGGTGGCGGCCGCGTCACCGGTGTCGCCGAAGATCGGCGCCAATTGTTCGGTGGGAGCGTTCATCCCGTACAGCTCGAGCGCTTCGACCGGTCCGAGCGCCTGCAGCACCGCGCCGGGCAGATCGAGGCCGGCGTCGTCGATGACGTAGGACTCCGGCCCGCGCAGGGCGACGACCGCACGGTCGTCGCCCTGCGCCAGGCAGAATCGGTTGACCTGACCCGCCACCACCCACCGCAGCGCGATGATCCACTGCGGCCGGTAGAGCACCCGTAGCCGTTCGGCGAGCTCGGGTGCCACCACCTGGCCGAACAGCAGCTCGCGTTCGGCCAGGGCGGACTGTGCCACGTTCATGGCGGCGTCGTGCGCGGTGACGTTGTCATAGCGGCCCATGGCGTCGAGCACCACGGGCATCTCGTCGAACTCCAGTTTCTCCAGGAGGAACTGCATGTCGTCGAGCGAGAGCACGACGGCGCCGAGCAGCGAACCTCCGCTGCCCGTGCCGAGAACCGTCACTTGGCCGATCCGGTGAGGTCGGCGCCGATCACACCTTCGGCCGCGTAGCGACCATCGGTGAACTCGTCGGAGCGCACGTAGTCGACGCCATCGTGCTCGTCGTCCTCCTCGCCCTTCTGCCGGTTGCCCATCAGCGGGTTGCCGCCGCTGCCGGTGTTGCGCACGGGTGCGCTCTCGACCCGGTTGACGATCGATTCCGACACCGGCGCGCTCGCGGACGCGCTCGCGGCGGGCGCACCCCAGCCCTCGGGCAGCTTCAGCGAGCCCGCGCTGACGCCACCGAGGCTGGCCGACGTAGTGGCCATGCCACCGACCGCGGCACCAGCGGCACCGACACTCGCCATGGCAGGAGCGACGGCGGCACTCGCGGGCGCGGTGGCCGTAGCTGCCGAGATCGCGGAAGCGCCGATGTTGCCGGCCGTGCTGACACCGCTGGTGAGCACGCCGCCCGCGGTGTTGGCCGCCTGAGTGGCCGCGCTGACCACACCGGGGTTGGAAACGAAGGCCTGCGCGGCGGCGACCGCGGTCTGCAGCGGATCGCCACCACCGAAGTCGCCCTCACCGGCGGAGCCCGCACCGCTGGCGATGGCGGGCGGCATGGTGAACTCGCTGGGTACGGCGACGGTGGCCGAGGTGGCGGCCTCGTAGGTCTCCATCACCAACGCGGCGCGGATGTCCATGGCGTTGCGCGCGACCTCGGCGACCTCGAAGGCACCGGAGACGACACCGGGCGGGTTGGCCGAGGCGGCCACCGCGCCGTTGGTGGCGATGATCTCGGGCAGGCTCGGCATCGCGATCGACGCGACGGTGTAGGCGGTGGCGTTGGCCGCGCACTTGGCGCTGATCGCCGCGGCCGCGATGCCTTGCTGGCTGGCCCAGCCCGCGAACGGGGCCAGACGGGCGAGCACGGCGATACCGTTGACGCCCTGGAGGCCGACACCGACCTCCGCGATCACGCGCGTGATCGTGAAGGCGGCGTCGCCCCACGCGGCGGCCAGCCCGCCCCACGAGGTGGCCGCGGCGCTGATCGGGATCGCGTGTGCGCCCGTATTGAGGGTTGTCGAGTTCACTTCGGCCATACGAGGCAGCCAGAACACCCCGGTGATCCCTGCGGTCATGCTTGTTTCTCCCCTGAGTAAATGATCGTCGACAGGATCGGTGCGACTACACCTGGATGGCGTTGATCGTTGCCCCGCGGACCACGTCTTCCCCGATATGAGTGGTCAGCTGCGAGCGCAAGGTCGCGGCCGCGTGATGCAGCTCGAGGATCGCCTGGGCGACCGAACCGTCGTGCTTGCCCGCCGCGGTGTTGAAGTGGGTCGCCGCGAGCAGCGACACCTCTTCGGCGCCCGAGGGCAGCACGTGCGTGGTCGGGCCGGCGAGCCCGGCCGCGATGGCGAGACGCTCGGCGAGCAGATCCAACTCCGCGGACGCGGCGAGGACGATTTCAGGTGCAACGAGAACGTGTCCAACCATGACCCGACTCCTTCTGGTGGCGGCTATCGGGAACCACGAGAATTCCCCCTACGAGTACTAGGACGCGAGAGCGGGTCATTCGGTTCCATCGATTCCCCACCCAGTTTCGCTAACCCCATCCCAGCTCATGCAACCGGTCGTCGTCAATCCCGAAATGGTGTGCTATTTCATGGATCACGGTGATCGTGACTTCTTCGACCACCTCGTCGTCGGTGTTGCAGATGTCGAGAATAGCTTCTCGATAGATCGTGATGGTATCCGGCAACGATCCGGCGTAATAGCTGTCGCGCTCGGTGAGGGCGACCCCGTGGTACAGCCCCAGCAGCGACGGTTCCTCGTCGTTTCGGGGCTCCACCAGCACCACAACATTGTCTATGGCACTGGACAGCTCAGCCGGGATCTGGTCGAGGGCATCACTCACCAACTCCTCGAAACGCCACTCCGGCATCCGCTCGGACAACGTCACCTCGGCTGGGGCTGCGGTGGCAGTGGCGCGGCGCCCGGCAGCGGGGCCGGAGTGGAGCGTCCGGTGTTCGGCGGGGGCACCGGGGCCTGGCCGTCGATCAGGATCTCACCGCGAGCCGAGCCGACGATGGGCGCGAAACCCTCACGGTCAGCGCCTTTTCCGAGCCAGCAGTCCAGTTTGTGGCTGCCCGCGAGCCAACTGGCGGGCTCCAGATAGTCGAAGAACAGGGTCAGCGTCTTGTTGCGGATGGCGTCGGGGCTGCCGAGGTAGTCGCCGGAGAGCCGATTGCATTCGGCCTCGACGAACTTGTCCTGATCGGCTTCCGACGGCGGCCCGCCGGTGAAGGCGGTGGACAGGTCGACGGTGCCGACGATCTCCACCGAGTGCGGTTGGGCGCAGTCGATCGGGTCGGTCGGCAGGTTCTGATTGATGCCGAGGCAGGTACCGGTGGCATGGATCTTGGACTGATCGCTGTCGGCCAGGCTGCCGGTGGTGGCCGGGCTCGTGGCGGTGGCGGCGACCTGGACGCCGCAGCGCAGGGTCCGGTCGCCGTGTTGCCAACCGGCCGGGCTCGGCGACATCACATTCACCATGAACTTGCCGCGCGGATCGAATCGCCCGCCCAGATACTTCTGGACAGCGGTCACGCAGTGCTCGTCCCGCAATTCGGTCATGCGCAGTGAATCGGGGTGACGGGTGCCGTCGGCGAACTCACGCCCGGGATAGGCGCTGAGGTCGATGACGCCCGCCACTTCGAACAGGTGCTTGTCGCCGCAGCCGACCTTCACCAGATCGCTTCGGTCGGGTCTCGACCAGGTCAGACAGTCGCCCTGCGCCGCGTTGCTGAACTCTTTGTCGCGTACGACCGGTTCGGCACCTGGCTGGTGCGCTTCCACCTTGTCGGTGTCGAAGCCTGTCACGGTCATGGTGACCATGGCCGCGATCACCGCCCCGAGGGCGCCTATCAGCAGCCCCCAACGCAGTTTCGTCGCGGACAGGTGCAGGGCGCCGCCGCGACTGGGCGCGGCGGGTCCCTCGGCTGGGTTGCTCTGCTTCTTCGACATCGTCGACGAGTGTATTTGTCGTGGCGGGCCGCCGGGTCAGCCCCGCAGAGCTGACACGAAGATGCCCGGGATGCGGCGCAGTTTGCCGTCGCCGTAGAAATCGGTCAGTTTGCGTCCGGTGGCGGTGCCGGTCTTGTTCGAGACGAACCACGGCGGCTTCGGGGTGAGGGCGAATTCGCCGCGCAGAATCGAGCGCGGAGCGGGGCGGAAGGGGCCGCGGACCACGGTGCGCTCGACGTCGTCGAGGAGGAAGGCGTTGTGTACGACGCCGATACCGCTCTGGATGTCGTCGAGGGTGTGGCCGGGGTAGGCGCCCCAGCTGGCGCGCGGGGTCAGGAACGCGAGACCGGTCCAGGCGTTGAGGGCGACGGTGCCGTAACGCAGGTTCTCGATCGCGGTGTCGAGTTCCGCGCCGAGCGTGGCGATCGTCGCGGGGTCGGCGATGATGTTGGCGCCCAGGGTGCCCATCAGCTCGTCATTGGCGAAATCGACCGCATTGCTGAGGAATTCGGCCCCGGTGCCGGGCAGTTCGACCACGCCGAGAACGGGCGAGAAGTACTCGGTGCGCAGCAGGGGAGTGTCGCCGGCGGGCAGGTTCTCGACCAGCAGCCGGCCGTTGGCGCGGGCGGCGTCGGGGTAGGACTCGAGTGCGCCCGCCACGCGGTTGTCGCTGCCCGGGTAGTAGGCGGTGCGCGCGGGAGCGTTGTCGATCGCGGCGCGCAGTTCGGTGAGGAACTGTTCCTTGAGCGGCCAGTCCGCGGCGAGCACCACGGTCTGCGCGGCGACACAGTTGTAGCCGCCGTTGTGCAGGCGCTGGGTGGCCACGTGCTCGGCCTGGAACTTCAGATCGGCGGCGGCCCAGTCGCCGGGAACCACGATGCACGGCGCGACACCGCCGAGTTCGCTGGTGATCGGCTTGTCCAGGATGGGCTCGCCGGTCTTGTCGGCGCCCGGCCCCCACACGATCGCGTCGTGAGTCGGCGCGCCGCCGGTCATGTGCACGTGCGCGACGAGCGGATGGTTCACCAGGTAGCCGCCCTCGGGGGCCCCGCCGGTGAGGATGCGCACCACGCCGAGCTCGATGAACGGTGCGAAGATCGCCTGGAACACCGGCAGCAGCGGATCGGTGATCGGGTTGAGCTTGAGCGCGACGACGCGGTTGTTGGCGTAGAGCTCGTAGAGGGTGTCCAGCGGCGCGATCGACATGATGTTGCCCGCGCCGAGCACCGCGCCGACACCGTTGGTCTTCGCGGGATCGCGCTGGGCAAGGCCCGCCTTGCGACGCGCGGTCGCGGCGTCGACACCGGGCTTGAGCCACACATCGGCGCTGAATCCGCTCAGCAGCAACTTGTCGTAGATGCCGTGGGGCAGTGCGGGCACGGCTACGCGGCCGCCGGGGGCGGTGACGAGTTCGACACCGTCGAGCGGGCTCGTGCCCTTTTCGAGAGCGGCCATCGACTCACTCAGCGCCTGCGCACCGGCGAGCATCGTCATCGGGCCCGACATCCACTCCTCGCCGAGCAGCGGGCTGTCGGCATCGAGTTTCTTGATGGTGCGGGCGGCGGCGACCCAGGCCTCGGCGTCGCGGGCGGTGAGCGCGTGCAGTTCGTCGAGCAGTTCGCGGCGGCGACGCAGGTCCGTCGCGGCCCAGGTCTTTTCCCCTTGGGTGAGATCGGCGAGCGCGGTATCGATGACAGCGGTGTCGAAAGAGGTACTCACACCCCAACTATGCCCCTTGTACTGCCCGATTGGCACTTCAACTAGGCTGTTTCCTCATGATCGACCTCCGATTCCTGCGCGAGAACCCGGAAGCCGTCCGTGCCTCGCAGCGGACCCGCGGTGAGGACCCCGCGCTCGTCGACGCCCTGCTCGAATCCGACGCCGCGCGTCGGGCCGCCGTGGCCACCGCCGACAACCTGCGCGCCGAGCACAAGGCGATGGGCAAGGTGATCGGCAAGGCGAGCAAAGAGGAGCGCCCCGCGCTGCTGGCCGCCGCCACCGACATGTCCGCCAAGGTCAAAGAGGCCGAACTCGCCGAGGGCGCCGCCGACGCCGAACTCGACGCCGCGCAGCGCGCCATCTCCAATGTCGTCCAGGACGGTGCGCCCGCGGGCGGCGAGGACGACTATGTCGTACTCGAAACCGTCGGCACCCCACCGGTTTTCGACTTCGAGCCCAAGGATCACCTCGAGCTCGGCGAGTCGCTGCACATCATCGACATGGAGCGCGGCGCGAAGGTGTCGGGCTCGCGGTTCTATTTCCTCACCGGCTACGGCGCCTTGCTGCAGATGGGCCTGTTGCAGCTGGCCGCGCAGAAGGCCGTCGCCAACGGCTTCACCATGATGATCCCGCCGGTGCTCGTGCGCCCGGAGATCATGGCCGGTACCGGATTCCTCGGCCAGCATTCGGCCGAGGTCTACCACCTCGAAGAAGACGACCTCTACCTCGTCGGTACCTCGGAGGTGCCGCTGGCCGGGTACCACTCGGGGGAGATCCTCGACCTCAGCGCGGGCCCGAAGCGGTACGCGGGCTGGTCGTCGTGCTTCCGCCGCGAGGCCGGTAGCTACGGTAAGGACACCCGCGGCATCATCCGCGTGCACCAGTTCGACAAGGTCGAGATGTTCGTCTACACCACCCCTGAGCAGGCCGATGCCGAGCATCAGCGGCTGCTGGCCTGGGAGCGCGAGATGCTGGCCGCCATCGAGGTGCCCTACCGGGTGATCGACGTGGCAGGTGGCGATCTGGGTAGCTCGGCGGCGCGCAAGTTCGACTGCGAGGCCTGGGTGCCCACTCAGCAGACCTACCGCGAACTCACCTCCACCTCGAACTGCACCACCTTCCAGGCACGCAGGCTCTCGGTGCGCTACCGCGACGAGAACGGCAAGCCACAGGTGGCGGCCACGTTGAACGGCACGCTGGCCACCACACGCTGGATCGTGGCGATCCTGGAGAACCACCAGCAGGCCGACGGTTCGGTGCGCGTGCCTGCGGCATTGGTCCCGTTCGTAGGCACCGAGGTACTGAAGCCGTAAGATGCTCATTGTTTGCTGACGTTCATTTGGCGGATGTGGCAAACACCCTGACCCATCAACATCTAGGCTGGTGCTCGTGCGAGGAATCGGGGCGCGCGGCGATACCCGAACCCGGGTGCGGGCGGCATCGGCGTTGGCGACGGCAAAGGTCATGGCCAGGACAACGGGGGCGTTCTACGTTCTCGGTGGTGTCCTCGGCCTGATGATCACTGCCGTCGCACCGGGCGACGACGGTAATCGCGCTGTTGTCGGTACCGCGGCGGCCATCTCGGTCCTGCTCGGGCTCACGATGCTCGCGTGGGGCCCCCGGATGCCGCACGGCCTGCATCACGTCTACCTCGCCACCGCGACCGTGCTCGTCGCGATCGCGGTCTACGACTTCCCCAATTTGGTCGGCGCCATCACCCTGGCCTCGTTCTTCGTGTTCGTGGCCTGCGACGCGGCGCTGTTCTTCGCCTGGACCCAGGCCGCCGCGCATATCGGTTTCGCGATGGTGCTGTGTCTGCTGGTGTTGCCCGCGCGCGGGTTGCCGTGGTGGTCCGGGCTGATCCCCGCCGGTGTCACCTTCGGCGCGGGCGTGGTGGTCGGCATCCTCACCAGAATGGCGTCGGAAGCCGACATCGACGTGCTCACCGGTCTGCTCAACCGGCGCGGCTTCGAGAAGCAGCTCAACCCGGCGATCGATGCGGCCAGTCGCGGCGGTCAGGGCATGGCCCTTGTGCTGGTGGACCTCGACCGATTCCAGAAGATCAACGACCACCTCGGCCATCGCGCGGGCGACGCCGTCCTGCAGCGGGTCGCCGACACCTGGCTCGACCTGCTCGCGCCCGGTCAGGTGCTGGCCCGTTTCGGCGGCGACGTGTTCGCGCTGCTGTTGCCGGGGACCACCGAGCAGGCCGCGATCCTGCTCACCGAACAACTGCGTGCCGCGGTCACCATGGGCTGTTCGGCCGGTGTCACCTCCTGGCAACCGGGCGAGTCCGGTTCGCTGCTGGTCAGCCGCGCCGATGTCGGTCTGTATCGGGCCAAGCAGGCGGGCCGCAACCGCACGGTGCTCGAATCGTCGCGTCAGCTTCCGCTGGCGGTGGAATTGCGCGAGGCCATCGATCGCGGTGCGCTCGACGTGCACTATCAGCCGATCGTCAGCCTGACCGAGGACGGCGGCCAGGCGGTCGGCGTCGAGGCGCTGCTGCGCTGGTCGTCGAGCGCGCAACCCGAGGTCACCACCGAGGGCCTGATCCGCGTGGCCGAGGAATACGACCTCATCTCCGATCTCGACGAGTTGGTCCTTCGCCGCGCCTGCGCCGACGCCGCCCGTCTCCAGGAGAGCTTCGCCTCGTTGAACCTCACCCTCAACGTGAATGTCTCCGGCCTCGAACTGGCCGAGACCGAGTACGCCGAGCGGGTCGCGACCATCCTGTCCGATACCGGCTGGCCCGCCGACCAACTCGTCCTCGAGGTCACCGAGAGCGAACTGGCCGCGGAATCCCAGACCGCGATCACCAACCTGCACACCCTGCGCGACCGTGGCGTGCGCATCGCCATCGACGATTTCGGCACCGGGTACTCCTCGCTGAGCCGCCTCGCCACCATCCCCAGCGACATCCTCAAGGTCGACCAGTCCTTCGTCGCCGCCATCCGCTCCGATTCCCCCGCCCCGCCGCTGCTGAGCGTGATCGCCGCCCTCAGCAAATCCCTCGACTTGCAGGTCATCGCCGAGGGCGTGGAAACCGAGTACCAGGCCGCCGTTCTCACCGAACTCGGCTTCGCCCTCGCCCAGGGCTACCACTACAGCGACTCGCATCCGGTCTCCGAACTCATCAACGACCTCAACGACGGCCGCCCCCTGGTCGGCACCACCGACGACGATGATTCCCTCGCTGCAAACGGCTGGATCCCGCTCGGATAATCGCTTGACCCGGCCGGTCGCGACGCGAACGATAGAACCCATGCGGATGCTCTTCTACGGCTGTTGACCTTCCCCGCTCCGGCACGCGGTGGCCTGGTTGAGGCGTGATCCGACCGGTGTCCGCGACCTCACGGTGCGCGCGGTCCTGTTCAAGGGCACGCGTGACCTGCTACCGATCTATGCCCTCTACGGCGTTCTCTTCGCCGATCACGGACTGAGTACCGCACAGATCTCGCTGTTGCTGGCGATCTGGTCGGTGACCGCGTTCCTGCTCGAGGTGCCCTCGGGCGCGTGGGCCGACACGGTGTCGCGCCGCCGACTGCTCGTCCTGAGCTGCGTGTTGCAGGCCGCGTGTTTCGCCCTCTGGATGCTGGAGCCGTCGTTCGTCGGCTTCGCGCTCGGCTTCCTCGTCTGGGGTATCGCGGGCGCACTGGAATCGGGGACGTTCGAGGCGTTGATCTACGACGATCTGGTCGCACGCGGCGAACCGTCCGCCTACGCGCGAATCATGGGTTGGGCGCGTGGTGCGCAGGAGAGCACCGTACTCGTGGCGATCCTCGCCGCCGCACCGCTGTTCGCGCTCGGCGGCTATGAACTGGTCGGCTGGGTCAGTGTCGGTGTCGGTCTGCTGCACACGCTGACCGCACTGGCTCTGCCCAGCGCGCCCGTCGCCATCTCCGCGACCGCCGTCGATGATCTCGACGACGAGCCGGCACCAGGACCGGTCGGCCCGCACGTCAAACCGGGAGCGGCGTCGGCTGGCGCACCACCGTCGAATTCGCACGGGTCCACTTCGTCGCGCTATCTCGCCATGCTCAAAACCGGCCTCTCCGAAGCACTTCACGTCCGCAGGGTCCGCCGAGGTGTGCTGCTCGGCGCACTCCTGTACGGCGTCACCGCCTTCGACGAATACTTCGGCCTACTCGCGGTCTCCGGCGGCGCTTCGACCAGCACCTCGGCATTACTGGTCGGAGTCACCGTCGCGGGTTCGCTGATAGGTTCGTTGTCGGCCGGCCGTACCGAGGTCGTGTCGAATCGAACGTTGGCCATCGCGCTGTTCGTCGCCGGAATCCTGTTCGTCGCGGGCGCGTTGGCGGTCGGAGCGGCGCAGGGCCCCGCGCTGGTCTGGGTGGGATTCGTCGGTATCGGCATCGCCTACGGCATCGACTTCAATGCCGAGGTCATCGCGGGTGCTCGGCTCCAGGATGCGATCGAAGGCCCGGCCAGGGCTACCGTCACCTCGGTCTCCGGGCTGCTCTCCGAGATCGTAGCGCTCGGTGTATTCGCGTTCGTCGCGCTCGCGACCCAGTGGCTCGCGATGTCGACGACTATCGCGTTGCTCGGGTTGGTCATCTTGGTCGCCGCCGCGTTGACGCCTACCTGGCTGCCGCCGCGTCCCGTCGCCGCGCGTGATAGGACTGAGAACGCAACCCCGGATCAAGAGGGAGAACGTGAGGCCGACCGCTAGCCGTCATGACCCCGGACGACCCGCAGGAGCCGCGGGCAGGCGGATGAGCCTCGGGCTGATATTCGGGTTCGCTATCGGGGCGGGTGTCGCGGTGCAGGGGCGGATCAACGGGGCGCTGGGCGCGCGGCTGACCGATGGGATCGCGGCGGCCACCATCAGCTTCGGCACCGGTCTGCTCGCTCTGCTGATCGCTTTCGCGTTCAGCCCGGCGTTGCGAGCGGGTGTCACCAAGGTGCGTACTGCGGTGTCGGAGGGCGGATTGCCGCTGTGGCAGTTGCTCGGCGGATTGTGTGGCGCGTTCTTCGTGGCTGCTCAGGGCCTCACCATCGCCGCGATCGGCGTCACCGCCTTCACCGTCGCGGTGGTCGCGGGTCAACTCCTGAGCAGCCTCGTCGTCGACCGACTCGGCCTCGCCCCGAACGGTCGAACCCCGATCACCCCATGGCGTGTATTCGCGGCCGCCCTCGGCATCACCGGGGTCGTGCTCTCGGCCGGCGGCAGTTCCGCCCCGACCACCGTCGTCACCGGCGTCCCCGACCTCCCCGCCCTACTCATCGTCCTTCCCGCCCTCGCGGGAATCGGCCTGGCCTGGCAACAAGCGGTCAACGGCCGAGTAGGCGCCACCGGCGGCCCCTTCACCGCCGCCCTGATCAACTTCGCAGTCGGCCTGACCGCCCTACTCCTGCTCGACCTCTACATCCTGTCCACCACCGGCCTGCCGACCGAATTCCCCACCGAACCTTGGCTTTACACCGGCGGCCTGATCGGCGTCGCGTTCATCGCTCTGGCCGCGGTCACGGTAGGCATGATCGGTGTCCTGCTGCTCGGTCTCACTTCGGTGGCGGGTCAGCTTGTCGCCGCGATGGTTCTCGACGCGGCCGACGGAAGACTGTCGCCAACGACCGTCGTGAGCTGTGTGATCGTGCTGGGTGCGGTGGTGGTGGCGAGCCGGAGCAGTCGCTGACCCAGACGCCGGAATGCTAGGTTTCAGGCGAAATGCGGCCGGGTGATTCGGCCGGTCTGCCGGTGCGGCGGACAGGGAGTTGGGGGAGTACCGAATTGATCGATCCGCTGTCGACGAGTGAATCGCCGATGATCGGGCGCTACCGGGTGCACGGTGTGCTCGGTGCTGGCGGGATGGGTCGGGTGGTGCTGGCAACGGGGCCCGACGGCCGATTCGTCGCCATCAAACAGATTCATTCGCATCTACTCGACGATCGTGAATTCCGGGCCAGGTTCGAGCGAGAGGTCGCCATCTCCGCCCGGGTGTCGGGAGCGTTCACCGCCGCGGTGGTCGACTTCGATACGGCAGGCGAAACACCTTGGCTCGCTTCGGTGTTCATCGCAGGTGTGCCTCTGGACAAAGCGGTACGAGAGCTCGGCCCACTGCCGGTCCCGGCGCTGCGCACGCTGGCCTCTGGAATGGCCTCCGCACTCCACTCGATCCACAGCGCGGGCTTGGTGCATCGAGATCTCAAGCCCGCCAACGTGATTTTGGCCGCCGACGGACCGCGCGTGATCGACTTCGGCATCGCGCAGGCGGTCGGTACCGGGGCGCAGCTCACCGAAGTGGGCGCCGTGGTCGGCTCGCCCGCGTACATGTCACCGGAACAGGCGAACAGCGAACCGATCACCTCCGCGAGCGATGTCTTCTCGCTCGGCTCGCTGCTGTGCATGGCCGCGACCGGAACGGCACCGTTCGCGGCGTCCTCCGCTCCCTACGCCCTGTTCAACATCGTCCACAGCGAGCCGCAACTCGACCAGGTCCCTGCGCCGCTGCGCGACCTGATCGCGGGATGTCTACGCAAGGACCCGAGGGCCAGACCGACACCCGCTCAGATTCTGGACTACCTGGGTGTCCTGCCCGTTCAATCGCAGCCGTGGCCCGCGCCGATCCATGCTGAAATCGCGGCGCAGACGCAGAAACTCGTCGCGCTGACCTCAGACCCCGAAGCGACGCAGATTATTTCGGCGCACACACCGATCGCACCGCCGACCGTCGAGGTTCCTGCCGAGAAGCGCCGGACCGCACTTCGGCTGGGAATTGTCGCGGCGACCGCGGTTGTAATCGCGGGAGCGATCACAGCGGTTGTCCTGCGCGGCAACGAGTCCGCGACAACACCTCAGGACAAGCCACAGGCGATACCGACCGCGACTCTTCCCGGCCTCGACAAGCTGCGTGGCACCGATGCGTGCACCTGGCTGCCACAGGCTCTCGGAGAGAGACTGCCCACCGAGGTCGCCGAGAAGGCATCGCCGGATGTCTCGGCCTGGCGCTGGCAGGCGACGTCGAGTTGGGGATGTGACGGCACCTCGGGTGGTGCGCGCATGGCCGTCGAGATCGGTGCCGCGCTGGACGGATTCGAATCCGGCAAGCAGGTGGTCAACGGTTACGCGATTGCCCGCCGCAGCGACGACTGTGCGTTCGCGATCGAGGGCGGCGAGCAAACCGCACGTTGGGGCATCATCGTCGACACCTTCTCGAGCGGCGAATGCCGCCTCGCCGACCATGTCCTCGAACGGCTCACCGCCTCGCTCGGCGAACTGCGTCCCGACACCGCTGCGCAGAAATCTCTGTCGTCGGTAGATCCCTGTGCCCTGGTAGACAATTCGGCCTTCGCCGCCCTCGGTCCCGTCGTGGCGAAATCCGCTCACTCCTGCGAGTGGTCAGGTGACTCCACCGTGCGGATCACCTTGTCGCAGCCACGGCAACCAGCGACCTCCATGGAGGAGAAGGTGATCGATATCGGCGACGGTGTGCTGGTCGACAATCGCGACAGCGTGATGCTGGGGCCGAACGAATGCCGTCGGGTGTATCAGTTCCGCAAGGTCGGCGAGACTTTTCGCGAGGATGTCGAAGTGTCCGTCAGCAATCCGAACCAGCGCGAAGAGCAACTCTGCGCGATCGCCGATCCGCTCGTGAAGCAGGCGGTCGGCCGGTTGCCCGCGCGGTAGCGGCGCCGAACTCGCAGGTGATAGTTTCACGGCAGAGTTCGGGAGGGGCCTGGCGTTCGACGCTGCGGTCGGAGGGGAATGTTCGTGCGTATTCGGTTGCGTTGGCTGGCGCCGTTGTTATCCCTCACCCTGCTCACCTCGGCATGCGGTGACAACGCCGCACCCGATCACGGTGACTATGCCCTCGAACCGGTGGCGGGCGACTACGACGACGCGCCGAATGCGGTGCGTGGAACGCTGGTGGAATCCGTGCGCATCGGCGAGCGGTTGCTGCTGGCCGACCGCGTCGACCCGGAATTGACCGAGGGCGACGGTGACGGGCTGATCGTCGGGGTAGGCGGTGTCGACAGAATGCTCTCGGGCGTACAGCGAAGCGCGCTCGGGCCGTTCGACGTGCTGGCCGGCTACGGCGCGATCGCGAGCAACGGCCAGTCGGACAACGAATCGAAGCACAAGTTGCTGTCGATCGCGATCCTGTCCCTACCTGATGAGGCCCAGGCGACGGCGGCCGCGCAGGCAATGGCTGCCGCGGATTTCACCGCGAACACCGAGAACGCTTCGTTGACTCTCCCGGAATATCCGGCCGCACTGTCACATTGGAGACCCGGTGTGCCGACGGTCGGAAGCTGGTTGGTGTGGAAGAACCTGGTGATCAGGTTGTACGCCAAGATCATCGAGCCCAGTCCCGAACTGTTGACCGATCTGCTCACACGGACTTACCGCGCACAGTTGACCGAGCTCGGCACCTTCGTTTCGACGCCCGCCGCCGATGTGCCGAAGCTGAAACTCGACAGCGACAAGTTGCTCACCCATGTGGTGAAGACCGGCGACTACTGGCCCGACAAGTGGGACTTCATGGTGTACGGACCTCGTTCCTATGCCCTGTTGCGCGACCATCCGTCGGTCAACTTGCGTGAGTTCGAACAGAGCTCGATCGACGCGATCGCGGTGTCGTACAACAAGTTCCTGTACCGCGCGCGTGACGCCGAAGCCGCGAAGATCTACGCCGACACCGAGGAAAAACATTCGCTGGCAGCTGATTACACGCCGATGACGGGTCCGCCGGGACTTTCGGGTGTTTCCTGCTACCGCGCGGCGAGGCCGGACAACAGGTCGGTTGCCGCCCGGCGGTTCTCCTGCCTGGTGCGCCACAACGAGTTCGTGGTCCGCCTCTACAGCAACCAGGAAACCGACATTCGACAGCAGGCGGTCGCGCAGCAAGCGCTACTGAGCGGGTCGTGGTGAACACGGGAGGCGCGGCGATGAAACCGCTGGGATCGCAGGATCCCGAACAGCTGGGCCGCTATCGCCTGCTCGCGGCAATCGGCCGGGGTGGCATGGGCCAGGTGCTGCTCGGCCAGGGCCAGGATGGTCGGTTGGTCGCGGTGAAGCAGATCCACCGCCAGTTCACCGGAAATCCGGAGTTCCGTGCCAGGTTCCGGCGGGAGGTGTTGGCCTCACAACAGGTCACCGGCGCGTACACCGCGGGGGTGGTCGACCATGACGCGGATTCCGAAACGCCATGGCTGGCTTCGGAATACATCGCGGGTCCCGGCTTGCAGGACATGATCGGCGAGTTCGGCCGCCTCAACCTGAACGGGCTGAAACTCCTGGCCACCGGCTTGGCGATGGCGCTGCTCGAGATCCACCGCACCGGCCTGGTGCATCGCGACCTCAAGCCGAGCAACATCCTGCTCACCAACGATGGTCCACGCGTGATCGACTTCGGCATCGCCAGGGCGCTCGAGGACGACGTCAACCTCACCGCCACCGGCGCGGTAATCGGCTCGCCCGCGTACATGTCGCCCGAGCAGGCCGAATGTCGAACCCTCACATCGGCTTCCGATGTTTTCGCCGTCGGTGCGGTCCTCGCGATGGCGGCCACCGGTGCGAGTCCGTTCGACGCGGCCTCCACCCCGCAGGTCCTCTACAACGTGCTCTACAGCTCCCCGGACACCACCGGAATTCCGGAGCCGATCCGCGCGCTGGTCGATGCCTGCCTCGCCAAGGACCCGTCGGCGCGCCCGACCCCCGAGCAGTTGCTCGACGCGGCGAGCCGGATCGACGCCGAACCCGTCTGGCCGGTCCGGATCCGCCGACGCATCGCCGACTGCCAGGCCGAGGCTGGTCGCTGGGCTGACGGAACCGCCGCTGCCGCAGCGTCGATCGCGCCCGAACCACCGAAACCGAAGTGGGCGCGACTGGCTCCCGCCGCCGCGGCGGTGTCCGCACTGGTGCTGGCCGCCATCGCGTTCTGGGGCGTCGGCGTAGAGGGCAACGCGGTGGCGATGGACGATCCGCCACTGGCGCTGACTCACGACGAATCCCGCCGTCTCGACATCTGCGCGCTGCTCGATCCGTCGGTGCTCGGTGAACTGGGTACGGCGACAAGTGAAGAAGTTTCGGACGCCATCGGCGGCTGCACTGTCGGGTATCGCGATCAGGCCGGCCGCAAGATGTCTTTCAGCCTGAGTACCGGCGAGAGTGTCGCCGACGTGCGTGACGACAAACAGCCGATGGGTAGCACCATCAATTGGATGCCGGTGCTCGGACGCTACAAGGAGTCCGCCTCCTGCGACCGCATGGTGGTGACGCAGAGCGGTTTGCCGATGGTACTCAAGATGAGTGCGAGCACCTTTCCGCCCGCGGGGGACCTCTGCCCGGAGTCCGAACGCGCACTCGCGGCGGTGGTCCGGCGACTGTCGGTCAATCCGCCACTACGGACCTACCCGCAGGGCTCGCTGCTGCCGCTCGACCCGTGCACGCTGATCGACCTCGCGGCAACCCGTTCGTCGCTCGGTGATCTCGTGCGCTCAGCGACCCCCCACGGCTGCGCGTTGACCGGCGCCAACGGCCTTTTCACGGTCGACGTCGTCGAGACCATCCGGCCGGACAATGTCACGAGCCGAAAGGCCCGGCCGACACGCACGATCGGGGAGCACACGGTCTATCTCGACGGCAGCGGTCCCACATACTGCACTTTCATCCTCATGGTGATGCCGACCAAAGACGATCAGGCCGAGCAGCTGCGGGCCTCGTACTACCCGAACAACCCGGGGGGCGATGGTAACTGCGAGATCGTCGCCGATCTGTTCGAACCCGTACTCGAGAAGTTGCCCCCATCATGACGATCCATCCGCCCGGTCCCAGCGATCCGCCCACCATCGGCCGCTACCGTGTGCTCGGCACGCTCGAGTCCGCGGCCGGATTCCGGTCCGTGCTCGCCACCGGCCCCGATGACTCGTTGGTCGTCGTGCGGCAGGCGCTACCGGAACTCCTCGACGAGCCGGAGTTCCGGATCAGGATGCGGCACAGTGCGATTGCCGCGATGCGTGTCTCCGGCTCCGCCAACACCACGGTGATCGACGTCGACGCCGACGCTGAGAAGCCTTGGTTGGCATCGGCATTCGTTCCCGGTGTGCGCCTCGACACCGCTGTTGCCGAACACGGGCCGCTGCCTGTGCCTGCCGTTCGCATCCTGGCCGCAGCCCTCTCCTCGGCGCTGCGAACCGTGCACGCCGCTGGCCTCGTGCATAGAGGCATCCGGGCCGACACGGTGCTGTTGGCAAGGGACAGTGGTCGTCTCGGTGAAGTCGGTATCTCCCCGGCCGCCGGGACCGCCACCGCGTCGGCCATGGGCACGCCGGACTTCCTGTCACCGGAACAATCGCTCGGGTATGAGCTGACGCCGGCCTCGGACGTGTTCTCCCTCGGTTCCGTCCTCGCGTTCGCCGCCTCCGGCGTCGCACCGTTCGCCGCGCCGTCGGTGCCGTACACGCTGTTCAACATCGCCCAGCGCGAACCCGATCTGAGCCGGGTGCCGGAGCCGCTGTTCGAGATGCTGGCCGCGTGCCTGCGCAAGGATCCGGCGGCCCGCCCCACTCCGGGGCAGATCCTCGACTATCTAGGAGCCCAGCCGAGCGGTCCGCCACCGTGGCCCGCCCCCGTGCTCGATGACATCGGGCGCCAGCAGCACGAGATCTCGGCACTGCTGGCCGCACTGCCCGCGATCACCGCACCGGAACCCGCACCTGGACGACCCTTTGCGGTGGTCATGGTCGACAAAGGTCGTGCGAGCGTCGAATACGGCAGGCGTGTACTGGAATCCGGGCGTCGTCGCTGGAGTGCGGCGAGTCCGAGGGCCCGGAGCGGCCTGGCAGGTGGCCTGGCAGGTGGCCTGGCGGCACTGCTCGTGGCGCTCGTCGGGATCACCTACTTCGCGACGCGCGAAGAAGGTCAGCCGGGGCCGGTGACCGGGCTGACCCTGGCGCAGCTGCGGCAGATCGACGCCTGCCCCTGGCTGGCCTCGGCCTTCGGCGACTCGGTGCCGGTCGCGCCGACACCACTGGCCGCGGATACCTGGGAGCTGAGTCCGTCCCCGAGCTGGGGGTGTACCGCCAGTTCCAACCGCTATGCCTTCTACCTGCATCTGGGGAAGGGGGACCAATACCTGACACCGAATAAGACAGTGGTGGAAGGGGTTCCGATTGTCGACGGCAGCTCGGCTGGCTGCACGCGGGCCATCGCGAGCCCAGGCGCCGAGCACGAATCCGGCATCGTCATCATGCTCAGCAATCCGTCCGGGGTGAAGGAATGCGCGGGTCTCGACTACATCGCGGCTAACCTCGCCCGGTCACTGACGACCGCGCCGCGCGCCGAGGGCAGGGAGTCCTCGCTGGCTCTGGCGGAACCGTGCGCGCTGCTCGACCGCGACACCGTCGCCGAGAAGATCGGCGTCCTGCCACCCGAGCCCACGATCGCCGACGCGCACACCTGCCAGTGGGACGCGCGCGTGCGAGTCACCCTAGAGCTTGTGAGCACCAGTACGAGCACTACGGGCAAGGATCTGGAGATCGTCACGGTCGACGGGGTCCAGATTCATCTCGGCAAGGGCGGTTCGAAGGCCATCTGCTCCCGCGCTTATTTGATGCCGGATGCCGGGAAGGAGACCATCGAGGTCTCGGTACACGGAAACGAGGAAATCCGCGACGAGATTTGCGCGATTGCCTCGTCCCTCCTGCGACAGGCGGTCGGGAAACTGCCCGAGCGCTGAGACAAGCCCGGCTACGGTGAACACCCGACCCCGCAGACCACCACGAAAGGGCAGCCATGGACCAGCTCGGAGTAGCGGTAGTCGGATACGGCCTGGCCGGGTCGGTGTTCCACGCGCCGCTCATCGCCGCCGATCCGCGGATGCGAGTGGCCGCGGTGGTGACCTCCTCGGAGGAGCGGGCCGCGCAGGCGCGGGCCGAGTATCCGGGAGTGCGGGTGTGGAAGTCGGCGCAGGAGATGTTCGTCGAGGACGAGGACGTCGATCTCGCGGTGATCGCCACGCCGAATCGCTCGCACGCGCCGCTGGCGCTGCAGGCGTTGGCCGCCGGGTTGCCGGTGGTGGTGGACAAGCCGTTCGCGGTGACGGCGGCCGATGCCGAGGAAGTGGTCGACGCTGCGGCGCGGGCCGATCTGCCGCTGAGTGTTTTCCAGAATCGCCGCTGGGACAACGATTTTCTGACCGTGCGCGCACTGATGGATGCCGGTGAACTGGGTGAGGTCCGGCGGTTCGAGTCCAGGTTCGAACGGTGGCGGCCGGTTCCCAAGGGTGGTTGGCGCGAAGTCGGCGATGCCGAGGACGGCGCGGGCATTCTGTTCGATCTGGGCAGTCACCTCGTCGACCAGGCGCTGACGCTGTTCGGCCCGGTCATCGAGGTCTACGCCGAACTCGACCGTCGCCGCCCCGATGTCAAAGCTGACGACGACGCCTTCATCGCCCTCACCCACGCCAACGGCACCCGGTCGCAATTGTGGATGAGCGCCGTTGCGCCGCAACTGGGTCCGCGTCTGCGCGTGCTCGGATCCGCCAACGGCTACACCGTGTCCGGCCTCGACCCCCAGGAAGACGAGCTGCGCGCAGGCCGCCGCCCGGACGACGGAAAACCCTGGGGCACAGTCGCACCCGAAAAGTGGGGCACCTTCGGCGCGGGCGAGGAGCTACGCCCGATCCCCACCCTCCCGGGCGACTACCCCGCCTTCTACGCGGGAATGGCCGCCGCCCTGCTCGACGGAGCTCCGGTCCCAGTCGACCCCCGCGATGCCGTGGAAACCCTGCGCATCCTCGAATACGCCCGCCACGTAGCGGAACCCGCCGATCTCACTTCTTGAAGATATCCGGCGACTACTGCGCCGGTGCGATGTTCTGGTTCAGGTGGAACAGGTTGGTCGGGTCGTAGGTCTTCTTGACGCCGGCCAGACGGTCGAAGTTGGGGCCGTAGTTGGCGCGGATGCGGCCCTGGTCGTCGGAGGCCATGAAGTTGATGTAGCCGCCGTCGGCGGTGTGGGGCTCTAGCGCGGAGTGGTAGTCGCGCACCCACTTGATGTTGACTTCGTTGTCGGCCGGATCGGGCCACATACCAGCGATCACCGGGGCGAAATTCGCGGTGCGGTACGCGAACGCGGTGTCGTCCACCGCGACATCCTGCACGGCGCCGTCGATCGAGTAGAGGTGCATGGTGGACTGCACCGCGGGCACGCGCGGGCCGAACTCGAGGTGGGTGGCGAGGGCGCCGTCGGTGAGTTCGGGTTGGAACGCCGCTTTCCAGTAGTGCTGCAGGCCAGGGGGCAACAGACCGTCGAAGGCGCTGTTGAGGGCCGGGTAGGGCATTCTGCCGACGTGTTCGGCCACCGGTGCCGCGACCGCCCGCAAGTCCGCGAGCAGTGCTTCGGCCTCTTCGTCGGCGCCGTTGAAGCAGGACACCAGGAGTACGAACGGCTCGCCGACGCGTTCCGGGGGGATGAACGGCAGCGGCGGCGCGATCTGGAAGCCGGGAAAGGCGCCCATCGCGCGTGGTGCCGCGGCGATCCAGTCGCGGTAGGTCCGCAACAGTTCTTCGGCGACGTCGAGCTCGAAGAACATGGGTCCGCCGTAGATCGTGTCCACCGGGTGCAGGTCGAACTCCATTTCGGTGACCACACCGAAGTTGCCGCCGCCGCCACGCAGCGCCCAGTACAGATCGGGGTGCTCGGTCGCGTTCGCGGTCACGAAGGATCCGTCGGCCAGCACCACATCGGCGGACCGGAGGTTGTCGATGGACAGACCGTAGGCGCGGGCAAGGTAGCCGATGCCGCCGCCGAGGGTCAGGCCGGTGACGCCGGTGGTCGAGATGATGCCGCCGGTGGTAGCGAGCCCGAAGGAGTGCGCGGCATGGTCGAAGTCGCCCCAGTCGCAGCCGCCCTGTACGCGGGCCGTTCGCTGCTCCGGGTCGATGCGGATGCCCTTCATCGCGCTGAGGTCCAAGACGATGCCGTCGTCGACGGTGCCGAACCCCGGCACGCTGTGGGCGCCTGCGCGGATGGCGAGGTCGAGTCCGCCCTCGCGGGCGGCATCGACGGTGACGCGCACGTCGGTGACGTCGACCGCGCGGACCACCGCGAGGGGTCGGCGGTCGATCATCGCGTTGTACACCGAGCGAGCCTCGTCGTAGACAGGCGACTGCGCGGTGATCACCTCGCCGCGGACCGCTTCGAGCATGGTCAGTACGGGTGTGCCGTTCATTTTCGCTCCCTGGACGGGTCGGATCGGTCAGCTGAACAAGCGCAGTGCGTGTTCGTGGAACTGGCGCATCGGCGCCACGTGGCCGACCTCGAGGAAAACGGCTCCGTCGGCCGAGGTCGCGGTGTGCCCGGCGGGCCAGTAGTAGACCTCGCCCGCGCTCGCGGTCTCCACCGTGCCGTCGGCGTGCTCCAGCCGCAGCGACCCCTCGAGCACGATTCCCCAGTGCGGAGAGGGACAACGGTCATCGGGCAGGCCCCGCAGCACCGGACCGAAGTCGGTCCCGGCAGGCACTCGGGCGTGCCGGACAGCCATGTCACCCAACTCGATATACCGGGTTTCCATCTCGCCCTTGGCGACCTCGATGGGCAGATCCTCGATCGGCGTTGCCATGGTGTGCTCCTTCGGCGGGCGCTGTGGTTCTTCTGACGGTACGAAGAACCGGTTGCGCGCACCTGACCTGATCTGACCGAATCGGCGCGTTGGTGAGGGGGTCAGATCGGACTATTCGCTGGTCATAGAATCCGGCTATGGTCGACAGGTGACGGAATCGGCTTCGCCGAGCAGCGGCACCGACTTCGTCGGTCGGCATGCGGAAGTCGAGCGGCTCGAAGCCGTCTGGGCGGCCGTCGAGAGCGACCGGCGCCAGGTCGTCTTCGTAGGTGGGGAACCCGGCGTCGGTAAGACGAGATTGGTCGCCGAGGCCGCCGCCGCGTTGCGTCCCCACGCCACGGTGCTGTGGGGTGCGTGCCGCGAAGATCTCGACATCGCCTACCGGCCCTTCGTCGCGATCCTCGAACAAGCACTCGAGCAGTTGCCGCCGGAGGTCTTGACCGACATCGCGCCCACGGCGGCGGCCCCGCTGCGACGCCTCACCGCGAGCGTGTCGCGGTACTGGCCGACCGCGGAACCGATTCCCGGCGGGCCGGACTCGCGGCCCGCCCTGTTCGACGCCGTGTTGCGGGTATTGCTGGCGACCGCCGAGCGACGCCCGCTGGTGCTGGTTCTCGAGGATCTGCACTGGGCCCAGGAACCGACCCTGGCGATGCTCACCCATCTGGTCGAGTCGACGGCAGGTGAGCGACTACTGGTACTGGCCACCCGCCGGACCACCGCCCCTGATCTCACCGACGCGGTCAGCTTCGCCCTCGCCGATCTGCACCGCCTCGACGGCGTCGCCCGGATGGACCTGGTCGGCCTGAGTACCGAGGACGTGGCCGAATACCTCGTCCGGGCGGCCGGGGTGTCGCCCGGCTCGGCGAGATCGGCCGCGCCGGTACTGCGCGACCACACCGGCGGGAATCCGTTCTTCCTCCAGGAATACTGGCACGACCTGGCGAATCGCGGCGGCCTCGCCGCGGTTCGTTCCGGCGTCGCCGCGCCGCGTTCGGTCCAGGACGCGCTCGCCCGCAGGCTCGCGGTGGTCGATGTCGACCACGCGCGAGTGATCGAGCTGGCCGCGGTGGCAGGCGACGCCGTCGACCCCGCGCTCTTGGCCGACGTGCTCGGTTCGGCCGAAGTCCTCGCGGGGATCGACTTCGGTGTGCGCGCCGGACTTCTCGTCGCGGACACCGACGGTGAGTACCGCTTCGCGCACGCCCTGGCTCGCCAGGCCGTGCTCGACCGAATGTCATCGAGCGATCTAACGGCGGCGCACGCCGGGGTCGCGCGGGCGATCGAAGCGCGGGATCCAGCTCTCGTCGTCGCACTCGCTCACCATTATTTCCGTGCCCGCGCCGGCGGGTACGCGGACAAAGCAGTGCACTATCTCGTGCTCGCCGCGCACCAGGCCGAGCGAGGTATCGCCCACCGCGAGGCCGCGGTGCTGTACGAGCGCGCCGCGCAGGTGCGGGTCGCGCAGGGCCCGACGCGGGTCGAGCTTCTTTCGGCGGCGGCGCGCTGCCACATGCACGGTGGTGACTTCGCCACGGCTAGAAGGCTTTACGAAGATCTGTCCGCCGACGAGGACCCCCGCGTTCGGCTGGCGGCCGCGATCGGGCACGAGGACGCGTCGTGGCGTCCCTCCGCGAATGGTCAGCGTTCGCTGGCACTGCTGCGCGAGGCGCTCGCCGCCGCCGACCTGGACCGTGACGATCCGCTGTCGGTGCGCGCCGGCGCGAGTATGGGGCGGGCCGCCGCGTTCACCGGCGATTCCCAGCAGGCTCGACAGATCGGCGAGGACGCGCTGACGCGCGCCAGGGCTCTGGGCGACGAGGAACTGCTCGCGCACGCGTTGAGTACGACACTGTGGCAGGGCCTGCGCCCGGACCTGGCGCCTGAGCTGCTGGCCAGAGCGGTCGAGCTCAACGAGATCGGCGCGCGCCTGGGCGACGACGACCACCGCGGTCCCGCCGCCTTCCACCGGGCGCTGTTCGCCTACCTGCTCGGCGACGAGCCCGCCTGGAGCAGCGCCCAGCGTGATCTGACCGAGCTGGCGCTCGCACGCGGGCAGCCGTTCTTCCGCTATGTCGCTGGTTGCTCTCGCTGCGCGCACCGGTACGCGGTCGGCGACTTCGCGGGCACCGAGCGCATCATCGAGTGGCTCGACGACCAGTTCACCCACGAGTTCGGCGGCGCCACCGAAGGCTCGTGGGGCGTACAGCAATTCATGCTCCGGCGGGTCACCGGCGGCCTGGAACAGGTCCGCCCGCTCATCACCGGCGCAGAGAGCTTCGACGACCACTGGTTGCCGGGCCTGCTCGCCCTGTACACCGAGCTGGAGATGTGGCCGTCCGCCGCCCGCCTGCTGATCCACCTGTGCGCCAGGCTCGACGATTACCGTTCGGGCGCGCAATGGGCCGGGGTACTGGCTTTCGCGACCGAGGCGGCGGTCCGGCTCGACGACACCGTGGCGGCGGTGACGTTGCGACCGTTGCTGGCCGAATACGCCGGGGCCAACCTGATGGCAGGCGCGAGCGTCGCGGTGTTCGGCAGTGCGGATCGCTATCTCGCCGAGCTCGACTCCGTGCTCGGCGCGCAGACCGCGGACCAGAACTTCGAGCGAGCCCTGGCGATGGACCGGCGGATGGGCGCGGTGACCCACCAGACCGAAACGCTGGCGGCCTGGAGTAGGCACCGGCTCCGTACCCCCGACGCCGTGGCAGGCCCTTCCGCGGCCGACCTCGCCACTGAGGCACGCGCGCTGGCACGGCGGATCGGTCACCGCCGCATCCTGCGCGATCTCGACGCCGACCCGGCGCCGCATGCCGACCACATGCCGTTGCCGAACGGACTGACCGATCGCGAGATCGACGTACTCCGCCTCGTCGCCGATGGCCTGTCCAACCGGGAGATCGGCGAACGGCTGTTCATCAGCGCCAATACCGCCGCCAACCACGTGCGCAGCATTCTGATCAAGACCGCGGCACCCAATCGCACCAGGGCCGCGATCTTCGCCACCGAGCACGGGCTGCTCTAGCTACATCGACGCGAAAGTGCCGTCCGGTGTGATCGTGCCGGACAGTTCCATGATCGCGTCGGCGGGGATTCCCGCGCGGACCGCCGCGGCGCGGATCGCGTCGACGTTGTCCGCCTCGTAGAGACAGAACGTCTTGCGTTTGTCCGAGGACAGGAAGGAGCTGAGCCAGCGCACCCCGGCCTCGTCATTGATCCGGTTGATCTCCGCGGCCGTCTCCGGGGCGATCTCCAGCTGTTGCGCGAAGTGCCGCTCCACCATGAATATCGGCATCGACTGTGCCCTTCATCGTGCTCGGTCCCCGAACTCAAGCTACCTCGGCGGCCGTCCCCGGTTCAAGGTTCAGAGCTTGCGCGAGCGCAGTTCGTGGCCCTTGGAGGTCTTGCAGCGTCCCGACTCCAGGTCCCACTGCCAGCCGTGCAGGTTGCAGGTGAGGTTGTTGCCTTCCACCACACCGAATTTGGACAGGTCGGCCTTGAGGTGGGGGCAGCGGCGCTGGACTTCCCAGCCGTCGAGTTCGGTGACGGCGGAGTCGTCGTGCGCCTCGGAGAACCAGCCGTCGGCGTAGGCGATCCGCTCGTCGGTGAGGCACTTGAAGAAGGTGTAGAGGAACTCGTTGTAGCCGCCGATGCGCCACGCCTGGAAGCGGGTGGACAGGAAGATCGTGTTCACCCAGTCCGGCTCGTTGTCGCGCAGCACGGTGCGCACCAGTTCCGGGGCGATACGGAAGCCGTAGCGGTAGCGACCCTCGCCTTCCAGCGGTGCGCGCACGGTGCGGTGCGGGAAGTCCAGAACGACGGTCTCCTCGCCGATCACCAGGCCGACGGGGTAGCCGATGCCGTCGCTGATCAGCGCGCTCTGCTTCATGATCGGTTCGAACAGCTCACGCAGCGGCTCGAGCAGCGAACCCTCGCCGGTCTCCCACGTCGCCTTCTCCGCGGCCAGCACCGGCGCGAAACGCTGCGCCATCTCCTCGATGTAGGCGGCCTTGTCGCCGTAGATCCGATCCGGGTCGAACGGGTGCGCGAGGTCGAGTTCCTTGCCGCGCACATCGGCGACCGAACCGGGGATCATCAGGATCCCGCCCGGGTTGCCGTGGATGCTCATCTGATCGAGGAAGACGATCTGATCGGGGAAGATGTTGCCTTCGTCGCCGCGATCGTCGTTGAGATAGCGCAGCTCGGAGTCGAGGAACACCGGCGGACCGGCCGACGGCACCACCCAGGTCGCGCCGACCTGCTCGATGTAGGAGCGCGCGCGATCCATCCCGCGCTGACGCTTCTGCTTGCCGAAATTGGCCTTGGTCCGAGCCGGGATGTCGTACACCGCCGGGTACCAGATCGCGCCCGAGTACTGCAGCAGGTGGATGTCGATGTCGCCGAACGCGTCGTGGATGACGTCCATATCCACCGGACGGGCGTCGTTCATGTTGAAACAGGTGGTCTCACCGTCGGAGATGAGAATGCCGGAGTCGCCGATCGGGCCGTCGGCGGGCGCGCGCAACGCCACGATCATGATGTCGACGGAGCCCTTCGGCCCGGTGATCGTGTGCTTGACCGAGTCCTCGGTCTCGAAGAACTTGGTGAACCCGAGCGCCTCGAGCTCACGGCGCAGGTCGAGCACCGGGTAGTCGGGCAGCAGGATCGTCGCGTCCTTGTTCACGTACTTCGCCAGGTGCGCGGCGTCGAAGTGGTCGCGGTGCAGGTGCGAGACGTAGAGATAGTCGACATCGCCGAGGGACTCCCAGTCGAGCTGAGAGTTGTCCGGGAACGGAAACCACGACGCGAAGTACGCGGGGTTGACCCAGGGATCGCACAGGATCGTCCCGGCCTCGGTTCGGATATGGAAGCCGGCATGTCCGACGCTGGTGATCTGCACGAGCTGTTTCCTCCTACCAGGATCTGATTCGCCGGATCAATGGCGAGCTACCGCCTCAGGCCCCCTGATTGCTTCGGCGTACCAGCCAACCAGGGTAGTGGCTAAATCGTTACGTCACCGATGCAATAGCCCTCAGCGGTCGCGACAACGGTGAAAGTGCGTGTCCGCGTGCCTCCGGGAGAGGTGGTCACAGGGACGTGAACTGCCAGGTAGTCGCCACGAACCTGGTCGGATCGTAGCTCCTCGCCGGTGAAGGAGGTGACATTGCCTACTTTGCCCGAGTCGCCTGTCAAGGGGGCTGCTGTGGGGTTGCCGGTGCCCTCGGGATCCCAATTGGCGGGAGAGGCCTTGCAGGTCAGTGGATGGTCTGCTTCGATGTCGGCCGCGTCGAGCGGTTTGCCGGTGGCGCGAGCTAGATAGCGGCGAACGGTGTGGCGCGCGTCCGCGTCGTCGTAACCGGGCTCGACGCCCGCCGCCGACACCCTGCCGCAGGCATAGCCGGACGCGACGGACTCACGGTCGACGGTGACGGTGGTGGTGCGGTTACGCCAGGTCACGGTGTCGGCGGTCGCGATGCCCGGTGCGGCGAGCGCGGCCAGCACCGACTGTGGGTCGGCGTACATCTTGGCGACGGTGGCCGGGGGAATGGTCCAGCAGTTGTCCTGGAGCTCCTTCACCGTGCCGTTTTGTAGGTCGGCCGCCCAGCGGCGCACGGCGGTGACGGCATCGGCATGGCCGGCGACGGTGCCGACCTGCGGTGCATCGGCGGGGAGTGGACTGTTCGGCGCCGGTTCGCCGGGTGCGATGGCCTGGGTCGCCGTGGTCGTCGGCACGGCTGACGTGGTGGACGCGGTAGTGGTCGCCTCGACCGGATCGCCCGGGATGCCCGATACCGAGTCGCATCCGGTGACCAGGGCCGCCACGGCGAGTCCGGCGACCAGCGCGTAGGCGCGGCGAGTCGTAGCGATCGGGGTCGATTGAGCGCGTTCCACTTCGACGTTCCTCAATTCCTAGGCCGTGGCACCCGCGTGCGATGCGGGCGGTGACTGTCGGGGCGAGCGGACTCGCCGGGTGTAGACCGGTGTGCGCGAAGCGGATTGGCTGCGCGGGCGAACGCCGCGATTCTACGGTGATCGGGCCCACCGAACGCACCCCTGCCGACGGGAAGATCTACGACTACGCTTGCGTAATTGTGGAACCCCTCTACTTCTCGATCATCGGCGTGGCCCGAACACTGTTCTTCCTCGAAGGTCTGAAGTTCACCGTCAAGGGAGCGGAGAACATCCCCGCTACCGGCGGTGCCGTGCTCGCGGTCAACCACACCGGCTACATGGACTTCACCTACGCGGGTCTGCCCGTGCGCACTCCGCGTCGCTACATCAGGTTCATGGCCAAGCAAGAGGTGTTCGACAACAGCATCTCCGGCCCGATCATGCGCACCCTCAAGCACATTCCGGTCGACCGCACCGCGGGCGCCGACTCCTACCAGTCGGCGGTGCAGTACCTGCGCGACGGCGAGCTCGTCGGCGTCTACCCGGAGGCCACGATCAGCCGTAGCTTCGAGATCAAGGAATTCAAATCCGGCGCGGCCCGTATGGCGCTGGAAGCCGAGGTGCCGATCATCCCGATCACCATCTGGGGCGCCCAACGCGTGTGGACCAAGGGCTTCCCGAAGCGACTCGGCCGCACCAACACCCCCATCTCGATCGCGGTCGGCGCCCCCATCCAGCCTTACGAACCCGTCGCCGACCTCACCGCACAACTCCGCTCCACCATGCAGGAAATGCTCGCCGACCTGCAGGAATCCTACGAACACGAGCCCGGCGCCTACTGGGTCCCGAAACGGCTCGGCGGCAGTGCCCCGACCCTCGAAGAGGCAACCGCGCTCGACGACGCCGAAGCGGCTGAACGTTTCGCCCGCAAGGCCGAGAAAACGCAGGAGAACGAAGGCTGACGTTCGCCCTCGCGCGGGCATACGCTCGATAGATGACCACCGCGGCGGAGTTGAAGGCCCTGCAAGCTCCGGTGAAACAGCGCTACCGGGAAGACCCGGCCGCCGCGGTCACCGCGCTGCGCGGTGCGGGCTCGTTCACCGACCCCGGCATCACCTGCACGGTGCGGACCTTCGCGGGCCCGGTCCGCGCGGGCCTGCACCGCGCCACCGGCGGTGACGGCACCGATGCCTGCTCGGGCGACATGCTGCTCGAAGCGGTGGCGGCCTGCGCCGGGGTGACGTGCCGCAGCGTCGCCACCGCGATGGGCCTGCCGCTCACCGGGGCCGATGTCGAGGCGACAGGCTCGTTCGACGCCACCGGCACCCTCGGCATCGATCGCACCGCTGAAGTCGGGGTTTCGCCGATCGCCGTGACGATCACCGTCACCACCTCGGAAGCGGTCGACGACACTGCTCTGGCCAAGCTCGCCGAACTCACCGAGCGCTACTGCGTGGTCGGCCAGAGCCTGCGGCATCCGCCGACGATCCGCGTGGTGCGCACTCCCGCGCCGTGATCGCGAACCACTCAGCGTGGCATCTGGCAGCGGGTCGGTGTGGGGAGCTTGCCGCGCAGGTAGGCGGCGGGTGGGACGCCCATCAGGGTGCGGAAGTCGGCGGTGAGGTGGGATTGGTCGTAGTAGCCGGTGTCGGTGGCCAGGTGCGACCACGGGGTGTTGCCCGCGAAGGCGAGCACGCGGCGCAGGCGTTGGATGCGGGCGAAATGCTTGGGGGACAGGCCGATTCCCGCTGTGAACAGGTTGCGCAGCTGGCGTTCGCTGACGGCCAGCTGGGCGGTGAGTTCGGCAAGTGCGGGGGCATTGTCGGCGGTGAGCGCGGAGATCGCCTCGCGTAGCACGATCCGGTGCGCGCGTTCGGTAGGTGATTCCGAGACATGCTGCGGCAGTTGGTCTTCCAGGTAGCTGATCGCCTGCTCGGTCGGCAGCTCTGTCAGCTCCGGTGCGAAACCACCCAGCGGACCGGGCAATTCGTCGAGGCGAAGGACGCGGTCGGTCAGTTCGGTGGCGGCGACGCCGAGGAGCTGACGTGTGACACCCGGTTCCAACCGCAGCCGCACGCAACCGGCTGGCTCATCGGGTCGCGAGTAGGACGCCTTCGTCTGCGCGCCGACGACGAATGCCCTACTGCGGCCGGATTGTTCGGTGCGCAGCACCACCGTGGTCGTCGCCGCGGGAGGATGCGTGAACGGCTGAGCGAGATCGTCGAACATCGGCGTGCTGGTGAGTTCGGTGAGCCAGGGGCGCAACGATTCCGGTGTCGTCACGGGGGTCTCGATGTGCGCCGAGGTCAGATACTCCACCTGATCGACTGTAGGTGGCGCGAGCCGCCGTGTCCGTGCCGATTTCTCCTATATTCGCAGGTAGCCCGGCGGCCATGCTCATTCCATGATCCTGATCACCGGTGCGACAGGCACCATCGGAAGCGACATCGTTCGACAGTTGGTAGCCGAGGGCGTCGCCGTCCGGGCGGCGACCCGCGACCCGAAGCGGACCGAGTTCCCCGCCGGGGTCGAGGTGGTTCGGGTCGATTACCGCGACCCGACAACGTTCGGGCCGGCCATGCGGGGTATCGAGGCCGCGTTTCTCGTCGGGATCCCCGGCCCGGACGACACCGGCACCGATGCCGCACTGGTGGCTGCCGCGCGCGAGGCCGGTGTGCGGCGCGTGGTGAAGCTGTCCGCCGTCGGCACCGGCGATCCACGGTTGGGCGTGCCGGGCTCCTGGCATGTGCCGGGGGAGCAGGCCGTGCGCGACTCGGGTCTGGAGTGGACGATCCTGCGCCCCAACACTTTCGCCTCGAATACGTTCAGCTGGATCGAACCGCTCAGCAACGGTCACCCCGTCCCGAACCTCACCGGCGAGGGCAGACAGGCCGTAGTCGACCCGCGCGATGTCTCGGCGGTCGCCGCAGCGGCGCTGCGCTCCAACGACCACCACGGCCGCACCTACACCCTGACCGGCCCCACCCTGCACACCGGCCGCGACCAGGCCGCCGTCCTCGCCGAGATCATCGACCGCCCGATCGCCGTCACCGATATCGCCGAAGCCGACGCCCGCGCCTTCATGGTCGACGCGGGCCTTCCGCCCGCCTTCGTGGACGGCGCACTGACCGGCCAAGCCTTCATCCGCGGCGGCCACAACGAACTGATCACCGACGACGTCGAACGCGTCCTCGGCCGCCCACCCCGCAGCTACGCCACCTGGGCCGCCGACCACCGCGCCGCCTTCATCGACCGCGCCGCGGCAACCCCCCGCTGACCAGGCAGACGGGTCCGGCGCGTGGCGGCGCACCGGACCCATCGGCTCAGTTCATCGTCAGCACCCACGACCCGTTGCACCCCCTGCGGGCGTTCATATTGCCGTCGTAGACCCAGTTGAACCTGATCGGCGGGTTGGTGCGCACATTCCAATTCCCGGACGGCGAGGTCACCAGCTTGCCGTTGCGCGTCAGCACACCGACCTGGTCATGGTCGAACTGCCACTTTCCCCCGCTGGTCGGGTAGTTCAACCGCACCGTCACCCGCCCGCCCGTGTGGTTCTGCACCACCAGACACGACCCCGGTTCGGTCCGGCTGACCGCGTACTCCCCGAAACCATCGTCCTCCACGTTCTCCCCACTGTCGGTGTACTCCACCGGATCGGTGAAGTCGGCGTGCGCGGGCCCGGCCCCCAACACGGCCACCGCCGTCACCGCAACGCCCGCCGCAATCATCCCCAGAGTCTTCATGCTGTTCCTCCCACTATTCCCGCAGCGATTGCTGCTGTCGAAAAGCCTTTCCCCGCACCGATATCCTGCGCAGAACGGGCATCGGTCAACTCGCGGTGAAGATCCACGACCCGTTGCAGCTCCCGCCGCGCGTGGCACCGGTGTCGAAGACCCAGGAGGCCTGCACAGGTGGGTACACACGCAGCTGCCAGTGGCCGCTCGGCGAGGTCACCGGGGAGTCGCCCCAGTCGAGCCAAGTGACCTGTTCGGGGTCGATCTCCCAGTGGCTGTACCCGGTGGGGTAGTCCATCCGGACGGTGAGGGTGTCGCCGATGTGGTTCTGCACGATCAGGCACGACTGCGGGTAGTCGGTTGCCGCGTAGTTGTCGGTGCCGACGAAGTCATCAGCCTGTGCCGAGCCCGCGCCGACGGCTGATAGCGCCACGGCCACGAGGGGCGTGGCGAGTAGTGCGGAGACTTTCATGGTGATCCTCCCGTTGTTGTGAAAACCCTCCCGCACAATGTCTTTCGATTGCTTGGCGCGCGCTTAACGAGCCTCGTCGGCACCAGATCCCACAGCTACCCGAGCCGGGTGGGTGAGCCCGGATTTCGTAGTTCGGGAGTTTCGCGCTAGAGTTCCTTTTCGCACGACGAAGTCACCGGCGGTCGCCGGATCGGCTTCGGAAGGCACGCGGATGTGGCGCAGTGGTAGCGCATCACCTTGCCAAGGTGAGGGTCGCGAGTTCGAATCTCGTCATCCGCTCAACGAAAAGCCCGGCCATCGTGCCGGGCTTTTCTCATTGTCGGCGCTGTTCGAGGCGCTCGCGATTGAGCGGCGGCAGGAACTCGCCGATCAGTGTTCGGCGCCACCAGATCCGCTCGCGGAACAGTTCGGCGGGCGTACTGAAGTGGTACTCGTACAGTCGGGCGCGCAGGTAGCGCGGCGGTGTGTCGGGGAAGGGGCAGTGCCGCAGCAGGCGCAGGGTGTCGGGGTCGTTGTCGAGCAGCCGGATGACCAGCGGCAGCGCCCACGAGCGCGCGTAGGAGGGGGACAGCGCGGCGAACCACATCAGCCAGTCCAGTCGCAGGTGATACGGCGCCCATTGGCGCGGGCGAGACCGCAGGGCACCTGGTTTGCCCTTGAACTCGTATTCGCGCCACACCGTGTCCGGCTCCAGATGTGTGGCGTCGGTGCCCTCCAGCACGATCTCCTGACGTACCCGGGTGATACTGCCGAACGCGCCATAGGTGTTGACCAGGTGCAACGGTTCGAAAGAGGCATTCATCGCCTGCCGCGCGGACAACAGGTTGCGCACCGGCCAGAAACTCAGCACGACGACCGTCGCGACGAAAGCGAGGACAGCGCCGAGGAACCATCGGGGCGGCTCGGCCACCGCCTGCGCGTCCGGCAGCACCGGGTACGCGCTGACAGCGGTCGTCGCCAGGAGCAGGGTCACCCAGTTCAGCCAGGCGAAATTGCCCGAGATCACCAGCCACGACTGCGTGACGATGATGATGCCCGCCGCGACGCTCGCCACCGGCTGCGGCGCGAACAGCCCGAAGGGCACGATCAGCTGGGCGACATGATTGGCCGCCACCTCCACCCGGTGCAGCGGCCGGGGCAGATGGTGGAAGAACCAGCTCAGCGGGCCGGGCATCGGCTGGGTCTCGTGGTGGTAGTACAGGCAGGTCAGGTCACGCCAGCACCGATCGCCGCGCATCTTGATCAGTCCGGCCCCGAACTCCACCCGGAACAGCAGCCAGCGCGCGGCCAACAGCACCAGCAGGGGCGGCGCGACGGTGTCGTTGCCGAGAAAGATCGCCAGAAAACCCGCCTCGAGCAGCAGCGTTTCCCAGCCGAACGAGTACCAGGCCTGCCCGACATTGACGATCGACAGATACAGCGCCCACAGCGCGAACCACAGCGCCATCGACGCCCATAGCGGCACCAGATCCGCGACTCCTGCCGCGATGGCCGCCGCCAGCACCGCTCCCGTCCAGGCCAGGACGGCATAGAACCGGTCGGAGTAGTGCAGGTGGAACAGGCTCGGTGACCGGCGGAACGGGGTCCGAGCCAGGTAGCGAGGCACGGGCAGCATCCCCCGCTCGCCGAGCAGCGCGCGGAACTGCAGCGCGGCGCCGAGGAACGCGAGCGCGTAGACCACCGCCAGGCCACGCTGGAAGATCAGCCTGCCCTGCCAGTACTCGGGCGCCGTGAACCACTCCATGCACTAGCTCCCGCACGGTCGGCCTCCCCGGTTCGATTGTCCTCTTGATGCCCGCTCGGCGGAATGCCCTCGTCAGTCGCTGAGCAGGACCCGCACATCGTCATCGCGCCACCGCCCGACGACCCCCGGGCATACCCGCAGATACTCGACGATGCGATCGGTGTCCCAACCGTGTGACTCGCGCAGGCCCGCGCCGATCATGGTGAGGTACCGGGCCGACGGTCGTTGCGGTGCAACAGTTTCCGGATTCCATGGCGCGGTGAAGGTAAGAATGGGCACACCGTCTCTCGTGCCCGCGTGCAGCACGGTCTCGTAGCGACCCGGCCCGAGACGCACCGCGCCATCGGCGAGCACCCGCGCCAGGTCGAAGTCGGCGCCGGGTTCGCGGTACATCTCCTGAGCTTGAAGATCGGCGAACTGATCGACCGTGAGCAGATACCCTCGGGCAGCGGTCGGCCGATCCACGGTGGGCAGGTCGGCGTAGAAGGCGACGCCGCCGGTCCAGACCGGGCTCTGCCAGGCGAAATACAAGCTGCCGCGCAGCGTGAGGGCGGTGACGGCCGTGGGTGGAGTGGGATCGCGGAACCCCGGATAGGTGTGCGTGGTCTCCGGTGGCGTGCCGCCGCAGCGGTAGAAGTCGAAGCGCGCGGCATGCATATTGGAGCCGTACGCGGCGTACCAGACGTGCTGAGCTGTGGTCACGGGCTCACCTAGTGGGTCACGGTTCCATGAGCGAAGGAAACGAATTCGCTCCCGCTCTCGATTCTTCCTTCGAAAGGTCACCGAGGACATCGAGGGGGAGAGTTCATGAGATCAGTCATCGTGGTGGCCGCGCTGGTGGCACTGGCGGGAGGTCTCACCGCCTGCGACAACCAGGATTCCGCCACGCGGCCCACCGACTCGTCCACATCCCAGACCGCCGCGACCGGCACAGAACCGACCGTTGCGCCCGGCAATGCCGCCCCGACCGACCTGCCCTCCCGCGACGCCGCCACCGTCGACGCCCGCGACTACCAGCAGCGCGACAACTTCTACTTCCAGTCGCCCACCGGCAATATCCTGTGCGGCTTCGTCGAGGAGGGCACGCTCGGCGTCGGCTGCCAGCTGGCCGATACGCGCGTGATCCCGCCCGAACTCCCCACCTGCGACAATTCCCCGGCCCGCAAGGTCGCCGCCCATGTGTACGGCGGCACAGCGGAATTCCTGTGCACCAGCCAGGGCGTCTTCGTCGGCGAACCGGTGGACGGCACCGACAAGGGTGGCGGCAGAACCCTGAACTACGGCGACACCATCATCGTCCGCGGCGCCGCCTGCACCTCCACCGAACAGGGCGTCCGCTGCGACGTCGGCGGCCACGGCTTCTTCATCTCGGCCGACCGGCAATACCTGTTCTGATCCTGGTCATTGCCCTACTGTGCGGTCGACTCGAACCGGCGCAGACGCAGGCTGTTGCTCACCACGAAGACCGAGCTGAACGCCATGGCCGCGCCGGCCAGCATCGGGTTGAGCAGGCCCGCCATGGCCAGCGGGATGGCGGCCACGTTGTAGGCGAAGGCCCAGAACAGGTTGCCCTTGATCGTGGCGAGGGTGCGCCGCGACAGGCGGATCGCGTCGGCGGCGGCGCGGAGGTCGCCGCGGACGAGGGTGAGGTCGCTGGCCTCGATGGCGACATCGGCGCCGGTGCCCATCGACAGGCCGAGGTCGGCCTGGGCCAGGGCGGCAGCGTCGTTGACGCCGTCACCGACCATGGCGACGACCTTGCCTTCAGCCTGCAGCCGCTTGACGGTGTTCACCTTGTCCTGCGGCAGTACCTCGGCGATGACCTCGTCGATGCCGACTTCGTCGCCGATGGTGCGGGCCGCGCGGGCATTGTCGCCGGTGAGCAGGATCGGCGTCAGACCGAGCTCGCGGAACTGGGCGATGGCCTGCGCCGAGGTCGGTTTCACCGCGTCGGCGACAACGAGCACGCCGCGCGCTTTGCCGTCCCAGCCGATGGCCACCGCGGTCCTGCCCGCCGATTCCGCTTGCGCCAGTGCGGTTTCCAACTTCTCGTCGAGCGGCTGCGACCAGTCGGCCAGCAGTCGCGCCCGGCCGACGATCACCGCGTGCCCGTCGACCACGCCCTGCACGCCGAGCCCTTCGGCATTGGCGAAGCCCTCCACCGGCAGCAGCGTGCCGAACTCCTCCCGCGCGCCCTTGGCGATCGCCTGAGCGATCGGGTGCTCGGACGAATCCTCCAGTGCACCAGCGAGTTCGAGTACCTTGCTGCCCAGTTCGCCGTCGGCGGGGATCACGTCGAGCAGGGTCATCTTGCCGGTGGTGACGGTGCCGGTCTTGTCCAGCACGATGGTGTCGACCTTGCGGGTCGATTCCAGCACCTCGGGTCCCTTGATCAGGATGCCGAGCTGCGCGCCGCGTCCGGTGCCCACCATCAGCGCGGTCGGCGTGGCCAGGCCGAGGGCGCAGGGGCAGGCGATGATCAGTACCGCCACGCCCGCGGTGAAGGCGGCGGCGATGGAACCGCCTGTACCGAGCCAGAATCCGAGGGTGGCGACGGCGAGCGCGATGACGATCGGAACGAAGATGCCGGAGATCTTGTCGGCCAGCCGCTGTGCCTGCGCCTTGCCGATCTGCGCGTCTTCGACGAGCTGTGCCATCTGGGCGAGCTGGGTGTCGGCGCCGATCCTGGTGGCGCGCACTACGAGTCGGCCGCCGACGTTCACGGTGGCGCCGGTGACGCCGTCGTCGACGCCGACCTCCACCGGCACCGACTCACCGGTCAGCATGGACGCGTCGACCGCCGACGTGCCCTCGGTGATCACACCGTCGGTGGCGATCTTCTCGCCCGGCCGCACGATGAACTCGTCGCCGACGGCCAGCTGCTCCACCGGAATTCGCGTCTCGACTCCGCCGCGAAGAACCGCGACGTCCTTCGCTCCGAGCTCGAGCAAGGCCCGCAGCGCCGCGCCCGCCCGTCGCTTCGACCGCGCCTCGAAATACCGCCCGGCCAGGATGAACGTGGTCACACCCGCCGCCGCTTCGAGGTAGATGCTGCCGGTGCCGTCCATCCGCGCGATGGTGAGTTCGAACGGGTGCTTCATCCCCGGCGTGCCCGCCGTGCCCCAGAACAGCGCGTACAGCGACCAGCCGAACGCGGCGAGCGTACCCATCGACACCAGCGTGTCCATGGTGGCGGTGCCGTGCTTAAGGTTGGTCCACGCGGCCTTGTGGAAGGGGAGCGCGCCCCAGATCACGACCGGCGCGGCCAGCGTCAGCGACAGCCACTGCCAGTTGGTGAACTGCAACGCCGGGATCATCGCCATCGCGATCACCGGGACGGTGAGCAGCGCCGACACGATCAGCCGGGTGCGCAGCGAGGCCGTCGGGTCTGCTTCGGCAACGGGCGTCGGTTCGGTCTCGGGCTTCTTCGGCGTGGGGAGCGCCGCGGTGTACCCGGCCTGCTCGACGGTGGAGATCAGCTCCTCGGGGGAAACGTCACCGGTGAAGTCGACGCGCGCCTTCTCGGTCGCGTAGTTGACCGTGGCGGTGACCCCGTCGAGCTTGTTGAGCTTCTTCTCGATCCGGTTCGCGCAGGAAGCGCAGGTCATGCCACCGATCACCAGTTCTACCTGGCCGGTGCCCGGTGGGTGCGTCACGGTGGTCATGGGATGCTCCTTCGTTCCTGATAGCAATTCTTGCTGAGAGGTCGCGGGTAGAACAGGTGGGGTCAGTGGCCGTGGCCGGGTATGCCGAGGTCGGCGGGTGCGCTGGTCGGGGCGGGGTTGCTCGCACCGGCGGCGTTCGGCGTGGCGACCCGCACCGTGAACTCGGCGGTGCGCACCACGCCCTGGTGCTGGAAGTCGAGGAACAGGCGGTAATCGCCCGCGCTCGGCGCGTTCACCACGAAATCGATGCCGGGCCCGGCGGGGGTGACTCCGTCGCCGGGTGAGCCTTCGGGGTGAACGTGCAGGTAGGCGAGGTCGGCGGCCCGGAGCGCGACCAGGTGGCCGTAGGCGCCGAGGTAGGGCTGGAGGTCGGTGACCGGGGTGCCGTTGCGGCTGACCGTGAGCGTCACCTCCGACGCGGTACCCGGCGTGACCGCGCCGTTCAGCGCGACCGTGTACTCGCCGACCTGCGCGGTGGCGGCCGGGGCGGGGAGTGCCTGCACGTCGTAGTTGCCTGCCACGCGCAGATCGGCGCCGAGCGTCAGGTTCGACCCGCCCACTGGGGTGAAATCGGCGTAGACCCGGTAGTCACCGCCCCGACTGAGGTTCAGCGGAACAGTCCAGGTCCCGGCCGGATCGAGGACGGGGTGGACATGCTGGAAACCCGCCATGTCGCGCCGGACCACGATCAGGTGCAGGTCCTTGTCGTGGCTGTTCACGTACTTCGTGACCGGCACGCCGTTCGCGTCGAGGATGCGAAAACTCGTCGGCGACTGCGGTGCGGTGGTGGTGTCGGGCTTGTCCAAGGCGAGTGTGTAGCCCTGATCGGTGGCGAGTAGTCCGCCCGGCAGATCGGCAGACGGCGCCGCCGCGCTCGCGTGCTCGCCGTGCCCGGCCGGTTCGGAAGGTTCCGGACCGACCAGGGCGCCGACGGCCAGAGCGATCCCGAAGACCGCCGCGAGGCCGAGGGCGAATCCGGCGAACTTGCCTGTTGCGTTCATCGGGATGCTCCGTATCCGTTCAGTCTGCGAGTCGGTTAGTTTTTACCATACCCCCCTAGGGTATTTTGTCAACAGTCGCGTCGGCCTTGTCCGCGGCCGGGGTCCGCATGGTCGCCGCGGTGATGCCCGCGCCTGCCAGGGCGAGCACGCCCGCCCCGAGGAAGGCCGCGGAATAGCCGTCGGTCAGCGCCGAGGTGTCGCCGAGCTTGCTCGCGCCGAACGCGGCGGCCACCGCCGTCATCGCGGCCAGGCCGAGCGCCGAACCCACCTGGTAGCTGACGTTGACGATGCCCGAGGCCAGTCCGCCTTCCTCGGGACGCGCCGCCGAGATGGCGGTGCCGAGCGAGGGGATGAAGGCCAGCGACATACCCCCCGCGGCTATCAGTGAGGCGGGCAGCACGTCGACCCAGAAATTGCCGGTCGGTCGCACCAGCGACATCACCCCGAGGCCGAGGCCGAGCATGATCAGGCCGGTGACGATCATCGGCTTCGCGCCGAAACGCTGCATCGCCTTCGGCGCGAGAACCACCATGCCGAGCATGATCAGCGTGGTCATCGGCAGCAGTGCCGCACCCGACGGGAACGCGCTGTAGCCGAGTACCTGCTGTAGGTACAGGTTGAGGAAGAACCACATCGGTACCCACGCGGCGGCCAGCGCCAACTGGGCGAAGTTAGCGGCGGCCAGGTTCGGTGCGCGGAAGATGCTCAGCCGCATGAGCGGTTCACCGCGCCGGGACTGGATCACGACGAAGCCGGCCAGCAGCGCAGCGGCCAGCACCAGCACGCCCCAGGTCTCACCCGAAGCCCAACCGACCTCCGGTGCCTGCACGATCGCATAGACGGCGGTGGCCAAGCCGGTTGTCACAGTGACGGATCCAGCGATATCCAGAGATCCCTTGCGCGCCGGGGCAGCGGGCATCAGCAGCGGCACAGCGATCAACGCGAGCACCGCGATCGGAATATTGATGTAGAAAACCCAAGGCCAGCTGATGTATTCGGTGATCACGCCACCGAGAAACACCCCCGCCGTACCACCGGCGGGCGCGGCCGCGCCATACACCGCGAGCGCCTTGGTGAGCTCCTGCGGCGAGCCGCCGAACAGCATCATCAGCAGCGTGAGCGCCGACGGTGCGATCAGTGCCGCGCCACCACCTTGAATCGCCCGACCCGCCAACTCGACGCCGACATTGCTTGCCGCACCGGCGATTACGGACCCGACACCGAGCACCACCCACCCCGCGGCGAACACCCGGCGAGCGCCGAGCAGGTCGGAGAGCCTGCCGCCGAGCAGCAGTAGACCGCCGAAGGCGACCACGTAGGCGTTGAACACCCACGTCAGATTGCCCGGCGTGAATCCGAGTTCGGCCTGCATCTTCGGCAGTGCGATCCCGATGATCGAGGTGTCCATGATGACCATGAACTGCGCGGCGGCGATCACCGCCAGCGCCCACCGCTTCCGGGTGGATTGCGATTGCGTAGTCACGACTTTCGTCCTTTCGAGCGGAGTGCTTCTCGTGCTCGGTACCATACCCCCCTAGGGTATTTACCTGTCAAGCAAAAACCCGGCTCGCGTAGTGGTGCGAGCCGGGTCTGAGTGCTGTCCCGAGGTGGTGCCTCGGACCTAGTCGGCGTGGAGGTTGCGCGCCGTGGGGGAAGTCGGTGTCGTGGCCGGGTCGGGGGCCGTGCCGAGGAGGCGGTCGGCGGTGCCGGAGGTGGTCACGGTGAACCAGTAGTGCTCGTTCTTGTAGTGGTGGTGGCGGTGATTGCGCCAAATTGCCCGGTAGAGGGCATGTTTCGGCTTGTAGTCGGTGTGGATCAGGTAGTGCGTCCACTCGTAGAGCAGGCCGAGGGTGGTGATGGTGAGCAGGAAGGTGAGGCCGAGGCCGGTGCGGGGGAAGGCGAGTAGGGCGATCGCGACCAGGGCGACGATCGTGAGCAGCAGAGACTTCGGCGGGATGAAGATCAGCGGGATGTCGCGCGGATCGACGTGGTGCTCGCGGTGTTTGCGGGCCAGTTCGCTGTCGATGGTCAGGGGGCCGAGATGTCTCGGGCGCCAGTGCAACACGGTGACATGGATGACCCATTCGATCACCGGGAACGCGGCCAGGATCAGCACGGGGACGAGAGCGTCGGTGAGCTGCCAGTCGCCGATGGCGACGCGAGTGGTCACCGCGACCACGAAGACCGCGGCGATCATCCAGGGTGACGGATGCCGAAGGAATTCGCGGGCTGCCTCGCTCAGGGGCATACTGCGCCGGATCGCACGCGGCGAGCCGCGGTCGGGAGTTCGGCGGCGTTCGGTCGCACGGGTTTCGTCGGCGTTGTCGTGCGACGTCGTTGTCGGACGGTGCTCGGTCATATCATTCCTCGGGTAATTCACGCCACGTCGAGGGCATGGATCAGGGCGGTGGTCGCCGGCTCGAGCAGTGCTCGGGCGGAATCGGCGGCCCGTTCCGGCTCGCCCGCGGCGATCGCGGCGGCCAGGTCTCGATAGGCGTCGGCATTGCCCACCTCGGCGGACATGATCGGCGCCAGCGCGGCCAAGGCGGGTTCGTAGGCGGCGCGCAGCATGGAATACATCAGCCGGAAGGCGATCGAATCGGCCAGATCGAGGATATGGTCCCAGAATTCGAGGGCGATCAGCTGCTGGGTAAGGGGATCGGATTCGGCGACAAGGGAATCGACGGATTCGCGCAACACCGCCAATTCGCCCCCGATCCGCGGATCGGTCGCACCTCGCGATCGAACCCGCGCGGCGGCGAGCTCGGCGATCTTCGGTCCGTTGTGCAGCCGCGCCTCGAGAATGCTGCGTGCGACCGCGGGATCGATGGAATTCCCCCGAAGCAACAGTCGCGGCAGCACCTCCAGCCCAGCGCTGCGCCGATAGTCGAGCACAGTCGTCGCCTCGCCTTGCCGAACGGCAACCAGCCCGGCCGCGGCCAGCCGCTGCAACGCCTCCCGCACCGCGGGTCGTGAAACTCCCAACGCCTCGGCCAACTGCCGCTCACTCGGCAACGTGCTCCCCGCCGCCAACTCCCCACCCAGCACTTCGGCGGCGATCTGCTCGAACACATCACCGGAAACCGAGCGCTTCACCACGGGAGTCCATGCCATACCCCGATAATGCGCCTTCGATGGTAAGAGGTCAAGTGGTCAGACCAGTTGCGGCCACTGAGGTGAGTATCGGCCGAGTAGAACCCCCAGGTCAGCTGGGGTCGGAGCCTCGGATGGCGGAGAGCCAGGTGAAGGCAGCGGCGGCGACCGTGGTGGTGGCGACGAACGCTCCGAGGCCGCCGCCCATGACGTAGACCCAGAGCAGGCCGACCAGGGGAGCGCCGATCGCGGGCTGGAGATCGAGGATCACACGGCGGGCCACCCCGACAGCGGGTGGATCGGTGGGGCGAGTGGGGTTGTCGACGAGCTTGCCCGTCGGCTCGGTGGTGCGAACGCGGCCCGACGGGTAGAAGCGAGTGTTGCCCTGGCGGATGGATCGGCCGAGCAGTTCTAGTTCGGTCGGAGTGAGCACCGACAATGCCGGCTCATAGAAGACCGGCTGCCACACCAGACGATCACCACTGCCGATCTCCAGCCACGACCGGCTGACCAGTCGATATTGCTGCCGAACCCGTTTACCACGCACCGTTCCTATCGCAACCAACCCCGTGGGAAACACACCGAAGGCAAGCCCCAATTGATAAGCGGTGTAAGCGAGTACAGCGAGAGCGACCACGGCGAGCGCACTCAGCTGATCGATATCCGCGAACGGCACCCACGCGGCGACGACCGCGAGGGTGCCGCTCGTGACGAGCAGCGGATAGGTGAGTGCGCGCGCCGGGCCGGAACTCACTTCAGGAAGCCGACCTTGGTGTAATCGGCCGAGGCGAGGCCGAACGCGCCGAAGTTCGCCAGATTCTCGCGGGTCGCCACGGCTCCGGCGGACTGCACGAGCGGCAGCGAGAACCCTTCTTCGAAGATCATTCGATCGGCCTTGTTGGCCAATTCGATCGCCTTCTGTGGATCGAGTTCCGCGATGGTCTCCTTGATGAGCGCGTTGAGCTCAGGGGAACCGATGCTGCCGTAGTTGCTCAGCTTGTTCGCCGGATCGTAGTAGTAGATCTGGGGGAGCGCACCGAGTGGGAAAATGCTCTTCATCCAGGCGAATTGGGCGATATCGAAGTTGCCGGGATCGATGATGTCAGTGAAAAAGGCTGTACCCGGATAGGTTTCGATGAGCAGCTTCACCCCGATCTCCGCCAGGTTCTGTTGTGTGATCGTGGCGACCTGGACCTGTACATCGTTCTGGGCCATCACATCGCGGATCACCAGCTGACGGCCGTCCTTTTCGCGGACGTCACCGTTGAGCTTCCAGCCCAGTTCGTCGAGCATGCGGGCCGCCGCGGCCGGGTCGAAGGACACCGACTCGGCATTGTCCTCGAAACCGGTCTGGCCGACCAGGTACAGGTGGTTGTTCAGCGGCTTCGGGTCGGTGACCAGACCGTTCTGAATGGCGGTGGCGATCGCCTGCCGATTGATGCCCTTGGAGATCGCGATGCGCAGTTTCGGATCCGCGAGCAGGGCACCGGGTGCGCCGTTGAAGGTCGTGTGCATGAACCGATTGGCCGGGGCTCGGCGAACCTGGATGCCGGGTGTATTCGTCGCGGTCTTGATCTCGTCGATGGTGCTCAACGGATCGACGGCGTCGAGTTCGTTGTTCTGCAGCGCGCTGAGTTGGGCGGCGCTGTCGAGGATGCTGTAGGTGACATTGGTGAGTTTGGGAGTGTCACCCCACCATTTCGGGTTGCGGCTGAGCACGATCCGCTGCTGGGCGCGGTCGATGGAGGTGATCATGAACGGTCCCGCCGACAGCGGCATATCGTTGCGATAGAAGTCGTCGAAGGCTTGCGGTGTGGCAGTGGCCTGCTGGGGATACAGGGGGTTGAACAGCCCCTTCCACTCCGCGTAGTGCTCGGCGAAGGTCACGATCGCCTGCCTGTCGTCGACGCCGCGCTCGACCTTCTCGACGCTGCTGTAGGCCTGGGTCGCCGAGACCTTGAAAGCCGGGTCACGACCGCTCAGTGCGCCGACTTGGGACCGCAGGTCGTTCCAGGTGATCGGGGAGCCGTCGGACCACACCGCTTTCGGGTTGATCGTGTATTCGATCGTTTGCGGGTTGGTGTTGATGAGCTCGACGGAGGTGAAGTAGTTGGTATCGGTGGTGAGATTTCCGGCGGCGTCGGCGGTGATAGTGCCCGGGATGGTCCAGCCGGTCACCTCGCTCACATAGCCATCTGAATCGACATGGCTGCTGTTGAACGTCGCCGGGAAGCCGGGAATGGCCAGCCGAAGATTGCCGCCGTCCTGCACGGCATCGCGTTCCTGCGGATTGATGTCATTGACCGAGCCGATTGTGCTCGAACCCGATTGCACGTCCGTACCGGACCCACAACCGCCGAGCACCAACGTCAAGGCGAAAACAGGTACCGCGATGCGGAGACCGGCCCGGCGTAAACGCCTGGCGTGAGTAGCAGTGGTCATTTCGTGAATCCGATCTTCGTGTAGTCGTAGGTTGCCAATCCAGGGGAGCCGATGTTGGCGAGGGTGGTGCGGGCGCCGAAGCTGCCGTCGGACTGCATCAGGGGCAGGGAGTGGCCTTCTTCGAATACCTTGCGGTCGACCTGGTTCGCGAGGTCGATGGACTTCTGTGGGTCCAGTTCGGTGAGGGTTTGTTCGATGAGAGCGTTGAGTTCGGGGGAGCCGATGCGGCCGTAGTTGGCTTGAAGGTCGGTGGGGTCGTAGTAGTAGATCTGGCGGATGCTGCTCAGCGGGAAGGGGTCGCCCTCGTAGACGTACTGGGCGGCGTCGAAGTCGCCGGGCTGGATGACATCGGTGAACAGACCGGCGGCGGGCTTGGTGTCGATGTTCAGCTGCACGCCGATGGCGGCCAGGTTCTGCTGGATGATCTGGGCGATCTGGACCCAGGTGGGGTCGTTGTACATGACATCGCGGATGACCAGTTTGCGGCCGTCCTTCTCGCGCACCTCGCCGTTGAGTTTCCAGCCGAGGTCGTCGAGTTGCTGTGCCGCGGCGGCGGGGTCGAAGCCGAGACTGTTGTCCTGGTACCCCTTTTGGCCTTGCAGGAAGACATGGTTGTTCAACGGCTTCGGGTTCTCGACCAGCCCGTTCTGCATCGCGTTGACGATCCCCTGACGGTCGATGGCCTTCGAGATGGCCACGCGGACGCCTTCTTCGGCCAGGATCGAGCCGGGTGCGCCGTTGAAAGTGATGTGGCGCCAGCGATTACCGGGAGCGCGACGTACCACCAGTCCCTCGGTGCCACGCACCGTCTTCACATCGTCGAGGGTGGTCAGGCGAATGAGGTCGAGTTCGTTGTTCTGCAACGCCTGGACCCACGATGTGGCGTCGAGCACGCTGTAGGTGATGGTGTCGAGAACTGGCTTGTCGCCCCACCACTTCGGGTTGCGACCCAGGGTGATTCGACCCTGAGCGCGGTCGGTGGCGCTGACGACGAACGGCCCGGCGGTGAGCGTGATCGCGTCGGTGAGGCTGGTGTTGAAGGCCTCCGGCGTGCTGGTCACCGACTTCGGGTAGAGGGCGGAGTTGCCGGAGAACTGACCGCGCCAGTCGGCGTAGGGCTTGCTGAAGGTGAGGACGGCCTGTTGGTCGTCGACACCTCGCTCCACCTTGTCGACGAATTCGAAACCATTGGTGATCGCGATCAGATAGCTCTTGTCCCGGCCGCTGAGCGCGTGCGCTTGCGAGGCGAGGTCTTCCCAGGTGATCGGCGAACCGTCCGACCAGACGGCTTTCGGATTGATCGAATACGTCACCTGCATCGGATCGGAGCCGGTCAGCTGGATATCGGTGAAGAAGTCGGTGTCGACGCTGAGCTGGCCCGCCGCGTCGATCTCGTAGGACCGCGGCAGCATCGCGCGCACGATGTAGCCGATCTCGCCGTTGTTGCCGTCATTGGAGAGGATGTTCCAGTTGGCGGGGTAGCCGGTGGTGGCCAGGCGCAGGTTGCCGCCCTCGCGGAGTTGGTCGCGTGGGGTGGGGTTCACGTCGCTGGTGGTGCCGATCGCATCGCTGAGACCGGTGGCCGATTCATCGGCGCCGCCACACCCCGCCACGATCATCCCGGCCGCCACTACCACTGCGGCACAGCGCAATCGGGCTCCACGTGCGTGCATGCGTCGGGTTCTCATGGCACCTCCTGCTCGGGTCCTACCCGCTGACGACGGGTTCCGGTACGGCCGCGATGAGCGAGCGCGTGTATTCGTGCTGAGGATCGGCGAAAATCTGCTCGGCCGGGCCGGATTCGACGATCTTGCCCTGCAACATCACCGCGATGTCGTGGGCGAGATTGCGCACCACCGACAGGTCGTGGGAGACGAACAGGTAGGACAGGCCGTGCTCGGCCTGCAGGTCGCGCAGCAGGTTGAGCACGCCCGCCTGGATCGAGACGTCCAGAGACGAGACGGGTTCGTCGAGTACCAGCAACTGGGTGTCCAGGGCCAGCGCGCGGGCGATGCTGACGCGCTGCTTCTGGCCGCCGGAGAAGTCGGACGGGTAGCGATCGGCGTGTTCGGGACGTAATCCCACCTGCCGCAACAACTCCGGCACCCGGCGATTGACCTCTTCGCGAGACCGGCCATCGATGCGCAGTGGTTCGGCGAGGACGTCGAAGATCGGCAGGCGCGGGTCGAGTGAGGAGCTGGGGTCCTGGAAGACGATCTGCATCTTGCGGCGGATCTCACGGGTGCGGGCCTTGGTGAGGGTGGCGACGTCGTTGCCGAGCACCTCGATGCTGCCCGACTGCGGTCGCGCCAGGTCCATGATCTGCGACAGGGTCGTCGACTTGCCCGAACCGGATTCGCCGACCAGCGCGAGGGTGCGGCCCGCGCGGACCGAGAAGCTGATGCCGTCCACCGCGCGGACCTCGCCGGTGCGGCGGCGCAGCAGCACGCCCGAGGTGAGGGGGAAGGTCTTCACCAGGTCGGTGACCCGCAGGACCACCTCGTCGTCGGTGCGGTCGGGGTGGGCCGGGGTCGGGATCTCCTCGCGGTAGGCGTCGAAGAGCTGGTGGCTGCCGACCTCGGCCGTGCGGATGCAGGCCACCGAGTGGCCGGGGCTCACCTTTTCCAGCGGGGGCTCGGCGGCGACGCAGTCGCTGATCGCGACCGGGCAGCGCGGCGCGAACGAGCAGCCGGGCGGCAGGGCGTGCATGGCTGGCGGGGCGCCGAGGATGGGGATCAGCGGGGTGCGCGGCGGGCCGTCCATGCGCGGGATGGAGCCGAGCAGGCCGACGGTGTACGGCATGCGCGGCGTCGCGAAAAGCTCTGCGACCGGCGCGGTTTCGACGACCTTGCCCGCGTACATCACCGCGACCCGGTCGGCGACGGTGGCCGCGATGCCCATGTCGTGGGTGATCATGATGACGCCCGCGCCGGTGATATCGCGCGCCTCGCGCAGCAGGGTGAGGATCTGCGCCTGCACAGTCACGTCGAGCGCGGTGGTCGGTTCGTCGCAGATGATCAGGGCGGGATCGTTGGCGATGGCCATAGCGATCACCACGCGCTGGCGCATACCGCCGGAGAACTCGTGCGGGAAAGCCCTGGAACGAGCCCTGGCATCGGTGATGCCGACGAGTTCGAGCAGCTCGACGGCTCGCTCGCCCGCTTCCTTGCGGCTCATTTTCCCGTGCGCGAGAAGGGCTTCCGCGATCTGATCACCGACGCGGTACACCGGGGTCAGCGCGGAGAGCGGATCTTGGAAGACCATGCTGATCGAGGAACCGCGCAGCTTCGACATCTGCTTGTCGCCGAGGCCGAGCAGTTCGCGGCCGCGCAGGCGCACCGATCCCTGCACCCGTGCCTGGTCGGGCAGCAGGCCGATCACCGCGAGCGAGGACACCGACTTGCCCGAACCGGACTCGCCGACGATGGCGAGCACCTCGCCGTCGGCGACGGTGTAGTTCACCCCGCGCACGGCCTCGACGCGGCCTTCCTCGCCGGGGAACGAGACCCGCAGGTCGGTGACTTCGAGCAGGGGTGCGGTCGACGCGGTCATCGCTTCTCGGCTTTCTTCAACTCCACCTGCGCCTCGTTCTTGTGCTCGGCGACTTCCTTGCGCGATTTGCGCGCGCCACGGGCACCGGGGTCGAAGGCATCACGCAGACCGTCGCCGACCAGGTTGGCGCTCAACACGATCGTGATCAGCAGGCCACCGGCGAACAGGAACAACCACGGGTAGGTGAGCGCCGATTTGGTGCCCGCCGCGATCAGCGAACCCAGCGACACATCCGGTGGTTGCACGCCGAAACCGAGGAAGCTCAAACCGGTTTCGGCGCTGATCGCCGCACCGACCGCGAGGGTGGTGTCGATGATCAGGATCGAGGCGATGTTCGGGATGATGTGACTGAGGATCACAGTGCGGGTCGGTGCGCCCATATACCGTGCGGCGCGGACGAATTCGCGATCACGCAGGCTCAGGGTGAGGCCGCGGATGATGCGCGCGGCGATCATCCAGCCGAACACGCTCAGCAGCACGATCAGGATCGCGATCGACCCCGAACCCTTGGTGCGCGGCGCGAACAGCGCGATGATGATGAAACTGGGGACCACCAGCAACAGATCGACGAACCACATGATCGCGCGGTCGGGCCAGCCGCCGAGCAGTCCGGCCACCGCGCCCGCCGTCGCGGCGATGACGCTGGAGCAGATCGCCACGCAGAAACCGATGATCAGGGACTTCTGCAGTCCGCGCATGGTCTGGGCGAGTACGTCCTGACCGATCTGGGTGGTGCCGAACGGGTGCTCGAGGCTCGGCGGCTTCAGCAGCGCCTTGTAGTCCATCTGCTGGTAGTCCCACGGCAGCAGCGGCGGCAGTACGAAACTGGCCACGAACATCAGCACCAGGATCACCGCACCGACCACGGCGGGCTTGTTGCGCAGGAAGCGTCGCCACACCAGTTTGCGGCGACCGGCCGCGGCGATCTCGGGCGCGCCGACGGCGATGAGTTCGGTTTCGGTCATGAGACACGCACCCTCGGATCGAGCAGGGCAAGGACGACATCGGAGAGCAACCCCGATACCAGCACCACCAGGCCGGCGAACGCTGTCACCGTCACCACCACGTAGAGGTCCTGGGAGTTGATCGAATCGATCAGCCATTCGCCGACACCGTGCCAGCCGAAGATCTTCTCGACGAAGGTGGCGCCGGTGATCAGGGCGCCGAGACTGTAGGCGAACAGCGTCGCCATCGGGATCAGCGCGGTGCGCAGGCCGTGTTTGTAGAGCGCGTGATTGCGGGTCAGGCCTTTGGCTCTCGCTGTTCGGATGAAATCGCTGCCGAGCACATCGAGCATGGCGTTGCGCTGGTAACGGCTGTAGCCGGCCATGGCGCCGAGCGCCAGCGCCAAGGTGGGCAGCACCAAATGCTGTGCGCGGTCGACCATTTGGTTCCAGAACCCGTTGACCTGTGTGGCAGACGTTTCGCCGGTATAGAGGAAGATCTGCGTCCCGGTCATCGTATTCACCTGCAGTGCGCCGTATTTCAACAGCGTCGCCAGCAAGAAGATCGGCGTCGAGATGATCAGCAGCGACAGCACCGTCGAGAAATAGTCGCTGAACTTGTACTGCCGGATCGCCCCCGCCGCGCCGATCAGCACGCCGAGCACGGTGCCGATGACCGAACCGAGAATCAGCAGCCGCAGACTCACCGCCACCCGTCTGCCCAGTTCCTCGCTCACCGGCTGCCCGGCCAGGGTGGTCCCGAAATCGCCGTGCACGACGCCGCCCAGCCAGCTGAGATAGCGCTGTGGGATCGGCTCGTCGAGATGCAACTGGTCGGCCTTCGCGTCGATCACCGACTGCGGCGGGCGCGGGTTGCGCTGCTCGAGGCTCTCGAGCGGGTTGAATGTGAGTGAGGCGAGGCTGAAAGTCAGAAATGATGCCAGCAGAAGGAGCACAACGTAGTTGAGTGTGCGCCGCACCAAGAAGCCGGTCATCAGTCCCCTCTGGATCGGGTAATCAGGCCCTGATCATAGGGACAGTCCGTCGTCCTCGCGTGGCGACGTGCGGCAGGATAGACGGGATGACGAACCTGCACCCGAAACCGCAGCTGGTGGCCAGCGACGTCGACGGCACATTGATCGACGACTCCGACAAGGTTTCGGCGCGCACCAAGGCCGCCGTCGGAGCGCTCGTCGCCGACGGCGCCACCTTCGTGCTCGCCACCGGCCGCCCGCCCCGCTGGATCGACCCGGTCGTCAGCGAACTCGGGTACGCACCGCTCGCGATCTGCGGAAACGGCGCTGTCATCTACGACAGTGCGACCGATCGGGTGCTGTCCAGTCACACCCTCGACGTCGACACATTGAGCTGGCTGGCCGAAGTCGCCGAACACGCGCTGCCCGGTTGTGGGCTGGCGACCGAGCGGGTCGGGGCCAGCGCCCACGACGCCGTGACCCAGCAGTTCGTCAGCTCGCCGACCTACGAACACGCCTGGCTCAATCCCGACGACACCGTCGTCTCGCACGCCGAGGTCATCGACTCCCCCGCGATCAAGATGCTCATCCGGCTCAGCTCGGCCCGCAGTTCCGAGATGCGCGCCGCCCTCGCCCCGCTCATCGGCGACCGCGCCGAGATCACCTACTCCACCGAGAGCGGGCTGATCGAGTTGGCGGTGCCGAAGGTGACGAAGGCGTCCGGACTGGCCGAGGTGGCCCGACGGATCGGCGTCGAGAATTCGTCGATCGTGGCGTTCGGCGACATGCCCAACGATGTGCCGATGCTGGCGATGGCCGGGCACGGCGTCGCGATGGGCAACGCGCACCCGGAGGCTCGGGCGGCGGCGGACGAGGTGACCGGCAGCAATATCGACGACGGTGTGGCGATGGTGCTCGAGCGCTGGTGGCGATAGCTCCGACGACACAGTAAAACGGCCGGTGCCCCTCGCTCGGAGGGTGCACCGGCCGTTCTTCGCCGTGACCGGGTTCAGCCGGTCGGGGCGGGCTCGGGGGCAGGCGGGTCAGCCGGGGCTTGTTCGGCAGGTGCCGGTTCGACCGGGGGAGCCTGCTGTTCGGCGGGTACCTGTGGAGCTTCGGTCGGGGCAGGCACGGCAAGTTCGAGCGTGGGGTGGGTCGCCGCCTGTCCTGGCTTCGGCTGTCCGTTCATTTCCTGCTTGTAGGTCTCGTCGTAGGTCTTCCAGAACGTGGTGACGATGCCCGTGAGCTCGTTGAGCACCAGTGAACCGTGCTGGAAATCGGTGCGGAGACCGTTCGGGACCAGGTAGGAACTGGCGGTCGGCAGGCCGAGTACGCCCGAGTCGGCGCCGAGGCTCAGGTAGCGGTCGAGAATCGCGCCGACCACCTCGAACACCGCACCGCCCTCGTCCGCGTAGACGAAACCGTTGGCGAATTTCGCGTACTGACGGCCCTGCGCGCCCGCGAGCAGGTCCGACTGCGGCGCGCCGAGCGGCCCGTCGACCCCGCCCTTTGCCACCCAGTGCTTGGCGATCGCGTTGTCGCCGGACAGGCCGAGGAACTTGTCGACCATCGCGCCCAGCTCGGCCATGTTCCCCTGCGGGGCACGGGCCTGCTGACTCGGCGGGCGATTCGCCGTCGGGGGCGAGGTATAGGTGCCGGAATTGCCCGCCGCGATCCCGCGGATGCGATCCATCAGCGCATAGGCGGCGTCGCCGGGGCAGTCGGTGTTGCCGACATCGCGGTGGGCGAACACCACCGGCAGGTCGACCGCTTCGTCGTACTCGTACGGCGTGAACTCGGTGCCCTCGGAGTACATCGTGGTCGTGCCCTTGGGGTTGATCCCGGCGAGCTTGGCCCGCCAGCCGATGAACTTGCCGATCGCGTTGAGCGACTCGTTGCTCGGGTCCTCGTTCTCGTAGTTGCCCATCAGCGCCACACCGGCGGTGTTCTCGTTGAAACCACCCGCGTGCGCGCCCTGCACCGCGCGGTCGAGGCCACCGTAGCGGCCCTCGAAGATCTGGCCGTACTGGTCGACCAAGGCGTTGTAGCCGATGTCGCACCAGCCGAGCGTTTCGGCGTGATAAGCGTAGATCGCGCGGACGATGCCCGCCGATTCGGAGCGGCTGTATTCGTTGCGACCGGCCGTGTGGTGCACGGTGATGCCGCCGACGCCGTCGTCGTAGGTGGGTTCCTGGCAGCGGATCGACTCGTCGGCACCCCATTGCGCGCGGGTGATGACCTTCGGTCCGCCACCGGGCAGCGCCGCCGCGACGTCGTTGAGCGCGGCATCGATCGCGGCCCGGCCCGGATTGATCAGGACGGCCTTGAGCGCGGCCTCGGTGAGGTGGGCCGGGTCGTGGTCGGGGCCTGCGGCGGGCTTGCGGGTGACCAGCATCTGCACCGCGGTGGTCTCGCCGACGTAGATCGGTTCGGTGCCGGTCGGTGCGTCGGCGGGAGTCTGATCGGTGGCCCTGGTGTCGACCGGATCGGCGTTGTACCAGGGGCCCCAGTTGCCGTCCAGCTGGCGAGCCCGGAGCTTTGTTGTGGTGTTCGCCAGGTCGCGGGCGGTGAGAGCGACCATGCTGAACGGCGTGTCCTGGGTGATTTCCTTGACCTGCGCGCCCACCTGGTCGATGACGTCGGAGCCGACCGCGCCGGGGGAGAGGGCGGGGGTGTCGGGGGTGGTGCCGGGTTCGAGATTCTCCGGGTCAGCGATGAATTTTGCTCCGGTGGAACGGCTTTGGGCTACCGGTGCGCCGGCGGGAGGTGCGGCCGCGGCGGGGGGCGGTGCGGCGGGCGCCGGTGCCGGTTGAGCGGGAGCCGCAGGTGCGGCTGGAGGCTCGGGGGCCGGGGCAGGCGCGGCCGGAGCCGCTGGCGCACCGGGCGCGGGAGCCGCCGGGGCAGGAGCGCCCGGAGGTTGGGCTTGGGGGACCGCGGCCGGCGGAGCCGGGGGCGCGGTGGGGACCGAGGTACTCGGGACCGGTGGGCGCGCGGGCGGTGCGGCGGGGGCGGGTGTCGCGGCGCCCGGCGTGGCCTGCTGCGTCGGGGTCGACTGCGGCTTGGTCGGCAGCTGCGGCAGCGGGATCTCGGTGGGCAGCGCCACGCCCGGGGGGACCGGCAATCCCGGCGGAATCGGAATCGAACTCGGCAACTGCAACATGCGCAGGTCCGACAGGTGCAGGTCGGGCAGGTCGAGGCCGGTCAGGTCGCGCAGCGGAACCGTGATGTCGGGAATCGAGGTCAGCGCGACCTCGGCCAGCTGCGTCGGCACGGCCGCGACCTGGGAATCGTTGGCGCTGCGGTAGTCGGTCGAGTCGCTGAGAGCGAACGCGCCGATCGGTGCGGCGACAACGAGGGTGGTGACCACCGGGAGCACGTAGGAACGTTTCGGCTTTCGGTATCTCACGTGCGGCTCCTATCAGGGTCGAGCTCGTGTTTTTCCCCGCATGTGATGCTTGCTTCCTCTAACCTCACGCATCACACTAGTTAACATACGTCACATATCTCAACCTCAACTCGAGACTTATGTGATTGCTCGAATGTAGCCCTCGGATCCCGCCCGGCGACGACGACATGCCGACGCGAGCTCCGCCGGTCGAACCATGAAACCGTGGGAGCACAGTATGAGAGCGGACACCAAGATCACCCGCAGTACCGGCCGTGGCACCCGTCGCCGGGCTGTGCCGGTCATCCGAACCGTGCCGCTGCCGCTGCTGGTCAGCGGTACTGTGCTGGCGTTGACCGGGGCGATCGGGCTGTGGCAGATCCTGCCGGGTCAGATCACGCCGACCGCAGGCGCGGGACACGGTCGCGGGATGAGCCAGGTCGGCGCCTTCGACAACGCGCGGGCGGGCTGGACGGCCGAGGAGATTCTCGGCCACTACTACCCCGGAGCTGATCTCGGGCAAATCGGGGCGACAGAGATCGGTGTCCGCCTCCAGGCGCAGGACGACGCCACCCTCGACACCTTCGCCGCCGCCGGTGCGCAGGTCGCCGGTCGCATGATCGGCCCAGGCGACGCGGCCCATCTCACTCCGCTGCCCGACGGCGGGGCGAACGTGGTGGTGACCGCGGGCTGCGACGGCGAGGTGTTGTGGCAGGCCGCGACCGACGATCCGTTCGTCTATCCGATCGGCGCCGGTGCGGGCAGGCCTGCCGAGGAACACCTGACCCTGTGCGGTGGCACGGCCTATCGTGGCGCGCTCGGTGTGGCGCTCGAAGGCGAGTCCTTCCGCACCGTCAACCAGGTGGACCTCGACGACTACCTCGCCGGCGTACTGCCCGCGGAGATGCAGGCCAACTGGGCCGACCAGGGCGCCTTCGAAGCCTTACGCGCGCAAGCGATCGCGGCCCGCTCCTACGCGCTGGCCGAGAGTCGTTACGACTACGCCCAGACCTGCGACACCACCGACTGCCAGGCCTATCCCGGTACGGTGAAAGAGGATTCGCGCAGTACCGAGGCGGTCGCCGCGACCACGGGCACGGTGTTGTTACGTGACGGGCAGATCCTGCGCTCGGAATACTCCGCGGCTCCCGACGGCGGTCGGCCCGCCGATATCGAAACCTTCGCGGTCGGACCGGCGCCCAGTGACCTCGTCGAATCCGCCCCGCCCCCTGCGGTTCCCGCCGTACCGGCCGAGCCTGATCTGACCATCGAAGCGCTGGCGGGTGAGTCGGTGATCGACACCGAGTATCGGCGGATCGGCGGCGCCAACAGCGCGGTAGGCGAGCCGATCGGCCCGGAAATGCTGCTGCCGCAACGGGCAGGCACGTATCGGCTGTACACCAACGGTGTCATCGTCGCGACACAGACGCTCGGCGCGCAGGTCGTCGACTTCTCCACGCTGCTCCAGCTCGTCCCCGACGCGGGTGATCAGTTGCCCGCGACGGCTTCGGGCAAGCCAAGGCTGAAGATGCCGGAAGGTGGTTTGTCCCAGTTGGGTTCGCCCGGCGGTGCGGGGGGCGTGCAGATTCCCTCGGTTGCCGACGTCAGGGGCGAACCCGTCCACGGCCCGGTGAACCCCGGGGTGCACGACGGCGGATACGGCCCGGCCGCTGGTCCCGGCATCCACGACGGGGAGTAACCGCGCTCGGCGCTGTTCTGGTCAGTCCAGCGTGGTGTCGTCCAGTGCGACGGCCAGGGTGCGCAGCAGGTCGGCGAGTTGCTCGCGATCCGTGGCACCGAGGGTGGCGAGCAGGCGCTGCTCGTTGGCCACGTGCAGCGGCAGCAGCCGGTCGACGAGTTCGCGGCCCTCGGCGGTGAGCTGCACGAAGACGCAGCGGCGATCGTCGGGGGACGGGACGCGCCGGACCAGGTTCTTCGCCGCCAGACGGTCGATGCGGTTGGTGATGGCGCCCGAGGTGACCATGGCGGCCCGGTTGAGCGCGCCTGCGGTGAGGCCGGTCTCGCCACCGGAGCGACGCAGCGTGGCCAGCACGTCGAACTCCCAGAACTCCAGGCCGTGACCTGCGAAGAAGCGCTTCAGATCCTGTTCGAGCACGCGCGAGAGTCGGGTGATCCGACCGATGATCGCCATCGGTGACACGTCGACATCAGGGCGTTCGATGTTCCAGTGCTCGGTGATCAGGTCGACCGCGTCGCGCATCTCTTTTCCCTCTCGGTTGAAACTCTTAATGTTCATCTACTTGACGAAGAGATATCTCGGCGAGTAGATATTTCAATGTTGAGATTATCAATCAGGAGTGAACATGACGACCGCAACCCGCTCCACCGGCTACGCGGGCACCCTCGCGCTCACCGCCCTCACCCCGATCGTGTGGGGCTCCACCTACGCGGTGACCACTGAATTCCTGCCGCCCGACCGGCCGCTGTTCACGGCCCTGATGCGCGCGCTGCCCGCCGGGTTGGTGCTGCTCGCACTGACCAGGGTGCTGCCGCACGGTCAGTGGCTCGGTCGGGCCGCGGTGCTCGGCGTGCTCAATATCGGCGCGTTCTTCCCGCTGCTGTTCCTGGCCGCGTATCGGCTGCCGGGTGGGGTCGCGGGGGTGCTCGGCGCGGTGGCGCCGATGTTCGCGCTCGGATTCGCCGCGGTACTGCTGGCCGAAGCGCCGTCGAGGCGGAAGGTGATCGCGGGTGTCGTCGGTGTGCTGGGAGTCTCGCTGGTGGTGCTTCGCGGCACTGTCGAACTCGATCTGATCGGCGTGCTCGCCGGGCTCGCCGGTGCGGCCTCGATGGCGGCGGGCACCGTGCTCACCAAGAAGTGGGGACGACCCGATGGCGTCGGCCCGCTGGCGATGACCGGCTGGCAGCTCACCGCGGGCGGACTGTTCATCGCGCCGCTCGCCCTGCTGATCGAAGGCGCGCCGCCCGCGCTCGACGGACAGGCCATCGGCGGGTACCTGTACCTCGGCGTCATCGGCACCGCGCTGGCCTACTGGCTGTGGGTGCGCGGAATCTCGCGGGTGCCTGCGACTTCGGTGTCATTCCTCGGGCTGCTCAGTCCCGTGTCGGCCGCGGTGATCGGTTGGATCGCGCTGGGTCAGGCGCTGACCGCTCTGCAGATCATCGGCCTCGGCGTCGCTCTCGCGGCCACGGTCTTCGGACAGATGCCGTCCAGGTCGGTCGACCGTTCGGCCGGAGGTGTTGTGGGAGAACAGGTGCCGCCTGTGGGTGATCCGGTCGAACGCCGCGACGATGCCGAGCCGACAGTGAACTCGGTTGCGCCGGAATTGGTTTCGGCGGCTAATCGGGTCTGAGCGTGCCGATCGGGTCAGCCGCGCATCGCCTGCATCAACTGGTCCTCGGTGAGGGCCGGAACCGGCAGGGGGTGCGCGGCTTTCGCGCGTAGGCCGTCGAAGATGAGGGCGAGGTTGCGCCGCCAGATGTCGGGGGCGACGGTGCTGGTGGCGGCGAGAACGCTGATGTGGGACCAGGTGATGAAGGCGATGTCTTCGAGGGTCCAGTCCGGACGCAGGGCGCCTGCCTCCTGGGCGCGGGCGATGATGCGGCGCATGAGGCCGTGGCCGTATTCGCGTGCGCGCTCGACGGCGGCGCTGGGGGGATTTCGCAGGGCGAGATCGCCGAGAATGCGGTCCGCCGCCTGGAGTTCGCAGATCTTCTCGACCAGAAAGACGAACGACTCCCACGGGTCGGTGAGCGCGAGTGCCTGTTCGGCGACCCGGCCGCCTGCTTCCAGGCGGTCCGCGGCGGCGGCGGCGATCAGTGCGTCGCGGGTGGGGAAACGGTTGTAGAGGGTGCCGATCGCGACGCCCGCGCGGGCGGCGATGTCTTTGAGCGGGGCGTCGAGGCCGCGTTCTTCGAAGACCTCGCGGGCTGCCGTCACGAGCGCGGCGCGGTTGCGTTCGGCGTCGCTGCGCAACGGCTTGTCCTCGGGCATCCGCTGATCCTACAAATCTGGTGGTCGAAATATCTTGAGCATAGGTTCAACTTAGTGCTACGTTCGGCATAACTTGAACCAACACTCAACTTAGGAGCACCTGATGAGTACGCTCGCGATCTTCGGCTACGGACCAGGACTCGGCGCCGGGACGGCACAGCACTTCGGCCGCAACGGTTTTCGGATCGCGGTGATCGGCCGCGAACCGGTAGAGCGCGCCGCGGCCCTGCGCGCGGAGGGCATCGATGCCGAACCGTTCGTCGCCGACGTCACCGATCCCGCGCAAGTGCTCGACGTGGTCGGCCGGGTCGAGGAGAAGCTGGGGCCGATCGATGTCGCGCTGCATTCGGCGGCCGCCGACATGTCGGTACGCAGCGCCACCACCATCGACGTCGACCTGCCATCACTCGAGCTACCGATCGCGCTCAAGGTGTACTCGCCGATCCTTCTCACCCGCGCCTTGCTGCCCGCGATGATCGCCCGCGGCAGTGGCACGCTGCTGTTCACCTCCGGCGCCTCGGAGGAGTTTTTGCAGCCCTACCTGGCGAATGTCGGGGTCGCGCTGGGAGCGCAGCGCGCCTACGTGCGGCAGTTGGCGCGCGAAGTGGAAGGCACCGGTGTCTACGTCGGGCTGTTCGCCATCGGCTCGCTCATCGAGAACAGTGCGGTCCAGTCGGTCATCGACGCGAATCCCGACCTCGTGCCCGCCGGGCTGGTGCTGCCGCGGATCGGTAATGCCGAGCTGGGCGCGCGGTTGTGGCGCATGTACACCGAGCGCGACACGGTGGAGGTCGAAGTCGGCTTCGCGTCTTGACCTTGACGTAGCGTCAACTTGCAGAGTGGAGGAACCGGCGAGAAAGGGAGCAGGTCATGGTGGGTGAATGGTCCATTCAGGACCTCGCGAAGGCCGCGGGAACCACCAGTCGTACGTTGCGCCACTACGGGCAGCTCGGGCTGTTGGAGCCGAGCCGGATCGGGGCCAACGGCTATCGCTATTACGACCAGACCTCTCTCGTTCGACTGCAGCGAATCCTGCTGCTGCGCGAACTCGGCCTCGGCCTTCCCGTGATCGCCGAAGTCCTCGCCGGCGAACAGGACACCGCCGGTGCGCTGCGGACCCACCTGGAACTGCTTCGGCAGCAGCAGGATCGGGTGGCGCGGCAGATCGAGTCGGTGTCGACCACTTTGCACAAGACGGAAAGAGGTGAACCGCTTATGGCCGCAGAGGTTTTCGACGGTTTCGACCACACGCAGTACAGGGACGAGGTCACCGAGCGCTGGGGCAAGGAGGCCTACGAGAGCGGTGATCGCTGGTGGCGCTCGCTGACCGATGCCGAGAAGAAGCGTTTCCAGCAGACCCAGCTCGACATCGCCGCCGACTTCGGGAAGGCCTTTACCGCAGGGCTTCCCGTGGAAGGCGACGTCGTCCAGGCGATCGTCGCCCGGCATCGTGCCTGGCTCGGTGACGGCACGCAGGGCAAGCCGGTGTCGAACGAATACCTGCTCGGCCTCGGCGAAATGTACGTCGCCGACCCGCGCTTCCGCGGCAACTACGACGTGCACGGCGAAGGCGTTGCCGAGTACATCCTGGAAGCCTTCCGGGCTTACGTCGCAGCGCATCCCGCCTGACGGGCTGGTGGGCGGGCGGTCGCACTCCGAGCGGGCATCCGCACCCGGGCAGTCGGTGTCCGGGTGCGGTTGTCGTCGAGGACACTAGGCTGCCGAAGACCGAATGATGTGCTGCACGAGGTCGCGAGGGGGAGCGATGGATGACCAGCAAGGACCGCAGGGTCATGTGCCGCAGAAGAGCGAATCGTTGTCGAGTCCGCCCGTCGCTGTCTTGCTCGGCGGCATCGGGTCCGTCGTGGTCGGGCTGTTCGGGCTGAGCCGAGCCGCGGCGGCCCTCTCGGCTCTGCACGCTACGTCCACCCGATGGAAACAGTCGCAACTGCCCGTCGATTGGAATCTCCAGATGCTCGAGCATCAAATCGACCTCGCGGTCGGCGCGGTGCTCGCGGTGTTGCTCGGGTTGGGCGGAGTCCTGGTGCTCGGTCGGCGTGCGCGCGGACTGAACATGGTGATCATCGGTAGCGGGCTCGCGATATTCGCGCTCTGGGGCGCAGCGTCGATGTCTGCCAGCTCCGACGAGCTGGTGTTCTTCGTCCTGTACTCGCTGCTCCCGTGCGGGACTCTGCTCGCCGCGCTGCTCCCATCGAGTCAACGATGGATTGATTCCGGGCCGAACGCCCAGCTCGCACAGTCGAACACCCCGCACCCGCCGGTTCCGCCGTATAACTGACGGCGACGTCGACAGATTTGCGGGGGCAGTGGTGGAACAGGTGCGGCCGGAGCGGCCTTCGCGAGCGGTGACCGCGCTGATCGCGGGCCGGCTCGGGGTGCTGGTCGGCGCGGCGGGAATCTTCGTCGGCACGGCGACCGCCGTACTGCGGGCAACAGGGCGCGAGATCGACCTCGATTACGTGGGCGCTGGGATCGTGGGTGGGCTCGGGGTGGTCTATCTGGTCGGGGCGATGCTGCTGTTGCGGCGACGGATGGTCGGCAGGCGGTTACTGCTCAGCACGGCGGCGGTGATGGCGGGGGCGACCTTGCTGGTCATCGTGCTCAACGGGGCCAGCCATGGATGGGGGGTCGGGCCGCTGGATTTCTGGTTGATCGTCAATGTGGTGATCCTCGCGCTCAGTCTGAGCGAGCCGACGCGGCGTTGGACCACTACGCGTTGAGGCTGTCCGGGATACGGTCGGGGGATGGTCGTGCTGGAGACGAAGTCGAAGAGCGGTGAGGTGGCGGCGATCGTGGCCGTGTGCCTCGCGGGGTGCGCCGCGGTGGCGAATCTGGTGGGGGCCGTGGTTCTCGTGCGGTCGTTCCTGAGCGATCCGGGCGAGCTCGACGACTCGCTGACGCTGTTCGCCACGCTCGGCGCGCTGGTGTCGGTGTTCGCGTTCGTCTACGGCGGCGTGCTTGTGGCGCGGCGGGACGAGGCCGGGCGATGGGTGATCATGGTCGCCGCGGGCACGCAACTCGCCCTCGGCGTCCTCGGCCTGCTCGCCACGCTCGTGAACTACGACTCCGGGTACGGGATCCACTGGTTCGCCGACGAATCCGTCGTTCGTTCGCTTCTGATCGGCCTCGGTGGGGTACCCGGTGCCGTGACGGCGATCGTGAATCACAGTTGGGCGGCGGCACTTTCGGGTGCGGTGTTCGGTGGGCTCGTGCTGTCGGCCGCGGCGCTGCCGCAGACCGCGGCGCACACCCTCGCTCGCCCGGAAAGTGTTGTCGGACCGAACGTATAGTTTCAGCAGGTCAGCATCGCCGCGGCGGGTGCTGCGAGGCCGCGACGCGAGATGCGGCCACAGGTACAGCTTGTCAGGAGGGGGACACCATGGGGTATCCGTACGGTCCACAGCAGGGCCACGACCCATACGCGGGACAGGGGTACGCGCAACCCGGCTACGGGCCCGACCCGTACGGGGGTCAGCAGGGTTACCCGCAGCCCTATGGCGCACCCGTCCAAAATGGTTATGGCGCACCGGCTTACGGCGCACCCTATTCGTACGCACCGGGCTACGGTGAGCCGCGAGCAGGCGGCGGCACGGCGATCACCGCCGCGGTGATCTCACTGCTGCTGTCACTGATCGCATTGGGCGGCCTCGGTATCGCCGCGGCGTTCCTGTTCGGCGAGGACACCGGCCGCGCCGCCGGGGACGAGGTTCGATCCGCGGCAGCCGTCAGCCTGCTGGTCGGGGCCGCGGTGAGCCTGCTGTGGTTGCTCGGCGCGATTCTGCTGTTCCGTCGCAAGACCGCGGGCCGGGTGATTCTCATCCTGCTGTCCACGCTTGCCCTGATCTTCAGCGCGATATCGATCGTGGCGGCGGTCTCGAGCGGGTCGGAAGAGCCGGCGGTCACCCTGATCGGCGGCATCATCACCAGCCTCATCCCCCTCCTGATCCTGGTCCTGGCGGCCGCTCCGTCCACGGGCCGTTGGATCCGAGCAGGGCGGTCCGGCGGTTATCAGCACTACCCGCAGTACCCGCCTCAGGGGTACTGACGGTGGACTCGGGGTCGGTCACTTTCATCTGGGATGAATCGGCCCTGGTCAAAGCGTGGTCGGAGACTCCGCCGGGACAAACGGTGGTCTTCCGATACGCTGGGCACCCGTGACCGCCGCATCGTCCTCGGGTAATTCCGTCAACGCAGATTCCAACGCCCCGGCAAACCAGTACGACCTGATCGTGGTCGGCTCCGGTTTCTTCGGGCTGACCGTCGCCGAGCGTGCAGCGAACGTGCTGGGCAAGCGGGTGTTGGTGATCGACCGCCGCTACCACCTGGGTGGCAACGCCTACTCCGAACCCGAACCGGAAACCGGTATCGAGATCCACAAGTACGGCGCGCACCTGTTCCATACGTCGAACAAGAAGGTCTGGGACTACGTCACCCAGTTCACCGAGTTCACCGGGTACCAGCACCGGGTGTTCGGGCTGCACAAGGGCCAGGCGTACCCGCTGCCGATGGGTCTCGGCATGATCTCGCAGTTCTTCGGCCGCTACTTCACCCCGGAAGAGGCCCGCCAGCTCATCGCCGAGCAGGCCGCCGAGGTCGAGTCCGCCGACGCGCAGAACCTCGAGGAGAAGGCGATCTCGCTGATCGGGCGCCCGCTCTACGAGGCGTTCATCCGCGACTACACCGCCAAGCAGTGGCAGACCGACCCGAAGGAACTGCCCGCGGGCAACATCACCCGCCTGCCCGTGCGCTACACCTTCGACAACCGCTACTTCAACGACACCTACGAGGGCCTGCCCAAGAACGGCTACACCAAGTGGCTGGAGAACATGGCCGCCTCCGACCTCATCGAGGTCAGGGTGAACACCGACTGGTTCGACGTGCGTGACGAGATCGTCGCGGCCAACCCGGACGCCCCCATCGTCTACACCGGCCCCCTCGACCACTACTTCGACTACGCCGAGGGCGAATTGGGCTGGCGCACCATCGACTTCGAGACCGAAGTCCTCGAGACCGGCGACTACCAGGGCACCTCGGTGATGAACTACAACGACGCCGATGTCCCGTTCACCCGCATCATCGAGCCGCGCCACTTCCACCCCGAGCGCGACTACCCGACCGACAAGACGGTCATCATGCGCGAGTTCTCCCGCTTCGCGCAGACCGGCGACGAGCCGTACTACCCGATCAACACCCCGGAGGACCGCGCCAAGCTGCTGGCCTACCGTGAGCGGGCCAAGCAGGAGACCGCCGAGAAGAAGGTGCTGTTCGGCGGCCGTCTCGGCACCTACCAGTACCTCGACATGCACATGGCCATCGGTTCGGCGCTGAGCATGTTCGAGAACGTGCTCCGCCCGCACCTCGAATCGGGCGCGGCGCTGGTGGACGAGGCATGACCAAAGCGATGCTCGAAGACGTGACCACCGAAACTCGCGCCATCTCGCTGCTGCAGCGGGTGATCCTGCCGCGACCGGGTGAGCCCCTCGACGTGCGGACCCTCTACCTGGAGGAATCCACCACCAACGCCCGTCGCGCGCATGCCACCAGCCGCACCGCGCTGTCGATCGGCGCGGAGTCGGAGGTGTCGTTCTGCACCTACTTCAACGCGCTGCCCGCCAGCTACTGGCGTCGCTGGAGTGTGCTGAAGTCGGTGGTCCTTCGCCTGGAACTGGCCGGGCACGGCCGGGTGGACGTCTACCGTTCCAAGGCCGACGGCTCGCGAATTCACGTGCAGGGCAAGGAGTTCGCCGTCGCGCAAGGCGCGGACTCGGTGGACGTGGAGTTCGAAACCGATCTCGGCCCGTTCGAGGACGGCGGCTGGATCTGGTTCGATATCACCACCGACACAGCCGTCACGCTGCTGTCCGGCGGTTGGTACGCACCCCAGCAAGCGCCGGGGACGGGCTCCATCGCGGTCGGCATGCCCACGTTCAATCGCCCCACCGACCTGGTCAAGACGCTCGGCGCGCTCGGCTCGGATCCGTTGGTGCTCAACAACATCGCCGCGGTGATCGTCGCGGACCAGGGCAACCGCAAGGTCGTCGACGAGCCCGGTTTCACCGAAGCCGCCGCGACCCTCGGCGACCGGCTCGCCATCTGCGACCAGCCCAACCTCGGCGGCTCCGGCGGGTACAGCCGGGTCATGTACGAGGCGCTGAAGACCGACGCCGAGTACATCGTCTACATGGACGACGACATCGAGATCGAGCCCGACTCCATCCTGCGCGCCCTCGCGTTCTCCCGGTTCGCGAAGTCGCCGCTGCTGGTCGGCGGGCAGATGCTGAACCTGCAGGAGCGTTCGCACCTGCACAGCATGGGCGAGGTCGTCGATCGCTCGATCTTCATGTGGTCATCGGCGCCGAATGTCGAATACGACCACGACTTCTCGAAGTACCCGCTCAAGGACCGCGACAACTCCAAGCTGCTGCACCGACGTATCGACGTCGACTTCAACGGCTGGTGGACCTGCGTGATCCCGCGTCAGGTCGCCGAGCAGATCGGCCAGCCGCTGCCGCTGTTCCTCAAGTGGGACGACGTCGAGTACGGCCTGCGCGCGCGCGACGCCGGCTACCCGACCATCACCCTTCCCGGTGCTGCCGTCTGGCACATGGCCTGGTCCGACAAGGACGACGCCATCGACTGGCAGGCGTACTTCCACCTGCGCAACCGTCTCGTGGTCGCCTCCCTGCACCTGCCCGGTGACGGCAAGCCGATGATCGTGAACACGATCAAGGCCACCCTCAAGCACCTGCTGTGCCTGGAATACTCCACGGTCGCCATCCAGAACGAGGCGATCCGCGACTTCCTGGCAGGCCCGGAGGGTCTGTTCGACCTGCTCCCCACCGCGCTGGGCAAGATCCACGGCATGCGCAAGGAGTTCCCGGACGCGGTCGTGGTGCCCTCGTCCACCGAACTGCCGCTGGCCAATCGCCACGGTGTCGGCGCGGTCGGCGAACCGGGCAACCCGCTCGCCAAGGTCGCGCGCCTGGCCAAGGGCGTGGTGCACAACTTCCGCAAGGCCGATCCGGCCGCCTACGAGACGCCCCAGCTCAACGTGCCGACGCTGGACGCGCGCTGGTACCTGCTCTCGCAGGTCGACGGTGTCACCGTGACCACCGCCGACGGTCGCGGCGTCGTCTACCGCAAGCGTGACCCGCGTCAGGCCCGCGACCTGCTCAAGGAAGCGATGCGCCTGCGCAAGGAACTCACCGCCCGCTTCCCGGAGATGCAGCAGCGTTACCGGGCCGCGCACGCCGAGCTCACCAGCACGGCGGCGTGGGAGAAGACCTTCGGCCTGAACGGAACCGAGAAGTGACCGACACCGAACTGCCCGAGCTCGAACTGGCCGACGAAGGTTGCTGCGGCGGCTGCGATTGCAGCGGCGACTACGTCGAGGTCCCGGTCGAGGTCGCGATCCTCAACGCCGTCCAGGGCACCATCGGCAACAACCCGGCCGTCGTCTCCGCCGCGCGCGGCATGTCGCATTTCGGCGAGCACGCGCTGGGCTGGGTCGGCATCGCCGCCGCGGGCTGGCTGGTCGACAAGCCGCGTCGTCGGCAGTGGGCCGGTGTCGCTGTCGGCGCTGTGGGCGCGCACGCCGCGTCCATCGTGATCAAGCGGATCGTGCGGCGTCCTCGCCCCAATGATCCGTCGGTGCAGGTCAACGTGTCGACGCCGAGCAAGTTGAGCTTCCCGTCCTCGCACGCCACGTCCACCACCGCGGCGGCGGTGTTGCTCGGTCGCCTGACCGGGCTACCCTTGCCTGCGGTGATCGTCCCACCGATGCTGCTGTCCCGAGTTGTGCTCGGGGTGCATTACCCTTCCGACGTGATCGCCGGTTCCGCTTTGGGGGCCGCGTCGGCTGCTGCCGTGCTAGCCGCCGAAAAGAGACTCCGACAGTGACCGCAACTGAAAGAACCTTGGCTGAGATGAGCGAAGAACCGTCCGCTGCCGTCCTTGACGAGGGTGCTGTGAAGGGCCCGCCGAAGACGCTGCTCGGTGGTGTCATCAAGGCCATGCGCCCACGTCAGTGGGTGAAGAATGTCCTGGTGCTCGCCGCACCACTGGCCGTCGGACCGGAAGCGGTCGGCGACGCGAGCGTGCTCGTGCATGTCGCGATCGCCTTCGTCGTGTTCTGCATGGCGGCCTCCGGCATCTACCTGGTCAACGACTCGCTCGATGTCGACGCCGACCGGGCCCACCCGACCAAGCGGTTCCGGCCGATCGCCGCGGGCGTCGTTCCTGTCAACCTGGCTTACGCCCTCTCGGCCGTGCTGCTGATCGGCTCGATCGCCGGTTCGTTCCTGGCGTCGTGGCATCTGGCCGTGGTGATGGCGATCTACATCGGCATCCAGCTGGCGTACTGCCTCGGCCTCAAGCACCAGGCCGTGCTCGATATCTGCATCGTGTCCTCTGGCTTCCTCCTGCGCGCTGTCGCCGGTGGCGCGGCGGCGGGCATCGCCCTTTCGCAGTGGTTCCTGCTGATCATGGCGTTCGGATCGCTGTTCATGGCCGCGGGCAAGCGCTACGCCGAACTGCAGATCGCGCTGGACACCGGCGCCAAGATCCGCAAGTCGCTCGAGTACTACACCCCGACCTACCTGCGCTTCATCTGGACGCTCGCGGCCACCGCCGTCGTGGTCTTCTACGGCCTCTGGGCATTCCAGCAGGACTCGGCTCGAGACACCCAGTGGTACTCGATCTCGATGATCCCGTTTACCATCGCAATCCTGCGTTACGCGGTCGACGTCGATGGTGGCGAGGCCGGTGAACCCGAAGAGATCGCGTTGGGGGACCGCATCCTGCAGTTCCTCGCTATTGCCTGGATCGGAGCGGTAGGTGTCGCTGTCTATCTCACCTGACGAGATGTTGGTAGCGGAGCAGGATTCAACCGAAGACGAGCAGCTACGCGACGACGAGTCGCCGCGTAGCGATGCGCGTTCCTCGGTTCTGTCCCGCGCCATCTTCGTCGGTGGGGTGGTCATCACGGCCGTGCTGTTCACGGTCGGTGCGTGGCAGCGGCGCTGGATCGCCGATGACGGCCTGATCGTGCTGCGCACGGTCCGCAACCTGCTCGCGGGCAACGGCCCGGTCTTCAATGTCGACGAGCGGGTCGAGGCCAATACCAGTACCGCGTGGACCTACCTGATCTGGTTCTTCTCCTGGCTCACCCAGGCCCGTCTCGAGTACGTGGTGCTCGGGGTGGCGCTGGGGGTCTCGGTGCTCGCGGTGGTGTTCGCGATGCTCGGCACCGCGCGGCTGTGGGGTGGAACCAGTGGTCAGCTGCTGATTCCGGCCGGTGTGCTGGTCTACATCGCACTGCCGCCCGCGCGTGATTACGCCACCTCCGGGCTGGAGAGCGGTCTGGTGATCTGCTGGGTCGGGCTGCTGTGGTGGCTGATGATCCGCTGGAGCCAGGCCGCTGTCGTTCGCGTGCCCAGCCTGTTGGGCCTGGTCTTCCTGGCCGGGCTCGCGCCGCTGGTTCGCCCCGAGGCGACGCTGATCGGCGTGCTCGCGCTCGGCATGATCTTCCTGACGCCGATGCCGCAGTTCCGGTTCGGGCCGGTCGCGCTGCGCGCGTTGATCGTGCTCGTCGCCGGGATCGTGCCGGTGGGCTACCAGATCTGGCGGATGGGCTACTACGGCCTGCCCTATCCGAACACCGCGGTCGCCAAGGACGCGGGCGGAGCCAAGTGGGGCCAGGGGGCCACCTACCTGTGGGACCTGGTCGGACCGTACTACCTGTGGATTCCGCTGCTCGTGCTGCTGATCGCAGGTGTGGTCGCGGGGATCGCGCGTGGCTTCGCGCTGCCGAGGTTGTCGGTGGCGGGTGTGCGGGCGTGGCTGCGTTCGCCGAGCGCGGTGGTCGTGATGGTGCTGGGCAGCGGTCTGCTGCTCACCGTGTACGCGGTGCGCGTCGGCGGCGACTTCATGCACGGGCGAATGCTGCTCACCCAGCTGTTCCTGCTGCTGTTGCCGGTGGCTGTGCTGCCGATTCCGACGCGCCTCGGGAAGGCCGATTGGTCGGTCGTGGCGCTGCTGATCGCACTGCTCGGCACCGCGGGCTGGTCGCTGTACGCGTCGAACACGACCGCGATCACGACCGGCACCAAGATCCGCTCGTCGGGCATCGTCGACGAGCGCATCTACTACGTGCTCAACACCGGCAAAGACCACCCGATCCGGGCCGAGGACTATCTCGACTATCCGCGGATGCGGGCCATGGTCAACGACATCGCCGCTAACCCAAAGGGCGGCCTGCTGCTGAACTCGCCCGCGTTCACGTTCTGGTACCTCGACCCGCCGCCGGAGCCGATCCCCGATGGGGGCTCCGGGCACACGGTCTACTTCCTGAACCTGGGCATGACGAGCATGAACGTGCCGCTCGACGTGCGCGTGATCGACCCGATGGGCCTGGCCTACCCGCTTGCCGCACACTCGGACCGGCTGGCGGACGGCCGCATCGGCCACGACAAGAGCCTGCTGCCCGACTGGGTGGTGGCCGACTCGGGAATGGTCGACATCCACCCGTGGATGCCCTGGTACATGGATGAACAATGGGTCACCCAGGCGCGCACGGCGATGTCGTGCCCGCAGACCCAGGCGCTGATGGTCTCCGTCCGCGAGCCGCTCACCTTCGCCCGGTTCAAGCACAACTTCCGCAACGCCCTGGCGTTTTCGAAGTACCGAATCGATCGGATCCCCAAGTACGAGATCCAGCGTTGTGGTCTCATCGACCCGTTCCCCGAACCCCCGCGCTGAATCGGCCCGGTCGGTCGGTATAAGTACCCCTAGACCTATGACTTACACCGGCTGGCCAGCGCTTATTTAGTGGCGTTCGCCGCTAAATCACTTTTCGGTAACGCCAAGCTATCGATGTAGCGATATGGTCACTGGAGGAACGGCCCGTCGGCGCACTGGTGTGCCGGTAATCAGTCGGCGGTCATTGCAACCGCGGTTCCGCGCGAACCGCATGAGGAAAGGCCCATAACAGAATGCGTGGCGGACGTCTCAGAGCCCGGGGAGCCGGCTGGCTCAAACGATCGGTGCTTCTCTCCCTGGCTGTAGTGCTGCCGATCGGTGCGGCGGTGGCCGGTCCCGCCGGCACCGCGACGGCGGCTTTCGATCCCACAGGTTTCGACTTCTGGGTCGACTCGGAGATGGGCCCGATCAAGTCGCGGATCTTCCGCGCGGCCGATGGCAACACCAATCGGGTCGTGTACGCGCTCGACGGTATGCGTGCGGGCGACGACCTCAGCGGCTGGGAGAAAGACACCAATGTCGCCCGCGCCCTGATGGACGCCAACATCAACGTCGTGATGCCGGTCGGCGGCCAGTCCAGTTTCTATGCCGACTGGAACGCACCGAGCAGCTACTTCGGTCTCGATGCCGGTTCGGGTGGTAGCTCCACCGGTTCGGCCGCGACCGGATCGTCGATGACCGGTTCATCGGTAGCGCCCACCCAGGTGGCAGGCAAGAAGAACACCTACAAGTGGGAAACCTTCCTCACGAGCCACCTGCGCAACGCGCTGTCGGCGCGCCTGGGCTTCAATCCCAACAACAACGGCGTGTTCGGTCTGTCGATGGGTGGCTCCGCTGCCCTGACGCTGGCCGCCTACCACCCCGACCAGTTCAGCTTCGCGGGCTCGTTCTCCGGATACCTGAACATCTCGGCGCCCGGTATGCGTGAAGCCATGCGTGTCGCGATGATCTCGGCCGGTGCCTTCAACATCGACGCGATGGCGCCGCCGTGGGGCCAGCAGTGGTTCCACATGGACCCGTTCGTCTTCGCCCCGCGTCTGGTCGGCAACGGCACCCGCATCTGGGTCTCCGCGGCCAGCGGTATCCCCGGCGCGGGCGATGTGTCCAACCCGATGGAGATCGTCCAGGGCGTTCCGCTGGAGCTGCTCGCGATGGTGAACAGCCGCGCGTTCCAGGTCCGCATGGCCACCCTCGGCGGCGGCAACGCCCACTTCGACTTCCCGATCACCGGCGTGCACAACTGGCGCAACTGGGAGACCGAAGTCAACCGCATGATCCCGGACCTTTCCGCGAACATCGGCTAGTCGAACCCGCAAGACCCGAAGCCGCCCGGTGCCTCGTCGCACCGGGCGGTTTCCTCGTTTTCGTCACGATCCGAGCGACACGCGGTGACGAATCATGTGCGACAGATCACCGGGAGTTGTGCTCCGGGTCACTTTCCAGCAACATGTAGACCATTCGTCACCGATTAATACACAGAGAGCATGCGTCGAGGTTGAATCGTCCGTTTTGCCCTGGATCGATTCCCATCGACGTCCGATGAGGGATCCGACTGCGTAGCTCGGGATTTGCGCGTTCGGTCTGCGAGAAAGGTCTAGTCGAATGCGAACACTGCGCCGCAAGCGTGGGCCCGTGAAGGCCGCAGCCCCTGGTTCGTGGGCTCGGCGCTGGGCCGCGGGCGTATCCATGGCTCTGCTCGTTCCGATCGCGACGGCTGTTACCGGGGGAATCGCGCCTGCCTCGGCCGGATTCAACGGCAATGCCTTCGATTTCTGGGTCGATTCCGGGATGGGTCCGATCAAATCGCGCGTGCTGCGCGCCGCCGACGGCAACACCAACCGCGTCGTCTACGTCCTCGACGGCATGCGCGCACCGGAGAATCTCAACGGCTGGGAGATCGAAACCGATATCCCGAATGCGCTGGCCGCGGCGAATATCAATGTGGTGATGCCCGTCGGCGGTATGTCCAGCTTCTACGCCGACTGGAACGCGCCGAGTGATTTCTTCGGCATTCCCGGCAACGGCGCGCCGTCCTCTGGTTCGGGCGCGGGCAACGCGCTGTCCGGTGGACCCGGCAAGAGCTACCGCTACCAGTGGGAATCGTTCCTCACCGGCGACCTGCGCAACGCCCTCGCCGACCGCCTCGGCTTCAACCGGTTCCGCAACGGTGTGTTCGGTCTGTCGATGGGTGGCTCGGCCGCACTGACGTTGGCCGCCTACCACCCGGACCAATTCTCCTTCGCCGGTGCGTATTCCGGTTACCTGAACATCTCGGCCCCCGGCATGCGCGAGGCGATTCGCATCGCGATGCTCGACGCGGGCGGTTACAACGTGGACGCCATGGCACCGCCGTGGGGCCCACAGTGGCTGCGGATGGATCCGTTCGTGTTCGCCCCCAACCTGGTGGGCAACAACACCCGGCTGTGGATAGCGGCGGGCTCAGGCTTGCCGACCAGTACCGACGGCCCGAACATGGGCACCGTCAACGGGATGGCGCTGGAAGCCTTGGCGCTGGCCAACACTCGGGCTTTCGAAGTCAGGATGGCGACGCTCGGCGCCCGTAACGTCACCTACTCTTTCCCGGCCTTCGGCATCCACGCCTGGAACAACTGGAATGACGAAGCCCTGCGGATGATCCCGGATTTGTCCGCCAACATCGGGTGAACATCACGGAACCGGCACCGCGAGACTTGCGGTGCCGGTTCTGTCTGCCCGGACCACCGCAGCGACTGAACAATACGTTCATATGACGACCACGCCACGCAAATAACTCGACAGCCACGGGTTTTCGGCCGCCTCGGATCCGAAGGGCGAGACGGAACGCCGAAGGCGCAGTATCGCCCTTCGGATTCGAGGCCCGCAGGGCCGAAAACCCCGCGGCGCCAGCCGCCAATGTCACTGCCCTTGCAGTTAATTCGCGCGTGGAATATCCTCCAGCGAGCGTAAGTGTGACCAGATCGTTGTTTCATCCGTCTGATCGACCGGGCTGTCGGGGCCGTGTCGGCGGCGGCCAGCGTGTCTGGCATGCCATAACAGCAGAAAGAGAGCGGAATTCACATGCGTTTCGGCAAGGCCGTCGCGCCGGCATCTCGTAGTTGGCGTAATCGAATTCTAGCTGTCGGCGCTGCAGCCCTTGTGCTGCCGATCGCCGCGGGAGCGGCCCCGACCGCGCTCGCCGCACCGGTGTCGGCACCCGCGCTGCGCGCACCGGCCGGTGGCTACGAAGAACTGATGGTGCCCTCGAAGATGGGCCCCGTGAAGGTCCAGGTGCAGTGGGCGCGCAACGGCGGCAACGCCGCGCTCTACCTGCTCGACGGCCTTCGCGCCCGTGACGACCGCAACGCCTGGTCGTTCGAGACCAACGCGATGCAGCAGTTCAGCAACGACAACGTCACCCTGGTGATGCCGGTCGGTGGCCAGTCCAGCTGGTACGCCGACTGGACCGCCGCCAGCAACACCAACGGTCAGAAGACCACCTACAAGTGGGAGACCTTCCTGACCGAAGAGCTCCCCACCTTCCTCGAGGGCTACGGTGTGTCCCGCAAGAACAACGCGGTGCTCGGCCTGTCGATGTCGGGTCCGGCGGCGCTGCGCCTCGCCGCTCTGAACCGCGATCAGTTCAAGCACGCGTCCTCGCTCTCGGGCCCGCTGAACTGGAGTGCCCCCGGCATGCGTGAGGCCATCCGCGTGATGATGCTCGACGCGGGCCGTTTCAACGTCGACGCCATGGCCGCTCCGTGGAGCTCGGCGTGGCTGCGGATGGACCCGATGGTGTTCGCCCCCGAGCTGCGCGGCCTGCCGCTGTTCATCTCCTCGGCCAACGGCCTGCCCGCCCAGCACGACAACCCTGCCGGTGCCGGTGCCGCCTTCAACACGGCCACCGCGATGGGCATCGAGGCCATCTCGTTCGTGAGCACGCTCGCGTTCCAGCGTCGCCTCAACACCCTCGGCATCAACGCCGTCTACGACGTCGGTGCCTCCGGTACCCACTCGTGGAAGTACTGGGAAGACGAGCTGTGGAAGGCCCGTCCGCACATCCTGAATGCACTGGGCGCCTAGTAGTTTCCGCCCAGCAACTTCCTGAAGACCGGCTCACCCCCAGGGTGGGCCGGTCTTTTTGCTGTATCCATCCCTCGCGTGTCCTCCCCAGTTATCGCCGCTGACTGCGGTACAACCGACGGTGAGGCTGTGTCCCAATTCCGGGATGAGGAAGGTCGCGTGTGATGAAACATCGTGTCTCGGTACATAGTGTCTCAGCGCCGATGCGGCGGATCCTCGGCATCGCGGCCATGTCGGCGGCGCTGTTCGCGCCTGCTGTGGCCGTTCCCGCGCAGGCCCAACCGGTGGTGTCCGGGGTACAGCGGGTGGACTGGCTCTCGGACCGGCGAGTGGCGCTGTGGGTGTACTCGGCCGCCATGAAGACCCCGATCCAGGTGCAGATGCTGTTGGCGCGGGACTGGAATGCGCGGCCCGACGCGAAGTTCCCGATGATGCTCATGCTCGACGGTCTGCGCGCGCAGGACGACGAGAACGGCTGGACCAAGGACGCCGACGCCGAGGGCTTCTACGCCGACAAGAATGTCAATGTGGTGCTGCCGGTCGGCGGCCAGTCGAGCTGGTATTCGGACTGGCTCGCGCCCGACAACGGCTTCACCTACAAGTGGGAGACATTCCTGACCAAGGAACTCCCGCCGATCCTGGAACGTGACTGGCGAACCACGGATGTTCGTGGCGTGCAGGGACTTTCGATGGGTGGCACGGCGGCGATGAACCTGGCGGGGCGCAACCCCGGGCTGATGAAATACGTGGCCTCGTACTCGGGCCTGCTCACCACGACAACGCTCGGTATGCCGCAGGCGATCACCTTCGCCAACAAGGACGCGGGCGGCTTCGACGCGGGCGCGATGTGGGGCCCGCCGGGCAGCCCTGAGTGGGACGCGCACGACCCCTATCAGCTGGCCGACAAGCTCAAAGGCGTCAGCATGTACGTCTCCAGCGGCAGCGGACTGGCGGGCTCGCACGATCAGCTCGGGGAAGTGCCGTTGATGAGCGAGAACTGGGCAGGCACCGGCCTGGAGATCCTCTCGCGGCTGTCGACTCAGAATTTCGTCGCCAAGCTCGAGAAGCTGGCGATTCCGGTGCAGGCGAATTACCGGCCCGCGGGCACACACACGTGGCCGTACTGGGATTTCGAGATGCGGCAGTCGTGGTCACAGGCCGCGGCGGCGCTCGGTACCGATCCCGGCGGCTCGACCTGCGCGCTGGGCGGGGCGATCGGCGGGGTCGCGCAAGCCGCGAACTGGCTGGGCAACTGCCTGACCGCCGAGTACCCGGCGGGCGCCGGAATGGTGCAGGACTTCCCGAACGGTCGGGTATTCCACTCCGCCGCGGCGGGCACGCACGCGGTGGCGGGGCGCATCGGTGGCACCTACGCCGGTATCGGCGGCGCGTCCTCGCCGCTCGGCCTGCCCAACGGTGACGAGCGCGGTCTGCCCGACGGGCGCGGCCGCATGCAGACCTTCGAAGGCGGCTCGATCTACTGGACCCCGCAGACCGGCGCGCAGGTGATGCGCGGCGCGTTCCTCGAGGAGTGGGGCAAGCAGGGTTACGAGGGCGGTCCCGCCGGCTATCCGGTGGCCGCCGAGGCGCCGACACCCAGCCGTGCAGGCTCGGTACAGGCCTTCGAGAACGGCCCGATGTTCTACAGCCCGGCCACCGGCGCACACCGGGTGCAGGGCTTCGTCCTGGACAAGTACAGCCAGCTCGGCTTCGAGAACAGCCCGCTCGGTTTCCCGGTCGCCGGGGAGGCGCCGCTGAAGGATCTCGGGCGCTACAGCCGGTTCGAGGGCGGCAATATCTATTGGAGCCCGCTGTCGGGCGCGTGGTCGGTGCGCAACGGCGCGCTCGCCGACACCTGGGGGGCGCAGGGGTTCGAAAACGGCAGACTCGGGTATCCGGTGAGTGACGAGTTCGCCGTTCCCGGCGGAATCCAGCAGAACTTTCAGACCGGGTTCATCGTGGTGCGAGACGGCAAATCCGAAGTACACGGGGTGTGATCTCGGGCTGAGAACTCTCTGAGCTTCGCCGCTCGGTGCCCGGCACCGCCGATTGTCCGGCTAGCCTGGTCTGCGACCGCTTCCCTGACGAACGATCGAGGAAAGACATCTTCATGCATCGGATCTCTGGCAAGGTAGCCGGATCGGTCGCGGCCCTGGCTGCCGTCGCCCTGCTGTCCGCCTGTGGCGGCAACGACTCGACCGCGTCGCAGACGCCCACCCTGTCCACCAGCGCGGCCGCGAAGGTGACGACGACGCCGCCCGTGGTCATCGAGCCGCCGGCCGAGGCCCCGTCGAGCACCGCACCGGAGACCAGTGCGTCCGCCGAGGAGCCGACACCGCTCCCGCAGACCAGCGCCGCCGCGCCCGCGACCGGCAAGGACAAGGCGTTCCTGAACGAACTGGCCAAGAACGGGATCACCCCGGGCGACCAGACGACCGCGCTGACCACGGCGACCTACATCTGCTCCACCAAGGGCACCGGTGCCAGTGACGCCGATGTGGCCACCTTCGTCGGCGCGATGGCGGGCACCGACCCGTCATTCGACGCGTCGAAGATGGATGTCAACAAGGCAGCACAGATCTACATCGCTGCCGCGAACTCCACCTACTGCTAGTGACGCCCCGACCGACGCGACGCTCCCGCGGGTTCTGGCCTGCGGGGTGCTTCACCGTGCTGGCGCTGCTCGTGCTGGCGATCATCGTCATCGTGCTGCTGTGGTACCTGCTCGCGGGCCGGTTGAAGGAGCCGGGGCCGACGCCGCCCGGCCCGCCGCCGCCGACCTCGCAGTCGGCGGATTGCCCCGATGTGATGCTGCTCTCGATCCCGGGCACCTGGGAGTCGTCGAGCGCCGACGATCCGTACAACCCGCAGGCGAACCCGATCTCGTTGATGCTCAGCGTTTCCGGGCCCCTGCGCGCGCAGTTCCCGGACAACCGGCTCGAGGTGTACACGGTTCCGTACGTGGCGCAGTTCTCGAACCCGATCGCGTTCCCGCCCGACGGCCAGGCTTCCTACAACAACAGCCGCACCGAGGGCACCGCGCGCGCCACCGACGTGCTGGCTCAGCGCCACAAGGAATGCCCGTTGACGAACTTCGTCATCGCGGGCTTCTCCCAGGGCGCGGTGATCGCCGGTGACGTCGCCGCGCAGATCGGCGCGGGCAACGGCCCGATCCCGGAAGCGAATGTGCTCGGCGTGACGGTGATCGCCGACGGCCGTCGCACCGCGACCGGTCCCGGTCAGCCCACCGAGATCGGCGACCCGCCGCCGGCGGGCGAGGGCGCCGAGGTGGCGCTCAAGGGCGTCAACGTCCCCGGCATCAGCATGACCGGTCCCCGCCCCGGCGGTTTCGGCACGCTGGCGCCCAAGGTGAACTCCGTCTGCGCACCCGGCGACATGATCTGTGACGCACCACGCCAGGCACTCAATCCGGCCAACGCGCTGGGCAGCCTCGCGGCGCTGATCCGCTCCGCGGGTAACCCGGTGCACGCGCTGTACGCCTCGAATCCGGTAGACGGCGACGGCACAACGGCGACCCAATGGACGGTCAACTGGGCTGCGGGGCTCATCGAGAACGCACCGCATCCGCCCCATTCTTGACGGAGTTGTCACAGTCACAGTGGGGGCATGATTGCCATGGATCATGCCTCGCTGTGACATCCGCACGCCGGATCGCTCGCACGCTGTAAAGTGCGCTGGGAATTGCGCCCGAGTACACACCAGCCAGGAGCGAAGAGTTCATGACCGAAGCTGCCGCACCCGTCGGTGAATTGACCGCGCTGGGTACGCCGCTGCGTCCGTTCCGCTTCGGAGCGGCCGGAGAGGGCAACAAGCAGGAGGGTGGCGCGCGCAAGTTCGTTCAGACGGCGCAGGAAGCCGAAGAGATGGGTTACGACACCTTCTTCGTTCCTGATCACCTGGGCGATCAGATCGGCCCGATCGCCGCGCTGGGCGCACTCACCCAAGCCACCTCCAAGATCCGCCTCGGCACTTCGGTGCTGGCGAACGGTTTACGCCATCCGGTCGTGGTCGCCAAGGAATTGGCCACCCTCGATGTCCTGTCCAAGGGACGGCTCGAGGTCGGCGTCGGCGCGGGCTGGATCAAGGAAGAGTTCGACAACGCGGGCATCCCGTTCGAGCGTCCCGGCATCCGGCTGGAGAAGCTCGACGAGTCGCTGACCATCCTGGACACGCTGCTGCGCGGTCAGGAGTGCAATTTCGAGGGCAAGCACTACCAGGTGCGTGGCATCAAGGGCACTCCGCGCCCACGGCAGGGCCCGCGCCCGCCGTTGTGTACCGGTGGCGGCGGTCCGAAGATGCTGGCACTGGCGGCCAAGCACGCCGACATCGTCTCGGTCGTGCCGCAGACCACCAAGAACGGCAAGGGTCTGCTCTCGGGCATCACGCTCGAGAAGACGATCGAGAAGGTCAACATCGTCAAGGCCGCTGCCGGTGACCGGTTCGCCGACATCGAGCTGAACTGGGCCATCACCGCTATCGTCATCACCGACGACCGGGAGAAGACCGCCGAGATGGCGCTGCGCGCGATCGAACGCGGCCTGCATCCCGACCTCGAAGTCGACGTCGAACTGACCGTCGAGGAAATCCTGAGCTCGCCCTACATCGCGATCGGCACGTTCGAGGAAATCGCCGAACAGGTCAAGCGTGTGCGGCAACTCACTTCGATGTCGTATGTGGGCATCTTTCCCACCCAGATGGACGCATTCGCGCCTGTCATTCCGCTGCTGCGGGAGGACTGAGCGGGGGCTCTCTGTAACATGACTCTGGTTTGAGAACATCTAGCCGATAGCGGTCACCGCGCAGACCGCTCGAAAATCCGCAGGCTGTCGACGCACGTTCGTGTGAGTTCGACGGCCGGTGGCGATATAGCGAGTCGAGGCCGCAGAGCTTGTCATCGCGTCCTCGCAAGGAGAAGAAGGAATGGAAGAGACTTTCGACGACTACCTGGACGCAACCGGGAATATCAACATTCCCGAGGGTCGGACCCTGGTCGATCACGTCGAGAAGCACACCCGTAACGATGCGAATACGCTCGCGTACCGCTACATCGACTATTCGCGGGAACGCGACGGCGAGGTGCACGAGCTGACCTGGCAGGAGTTCGGAGTACGGCTGCGCGCGGTGGCCGCTCGCCTGCAACAGGTGACCAACCCGGGCGACCGGGTCGCGATCCTCGCGCCGCAAGGCCTGGATTACGTGATCTCCTTCTTCGCGGCGATCTACGCCGGCACCATCTCGGTGCCGCTGTTCGATCCCGACGAGCCGGGTCACACCGACCGCCTGCACGCCGTCCTCGGTGACTGCGAGCCGTCGGCGATCCTCACCGCGACCTCTTCGGCCGCCGGTGTGCGCCAGTTCTTCCGCTCGCTGCCCGCCGCGCAGCGTCCGCGCATCATCGCCGTCGATGCCATCCCGGACACCCTCGGTGACTCCTGGGTGCGCCCCGACACCGCGATCGACGACATCGCCTACCTGCAGTACACCTCGGGTTCCACCCGGGTGCCCGCCGGTGTGGAGATCACCCACCGCGCGGTCGGCACCAACCTGCTGCAGATGATCAACTCGCTGAACATGAACGAGAACTCGCGTGGCGTCACCTGGCTCCCGCTGTTCCACGACATGGGCCTGCTCACGGTGATCCTGCCCGCCGTCGGCGGCAAGTTCATCACCATCATGTCGCCGAGTGCGTTCGTGCGTCGTCCCTCGCGCTGGATCAACGAGCTGGCCGCCGTTTCCGACGGTGCGGGCACCTTCGCGGCCGCGCCGAACTTCGCCTTCGAGCACGCTGCCGCGCGCGGTGTGCCCAAGGCCGGCGAGTCGCTCGACCTGTCGAATGTGATCGGCCTGATCAACGGGTCCGAGCCGGTGACGGTCTCCTCGATGAAGAAGTTCAACGAGGCCTTCGCGCCGTACGGGCTGCCCAAGACCGCGATCAAGCCCTGCTACGGCATGGCGGAGGCGACGCTGTTCGTCTCGGCTACCCGCGCCGAGGACGAGGCCAAATACGTCTACGTCGATCGCAACGAGCTCAACGCGGGCCGCATGGTGCGCGTGGACCAGTCCGACGAGACCGCCATCGCGCAGGTGTCGTGTGGCTACGTCGGGCTGTCGCAGTGGGCCGTGATCGTCGATCCGGAATCGGCGGACACCGCGCAGGGTCGCGAGCTGCCCGACGGGCAGGTCGGCGAGATCTGGCTGCACGGCAACAACATGGGCATCGGTTACTGGGGTCGCCCCGCCGAGTCCACCAAGGCGTTCCGCAACAAGGTCACCGAGCCGGTCGAAGGCGGGCACGCCGAGGGCACCGGCCCCGATGCCGACTGGATGCGCACCGGCGACTTCGGCGTCTACTTCGAAGGTGAGCTCTACATCACCGGTCGCGTCAAGGACCTGGTGATCGTCGACGGGCGCAACCACTACCCGCAGGACCTGGAGTTCTCCGCGCAGGAGGCGTCCAAGTCGCTGCGTCCCGGTTTCGTCGCGGCCTTCGCGGTGCCCGCCAATCAGCTGCCCGCCGAGGTCTTCGCCGCCGACAGCCATTCCGGCCTGAAGTTCGACGTGGACGACGCGTCCGAGCAGCTGGTGGTCGTGGCCGAACGTGGTCCCGGCGCCGGTAAGGCCGACCCCGGCCCGATCGCCGACGCGGTGCGCGCCGCGGTGTCGCTGCGCCACGGCGTGACCGCTCGTGACATCCTGCTGGTGCCCGCGGGTTCCATCCCGCGTACCTCCAGCGGCAAGATCGCCCGGCGCGCCTGCAAGGCCGCCTACCTCGAGGGAACGCTGCGCGGTGGTTACACCCAGCAGGCTTTCCCCGATGCACCGGAAGAGTAATTCGGCACGTCCGAAAAGGAGGTGACGCCCGGTGTGCGATGCAGGCCGGGCGTCATTCCACGGCGCGCCCTGTACGCAGACAGGTAGCTTGAGGAATTGATGGCTAACAACGAGGGCACGCCCACCCCGAACCCTGACGTCCCTGCCGAGACGAACGATCTCTCGGTGGCCGAGCTGCGTGAATGGCTGCGCCGCTGGGTCGCCGATGCGACCGGGCAGTCTGTCGACGCGATCACCGTCGACCGGCCGATGGAGGAGTTCGGGCTCGCCTCGCGCGACGCTCTCGCCCTCGGTGGTGACATCGAGGACCTCACCGGTGTGGTGCTGACTCCGACGGTGGTCTACCAGCACCCGACGATCGCCTCGCTGGCCGAGGTCATCGTGCACGGTGAGCCGGAGCCGCCTGCCGAGGACTCCTCGGAGTACACGGCCGCGTTCGCGCCTTCCGAGGCGCATGATGTCGCGGTGGTCGGCCTGTCCACGCGTCTGCCGGGTGCGGGCACCACGCCTGAGTCGACCTGGGAGTTCATCATCGGGCGCGGTGACGCGATCCGTGAGCTGCCCGAAGGTCGCTGGTCGGAGTTCCTGACCGATCCGTCCGTGGCCAAGACCATCGACCAGGCCAACACCCTCGGCGGCTACCTGGAACAGGACGTCATCAAGGGTTTCGACGCCGAATTCTTCGCGATGTCGCCGATCGAGGTCGAGCAGGTCGACCCGCAGCAGCGGCTGATGATGGAGCTCACCTGGGAGGCGCTCGAGCAGGCGCGCATCCCGGCGAGTGACCTCAAGGGCGGGCAGGTCGGCGTGTTCGTCGGCTCGTCCACCAACGATTTCCAGATGATCGCCTCGCTCGGCCTCGGCGACACCGATCCCGACGCGCCTGCCTCGTCCCGCGGATACGCGCTGCTCGGCGGCTCGACCGGCATCATCGCCAACCGCGTCTCCTACTTCTACGACTTCCGTGGCCCGTCGGTCACCGTCGACACCGCCTGCTCGTCGACCATCGTCGCCGTGCACCAGGCCGTGCGCGCGCTGCGTACCGGCGAGGCCGACGTGGCGCTCGCCGGCGGCGTGAACATGATCCTGGCCCCGGTCATCACCCTCGGTTTCGACCAGAACGGCGCCGTCGCCAAGGACGGGCACATCAAGGCGTTCTCCTCCGATGCCGACGGCATGGTTCGCTCCGAGGGCGCGGGCATGATCGTGCTCAAGCGCCTGGCCGACGCCGAGCGCGACGGCGACAACATCATGGGCGTCATCAAGGGTTCCGCGGTGAACTCCGACGGCCGTTCCAACGGCCTGTTCGCGCCCAACCCCGACGCACAGGCCGACGTGCTGCGCGCCGCCTACCGCGACGCGGGCATCGTTCCCAACACCGTCGATTACATCGAGGCGCACGGCACCGGCACTCCGATCGGCGACCCGATCGAAGCCGAGGCGCTGGCCCGCGTGATCGGCCGTGGCCGCGACGCCGACAAGCCCGCCCTGCTCGGTTCGGCCAAGACCAACTTCGGTCATCTCGAATCCGGCGCGGGCGCGGCGAGCCTCGCGAAGGTGCTGATGTCGTTCCAGCACAACGTGATTCCGCCGAGCATCAACTATGCGGGTCCGAGCCCCTACATCCCGTTCGAGCAGGCCAATCTCAAGGTCGTCGACGAGGCCACCGAGTACCCGCGCTACAGCGGCGTCGCGACCGTCGGCATCTCCGGCTTCGGTTTCGGTGGCACCAACGCGCACGTGGTGCTGCAGGAGTACGTGCCAACGGCCCCGGTTGTCGAGGACGTGACCGCCGAGCAGGTCGCCGCCGAGGAGATCGTGGGCGAGGAGATCGTGGGCGAGGAGACCACCGATGTGGTCGCCGAGGCCATCGCGATCACCGAGGCCGCCGTCGAGCCGGTGGAGCCGGTCGTCGAATGGGACGGCGAGCGCGACGAGCCGCTGCCCGTGGTCCTTGCCGTCTCGGCCTACCTGCCCTCGCGTCGCAAGCGCGCCGCCACCGAGTTGGCCGACTGGCTCGAAGGCGCGGGCAAGGATGTGCCGCTGGCCGACGTCGCCCGCGCGCTGGCCAAGCGCAGCCACCAGCGTTCGCGCGGTGTGGTGGTGGCCAAGACCCGCGAAGAGGCCGTTGCCGGCCTGCGCGCCATCGCCGAGGGCAAGCCGGGCGCCGGGGTGTTCACCGCCGATTCGCCCGCGTCCAACGGGCCGATCTGGGTGTTCTCCGGTTTCGGCTCGCAGCACCGCAAGATGGCCAAGCAGCTCTACGGCGAGAACTCGATCTTCCGCAAGACGGTCGACGAGGTCGACGAGCTGGTGCAGGACGAGGCCGGTTACTCGATCCGCGAGATGTTCCTCGACGACGAGCAGGACTACGACGTCGGCACCTGCCAGGTCGGCATCTTCACCATCCAGCTCGGCCTCGCCGCGTTGTTGCGTGCCCACGGCGCGGAACCGGCCGCGGTGGTCGGTCATTCGATGGGTGAGGTGGCAGGCTCCTACATCGCCGGTGGCCTGTCGATCGAAGACGCGGTGCGCGTGATCTGCGCCCGTTCGCGCCTGATGGGCGAGGGCGAGCAGATGCTCACCGACGACGAAGTGCGCAATATGGCGCTGGTCGAACTCAGCGCCCACGATGTGGCGCTGCTACTGCCGAAGTACCCCGACGTGGAGTGCGCGGTGTACGCCGCGCCGACCAACACCGTCATCGGCGGGCCCCGCGAGCAGGTGGAGCAGATCGTCGCCGAGGTCGAGGCGATGGGCAAGTTCGCCCGCATCCTGCCGACCCGCGGCGCGGGCCACACCTCCCAGATGGACCCGCTGCTCGGCGAACTCGCCGCCGAACTGGCAGGCATCGAGCCGACCTCGCTGAAGACCGGCCTGTACTCCACCGTGCACGAGGGCCTGTACTTCAAGCCCGGTTCCGACCCGATCCACGACGAGCCCTACTGGGTGAAGAACCTGCGCCACAGCGTGTGGTTCACCAACGCGGTGAAGGCCGCCGTCGACTCCGGGCACACCACGTTCCTCGAGCTGGCGCCCAATTCCGTTGCGCTGATGCAGGTTCTGGGCACCACCTTCGCGGCGGGCGTGCACGACGCGCAGCTCATCCCGACGCTCAAGCGCAAGGAAGACGAGTCCGCCGGTGTGATCGGCGCGCTCGCGCAGCTCTACGTCCACGGCCACGCCGTGAACCTGAGTTCGCTGCTGCCCGAAGGTGATTACGCCGACGTGCCGCGAACCGCGTTCGTGCGCAAGCCGTACTGGCCCAAGGTCTCGATGTCCTCGGGCGGCGGCAACACCCGGGTGCCCGGTGCGCACGTCGCCATGCCGGACGGCCGTCACGCCTGGGAGATCCAGGCTTCTTCGGTGAGCGACCTGGCCGCGCTGGTGCAAGCCGCTGCCGCACAGGTTCTTTCCGATGTCGCGGTCTCGGTCTCACATCCGCACGCCGCGCTGCCCACCGCGGGCACGCTGACCACCACGTTGACTCCGCACCTCGGTGGCGCGTCGGTCCAGGTGCACGCCAAGTCCGCGGCCGGGTTCACCCTGCTGTTCGACGCGGTCGTCACCTCCGGCGCCGCTCTCCCCGAACCCGTTGCCGCCGTGGCGGTTCCGGCCGAGGAAGCCGCACCGACCGCCGCCGAGATCGCCATCGCCACCGGCGACCGCTGGAGCGCCGACAGTGGCGAGACCATCGAGCAGCGGCTGTGCGTCATCGTCGCCGAATCCATGGGCTACGCCGTCGAGGATCTCCCGATGGAGATCCCGCTGATGGAACTCGGCCTCGATTCGCTGATGGCGATGCGCATCAAGAACCGCGTCGAATACGAATTCGACATCCCGCAGCTGCAGATCTCGGCCGTGCGCGACGCCAGCCTCAACGAGGTGTCGAAGGTGCTGCGCTACGCGATCGAGCATCGCGACGAGGTCGCGGCGATGGCGGAGAAGCAGGCTGCCGCCAAGGCCGCGGGTGAAGATGTCGAGCTGGGTGTCGACGCCAACTTCGTCGAGGCGGCTCGGGCCGCGATCGCCGCGGGTGAGGATCCGCTGGCGGTGGCGAAGAAGGCCGAAGCCGAGCTGTCGCCGGAAGCCGCTGCTGTCGAACCGGTTTCGGAAGCCGATGCCAGTTCGCCCGCCGCTGTCGCCGAACCGGTTTCGGAACAGGCGCCGGCCGAGTCGGCTGTCGCCGACATCGACTACTTCGCTGATGCGAGCGCCGACGAGGACAACGTTCCGCCACGTGACGCTGCCGAGCGTCTCGCCTACGCCACGTGGGCGGTTGTCACCGGCACCTCGCCCGGTGGCGTCTACAACACCCTGCCGATCCTCGAAGAAGAGGTCGCCGAGAAGATGGCGGCCCGCCTCACCGAGCGGGTCAAGGCAGAGGTCACCGTCGACGATGTGCTCGATTGCGAGTCGATCGAGCAGCTCGCCGAGATCGTGCGCAATCTGCAGGACAGTGGCGCCGATGTCGACGGCTTCGTGCGCCCGCTGCGTGCGCGTACCGAGGGCTCGGACGCCGTGCCGGTCTTCGTGTTCCATCCGTCGGGTGGCAACACCCTCGTGTACGAGCCGCTGTTGAAGCGTCTCGCCTCGGATACCCCGATGTACGGATTCGAGCGGGTCGAGGGCGATATCGAAGAACGCGCCCGCCAGTACCTGCCGGAACTGCGCAAGCTGCAGGGCAACGGCCCGTACGTGCTGTACGGCTGGTCGCTCGGTGCGGTGCTGTCGCTGCAGGTCGCTCAGCTCCTTCGCGAAGAAGGCGCAGATGTGCGCGTCGTCGGTCTGATCGACCTGGCGCTCCCGGTCAAGGGTGAGGACAACAGCCCCGAGGAGCGGGTTCGCCGCATTCAGCGCTACCAGCAGTTCGCCAAGACCACCTACGGCGTAGAGGGCGAGTTGCCCGACGAGCAGCTGCAGGAACTCGCCCAGGCCAACGACGAGGAGCAGTACGACATCGTCGCCAGCCTGGTGAAGCTGACCGGCGCGAAGATCCCCGGCGGTGTGCTCGAACACCAGCGCACCTCGTGGATCGAGAGCCGCCATCTCGCCAAGGCGAAGCCGACCCAGTATGACGGTGACGCGGTGCTCTACCTGGCCGATCGCTACCACGATGGCATGATCCAGCTCGAGCCGCGCTTCGCGGACCGCAAGCCCAACGGTGGCTGGGATGAGTACATCCCGAACCTGGAGGTCATCCACATTCCGGGCGACCACCTACAGATTGTCGACGAACCGCGGATCGGTCAGATCGGTGCCGACCTCGCCGCCAAGCTGGCCGCGATTTCCGCAAAGGGAGAGTAAGTAAGTGAGCACGACCGCCGAAAAGCTTGCCGATCTGCACGAGCGGCTCGAGCTCGCCAAAGAGCCCGCGGGCGCGAAGGGCATCGCGAAGCGGGCGCACAAGGGCATTCCCAGTGCCCGCGACCGGATCAACCAGCTGCTCGATCCCGGCACCTTCGTCGAGATCGGCGCGCTGGTGCGTAAGCCCGGCGACGCGACCGCTCTCTACGGTGACGGTGTCGTCGTGGGCCACGGCAAGGTCGAGGGCCGCCCGGTGGCGGTGTTCTCCCATGATCAGACCGTCTACGGCGGTTCGGTCGGTGAGGCGTTCGGTCGCAAGCTGTGCGGCCTGATGCAGTACGCCTCCAAGGTCGGCATCCCGCTGGTCGGCATCAACGATTCCGGTGGCGCGCGTGTGCAGGAAGCGATCAGCTCGCTGGCCTGGTACGCCTGGATGGCGACCAACCTCGAGCCGCTGTCCGGCATGGTGCCGCTGGTCTCGGTGATCCTCGGCAACTGCGCCGGTGGCGCGGTGTACGAGCCGATCTGCACCGATGTGGTGGTCGCGACCGAGTCCGCGCACATGTTCGTCACCGGCCCGAAGATCATCAAAGAGGTCACCGGCGAGGACGTGAGCCTCGAGGAACTCGGCGGCGCGCGCACGCAGGCCCAGTACGGCAACATCCACCACGTCGCCAAGGACGAGGAGGCGGCCTTCACCTGGGTGCGCGAGTACCTGGGTTATATGCCGAGCAGCTGCCAGGAACTGCCGCCGGTGGTGAATCCGGGTCTCGAGCCGGAGATCACCGACTCCGACCGCGAGCTGAACACGTTCATGCCCGACTCCGACAACGCGGGCTACGACATGTACGACATCCTGCTGCGCATCTTCGACGACGGTGAGTTCAAGGAGATCAGCGCCGACACCGGCCAGAACATCATCACCGGTTACGCCCGCATCGACGGCCGCACCGTCGGCGTCGTCGCCAACCAGCCGATGTCGGCGGCCGGCGCGCTCGACGCCCGCGCCTCCGACAAGGCCTCGCACTTCGTGCGCCTGTGCGACGCCTTCGAGATCCCGCTGGTCTTCGTCGTCGACACCCCCGGCTTCCTCCCCGGTGTGGAACAGGAGAAGGTCGGCGTCATCAAGCGCGGCGGCCGCTTCCTGTTCTCCTACGTCGAGGCCTCGGTCCCCAAGATCACCCTGGTGGTCCGCAAGTCCTACGGCGGCGGCTACGCGGTGATGGGCTCCAAGCAGCTCGGCGCCGACATCAACCTCGCCTGGCCGACGGCCCGCATCGCGGTCATGGGCGCCGAGGGCGCCGTCAGCCTCCTCGGCGCCGCCCAGATCGCCGCCGCCCCCGAAGACCAGCGCGCCGCCATCCGCCAGAACCTCATCGATTTCTACAACGCCAACGTCGCCACCCCGTGGGTGGCCGCCGAACGCGGCTTCATCGACGCCATCATCGAACCGGCCTCCACCCGCCTCGAACTGCGCCGAGCCCTGAAACTGCTCCAGGACAAGAAGATCCAGCGCAACCCGCGCAAGCACCACGTCCTGCCGCTGTAGATCGAACCCGAACGGGCCGCCACGGAAAACTCTCCGAGGCGACCCGTTCGTTCAGTCTGGATCAGATTATCCCGAGGTCGATCTCCACGGGAAAGGGAGCCGAGACATCGACCGCTCCTGTGAACATGTCGCCGGTCCGGTATGACCCGGTCGCCGGGTCGAGAATGTAGGTACAGATCAGCGGGACACCGTTGGCCGCCTGCTCGATCCGCCAGTAGAAGGCGATGCCCGCCTTCGCGTATTGGTCCACCTTGACGATGCGGTCGGTGGTCTCCGAGCCGGGCGAGACGACCTCGACGACCAACAGCACGTGTTCGGGCCGGGTCGGCGTCAGGTCGATCGTATCGGCGCGATAGACAACGACATCGGGTCGCCGATTGGTGAGCGGAACATCCTGGAGTCGGACGTCGAAGTCGGTGTCGGCATTCCAGTCCGGTCCGGCCGCGGCGTCGAGCGCGTTGGCAAGGATCCGAGCCAGCCGGTTATGCCGCTTGGACGCACTGGGCCTCACAACAACCATCCCGTCCACGATCTCGATGCCCGCACACTGCTCCTCGGACCAGGTGTCGTACTCCGCAGCCGTGATCTGCTCGTGCATCCACGCGGGGGCGATGGCAGTCATGGCGCTCCTTCCGGACATCTTCGAGCGGTCGGCGAACCCGCTGGACCAAGTCTAATCGTGTGACTTGGAAGCTCGAAGGAATGACCCGTTACCGCCGGTAGTTCGGGTTCGGGTTGTACCCGGCGCCCGGGTGCGGTGCGGGCGGTTGGTTCTGGGGGTGTGGCGCGTAAGCGGGTGCGTTGTATCCGGGAGCTTGCTGCGGCCACTGGCCCTGGGGTTGCGGCGACCCGTACGGAGCGGGTGCGGCCTGCTGCCATTGGCCCTGTGCCTGTGGCAGTCCATGCGGGGTGCCGGCGGGCGGGAAACCCCGCGGCGCGGTAGCGGCGCGGCGAGCCCGGCGCGAACGAAGATTGCTCCGCAGCCAGAACGCGGAGCCGATGCTCATCACGGCGCCGCCGCCGATCAGCATCCACCCGGTGCGCTTGTTCTGGGCTTCTTGTTCGGCGGCGTCACGCTCCACCGACGAACCCTTACTGGTCGTCACGCAGATCTCGCGCGCCGACATCGCCTTGCCGTCGCAGTCGGCACCGCTGTTGAGCGTGACGATTCCGCCGAAAACGAGGAAGGCGCCGAACACTACGCCCAGCGCCGAGTAAAGAAGGTCTTTCACGTATTCCCCCAAGAACTTTGAACAGTCGAAACACCGTACCGCGTGCGCTGCAACACCTTCACGATCGCATCGGTGACGACTCGATAATCAAAAAACGGGCCGCCACCGAGGAATTCGGTGGCGGCCCGCCGCACTGCGTCGAGAAATCAGGCGACAGAGGCGGATTCGATGATGACGTCGTCGACCGGGACGTCCTGGTGGGGGCCGGCGCTGCCGGTGGTGACGGCGGCGATCTTGTCGACTACCTCGAAGCCGTCGGTGACCTTGCCGAAGACGGCGTAGCCCCAGCCCTGGCCCTGGGGGGCGGAGTGGTTGAGGAAGGCGTTGTCGGAGATGTTGATGAAGAACTGCGCGGTGGCCGAGTGGGGGTCGTTGGTGCGGGCCATCGCGACGGTGTACTTGTCGTTCTTCAGGCCGTTGGTGGCCTCGTTCTGGATCGGCGCCTGAGTCGGCTTCTGCTTCAGGCCGGGCTCGAAGCCGCCGCCCTGCACCATGAAACCGGGGATGACGCGATGGAACACGGTGCCGGCGTAATGGCCCGAGTTCACGTAGTTCACGAAGTTGGCGACCGTGTTCGGCGCGGCCTGGTCGTCCAACTCGAGCACGATCGGTCCGTAATTGGTTTCGAGATTCACCTTGGTCATGGAGTCGAGTCTAGGGCGAACCGCCGAGCGTTCTGGCAGGTGCTGCACGGTCGGAGTGCCGGGCCGAAAGCCTCGGGCGTAAATCTGCTGGTGATGAAGGTCAGCTCGCCAGCGCGGAGAGTTGGCCGGTGTCGCCGCCGAGCAAATGGCGGGCGCGTACCAAATGATCCGCGGCGGCGATGATTCGGTCGTAGCGCGTGGTTGTGTCGGGGATGCCGTAGTGCTCGGCGAACCACCGCGCGGCTTCGGTCCATGAGTACAGCGCGTAACCGTCACCGCTCATCGGCGCGGGGAAGCCGCCCGGCCCGCGATCGCCATTGGCGAGTCGACGAACGCTTTCGTATGTGCGACCGGTCCTGGCTGCGATCGTTTTCAGGGTCACCAGGTTCTCGGTGCGCACGCCCACGACGGCGAAACCGGCGGTCTCGACCTGGCCGACAGCACTGATAATGGCCGATGCCAGGGAGTCATCATCACGATGCAGGTGCAGTAGAGGGGTCGTGCGTGGGCCGAACTCGGGAGTTGAATCGTCGAGCCCCGCGTCGTAGAGCGCGTCGAGGTCGTCATCGGTTGGCGTGTGATCGAGTACCAGCGTGAATTCATGGCGACCCATGACGATTCCTTTCAATCGGTCGACCAGATAGCAATCGTGTCACCGCTGGAACGGTGGCGGACGACGCCCCAGCGGTGTCCGCGGTGGATTTCTTCGACCTCGAAACGATCGAGGTCGAGCTCTGCGAGGGCCGTATTGATTGCCTTTTTCGGATGCCGCCCCCTGCTGACCATGTGGTGTGACTATGCACCGATGGTGCATAGTCACACCAGCTATTTTACCGACTCGGCGTGCGACCCCTCACAAGTACCGAGGGACCGATAGCATGTCGAACCGTGCCAGACGCCGCTACAGCCGTTCTTACCAAGCCTCCTGCCGAACCGGTGGCCACCGCGAAGGACTTCCGGATCGCGCGATGGATCGCGATCGTCGCCGGGATTCTCGGTGCGCTGTTCGCGGTGGCCACGCCGTTTCTTCCGGTCACCCAGACGACCGCGCAACTGAACTGGCCGCAGAACGGCACGCTCGCGAACGTGGCCGCACCGCTGATGTCGCAGGTGCCGATCGACCTGAATGTGTCGATCCCGTGTTCGGCCGTGGCGACGCTGCCGGAACAGGGCGGCATGCTGCTGGCGACCGCGCCGCCACAGGGCGATCGCGCGGCCCTGGAGGCGCTGTTCGTGCGCGTGTCCGATACGGCCGTCGATGTGGTGGATCGCAACGCGGTGGTCGCCTCGGCGGACCGGTCGGCGATGGACGGGTGCTCGGCGATCCGGATCAGTTCCGATCAGAACCGCACGAGTGCGGAGTTCGTGGGGCTGAGCAAGCAGGTCGAGCGGCCGGTCGCCGGTCAGCCGGGCGTGGTGGAAACCGTGCAGGTGCCCGTGCAGGGGCAGCTCGCCGGTGACCTGCGGCCCCAGATCGTCGGCGTGTTCACCGATCTCGAAGGCGCGGTGCCGCCGGGTCTCTCGCTGACCTCGACGATCGACACCCGCTTCTCGTCGAGCCCGTCGCTGATCAAGCTGGTGGCGATCATCGCGGCCGTGCTGTGCACCCTGCTGGCGCTCGGCGCGCTCGGTCGTCTCGACGGCAGTGACGGGCGTGGGCACCGCCGCTTCCTGCCGCGCAACTGGCTGAAGCCTACCTGGGCCGACGGCGCGGTGGTCGGCACGCTGCTGGTCTGGCATTTCGTCGGCGCCAACACCTCCGACGACGGCTACATCCTGTCGATGGTGCGCGTGGCCCCCGACGCGGGCTATATGGCCAACTACTTCCGCTGGTACGGCGTCCCCGAGGCGCCGTTCGGCTGGTACTACTACGTCATCCAGGTGTTCGCCGAGATCTCCACGGCCAGCCCATGGGTGCGCGTGCCCGCGCTGATCTGCGCGATCCTGTGCTGGATGGTGATCAGCCGCGAAGTGGTCCCTCGCCTCGGCAATGCGGTGAAGCGCTCTCAGGTGGCGCTGTGGACCGGTGGACTGGTGTTCCTGGCGTTCTGGCTGCCCTTCGACAACGGTCTGCGCTCGGAGCCGATCGTCGCCCTCGGCGCACTGCTCACCTGGGTTTCCATCGAACGCGCCATCGCCACCGGCCGCCTGCTGCCCGCGGGTATCGCGGTGCTGATCGCGGCGTTCACCCTCGCTGCCGCGCCCACCGGCCTGATGTGTATCGCCGCGCTGCTGGCCGGTATCCGGCCGCTGGTGCGGATCATCGTGCGCCGTCATCGCGAGTTCGGCACGCTCGCGCTGCTGGCTCCGATCGCGTCGGCGGGCGTGCTCGTGCTCACGGTCGTCTACGGCGACCAGACCTTCGCGGGCATCCAGGAAGCCAACCGGGTGCGTCAGGCCACCGGCCCGAACCTGGCCTGGTACGAGGACTACCTGCGCTACTACTACATGTTCGTCGAGACTGTCGACGGCTCGCTGGCTCGCCGTTTCGCCTTCCTGGTGATGCTGCTGTGCCTGTTCACGACGCTGCTGGTGCTGCTGCGCCGCCGTCAGGTGCCGGGGATCGCGTCGGGTCCGACCTGGCGTTTGATGGGCATCGTCTTCGGCACGATCTTTTTCATGATGTTCAACCCCACCAAGTGGACCCACCACTTCGGCGCCTACGCGGGCATCGCGGGTGGGCTCGCGGCGGTGACCGCGGTGGCGGTGTCGCAGAGCGCGCTGCGGTCACGCAAGAACCGGGCGATCTTCCTGGCCGGATTGCTGTTCGTGCTCGCGCTGTCGTTCTCCGGCATCAACGGCTACTGGTATGTGTCCAGCTACGGCGTGCCGTGGTTCGACAAGACCATCTCGCTGCGCGGCGTGCACTCGAACACGGTGATGCTCATCCTGTTCGGCGTGGCATTGGCCCTGGTCGGCTGGTACGCGCTGCGCGAGGACTATGTGCGGCCGGTGCCGTCGGCGAAAACCAAGCGCGGCAGACGGATCCGCAAGTTCGCCGCCATCCCGCTCACCATCGTGGTCGGCCTGATGGTGCTGTTCGAGGTGCTCTCACTGGTCAAGGGCGCGACCCAGCAGTACCCCGGCTACTCGCTCGGCCGCTCCAACATCGACGCGTTGAGCAACAACTCGTGTGGCCTGGCCAACGACGTGCTGGTCGAACCCGACCCGAACGGCGGCAGGCTCGACCCGATCGTCGACCCGGCCCGTCCGTTCACCGACCCCAACGACCCGCTCGCGGGCACCGGCTCGGTCGGGTTCACCCCCAACGGGGTGCCGAGCGACCTGTCGGCAGACGCGGTCGAGGTGAAGCCGGGCACCGGCAACACCAGCAACCAGTCGGTGGGCGCGGCCTTCGCCGAAGGCGAGAGCGCGGGCACCGGCGGCGGCGAGGGCGCACGCGGCATCAACGGTTCGACCGTGGCGCTGCCGTTCGGCCTCGACCCCGCTCAGACCCCGATTCTGGGCTCCTACCAGGAGGGCATGCAGCAGCCTGCCCACCTGGAATCGGCCTGGTACGGTCTGCCCGCCCGCTCGGACGACTCGCCGCTGGTCGTGATCAGCGCGGCCGGTCGCATCGCCTCCAAGGACGACTCGGGCTCCGACAAGTACGGCCAGGCGCTGTTCGTCGAATACGGCACCCGCAACCCCGACGGCAGTGTCACCACGCTCGGCGCTTACCAGCCGCGCGATATCGGCCCCGCCCCGTCGTGGCGCAACCTGCGGGTGCCGCTGGCCGACCTCCCGGCCGAGGTGAACGCGGTACGCGTGATGGTCAACGACCCGATCCTGATCGGCGATCAGTGGCTGGCGTTCACCCCGCCTCGGGTGCCCAAGCTGCAGACTCTGGACACGTTCGTCGGCCGTGACCAGCCGGTCCTGCTGGACTGGGCCGTCGGCCTGCAGTTCCCGTGCCAGCGTCCGTTCGCGCACAAGAACGGCGTGGCCGAGGTGGCGAACTACCGGATCCTGCCGGACCGTCCGCTGGCGATCTCGTCGACCGATACCTGGCAGGCGCAGGAGTTCGGTGGTCCGCTCGGCATGACGCAGATGTTGGCGAGCCGGGTCACCATCCCGACCTATCTGAAGGACGACTGGGCTCGCGACTGGGGCTCGCTGGAACGCTACGACCAGTACGCGCAGGCCACGCCCGCCGAGCTGGAGACCGGCACCGCGCCGCGCAACGGGCTGTGGAGCCCGGGCCCACTGCGGGTGTTCTGACCTCGGCCGGACAGTAAAAGGCGCGGATCACAGGATGTGGTCCGCGCCTTTGTGGTCGTATGAGGGACAGGAGTCAGACGTTGAGCATGCGACGGTTCAGGTCGCGGCGTAATACCTCTTGTGAAGGCAGTCTTTCCAGTACCCGCATTACGGCCGGTCGTAGTTCTTGCTTCTCGTCGTTGCTGAGCAACTCGACGAGATCTCGTAGATCCATGTCATCGAAGGCTCCTGTCATACCCACAAGGGTACGTGCTCAAACGTGCAGGCACAGGACCTTTACCATGTCATTTACAGGTGTTTCATCAAATCGAAACCCTAACGGGCACTGAAGGTTTCATGAGAGACCTGCGCCAATGCCCGGTCACTGCCCTTACGCTGCCAGTGTCCCTACGTAGTCCTACTGTGCCCGAATTGCCGGTTCTTTGGCGCGTCCTGTCTGATCGATCACAGTCACGCCGATCTTCGCGGGCGGTGCGGGCTGATACGGCGTGAACCGCTCCAGCGAGCCCCAGTCACGGCCGAGATCGTGGTCGAGATAGGTGGGCACAGTCTCGGCCTTCAACAGCAGATTTGTCCACCCGAGCGGGCCGCCGCCGATGTCGTCCTGCCAGGCGTTGGACGCGTCCGAACCGACCCTGTCGGGCATGATCCGCCACTGTGGGGCCTCCGCGACGCCGTCGTGGTGCTCGAACGGACGCTGGCAGGGGAACGCGAGGCCGACGTGCCAGTCGAGCAGCACCGGGTCCGTCCGGCCGACCACCGAGTCCAGGGTGGCCAGTTTCGGCAGGCGCGGCGGTGTGACCGCGAGCCACTGCTTGCCGGTGATGTCGTTGTCGGCGGCGACCAAGCGAACCGCGTTCACGCCGACGGGCAGCTGATCGATCGGCACGCGCAGGTTGCGCCACGACGGGGCGGGGCCGATATCCATCGGCGCGACCGAGCCGGTGACCTCGACGGAACCGTCGGGGGCGCGGGTGCCGTATTCCAGGCGCAGATCCTGGCCGTAGTGCACCACGCCGTCGGTATCGACGTAGCGGATCCGCCCGGCCGCGGTGACCACGAGGGCCTGATAGGCGGGATCGTCGCGCACGCTGTCGCCGAGGTCGACGCGATACCACTGTGAGGTCAGCTTCGCCTGCTGCTGCACGCCGTCCTGGAAGGAGCCGAGGACCGGTGTTCGGGCGGGGTCCAGGCCGAACGGCAGGGCGACGGTGCTGCCGTTGATGCCGGGTTCGGCGCTGGTGCCGCCGCCGGTGCCCGCGCCGGTGGTCTCGGTGGTCTTGTTGGCGGAATCGGTGTCGACCGAGTTGGCGCCGCCGACCACGGTTTCGTCGGCATCGGCGGTGAGATCGTCGGCGACGCCGTCCGGGGTGAAGCCGGTGGATTCGGCGTTCAGCCCGTCGGCGGGGGCGCCGGTGTAGGGGGTGAGCAGTGAGTCGGCGGTATTCGTTTCCACCAGAACGTCATTGGCGAGGCCGCACGTATCGCCCTGCAGCGAATTGATATTCGACTTCGCGATGGAATAGGCGGGGTACTGGGTGATGGCCCCCTTGGCCATCGACGCCACCTCGAACAGCACGAGCAAGGCAGCCGCGATGGTCAGCGGCATGGTCGCGAAACGATCGAAACGCCCGGTATCCGAAGGGGTTCGGTAGGGGTCGCGCAGGTGGAAATACAGCGCGACGAGGAGAGCGAGGATGCTGAGTCCGAGGAACAGGGTCGACACGCCCTTGCCCGCCACCATCGGCGCCTTGTCCCAGAACGGCACGCCGTAGCTGGACACGTACCACCAACCGTTGGAGCCGGTGAAGGTCATCGCGAGCAGGAACAGAACGGCCGCCGCGAACAGCGAGCGATTGCGGGGGGCGCGAATTCCGTTGGTGCCCACAGCCACCGCCGCCAAGGCCGCCAGCGAGCCCGCGAGGCCCGCGTAGACGCCGAAGTGGTGGGTCCACTTGGTCGGCGTCCACATCATCAGCAGGAGTGCCGCGAAGACGATGCCGAGGATGCGCACCGAGGGGCCGCGTGAGGTGCCGGGAATGCGGCCCTTGCGCAGGACCTGCAGGATGCAGACGAGCAGGCACAGCAGCATCACCAGGACGCCGAAACGGCGGGCCAGCGAGCCGTCGGGGGAGAGCATGAACAGCGAGTCCCAGCGGGTGCGCTCGTCGAACCAGGCGACGTTCGGGCCGACGAGAGTGCGGACTCGGGTGGCTTCCATGACGGTGGCCAGCGTCTGGTCGGCGAAGACGATGATGAGCACCAGCGTGCCCGCCGCGACGCCGGGGGCAAGGAGCGCGGCATAACGGAAGATCTTGGTGCCCAGTGAGAGTCGTTCGGGCTTGCGGCCGGCAGGCGCGGAACTCTGGTCGGCGGCGTCGACCGCATTGTCGGCGGCGATCCGGCGTGGTCGCAGACCTTGCGCGCGTTTGATGATGATCTGCATGACCGGGCGGGTGCCCGCGAGCAGCGCGGCGATGCAGATCAGTCCGGTCGGGCCTGCCGCCAGCGAGAAGGCGGCCACGAGGACGGCCAGGGCGGCGGGCAGCAGTCGCGCGGTGGCGATGGCGCGTTCGATGAGGCACCAGGTGAGCAGGGCGCCCGCCGCGATCAGCGGTTCGGGGCGAAGGCCGTTGTCGTAGGGGAGCCAGAAGGCGAGGAACACCAGCCCCGCCGTCCACAGCGCCACCTTGTCGCGGCGCACGCGAGCACCGAGGCGGGGCAGCACTTCTCGGCTGATCACGGCCCAGCAGACCAGTCCGGCGGCGAGGGCGGGCAGGCGCATCCACGGGCTGGCGTCGGAGACCTTCGTCATCCAGGCGAGCAGTTCGTAGGACCAGCCGAACGGGGCCTCCGGCACGCCGAACCAGCGGTAGTAGTTCGCCATGTAGCCCGACGGGCCCGACGCGCGCGCCATATTGAGGATGTAGCCGTCGTCGGAGGTGTTGGCGCCGATCACATGCCAGCCGAGCAGCGTAACGACCACCACCACGTCGGTGGGAGTGATCCGCCACCAGTGCCGGGGCAGGAAGCGCCGCGCGCGGCGGCCGTCGGCGGTGTCGAGCAGGTGCAGCGCGATCAACGCGAGCAGGGTGAAGACCCCGGCGCCGATCATCGCCACGAGTTTCAGCGTGGTCGGCGTCGAGGTGAAGCGGGAGTCGATATCGGCGTGCAGCCGGGCGCCGGTGAGGGCCGCCGCGTCGAGGTCGGTGTAGACGCCGACGATCTGCGGGCGCTTGTCGACGGTGACGGTGTTGCGGAACGGGGTGCCGTCCTGGCGCGCGGCGCCGATGAACTCGACGGTCGTCGCCTCGATGGTCGAGACGATGCTGATCCGCTCGCAACCGCCGATCTCGGCGATCGGCGCCGACAGCATCGGCACATCGCGCGCCTGCACTCCCACCACGCCGTCGCGCACGCTGACGCTCAGCCCGCGGTCGGCTTTGCCGGAGGCGACCGGAATCGTCGTCAACAGGGTGGTCGTGCTCGGGTTCTCCGCGCCGGGGCCGGGCAGCCCACTCAGCATCGTGCACGGCAGCTGCGCATCGAGCCGCTGCGGCACATACGACACCAGCGGTGCCTCGACGCTGGTCGCGCCCGCCTGCGGCCAGTCCAGGCTCGCGCGGTCTTGGCGCACCGGCAACAGCGGTGTGAGCAGGGCAAGCACGAACCCGAGCAGCCCACAGACAAGGGCGATCAGGCGGTATCGGGTGAACGCTCGTTCAGATCGGTCCGGTCGCACGGGGACTGATGCTAAAGCGTGCCGTCGCACTTTGGTGTGAGTGGTACGGCACCGCCCTTCTCGGGCGTCCATCGGTTCAGACAGCGGATGCTGGCCGAACGTCGGTTCCCACGTCATTCAGACCTGTTTCACCGACACGGAGGTGGCGGCCAGAGCGGGACTGTCGGTGGGCGTTGATGACCGGGCCTCCTGCTTGGGGGTCCCGGACCTGGGTGGCACGCTGTTCGGCCCAGGTGGCGAGATTGATCGCGGCATTCAGGTCACGATCGAGCGCGGCGCCGCACGTGTCGCAATTGAACACTCGCTCGTGCAGTCTCAGATCAGCGCGGGCGCAACCGCAGGTGGAGCATGTTTTAGAAGACGGGTACCAACGCTGCGCTCTCACCAATTCACCGCCGCGCCACTGCTGTTTATAGGTGAGTAGCCGGGCGAATTCGGCCCAGCCGGCATCGCTGATCGCGCGAGCGAGACTGCGGTTGCGGAGCATGCCCTGCACGTGGAGGTCTTCGATGACGAGCCGGTCGTGGCTTTTGACCAGCTGATTCGAAACCTCGTGCAGGAAATGGCGGCGGATGTTTGCGATGTGGTGGTGGTACTTTCCGAGCTGGGCAGCAGCCATCCGCCTGTTGCGTGAACCCTTCTCCTTACGCGTGACAGCTCGGGAGAGGTAGCGCTGCCGCCGCAGCCCACCCGTCAGGGGTTTCGGATGATCTGTGATCCGAACACGCTCTTCGCCGTCACTGGTCGCCGCAACGGCAAACGCGGACAGTCCTCGATCCACGCCTACCCATCCACCTGCATCACCGCTCGGCCGTGCAGTGTGCTGCATGGCGGGATGCGTGTCCGCGGCCTCCACAGTCACGCTGATCCACCATCGTCCGGCTCGCTGGCTGATCGTGGCGAACAGAATATTCGCCCGACCGCTTCCGAGAAGTCGCCGCAGGCGCCGGGTGTCATCGTGTACCGGAATCAGGCCGAGTCCCGGCAGTGTTACCGATCTCGGCCGCTGCCCGTCGCCGATACGGATGGTGGGCTTCTTGGGAGATTTATTGCGCAACCGGAACGAAGGCAGGCAGTGGCCTTTCCGCTTGAATCGGGGATGCCCCACCCGGGGTCCAGCGCGTTTGTGACGTCGGGAGTCCGTCCATGCTTTCAGCGCCCGGCCGCAGTCGACGGCTGATTCTTCGAATACCTGCTGACAAACGCTGTTCCGCCAAGCCAGCCCGGTGGCCGTGACATCGGCGCTACCTGTGCTGTCGACGGTGATGACGCGGCCCGCATGCACGGTCTTCTTCCATGCATTGAAGACGTTGATCAGATCGAATCCAGTCCACGGCACTGGCACAGCGGCCTGCCGTTTGTGGGCACGTCGTGCAAGCAAATGCAGTTGCAAACATTGGTTGAACGCGAACCTTGCCGCGCCCGCATGCCGAACAAGGCTGTTCAGCTGCTCGACCGTTGGATCGAGGCAGTAGCGGAAGGTGGTGTGCCTGCTCATGACAGCGGTCAGCCTGCCATAGAGCACTGACAGCTATCCGGTGCGGCGGTCGGCCCAGTCGAGCTGGGTTCGGGCCCAGTCGGGGATCTCGGTGTCGGGGCGCGGGAAGGCGGTGAATTCGGCGCGCAGGTCGTCGGCCGAGACCTCCGGCATCCAGTCCGCGACGGCGACGGTGGAGTAGTTGGTCTTGTATCGCGTGGGGCCCGCGATGAAGATCTCGGCGCTGAGCCAGGCCCCGGTCTCGGGGTCGTAGGACATGCGCTTGTGATCGGTCAGGTATTCGAGCACCTCGGTGGGCGGCATCAGGTTGGTGACCGTTCCATTGCGCTCTTTGATCTGTACCCCGGCGACGGTCTGCTCGCCGACCTGCAGCGACCACAGCAGTGCGAATTTCTGGCCGGGCGCGAGCAGGGCGATGGTGGCGTCGATGACGACCCGTTCGATCGCGGCGAGTGAGTCGAGCTGCTCGCGCGGTTCGGGTTCACGGCCGAGACGTTGCGTCCGTGTCAACAAAAGATCGATCCGCTCCGGTCGGTTGAGCGTCATAGCTATACCTCTGCATCCGTACCGATCAGCGCTACCAAAACCTGATTTCGGTCGGCCGAACTTCCAACATTTCGCAGCGTACTCGCCCCGCGACACCGACCGCGCGGTTTGTTGACACTGACCGGACATATTGTGGTCTATCGAGCTCCCGCACACCAGTAGCTATCGGGTGTCGATAGACACAGGGTCGATGCCGTCACACCGCGGGGATCGGCTCACGCCGCCGATGCGCGCAGCGCGAACCAGCCATCGCGCGGGTCGGCGAAGCCGTGATAGACGAGGGGAATGCGCTGGTCGATCGCGAAATACCGATAGACGGCCTCCATCGCCTGGCGGACCGAATGCGCCTGGAAATCATCGATGCGGCGCACGCCGATGCGTCGTTCGGGCAGCATCGCCAGCCGGGTGAGCTCGGCCGGATCGTCCACATCGAGCCCCCACGGCGCGGGTTCTTCGATGAGATGGTCGTGCAGAACCTCCCGCGCGACCGGCGGATCGTGGCGCGGACCGGAGAACGCGACCTGCTGCGCGCGAGCGAGCCCACGCGTATCCAGCGGCGTGCGCACGGCCTGGATCAGGTCGATCAGTTCGGTGTCGGGGGTGGGTTCGAGTATTCGCCCGGCGACCGGGGCCTGTTCGAGCAGGTGCATCATCTGCCCGCCCAGAACCAGCGGTTCGGGCACCAGGAAAACACTGATGCTCGGGCAGGAGCAGTTCAGGCCGGTGAGGCACACCCTCGTGTGCAACGGATCGGACATACGTCCTCCTCCGGTAGCGGGTCGCCGGGACCCGTGACGTGCAGGATCTGATTCCAACAGCCGCCGATGGGGTTGTGCCGCTCCGTCGGCGACGACCGTGCCGCACCCGTCAGTGTAGTGCCGTAGGGCGGGATGAACACCTGGTTCCGGCACGGATCGGACACGATCGGCACCGCGTCACGGTGCGACCGATTCGGTGTAGCGGCGGGCCAGGGTGCGCAGGTGCGCGACCAGTTCCGGCGGGCCGTCGACGCGGAAATCCATCATCAACATGCTGAGGTAGATCGCGATCGTCTCCATCGCGTCGGCGCCGGTGAGCAGCACACAACTGTGCTCGTCGATGGGCTCGACCACACCGACCGCCGGGTTGATCCTGGCGATGACGGACTCGGCCGGTTCGAGGACGGTGACGCGGGCGTGCACCCGCCAGCCGGTGGACGCGATGTGGCGCATGACGAAGGCGACGAGGTCGTCGTCCGGGAGTGCGCGCGGGGCGAAGACGCGAGCGCCGGCCTCGGCCCGGGTGATCCCGGCAGCTGGGAGGGCCGTCCAGTCATGGGTGTTCATGCTGTAGGCGACGAGGTACCAGCGGCGTTGCCAGTTGATCAGCCGGTAGGGCTCGAGCTCTGTGGTGCCGTCGGATGTTTCGACGGTGACGGCGGTGGTGCGGCGGACGGCGTCGGCGAGGGTGGTGAGGATGCCCGTGGCGACCGGTGCGTCCGGTTCGCGTGAGCCGGTGGTGGCCGGGCCGATCTCGGTGGCATCGCGCAGTGCGGAAACCTTGCGCTGCAGGCGTTTCGGGAGGATCTGTTCGATCTTGCGCAGTGCTCGGGTGAGCTGCTCGCCGATGTCGGAGACGGCGAGCGAGCCGTCGTGGGCGACAGCGATGGACAGCGCGACCGCGACGGCTTCCTCGTCGTCGAGGAGCAGCGGCGGCATGGTCGCGCCTCGGCCGAGGCGATAGCCGCCGATCGCGCCCCGTTCCGCGTGCACGGGATAGCCGAGTTCGCGGAGTCGCGAAATGTCGTTGCGCACGGTGCGTTCGGTGATGTCGAGTCGCTCGGCGAGTTCGCGGCCGGTGTAGCCGCGGTCCTGCAGCAGGGCGAGCAGACGCAGGACGCGCGGGGTTGTCGCAGCCATTTTCCACCTCGGAGAAAATTAGGAAAGAAATGAGCCTAATAGGTTTCTAGGCTGGAGTCATCACCGAAACGAAAGGCACCATCATGAACAGCACCGCAGCCCTCGAAACCGTCTGGCGCGACGTGGTCGCCACCTCCTACCAGGCCCTCAGCGACGCCGTCGCCGGTATCGCCGACGACCAGTGGGACCTGCCCACCCCCTGCTCGGACTGGACCGTCACCCAGGTCATCCAGCACGCGGCGGGCGATCAACTCGCCTACGCCGCTGCCCTCGGAGTCGGCCCCGGCCCGTCCTACAACCCCTTCGACCCCTCCGGCGCCATCGACGGCACCGCCGCCGCGCTGGTCCGCGAAGCCATCGACCAGACCGCCGCGGCCTGGGCCACGGTCGCCGCCGCCACCGCCACCGTGCCCACGCCTCTCCCGCACGGCGATCTCCCCACCCCCGTCGCCGCCACCCTCGCCGCTCTCGACGCGGCGGTGCACGCCTGGGACATCGCGATCGCCACCGGTCAGCCGTCGCCCCTCACCGACGAACTGTCGGCCCACCTTCTCGCGGCCGCCCGCACGATCCACCCGGCCCCCGGTTCGGGCGCCGACGCCGAGATCATCGAACCCCTCCGGCAGTGGGGCGCCTACGCCCCGATCGTCGAAGGACCGGCAACCACGCCCACCGCCGAACTCCTCCACTATCTCGGCCGCACCGCTGCGTGAACGGGGATCGGCCGAACGTGGCCTCGGATCAGCGCACGGTAATCAGGGTGAAGGGACCGATCTCGGTGGCGGTGAAGGCGGGATCGGTGAACAGGGACTTGGGGAACGACACCGTGTAGCGCTTGACGTTCGGGTCGTTCGGGTAGACGTCTTCGGCCAGGCGCAGGGTGTAGTTGTCGCCGTCGTTGCGGAAGAGGAAGGCGTCGGGGGCCCGCCACGGCGACTTCGACAGTGCTTCGACCAGGGCGGGGGAGTCGGGGAGCTTGCTCCAGTCGGCGATGGTGGCGGCGCGAGCCTTGAAGTCGGACAAGGGGTTCGCGTAGTGGGAGGTGAGGGCCTGGAAGCCCCAGTAGGGGTAGAAGGCCAGGAAGGTGGTGTCGGCGGTGAGGACAACGGATTCGTCGCGGGGCCTGCCGGTTCGGGCCAGGATGGCCTCGTCGACGGCGTGGTAGTACGCGACCGCGGAGGGCTTGCGCTTGTCGGCGCGTTCCCCGTAGGTGCCGTCGGCGTTCGGGACATCGGTGGGCACGGTGTCGGTGTAGGCGGTGTCGATTTCGTGGGTGAGGACGGTGGGGATCATCTGGGCGAAGGCGAGAGCGCCGAGGACGGCGATCGCCGCCGCGGCGGTTCGGAAGGGGGCGGGTTCGTTCAACGCCTGGTAGACGGCGGTCGCGCCTTCGACGAAGCCGAAAACGCCGGCGGCGGCGAGCAGTGCGAGCAGGACCGGCTCGAGTCGGAAGGACAGCAGGGTCGTGCCCGCCGCGGTCGCCGCCATCGAGAGCAGCGTCCACAGATAGATCGATACGACGCCGATGCCCAGTGCCTGTGCGCGCCTGGATGATCCGGCCCGAATCACCAGCCACAGCACACCGAGCAGGCAGAACGCTCCGCGCAGGGAGAACTCGAGCATCGGGAACGCGAGCTGGGCGCCGGATTCGGGCAGGTAGTGGAAGGCGTTGCCGGACGGCAACTTCGCGCCGGACAGCATCTTCAGCAGATACGGCGTCCACACGACGAGGGCCAGCACGACGGCGATACCGCCGATGGCCGCCAGCCTGGTCAGCGGCGCGATCGCGGCACGCCACGCGGGCGACGCGCTGCTCGAAGTAGCTCCGGCGTCAGTGGCCGCCGAGTCGGCCCGTGCTCCGCCGACCCGGTGTGCCCGACGCCCGGCTGCCCGCTGCGAGTAGACCGCGAACCCGGCCGCGACCACCCCCATGATCACCACGGTGAACGCCGCGATCGCCAGATACAACGTGTAGAAACACGCGGCCACCCCGAGGAACACCCCGGTTCCGAGCACCGCGCCCCACCCGCCGGAACGACGATGCAACGCACCCCACGCCAGTACCAGCACCGGCGGAATGAACACCACGAGCACCGCGCCATACGCCTCCGGCGAGGCGTAAGCCAACGTCATCGCCGTGACAGCGGCAGCCGCCCCCACCGCCATATCGGCCCGCACCAATTGCATCCACAACACCAGCGCCACCGCGGCGGCAATGGCGAGCAGCCCGATCGCGTACGGCTTGAACACTTCCCAGCCGTCCAGGCCGAGCACGTTGCCCACGCGCCCGCCGATCCAGAACCACCCGGCCGGATAGAACGGCGGCAGATCCACATAGGTCATATCGCGCAGAGCGGCGCTGTCGGTGAGCCGCGTCAGATACTCGGTCCGGAATTCCTGATCCACCGAGACACCGAACAGGTACAACTTCGTCGCGGCCAGCGGCATCCCCAGCGTGACGGTGACGAAGCTCGAAATACCGACCCAGGACAGCAGTTTCGCCGCCACCGGCCACTTCCGCAGGCGGATCAACAGCACCGAGACCACCAGCAGCGCGATCGCAACGACCTGGCCCACCGTGGTCAGGGCGCGAGTCACATGGGAGGAGTTGAACGCGGGCCACTGCACCGCCGAGAACGCGAACAGTCCCACCGCGGCGACAACGAGTGCCACCACCGCGGCGGCGACCCCTTCACCGACCCCGGTCCAGATCCTGCGCCCCGCCCGCACCTCGTCATTGGTCGTCATCGGCGCGCAATCCTCCGGCTCCACTGTGCTCCACGGTCCGGGCCAGCCTAGTGGAGCCCGAACGCAGAACTGCCGCACCATCCGGGGATGATGCGGCAGTCCGAAACGCAGTCGATCAGATCGGGAGCTTGCGGAAGATCGGGCGCGGCACGTGGCGCAGGGCCGACATCAGGAAGCGGGCCTCGCCGGGGGCCCAGACGATCTCGGTGCCCTTCTCCGAGGCGGCGACGGCGAGCTTGGCGACGTCTTCCGGGTCGACGGTGAGCGGGGCTTCCTTGGAGCCGGTGGCTTCCCAGTGGGCCTTGGTCGCCGAGGTGCGCACCTGCATCGGGCGGATGACGGTGACGCGAGGGCCGAAGGGGCGCAGCGCTTCGCCGAGACCGAGGTAGAAGCCGTCCAGGCCCGCCTTGGTGGAGCCGTAGACGAAGTTGGAGCGGCGAACGCGCTCACCGGCCACCGAGGACATCACGATGATCCGGCCGTGGCCCTGTGCCTTGAACTTGTCGCCGACCAGCACGCCCACCGAGACACCGGCGGTGTAGTTGATGCCGACGGTCATGACCGCCTTGCGCTGGTTCTGCCACAGCTCCTCGGCATCGCCGAGCACGCCGAACGCCACGATCGCGACATCGACGTCACCCGCGGCGAACGCCGAATCGACGACCTTCGGGTGCGAGTCGGTGTCGAGCGCGTCGAAGTCGATGACGTCGACCTGGGTCGCGCCTGCGGCCTTCAGCGTGGTGACGGCGTTCTCGAGCAGCGGATCGCCGGGCAGGTTCGCCAGGATGACCCGGGCCGGGCTCTTGCGCAGGTACTCGGCGCAGATCGCGAGACCGATCTCGGAGGTGCCACCGAAGAGCAGGATGGTCTGCGGGTTGCCAACTGCGTTGATCACTGGAGCTCCAGCCTCCTGGCCATATCGGACATGAACACGCCATTCGGGTCGACGCTGCGGCGGACCTTGATCCACTCGTCGATCCGCGGGTACATCTTGTGGAACGCCTCGGCGGAAGTGCGTGAGTCCTTCGCGGTGTACAGCCGCCCGCCGAACTCCATCACGCGCCGGTCCAGATCGGTGACCAGCTCGTTGAGGCCCTTCTTGATCGGGAAGTCGACGCAGATGTTCCAGCCCGGCATCGGGAAGCTCAAGGGAGCCTGGTTACCCGGACCGAACAGCTTGAACACATTCAGCGCCGAGTAGTGCCCGGACGCCTGGATGTCGATGATGATCCGCTTGAATTCTTCGACGGCCTCGGTCGGCACCACGAACTGGTACTGCAGAAAGCCGTTGGAGCCGTAGCCGCGGTTCCACTCCGAGATCATGTCGAGCGGGTGGTAGAACTGCGTCAGATTCTGCACCTTGCCGGTGTAGTTCCCGCCCATCGCGTAGTACGCCTCACCGACGGCCGACAGCGTCAGCTTGTTCATGGTGAAGTTCGGGAAGATATCCGGCACCGTCATCAAGTGGGGCGCGTCGAACGCGAGCGGCTTCTTCTGCAGCTTCTTTGGCAGCTCGTCGAGCTTGGCGAGGCGTCCTCGGGTGATCGTGCTGCGACCGAGCTTGGGCAGCGGGCTGATCACGTCGAACCACGCGCTCGAGTACGTGTAGTCCGCTTCGCTGCCGTCGCTGTGTGCCGCGATCGTCTCGTCCAGCGTCGAGGTCTTGACGCCGTCGTTGAGGAAGTACGCGGTCTCGGTGGGCGCCATCTCGATGGTGGCGCGCAGGATGATGCCGGTCAGGCCGTTGCCGCCGACAGTCGCCCAGAACAGCTCGGCGTCCTCGGTCGGCGAGATCGTGCGCACCGCGCCGTCGGCGGTGAGCAGGTCGATCGAGCGGACGTGGTTGCCGAAGCTGCCCTCGCTGTGGTGGTTCTTGCCGTGGATATCGGAGGCGATGGCGCCGCCGATGGTCACCTGGCGAGTACCGGGTAGCACGGGCACCCACAGACCGAACGGCAGCGCGGCCTTCATCAGCTGGTCCAGGCTCACACCGCCGTCCACCTCGACCATGCGCGAATCGCGGTCGATGCGGTGAATGCGGTTGAGCGCGGGCATGTCGATGACCAGCCCGCCCGCGTTCTGGGCATGATCGCCGTACGAGCGGCCTAGGCCACGCGCGATCACGCCGCGTCGCAGATGCGCCGGCTTCGAGTCGTTGTCCTGCGCCACCATGCTCACGGCCTTGGCGATCAGTTCCGGATCGCTGGTCGAGAGCACTTCGGCGGAGGTGGGTGCGGTGCGACCCCAACCGGTGAGCTTGCGGGTGCGCGTGGGTAGCGCGAACGCGTCATCGTTGGTGGTCGAAATGTTCTCAGACATCGGCTAAGAGGCTACATGCATGGCGCGAGGAGCGACCGGTCTCGTAGTCTTCCTCACGTGCAAGCCCAACCGCATCTGCCGCTGCCCGCCGAAATTCCCCTGGTCGACGAGCCAGGAGGGACCGATGTAGACCTCAAGACGCAGATCGTGCGGTTCACGCTGACCGGTGGTTTGTCGGCTGTCGTCGACTTCGGCCTGCTCACCCTGCTGTCGAACGTGCTCGGTTTGCCGGAGGTTCTCGCCAAGGCGATCAGCTTCATCGCGGGCACGACCACCGCGTACCTGATCAATCGGCGCTGGACGTTCAACGCCGAGCCGAGCAGGGCACGGTTCCTCGCGGTGGTCGCGCTGTACGCGGTGACCTTCGCCGTGCAGGTCGGGATCTACGCGGCGATGTACTTCGCGCTGGCCGACGAGTGGTGGCGTCAGCCGCTCGCGTTCGTCGTCGCTCAGGGCACCGCAACGGTCATCAACTTCGTGGTGCAGCGTGCGGTGATCTTCAAGCTCGAGTAGGTCAGCCCGCTTTGGCCTCGACATGCTGTCGGCCCGCCTTGACGCCGAAGTAGTCGCCACCCTTGGCGCGCACATTGTCGGTACCCCATTCGCGCTGATCCCGGGCGACCGGCACCATCTGCGGAATGTGTTTGCGGCAGTGGATGTAGGCCTCCTCGACATCGACGACGACCCACACCTGCGAGGTTTTCCCCCGCTCGGCAGGTGGTAGGTCGGTGACGGTGCCGCGCAGCTCGCTGTCGGCGACCATGCGGGCTTTCCCGTTGATGTGCAGGCCGATGAGATCGCGAACGAAGTCGATCATCAGGATCCCGACATGCGGGTTCTCGAGGATATTGCCCAGGCTGGCCATCACCCCGTTACCTCGATACTCGGGGTACGCAATCGTGCGATCGTCGATCACGTGCAGAAATCCGGGCGGCCCCGCCCGGAAGCTGGAGTCACATTCCCCGTGTGAATCGGCAGTGGCGATGAAGGCCATGTCCATGCGGGCGACGAAATCCACCATTGTGGGGTTCAGGTAATCGATCACCTGGTCGTCGTAGAAGCGCTCGGCCCTGTCCGAGGTTCCCAACGTGTCCTGTAGCTCGTGTTCTCCGTCGCTGCCGACGAATTTTTCGGGCATCGGGCCCCCTCTGCTAGCCGTACCGGTTGATGCGGGCCTCTAGACGAAACCCCCGCTGTGACCGCAATCTCACCCAGTCTAGGGGACTCTCACTGTCGGTGGGGCGTCTCCATTGTTGCGAATGGGATGAAAGCCGAGTTTGCGCAACAGTTTCCAGGCCGGGACCGATCAGGCCGGACCTACCGTCACCGGCACTCCGTTGAACACAGCGGTGCCGGAAACCGCGTCCACCACCGAATCATCGGTCAGCACATTGGCATTCACCCCGGCGTGCGCCAGCGCGACCGACTGGGTGGTGCTCGCGCCGTGGCCCCAGCCGTGCGGCAGGCTCACCACGCCGGGCATGATCGTCGGCGTCAGCTCCACTTGCACCGTCAACGAGCCGGCCGCCGAGGTGATCTCGGCCTGTTCGCCGAGACCGAGACGGGTCGCGTCGTCGGGGTGTACCTGCAGCGTGCAGCGGTTGGAGCCGCCGACCAGGCCCGAGATGTTGTGCATCCAGCTGTTGTTGGAGCGCAGCTGACGTCGGCCGATCAGCACCATCGCGGGCGCGATGTTCGCCAGGCCGGCCCGCAGGCGCGTTACGTCCGCCAGCAATTGCGGCGGGGCAAGCTCGACCCTCTTCGACGCGGTACGCAAGATGCCGGGCAGCCGCGGCCGCAGCGGGCCGAGGTCGATGCCGTGCGGGTTGTCGAGCAGGGTTTTCAGGCTCAGTTCACCACCGTTCCAGGCACCGTACGGGCCGAGCTTGAGCATCAGATCGAGGCGCTGCTCGGTGGTGTTCGCGCCGGTCAGCTCCTCGCGGCGTTCGCTCATGTCGGCCTTGTGCAGGGTGCCCGCGATGACGAGTTCGTCGATCATCGCGATCGGGCTCGCCGCTCCCGTTCCGGTATGAGGCTGACCGCTCACCGCGGCCGCGAGGCGGGCCACCACCGCCGATTCCGACGGCCGATCGCCCAGGGGGACCACCGGCGGTGAGTAGCGCGCGTAGTTGCGTACCGCGAACTGCAGCAGCGCGAAATCGAAGTGCGGCGACTGCACCGAGCGCGGCGGCGGCAGGATCACATTCGCGTGTCTGGTGGTTTCGTTGACGTAGCGATCGACGCTGACCATGAACTCCAGCCCGGCCAGACCCTTGTCCAGTCGCGCACCGCTCGGCGCGGAGAGCACGGGGTTGCCCGCGACCGTCACCAGCGCCTTGATCTGCCCCTCACCCGGGGTTTCGATCTCGTCGGCCAGGGTGGCGACGGGCAGTTCGCCCATCGACTCCGGCAGCTCGCGAACGCGGCTGGTCCAGCGGCCCAGCCGGAACGGCTTGGATCGCTGCACTCCGCCCGCCGCCGCGTCGGCGAACATGGCGCCGCCGGGGGAGTCGAGGTTGCCGGTGAGGGTGTTGACGGCGTCGACCAGCCACTGGGTGAGCGTGCCGAACTCCGCGGTGCAGGTGCCGATCCGCGCGTAGACCGCTGACGTGGGCGCCGCGGCGAGTTCGCGGGTCAGTACGCGGATCGTGTCGGCGGAGATGCCGGTGCGCTCGGCCACTGCTTCGGGCGGGAACTCGAGCGCGGCAGCGCGTAGTTCGTCGAGCCCGGCGACGTCGACGCGCACGTCCGTGAGACCTTCGTCGAACAGCGTGTGCACCACCCCGAACAGCAGATAGGCATCGGCGCCCGGCCGGATGAACAGGTGCTGGTCGGCGAGTGCGGCGGTTCTGGTCTCGCGCGGATCGACCACGACCAGCTTGCCCCCGCGAGCCCGCAACGCCTTGAGCCGGCCGGGAAAATCGGGCGCGGTGCACAGCGACCCGTTGGACTCGAGCGGATTGGCGCCGAGCATCAGCAGGAAATCGGTGCGGTCGAGGTCGGGGACCGGGACCTCGAGCGGGTCGCCGAACATGAGCCCGGCCGCGACCTGTTTCGGCATCTGATCGGCCGAACTCGCGGTGTAGACGTGGCGGGTGCTCAACGCGCGGATGAGCGCGGGCAGATAGAGCGCGCCCGCGACGGTGTGCGCGTTGGGATTGCCCAGGTACATGGCGGACGAGCCGCGGGGGATCTCGGCGAAGGCGGCCGCGATGAGGTCGAACGCCTCGTCCCAGCCCGCGGCGCGGAATCCGTCACCGTCGCGGATCAGCGGGGTGGTGACCAGGTCGGGATCGTTGTCGAGTTGGCCGAAGCTGGCGCCCTTCGGGCACAGGAAGCCCTTGCTGAACGGGTCGTCGCGATCACCGCGTACCGACAACACCCGGTCGGCGTCGTCGAGAGTGAGCGTGAGACCGCAGACGGCCTCACACAGCGGACAGGTACGCAGAGCGGTCCGAGAAGACAGCGAACGAGAAGCCATATCTCATGCTTACGCCCACCGGGGTGGGCGATGGCCGGAAACGCCGAAAACCCGCGAGCTGCGACGTCGGGGAGGCGTCGCGGCTCGCGGGTTCGGGCTGGTTCAGGTCAGCTGGCCAGAGTCAGCGCGGTGCGCTTGCCGGTCTGCTTGGTGCCGGTCTGCTTGCGCGCCATCGCCGAGCGCACGGCCGCGCCGAGGGCGACGACCGGCGGGATCCAGCGAGCCTCGGTGGGAGCGACACTCCAGGAGGCGCTGCCCGCGGCCAGCTGGGTCGGCGGCAGCGGGATGCTCGCACCGTCGGTGTGCACGATGACGCCGGCCTCACGCATGGCCTCGATCGCCATGGCGGCCTTGCGGACTCCGGTGACCAGGTGGATCTCGCGACGCTCCTGGCCCGGGATCTCGATCACGGGGCCGGACAGGTTGTTGGCGCGCAGGAAGCGGCGGACATCGCCCGCGATCTCACCGGTGATCTCGATGGCCGAGACCTCGTCATCGGTGATCAAGCACAGACCATTGGTGGTTTCAGCGACCGTCCATCCACGCGCGGTGTACTCCTGCGCGGCGGCACCTTTGTCGGCGGCCGTAGTGGTGGTCGGAAACGTCGTGCGCACTGTGTGTTCTCCATTCCCCGAAGAGCTCTGTTCCTGCGTTCATGGGCGTATCGGCGCGGGGTAGTCCACTTGTTACGCCGTTACCGAAAAATATTCGAGAGTGTCTGCTTCGTCTCAGTTCGGTAACCTTCGCTATCGCAGGTATGGCGCCGCCCGGGTTGGCGTAGGGGCCGAAAGCGGGCAGGATTCGGACTATGACCGAAGCGCCTGGCACCCCCGAGTCGAACGACGAGGATGCCGAGGAGTTCGAAGCCGAATCACGTTGGCTCTCTTGGAAAGAGAGCGACGGAAAGCGTCCGGCTCGTCCTGCCGAGGGTACGTATGAGGCAGACCTGGCACGCGACGCGGGGTTCGAAGAGCCCTTCCGCACTACCGGTTCGGCCAAACAGTGGGCTGCCGAAGCGGGCCGTTCCCTGCTCGACGTGCAGTTCCGTAGGCCCGCGACCAGGACATTGCTGCCGCTCGCCTACGTTCTCGGCGTCGTTTCCTTCGGCATCGGCGTGCCGATCGCGCTCACGGTGCTGATGTGGAGGGCCTCGGCGCTGCTGGGGGTGCTCGCCGCGCTCGTCGCCGTGCCGCTGGGGCTCACCATCGCGGCCTCGGTGCGCCTGATGCTCGAATTCGCCGACAACGCGGCCCGGCTGGCAGGCCGCGTCGAGCACATCAGCGAACTGGCCGATGGCCTGTTCCAGGCCCTCTCCGATGTCGCCGAGCCGGTGAACCAGCTCTCCGAAGATGTTCGAGCAGTGCAGTTCTGGCGGTTCCGCAAGAAAAAATAGGTCTTGCGCAGTGTCCGATTCATTGTGAAACAATCCGTACGCAGATCCGACGATATGTCGGCCGCGTAGGGCGGTCTCCGAAAGTTCTGTCCGGAGACCGGAGTTCGGATACAGGGGGGAAGTATGGCTTCACCACAGGGCGTCACGGGTTCCACGATGCCGCGCAGGCAGTTGGGCAGGCACCTACGTGACCTGCGCAATCGTGCGCGGATGACAACGAGAACCGCGGCGGCGCAACTGGAGTGGTCGGAAGCGAAGATCTGGCGGATCGAAACGGGGCAGACGTCGTTGCGCAGCCTCGACGTCGAGGCCATGTGCAAGGTGTACGGCGCGCCGGCCGATCTGGTCGAACCGCTGGCCGCCCTGGCTCGCGAAACCAAGGCACGGGGTTGGTGGACGAGCTACGGCGATGTGATCGCGGAGGGCTTCGAGGTCTATATCGGCCTCGAGGAAGCCGCGTCGGGGCTGGCACTCTACGAGGACGGCCTGATCCCGGCACTGCTGCAGACCCAGGACTATGCGAAAGCGCTGTTCGAGCAGACGATTCCTGACCTGACCGAGGCGGAACTCGAGCGCAGGCTGCGGGTGCTCGCCGCCAGGCAGGCTCTGGTCACCAGGGCCGATGCCCCGTTGCGGCTGGACGTGGTGCTGGCCGAGTCGGTGCTCACCCGCTTCATCGGTGACGAGCGCGTGCGTGCGGGCCAGCTCGCGCGATTGCGGGAGCTGGCCGAGCGCGACACGGTCCGCATCCAGGTGGTTCCCGGCGATTCCGGCTATCACGCCGGTCTCGAATCCGGCCGGTTCGTGATCCTGGATTTCGGGGTCGACGATTCGGTGGATCGACCGGAGCCGCCGGTGGTCTACGTGGAAACCTTCGCGGGCAGCAGCTATCTGGACAAACCGGCCGAATGCGACCGCTACCGGCGGGCGTTCACCGATATCACCGTGGCGGCTACGGGCACGCTGTAGGGCTGTCCCACGAACCGGCGAGCACCGAACGGTGGGTGGGCAGGGCGCGGTCGTAGACCGCCCTGCCCTTGTCGGTGAGTTGGACGAAGATGGCGCGACGGTCGAGATCGCACATGCTCCGCTCGACCAGTCCGTCGCGTTCCAGTCTGGCCACCGCGCGCGACAGCGCGCTCTGGCTCAGGTAGATGTCCTGGGCCAGTTCCGTCATGCGGTACTTCTGACACGCCGCGTCGACCAGTCGGTCCAGCGTTTCGAATTCGCTGAGGCCGATCTCGTGGTCCCTTTGGAGCGCCTTCTCCAGGGCGCAACTCACGGCGGCATGCCTGCCGAGTAGTTCGCGCCACTGACCGACCAGCTCGGTGGGCGCTTCAGTGCGCCGAGCTGACGTTACGGCCGGGGGGTTCATGGCCCCATCTTAGTGGTCCGCGCATGTTCATGCAACGGCATTTTATGTGTTGGCAATTAATGCACACGCATGTAATGTCCTCCGCATGACTTCGCCAGCAACGCTCTCGGCCGCAGATCAGGCGACCGATCCCACCAGGTGGCCCCTCCGGCTCTGGGGCATGCTGATCACTCTGTGCATCGTTCTGTTCCTCGACGGGCTCGACGTCTCGATGATCGGCGTCGCGCTGCCGTCCATCGGCGCCGAACTCGATCTGTCCACCTCCACCCTGCAGTGGCTCGTCAGCGGCTACATCCTCGGCTACGGCGGCCTGCTGCTGCTGGGCGGACGCACCGCCGACCTGCTCGGACGCCGCAAGGTCTTCCTCATCGCACTCGCGGTGTTCGCCGTCGCATCACTGGTCGGCGGCCTGGTGAGCGACCCCGCTCTGCTGATCGCCACCCGTTTCGTCAAGGGCCTGGCCGCCGCGTTCACCGCGCCGACCGGTCTGTCGATCATCACCACCACCTTCGCCGAAGGAAAAGCGCGCAACAAGGCGCTGTCGATCTACACCGTCTTCGGCGCGGGCGGCTACTCCATGGGTCTGCTGTTCGGTGGCCTGATGACCGGCGTCGGCTGGCGCTGGACCTTCCTGCTGCCCGTCCCGATCGCCGTCGCCGCGCTGATCGCCGCGTTCGCGCTGGTGCCCAAGGACGGTAAGGCCGAAGAGGGCGGACACGATCTACTCGGCGCTCTCCTGTCGACGGCGGGCATGTTGTTGCTGGTCTACACCGTGGTCACCGCGCCGGAAGTCGGATGGGCCTCGGGCCGCACCATCGGTTCGTTCCTCGCCGTGATCGCCCTGTTCGCCGCGTTCGTCGTCACCGAGCAGCGCGTGAAGCACCCGCTGGTTCGCCTGGGCATCCTGCGCAAGGCCTCGCTCGTGCGAGCCAGCCTGGCCATCATCGCGGTCGCCGGTTCGTACTTCTCCTGGCAGTTCATCGTGACCCTGTACATGCAGGACACCCTGGAATGGTCGGCGCTGAAGCTGGCGATGGCCCTGCTGCCGGTGGGCATCCTGGTCGTCGGGTCGGCGTTCTTCTCCGAGAAGCTGATCGACCGTTTCGGCACCGGGCCGGTCATCGCGGTCACCATGAGCGTGATGGCGATCGGCTACCTGCTGTTCCTGCGGATCGACACGGCACCCGGCTACTTCACCGTGCTGCTGCCCGCGATCCTGTTGATCGGCATCGGCTGGGTCGGTTTCCCGGCGATCAATGTGCAGGCCACCAGCGGTATCGAGGACGACGAACAGGGTCTCGCGGCAGGCGTGCTGCAGACCTCCATGCAGGTCGGCGCGGCCATCGTGCTCGCGGTGACCACCGCCATCGTCACCTCCGGCGGGCACGGAACGAGTGCCACTCCGCAGCAGATGCTCGACACCTACCGGCCGGGCCTCGAGTTCGCGGCGGGCGTCACCATCGTCGGCGCACTGGTCGCACTGACGGTCTTCCTGCCCCGGTTCCGCAAGCCGGTCGCGGTCGCCCCGGTCGAGGCGAAGCTTCTCGAACCGGTCGCCTGATCGGAAAACGCTGAACGGCACCACCTCTCGCAGGTGGTGCCGTTCGTGGTTTCACGTGAATCAGTCGGAAAACTTCGGCGCTGCTTCGTCTTTCGCCGAGCGAACGTAGGTCAGCGGGCGGCCGTCGCGGCCCTCGGTCGGCCAGGAGATACCGAGGCGCGGATCGAAAGCGTCCATGTCCCTGTCGAATTCGGGAGAGTACTCGAGCGAGCAGAGGTAGGTCACCGTCGAGCGGTTCTCCAACGAGAGGATGGCATGGCCGAGGCCCTCGGACAGGAACACCGAGCGGCGCGACACGTCATCGAGCAACACGCTGTCCCACCGGCCGTAGGTCGGCGAGCCGGGTCGCAGGTCGACCACCACGTCCAGGAACGCACCGCGTACGCAGGTCACATACTTGGCCTGACCGGGGGGATCGTCGGTGTAGTGGATCCCGCGCAGCACCCCGTCCGCCGAGACGGAGGTGTTCACCTGGTGCAGTTCGAACGGGCGCCCGGTAGCCTTCTCGAACTCCGAGGCCTTGAACGACTCACAGAACATGCCGCGGTCGTCGCCGAGCAGGCGCGGGGTCACCACCCAGGCGCCGGGGATCGCCAGTTCACGAAACTCCATGCGTTACCAGTCTTTTCCGCGGTCGATCAGATCCAGCAGGTAGCGGCCGTAGCCCGAGCGCACCATCGGTTCGGCGAGCTTGCACAGCTGTTCGTCGGAGATCAGGCCGCGCCGCCACGCCACTTCCTCCGGCACGCCGATCTTGAGGCCCTGACGTTCCTCGATGGTGCGCACGTAATTGGCGGCATCGAGCAGGGAGTCGAAGGTGCCGGTGTCGAGCCAGGCGGTGCCGCGCGCCAGCACGTCGACGCTGAGCCGGTTCTGCTCGAGATAGGCGCGGTTGATGTCGGTGATCTCGTACTCCCCGCGCGCCGACGGGCGTAGCTCGCGGGCGATCTCGACCACGTCGTTGTCGTAGAAGTAGAGGCCGGGGATGGCGTAGTTCGAGCGCGGGACCTTCGGCTTCTCCTCGATGGAGACCGCGCGGCCGTGATCGAACTCCACCACGCCGTAGGCGGTGGGATCCTTCACCCAGTAGGCGAACACCGCGCCGCCGTCGATGTCGTGGAAGCGTTCCAGGCTGGCGCCGAGACCGGGTCCGTGGAAGATGTTGTCGCCGAGGACCAGCGCCGCGGGTTCGGTGCCGATGTGGTCGGCCCCGAGTACGAAGGCCCGTGCGAGGCCGTCGGGTTCGGGCTGCACCACATAGCTGATCGCGACGCCGAACTGACTGCCGTCGCCCAGTAATCGGGAAAACGCGTCGGCGTCCTCCGGCGTGGTGATGACCAGAATGTCGTCGATCCCTGCCAGCATGAGGGTGGACAGCGGGTAGTAGACCATGGGTTTGTCGTAGACCGGGACGAGCTGCTTGCTCACCCCGCGCGTGATCGGGTGCAACCGTGAGCCGGTGCCGCCCGCCAAGATGATTCCGCGCATAGGTGGCAAGTCTGCCAGTTCCCTCCTCCCCGGAGACGGGGAGGTTCCGACACGTCGTCGAATTGGTCACGAACGTTTGATGGCCGGGTGTGTCGGGCGATAACTGAGACAGACATGGCGCTCATCTGATTATGTGAGCTCCGATGTGTGAAACATCACTGTGTTAGATGTCAGCGCCGACATCCGATCCGGGGGGTTACGCCTTGGTCAGGGGTCGACGCGCCAGCTGTGAGGTAGGTGCGCGATGGTAACCACGAAGATCACCGGCGTGATGGGTGGGCTCGCGCCCGTGGCCCCGATCGGCACCACGAGTAGGCCGGAGCCGGGCATCATCGTCAACTCCGGCCGGACCAGCACCTCCTCGCGGGTCCTGATGGGCGCCTGCCTCGGCCTGATCGGACCGCTGCTGCGCACCGTGCCGATCAATCGGGCCACCATTCCGGTCGGCGCCGTCGCGGTCGACCTGTTGTCGCGGCTGCGGCCCGAACCCCACGGCATCGAACGCGAGCAGATCCAGCTCAGCGATTTCAAGATGGAGATGGTGCGGCCCGCGGGCGGCTCGCGCGCGCTGCGCCACGGCGCGGTGCTGTACATGCACGGCGGCGGATTCGCCGTCTGTGGATTGCAGACGCACCGTGCGATCGTGGCCGGACTGGCGAGGCGCACCGGGCTGCCCGTGCTCAATGTCGAATACCGGCAGCTGCCCGGTTCGATCGACGCCTCGATCGACGACTGTGTGCTCGCCTACCGCTGGCTGCTTCGCCACGGCGCCGACCCGTCGCGCATCGTGTTCGCCGGTGATTCGGCCGGTGGGTTCCTGACCTTCGCCACCGCGATCCGCTCCCGCGAGATCGGCCTGCCGCTGCCCGCCGCCCTCGTCGGCCTCAGTCCGCTGCTCGATCTGGATTACCGGGCCAAAGAGGGGTACGTCAATGTCAACCGGGATGCCTACCTTCCGCTGAAAGGGCTCGAGGCGGTCGTCCACCTCGGCGCCGAGCACGAAGGTCCGCTCGATCCAGCGCTGTCGCCGGTCAACGCCGACCTGGCGGGAATGCCGCCGGTCCTGCTCATCGCGGCCGAAGACGAACTGCTGCGCTACGACTGTGAACTGATGGCCCAGCGGCTCACCGCCGCGGGCGTACCGAACACGCTGGAGCTGTGGCGGGGGCAGGTGCACGCATTCATGAGCATCCTGCCGAGCATGCCGGAGAGTCGTTCGGCGCTGGGGCGGGTGGCGAAGTTCGTCCGCACCGCGGTGGAACCGGCCCAGCGGGCCCGCACGGCCTGAGAACGGCTCGGGCGGTTCTGATCGCGGTCGGCCGACCGAGCCACCCTCGGTAGACAAAGAAGCGGCCCCCGCTCGGATTTCTCCGGGCCGGGGCCGCTTTCCTTCTGTCCTACGGCGAAATTACTTGGCCGGGGGGGTGAAGGGCTGGCCGATCGTGGCGAAGTACTGGATCGCAGCACCGATCGCGACCGGGGCGGTGACGAAGATCTGGCCCAGGATGACGCCGAGGGCGCCGATGCTGGTAGCGCCGACGACGCAACCCGCGAGCGGGCCCGCGCCGAACAGAGCGAGCAGCACGCCGGTCGCGACCAGGCCGATCGCCGCACCGGTGACACAACCGATGGCAGCGCCGGCGAGGCCACCGCCCAGGGTGCCGATGGTGGCGCCCATGGAGATGGTGGAGGTCAGACGGCTCCAGGCGGCCTGCTCACGCTCGTACTCGGTCTTCCACGGCGCCACGTTCTCGTAAGGCAGGGCGACCGGCTTGTAGACAGCCTTGGCCGGATCCAGCTGCGGGGTCAGGGTCGCGGTGTTGCCCGAGATCTCGGCCGCGATCGGCAGCTCGAACTCGTCGAGACGGAAGCTCAGCGGGGTACCGGCGACGGTGGTGCCGTTGGCAGCCTTGATCTTGAAGGCGCCGTCTTCGACGACCAGCGAGCCCGCGTCGGTGGTGATGACGGACTTGGAACCGTCGACAACCTCGGCGGTGTAGTTGATCGGGGCGGCCTCTTCGACCGGCGCGGCGTTGACGGTGCCGGCAGCAACGCCCATGGCAGCGATCAGCAGCGCCGACGTGGCGGCGAATTTCCTCATCAGCATTTTTGTTGAACCTCAAGTTTGGAGCGTGCGGAGGGGACTTGTAGATCAAAAGCTCTCGCAGCTAACCAGAGGTGAACCCGCTGTGACCGTTAGTTCAAGTTTTGTTCACCATTGATACCCCGGTGCCGGTGCGCTGATAGAAACCTGAGCGTTGACCGGGGTTTTTCTCAGTAAAACCAACCCTGAGTCTTAACCTACTTACAGGTAGTGTGACGGAGATCACTGTGCGAATAGATGGCGGGTCACAGGTCAGAGACGTTCCAGCAACGCATAACGGCGGTCCTTTCGTCACGAGGGCTCTCGGAATGCCCGTATCGTTGACCGAGTGCGAGTGCTCGTAACCGGCGGGGCCGGGTTCATCGGTGCGAATTTCGTCCAGCAGACCGTGGCGACGCGCCCGGATGTCCAAGTGACCGTGCTCGACGCGCTCACTTACGCGGGCAACCGGGCGTCGCTGGATCCGGTAGCGGATCGGATCGAATTCGTGCACGGCGATATCGCCGACCTCGATCTGGTCGACAATCTGGTCAGCGGGGTGGAGGCGGTGGTGCATTTCGCCGCCGAATCCCACAACGACAACTCCCTGGCCGAGCCGTGGCCGTTCGTGCAGACCAATATCGTCGGCACCTACTCGCTGCTGCAAGCCGTGCGGCGCCACGATGTGCGCTACCACCACATCTCCACCGACGAGGTGTACGGCGATCTCACCCCCGACGAGCCGGGTTTCACCGAATCCACCGCCTACAACCCGTCGAGCCCGTATTCGGCCACCAAGGCGGGTAGCGACATGCTGGTACGCGCCTGGACCAGGTCGTTCGGTATCCGCGCCACCCTGTCGAACTGCTCGAACAACTACGGCCCGTACCAGCATGTGGAGAAATTCATCCCCCGTCAGATCACCAATCTGATCGACGGGGTGCGCCCGCGCCTCTACGGCGCAGGTCATCAGGTACGCGACTGGATTCACGTCGAGGACCACAACCGCGCGGTCTGGGACATTCTCGAGCGCGGCCGCACGGGTCGGACATATCTGATCGGGGCGCAGGGCGAGCTCGATAACCTCACTGTCGTCCAGCTCATCCTGCAGGCATTCGATCGTGAGCCCACCGATTTCGATCATGTGACGGATCGTCCAGGCCACGACCAGCGCTACGCCATCGACGCGAGCCTACTTCGCGAGGAACTGGGCTGGTCACCGCGCTACGCGGACTTCCGGGCCGGGCTGGCCGACACCGTCGCCTGGTACCGCGACAACGAGAACTGGTGGCGATCGAAAAAGGCCGATACCGAACGCGCCTACGCGGCCGCGGGCGAAAAGACGCTGTAAACCCCCACCGTCGTCTGGGGAATTATCCCCAGACGACGGTGTAATACGTTGCAACAGTAGCGATAAGCGCGAAAGTCGACGCACAGGCCACGGTGATGGCGGTTCCGCGGGTCGGAATCACCCCGTCGGCATTCGAGAGCCGCAGTGGTACCACGCGGGCGAGCACCGCAAGCGCCATGATCGCCAGCGGCACGAAATACCGGCCCTGTACGCCGTCGATGATATAGAAATCGACCGGCGTGAACGACATGTACAGCGTCACGTAGATCATCGCCACGCTCGCCAGCACCGTCAGCGCCACGATCAGCGTGCGACGGAAAGTGGCGGTGGCAGTACTCATTCGGTCGACGATGCCGAAACTCACCGCGAAAGCGAGCAGGCACGCCAGCATCGAGATAGCCGGTGCGTCCACATACGCGAAACCGAGTTCACCGAAGAACTGGTTGAACCAGCGATGATCGCGCAGCGCGATGCTCTCGCCGAAGGTATGCACGAATTGCACCGGATCGCTGAGGATTCCCTTCAGCTGATCGCCCGGTCGCACCTGACCCCACTGATGGGGCGGACGCATCAGGCCCATGCCGTCGCCGGTGGGCGCCGCGATCTTCGTCCAGGCGAGGAAAAGTACCCCGCCCGTCACCGCGAATGCCCACGGCAGGAATTTCAGCTTTCCGGCGAAACCGAGCCGGTCGGCGGGGACCACCACGACGAGCATCGCCAGCAGCACGTAGGTCGGTTTACTCAGCGGCAGCGCGATCGTCGCGGCGAGCAGTGCGGCGGTTTCGGCTCGGTGCAATCGATCACCGACGAAAAGCGCTTTCAGCAGCAACGCCGACACCATCATGGCGAGTGCGTTGGTGAGCGTGTCCGCGGTGACGGTGCCCGCCTGGAACAGTGCGATCGGCAGCACCGCGACGGTGAATACCAACCACTGGCTACGCCGCTCACGTAGCGCGTAGAGCCCGAATCCGACCACCGCCAGATAGGCCACCAGTCCGGCGAACCGTGCCAGCAAATACAGGCCACCCACGTTGAGGCCGAGCGCCTCACCCAGCCGAATGCCAACGGCCGCAGGCACATACGGCACCGGCGAGTAGGCGGCGGTGTTGGTGAACCACATCTGCCGCGTCGTCGAGGAGATCTCGGCCGCGCCGAGCCGGTCGTAGGCGGCAGGGTCGGCCACCATCGCGTCGGGCTCTTCGGGGTTGTCGTTGTAGTCGATGAACGCGTAGCCCATCAGCTCGTCGACGGAGACCGGAATCTGGCCGCCGTAGGCCACACCGCGATCGTCGACGATGCGCTGGGGGAACACCCCGCCGTGCGCGACCTGGTAGGCGCGGCCGAACTGGGTGATCTCGTCGTGGCCCCAGAAGGCGGGCGTGAGCACAGCGAACACGGCACCGAACACGGTCGCGACCATCGCGAACGCCACCGTGGCGGCGCCGAATCGCTGGGTCAGCGCGCGCACCGGCGCCAACGCTCGATCCTTACGCGCGGGGGTCTCGCTGGGTTCGACAGCCGTCGTCTCGGGCTCGGTAGAGGTGGTCACCGAGGCTCTCCGGCCGCGACGTCCTCGCTCACCCCGGCGGCCGCATAGCGCAGGTAGACCAGGCGCGCCGTCTCATGGCGCGAGCGACGGATGCCGTCGAGGATCAGGCCCGCTGTCCAGGCGAGGCTGCCGAGCAGCAGCAGCGTGAAGGCCAGGAACAGCGTCGGGAACCGCGCCACCAGGTGGGTGTTGTAGTAATCGATCACGATCGGCACGGTCAGGATGACCGAGATCAGCCAGGCCACGGTGCCGAACAGGCCGTAGAACGCCACCGGGCGTTCGTGGCGGGCCAGGCCGAGGATCAGCGCGAGGATCTTGGTGCCGTCGCGGTAGGTGCGCAGCTTGGACTCGCTGCCCGCGGGGCGGTCACGGAAACCGACAGACACCGAGGTCTGCGGAACGCGCAGGTGCAGCGAATGCACGGTCAGCTCGGTCTCGATCTCGAATTCCCGCGACACCGCGGGGAAGCTCTTCACGAACCGGCGCGAGAACACCCGGAAACCGCTCAGCATGTCTTCGACGTTCTCGCCGAAGACCTTGCCGACTACGCCGTTGAGCACCTTGTTGCCGGTCTCGTGGCCGCTGCGGTAGGCGCTGGCATCGGCGGCGTCCTGCTTGCGCACGCCGAGAATGTGGTCGTAGGGGCCCTCTAGCAGCGTCTTGATCATCAGCGGAGCGGCCGACGCCTCGTAGGTGTCGTCGCCGTCGATCATCAGATAGACGTCGGCATCGATATCGGCGAAGGCGCGGCGCACCACATTGCCCTTGCCCTTGGTGTTCTCGTAGCGCACGATCGCCCCGGCCTCGCGGGCACATTCGGCGGTGCGGTCGGTGCTCAGATTGTCGTAGACGTAGACGACGATCCCCGGCACGGCGGCTTTGAGGTCGGCGACGACCTTGGCGACCGCGGCCTCTTCATTGTGGCAGGGAACCACGGCGGCAATGCGAAGCTCGGTGGAGTCCACCCGGGTCAATCCTCGGAGTTAGGCAGCAGTGGGACACCGGGAGGCTACAGGATTTTTGGCGGCGCGGGCGCCGCGTGTTCGCGGCCCTGAGGGGCCGCCGGTTAGACGCCGTTGCTTGCTCCTTCGTCGCCTACGCAACGGCGTCTAACCGGCGACCCGGCCGCGAACCGGCCACTTCGTGGCCGCCCCTCCCTAGGGGTCGGGGGTGGGGTTGGCTACCGTCATGGCGTGTCGCAATCAGTTGAACCGTCTGCTGTTCCCTTCATGTCGAAGGTGATAGCTGGGTTGCGGCAAGGTGCGGCGTTCCTTGTTGTCGGGGCTATCGGGTTTCTCGTCGATGCGGGGACTTACAACCTGTTGGTGTTCTGGGGTGGGGGTTTTTCCCTCTCCGAGGGTGTGCTGTATCACTCGCCGCTGGTCGCCAAGATCATCGCGATCGTGGTGGCGACGGTGGTCACCTACTTCGGGAACAAGTGGTGGACCTACTCGCACCGCAAGTCCGACAGCCCCGCTCGCGAATATCTTTTGTACGCGATCGTCAATGTGGTAGCGATCCTCCTGCAACTCGGCTGCCTCGGGTTTTCCCGATATGTGCTCGATCTGTCGTCGCCGCTGGCGGACAACATTTCCGCCACCGTGGTCGGCCAGACGATGGCGGTCGTATTCCGCTATTGGGCCTACAGCAAATTCGTTTTCACCGGTTCGTCGGCAAGCGGTGAGCAACACGCGCGGGGTGCGGCTACACCTCACTGACCACGCGAGGGCGGCGCGCGATTGATATCCTCGCCCCGCCCGCCGCGACGCCCACTTTTACGTGACTCCCTGCGCCGGCGCAGTCGATACCGAGAATTTCGAGGACTTCATGGAGCAGTCGGCTACCAAAGCCGTGACCGAATCGAACGATCGGCGCGAGGCCGCGCCCGCATCGCTGCGGGGTGAACACTCAGCGCCCGAGCGGCTCGTGCTGGCGCGAGGCATCTTCACCGGGCCGTCGGCGCGGGTGAGCGATGACCTCTACGCGGTCGTCAAGGGGGGTGCCGCGGTCCGTGAACGGCACTCGCTGCACCTGCCGAAGGGCGCGACCGCCCACACCAACACCTACTTCGGCCGGTTGGCTGCCAGTTACTGGCAGCGCTGGACCACCGTCACCGAGGTGTCGGTGGGTGCGCAGCTGACTGTCGGTGACAAGGCGAACGTGCGTCTGGTGGCCTCCGATATCGCCGGGCACCGCCGCATCATCGCCTCGCTGGTGGCCACCAGCAGCGGGTACGTCTCGCTCACCGCGCCGTTGGATCAGTACGTCGACGGTGGCGCGCTGTGGCTCGAGTTCGATGCCGTCGGGGGCGAACTCGACATCACCGAGCTCGCCTGGACCGCGCAGGCGCCCGAGAAGGTCCGCCCGGTCGCCATCGCGATCTGCACCTTCAACCGGGCCGAGGACTGCGCGCACACCGTCGCCGCGCTGGCGTCGGACGCGACCGTACTGGCCGCGATCGACGCGGTGTACGTCGTCGACCAGGGCACCGATCTGGTCGAGGATCGCCCGCTGTTCCAGCAGGTCCGCCCCGACTTCGGCGACAAGCTGCGCTACATCCGCCAGCCCAACCTCGGCGGCGCGGGCGGCTTCACCCGTGGCCTGTACGAGGTGTCGGCGGCCAACGAGCACGCCGACGTCATCCTGATGGACGACGACATCCTCTGCGAGCCCGAGACTGTCCTGCGCCTACAGGCGTTCGCCAACCTGACCGTCGAACCGACCCTGGTCGGCGCGCAGATGCTGTTCCTGCTCAACCCCGACTACCTCAATGTCGGCGCGGAAGAAGTGCATCTGCACGAGCTCAAGCACGGCCAGAAGGTGCCAAAGGCACTACGCAACACCTCCATGCTCAAGAAGAACCAGGAGCGTCGCGTCGACGCGGGCTACAACGCCTGGTGGACCTGCCTGATCCCGGCCGAGGTGGTCGCCGAGATCGGGCTGCCGGTGCCGATCTTCTTCCAGTGGGACGACGTGGAATACGGCATCCGGGCGCGCGAGCACGGTTTCGTCACCGTCACCCTGCCCAACGCCGCCGTCTGGCACGCCGACTTCTACTGGAAGGACTACGACGACTGGGCGCGGTACTTCTCCACCCGTAACTCGCTCATCGTCGGCGCCCTGCACACCGATCTCGACGGCAAGGCGATCACGCGCGAATTCTTCCGCTACATCGCCGAGCACCTCGTCGGCATGCAGTACGGGCTGGTGCACACCACCCTGCAGGGCATCGAAGACTTCATGAAGGGCCCGAAGGCGTTGCGCGACGGCGGTATCGACGCACTCGCCGCCGCCCGAAGCACTCGCAACGACTATCCCGAAACCATCAAGCACCCCGCGGCCACCCCGCCGGTGAACTCCGCCGACATCTCCGTGCGCCGGGCCGGCGGCGAACCGAGCCGCGTCACCCTCGTGCTGATCAAGCGCGCGATCACCCAGTGGACCGGCCGCACCCAGCCCGGTCTGATCGGCGTCACCCGTGAGGACGCGCACTGGTGGCACATCGGCCTGTTCGAGCACGTGGTGGTCACCGATGCTTCCCAGTCCGGCGTGCGGGTGCGTCGCCGGGACAAGGCTCGTGCTCGCGCCCTGCTCATTCGCGCCTACCGCACCTTGCGCAAGCTCCGTAAGGAACTCCCGGCGCTGCAGGCCGAATACCGAAGGGCCGTACCGGAACTCACGAGCCGGGAGAACTGGGCGCGGCTGTACGGCATCGACCCGAGCTGACCCATGACCCGTTTCGTCCGGCCCGCCTCCGCTGCTGACGCGGAGGCGGCCGCCGGGCTGCTGACCGAGTTGCACGCGCATTTCGAGGTGCACCGTCCGGCCGACATCGTGCGCCGCACGCGGCGGCTCACCCAGAACGACTACTCCGTCTGGCGGCCGGCGCCACTGCTGATCGTCGAGGACGAAACACCGCTCGGATTCACGACCTACGAGTTGTTCCAACCGAGCAAGTGGTCGGCGGGCGATCTACGGATCTCGGAATTCCTGATCACCGAGTCGGCGCGCGGCACCGGTGCGGGCGCCGACCTGCACTCCGCCTTACAGGAGCTAGCAAGCGCCGCGGGAGTATCGGTGAGCGAGCCGAACCAGGCCGACCCGGATGTGTTCACGACCGTGGAGCGCTACATCGGTTCCCATGTCATCGACTTCGCCTACGAGCGGCGTAAGGCCGGGCACTGGTCGTCGCTGCGTGCCGAAGCCGCGGAAAAGGGTTGGCCCGCGCCACGACTCAACGACCTGTGGCACACCGAACTCCACGACGATCCCGAGCCCGGCCACCTGTACGCCGAGGGTGAGGTCCCGTTCATCCTGCTGCCCGACGGCCGGGTGGTCACCGCACGATTCCGGACGATCTATGTCGAGGAATACCTCGGTCACGGCCCGGAGAACCGCTGGACGCTGGCCCTGTCCGGGAGCGAGTTGCGCACGGTGGGCGGGCTGGAGATCGACCACAGCTGGTCACGTGCGGAGAACCGTCCCGCGCTCGCGGTGACCATGGACGACGGCCGACTCATGGTGAATTACTCCTACTACGCCGGCAATCACTTCGGCTCCGACCGGGGCGACATCGACTACTTGATCGACCTGTCCGAGGCCACCGCGTCCCAACGCGCCCACGTCATCTTCGAACAGGATTAGCGAGATCATCAGGCACTGTGAGTGCCTGATGATCGACTGCTCTGGCTCAGCGTCGGCCGCGTTCGCGGTACTGCTTGCGGTGCTGTTTGCTGATATCGCGCCAGACTCGCTCGCGTTCGGCGGCCAGGCGCTTGTCCGTGCGGGCCGCCATCCACTCGTTCTCTCTGGCGAGTTTGCGATAGCTGGTCAACCTGCGTTCGGTGATGGTGCCATCGGCCAGTCCGGCCTGGACCGCGCAGCCGGGTTCGGTCTCGTGGGCGCAGTCGGCGAAACGGCAATCGGCGGCGAGGGATTCGATGTCGCTGAAGGTCTTGCCGATGCCTTCGGCGGCGTCGTAGAGGCCGATGCCACGCAGGCCGGGAGTGTCGATGAGTGTGCCGCCGCCGGGCAGCGGTCGCAGCTCACGGTGCACTGTGGTGTGGCGGCCTTTGCCGTCCACCGCGCGAACCGCGTTGGTGGCGAACACTTCCGCGCCTAGCAGTGCGTTGGCGAGGGTGGATTTGCCCGCACCGGACGGCCCGATCAAGGCAACGGTGCCGCTGAGGACAGCCGTGAGCACATCGAGACCGACCGCGACGGCGGCAGAGACCGCCACCACGGTCGCGCCGGGCGCGACCGCACGCACCTCGTCGAGCGGAAGATAGTCCGCCGCATCGGCTTTGGTGAGCACGACGACCGGCTGGGCATTGCTCTCCCAGGCCAGCGCCAGCATCCGTTCGATCCGCCCCAGGTCGACATCACCGTCGGCGGCAGAACAGATCAGCACGGTATCCACATTGGTGGCGAGCACCTGCGCCACCGAGCGCCCCGACACCGACGATCGCATGATCGCCGAGCGCCGTGGGAGCAGTTGTCGCACAGTGCCTTCGGCATCGAGTCCGACCCAATCGCCGGTGCACAGTCCGGTGATGTCACGCGGGCAGGAAGCGCGCGCCTGGCCGTGCGGGGTGACCACATCGCATTCGCTGCGGTCCATCCGAACGATGCGGGCAGGCGCGAGATCGCCGAGCAGCGGCAGATATTCAGAAGCTACGGTTTCGGTCCAGCCGTAAGGGACGAGCAGGTCGTAGTCGACCATTGTAAGAAATCCTTCGTCGGGTGCCGAACCCGAACGAGGGGTTCAGCGAGCAGAGGTGATGTCCGGAGCAACCTGGGCAGGCGCACAATCGCGCCGCCCGGCCACGGCAATCCACACGTGTGTACTCACGGACATCCACCTCCTCTCCAACGTTCGATTTCCTCACTCTGCCCCAACGCTCTGGGGCAGAGCAACCTATTTTTTCGCCCTGGTGAGGTCGACTGTGCGACAGTCGATCAGGGAACGAAGACCTCGGTTGTCTGGGGAAGGTTGGGCTTGTCGGTGCGGACGGTGACCTGGACCCGACCGGGGCCGGTGTTCGCGATCACGTCCTGGACCGGGTAGGTGCTGGTCTTGTCGGCCGGGACGAAGCGGGTCACCGAGCCGGTGGCGCCGTTGTCCAGGTTCTTCCAGTCGACGACGACGTTCACATCACAGGCCAGCAAGGTGGGTGCCCAGTTACCGAGCGGGGAGAATCCCTGCGAGAGGGTCAGCGCGATGCTGTGGGTGGCGCCGGGGGCCACGCTGGGGGAATTGAGCGGTCCGTCGAACGCGGTGCCCGCCACGTTCAGGATGCCGACGCAGACGCCGTTGCCCAGGGTCGCCACCGGTGCGGTCCGAAGTTGGTTCATCACGCAGGAGCGTGGGCCGACATTGGACCAGCCGAGCTGGCAGGTGTCGTCCGCTTGGGCGGTGCCGGGTGCGGCGAGACAGAGCGCGGCGCCGGCGAGCACGGTCGCCGCGGCGGAGGCAAAACTCTTTGCGAAGGTCACGTTTCGCATAGTAGGACCGAACCACCGATTGTTGCCAGAGCGAACTACCCCCTAGTTTCAGGGGCTAGTCGGGTTTACCGAAGTGCTCGTTGCGGCCCAGAGAGCGCAGCCGGAACCATTCCTTGAGCCCGGCCGGGTCGCGGCGGGTCACCAGGAAGAACCAGGAGAAGCGGATCCACTCCTGCGGCAGCAGCTTGCGCATACCGGGCTGCGACATCAGGTAACCGCGATTGCGGTAGGTGAAGTAGCGCTTCACCGGGTCGTCCGGGTACTGGGTGTGCATCCGCCCGCCCAGGATCGGCTTGAACTCCTCGGCACCGTTGGGATGCAGGTAGGCGGTTTGCAGACAGGTGCCGAACGGCAGCCCGGAGCGAACGAGGCGGCGATGTACCTCCACCTCGTCGCCACGCACGAACAGGCGCAGGTCGGGCACACCGATCAGATCCACGGCTTTCGCCGAGATCAGCGCGCCGTTGAACAGCGACGCGATGCCGGGCAGGAAGTCCTCGTCACCGAGCTCCGAACGCAGCCGCCGCCACACCACGCCACGGCGCAGCGGGAACGCGAGACGATCCGGTTCGTCGATATCGCAGACCACCGGCGACACCTCGACCAGGTTGTGCCTGCGCGCGCAGTCGATCAGTTTCGCGAGCACTTCGGGGCCGTCGGGGCGGCCGTCGTCGTCGGCCAGCCACACCCAGTCCGCACCCTGGGTGAGCGCGTGCAGCATGCCGAGCGCGAAACCGCCCGCGCCGCCGAGGTTGTGGCGTGAGCCCAGGTAGGTGGCCTCGATCGGCTGCTGCGCGACCAGCTCGGCCACCGCGTCCTCGTTGGCATTGTCGACAACGATCAGATGGTCGACCGGACGTGACTGCGAGGCGAGCACTTTCAGCGATTCGGCGAGCAGCTCGCGGCGCTTGTGCGTGACGACCACCGCGATGATCCGCGCGGTCGGGCCGGTGTCGGTCGTGATGTCGGCGGGTTCCGCGCCGACCGGCAGCTCCGCGTCGTCGGCCAGTACAACGGGTTGCGCGGGCTCGGGATCATCGGGCAGCACAGCGGCGGGTTCGACGGGTGCCGGAGTCGCCTCTAGTCGGTCGGTCATGCTGAACCCACCCGGCACGGCAGCCGGGGCAGCCTCGTCACGTTGACCGCTCATACCTGATTCTGCTCCAGCTTCTTCTCGCCCGCCGCGCCGCCGGCGCTCTCGGTCTCCAGTTCGCGCAGCACCTGTGCCACGTGATTACCCGCCTCGGGCCCTTCATACGCTCGCACAACGTCCTCGATCCCGCCCTGTTCGCGGATCTGACCGTGGTCGATCCACATCGCGGTATCGCAGAGTTGGGCGAGGAATTCGTTGGAGTGGCTGGCGAACACGAGGATGCCCGAACGCGCGACCAGCGACTGCAGCCGCGTGCGCGCCTTCTTCATGAATTCCGCGTCGACCGCGCCGATGCCCTCGTCGAGCAGCAGGATCTCGGGATCGATCGAGGTGACCACACCCATCGCCAGCCGCACCCGCATACCGGTGGAGTAGGTGCGCAGCGGCATCGACAGATATTCGCCCAGCTCGGTGAAGTCGGCGATCTCGTCGATCTTGGCCATCATCTGCTTGCGTGTCTGGCCGAGGAACAGGCCGCGGATGATGATGTTCTCGTAGCCGGAGATCTCCGGGTCCATGCCGACGCCGAGGTCGAACACCGGGGCCACCCGGCCGCGGATGCGCGCACTGCCGCGCGAGGGTTCGTAGATGCCCGACAGCAGGCGCAGCAGCGTCGACTTGCCCGCGCCGTTGTGGCCGACCAGGCCCACCCGGTCGCCTTCTTTGAGCGAGAGGTTGATGTCGCGCAGCGCCTCGACCACCACCACATCGGAGCTGTTGCGCCCGATCGCGCCGCCCGCCTTGCCGAGGAACGCCTTCTTCAGCGACCGCGACTTGGCGTCGAAGATCGGGAACTCGACCCACGCCTCATGGGTTTCGATACTCACACGGCTCATCGAGAACTGCTCCTAAACCCAGTACGGGACGCGGGCACGGTACTGCTTGAGCGCCAGGACCGCGACGGCCCAGCCGACGACGGTGAACGCGCAGACGATCGCCCAGTGATGCCACTCCGACGGTTCGCCGAGCAGGGGAGCGCGCACGATCTCCAGGTAGTGATAGGTGGGGATGATCTCGAGGAGCTTGGCGCGTTCGCCCGCGCCGCCGACCGAGTTCTCCAGCGCCTTCGTCGACCACATCACCGGGGTCAGCACGAACAGCATCAGCGTCATCGAGCCGAGGATCGGGGCGATATCGCGGTAGCGGGTGGAGAAGATGCCGAAGACGATCGTCACCCACATGGCGTTGAGGAACAGCAGCAGGATCGCGGGGATCACCAGTAGGAACGACCAGTCCAGATCGCGCCAGATCGAGAACGCCACCACCAGGACCGCGTAGATCGCCGCATTGTGGATGAAGAACAGGAACTGCCGCCACACCAGGCGATACACGTGCACGCTCAAGGCCGACGGCAACTGCTTGATCAAGCCTTCGTTGGCGATGAAAACGTCGGAACCCTCGAGGATTGCCCCGTTGATCACGTTCCAGACGATCAAGCCCACCGTCACATACGGCAGGTACTCACTGATCGGCTGATCCAGCAGCGTCGAATACAGCAGACCCATCGCCAGCGCCTGCAGCCCGGTCGCGATGGTGATCCAGAACGGACCGAGCACCGACCGGCGATACCGCTGCTTGATGTCCTGCCAGCCCAGCGAGAGCCATAGCTCCCGCTGATGGAAGCCCTCCCGCATGTCTTTGAACGCACGCCCGAAGGTCTGCGAATCCGACACCATCGGCGTCTTCACCAGCAGCGGCGCGTCAGCGGTGTGCTCGGCAGCGGCGGCTTCGGCCAGCTCTGCCTCGGTGGGGGTGTCTTGGGGATGCACGGGGCTCTCTTCGGTACGCACGTCACTGCGATCGGAGACCGAATCAGGACGAGCGGCAGCGGCGGGCACGGTCCCCGACCTTACAGTGTTGTTTTCCGGCTGGCGCCGGGTGTTCGCGGCCCCGGGGGGCTTAAAGGGACTCGGCGGGTCTACAGGTACTGGCCGCCGCCCACATGGCCGCCTGCCTTGGCGTCGGCCGCGTGCATTCCCGGCGGCAGCGCACCCTGGCGCATCTGCTCGAGCTGGGCGCGGGCGGCCATCTGCTGGGCGAACAACGCGGTCTGGATGCCGTGGAACAGGCCCTCCAACCAGCCGACGAGCTGAGCCTGGGCGATGCGCAGTTCCGCGTCCGACGGCACCGAGTCGTCGGTGAAGGGGAGAGTGAGGCGTTCGAGTTCCTCGCGGAGTTCCGGGGCGAGACCCTGTTCGAGTTCGCGGACCGAGGACTTGTGGATCTCCTTGAGGCGCGAGCGGCTGGCGTCGTCGAGCGGTGCGGCGCGAACCTCTTCGAGAAGCTGCTTGATCATCGTGCCGATGCGCATCACCTTGGCGGGCTGCTCGACCATGTCGGTCAGCGACTCGGCCGACTCGCTCGCGGCCTTCTCGTCGTCGGGCACGACCTGCGCGGTGAACGCGGACGCGTTGTCGGCGTCGGCGGGCACGGTCAGTGGACGGCCGTCGGGACCGATCACGACGATGGATTCGGGGACATCCTCCGAGTGCGTCATATCCCCATCATTGCGCGTGCGCCGGCTTCGCGCTAAAACCCCTACGCGGTTACACCGGGAGGCCCCCTGCCCTTAAAGTGGCCACCATGACTTATGACGTCGCGAGGGTTCGGGGCCTGATACCGTCCCTGGGCGACGGCTGGATCCATCTGGACCCGCAGGCGGGAATGCTGGTTCCCGATTCGGTATCTCGCGCCGTCTCAACGGGTTTCCGTACCTCCTCGTTTTCCCATATCGGCCGCCACGGTGCGGCATCGCGCAGCGGCGCGATCCTCGACGCCGCCAGGGAAGCGGTCGCCGATCTGGTCGGCGGAGATCCGGCCGGCGTCGTGCTCGGCCCTGATCGTGCGGTACTGCTGGCCTGGTTGGCCGAATCACTGAGCTCACGCCTAGGCCTCGGTACCGGCATCGTGCTCTCCCGCTTGGACGACGAGGCCAACGTCGCCCCGTGGCTGCGCATCGCCAACCGGTACGGCGCGCATGTGCGCTGGGCCGAGGTGGAGATCGAAACCTGTGAGATGCCGTCGTGGCAGTTCGAGGAGCTGATCGGACCCACCGCGCGCCTGGTCGCGCTCACCGCCGCATCGCCGATCGTGGGTTCGGCGCCCGGCGTCCGGGTGGCGGCGGATCGGGTGCACGACGTGGGCGGACTGCTGGTGGCCGACGCGTTCGGCGCCGCACCCTACGCGCTGATCGACATCGACGACCTCAACGCCGACGTCGTCGCGCTGAGCGCCCCGTCGTGGGGCGGGCCGCAGGTGGGCGCGCTGGTTTTCCGCGACCCCGCGTTCCTCGACCGCATCCCCTCGATGTCGCTCAACCCCTATGCCAAGGGTGCTGAACGCCTCGAGGTCGGCGGACATCAATACGCCCTGCTGGCCGGGCTCACCGAATCGATCGACTTCCTCGCCGGACTCGACGAACGTGCCACCGGCACCCGCCGCGAACGCCTCGAGATGTCGATCACCTCGCTGCAGGACTATCACGACCAGCTCTTCGACCACCTCATGCAGGTACTGGAGAAGATCGACAACCTCACCGTGATCGGCCGCGCCTCCACCCGCATCCCGACGGTCAGTTTCACGATGGCCGGGATGCAGGCGGAGAAGGTGGCGGCCAAGCTGGCCGATGCCAGGATCGGCACGGTCAGCGGGGTACACGGCGGGAGTCGACTGCTCGACGCGCTCGGCGTGAACGATGAGGGCGGTGCGGTGACGATCGGTCTGGCGCCCTATACGACCCGCCACGAGATCGACCAGCTCGGTCGCGCCCTCAGCGCCCTCGAATAACCCGCGCGTCCGTGCGCTCGGCGTGGCTCTCAGTCACCGACGCGCAGGATCACCTTGCCGAAGGTCTGTGAGTCGTCGAGCATCTCGTGCGCGCGGGCGGCCTCGGTGACCGGCAGTTCGGTGGAGATCACCGGAACGATCTCGCCTGCCACGACCTGCGGCCACAACTGGGCGCGGACCGCCGCGATGATCTCGGCCTTGCTGCCCGGACCCACTCGTGGGCGGCTGCGCACATTGGTCGCGTGCACCGAGCCCCACTTACGCAGCAGCGTCGCGACATTCAGCTCGCCGGTGGTGCCGCCCTGCATGCCGATCACCACCAGCTGTCCGTGCGCGGCCAGCGCTTCCACATTGCGTTGCAGGTAGACAGCGCCCATGTTGTCGAGGATCACGTCGGCGCCGCCCTGTTCCGCGAGCACCGCGACGAAGTCCTCGCTCCGATAGTTGATCAAGATCTCCGCCCCCAGTTCGGCGCACTTGGCCAGCTTCTCGGCCGACCCGGCCGTCACCGCCACCCGCGCCCCGAGCCCTCGCATCACCTGGATCGCGTGTGTCCCGATCCCGCCGCCGCCACCGTGAATCAACACCAGCTGCCCCGACCGCACACCCGCCGTCATCACCAGATTCGACCAGACCGTCGCCGCCACCTCCGGCAACCCCGCGGCCGCGATCGCGTCCATCCCCTCCGGAATCGGCAACAGCTGCGTCACCGGCACCGCCACCAACTGCGCGTACCCACCTCCCGCCAGCAACGCGCACACCCGATCCCCGACCTGCCAGTCCGCGACCCCCGCCCCCAACTTCACAATCGTCCCCGAACACTCCAGTCCGAGTATCGAACTGGCGTCGGCAGGCGGCGGATAGAACCCCTTCCGCTGCATCACATCCGCCCGATTGACCCCCGCTGCGGCAACTTCCACCAATACCTCACCGGGCCCCGGCTCCGGATCGACCGCCACGGTCCACTCCATGACTTCCGGCCCGCCGAACCCGTTCAGTTGAATCGCATACATAGGGTGCAATCCTGCCCCCGCCGACGTCACGGAACCAGAACCCACGCCGCCTCTGATCTGCCGATCAGCTACGATCCAGGGCAGGGAGACGTGGCAGAGCGGCCGAATGCACTCGCCTTGAAAGCGAGCATGGGTAAAACCATCGGGGGTTCAAATCCCTCCGTCTCCGCCAAAGACCGCAGGTCAGCCAGCGGACTTGCGGCGCGACACGGTTTGTCGTACACCGACCGAGAGCTGCCGCCGATGCCGACGCCCGCCTGTCCCGCCGCGGTTCGCCCCGATGTCGAGACGCTGTGGCAGTACAACCAACTCGACCATGACATCCGACCGACCGACGTCGGCATCGGTCTCGGTAGCCATGATCCAGGCGTCGCCACCCACACCGCACAGCTCTATCAGGCCGGGATGTTCCCACTCATCGTGTTCACCGGCGCGAACGCCCCGACAACAGTCGAACGATTCCCACGTGGTGAAGCCGTGCACTACAGGGAACACGCCATCGAGCGAGGAGTGCCCTCCGAGGCAATCCTTCTCGAACAAAAAGCCGAGAACACCAGCGAGAACATCGATTTCACCCGCGCCCTGCTCGCGGATCACGGCCTGGCCGACTCGATCCGAACCGCAACCCTCATATCGAGGCCGTACCAGCAGCGACGTAGCTACGCCATATTTCGCAAACACTGGCCGGAGGTCGAGGTCATCTGCTCGTCCCTCCCGCTCGAACTCGACGATTACATCGCCGCTATCGGTGATGCCGATCGAGTCATAGACATGCTGGTCGGCGACACCCAGCGCATCTGGCTGTACCCCGAGCGCGGTTGGGCTATCGAGCAAGATGTCCCAGCAGCTGTCGAGAACGCCTACGAACGACTCGTCAACGCCGGGTACACATCTCGACTCCTTCCTACTTGACCTACTGGATCGTGGTCATCGGCATCTCCCGAAACCGTTGTCCTGCAGCCTTTACGACGGTACGGCGAGCCGGGTCATCCCACGCCGCGTAGGCGCAATCGCGGCACTCTTCGAGGTGGCGGAAAAAGTGATCAGGTGGGTGACAGATGTAGTGGTCGGTCCCATCGCCCGAGGCCGGATCGCATCCGCTGAGCGTTCGGTAGATAATCGAACGTATGTGCGAATCGGTCCGGCTCTATCTGCGCAATGGGCGCTGGACGGAACCGGCTCCCCGCTACTGTCCGAACGGTCACCGGCTCGGCCCCGGCCAGGTACTCATCGGCGCGGTGCCCTGTATTCGGATCGGTGGTCACCATCGAACGCACACGTGCCGGGCCTGCCTCGCGACGACCTACACCCCGCCACTGCACGCCGACTGTGATCACTACTCGTAGAGATGGCCACTGCCGCAGGTGTCACGCAGCGGTGACAAAAGGCCCCGGACACGACGAAACCCTCACGGACGAATTTCAGCAGACGTCGAGACCGTCACCATCGGACTTACAAGCGAGCGCCACGATCTCCTCCGCGCGGATGCTCACCCACTCCAACAAGCCATGGAGCTTGTCGGCTACCTCGTGACCCATCGGTGTCAGCGCGTAGGAAACCCGTGGCGGCACAGTGGGTTCGACTGTGCGCTCGGTCAGGCCGTATTCGGTGAAGGTGCGCAGGTTCTGCGACAGCATCTTTTCGCTGATGCCACCTATTCGGTCGCGCAGGACGTGGTATCGCATCGGGCCGTCGCGGAGCGCCGCCAGGATCAGGACGCCCCAGCGGCTGGTGACCTTGTCGAGGATGGTGCGGGCCGGGCAATCCTTGTCGAATACGTCACGTCGTCCGACGGGTGTCTGCTCGCTGTCCGGGACTCCTACCGTCATGTCATGAGCTTACTTGTGGGTATGTCCTATCCAGAAGTAAGTGCCCTTCGTACGGTTGGCCCATGGCGGATATCAGCAAGGTTCTGGTGATCGGGGCGACCGGTCATGTCGGCGGCCAGGTGGCGGCCCAGCTCGTCGCGGGCGGGACACCGGTGCGGGCGTTGGCTCGCGATCCGCGGGCGGCGTCGCTGTCCCCGGATATCGAGGTGGTGCAAGGGGATCTGACCGCTCCCGACACTCTGGACGGCGCACTCGATGGCATCGACGCGGTCTACCTGACCTGGCCGATGTTGTCGGCGGAGATCGCGGAGCAGGTGGTCGCCCGCATCGCCGCACACGCGCGCCGCATCGTCCTGCTCTCCTCCGGCGCGGTCCGCGACAATCGGGAGCAGGACCATCCGATCGGCCGGGCACACGCCATTGTCGAGCAGCCGATCACCGAATCCACCCTGGAATGGACCTTCCTTCGCCCCGGCGGTTTCGCCACGAACACACTCGAATGGGCACCGCAGATCCGCGCAGGCAACGTAGTGCGCGGCGCGTACGGTTCCGCCTCGGTGGCCCTGGTGCACGAGGCGGATATCGCGGCGGTCGCCGTGCGTGCCCTGACCACCGACGGGCACGCCGGGGCGAAGTACATCTTGACCGGCCCGGCCCCGCTGAGCCGGATCGACCAGGTCGAAGCCATCGGCGCCGCACTCGGACGCACGCTGGTCTGGGAGGAGATCAGCCCCGAAGCGGCGGTGGCGCACATGGGTTGGCTCCCACCCGACATCGCCCGCGTAGTGCTGAGCGGGCTCGCCGGCTACGTCGACACACCGGGCACTGCGACCACCACGGTGCAGGATGTCACCGGATCGCAGGCCCGCGACTACCGCCGGTGGGCAGCCGACCACGTCGCTGATTTCCGCTGACTACCCTTCGTCCCACGCCTGGATCGAGGTCTGGTCGATGATGCGGCCATCACGCAGGTCGGCCATCGAATGCGACAGCACGCGGGTGCCGTCCGGGTAGCGGCACGATTCCACGAAGGCGATGTGGTCGCCATCGATCAGGACGCTGTCGAGGGAGTGGGTCATCTCCCTGGCGCACACGTCGTCGAACATCGCGCTGATCGCCGAGCGGCCGTGCATCACCCGGGGATGGCTGGGTTGGTCGCGGTGGTCGACCATGCGGATCTCGGCATCGTCGCTGTAGAGCGTCAGCAGTGTTGCGGCATCGCGGCTTTCGATTCCGCGGCGCAGTGCATCGGCATCGAATCCTGAGCTGGACGCGGTGCTCATCGGAGTCTCCCTCGCTCGTCGAAACGAGCCGGACCAGGGCGATTCGGCCCGTATGAGAACCCTACGCTCGCCCGCGACCGGGCGAAACCCGCTCGGACCTCCAGCCGCCCACCGGATGGTGGGCGGCTGGTTCGACTGATCGAACGGTGCGCTGTGGGGGCTAGGGCGCCTCGCGGCGCCGGTCGTCGACGCGCAGCTGCTCCTCCGAGCGCACCATCGAGTCGTCGGTGTGCCTGGCCTGCGCGGGGTCGCCGTGGGTCATCGGCATCTCGTCACCGGGGCGGATCTGCGGGCGACCGTAGGTATTCCACCCCGCGGCCCGTGGATCCACGTGATAGTGCTCGAACAGCTCTTGCTCGGACTCAGCGCTGATCCGGCCGCCGTCGTCGAGGTGCGGCGCGGACTTCACCTGCTCCTTGGCGACATGCAGCTTCAGGGTGTTGTCGTCGGCCTGATGCTCGGCGCCTGCCAGCGGTACCAGCGAGTCGTGGCTGAACAGTCCGGTCGAGACAGCGGCCCACGTCGGCGAGCCGGAGTTGTTGTCGAGGTAGATCTGCTTGACCTTGCCGATCTTGGCGCCGTGATCGTCATAGGCGGTGGCGCCGATCAGCGATTCCAGGGTTGCCTTGGTCATGATGATTCCCTCCTACCTGACGCGGAGGCCGAACGCGGACATGTGAGGTCCGTTCGTCGGTCCCGCTGGGTTGTTGGGCGATCAGTCGGTCCGCAGCGCCCGGCACGACCGGGCTCGGCTACGTCATAGCAAATACCCGGCCGCGCACGGGCCAAACAACCCGCCGTAGATCAATCTCGGCGGACGAAATTCGGTCGAATGTCCAGGTCAGGTGCGTCGTAGTATCGATGGAAGGTGGGCGTGAGTCCGGAGGAGATGGGCGGATTGACCCAACTCCAGTCGGTCGGGCACGCGCGCCCGGCGGCTTCCTCGCGCTGCACGTGATCGCAGAACTGCTTGGCCACGGTGTGGTGGTCGACCATGTGTACACCGGAGGATCGAAAACTGTGTAGCACAGCATGATTGAGCTCGATCAGGGCCTTGTCCCGCCACAGCGTCCGCACCGATGACGTGTCGAGACCCATCATGTCGGCGATCAGCGGCAGCATGTTGTAGCGATCGGCGTCGCTGAGGTTGCGTGCGCCGATCTCGGTGCCGACATACCAGCCGTTGAAGGGAGCGAAGGGGTAGCAAACCCCGCCCACGTCCAGATCCATGTTCGAAACAGCGGGCAGCGCATGCCACTTCAGGCCGAGCGCGGCGAACCACGGGTAGTCGGGATGGACCAGGTCGACCTCGCGGACCAGCTCGCGTGGAACGTCGAAATACTGCACGTCCTCGGTGGGCGTGCTGATCAGCACCGGCAGCACGTCGAACGGTGTGCGCTCGCCGCGCCAGCCCAGCTCCAGCGCCTGCTCGGTGGCCGCGATATTGGCCGGATCGCCGGTGACGGTGCCGTCGCCGTTCGGGTATCCGGCGTAGCGGATCAGCTGCGAACTCTCGATCCGGTATTCACCACGGCCGGGCACGGCCGCCGGGCCGACCGTGATCATCGACTGAATCGCGCCGCCATTGGTTGCCAGTCGCAAATGCTGCCAGCACACTTCGGAAAGTTCCCGCGCAGAAGTAACCAGACGGGCATCGAGTAGTTTCAGCGATCGCCAATGTTTGCGTCCCACGCAGCGAGCGTGGTTGCGCCACGCCAATTTCGCGCCGATCAGAATCTCTTCGGCGGTCTGTGTGTAGGTGCCGGTATCACGCAATTCGGCGAGCGCGCCGAGGCGACGCTGGGTGGGCAGATGCCCGAGTTCGGGGTAGCGGAAGAACTCGTCGCAGTCGCGTAAACGGCGATCCAGCTCGATCGGCGGCGGCGCGGTAACCGCGACCTCTGCTGCCAATATGGCTGTAGGGGTTGGGTTTTCGCAGACTGCGGGGCGAGAGCTCTGGTTCACGGTACATCTCCGGTCGGGCAGCAGGGTGCGGGGCCGTGCGGGCGTACCCTCCGTCGCGGGAAGATTGCCCGCCGAGAACACATTCACTCGACCGGTGGCGCGCGTCGACCAGGTAATCGGTCGGTCGTCGCCGCATGCATATTCATCCTGTTCGAACACCGAAATCAGTTTCGAGCCAGCCTACGACCGGTGTGCTGGCAGTGTGCTCCAATTCGCGGTAATCCCACCGCAAACCAGCGTCAAGGGATGCTGACCCTGTCCCGAACTAACGGAATCGGGCCGCCGTTTCGGGTGCGGTGGCGAAGTCGAGGAACTGCTCGTTCTCATGCGGATCGCCGACCGTCACCCGCACGCCGTCGCCGGCGAACGGCCGAACCAGCACTCCCGCAAGGGCACTCGCCTCGGCGAACTCGATACTGCGCTCGCCCAGGGGCAACCACACGAAATTGGCCTCGCTCGGCGGCACTTCGTAGCCCGCGGCCAGCAACGCGTCACGGAGCCGATGCCGTTGTGCCACCAGCACATCCGTGCGATCGAGCAACTCTCCCCGCGCCTGCAACGAGGCGATCGCGGCGACCTGCGCGATCCGGTTCACGCTGAACGGGATATGCACCTTCAGCAGCGCGGCGATCACCTCGGGATCGCCCACCGCGTAGCCGACGCGCAGCCCGGCCAGACCATAGGCCTTCGAGAAAGTGCGCAGTACAACGACATTCGGCCTGGCGCGACCGATCTCGACGCCGTCGGGGCGAGTCTGCGGGGTCAGCCGCAGGTACTCGTAGTAGGCCTCGTCCAACACGACGAGAACGTGCGGGGGCACTCGATCGAGGAACCGTTCCAGCTCTGCACGCCCGTGGGCGGTGCCGGTCGGGTTGTTCGGGTTGCAGACGAAGATCAGCTTGGTGCGCTCGGTGACCGCGTCGGCCATCGCGTCCAGATCGTGCAGATAGCCAGGGGCGAGCGGCACCTGCACCGCGGTCGCGTTGCCCACCTGCGTGACGATCGGATACGCCTCGAACGAGCGCCACGCGAACACCACCTCGTCGGTGGGTGCGTCGCAGGTGATCTGCACGAGTTCCTGGCACAGCGCCACGCTGCCGCAGCCGACCGCGACATGGGCGACGGTGACGTCGAGGAACTCGGCCAGCGCCGCCCGCAGCTCACTGACCTGATTGTCCGGGTAGCGGTTGGCCTGCTCGGCGGACTCCGCGATCGCCTTCGTAGCGCTCGGCAACGGACCGAACGTGGTCTCGTTGGACGCGAGCTTCACCGCATCGGGGTGGTTACGCCCGGGAACGTAGGCCGGGATGGTGGCGAGGTCGGGACGGATGTGCGCGGTCACGCCTCCACCCTACGATGATCGGTCGCCAGGACATGCGGCGCGGCCTTCTAGGCCTACCCAAGTCCAGTTCTGCCGCCTACGCTGGGTTTATGCCGGGCACTTACGACGATGTCGCCCCCTTGCGGCCGGTTGATGTCGACACGGACACCGTCGCGAGACGCACTGCCGTGCCGATCACGGTGGTCGAGCCCGAACGGGTGGCCCGCGGCGGCATCGTTGTCCTGCACGAATCCCGTGAATTCTCATCCCAGCTGCTCGACCTGATGCGTGCGTTGTCCGCCGAGGGCTGGATCGTCGTCGCGCCGCATCTGTTCGACCGCATCGCCGACCCGCTGGCACAGGAGGTCTTCGGCGAGGAACTCTTCGACGACTTCGACGCGGGCTTCGACTGGCTCACCGGTCGCGGCGTCTTCCCCGACACCATCGGCGTCCTCGGCTTCGACAGTGCGGGCACCGCTGCCTTCCTCGTCGCCGCCACCCGCCCGATCGGCGCTGCGGTGAGCGTGTCCGCCCCCGGCATCACCGAACCGCTCCCCGATCAGAACGCCGCCCTGGTCGATGTCGCCGCCGACCTCCAAGCTCCCTGGCTCGGCCTCTTCGGCGCCGACGATCCGGCCACCCCGCCCGAGGCGGTCGACCGCCTGCGCGAGGCCACGGCGAAGGCGGATGTGGCCAGTCTCACTATCAGTTATCCCGGCCTGAGTCACCGCGCCGATCGCCCCGATCCCGAGGACGAGGCGGCCGCCGCCATCCGCATCGATTCCCAGACCCGTATCTACGACTGGTTCGACAGCAATTTACGCTGATTGACCAGGCGTTTTGGACTACTACGACTGCTCGTGTAATCTTCATTCCCGGCGGTTCGACAAGGACCGGTGCCCTCGAAAGAGAAGGCTCCAGGAGGCGTGCCAGAGCGGCCGAATGGGACTCACTGCTAATGAGTTGTCCCTTCACGGGGACCGGAGGTTCAAATCCTCTCGCCTCCGCCACGCCCAGTTCGCTGGGTAACAACTGAAGATGCACGACCATGCGCCCGTAGCTCAACGGATAGAGCACTTGACTACGGATCAAGAGGTTAGGGGTTCGAATCCCTTCGGGCGCACAAAGAACCGCCCCTCACCAGGACTTCCTGGTGAGGGGCGGTTCTACGTTTCGGGGAAACTCCCCAGATCCACTACTTTCCCCCTACGGACGATCCACTACTTTCCTCGGCGAGCCTGGTCACCACGTCTTGTTGACCAATTCACCGCCCGGCGTAATTGCGTTGTTTCCGCTGCTCGAGAAATCGATGGAACAGGTCGCATCAGAACTCGAAGTCACCGGCTCGGCCGGGCATGCACTGGATTTCGAGCATGTCCTAGAACGAGCGATCGCGGGATGGAGCCCCCACTGGGCTGAGCTCGCGGTTGCCTGGCTCGAGGCCGGATTCCCTCGGAATCCTTGAGAACGCGACGCCACACGCTGTATTCGGCAATTAGAGGACGTTCGATGTCGGACAGCTCGCATGGGACCAACCTCCCGAAGTTGTCACGCAGGTGCCGCAACTCGTGCATACGACCCCGGACACGACGAAACCCCACGGAAGCATTTTCAGCACTTCGCGTAGGGGTACGGACGTCAGTAGACTCCCGGCGGACGGTCGCCAGTCGACGTGAAAGCGAGCATGGGTAGACCATCGGGGGTTCGAACCCCTCCGTCTCCGCAAACGCCGGGCTCGAGGCCCGATGCTCAGCTCGAGGGGAAATCTCATGACCGGTGTCGTACCCGGGCCCGCCGTTCCGGCGCAGCAACAGTTCCGTGCGGTGCCGGGGGAGACCGGCATCGTCGTCCACACGTGGAAGCTGCCGATCGCCTTCGGTATCGGCACGAAGGTCGCGGTCAACGGCTATCCGATCCCGAACACCAAGTGGGGTGCCAACTTCGTTCCCGGACCGCCCGGTGTGCACACGGTGGCAGTCGACGCCACGCAGTGGGGGACGGCCTACGGTGGCAACTTCGCCCAGGTTCAGGTCTTTCCCGGGCACACCACCGAGGTGCACTACACCGCGCCGGCGCAGATCTTCATGAAGGGCGCGCTGGCCGCCGAGCGTCAGCCCGCGCCCGGTGCGGTGCTCAGCTACGTCGCCATGGTGTTCGTCGTCATCATGATCGCGGCGTACGTTGCGCTGATCGTCATGTGAGCAAGCCGCCCACCGGGCACACCGACTTTTTTTGCGGGGCTGGTCGCTCCGGGACTCTGTTGAGGCGGAGGTGCTTTCGCCGAAGCGGGCTACTTCCAGGCCGGCAGCGGCGGTAGGGGGCCGGTGAGGTTGTTGCCCGAGGTGCGGCCGACGAGCCACCCCAGGAGAGCCCAGGCGGGGCCCAGGACGGTGTGGTGGGGGCGGCCGGGGCCTACGGTGGCGATGAAATCCGTGTCGGTGGACTGGATGTCGAAGGTGGGGGTGGCTTCGGGGAGGAGTTTGGCGGAGAGGTCGGTGATGGTTTCGGGGAGCAGTCGGGCGACGAAGGGGGCGGGCCAGTCGGCGGGGGTGTAGCCGATGTCGAGGTCCACGTGGTGGATTTCGGTCTCGCGCAAGCGCATCCAGGGGATCTGGTCGGCGGTGAGGGTGCCGCCCTGGCGATTGCGGACCTCGGCCTGCCAGTCGGCGGCGGGCATGGTGGTGGCGACAGCCTGCCAGCGGTGCGCGGTGGCGGTGAAGTCCGCGTGCTGCACGGTCAGCGGGCGGGGTGCGCCCGCCTCGATGTCGGCATCGCGGACGGCGACGTTCGGATACTGCGGCAGCTCTATGCCGGTGCGGGCCCACAGCAGCAGGTTCAGCAGGCTGTCGGCATTGCGGGACAGGTGGGCGAGCACGTGACCGCGGGTCCACCCCGGTAACAGGGAAGGTTCGGCCAGGGCCGCATCGGTGAGCGTGCCGATCGCGGTGTCGATACGCGCGGTGGAGTCGGCGAGCTGATCGAGCAGGTCGGTGGGAGTAGCCGTTTCGCTGGTCACAGATTCGAGAGTAGTGGTCAGGTCTCCGGCGCACAGGCGATAACGACGGCATCGAAACTTGCCCTGTGGATAACTCTGAGCCTGTGGATAACCAGGCGTTTTCCGCTGTCGGCGCCGGAGAGCCGGAGTTGGCCCGTGTGACGATTCAGTCAGCGATGATCGCGTCCGCCTCGATCTCGATCAGCAGTCCGGGCGCGATCAACGCGGTGACCTCGTACATGGAGGCCGCGGGGCGGATCGTGCCGAACACCTCGGCATGCGCGGCCGCGACCTCGGGCCAGCGGGCGATATCGGTGACGAACATGCGCGTGCGCACCACATCGCGCACACTCGCCCCGGCCTGCTCGAGTGCTGCGGCGATACGGGCCAAGACCTCACGGGTCTGCGCGCCGATGTCGTCGCCGCCGACCGCGCCACCACCGGCAACGGCCGCCGTGGTGCCGCTGACGACGACCTGGTTGCCGACCCGTACCGCCCGCGAATACCCGACGACATCTTCGAAATCGGAGGCTGAGGAAATGTTCACCCGAGTTGTGGTCATGATCGCCAGAATGGTCCACCGAGGGGTGGAGGACAATTCATTTGCCGGTCGTCTACTGGTCGGCTCGCGACGGTATGCATGCCAGGTGAACGCACGTCCAGGTCTACGCCTCCTTCCTCTCACCGCCGCTCTGTGCGCTGCCGCCGTTGTGGCGGGCTGCTCGGCGCCGGATCCCGACGCCGGTTTCACCGCTGGCAAGGACCAGCCGCTGGTGATCTCGCTCGATGACCTGGTGGCCCAGGCCGGTACCAGCGCGGTGCTCGGGGTCAGCCTCGAGCCCGAGCACGGCAACATCACCCGTCGGGCCGACGGCGCCTACGTCTACACACCGAGCGCCGGCTACATCGGTCTCGACCAGTTCACGGTCACCACCACCGACGCGGTTCGCCTCTACACCACCGACATTCCGGTGCTCGGCGAACTCGGCGGCACTACGGTGCAGGGCAGTGGATTCGGGTCGGCCTGGACTCCCGTGCCGGGTAGCGCCGACGAGTTCTACGGACTCACCGACCGCGGCCCGAACGTCGACGGTCCGGCCAAGAATGAAAAGCTCTCGCCGACACCGAATTTCGTGCCCAAGATCGGCCGGTTCAAGCTGGTCGACAACAAGGCCGTGCTGCAGTCGAGCATCGAGCTGCGCAGCAAGTCGGGTGCACCGTTCAACGGCCAGGTGGACATCTCGGCCACCACCGGCGAGACCATCAAGGACCTCCAGGGCAATGTCCTGCCGCCCACCGATCACGGTATCGACCCCGAAGGCCTGGTGGCACTGGCCGACGGCACATTCTGGATCTCCGACGAATACGGGCCGTTCCTGGTGCATTTCGATGCCAAGGGCACCGAGCTCGAGCGGCTCGCCCCGGGCAACGGCCTGCCGAAGGAGATCGCCCTTCGCACACCCAATCAGGGCATGGAGGGGCTGACCATCACTCCCGACGGCAACACCCTGGTAGGGATGGTGCAGAGCGCGCTCAACACCCCCGGGCTGAGCGGTTCGGCCAAGGAGGTGCCGTTCGCGCGCATCGTGACGGTGGACCTCAAGACCAAGGCGCAGAAGGAATTCCTCTACCCGCTGGAAAACCCGAAGCAGTCCAAGGTCGCGGTCTCGGAGATCACCGCTCTGAGCGCCACCACCTTCCTGGTCGACGAGCGCGACGGCAACCTCGCACCCGAGTCGAACAAGAAGATCTGGACCATCGACATCGCGGGTGCCACCGATGTCGGCCCGCAGGCCGCGGTGCCCGGCGCGACCTACGACGCAGAGAAGGGCGGACTGCTGATCGACGGCAAGCCGCTGGAAACGCTGATCGGCGTCACCCCGACCGCTGATGCCGTCGCCGCGCTCACCAAGGCTGGCGTCATCCCCGTCGCGAAGAAGAGCAACCTGGATCTCTCCGCGTTGGTCGCCGCGCTCGACGAGAAGGGCCGGTTCTTCGGTCACGACAAGATCGAGGGCATCGCCACCCTCGACGGTGGCAAGACCATCTACATCGCCAACGACAGCGACTTCGGTCTTGCCGCTAGCCAGGGGGAACAGCCCCCGTTCGGCCTGAAGCCCAAGACATTGCCCAATGGCATGCAGGACACCGGCGAGGTGCTCGCGGTCGACACCACCAAGCTGCCCGCGAAGATCGGCGGTTACACGGTGAAGATCACCGTCAAGTAGTCCACTCGCGGGCTTCGACGAGGACCGCGGTGGCCAGGGCGAGCAGCCACAGCGACATGGTGCCGACCTGGATTCGCTGGGCGATGCCGAGTGCGTAGGAGCCGGACAGGTTGTCGGCGACCATCATCCAGATCGTCGCCGCCGACCCGAGAATCAGCACGGCGAGGCCGAACTCACGCAAGATCCGCCACCGGTGGTAGCGATAGGCGGCGGCGCTGAACGCGAACGCCGCCACCGCGATCGAGGTGACGGCCAGGGTGCTCGTCAGCGCGTGTGGTTGGTGCAGTTGCGGGAACAGGCCGCTGTCGCCGCCACACGTGCTGTCACCCGGGTCGCAGTCGTGCAGCGGGAGCAGTGCGTCGGCGATGGTGGACGCACCGAAGCAGAGCAGGGCTGTCCAGCCGATCGTGGTCAACCGGCGGCGCCGGAAAACGAGCAGTCCACCCAGCGCCGCCGGGATCAGCAACAGGCCGACCACTTTGTCGGCGGTGCCGAACACCTCGCGGTACGGCTTGCCCTCGGCATCGAGTTCGCTGAGGAAGTTGTTGACCGGGTCGGTATCGATCGGCAGCACGAATTCCAGCAGCCAGGACGAATAGCACAGGCCTGCGATCGCGATCGCGAGGGCGATCAGCAACGAGTAGCCACGGGTGTGCCGTGCGGATTCGGTCACACCGACCATTGTGCGTGTCCTGCCCACGCCGCCCCGATCAGGCACGTCTAGAACGCGGACGTGGTTTCATCGAGCAGCACAGGCACGCACACAGGTTGCTGTCAGGTTCACCGTGCAGGGTGGTTGGTAACCAACGGAGAGGTCTTCGATGAGCTATGTGATCGCGCTGGCAGGTTTCGCCACGATCCTGGCGCTGGCCGTGTCCGGCTTCGTAGCGGCGGATGCGTCGCGCGTACGGGTGCGGGTTCGCGCCGAAAGCGCTCCGCGTCGTCGCTGAAATTGTAAATCGCAGGTCAGCTGGGCTTTGATCGCTCCACCAGTGCGGTGATCCGCTCAGCTGCCGCGTGCGGATCCTCGTGCTCCCACACCCGCACGACCCGCCAGCCCGCCGCCGTCAGCGCGGCATCGGTGGCCCGGTCGCGGGCGACATTGCCTGCCAATTTGTCGGCCCACCACTGCGCGTTGTTCTTCGGATCGGTCGCGTGAGCAGGGCAGCGATGCCAGAAACACCCGTCGACATACACGGCGATGCGCAGCCGGGGAAACACCACATCCGCACGCCGACGTTGACCTTTGATGGGCGGTCGGTCGACGAAATAGCGCAGGCCGGCGCGGTGTAATTCGCGGCGTAGCGCCAGCTCGGGAGCGGTGTTCGCGCGTCGCTGCTTGGACATGCGTGCGCTCGTCGCCGCGTCGGTCGGTGGCGACATGACCCGCCGCGCGCTCATGCCGCCCAGCCGCCCATGCGGTCGAGGTGGTCGCGGACATCGTCGAGGAATCCGGGCGGAAAGCGCAGGTTTCCCATCTCGGTGCGACGCAGGAATCCCGCCGTCGCGCGGGGAGAAAGCAGGCGGGGCTCGGTGAGGAAGTTCTTCAGGTCCTCGTAGGGCTCGTGGACCGGCCAGGTGGAGAGGGGAACGCGGTGCACGACGCCCGCGTGACCCCAGGCCGCGCTCGGCCACGGTTGGCCCGCGGCTATCGGTTCTCCCACGGTGAGCGGGTCCGACGGTGCGGCCAGGCGTTCACCGACCCAGTTCGCCATCCGCACACTCACCGCGTTGCCCACCAGTTTCCAACGATGACCGTGGCGCACGCCGGGAACGTCGATGGCGGGGGCGGTCCAGTCGGCGTCGAAGCCTTGTAATCGTTCACCGTCGACGATGCCCGGCGTCACGATCTCGCCCGCGGGCAGCCGGATCGCAGGCGGACTGGCGATGCCGAGCCCGGAGCCACCCTTGAGGGTCGGCACGGCGTTCACCGCCCAGCCGAGGCCACGCACACCTTCGGTCCAGTAGAAACCACATGGATCGCGCTCCGGGTCGCCGTAGTCGCGGGGGCCCGCGTCGTCGCCGAACAGCACCTGACGGGGGTCCTCGGTGCGCGAAGCCAGCATCAGCACGCGCTGACGCCGCTGCGGCAAGCCGAACGCGCGGCCGTCGACGACCCGGTACGCCCAGGCGTACCCGAGCTCCTCCAGCGCGGCGGTGATGTGGCGCATCGCCGCACCACGACCCAGCTGCAGCATGAACGGGACATTCTCGATCAACAACCAGCGCGGCCCACGCTGCCTGCGAACCAGCCGGAACACCTCGTCGACCAGGCCGGATCGACGCCCGGTGATGCCCGCCGTGCGCCCGGCCTGTGACAGGTCCTGGCAGGGAAAACCGGCCGCGACGAGCTCGGTGCCCGCGGGCAGTGAACGCAGTCGGGTGATGTCGCCGTGCAGGTCGGTATCGGGGAATCGAGCCGAAAGGACGCCCTGGGCGCCGGGGTCGATCTCGCACAGCAGCTCCGAGGTCCAGCCATGCCTGCTCAGACCGAGTTCGAGCCCGCCGATCCCGGCGAACAACCCGACCATCCGCATCAACGACCCCTGTGTCTTCGGAGCGCGGCCGCGCTCGAGTTCGCGGCCCTGAACGGCCCGCTGGTCGGCGGCCGATACTCGTGCCTGCGCCGCATTGTATCGGGCCCGCTGAACAGCAAGCCGACCGCGAACGAGGGGCCGACTGCTTCATCAGATGGACGGTGGGGCGGCGTTGGGTCACATAGGTGGACGAAGGGGCGTTGCCGGGAGGAAAATCGGTGGCTGGAGGTGGGGGTGCTCTGGGACTCTTGAAGGGCCGAACTTGTCGGACCCCGGTGCGAACATCACCTGGCGTCCGTACCGGAAAACCAACCAGCCGACCGGGCATCAAGGGGGAGTTTTGTCTGTCACATCAGAGCTGGCGGCCGCCGAATCGGAGGCCGACAGATCGGAGCGGCCTGCGCCGCGGTCGAGTGGGGGGATGCGGTCGCTGAGGCGATTTCTGCCCTTTCTCCGCCCCTATCGGGTGCCGCTACTGCTGGCGAACGCGCTGGCGATCGTTACCGCGAGCACCGCGATCGCGATTCCGCTCGTTATCGCGCGGGTGGTCGACGGGCCGATCGCACAGCGGGATTTCGTCGGCTTGCTGGCGCCCGTCGCGCTGATCTTTCTGCTCGGATCGCTCGAATCGTTCGGCATGTGGGGCAGGCGATGGCTGGTATCGAAGCCTTCGACGATGTTCGAGATCACCATGCGCGCCAAGCTTTTCACCCAGCTGCAGGCGCTCTCGATCGGACGCCACGACGGCTGGCAGTCGGGCCAGCTGCTCTCGCGCGCCATCGACGACCTGTCGGTGCTGCGGCGGTTCGTCGCGTTCGCAGGCCCGTTCCTCGTCGTCAACGGGGTGATCATGCCCATCGGGCTGATCGTGCTGTTCGCGATGAATTGGCAAGTGGGACTGATCTTCACGGTCACGTCCCTGCCGTTGACGCTGTTCTGCGCGCGATTCGTCCGCCGGTTCGAGGTGGCCTCGCGCCGTTCGCAGGACCAGTCCGGCGACCTGGCCACCATCGCCCAGGAATCCGCGCAGGGCGTACGGGTGCTCAAGGCGCTGGGTCGTGGCCAGTTCTTCGGTACCCGCTTCACCGCCCTGTCCAGGGAACTGCGGCGCACCGAGATGGAGAAGGTGCGCCTCGACGCGACACTGTGGGCGGCGTTGGTGACCCTGCCGACCGCGTCTATCGCGGTGTCGCTCGGGGTGGGCGGCTACTCGGTGGTGCACGGGTCGATGACGATGGGCACGCTCGTCGCGAGCATCACCCTTGCCACGTTCCTGCAGTGGCCGATCATCTGGTTCGGATTCCTGTTGTCGGAGCTGTTCGAGGCGCGCACCGCGGCCGATCGCTTCTGGGAGATCATCGATACCCCGCTCGACATCGCCGACCCACCGAACCCCGCGGAACTACCCACCACCCTGCGCGGGGAACTGGTGATCGACCGTGTCCGCTTCGCCTACCCGCGATCCGGAGACGGGCCTGAACACACCGTGCTGGAAGAGATTTCGCTGCGGATCAGGCCGGGGGAGACGGTCGCGCTCGTCGGCGCGACGGGCAGCGGTAAAACCGCGCTGCTCGAGCTGATTCCCCGGCTCTACGACGTGAGCGGCGGCAGCATCACCATCGACGGCGTCGATATCGCCACCCTGCGGCTGGCCGAGCTGCGCCGGGTGGTGACGGTGGCCTTCGAGGAACCGGTGCTGTTCTCGGCGAGCGTGCGCGAGAACGTCGCACTGGGCGACCCGCGCGCCACCGACGCCGATGTGCGTCAGGCGCTCGATATCGCACAGGCGGGCGAGTTCGTCGACGCGTTGCCGTGGGGGCTCGACACCCGCATCGGCGAGCAAGGCATGAGTCTGTCCGGCGGACAGCGTCAGCGGCTGGCTCTGGCCAGGGCCGTGCTCACCGGTGACACCGCGGCGACCGGCCGGATCATGGTCCTCGACGATCCGCTCTCGGCCCTGGACGTGGAAACCGAAGAGCGCGTGCAGGATCAGCTGCGCTCGGTGCTCTCCGGAGCGACCACGCTGCTCGTCGCGCACCGGCCGTCCACCGCCGCACTGGCCGACCGCGTCGCCCTACTCGCCGACGGTCGCATCGTCGCCGAGGGCAGCCACGAAAAACTGCTGCGCACGAGCAGCCACTACCGCGAACTGATGGGAGGTGAGGCATGAGCACCGAGACCGTGACACCGGAAGAGGCAGCGCCGGAGAAGGAATCCGATCTGGCCGCCGACTGGCGGGGTATCGCCAAGGAGGACGACACCGTCACCGGAACCGGAAACCTGGTGCTGGCCGGTCGATCCCGGCGACTGCTCCTCGATCTGGTGCGCCCCTACCGCAAGCAGGCGATCGGAACCTTCGTCCTGATCCTGCTCGACAACGCGGCCAAGGTGTCGCTGCCGCTGTTCATCGCCTACGGCCTCGACCACGGCATCAGCCAAGGCCGCCAGGGCAATTGGACGCCGATGCTCGCGACCGTCGCCGGCTTCGTCGGGGTGACGGTGCTGTCGGGGCTCACCACGTTCGCCTTCCTGCGGGCCTCCGGGTGGCTGAGTCAGCGGGTGCTGTTCGACCTGCGGGTGCGCGCGTTCCAGCACACACAGCGGTTGAGCGTGTCCTTCCACGAGAAGTACACCTCGGGCAAGGTCGTCACCCGGCTCACCAGCGATATCGAGGCCCTACAGGAGCTGCTCGAAGGCGCGCTGAATCAGGCGCTGAGCGCGGTGATCTCGGTGGTGACCATCGCGGCGCTGCTGATCTGGCTCGATCCGATGCTCGCCTCGATCGTGTTGATCGGGTTCGTGCCGCTGGTGCTGGTCACCCGGTGGGCGCAGCGGCGTCAACGGGCGGGCTACCGGCGCACGCGCGGTGCGATCTCGCGCGTTGTCGTGCAGTTCGTCGAATCGATGAGCGGTATGCGCGCGGTGCAGGCGTTCCGTCGCGAACACCGCAACGAGGAGGTCCTCGGCGCCGAGGACTCGGTGTACCAGAAGGCGACCACCGGCGCGGTTCGCGGAATGGGCGACTATGTCGGGCTGTCGAATTTCATCGGCAAGCTCACCACGGTGATCGTGCTGCTGGTCGGCGCGTGGCAGGTGATGGAGGGCAACCTCGCGATCGGTGTACTGGCCGCGTACCTGCTCTACCTCGACCAGTTCTACGGCCCGCTCGACGAGCTCGCGCAGGTGTTCAACTCCTACCAGTCCGCCGCCGCGGCGCTGGAGAAGATCTCCGGCGTGCTCGAGGAGGAACCGGCCGTCGCCGAACCGCAACGCCCGGCCACCCTCGACCGCTCGACCGGCGCGGTGCGGATGGACAAGGTCAGCTTCGGCTACAACGCCACCTCGGTGCTGCCGGAGTTCGACCTGGAGATCCCGGCCGGACAGGTGGTGGCGCTGGTCGGCGCCACGGGCGCGGGCAAGTCGACGTTGGCGAAACTGCTCACCCGGTTCTACGACCCGAGCGGTGGCGCCATCACCCTCGACGAGGTGGATCTGCGCCACCTGGCCGATGCCGAGCTGCGCAGGCACATCGTGATGATCACGCAGGAGGCCTACCTGTTCTCCGGCACCATCGCCGACAACATCCGGCTCGGCAGGCCCGACGCGACCGACGTCGAGGTCGCCGCGGCCGCGCGTGCGGTGGGGCTGGACGTGTTCGTCGCGGGACTGCCCGACGGGTATGCCACCGACGTGCGTACGCGCGGCGGCAGGCTGTCGGCGGGGCAGCGTCAGCTGGTGGCGTTCGCGCGGGTGTTCCTGGCCGATCCGGCGGTGATCGTGCTCGACGAGGCCACGTCCAGCCTGGACATCCCCGGTGAGCGGCTGGTTCAGCACGCGCTGGAGACGCTGCTGCGCGACCGCACGGCCGTGATCATCGCGCACCGACTGTCCACCGTGGCCATTGCCGACCGGGTGCTGGTGCTCGACGGCGGCCGGATCGTGGAGGACGGCGCACCGACCGAGCTGATCGCGGGCCAGGGACGCTTCGCCGGATTGCACGCCGCCTGGCGGGATTCGCTGGTGTGATGCGCCCGTGTTGTGTGGCGGCGGGGCTGGTGTCGCTTACCGTAGAGAGGTGACGACCCCAGCCCCGGGCCCGGCCGACGGCCCCACCGAGATCAAACCGGCCTCCCGGTGGCCTACGGTGCTCACCTGGCGTGCCCACGACAACTCCCGCATGGAATCGGTGCGTGTGACGGTGAACGGCAATCGGATCAGGGCGGCGGGCCGACTGATAGGTAGTGCCGGCGACGAGCACCCGGCGTTCAGCGCGTCTTACGACCTTGTCACCGATGAGGCGGGCGCCACGCGGCGGTTGTCGCTGCGCACCACCACCGCGGCCGGTGAACGCCACGCCTCGATCTCGCGTGACGAGGAGAACTACTGGCTCGTCGACGCGGGCGGCACCCACGTGCGCTCCACCTTCGGCGGCGCACTCGACGTCGACGTGGTGCTGAGTCCGTTCTTCAACACCCTGCCGATCCGGCGGTTCAGCCTGCAACACGCCGTCGGCGACGTCCAGGTCCCGGTCGTCTACGTGCGACTACCCGACCTGCTGGTGCAGGAGGCCGAGCTCACCTACTCGAGCGCGGCCGACGGCATCAACGTCCTGTCCCCGGTGTCGAGCGCCACCCTGACGGTCGACCCGGAAGGTTTCGTCCTGGACTATCCGGGACTGGCCGAGCGCGCCTGATCCGGCGAAGGCAGGGACTCAGAGTGCGCGCAGCACGCCACCGTCGCGACCCGCACGATGCAGTTCGCCGAGCCAGTCGCCGGTGCCGGGAGTGATGCCGGTGATGTCCCAGGTCGTGCGGTCGTCGTAGGCGGTGCGACCGCGGAAACCCGTCTCGACAAGTTCGCCGAGGTCGCCGTCCGCACGCAGGGAATCGCGTGCGGTGACGAGTGTCTCGATGGCTTCGTCGAGGACCCGTCCCAGCGCGGCCGCGTTCGGTTCGCAGATGGCGCGCACGAGGTCGGGGGCGGTACCCGCGACGCGGGTACCGTCGCGGAACGAACCCGCCGCCAAGCCGAGCGCCAGCTTTCCGCCCTCGGCACCCGCAGCGGCCAGCGCTTCGGCCAGCACGTGCGGCAGATGCGAGATCCGCGCGACGGCCTGATCATGTTCCTCGGCGAGCACCGGAACCACCACCGACCCGCAATCCAAGGCGAGCCGTACCACTCGCGACCACGGTTCTACCCGCGTGCCCTCGTCCACCCCGACGGCCCACACGGCACCCTGGAAGAGATCTGAATCTGTTGCAGCCCAACCGGATTGGGCGGTGCCGGTCATCGGATGCCCGCCCACATACAGTGCCTCGAGCCCATGCTTTCGCACCGCGTCCAGCACCGGCCCCTTCACGCTCACCACATCGGTCAGCGGGCAACCGGGCGCGAGCGCGGCGATGTCGGCCAGCAGAGATGCGACGGCGGGCATCGGTACCGCGATTACCAGCAGCGCGTTCGCTTCGGCGGCCCGAATCAGCACCGCGGGCAGGTCGCCGGAGACGTCGAAGCCGTCCTGACACGCCGCGGAAACCCCGGATTCGGAGCGGTTGTAGCCGAACGCCCGGTAGCCCGATGCGGCGGCGGCGCGCAGCAGTGAACCGCCGATCAGACCGGTCCCGAGGACGCAAACAGCCCCACGCTCGTCGATGCTCATCGGAACAGATTGGCACACGAGTTCATCATTAGGGGTGGGACAGACTACCGTTTGGTCCATGGCAGCACAGCGCTCGGGCACGAACAGGGCGACGTCGGATGACGACTTCGACGTCGAAGGGTTCGCAGTGGCCGTGGTCCGCGAAGAAGGCACGTGGCGGGTCAGCCCGCTCAGCTCCGATGCCCTGCACGATCTGTCGGCCGCGGAGACCGAACTGAAGGCTTTGCGCAGCTCAGGTGCGGTGTTCGGCCTGATCGACGTCGACGACGAATTCTTCATCGTGTTGCGTCCCGCGCCGAGCGGCACCCTCCTGCTCGTCTCCGACGCGACCGCGGCGATCGACTACGACATCGCCGCCGACGTCCTCGACGCGCTCAATGTCGAGATCCCCGATATCGACCCCGACGACCTCGACGACGTCGAACCGTGGGAAGAGGGCGACCTCGGCGTCTTGGCCGACCTCGGCCTCCCCGAACCGGTCCTCAGCGTGATCATCGCCGAAACCGACCTCTATCCCGACGAGCAGCTCGGCATGATCGCCCAGCGCCTCGGTTTCGCCGACGAGTTCGCCGCGGTCCTGGACAAAATGCCGAGGTGACCGACGAAGAGATGATGCGTGCCGCCCTGGCGGCCGCAGCCGACGCCGACCCGCGCGATGTGCCGGTCGGCGCTGTCGTCTTCGACGCCCGAGGCCGCGAACTCGCTCGCGCCACCAACGCCAGGGAAGCCCTCGGCGACCCGACCGCCCACGCAGAAGTGCTCGCCCTGCGCGCGGCCGCGGCTGTCCACGGTGACGGATGGCGTCTCGAGGGCGCGACGCTGGCCGTCACCCTCGAACCGTGCACCATGTGCGCGGGCGCGCTGGTTCTGGCCCGGGTCGGCAAGGTCGTCTTCGGCGCGTGGGAACCCAAAACCGGTGCCGTCGGCTCGCTCTGGGACGTGGTCCGCGACCGCCGCCTCAACCACCGCCCCGAAGTCCGCGGCGGCATCCTCGAATCGGACTGCGTCGCCCTCCTCGACACCTTCTTCAAAAACCAACGCTGACCAGCCGATTTAACAATCGCCCACCCACTCCGGTACCGTAGTCGGCGGTGGCGTGTCCGAGCGGCCTAAGGAGCACGCCTCGAAAGCGTGTGAGGGGTAACCCCCCTCCGAGGGTTCAAATCCCTCCGCCACCGCCAAGAGCCCCCCACTTGTTCACGCAGGTGGGGGGCTTTTTCTTGTCTGGAAAGTGCGGCGGTAGGACGAGGGTGAGGTTCGGACGGCTCGGGTGAAGTGGTGCCGGAAGGTGACCGGGGTGGCGAAACCGGCTGCGGTCGCGATCTCTTCGATCGGTGCGTCGCCGGTCTCGAGCATTGCCAGGGCTGCCTGAATCCGCTGGGCGATCAGCCATTTGCTCGGGGTGGCACCGGTTTCCCGGACGAAATGGCGCAAATAGGTGCGGGGGGACAGGCCTGCCACCCTGGCCAGGTCGGGGACGCCGATCGGATCGGCGAGGTGTTCCAGTGCCCAGGAGAGGCTGCGGGCGATGGGCGCGTCGAGGGGTTCGGGGGGCATGGGGGATTCGATGTACTGGGCTTGGCCGCCCGTGCGGTGTGGCTGGATGACGAGTCGACGGGCGACCGCGTTGGCGACGGAGGCGCCGAGGTCGGTGCGCACCAGGTGCAGGGCCAGGTCGAGGCCCGCGGCGCAGCCCGCGCTGGTGAGGATGTCGCCTTCGTCGGTGTAGAGCGGTTCGGGGTCGACGTCGACAGCGGGGTAGCGCTCGCGCAGTAGGTCGGCGTATCGCCAGTGGGTGGTGGCTCGGCGGCCGTCGAGCAGGCCCGCGGCGGCGAGGGCGAAGGCGCCCGAGCAGATCGACACGATCCGGGAGCCGTTGCTGTGTGCCCGGCGGAGCGCGTCGATCAATTCCGGCGAGGTCCGCGCGTGGGGGTCGGCGACGCTCGGGACGACGACCGTATCGGCGGCGGCGAACTCGGCGAGACCGTACGGGGTGGTCATGGTCGCGCCGCCGATCACGCGGATGGGGTCGGGGGTTTCGGTGCAGATCTTCAGCTCGTACCAGGGCTGCTCGATATCGGGCCAGGTCAGACCGAAGACCTCGATGACGATGCCGGTCTCGAACGCCGTCATCCCGTCGTAGGCAAGCACGGACACAGAGCTCATGTCTAAATCTTAGCGATAGTCGTCATCTACGCCACTTCTCCCGATGACGCGGAAGTCCGACCATGGAGATATGTTGAAGCAACTGAAGGACTTCGCCATCGGAATCCACGCCGCGAACGCGATCAGGCACGGCATCCGCCCGCCTGTCGAGGCTCGGCGCGGAAGCCGGAAGCCACAGTGCGGGAGCGAGTGCGGCCCCCGATAACGGTCGCGGTTCGAGAGCGGGCACGATCTGTCGTCGGGTATTCACCTGCGTCCGACCTGCGGTGTATTCCTCGCGTAATAGACTGGGTTACACCGAATCCTGGAAGGAACGATGTTTATGCGCGGGCGACAGCCGCCACCCGCGAAGTCCGGGATGGGGCTCGGGGGAAAGCTGATGGTTCTCATCGTGCTCGGCTGGGTTGCCGTCGGGCTGCTCGCCGCTGGTCAGCGGCACCACTTCGCTCACCTGCCCAAGCAATGTTCGGACTGGGCGACCATCGCGGTCACGGCCGCGGCGGGGCCGGCGAACTACATCGGGCTCAATCCGCGTGTCACCGAATGCCAAGTGCCGCAGCCGAGTCAATAGAGAAATGGCCGGGGAACCAGAGTTCCCCGGCCATCGATGCTCAGCCTTACGGTACCGGTGCGACCTCGCGCTGATCGGCCTGGATCTCGCGCAGCCGCGAGCCTTCGACGTCGATATCGGGCACGATCCGGTCCAGCCACGTCGGCATCCACCACGCCCACTTGCCCAGCAGCACAAGCAAAGCGGGAATGAGCACCATCCGGACGACGAACGCGTCCAAGGCCACGCCCGCCGCCAGCGCGAAGCCCATCGACTTGGCGGTGACGTCGGATTCGAGCAGGAACGAACCGAACACCGAGATCATGATGATCGCCGCCGAGGTCACCACTCGCGCACCGTGGTGATAGCCCTTGATCACGGCCTCGGTGGGATCGGAGCCGTGGACGTATTCCTCGCGCATGCGAGTTACCAGGAACACCTGGTAGTCCATCGCCAACCCGAATACCAAGCCGATCAACATGATCGGTAGGAAGCTGACCAGCGGATGTGGATCCTTGATCAGCCCGAGCTCGCCCTCCTGGAAGATCAGCACGGTCGCGCCGAAGGTGGCCGCCATGGACAACAGGAAGCCGAGCGCGGCGGTGAGCGGGACCAGGATCGAGCGGAACACCAGGATCAGCAGGATGAACGCCGCACCGGCCACGATCGCCATGTACGGAACGATCTTGCTCAGCAGTACATGGTCGATATCGGCGTAGATGGCGGTGGTCCCGGTGATGCCGTACGACATGTTGTACTGCTCGTTCAGATCGGATTCCGCAGCGCGCGCCGACTGCACCAGATCCTTCGTCGACTGGGCGTTGGGTCCGGTCTCGGGGATGCCGTTGATCAGCGCACCCGCCCCGTCCTTGCTCATCTGCGGCTCGGTGACCAGATCCATGTCGGGGTAGGACTGCAGCTTGACGCGCAAGGCATTCAGCGCCGCCGGACGCTGGTCGACGGGGGTTTCGCTGAGGTCGACGGCCACCTGGAGCACACCGTTGCTGCCCTCTCCGAAGCCTTCGGTGCGCAGGTCGTAGGCCTTACGGACGGTGGTCGACTTGGGCAGGCTGTCCTCGCCGGGCAGGCCGAGGTTCAGGTTCAGCGCCGGTGCGGCGAGCAGGCCGAGCACCACGATGGCCAGGATCATCGTGACCGCGGGGAATTTGGCGATCACTCTCGCCACGCGGGTGCCGTTGGTGACGACGCTGTCGTCCTCGGGATCGTGCTGGGCGATCACCGGCAGCTTCGGCTTGAACAGCGCCTTGCCGAACGCGCCGAGCAGTGCCGGCATCAGCGTGATGGCAGTGAGCACGGCGAACGCGGCGGCGATGGCGCCGCCCAGACCCATGAACGTCAGGAATCTGACCCCGACGATGCTCAGCCCGACCAGCGCGATGATGACGGTGAGCCCGGCGAACACCACTGCCGAACCCGCAGTTCCCAATGCCGAGCCCGCCGCTTCCTCGGCGGAATCCTGCACCGCCAGTTCATGTTTGTAGCGCGAGACGATGAACAGTGCGTAGTCGATCGAGAGCGCGATGCCGATCATCGAGGCGAGGAATGTGGTGAAGCTCGGCACCGACACCACCGACGTCGACAGGAAGATCAGCGAAGTCGCCGCGCCGAGTCCGACGATCGCGGTGATGATCGGCACGAACGCGGCGACGATCGCGCCGAACGCCACGATCATCACCACCAATGCCACAGCCATACCGATCATCTCGGACTTGCCGCTCGGCATCTCCTGTTCCATCGCGATGGTGCCGCTGATCTCGACCGTCAGCCCGGCCGCGCGGGCGGTGTCGCCCGCGTTGTAGGCGGCCTCGCGTTCCTCGGCGGTGATGTCGGCGAAATCGGTGATCGCGAACGGGACGCTGAAGTACGCGACAGTCTCGGGTGCGGTCTCGTTCAGCACATTCAGGGGTGCGCCACTGCAGGTCGACGGATCGGGTTGCCCTGTGAGGCAACCCATTTCCTCGGTAGCGGTGATCGGATTCACGATCGGCTCGGCGTGGTCGACGATGTCGAGTTGCTCGAGATTGCCGATCAGCTCGTCGATCGCGGCCCGGTTGGCCGGGTCGGTGAGTTTCTGGCCCGCGGGCGCGCCCACGACATAGGTGCCGGTCACGGCGTCGAACGCGAAGGCCTCCGACATGCCGGGGAAGTGCTTGTCGAGGATTTCGGTGGCCCGTTCCGAGGGCAGGTTCGGCATGCTGAAGTCATCGGTCATCGGCTTCTGCAACGAGGATCCCAGCCCCGCGAGCACCATGAAGAGCAGCAACCAGACGGGCAGCACAATCCATTTGCGGCGGAAGGCCAGCTTGCCCCACCGGTAGAGATAGACAGACACGGTTCTTCTCCTCGTGGATCGGTGCAGAGCGCGGATCGGAGGTATAGCCGGGTCGAACTAGCCCTGAGTCTGGTGCCCAGCAACGGCGATATCAAGCACCGGTGCAGCGCGGATGCCGAAAACGAACGGCCCCGCGATCCGGTAGCGGATTGCGGGGCCGTGCGGTTCAGTGACGGATCAGCCGACCGAAACCGGGTGTTTCACCGTTTCGACGGTCTCGTTACGCAGCTGCTCGAGCTTCGCGCCTTCGACGTCGATATCGGGCACGACGCGGTCGAGCCACTTCGGCATCCACCAGGCCCACTTGCCCATGATCACCAGCAGCGCGGGGACGACGATCATGCGGACGATGAACGCGTCGATCGCCACACCGGCGGCCAGCGCGAAACCGAACGACTTGGCGGTGACATCGGTTTCCAGGATGAAGGAGCCGAACACCGAGATCATGATGATCGCGGCCGAGGTCACCACGCGAGCACCGTGGTGGTAGCCGGAGACCATCGCGTCCTTGGGCGATTTGCCGTGCACGAATTCCTCGCGCATGCGGGTCACCAGGAACACCTGGTAGTCCATCGCCAAACCGAACACCAAGCCGATCAACATGATCGGCAGGAAGCTGACCAGCGGCTGCGGATCCTCGATCAGGCCGAACTTGCCCTGTTGGAAGATCAGCACGGTCGCGCCGAAAGTGGCGCCCATCGACAACAGGAAGCCGAGCGCCGCGGTGAGCGGGACCAGGATCGAGCGGAACACCAGGATCAGCAGGATGAACGCGGCACCGGCCACGATCGCCAGGTACGGCAGGATCTTGCTGAGCAGCACGTGATCGACATCGGCGTAGATGGCGGTGGTGCCGGTGATGCCGTAGGCCATGCCGTACTGCGCGTTCAGATCCGCTTCCGCGCCACGTGCTTCGGCGACCAGATCCTTGGTGTCCTGGTTGTTCGGACCGGACTTCGGGACACCGTTGAGCATGGCGCCCTGGTTGTCCTTGCTCCACACCGGCTCGGTGACGTAATCCATGCCTTCGTAGGACTCGAGCTTGGCACGCAGCGCACCGACCGCGGCCTTACGCTCGGCCTCTGGCGTCGCACTCAGGTCGGCGGCGACCATGAGAACGCCGTTGCTGCCTTCACCGAAGCCTTCGGTCCGCAGGTCGTAGGCCTTACGGATGGTGGAGGTCTTCGGCATGCTGTCGTCACCGGGCAGGCCCAGGTTCAGACCGGCGGCGGGTGCGGCGAGCGCACCGAGCACGAGCACCGACAGGACCAGCGCGACCCACGGCGCCTTGGCGATCACCTTGGCGAAACGCTGACCGTTGGTGACCGAGTTCTCGTCGTCGGGATCGTGCTGCGCCACGATCGGCAGCTTCGGCTTGAACAGCGACTTGCCGAAGGCGCCCATCAGGGCGGGCATCAGAGTGACGGCGGTGAGCACCGCGAACGCGGCGGCGATGGCGCCACCGAGACCCATGAAGGTCAGGAACTCCACGCCGACGATGCCGAGCGCGCCGAGGGCGATGATGACGGTGAGACCGGCGAACACCACGGCCGAACCGGCGGTACCTAGCGCGGTGCCCGCGGCTTCTTCGGCCGAATCACGCACGGCCAGTTCGTGCTTGTACCGCGAGACGATGAACAGCGCGTAGTCGATCGACAGCGCGATACCGATCATCGAGGCCAGGAAGGTGGTGAAGCCGGGCACCTCCATCACCGAGGTACCGAGCATGATCAGCGAGGTCGCCGCGCCGAGGCCGACGATGGCGGTGATGATGGGCACGACCGCTGCCACGATGGCGCCGAAGGCCACCACCATCACGATCAGCGCCACACCCATGCCGATTAGTTCGGACTTGCCGCTCGGCTGTTCCTGCTTCATCGCGATCGAGCCGCTGAGCTCGACGGTGAGTCCGGCGTTGCGGGCTTCGGTGCCGACAGCGAAGGCGGCGTCGCGCTCGGTGTCGGTCACATCGGTGACCGCCTTGATGGTGAACGGAACGCTGAGCACGCCGACGGTGTCGGGTGCGGTCTCGCTCAGCACGTTGAGCGGGGCGGACGAGCACTTCGACGGGTCAGGGGCGGCGAGGCAGCCCATCTCCTCGGTGGCTGCGACCGGGCTGGTCAGCTTCTTCTCGTGATCGACGATCGACAGGTCGTTGAGCTTGGCGATGAACGCCTCGATCGCGGCCCGGTTGGCCGGGTCGGTGAGCTTCTGCCCCTCCGGCGCGCCGATCACGTAGGTACCGGTGACGGCATCCATCGAGAACTGCTTCGACATGCCTTCGAAGTGCTTGTCGAGGATCTCGTTGGCGCGAGCCGACGGGAGCTCGGGCATGCTGAAGTCGTTGGACATCGGCTTGCTCAGCGTGGCGCCGAGGCCGCCGAGCAGCACGAACAGCAGTAGCCAGGCCGGCAAGACAATCCATTTACGGCGGAAAGCGAACTTTCCCCATCTGTACAGGTATACGGACACGCGGGTGCTCCTAGCGCGAATAACGGGTGGGTGGCATGGCTCGTAGACAGCACTTGCGGGCCACCCCTGCGGGACCCGCCTCCACAACATCGTTTTCTGCCTACCGTGCGGTAGGTAGACTACCTAGGAGATAAGTGGAGGAGCAACCTCGATATCGGGAGCTCCGGATGCGTCACACCGAATCATGGGAGGATTGCCGCCATGCCCGCCCGAGACATCGCCGAGCCCGTCACCGCAGGTGGGGGTACTAAACAGGCGATCCGTGATGCCGCGGTTGCGTTGTTCGCCGCCAAGGGTTTCGAGCAGACGAGCCTGCGCGAGGTCGCGGATGTGGTGGGAATCACGAAGGCTTCGCTCTATTACCACTACGCTTCGAAGCTCGATCTGCTCCTCGCGATCATCGATCCGATCATCGATCACATGCGCGACATCGTCGAAGACATCGACGCCGTGCCCTATGACGACGAGGGTATCCGCGCGGTCCTGCGCACCTATCTGCGCGGCATGATCCGCCACCGCGCAGCGGGCGCGCTCTGCGTGCGCGATACCGCGGCCATCGTCAACGCCATCGCCGACCGCTACCCCGACCTGATGGAACCCACCCGTGAGCTGCGGCTGTGGCTGGCCGGACCCGACCCGACCCAGAACTCGATGCTGCGCGCCGCCGCCGCCATCGAGGTGCTCGGGGTGGCGCTGCTGTCCTCGGAGCTGGCGCCGGGCGCCACCGACGAGATGGTCGAGAGGACTCTGCTCGACGCGGCAACCTGCGTACTGACCGCGTGCGGCACCGCGTAAGTTCGACACCGTGCATATCACCGCCAGGGTCGATTACGCGGTGCGAACGCTGCTCGAGCTCGCTGCGGCCGATGGAGTCGTCAAGTCCGAGGCCATCGCCGCCGCCGCGCAGATCCCACCGAAGGTGCTGGAGACGGTGCTGGCCGAACTGCGTCGCGCCGAGCTCGTGCTGAGCAGGCGAGGGCCCGACGGCGGGTATCGCCTCGGCAGGCCGGCGACGGAGATCTCGGTGGCCGATGTGATCCGCGCGGTGGAGTCGCCGCTGGCGTCGGTGCGCGGGCAGCGGCCCGAAGACGTCCGATATCCCGGTGCGGCGGAACCGTTGCAGCAGGTGTGGATCGCGCTGCGGGTCAATATCCGGGCCGTGCTGGAGAACGTCTCCATCGCCGAGATCGCCGCCGACCGACTGCCCGATTTCATCGGTGAGCTGGTCGCCGACCCCGGCGCGTGGGCGCGCCGTGAACCACGCACACCGGCAGGCGCCTGAGTTATCCACAGGCTGAGAGTTATCCACAGGGCTGGTAAAAGTACGAGGCGCGGGTCATCGACGCGCTGTAGCCTTCGTCCATCATGTTGATCACCCTGCTGCGGACCTACTTGGCCCCGTACCGCGCTCAGCTGGCGGGTGTCCTCGTACTCCAGCTGATCTCGGTTATCGCGATGCTCTACCTGCCCAGTCTCAATGCCGACCTCATCGACAACGGGGTGACCAAGGGCGATATCGGTTACATCTGGACCACCGGATTGTGGATGCTCGCTGTGAGCTGCGTGCAGATCGTGGCCTCGTCGGCGTCGGTGTATTTCGGCGCGCAGGCGGCGATGGGCGCCGGTCGGGATATGCGCGGTGGCGTGCTGCACCGGGTGGAGACGTTCTCGGCCAGGGAGGTCGGGATGTTCGGCGCGCCATCGCTGATCACCCGCTCGACCAACGATATCCAGCAGGTCCAACTGCTCATCGTGATGTCGGTGACGATCCTGGTGATGGCGCCGATCATGTGCGTCGGTGGCGTCATCATGGCGTTGCGTGAGGATCTCGAACTGTCGTGGTTGCTGTTGATCGCGGTGCCCCTTCTCGCGCTGTCCATGGGCACGATCGTGACCAAGATGGTGCCGGGATTCCGGGAGATGCAGGCCCGGATCGACAGCGTCAACCGGGTGCTGCGCGAGCAGATCACCGGCATCAGGGTGGTGCGCGCGTTCGTGCGTGAGCGGCAGGAGATCTGGCGCTTCGGGATGGCCAATACCGCACTCACCGATGCTTCGCTGCGCGTCGGCAAGCTGATGGCGTTGATGTTCCCCACCGTGATGTTGATCAGTAATCTGACCGCAGTCGGGGTGATCTGGTTCGGCGGTCACCATGTGGACAACGGCACGATGCAAATCGGTTCGCTCACCGCGATGCTGTCCTACGTCATGCAGATCCTGATGGCCGTCATGATGGCCTCGTTCCTGGCGATGATGGCCCCGCGTGCGGCCGTCTCCGCCGATCGGATCGGCGCGGTGCTCGAGACCGAGTCCTCGGTTCGCCCGCCGCGACTGCCGCAGGCGTTCAAGGGCGACCCGGCAACGGTCGACATGCAGTTCGCCGAATTCGCCTACCCCGGCGCGGAGAAGCCGGTGCTGCGCGGTATCCGATTCCAGGTCACGCCCGGTACCACCACCGCCGTCGTCGGTTCGACCGGTGCGGGCAAGACCACACTGATCAACCTGATCCCGCGCCTGATCGACGTCACCGACGGCGCGGTCTACGTCGGCGACACCGACGTGCGCCACCTCGACCTCGAACTACTGCGGGGTGAGATCGGATTGGTGCCGCAGAAGGCCTACTTGTTCTCCGGCACCATCGCGACCAACCTGCGCTACGGCAAGCCCGACGCCACCGACGAAGAACTCTGGCACGCGCTCGAGGTCGCCCAAGCGGCCGATTTCGTGAGTGAGATGCCGCAGGGTCTCGACACTCCGGTGGCCCAGGGCGGCACCACGGTCTCGGGCGGCCAGCGCCAGCGGTTGTGTATCGCCCGCGCGCTGGTGCGCCGGCCGCGCATCTACCTGTTCGACGATTCCTTCTCCGCGCTCGATGTCGCCACCGACGCCCGGCTGCGTGCCGCGCTGAAGCCCGAGACCGCCGACGCGTCGGTGATCATCGTGGCCCAGCGGATTCAGACGATTCGCGATGCCGACCAGATCGTCGTGCTCGAAGACGGTGCGATGGCTGGCATCGGTACCCATGACCAATTGATGCAGCGCTGCTCGGAGTACCGCGAGATCGTCGAGTCGCAGCTGAGCGTGGAGGAAGCCCGATGAGGCCAGGTGGACCCGTTCCCGGAGCGCCGGGAACGAAGGCCAAGTCGTTCACACCGTCGCTGAAGCGACTACTGCGCAGACTGGCGCCCGAGAAGTTCACCGTCGGCCTGATCGTCGCGCTGGTGATCACCTCCGTGGTGCTCAATACGCTCGGCCCGTATCTGCTCGGCAAGGCGACGAACCTGGTGTTCGACGGCTTCGTCGGCAAGCAGCTCGAACCCGGGCTCACCAAGGACCAGACCATCGAGCTGCTGCGCGAGCAGGGCCAGACCACCCGCGCCGACATGCTCTCGGCGATGAACGTGATCCCCGGTACCGGCATAGATTTCGACGCTGTCGGGCGCGTGCTGATGCTCGTGCTCGCGCTGTATGTGGCCGCCGCGGTGTTCGGGTGGCTGCAGGGCTACCTGCTCAATATCGCCATCAACCGGACCGTGAAGCGCCTGCGCGACGACGTGGAGCAGAAGCTGCACCGGCTGCCGCTGCGCTACTTCGACACCGCACCACGCGGTGACGTGCTCAGCCGCGTCACCAACGACGTCGACAACGTCTCGCAGAGCTTGCAGCAGACGATGAGTCAGCTGCTGGTCTCGCTGTTCTCCGTGATCGGCATCCTGATCATGATGTTCTGGATCTCGCCGCTGCTGGCGCTGATCGCGCTGCTCACCGTGCCCGCCGCGATCGTGGTCACCGCGCAGATCGCCAAGCGATCCAAGCCGCACTTCGTCAACCAGTGGAAGTTCACCGGCGAGGTGAACTCCTCGGTGGAAGAGGCATACACCGGCCACGAGATCATCACCGCGTTCGGTCGTGGTCGTGAGGTCGGCGAGGAATTCGACCACCGCAATCAGAAGCTCTACGACGCGAGCTTCAAAGCGCAGTTCATCTCCGGCTTGATCATGCCCGCCATCATGTTCCTCGGAAACGTGAACTTCGTGTTCATCGCGCTGATCGGCGGGCTGCGGGTGGCCACGGGCAACCTGTCGCTCGGCGACGTCCAGGCGTTCATCCAGTACTCGCGCCAGTTCAGTCAGCCGCTCACCCAGATCGGTGCGATGGCGAACCTGCTGCAGTCCGGCGTCGCCTCGGCGGAGCGGATCTTCGAGATCCTCGATGCCGAGGAACAGAGTCCCGATCCGCTGGTGGAGAACTCGCGCCCGGTGGATCGAGGGCGGGTGGAGTTCGAAGCGGTGTCCTTCGGTTACAGCCCGGAAACGCCTGTCATCGAACGGCTTTCGCTGGTCGCCGATCCCGGTCATGTGGTCGCCATCGTCGGCCCCACCGGCGCGGGCAAGACCACCCTGGTGAACCTGCTGATGCGCTTCTACGAACTCGACGCGGGCACCATCGCGATCGACGACGTCGACATCACCACCATCACCCGCGACCACCTGCGTTCGCGCATCGGCATGGTGTTGCAGGACACCTGGCTGTTCAAGGGCACCATCCGCGAGAACATCGCCTACGGCAACCCGACGGCCTCCGAAGCCGATATCCAGGCCGCGGCCCGCGCCGCCTACGTGGACCGGTTCGTGCACTCGCTGCCCAACGGGTACGACACGGTCATCGACGAAGAGGGCGGCGGGGTGAGCGCGGGCGAGAAGCAACTGATCACGATCGCCCGCGCGTTCTTGGCCAAGCCGTCGATCCTCATCCTGGACGAGGCGACCAGCTCGGTCGACACCCGCACCGAGTCGCTGGTCCAGCATGCCACCGCGGCCCTGCGTCGTGATCGCACCAGTTTCGTGATCGCGCATCGTCTGTCGACGATTCGAGACGCGGATCTGATCGTCGTGATGGACAAGGGGCGCATCGTCGAACACGGCACCCACGACCGGCTGCTCGCCGAGCGCGGACCGTACTACAACCTGTACAACGCCCAGTTCGCGGCGGCTCAGTAATACCGCCGTCTCCGCCCTGGCACGATGGGGCCGTGGCCGACAGCAGCGAGTTCTCCTTCGAAGTAGGCACCCGTCTCGACGGGGGCAGGCATGGTCGGACCGGGGTGATCGGCACCCCACACGGCGAGATCGCCACGCCCGCTTTCATCCCGGTGGGGACGAAGGCTTCGGTGAAGGCTGTCCTGCCGGAGACGATGAAGGAGATCGGGGCACAGGCGCTGCTGGCCAATGCCTATCACCTGTACCTGCAGCCCGGCGCCGATGTGGTCGACGACGCGGGTGGGCTCGGCAAGTTCATGAACTGGCCGGGACCCACCTTCACCGACAGCGGTGGGTTCCAGGTGATGTCGCTGGGGGTCGGGTTCAAGAAGGTCCTCGCCATGGAGGCCGTGGACATCCGGTCCGACCAGGTGATCGCGGCGGGCAAGGAGCGGCTGGCCACCGTCGACGACGACGGGGTCACCTTCCGTTCGCATCTGGACGGTTCGAAGCATCGATTCACGCCCGAGGTGTCGATGGGGATCCAGCACCAACTGGGGGCCGACATCATGTTCGCCTTCGACGAGCTGACCACCTTGATGAATACCCGCGGCTATCAGGAGAAGTCGTTGCAGCGCACGCACGAATGGGCACAGCGTTGTATCGATGAACACGAACGGCTCACGGCCGCGCGCGGTCATCGGCCGTACCAGGCGCTGTTCGCGGTGATCCAGGGTGCGCAGTACGAAGACTTGCGGCGCAAGGCTTGTCGTGAGCTGGAGACGATCCGGGGTAGCGGCGGAACGGAATTCGACGGTTACGGCATCGGCGGCGCCCTGGAGAAGCACAATCTCGGCACGACCGTCGGGTGGTGCTGTGATGAGCTGCCCGAGTCCAAACCGCGCCACATGCTGGGAATCAGTGAGCCCGAGGACATGTTCACCGCGATCGAGAACGGGGCGGACACCTTCGACTGCGTCAATCCGTCGCGGGTGGCGCGCAATGCCGCGATCTACGTCGACGAGGGTCGTTTCAATATCAACACCGCGCGGTTCCGTCGGGACTTCACGCCGATCGACGAGAACTGCGACTGCTACACCTGCGCGCACTACACCCGCGCCTACCTGCATCACCTGTTCAAGGCCAAGGAGATGCTCTCGGCGACGCTGTGCACGATTCACAACGAGCGCTTCACGATTCGGCTCGTCGATCGGATCAGGGCCAGCATCGAGGGCGGGTACTTCGATGAGTTCAAGAAGGAGTTCTTGGGGCAGTGGCGAGGGCGGATCAAGGTGCCGGGGGAGTAGGCGGCGGACCTTACGATCCGCCGCCGGCACCGCGAACTAGTCGTGCAGGGCGTCGACCTTCGCCGGGGCGTAGGTCGGTTCGGTCTTCTTGAGGATCGCGATGACGCGGTAGGTGATCGGCATGACGAGTACCTCGCACAGGGTTTTCCACAGGAAGCCGACGATGACGTAGTTGATGAACGACTGCCAGGTGTTGATGCCGATGGCGGTGGCGGCGATCGAGCAGAAGATCAGGGTGTCGGCGAACTCGCCCACGACGGTGGAACCGATCAGGCGGGCCCACAGGTGCTTTTCCTTGGTGCGCTCTTTGATCAGCACCAGGGTGGCCGAGTTGAGCAACTGGCCGACGAAGTAGCCGGCGAGACCGGCGAGCACCAGCTGGGGGGTGGTGCCGAGGACCGTGCGGAAGGCTTCCTGGTTCTCGTAGAAGCCGGCGGGGGGCAGCTGGATGGCGATATAGAAGCAGGCGACGGTGAGCAGCAGCGCGCCGAAACCGGTGTAGATGGCGTGGCGGGTGGCGCGGAAGCCGTAGACCTCGCTGAGCACGTCGCCGAGGATGTAGGCCAGCGGGAACAGGAAGAAGGCGCCGTCGGTCGCGATCGGCAGGATCTGGATCGGGCCGAGCATCACCGAACTGTCGGTGAAGAACTCCACGCCCTTGGTGGCACAGATGTTGGAGATGATCAGCGTCGCGGTGAACAGGGCGACGATTACCGGATAGAACCCCCGCGCAACCTGGGCGAATGCCGCATGTTCCGGCGCGGGGTGCCCAGATTCAGCTGGTTTGTCGAGCGAGTTTGTATCAGTCACGCCCCCATTCTCCCAACCCTGACCCCGTCCACCACCCGGACCCGGCAAACCCGATATGTCCTACCCGAGGGGCCCGCCCCGATCTGGACTGAGTGGAGGGTGCGACGAAGGAGTACCCGGAGGGAGGGAAGATCGGGGGCCCGAAGGGCCCCGACTCGAGCGCGCCAGCGCTCAAAAGACACAGATGGAATACCCTGTAGCAATGACGAATCCCGGCGATTCCGACGAGTGGTGGAAGCAGTACGGCGGCTCCGGCGTGTCTCCGGAGTCCGGCGCGCCGGGTTCGGTGCCGCAGCATCCGACCGCCCAGCCGTCGCAGCCTTCCAATTACCCGTCGTCGCCGCAGTATCCCCAGCAGCCGGCGCCGCCACCCTCGCAGCCGCAGTACCCGCAGCAGCCGCCGTCGCAGCCGCAGTACCAGCAGCCCAACCAGCCGCAATATCCGCAGCAGCCGCCCGCTTACGGGCAGCCTCCTGCCTACGGCGGTTATCCGGCCGCGGGTGCCTATCAGCCGTACGGGCAGTACCCGCAGCCGCAGGGCACCAACGGGCTGGCGATCGGCGCGCTGGTCTCCTCGCTGATCGGCCTGTGCAGCTGTGGCCTCGGCGCGATCGTCGGCATCATCCTCGGCGTGATGGCGCTCAACCAGATCAAGGAGCGCGGCGGCGAAGGTAAGGGCATGGCGCAGGCAGGCATCTGGATCGGTGTCGCCGCGATCGTGGGCTGGATCCTCTACATCCTGTTCTTCGTGGTGCTCGGCATCGCTGGTGGCCTGGATTCGTCCACGACCTACTGACGTCGAAAAACAACAGGGGCGCTTCCGGATTCCGGAAGCGCCCCTGTTGTTTTCGTCAGGTGAAGGGAAATCAGCCCTTGACGACCTGCGTGCCGCCGGCGAACTTGTCGTGCCAGCCCTGATTGTTCGGGTCGTTGCTGATCGTGACCATGATGTAGATGGCAAGGCCGAGGCTGACGAGGCCGCCGACGCAGGGGATCAGGCCGACGATCGTGAAGAGGTTGCGCTTGAGAGACTGCTCGGGCGTCAGGCTCGGCGCACCGCCGGGTGCGAGCACGCGCAGGCCGAGGATCTTCTTGCCCAGTGTCTGACCGTTCTGCGTGACCTCCATGGCCACGAAGTAACCGTAGATGGCCAGCGACAAGATCAAAGTGGTGACGATCTGGCCGCCGGTGCCACTGCCGACGATGAGCCCGAGCAGGATCGCGACGGGGATGCCGACGATCAGGTAATCGATCAAGCGCGCACCGATCCGGATTCCCAGATCCGCGGACTGCACGCCGCCGAAGCCCTGCTGCTGACCGTACTGGCCCTGCGGCTGACCGTATTGGCCCTGCTGCGGGTAGCCCTGCTGCTGACCGTACGGGTCCTGCCCGTAGGCCGGCTGCTGCTGACCGTAGGGGTCCGGCTGGCCGTAACCGGGCTGGGGTGCGCCGCCGTGTCCGGGCTGGCCGTACGGCTGCTGCTGGCCGTAGCCGGGCTGCGGCTGCTGCTGGCCGTAGGGGTCCTGGCCGTAGCCGCCGGGCTGACCGCCCTGCGGGTACTGGTTGGGGTCGTAACCACCGCTGGTCATAATCTCAGTCCTCGTATTGATCTTCTAGATCGGTCAATGCGTACGTTACGGACATCCCTCTGGTCGGAACAACCCGATAGGCTCGAGTATCCACGGTTTCTCAGGGATGCGTGCGGGGTCGAAAACTTCGCGTAGTTCGGCAGTGGTCCGCGCGGTATATCCGAGGGACTCCGTGATCGCCGCCACTACGTCCTCGGGAGTGTGACCCAGGGCGCGTTGATCCGAAAGGCTCACGGCCCCGTCACGTTTCGCGAGCCGCTTGCCTTCTTCGTTGAGCACCAGCGGTACGTGGGCGTAGGTCGGAGCGGTGAGTCCGAGCAGTTCCGCGAGATAGGCCTGGCGCGGGGTGGACTGCAGGAGGTCGTCACCGCGAACAACCTGGTCAACACCTTGGGCGGCGTCGTCGACGACGACGGTGAGGTTATAGGCGGGGATACCGTCGCCGCGACGCAACACCAAATCGTCGACAGCGCCTCGATATCGGCCGTGTAGCAGATCGGTGATCTCGTACTCGGTGACCTCGGCACGCAATCGCACTGCGCCGGTGCGCCCTTCGGCCCGCTTGGCCGCGCGCTCGGCCTCGCTCAGCTGACGGCAGGTGCCGGGGTAGGCGCCCATCGGTCCGTGCGGCGCGGTGGCTGCCTGCTGGATTTCGCGTCTGGTGCAGAAGCATTCATACGTGCGTCCGGCCGCGGTAAGTTCGGCGACAGCGGCCGCGTAGATCGGCAGCCGGTCGGACTGGTAGACCACCGGACCGTCCCAATCGATACCGATCGCGGCGAGGTCGTCGAGCTGGCGCTGCGCGGCGCCGGGACGAACGCGGTCCAGATCGTCGACACGAATCAGGAACTCGCGCCCCGAGGTTCGCGCGAAAAGCCAGGCGAGCACCGCGGTACGCAGGTTTCCCACGTGCAGCTCGCCCGAAGGGCTCGGCGCGTAGCGGCCCGCGCCTCGACTGGTTGGCACCCCTCGATCCTAGGTGGGCTCTCGGCACAGCCGCGTCCGTAGCCGTTCCTCGGTGATGGCGTCACCGGTATCGAGCGCGACGAGCAGCTCCTGCGCGTGCGCGACGAGCCCGGCGCGGTCGACATCGTGCTGCTGGGCATTCGCCGGATAGGACTCGAGCCGCTCACTCGCGCGGCGCAGCAGAGTACCCGCGCCTTTGGCGTTGCCCCGCTGGATGTGGGTGAGGCCCACGGCGTATTGGGCCAGTCCCTGCCAGAGCATCCGTTCGGCAACCGGCCCGTTCTTCCACGCTGCCTCCAATACCTCGTGGGCATTGAATGCCAATCCGTCGTCCAGCAGTTGCTGAGCGAAGGCCAGAGTTTGCTGGGGCCCGAGTTGGAGATCGTCGGGAATTCGGGCGACTCCGGCACTGCCGGGAGGCAGCGGTCGGCCGAGTCGGTCGCGGGGTCGGTCGTTACGGGCACGACCTGCGGTGTCACGGTCACGGGAGATCATTCCCCCATGATCCACGTCTGCCCTCGATGGTGCTCATGTGACTGTTGGGACGCTCGAGAAATTGACGTATCACGGACTAATCACATGGAAGTAAATCGGGATGTGTCAACCGGATCGAGAATGGGTAAGAGGGCTGGCAATGCCCCCGCAAACGTGAAGCTTCGCAAGGTTGGCAAAACGATATGGGAAAGCAAATTCTCTTCCGCAACATTGCGGAAGACCTGCTAGTGTTTCTTCCGCGGGGGCAGCCCCCGGAGGCGGAAACGCCTCGATGCGCTGGTTCGTGCCGGTCAGTTGCGCGCGCCGTGTGGCAGTGCCTTGTGTGCCACGAAGTAACTCATCGGTCGCGCCGGATTTCGGAATGTTGCAACGATTCCAGGAGTTATCCCTCTTCTCGATGGACCAAAGGAGCAAGTGCCGTGGAAGTTGATGTGACCGATGCTGTGTGGCGGAAGAGCACCTACAGCGGACCCGATGGGAACTGCGTCGAAGTAGCCTTTCTCGCCGGCGGCGATATCGCCGTTCGCGACACCAAGGATCGCGGCCGCGGACCCGTGCTGGCCTTCGGTCCAGGGCAGTGGCGAGCCTTTCTCTCCGATGTCACCGCGGGAGAGTTCGCGCGCGGCTGAGCCGCGAGATGCATCTCGAATGGGCAACACCGGCCCCGAGTCGAGCGGACTCGGGGCCTTCTCAGTGACCTCGGAGGTTTGGCCTATCGTGGCCGGATGACCACGATGGCCGCGCGTGACGCGACGATGTACTGGCTGTCACGCCGCACCGCCAACGACGTGTTCCTGCTCTACTCTTTTGCCGAAACCGATACCGCCACTGACGAACTCCATGATTTCGTCGCCGCGCGTGCCGCGCGCATTCCGGATCTGCGGATTCGGTTACAGGAGATACCGGGCGATCTCGGCTATCCGCGCTGGGTTCCGGTCGAATTCACGTCCCAGCAATTCACCCACCACCACCCCGACGGCCTGTCGTGGCAGGCGTTGCTCGCGGATCTGGGCGAACTCTTGGGTACCCGTGTCGTGGCGACCGAATACCCATGGCGCATCCATGTTTTCCGGGCTGTCCACGGTGCCCCGCGATCGACGGAGCCCGTTGTGGTGGTGGTGCTGCAGCTTTCGCACGCACTCGCCGACGGCACTCGAGCCGCCGCCATCGCGCGAGCGCTCTTCGGGACGGCTGTGGATGAAGCTGTTGTCCACAGCACACCCGGTGCGCCTGTGGATAACTCGGCATATCACCCGGTCGGGCCTGCCCAAACTTCCACACCGCCTGTGGATTCCTGTGGACAACCCTGTGGATGGATTGCGCGACGGGTAGATCCGAGAGTGATTGGAGTGCTGCGCTTTCCCGGACAGCTCGCCGCGACAGCGTGGCGCGGGCGGGCCGCGTACCTGGCCCAGCGGGAATTGGCTGACCGGACGGCAGCGGGTGAAGTTCCGGCGGCCGCACCCGGATTCGCGCCGAGTGCGCTGAACCCGGCCTCCCCGGTTGCCGACCACACGGTGCGAATGCTGGTCGTCGATGTGGACGACCTCCGCATTCCGGGCAAAACCGTTACTGTCGTTGCGCTGACGGCGATTTCGTCCGCGCTGGTCGACTACCTCACCGAGCGCGGTGAGCGACCGGAACGGTTGGGGACGGCGCTACCGATGGCTCTTCCGGCGCCGAGCACGGCGCGCAACAACTACCGCGGACTGTCCATCGACCTGCATATCGACGAACCCGACCTGCGTCTGCGCGCGAATCTCATCGCCGATGACCTCGCCACCCGTCGTGAACGGGCGCTCAATCCGCTGCTCTCCGCACAGGATCGAGTCGGCGAGGTGGTCCCCGCTGTCCTGGCGGTGCGTGATGTCGAACGCGCCGACCTCGACGACGTGCCCGCGATGCTCGACGGCAACACCGTCGTCTCCAGCGTCTACCGCGGCCAGGGCGACCTCGCCTTCGCCGGTGGCCCGGTCCTGTTCACCGGTGGTTTCCCTGCCCTCGGCAGCGTCATGCACCTCACCCACGGGGTCCACGGAATCGGTGAAACCATCACGCTGTCCGTGCATTCCGATCCGCGGGTGATGCCCGATCCCGACCGCTACCTGCAACTGCTCGCCGAGGCGCTCGACAGGGTCGTCGCCGCGCACCGCTGAGCGCCCGGTTTCACCGAATTCGTCCGGGGCCGGTGCTGTTTCCCGGCCGGTTCAGCTCGGCGCCCACCGCGAGCAGCGCCGAGCGCACAGCCGTCGCCGCATCGGTTCCAGCGGCTTCGCCCTCGAGCACACCGTCGATGCGGAACGGGCAGAAGTACCCGGTTCCGCTGTCTCCCTGGTGTGGTCGCCCGATCTCGATGAGCGGGCCCGTCCGGTGTGCGGCGGCGATCGCCGCCGCGAGTGCGGCGTCGGCGGCTCGCGGATCGCGTCGGCGAGTGCCGGGTAGCGCGGGCCTCGATTGCGCGTGTACCCGCTCGTACCAGGCAATCACCTCGAAAGATGCTGCTCGCGCACCGGTTTCGTAGTGACCGAGCGCCGCCCTGCTGTACGGAACGCGAGTGGCCAACGCGGCCAGTGACAACCCCGCCTCTTCCCGCAGTCGCCGCAACCGAGCTCCGACGATGCCGTTCCCCTGCTCGCCCCGACTGGACATGGACTCATCGTAGAGAACTGTAGACGTTTGTAGACGCTTTTTGCTGTCCAAAAGGTCTTGACGGCGACCATACTTTTCGTGGCGGCTCAGAAGCCACAATACCGCGCCACTCGTGCAAGCACTGACTCGTTCGGAGGGGAACCGATGGAGATCTTTCTGTGGATTGCTCTGGGGCTGTTCGTATTCGGGGCGCTGAGCCGCTACCTACTACTTCTGCCGCCCGAGGACGACGGGCGTCCGAGCGTCGCCGAGATCCGGCGGCGGCTTCAGGCCGAGCGAGAGGGGCCGGGCCACGATTCGACACTGCCGTCGGTACGCAACATTTCCGCCAGAAGCTTTTCGGCGTCGGACTTCTCCCGCGCCAGGACGCTCCAGCCGCGCACCAGGCCGTCGGGGCCCGATTTCGTCGTCCACGAGCCGACCGCATGAGCACCCTGGGGATGGAGCGAGTAGTAGATGGTGCCTACCGGGAACGCGATATCCATGCCGCGGACCCAGCCGGTGAGCGCCTCGCCCTCCCAGACCCGCATCTCGCCACGCACCTGGGTGATCGGATCCGATTCAGGCGCAGGCGATTCGGTGGCCGAGTCGAGCATCAGATGGTCGCCCTCGTGCCGGATGGTCACCGCCGCTACCTCGACCTCGTCCGGGTGGTTCGCCGGTTTCTGCCAGGCTGCCCACCAGTTACCCGCCAGGTCGACGCGGTTGTCCACGATGCCGGCCAGCTCCGCCAGCGAGACCTGCAGCGCGTCGGCCAAGCGGACCGCGACCGGCAGCGTCGGCGATTGCTCTTCGGACTCGTACCTGGTGATCTGGCGCGAGCTCACCCCGATCGCGGTGGCCAGCGCGGGCTGCGAGAGCCCGAGCAGCCTGCGCCGCTCCTGGATCACCTTCCCCGTCCCGGTGTTCATACAGTCATCGCCTCCATAGCCTGCCCCTCCCGTCACACCCTGCTGGACACATCCGCACCAGACCCGCCGACATCGCGGGCCGCCGTCCTCCGTCACGAAGACCACTGGCGCGCCGCACATGCCGACTGTGTGGCCGATTCTTCCATTTCTTCGCTCCAGCAGGCCCGTTTCGTGCTGACTCAGCACAATGGCTGTGGTCCTCGCTGCCTCCAGCACCTGGCCGCGACGGCCTACAGCACCGGACTGATCGACGACATCTGAGGGTGAACTCCAGGTCAGCAGGCCCGACACGTTGACGAACTGGTTGCGAGACGGCGAAGGCGCTGCGATCGCCGTTACCGTCGAGGTATGAGTGCGGACCCCCTGGCGGAAGGCGACGGCGCCACGATTCTCGAACGCCCAGGTCTGCGCCGCCGGTGGTGGCGGTTGCGCCGACCGTTCGTGCTGCCGTCGCAGCGCGCCACCGCCGACAACATCGTCGCCGCACCCACCCCGCTGCAACCGATCGATCTGGCCGACGACGCCGAGGTGTCGCAGGTACTCGACCTTGCGGTGCGGGTGGGTGAGGTCGTGCTCGCGGCGGGCACCGGTGTCGGCGACACCACCGCGCAGGTCCGTTTCATCGCTTCCACCTACGGTTTGAACAGCTGCGATATCGACGTCACCTTCGACGCGATCCGTATCTGGGCCGACCGAGGACCGCGACTGCCGCCGGCCAGCGATATGCGGGTGGTGAAGTATCGCTCGCTCGACTTCACCCGATTGGCCGCGGTCGACCGGCTCACCCGACGCATCCGCAGCCAGATCGTCCCCGTCGACCAGGCGCACGCCGCCCTCGACGAGCTCATCTCGTCACGGCACCCCTATCCGCGCTGGGTGTCGACGGCGGGCTGGTCGTTGCTCGCGGCGGCGATCGCGGTGCTGCTCGGTGGTGGGTTCATGCTCGCCGCCATCAGTTTCGCGACAACCGCGGTGATCGATGTGGTGAACCGGGTGCTGCATCAGCTCGGTCTGCCGTTGTTCTTCCAGCACATGATCGGCGGTGTCATCGCCGCCGCCCCCGCCATCGCGCTCGCCGCGTTCAGTGAGCACTGGCGGGCTGATGCCGCGCTGATCGTGGCCGCGGGGATCACGGTGCTGCTGTCGGGTCTGCAGTTGGTCGGTTCGGTGCAGGACGCGATCACCGGCGCGCCGATCACCGCCGCGGCCCGCATGCTCGAAGTGGTGATGATGACCGCGGGCATCGTCGCGGGTATCGGTTTGGCGCTGCGTATTTCGACGATGATGGGGATCGCGGTGCCGGAGATCGCGGCGAGCGCCGGTCGCGATATCGAATATCTGCCGATCAAACTGATCGCGGGTGCCGTCGCGGCGATCGCGTTCGCGCTGGCCTGCTACGCCGAGCGGCGGGCGCTGGTCGCGGCCGGGCTCAGCGGTGCGGGCGGCATCTTGGCCTTCCTCGGCGCGCAGGATATCGGCTTCGGGCCGGTGGTGGCGGCGGGGCTGGCCGCGACGCTGATCGGTCTCGCCGGTGGTCTGATGGCGCGTCGCGCGCTCACCCCGCCCTTGGTCGTCGCGGCGGCCGGAATCACACCGCTGCTGCCGGGTCTGAAGGTGTATCGCGGGTTGTACGCCCTGCTCGAGGACGAAACGCTGCTCGGTTTCGGGCAGATCCTCGGTGCGTTCGGTGTCGGCTGCGCGCTGGCCGCGGGCGTCATTCTCGGTGAATGGTTCGACCGCTTGCTGAGCCGCCGCGGTGCGCCGCGCGACTTCGATCCGACCTACACCAGCGACCGGTGAACGGACCGGTACGCGGGTGGGCTAGATCTGCACGAGGGTGCGAGGCCCGTCGGCCGCCGTGTCGGCGGGCGCCGGGTCCTGGATGCGCGGCTTGCCTGCCGCCCAGCGCATCTGGCTGCGGGCCGCGGGCGCCTCGGTGGCCGCGGGGATGACCAGCAGCGCGAGCGCGGCGCCGTTGCTGCCGACCACGTGCATGATGCGCGCGGCCTGGTCGGTGCGGGCCGTGCTGTCGCCGGATTCACCGGCGGTCCAGTCGAATCCGAGCCGGGCCAGCTTGCCGATCCGCGGTCCGACCGCGGCCACCAGCTGGTGCAACTCGGTCATCGGCTGGTCGGTTCGCGGCCACCAGGCGCCGTCGATCGGCCCGGTGGTGGCTGTGCGGTCACGCAGCATCAGCCGGATCTGCCCGGACGCGTCGCGCCCGATGCTCGTTTCAGGTGATGTCTTCACTTCGTCGTTTACTTTCTGATTTCTGTGCGATCGACGCCGCTCACGGCATCGATCGGCGCGGTCCCAACTCGGACCGGCGCGAAAGGTTGGGTACCCACTGGACTGTGTCGGCACGCACGTTAGTTTTTGGGGGGCGGCGACGACGGTATATGGGTGTGGTGGGGGTCTCCCGCACCATCGGGGCTCACTCTACGGAAGCCCACTGACAGATCCACCGATTAAACGAACAGGGCCCCGACCGGCGAACCGATCAGGGCCCTGCTGTTGCGGAGGATAGGGGATTTGAACCCCTGAGGGCGTTAACCCAACCCGCGTTCCAGGCGAGCGCCATAGGCCACTAGGCGAATCCTCCGTGGAGCAGCATAGCGGGTTGCAGGGGGTCGATGCCAAACCGGCCCCCTGCGACGGGTTCTGACCTGCTACTTCTTCAAAGCTGCCAGCACCTTGCGAACCTGCGTCTCGGCGGCGGTGCGCATGGCCGCCTTGTCGACGGTGCGCATCGTCGACACCTCGATCTCCACCTTCACCGAGATATTGCTGTCCTGCGCGGCCACCACGACGGAGTAATCGCTCGGGATGGAACCGTAGGTGTGCTGCTCGCTGGCGTAGTACGCCTCGGTGCCGAGACCGCTCACCGGGCCGTGGTCGTAGTCCTTGCCGGTTGTCTTGGTGTCGTAGCCCTTCCAGCGCGCGTAGTCGGACTCGGTCTCGCTCTCGGTCTTGAACTCGACCTCGAGCCCCAAGCTCGCGTCGTTGGCGTTGCGGCCCGTCTCCTTGTTCTTGGCGTCGCAATCGTAGGAGCCGCCACCGATGTACTCCGACGGTCCGCGCTCGGTGTGGGTGGTCGTCTCGCGGGTGGACGACCACTGGTTCAGCACCGTGAGATCGACCAGGTCGCAGGCATTCTTGCCGTCCTTGTAGACGTAGCTGCCCGCCCACTTGTCCGGATCGGGTCCGAAGGGGTTGTCGTCGACCTTGTTGGCCGTGAACGCGATCAACCCGATCACGAGCGCGCCGACCGCGACGATGGCACCGCCGACGATCCACCACACCGCCTTGTTGCCCGACGAGGGCGGCCGCGGCGGTGGCGCACCCCACTGCGGCTGCGGCGCCTGATAGGCGCCCGCTTGCGGATGCGCGTACTGCTGCGGCTGCGGGTACGGCTGTGGGTTCACGCCGCTCTGGTAAGGCCCGGGTGGGGCGGTATAGGGCTGTGGGTTCGCGCCGCTTTGATACGGCGTGGGCGGTGCGGTGTACGGACCGGGCGCGCCGATATTGCCGCGCAGCACGGTCGGGTCGGCTTGTGCGGGGTTCTGACCTGCGCCTTCGCCTGGTCGTTCCCACCACGCGACAGTGGGATCGGACGGCGGCACACCGTCGCCGGGTGGTTGTTGATTCGGGCCGGTCACGAGCGGGCCCCCTCTCCAGTCATGGGGAACCGGAACCCCCCGCTGCCGATATCGGATAGATCGTAGCCAGCGTCACCGTCGGGGCGGCGGTTATACGGCTGCGTACACTCGAGTATCGACTGGTCGGGTGTGGTCGTCGTCGATGGATATGAGGTGGAACACGTCGTGGGTACCGCGCGAACTCCCCGGATCAGATGGGTCGAGGAAGGTCTGGCCGTGCTGGCGTCCTCGGGCGTCGACGCGGTCCGGATCGAGGCGCTGGCCAAACGCATCGGCGTGACCAAGGGCGGGTTCTACGGTTACTTCGCCGACCGCGACGCACTGCTCACCGCGATGCTCGACGCGTGGGAGAGCGAGGCGACCGACCAGGTGCTCGACCACGTCGAGCACGCGGGACTCGACCCGAAGACCAAGGCGCGCGTGGCCGGGCTGCTCACGTTTTCCAGCCACCGTCTGCTCCCGATCGACCTGGCGATCCGTGACTGGGCTCGCCGCGACGACGACGTCGCCGAACGCCTGCGCCGCGTCGACAACAAGCGAATGGCGTTGCTGCGCGAGACAATCGGCGTGTTCTGCGAAGATCCCGACGAGGTGGAAGCCAGGAGCCTGCTCGCCTTCTGCGCCACCATCGGCAGCCACTTCCTCGCCGCCGATCACGAGGGCCGCACTCGCGTCGAAGTACTCACCCGGGCCGCCGACCTGCTGTTCGAAGACCGGAATCGCTAGTAGGCAGAACTACCGCTACACTGGCCGACGGATCCCGCGCGGCGAGCATCCTGTGAACTCCCCCAGGGCCGGAAGGCAGCAAGGGTCAACGGGCTCTGCCGGGTGCGCGGGGTCCCCTTTAATTTCCGGGGGTCCCTTCTCCGACTGATCGGCCTACGCACCTTCGCAGCGTGCGAGCCTGATCCGGGTACGGATACCCCACCGATTCCGACCAGCCGCCGGGTAACGTTGCGGAAGTCAGCACGCGCAGCGTGCACACCCCCACCTTGCTGCTTCGAAAGGCTGCCCAGGATGCCCCGGCAAACGCAGATCGGTTTGATGAGCCACGAGGAACTCGTGTCCGAGCACGAGTCCCAGACCGCGAATTACGCGACGCTCCGAACCGAGAAGCTCACCCTGGACCTCACCCGAGGTAAGCCGTCGCCGGAGCAACTCGACCTGTCCGTGTCGCTGCTTTCCCTGCCGGGCGACGGTGACTTCCGCGACAGTTCGGGCACCGACTGCCGCAACTACGGCGGCCTCACCGGCCTGCCGGAACTGCGCGCGATCTTCGGCGAACTGCTCGGCATCCCGGTCGAGCGGCTGCTGGCGGGCAACAACGCCAGCCTCGAGATCATGCACGACCTCATCGTGTTCTCGATGCTCTACGGCACTCCCGACTCCCCGCGCCGCTGGGCCGACGAGCCGATCAAGTGGCTGTGTCCGGCCCCTGGCTACGACCGTCACTTCGCCATCACCGAGGCGCTCGGCATCGAGATGATCACCATCCCGATGCGCCACGACGGCCCCGACACCCACGCCATCGCGACGCTGCTGGCGAACGATGCGCAGATCAAGGGCCTGTGGGCGGTGCCGAACTACTCCAACCCCACCGGTGTCGTCTACTCCGAAGAGGTTGTCCGCGAACTGGTTTCGATGCCCGCCGCGGCGCCCGACTTCCGCCTGTTCTGGGACAACGCCTACGCGGTACACCCGCTCACCGATACCGCGGCCCCGGTCATCGACGTGCTCGGCCTGGCCGAGGCGGCGGGCAACCCGAACCGTCCGCTGGTGTTCGCGTCGACCTCCAAGATCACCTTCGCCGGTGCGGGCGTGAGCTTCTTCGGGGCGTCGCAGGCCAATATCGACTGGTACCTGTCGCACGCGTCGAAGAAGAGCATCGGCCCCGACAAGCTCAACCAGCTACGGCACCTGCGCTTCTTCACCGATGCCGAAGGTGTGCGTGAGCACATGCAGAAGCACCGCGCGCTGCTCGAGCCCAAGTTCGCGCTCGTGCGCCGCATTCTGGAAGACCGTCTCGGCGCCTCGAAGGTGGCGTCGTGGACCGAACCCAAGGGCGGCTACTTCATCAGCCTCGATGTGCTCGACGGCACCGCGGCTCGGGTGATCGCCCTGGCCAAGGAGGCCGGCATCGCGCTCACCGCCGCGGGCTCGGCCTTCCCGTACAGCAAGGATCCCGAGGACAAGAACATCCGCATCGCCCCCAGCTTCCCGCGGCTGCCGGAGCTGGAGAAGGCGATGGACGGATTGGCGACCTGCGTGCTGCTGGCGGCCACGGAAAAGCTGCTCGAGAGCTGAGTTGGCGGCTGGACTCAGGTCGGTTTGTGGACCAGGGCGCCGAACAGGGTGACGGAGATGTGGATATCGCCGCGGTCCGCGCCTGTTCGTAGGTCGGCGAGGAGTTGGTCGCGTTCGGTCGCGGTGATCACGCCGCGCAGGACCGCGAGGTCTGCGATCCGGCGCACCAGCGCGCCCGCGCCGACCGTTCGGTCCTGCACCAGCGCGTGCGAGCCGATCTCGTCGACCACCAGTCCGGTTCCGCTGAGCAGCCCGGCGAGCCGGCGACCCGACAGCGGATTGGTGGTCGAGGAGATCAGGGTGTCGATCACCGCGCTCACCACCCGCGGGTTGCCCGGATGAACGATCGCGGTCGCCCAATCGCAGTCGACCACCACCGCGCGCCCACCGGGTCGCAGCACCCTGGCGATCTCGGCCGCCGCTCGCGCGGGTGCGGTGAGATGCTGGAACACCCGCTCGCACAGCACCGCGTCGAAGGTGTCGCCGCCGAACGGCAGGCCGTAGGCGTCACCGGAGACGAACGCCGCCTTCGACCCGGACTCGACCGCGCGGCGCTGCGCCGAGGCCAGCAGATGCGGGTCCGGCTCGACGCCGACCGCGGTGCCGCTGGGCCCGAGTTCCTCGGCGAAGGTGAATACCTCCGATCCGGTGCCCGACCCGACATCGAGAGCGCTCTCGCCGGGCCGCAGCGCCAGCGCGCTGTGACTCCAGGCGCCCAGCGCGCGCATTCCGGGTCGGGTGACTTCCAGATCATGGGCGTCGATCAGCTGATCCTGGCCTGCTTGGTCGAAGCGGGCCGGGCGTGGGGTGTAGTCGGTCATACGCACCGCCAGTGTGGGAGCAGTCCTCGTGAGCATGGACTCAGAGGCTACTGGTGAAATGTGTCACGATGAATGTATGACTCGCACGCTGTGCCTCGCGCAGGAATCCGAGGCCGACGAACTGCTCAGCACCGACGATTTCGCGCTGCTGGTGGGGATGTTGCTCGACCAGCAGTACCCGATGGAGCATGCGTTTCGTGGGCCGCGCAAACTCGCCGAGCGGATGGGCGGATTCGATCTGCACCGGATCGCCGAAGCGGATCCGGCCGAATTCGAGGAACTCGCGGCCACCCCGCCCGCGATTCACCGCTATGGGCGGTCGATGGCGCGGCGGGCGCAGGCGCTCGCCCAGTATGTGATCGAGCATTACGACGGTGTACCTGCGCAGATCTGGACCGCGGGCGACCCCGATGGCAAAGAGGTGCTGCGCCGATTGCAGGACCTGCCGGGGTTCGGGGCGCAGAAGGCGAAGATTTTTCTCGCGCTGCTCGGCAAACAACGTGGGGTGCAACCGGACGGCTGGAAGAAAGCGGCCGGATCCTACGGCGACGACGGATCGCGACGGTCGGTCGCCGATGTCGTCGACGCCGAAACGTTGTCAGAAGTAAGGGAATTCAAGAAGCAGGCCAAAGCCGCGGCGAAAACCGCAGGGTGAATTCTTAGTTACGATCCGGTTGCTTTTATCCCTCGTCACCGGGGTGGATCTGTTCGAAGCTTGTTTCTCGAACAGCTCCACAACAGATGAGGGATTGGCAGTTTTATGAAGATGAGGAAGTTCGCCGTTGTCGCGGCGCTGTTGACTGTGGCTACCGGCATCACCGCAGGAACCGTCAACGCCGCGCCGACCGCGCAGGCCGATACCCCCGTGAACTTCACGGCCCAGGAGGTCAACGGCACGTCGGTGATCACCACCGATGCCGGCTCGCTGGTCGCGGAGGACGGCGCCTTCAAGGTGAAGGCTGCGAACGGCACGACGATCGCGGCCACGCCGCTGACGTTCCGGCTCGACGATTTCGAGCTGCCCATCGCCGCGGAGATCGCGGGCAACACCGCGACCCTGACGCCCCAGCTCGACGTGTCCAAGGCCGTGTACAAGCCGGTTGCCCTTCCGTTCGAGGACAAGGCGCCGTTCAAGACCGAATACGACCGTGAGGTCGCGGCCTGGAACCGGTTGACCAGCACGATCTCCCTCGGTGCTGCGGTCGGCACCCTGCTCGGTGGCCTCACCGGCGGTGCCGTCGGTTGCGTCCTCGGCGGCATTGCCGGCGCGACCGTCGCCGCGGCGACCATCGTCGGCCTCTTCGGCCCGTTCCTGCCCGCGGCGGCTATCGGCTGCATCGGCGGCATTCTGGCGGTCGGCGCCCTCGGCACGCTGGTCGGTCAGATCTTCATCACGGCTCCGGTCGCGATCGGTGCCGCTATCCAGTACTTCACCACTGTCAACGCACCCTTCACAGCCCCGGCCAAGTAGCCACGCGCAACCCCTCCCGGAACTTCGGTTCCCGGAGGGGTTTTGCCGTTTTCGGGATGATGCGCACTGTATTGCGCGCCCAGGGCGCCGCGCTGAACTGGGAGTATGGTGTGCCGCACCGCACAATTCGCCGGTTTGGGTTGGATGGGTCGGGATTCGGTGTTAACTTGATTGTTATGTCCAGCAACCGTCTGTCCGCCCAGCGGGTCACCTACGTGACCGCCGCTCTGGGCTTGCGGTTGCCGTTGACGCGCGAACTGTGTCGTTCCTGCTTCTGCAGCTGATCCCCTCAGGTTCGCGAGCTGCCACGCCCCACGTGTAGGCAATCCCGTTGAGATGACGGGATTTTTTGGCAAGGAACTTCATATGTCTGCTCCCATCATCGATCGCCCCGCCTCCCGGACGGGCGCCGCTCGACCTCGTGTTTCCCGCCCTGTCGTGCCGCCGGAGCTGCGTCGCAGCGACAACCCCGCCGCCGCGGTGCTGCGAACCGCAGCTTCTGGTCCCGTCTCGCGTGACAACGCCGCGCGGGCAACGGGTTTGAGTATCGCCACCGTGAATCGGCAAGTGGCGTCGCTGCTTTCGGCCGGACTGCTGCGTGAGCGGCCCGATCTGACCGCCGCGGGTGCGGTCGGTAGGCCGCGGGTGCCGTTCGAGATCGATCACGACGCCTATCTGACGCTCGGCATCCATATCGGTGCCGAGGCAACGAAGATCGTCGCCGCTGATCTGCGTGGGCGCATTCTCGGTGGGCTCGCCATCGCCACACCGCAGACCGGGCAGGAGTTCGCGGTCACCACCGTCGCTCGCAGCGCCAAGGCGTTCCTGCAGCGCTGGCATCGCCGGACCCCGCTGTGGGCGGGCGTGGCCATCGGTGGCCGGGTGGATCCGCAGAGCGGTGTGGTCGACCATCCGAAGCTGGAATGGAAGGGCGCGCCGATCGGGCAGGTGCTCGGTGACGTACTCGAGCTGCCGGTTTCCGTCGCACCGCACGTCGAGGCGATGGCGGCTTCGGAGCTGCTGCTGCCGACCTTCGATGCTCGTCGGCCCGAGCCCGATACCGAACTTCCCGCTGTGCAGCACGGCAGCAGCCTCTACTTCTATGTTCGTGAGACCGCGGGCATCGCCGTGACTCTCGACGGACGGGTCCATACGCCGAGCAACGGGCCCGGGTCGATCGCGCACCTCCCGACCGGGTCCGATGTGCAGTGCACGTGCGGACGGCGTGGGTGCTTGGAAGTGACCGTCGGTGACCGGGCTCTGCAGGCTCGGGCTGTCGGTCGCGGAATCATCCCGGCGCACAACGGGACTGCCGGCACGACGATCAACGATCTGTATCGGGCCGCTGAGTCCGGGTCCGAATCGGCGCGGGAATTGCTCGCCGAGCGGGCGACGATGCTCGGGCAGACCGTCGCGCTGGTTCGGGACATGCTCAACCCGGACCGAGTTGTCCTGGGCGGACAGGCATTTACGGGTTACCGACCCGCGCTGGGGCATGTGGCCAGGGCGTTCTCGCAGAGTACGCAGTTGGCGGCCACGGATATCCGTATCAGTGGATTCGGCGGCAAGGTACAGGAATTCGCCGCGGTGGTCACATCGCTGAGCGCGCTGTACGCCGACCCGCTGGCGGCTATTCGTCGGGTATAGAAACCAGGACATAGAAAACGCCCCGCGACTCGTCAAGAGTCGCGGGGCGTTTCGCGTAGGCGGATCAACGCGGGTTGAACGCGCCTTCCAATGCCGTGATGAAGAACGGGAATTGCGCGGCGAAGCGGTGCAGGTTGGGGTCTCGGTCGTAGCCGGCGAACCAGTAGAGACCCGGTTGTGAGTCGGCGGCCGGGTTCATATCGCGGAAGGTGCGGATCCAGTTGTCGACTCTGCCGCTGATCACCGTGTAGGGGAGCGCGCGGGAGAAGATCGTCTCCTGGTCGATGGGGGGAATCCGGTCGCGGGTGACGGTGTCGAGGCCACGGTGCATGGCGCGGATTCGGCCTGCGACGGTGTCGCCCAGTGGGGTTCGGGTGGGGAGGTAGTTGGGGAGCAGCAGCGCCGCGCCACCTGCGAGGGCGATGGCTACGCCCACCAGGGCGTGGCCGGAGGTCAGGGCGAGCGTGACCGTGATGATCACGCCGAGGGCGATCAGGGCGGCGCCGATCCAGCGGGGCAGCGCCCGCTGCTTCGGGTCGGCGAAGGCGCCGGTGGCGACCGCGTCGTTGCGCATGGCGGCGCGGATCGGGTCCAGCTGCAGGCGGCCCGGGGTGCGCAGTTCGCGGACAGCGACGGTGTCGGTGCCCTCGGGGAGCAGCATGTCGTAGACGGTGCGTTCGTAGTCGCGCAACTGGTCGTCGGGGGCGTTGACGCGGCTGATGCGCCAATCGTCTTCGCCGCGCGCGTTCACCGGGGTGATCCACAGGTAGCGGCGGACGGCGAGATCGACGACGGTGGCGGCGATGTCGACCGGATCGGCGTGCTCGTCGATGATCAGGCCCGCCTCACCGGGGAGCACACCGTCGGGGGAGACGAACTCGACCCGGCCGCCCTGCTGGATCAGCGGATCGAAGTCGTCGCTGCCCCTGACCGCGGCGGCGGCCCGCTTCCGCGCCAGCAGCACGTAGGCGATCATGCCCGCCAGTGCCAGCAGCAGGGCGCCGAACGCGGCGAGCACGGGCGTGGTGAAGGCGAAGGGGCCCGTACCGCCGCCGCGCACATCGGCATTCGCGGGCACGGTGCCGGGGGGCATCTGCAAGGTGAGGTCGATGGCATCGCCCTTGCGCAGGTCGGTCTGGTGCAGGTACAGCACGCCGTCGGGCTCGGTGTGGACATCGGCGCACGGCTTGGCATTGCCCGCGGAGCCGAGTTTGCAGTCCACGATGCCCATTTGGAAGCTCGGGCTGATCACCGAGACGTCGAGCACGGCGATATCGGCATTGAGCACGCCCAGCCAGTGGAACACCTGGGTGCCCGGCATGTCGGAGACGGTGTTGTGCACCGTATACGTGAACTTCGATTCGCCAGGCTCGGCTTCGACGACGAACTGGTCGTTGACGGTGGTGGCGGTGCCCGAACCGCTCGCGGTCACATCGGTGACCTTGAAGACCCGCTCGACATCGTCACCGACCTTGAGGCGCAACGGCAGCGACATCGTGAAATTTCCGTCGGCGGGCACCGCGACAGTTTCGATGACCTCGAGCACACCGGTTTCGGTGAGCGTGAGGTCGGCGGTGATCGAAACACCGGTGGTCGCGGGCTGCGTGTTGGCTACCGGCGCGGCCATGAGCAACCCCGCCGCAGCGAGCAGCAGCGCGCCCGCGGCGCCCCCCCGAAAAGTCAGCATGGGTGCTTACTCTAGACAGCTTGCTATTCTGCGTCAGCGGCTGTCGACGACTCATGAGACGAGGGGGGTACGGGGGAGTGACTCAACCACCGTACGGTTATGGGCCGAACGGCCCAGGTGGACGACCGGTTCCGCCGCCCCCTGGCTATGGTCCGCCCCCGGGATACCGGCCACAACCGGGATATGGGCAGCCAGGTTATCCACAGCCTCAGGGTTATCCACAGGGTTACGGGCAGCGTCCGGCGTACGGTCCGCCGCCGGGATACCGCCCGCCGCCCATGCCCTACGGACCGCCGGGCAGGCCGACTCCGCCGCCTCGTAAGCGCGGTGGTGGCTTCACCTCGGTAATCCTCGTCGTCATCTTCCTGCTGGTCGGTGGCTTGGTGAAGTACGCCGTCAACACCGGCGTCGACCTCGGCATCGGCGCGATCGGCCCGAAACCGACCACCACCTACACCCCCCAGCCCGGTACCGCGCCCGCCGCGACCGGGGACAACCCGCTGCTCACCGACTCCGACGGCACCCTGGTACCGGCATCGTGCAACTACGCGCCGTGGGGCACCCAGGTGGACAGGGCACGCGCCTTCTTCGAATCGGCCGCGGAGTGCCTCGAGTCGGCGTGGAAACCACTGCTGGCGGAGAACAATCTGCCCTTCGAGTCGCCGACGCTCAGCGTCACCGCGACCACCGACGGCATCACCACCCCGTGCACCGGATCGACAAGCAACTTCGCCGCGTTCTACTGCCCGGCGAACAAGACCATCTACATGCCGATCAGCCAGCTGCAGACCGAGCAGTTCCGCGACAACTGGGTCGTGTACCTGTCGGTGTTCGCGCACGAGTACGGCCACCACGTGCAGGCCCAGTCGGGCATCCTGCGCAAGGCCAACAGCGAGCGCGTCGACGCGGGCGCCCGCTCGGCCAAGGGGCTCGAGCTCTCGCGCCGAGTCGAGTTGCAGGCCAACTGCTTCGACGGCATGTTCATCGCCTCCTCGAAGGGCGGCGGCTCGCTGACCTCCTCGCAGGTCACCGTCGCGACCAAGGATTCCCACGGCCGCGGTGACGGCCCCGGCGACATGCGCGACCACGGCACCGCGGAGCACGGCGGCCAGTGGTTCGAAACCGGCTTGGATCGCAACCTCACAGCTCAGTGCAACACCTTCACGGTGTCTGCGAGCGAAGTGAACTAACTGATGTCACAACCGCCCGGCTACGGGCCCTATGGGCCCTACGGCCCGCCGGGATATCCGCCGCAGCAGCCCTACGGGTATCCGGCCTCGCAGGACCAGCGACCGATGTCGCCGCCTTACGGTCGGCCGCTGCCGCCGCCGTACGGCTATGCGCCGCAGGGGTATCCGCCGCCACCACGTCGTGGCGGATCCGGCGCGGTCGGTGTGGTGCTGACGGTGTTGACCGTGTTCGGCGTCATCGGGCTGCTGTTGGTCGCGGTGACAGTGTCGGATCAGAGCTCGCCCGGTTCGGTCGCTAAGACAACGCCGCCGAGTTTCACCTACAGCTCGAATTCGCCGGTGCCGACCACGAATCCGACGTCGGCGCGAACCACCACCACCGCGCGTACCACCGCGCCGACGACGACCAAACCCGCAGGCCCGCAACCCGTTATCGCTCTCGGCCAGCATCCGCTGTTCAAGAACGACGATGCGGGCCTGACGAACATGGACTGCGATCTGCCGCGCTGGTCGACCGACGCGGCGGTGGCCAAGGCCTACTTCGCAGCGGCGCAGGTCTGCCTCGATCAGATGTGGCGGTCGAATCTGGCTGCCGCGAATCTGCCGTTCACGAGCCCGGGTCTGGTTGTCGCCGAACAGCCTTCGCAGCTGTCGTCACCGTGTGGCGGCGCCACCAGCGACGCGTTCTACTGCAGTGCCTCGAGCACCATCTACATGTCGACGGCGGGTCTGGTCCTGCACAACACCCCGTATCCGCCGATGGAAGCGCTGTCGGTCTACGCACACGAGTACGGCCATCACATCCAGGGGCTCACCGGCCTGCTGCAGGCATCGTCGAATCAACGTCGTGAGCAGGGCACGATGTCGGCGGGTGGACTGGAGACCTCACGCCGAATGGAGTTGCAGGCCAGCTGCTTCGGCGGCATGTACATCGGTTCGTCGGAAGCGGGCGGTTCGTGGACCTCGCAGGAGGGCTACGCCGCGGTGAAACACAACTACAACCGCGGTGACGGCAACGGCCGCCACCGCGATCACGGAACCCCGGACCACAACGGCAATTGGTACAACCAGGGCTACTCGAAGAACCGTAACTTCGAATGCAACACCTGGCTGGCACCGTCCGACGAAGTGAGCTAGGTCCCGTAGTGGCCCTCGCCGAAGCGGCGGGGGGAGGAACCGTGCACGCCTTCGGCATAGGCGGTTTCGGCGTGGAGGGCGAAGTCGATGCCCGCGGTTTCGTCTTCCTTGCTCACGCGGAAGCCGATGATCTTGTCGACCCCCTTGCCCAGCACCCACGAGACCGTGAAGGCATAGGCCGCGACCACGAATACCGCGACCAGCTGCTTGCCGAGCTGGGTGAAGCCGCCGCCGTAGAGCAGGCCGTTCACGCCGCCGGTCATCACCTGGGTGGCCAGCAGGCCGATCAGGACGGTGCCGACGATGCCGCCGACGAAGTGCACGCCCACCACGTCGAGCGAATCGTCATAGCCCGCTTTGTGTTTCCAGCCGACCGCGAACGAACACACCACACCGGCGGCCAGACCGACGATGACCGCGCCGAGGGTGTTCACCACGCCGCAGGACGGGGTGATCGCGACCAGACCGGCCACCGCACCCGAGGCCGCGCCGAAGGTGGTGGGCCGACCGTCGCGGACCTGTTCGACGATGAGCCAGCCGAGCATGCCGAGGCTGCCCGCGACCAGGGTATTCAGGAAGACCGCCGCCGCGGTCCCGGTGGCGCCCAGCGCGGAGCCCGCGTTGAATCCGAACCAGCCGAACCACAGCAGGCCGGCGCCGAGCAGCACGAACGGCAGGTTGTGCGGACGCATCGCATCGATGTTGAATCCGATCCGCGGCCCGAGGACCAGCGCCAACGCCAAGGCCGAAGCGCCGGAGGCGATCTCGACCACCAGGCCGCCCGCGTAGTCGAGCGCGCCGAAGTTCAGCAGCCAGCCGTCGGGTCCCCACACCCAGTGCGCGATCGGCGCGTACACCGCCAGCGTCCACAGCGGAACGAAAGCCATCCAGCCCGCGAACTTGGCGCGGTCGGCGATGGCGCCGGAGACCAGGGCCGCGGTCAGGATGGCGAACGTCAGCTGGAAGGTGACGAACAGCAGCTCCGGAATGGTGCCGCGGACGGAGTCGGGGGTGATCCCGGCCAGCCCGAAGTGCTCGAGATTGCCGATCAGGCCACCGCCCGCGTCGTCGCCGAACGCGAGGCTGTAGCCGGCGACCAGCCAGACCACGGTGACCAGCGGGATCGCGATGAAGCTCATCATCAGCATGTTCAGCACGCCGGTCGAGCGCACCATCCCGCCGTAGAACACGGCCAGCGCCGGCGTCATCAACAGCACCATGGCGGTGGCCGCGAGTAGCCAGGCGGTGGCCGCCGGGTCGATCGTTGCGGGCACGGGAACTCCTTTCACGCGTGAATGCGTTGCAAGGAAGTTACCGAACGCGCACAGGATAAAACCCGTCAGTCCTGTCGGCCGACCAGCGCGGTCACCCGGATCTCGACGCGCATGCCGGGGGCGCCGAGGGCGGCTACGCCGATCTGAGCTGGCGCTAGGCCCGGTTCTCCTTGGCCAGCGCCCGCACGCCGCGCTTGCCGGGAACGGGCAGGTCATCGCCGTCGGCGAGCCATTCGGCGGTGGTGAGCCAGCGGCGCTGAGCATGCGCGTCGGCCACGTCGAAGAACAGGCGGCGGCCGCGATCGTCACGCGCGTCGCGGGCGAGCACGGCCCAGCTCGGCGGCTTGCCCCGTTCGGCGGTGTGTTCCACGACGAAGCCCGCGACCAGCTTGCCGACCATGTTGACCGGCTTCTGCGAGACCCGATTGCCGTATTTCGTGGTGTGCCAGCGCCGCGCCGGGCACAGCGAACCCGGGCTCGCGTTCGAGGCGATCCAGCCGGCGCGTTGCGCCCGCTCGATCAGCCACAGATGCTTGACCGCCGACGGCGCGATCTCACCCACCCGTTCGGCGATGAGTTCGCAGACCTCGGTATCGGCGAGGATGTCGCGCCTGGTCGGACCGATATTGTGGTCGGTCCAGTGCGCGGCGGCGAGGCGGGCGAGGATGCGACCGAACTCGTCGATGCTGCGCTGGGCGCGACGGCCGAGCCGCTCGATCCGCTCGGCCTCGCGGCGCATCTCGTTCTGCGCGGTGAGCGTGCGAATGGCCGCCATCGTGGGTACCTGCCCGCGTTCGAGCAGTTGCAGGATGGCGTCGGCGGTTGCCGGGTCGGCCGCGGCCGCGACGGGTAACGAGTCGCGTTTGATGTCGAAGTCTTGTGGGCTGATCGCCCGACTCAGTAGCCCGACCGCGGCGTTGTCGCCGGCGAAGTCGGTGTGGGCGAGCCAGGCGGTTGCGATGTCATCACACGACAGCACGGTGAAACGTTCCTCCGGTCGGTGCGGTGGGGGAGCGATCGGTGCGCGAAGGTTGTGCCCCGGTCGGGATGAGGGACCGGCCGGGGTCACCAACCTGATGAAGGTTTGGCCACCGAAGTTGCCGAGACCCACGGTAGCCAGGCACTTGCGCTGCTGTCACGACCGTTCATTGTTTCGTTACATCTAGTAAGAAGCCGTCAATCGGGGATTGAGTATGTATTTCTGCGGCAACCAGGATCGATAGATTGGTCGATAGCGGATTCGCCGCGAGGATGGCAGTCGATAGCTCGACCGTTGCGTATGTTGGACCGCTTTGCTCCTACGCTTCAGACCGCACAATTCAATGTGATTTGCATCACAACATGGTCATCGCTTCGTTACCGCGTGACCGCACAGTGCCAGCCGCCGATAAAGCCTGTCGGACACGCTCGGTAGCCTGTGGGTCGTGGCTCTGTACCGGAAGTATCGACCGGCGACATTCGCGGAAGTAGTGGGTCAGGAGCACGTCACCGACCCGCTGAGTACGGCGCTGGATACCGGCCGGATCAGTCACGCGTATCTATTCTCCGGGCCGCGTGGCTGCGGTAAGACGTCGTCGGCTCGCATCCTCGCGCGCTCGTTGAACTGCGTGGACGGACCTACCTCGACGCCGTGCGGTACGTGCTCGTCGTGTGTGGCGCTCGGGCCTGGTGGGTCGGGCAATCTCGACGTCATCGAGCTCGACGCGGCCAGCCACGGTGGTGTCGACGACACCCGTGAGTTGCGCGATCGCGCCTTCTACGCGCCCGCGGAGTCGCGTTATCGCGTGTTCATCGTCGACGAGGCGCACATGGTCACCACGGCCGGTTTCAACGCGCTGCTCAAGATCGTCGAGGAGCCGCCTGCCCACCTGATCTTCATCTTCGCCACCACCGAGCCCGACAAGGTGCTGCCGACGATTCGCTCACGCACGCACCACTATCCGTTCCGTCTGCTGCCGCCCGCCACCATGCGCGGACTGCTCGGCAAGATCTGCGAGCAGGAGAACGTGCCGGTGGAGGAGGCGGTGTATCCGCTGGTCATCCGCGCCGGTGGTGGTTCGCCGCGCGACAGCCTCAGCGTGCTCGACCAGCTGCTCGCCGGTGCCGGACCCGACGGTGTCACCTACCCTCGCGCGGTCTCGCTGCTCGGCGTCACCGATGTGGCGCTGATCGACGACGCCATCTACGCGTTGGCCGCCGATGACGGCGCCGCCCTGTTCAATACCGTCGATCAGGTGATGGAGGCGGGTCACGACCCGCGTCGTTTCGCCGTCGACCTGCTCGAACGGCTGCGCGATCTGATCCTGCTGCGCGCGGTCCCCGACGCCGCCGACCGCGGTCTGGTCTCCGGTCCCGGCGATGTCATGGAACGGATGCGCGACCAGGCCGAACGCCTCGGCCCCGCCACCCTCACCCGCTACGCCGAACTCCTGCACGAGGGTCTGGGCGAAATGCGCGGCGCCACCGCCCCGCGCCTCCTGCTCGAGGTGATCTGCGCCCGCATGCTCCTGCCGTCGGTGTCCGACGCCGAGTCGGCGACCCTGCAACGGCTGGAACGCCTGGAACGCGGATTCGCCGGTGGATCGGTCCCCGCGCCGGTCCGCCCGGGTCCTGCCGCAGGTGAGGCGCCGGTGGAACGTCCTTCCGCGCCTGCGTCGAGCGGGGAAAGCCGCCGTCGTGGCGCCGAACTTCTCGCCGCTGCCCGCGCGGAGAAGGAAGCGGCGACCGGTGGTTCGTCGGCACCTGGCGCCGTGAGCCCTGTTGTCGCGGAACAGAAGACAGCTCCTCCGGCCCCCGCGACTTCCGTCCCGACGGTGCCGTCGGCTCCCGCAACCGCCGCGTCGACTACGCCCTCGGCGGCCGTGACCCCGGAATCGACCGTGACGTCGGCGGCCGTGACTCCGGACTCGACTGTGGCGTCGGCTGCGATGACCTCGGATTCGACTGTCCTCCCGACGGCCGTGACCTCCGACTCGACCCCGGCGGCCGCAGCGCCCGCCCCACGTGGGCAATCTGCACCGTCGGTGCAATCAGCGGAGTCCGAGCCGCTCGCGGAGTCCGCACCGCCCACGCAGTCCGCACCGCCCGCTGTGCAATCTGCGGATGCTGTGCCGCCAGTCGATTCCGGCCGAGATGTTGCCGGAACGTCCTCACAAGAGGCTGCGCCCGAACCGCTTACGACAGAAGTCTCGCCGACCGAAGATGAGAACGCCGCGCGGTCCGACCTCGGCGCACGACCGGAAAGCTCTGGCGCCGAGCGGCTCCCCGCGCCGCCGACCGAAGCCGCCGCGCCGCGCCGCGCCGCCGAATCGAGGCCGGTTCCGGAAGCGGTAGCACCGCAGGCGGATTCGCCGGCGCAGCCCGAACCCGCTCAGGCGCCGACACCGGTCGAGGACGCCCCGCCGCAGGCGGAGCCGCAGGTCAGCGCAGCCGGGCCGCAGGCTGTGGCCGAGGACCTGGTCGCCATCGTCGATGCCGCGTGGCCGGAGATCAAGGGTCGAGTGCGGGAGTTCGGGGCCACCTTGCAGGCGCTTTTGTCGGGCGCGGCGGTATCGCGGGTCGACGGTGACGTGATCGTGTTCGCGCATCAGAGCCCGCCGTTGGCGCAGCGACTGTCCGATCCGCGCAATATCGACGCCGTGCGTTCGGCGGTACGGGCCGTGCTCGGGCGTGAACTGGATGTGCGCTGGGAGACCGGAGCTCCCGCGCCGCGACCCGCGCCCGCCGCCAAGGCCGGGGCGGCACGGGGGACGGGAACTCCCGAGAGCAAGCCGGCGGGTCGGCCGAAGTTCTCCCGGCCGAGCCAGGCCGGGGGCAACCAGTCGTCGAACCGGGCGAACCGGCCGCCCGACGATGACATTCCGCCGCCCGATTTCCCCGACTTGCCCGACGATCCCGGCCCGGACGACGGGCCGGAGTCCCGGTCCGGCTCGGATTCCGCGCGCAACGCCGCCGTTCTCGCCCCGCCGACCCCCGAAGAAGAACGAGAGATGCTGGCCGCCGCGGCGGTGCCGGTGGCTCCCGGTGACCGCCAGGACCCGGACGAGGTCGCTCTGGCGTTGCTACGTGAACAGTTCGGAGCAAAGAGTCTGGATGGTTGACACCCACCGTCCTCAGCGCGTTAAGTTAACCGGAGTTCGCACACCACGGTAGTATGAACGGGTGGCCGGGATCGCCGGATGGGCATGGTTCTATGCTCCGCTGGTGCTTGCCGGGATTTGTACGGCGTCGAGACAATTGGTCGTGGCGTTCGTGCGGCCACCGCACCCCAAGGAAGGAAACACTCCGATATGACCACAGAGGCCTACATCTACGAGGCCATCCGCACTCCGCGCGGCCGCGGCAAGAAGAACGGCTCGCTGCACTCGGTCAAGCCGATCGATCTGACTGTTGGTCTGATCCAGGAGCTGCGTGGCCGCTTCCCGAACCTCGACGAGGACCAGATCTCGGACCTGATCCTCGGCTGCGTCGCGCCGGTCGGTGACCAGGGCGCCGATATCGCCCGCGTCGCCGTGACCGTGTCGGGCCTGCCCGACACCGTCGGCGGCTTCCAGCTCAACCGCTTCTGTGCCTCCGGCCTCGAGGCCGTGAACCTGGCTGCGCAGAAGGTTCGCTCCGGCTTCGACGATCTCGTCATCGCCGGCGGCGTCGAGTCGATGTCGCGCGTCCCGATGGGCTCCGACGGCGGCGCCTGGGCGATGGACCCGGCGACCAACTACGACTCCTACTTCGTGCCCCAGGGCGTCTCGGCCGACCTGATCGCCACCATCGAGGGCTTCTCCCGCGACGATGTCGACGCCTACGCCGTGCGCTCGCAGGAGCTGGCCGCTGCCGCGACCACCGGTGGGTACTTCGCCAAGTCGATCGTTCCGGTCAAGGACCAGAACGGCCTCATCGTGCTCGACAACGACGAGCACATGCGTCCCGGCACCACCGCCGCCGACCTCGGCAAGCTCAACCCCTCCTTCGCCGGCATCGGCGAGATGGGTGGCTTCGACGCCGTCGCGCTGCAGAAGTTCACCTACATCGAGAAGATCAACCACGTCCACCACGGTGGCAACAGCTCGGGCATCGTCGACGGCGCCGCCCTGGTGCTGGTCGGCTCCGAGGAAGCGGGCAAGAACTCGGGTATGACCCCGCGTGCCCGCGTCGTCGCGACCGCCACCTCCGGCGCGGACTCCACCATCATGCTGACCGGCCCGACCCCCGCCGCCAAGAAGGCGCTGGCCAAGGCCGGTCTGACGATCGAGGACATGGACCTCGTCGAGATCAACGAGGCGTTCGCCTCCGTGGTGCTGAAGTTCCAGAAGGACCTGAACGTCCCGGACGAGAAGCTGAACGTCAACGGTGGCGCGATCGCGATGGGTCACCCGCTGGGTGCCACCGGCGCGATGATCACCGGCACCATGATCGACGAACTCGAGCGTCGCAACGCGCGCTACGCGCTGATCACTCTGTGCATCGGTGGCGGCATGGGCGTTGCCACCATCATCGAGCGCGTCTGATCCCCGGCCGAAACTTCTCATAGGAGAGAACGAAAAACTATGACTGACAACATCATCGGCTGGGAGAAGGACGCCGACGGCGTGGTCGTCCTCACCATCGACGACCCCAGCCAGGGCGCCAACACCATGAACGACGCGTACATCGCCTCGATGGCCGCGACCGTAGACCGCCTGGAAGCCGAGAAGGACGACATCACCGGTGTCGTGCTCACCTCCGGCAAGAAGACCTTCTTCGCCGGCGGCGATCTGAAGAACATGATGCAGGTCGGCCCGGACAACGCGGCCGACGTCATGAAGATGCTCGACGACGTCAAGGGCCCGCTGCGCCGCCTCGAGCAGCTCGGCAAGCCGGTCGTCGCCGCGATCAACGGCGCCGCCCTCGGCGGTGGCCTGGAGATCGCGCTGGCCACCCACTACCGCGTCGCCGCGGATGTCAAGGGCGTCGTCATCGGCCTGCCCGAGGTCAGCCTGGGCCTGCTGCCCGCCGGCGGCGGTGTGATCCGCACCGTGCGCATGCTCGGCCTGCAGAACGCGCTGATGCAGGTGCTGCTGCAGGGCCAGCGTCACCGCGTGAGCAAGGCCAAGGAACTCGGCCTGATCAACGAGGTCGTCGGCTCGATCGAGGAGCTGGTGCCCGCCGCCAAGGCGTGGATCGCGGCCAACCCCGATGCCGCGCAGCCGTGGGACAAGAAGGGCTTCAAGATCCCCGGTGGCGCCCCGGCGTCCCCGGCGATCGCGGCGAACCTGCCCGCGTTCCCGGCCAACCTGCGCAAGCAGATCAAGGGCGCCAACATGCCGGCCCCGCGCGCCATCATGTCCGTGGCGGTCGAGGGTGCGCAGGTCGACATCGACAACGCGTCGCTGATCGAGTCGCGCTACTTCACCGGTCTGCTGACCGGTCCGGTCGCGAAGAACATGATCCAGGCGTTCTTCTTCGACCTCAACCACATCAACGGTGGCGGCTCGCGTCCGTCCGTCGCGGATGTGCCCAAGCGTGAGATCAAGAAGATCGGCGTCATCGGCGCCGGCATGATGGGCGCGGGCATCGCGTACGTCTCGGCCAAGGCCGGCTACGAGGTCGTGCTCAAGGACGTCGAGCTCGCCAACGCCGAAAAGGGCAAGGGCTACGCCGAGGCCATCGAGGCCAAGGCGCTCTCGCGTGGCAAGACCACCCCGGAGAAGTCGGCCGAGCTGCTGGCTCGCATCACCCCGTCCGCCGACGCGGCCGACTTCAAGGGTGTCGACTTCGTCATCGAGGCCGTGTTCGAGAACCCGGACCTCAAGAACAAGGTCTTCCAGGAGATCGAGGACATCGTCGACGCCGATGCCCTGCTCGGCTCGAACACCTCCACCCTGCCGATCACCCTGCTCTCCGAGGGCGTGAAGCGGTCCGAGGACTTCATCGGTATCCACTTCTTCTCCCCCGTGGACAAGATGCCGCTGGTGGAGATCATCAAGGGCAAGAACACCTCCGACGAGGCGCTGGCTCGGGTGTACGACTACACCCTCGCCATCAAGAAGACCCCGATCGTCGTCAACGACAGCCGTGGCTTCTTCACCTCGCGCGTGATCGGTACCTTCATCAACGAGGCCATCTCGATGGTCGCCGAGGGTATCGACCCGGCCACCGTCGAGCAGGCCGGTCTGCAGGCGGGCTACCCGGCCGCGCCGCTGAAGCTCAGCGACGAGCTGAACTTCACCACGATGCAGAAGATCTACAAGGAGACCTCCGAGGCCATCCTCGCTGCCGGTGGCGAGCTCAACGCCGCGTCCGCGAAGACCGCCGAGGTCCTCAACACCCTGATCGACAAGTACGACCGCAAGGGCAAGCTGGGCGGCGCGGGCTTCTACGAGTACGTCGACGGCAAGGCCACCGGTCTGTGGGACGAGCTGCGCGAGATCTTCAGCTCGAGCCGTGAGCTCCCGGAGGGTGTCACCTTCCAGGACCTCAAGGACCGGATGATGTTCGCCGAGTCCATCGAGACCCAGAAGTGCTTCGACGAAGGCGTGCTCACCAGCACCGCCGACGCGAACATCGGCTCGATCTTCGGCATCGGCTTCCCGGCCTGGTCGGGTGGCTCGCACCAGTTCATCGTCGGCTACCCCGGTGGCCAGGAGGCTTTCGTGGCCCGCGCCGACGAGCTGGCCGCGAAGTTCGGCCCGCGTTTCGAGGTTCCGGCCTCGCTGCGCAAGTAAGTCGGTAGTTCCGGTTTCGGCCGGGTCCGGACGCCCGTCACCTCGTTGAGGTGGCGGGCGTTCGCCGTTTATCGCGGCTTGGCGTAGTCGGCGTAGCCCTGCCAGTCGAGCACCACGCACGGCTCGGCGCCGACGACCCAGGCATCGTGTCCGGGGGAGGCGATCATGACGTCGCCGGGGCCGAATTCCAGCTGTTCGCCGTCGTCCATCTCCACCACGATCCGCCCGGACAGGCAGTACCCGATGTGCGCGGCCTGACAGCTGTCGGTGCCCGCGATCGGTTTCACGTGCTCGCTCCATCGCCAACCGGGTTCGAAGATCGCACGGCCGACCGGGCCGCCTTCGACGTTGACCAGGTCGAGTCGACCCTTGCCCTGCTCGAACGGCCGGGTTTCCTCGGGCGCGTCGAAACTCATGCGTACCAGCGTGGACATGACATCTCACTTCTGCTCGGGTGATGAGCGGTCATGTCGTGGTCCACCGCGTGGAGCCCAGTGCGGCCCACGGCCGAGCCCACCGAGGATCCAATTCTTCGCCGATTCGCGGAAGGTAGCAAGGGGCGCCGGCGGAGGTCCGACAGTTCGGGTGGTGTTCACCTGGGGGTGTGCTGGGGTGGATAGCTTGTCGTCCATGGGACATCGGGTGGCCGCAGTGGTGCTGGGAATCGTCGTCGCGGGGGGCGTGGTGCCGGATGCGGGGGCTGAGGCCGGTGGGGTGCGGGTACTGGGTGAGCAGGTAGTCGAGCACGATCTCGAATTCGACGCGACGGTGGTCGGTGGGCTGTCTGGCATCGATTACCTGTCCGGCAGTGGGGAATTCGTATTGATCAGCGATGACCGGTCGGAGAAGGGACCTGCGCGGGTATACACGGCTCGGATTCCGTTGGGGGAGGACGGGATCGGTCCCGTGAGCTTCGTCGGCACGAAGCCGCTGCTGCGGCCTGACGGAAGTGTGTATCCGCCGAAATCGGTGGATCCAGAGGATATTCGGGTCGATCCGTGGACGGGGGACTATTTCTGGACGCAAGAGGGAGAGCGCGCCGGTGGGGTGCTCGCCGATCCGTCGGTGCGGGTAGCTCGCGTGGACGGTGGGTTCGTCGCGGAGTTGCCGATTCCGGAAAACGAACGGATGCGCGCGGATTCGGGGCCGCGGCAGAATCAGGCGCTCGAAGGGGCGACGTTCGCGGCAGGCGGTGCGTTGTTCGTGACCGCGATGGAAGGGCCGCTGCTCCGGGACGGGCCGGGCGCGACCACGACGGCGGGGGCGACGACGCGCATCACCGTCCAGGCCAGGTTCGGGCCGGTGCTGGCCCAGTACGCCTATCCGCTGGAGCCGGTATTCGCCGAGTCCCGGCCGGAGGCCGGCCAGGCGAGCAACGGCGTGACCGCGATCCTCGCCGAGGACACGCTCGCTCCGACTCGATTCCTGGTGGTCGAACGGGCTTTCGCCAAGGGTGTGGGAAATCGGGTGCGGATCTTCGAGATCGACACCGCGTCCGCGAGCACTGTGCTCGACGCGCCGATCTCGGGTGCTCGTCCGGTCACGAAACGGCTGGTCGCCGATCTCGCCGACCTCGGGATCGAGGCGGTCGACAACATCGAGGCGATGACGTGGGGCCCGCGCCTGCCTTCGGGTGAACGCACGTTGGTGCTGGTCGCGGACAACAACTTCGCGTCGGAACAGCGCACCCAGTTGATCGCGCTCGCTGTGCGCTGAGTTCCGGTTCGGACAACCGATGCCGCCACAGCGTCGAATCTCCACCCGATAGATGCCGGATCGCGCTAGCTTGGATATGTGCGGTGATGCCGGTGACGGCCCGCATACCGACCGAAACGCCGGTGACGCCGATGGTGAGAGGTGGTCACATGGATCCGGAGCAGACGCGTATGCAGCGCGGGCCTGCCGAGGCGGCGCCGGTGGGGCTGAATACGCAGCGGACGATGGCGCCGGGGGTGCCCGACGAAGCCGTGATCGCGGAACTCGATGCCATGGGGCTCACGGGCGCCAAGGAGATCGGGCGCGGCGGGTTCGGTGTGGTGTACCGGGCATTGCAGCCGGCGCTGGATCGCGTGGTCGCGGTGAAGGTGCTGTCCTCGGAGATCGACGTGGAGAGCCGGGAGCGGTTCCTGCGCGAGGAACAGGCGATGGGCAGGCTGTCCGGTCACCCGAATATCGTCGACATCCTGCAGGTGGACGTGACCGAGACCGGGCTGCCGCTGATCGTGATGCCGTACTGCTCGCGTGGCTCACTCGAACGGCTCATCCACGATCGCGGCCCGCTGACCTGGTCGGATACCCTGCGGGCCGGGGTGAAACTGGCGGCGGCGATCGAGTCGGCGCATCGGGCGGGCATCCTGCACCGGGATGTGAAACCGGCCAACGTGCTGATCAGCGGCTACGGCGAACCGCAACTCACCGACTTCGGCATCGCCCGCATCCCCGGCGGTTTCCAGACGTCGAGCAGCCTGATCACCGGCTCGCCCGCGTTCACCGCGCCGGAGGTACTCAAAGGCAATGAACCGACCGTTCGGTCGGATATATACGGCCTCGGCGCGACCCTGTTCGCCCTGCTCACCGGCCACGCCGCGTTCGAACGCCACGCGGGGGAGAAGGTGGTTGCCCAGTTCCTGCGCATCACCACCCAGAACGTTCCCGACCTGCGTGCCCAGGACATCCCCGGTGACGTGGCGGAGGTGATCGAACGCGCCATGTCCCCCGAGCCCGCCGACCGTCCGGCCTCGGCCTACGAGTTCGGCGAGATGCTGCGCGAAGTCCAGCGCGCGCACGGCCAGATGCCGGACGAAATGGCGTTGCTCGACTCCGAGGAGACCATCGACGACGCCCCGGAGGTTCTGAAGTCGGTCACCGGCCGCCGCAGCTGGCCGCTGACCCTGCAGCCCGCCGGCGCCTCGGTACCCATGCCGAGCTCGACGACGGGCACCTTTCCGCCGACCGCCGCCACCAAATTCCGCCCGCCCACGCCCGCGCGCGAGCCCTTCCCCCGCCAGCGCCTGCTCGACGTGCTGCGTGAGGGCGGCGCGCGTCGACTCGCCCTGATCCACGCGCCCGCCGGTTTCGGCAAGAGCACCATCGCCACGCAGTGGCGCGCGGACCTGGCCACCCGCGATATCCCGGTGGCGTGGCTCGGCGTCGACCAGGACGACGACAGCGAGATCTGGTTCCTGGCCCACCTCATCCATGCCATCCGCCGCGTGCGCCCCGATGTCGGCGCGGGCCTGGAACAGGTGCTGGAGGAGCGTCCCGCCGACGCCGTCGCCTACGTGATCGCCACGCTGATCGATGAGATCCACGCCAGCGGGCAACCGGTGGTCGTGGTGGTCGACGACTGGCACCGGGTGCGCGACCCCGGCGTGCAACGGGCGATGGCGACGTTGCTCGACAACGGCTGCCACCACGTGCGGTTCGTCATCACCAGTCGCGATCAGTCCGGCCTGCCGATCAGCAGGTTGCGGGTGCGCGACGAACTGGTGGAGCTGGACGCCGCCGCCTTGCGGCTCACCGAATCGGAGACTCGTCAGATCCTGGTGGAACGCAACGGTTTCGCGCTCACCGACGAGCAGATCGAGCAGATCCACCTCGCGACCGACGGCTGGCCCGCCGCGATCCAGTTGGTGAGCCTGACGCTGCGCGGTAAGGCCGACCCGACGCAGCTGCTCGCCTCGCTCGCCGAGGGCGGCCACGGGATGCGGGAGTACCTGGCCGAGAACGTGCTCGACGCGCTGGCGCCGGAGCAACTGGAGTTCCTGATGGCGATCTCGGTGGTCGAGCGGGTGAACGGCTCCCTGGCCGGGGTGCTCGCCGACGTCGCCGACGGCGCCGCGATGCTGGCCCAGGCCGAGCAGCGTGAACTCTTCCTGCATCGGATCCAGCACGATCCGGAGTGGTATCGCATGCAACCGCTGTTCGCCGAGCATCTACGCGCCCGGCTCGATCGCGAACATCCCGGGCGTTCGAAAACACTGCACCGCAAGGCCGCTCGCTGGTACGCCGAGCATCAGCTGCTGCGCAAGTCTGTGGATCACGCACTGGCCGCGACCGATCTCAAACTCGCCGCCGACCTGCTCGAAAGCGGCGGCATGGACCTGATCGACGGATCCCGGCTGGGCACCCTGCTCGGCACCGTCTCGAAACTGCCCGTGCAGCAGGTGACGTCACGGTCGAAGCTGTTGATGGCGGTGGCCAGGGCGAATATGAACATGCAGCAGACCGGGACCGCCCGCAACGCGCTCGGCAGGCTCTCGAACCTGCTGGCCCGCAGCGCGCCCGGTGCGCCGGAGCTGACCGAACAGCGGTGTGTGGCAACGGTACTCGACGCCGCCGATCGGGTGGCCCACGATGACATCGCCGAGGTGGCCGACAGCCTGGCCGGCATTCTGGAAGAACCCGGCGACCTGCCCGCCTGGACGGTGTCGACCGCCGCCAATCTGATGTCGTTCGTTCGGCTGTGCGAGTTCGACTTCGACGCGGTGACCGACCTACAGAATTGGGCCGCCGACTATCACACCCAGTCGAAGGACCCGCTCGGCCCGGTCTTCGGGCTCTGCGCGTTGGGCGACGCCGCCTACGAGCAACTCGACATCGCCGCTGCTACCACCGCTTTCGAGCAGGCCTACGAGACTGCCAGAACCAGGGCGGGTCCGCGCTCGGACGCCGCACGCATCGCGGCCGCGCTGCTCGGCGATCTGGCCTATCGCCGAGGCGATCTGGCGCTGGCCGATCGGCTCCTCGACGAGAGCCATGAGTTGGTCACCCGGGTCGGTCCCGTCGACTTCCTGATCGCGACCTTCGTGACCGGGGCCAGGGTGAAGGCCGCGCTCGGCGACCAGTACACGGCCTCGGCGCGCCTCGACGAAGGCGCGCGCGTGGCCGCGGAGAACGGATTGGCCCGCCTGGATGCCCAGGTGCGGGCCGAACGGTCCAGGCTCGGATTCCCCACCGGCGACGACGGCTTCGTTCCTGACACCTCCGGCAACGGCGCGCGGCGCAAGAAGGGCGCCGCCGCGCTGATCACCGAGGCGCGCGCCATCGCCGATATCCGGATTCTGCTGGCCGAACAACGGCTGCGCGCCGATGATCGCGCCGCACGCCATGCCAGGGTGATCTACGCGAAGACGCTCGAACAAGGCCGTCCCCGCGCGGAATTGGACGCGACCTTGCTACTCGCCGAATGCCTCGCATCGGCGGGATGGGTCGGGGAAGCGACCGGGCTGGTGCTGCCGGTCCTGCGCACCTGTGCCGAACTGGGCTGGAGCAGACCACTGCTGGACGCGGGCCCGGGGGTGGTCGGCCTGCTGCACGTGTTGCGCACGCAATCGCATGACGGGCAGGACCATCCGATCCTGCAGAACCTGCCCGGTCACTTCCTCGACGAACTTCTGTAATTTTGGCGGCTGGCGCCGCGGTTCTCGGCGCTGAACTTCACCTCTTCCCTCCCTACGGGTACTCCTTCGTCGCACCCTTCGGTCAGTCCATCGGCGAAGGCGCGCCGAGAACACGGCAAACGCTACGGCTGCCACCACGGACGCAACGGGACATCCCAGGCGCCGTTCGAATCGAGCTTCACACCGAGCACATGGTGCAGCTGGATCACATTGCGCTGGAAGCCGAGTCGACAGCCCGCCATGTACAGCCCCCACACCTTCGCGGTGCCCTCGCCGACCTCGGCGACGGCCGCGTCCCAATTGGTGACCAGGTTCTTGCACCATTCGTGCAGCGTCAGCGCGTAGTGCTCGCGCAGGTTCTCCTCGTGCAGCACTTCGAGGCCGACGTTCTGGATATCGGAGATGATGCGGCCGGAACCGATCAGCTCGCCGTCGGGGAAGACGTAGCGGTCGATGAAATCGCCCGCCTTGGTGGTGCGGGTGTTGTCGTGGCGGGTGATGCAGTGGTTGAGGAACAGCCCGCCCACCCGCAGCTTGTCCTTGATGTAGCCGAAGTAGAACGGGTAGTTGTGCACGCCGATGTGTTCGGTGAGGCCGATCGAGGAGACGGCGTCGAATTCGCCCTCGGGGATGTCGCGGTAGTCGCTGTGCCTGACCTCGGCGAGCTCGCCCAGACCTTCCTCGGCGATCTTCTGCTGCGCCCAGGCGGCCTGTTCGGCCGACAAGGTCGCCCCGATCACCTTCACGCCCCGGCGTGCCGCGTAGCGGACCATGCCGCCCCAGCCGCAGCCGATGTCGAGCAGCCGGTCGCCTTCCTTCAGGCGCAGCTTCTCGAAGATCAGGCGGTACTTGTTCTCCTGTGCCTGCTCGAGCGTCCAGTCCTCGTCGCCGTACACCGCGCAGGTGTAGGTCATCGACGAGCCGAGGACGTACTCGTAGAACTTGTTGGAGACGTCGTAGTGGTGGTGGATCGCCTCGGCATCGCGAGTCTTGGAGTGGCGCAAGCCTTCCAGTGCGATCCGGCGCCAGCGCGGCAGCGTCTCCTGCGGCGGAGGCGCGATCGGCTTGAGCCGCTCCCAGCCCAGCGATCGGGCGATGGTGACCAGCGACAATGCCGAAGGACGATGGAACTTCATGTCCTGCATGGCTTTCAAGATGTCGTACGGGTCACCGGGATGCACCCCCTCGGCGATCATGTCCCCGGCGATGTAGGCCCGCGCCATCCCGAGGTCGCCGGGGGCGCCCGCCAGGTAGTTGATGCCGCGTGGGGTCTTGATCTCGAGGGTGTACGGCGCGTTCTCCGGGCCGGTCGCGCTGCCGTCGTAGGCGGTCACGCGCACGGGGATCTCGCCGTCTACCAGGCTTTCGACGACCTCGGCGATGTTGAGCCGGGTCCCCAGCTCTGCCAATACCTCGGATCGGTCCTTGAATGTCGTCACTTGCGTTGCACCGCCTTCGAATACAGATTCAGCAGTCGTTGGTCCGGGTCGTAACGGGTCTTCAGTTCGATATAGGTGTCGCCGCCGTAGAGCTCGGCGAACTCTGCCTCGTCGTAGTAGGAGTCCGAGTAGAGCGATTTGTGTCCGTCGAACGCGGACACGATCTTCTCGATGGCGCGGTTGGCCGCCCCTTCCGGTTGACCTCGCTCGGTCGGCACCGCCGACCAGAATCCGACATTGACGTAGGTGCGCTGTGGCTCGAGCGGATACAGCGGCCACGGACGCGCGCCGTCCGTGGCCGGCGCGTCGTCGAGCGCACGCAAGCGCAATGGGCACAACCAGATCGGCTCGATCGGTATTTCCCGCAGGAACCATTCGACGAAGTCGGCGGTGTGTTGCACCGGAACCTCGATGTCCTGCACGACGCGTTCCTGCGGGGGATTGCCCTTGCGGGCCTGCCTGCGATCATCGATGTGGTACTTGCGATCGAGCGCGACCAGTTTCCAGTAGAAACTGCTGCGGCGCTTCGACTTCGGCCAGAGTCTGCGGATCTTCGGATTCTGGGCGCCGAACGCGCGTGAGCACCAGAACCAGTCCGTGTCCCAGCGCCACAGGTAGTCGTGGATGGTGAGCCGATCGCGGGTCACGCCGTCGGGGTGCTGCAAGGAGCGGTAGAAGATGTCCATACCGGTGTAGTCGCTGACCGGGCCCGGCTCGTCGGTCTGGCGACCCAGAGTCAGGTAGCTCTCGCCCGCGCTGAACACCACGCCATCGATGTAGTCGACTTCTTCACCCTCGAAGCGGCGTTCGATGACGATCCGGTCGAGTTCGGCTTCCAGTTCGCGCAGGTCGTGGAAGCGCACGTGCCGCAGTTCCACGAACGGCAGGACGGGCTCGAGCTCGATCTTCAGCCGGACGGAGTAGCCGAGAGTGCCGTAGGAGTTGGGGAAGCCGTGGAACAGGTCGGCGTGCTCGCCGGTGGGCGTCGCGGTGACGATCTCGCCGGAGCCGGTCAAAATGTCCATTTCCAGGACGGATTCGTGGGGCAGACCGTTGCGGAACGAGGTCGATTCGATGCCGAGGCCGGTCACCGCGCCGCCCAGGGTGATGGTCTTGAGCTGGGGTACCACCAGCGGCGCCAACCCGTAGGGGAGGGTGGCCGCCACCAGGTCCTCATAGGTGGTCATGCCCGCGACGTCGGCCGTGCGGGCCTGCGGGTCCACCGCGATCACCTGCCCGAGGCCGGACACGTCGAGACCGGGCGCAGTGGGTGCCGCCCTGGCCCGGAACAAGTTCGATGTCTTCTTCGCCAGTCTGACCACGGCACCGGATGGAATGGCGCGATAGCTTTCCAGCAGTCGCTCCACACCCGCCCGATGCGCGGCATATCCGGACTCGCGTGTGGCCGGTTCGTGACCAGCCCTACCCAAAAGACTCACTGCCACCCTTTGACGCTAGTACGACCGTGTCCGCCGGGCCACCGGATACTTGCGTGCCGCGACAAAATGTCACGCATATGTTCCCGCACCGCCCCGACCTGGTCGGGTGAACCGGTCGGGGACAGGGCAGGATGTAACACGGTCGAGATATCGCCACACCCCCCAGCAAGGAGTCAACAGTGGGACAGGTCAGCGCCAGCAGTTCGATCGTCGTCGCCGCGGATCCGCAGCGCACGCTCGCAGCGATCGGCGATTACGAGACGATCCGGCCGCGCATTCTTTCCTCGCACTACCGCGACTACAAGGTTGTCGAAGGCGGCAACGGCGCCGGCACCGTGGTGGAGTGGACGCTGCAGGCCACCGAGAAGCGCTCACGCAACGTGCGCGCGACCGTGACAGTGGCGGATTCGGTGCTCACCGAACGCGACGCCAACTCCACCATGGTCAACACCTGGACCGTCACCCCCGACGGCACCGGCTCGAAGGTCACCGTCGAGACCACCTGGAAGGGTGCGGGCGGCATCTCGGGCATTTTCGAGGGCATCTTCGCCCCGCTCGGCCTGAAGAAGATCCAGGCCGAGGTGCTGGGCAACCTCTCGCGCGAACTGGCCTGAGCTCAGTTCACGGGTCAGTCCTTGCCGATGTCGAAGAGGTTTCCTTCGGGGTCGGCGAGGGTGGTCCACTGGATGCCGTACTCATCGAAGTCGCCGATGTGCTTGCCGCCCAGGCTGACTGCGCGTTCGATGTAGTCGGCCCACTCCGCCGTGTGGAAATCCAGGTGGACCACATTTTTGCCAGGGGTCTTGTCGGGGACCTGGATGAACATCAGGATCGGGGCGAGGCCGGCGGATTTGCCGACGGTGGCGAAGAACGGCGATGCCTCCGGGTCGACGGGCACATCGAGCAGTTGTGCGTAGAACTCGGCCTGGGCGGTGGCGTTGTGGCAGTCCATGGTGATGTTCGCCAGGGCGATGGGCATCAGATCTCTCCTTCGGTGATCGGCCAGCACACCTCGGTGCGGTAGTCGGCCTGGTTATCGGTGGTGTCCGGTCCGACGAGGTAGCGCTCGCGGACCGGTTCGTCCGGCAGCGCGGCGCCGTGCTCGGCGACGTGGCTGCCGAGCGCGCCATAGGTGCGGTCGAAGTCTTCGAACGGGCCGTCGTGGACGGCAACGGCGAAGTGGCGAGCCGGGAATTCGACGACGGCGAAGGCGCCGGTGGGAACCAACTCCGCGCCGGGCGGTAGCGGCACGAACGCGGTGACCGCACCGTTGTCGTTGGTGAAGAATTCGTTCGAATATGTCGCTCCCGCAACACCTCCCGGGTCGACGCCCGACGCGAGCAGAGTCGTGTACAACTGCTCGAACGCGGTGCCGCACCAGTCGGCGATGGCGATGCGCTCGATCCGGTCGGTGACTGTGAGCGCCGTGAACGCGGGCTCGATCCGGTAATCGACCTCGATCGGTGATGAGGGTGCGGTGAGCAGGGCGCGCAGCGAGACCACCACCTCGCGGGTGCGTTCGAGCGCGGCCTCCATCCTGATCAGGTGCGCCCGCAGCGCGGTGTCCCGCTCGCCGGGATCCGCGGTGGCGAGCACGGTGCGGATCTCCGGGAGCGGCATGTCCAGGTCGCGCAGTCGGCGGATCAGATGGGCCTGCTCCACCTGGTCGGTGGAATATCGGCGATAGCCGGTACCCGCGTCTACCTCGACCGGCTCGAGTAGCTCGATCTCGTGGTAATACCGCAGCGTCTTGACGCTCAGGTGGGTGAGGCGGGCGAACTCTCCGATCGCCACGGTTGCTGTCATGACGTCCAGACAACACCCTCCAGCGGGTGGAGGGTCAACAACGATCAGGCAGGCGTCAGGACGAAGGCGGCGAGCAACGGCCACTCGCCCTCACGCCACCACGAATAGCCGAACCAGACGCCCGGAGTGACCTCACGGATCTCGTCGTAGACCTGCGGGGTGGGCGAGGGCGCGTAGTTCAGCGCCCAGGTGGGGGCGCCGTCGAGGATCGACGGTGCTCGATAGACATCGGCCGGGAACGCCTCGATCCCGGCGCCGGTGACCCGGTTGGTCAGTGTGCCGCCGTCGGGCCCGGTGTTGAACACTTTGCCGATCCACAGCGCCGGTGCGGCGGCTCCGAGTTGCGGCGGGCGCGTCACCCAGCCGTTCGTGACGCCGTTCGCCACCGCGCCCGCCTGTGCGTCGCGGTAGATCTGGTCCTGCTGAGTGACGCTGCAGCGGAAGCGCAGCGAATCTACGGTCGCCGCACGATTGCCCGGATCGAGTACGCAGCCGTTGCCGTAATTGGTGATCCCGTCCCCGGGCTCGGCCGATACGACGGCGGGTGAGAGAAGGAGCAGGCTGAAGATGGATGCGCTCGAGGCTATGATCGATGCCAGGCGCGCACGGGATGCATTCATCGACTCTCCTAGAGATTGCTGAATCATTGCCCTATCAGGGCTGATCGTATGCCCGAAGTCCCGGCGGAGCCATTCATTCAGCCCCCATTTCCCACGACTAAACTGGCAACGGCACGCGGCCATGCCCCGCACCCGACGTACCCCCACGGTTTTCGGCCGCCTCGCACCCGAGGGGCGAGACGGAACGCCGAAGGCGCAGTATCGTCCCTCGGGTGTGAGGCCCCCAGGGCCGAAAACCCCGCGGCGCCAGCCGCCGAAAATACAGGAGCGTTGTGCAACCCGGTGATGGTCAGTTCGATATGCAGGCACTGCTCGCCCAGGCTCAGCAGATGCAGCAGGCAGTGATGCAGGCGCAGGCCGAGCTCGCCGAGACCGAGGTGGCCGGTCAGGCCGGCGGCGGTCTGGTGCAGGCCACGATCAAGGTCAGCGGCGAGGTGATCGCACTGACGATCGACCCGAAGGTGGTCGATCCGGAGGATGTCGACGGACTGCAGGACCTGGTGATCGGCGCGATCAACGACGCGATGACCAATGCGCAGCAGCTCGCGGCCGAGCGCCTCGGCCCGCTGTCGCAGGGCCTCGGCGGCGGTTCGATGCCCGGTCTGCCCGACTTCTGATGTATGAGGGGCCGGTTCAGGATCTGATCGACGAGCTGGGCAAACTGCCCGGCGTCGGTCCGAAGAGCGCACAGCGCATCGCTTTTCATCTACTGCAAGTGGAGCCGCCGGATATCGACCGTCTGCAGGCCGCCCTGCAGAAGGTGCGCGACGGCGTCCAGTTCTGCGTCTCGTGCGGCACCGTCGCCGATGGTGAGCTGTGCCGAATCTGTGCCGACCCACGCCGCGACCGCACGATGATCTGTGTGGTCGAGGAACCCAAAGACGTGCAGGCCATCGAGCGCACCCGCGAGTTCCGTGGTCGCTACCACGTGCTCGGCGGTGCGCTCGATCCGCTCAGCGGCGTCGGCCCCGATCAATTGCGGATCAGGGAGTTGCTGACCCGCATCGGCAATCAGGAGGACGGCATCGATGTGAGCGAGGTGATCATCGCGACCGACCCGAATACCGAGGGCGAGGCGACGGCCACCTATCTCGTGCGGATGCTGCGCGATTTCCCCGGACTCACCGTCACCCGGTTGGCCTCCGGGCTGCCGATGGGCGGCGATTTGGAATTCGCCGACGAACTGACGCTCGGCCGGGCGCTTTCCGGCAGGCGGACGTTGTAGGACCGACGCGGCTCAGAGCTCGACGCGGGTCCAGGTGACGCCCTCGCTGGTGGCGGGCTTGCCGTTGGCCCAGTCCCAGATGATGCGGGCGACCTCCGCCGGGTCGTCGAGGGTCGTGCCGAAATGCCGGTCGGGGGCGCCGTCGCGGTATTCGAGGGTGTAGGGGCCGCTCGCATCGCGGTAGGTCTGGATGTAGCGCTGTTCGCCCTGCTCGACGATGAGGTACGGGTTGGGGGCGGCGAGCCCGGCGACCCACTGGTGCGCCAATTCCTCGGTGAGATAGGGGAATTCGCCCGCGCCGCCGTGCGTGACATTGATCGCGATGTGGTCGGCCGGGTCGATGATCCAGGTCAGCTGCGGATCGTAGACGGCGTAGCCGCGCGGGGTGGCGAGGTCGAAGAGCAGGTTGCGGACGAAGCCGATGGCGTCGTACGGCGAGGGGATGTAGAGCGTGTCGCCGCTGGGGCCGCCGACGGATTCGACGCTGAGGAACGAGTCGTCCACCGGCAGTTCGGCGTTGCGCGCGTTCAACTCGGCCGCGATCTCGGCGATCGGTTCGGACTCGGTCAGGCCCTCCTGGGCGGCCAGGTAGGCGTCGATTTCGTCGACAGAGCTGGCGACGCCGGACGGCAGCAGGATGTGGTCGTAGCTCACGCTGTCACTCTAGCGGCTGGCCCCGCGGGTCTCGGCCGGCTATTACCGGGGTGTTTCGAAAGGGGGGCCGGTCGGGAAACTCCGGTTTCGTCGGCCCGCGCGGTGCCGGGGGTATGTGGTCAACTTGGTGAATGGGCATCAAGGTGTCACTCGAGCACCGCACGGCATATTCCTTCGATCGTCTCGTCGAGGTGCATCCGCATGAAGTGCGGTTGCGCCCCGCACCGCATTCGCGCACACCGATCGAGGCGTATTCGCTCGAGGTGTCACCGGCCGAGCACTTCGTCAACTGGCAGCAGGACGCGTTCGGCAATTTCGTTGCGCGCCTGGTTTTTCCGAATCCGACGAAGGAGTTGTCGATCACCGTCGGGTTGATCGCCGACCTCGAGGTGGTCAACCCGTTCGACTTCTTCATCGAGGACTACGCCGAGTTCTTCCCGTTCGAGTACGACACCGCACTCGCCGAGGATCTCGGGCCCTATCTGCGGCGCGTCGACGAGGCGGAGCCGGGCAGCGGGCCGGGGAAGTTGCTGCGCGACTGGGCGCAGGCCCACCGGCCGCAGGGCCCGACTCGTGCCATCGACTATCTCGTCGAACTCAACTACGCGCTGCGCAACGCCGTCGACTACACCGTGCGTATGGAGGCGGGTGTGCAGACGCCCGACCACACGCTGCGCACCGCGCTCGGATCCTGCCGCGACTCGGCCTGGTTGCTGGTCGGCGTGCTGCGTGAGCTGGGATTGGCCGCTCGTTTCGTGTCCGGCTACCTGGTCCAGCTCACCTCCGACGTGCCGTCGCTGGACGGTCCGTCCGGCCCGACCGCGGACTTCACCGACCTGCACGCCTGGACCGAGGTGTATCTGCCCGGCGCCGGCTGGGTCGGGATGGATCCCACCTCCGGCCTGTTCGCGGGTGAAGGCCACATTCCGCTCGCCGCCACCCCGCATCCCGGCGCCGCCGCCCCGATCACCGGCGCCACCGGGATCACCGAGGCCACCCTCGACTTCAGCAATGTGGTTCGCCGGATCCACGAGGACCCGCGAGTCACGCTGCCCTATACCGATTCTCAGTGGGACCGCATCGTCGCCTCCGGTGCCGCGATCGACGCTCGGATGGCCGGGGCCGATGTCGGCCTCACCATGGGCGGCGAGCCGACCTTCGTATCCATCGATGACCAGGTCAGCGCCCAGTGGACCACCGACGCCGACGGCAGGCACAAACGCGAGCGCGCTGTCGACCTCGCCGACCGCCTCCGCTCGATCTACGCGCCGACCGGCATCGTGCAGTACCGCCAGGGTAAGTGGTATCCCGGAGAACCGTTGCCCCGCTGGGAGATCGCGATCGCCTGGCGGGCCGACGGCGTGCCGATCTGGCAGCGGCAGGACCTGCTCACCGATCCGTGGACGCCGGTTTCGCGGCATACACCGGCCCCGAAGGGTGCCACCGAAACGGCGGGCTCCACCCCCTCGAACGGATACGCACCGGCCGGCGCCGAGGTCGCGACCGCCGTGGTCGCGCTCGGCCTGGCGGACGAGTCCGGCCCGATCGCGGCCGATGACGTGCCCGCGTCGGTCGACGCGGTATCGGTGCTCGATGAGCGCCCGCCCACGGTCGTCCCTGTCGACATGGTCGCGGTCCTCGACCCGCGTCGTCGGGTCGGTGGTGACGAAGTCGCTGCCGCTGTCGTCGCGCTCGGCCTCGCCGACGATGACGACTTCCGACGCGACGGCGAGATGAGCGGTGCCGACCAGGTCGACGACGCCGTTGCGGGCGATCTCGCGCAGGAGGCAGAACCTGCCGTCGAGGTCGAAGGTCTCGAAGAGGTGGAGTCCGGCGACGGACCGGTGCTGATCGACGAGCCCGTCGAGTTGGTCGCCGCCGAGCATCGCCGCACCGCGGAGAGCCAGCAGGCCTGCGCCGACGCCGGTGGCAGTGATCGCCCGGTGACGAAGGCCGAGGTGTCGAAGCGGGAAGCGAAGGCGTCGGCCGAGGCTGCCGAGAAGGCCACGGACGAACTGCGAAGGATCCTGGGGATAAAGAAAGTTCGCGGCAAGAACGACAGGAGATCCGGGAGTGCGCCGCAGACGGCCCACCCGCACATCCAGCTGACCCGCTCCCAGCCGAGCAACTCGGCCGCCGGGGTGCTCCACGACCGGGTGCCCGCCGCCGAGATCGGTGCGGCCAAGGCCTTGATCGCCGAGATCGCGGGCACCCTCGGCTTGCCCGATGCGCAGGTGCGGCCCGCGTTCGAGGATCCGTTGGCGCGGTTGGCGGCGACAGTGAGTGCGCCGTACGGCGATCCGCCGCCCGCCGATATCGACCCGACCGAGGACTCGCCCGAGGTGCGGCGGGTATTGCTCGAGAGTTTGGAGGAGTCGGTCGATCAGCCGTCGGCGTATGTGCTGCCGATTCATCGGCGGGCCGACGGGGCGGGCTGGGCCAGTGCTGACTGGCAGCTGCGTCGTGGACGGGCCGAGGGCGGTCGCGGTCGGATCGTGTTGGCCGATGGCGATTCGCCTGCCGGACTTCGTCTGCCGATCGGATCGGTGTCCTGGCACGCACCGCCGATCCTGCCCGACAGCGACCCGCTCTACCAGCAACCGCTGCGCGCGGAACGGGTCGAGCCGCCCGCCGCGGTGGAGTCCGCCGATTTCACGCCGACGACCGCACTGGTCGCCGAGGTCAGGCAGGGGCGGCTGCATGTGTTCCTGCCGCCGGTCACCGAGCTCGACGACTTCCTCGATCTGATCGCCAAGGTCGAGGCGGCGGCGGTGGCGATCGGGCAGCCGGTGGTGCTCGAGGGCTACGCGCCGCCGAGTGACGCTCGGCTGCAGACGTTCTCGGTGACGCCCGACCCCGGCGTGATCGAGGTGAACATCATGCCGACCAGCTCGTTCGCCGAGCAGGCCGAGGTGCTGAACACCCTCTACGAGCAGGCCAGGCTCGCCCGGCTGAGCACGGAATCCTTCGACGTGGACGGCACACACGGCGGTACCGGCGGCGGCAACCACATCACCCTCGGTGGCGTCACCCCGGCGCGTTCGCCGATGCTGCGCCGCCCCGACCTGCTGGTTTCCATGCTCACCTACTGGCAGCGTCATCCCGCGCTGTCGTACCTGTTCGCGGGTCGTTTCGTCGGTCCGACCTCACAGGCGCCCCGCGCGGACGAGGGTCGTGAAGGCGCGCTCTACGAACTCGAGATCGCCTTCGCCGAGGTCGCCCGGCTCACCGCCGAGCAAGCACCCGGTCCGACGCCCTACGAAATTCAGTCGGCCCCTTGGCATATCGACCGCGCGCTGCGGCATCTGCTCACCGATCTCACCGGCAATACCCACCGTGCCGAGTTCTGCATCGACAAGCTGTACAGCCCCGACTCGGCCCGCGGTCGACTCGGACTGCTGGAGCTGCGCGGCTTCGAGATGCCGCCGCATTTCCAGATGGCGATGGTGCAGTCGTTGCTGGTGCGCGGTCTGGTGGCGATGTTCTGGGACAAGCCGCTGCGCGCGCCGCTGATCCGCCACGGGTCCAACCTGCACGGTCGCTATCTGCTGCCGCACTTCCTGATGAACGACATCGCCGAGGTGGCCGCCGACCTGCGCGCGGCGGGCGTCGACTTCGACACCGCCTGGCTCGACCCGTTCACCGAGTTCCGCTTCCCCCGCATCGGCACCGCCATGATCGGTGAGGCGGAGCTGGAACTGCGCGGCGCGATCGAGCCGTGGCTCACCCTCGGCGAACAGACCACCGGCCAGGGCACCGCTCGCTACGTCGACTCCTCGGTGGAACGGTTGCAGGTGCGCCTGGTCGGCGCCGACCGCGGCCGCTACGTCCTGACCTGCAACGGCATGCCGGTACCGCTGCTGGCCACCGACAAATCCGACGTGCAGGTGGCGGGCGTGCGCTACCGCGCCTGGCAGCCGCCGAACTCCCTGCACCCCTCGATCACCGTCGACGCGCCCCTGGTGTTCGACCTGGTCGACGTCGCGACGGGTATCTCCCGCGGCGGCTGCACCTACCACGTCGTGCACCCCGGCGGCCGGGCCTACGACGACGCACCGGTCAACGCGGTCGCGGCCCAGTCACGCCGAAATCGCCGTTTCGAGGCCGCCGGCCATACGGTGAACCCGATGGATCCCGCCGAACTCCGTGCGAAGATCTCGGCACAGTCGACCGATGTCGGAGCACCAGGCATCCTTGACCTACGCCGCGCACGAACCGTGTGGGGTACATAGTCGGTCATTTGGCGCCAGCCGCAATCAACACAGGAGGCTCGGTGGCTCAGCGCGACGAAGCGCAACGGGGCGGGAATCGGCAGGGATCGGGCGTACGCGCCCAGGTTGCCGAGCAGTTCGCGCGGTATCGGGTTGAAAGCTCGGCGGGTTCGCGCTTCGACGAGTGCGGCAGGCCGACCACGGGCTATTACGACGAGTTGGTCGACGGGCGCGGGCGGGTGCGGTCGATGTGGTCGGAGTTGTCCGCCGACTTCATCGATCAGGGGATCGGCGGGATCGATCGGATCGATCACCGGGTGCGCAGACAGATCGAGGACGACGGCGTCACCTACACCGAGGTCGGTCTCGGCGGCGAGGACGACACCGCGATACCGCAACCGTGGCGCCTCGACCCGATTCCGCTGCTGGTCTCCGCCGAGGACTGGACCCGCCTGGAAACCGGGCTGGTGCAGCGCTCGCTGGTGCTCGACGAGGTGCTCACCGATGTGTACGGCCCGCGCCGACTGCTGAGCTCGGGTCTGCTGCCGCCGGAGGTGGTGTTCGGCAATACCGGGTATGTGCGGGCAGCGCACGGCATCACGATCCCCGGCACCCACCAACTGTTCCTGCATGCCTGTGACATCAGCCGTTGGAGTGACGGGCAGTTCCGGGTGCTGGCCGACTGGGCGCAGGCTCCTTCGGGCGCCGGGTACGCCCTGGCCGACCGGCGCGTTGTGGCCTCGGCGATCCCCGAGGCTTTCGAGCACGCGGGGCCGCGTCCGCTCAGCCCGTTCGCCAGGGCAATGCGGTTGATGCTCGAGGAGGCGGCGCCCGAGCTGGCCGACGAGGAAGAGCCGGTCGTCGTCGTGCTCAGCCCGGGTTCGCATTCCGAAACTGCTTTCGACCAGGCATATCTCGCGCAGATGCTCGGTTTTCCGCTGGTCGAGAGCTCCGATCTGGTGGTGCGCGACGGCGCGTTGTGGATGCGCTCGCTCGGCAGCTTGGAACGGGTCGATGTGGTGCTGCGGCGCGTCGACGCCGAGTTCTCCGACCCGCTGGATCTGCGACCCGATTCGCGGCTGGGTGTGGTGGGTCTGGTCGAGGTGCTGCGCCGCGGAGCGGTGACGGTGGTGAACACCCTCGGCAGCGGGCTGCTGGAATCGCCCGCGCTGAGCCCGTTCCTGCCGCGCATCGCCCGCTCGGTGCTCGGCGAGGATCTGTTGCTCGACGCGACCCCCACGTACTGGGGTGGCGACGACACCGAACGCGCGCACCTGGTGTCGCATGTCGGTGATCTGGTGCTGCGCTCCGCCGTCGACGGCTCCACGATCTTCGGACCGAGCCTGTCGGCGGCCGAACGCGCCGACACCGCCGCCCGGATCGAGGTCGAACGGTGGAAGTGGGTGGGGCAGGAACCCGCCGAATTCTCGGTCGCGCCCGCGGTCGACGGCCCGGCGGGGTTGGCGCCCGCGCCGGTGGGCATGCGGTTGTTCTCGCTGGCCAGGCGGGGCGGCTATACGGCGATGTCGGGTGGACTCGGCCAGCAGCGCATGCGGCTCGAACCGACCCGCAGCGTGATCAAGGTCGCCGCCAAAGACGTGTGGGTGCGCGCGGCCCCGGCCACCGTGCCCGCGGTGGGTTCGGAAGCGCCGCCAGAGGAGCGGTTGCGCAGGGCGGTGCCGGTCGTCGAGGCGATCAGTTCACCGCGTGTGCTCAACGACCTGTTCTGGATGGGCCGCTACAGCGAGCGCGCCGAGTCGGTGGTGCGCTTGCTCGCCGCCACCCATGACGTCTACCAGGACTACCGCTACCGCCCCTGGCTGGACGGCGCCGAAGCCTTGCCGATCCTCATGCGCGCCCTGTCGGTCACCACGGGCACCGTCGCTCCGCAGTCGGTGCTGCCCGACGGAATCGGTCAGCTGACAGCGGTGCGGTCCCGCGATGCCGCTGCCGCGGAGGTTTCGAATTCCGCTGCTGAGCGAGATGATTCGGCAGGTGTCGAAGAACCCGCTCGCGACGCACCGTCATCGAGCGACGAAGAAGCAACGGACGCGGTGCGTCACGACGCTCCGTCCGAGCCGAAGGCAGCACAGTCGGCGGTGCAGAGCCAGAGCGCCGGGCAGGATCGATCCACAGCTGGCGAGCCCGAACCCGATTCCGGGGTCGATGAGGCGGAGGCGCCTTGGGAGCGGGCAGGAACCAGTGCGCTGGCGCGCGCGTTGCGCACCACCGGCGTCACGCCCGAACGTGGTCCGGAGCCGGTTCCCGACCCCGAGCCCGAGCCGGTTCTCGCCCGGTCGCGGCAGGCGCAGGGCCAGTTCACCCATCGCGCGATGGATTCCAGTGGTCAAGAGGGTGTCGCCGCGCGACGTGCGGTGGCGGGGGCTTCGGCCGAGGGATTCCAGTACCTGGCCTCGGTGACCGGCGATCGTGAGCTGGCCGGGTCGCTGTCGTACGCGGTGGATCACTACGGGTCCGCCGCGCGGGCGGTGCGCGATCAGCTCTCCGGAGACACCTGGATGATCGTCGGTGCTGTCGATCGCGCGCTGGCCGAATTCCGCAGTGCCAGTACCGAACAGGAGACGGCGCTGTCGGCGGTGCATTCGCTGACGTTGGCGGCGTTGCTGTCGCTGTCGGGGATCGGCGCCGAGTCGATGGTGCGCGACACCGGCTGGTACGTCATGGATATCGGCAAACGGATCGAGCGTGGACTCGCCGTGACGTCGCTGATCAATGCCGCTCTGGGGCAGCGGAGTTCGGCCGAGGCGCAAGGAGTGGTCGCCGAGGCCGTGCTCGCCGCGACCGAGTCGGCGGTGAGTTACCGTCGCCGCCATCGTGGTGCGCCGCGCGTTGCCGCGCTGGCGGGATTGCTGCTGTTCGATGCGGGCAATCCGCGTTCGCTGATCTATCAGCTCGACCGTCTCGAGGCCGATTTCCAGGCACTGCCGGGCGGTTCCGGCGTCTCGCGCCCGCAGCGGCTGCTCGCCGATGCCCAGCGCATGCTGCGCCGGGTCGACCCGGCCGACCTGGAGAACACCGATGACGACGGCGTACGGACCGAGCTGGTGGAACTGCTGGAGGGGGTGCACTTGCGACTGCGCAAGTTGGCCGAATCGTTCGAAACCACCAAACTCGCTGTCCCGGCGGGTATCCAGCCTCTCTGGGGTAACACCAGGATGGTCGGATGACCCGGCGATACATGGTGGTGCACCGCACCACCTACAGCTACTCCGACGAGGTGACCAGCTCCTACGGTCGCGCGTACCTCACCCCGCGCGAGTACCCGGGCCAGCGCTTGCTCGAGCACGAGATCTACATCGACCCCGTCCCCTCGGACCGCTCGGTGGGCACCGACGTCTACGGCAACACCACGACGTATTTCCATGTGACCTCCGAGCATCGCAATCTCGAAGTCACCGGTGAATCCCTGGTCGATGTCGACGGCGAACACCCGGGGAGCATGCCGGGCGTCGATATGCCCTGGGAGGCAGCGCGTCCGAGCACCGCCACCGGACCGCTCGCCGTCGAGTTCACCCTCGATCTGCTCCCGCCCGAGATCACCCCCGACGTGATCGTCTACGCGGCGGAGAGTTTCCCGCCGGGCAGGCCGCTGCTCGAAGCCGTCACCGAGCTGAACACGCGCATCCACAACGACTTCCAGTACCGCTCGGGCTCCACCACGGTGAGCACCAGCGTGGCCGACGTGTTCGCCGCCCGCGAAGGCGTCTGCCAGGACTTCGCCCGGATCGGCGCGGCCTGCCTGCGTTCGCAGGGCCTGGCCGCCCGCTACGTCTCCGGCTACCTCGCCACCGACCCGCCTCCGGGTAAGGAGCGCATGGTCGGCGTGGACGCCACCCACGCCTGGGCGGCGGTGTGGTTGCCGAGTACCGACGACGCCGATCGCACCGGGCGCTGGATCGCCTTCGACCCCACCAACGACCAGTTCGCCGACGAGCGGTACGTGACGGTGGCGTGGGGCCGCGATTACCAGGACGTTCCGCCGCTGCGTGGCATCATCTACACCGATGCCAAGCAGTCCACAATCAAGGTGTCGGTCGATGTAGCTCCGGTGGAGGTGTAGTCCGTGCGTGACTTCGTTTGTCCGAATTGTGGTCAGCAGCTGGCTTTCGAGAACTCGGTCTGCCTATCGTGCCGCAGCGCACTGGGTTTCAGCCTCGGCGAGCGTGCGCTGGTGGTGATCGGTGACCCGCCGAGTGACGAGGCGATCGACCACGTGGCGGGCGTCGTCGACAGCGACCGCTTCCGCCTGTGCGACAACCTGCATGTGGCGCAGTGCAATTGGCTGGTCGACGGTGACGCGTCCGGCCCCGGTCTGTGCGTGTCGTGCAAGCTCACCAGGACCAGGCCCAACGACACCGATACCGACGGCCTCGCCGCCTTCGCCGAGGCCGAGACGGCCAAACGGCGATTGATCTTCGAACTGGTCGAGCTCGGCCTGCCGATCGTCGGCCGCGACGAGGATCCCGAGCGCGGGCTGGCCTTCGATCTGCTGTCCAGCCGGACCGACGACGTGCTCACCGGCCATATGAACGGCGTGGTCACCCTCGATTTGGCCGAGGCCGACGACCCGCACCGCGAGCAGTTGCGCGTCGAGATGGCCGAGCCGTACCGCACTTTGCTCGGCCACTTCCGGCACGAGACCGGGCACTACTACTTCTCCGTGCTGGTGGCCGATGACGCTGCCCTGCAACGCTTTCGCGACCTGTTCGGCGATCCCTTCGCCGACTACCAGGCGGCCCTGGACCGCCACTACTCCCAGGGCGCGCCCAGCGGCTGGAAACGCGACTACGTCTCCTCCTACGCCACCATGCACGCCGCCGAGGACTGGGCCGAGACCTTCGCCCACTATCTGCACATCCGCGACACCCTCGATACCGCGGCGGCCTTCGGCCTCGCCCCCGCGGGCGCGACCCTCGACCGCCCGCAGATCGGCCGCGCGGGGTTCGACAAGATCATCGAGCTCTGGCTGCCGCTGACCTGGTCGCTGAACATGGTCAACCGCTCGATGGGCCGCGACGACCTGTACCCCTTCGTCCTGCCCGAACGGGTGCTGGAGAAGATGCGCTTCGTCCACGATCTGTGCACCGGCAGTCATGCCGCCGCCCCGGAGGCTGTCGTCTCGACGGGGTGATACGTTCTCGATTCCACTGCGACGAGCGTCACAGCTGGCTACGCTGCTTGATTGAGACCGATGCGTCTCAATCCGGTCGGTACCTCGACTCGGACTGCTCGACGAGAAGTGTGTGGCTATGAACTCTCCACTGGTATCAGTCGGTCTGCCGTTGGCGCTGGCGGTGATCATGTTCGGCCTCGGGCTCTCGCTCACCGGCGCCGACTTCGCCCGCATCGCGAAGACTCCGCGCATCGTCGCCATCGCGCTGGTCTGCCAATTGCTGGTGCTACCGGTGGTCGCGTTCGGTCTGGTGCTGCTGTTCGACCTGACGCCGATTCTGGCAGTCGGCATGATGCTGCTCGCCGCCTCGCCCGGCGGGACGACAGCGAACCTGTTCAGCCACCTGTTCCGTGGCGACGTGGCGCTGAATGTGTCGCTGACCGCGGTCAATTCGATCATCGCGGTCGTCACGGTGCCGCTGGTGACGAACTTCGCCATCGGCTACTTCGAGCCGAGCGGCGAGGACGGTTCGGTCGGTCTGCAGCTGACCAAGGTGATCCAGGTATTCGCGATCGTGCTGGTTCCGGTCGGCCTCGGCATGCTGGTGCGCCGCTGGTCGACGGAGTTCGCGGATCGGATGGACAAGCCGGTGCGCATCGGGTCGGCGATCACGCTGCTGCTGGTGATCGTCGGAACGATCGTCAGCGAGCGCGAGACGTTGGCAGGCTCGCTCGCCGACGTCGGCGCCATCACCGTCGTGTTCTGCCTGATCAGCCTGACGGTCGGCTACTACCTGCCGCGCCTGCTCGGCGTCGCCGACCGCCAGGCCATCGCCTGCTCGTTCGAGGTCGGCATCCACAACAGCACGATCGCCATCACCATCGCGATCAGCGTGCTCGACAGCAGCGAAATGGCCGTTCCCGCAGCGGTGTACGGCGTGCTGATGTTCCCGCTCGCCGGGCTCGTCGGCTGGCTCATCACCCGTGGACAGGTGCGATCAGCTGTCGCCGCGGAGTGAGTCAGGCGTGCGCCGCGTAGATGTGGCGGGCCAATTCGTCTCGGAGGGCACTGAACTCGGGGTCGGCGCGGATCGTGGCGAAGTCCGCGCCGGCCTCGAACGTGGGCGTGACGTCGTGCACGATCCGGCCGGGCTCGGTGCCCATCACCAGGATTCGGGTGCCGAGGAGAATCGCTTCCTCGATGCCGTGGGTCACGAACAACACCGTCTTGCGGCGATCGCGCCACAGGGTGAGCAGCTCACGCTGGAGTCGCTCCCTGGTCAACGCGTCGAGTGCGCCGAAGGGCTCGTCCATGAGCACGATGCCGGGATCGTTGATCAGCACGCGGGCGATCTGCGCGCGCTGCTGCTGGCCGCCGGAGAGCTCGTAGGGCTTGCGGTCGCCGAGCTGGTCGAGTCCGACCAGCTCCAGCAGCCGCTGCGCGTCGGCCCGCCGAGTCTGCTTCGACACGCCACGGACTTTCGGACCGAACTCGACATTGCCGCGGACCGAGAGCCAGGGGTAGAGGTTAGCCTGCTGGAAGACCACGCCGCGGTCGGGATCGGGTCCGTCGACCACCCGATCGCCGACCCGCACCGCACCCGAGGTCGGTGGGAGGAATCCGGCGAGGATGTTGAGCAGAGTGGACTTGCCGCATCCGGAAGGGCCGATGACGCAGACGAATTCGCCGGGTTCGATGGTGAGGTCGGTCGGCGCGAGCACCACGACATCGCCGTCTGGACCGGGGTAGCTCTTGCTCACCCCGGTCAACGTCACCCGCTCGGCGTCGGCGGCCACCGGCCCCGCGGTCACGAGCCCGCGCCCGCCGCGGCGGTGGCGGAGATGCCGTCGCGGTACTGCTGATCGGTGCCGACCGCGGCGATGCCGCCCTGGCTCAACAGGAATCGTGCGGTACCGGCGAGGTCCGCGCTGAAGCCGCCACCCAGGTACTTCGCGCCTGCCTGTTCGGCAGCGGGCAGATACTGGTAGCCCGCCAACTGCGGAACGACCTTGTCGGGGGCGATACCGAGCTGCGCGCCGATCGACACCGCTGCCTCGGCCTGCTGGTTCTTCAGCTGACCGACGGCGTAGTCCTGCACCTTGGCCCAGGTCTTCGCGAACGCGGCATTGTCGGCGAGGAATTTCTTGTCGGCGATGGCGACGTCGAAGGTCGGCGCACCGCCCGCCGCGGTCTCGGCACTACTGGTGAGCACCGTGCCACCCGCCGCGGTGAGCTTGGACAGCGTCGGGTCCCAGACCCAGGCCGCGTCGATCTGATTGCCCTGCCACGCACCGGGAATCGCGTCCGGAGCGAGGTTGATCAGCTCCACCTTGCCGGTGAGTCCGGCCTTGTCGAGCGCGGCGAGCAAGCTGTAGTGGGAGGTGGAGCCGAAGGGCGTCGCCACCTTCTTGCCCACCAGCCCGGCCAGGCTGGTGATCGACTTGTCCCGCACGACAAGCGATTCCGAGGTGCCGATCACGTCGTGGATCCACACCACCTGCACGGGCAGGTTCAGCGGTGCGGACAGTGCCTTGGTCGCCGGGCTCGAACCGAGCGTGCCGATGTCGAGTCCGCCCGCGCCGAAGGCCTGCACCACGTCGGCGCCGGAGGAGAACTGGCTCCAGGTGATCTTCGCGTTCGGCAGGCACGCCTGCAGCAGGTTGCGGTCCTTCACCACCAGATCACCGTTGGGGATGGCTTGGAAGCCGAGGCGAACGGTGCTGGTCACGCTCGGATCGGCGGCGAACGGGCAGCTCGCGGCCGCCCCGGTGTCCTCGCGCCCCGATTCCACGCAGCCCGCGGTGACAGCGACTACGGCGGAGAGTGCGGCCGAGGTCGCGACGACCCTGCGCAGTGCGGTTTTCATACTTTGCCTTTCCATGGAACAGCTCGGGCGCCGATGAACACGATCACCGCGTCCAGCAGCATCGCCGCCACGCCGATCACGATGATGCAGGCGATGGTGAGCGGCGTATTCAGTTGCGTGCCCGCGATATACGCGAGTCCGCCGATACCGGGAATGCCGTTGTTGAGTTCGGCGGCGACGACCGTGGTCCAGGCGAAAGCCGTCGCGATGCGGACACCGCTGATCACAGTGGGCAGGGTCGCGGGAAGCACGACGAGTGAAATGACCTGTGCGCGACCGGCACCCAGTGAGCGCGCCGCGTTGAGGTAGTCCTGTTTGACGCCGAGTACGCCGTCGAGCGTCGCGATGACGATCGGCGGGAACGCGGCGAGGAACAGCAGCCAGATCTTGGCGGTGTCGCCGATACCGAACCACACGATGAGCAGACCGATGTAACCCAGCGGCGGCAGGGCGCGCAGAAAGTTCAGGATCGGCTCGGTGACCCACCGCACCGGCGCCACCATGCCCATCACGAACCCGACCAGCGGCCCGACGATGATCGCCGCACCCACCCCGATCGCGATCCGCTGCAGACTGGCCAGCAGGTGTTCCCAGAGGTAGTAGTTCTGCTCACCGACAACGAACCGGTCGATGCCGTCGGCGATCCGATGCGTGGAATTGGCCCGTACGAAGGCATCCCACACCGCGCGCGGCGAGGGCAGATACAGCGGGTCGACCACACCGGCCGCCGTCACCACCGTCCACGCGACCAGCACGATGCCGAGGGCCACCACCGCGGCCAGCACCGAACCACCCCGCCGCGGCGCCTTCACAGAGGTGGGTTTCGGACCGGCCGCCTCGTCGACGTCCACAGTCGACACCACTGCCGTCACCCAGCACTCCTCACCTCCGGTGCTGCGGCGGATACGCCGAGCACTGCGAGGCAGACGCTATCGGCGCAGGTAGCCGTCGAGGGAGGTTAAAAGTCGCGCTGAGCGGAAGTCGGCTCGGCGGTTCAGGCGCGCAGGCGCTCCTTGCGGAGTCGATCCACCTCGGGGAGGTCGAAGGGGGCCAGCTCGGCGGCCGGGATGCCGAGGGCCATGGCGATGAGGAGGTCGGCCAGCTCGGGGTTGCGGGCCAGCGCGGGGCCGTGCAGGTAGGTGCCGAAGACCGAACCCTGGACTACGCCCTCGGTGCCGTCACCCACGCCGTTGCCGACACCACGGGTGACGCGGGCGAGCGGAGTGGCGTCGGCGCCGAGAGTCGTTCCGCCCCGGTGGTTTTCGAACCCGGTGAGGGGTGCTTTGAGCCCGGGGACGAGGGGAGTGGTCGTCACTTCGCCGATGGCGCGAATCTTCTGGGGGGAGGTGGTGACGTCGAAAAGGCTCACGCCGTCGACCTTTTCGCCCGCCGAGGTCTCGTACCAGTTGCCGAGCACCTGGATGGCGGCGCAGATGGCGAGGACCGGAGCGCCCTTGGCGGCGGCCTGCTGGAGACCTGGGTACTTCTGGAGATGACGGGTGGCCAGCCGCTGGGCGGAGTCCTCGGCGCCGCCGAGGGTGTAGATGTCGAAGGAGTCGGGGACGGGATCGGCGAGGGTGATGTCGATGATCTCCGCCTCGTAGCCGCGCATGCGCAGGCGTTGACGCAGGACCAGAGCGTTGCCGCCGTCGCCGTAGGTGCCCATCACGTCGGGCAGGACGAGGCCGATACGAATGGTTGACTCGCTCACTTGCGGGCCTCCAGGTCACGGTTGAGATCGCGGAACGCGGTGTAGTTGGCCAGCACCTCGACGTGCCCGGCGGGACAGGACGCGATGGCGCGCACCGGATCCGGGATGAGCGTGTGTTCGACGCCGGCGTAGGTCAGGCGCACCGCGAGGTCGGTGGCGCGCTCGCCCGAGGCGACCACCTGCACGCCTTCGAAGTGCTCGAACCGCACGTCCCACAGCCACGACAGGTCCTCGCCATCGGGCACCTGACCGTTCACCGCGATCACCAGACCGGCCGAGGTCGGCTCGATCATCGACAGCGCTTCCTGCCAGCCCGCGGGGTTCTTGGCCAGCAGCAGACGGGCATCGTGTTCGCCGACGGTGACGGTGCGGTAGCGGCCAGCGATCTCGCGCACGGTGCCGGTGGCGTCGGTCGCCTTCGCCGGCTCGGCGCCCATCGCGACCGCGGCGGCCACAGCCTGGGCCGCATTGCCGCGATTCGCGCGGCCGGGCAGGGCCAGATGCAGCGGAGCGCGGAAACCGTCGGGGCCGCACAGGTCTTCGCCGTCGAGCCACCACACCGGTTGCGGGCGGTGGAAATCGGCGCCGGTCGAGCGCCAGTTCTCGCCCTCCCAGACGATCGGCTCGCCGCTGCGCGGACAACTCGTCGCGTCGACGGCCCAGCCGCTGCCCGCCGACACCCACACCACATTCGGGTGGTCGTAGGCGATGGAGGCCACCAGCACGTCGTCGCAGTTGGCGATGACGACCGCGTTCGGATGACGCAAGAGCCCGGCGCGCAGCTTGCGTTCGATCATGTTGATCTCGCCGACCCGGTCGAGCTGGTCGCGGCTGAGATTGAGCAGCACCACGGCGGCGGGGTCGAGCGCGTCGCTCACGTGCGGCAGATGCAGCTCGTCGACCTCGATCGCGGCCAGCGCCACACCGGGGTGCAGTCTGAGCGCGGCCACGATGCCCGCGTCCATATTGGCGCCGTCGGCCTGGGTGGCGACATCGCCGAGCGTGCCCAGCGCCGCGGTCGTCATCCTGGTGGTGGTCGACTTACCGTTCGTGCCGGTGATCAGCACTGTTCGCCGACCGCGTCCGAGCTGCGTCATGATCGACGGATCGATCTTCAACGCGATCAGGCCGCCGATCATCGAACCCTTGCCGCGACCTGCCTTCTGCGACGCCCACGACGCTGCCGCCGCTGCTCGCAAGGCCAATCGCCCACGCACCGAGATGTCTGCCACGCCGCGAGTCTATGTGCGTACCGTCCGGGCGCGCGTGCGGGAGCGGTGTGAGCTGCGTCCGGGTCAGGCCGGGTCGTCGAAAAGGTTGGGCAGACCCTTGGCGTAGCGGTCGATGTCGAGAAGCCGCAGCGGCTCTAGTTCGGGGGTGCGCCGCAGGCGGAAACCGCGGCAGCGCTGCGCCGACGAGCCCGCCACGTCGAGCAGCGCGTTCACCGCGGCGCGGGCCGACTCGTTGGCGCCCTCCATGGTCGCCAGGTCGATATCGGTGCGCACGTAATCACCGGCGAGGAACAGGTTCTCGATCGATCCGTGCGGCTCCGGCCGGGCATCCCACGAGCCCGCGGTATTGATGAGCAACGGGTCGGCATTCGCGTTGCGACTGCCCTGCCAGGTGATTCCCGGATCGAGAAACCAGGAATGCACGTCGGCGGGGCGAAGCAGTTGTTCGCGATCGTTGAGATGGCTGCTCAGCTGCTCCCAGACTTCGCGGAAGATCTCCTCGTGGGTGCATTCGACGGCGGGTTTGCCGTAGAGCATTCCGGGCGAATTCCAATCGGAGATATCGACCGAAAGACAATCGGCCACCGACCCGTCGCCGAAGGAGGGAAGTTTGTCGGCCCACAGCTGATTCTGGCTGATCGAGGTGAGTGACCACGGCGAATCCACATAGGCCGTGTGTCCGCGCGAAATACGCAGTGGCGCACGGAAATAGATCTGCATTCCGTTCATCCAATCGACGAAGAGCCGATCCGTCACGGCGAGTTCCGGCGCCACGGCGAGCACTTGCGACGACCACAGTTTTCTGGCCTGTTCCACCGGCAGCGCCACCACGAAATAGTCGGCCTCGACGGTGCGCGCCCCCGTGGCATCGGTGATCCGCGCGGCGCGGATCCGCCGGTCGCGTACCTCGAGTTCGCTCACCCGTGCGCCGAGTTCGAAACGAACGCCGAGGTCACGCAGGTGGCGTACCCACGGGTCGATCCAGGCGGTGTTGGTCGCGTTGTTGAGCACGCGGTCCAGGCCGCCGTCGTTGCCGAGGCCGAGCGGATTGCCGAGGAACTGTTCGCCCATGCTGCCGATGGTGCGGGTACTGGCCAGGTTCTCCTTGGCGGCGACCATGATGGAGGTGAGCGACCTGGACACGACCGCGCGGAACTCGTGCGAACGCTCGTGCCCGCGCACGAAGTCGTACCAGGAGGTGTGCTCCCACTGCCCGAATCGGCGGGCATCGCAGCTGGTGTTGAACACCATCAGCCGGTTGGCGAAGAACATGCCCTCCGCCGCCGACATCCTGGCGGTCGTGGCGATGGTGGCGGCCAGGGTTTCCCTGATCGAATCCGGGGTGGCCTGTGTGGCGGTGATGCCGTCGGGCAGGGCGAGCAGGATGTCGTCGCCGTCGCGGCGCGAGAACCTGGCCTCCGGCACCGAGACGAGGTTGTTCCACACGCCGTCGGCATTGCCGGCGAACGGAATTCGGCGCATCGTGTCGGGCAGGTTCTGATAAAAGCCGGGGAAGAAGCGGAACCCGTGCTCGCCGGGCAGATCGGGTCTGCCGTCGCGGCCGGTGCCCGGCACGCCCATGCTGCGCGCCTTGCCGCCCAGCCCCCGCGCCTCGTACACGGTGACCTCGAACCCGCGTTCGGCCAATTCATGGGCGGCGGTCAGTCCGGCGACACCGCCGCCGAGAACGGCGACCCGTCGGCCGGGTGGCGCGGCGAATCCCGGCGCTCCTGCTACGGCCCCCGCCGATATCACCCCCGCTGCGACCGTGCCGCGAAGTAGGTTCCTTCGCGAAACGGGCCACCGCTGTTCCGCCATATGCTGTTCAGCTGCCTTGCTCGAGTATTGCCTGGGATTTGCTACCACTCTAGAGCGCGGCGAAGACCTGGCTGTATCGACCTGTGCGTCGTTCGCGAGCTCGAAACCGGCCGGTCGCACAACAACCGCATCGGCGACCGGTCACATGCTAGCCAGAGCTCGCGCGATCGTGGGTCGAAATCGGGTTCAGGCTCGGGCCAATTCGGGAGTGGGGGCGGGCGACGCTGCCTTCGTGAGCCCACGGCCGGTGGTGGCCGCGAAGGCCCCCGCGATCACGATCGCCCCGCCGACCAGCGCGGCCACCGACGGCTGCTCGTCGAGAACCGCCCAGGCGGCCGCGATGCCGACGACCGGCACGAGCAGCGACAACGGCGCGACCGTCCCCGCGGGGTAGCGGCTCATCAGGTAGGTCCACAGGCCGGAACCGCAGACGGTGGCGAGGACGGCGATGTAGGCCAGCGCGGCCAGTGCGGGCAGGCCGTCGACGGAGAACGCGGCGCCGATCGCGCGGAAACCGGTTCCAGGCCCCTCGACAACCATCGACAGCGCCAGCATCGGCAGCACGGGGACCACCGACATCCACAGCGTCAGGTGCATCGGGTTGTAGCCGGGGGAATCGGCGCCGGCCTGGCGGGCGCCGATATTGCCGAACGCCCAGCCGAGGCCGCCTGCCAGGGTCAGCAGGACGGGCAGCAGGGTGGCATGGGCCATCCGATCGGCGCCGATCACCACCATGCCGAGCACGGCGACGGCGAGGCCCGCCATCTGCACGGGCCGTAACCGCTCGCGCAGCAGTACCGCGCCGAGCACCACCGTGAACGGCGCCGACGACTGCAGCACCAGTGAGGCGAGACCGGTCGGCATCCCGGTGCGCATCGCCGTGAACAGGAACGCGAACTGCAGGATGCCGAAGCCGGTGCCGTAGAGCAGCAGCCAGCGGGTGCGCACGGCGGGGCGCGGGATGAAGATCAGCACGGGGATCGCGATCACGGCGAAGCGCAGTGCGACGAAGAAGAAGGGCGGGAAGTGGTCGAGGCCGATGCGGATGGCCAGGAAGTTCAGGCCCCAGAGCACGACGACGGTCAGTCCGAGCAGGCGGTCACGGGAGGTCACGCCCTTATCGTGCGGGCCGCTAAAGATCAGCACAATCGAATAAATGTGGACGAATAACGTAGTTTTACTTCATGTTCTCGATCGAGCGATTGCGGATCCTGCGCGAGCTGGCCGACCGTGGCACGGTCGCCGCCGTCGCCGAAGTGCTGTCGATGACGCCGTCGGCGGTCTCGCAGCAGTTGAAGGTGCTGGCCAGGGAGGCCGGGGTCGCGCTGCTCGAACCGGACGGGCGCCGGGTGCGGCTCACCGACGCCGGGCAGGCGCTGGTGTTGCGGGCCGACGACGTGCTCGCCGCGATGGAGCGGGCCACCGCGGAGATGGCCCACTATCGGGGCTCACCACGCGGGCAGGTGCGGGTGGCGTCGTTTCCGTCCGGGGCCGCGCTGCTGCTGCCGCCCGTGCTGGCCACGCTGGCCGCCAGCGGGGTCGAGCTGGTGGCGGGTGACGAGGACCTGCCGCCGAGTGAGGCGTCGAAACTGCTGGCCGACTACGACATCGTGCTCACCCATCGCGACGAACGCGCGCCGTCGCTGTCCGCGCCGCGGCTGGCGGCGCGGGTGCTGATGCGCGAGCCGATCGATGTCGTTGTCGCGCCGGATCATCCACTGGCCGGGCGGTCTTCGGTGCGTCCGGAAGAACTCGCCGATGAGACCTGGGTGAGCGTGCGCGGTGGGTTCCCGGTCGACGATGTGCTCGAATCCATTGCCACCGTCACCGGGGTGCGGCCACGGATCGCGCAGCGGCTCAACGAGTTCCGAGTGATCGAGACGCTTGTGGCCTCCGGCTACGGTGTCGCGCTGATGCCGCGCTACGCCGTAGCCCACCCCGACCTGTCGGTACTACCGCTGGCCGGGGTCCGCGCGGCCAGGGTCTACGAGATCATCACCCGCCCGCAGGCGCACCGCAGCCCGGCCGTCGCCACGGTGCTCGACGCGTTCGAGGCCGCGGCGCGCGAAGTCATCGCGCGGTGACGGATCCGCGCGCCGAGAATTCGTGCTGCGTCAGAACTGGCCTGGCTGATACTGCTGACCCGGGTAGGGCTGGCCGGGCTGATACTGCTGTTGCTGGGGCTGACCGTGGTAGCTGAAGTCATCGGCGACCATCGCGGCCAGTTCGAGCAGGGCCCGCCTCGTCGGCTTGCTGACCAGCTCGAGGTCGATCTCGGCGCCCTCGGCCAGGTGATCGTCGAACGGAACGATCTGCACGGCGCGGGTGCGGTCGAGGAACAGCTTGCGTAGCTGGTCGAGGTCGACCGTGGACGCGCCACGGCGCGAGGCGTTCACGACGACGACGGTGCGCTCGACCAGCTTGCTGTAGCCGTGGTGGTCGAGCCAGTCCAGCGTCGCCGAGGCGCTGCGCGCACCGTCGATAGCGGGGGAGGTGACCAGCACCAGCGAGCTCGCCATATCCAGCACGCCCGACATCGCCGAGTGCATCAAACCGGTGCCGCAGTCGGTGAGGATGATGTTGTAGAACGACTGCAGGATGCCGATGGCCTTGCGGTAGTCGGCCTCGCTGAAGGCCTCCGACACGGCCGGATCCTGTTCGGAGGCAAGCACTTCCAGTCGGCTCGGGGCCTGCGAGGTGTGCGCGCGAACATCGGAGTAACGGGTGATCTGCTGGTCTTCGAGCAGGTTGCGCACCGTCGAGCGGGTCTGTCGCGGCACACGGTGGGCGAGGGTGCCCAGGTCGGGGTTGGCGTCGATGGCGATCACGCGGTCGCCGCGCTGGGAGGCGAAGGTGGAGCCGAGACCGACCGTGGTGGTGGTCTTGCCGACGCCGCCCTTGAGCGAGAGGATCGCGATCCGGTAATCGCCGCGGACGGGCTGGTTGACCCGCTCGCCGAGATCGCGGTAGACGACATCGGCCGCCGACTCACCGGGGTTGATCACACCGCCGGACACCTTGTGCACGGCCTTGCGCCACCCGCTACGCGGTGACTTGCGCGCGCGCTTGAGCAGGTTCAGATCGTTGACCGAATGACCGGGCTGGTTCGGTGCCTGCATGTGCTGGGGCTGGAACGGCTGCTGCTGCGGGGGCGGACCGCCCTGCCACTGCTGGCCGGGCGGCGGACCCGGCTGGCCGAGCTGACCCGGGAACTGCCCCGGGTGACCGGGGAATTGTCCCTGCTGCTCGGGCTGGCCAAGTGGCATCCCACCCTGCATCGGCTGCTGGTACATCGGCGGCGGCGGAGGCGCCCAGCTGTAGATGGGCTCGGACTGCGGCCCCTGCTCCGGCGCGGGGAACTGTTGCTGCTGTTCGGGTCCGGGATAGGGCGGGCCCTCGGCGCCCGGGTACTGCGGCTGCTGTTCGGCGCCGGGGTACTGCGGCGGCAGGCCCGGTTGCGGCTGCTCGCCGGTCGCATGCGGGCCGGGGTAAGGCTGTTCGGCGCCCGGCTGACCCGGCAGCCACGGCTGCTCGCCCGGCTGGCTCGGCCACGGCTGCTGCTCGGGGCCGTTCATCGGCGGCGCGCCGCTGTGCTGATACGGATCGGGCACCGAGTACGGAGCACCCTGCGCGAACTGACCCGGCGGCGCGAAACCCGCGGGCTGATACACGGTTTGGTCGGCGAGGCCGGCATGGCCGGGCTCGGCGACGGGCTGGTCACCGGTCGACGGATCGCTGCCTTCACCGACTGGGTCGGCGGCGGTTTCGGCGGGCTCGATGTCGTCCTCGGTCGCGGTCTGCACACCGGAGGGACCGGACGCAGCCTCGGACGCGTCAGCCGACGGACTCTGCAGCCACGGCGGCGAGGTCGGATTATGGTCGTTGTTGGTCACAGTTCCCCCACTTGCTCGCTGAACGAGCAGGAAAGCTCGGCGCTGAATATGCCCTAAAACGCTAACACGGAGCCAAATTTCGCGCGCCGGTGGCAGCTGCCACGCACGGGCGGATGGGAATCGAAAGCGCCCAGCTCAACCGGTATATCCGGCGCGAAGCCGACCAGCCGGACCGCGGTTATCCACAGGATCGTAAAACTATCCACAGGTCAGCATGGTGGCCGAGACTCCGGTCCCGGCCACCATGGAGCAACCTATTGCGCGGCGCGGTTCACGGCCGAGACGACCGCGCGCAGCGAGGCGGTGGTGATCGAGGTGGCGATGCCGACGCCCCACACGACCTTGTCGCCGATCGCGACCTCGACGTAGGCGGCGGCCTGCGCGTCGTCACCGGCGGACATCGCGTGTTCGCTGTAGTCGAGCACGCGCACGTCGAAGCCGACGGTCGCGATCGCGTCGACGAACGCGGCCAGCGGGCCGTTGCCCGAACCGCTGATCTCCTGCTCGACGCCCTCGACCTTGACGGTCACCACGATCGAGTCCACGCCACCGTCGGTCTCGGCCGCGGTGACCTTCTGCTTGATCCGCTCGAGCGGCAGGATCGGGTTCAGGTACTCGGTGGCGAAGACATCCCACATCTCCTTGGGCGTCACCTCGCCGCCCTCACCGTCGGTGATCGCCTGGATCGCCTGCGAGAACTCGATCTGCAGGCGACGCGGCAGCACCAGCCCGTGATCGGTCTTCATGATGTAGGCCACGCCGCCCTTGCCGGACTGCGAGTTCACCCGGATCACGGCCTCGTAGGTGCGGCCGACATCCTTGGGGTCGATCGGCAGGTACGGAACCTCCCAGACGATGTCGGATACGTCGGCGTCGCGCGCGTCGGCGGTGGCCTTCATCGCGTCCAGGCCCTTGTTGATGGCGTCCTGGTGGCTGCCCGAGAACGCGGTGTAGACCAGGTCACCGCCGTAGGGGTGACGCTCGGCGACGGCCAGCTGGTTGCAGTACTCCACCGTGCGACGGACCTCGTCGATATCGGAGAAGTTGATCTGCGGGTCGATGCCGCGCGAGAACAGGTTCATGCCCAGCGTCACCAGGCAGACATTGCCGGTGCGCTCACCGTTGCCGAACAGGCAGCCTTCGATGCGGTCGGCGCCGGCCTGGTAGCCCAGCTCGGCGGCCGCGACGGCGGTGCCACGGTCGTTGTGCGGGTGCAGCGACAGCACGATCGAGTCGCGTCGGGCCAGGTTGCGGTGCATCCACTCGATCGAGTCGGCGTACACGTTCGGGGTGGCCATCTCGACGGTCGCGGGCAGGTTGATGATCAGCGGCTTGGCCGGGGTCGGCGCGATGATCTCGGAGACCGCGTCGCACACCTCACGGGCGTAGTCCAGCTCGGTGCCGGTGTAGGACTCCGGGCTGTACTCGTAGCGCCACTCGGTGTCGGGGTAGCGCTTCTCGATCTCCAGGCACAGCGCCGCCGCGTCGGTGGCGATCTTCTTCACCGCGTCGCGGTCGGCGCGGAAGACCACCCGGCGCTGCAGGATCGAGGTGGAGTTGTAGAAGTGCACGATCACGTTCGGTGCGCCCGCGCAGGCCTCGAAGGTGCGCTCGATCAGCTCGGGGCGGCACTGGGTGAGGACCTGGATGGTGACGTCGGCGGGGACAGCGCCGTCTTCGATGATCTCGCGGACGAAATCGAAGTCGGTCTGGCTCGCGGCCGGGAAACCGACCTCGATCTCCTTGTAGCCCATCCGCACCAGCAGGTCGAACATGCGGCGCTTACGGGCCGGGCTCATCGGGTCGATGAGGGCCTGGTTGCCGTCGCGCAGGTCGACGGCACACCACGCGGGCGCGCGATCGATGATCTTGTCCGGCCAGGTGCGGTCGGGCACCGTGATCGGCTCGACCTCTTCGGCGAAGGGGCGATACCGGAACGCCGGCATCGAGGAGTTCTTCTGGGTGTTCCAGGCGGGCTGGTCGGCCGGTGCGGGTTTGCCGGGGGCCGAAATGGTGCGCGAAGCGGATACGAATGCGTCAGCCGAGGACATGCAAGTTTCTCCGTGGGTGTGATGGATTCCCTGAATGGGAGCGGGTCGACCGGCGCGTTGGAACCCCGCGACGGGAGCCGGTCCGTATCAGGACCCGTCGCGGCGGCCGAGAAGAAGAGCCCGCTGCAGCATGATCCTTCGAGCTTACCGCGTGCCCACCCCTGCTTGTAAGCGGCCCGGACCAATTCGACGAATCGAGTCCGCTGCCTTTCGCTCACCGGTTGACCAGTACGGTTTCCCCCATAACGCACGCTTGTACGGACTTCACGTCCGACGAGACGTACCAAAGGAATTCGAATGACTTGGCTACAACAGGTGGCCATCTTCGCCGCGGGTATCGCGGCGGGTGGCATCAATACGATCGTCGGATCGGGCACGCTGATCACCTTTCCCACGCTGCTCGCGTTCGGGTTGCCGCCGGTGACAGCGAATGTGTCGAACACGATCGGTCTCGTCCCCGGCTCGGTGAGCGGGGTCATCGGCTATCGGCGGGAACTGGAAGGACAGCGGTCCCGACTGCTACAGCTGGGCACCGCGTCGCTACTCGGCGGCATCACCGGCGCGATCCTGCTGCTGACCATGCCCGCGGCGGCGTTCAAGGCGATCGTCCCCGTCCTCATCATCGTGGCGCTGATCCTCGTCGTCGTGCAGCCGCGACTGGCCGCATGGGTGAAGAAGCGCCGGGCGGACGGCGCGTCGGCGACGCCGGAACACGGCGGGCCCATTCTGCTGGTCGCGGTCTTCGCCACCGGCATCTACGGCGGCTACTTCGGGGCCGCCCAGGGCGTGCTGCTGATCGGTCTGCTCGGGGTGTTCGTGCACGAGGACATCCAGCGGCTCAACGGCGTGAAGAACGTGCTCGCCCTGATCGTCAACGGGGTGTCGGCGGTGATCTTCATCGCGATCGCCGAGGTGGACTGGCAGGTGGTCGCGTTGATCGCGATCGGCTCGATCATCGGCGGGCAGCTCGGCGCGAAGGTCGGGCGGAAGTTGTCGCCGACTGTGCTCAGAGGGGTGATCGTGGTGGTCGGCACCATCGCGGTGATCCGCCTGCTCACCAGCTGAGGCCCCGGTAGCCTCACGCGCTCGTCGTGACTTGTGACAAATGTGGTCGCCACCGGGCGATCCTTCATGTTGCGGGGTATTCTTCGCGTCGGCCATGCGTGATGAGGGAGGTGGCCTGGTGCACAGACGTGCCTTTTTCAAGGCGGCGGGACTGGCGGCTGTTGCCGGTGCCGTGGGAACGACGCTGGCGAGCGTGCCCGCTTCGGCGGATCCGCGCGAGACGATGTTCCAGTCCTGGGTACCGGAGATCTTCGCCCCGATCCCGGACGCGCCGGCGCATACACAGGCGATCGTCATCGGATCCGGCTTCGGCGCCGCCGTCACGGCGCTGCGCCTGGCCGAGGCCGGGATCACCAATACGGTGCTGGAGCGCGGTTCGCACTGGCCGAACGATCCGTGGCGCGAGATCTTCACCGGCGACGATCTGCCCGACGGCCGCGGGTTCTGGCATCGCACCAGCTTCACCGGCGTCACCAAGGTGCCGATGAGTTTCAGCGCGTTCGGCGGGGTGCTGGATGTGACCGAGTATTCCGGTATCGACGTGTGGCGGGCCGCGGCTGTCGGCGGCGGATCGGTGATCTTCACCGGGGCGATGGTGGCGCCGGAGCGCAGGCTCTTCGACCAGGTCTTCGGTGGTGTGGTCGATTACGGCGAGCTCGAAAGCGTCTACTACCCGCGGGTGCGCCAGATGCTGCGGCTCGACCAGATGCCCGCCGACATCTATCACTCCTCGCCGTTCGCGCACTCGCGCGCCTGGGACGAGCAGGTGCGTGCCGCCGGTTACCAGCCGCTGCCCAACGATTCGATCTTCACCTGGGACGTGCTGCGCAGCGAACTCGCGGGAAGCTCGCGTGCCTCGGCCACCTCGGCCCGCTCCAACCTCGGCAACTCCAACGGCGCCAAGTTCGACCTCAACCAGAACTACCTGCGCTACGCCCGCGAGACCGGCAGGTCCCAGGTGTTCCCCGGCCACCGCGTCGACGCTATCGCCCAGGAGGCGAGCGGCAGGTTCGTCGTCGCCGTGTCGAAGCTCGCGCCGAGCGGTCAGGTACTGAGCACCCGCCACCTGACCTGCGACAAGCTGTTCCTCGGCGCCGGTTCGATCGGCACCTCGGAGCTGCTGGTCCGCGCCCAGGCCACCGGCACGCTGCCCAACCTCAACGAACACATCGGCGACGGCTTCGGCACCAACGGTGACGTGGTGCTGGCCCGCGGCGCGAGCGCCATCGCGGGCCAGGGCCAAGGTGTGCCGAGCGCCAGCCGGATCCACGACGATTCCAACGTGCCGGTCACCCTGGAGAACTGGTACATCCCCGGCATCCCGTTCGAGACCGGCGCGCTGGCCTCGCTCGGCATGGTCCTCGATCCGACCCGCGCTCGCTTCGGCTATCACGCCGCGACGGGCGGCGTCGGCCTGAACTGGTCGACGGCCACGCAGCACGCGGTCGCCGCGGCGGCTCGCGTCGTCGATCACCGGATCGCCGACCGCGCGGGCGCGGTCGCCGAATACGGCGCGCTCGGTTACGACGCCAACGCCCAGTTCACCGCGCACCCGCTCGGCGGCGCGGTCCTCGGCAAGGCCACCGACGCCTTCGGTCGTGTTCACGGACACCCCGGCCTCTACGTGATGGACGGTGCCGCGATCCCCGGCAGCACCGCGACCGTCAACCCGTCATTGACCATCACCGCACTGGCAGAACGCAATATCGAGGCCGTCCTGCGCGGCTGAACACGCCATCGACCGGCGTCCGCAACTCCCCTCGCGGCGCCGGTCCACCAATTAGCGTGGGCAGTGATGTCAAGGCCGACCTACGCGGCGCCGACCGCCAGATATTCAGGAGCAACAGTGGCTTCACCGGGGATCGAACGGGTCGAGGCCCTGCCGGACGTGCGCTCGAAGACGCCCAGCCTGCGCACCGACATCTTCATGCTGATCCTCGCCATCGTCTCGGTGGTGCTGGTCGTGTGGATCACCTTCTTCCAGGTCAGCGGGCCGACCTACCACGCGATCGTCGTCGTCGACACGTCGATCTGCGCGATCTTCCTGGTCGAGTTCCTGTGGCGCTGGCGCCGGGCGGGCTGGCCGTGGTCGTTCCCGTTCATCTACTGGTACGAGGTCCTCGGCATGATCCCGGTGACCACCCCGCTGTTCCGCGGGTTCCGGCTGTTGCGCATCGTGGTGATCTTGATCCGGCTGGGCCGGGTCGCCGACCGGGCGCTGGGGGAGCGGGTCACCGCGACGATCGTCAACCGGTTCGTCGGGACGATCGTCGACGTCATCAAGCGTCCGATGACGATCGCGATCCTCGACGAGGTCTCCAAGGTCCTGCGCGCGGGCCACTACACCCAGAACATCGCCGCCGCGCTCGAGGAGAACCACGCCGAGGTCGATCAGCTGATCATGGACCTGATCAAGAACGACCCGCAGACCGGCAAGCTGCGCTACGTCCCGTTCCACGACGACATCATCCGGCTCGTCGCCGACACGGTCTACCGCATGCTGCGTCAGCTGCTCGACGACCCGCGCACCGACGAACTCGTCGCCGACATGCTGCGCGAGAACCTCGACCAGATCAACGACGCCGTGCGGGCCGGGGTGACGGTGCCGCCCTCACACCGTGGGGCGACGCCCGCCGAGCACAGCGTGCGCCACCACATCGGTCAGATCAAGCGTGCCTGATCTGGTCACGCGGCTGCGCGAAGCGCAGGGTCTCGAAGATCACCAGCGCGGCCAGCACGGTGCACAGCACGGCGAGCGAGGCGAGCGCGGGCAGGTGCGCGGCGGCCGGGATCAGCGCGAGCAATAGGACCACGGTGATCACGCGCGCGATCGACACCGATTTCGAGGCATAGTATTTCGCCACGACGACGCCGAGGATGAACAGCGCTGGTCCCGCGTAGAGCGCACCGAGCGGGATGCCGTAGAGCGGGTCGGTGAGCTTGTGGTGCGAGGAGTCGCCCACGTAGTACAGCACCTTCTTCAACCCGAGCGAGAGCGCGATCACGCCGACGATCATCGGAAAGTGCCAGTAGGTGTAGCTGTTCTGCGCGATCTTGATCTGCGCGGCGCCCTTGGCATGGGCCAAACTGTGTTCGATCGAGAGCGCGGCGACGTCGAAGTAGAGCCACCACAGCAGACCCGAGACCGCGAGCCCGAGCATCGAGCCGAGCGCGATCGGCCACGAGATCGGCAGTCCGGCCACCCCGATCCCGATCGAGACGATCGATTCGCCCAGCGCCACGATGACGATCAGCCCGTAGCGTTCGGCGAAGTGCTTGGCCGAATTGAGCCGCCAGTCGGTGCCCGCGACGAAGGTCCACACCATGTCGCCGACGATCGCGGCGATCCACAGCAGGATCTGGGTGAGTCCCGAGGTCATCGCGGCGATCACCAGCAGCGTGGTGCCGACGGTGATCGAACCGAGCGCCCAGCGCAGCAATTGCCCGCGCAGCTGGGAGTCCTCGGCGCTGACCGCCCAGAAGATGGCGACGTGCACCAGCCGCACCACCAGGTAGGCGATGGCGAAGACCAGCGGACCGAACCAGCCGCCGGGCAGGTCGGTGAACGCCTCGGGAATGGTGAGCGCGGCGATGAACGCACCGCCCATCGCGACGAAGATGCCCACCCGCGCGATGCCCTCGTCGGCGCGCACCACATTGCCCAGCCACGAGTAGGCGATCCACAGCCACCACATCAGGGCGAGGACCAGCGTGGCCCGCAGCATGTTCGCCGCCGTGGTCTCGTCTGCCGCCAGGTCGGTGACCATGGTGAAGGCGAAGACGATCACCAGGTCGAAGAACAATTCGAGCTGGGTCACCGAGCTGTCCGCGGTGACCGGACGGAACCGGACCCGTCGATTTCCGATCATGCGTCAATGTTCGCACCCGAGGCCCTGATCCGCGCGCGGCGACGATGGTTTCGCAGACGGCGCAATCAGCCGGCCACGTAGCCCCCGATCTCGGGATATCGCTCGGCGAAGTCGATGAAGTTCGCGACCGTCTCGTCGTGCAGCTTGCGCAGTGTGCGGTTGAACAGGATGCCCGGAATGGGCAGCGGAAGTGAGAGCTCCACGTGGTAGTCGACCTCGGTGCCCTCGGGAGTCTCGAGCAGCTCGATCCAGCCCCCGCCCTTGGAACCGCGACTGCTGTCGACCACCTGCCACGACGACCGGTACTGCTCCCAGGTGTACTCGAGCACCTGGGCGTCGGAGTTTCCCATGAAGTGGGCGGTGGCGAAGACCCGGCGCGGCCTGCCGTCGGCATCGCGCGGGCCCACCCGGACATCACTGAGCGAGGTCGACCATTCCGACATCAGGTCAACGGCCAGTAGTGCGTCCATCACTTGGTCGATCTCGGCGTCAACGGTGAATCGGATGTCGATCTTCGAGCGCATCTGTGTCTATCCTCCGAACCCCCGCAGCTTTCGCGCCCGATTGTGCACAGTCGTACTAGTGATCGTCAACACGTCTATGGTCTGGACAAATGACCGGGTCAGGTGCGTATCACACGCTCGACGGCCGTTTCGATCAGCGCCATGCTCTGTTGCTCGGTGAAGATTCCGGGCAGCGTGAGGTGTTCGACGATGAGCCAGTTCAGCGACAGGTAGAGCAGTAGTACCGACTCCGCGTCGCCTGGCATGCCGGATGCCAGATGGTTGCGCACGTTGAAATCGATGTCGGCGCGGACGCGTTCGGTGAGCACCGTGCGGAGCTCGGGACGCCGGGTGGCCTCGAGGCGGAGTTCCAGCAGCGCGAGATAGGCCTTGCGATGCGATTCGATGCGTCCGACCACCTCTTTCATCAGCGTGGTGATGTTGTCGATGTCCTTCGGTCCATCGCTGACCAGTGCCATCGTCTCCTCGCTCGGCTGCACCACCTCGTAGAAGCGCACCCCGGCCTGCGTCAGGAGCTCGTCACGATTGGCGAAGTAGTTCGACGCCGTGCCCGCGGGGACCGCCGCCTGTTTGTCCACCGCGCGGAAAGTGAGGCCGCGGGCGCCTTCGTCGGCGAGGACCTCGATGGCCGCGTCGAGGAGAGCTTGTCGTCGTTCGGGGTTGGTACGCACTTGACACCACTCCATCTGTAGTACTACCTTGAAACCACTTCAATCATAGTACAACAACTAAGGCGGTAACCATGCGAAAGCTTGTCTATTACATCGGCGTCTCCCTCGACGGCTACATCGCAGGTCCCGGCGGTGAATTCGAGTTCTACCCGACCCCGCCGGAATACTCGGGCTGGCTCAACGGCGAATTTCCCGAAGCGATCCCGGTCCACCTCCGCCCGCATTTCGGCATCGACGTCGATACGCCGAACAAGAACTGGGACACCATGCTCATGGGTCGCGGCACTTACGCGGCCGCCTACGACGCGGGCATCCTCAGCCCTTTCGTCCACATGAAGCAGTACGTCTTCTCCTCCTCGCTCGGCCCGGTCGACGCCCCCAACATCGAGATCGTCGACGGCGATCCGGTCGAGCTGGTGCGCGAGCTCAAGCAGCAGGAAGGTCTCGACATCTGGCTGTGCGGCGGCGGGAAGCTCGCGGGGCAGCTCCTCGACGAGATCGATCAGCTGATAGTCAAGACCTACCCGGTCATCGCTGGCGAGGGCATTCCCGCCTTCACCGGCGTCTTCAAACCGACACTTTTCGCTCCGACCCGACGCAAGGAATTCGACAGCGGCGCGCAGGTCACCTGGTTCGATCGGAGCTGAATCCGGCGGTTATCCACAGGTGACAAGCCTGTGTCGTTTTCCACAGGCAGGGCAGGTAGCAGCAAAACCGGTGGCCGGGGCCCGGTACTCTTGGTCGCTGATACCAATCTGACACTCGATCGTGAAGGACCTGCTGTGGCTCTCGTAGTTCAGAAGTACGGAGGATCCTCGGTGGCTACCGCCGAGCGGATCCGGCGCGTCGCTGAACGGATCGTGGAGACCAAGAAGCAGGGGCACGACGTGGTTGTCGTGTGCTCTGCCATGGGCGACACGACCGATGAGTTGCTCGATCTCGCGGAGCAGGTGGCCCCGTCGCCGCCTGCTCGCGAGATGGACATGCTACTCACCTCGGGCGAGCGCATCTCGAATGCCTTGGTGGCCATGGCTATTCACACTCTCGGCGCCGAGGCTCGCTCGTTCACCGGTTCGCAGGCAGGCGTGATCACCACCGGCGCGCACGGCAACGCCAAGATCATCGACGTGACCCCCGGCCGTCTACAGGAGGCGCTCGCCGAGGGCCAGATCGTGCTGGTGGCCGGCTTCCAGGGCGTGAGCCAGGACAGCAAGGACGTCACCACGCTGGGCCGCGGCGGTTCCGACACCACCGCCGTCGCGCTGGCCGCGGCGTTGAAAGCCGACGTCTGCGAGATCTACACCGACGTCGACGGTATCTTCTCCGCCGACCCGCGCATCGTGGCCGACGCCCAGAAGCTCGACAACATCTCCTACGAGGAGATGCTCGAGATGGCGGCCTGCGGCTCGAAGGTGCTCATGCTGCGCTGCGTGGAGTACGCGCGCCGCTACAACGTTCCCGTTCATGTTCGGTCGTCCTACACCGACAAGATCGGCACCACTGTTTTCGGATCGATGGAGGACATTCCCGTGGAGCAGGCAATCCTGACCGGCGTCGCGCACGACCGCAGCGAAGCCAAGGTGACCGTCGTCGCCCTACCGGACGAGCCGGGCTACGCGGCCAAGGTGTTCCGCGCGGTGGCCGACGCCGAGATCAACATCGACATGGTGCTGCAGAACATCTCCAAGGTCGACACGGGCAAGACCGACATCACCTTCACCTGCCCCAAGACCGACCTGGTCCGCGCGGTGCAGAAGCTCACCGAGCGTCAGGCCGAGATCGGCTTCGCCGAGATCCTCTCCGACGATCACATCGGCAAGGTTTCCCTGGTCGGCGCCGGGATGAAGTCGCACCCGGGCGTCACCGCCACCTTCTGTGAGGCGCTGGCCAACGCGGGCGTCAACATCGACCTGATCTCCACCTCGGAGATCCGGATCTCGGTGCTGGTGCGCGACACCGAACTGGATGAAGCGGTGCAGGTGTTGCACAAGGCATTCGATCTCGGCGGCGAAGAGGCCGCTGTCGTCCACGGCGGAACGGGGCGTTAGGCAATGGGTGTACGTGTAGGTGTTGTCGGTGCGACCGGTCAGGTCGGCACCGTCATGCGCAAGCTGCTCGAAGAGCGCAACTTCCCGGCCGACGAGGTGCGGTTCTTCGCCTCCGCTCGGTCCGCGGGCAAGACGCTGCCGTGGCGCGGCGGCGAGATCATCGTCGAGGACACCGAGACCGCTGATCCCTCGGGTCTGGACATCGCGCTGTTCTCGGCAGGCGCCACCATGTCGCGTGTGCAGGCCCCGCGCTTCGCCGCGGCAGGCGTCACCGTGATCGACAATTCCTCGGCCTGGCGTAAGGACCCCGATGTGCCGCTGGTGGTGTCGGAGGTCAACCCCGAGGCCACTCGCAACCTGCCAAAGGGCATCATCGCCAACCCGAACTGCACCACCATGGCCGCGATGCCGGTGCTCAAGCCGCTGCACGATGTGGCCGGTTTGCAGCGCCTGATCGTGTCGAGCTACCAGGCAGTTTCGGGTAGCGGGCTGGCCGGTGTGGAGGAGCTCGCCTCGCAGATCCGCGCGGTGGCCGCCGATGCGGAGAAGCTGGTGCACGACGGTTCGGCCGTGGAGTTCCCCGCGCCGAACAAGTACGTCGCGCCGATCGGTTTCAACGTGATCCCGCTGGCCGGCGCCCTGGTCGACGACGGCTCCTTCGAGACCGACGAAGACCAGAAGCTGCGCAACGAGAGCCGCAAGATCCTCGGCCTGCCCGACCTGCTGGTGAGCGGCACCTGCGTGCGCGTTCCGGTCTTCACCGGGCACTCGCTGTCGATCAATGCCGAATTCGCCGAACCGATTTCGGTGCAGCAGGCTCAGGAACTGCTGGCCAAGGCGGCGGGCGTGCGTCTGGTCGACGTGCCAACCCCGCTGGCTGCCGCGGGCCAGGACGACTCGCTCGTCGGCCGCATCCGCCAGGATCCGGGCGTGCCGAGCGGTCGCGGTCTGGCGCTGTTCATCTCGGGTGACAACCTGCGAAAGGGCGCTGCCCTCAACACGATTCAGATCGCGGAAGTTCTGCTCGAGAACCGCTGACCGAGCACGCGATCGGACCGGGTCACCACTCCAGGTGGCCCGGTCTGCTGCGTTTCACGTCCGGCGCAGGCCGTCGAGTATCACCGAGAAGGCGAGTCGGCGTCTGCGGTCGTCCGCATCGCGGGTGGCGTTGAACCCTGCTTTCAGGATGAGCATCAGGTCGTCGACGTCGATGTCGGGTCGGATCGCGCCGGTGCGCTGTGCCCGCGCGAGCAATGTGCCGATCGCCCCGGACAGATCCGCCGACGCGCCGAGGGCGGCGAGTCGATCCGATCCGACGGCATCGGCGAGGTCGCGTTTCACACCGTTCTCGCGCGCCAGGAAGGCGAGGAATTCGAAGAAAGCGACACCTGCGTCGTCGGCGGTGGTGAGTTCGCGGGCGTACGCCACCGCGCGTTCGACGCGATCGATGATCGCGGCTGTGAAGAGCGCTTCTTTGCTCGGGAAATGCCGATAGACCGTGCCGGCGCCGACACCGGCCCGCCGGGCGATCTCGTCGAGGGGAACCGAAATGCCCTCGCTGGCAAAGGCTTCCTGCGCCGCGCTCAGCACGAGCTCCCGATTGCGGCGGGCGTCGGCGCGCAGTGGGCGTGGGTCGTCGGACACGGGTCTCAGTCTAGGCGAGGTCTTGACAAACGGGGCGAATGTTCCGGATAGTAACCGGGGTAATCGTTCCGCTTATCGGTGAGGTGCCTGATGCCCGAGAGCCCGGTCCAACTCGTCGAACGGCTACTGGCCGTGCTGCCCAGCCGCGATGCGGCGGCTTTCACCGCCGGATTCGCCACCGACGCCGCCTTCGAGATGCCGTTCGCCCCGCCCGGCGTACCGACCCGCATCGAGGGCAGGGCGGCGATTCACGCAGCCCTCGAACAGCGCTGGACCGCGACGTCGGCCGTCCGGTTGCACGCCATCCACCCTCGGATCTACGCCACCGACGATCCTGAGATCGTTGTTGTCGAAAACGAGGTGGAGGTAACTCGGCCGGGCGCGGAACGCACCAGGGTCCGGTCGTCGGTCAACGTGATCCAGGTGCGCGACGGCGAGGTGGTGCTGTTCCGCGACTACATAGACTCGGCCCGTTTCCAGGCGGCCGCGCTCAACGGATAGTTCGGATCCCCGGGGTGCGCGGGTCGTTGCCGACGCACGCCAGGATGGCGCAGCCCGGTGGGATGCTGGCGAAGGGGGCGGCCAGCGGTTGGTTGAGGCAGTTGAAGACGGTGCAGCCGGGGTAGGCGCCGGGGCCGATGCCGAAGACGGCCAGCAGGATGTTGGCGTCGATGAGTTTGGCCGCGTCGAACTCGAGCGGGGGCTCCACATAGGGTTCGGCGACCGGCGCCTGTGTGTCGGTGAAGGCGGCGAACAGGCGGCGGAAGAATTCGTGGGGCAGTTCTTCGGCGTGGGCGAGGATGCCGCTCGGGCCGTAGGCGGTCTGGTTGCCGAAGGGGCCGGTCCACATCACCGTCAGGTCGAGGCTCGGCAGGAAGAAGACGTTCTGCAGGCCGAGCCCGGACATGAAATAGCTGTCCGGGGGCATGAAGTCGGGGGATTCGCTGCAATCGGCGCCGAGCCAGAACAGATAGCCGTAGCAGCTGTTCGCCTTCGACGGTGTGCGGGCTTTGCGCAGATAGTCCGAGGAGACCACGCGGTCGGCCCCCCAGCGGCCGTCGTTGGAGACGAGCAGTCCGATCTTGGACAGGTCGTTGGGCGGCAGCATGAGATGGGCGTAGCCGTAGGTGTGGCCGGATCGGTCACTGGCCCAGTAGTAGTCGCTGCGCGGAATGCCGAGCGGGTCGAACAATTCGCGCTGCGCGAACTGCTGCAGCGGTTCGCCGACGGCCAGTTCGATCACGTAGGACAGCAGGTCCACATTGCGCTGGCTGTAGCTGAACGTGGTGCCGGGCGGGTTGGTCAACTGCACCGACAGCGCCTGCACCGCCGAGTGCGGGTCGATCGGGATCACCGCGGTGACGCCCTCCGACAGCACTCCGACCTGCATGCCCGAGGATTCGGTGAGCAGGTTCTCGACGGTGATCGACCGGTGCACCGCATCGCCGAGGCCGGGCGGCAGATAGCGATCGATAGGGGCGGCGATATCGATTTTGCCTTCGTCGGAAGCGATTCCGGCCAGCATCGACACCACCGATTTGGTGACGCTCCAGATGTTCCACGGCGTATTGCCGGTCTCGTCGTTGCGCAGCCCTTCACCGACGAGGCAGTTGTGCCGGAAGATCTGGACGTTGAGGCGGTTGCGAGTGGCGGCGAACTGCAGTGCCGCTTCGAGTTTCGCCGAATCGAGCCCGACCTGTTCGGGTTGGGCGCGTTCCAGCTCGCGAGCCGACGTCACCCCACAGGTTGTGCTCGGCGCGGCGTGGGCCGGGACGGCGAATAGGCTCGCCGAGGCCAGCACCGTAGCGATCGTTCCTGCGAAAACGCTCGTGATGGGCCGCATGCGGCCGAGAGTAGCCCTTGCCGCGCACCGTAACCCGTATAGCGTGGCCGCCGAACCCACTGATCACAGGCATGTTCACCTCCTGGCAACGCGGCGGATCCCGTACACCCCCGCACCGATCGCGAGCACCCCGAGCCCCGCCAGCACCGACCCGATCGGCAACGCGAACCCGAGCACCACACATCCCACCGCGCCGAGCACCGGTACCCACCGCTGCGGCCTTCCCTCCGCGGCGGTCAGGGTGGCCGCCGACAGATTGGCGATCAGGTAGTACGCGAGCACCGCGAACGACGAGAACCCGATCGCCGCCCGCAGATCCACCGTCGCCGCGAGCACCGCCACCACCACACCTATCGCCAGCTCGGCTCGATGCGGGACGGCGTACTTCGGATGGATCCGGGCCAGGCTCTGGGGCAGATGGCCGTCACGCGCCATTGCCAGCGAGGTCCGCGAAACCCCGAGGATCAACGCCATCAGCGAACCCGCCGCCGCCAGTACCGCACCGATCCGCACCACCGGCGTGAGCCAGCCCGCCCCCGCCGCCTCGACGACCCGCGCGAGCGGATCACGCGCCGCCGCAAGCCCGCCCGACCCCAGCGTCAGCAACGCGGCCACCGCCACCAGTGCGTACACCGCCAGGGCCACCGCCAACGCGAGCATGATCGCCCGCGGAATCGTCCGCTCCGGCTCACGCACCTCTTCGCCGAGCGTGGCGATCCGCGCATACCCCGCGAAGGCGAAGAACAACAGCCCCGCCGCCTGCAACACCCCGTACGGCCCGATCTCCTTGTCGAGCACCGCTGCCCCCGAATGATTCCCGCCCACGCCCACCACGACGACCGCCAGCAGCACGGTCAACACCACCGCCACGATCACCCGCGAAGCCGATGCCGACTTCTGCACCCCCACGTAGTTGATCCCCGTCACCACCACCACGGCCCCCACCGCCACCGCGTGCGCCTGCCCCGGCCACGCGTAGCTCCCCACCGTCAATGCCATCGCCGCACACGACGCGGTCTTCCCCACCACGAACCCCCACCCCGCCACATACCCCCAGAACGCCCCGAGCCGCTCCCGCCCGTACACATACGTCCCCCCGGACACCGGATACAACGCAGCCAGCCGCGCCGACGACATCGCATTGCAATAGGCGATCACCGCGGCCACCCCCAAGGCCACCAACAACCAAGACCCGCCCACCCCCGCCGCGGGCCCCAACGCCGCGAAAACCCCGGCCCCCACCATCGCCCCCAACCCCACGACCACCGAATCCCGCAAGCCCAGCCCCCGCCGCAACTGCCCATCCGAAGTCATAGACCCATCCTCGAGCATGGGTGCGGGGCCCGCGACCCGGAGACGACAAACGCCGCCAGGTCGATGAGGGTGACCTGGCGGCGTTCGAGTCGATGGGCCACCTCGAGGACGGCCCGTCAGGGTGTCGACGCCCCACAAGCGCCTCTCGGCGGGTGGTCGCTCGTAGCGACAAAGGGGTGAGGCCCGGGGCTGTTCGGACGTCGACAGTGTGTCCAACCGCGGCTGCCGGTGAACTATTCCGGCGGCTCGATGTGACCCGCGCTACGCCTCATCTCATAGGCGGGCGCGGGCTTGGTTCCGGGCTCCAGTGGTCGATGACAGGGGTCAGAAGTTGCTGAACCAGTACAGAAGGCATGCCAGCAACCAGACGATCGCGGTTTCCATAGTCGATCTCCTTGCGTCGGTCCATCCATCATCGCCGAAAACCCGCCTTCGCCGACAAGTTGTTCTTAAGAAGCTCTAGAGACCGACACCGCATTGTTGCTTCAGACACCGGAACAACCGGGTCCGATCGGTCTCGAGGGGTGATCGGTCGGACCCGGCGGTGCAGACCAGAAGGTGGCTCTTCCAGACGCTGAAGACGCACTGCCGACGGTAACCACACCGACGGGCTGGGCCGAAGATGTTCCACGTTGTGTCGGCGAGTACGCGTGCCGGGCCGGTCGGTCGAGGGGTTGATCGGCCCGGGCGTTTGCGTATGGCTCGAATTCGGGTAAGTGTTGGGGGGTGGTCGATATTGCCGAGCACTCCGACGCGCTCGACCGTGCCGAGGCGCGGCTCCGCGAAGAATTCGCGACGATGTTCGATCTGCAGACGATCCATCGTTTCCTGCATACGTCCTATGAGAACTTCGCCGCTCGCGCGACGGTGACGATGTACTTGCCGCTGCTGGCCGAGCGATTCGGGCGGCAACGGTTGCAGGCGCTGGCCAAGATCGAAGGCAAGGTGGCCCGGCCGCGCCCCACGGTGCTGTTCCTGTGTACGCACAACGCGGGCCGGTCGCAGATGGCCCTCGGCTTCTTCGAAGATTTGGCGCTGGGGCGGGCGGTGGCCTGGTCGGGCGGGTCGGTGCCGGGCGGGCAGCTCAATCCGGCCGCGGTGGCGGTGATGGCGGAGGTGGGCGTCGACATCTCGCGTGAGTATCCGAAGCCGTGGACCGATGAGATCATCCGCGCCGCCGACGTGATCGTCACGATGGGCTGCGGCGATACCTGTCCGCTGGTGCCGGGGGTGCGCTACGAGGAGTGGATCATCGAGGATCCGGCCGGGCTCGATGTCGAGCTGGTGCGGCCCATCCGCGACGACATCGGTCATCGCGTGACGGGCCTGCTCGCCGAGCTCGGCATCGACGTCACCGATCCCGTAGATACGCCACCCAACTCCCGAACCGGGTGATGTCGGTGGCTGCGACGGCGGCGTCGTAGCTGCAGGCGAAACCGACCACCGCGCGGCCATCCGACAGTTCGATGCTGGTCAGTGCCATCGGTGGCGGTAGTTCGGCGAGGAATCGGCCGAGGCCCGCGGGGGATACCAGGAACAGTTCGCCGAGGATCGGTGCGCCCTGTCCGTCACCGTGGCGGACCAGACCGGGTTTGGACGGCGTGGTGTCGAGGGCGGTGAGGCGGTAGGCGTCGGTGGTCGTGATCTCGCCCGCGAAGCGCGCGCCCAGCTGTTCGAGTTGCCAGTGCAGGGGTTGGCCGCGCAGGTGGGCGCCGAAAACAGCAAGGGGCACACCGGTTTCCACGAGAAGCGGCGCCGGGGTGCCGGTGATGCGGGCGGCGAGGTCGACGGCGAGTTGGTCGGCGAAGGCGGGAACCACGACCGTCACGCCGAACGGGAGACCGTCGGCGGTGGGTTTGCCGGGGACCGCGACGGCGGCGAGGTCGAGCAGGTTGCAGAAGTTCGTGTAGGTGCCGAGGCGGCGGTTGATCGCGAGAGGGTCGGCTTCGACTTCGGCGATCGAAGGGTGCTCGGTGGTGGTGGGGAGCAGCAGGCCGTCGAAGCCGGCTAGCAGTGTCGTCGCGGTGGTGCGTGCGCGGGCCAAGGTGTCCAGGTCGTGGGCGAAGGAGTGTGCGTCGAGTTCCTTTGCGGCGCTGATTATTCCGGCGACGGTAGCGTCGAGACCCGGAGCGCCCTTGTCGACGAACTCGCCGACCGCCGCGTATCGCTCGGCGACAATCGCGCCGTCGTAGAGCAGGCGGGCCGCGTCCAGAAGTGGCGAGATGTCGATCTCGGTAGCGCGCAGGCCCTGATCACGCAGGGCGGCAACGGTTTCGGTGAAGGCGGTGCGGTAGGCCGGGCTCAGCGGTTCGAGGTCTTCGGGTCGGGGGATGGCGATCTCGGGTTCGGCGGATGCCGAGAGACGGATGTCGGCAGGCCATTCGCGGCTGCGCGGGTCTCGAGAATCCTTGCCCGCCATCGCCTTTGTGGCGGTGACCGCCAGGTCCAATTCGGCGGCGAAGACGGTGACCGCGTCGTAGTCGGCGCAGGCGGCGACGACGCCATGGGTGGGGATCACGCCGAGGGTGGCCTTGATGCCGACGATTCCGTGCAGCGCGGCGGGCACGCGGCCCGAGCCTGCCGTATCGGTGCCGATGGCGAGGTCGGCGATGCCGAGCGCGACAGCAGCCGCCGAGCCGGAACTCGAACCGCCCGAGATCAATGCGGGGTGCAGTGCGTTGCGGACGGCGCCGTAGGGGCTGCGCGTGCCGACCAGGCCGGTGGCGAACTGGTCGAGGTTGGTCTTGCCGAGGACCAGTGCGCCCGCCGCGACCAGCCGCTGCACAGCTGCGGCGTTTTCGGTCGCGTCATAGGCGAATTCGGGGCAGGCGGCGGTGGTGGGCAAACCCGCCACATCGACGTTGTCCTTCACCGCGAGGAGCAGACCCGCCAGCGGGAGTTTCTCGCCCGAAGCGACCCGGCGTTCCAGGTCGACGGCTTCGGTCGTCAGATCCTCCTGCGAACGCAGCGTGATCCAGACCTCCGGCCGATCCACCTCGGCGATCCGTGCGTAGGCGGCGGCGACCCGCGCGGTCGGGGTTACAGACATTGACGCTCCTCTGATTCCTACGGGCTCTACTCGCTGAGAGACATGGCGGCGACGGCACGCGAGATCCGCTCGAGCACCACATCCAGCGAATCGCCGATGTGGGTGTGCAAGAGCTGCTGAGCGAGCGTGAGGTCACCGGCGAGAACGGCGTCGAGGATGCCGAGGTGCTCGCTGATCGTGGTCTCGATGCGGTTGTTGATCATGAAGTCGTACATGCGCACATGCCGGATCCGGGAGTTCACCGCCACCAGGGCGCGCACCATCTCGGCATTGCCCGCGGCGGTCAGCAGTGCGACATGGAACTCCTCGTCGACCACGACGAAACCCGGTTCCTGGGCGGGCGGGTCGGCCTGCAGCGTCAGCCATTTCTGCCGCTCGGCACGCAGCAGCGCGGTGTCGTGGGTGATCCGCGGATCTACCCGCACCCGCGTCATCCCGCCCAGTTCCAGGGTCAGCCGCAGTTCGTAGAGATCGCGAATTCGCGACACGCTCGGCCGCACCGGACTGAACCCGAACTCCTCCCGCTGCAACAGCCCGTCCGAGCAGAGCATCGTGAGCGCCTCCCGAACCGGTGTGCGGGAGATCCCGAATCTGGTCGACAGCTTCGGCTCGGTGAGTCGCTCCCCGAACCGGATGTCGCCGTTCATCAACTCCCCCCGCAACGTCGTGTAAACGACGTCGCGCAACGGCCTTCCCGAGCCATCGCCCGGTGCATCCACCCTTGTCGACATGGGTGTATACGCTATCGACCGCTAATTTCTATCAAGTGACAGAAAGTAAGCGCCAGGTTATCCCTTGCTCACACCAGCGTCCTCACCACGCAGAGCCTGGCGTGGGGAGAACTTCTCAACCAACCCCGAACACGCAGGCAACCCCACTTGTCATGGATACGGCCACACTCGAACCACGAGCCCACCGCCGCGCTCCCACCTCCGCTCACCCCGGAAGGGCGACCCCCATGTGCCCCACCATTCTGGCCCTCATCCTCGGCTTGCTCTCCCTCACGGCCCTCACCATCTGCTGGCCGAACCCCCTCGACCGCAAGCCCCCACAGGCGAGCGAAGAGCCCCTGGCCGGTGAACTGGTCAGGGGCTCTTCCGCATCTCGGCCGGCACGTCGGGATGACAGGATCTGAACCTGCGACCAACGCGGGAGCTCCTTCGCGGATCTTCACCGACGAGGACCTCGCCGACGTACATGGCCGAAGAGTCTGGAATTCGTCCAGGTCCAGACGCTGGGGGCAGGCCCGTGGCCCGCGGGGATGTCGCGCCGGCTCAGCAGCGCCGCTGCTGAGAAGCACAGTGCGCCGAGGAAAGTTCCGAGGTTCGCCCACAGCTGGCTGACGAAATCGGAGGTGGCCGGGACAATGTACGCCCCGACCGCGGACACCCCGAAGAACACCGATCCCACCATGTTCAGCCAGGTACAGCGCCACGTCCGCGCTTTCGGGTCCCACAAGCGGTCCCGCTCGGTCGTCGCGACGACCGCGAGCGCACTGGCCACCAGGAAGCAGACCGATCCCCGGGCGTCCGGGCGCCAGCCCGATCCGACGCGCGCGTTCTCGTTCACGGCACTGATGAGAGCCGCACTCGTGCTGAGGTTGAAGAAGAGCGTCCCGACGAACTGCACCACGGCTGCCCACCAATCAGACCGAACCGCCCGATCGGAGCCTCGGCGAGCTGGGCGCCGACCGCTGAGCGCCAGCTGGATGAACGCCGCCAGCGTGAAGAAGATCGCCCCGACGAAGAACGTCGTGTTGGTGACGACGGCGCCCACGGCGTCGGCGTAGAACGGCACCGCTCCGACGGCGAAGAACACAGATCCGATCGCGAATCCCCACGCTTCACGGCGGAGGCGCACCCGGCGCTCTGGCGTCATGATTCGAGCGTACGACCGGCCGCGGCGTGAACGTCATATGCGCGGCACGACGCAGGGCGCGACTTCTGGGATGGTCGGCGGCGCTCACTCCCGATACGTACACAGACCCCTCGGAAACGTGCTGCGTACCCACCCGGCAGTCGAGGGCGGATAGCAAAGAACCCCTGACCCAGGAGTCCCAGGTCAGGGGTTCTTTTGTGTCTCAACCAACACGTCGGGGTGACAGGATTTGAACCTGCGACCTCTTCGTCCCGAACTATGGCGTTCTGTAAAATCCCAGTTCAGGGCGATTTTGGTAGCTGTTGGGGATGTTGGCTGACCAGCGGTTTCAGTGCTGGCGAGGTTGGCTACAACCGAGAGCCCTCGGTGTTGCTGCGTACAGATTGCGTACGGCGAAGTCCCACTCGTCCAAATGCTCGCGATCTACAAGATCAAGCATGTTCCGACAACGGCGCCGATCTATCGATGTGAAGGGCAACCTAGAACTGGCTAGTGAGCGGTACTGCGGGGTGACGGTGGATGCGCATGGGCGGAGTTCATTGTGCAGGCCACAGGCGGCTTGCGCACCCACGAGATTGCCACGAACCACACCAGTGTTGGGGCGGTCGAGGCCAAGGACCCCGTTCGCAGTTGGTGAGGTTCTGCTCATAAGGATCGCCGAGTAGCAGGCAGTGTTCGGAAACGACCATATATTGAACACTGGCCGAGACGGCAGCGTCAGCGGAGAGAGTGTTCGGGAGCCCGATTGTTTCCCCGTAGCGCGGCTCATCGTCAGCGACCTGCCGGTGATGCTCTCGATCGGCCGATGAAAGTATCGCTCAGCTCGTCTCGTCCCCCGAGGAAGCAGATCTCAACCAGTCGGCCACCCTATGCGTTCGTTCCATATCGGCGTTGTACAGCACAGGATGCTGTTCGGCCAGGCGTTGGTAGATCCGGACCGCCTCCTCGATCGCGGTCAGCCCGTCCTCGCGGCGTCCCAACGCCCCCAACCGGATCGCGAGGTTGGTCAAGCTCGAGGCGAGGTCGGGGAGGTAGGCGTCAGGATGCTGTTCGGCCAGACGCCGACGGATCCGGACCGCCTCCTCGATCGCGGTCAGCCCGTGCTCGTGGCGTCCCGACGCCCCCAAATCGATCGAGAGGTTGTTCAGGCTCGAGGCGAGGGTGGGGAGGTAGGCGTCAGGATGCTGTTCGGCCAGGCGTTGGTAGATCCGGACCGCCTCCTCGATCGCGGTCAGCCCGTCCTCGCGGCGTCCCGACGCCCCCAAATCGATCGAGAGGTTGTTCAGGCTCGCGGCGAGGGTGGGCAGGTAGGCGTCAGGATGCTGTTCGGCCAGACGTTGGTAGATCCGGACCGCCTCCTCGGACGCGGGCAGCCCGTCCTCGCGGCGTCCCAACGCCCCCAACCGGTTCGCGAGGTTGGTCAAGCTCGAGGCGAGGGTGGGCAGGTAGGCGTCAGGATGCTGTTCGGCCAGACGCCGACGGATCCGGACCGCCTCCTCGATCGCGGTCAGCCCGTCCTCGTGGCGTCCCAACGCCCCCAACCGGATCGCGAGGTTGTTCAGGCTCGAGGCGAGGTCGGGGAGGTAGGCGTCAGGATGCTGTTCGGCCAGACGCCGACGGATCCGGACCGCCTCCTCGGACGCGGTCAGCCCGTCCTCGCGGTGTCCCAACGCCCCCAAATCGGCCCCGAGGTTGGTCAAGCTCGAGGCGAGGTCGGGGAGGTAGGCGTCAGGATGCTGTTCGGCCAGACGCCGACGGATCCGGACCGCCTCCTCGGACGCGGTCAGCCCGTCCTCGCGGCGTCCCAACGCCCCCAAATCAACCGCGAGGTTGTTCAGGCTCAAGGCGAGGTCGGGGAGGTAGGCGTCAGGATGCTGTTCGGCCAGACGTTGGTAGATCCGGACCGCCTCCTCGGACGCGGTCAGCCCGTGCTCGTGGCGTCCCGACTCCCCCGACCAGTTCGAGAGGTTGTTCAGGCTCGAGGCGAGGTCGGGGAGGTACGCGTCAGGATGCTGTTCGGCCAGACGCCGACGGATCCGGACCGCCTCCTCGATCGCGGTCAGCCCGTCCTCGCGGCGTCCCAACGCCCCTAACTGGACCGAGAGGTTGTTCAGGCTCGCGGCGAGGTCGGGGAGGTAGGCCTCAGGATGCTGTTCGGCCAGGCGTTGGTAGATCCGGACCGCCTCCTCGATCGCGGTCAGCCCGTCCTCGCGGCGTCCCAACGCCCCCAAATCAACCGCGAGGTTGTTCAGGCTCGAGGCGAGGCCGGGGAGGTAGGCGTCAGGATGCTGTTCGGCCAGACGTTGGTAGATCCGGACCGCCTCCTCGGACGCGGTCAACCCGTCCTCCCTGCGCCCCAACGCCCCCAACCGGTTCGCGAGGTTGCTCAAGCTCGCGGCGAGGGTGGGCAGGTAAGCGTCAGGATGCTGTTCGGCCAGACGTTGGTAGATCCAGACCGCCTCCTCGGACGCGGTCAACCCGTCCTCCCTGCGCCCCAACTCCCCTAACCGGACCGAGAGGTTGTTCAAGGTCAAGGCGAGGAGTGGGTAGTCGCCGGTTTCGCGGTAGTGACCGGTGAGGGCCAGGGTGAGAGTTGCTGCGGTGTCGGCTAATACCCGGGTCTGGTGTGGGATGGCGTCGTGGAGTGCGCCGAGTGTCTCGGGTGGAATGTCGGGTGTCGTGGTGATCCGGTCGAGTGCGGTGATCAACGGTTCGGGGTTCTCGACACGGGTAGCGACCCGGACCGCAGCCACATGCAGGGTGGGATACTCGACACACCACTGGGTGAGCAGGGCGCCGGTGTCGGTCAAGGTGGAGTGGCTGTTCGCGCGCGAGCACACGGTGAGCAACTGCTCGGCTTCCCCACCGTCGGTGGTAGCGGCAAGGCTCTCGATGACGCAGTCGCGAGTCGGGTCGAGCATCAACCTGCCGATCAACTGCTCAGCGAGCCGGTCGGGCACCAACCCGGAATACGCGCCCGGAACCGGGCCGGGATACAGGCTCATCAACCAACCACGAACCTTGGTGTGGATCAGACCCGGTTGATCGGCGAGGTCGGGCACCCGCCGCAACACCTCGTCGAGGCCTTTCCGTGTGGTGGTGCCGAGCACGATCGTGGCAGCCAGGACATCTTTGAGCGTGGCGATTCCCAGCCCGTCGAGACCGTGGCGGCCGGCAGTGGCAGTCCAGTACCGGTGTTCGTGGTCGAGGACCCGGTCCTCGAGACTCTGCTGCCCCGCCACCGCAGGCGGGTTCGGGTGTCGGGTGTCGAGAAGGTCGGCGAGCGCACTCATCTGCACCCCGAGCACCGTCGTACTGTCCCCGAGATCGCGAAACGGTCGCGCCGACACCGCGGTCGCGGCCTGTTCCCAGACCGTCTCGTCGGTGTCCTCGAGCGCAGGCAGCTTTTCGGCGAAGGCGTGCACGGCGTCGCGGTAGGTGACCTGACGAGCAGCAGGGTCGGCATCGAGTGGGAGCAGCCCGGTGTGACGGGTGTAGGCGGTGATGTCGGCGACCGCGTCGCTGGTGGCGGTGAGCTGGGTCCACCACTCCCCGACGGTCCGCGCCAACAACAACACCTTCACCGGCCGATCTCCCAGGTGAGCGGCGAGTTCGGTGAACAAAACCCCCAACTGGGCCGCGCGGGCCTCGGCGTAGTCGACGATCACCAGCAACGGCGTCGTGACCTGCCCCAGAACCTGCAACCCTGGGGCGGTGTCGATGGTGGGATCGAGCCACACCACCGACCACCGCCGCGCGGTCAGTTCGGTGCCGAGGTGATGAGCCAACCGGGTTTTGCCCTGCCCACCCGCACCTTGGACCAACCACGCACCCACCCCAGCCACCTCAACCCACGCCCGGAGTTCGGTGAGCAGGTCCTCACGCCCACGGAACCCGACCACCGCCCGCCGCGCGGCCAGCAACGTTGCCGGCGTCCGGGCCGGGGTCGTGTCCCGGGTGGGAGATTGATGATCGGCCAACTCCTGCAACTCGACCGGCGCCCAGTCCAACCCGGTTACTCCGCAGTGCTGTTCGACCACCGCCCGGAACAGTGGCTGTTCCAGCAGAACATAGGCGGGGACCACTCCGAGGGCAGCGTGATCGCGGCCCTCGGGATCGGTGGCGACCACCCCGGTCAGCAGATTCCCGCAATAGACCGCGGCTCCGGAGATCCCTTTCCACGGCGACTGCACAATCCCGGTGGGTGGGTGTTCGTTGAGGTGGAGGATGTGGTGGTTCCCGACGTATCCGTCGCCGGGGTTAAGCGTGCCGGTCGGCTGCTCGGTATCGGTGGGTTTGTTCGCGCGCTGGGCGAAGTCGGGTAACCCCCATGTCCGGCAGGCGATTCCGGGCTGATGGGTGACCGTGCGACCCCAGATCACCGGCCCCACCGCCGGTGGTTCCCATGACAGGTCGTCGATCTCGACGAGCGCGGCGTCACTGACACCACCCGCGCGTCCACACCAGCGCACCGTCGCGGTGTACACGCCGCGCTGGCCCGGCTGCGTCACCGTCAGTTCGGTGCGGTTTGTCCCGACTACGTGTGCCGAGGTCAGGACCAGCCGGGGTGCGATCAAATACCCCGATCCCGACTCCGTACCGGTCACACCGACCAGTTGCTTCCACCGCACCTGCCCGAATCCCTTCTCACGCCACCGAACCCGCCGATCCGAGAACCCGGACGGGTTAGGGCTCGTAGTGCTCGTCGTCCTCAGCGGGGCCACGGTGTTCCTGATCGCTACCGACCAAGACGTCCCCACCGCCAGGGTTCTTCGGAGTCAGGGTCAAGGTCACGCGCTGTTTGCGGGAGTGCCCGGCCCCGGCTTCGACGTCGCCGGTGACCACCCACGCCTTGAACCCGGCCTTGGCTTTCGCGTCGCGGCGCAACTCGACCTCGAACGACAACTCGATCGGCCCCACCTCGAACTGCAAACCCGCTCCGGCACCCCTAGCGGATGCCGTGAGCAACTCATCACGCAACGCGGCGACTGCATCCGCCAACTCGATCTCCATAACCACCCCTATCGCCACCGGCAGCACTACTGCTACACGCCCCGCTCATCCTGCCTCAACGCAGCAGGGCGAGCACGAAAACCTGCGCGCGAAAACGTGTTTCACCGACAGATCAGGGCCATCGGCTCAACAGTGGTGCTCACCCTAGGCTTCTTTGCCGCGCTGAGGTCAAACGGCGGACAGTCAGAACGCCGGTGGAACCGCCTGTCGCGTCGCTACGTCGAACCGGGCATGGGAATGGACTCTGTCGACCGCGACGCACTCACCGATGCAGGCCTCGATCCAGATGACCCGAAGGTTTGGGCCGACCAGCAATGTGTGAGCGATCTGCTCGTCTGCTACGGGCTTTCGCTACGAATGTGATCGCACGGACATGAGCTGGGGCGACGACGTTTGGAGGGTGCCAAGCTGAATCATGCAACCGCAGCCGACGGCGGGCGGTTGCATGGCCAAAGCGTTGATGCTGTCCGGGACTCGTCCGGGACTTGTCTGGGATCTATCCGGGACTTGTCCGGGACCTACTGAGTCCCGGACAAGTCCCGGACGATCTCGCCCGATACCCCAGCTGAGCTGGGGTGTTTTGCGCCGCCTTCCTCCCTCCCTGGGTGTCACTCTCTCGCTTCGCTGAGAGAGTGACACCCAGGGAGGGAGGAAAACAACACAAAACAAAGAAGGGGGAGGGGAAGTAGGAGTGAGAGTGAAGAGAAGAGAGGAAGAGAGGACCACAAGGAAGGGACAGAGTTGGGAGCGTGGCTGGGTTGGATAGCGCCCGTTGCGTTCTCGACGTAGTCGGTGAGCGGTTGCGTCAGAGTGAGCGTCGGGGTTCAGGACGCGCGTAGCGGGTCTGGTTCAGCGGGTTGCCGCGGAGCGGTTGCTAACGCAGCAAAGAGGACCACAACGAAGGGGTCGCCTCAGTCGGGGAAGTCCGCGCAGACGCGGACACTGGATCATCGCGCTGCAGGCAAGGCATGTGGGCGACCGGTGGTACCCGCCGATCCGGACGCGTTTCTGCACGCTGCTGATCCACAACGAGGAGCGATCGGCGGCATCAGTCCAACGAGGTGCCCGCCGTGCATGGCATGCGCCGGCGATCCGTCATCGGACGTGGTGGCCTCAGGCACGGAAAATGGTGCCGTTGCAAAAGGCTGTTCATGCGAATACTCGGCAGAATTTCGTCACCCGCTGACGAATTGATTTCGGGAACTACCTGAATCGCGTTTTAGTGGCGCCCTGATGTCATTGATGGGTCGTTTGCGCTCTCGCCGGGCGGGTTTGTCAGCCGCTACTGAACTGATCCTTTGTCCAGCTTTGGCGAAACTGGCGTCCGCTGCTCAGGTTTGCCCGAACGCCCCCGTGCCCCCACGGGTGAGGCGAGTGAACGAGCGAAACTGGTTACCGGCCAGTAGATTACCCCAATTTTGGGGACCATACTCGTGTTCCTCGAGGGAAGTGTGCTGCTCGTCCGAAATGTGGTGGACATCACAAAACAAACCCCCGGGGGGTTATGTGTTGCTGGTTATGTGCTAGCCAATTCAACCCTGAGCAGGGGAGATGCGCTGTAGGCGTCGCGTTATCTACCCGTAATAGCTATCGGGCCCGTTGTTCTGAACGCCACAGCTCCGGTGTCGAAAGTGCGTTCGACAGTTGTGCGACGCAATTCTGTCGGGGTGACTTGCTACGATTAGTTCGGCTCCATGCGGACATCCCCGGGGATTTCTGGGGATGATCCACATGGAGCCGAATGATGTCTGGACCGCCGCGGTGGAACGCGGCGAACCAGGCGTCGAATGCTGGGCGCGGACGCCGCATCAGGTGACTCTTGGTAGGGGTCACTCAGTAGCGTACCGGGGTTCGTGTGGGTCGTCGACCCCGCCCCGTTCGTGTCCGGCGCCCTACTGAGTTAAGGAGTTGAAATGGCAGCAATCAGCAGCCACTACGGAATCCTCGGGCATGTGCCGTTCATCGATGTCGAACTGACCGTCGACAATCGCCTCTATGTGGACCCCCACCGGATCCGGTTGATGAGCGGGCCCGAGCCGCACGCGAGTGACGCCCGCAAGGCGATGGACACCTTTACGGCCGAGGTGGCCCGCTGCGTCCTCTCGTCCAACGCCGCTGACCACCGGCGCGGTCGTGATCTGCTCCAGCATTTCAACGAGCCGCGCGAGACCCGCCTCGGCATGTCCGTCGCAGGAATCAATGGGCATGGTGGCGCGAAGTTGCTCGGTGCGTCGATCTGGGACTCGCTCACTGGCCCTGACATTCGGCCCTTGCTCGAGTTCGGCATCTTCCGCGAGTTGGAAGCAGTGCCGGTCTACGTCGAGGGGATCGGCAACGACATCACCAGCGACTTGACCACGCGCATCATCTTCGCTGCGCTCGTTGCATTTACCGCTGAGATGGTCGCGAAGTACCCCGAGTTCCGGCGTCACCCCGAAGGGATGACAACGGTTCAGCGACCCGTATGGGACGGGAGTGAGCGGCGGTGGCGCGATCAGTTCGTCGAGCTTCCGGTTGCCGATGGCCGACCTCTGCTGCTCGTTCCGGAAGGTTGGGCCGGGAACAGCCTGATGATGTCTCATGGTCGGTTTTTCGACACCGAGGTCCTGAGTTGGGCTCAGTTGGAGCAGGCCGTGTTCCGGGATGGGCGGGTCCTGAAGACGTCGAAGCACGATCTTCGGCGGCAGCCGGGCCTTTCCCGCGGACGGTCCACCACCATCGCAGTCACTATGCGTGCGTTTGAGAACGAAGATGTCGATCTCTTCGCCCGCTTCCGGGCGTACGTCGATGGGAAGTGGGAGCCGCCGCACCGCCGCACTGCCGCGTAACAAGCACGGAAGGGGCGCCCTGGTGTGAGCAGGTCGCTGCCGCCCGCTATTGGGGCAAGGCGTGAGTCGTTCGATTCGCCCTTCCCTCGATAGCGGGCGGCCTCTTTCCGTCACAGCCGGTGCATGACCACCAATGGATTCTTCTAAAATGGTCGTCTACCAGCAGCTACTTTGCTGGTCAGTACAACGCTGAAAGTGTTTGATCTCATAATCTGCGGCTGCTCAAGCGGCGCGAAGAGGGTCCCGCCAGACGGCTCGGACGATTCGCGTTATCTCGTCGGCGAACGTCCGCGCAGTGTCGCCCGAATTCGCCGACACTGCAACATGTTCGAGGGTTCTTGCGAGTCCTGAGCGGGCACAATGATGTGATGACCGCCTTCACGCTGTCCCCAGAACGCCGAGACCAACTGGCCACGCTTCTCTCGGATGAGGTGAGGCTGCAGACCGAGTATCCGAAGGTTGCCGAGTATCTCGACACCGCCGCCAGCTTGGCAGGCGGCGCGGATCCTGAGCAGGACCGACTGCTGGATCTTCGGATGCTCCACTTCCTTGCAGGCGGCGAGAGTGCGAACCCGTACTGGGAGATTGTCGAGCCGCTTGTCGGCGTCAGACCGGATGGGCGGCGCCGGATTCCAGGGGACGCTGAGAAGGGGAGCGGCCGACTCGGGTACGCGCAGACCGTTCTCCAGGAGACTTACGCATATGCGGTCCCGTCGCCGGGCACGCTGGAGTGGATCGATCGGATCGTAGGTGGCCGTGGGCTCTGTGAGGTCGGCGCGGGCCGAGGCTATTGGGCGGCAATGCTGGCGGCGTACGGGCTGAGCGTTGTGGCATTCGATTCGGAACCGCCGCAGCTCACTGCCAACCCGTCTTTCCCTGGCGCGCCAGGACGGCGATCCACCTGGCACCAGGTGGATGGGCTCGAACAGCTTGCGGAGGGGTGGGAATCACAGGCCCTCGGCGACCGGGTGCTGTTCTTGTGCTGGCCTCCGGGATGGGAAGACCCGATGTCTGAGCAAACGTTGAACGACTATGTCGCCGCCGGGGGCAATCGCGTGATCTACATCGGCGAGCCCAAGGGTGGGAAGACTGGTTCGAATCAGTTCTTTGATCAGCTCTCCGCTGATTGGATTCTCGACACTTGTGACGAAACGTTCGTGTCTTGGTGGAACCTCGACGATGTAGCCCAGAGCTGGAGCTTGCGCTGACGGCGTGACGCCACGGGCGGCACGCCGCCGCTGGTGTGTCGGACTTATTGCCGTACATTTTCTGCGTATACGCAGGCTCTTCGTTTGCGGCTTCTAACCGAGAGGGGTGCTCGATGCCAGAGCCGAAATACGTGGCGATCGCGAACAAGTACGCCGCCGATATCCGGAAGGGCGCGATCCCGCCGAACGTTTGGCTCCCCAGCCATGCAGAGATCGCCCGCGAGCACGGCGTGTCCGAGATTGTTGCCCGTCAGGCGATCGGCCAGCTGCGACGATGGGGGCTCGTGACGACTGTCGAGAGGCGGGGGACGCAGGTTCTTGCGCAGAGGGATGGCACCCGAGTCTCTCCGGAGCGGCAGACGGAAAGTCCTGAGACCACCTACGAAAATGAGACGACCGCAGATGTCGAGGTAGTCATCGACCGCAAGGTCACCGAGGTTGCTGCCAGCGAGGCGCTCGCCGACGAGTTTGGCCTCGATGTTGGGGCGGTGCTGGTGCACGAGCTTGTTCGCGCATCGGAGGATGGGCGGCCGATTTCCATATCGGACACGTACCACCTGCCGAATCAGTCGCCGCCGGCGGCGGACATCCTTGAGGAGGAACTGTCCGAGCGCGTGCCTCCCGAGTTGCATACAGAGTGGCTCGGGATACCTGCTGGTGAGCCGCTCATGATGGTCAAGCAGCGGTTCCTGACGTCCGCCGACAAGCTGCTCATGATGTCTGACGTCTCCTACATACCTGGGCGGTACCGCACTTTTTCTTTCCGGATGGTTCTGCCCCGCGAGTGATGCGGAGTCGGCGCATGCCGTCGTGACTCGCTGTCAATAGCCCTGATCAGTCTTCTGATCAGGGCTTTTTGCTGCTCACTTCACCTTGCGTATACGCAATGCTTGAGCGTATACGCAGTTGCGTATACGCTCGTGTGTATACGCAAGCTGCATATGTGGAAGGAGCTGCATAGATGAACACAGGGGATAGCTCGAAGGGACCCGTTCTGATCGGGCTTCGGGATGCTGGGGTGCTCGCTGGCGGAGTGCATCCGACCACCGTTCGCCGGTGGGTCAAGTCGGGCCTGCTGCAGGCATTCCTGGTCGGCCCGCGGCTGATCAAGGTCGACCGCGACGAGGTTCTGGCGCTCAAACGCCCGCTCATCGAGGGCGGTGCGAAGTGAGCGCGCCGGTTCGAATCAAGCGGAGCATCGCCGGCGCGGTAAGCGCGGATGGCAGTGATCGTCCGATCAAGCGGAAGTCGCGGACCGTGACCACGGCGCCCGACGTCTCCGACTACCTCGACGAAATCGTCGACCAGGCCCCTCCGATGTCCGCCCAGGCTCACGCCAAGCTCGCAGCGCTGCTGGGCCGCTTGGCGCGGAGGGCGGCCTGATGCGCGCCAGGACAGTTCTGACCGCCGTTGCGCTGTTGTCCGTGGGCTACATGGTCCTGACCGCGCCGGACGTATTCGGGTTCGTGCTGATGGTCGTCGGTGCTGTGTGGTTCTGGCGCGCGACGAAGCGTGCGGGAGTCCGGCGGTGAGCGGGCTGTTCCGGTCGCCGCGCGAGGACCGCAACGCGGTAGGGCGCAGCGCCGGTCAGTCGATGACTCGCCCCGAGTTCGTCGGTGTCGGCGCGGTCTACGCCCCGATCAACCACCTGCCGCCTGCGCTGCGACTGATCGTGCTGGCCGTATGTGTGCTGATCGGAATGGTCGGTTGCTCGATCGCCTGGGTCGACCAGCAGAGCCACCAGCCCTCGCTGAACATCTGCCGCACCGCCGACGAGAACGTGCGCGTCGCGCAAGTCGAACCGTGCCCGGTCAATTCGCGGCTGTGAGCAGACATTCCGAAGCAGGGAAGGAGCGAACATGAAGATCGACCACAAGCAGAAAACGGCCCGATGGGCTGCGCTGGAAGTCGAAGCGCGCGACGAAATCATTGCCGGACTGCGTGATTCGGGCCTGACCTACCGCGACATCTCCCGAGTGCTCGGTGTCCGAGCCCGACGAGTCGTGGCCGCCCTCGGCGAAATCAGTGCGCTACACAGCCGCGGTCTGAGCCTGACAGAGATCAGCGCACGGGTCGGGTTGCCGCGGAGCACCGTCCACGTCCTGGTCGGTGCCGCCCGCCCACTGTCGACCGGTCGCAAGACCGCCGTGCTTGCCGCGATGTCGCAGATGCACGGCATGCAGGTCGACACGCTGGGCTGGTTCCTTGGGATGGAACGCAACCATGTCTACGCGCTGGTCGCCGACCTTGTCCGGGCGAACGAGGTGCACGAGCTCAAGCAGGTCCAGCCGGGCGAGAAGTGGGTTGTCCCGACCAGGATCACCGCGGCCCGGTACCTGGGGTGGCGACCGCCGGAGTGGCAGCCACCGCTGATGTTCGCCGAGCACTACCGTGCCGTCGCCCAAGCGCGGGTGATGTTGGTCGGCTCTGATCCGCAGTCTTGGGTTTCGGAGCGGACGTTGCGTCACCGCGTCCAGGGCGAGACCCAGCCGGGGCCCCGCAAGTCGACGGCCACGGTTTCGAGCGGGCGCGAACCGAAGCTGGGTCGCCCGCATATCCATGACGGCCGGTCGGGCACAAGTCGGCTGCGCTCACCCTTGATACGTACGCGGATCTGTTTCCGGACGATCTGGAGGCCGTCGCCGAGGCACTCAACGCGGCGGCACTGGCTGCTCGAAAACGCGCCGCAGGCTGACCGGAGAAATCGCGCTGCGTACAGCCTGCGTACAAGGCGCCGATCCAGCCCCTTACTGCGGGTGCAATGCAAAAAGCCTCTGACCTAGAAAACCAGGTCAGAGGCTTTTTGGTGTCTCAACCAACACGTCGGGGTGACAGGATTTGAACCTGCGACCTCTTCGTCCCGAACGAAGCGCGCTACCAAGCTGCGCCACACCCCGTGAGGCGAACCTGAAGTAGCTTACAACGCGGGGTCGGGAAACGTTAAATTGGCTGGTCAGGCGGGGACTAGTCGAGGGATCTTATGGTGCTGAAGATGCGCTTGGCTTCTGCGGCGTCGATGGCGCCGGGGACACCGGTGTCGGCGATCATCACCATGACGAAGCTGCCGTCCTTGGCGCCTTTGAAGGCGTAGGTGTAGACGGAGTAGGTGGCGGCGCAGCCGGGTTTGGGGGCGGGGACGGTGCCGGTGGTCTCGGTGAACATGCCCTCGGTTCTGCCGTCGATCGACTTCAAGGGCTGGGCGGGGCCGGGGGTTCCTTTGGAGCCCTGGTACGCGAGGGGGGCGGCCTTGGTGCCGAGTTCGGCGCCCGCTGCGGCGTTGTCGGCGTTCTTGGAGCCGGTGAGCAGCGACATGGTGCGGGTGGAGTTGGGGCAGTAGTCGCGGCCGTCGGAGGCGTAGCCCTTGCCGACCACCGAGTCGCCGGGGGGTTCGCCGACGCCGCCGATGGTGGTTTCGGTGGCGACCTTCCATCCCGCCGGGACGTCGTAGGCGGCGCCACGGTCGGGGGAGGCGACTACCTGGTAGCCGTCGATGAGAGGTTTGCGGTTCGACGCGGCGCCCGGGGGGGAGGGGGTGGTCGTGCTGGGTTTGGGCTTGCTCGACGAGGACGGTCCCGGGGTGGTGGACAGGGCGCTGACCATCGACGGGGTGGCGCCCGCGGTGGTGTTCGGTGCGTCGTCGCCTCGGGTCAGCACGACCGCGGTGATCGTGCCGCCGACCAGGAGCAGCGCCGCCACGCCTGCCGCGGCCCAGATCGCCGCCTTGCTGCCGGATTTCTGATCGGGAGGGAAGGGCTGGCCGTAGGACTGGACGCCACGGTGATCGAGCGGGGGGATTTCACCGTATTGCTGCTGCGGCGCCTGCTGCTGCCAACTCGGTGCGCCCCACTGCTGCTGACCGGGCGGATTCACCGGACCGCCTGCACCCCATTGTTGCTGTCCACCACCGGCGGGCGCGCCCCACTGCTGAGTAGGAGGTACGGGCGCGCCCCACTGGCCCGGAGGTTGTTGTCCGGCAGGCGGATTCATGCCCGGCTGCCACTGCTGATTCGAACCAGGTTGGCCGCCTGGAAAATTGGCGCCGACCGGGCCACTCAGCTGCGGGCCTCCGGGATGCCACTGCTGGCCAGGCTGTCCGGCAGCCGGATTCATACCGGGCTGCCACGGCTGACTCGAACCCGGCTGACCCACAGGCGGATTCGCGCCTGGCCAGGGCGCCGGCTGACGCAGCTGGGTGGGATCGGCCTGTCCTGGCTGCGGAACCTGCTGTCCCGCGGCAGGGTTACCGGAATCCTGCCAATCCTGCGGACCCGCCGGTGCCCATTGCGTCGGTTCGGGGAGCCCGGGTGGCGGGCCGGAACCGTCCCACCGCAGGGTCGGTGGGAGGCCGGTGCTGCCCGGCGTCCAGACCGCGGTGGGATCAGGCGTACCAGGATTCGGCTGTTCCGTAGCCGGATCCGGCGAACCGGGCCGCTGCCACTGCTGATCGGGCTGGTTCGGTGCGCCGGGGCCGCCGAATACGGTCGGGTCGTCGCGCCTGTCGTCGGATCCACTGCTCACGGTCGCGACCCTAGCGGGCTACGGCCTCCGAGGTGGAAATGCCGAAGCCGGTATCGGCGGAGGGCCGCTTGGGCTGGGAGCCGACCAATGTCAGCAGCGTGGCTTCGGGGCGGCAGCAGAAACGGTAGGGCGCCCACGGGGAGGTGCCGATGCCCGCCGAGACGTGCAGCTGGGTGTGCGCGCCCCACTGGGAGGCGCCCTTCACGCGCGACTTGTCGATGCCGCAGTTGGTGACCAGCGCGCCGTAACCGGGAACGACCAGCTGCCCACCGTGGGTGTGCCCGGCCAGCACCAGGTCGTAGCCGTCTTCGGCGAAGCGATCGAGCACGCGTGGCTCGGGCGAGTGCGTGACACCGATGCTGAGCTGGGCCAACTGGTTCGGTGCGCCCGCGACGGTGTCGTAGCGGTCGCGCTGCAGGTGGGGGTCGTCGACGCCGGCGCTGGCGATGCGGATGCCCGCCACCTCGAGGTCGCGCCGGGTGTGGGTCAGGTCGAGCCAGCCGCGTTCGGTGAATGCCGCCCGCAGGTCCTTCCACGGCAGCGGATCGCCGTAGACGCGACGGTGATCTTTCTTGAAATACTTCAGCGGATTCTTCGGCACCGGCGCGAAATAGTCATTCGAACCGAACACGAACAAGCCCGGTCGAGCCAGCAGCGCACCGAGGGATTGCACCACGGCGGGCACGGCCTTGGGATGGGAGAGATTGTCGCCGGTATTCACGACCAGGTCGGGTTCGAGGCGGTCGAGTTCGCGCAGCCACTGTTGTTTGAGCTGCTGGCCCGGCATCATGTGCAAGTCGCTGACGTGCAGAATGCGCAACGTCGGCGAACCGGGCGCGAGCACCGGCATCGTGGCTTCACGCAGGACGAACGCGTTCCGTTCGATCAGCGTGGCGTAGCCGATGCCTGCGACGGCGGCCCCTGCGGCTCCCAACGCGGTTCGGCGGACAGCGGACGTCGAGATAACGGGCATTTGCCCAGCATAGGCGACCCCCTCCCGGATCGGCGCGTGTGTTTCCGCACAAACGGTCTGGAATTTCCGTCGCGACGAAAATGTGATGGGACTCCACACAGCGAACGACTACGGTAAACCGCATGTCGGAACTGAAAGCCAAGCTGCGCGCGGATATGACCACCGCGATGAAAGCCAAGGACAAACTGCGTCTCGCGACCCTGCGGATGCTGCTCGCCGCTATCCAGACTTCCGAGGTCTCCGGTACGGAGGCGCACGAACTCGCCGATGCCGATGTCGTATCGCTGTTGCAGAAGGAAGCGAAGAAGCGCAACGAAGCGGCCGTGATCTTCGAGCAGAACGGTCGCGGTGAACTGGCCGCGAACGAGCGCGCCGAGCAACAGATCATCGAGGAGTACCTGCCGACTCAGCTCGACGACGCCGAGGTGGCCCAGATCGCCGACACCGCGATCGCCGAGGTCGCCGAGCAAATCGGTGAGCGCCCGAGGATGAAGCAGATGGGCCAGGTCATGAAGGCCGCTACCGCGCTCGCCGACGGCAAGGCCGACGGTTCGCGACTGTCCGCCGCGGTCAAAGCCAGGCTCTGAAAACGTGAAGGCCGCCGTCCGATTCGGACGGCGGCCTTTGTCGTGTGACTAGCGCGGCACCGGGATGGGGATCGGTGGCAGGCGCGGAATCTGCGGCAGCCCCGGAATCACCGGTGCGGGCGCGGCGGGCGGGGGAGTCGTCGGCGCGGGCACCCGCACGGTCCCGTCACTGATGTAGATCGTGACCACCGAGCCCGGAATGGCCGAGCCGTTCGGCGAACTGCCCATCACCGTGCCCTTGGGCTGCGAGCCTGCCCCCGTCACCGCGGAGACCTGGAAGCCCGCGCCGGACAGGATCGAGGTGGCCTCGCCCTGCGACTTGCCCGCGACATCGGGGACCTGGGAGTTGTTCGCGCCACGGACGTACTTGTCGTCCACCGGCGGCAGCCCCGGCGGCGGGAATCGGTCCATCAACGGTTTGATGGCGTTGAACCAGGTGCGGGCCGGTTCGTTGCCGCCGAACAGGCCGGAGGCGTCACTGGCGCCACAGTTGCGCAGCGGGAACGAGCAGATCTCGCCGGGGGTCGGGCTGTCGCCGTAGACGTAGACCGACGATGCCAGCGCGTTGGTGAACCCGAGGAACGCCGAGGAACGGTGGCTCTCGGTGGTACCCGTCTTGCCCGACATCGGCGCTGCCCACCCGGCGGCACGTGCCGCGCCCGCGGCGGTACCGCTGACGTCGTCCTTGCTCATCGCGTTGGCGAGGGTATTGGCCAGGCCCGGGTCCACCACCTGCTCGCAGGCCTGCTGGGTGAGCGGAACGGCCTTGCCGCTGCGGTCGACGACTTCCTTGATCGGCGAGGGCGGGCACCACTTGCCGCCGGAGCCGAGCGTGGCGGCCACATTCGACAGTTCGAGCGGGTTGATCGCGAACGGGCCGAGGGTGAACGAGCCCATGTTGTTGTTCTTGATGTGGTCGGCCAGGCTCGCGTTGCCGTGCCCCGAGGTGCCGGGATCGGTGTAGGACCGCATGCCGAGGCGCACGGCCATGTCCACCGCCGAGGCGACGCCGACGTCCTGGATCATCTTCACGAAGGCGGTGTTGGGCGAGGTCGCGAGCGCGTCGGTCACCGACATCGACCCCGGGTAGTTGCCCGCGTTCTTGACACACCACGAGTCGGCCGGGCAACCCGGCGAATTCGAGTAGCCCATGCCCCTGGCCGCGTAGGTGCCCGGTACATCCACCTGGGCGGCGATACCGAGGCCCTTCTCCATCGCGGCGGCGGTGGTGAACAGCTTGAAGATCGAGCCCGCGCCGTCACCGGCCATCGAGTACGGCTGGCCGAGCAGCGTCTCGTTGGCGTCGCGGTTGAGGCCGTACGTGCGGCTCGACGCCATCGCGAGAACGGGGTGCGAATCCTGACCGGGCGCGACCACCGACATGACCTCGGCGATGTTGTCGAGGTCGGGTTTGGCCTGCTCGTTCACCGAACGCTTCACCGATTCCTGCAGCACCGGATCGAGCGTGGTCTTGATCAGGTAGCCGCCCTTGTCGATCTGCTCGCGGCTGATCCCGGCCTCGGCCAGGTACTGCAGCGCGTAGTCGCAGAAGAAGCCCTTGTCGTTGGCGGAGATGCAGCCGCGCGGCAGACCCTTGGGCTCGGACAGCACACCGAGCGGTTCGGCCTTGGCCTTGCGGAACTCCTCGGCGCGGTGCGGGATGTTCTGAATCAACGTGTCGAGCACGGTGTTGCGGCGGTCGGTGACGCCGGCGACGTTGGTGTAGGGGTTCAGCTTGGAGCTGGACTGCACCATGCCCGCCAGCATCGCCGACTGGGTGATGGTGAGCTCGGACGCGTCGACGCCGAAGTAGGTCTGGGCGGCGTCCTGGATGCCGTAGGAGCCGTTGCCGAAGGGCACCAGGTTCAGATAGCGGGTGAGGATCTCGTCCTTGGACAGCTCGCGGTCCAGCGTGAGCGCCATCCGGATCTCGCGCAGCTTGCGCGCCGGTGTCGTCTCGATCGCGGCGCGGCGCTCGGCATCGGTCTTGGCGACCACGAGCAGGTTGAAGTTCTTCACGTACTGCTGGTCCAGGGTCGACGCGCCCTGCTGCACCGCACCCGAGGAGGTGTTGGTGAGGAACGCGCGCAGCGTGCCCTGCCAGTCCACGCCCTTGTGGTCGGCGAAGCGCTTGTCCTCGATGGACACGATCGCCAGCTTCATGTTGTTGGAGATGCGATCGCTCGGCACCTCGAAGCGGCGTTGCTCGTAGAGCCACGCTAGGGGCGACCCGTTCGCGTCGACCATGGTGGAAACGGCGGGGACGGTGCCCTCCACCAGTTCGGCTGAGACATTGTCGACGGCATCGGCGGCGCGGTTGGAGATGAATCCGAACCCACCGGCCATGGGGAACAACAGCCCAGCGACAAGCACGGCGGCCAGCGCGCAGCTGCCGGCCAGCCTCGCGAGCGTTTGAGTGATCGGCACGATCCCAGACTAGAGGGTGGGGTGGTGAGGTTCACGGCTGTGCTGCTCGACGGGGAATGTCCGGGCGGTGCCAGGGGGGTTGCTCGGGCGTGTCAACAAAATGATCACATCGGCGTGTCGCGACCGGCCACGCCGGTGATCAGCACTACTGCGCGGTTCTGACCCGATTTGAATGGACGCCCGTACCAAAAAATCGGGGGGCGGTCTTGCGTAACCGCCATACCTTTACCTAGATTGAGAACCCAGTGTGATAGAGCTAACACTCAAAGTGGAATGTGGTGCGGGCCGCAGCGGTAGTTGGGTTGCTGTGATCCGCGCTCGCGATTCTGGAGCGCCGCACAACGGTGTTCGGACTGCAAAGGGGCACATCAAATGCACATCACAACCCCCATCGCTCGACTGGATGTAGAGCAGGCCGAGGCAAGGATCGCTTGGGTTGCCCAGGCGCGATGCAAGGAAGTGGACCCTGATCAGCTGTTCGTTCGCGGTGCGGCGCAGCGCAAGGCGGCAACGATCTGCCGGCACTGCCCGGTGCTGATGCAGTGCGGCGCCGATGCGCTCGACAATCGGGTCGAGTTCGGAGTGTGGGGCGGGATGACCGAGCGACAGCGGCGTGCGCTGCTCAAACAGCATCCCGACGTGACGTCGTGGGCGGAGTTCTTCAACGCCCAGCGGCAGCACCAGGTGGCCATCTAGCCGACGAGACCGGACCGCTATCACAAACGGCGCCGAGACCGCATGGTTTGCGGAATCGGCGCCGTTCGTGAGTGTTACCGGATTGTCAGCTATAGCGGATTTGTCTGAATCAGTCAGGCCGAAGCCGGAGTACCTGTCAGTTGATCGCCTACCGCGCGCAACGCTTCGAGGTCCGAGACCTCGAAGGGCAGCGCCGTCACGGAGACGATCCGCACGTGCGGATGCGCCCCGGTGAACCGATGCAGCAGCCGCCGCTCCCGTGCTGCCGTCGACACGCGATCGGCGTGGATGCGCAGCACGGAGGCGATCAGCGGGTCGGAACCGGCCAGCTGGTCCGCCGCGGTCAGCGCGTGATCGCCGGACAGCTCCGACAGCGCGGGATGGGTCCGGTTCAGCACCAGACCGGCCAGCGGCATCTTCTCGGTCGACAGCCGGTCGACGAAGAACGACGCCTCGCGCAGCGCGTCCGGCTCCGGCGCTGCGACCACCAGGAAATGGGTGCCCGGCTTGGACAGCATCGCGAAGGTGCGCTCGGCCCGATCCTGGAACCCACCGAACAGCGATTCCAGCGACTGCAGGAACGTCGAGGCGTCCTTGAGCATCTGCCCACCGACGATGGTCGAGACTCCACGCATCGCCAGGCTCATCGCCCCGGTGACGATCCGGCCGACACCGCGCCCCGGTGCCATGATCAACCGGATCATCTTGCCGTTGAGGAAGGTACCGAGCCGTTTGGGCGCGTCGAGGAAATCCAGCGCGTTGCGCGAGGGGGGAGTGTCGACCACGATCAGGTCCCACTCCTTGCGCGCGGCCAGCTGGCCGAGCTTCTCCATCGCCATGTATTCCTGTGTGCCGCCGAACGAGGACGCCACCGTCTGATAGATCGGATTGGCGAAGATCTGCTCGGCCTTGTCCGCGCTGGTGTGCTCGAGCACCATGTCGTCGAAGGTGCGGCGCATGTTCAGCATCATCGCGTGCAGCTCGCCGGGCACCTCGGGACCGAGTTCCACGCGCTGCGGGTTGTTGTCCAACTCGGCCACGCCGAGCGACTGCGCCAGCCTGCGCGCCGGATCGATGGTCAGCACCACCACCTTGCGACCCGATTCCGCCGCGCGCAGCGCGATCGAGGCCGCGGTGGTGGTCTTGCCGACCCCGCCGGACCCGCAGCACACGATCACCTTGGCGTTCGGATCGGCGATGATCTTCGAAACGTCCAATAAGGGCGGGGTGGAAACGTGCTCGCTCATCGGACTCCCTGCGCGGATAGCTGTTCGGCCAGTTCGTAGAGGCCGCCCAGGTCGATGCCGTCGCCGAGGGCGGGCAGCGACAGCTGGGGGATATCGATCTGCGCCAGTTCGGCGGCACTCACGTTCTGTGCCGTGAGCACCGTCGCGTGGTCGACTGTTTCGGCGATCAGGCCGTCGAAGTCGGATTCGGACAGGGTGATGCCGGCCTTCGTCAGGCCGGCGGCGACGGCGGTGGTGTCGAGTTCGCCCGCCACGACCGCGTCGCGCTGGGCCGGGGTGAGCTCGGCGGTGGCCGCCCGGTTGACGATCACCGTGCCGATCCGCAGATCGTCGGCGGTGAGTTCGGCGATCGCGTCGGCGGTCTCCTGCACCGGCAGCGCCTCGAGCAGCGTCACCAGGTGGATCATCGTCTGATCGGAGTGCAGCAGCTTGGACACGCCCTCGGCCTGCGAGGCGATCGGGCCGCCCTTGGCGATCTCGGCCATGGCCGTGGTGACGTCGAGGAACCCGGCGATCCGGCCGGTCGGCGGCGCGTCGACGACGATGTCGTCATAGGCGGGCTTGCCGTCCTTACCGACCCGCACCACGCATTCTTTGATCTTGCCGGTGAGGATCACATCGCGCAGACCTGGCGCGATGGTGGTAACGAACTCGATGGCGCCCATCCGTCGCATCGCCCGCCCCGCGAAGCCGAGGTTGTAGAACATGTCGAGGTATTCGAGGAACGCGTACTCGATGTCAAGAGCCAGCGCCGTCACCTCGCCACCGCCGTCGGCGCTGGCGATCAGGGTCTCGGTGGGCGGCAACGGTGGCCGGTCGAAGAGTTGCGCGATGGACTGGCGACTCTCGACCTCGACCAGCAGCACTTTGCGTCCCCCCGCGGCGAGCGCGAGTGCGAGTGCGGCCGAAACGGTCGACTTGCCGGTGCCTCCCTTGCCGGTCACGTAGTGCAAGCGGGCCTCGGCCGCGCGCTGTGGCCATCCGGTCGACGGTTCGGGAACCGACGAAACCGGCTCTACTGTTGGTGCTCCCACGTCGCCGAGCCTATAACCCGTTTCTCCCAGGCGTTCGGGGTGAGCCCTAAACTCACACCATGAGTGAAGTCACCCTGTGGGAGTACGCGACCGTGCCGCTGTTGACGCACGCGACAAAGCAGATCCTCGACCAGTGGGGGTCCGACGGCTGGGAGCTCGTTTCGGTGCTGCCAGGACCGACCGGCGAACAGCACGTCGCCTACCTGAAGCGGCAGAAGTAGCCGTGGCCACCGCGTGGAAGGACGCGCTCGACCGGCTCGGTGTCACGCTGCCGCCGGTCGCCGCTCCTGTCGCGGCCTACATCCCCGCTGTGCGCACCGGTTCGCTGGTGTACACCTCCGGTCAGTTGCCCTTCGTCGACGGTGAATTGTCGGCGGTCGGCAAGGTCGGGGCCGAGGTGGATGTGGAGCAGGCCAAGGAGGCAGCTCGGCTGTGCGCGTTGAACGCGCTCGCCGCCGTGCACGATCTGGTCGGACTCGACCAGGTGGTGCGGGTCGTGAAGGTCGTCGGATTCGTCGCCTCGGCGCCGGGGTTCGGCGATCAGCCGATCGTGATCAACGGCGCGTCGGAGTTCCTCGGTGAGGTGTTCGGCGAGGCGGGCGTGCACGCGCGCTCGGCGGTCGGCGTCTCGGAATTGCCCAAGAACACGCCCGTCGAGGTGGAATTGATCGTCGAGGTCGGATAGGTAGCCGTCATGGCATCAGAACATCCCGCGTACGGCCAGGTCAGGCAGGTCACCCCGACGGCATCGGTACTTCTGGCCGACAACCCCGGTCAGATGACGCTCGACGGAACCAACACCTGGCTGCTGCGCGGCCCGGACAGCGACTCCTACGTGGTCGTCGATCCGGGACCGAAGGACAGGAAACACACCGCCGACATCGTCGAGGCCACCGGCGGCCGGATCGCGCTGACCCTGATCACCCATCACCATCACGATCACACCGGCGGTATCGATCACCTGGTGAAGGCCACCGGGACGCCGGTGCGTTCGGTGGATCCGGCGTACCTGCGCGGTGCGGTCGTGCCGTTGGCCGACGGCGAGGTCATCGAGGTCGCCGGTGTGGGGATCACGGTGCTCGGCACGGCGGGACACACCACCGATTCGGTGAGTCTGCTGCTCGACGACGCGGTGCTCACCGGTGACACGGTCCTCGGCCGTGGCACCACGGTGCTCGAATCCGCGCCGGGTGCGCTGGCGAACTTCCTCGCGTCGCTGGAAAAGCTCCGTGAGCTGGGCGCGGGCAAGGCATTGCTGCCCGCGCACGGGCCTGATCATCCCGATGCGGTACCGGTGGTGCAGTACTACCTCGACCACAGGCGTGAGCGGCTCGATCAGGTGCGGGCCGCGCTGGTGGAACTGGGTTCCGACGCGGGCGCCCTGGCGGTGGTCCGCAAGGTGTACGCCGATGTGGACAAACGGCTGTGGCCCGCCGCACGCAGTTCCGTGCAGGCGCAGCTGGAATATCTGCGGGCCGAACAGAACTGATACCGACTCGATCGCCGACGCGCTTGCTCGCTCGGCGATCGAGTCGTGTCACGGCGACAACGCAGACGTCCCGGCACGACGAAACCGCGCTGGTGTGGACGAGGCCCTCTCCTCGCAGCCCACACGCAGACGCGGTCCCGTCGTACCGGGACGGCCGTGTGTCAGAACGTCAGCGAGCGCGACGTGCCAGACGCTCGGAATCCGAGATCAGCACGCTCTTGCCCTCGAGCCGCAGCCACCCGCGATGAGCGAAGTCGGCGAGCGCCTTGTTGACGGTTTCCCGGGAAGCACCGACCAGCTGGGCGATCTCTTCCTGGGTCAGGTCGTGGGTCACGCGCAGCGCGCCCGCTTCCTGGGTGCCGAAACGCTGTGCGAGCTGCAGCAGCGCCTTGGCGACGCGACCTGGCACGTCGGTGAAGATCAGGTCGGCGAGGTTGTTGTTGGTGCGGCGAAGGCGTCGTGCCAGCACGCGCAGCAGCTGTTCAGCGATCTCGGGGCGCTGATCGATCCACGACTTGAGAGCGTCGCGATCCATCGTCACGGCGCGGACCTCGGTGACCGTGGTTGCGGTCGAGGTACGCGGGCCCGGGTCGAAGATCGACAGTTCACCGAACATGTCGGACGGCCCCATGATGGTCAGCAGGTTCTCCCTGCCGTCCGGGGACCGTCGGCCGATCTTCACCTTGCCCGTCGTGATGATGTACAGCCGATCGCCGGGTTCGCCCTCGTTGAAGATGACGTGGCCGCGCGGAAAATCTACCGGCTGCAGCTGCTTGGCGAGCGCGGCCACCGCGGTGGGCTCGACGCCTTGGAAGATGCCTGCTCTGGCGAGGGCCTCGTCCACGAATGTGCTCCTTATGGGATATGGCTTGCGAACCTGGTCGAGCGAATCGACCAACCGCGCAGTCTACGCGGCATTCCGGCACCGCAGTGACAGACACCACGTAAAGAGTGGATTGCGCGTTGAGAATCGATCGTTTATCTATCGGTCAGCTTGCCCGGGCCACATCCAATTCGGAGGTGCGGGAACGGCGCTTGCGCACGCGCGCCACGGCGGCGGGCAGGCCGAGCTTCGTCAGCTCTTTCACTTCGGCGTTGCTTGCGTTGTCCAGGTACTGCTGAACCTCTTCGTCGGGTTCGAGAAGCTTTCGGAGCCGATTCTCGACCCGCTCCATCCCCAGCGCGAACAGCATCAACAGCACTGGGAAGAGCACCACAGCGAGTCCTTGCATGACTGGCAGTAAACACGGTCCAGGTCTCAGATGGAACACAGCGGGCAAACTGGCCGGGCAATGTTGTCGTAGTGGTTCCGTATGGTGAAGCAGTGCCCGTTTCCCCTGCCCCCGCCGCCGCGGGCGATGCCGATCCGGCCGTGGAAACGGCCGCCGCGCCCACCGGCATCACCGCCGCCCGCAAGCGTAAGAACCGTGCGATAGCTGCGGAAACGCGGATCGGACTCGTTCGCCGCGCACGTCGGATGAACCGCACGCTCGCCGAGGCGTTCCCCGACGCGCACTGCGAGCTCGACTTCACCACTCCGCTGGAACTGGCCGTCGCGACGATCCTGTCCGCCCAGTGCACCGACGTCCGGGTCAACCTCACCACTCCGGCCCTGTTCGCGAAGTACCGCAGCGCTTACGACTACGCGCAGGCCAACCGGGTGGAGCTGGAGGAATACATCAGGCCCACCGGCTTCTACCGGAACAAGACCAGTTCGCTGATCGGCCTCGGCCAGGCGCTGATCGAAAAATACGACGGTGAGTTGCCTCACACTCTGGACGAATTGGTGAAATTGCCCGGCATCGGGCGCAAGACCGCCAACGTCATCCTCGGCAACGCGTTCGATGTTCCTGGCATCACCGTCGACACCCACTTCGGGCGGTTGGTGCGCCGCTGGAAGTGGACCGACGAAGAAGATCCGGTCAAGGTCGAGCACGTGGTCGGCGCGCTGTTCGAGCGCAAGGACTGGACGATGCTCTCGCACCGGGTGATCTTCCAGGGGCGCCGGGTGTGCCATGCGCGCAAACCGGCCTGTGGCGCGTGCGTGCTCGCTGCCGACTGCCCCTCGTTCGGACTCGGCCCGACCGATCCTGCGGTGGCCGCGGAGTTGGTGAAGGGGCCCGAGCGCGAACACCTGCTGAATATGGTCGGCCTGTGAGCGAACCCTCGCTGCTGCGGCGGCCCGCGTTGCGCTGGGTGCTCGCCGCGGTGATCTTGGTCGCGGCGGCCACGGTCGCGCTGTGGCCGCGTGAGGGCGCCGAGACCGCAGGCACCGTTTCGCAGACATCGCGACAGGCGTCGGGCGTGTCGGCCGAGGAACGAGCAGCGGCGGGGTCGGCGCCGTGCCCGGCACCGGCGACCGCGACGGCGACCGGGTCGGGTCCCCTGGCCGGTCTCACGCTGAGCTGTCTGGCCGATGGAAAGCCCGTCGATCTCGCGGCTGCCCTCGGCGGAAAGCCCGCGCTGCTCAATCTGTGGGCCTACTGGTGTGGCCCCTGCGCCATCGAGCTGCCCCACCTGCAGGAATTCGCGCAGCGGGCAGGTTCGGAACTCACGGTCATGACCGTGCACAGCGATCCCGACGAGGCGAAGGCACTGTCGCGGCTGAGCGGGCTCGGCATCACCCTGCCCGGTGTCGAGGATCCGCAAGCCGCGGTGCGCAGCGCGGTGGGTGCGCCCGCGGTCCTGCCCGTTTCGGTACTGGTGCGGGCCGATGGCACCATCGCGAGTGTGGAGGTGCGTACCTTTGCCGACGTGGCCGACATCGCGGATACGGTAGCCGCGAAGCTCGGTGTAACGGTATGACAGAGGACGTAATGGTGGCGTGCGGATCGAAGGCGATGGCGTGAACGATGTAGCGAGGCTCGACGATTCCGGCATTCCCCCCTGGTTGCGCACCGCGACCAGAACCGGCGGCCCCGATGCCGACGACACCCTCGCTACCTCCCGCGCACTACGCCGGGCCATGTCGATCACCGGCAAACCACGCCAGGCCGCCGTCCTCGTGCTGTTCGGCGGCTCGCCCGACGCCGACGAGTCGGCCCCCGGCGGCGTGCCCGCCGACGCCGACGTCCTGCTCACCCAGCGCGCCTCGACGATGCGCCAGCACCGCGGCCAGATCGCGTTCCCCGGCGGCGCCGAGGATCCCGGCGACGGAGGCCCGGTCGGCACCGCGCTGCGCGAGGCAGCCGAGGAAACCGGTCTCGACCCCTCGGGTGTCGATCCGTTCGCGCTGCTGCCGAAGCTGTTCGTGCCGCCGTCGAAATTCGACGTCACTCCGGTACTCGGCTATTGGCGGGCACCCAGCGCGGTCCGCGTCGTCGATCAGGGCGAAACCGAGCGTGTCGTGCGTGTGCCGCTCGCCGAATTGCTCGATCCAGCACACAGATTCATGGTGCGTGGCAGTCTCGGCTACCAGAGCCCCGCGTTCCAGGTCGACGGCATGCTGGTGTGGGGACTCACCGGCGGTATCCTCGCCGGCATCATCAAATCCGCTGGGTGGGAAAGAAGCTGGGATCGGGGCGACGTGCGTGACCTGGAGAGCTCGCTGGCTGCGGTCGGAATGACCCTGTGAGCGCCTCGGTATGGCTCGATATCGCGGTGGTATTGATCGCGTTGGTCGCGGCGTCCACCGGCTGGCGGCAAGGCGCGGTGGCGTCGGCGCTGGCGTTCTTCGGCGTCGCGCTGGGCGCGGTCGCGGGCATTCTGATCGCACCGCACATCCTCAAACACCTCAGTGAGGGCCGCAGTCGGGTACTCGGCGGCATCCTGCTGATCGTGCTGCTGGTGATCGTGGGCGAGGTCGCGGGCATGGTGCTCGGCCGGGCCGCGCGCACCAGCATCCGTCAGCCGGTCGCGCGCAGTGTGGACAGCGTCGTCGGTGCGATGTTGCAGGCGGTGACCGTGCTGGTCGCGGCCTGGCTGCTCGCGTTGCCGCTGGCTACCGCGTCCCAACCCGCGGTCGCCGCCGCGATCAACGGGTCGAAGGTTCTCGCCGACGTCAACTCCGTCGCGCCGGACTGGCTGCGCAAGGTACCCAACGAATTCTCCAGGCTGCTCGACACATCCGGTCTGCCCGATGTGATCGGCCCGTTCGGCCGCGCGCCGATCGCCGCCGTCGAACCACCGGATCCGTCCGTACTGGCGAGCCCGGTGGCGGCCTCGTTGCAGCAGAGCGTGCTGCGCATCCGCGGCACGGCACCGAGTTGCCAGCGGGCGCTGGAGGGTTCGGGCTTCGTCGTCGCGCCGGAACGTGTGATGACCAACGCGCACGTCGTCGCTGGCACCAACACCGTGTCGGTCGACACCGCCCGTGGCGCGCTCGACGCCACCGTGGTGCTGTTCGACCCGTCCAAGGACATCGCGGTCCTCGCGGTACCGGGGCTCACCGCTCCGGTCCTGAAACAGGCCCCCGAGCCCGCGGATTCGGGCGAGAGCGCGATCGTGCTCGGTTACCCCGGTGGCGGGCCGTACACGGCCAGCGCCGCTCGCGTGCGCGAGACCCTCGACCTCACCGGCCCGACCATCCACCGCGACGGCACCGTCGAGCGTGAGGTGTACACCGTCCGCGGCCAGGTCCGCGCCGGCAACTCGGGCGGACCACTGGTCGACGCCGAGGGACAACTGCTCGGCGTGGTCTTCGGCGCGGCCGTCACCGACGACGACACGGGCTACGTGCTCACCCTGAACGAAGTCGCCTCAGAACTGAAAGCCGCAGCCCCGAGCAGCGCCCCGGTGAACACCGGCGCCTGCGTCCTGACCTGATCATCCCCTCCCCCGGGCCGGGTTCACCCCGTATGTCTCTACCCAAGGGGCCCGCCCCGATCTGGACTGACCGAAGGGTGCGACGAAGGAGTACCCGCAGGGAGGGAAGATCGGGGCCTCAGGGGCCCCGCTCGAGCGCGCCAGCGCTCCAAAAACACAACCCCCAGCAACCAGGACCCGGTCAAACCCGATATGCCCTAGCTCCAACTTACGGAGAGACCAGGTCGTCATAAGGCGACCCGTTCACCCCGTTCTGCTCGCGCCAGCGCGTTGTCAGCACCTCGTTGACCCTGCCCGGGTTCTCCTGATGCGCGTAATGCCCGGCATCGGGAATCGACACCAGCGTCCGATGTGGAGACCACACCTCGCCACGCTGGAATGTGGCATCCAACAGATACCGATCGTGCTCGCCGCGCAACATCAGTACCGGAATGTCGATCGGCGTGCGCATCGTGGCCATGAACCGCTTACCGTCGGGCCGCCACTGACTGCGAAAGGCCCAGCGCTGATATTCCAGCGCACTGTGCGCTGCCCCCGGAATCCGGATGGCATGGCGCATCCGCGACGCGGTCTCGACGAATTCCGCACTGCGTGACCAGGGCTCACCGACCCGATCGTGCAGCAGCCGTTCGACCTCGGCTCCACCACGCCGGGTAAGCAGGTTCTCGGGATAGCGCGGCAGCTGATACCGCAGGAAATCGGGTAACCAGGTCGCACGTTGCGCCGGATCGCGCAGGACAGCGCTCTTCAGCGCGGCGGGATGCGGCGAGCTGACCAGCGCGATCGAGCGGACCAGTCGCGGATGCAGCACCGCGGTGGCCCAGCAGACCAGTCCGCCTTCGGCGTGTCCGACGAGTGTGGCCTCGGTGTGTCCGAGTGCCCGGATCAGTCCGGCGATGTCACCGGCGAGGGTCCACCCGTCGTAGCCGCGCGGTGGTTTGTCGGTGTCGCCGTAGCCGCGCAGGTCCACCGCGACGGTGCGGTACCCGTGGTCGGCGAGCGCGGTCAGTTGATGCCGCCACGACCACCAGAAGTCGGCGAAACCGTGCAGAAGCAGCACCAGGGGCGCCTCGGAGCGGTCCGTACCGTCGGCTTCGACGACATGGAATCTGATTCCGTTGGCGTGCACGTCCCGGTGGGTCCACGGTCCGTCGAAACGGACGCTGGAGGGATCCGGGAATGAGTTAGCCGACACGCCGATCGAGCCTAGTGGGCGGGTCCGGCTGTTGCGACCGGGCCCGCCCGGCGCGTCATCGGTTGCTCGACTTGTCCAGCGAAGTGGCGCCCGCACCGCGAGATCCGATGGCCGCATGCGCGTCGGCCGCGTCGCGGTGGGTGAACGCCGCGGGCAGCACCTCGGCGGCCTGCTTGAGCGAGCCGATCGTCTTCTCCGGCGCGCGCACCTTCCGCACCTTGAGCCACCCGAGCAGTGCCAGCAAGACAGTGGTGAGCACCATCAGCAGGAACACGATCAGGAACGCGGCCCAGCGCCACAGCCACATGTCGAGCAGCTCGGCGAGGAAGAAGAAGAAAAAGAACGAGCTGAACAGCAGCACTGTCAGCGCGAGGATGAAGAAGACGCTGCCGGTGAGGCCCTTCTTGATCTCACCGGTGACCTCGGCCTTGGCCAGCGCCACCTCGGCGCGAACCAGTGTCGACATCTGCTCGGTGGCATCGCGCACGAGGCTGCCGATGCTTGCCGATCCGGGCGGATTGGCGTCGGTCAACGGGATCGAAGTGACCGTCCGACCGTCATTTCCGCCTTGGGTGTAACTCACTTCGTCGACCCTTCTCCCTGTGGTAACTGGTCTGCATCGCGGCGCGCCTGGTGCACACGTCCTCGGCGCAACAGTAGCGCCGATCCGATCAGCGATGCTGCCATCGAGGTCACCAGAACGGCGGCCTTGGCAAGATCGACTGCATCGGTGCCGACGTCGGCGAGCGCGAGTTCCGCCACGAGAAGGCTAACGGTGAACCCGATCGCGCCGAGTACCGACAGGGCGAACATGTCGCGATACTCCAGTCCGCCTGGACGTTTCGCCCAGCCGAACTTGATGACTACCCAGCTCACACCGAAGATCCCGATCGTTTTGCCGAGCAACAACCCGAGGATGATCGCCAGGGAGAGCCGGTCGGTGAACAGTGATCCGAACACCGCGCTGTTGAGTGGCACACCGGAGGCGAACAGCGCGAACACCGGCACACAGAACCCGGCCGAGATCGGTTGCACCACATGCTCGAGATGCGTCGCGGGCGCGGTTTTCTCGCCGGGATCCTTGCGGACCCTGGTGAGCAGCCCCAGCGCGACACCGGCCAGCGTCGGATGGATGCCCGCCTCGTGCAGCGAGTACCAGCACACCAGCGCGACCGGAATGTAGAACAGCGGCGTGTGCAGTCGCAGCTTCTGGGCCAGCGCCCACGCGCCGCAGCAGGCGATGGCGGCGGCCAGCCACAGCAGCGACAGCGAGGCGGTGAACAGCACCGCGATGAGAATGATGGCGAGCAGGTCGTCGACCACGGCCAGGCTCAGCAGGAACACCCGCGCGCTGGCGGGAATCCGCGAACCGGTCATCGCGAGGATCGCGAGGGCGAAGGCGATATCGGTGGCGACGGGAATGGCCCAGCCCTTGTCCATGCCGGGCACGCCGTGGCCCACCGCCAGCGCGATCACGGCCGGGGTGATCACACCGCCCACCGCGGCGATGATCGGCAGCGCGGCCCGTTTCGGGTCGGCCAGCTCACCGACTGCGAACTCGCGTTTGAGCTCGAGCCCGGCGACGAAGAAGAAGATCGCGAGCAACCCGTCTTTGGACCAGTCGGCCAGGGTGAGGTCGAGGTGCAGCGCGGGAATGTCGAGCTGGGTGTCGATCATCGTCTGATAGCTCGCGCCCCACGGCGAGTTCACCCAGATCAGGGCCACCGCAGCGGCCACGAGAAGTAGCGCACCGCCGACCGTCTCGGTGCGGAGATAGCGGGTGAGCTCCGAGCGAACGCGCGTGATCAAGGGCAAGCCTTCCGGCAGGGGTCGACTGAGTTGCGGGCGCTCATCAACTCGATTCACGACCGCATGCCGACCAGACTTCCCGGCACACCTTGACGTGATCCTAACGGACCCGGCCGGCGACATCGGGTGTCGCCGGCCGGGTGCACGTCACTTGCCCTCGGCGCGAATGGCCTCGAAAACACCCGGATCGACCAGCGTCGAGGTGTCGCCGAGCTCGCGTCCCTCGGCCACATCGCGCAGCAGCCTGCGCATGATCTTGCCGCTGCGAGTCTTCGGCAGCTCCGGCACGATGTGGATCTCACGCGGCCTGGCGATGGGGCTGATCTCCTTGGACACCTGCGCCTTCAGCTCGGCGACGAGCTCGGGCCCCGCCGATCCCGCCGCCTCACCGGTGAGGATGGCGAACGCGACGATCCCCTGCCCGGTGGTCGCGTCCGTGGCGCCGACCACCGCGGCCTCGGCGACGGCCGGATGCCCCACCAGCGCGGACTCGACCTCGGCGGTGGAGATGCGATGCCCGGAGACGTTCATGACATCGTCGACCCGGCCGAGCACCCACAGGTCACCGTCGGTGTCGAGCTTGGCGCCGTCGCCCGCGAAGTACCACCCCTGCTCGGCGTAGCGCTCCCAGTAGGTGGAGCGGTAGCGATCCATGTCGCCCCAGATGCCACGCAGCATCGACGGCCACGGCTTGTCCAGCACGAGGTATCCGTTGGCCTCGGTTTCCCCGAGCTGCACCGGGTTGCCCTCTTCGTCGACAACCGTCGCGGAGATCCCGGGCAACGGACCCATCGCCGCGCCGGGCTTGGTCGCGGTGACGCCCGGTAGCGGCGAGATCATGATGGCGCCGGTTTCGGTCTGCCACCAGGTGTCGACGATCGGAGTCTTGTTCGCGCCGAACACTTCTCGGTACCAGCGCCATGCTTCGGGGTTGATCGGTTCGCCGACGGAGCCGAGCACGCGCAGGGTGCTCAGATCGTGTGCGTCGGGGATTTCACGCCCCCACTTCATGAAGGTGCGGATCAAGGTAGGCGCGGTGTAATAGATGGTGACGCCGTATTTTTCGATGATCTGGAAGTGTCGGTGTTCGTCGGGGGAGTTGGGGGTTCCCTCGTAGACGACCTGGGTGGCGCGGTTGGCGAGTGGTCCGTAGACGATGTAGCTGTGTCCGGTGACCCAGCCGATGTCGGCGGTGCACCAGTAGACGTCGTGTCCGGCTTTGTGGTCGAAGACGTTGTGGTGGGTGTAGGCGGTTTGGGTGAGGTAGCCGCCGGTGGTGTGCAGGATGCCCTTCGGTTTACCGGTGGTGCCGGAGGTGTAGAGGATGAACAGTGGGTGCTCGGCGGGGAAGGGTTGTGCCTCGTGGGAAGTCGAAGCGACAGCGACGGTCTCGTGCCACCACAGATCGCGCCCATCGGTCCACGGCACCTCCGTGCCGACCCGGCGCACCACGAGCACGTGCTCCACCGACGACGGCACGTCGCCCTTGGCTGCCAGCGCCTCGTCGACGGCCTCCTTGAGCGGTGCGGGCTTACCGCGCCGCCACTGGCCGTCGGTGGTGATGATCAACCGGGCTTCGGCATCGTCGACCCGCTGGCGCAGCGCGCTCGGCGAGAATCCCGCGAACACCACCGAGTGCGTGAGCCCCAGCCGCGCGCACGCCAGCATGGCCACGATCGCCTCGGGCACCATCGGCATGTAGACGGCAACGCGATCGCCTGCCTCCAGCCCGAGCTCGGTCAGGTAGTTCGCCGCCCGCGAGACTTCCTCCAGCAGTTCGCGGTAGGTGATGTCGCGCGAGTCGCCCGGTTCGCCCTCCCAGTGGATGGCGACCTGGTCGCCGTGCCCGTCGACGACGTGGCGGTCGACGCAGTTGTAGGAGACGTTGAGCTCGCCGTCGCCGAACCAGCGTGCGACCGGCGCGTCGGTCCAGTCGAGCACCTCGGTGAAGGGTTTGTGCCAGTGCAGTCGGTTGGCCTGTTCGGCCCAGAAGCCGTCGCGGTCGGTCTCGCCTCGCTGGTAGAGCGCGGCGTCCGCGTTGGCGGCGGCGGCGAATTCCGCACTCGGCGGAAACGAATCCTGTTGTCCTGCAGCGGTTTCGGTCACGTCGTTTCAGCCTCACATGCCTGGTGCGGTCGGGTCGGTCGCCGGGGTGCGGCCCGGCTGTCTCGACACTAGTCAACAGACCCGCACCGAGGTGGACTGTTGTCCCGGCGACGTTTCGCGGCGGTCAATAGGGCTAGTTCATCCGATGACTTCGCGGACAGACCGGCCGGTCGCGGGCTATCGTTTTTACTCAACGGTTCAGCTGATGGTTTCCGATTATTGTTCATATTTTTCTGCCGAAGGCGAGGGGCTCGGCAATTCTTCCCGCGTTTCCAGCGAGTAACCGTACTGATACATGTGAAGTGAAAATGGCTCGGATCGCTGAAAAATCCAGCCGGAGCCGCTAACCTCCGACCGTTAGCCACGGAATCGAACCGGGAGAGAGCGTTGAGATTCATCAGAGCGACCGCGCTGGTCGCGGCGGGACTGGCGGCCACAAGCCTCGGTCTCACCGCGTGCTCGTCCGACGACAGTGTTGATTCGAGCATTGTCACCACCAATGCGGGCGAGCCGCAGAATCCGTTGGTGCCGAGCAATACCAACGAGAACATGGGTGGCCGCGTTGTCGACCGTTTGTTCGCCGGGCTGAAGTACTACGACGCCAACGGTGAGGCCCGCAACGAGGTAGCCGAGAAGATCGAGACGGCGGATCGGAAGTCCTACAAGATCACCATCAAGCCGAATTGGAAGTTCACCGACGGCACCACGGTGACCGCGAAATCGTTCGTCGACGCGTGGAACTACGGCGCACTCGCCGACAACGCGCAGTTGCAAAGCTACGTGTACAGCCCGATCGCCGGGTTCGACGAGGTGAGCGCCGAGAAGCCCACCGTCAAGACGATGTCGGGCTTGAAGGTCGTCGACGACCGCACCTTCACCGTCGATTTGAAGTCGCCCTCGATCGACTTCGAGAGCGCGCTCGGCTACGCGCCGTTCTATCCGCTGCCCGATTCCGCTTTCAAGGATATGAAGGCGTTCGGTGAGAAGCCGATCGGCAACGGCCCCTACGCGTTCGGTTCGTGGGAACACAACGTCAAGATCGATCTCACGCCCAACCCGGACTATCCCGGTGGTCGGCCCGCCAAGAACAAGGGCCTCCGATTCGTGATGTACCAGTCCTACGACACCGCGTACGCGGATCTGCAGGCCGGAAATCTCGACACGCTCGACACCATTCCCGACAGCGCGATCACCACGTACCAGAGCGACCTCGGCGACCGTGCGATCACCAAGCCGACCGCGCAGAACCAGCACATCGGCATCCAGACCACCGTGCCGCATTTCGGTGGCGAGGAAGGCATTCTGCGTCGTAAGGCCATCTCGATGGCGATCAACCGCCCGCAGATCATCGACAAGATCTTCAACGGCACGCGCACGCCGTCGCGCGACTTCACCGCCGCGACCCTGCCCGGCTACAACGCGAACCTGCCCGGTTCGGAAGTGTTCGATTACAACCCCGACCAGGCCAAGAAGCTGTGGGCACAGGCCGACGCGATCTCGCCGTGGTCGGGTCAGTACCAGATCACCTACAACAGCGACGGCGGTCACCAGGCCTGGATCGAAGCTGTGGCGAACAGCGTGAAGAACACCCTCGCCATCGACGCGGTCGCCAACCCGATGCCGACGTTCAAGAACATCCGCGACGCGGTGAACGCCAAGACGATCGGTACCGCGTTCCGCTATGGCTGGCAGGGCGACTACCCGACGATGATGCAGTTCCTCAGTTCGCAGTACTACAGCTTCTCCGAGACCAACAACGTCAACTACAACAATCCCGAGGTGGACCGGCTGTTCGACGCCGCCCTCGCTGCCCCGACACAGGCGGATTCCTACAAGCTGATCGCGCAGGCGCAGGCGATCATGATCAAGGAGATGGCAGACATCCCAGTGTTCGACTACGTCGCCAACGCGGGTCGCTCGGACAAGGTCACCAAGGCCGAGCTCGCCTGGAACGGCCTGTTCGACTTCGAGAACATCGAGAAATAGAACTCGACAGCTGGGCCGGGTCACTGCGAAGTGGCTCGGCCCCAGTTCGTTTTCGGAGGAAGCGATGGCTTGGTACGTAGTTCGGCGTCTGCTCCAGATGATCCCGGTGTTCCTGGGCGCGACGCTGCTCATCTATGCAATGGTCTTTCTGATCCCGGGTGACCCGATCAAGGCGTTGGCCGGTGAGAAACAGTTGACGCCGGCGGCCGAGGCGGTACTGCGCGCCCGATATCACCTCGATCAGCCATTTATCGTGCAATATCTGCATTACTTGAAAGGGATTCTCACTTTAGATTTCGGCACCTCGTTCTCGGGCAGGCCGGTCCGCGAAGAACTCGAACGCGCCTTCCCGATCACCATCAGACTGGCGTTTCTAGCCGTATTCATCGAAGGTTTGTTCGGCATCGTTTTCGGCATGATCGCGGGGTTGCGCAAGGGCAAACTCTTCGATTCGACCATGCTCATCGCGAGCCTGGTGATCATCGCGCTGCCGGTATTCGTCGTCGGTTATCTCGCGCAATTCTTTCTCGGCGTGAAATGGGGGATAGCCCCGGTTACGGTCACGGGTAAAGCGAGTCTGAGCGAGTTGATCGTACCCGCGTTCGTGCTCGGGTCGCTGTCATTCGCCTATGTGCTGCGATTGACCCGGAACTCGGTGGCGGAGAACAAAACCGCCGATTTCGTTCGCACGGCGACGGCGAAGGGACTCGGACGCCGCCGCGTGGTGTCGGTGCACATTCTGCGGAATTCGATGATCCCTGTTGTCACCTTTCTCGGCGCCGATTTCGGTGCGCTGATGGCGGGCGCGATCGTCACCGAGGGCATCTTCAACATCCCCGGCGTCGGCGGCACCATGTACCAGGCGATCATCCGTGGCGAGCCGCCGACCGTGGTGTCGTTCGTGACGGTGCTGGTGGTGGTGTTCCTGATCGTCAACCTCGTGATCGACCTGCTCTACGCCGTCCTGGACCCGAGGATCCGCTATGCATGACAACCAACAGCATTTCGTGGCCCCCGCCGACGAGGTGGAGGTGCTCGCCACCGATCGTGTCCTGGACAAGGGCACTCCGACCAGCATCTGGGGCGACGCGTGGCGACGACTGCGCCGCAACCCGGTGTTCGCGGTCTCGGTGGTGTTGATCGTGTTCGTCATGCTCGTGGTGGTGTGGCCCGCGCTGTTCACCGATCAGGACCCGCGGTTGTGCCTCGGCGAGTTCGGCATGGACGGCCCGCGCGAGGGTCATCCGTTCGGATTCGACAAGCAGGGCTGTGATGTCTACGCGCGCACCATCTACGGCGCGCGTGCGTCGGTGAGCGTCGGCATGGCGTCGGCAATGCTGTTTCTGCTGGTAGGCGGAATCCTCGGTGCGGTTTCCGGCTTCTACGGTGGTCTGCTCGACACGATCGTCTCGCGCATCGCCGAGATCTTCTACGCCATTCCGATGGTGCTGGCCGCGATCGTGCTGCTGCAACTGCTGCGGCCCGCGGGGATCATGACGGTCGTCGCGATCCTGGTGGCATTCACCTGGCCGCAGGCCGCGCGCATCACGCGTGGCGCGGTGATCGAGGCCAAGAACAGCGAATATGTCACCGCCGCCAAGGCGCTGGGTGTCTCGCGGCTCGGCCAACTGATGAAGCACGTGCTGCCCAACTCGGCTAGTCCGCTGATCGTGGTCGCCACGATCTGGCTCGGCGTCTTCATCGTCACCGAGGCGACGCTGTCCTACCTCGGCGTCGGCCTGCCGCCGAGCATCGTGTCGTGGGGCGCCGATATCGACCGCGCCAAGACCGAGATCCGTACCTCGCCGATCCTGTTCTATCCGGCGACCGCGCTGGCCATCACGGTGCTGAGCTTCATCATGCTCGGCGACGCGGTGCGCGACGCGCTCGATCCGAAGGAGCGCACCCGATGAAGCCCCTGCTCGAAATCCGCGACCTGGACGTCGGTTTCACCTCCGACGGCAACCAGATTCCCGCCGTGCGCGGGGTGAACCTCACCGTCTATCCCGGCCAGACCGTCGCGATCGTCGGCGAATCCGGCTCCGGCAAGTCGACGACCGCGCACGCGATCATCAACCTGCTGCCCGGCACCGGCAAGGTGACCGGCGGCTCCATCCTGTTCGACGGCAAGGACCTGACCGCGGCGTCGGAGAAGGAGATCGTCGCGATTCGCGGCAACGGCATCGGCCTGGTCCCGCAGGATCCGATGTCGAACCTGAATCCGGTGTGGAAGATCGGCTTCCAGATCAGGGAAACCCTGGTGGCCAACGGCATCGCCACCGGCGACGCCGCCCGCAAACGCTCCGTGGAACTGCTGGCGGAGGCGGGGATGTCCGATGCCGAACGCAGGGTGAACCAGTATCCGCACGAGTTCTCCGGCGGTATGCGCCAGCGCGCGCTCATCGCGATCGGCCTGTCGTGCAGGCCGAAACTGCTGATCGCCGACGAACCGACCTCGGCACTCGACGTCACGGTGCAGCGCCAGATTCTCGGCCATCTCGAACAGCTCACCACCGAGCTCGGCACCGCGGTGCTGCTGATCACCCACGACCTCGGCCTCGCCGCGGAACGGGCCGAGCACCTGGTGGTGATGTATCGCGGCAAGGTGGTGGAATCCGGTCCCGCGCTGCAGATTCTGCGCGATCCGCAGCATGCCTACACCAAGAAGCTGGTGAACTCCGCGCCGTCGTTGGCGGCATCGCGAATGTCGTCGTCGCGGCAGCGGGCCGAAGTGCGCACTCGAGCCGTCGAGGTCGCGGAGAAGGTCTCCGACGATCTTTCCGACTCCGTGCTCGAGGTGCGAAACCTGTCCAAGGCGTTCAAGATTCGCGGCAAGCGACCATGGCAGTCGGCTGACTTCGTTGCCGTCGACGACGTGAGTTTCACGGTCGGCCGAGGTACCACCACCGCGATCGTCGGTGAGTCGGGCTCGGGCAAATCGACCATCGCGCAGATGGTGCTCGGCCTACTCGAACCGACCTCGGGCACCGTGGCTTTCGACGGCAAGGACGTCGCCAAGCTGGACAGCAAGGGCGCGTTTGCTTTCCGTCGCCGGGTCCAGCCGATATTCCAGAACCCGTATGGATCGCTCGACCCGATGTACTCGATCTTCCGCACGATCGAGGAACCGCTGCGGGTGCACAAGATCGGTACCGCTGCCGAGCGCGAAGCGGTGGTGCGCGATCTGCTCGACAAGGTGTCGCTGCCGACGACGGTGCTGCGGCGGTATCCCAACGAGTTGTCGGGTGGGCAACGTCAGCGGGTGGCGATCGCCCGCGCGCTCGCCCTCTCACCGGAGATGGTGGTCTGCGACGAGGCTGTCTCGGCCCTGGACGTGCTGGTCCAGGCGCAGATCCTCACCTTGCTCAACGACCTCCAAGCGGAGCTGGGGCTGACATACCTGTTCATCACCCATGACCTGGCCGTCGTCCGGCAGATCGCGGACAACGTACTGGTCATGCGTGAAGGGAAAGTGGTCGAGGCGGCAACGACCGACGAGGTGTTCGCGTCGCCGCGTGAGGAGTACACGCGGGCGTTGCTCGAGGCGATTCCGGGGCGGGAGTTGCTCACGGGATAGCGGTGTTCTGCCCTGAGGGCCAGCAGTGCGGTGGGCGGGGTGTGGAGAAAGTCGGGACGGGCTGGTGGGTAGTTGGGCTCTCGAAACTCTTCGAGCGTTCACCCGCGGCGGCGTACCGTGGGTTCGTCCGAGGTGGTGCGGTGTGGATCGCAGGGGTTGGAGACGCCGGTGGATCGGATCGATGCTGAACGGCTGGCCGAGCGGGAAGCGCGGCGGCGCAGGGCGGTGACCCCGGCGGCCAAGCGGCTCGCCGAGGTGCCGTGGCCCGATCGCAGCTGGCCGACGGTGCGCGGGATATACGTGACCGTGGGGGCCCCACTGTACGAGCGGTAACCTCCATGCCGTGACTGATCCGCTGCAGCCCCTGGTCGACCTGCCCGGCGTGCGCGAGGCCGCCGACAAGGCGCGCGACGCGCTCGCGGCCGTGCACCGGCACAAGTCGAACCGACGCGGCTGGGCGACCACCGCCGCCGAAGCCGCCGTCCGAGCCGCCCGTTCCTCGGCCGCCATCGAAGGCGCGAGCACCGACCTGCCCGCCGACGGCCAGGTCAGCGATCCGGTACTGGCCGGCGCGTTGCGGGTGGGTCAGGCGCTCGACGGTGACGCGCTCACCAACCTCGTCGGGACCTGGCGGCGCGCGCCGCTGCAAGCGCTGGCTCGGCTGCACCTGCTCGCCGCCGCTGATCTGGTGACCGACAAGCAGGAGCTCGGCCGCCCGCGTTCGGCTCCCGGCGTCGCCGAACGGCTCGATATGCTCGCGCAAACCGTCCAGTCGAATAAGGCGCCCGCCCCCGTGGTCGCGGCGATAGTGCACGGCGAGCTGCTGTCGCTGCGTCCGTTCGGCACCGGCGACGGGGTGGTCGCGCGCGCTGCTTCGCGCCTGGTCGCGGTGGCCAGCGGATTGGATCCGCGCAGCCTCGGCGTGCCCGAGGTGTTCTGGTTGCGCCGCCGTCAGGCCTACTTCGACGCGGCCGCCGGATTCGGCATGGGTACCGCGGAGGGCGTCGGCGGCTGGGTGCTGTTCTGTGCGGGGGCGCTGGAAGACGGGGCCCGCGAAGCGAACTCGATCGCCGACGCGGCGGCAGGCTGAGCCGACCGCACACATCGAAACGGGCGGCGTTGTCGATTGCTCGACCTCACCGCCCGCTAGCACGGAACACCCGGTTACCAAGCGTGCAGGGTGGGTTGTGTTCGGTGGCCTCGGCGATCATCCCAACCTCGCCGGTTCATCCCCGCAACCTGTGCGAGGCGTTCGCCGACGTCGGCTCGAATTTCGCAGGCCCACAACTCTTTCGGCCTTGTCGCGGCGCGCTCCGCGTGGGTGCCTGGTGTCCGTGCTGGGAAGGGTGGGATGGGAGGCGAAACCTTCTCTTCCGGCTCCGTCTTGGCCTTCCGTCCTTCCGTGCCTCCATTCTTACACTGTGACGGCACTCACATCAAGGGTTTCGGAGGCATTGCCGAATCCCGGTGAATTCGGCGTGTCGCTCGGCGATTCGTGCTGACGGGAGCTGGTCAGCGCCGTTTGCGGAGCAGTCGATAGCTGATCGCGCCCGCGATGATCGCGCTCAGTCCGACGGCGGCCGTCGCGGCGACGGTGGTGGTCGACGGCGTCTGGAATCGCGACCACAGCGATACCGGATTGGAGAACGCGAGCACAGGCCAGCCGCGGCTCGCCGCCTCCTTGCGCAGCGCGCGATCGGGGTTGACCGCGGTCGGATGCCCGACGGCGCTGAGCATCGGCACATCGGTCACGGAGTCGGAGTAGGCGTAGCACCGCGACAGGTCGTAGCCCTGCTCGGCGGCGAGCTTCTCGATCGCGGCGACCTTGCCCTCGCCGTAGCAGTAGAACTCGATGTCGCCGGTGTACTTGCCGTCCTGGACCACCATCCGGGTCGCCTCGGTGTGCGAGGCGCCGAGCACCTCGGCTATCGGCCCGACGATCTCCTCGCCGGAGGCGGAGACGATCACCACATCGTGCCCACGGATCTTGTGATCGGCGATCAGATCGGCGGCTTCGGCGTAGATCAGCGGGTCGACCAGATCGTGAAGTGTCTCGGCGACAATGCTTTTCACCTGCTCCACATCCCAGCCCGCGCACATGTTCGCGAGGTTTGCCCGCATCCGTTCCATCTGGTCGTGATCGGCACCGGAAAGGAGGAACAAAAAGTGTGCGTAGCTGCTCTCCAGCACGGCTCTGCGGTTGAGCAGACCCTGTGCGTAGAAGGGTTTGCTGAACACGAACGCGCTCGACTTCGCGATCACCGTTTTGTCGAGATCGAAGAACGCGGCCACCCGCCCGCCCGGCACCGGGCCCGAGCCCGTTTTGCCGAGTCTTGCGTCCGTAGGCGAGGTCTGGTCGCGTTCTGGCGTCACGTCAACAGAATAGGCACGACCTGCGCTCACCGCAGATTCGACTGTCCGCACCGTGGAAAAGGGTTTGCCCTGAGGACGCCCGGCGGCGCGAATCGCCGAAGAATGTCGGCGAATGCTACTTGCGCCCGAAGCAGGGGGTGGGTGTAGTATTGCTGGCACCTGGACTTAGTCCAGGCGCGTTCAGCCCGACCCCCCGGGGCTGAACCCGACGGCCCCAGCCTCCTCCCCCCCGGCTGGGGCCGTCCTCTATTTCGGGGACGATCGTAAAGTTCTCCACACCCCCGAGTTATCCACAATCGCCCTTTTCGGGGTGTTGACAACCTCCTCGCTCGGCAACGCTGAGTCGCATGAACCCAGCCCCGATACGCAGTGGCACCCCACCTATCGCGCCCGCTCTCGTGCTCGTACGTGACGACCGGTTGCGCGCGGAGGTACGCCGAGTCGCGGCGGCCGCCGAGCGTGTCACCGACGAACGGGTGATGCCTGTCGGCAGGCACGCGTGGGCAGGGGCCGGGATGGTGATCCTCGATACCGCCGCCGCTGTTTCGGCCACAGTCGCCGGCTGTCCGCGCCGGTCGGGCGTGGTCCTGGTCACCGAGGGGGAGCCTGCCGTGCCCGACTGGCAGGCGGCGACCGCGGTAGGCGCCGAGCGGGTGGTCGCGTTGCCCTCGGGCGCGGTCGCACTGGTCGAACAGTTCGCCGAACACGCTGAATCCCGCACGGGTGAAGGGATAGTCGTCGCGGTGGTAGGCGCGGGTGGCGGCGCCGGGGCATCCACGCTCGCCGCGGCCACCGCGCTGCGCGGAGCCGCCCGCCGGGTCCGTCGCGACACGGTACTGATCGACGGTGCTCCGCTCGACGGCGGGCTAGATCTGGTGTTGGGCATGGAGAACGTGCCAGGGCTGCGATGGCCCGACCTGATCATCGAGGACGGCCGGGTATCGGCCGCGGCACTGCACAATGCGTTGCCCGCCGCGTCCGCGGGCCTGGCGGTGCTGTCCTGCGGGCGAGCCCGTCCAGCTGCCGCGGGCCAGGGCCGGTCACCGACTGTCTCGCCTGCCGAGGCCGAGCAGCCGCGGATCGGCCGCTCATCGACCGAGCTGTCTCCGGCGGCGGTGCGCGCGGTCATCGAATCCGGCAGGGATGCGGGCGATCTCGTGGTCTGCGATGTCTCGTCCGAGCGTGGTCCCGCAGCCGACGCGATGCTCGACGCCGCCGACTTGGTCGTCCTCATCGTCCCGGCGCGGCTGCGCTCCATCGCCGCGGCGGAAGTCGTCTCGGCCTATCTGGGCGAACGAAACCCCAACCGAGGCTTGGTTGTTCGCGGTCCGGCGCCGGGCGGCCTGCGCGGCGCGGAAGTGGCGGAATTGCTCGGGTTGCCGCTGCTGGCCGCTGTTCGCGGACAAGCAGGCCTGGCGTCGCGCCTCGAACGCGGAGGACTGAGTGTGCGCCGTCGTGGCCCGCTGCGCGACGCCGCCGACGCCGTCCTGGCGATGGTAGGGGCTGAGGCCTCGTGACTACTTCTGCCCTCGCTGGACATTCGAGCCACTCGGGTAGGGCCGTTCGCAGGGACGGAGCAGGCGCGCCATGACCACATTCGTCACCGCCGATCTTCTCGAGCGCGTCCGTGAGCGCCTTGCCGAACATCCGGGCGTCCCTGACGCCGCACAACTCGCGGCTGCGATCCGTACCGAAGCGGGCGGTGTACTCGCCGACACCGACCTGCTCCGGGCGCTACGGCTGCTGCAAACCGAGATGACCGGGGCGGGGCTGCTCGAACCGTTGCTGCACGATCCGCAGGTCGCCGATGTGCTTGTCACAGCACCGGACTCGGTCTGGATCGACCGTGGTCGCGGGCTGGAGCTGACCGATGTCCGCTTCGCCGACGAAGCCGCTGTTCGCCGCCTCGCACAGCGCCTGGCTCTGGCAGCGGGCCGCCGACTCGACGACGCCCAACCCTGGGTCGACGGCAAACTCGCCGGAACCGAAGCGGCCCTTGGTGATGCGTTCGGCGTCCGACTGCACGCTGTGCTGGCACCAGTTGCCCATGACGGCACATGCCTTTCCCTACGCATCCTCCGCCCGGCCACGCAGGGCCTCGACGCGCTGGCCGCCGCCGGTTCGATACCCCAGGACGCCCGCCGACTACTCGGCGATATCGTCCGCGCCCGCCTCGCATTCCTCGTCGTGGGTGGCACCGGCGCCGGGAAGACCACCTTGCTCTCGGCGCTGCTCGCCGCCGTCGATCCCGCCGAACGAATCGTGTGCGTCGAAGACGCCGCCGAACTCGCTCCGGTCCATCCTCATGTCGTACGCCTGGTCGCCCGGACCGCCAATGTCGAAGGGGTGGGCGCTGTTACGGTCCGCGATCTGGTTCGCCAGGCATTGCGAATGCGCCCGGACCGCATAGTCGTCGGCGAGGTACGCGGCGCCGAAGTCGTCGACCTACTGACCGCACTCAACACCGGTCACGACGGCGGCGCGGGAACGGTCCACGCCAACTCGCCCCAGGAGGTCCCCGCTCGTCTGGAAGCGCTGGCAGCCCTGGGCGGTATGGACCGCGCTGCCCTGCACAGCCAACTGGCGGCGGCGGTTCAGGTGGTCCTGCACGTCCACCGGCGATCAGATGGCACTCGCGCGCTTCGCGAAATCGGCGTCCTGCAACGCGATTTCGACGGCGTCCACATTGCCCCGGCCTGGCGATCGGACACCCACCCGACTCCCGCCGCCGACGAACTCCAGCGACTACTCGAGGTGCGGGTCGGATGAGGAGTCGGCAGCAGGGGATCGGTAGCAGAGCAGCAGGTTTCGTTCTGAAGGGGGTGAGTTCGTGGGTAGCGCATTGCTCTGTTGTGCGGTGGCGATGCTGGTACTTCCTGTGGCGGGCGGGCAACGGCGGTTCACGCGGTTGTTCGGCGTGGGCGGGCGCAGTGCACCGAGGCGGGTGCCTGTGGAGTGGTGTGCAGGAATCGGACTCGGGTGTACGGCATTCACGTTCGGCCCTGGTGTCGGGCTCGCGGCTCTCATGCTGGGAGCCACTGTGGCCGTGCGGAGGCGGCGTGGTCGAGGTGACCGCGAGCGACGCCGTGAATGTGGATATCTACTGGCCGGCCTCGAAGCCGTGGTCGGTGAGCTCCGCGTCGGTGCGCACCCGAGCGCGGCGGCCGAATCCGCCGCAGGCGAATCGCGGGGCGAAGCCGCGCGAGTACTGGCGATCAGCGCGGGCCGCAGCCGCCTCGGCGGGTCCGGCGCCGACGGCTGGGTCCAACCGGATTCGATTGTCGCCGAAGAACTGTCGAGGATCGCTGCCGCCTGGCGAGTGGCCGAAGAACACGGCCTTGCCCTGGCGGAACTGCTCTCGGCCGCCAGATCGGATCTACTCGGTCGCATCCGCTTTCGAGACCGTACCGAAGCCGCACTGGCCGGCGCCCGAGCATCGGCCACCGTCCTCGCCGGCCTCCCGCTGGTCGGCATCGGCCTGGGTCAGCTGATGGGCGCAGCTCCGCTCACCATCCTGTTCACATCTCCGGCCGGCGAACTACTTCTTCCACTGGGCGCCGCTCTCGCCTGCTGTGGACTCCTGTGGACAGATGTCATCACCCGCAAGAGCACAGCCTGACTCCCCGTCCCATCGCTGCTGAACGGTTGGCGGAAGTGGCCGCCGACTCGAATGCCTGTGGACAGATGTGCATCCCACCAGACCGCAGGCTGACCCGCGTGGTGTTCGGGAGGTCGGCTCGGATCAGGTGTGGACAGGTGTGGATCAAACTTCGAGGAGGGATTGCTTGTGCAGGGGATGGCTGGAGTTGCCTCGCCGGAGGCGTTGCTGATCGCGGCGCTGGCGATCGTGGTGTTACCAGGGCGCGTTGCCGTCAGTCGACGGGTGCGTGCGCTCGGACCGGCATCAGTCGGCGTGTCCGGGGCACAGGGCAACGCCGCGAAGGTCGACCCGCTCGGGTCCGCCTCCGCATTCGATCTGCTGGCCGCGTGTCTACGAGCGGGACTGCCGATGGCCGCGGCCGCACGAGCGAGCGCTCCGACCGCACCGCCGATTCTTCGGGCCGCATTGCTGAGGGCCGCAGACCTTCTCGCGCTGGGCGCCGACCCGGCGACGGCATGGGAGCGGGCAGCCACCGACGCCGCCGGGTCCGTCGGCGCCGATGACGTGGAGTCGCTGGCCAGGATGGCCCGCCGTTCGGCCCGCTCCGGTGCCTCGTTGGCGACGGCGGTCGGCGAACTGGCCACGCAGCGCCGGGAAGCCGTGGAAGACGCTGCCGTCGCACGCGCCGAACGCGCGGGCGTGCTGATCGGCGGGCCGCTCGGTCTGTGCTTCCTACCCGCTTTCGTCTGTCTCGGCATCGTCCCGGTCGTCATCGGCCTCGCCGACAGCGTGCTCGGAGACGGAGGACTGCTGTGACCGGCCTCGACGAGGCCACCGAAGCTTCACCGCGCGGACCAGCCGCGCGGTGCAACCAGAGAGGGGATCACGATGACGTTCGTCCACGCCGTATACCTGGGGGCCCGCACTCGATTCACGCGCCTGCTGCTCGACGACGACGGCATGTCCACAGCGGAATACGCGATCGGCACGATCGCCGCCGCAGCCTTCGGGGCCGTGCTCTATGGGGTCGTCACCGGGGACAGCATCGTCAACGCGCTGACCGGCATCATCGACAAGGCGCTCAACACCAGCGTGTAAACCATCGCGACACAAGCACTCTCGGTGCCGATGCGGGCGCGGTGACGGTCGAGGCCGCCATCGCCCTCGCGGCACTGGTGTGCGCCGTCGCCCTGTGTGTCGGCGCCCTCCTCGCCGGATCCACCCAGGTCCGCTGCACCGACGCGGCCCGCGAGACCGCCCGCCTGGCCGCTCGCGGTGACACTTCGCGCGCGATCACCGCGGGCAAGGCCGTTGCTCCGGCAGGGGCGAGCGTCGAACTCCGGATCGAAGGAGACCGAGTGATAGCCACCGTCGCCGCGAACACTCCGCTCCTGCCCGGCCTGCGGCTGCGCGCCGAAGCTGTAGCCGTCACCGAGCCGGGAGTGGAACCGTGACGGCAAGCCACGATGGATCGGCGAACGCACAGATCCGGGCGCCGAAGCTGCCGCGAGAGTCCGGGGCGGTCTCCCGGAGATCGATGTGGCGTGGGCTGGCTGGCGATGCCGGCGGGGCGTCGGTGTTCGTCTGTGTGGCGTTGGCGGGATTGATCTGTCTGACGTTGTCAGCCGGGCAAGTGGGCGGGGTGGTGGTGGCTCGGCACCGGGCGCAGGGGGCCGCTGATCTGGGGGCGTTGGCCGCGGCGGGGGTATTGGCGGAGGGCGCCGAGTCGGGTTGTGGGGAAGCCGGGGAGATTGCTCGGCGGATGAGGGTTCGGGTGCGGCGGTGTGTCGTCGCGCAGTGGGATGTCGTTGTCGAGGTCGAGGCGAATGTATCGGTGGGAGTGTTCGGCGTGCGCACTGTGCGGGCTTCGGCACGCGCGGGTCCGGCGGAAGAGAATGAGTGACTCGGAAGAGTTATCACTGGTCGGTGGTTGTTCCGCACCGAACCAATTCTGAATTTACCGGAAGCGCATTTGCGCTATTTCATGCGCATTCTTTGATCTTGGCCTGAAAAAAATGAAAAGAACGATGTAGTCCTGCCCAGTGATCCCGGTTGGCTATGAACCAGTTAATAGAAGAGTGGTCCTTTTTAATCGACGGCCGGATGCATGTCACGATATCTTCGCTGGTCAACACCAATTCGGACGAGTGACCAGCATTCTTTGAGTGCGGTGTATCCCCGGTCACGTAGTGGGTTGGTGCACATCATGTGTCGGCGGGCCCGTCGCAGTGGGTCCGGAGTTCGCTGAGAACAGCGGCTAGCAAGCGTGCGGCAGCGTCCTTGTCCAGGGGGTTGTTGCCGTTGCCGCACTTGGGCGACTGCACGCACGAGGGGCACCCGTCCTGGCACGCACAGCTGCGGATCACGCTCGCGGTGGCGGCCAACCAGTCCGTGAGCTGGGCGAATCCGCGCTCGGCGAAGCCGGAACCGCCGGGCTGCCCGTCGTAGACGAACACCGTGGGCGCACCCGTATCGGGATGTTCGGCGATGGAGACACCGCCGATATCCCAGCGGTCGCAGCCCGCGACCAGCGGCAGCATGCCGATGGCGGCATGCTCGGCCGCGTGGAGTGCGCCGGGTAGCTGTTCGTCGGAGATGTCCGCGGCGGCAAGCAGCCGGGGTGTGACGGTATAGAGGACAGCCTTGGTGTGCAGCGTGTGCGCCGGCAGATCGAGCTCCACCTGGTCGAGCACCTCACCGGTCACCAGCGTCCGCAGGTAGCCGACGACCTGGTTGGTGACCGCGACCTGCGCGGATGCCGCGGTCACCGCGCCGAACACGCGTTCCTCGATCACCCCTTCCACAGTGATCGAGGTGATCTGCCGGGAACTGGTGGTGAAGCTGGGATCCACCTCGTTGACGAACGCGACGCCACCCTCGAGGTCGAGCTCGTCGACGAGATAGGTCTCGCCCTGGTGCAGATGTACAGCCCCCGTGTGCAGGGTGGCCGGGGCTCGGCCCGCGTCGGCGGTGCCGAGCAGTCGTCCGGTTTCGGCGTCGACGATCGCGACCGGCGAACCGAGCCCACCGCGCACATCCACGTCGTCGTGCGGGTGGGTGTGCGCGGTGACATGCCAGCGCGCACCCGCGCCACGGATACTCGGCCTGCGCCGGATCAATCCCTGTTCGGCCAGGTCAGCAAGCACTTCATCGGCTCTGAGCTCGCTCACCTCTTCATCGGTGAGTGGCAGCTCCATCGCGGCGCACAGCAACTGGGGGCCGAGGATATAGGGGTTGTACGGGTCGGTGATGGTGGCCTCGATCGGCCGGTCGAGCAGCGCTTCCGGGTGATGAACCAGGTAGGTGTCGAGCGGGTCGTCGGTAGCCACGAGCACCACCAGCGAACCTTGCGACCGCCTACCCGCCCGCCCGGCCTGCTGCCAGAACGAGGCGACCGTCCCGGGAAAACCGGCGATGACCACGGCATCGAGGCCCGCGATGTCGACACCGAGCTCGAGCGCGTTGGTACTGGCGGCGCCTAGCAACGTCCCCTGCGACAGCGACTGCTCGAGTTCGCGCCGATCCTCGGCCAGATAGCCCGCCCGATAAGCGGCAACTCGTTCTTGCAGCTCAGGAGCGGTTTCAGCAAGGACGCGCCGAGTGTCGAGCGCGATCAGTTCAGCACCGCGCCGCGAGCGAACAAAGGTGAGAGTCCGAGCGCCCTCGGTCACCAGCGCCGCCATGATCTTGGCTGCCTCGCTGGTCGCGGTCCGCCGCACCGGCGCCCCGTTCTCCCCGGTCAGCGACGCGCTCAGCGGCGGTTCCCAGAGCGCGACGGTCCGGGCGCCGCGCGGCGACCCGTCCTCGGTGACAGCCACGACCTGCGCGCCGATCAGCCTGCTCGCCGACGCGGCCGGATCGGCGCTGGTGGCCGAGCACAGGATGAACACCGGATCGGCGCCGTAGAACCGGGCGAGCCGACGCAGCCTGCGCAGTACCAGCGCGACATGCGAACCGAACACTCCTCTATATGCGTGGCATTCGTCGACGACCACATACCGCAGGTTGCGAAGCACCCGCGCCCAGCGCTGATGCGAGCGCAGAATCCCGACGTGCAGCATGTCGGGATTGGTGAAAATCCAGCGTGCGTTGGCCCGAACCCACTGCCTGACCTCGGCGGGAGTGTCGCCGTCATAGCTCGCCGGATGCGCCTCACGCAGCGGATTGTCGTGGATCAGGCTGCCGACGGCGCGGAGCTGATCGGCGCCGAGCGCCTTGGTGGGGGAGAGGTACAGCGCGGTGGCGCGCGGGTCGTCGAGCAGCGCGGTGAGCACCGGCAACTGGTAGCCGAGCGATTTCCCCGATGCGGTTCCGGTGCTCACCACAACGTGGTTTCCGGTCGCCGCGAGGTCGGCCGTGCGGGTCTGGTGTCCCCACGGCAGTTCGATTCCCTGCGCGTCCAGGGCTGTGACCAGCTCCGATGGCACCCATTCCGGCCACGCTGTGGTGTCGGCGCGCTGTGCGGGCAGCTCCGCCACATGGGTGAGCGGGTTGCCGCCGGCTGCCGCTTCGGTCAGGACACGATTCAGCAACGATCGCCCGTAGCTCTCGCTCGTATCGCGCTCCCGAACGCCGGTCCGGTCTGCCGGATTCATCCAGTCCTCCTCTCACGCGACACGCGAAGTGTGAAACGTGTGTGTGCGACAACCACTACCTGGTATTTCGTAACCCAGTAGCGATCTGGGTCACAGCATGTTTGCTGGAAGCTCACTCGGTTATCAAGAAGCAAACAGACCGAAAGTACGGATACACCCAATCTCTCCCTTACCTGCACATTCGCAAGATCATGAATTTTGCAAATACTCGGTAACTCGACTGTCGAATTGCTCAGAGACATGGTTCACTGGGTCTCGGTCGCAAGCTTCTGTGTTCGAGGGACGGATCCAAGGTCCAAACCATCAGCAGGATCGTTGTTGCGAACGCCGTGCTCAGGATTTCCTTGCAGGGGGACCAACGGTACAGCGGTCGGAACGGGCCCGGTGGACGAACCCAGTTGTCCGCCGTTTCCGGTAGAAAGAGAAGGAAACAGAATGGCACAGGGAACTGTGAAGTGGTTCAACGCGGAGAAGGGGTTCGGCTTCATCGCGCCCGAGGACGGCTCAGCTGACGTCTTCGTCCACTACTCGGAGATCCAGGGCACGGGCTTCCGTACCCTTGAGGAAAACCAGAAGGTCGAGTTCGAGGTCGGCCAGGGCACCAAGGGCCCCCAGGCCACCGGCGTTCGCGCGCTCTCCTGAGCTGCGAAACACAACAACGCCTCGTCCCCCTCCTCCGCATGCGGAGGAGGGGGACGAGTCATTTCCGGGTAGCATCGCCCAGGACAGCGCCCGCGACGTGAAACGCCGCAAATGCCTCTACCCCAAGTGCGCAGGGTATAAACGTCACTGGTGGTGATGTCCGAACGTCGCCGTCTGCCCCAGCCGCGCACCGAGCGGACCTCCCGACGCGCGGATCTAGAAGGAAGGTGTTCGCCGGTGGCAACACGAGACCGCAGTTCAGCCGATCAGGGCCGACCCCTGCGTCGTCTCGTGATCGTCGAGTCGCCGACCAAGGCCCGCAAGATCGCGCCCTATCTAGGTCGCAACTACACGGTCGAGGCCTCGGTGGGCCACATCCGTGACTTGCCGCGCGGTGCCGCTGACGTGCCGGCCAAATATAAAGGTCAACCGTGGGCCCGCCTCGGTGTCGACGTCGATCACGACTTCGAGCCGATCTATGTGGTGAACCCGGATAAGAAGGCCAAGGTCGCCGAGCTCAAGAGCTTGCTGGCCGACGCCGACGAGCTCTACCTCGCCACCGACCCCGACCGTGAGGGTGAGGCGATCGCCTGGCACCTGCTCGAAACGCTCAAGCCGAAGGTCCCGGTTCGCCGGATGGTCTTCCACGAGATCACCGAGCCCGCCATCCTCGCCGCCGCCGCCGACACGCGCGAGCTCGATAACGACCTGGTAGACGCCCAGGAAACCCGCCGCATCCTGGACCGCCTCTACGGCTACGAGGTCTCTCCGGTGCTGTGGAAGAAGGTCATGCCTCGGCTTTCCGCCGGTCGCGTGCAGTCCGTCGCCACCCGGGTGATCGTCCAGCGTGAGCGTGAGCGCATCGCTTTCCGCTCCGCCGGGTACTGGGATATCGCCGCCAAGCTCGACGCGGGTCCCGACGAGAAGTCCGATTCGACCAACCCGCGCACGTTCGGCGCGCGCCTGGTGCAGGTCTCCGGCGACCGCGTCGCCTCCGGTCGTGATTTCGGTTCCGACGGTCAGCTCAAGTCGGCCACCGGTGTCGTCGTGCTCGACGAGGCCTACGCCCGCAGGCTGGCCGAGGCGCTCGACGGCGCCGCGCTCGAGGTCAGCTCGGCCGAGGCCAAGCCGTACACACGCAAGCCGTATCCGCCGTTCATGACCTCCACGTTGCAGCAGGAAGCGGGCCGCAAGCTGCGGTTCACCTCCGAGCGCACGATGCGGGTCGCGCAGCGGCTGTATGAAAACGGCTACATCACCTATATGCGTACCGACTCCACGACGCTGTCGGAGTCGGCCATCGCGGCGGCTCGCTCGCAGGCGACTCAGCTCTACGGCGCGGAGTACGTCTCGCCGTCGCCGCGCCAGTACACCCGCAAGGTCAAGAACGCGCAGGAGGCACACGAGGCGATCCGTCCCTCGGGCGACACCTTCATGACGCCAGGTCAGCTGGCCTCCAAGGTCGACAACGACGAGTTCAAGCTCTACGAGATGATCTGGCAGCGCACGGTCGCCTCGCAGATGGTCGACGCGCGCGGCACCACGCTGACCCTGCGCATCACCGGCACCGCGGGGACCGGCGAGGAGTGCGTGTTCTCGTCCTCGGGCCGCACCATCACCTTCGCCGGGTTCCTCAAGGCCTACGTCGAGAGTGTGGACGAGGAGGCGGGCGGCCAGTCCGACGACGCCGAATCTCGTTTGCCCGCACTGGAAGAGGGTCAGAGCGTCACCGCCGTCGAACTCACCCCCGACGGCCACAGCACCAACCCGCCCGCCCGCTACACCGAAGCCTCGCTGATCAAGACACTGGAAGACCTCGGCATCGGCCGCCCGTCGACCTACTCCTCGATCATCAAGACGATCCTCGATCGTGGGTACGTCTACAAGCGCGGTAGCGCGCTGGCCCCGGCCTGGGTGGCGTTCGCGGTGGTGGGACTGCTCGAGGCCTACTTCGGTCGGCTCGTCGACTTCGACTTCACCGCCGCGATGGAGGACGACCTCGACGCGATCGCCGGTGGACGCGAGCAGCGCGGAAACTGGTTGTCCAGCTTCTACTTCGGCGGCGAATCCGGCGCGGAGGGTTCGGTCGCGCGCTCGGGTGGCCTGAAGAAGATGGTCTCCGTGCAGCTCGACGACATCGACGCGCGCGAAGTGAACTCGATCAAGATGTTCGTCGACGAAGAAGGCCGCGATGTCGTGGTCCGCGTCGGCCGCTTCGGTCCGTATCTGGAGCGGATGATCATCAATCCCGATGACCCCGAGGGTGATCGGATCTCGCAGCGGGCGAACCTGCCCGACGATCTGCCGCCCGACGAGCTGACGCCCGAGGTCGCCGAGAAGCTGTTCTCCACGCCGCAGGAGGGTCGCTCGCTCGGCGTCGACCCGGTGTCGGGGCACGAAATCGTTGCCAAGGAAGGACGTTTCGGCCCGTACGTCACCGAAGTACTGCCGGAACCGCCCGCACCCGACCCGGACGCCGCGCCCGCGAAGAAGACCAAGAAGGCCGCGGAGGTCAAGCCGCGCACCGGTTCGCTGTTCAAGTCGATGGACCTGGCCGAGATCACCCTCGACGACGCGCTGATGCTGCTCTCGTTGCCCCGTGTGGTCGGCAACGACCCCACCTCGGGCGAGGAGATCACCGCGCAGAACGGCCGGTACGGCCCGTATCTGAAGAAGGGCACCGATTCCCGTTCGCTGGCGACCGAGGATCAGCTGTTCTCGGTCACCCTCGACGAGGCGCTGAAGCTCTACGCCGAGCCCAAGCGTCGCGGACGTCAGGCCTCGGCCGCGGCCCCGCTGCGTGAGCTGGGCAACGACTCCGCCACCGACAAGCCGATGGTGATCAAGGACGGCCGCTTCGGTCCGTACGTCACCGACGGCGAGACCAATGCCAGCCTGCGCAAGGGCGACGAGGTCGAGTCGATCACCGACGAGCGCGCCTCCGAACTGCTTGCCGATCGTCGGGCGCGTGGTCCGGTGAAGAAGGCGGCGAAGAAGACGACCGCGAAGAAGGCGGCCAAGAAGGCGCCGGCCAAGAAGGCCGCGGCGAAGTCGACCGCGACCAAGACGGCTACCAAGACCGCGGCCAAGAAGTCGACCGCGGCCAAGAAGGCTCCGGCGAAGAAGGCCGCAGCGAAATCTGCTGGGACCGAAGACGATTGAGCAAGTGGTGAACCTGGCCGCCGCATCCGCTGGTTGTCGATGATCCAGGCGTCCGGAAGTGTTGTCGGACCCCGTGGCTAGGGTGTAGCGCGTGGCAGGTGTCTTCGATCGACTGGTCGGCCAGGACGTGGTCGAGACCGAGCTGGCCGCTGCCGCGAAGGCGGCGCGGGCAGGGGTGGTCACCGGGGCGATGACGCATTCGTGGCTGTTCACCGGGCCGCCCGGGTCGGGGCGGTCCGTCGCGGCGCTGTGTTTCGCGGCGGCGCTGGAGTGCACCGATCCCGACATCGTCGGCTGCGGGAAGTGTCACGCGTGCACCACCACGATGGCCGGTACCCACGGCGACGTGCGGCGCATCATCCCCGAGGGGCTGAGCATCAGCACCAAGGAGATGCGCGCGATCGTGCAGATCGCGGCCCGCCGTCCGAGCACCGGTCGCTGGCAGGTGGTAGTCGTCGAAGACGCCGACCGCCTTACCGAGGGTGCTGCCAATGCCCTGCTCAAGGTCGTCGAAGAACCACCGGACCGCACGGTCTTCCTGCTGTGCGCCCCCACCGTCGACCCCGAGGACATCTCCGTCACCCTGCGCTCGCGCTGCAGACACGTACACCTGGTGACCCCGACCGTCCCCGCTATCGCACAGGTCCTGCGCGAGCGCGACCAACTCGACGCGAAAACCGCCGACTGGGCGGCTTCGGTCAGCGGCGGCCACGTCGGCCGAGCCCGGCGCCTCGCCACCGACGAAGACTCCCGCCAACGACGCAAGCGCGCCCTCGCTCTGGTCACCGCGACCGAACGCCCCGGCGCCGCCTACGCCGCCGCCGACGAACTGGTGAAATCCGCCGACGACGAAGCCAAGCTGATGAGCGCTGACCGCGACGACCGCGAACGCGACGAACTCGCCACCGCCCTCGGCGCAGGCGGCACCGGCAAGGGCTCCGCCTCGGCCACCCGCGGTTCGGCCGGTGTCCTCAAAGACCTCGAACGCCGCCAGAAATCCCGCGCCACCCGCACCGGCCGCGACGCACTCGACCGCGCCCTCATCGACATCGCAGGCATGTACCGCGACGCCCTGGCCATGCGTTTCGCAGGCCGCGGCACCCCCATCACCCTCACCCACCCCGACATGGCAAGCGAGATCACCGACCTCGCCACCAATGTCCGCCCCGAAGGCCTCCTGCGCAGCATCGACGCCGTCCTGGCCTGCCGCGAAGCCCTCGACCTCAACGTGAAACCTCGCTTCGCCATCGCCGCCATGGTCGCCACCCTCATCACCGCCCGCACCACCTGACCACCCGTTTTCGCGTTCTACCGGTTCCCGCGATAGACTCGCGTCGCCGAAATGGCACGCCGCCTTAGCTCAGTCGGTAGAGCGCTTCACTCGTAATGAAAAGGTCGCGAGTTCGATTCTCGCAGGCGGCTCAAAAAGCCAGTAAAGGGCGGGCACCGGATACATCCGGTGCCCGCCCTTTCTGCATTTCTCTGAACATCGACCGGGGCAGGTCATCCGGGCTCGGATGCGAATCAGCCCACCTGTCGCGGCCTGGTCTTACGGCGGAGGCGGTCGTTGCCGGCGTTGGTGCCTTCGAGACTCAGGATCCGTGCAATCCCAGCCAGGTTCACGCCCGGCGGTGCGGTAGCGGCGGGTACCGCCGTCGCTCCAGCTCGGCTGTTGCCGAGATCGCGTACACCGCCTGCCTCGAGCGGGTATGACCACGGCAAATGCTGGTGAGGTTAGCCCTCATCGGGTTAGAAAAAATCTGCTGTGCCGGGTGTAGACATTTTTCTGGAGGCGGTATACAGTCGCTGTCGTTCAGAAGATAAATCCAGAGGCCGGGCAGGTGAGCTGCCCGGGAGTAGGTAGTTCGACCGTCCCTTCCGGCGGAGAAGAGAATCCGGTGCAGTAGGCCGGACCGCCGGAGAGGGCGAAGAAGCAAGACGAAGAACGAAGTGAACAAGCAATGAGGGCAAGACCGGCGATCCAGGAGGTGGTGCCCACTGAGTAGTCATTTATCAGTTCCGCGTCTCAGGGAAAGTCGGATGCGGTGTACGGCATCGGCCCATTCGGCCGGTGAGCAGAGTTGACATTGAATCCAACCTCGTAGTCCCAGGCCCCGGCGCATGTGCGCCGGGGCCTGCTGGTTTCGAACCCCGTCGTAGAGTGTTGTTGCATAAACTCTTTGCACAGATAACTGTGCAAAGAGTACTGTGCAACTATGGCCGACGAGGTACCACCCAGAGAGATCACCGATCCCGCTGCCCTGCGCGCGCTCGCGCACCCGCTGCGGCAGCGGATCTTGCGCGCCCTTGCCGAGAACGGGCCTGCGACCGCGACGGCTTTGGGGGCGCAGTTGGGCGAGAACACCGGTGCGACCAGTTATCACCTGCGCCAACTCGCCGAACACGGCTTCATCGAGGAGGCGCCCGAACTGGCCAAGGGCAAGGAGCGGTGGTGGCGTTCGCCGCCGAAGGACCTGCGCTACCGGATGGATCGGGAACAGTCGCCGGAGTTGCGTGAGCTGATGGAAGGTCTTGTCGCCCAGCACATCACCGAAGACATCGAGATGTTCCAGCGCTTCCAGGCCGAGCGTGCCGAGTTGAGTGAGTGGGCCGACATGATGCCCTTCTCGCGCGGCGCGATCTACGCGACGCCCGCCGAACTCGAGGAATTCTTCGAGGACTACATGACGCTGCTCAAGCGTTTTCAGCAGTCGCACCCGCAGGATCGCCCTGGCGTCCGCCGCGTGCTGACGCGCTTTCTCGCCTTCCCGGCACCTCGCACGAACACCGCAGACTAGGACATGGAGTGCTCTCGATCTTCCGACGAATCATTCTGCTCGCCATCATGATCGCCGCCGTCGCTGGGTTTCCGGCGGCGCATGCACAGAACACCGTCACCGTCGACATCACCTTCACCCGCACAGACGGCACAACCACCTCTGGCACAGTGCACGCCCCCGCGGGAGCGACCGGCAGGCCGGGCGTCGTGCTCGTCCACGGCTCGGGCAACGGTAGCGGCGAGCACTACGACCTGGTCGCCGAGGCATTCGCCCGAGCGGGCATCGTCGCGTTGCGATACGACAAGCGCACCGAGGGATACACGCCATCGCACCGTGACTATTCACTCCTGGCCGACGATGCGCTGGCAGGCCTTGCCGCACTGCGGAATCGGCCCGAAGTCGATCCGGCGCGCGTCGGCCTGTGGGGACTGTCGGAGGGTGGATGGGTCGCACCACTGGCTGCTTCACGATCCACCGAGGCCGCGTTCCTGATCACGATCGGCGCCAACTCGGTCCAACCGGCCGCGCAACAGGCGTGGGCCAACGAGACCCGGTTCGGTGCGGCAGGCGTACGCGGCTCGATGGTTGATGTATTGGCCCGCAACGGTATTCGTCAGCTGGTAGCCGCCGATCAGTTCGCGCAAGCCGATTACGACCCGATCCCGGTACTGGAGAGAATCCCGCAGCCGGTTCTCGCGATCTGGGGTGACCAGGACCGCCTCACCCCACCCGGTGACAGCCTGCGCGGCTTCCAGACCGCCTTCGACCACGCCGGAAAGACGAACTACACGCTGCGCACGCTCCCGAACGCCCAGCACGCCGGACAGCCGACCACCGATGGCTTCGACAAACTTCCTGGCTTGGCGTCGGGATACGGCGAGCTCATGGGTGATTGGGTCAACGGTCTTCCCGGTTCGGCGACACCGCCGACCACGGATCAGCCAGCAGCACAGGGATATCCGGTGCGGGCGCTGGCGTCGGCCTCCTGGTGGGAATCGACCGCGGTGCAACTGACCCTGTTGTTCGGCATGATCCTGGCGCTGAGCGGTTACGCGTTCACCGGGATGGTCGGGCGATGGCGGCTGCCCGATCGGCTGCCCGCGCGAGTATTGGTGTGCGCGATAGTGATCGGCATCGTGGGCACTGTGGTCCAGCTCGGCTACATCCTCACCACCCGTGCAACCTCGTTCGGCCCCTTGTTGTTCGGCCGCACCCTGCCGTGGCTGGCACTGCAACTGGTCGCCCTCGGCGCGGTGGTCGCGCTCGGTGTCGTGCTCGCCCGCGCCCGCCACACCCTGGGCGGAGCAAGCGATGGTGCGCGGATCCGATGGACCCTGTTAGTTTGCGGCGGAACAGGTTTCGTGCTCTGGTCGCTGTATTGGGGCCTGCTGCTCCCATGACCCGACGACAAAGGCCCCCGACGAGGTCGGGGGCCTTCTTCGCGGTTACTCCTGAGCCGATCGCCGTTGATCGGTCTCAGGAGAACTGGCTCGGGTCAGCGGACAGCGACGTTGCGGCGGGTGGCCCGAGAGTTCGAGGAGCTGCGCAGGATCTGGTGCACCACGGCATCGAAGGCGTCGGTGTCTTCGACATTGCTGAGGTGACCGTGCGGCAGCACATGGAAATCGGCCAGGTGGCCGGTGCGGCGCAGGATGTCGACGATCGGGCGCGAAAGGCGCTGCGGGAGCAGCCGGTCCCTGGCGCTGGCGATCACAGTGGTCGGCACGGTCAGGTTGGCGGTGCCCGCCGACAGATCCATATCGGCCATGGCGGCGGCGTGGCGGGCCCGCGCGACCGGACGGCAGGAGCGGACGATGCCCATCGCGAAGTCGACCTCGTCGGCGGTGGCCTCAGCGGTGAGAACCCGACTGCGGAGAATCTGCTGGGTGAGCCAGCCGCCGGGGATCGGCAGCGGCGCGAACAGCAGCGACTCGCTGACCGGCTGCGGCATCCGCACCGGCGCGCCGAGCAGGGTGACCGGGTACTGCCCGACGGTGAGCTGCTTGTTCAGCACCGGCACCATGTCGGTTTCCCAGCGGATCGCGGCATTGGCGGTGTTGGCCAGCAGCACGGCGGACGCGCGCTGCGAGACCTGCTCGGGGTGATGCTTGGCCCAGGCCTGAATGGTGAGCCCGCCCATGCTGTGCCCGGCCAGGACGGCCTTCTCGTCCCCGCGCAGCGTCGCGTCGAGGACGGCGGACAGATCGTCGGCGAGGGTGTGCTCGCTGGGGACGGCGGTGCCGAGGGTGGACTCGCCGTGGCCGCGCTGGTCGTAGCTGACCACGCGGTACTCGCCGGCGAAGGCGGTGATCTGCGGGTTCCAGTATTCGATACTGCAGGCCCAGCCATGGATGAGGACCAGGGTGGGGGCGGTATCGGGACCGTAGACGTGGACCCGGAGCTGCGCGCCGTCCGCGGTGGCCACCGGGACGACCCGGTGCTCGGCGGTGGGAGCGTTGAGTTTCGCGGTGGCGAAACTGCGGGTACGCAGCCCGGCACGGAACTGTGCGGTCAGTGCGCCGGTCTCGAGGTGAGAGACCATGGTTCGCGCTGCCGCGAGCGTCATCATCGACTTCGCAAGCATGTGGCACTCCTTTGTGTCGTAGGCCACCGTACAGTGCGAGCTGGGGTGCTAGCTAGTGTTAGCGGGTCACAGTGTCCCACTTGTTGTGAACTGAGTCACCGAGCATGCCGGCACTGTGAAATCGCCAGAATCCGGCGAAAGATTACACGGAAAGAGCACGATCAGGCATCGTTCGCGCCAGGCTTCTGCTGGCGGCGGTGATCGGCCGCCGCTACCGTAGGGGAGTGGACAAAACGCACGTCACGGCCGAGTTTTCCGGCGCAGACCCGAACCGGGGTGGCCCGCGCTCGACCTGGCAGCGGATGACACCCCCGGTGATCGCCGCCGGTCTCGGCATCGGGACGCTGGCCCTGCTGCATTTCCGCGACCCGCACGTCGAGGGTTCCTACGGCCTGTGCCCGGTCTACGTGCTGTTCGGGGTGTACTGCCCCGGCTGTGGTGGCATGCGCGCGATGCACAACCTCACCGACGGCAACATCATCGACTCGCTGCACAGCAATCTGCTCGCCGTGCCGCTGACCGTCGCGTTCGCGGTCTTCGTCATCGACTGGATCCTGCGTGCTCGCCGTGGACAACGGTGGCGTCTGCCCAGTCTGAGCCCGGTGATCGTGTGGTCCTTCTTCGGGCTACTCGCCGTCTACTCCGTACTCCGCAACACGCCGTGGGGAACCTGGCTCACGCCTGTCTGACAGTGGTTCGCAACCCGAATACCGGGCAAGCTGGACCTATGGGCGATTCACTGAAAGACAGAGTCAGACAGAAATTGCAGCGCCAGCTCGCCCAGGACGGGCCGGATCCCGAGCACGACGACGCCAGGACCATCTCGGTGGCCGACGACCTCGAGGCACTGGAGATGGTGCAGGCCGAGGATCCGCTCATCGAGGAACTGGCCCAGCGCTACCTGGTGTTCTGATGCGCCTGCCCGCCCAGCGGCGGTAGTTGTGGCAGCGGCTTGGTCCCGAGCCAGATCGCGAACAGCCCGCGCAGCGGCGCCACACTGTAGTGGCCTGCCAGGTCGACGAATTCCTCCGTAGTAATAGAGGAGTGCCGGTATCGCGCGGTCCACTCCCTGATCAGTTCGAAGAACAGGTGATCGCGCAGTTCCAGCCGCAGCGCGTGCAGGGTGAGCGCGCCACGCTTGTAGACCCGGTCGTCGAACATGTCCTTGGGTCCGGGATCGCCGATGATGATGTCCTGCGGCTGACGCGCGAGGTTCGCCCGCGCGGCCCGGGCCAGCTGATCGGCGGTCGGCCCACCGGAGGCTTCGGACCAGATCCATTCCGCGTAACAGGCGAAACCCTCGTGCAGCCAGATGTCTTGCCACCGCTTCAGCGTGAGGCTGTTGCCGAACCACTGATGCGCGAGTTCGTGTGCGACAAGACGTTCCGCGCCGCGCTTGCCATCGCAATGGTTGGCGCCGAAGATCGAGATCCCCTGCGCCTCGATCGGGATGTCGAGTTCGTCGTCGGTGACGACCACGGTGTAATCGTCGAACGGGTACGGCCCGAACCGCTCGGTGAACAACGCCATCATCTCGGGCTGGCGCGCGAAGTCGTGGTCGAAGCTCGCTCGCAATCGCGGCGGGATGACAGCGTGCATCGGCACCGGTTCGCCTGCGGCGCCGACCCGGTACTTGCGGTAGCTGCCGATCTGGATCGTCGCCAGATAGCTCGCCATCGGCTCGGCCATCTCGTACACCCAGGTGGTCTGGCTGGCCTTGGGCTGCTTGCTGAGCAGGGTGCCGTTGGCCAGCGCGTAGAACGGGCTGTCGGTGGTGATCGAAATCCGGTAGGACGCTTTGGAACTCGGGTGGTCGTCGCACGGGAACCAGGAGGCCGCGCCGTTGGGCTGACTCGCGACCAGCGCGCCCTCGGTGAGCTCTTCCCAGCCGACCTCGCCCCAGGGCCCGCGCACCGGCTTGGGGGTGCCCGCGTAATGGACGGTGATCTCGAGAACGCCACCGGCGGGGATCTTCTGCTGCGGCGTGAGCGCGAGCTTGCCCTGCTGATGGACGAATTTCACCGCCTTCGACCCGTTGACGAGCACCTTCGACACCATCAGCGCCTGCGATATGTCGAGGGTGAACCACGGCCGCACCGTCGTGGTGACCGCGATGATCACCGCGCGTCCGGCGAGCCGGTTGCTGGCCGGTTTGTAGCTCAGCTCCAGCTCGTAGCGGGACACGCGATAGCCGCGATTGCCGTTCTGCGGCAGGTAGGCATCGATGGGTTCCTCGTAGAACTTGCTCCGCATCAGGCGGCTCCGCGCTGCCTCGACTCCCGCGTCACGGCAGGATCGGTCCAGTGCGAGATGGGGTTGCCCCACCAGCGAGTCGAGGGCGGAACCACATCGCCACGCATGACCAGCGACGCCGGTCCGATGGTGGCGCCCGCGCCGATGTGAGCGGCGGGCAGGGCGACGCAGTGCGGCCCGAGGGTGGCGCCCGCTTCGAGGGTCACCGTGTCCATGGACATGATTCGGTCGTGGAACAGGTGCGTTTGCACCACGCAGCCGCGCTCCACGGTCGCGCCGTCACCGAGTGTCACCAGGTCCGCCTCCGGTAGCCAATAGGACTCGCACCATACCCCGCGGCCGATCTTGGCACCGAGTCCGCGCAGCCACAGATTCATGACGGGAGTACCCGTGGCGGCACGCGCGAACCACGGCGCCGCGACGGTTTCGACGAAGGCGTCGGAGACTTCGTTGCGCCACACGAACGAGCTCCACAGCGGGTATTCGATCGCGCGAATTCGCCCGACGATCAACCACTTCGCCGCCACGGCGATGGTTCCCGCCAGCGCGCCCGCGGCCATCAGGACCAGGCCCGAGACAAGTGCCGCGACCAGGTAATCGGTGTGCTGAGCGATCAACGCGAGCACGAGCAGTACCCCGAGACCGATGGCGAAGGTCACCATCACCGGGATCAAGCGGCACGTCTCCACGAAGGCCCGTGCCAGCTTCAAGCGCAGCGGCGGATCGAAGGTGCGCGAGGTGTCGCTGGACTCGGTCGCGCGACGCAACCGCACGGGCGGACTGCCCAGCCACGACGAGCCCGCCTTCGCCTTGTTCGGGGCGGCCGAGAGCACCGCGACGAGGCCGTTCTTGGGCACGCGCCGACCGGGCGCGGTCATCCCCGAATTGCCGAGGAAGGCGCGCTTGCCGACCTTGGATTCGCCGATGCGCAGCCAGCCGCCGCCGAGTTCGTAGCTGCCGATCATGGTGTCGTCGGCCAGGAACGCGCCGTCGGAGATCACGGTGAACTTGGGCAGCATCAGCACGGTCGACGCCTCGACGTTCTTGCCGATCTTCGCGCCGAGCAACCGCAGCCAGACCGGGGTGAGCAGGCTGGCGTAGAGCGGGAACAGGAAGGTGCGGGCGGAGTCGAGCAGGCGCTCGGTGGCCCACACCTGCCAGCCGGTGCGGCTGCGCACGGGGTGGTAGCCCTCGCGCAAACCGATGCTGAGCAGGCGCACCGCGATCACGGTGGCCACGGCGTAGACGCCGAGACTGAGCAGCGTGGCGAGCGGCAGGATGGCGAAACCGCGCAGGGCGGCGGCGCTGATGGTGGTCTCCTCGCGGACCCACCAGGCGATGAAGGTGCCGCCGACGGCGAGGCCGAATACGGGCATCGCGGCCAGCACCATCGACGACAGACCGAACACGACCAGCCAGTGCCTGGCGCGTTCGGGGGAGTGGTCGGGCCAGCGGCGCGGCGCCTTGCCGGTCTTGGTGGCGGGTGAGCCCGCCCATTCCTGTTCGCCCTTGACCTTGCCCGATACCGCGGAGCCGGGCGCGATCTCGGCCTTCTTGCCGATCTTGCTGCCGGGCAACAGGATCGAGCGGGCGCCGATCACCGCGCCGTCGCCGATGGTGATGGCGCCGATGTGCACGATGTCGCCGTCGACCCAGTAGCCGGACAGATCCACTTCGGGTTCCACGCTGGCGCCGTCGCCGAGTTCGAGCATGCCGGTGACCGGGGGCAGGCTGTGCAGGTCGACGCCCTTGCCGATCTTGGCGCCGAGTGCCCGCGCGAACGGGACCATCAGCGGTGCGCCGGAGAGACTTTCGGCGCCACTGGCTTCGGACAGCCGGACAGCGGCCCACAGCCGTAGGTGCACGGACGACCCGCGGGGGTAGGACCCGGGACGCAGCCCGGCGAGCAGGATTCTCGCACCGGCCACGCAGATCGTCATCCGGCCGATCGGCGAGATGAACAGCACGAATGCCAGCAGGATCCACCACCACGACAGGCGCGGCAGCCACGGCAGCGAACCCGACCAGCCTGCGATGCCGGAGACCACGGTCAGCCAGGTGACCCACTGCAACCCGGTGAGGGTGGTCAGCGGAATCGTGGCCAGTACCTGGGTGATCTGCGCGCGCAGCGGTGTCGGTTCGACGACGCGCACGTCGACGGCCGCGACCGGTGCGCTGCCGTCGAGGAGTTCGACCAGCGAGCCGAGGCGCGGGTGGTCGTAGAGATCGGCGACGGTGACGTGCGGGTACCGCTCACGCAACGCGCCGACGAGCTGTGCCGCCGAGAGCGAGCCGCCGCCCAGATCGAAGAATTCCGCATCGAGGTCGGTGGCCTCGGCGCCCAGGATCGCGTCCCACAGACCCGCCACCCACGCCGCCGTGCCCGACAGTCCTGTCTCGGCGGGTTCGTCGGTGCTCGGCAGCGGCCACGGCAGTGCGTCGCGGTCGACCTTGCCGGAGGTGCGCGTAGGCAGATCGGCGACGATCGCCAGGCGCGGCACCAGCGGCGCCGGAAGTTGTTCGGCCAGAATCTCTCTGGCCTTCTTCACGTCGAAGTCGGGACCAGGTCCAGTGAGGTAGCCGACGAGGATCTTGTTGCCCGCCTTGGTGGTTCGGATCGCGGCAGCGGCACCGCTGACACCGGGCAGGTGCTGTAGCGCATTGTCGAGCTCGCCGAGTTCGATGCGACGCCCGCCGATCTTGATCTGGTCGTCGGCGCGGCCGAGGAAGATCAGGCCCTGGTAGTCGTTGCGCACCAAATCGCCACTGCGATAAGCGCGTTCCCAGCCGAGCGAGGGCAGCGGGGCGTATTTCTCGGCGTCCTTGGCAGGATCGAGATAGCGGGCGAGGCCGACGCCGCCGATCACGAGTTCGCCGGTTTCGCCTTCGGCCACCGGGTTGCCCTGGGGGTCGACGACGGTCAGATCCCAGCCGTCGAGGGGCAGGCCGATGCGAACGGGCATCTCGCCGGAGAGCAGCGCGGCGCAGGCGACGACGGTTGCCTCGGTGGGGCCGTAGGTGTTCCACACTTCGCGGTCGGCGCCGGCGAGCCGTTCGGCCAGTTCCGGGGGCACCGCTTCGCCGCCGAAGATCAACAGCCGCACCGATTCCAGCGCTTCGGCGGGCCAGGTCGCGGCCAGGGTGGGCACCGTGGAGACGATGCTGATCTCGCGGCGCATCAACCACGGGCCGAGGTCGGCGCCGGTGCGCACCAGGTCGCGCGGAGCGGGGACGAGGCAGGCGCCGTTGCGCCAGGCCAGCCACATTTCCTCGCAGGAGGCGTCGAAGGCCACCGAGAGTCCGGCCAGCACGCGGTCGCCGGGACCGATCGGGGCCTTCCGCAGGAACAGGCGGGCTTCGGCGTCGACGAAGGCGGCGGCGTTGCGATGGGTGACCGCCACACCTTTGGGGGTGCCGGTGGAGCCGGAGGTGAAGATGATCCACGCGTCATCGGCGGGGGTGGGCAGGGTGTTCCAGTCGTGTTCGCCCGTAGCCGTGGTGGCCGACTCGATGCCGTCGCCGGTGGCGATCGCGCTCACCCTGGCCTCGCCGAAGACGAGCTTGGCTCGCTCCTGCGGGTCGTCGGCGTCGACGGGCACGTAGGCGGCGCCGCAGTAGAGCACGGCCAGAATCGTCACGTAGAGCGCGGCGGTGCCCGACGGCATCCGTACGCCGACCCGGTCGCCCGGCCGCACGCCCGCCTCGGTGAGTTCGGCCATCCTGGCCTCGATCGCGGCGATCAATTCCATGTAGCTGAGCACGACGGTGCCGTCGTCGACGGCCGGTGCGTCAGGGTGTGCGAGGGCGGTGCTGGTCAGGATGTCGACCAGGGTCCGTGGCGGTGCGGCGAGATCGGCGCGCAGCAGCGGGTCGCGAAGAACCGCCGCTACCTCAGTGTGTGGCTCGAGCATCGTGCTCAGTCCACCTCTCATCGGTTGACCCCCATCGGTGGTGTCTGTTGTTTCATGAGCGGGTTACCGGAGGGCAAACAGGATGGTCACCAGATGCCAACGGTACTCGGTGCGGGTGTTGCCGGACGGCAGCGAAGCGCGTGCCGTCGGCGCTGTTCACGACGGCGATTCCGGCATCTCGCCGAGGGCGGTGACCGCCAGCCGGTGCAGCGTCCGCTGTTCTTCTTCGTCCAGGCGTCCCAGCACGCGGGCGGTGGCCTCGGCGATCAGCTTGTCGGTGCGTTTGCACTGCTTGCGCCCCGCCTCGGTGATCCGCAGCCGGTACTTGCGGCGATCCTTGCCGTCGCGGGTGCGTTCGACCAGTTCGGCGCGTTCCAGCGCGTCGATCAGGCGCACGACTTCACTGCGGTCGATACCGAGCGCGTCGCCCACTTTCTTCTGCGTCAGGTCGGCGTTCTCGGCGATGAAGGTGAGCACCCAGTGATCGCGCAACGGGACGTCGATCTCGGCGTGCAGGGCCTTGGTGAGCCGTCCGAGCGCGTACACCGGGTAGCGCGGCAGGCCGCGGACGGAGTTCGTGTTCGTGGACATGAGTGGGAACTCTAGCAAATGGTGGAGGTGCCCAATCATTCGGTTCCTCCATCATGGGGTGTGTAGATGGTTGAGAATTGGGTGTGAGCAGGCAACTCGGGGGCAATCCCGCGCATTCGCGTCGGAGACCGGGTCGGCGTGTCGAACCGGGCGAGGTCGTGTGCGGTCGGCGGCGACTCGGAGCGCGGTCGGCGAAAGGTGGTTGACAGGTCCGGCGGTCGTCTGTCACTCTCGTTTCAGGTCACGAGTACCAGCGTTCAGCCCCGGCTTGCTGGTCGGCAACCCTCCTCCGCGGTGGGGTGCTCCGGGTGACGACCAGGCTGACGTCCGAATTGGGCGCGGCAAGCGCGGGCCACCTCTCTGGAGCGGGTCCCTGAGCCGACGGGATTTCGTCATGACTGCTGTAATCGACCCCACCTGTGCCATCGCCGCCGTTTCCGGTGCCGACCTGCAGGTTCCGCTCGTTCAAGGCGGCACCAGCTCCTACGCCAACTTCGACTACGCCGCGAGTGCGCCGGCATTGAAGCAGGTCACCGACCGGATTTCGCAGTTGCTGCCGTACTACGCCAGCGTGCACCGGGGTGCGGGCTACGCCTCGCGGATCTCGACCGAGTGCTACGAGGCTTCCCGTGGCGCGGTCGCCCGGTTCCTCGACGCCGACGACGACCAGGTCGTCGTGTTCACCCGCAACACCACCGATTCGCTGAACCTGCTGGCCGGATGCGTGCCCGGGGAGACCGTGGTGCTCGATATCGAGCACCACGCCAACTTCCTGCCGTGGACCGCGCACGGTCGCCGGGTGGTACGGGCCGCCGCCACCGTCGAGGAGACGATTCAGCGAGTCGTCGCCGAGCTGTGCAGCAAGCCCGCCGCGCTGCTCGCGGTGACCGGGGCATCCAATGTCACCGGTGAGGTACTGCCGCTGGAGCGCCTCGCGACCATCGCCCACCTGTGCGGTGCGCGCATCCTCGTCGATGCCGCGCAGCTGGCTCCACATCGACGGATCTCCTTGCGCGAGAGCGGGATCGACTATCTCGCGTTCTCCGGGCACAAGCTGTACGCCCCGTTCGGTTCGGGCGTGCTCGTCGGCCGACGCGACTGGCTGGACCAGGGTGAGCCCTACCTGGCGGGCGGCGGTGCGGTGCGCAATGTCGGTGTGTCGGAGGTCGAATGGGCTTGCGCGCCGCAGCGGCACGAGGCCGGTTCGCCGAATGTGTTGGGCGCGGCCGCTATCGCCGCCGCGTGCGACGCACTCGCCGCGATCGACTCCACTGAACTCGTTGCCCACGAACGCTTTCTGGCGGACCGTCTTCGTGACGGTTTGTCCGCGATCGCAGGCGTCGACCTGGTCACCATCTGGTCCGACAGCCCCGACTGTGTCGGCATCGTCGCCTTCACCGTCGCCGACCACGCCCCCGGTAAGGTCGCCTCCTACCTCTCCGCAGAACACGCCATCGGCGTACGCGACGGCCGTTTCTGCGCCCACCCGCTGCTCACCAGCCTCGGCCTCGACGCGGCCCTCCGTGCCAGCATCGGCCTCGGAACCACCGCCGCCGACGTCGACCGCCTGATCGGCGCGGTCGCTACCTTGGTCACCAACGGGCCCACCTGGGAATACGCCGCCACCGACGGCCACTGGAACCCCACCCCCGAAACCCGCCCCCTCACCGCTTCCCTCGACGGCGCGGCCCCCTGCCTGATCGGCTGAATCGCAGGCAGGGCTAGACCACCCCGAATGTCGGCCGCTGAGAGCTGTTCTCGGCGGCCGATACCCTCCGAAAAATTGCAGGTTTGATGTGTTCCCAGCTGGGTAACGCATGTCGAACCGGTCGCGATGAAGCCCCCGAGATCGCCCGATAATCGAAGGGGACACAGTGACTCGACCGATTCAGCCGCCCGATCCGTGGGCGCGTCCGCCCAGGCAGTCCGAGAAGAAGCGGCGTTGGCCGTTGGTGGCGGGAATCGGAGTTGTCGGCGTACTCGGTCTTTCGGTGGTCGCCGGTCTCAACGACGGCGAGCCGACCGCACGGACATCCCCGACCTCCACCACTCGCGTAGTCGAATCATCAACGACGACAAAGGCTTCGACAACTACCCCGGCACCGACCACCATCGCGTCGAGCGCGCTGACACTCGCGCCGACCACGACGGTTGATCTACCAGTGGCTCCTGCTGTGCCGACTACGACTGTCGCGGCACCTCCGCCGCCTGTCGTTGTCCCTGCGCCGACTACAACAGTCGACATCCCCGCGCCGCGAATCGCGGCGGTACCGGAGCCGGAAGCGCCCGCGCCTGCCAGCGCCTATTACAAGAACTGTGCCGCCGCCAAAGCCGCAGGCGCGGCCCCGCTCCACACGGGCGACCCCGGCTATCGCTCCGGTTTGGATCGAGACGGCGATGGCGTGGCCTGCGAATAGGCGCCCCGTCACGTATTTATCGAGTGGATCACGTCATCGACGCGGACGTGTCGGGAGATCTCATCCGAGAAGGTGAACGAGAGTTCGCCTCTCGGGGAGCGATGGATTTCGAACGCTCGAAGGACTCCTCGAGCGATGACCTCGCCCGCCCGCCGGAGCTCGACAGCGCTGCCGACGTCGAAATTGCCGATCGCGTGGCCGACGACAAACGGGTCCGGTCTGAAGCTGACCGGGAAGATGCCGGTCACCCGAAACTCACTCATGAAGACAAGTTTCCGATCAGGTATCAGTCGAGATCCGCATCGAGGGCGTCCCAGGTGATAGTGACGTCGAGCGGATCGGTGATCGCGATCGCGGTGGGGCTGTGGGATCGGAAGCGGGTTTCGGTGGAGACGTAGACGGCTGCGGTGTTGAGACGGAGGATTTCGATGGACTTCACGCGGCCGTCGTTGTTCTCCATGCGGACGATCCAGTACTGCTCGATTCCCAGGCGGGCGTATTCGGCTCGCTTGTCCACGCAATCGGCGGTAACCGTCGCCGGTGATACCACTTCGACGACCAGCAGGGTGTCTCCTGCTGTCGGCTTGGTTTTCCACTTGTCGCGGTGGTCTTCGACGCAGCGGTACACAATGGCGTCGGGGCGACGGAAGTTGAAGGGGACCTCGGAGACCAGCATGTCCAGTTCGCCGCCGGCCTTCAGGCATGGTTGCCCGGTGGCGCGTTTCCGGATGGCTTCCCGGAGGGACTGTTCGATCACGTCGGCGATGGCGATGTGATTCGGCGAAGGTGAGTCACAGTGCACCAGCAGGCCGTCTTTGACCTCGATCACCCGAGAGAGGTCTTCCGGCAGCGCCAAGTACGTGTCCAGGTCGATGGCCGGAACACCGGCGCGCAACCACGACCAGTCGTATGCCTCGCTCACCGGACCAACACTAGCTGTCGCAGGCTGAGGTAGACGCTCTGATCAGGTGTCGAGTGGGGTGGGGCGGTGGTATTTGCCGTTGTAGTACAGCAGCGGTGCTGCTGAGGGTGACTCTTCGGTTTGGTCGTGGACTCGGGTTACCAGGCCGACGGCGAGGGTGTGGTCGCCCAGGTCGATGAGTTTGTGCAGGGTGGTGCGCAGCCAGATGGGGGTGCCGTGCAGGACTGGTTCACCGGTGTCGAGGGTGGTCCAGAGGGCGCGGTCGGAGAAGCGGTCGGCTGCGGTGCGGGAGAAGCGGTGGGCCAGGTGTTGTTGGTGTTCGCCGAGGAAATGGATCACCACCGAGTCCGCGGCTCGCAACGCGTCGATGCTCGATGACGTGTGCGCGATGTTGAACGACACCAGGGGCGGTTCCAGTGACAGCGAGGCGAACGAGGTGGCCGTGAAACCCACCGGTCCACTCTCGGCCCCGAGCGTCACCACTGTGACGCCGGCCGGATAGTGCCGCATAGAGCCTCGATATTGATCGGCCGTTATCCCGCTCAGATCATCGGGAACCACCAGTCCGGCCTCAGAAGGTTGCACATCGCCCACCGCCCCCAACTTACGCCCGCCCACCCTGCACCCTCACGTCCACTGTGTCCGTTTGATCCAACTCGCCGGTCGGGATCAGAACCCGAATTCAGTCGATGTCGATCGGCAGGCCCGCTGTGATGCGGACCAGTTCGCGGAAGTTGGTGCGGAACACGGTGTTCGGGTGGCCTCCCGCTGCCCAGACTTCGGGGTGGGCGGCCAGGGCGGTGTCTACCCAGGTGGGGAGGTTGGTGGGGTGGCCGAGGGGGGCAGTGCCGTCGATGGGTTGGCCGGTGATGCGTTCGACCAGGGCCGTGGGGGCGGGGGTGAGGGTGCCTTCGAGGCGTTTGCCGGTGCGGACGAGGTCGACGTGGTGGTGGTCGGCTACCAGCAGCAGGACCGGGTCGTCGTCGAGGAGGAAGACCTGGGCGGTGATGATCGCGGTGGGATGGACGCCCATGGCGCGGGCGGCCTCGGCCGCGGTGAGCGACGGCGTCTCGGGGCAGACGATGACGCCGTGGTGCCCGCGGGCGATGAGAGTTTCCGCGACCCGGCATGCGACCGGCGGCAATGACGACCTGCGCATACACCCAGAGTAGGTCGATTGCGGGAAATGCGCTGTGTTACTTGGAGTTCTGGCGAACTCGAGTTCGCGGCCCTGCCGGTCCCGTCGATCAGGCACCATTGCTTGCTCCTTCGTCGCCTACGCAACGGCGCCTGATCGACGGGACGGCCGCGAACCCGGCCGCTGCGCGTCCGGCCCCTCCCTGAGGGTCGGGGGGTCGGGGCTGAGTGGGCGGCATGTTGGCGTGGTGGCAATAATCGGGGCATGAGTGAATGGAAGGCTTTTACCGTCGAGATCGCCGACAACGTTGCCCAGGTCACGTTGATCGGGCCGGGTAAGGGCAATGCGATGGGACCCGACTTCTGGCGTGAGCTGCCGGAGGTCTTCGCCGAGCTCGATGCCGATCCGCAGGTGCGGGCCGTGGTCGTCACGGGATCGGGCAAGCATTTCTCGTTCGGTCTCGACCTGGCTGCGACGGCGGGAACGCTGGCGCCGGTCCTGGCCGACGACGCGAAGGCAGGGCCGCGCACGGAGTTCCTCAAGGAGGTCCGCGGGATGCAGGCCGCGGTGACGGCGCTGGCCGAGTGCACCAAGCCGGTGATCGCGGCGGTGTCGGGTTGGTGCATCGGCGGTGGCCTCGATCTGATCGCCGCGGCCGATATCCGGCTGGCCAGCGAGGACGCCAAGTTCAGCCTGCGTGAGGCGAAGGTGGCGATCGTCGCCGACATCGGTTCGCTGCAGCGGCTGCCCGGCATCATCGGCGAGGGCAATCTGCGTGAGCTGGCCTTCACCGCCAAGGACATCGACGCGGCACGGGCCGAGCGGATGGGTCTGGTGAACGAGGTGTTCGCCGACCAGGAGGCCGTGCTGGCCGCCGCGCACGCGATGGCGCGCGAGATCGCGAGCAACCCGCCGCTGGTGGTGCAGGGCATCAAGGACGTGCTCGAGCAGCGGACCAGCCCTGCGGTGGCCGACGGCCTGCGGTATGTGTCGACGTGGAACGCGGCGTTCCTGCCGTCGAAGGACCTGCCGGAGGCGATTTCGGCGGTGTTCCAGAAGCGCGCGCCGGAGTTCAAGGGCGAGTAAAGGCAGTTCAAACGGTTGCCCCGGTGACCGTTCTGCCTACATACTTGCATCACACAACTAATTGATTGATGCAAGTAAAGGTAAAAGTGTGAGTGAGAGTGAGCCCGCGATCGACGCGATCGCTGTCCAGCTGGCGCGCCTGCACCGGCTGCGCGACCGGGCGATGGCCCAGATCAAGGACCGCTCGGGGATCGACCCGGCGGGCTTCATGGTGCTGTTCCGGCTGGTGTGTGACGGGCCGATGCGGTCGGGTGCGCTCGCCGAGGCGGTGCATTCGGACGCGTCGACCGTGAGCAGGCAGGTAGCGCAACTGGTGGAGCGTGGCCTGGTGGTCCGCACCGCCGACCCCGACGACGGGCGGGCCACCGTGCTGGAGGTGACCGATCACGGGCGCGAGACCGCCGATCGGATCCGGTCACGCCGCCGGAACTCCGTCGCCATCATCACCGAGGACTGGTCGGCCGACGATCGCGCGCTCTTCGCCGGACTGCTGACGCGGTTCGTCGAGGACTACGACGCGGCCCGCCCGGTCCTGCTGACCCAGCCGCCCGCACTGAGTACTACGGAGAACGTTTCGTGACGACAATCGCGGCCCCGGTGGAATCACCGGCAGGCTTCACCCATCGCCAAATCCTGACCATCCTGTCGGGCCTGATGCTCGGCATGCTGCTGGCCTCGCTCGATCAGACGATCGTGTCGACGTCGATTCGCACCATCGCCGACGATCTCGACGGCTATTCGCTGCAGGCCTGGGCCACCACGGCCTACCTGATCACCGCGACGATCAGCACTCCGCTCTACGGCAAGCTCTCGGACATGTTCGGCCGCAAGCCGTTCTTCCTGGCCGCGATCGGTCTGTTCATCGTCGGTTCGCTGCTGTGCACGCTGGCCACTTCGATGTATCAGCTGGCCGCGTTCCGCGCGTTCCAGGGTCTCGGCGCGGGCGGACTCATGTCGCTGGCGCTGGCCATCATGGGCGACATCATCGGACCTCGCGAGCGTGCCCGCTACCAGGGCTATTTCCTCGCGGTGTTCGGTATTTCGAGTGTGCTCGGCCCGGTGCTAGGCGGTCTGCTGGCCGGACAGGACACCATTCTCGGCATCACCGGCTGGCGCTGGGTGTTCCTGGTGAACGTGCCGTTGGGGCTGCTCGCCCTGGTGGTGGTGACCCGGGTGCTGCACCTGCCGCGCAAGCCACACGCCACCCATCGCATCGACTTCGCGGGCGCGGTGGTGCTCGCGGTCGGACTCGTTCCGCTGCTGATCGTGGCCGAGCAGGGTCGCGAATGGGGTTGGAGTAGTACCTCTTCGGTGGTCTGTTACGCGATCGGCGTGTTCGGCCTGATCGGGTTCGTGGCGGTCGAGAAGTACATGGGCGACGCGGCGCTGATCCCACTGCGGATCTTCGACAACGTGACGTTCGCCCTCGGCGTGGTGATCTCGTTCGTCGTCGGTGCGGCGATGTTCGGCGGCATGCTGCTGCTGCCGCAGTACCTGCAGGTGGTGCGCGGTGCCGGGCCGACCGAGGCAGGTCTGCAGATGCTGCCGATGGTGCTCGGGCTGATGACCGGTTCGATTCTCTCGGGCCGGCTGATCTCGAAGACCGGGCGCTACCGGGCCTTCCCGGTGATCGGCGCGACCATGCTGACGCTCGGGTTGTTCCTGCTGCATCTGCTCGACGCCGACAGCCCGCTGTGGCTGGCGATGCTGTTCATGGCGGCCACCGGCTTCGGCCTCGGCAACCTGATGCAGCCGCTGACCCTGGCTCTGCAGAACGCGTTGCCGCCCAAGGACATGGGCGTGTCGACCGCGTCGGCGACCTTCTTCCGTCAGATCGGCGGTACCCTCGGCGCCGCGGTGTTCCTGTCGATCCTGTTCTCGCTGCTCACCCCGAACATCACCGAGCAGATGCAGCAGTCGGCGGCTGATCCGACCTATCAGCAGGCTGTGATCGAGGGTGCGCAGAGCACGAACCCGGCCGACGCCGCCCTGGCGAAGGGCCTGCTCGCCCACGACACGTCGGCCGCGGGCAAGGTGCTGCAGGACAGCTCGATCATCCAGCAGCTCGACCCCGAACTGGCCAAGCCGTTCCAGGTGGGCTTCGCCGACTCGATGTCGACGGTGTTCCTCGTCGCGGCCGCGGTGGCCCTGATCGCACTGCTGCTCGTGCTGTTCTGGAAGGAAGTTCCGCTGCGCATGTCGGGCGGAATCCAGGCTGTCGGCGATGCCAAGGCCGCCGAAGGGGTTGGTGCGTTGATCGACACCGCCGCGCAGTCCAGTGCTCCCACCGAAGATCGGCATGGCCCACAGGCGGGTGGTCGCCCGGGGACAGGCGCGCCCCCGGCATGATCATCGGGTGAGTCGATTCGGCAGCGGCGGTGTAGTGCGACGGTTACGTCGGCTGCCCGCCGCTGTCGGCTATCTGGTGGTCGGTGGGCTGACCGGGGTCGCGTCGTTGTTCGCGGTGGTCGCGCTGGCGATCGTCGCGGCCGCGAGCCTGATCGGGATCGGCATTCCCGCGTGGCCGGAGGCGGTCAAACTGATCCGGCCACTGCTCGGTGTCGAGCGACGCAGGGCGGGCAAGCGGCTCGGCACGCCGATTGTGCCCGCCTATCAGCCGTTGACCGGCGACCTGCGTCATCAGCTCGCGACGCTGGCCGCCGATCCGGCGAATCGGCGTGATCTCGCCTGGCTGGTGCTGCACGCGATCGTCGGATTGCCGCTGGCCGCGCTGGCGGTGGCGCTGCCGTTGAGCGCGGTGCAGCATCTGGCCGTTTCGAGCTACTGGGGTGCGGGGGGCCGCGGTGCGGTATCGAGCGGCGGCATCGTCATCGATTCCTGGACCGCCGCCGTGGTGAGCGCGGTGATCGGCATCGTCTACGGCGCCCTCGCGCTGCGTGCGCCCGAGGCGGCGACCGCGCAGGCCCGGGTGGCGGCCGCGTTGCTCGCACCGGATGAGAACGCCCTGCTGGCCGATCGGGTCGCCGAACTGACCGCGACCAGGGCCGCCGCGTTGGACGCGCACGGTGCCGAACTGCGCCGCATCGAACGCGACCTGCACGACGGCGCCCAAGCCAGGATCGCGGCGGTGATCATGCAACTGGGGCTGGCCGAGCAATTGCGCGACCGTGATTCCGAGGCCGCCGATCGGATGGTGCGGACCGCCCAGGACACAGCTTCGGCGGCCCTGGCCGAACTCCGCGATGTGGTGCGCAGCGTCTATCCGCCGGTGCTCTCGGATCGGGGTCTGAACAGCGCCGTTTCCGCGCTGGCCGCCCGTAGTCCGATCCCGTGCGTACTCGAGACGAACGGCATCACCCGGCGGCCGATGGCGGTGGAGGCCGCCGCCTATTTCGTGATCGCCGAGGCGATCGCCAATGCGACCAAACACTCCGGCGCCGCCACGCTGTCGATCGAACTGGGCGGGCCGCCCGATCTGCTCACCGTCGAGATCCGCGACGACGGTGGGGGTGGAGCGCGGGTGACCGACGGCGGTGGCCTGGCCGGCATCCGGCGCAGGGCCGAGGCGCTCGACGGGCAGATGACGCTGAGCAGCCCCGCCGGTGGGCCTACTGTGGTGCGGGTGGAGTTGCCGTGCGGGTCGTGATCGCCGAGGACGACGCCCTCCTTCGGGAAGGCCTCGCCCTGCTGTTGAAGACGGCCGGAATCGACGTGGTCGCCGCCGTCGACAACGCCGATGATTTCCTTGCGATCGTCTGCGCCGACCGGCCGGACGCGGTGGTGGTGGACGTGCGGCTCCCGCCCACCTTCACCGATGACGGCCTGCGCGCCGCGGTACACGCCAGGACCGTCCACCCGGGGCTGCCGGTGCTCGTGCTGTCCTCCTATGTGGAGGACAGTTACGCCTCCGAACTGCTCGGAGACGGTGGCGGCGGCGTCGGGTACCTGCTCAAGGAACGGGTCGGCAAGGTCGACCGGTTCCTCGAATCACTGCACCGCGTCGCGGCCGGTGGCACCGCGATGGACCCGGAAGTGATCGCGCAACTCTTGGTGCGCCGCAAGGCCGACGATCCGCTGTCCACGCTGACCGCCCGCGAACGCGAAGTGCTCGCGCTGATGGCCGAAGGACAGGACAACTCCGCCATCGCGGCACGCCTCGTCGTCACCGAAGGCGCTGTGCTCAAACACATTCGCAGCATCTTCGCCAAGCTCGGGCTCGCCGCCGACGAATCGGGCCACCGCCGGGTCCTCGCCGTACTGGCCTACCTGGACTCGCGGCCCGGATCGTCCTGACAGATCAGGTCGGTGTCGGGCAGCGTGCCGTCGCGGAGATAGGTGTTGACCGTCGTGTCCACACAGGTGTTCGGATAATTGCCGTAGATCCAGTGCACCGCAACGTCTTCCAAGGTCACCATGCGTGAGCCCGTCATTGCCCGGTGCATGACCTGCGCGCCCGCATGGGTGGTGCGGGTGTCGTCGGTGGACTGGACGATCAGGCTCGGCACCGCATTGCCGATCACGGTCGGCCGCTCGACCGGGGGAGCCCAGAACGCGCACGGCGGGATGTTGTTCGCGAACGCGCCGAACAGTGGTTGATCGGCACGGCTCGCCTCGATATTGCGCCAGTACCAGGCCGGATCGCGCGGTACTTCCACATCGCCGCACAGGACGGCCAGCGCCGGTGAGTAGTCGCGTGGCTGCGCGGTGAGCATGAAGGCGAGTGAGGCGGCCAGCTCGGGTTCGGGCCGGACCTCCATGCCGTCGGCGGCGTCGGCGAGTTGCCGGATCTGGCGCGCCAGCAGCGGATAGTTGCGCGGATCGTCGAGCCCGCGGTAGAGCACCATCGGCAGGCTGTGTTCGTCGACGGTGAACTCTCCGATCCGGATCGGCACGTCGTTCGCGCGGCGGACCATGTTCTGCACGGTCTCTCTGACCGCGAAACGATCCGCGCCGAAACGGAACTCGGCGTTGTGCGTGGTCACCCAGTCGGCCCATCGGTCGAACGCCGCCTCGTTGACCGGGCCCATGGCGCGGATCATTCCGACCGATCCGTAGTGCTCGGGGTCGACGGCACTGTCGAGGACGAACCGGTCGCTGCGCTCGGGAAACAGCTGGGCGAAGACCGCGCCGAGGTAGGTGCCGTAGGAGGTGCCGAAGTAGCTGATCCGGTCTTCGCCGAGGGCTGCGCGGATGACGTCCATATCGCGGGCGGTGTTGCGCGTGGTGATGTGGTTGAGCCGAGGCCCCTCATTCGCCACGCACAGTGCGGCGAGTTCGGCTTGCTGGGCAACGCTTTCGGCGAAACCGACACCGTCGAGACCGGCGGACTCCAGCCCGAACCCGTGCTGCCAGCGGCAGTTCACCGGAGTGGAGCGGCCGATGCCGCGCGGATCCATGCCGATCAGGTCGTAGCGGTCACGGACGTCAGAGCTCATCGCCTCGCGCACGTCGATCATGAAGTCGAGACCGGGGGCGCCGGGGCCGCCCGGATCGGACAGCAGCACGCCGCGACGTTTCGCCGGGTCCGTGGCGGGGAGCCGGGAGATGGCCACGGTCATCGTTTCCGCCTGTGGCGCCGAGTAATCCACCGGCACGGTCACCTCCGCGCATTGGGCACCCGCCGGATCGAGGCGCGGATCATCGCAGGGCTGCCAGGTCAGCGACTGCTGGCGGAAGCGTTCGAGCGGGTCGATATCGGCCGATGCCGTTGTAGCGCCGAGTAATCCGGCGGCGATCGCGGAAACCGCGACGGCCATGATCGCGCGTCTCACGAGGCGCACACCACGGTGTCGAAGGCCCGCTCGACAACCTCTGCCTGCTCCTTGCTGCTCGGCAGCTCGTTCACGGTGATGGTTATCGCGACGCCGTCGGCGGTGACGCCGGTACGGGTGTCGAAACCGGGGATGCTGCCGCCGTGGGCGACGGTCTTCCTACCGCACGAGGTGGTCTGCTCGACCAGGCCCAAACCGTAACCAGCCGAGGGCATTCGATCGAACGGCACCGTCTGGCGCATCTGTTCCAGTTGCGCCGCGGGCAGCAGCTTGCCGTCCAGCAGGGCGAGGAAGAAGCGGTTCAGATCCGAGCCGGTGGCGATCATCGCACCCGCGGTATCGCCCCAGGAGGGATCGAAATCGGTGAAATCGATACGGGTGCCGTCGATTTTCTGGTAGCCGCGCGGGTGTGGTGCGCGCAGACCGATGTCGCCCGCAGCGGGAAAGTAGGTGTCGCGCAAGCCGAGTGGCTCGATGATCCTGGTGCTGATCTCGGTGGCGGCGGGGCGGCCGGTGACCTGCTCGATCAGCATGCCGAGCAGGATGTAGTTGGTGTTGGTGTAGACCGAGCGGGCGCCGGGTTCGTACTGCGGCGGCATCGTCATCGCGATGCCGACCAGCTCGGCAGGCGAGAAGTGGCGCAGGCGGATGACCTCCGGGTCGGGTGCGATCTGCTGCGTGCCGGGGGCGGCGCGCAGGTTGGGATCGCCACCGGCCAGGTAGTCCGGTAGACCGCTGGTGTGCTGGAGCAGTTGGCGCACGGTGATCCGAGCGCCGTCATTGCCGCTGCCTCGGACGACACCGGGTAGGTACCGCTCGACGGGACCGTCGAGGTCGACCTTGCCCTCGGCGACCAACTGCATGACCACGGTCGCGACGAAACTCTTGGTGTTGCTGCCGATTCGGACGTAGGCGTTGTCGGGAATCGGTGCGCCGGTGCCGATATCGCCGACCCCGGCGGTAATGGTCTGTTCGCCCGCCGCGTCGGTGATCACGGCCTGGGCGCCGGGGAATCCCGCCTGCACCACCGATTCGAGCGCCTGCCGGATCTCGGGACGATCGGGTTGCGCCGCGGTGGCGCTGTTCTCGGGCCCGCACGCTGTGACGGCGAGTAGTGCGAGCATTCCGGTTCCGGCCGCGAAGGCGCGCAGTGACTTACTCGAAAAAGTGGTGTTGAGCTGCATGATTCGAGCCTATGAACTGGCGGCGGCCGTGCCTATGCCGTGCGCGCCCGAATCGAAGGTGGTGCCAGCACTACCGATCCGAGGGTGGGGTAGGTGAAGCGACCAAGGGGAGAGCGAACCTACCCCTAGGGGTGGCTGTTCGAACCGCTGCGCCGCAATAACTTCGAGAAGTCGGAATTGCCCGCGTCAGGAGAAACAACATGCGCATCAAATCCACTATCGCCGCCGCTCTGCTGGCCGTCGCGACCGTCGCCGGGGTGTCGGCGGTCGGTGCGGGCAGTGCCGCCGCCGCGCCGTATGGGACCTATTACGGCACCTACTACGAGCTCTACCAGTGCCGCGCGGCCGGGGAGGATCCCTACACCGGCGGGTACTACTGGGAGTGCACGGAGACCTGGGACGGCTGGGATCTGTACATCTGGTACTGACACGAAAACGGGAAGTCCGAAAACTCTTCGGACTTCCCGTTTTTCGTAGGGCTATCGGCTCAGTGGCCGGATTCCTTCAGCCGGGTGAAGGACTCGTCGATGATCTTCTCGGCCTCGGCGCGGCCCAGCCACTCCGAACCCTCGACGTACTTGCCGGGCTCGAGATCCTTGTAGCGCTCGAAGAAGTGCTTGATCGCCGACAGTTCGAACTCCGAGACGTCGCCCAGGTCCTGGACGTGGTCCCAGCGCGGGTCGCCCGCGGGCACGCACAGCACCTTGTCGTCGCCGCCGGCCTCGTCGGTCATCCGGTACACGCCGACAGGGCGGGCCTCGACGATCACGCCGGGGAACACCGACTCGGGCAGCAGCACCAGCGCGTCGAGCGGGTCGCCGTCCTCGCCGAGGGTGTTCTCGATGAAACCGTAGTCGGCCGGGTAGCCCATGGAGGTGTACAGGTACCGGTCGAGCTTGACCCGGCCGCTCTCGTGATCGACCTCGTACTTGTTCCGAGAACCCTTGGGAATCTCGATGGTGACGTCGAACTCCACGCCATCTCCTTGTTCGTTCGGTGCTGGTCTGTGCCGAATCGCCAGATCGTTCTGGGGAACCGTTGCGCAACGAGGATAGTGTGGTGTGCTGGTACACCGGTGCGGCAGGCGGCTGTAGTCGCGCAGTCGAGGCGTGTCGGGCGGCGTTGAGGGAGACACGGGCGTGGTCGGTACAAGCGGCAGCAATCCGGGATCGCAGGTGCAGGGGCGCCGCGGGTCCCGCTGGATCTGGTTGTCGGCGGTGATCGTCGCGCTGTTGGTGATCGCGGGCGGTTTCGCGGCGATCGCACGGCCGTGGACGCCGGAATTCCGGCACGGCGGGCTCACGGTGGCGCCGCCGCCGGACACGGGTCAGGTGTTTCCCGAGGTTGCGCCCGCGCGATCGGACGCGCCCGCGCCGACGGCGGCGGGAATCGCCGCGGCGCTCGCGCCGGTGGTCGGGAACCCTGATCTCGGTGCGTTCGCGGGTCAGGTGACCGATCCGAGCAGCGGAGCGGTGCTGTGGAGTCAGGACCCGACCAAGGCGATGATTCCGTCGTCGACGGCGAAGATCATGCTGGTCGCGGCCGCGTTGCTGACGTTGCCCGATGATCAGCGGGTGGCCACGAAGGTGCTCGCCGGTGTGCCCGGCGAGCTGGTGCTGGTGGCCGGCGGGGATCCGACGCTGACCACCCGCGCCACCGGCGGTTACTACACCGACGGCGCGCGGATCTCGGATCTGGCCGCGCAGGTGCGGGCCGCGGGGACGCAGGCGAAGGCGATCGTGGTCGACACCTCCGCCTACACGGGGCCGACGATGGCTTCGGGCTGGGATCCGGTCGACATTCCGGAGGGGTCGATCGCGCCGATCGAACCGATCATGCTCGATGGGGGCCGGTTCGACCCTTCGGCCGACTATTCCCCGCGCACCGCGAACCCCGCGCTCGACGCGGGTCGGGCGCTGGCCGCCGAGCTCGGTATCGATCCCGGCGCCGTGCGGGTCGGTCCGGCCGCGCAGAGCGGGGTCCAGCTGGCGAAGGTCGAATCGGCGCCGCTGCGAGTTCGGCTGCACGACATGATGATTCATTCCGACAATGTGCTGGCTGAGACCATCGGACGTGAGCTGGCGGTGGCGTCGGGGCAGGCGGCGTCCTTCACCGGTGCTGTGGCGGCTACTTCGGCGGCCCTGACGGCGGCCGGGTTCGATGTCACCGGGTTGCATTTGGCCGACAACAGTGGACTTTCCGTGGATGACCGGGTGACGCCGAAGCTGCTCGATTCGATCATCGCCACCGCCGCCGAGCCGACCGGCGCCGCGGCAGTAGCGCCTGCCGGAACACAGGCCAAGCCCGAAAACGACCCGCGCGCAGCGGCTCTCGCGCCGATGCTGGACTACCTGCCCGTCGCGGGCGGCACCGGTACGCTCGCACCGCGCTTCGTCACCCAGAACCGGCAGGGCGCGGGGTGGGTGCGGGCCAAGACCGGAACTCTGAGTGTGGCCAGCGCGTTGGTCGGATATGTACTCGACCGCGACGGCCGGGTGCTCACCTTCGCACTCATGTCGAACGACCGGTTGCCGGAGCTCAGCAGGCCGGCGCTCGACGCGGTGGCGGGTGCCCTGCGCAACTGCGGATGCTCGTAGAGAACGGGTGGTTTATGACCGACAAGACCGAGCGCAAGAGTTCCAGCTTCAGCGGAGCGGTGGACTGGCCGTTGGCCGCGCGGACCGGGGCGCTGCTGGCGCCCTCCGGCCCGCGCGCGTCCAGGGCCACGGCCGAACAGGTCGTCGCCGAGTTGGCGTCGGCCTCGGTGCTGGCAGAACTGCCGGTCCGTGAGGTCAGTGGGTTGCTCGACGATCGGCCGGTACCGGAGGCGCGGATCGTCGACCGGCCGGGCTGGATCGCCGCGGCCGCCGATTCGATGGCGGTGCTCACCGGCACCGAATCCACGGACGGCGGCAAGTTCGTCGGGAAGCCCGCGGGCGTCCAGGCCGGGACCATGCTGGCGTTCCTGTCCACCGCGATTCTCGGGCAGTACGACCCGTTCACCGGCGAGGACGGCACATTGCTGCTGGTCGCGCCCAATATTCTCGGCGTCGAGCGGGCGCTGGGTGTCGATCCGAGCGACTTCCGGTTGTGGGTGTGCCTGCACGAGGTGACGCATCGGGTGCAGTTCTCGTCGGCGCCCTGGTTGGCCGGGTATATGCGCACCAACGTCGACATCTTGAGTGAGGTCGGCGAGGAACCGATGAGCGAGCTGCTCACCCGGTTGGTCGGCGAGGTGCGGTCGCGGCGCAACGGTGACAACGCCGACGATCCGAACAGCCGTGGCGTGGTCGGGCTGTTGCGTGCGGCCCAGGCGCCGCCGCAGCGCGAGGCGCTGGATCGGCTGTTGATGCTCGGCACGCTGCTCGAGGGGCACGCGGATCATGTGATGGACGCCGTCGGGCCCGCGGTGGTGCCCACTGTCGCCGATATCCGGGCGGCCTTCGATCGGCGCAGGCAGCGGCCGTCGAATCCGGTTCAGCGGCTGCTGCGGGCGCTGCTCGGGGTGGACGCGAAGGTCGCGCAGTACGTACGAGGCAAGAAGTTCGTCGACGCCGTGGTCGAACGGGTGGGGATCGCGGAGTTCAACACGGTGTGGACGAACGCGGACACACTGCCGTTGCTGGACGAGGTCGACGAGCCCGAGCGGTGGATTCGCCGGGTGCTGGGGTAGATGACGGAACCGGGCGGTATCCGGCTGCCGGAGACGGCGGCGGTGCTCGCTGTGCGGCGGGGGGTGCGGGAGTGGGTGGTCGCGCAGGGTGGCCGGCGGCCGGTGGTCGTCGGGTTGTCGGGCGGGGCCGATTCGCTGGCCTTGGTGGCCGCCGCTGTCGTCGAGGCCGGTGAAGTGACGGCCGTCGTGGTCGATCATCGGTTACAGGACGGTTCGGCGGAGGTCGCTGAGCGGGCCGCTGAGCGGGCGCGCGCGCTCGGGTGTGCGGCGGCGGTGGTCGTTCCGGTCGAGGTGGGGCGCGAGGGTGGCGTAGAGGCGGCCGCGCGCGCGGCTCGGTACGAGGCGCTGGAGTCGGTGCGGGCGGGGCGGCCGGTATTGCTCGGGCACACGCTCGATGATCAGGCCGAGACGGTGTTGCTCGGGCTGGCGCGCGGGTCCGGCGGGCGGTCGATTCAGGGGATGGTGGCGTGGAAACCCCCGTGGGGGCGGCCGTTGCTCGGGGTGCGGCGGGCCCAGACGGTGCGGATGTGTGCCGATCTGGGGATCGAAGCGTGGGACGACCCGCACAACGCGGACCTCAGATACACGCGAGTGCGAGTCCGCAACGAAGTGCTCCCGCTGCTCGAACAGGTGCTCGGTGGTGGCGTGGCCAAGGCGCTGGTTCGCACCGCCGATCAACTACGGGAGGACGGGGCGGTCCTCGATGTCTACGCCGACGAGCTGCTGCGGACGGCGCGCTCGCACGGCAGTGGCACCGGCGACAACGATCGACCCACTGTCTCGATCGAGATCCTGGCCACTGCGCCGCCCGCGCTGCGTCGCCGGGCCGTGCGCGCCTGGCTCGCCGATCAAGGCGTCACCGGGCTCATGAATGCCCATTTACAGGCGATCGACGAGTTGGTTAGCAATTGGCGCGGGCAGGGCGGGGTGGCCGTGGGAGGCGGGCCGAGGGGCCACAGGTTGGTCGTGACGCGCGAACATGGCACGCTGGCGGTGCGAGCACAGCCGCGCATTTGATGCCACGAAGGGACACCCACTTCCGTGTACGGAGACGACATCGCATCGGTGCTGATCACCGAAGACGAGATCAAAGCCAAGATCGAGGAACTGGCCGAGCTCGTCGCCAAGCGATACCCGCCCGATTCCCCCGAAGGTGACCTCCTGCTGATCTGCGTCCTCAAAGGCGCGATCTTCTTCATGACCGACTTCGCCAGGGCGCTGTCGATTCCCACCCAGCTCGAATTCATGGCCGTGTCGTCTTACGGTTCGTCCACCTCGTCCTCGGGCGTCGTGCGCATCATGAAGGACCTGGACAAGGACATCGCGGGCCGCAACGTCCTGATCGTCGAGGACATCATCGACTCGGGTCTGACCCTGTCCTGGCTCAAGCGCAACCTGTCCACCCGCAACCCGGCCTCGCTGGAAGTAGTCACCCTGCTCCGCAAGCCCGACGCCTTGCGCACCCCCGTCGACGTCGCCCACGTGGGCTTCGACATCCCCAACGAATTCGTCGTCGGCTACGGCCTCGACTACGCCGAGCGCTACCGAGACCTGCCTTACATCGGCACCCTCAACCCAGCCGTGTACTCCTAGTTCTGACCGGGGGATCGACGACTCTGATCAGTGCCCGGATATCGGCTTCGATCGCGCGGAACAGCACGTACGAGCCGATGAAGGCGACGACGCTGCCGAGGTAGACCGCGCGCAGCGAGACCAGGGTCGGCAGCAGGTCCTCGGTGGGGAGCAAGGTGATGGCGACCATCGCGATCAGCGGGATGGACGCGGCTACCGCCAGGTACCAGCCGCAGCGCTGCAGGAGTCCGCGCAGCGTTGCGGCATCGGTGTGGAACAGGTGGCCCTGCTGGAGGAAGATCGGGTAGACGCAGCGGACCATGTAAAAGGTGATGAGGAAGAACGCGTAGGTCGCCGCGACCGCGCAGCCGATGGCGTTCGACGTCAGGAATTGCACCGTGGTCCGGGCCTCCAATTCGCCGGTGCTCGCCTTCACCGTGGCGGGCAGAATCGCGGCTGCGGTGATCCAGAACAGCAGCGCGACAACAACTGCCCGGTCACCCAGAAGTAGCGATTGCCTTCCGGCCCGCCCCAACTCGTCGGTACTCACGCGCCGTCCCGCTCGCAATGCGCGCGGGATGAGGATCGCGTGGCGGGACAGGAAGACCAGCATCACCGCGCCGAGGGCGAACGAGATCACGTTGGTGACCACCGAGACGATGTGCAGCGCCTCGCGAGCGGCGGGCTCGAGCCGATGCACCAGCAGGCCGGAGTTCTGCCAGGTCTTGTATCGCACGGCGAGCGCGTTGGGTACCGCGATCGCCAGTGCCATCAGCACAACCATGAAGGGCCGCAGGCGAATTCGATAGGAACCAGCGGGTGGGTCGACCAGGTTTCTGCTGCGGGGGTCGAGGCACAGATCGAACTGTTCGGCGAGAACGGTGCCATCGGGCCAGCGGTCTGTTCGTTCGGGTTCCAAGCAGCGCAGCAACACTCGACGCAGTGCGGGCGGGCAGTTCGGCGGAAGTTGCCGCAGCGCGGAACTACTCACGCCCGCGCGCCGTGCGGCGAGCATCGCCTCGAGTCTGGTCTGATCGCCCCAGGCCGGGTCGTCGGCACCGGTGTCGTCGAATGGTTTTGTGCCGGTAAGTAATTCCCACAGCAGCACGCCCAGCGAGAAGAGATCGGAGCGAGCTTCGAGGTCGGCGGCACTGCGGTCGTGGCCGGGATGGCTGGCCTCGAGCTGTTCGGGCGACATGTACGCCAGCGACCCGCCGAAATACGAGAGCGGGCTGGTACCCGCGTTCTCGCTGAAACTGATGTTGAAATCGGCGAGCTTGGGCACACCCTCGGCCGTGAGCAAAACGTTCGCCGGCTTCACATCACGGTGGAGCACACCCCGGTCGGCCGCGTGATCCAGCGCCGCGGCCAGCCGTCGACCCAGCCAGGCCACGGTGTCGGGCCAGCTGAGGTCGGCGATCTCGCGGCGCACGCTCGAATCCGCGGGACGGATTTCGCCCTTCTCCGTCATCGCCGCGTCGATCGCGTCGAGCAGGAGTCGGCCGCTGCGTTCGGCGGGTGGGGTCGCGCGGACCCAGCGCAGCAGGCCCAGCAGGGTGCCGCCGGGCAGGAATTGCATGTACAGCAGGCGCAGGCGGGGTGAGCCGTCGTCGGGCGGATCGAGCACCAGCTGATCGAAGACTCGCACGATGTAGTCGTGGTCGAGCTGGGCCAGGGTTTGTGGCTCGGTGCCGCTGTCGGCGGAGATCTTCACCGCGACCAAGCGCTGCATCGAGCGTTGCCGGGCGAGGAAGACCCGGGCGAACGCCCCTGAACCGAGCTCGGTGAGCAGCTCGAAGTCGCCTACTCGCGCGCCCACCTCGAACCGGTCGAGCCCGCGACGAACGGTGGGGTGCATGGTGGCGGTGCGGTCGAGCGAGGGGCGGGTCGCCTCGGTGATCACTGTCGAGCTCACGACGGGGGATACGGACGCGGGCGCGCGGAAGTTCATCCGTGCAGGGCAGCGTCAGCTGACTACGCGTTCCAGCGCCTTCAAGTCGGCTTCGAGTGCTCGGAACATCAGGTAGGAGGCGATGAAGGCGAAGATGCCGCCGACGCAGAGGACCCGGACGGCGACGATCACGGCCGGGATATCGCCGGGCGGGAGGAAGGTGACACCGGCTACGGCGAGCAGAGGGACCGAGGCCGCCACCGCGAGGTACCAGGTGCAGCGGCGGCTCAGCGCGCGCAGCCAGATGCCGTCGTCGGTGCTGGTTTCGCCGTGCCGAAGGAAGATCGGGTAGATGCAGCGGACCAGGTAGAACGTCACGAGGAAGAACGGGTAGGCGACCGCTATCGCGCCGCAGACCAGCAGGGACGCGAGGAAGTGGACCACGGCGTGGCCGGGGACGTCACCCGCGGCCAATTGCAGGGCGATGGGGAAGGTGAGTCCCGAGATCGCCCACAGCGAGAACGCGACGATCACGACCCGATCGCCCATGCGCAAGGTGTCGTGTCTGGTGCGGCGCAGGGTCGGCGGGTCGTAGCGGCGGCCGTGGCGAAGGCCGCGCGGCACGGAGAGCACGAAACGGGCGAGGTAGATGAGCATCGCGGCGCCCAGTGGGAAGAAGACCAGGTTCACGCCGGCGGTGATCACGACGAACGATTGCTGGGCGGTCTCATTGAGCCGACTCACCACCAGGGTCTGGTTGTGCAGGATGTTGTACCAGGACGCCAGTGCGTTGGGGATGCCGATCGCCAAGACCATCACCAGCAAGGGCCATTTGCGCCACACCATCCGCCAGCTGTTCGGCGGCGGGTCGACGAGGTCGCGGGCGCGCGCGTCCAGGCACAGGTCGAACTGCTTGGCCAGCACCGCACCCTCGGCCCAGCGGCGCGACCTGTCCGGGTCGAGGCAGGTCAGCAGGACCCGGCGCAGGGCAGTGGGACAGTTCGCCGGAACCCGGTCAAGCGCGGCCTGGTCGACGCCGACGGTTCGGCGTTCGAGCATCGCTTCGAGCGTGGTTTCGTCGCCACGACCCTCGGCGGCGGCGGTGCTGTCGTCGAAGGGCTTCGCGCCGGTCAGCAGTTCCCACAGGACCACACCGAGGGAGAAGATATCGCTGCGGGTGTCGAGGTCGGCGGCGCTGCGGCCGAGGCCGGGGTGGCAGGCCTCGAGCTGCTCGGGCGACATGTAGGACAGCGATCCGCCGAAGTAGGCGACCGGGCTGGTGCCCTCGACGCTGCGGCTGAAGCTGATGTTGAAGTCGGCGAGCTTGGGGACGCCCTCGGCGGTGAGCAGCACATTCGCCGGTTTCACATCACGGTGCAGCACACCGTGCGCGGCCGCGTAGTCCAGGGCCTCGGCCAGCCGCCTGCCCAGCCAGGCCACCGTTTCCGGCCAGGTCAGGGCGGCGATCTCGGAGCGCACGCTCGAATCGGTCGGGCGGATCTCGCCCTTCTCCTCCATGGCCGCGTCCACGGCGTCGAGCAGCAGTTTGCCGCTGCGTTCGGCGGGCGGGGTCGCGCGGACCCAGCGCAGCAGGCCGAGCAGGGTTCCGCCGGGCAGGAACTGCATGTAGAGCAGACGGAGGCGACGCGAACCCGAGGGCGCCGAGTCGGTGTCCATCAGTTGCTGGTCGAACACGCGCACGATGTAGTCGTGGTCGAGCTGGGCCAGCGTCTGCGGCTCGGTGCCGCGGTCGGCGGAGATCTTCACCGCGACCAGACGCTGCATCGAGGTCTGCCTGGCCAGGAAGACGCGCGCGAACGCACCGGAACCGAGCCCGGTGAGCAGCTCGAAATCGCCGATGCGCTGGCCGATTTCGATGCGGTCGAGCGGCTCGAACGACCCGGGATTCGAGAGTGCGTCCGTCGACGACGTCGCGGCCGAGGTGGCGGTCGCGGTGAGGTCGAGCTGCGGGCTGGTCATCTGGGTACTACGGGTCGAGTCCAGCGTTTGGTTCACCGTCGCGTCGAGATCGTCGGCCCGGTGGGTGCTCTGGTCGAGTTCCTCGGTATTGAGCAGGCCGCGCAGACTGGCCGCCTGCTCGGGGTATTCGCGCAGACAATCGCGCGGATCCACGCGTTCGCCGCTGTGCCTGCGGATGACGAATTCCTCGAACACCAGCCCGGCGGGCAGCGATGCCCGATCGAGCTCGGGGAACTCGGCGCAGTAGTTGATCAGTCGCTTGCGGGCGATGTCGGTGCCCGTGTGATGCAGCCAGCGCTGGCGCAGGTCGACGCGGATCAGTTCGTGCAGCGCCTGCGCGCGCAAGGTGGCCGCGTCGGGAAGGAACTCGGCGATCTCGGGCGGGTGCTCGGCGGCCGTGCCCCACGCGGCGGCGAACGCCTCGACCATGTCGAAGCGCACATTCGTGCCCCGACCGGGCGTCGCGTCGGGTTGTTGCCCGCTTGCGGTGCTATCGCTCATCACCCGACCTAAGTGTTCGCGCGGATCGGTGCGAAATTCATTCCGCCACACCCGCCGCCATCGCCGGAGAGCTGTACTAGAAATGATAACTTGCGCCTCTAGAGCTGATCACCCGAATTTCGACGACCATGCGACGGGGGCGAATCCGCAGATGAACGAAGACCTCACAGCGGTAGCATGGGAGTCCGTCGACGACGACGGCGTAACGGACGCTGAGGTGACGATGGACTCGTCCCGCCCTGCCGACGAATACCCCATCGGGGGCCCCGCTGCAGCACTGGCTGCCCGGGTCCGCGCGGGTACCATCACGCCCGCCGACGTCACCGCCGACGCACTGGCCCGCATCGCCTCGGAGAATCGCAAGATCAACGCGTTCACGGTGGTGCGAGGCGAGCGGGCAAGGGCCGAAGCGCGCGAACTGGCCGCCAGACAAGACCTCGACGAGCTCCCGCTGGCCGGTGTGCCGGTGGCGGTGAAGCAGAACATCGCGGTGGCGGGGGAGCCGACCCGCGCGGGTTCGGCGGCCACCTCCGCCGAACCGGCCGACGCCGATCACCCGGTGGTGGCCAGGTTGCGGGCCGCGGGCGCGATCGTCGTCGGGTTGACGGCCATGCCGGAACTCGGATTGTGGGCGACTACCGATTCCGAAGGAAGTGTCACGCGCAATCCACGCGATGTCGGCCGGTCGACGGGTGGATCCTCGGGTGGCGCGGCCGCCGCGGTGGCCGCCGGACTCGTCCCGATCGCGCACGGCAACGACGGCCTCGGTTCTATCCGGGTGCCTGCCGCGGCGTGCGGAGTTTTCGGCATCAAGCCGGGTAGACATGTCGTGCCCTCGCAGATCGGCGCCGATTCCTGGGCCGGACTCGCCGAGAACGGCGTCCTCGCGACCACGGTGTCGGACGCGGCGCTGGCGCTTTCGGTGTTGGCGGGCCGCTCCGACCTGGCCGAACTACGCAAACCGCAGCGACTACGTATCGGACTGGCCGTGGCTCCGCCGTCGCGACTGGTCCGCATGGATCGGCATTGGACGGCGGCGGCGCGCACCGCGGGTGCGCGCGCGGCAGTGGCCGGGCACGAGGTGCAACCGGTCGAGCTGCCTTACGGCGATGCGGCGCTGCTGATGCTGCTGCGCTGGCCGAGCGCTGGTCTCGGTGACGCCGACGCGCTCCCGAAGCCCGAACTACTCCAGCAACGGACCCGACGTCATCTTGCGCTCGGCAGAGTGATCCGGCGGCTCGGTCTGGTCCGTCCCAGCCAGATCGACCGGACCGAAGCCAGACTGCTCGAATTCTTCGAAGACTTCGACGTGGTGATCACGCCGACGCTCGCCGCGCCGCCGCCGAAGGCCAGACAGTGGAGCGGGCGCGGTTGGCTCGCGAACGTCGTGTCCTCGGTGCGCTACGCGCCGTTCACCGGACTGTGGAATCTGCTCGGCTGGCCCGCGGCGTCACTGCCGATGGGTACTCACCCCGAGGCGCATACGCCGTTGGCCGCGCAACTGATCGGTCCGCCGGGCAGCGAGGCCACCTTGCTCGGCCTCGCCGCCCAACTGGAACTGTCGAACTAGGCGCGCCCTAGACCGCGATCGGCTGCGGCTGCGGTGTCGGCTCGGAGAAGCCGCCGTCGACGGCGCGACCGGCGAATTCCAGAATGGTCGGGCGAGTGTCGTCGGCCCGCCACGCCACCGCCAGCTCACACGGGGTGAGACCGGCGACCGGACGCGCGGTGAGCCCGGGCCAGCGGTACATCGGCACATTGTTCTCGGCCAGCAGGCACACACCGAGGCCGAGGCTCACGGCCTCCAGCTTGTCCTCGGGGGTGGCCGCCTCGGCGCCGATCTTGGCCGCCTTGCCGCCACGGGCGTCGTTGCCGAGCCAGAAGTCGCGGACCGCGCCCGCTTCGGTGGGCAGGGCGACGAACGACTCGTCGAGCAGATCGGCGAACTCGATGCTTTCCTGCTCGGCCAGGGGGTGCGTCTCGGGCAGCAGCACCCAGCGCGGCTCGGTGCGCAGCACCTGCCAGCGATAACGGTTGGGGTCGGGCAGCGGCAGCCAGACCAGCGACAGGTCGGCCTGTCGACCGGCCAGACCGCTGGACGGGTCGTTCCACGACGCCGCGTGCAGGGCGAGACGATGCCCGCTCGCGCTCTCGAGGTCGTTGAGCAGGCCGCGGCCGAGTGCGGACTGGATACCGACGCGCAGCACCTCGCCCGCTTCCTGGAGGGACACGTTGGTCACCTCCCACAGCTCGAGGATCTTGCGGGCGCCTTCGAGGAGTTCCTTACCGGCGACGGTCAGGGCGACACTGCGCTGGTTGCGGTCGAACAGGACCACGTCGAGCTGGCGTTCGAGCTGACGGATCTGGCGTGACAACGTCGGCTGAGCGATGTGCAGCCGCTGTGCGGCGTTGGTGAAGTGCAGTTCCTCAGCGACGGCGACGAAATACCGCAGATCGCGCAAATGCGGGTCCATAGCACCTTGCTATCAGAATCAGTCGGGAAAATCCAGCCAAAACAGGCAAGGAAGTTCGCGGAAGTGGATCAAAACAGTCACCAGGTTGGTAATGCACAGCATATGGCCTGACATGGTGAGCTGCACCATCGGATTGCGTTTTGTTCACTGCGATCGGTCGCTGAGCGGATCGACGGCGAAGCTGGGCGGCTGACCAGCGAAAATGCGTCGACATTCACACTCGCTGCCCGAATGTAAGCCCCGCCGTGTCGCCGTCGGGCACGCCGAAAGGTGCCGCTGACCACGGCGTGCGGTACGGGGAGGGCTTGGTCGGTGACGTTGATCACAAAAAGTTTCGAGCGGCGAATCCGGCTGCGCGCGAGTACGCGTCGCAGCCGGAAGTCAGCTAGTCGCTCTTCTTCAGGCGCAGCACCGTCGGCAGGTCGATCCGGCGCATCCCGCGCGCGCCGGCGGCCCGCATCGCCGCGACCGCGAAGACCAGCTTGTTCATGTCATAGGGGTACCAGAACAATTCCTTGCCCATGGTCGGCAGTTTCGGCTTCGTCATCGCCTGCGCGCGACAGTATTTCCGCAGGCCGGACGCACCGCCCCAGCGCGCGCCGACGCCGGACAGGCCCCAGCCGCCCATCGGCATCGCGGGATTGAACAGGTTCGAGAACACATCGTTGATGTTCACCGCGCCGGTGTTCAACTGCCTGGCCACGCGTTCGCCGCGTGCCTTGTCGCCGGTCCAGACCGACGCCGAGAGTCCGTAGATCGAGTCGTTGGCCATCCGGATCGCCTCGGCCTCGTCGGCCACCTTCATCACCGGCAGCGTCGGGCCGAAGGTCTCCTCGGCGACGCACGACATCGAGTGGTCCACATCGACGAGCACGGTCGGCTCGAAGAAGGTGCCGACGCCGGTGCGTTTGCCGCCGGTGGTCACCCGGGCGCCCGCGGCGATCGCGTCGTCGACGTGGCGCTGCACGATCAGCACCTGGTTCTCGTTGGCCAGCGCGCCGACGTCGTTGCTCGACTCGCGACCGTCGGCGCCCTGGCGCAGCGCGGCCACCGCCGCGGTCAGCTTCGTGACGAACTCGTCGTAGACCGGCGCCTCGACGTAGACCCGCTCGACGGAAATGCACACCTGACCGGCATTGAACATGCCGCCGAAGGCGATGCCGTGCGCGGCGCGGTCGATGTCGGCGTCGGCGAGCACGATCGCCGGGTCCTTGCCGCCGAGCTCGAGGCTGTAGGGCACCATGCGCTCAGCGCAGGCGGCCGCGATCTTGCGGCCGGTCGCGGTGGAGCCGGTGAACTGGATGTAGTCGGTCTTCTCGACGACGGCCGCGCCGGTCGCGCCCGCGCCGGTGACCACCTTGAACACCGGCGGCGCACCGATCTCGGCCCAGCCGCGGGCCAGCTCCACCGCCGACAGCGGCGTCACCTCCGACGGCTTGAGGATCACCGCGGCGCCGGCGGCCAGCGCGGGGAACACATCGATCGCGGGCATCGCGAGCGGGAAGTTCCACGGCGTGATCACCCCGACCACGGGGTACGGGCGATAGGCGACCGTCAGCGTCTTCACCCGCGCGAGCGGGCTGTGTGGGGACGGGTGATCGTCGGCGAGGAATTTGGCGGCCCGGCGCGCGTAGTAGCCGAGGATGTCGACCGCGAACGCTGGATCGATGATCGCGTCGACGCGCGGCTTGGCGGTCTCCGACTGCAGCACCGCGGCCAGGTGCTCGGTGTTGTCGATCAGCCAGTCCTGCATTTTCAGCAGCCACTTCTTACGACCGGCGGGCCCGATCGCCTCCCACTCGGGCTGGTACAGACGCAGCTCACGGACCGCGGCCGCCACCTCGTCCGGCGGGGTGACCGGCACGGTGCCGGCGAGTTCGCCCGTCGCCGGATTGTGTACTTCGATCACCGCGGTGGTCTTGTCGAGTTCGCTCACTGGTCTTTCTCCTTGTGCATCCGCTGAATTCGATCCACCGACTATTGCGGCACGACCAGAGGAAATGGCGTGCCCGCTCAGGCCAATTAGAACACGTTGCAGTATGGAGTTCGCCGATCCTACGAAGTCTCGCTGACCTCGTTTTCGCGGGCCGCGATCCGGCGCAGCGGTGGCTCGGTAGGCGGCGGGACTCGCCGATCGGGCAGTTCCGCCAGCAACGCCGTGGTGGCCGCGGCGATAGCCGCGACCGCTTTGTCGACCGCGGGCTTGGTGGCGCTACTCAGGCCGGAGATGCCGCCGACTTTGCGCACATATTGCAAGGCGGCAGCGTAGATCTCCTGCTCGGTGGCGGCAGGCTCCAGACCACGCAAGACGGTGATATTTCTACACATGTCAGAACCATAGACCTGTGCGGCATGACACGACAGGTGAAGAATGAGGCGATCTGAAAATCTCGTAATGCAGGTGAGATTCGCAGGCCGCACGTGATCGCGGTCACCGCACTAGACTCGGCCGCATGCCTGCCAGGGGAGTACCAGCGCTGACCACTTTTCCGTATCCGGAACTAGACGAGCGCGAAGAAGACCACTGGTCGGGCGCGGGAGTGAGCGACGACGAGCTGCGCGCGCTCGCGCTCGGAGCCTTCTACTCCACGCGCTGGGACGCCTTCCACGACGCCATGCTGCTCGGCCCCGAACGCGAGCACCCGCTCGGTGACCGCCGTGAACTCGCCATCGACACTCTCACCGGCGCCTGGGGCATCACCGACGGCACCGAAGCCCGCGCCTCGATGGAGCAGTTGCTCGAAGGCATGCACGCACCGTTGTATTCGCTGGTGCATCCGCTGGTGATGGCCTCGGTCAACGCCAGCGAGCGCGACCGTTTCGGTGAGCGTGCCGACAAGCAGCGCGCGTTTCTGCGTCAGGTCGGTTCGTTTCGGGGGATGGACAATCCCGAGGCGCTGGTCCGCGACTACGACATCTGGGCCCAAGCCATCAAGATCGGCTTCACCGACCACCTATCGCGTCCGCTACCCAACGACATCCACGCCTGGGACCTGGCCCGCGTCGTCGCGGTGGCCCGCATGGCGTTCACCGCGGGATATATCGACGCCGACGTGGCGTGGGAATACTGCATGCGCGCGCTGGTGCCCGCGCAGCGCCGCTACCGCAACTGGCGTCAGTTCGGCGACGCCTACCTCACCGGCTGGACCTACTGGCAGGCCACCGAGGACCTCGCCGAGCTGAAGAACGGCGGCGTCGACCGGCGGATGGAACTGGTGCGCCTGTGGACCCGGCCGACGAGCCCGTGGCGCCGTATCGAGCTCAACGAGCCCGAGCAGAAGGCGGAAACCGAAGCAGCCGAACCGAATTGATCATTCGGTTCGGCCGCCGGTGACTACAGGCTGCGGAGGATCCCGCGGCCGTAGCGCTGGAATTGCGTGTCGTCGACCATGCCGAGCGAATGCCGCTCGACCAGCAGTTCCCACTCCGCGTAGAGCTGGTTGACGCCCGGATCGGCGGGGCCTGCGGCACCGTCGGCGGCCTGTCTGCGGACGGCGAAGTTCACCGCGCAGGTGACCCGCTCGGTGTCGGCGCGATCCACGCCCGCGAAATGCAGGGTGCGATTGCCGTCGTTGATGTCGATGCCCGATCCGCCGTGGCGTGTATCGACCTCACCCGGCGCCGAGCGCGTGCCCTCGATGGTGCGGGCGCCGAGAACGGCGGCCACCGCCAATTCGAAGGCATAGCGTTCGCCGCTGCTGCCGATCGAGATGAACAGCACGCGAGAGGTCGTCGCCGCGAGCAGACCGGTACCGGATCCCGCGGGCGGGGCGGCCACGGCGATCGCCGTTTCCAGGACGTATTCGTCGGGGGTGACGTACCGATTCAGCGCGGTGACGGCCGTACGGGCGTCCTTGCGCGGGGCCATCCGGCGCACGGCGCGCTCGACATCGGCGCGGGTCGGGCCCGACTTTCCCCACTCGGGCGGGGGCGGGGTCAGATCCGGCGCGGCCACGTCGATGCGCTGGGTCGTCATGATCTGGTCGTTGATCCGGTCGACGATGCCGAGGGCGGCAGGCACGTCGTGCTCGGCGATGAGCACCGGAAGGGGAGTGCGGTCGGCGGGAACGCCGGTGAGGACCGCCGTGGGATAACGCAGATATATTTCGATGACCACCGCTTCGTCGGCGCGCCGATTGAGGCGCACCTTGAGCAGGTCGGCAATGGGAACGTCGAGAACACGTTCGCCGTCGGTACCCGGCCGGAGGACGACAAGCCGTCCACCGCCGTGGCGCAGAATCGCTGTGGGTGTTCGTAGCTCGACGATGTCTATACCCCCTGCGCTGTAGTTGTGTCGTCGCCCACGATAAGGCGGGCATGACATGATTGTGGCCACTTGCCACAACCCGGTCGGAGCGTTCGGGAACCTCTTGCGTTCTCCGGCCGTTTACCAGTGCAACTGCACCAGCAGCCGAACTGCGCGATGTATCGAACTAGACCGTACGCGGTAACGTGGCATGTCCGCATCCGAAACCCGCCGATCTCGACGCTTCGCAAGCACACCCGGAGTAATAACCGGAAAGGACTGGGCCGTCCGGCCGACGCTCTATGAACCGCAAGACAGTGTTTCGCACCTTGGCGATCATCTCGGGCATCATGCTCATGATCTGGCTGTTCAGCTTTCTCAGCGATGACACGCGCGGTTGGGAGAGTGTCGACACTTCCGTTGCGCTGACCCAGCTCGAGGACAAAGCGAACGTCAAGAACGTGCAGATCGATGACAAGGAGCAGCAGCTCCGCATCGAACTGAACAACGGCAACGAGGCCACGAGCAACAACTCCAAGATCGTCGCCAAGTACCCCAGTGGCGGGGAGAACTCCGCGCAGGTCCTCAACGCTGTGCAGAAGTCCGGCGCGCCGTACGACACCGTGGTCAAGCAGGAGAGCTGGCTTTCCCAGCTGCTGCTGTTCATCGTGCCGATGGTGCTGTTGGTCGGCCTGTTCATCTTCGTGATGTCGCGCATGCAGGGCGGCGGCCGTGGCGGAATGATGGGCTTCGGAAAGTCCAAGGCCAAGCTGCTGACCAAGGACATGCCGAAGACCACGTTCTCCGACGTCGCCGGTGCCGACGAGGCCGTCGAAGAGCTCTACGAGATCAAGGACTTCCTGCAGAATCCGGCCCGCTACCAGGCGCTCGGCGCGAAGATCCCCAAGGGCGTGCTGCTCTACGGGCCGCCCGGAACCGGTAAGACGCTGCTGGCCCGCGCCGTCGCGGGCGAGGCCGGGGTGCCGTTCTTCACCATCTCCGGTTCGGATTTCGTCGAGATGTTCGTCGGTGTCGGCGCCTCCCGCGTGCGCGACCTGTTCGAGCAGGCCAAGCAGAACAGTCCGTGCATCATCTTCGTCGACGAGATCGACGCGGTCGGCCGCCAGCGCGGTGCCGGCCTCGGCGGCGGTCACGACGAGCGCGAGCAGACCCTCAACCAGCTCCTCGTCGAGATGGACGGCTTCGGCGATCGCTCCAACATCATCCTGATCGCGGCCACCAACCGGCCCGACATCCTCGACCCCGCGCTGCTGCGTCCGGGCCGGTTCGACCGGCAGATCCCGGTCGGCAACCCCGACCTGGCCGGTCGCCGCGCGATCCTGCGGGTGCACTCGGCGGGTAAACCGATCTCGCAGGACGCCGACCTCGAGGGCCTGGCCAAGCGCACCGTCGGTATGTCCGGTGCCGATCTGGCCAACGTCATCAACGAGGCCGCGCTGCTCACCGCGAGGGAGAACGGCACGGTCATCACCGGCGAATCGCTCGAGGAGTCGGTCGACCGCGTGATCGGCGGCCCGCGCCGCAAGAGCCGCATCATCAGCGAGCACGAGAAGAAGATCACCGCCTACCACGAGGGCGGCCACACCCTGGCAGCCTGGGCGATGCCCGATATCGAGCCCGTCTACAAGGTCACCATCCTGGCGCGCGGCCGCACCGGCGGTCACGCCATGACGGTGCCGGAGGACGACAAGGGCCTGATGACCCGCTCGGAGATGATCTCGCGGCTGGTCTTCGCGATGGGTGGCCGTGCGGCCGAGGAACTGGTGTTCCACGAGCCGACCACCGGCGCGTCCTCCGATATCGACCAGGCCACCAAGATCGCCCGCGGCATGGTCACCGAGTACGGCATGAGTGCCCGCCTCGGCGCCGTGCGCTACGGCCAGGAGCAGGGCGACCCGTTCCTCGGCCGCTCGATGGGCGTGCAGGCCGACTACTCGCACGAGGTCGCCCGCGAAATCGACGAGGAGGTGCGCAACCTCATCGAGGCCGCGCACACCGAGGCATGGTCCATCCTCAGCGAATACCGCGAGCAGCTCGACGCGTTGGCCACCGCGCTGCTCGAGCGCGAGACGCTGCACCGCAAGGATCTCGAGACGATTCTGGCCGGTGTCGAGAAGCGTCCGCGGATCACCGCGTTCAACGATTTCGGTGACCGGCATCCGTCGGACAAGCCGCCGGTGAAGACGCCGGGCGAGCTGGCCGTAGAGCGCGGCGAGCCGTGGCCGCCGGTGCAGCCCGCTCCGGTGCCGGTGCCCAACGGGGCGCCGCCGGTCGAGCCCAACGGGTACCAGGGTCAGCCTTACGGCCAGCCCGCACCGCCCGCGGCCGGCTACCCGCTGCCGACCGCGCCGACCCAGGCGTTCCCCCGGCAGTCGGGGACGCACGGTTCGCGGCCCGATTACGGTGCACCGGCGGGTTGGTCGGCTCCCGGCTGGCCGCCGCGCGACGAGCAGCAGCCACCGCAGCAGCAGCCTCAGCAGCCGCAGCAACAGCCCCAACCGTCACAGGATCAGGGCAGTGCCTGGGGTCGACCCGAGCAGCAGCCGCGGCACGCCGGCGACGGCTTCCAGCCGTGGGGCGTCCAGCCGCAGCCGCCCGCGCGTGACGCCGATCCTGAGAACAAAGACTGGGAAGGGCCGAACGGCCGCCACTGACCGGTGGCCAACTACGCTCGAACGTCGAATGCCGGACGATTACCGGCGTCGACACAGGTTCTCGGCCCGCACTGAAGGATTTCGGCGGTGCGTCCCGGTTCGCCAGGGACGGACGTGGTGAACAGGGCCGAGAACCGCGGCGCCAGCCGCAAATATCACGGAGGTGCGGAGAAGTTGTCGGCCAACAAGCAGGATCTCGATCCGGCAGGTGAGCTGGGTGCTACGAGTCCGTCGGTGCTGACGGCGCTGGCGACCGGTTTGCCGTTCGATCAGCAGCGCGCGGAGAACGCGGTGCGTGAGCTGCTGATCGCGGTGGGTGAGGATCCGGACCGCCCCGGTCTGCTCGATACGCCCGCACGGGTGGCGCGCGCGTACCGGGAGATGTTCGCCGGGCTCTACACCGAGCCCGACGCGGTACTGGCGACCACGTTCGACGAGGGCCACCAGGAACTCGTGCTGGTCCGCGACATCCCGATGTTCTCCACCTGTGAACATCACCTGGTCTCGTTCCACGGCGTCGCGCACGTGGGTTACATCCCCGGCTCGCACGGCCGGGTGACGGGGCTGTCGAAGCTGGCCCGCGTCGTCGACCTCTACGCCAAGCGCCCGCAGGTCCAGGAGCGGCTGACCAGCCAGATCGCCGACGCGGTGATGCGCAGGCTGGATCCGCGCGGGGCGATCGTGGTGATCGAGGCCGAGCACCTGTGCATGGCCATGAGGGGGATCCGCAAGCCGGGCGCCAGCACCACCACCTCGGCGGTGCGCGGCCAGCTGCAGAGCGATGCCGCCTCGCGATCCGAGGCGCTGGACCTGATCCTTCGCAAATGAGCGAGCCACTGGTGACCGCCCGTGACCACCGTTCGTGTGTGGTCATGGGTGTGGTCAACGTGACCGCTGATTCCTTCTCCGACGGCGGTCGCTACCTCGATCCCGAACTCGCGATCGCGCACGGTGTCGAGTTGTACGAGGCAGGCGCCGACATCGTCGATGTGGGTGGTGAATCCACCAGGCCGGGCGCCGACCGGGTCGATCCCGCCGCCGAGGTCGCTCGCGTCACCCCGGTGATCCGCGGGCTGGTCGCCGCGGGCGTGCCGACCAGCGTCGACACCATGCGCGCCGAGGTCGCCGAGGCGGCGCTGGAGGCGGGCGTCTCGGTGGTCAACGACGTCTCCGGCGGCCGCGCCGACCCGAACATGGTGAAGGTCGTCGCCGAAGCCGGTGTGCCGTGGATTCTCATGCACTGGCGGGCCGGCGCCGACTACCGGCACACCGGCCCCGCCGACCACTACGACGACGTGGTCGCCGAGGTCCGCGCCGAACTCGACGCCCAGGTCGAACTGGCTGTCGCCGCCGGGGTGACCCCGGACCGGCTGATCCTCGACCCCGGCCTCGGTTTCGCCAAGAACGCCGAACACAACTGGGAACTCCTGGCCGCCCTGCCGGAACTGGCGGCGCGCGGCTTCCCGATCCTGATCGGCGCCTCCCGCAAACGTTTTCTCGGCGCCTTGCTCGCCGACGATTCCGGCCCCCGGCCCCCTGACGGCCGAGAAACCGCCACCGCGACGTTGTCCGCCTTGGCCGCCACCCACGGCGCCTGGGGTGTGCGCGTCCACGACGTCCGTGCCTCCCTCGACGCCATCGCCGTCGTCGATGCCTGGCGTCGAGCCGCCGAAGCCCGTGCCACCGCCGCCCGAGGAGTCCATCGATGAACCTGCCCCTGCTGCCGCCGCCCGCAGGCAGGTCCGCGTCGTCGCGGATCGAGCTGCTCGGGCTGACCGCGTTCGGCAGGCACGGTGTGTTCGATTTCGAGCGTCGTGACGGCCAGGAGTTCGTCGTCGACCTGACGGTATGGGTCGATTTCGCCGCGGCCGCCGCGTCCGACGACCTCGCCGACACGGTCGACTACGGCGCGCTCGCCGAGCGTGCCGTTCGCATCGTGACCGGTCCGCCGCGCAATCTGATCGAGACCGTGGTCTCCGAGATCGCCGACGACGTGATGGCCGACCCTCGGATCGAGGCGGTGGAGGTGGTCGTGCACAAGCCCTCGGCGCCGATCCCGCACACTTTCGCCGACGTGCGCGTGGTGGCCACTCGGTATCGCACGGTGGTCCCCGGGTCGCGGCGATGACTCGCGCGGTGCTCTCGATCGGCTCGAATCTGGGCGATCGGCTCGCGCATCTGCGCAGCGTCCTCGACGCGCTGGGGGAGCGGGTCGTGGCGGTCTCGCCGGTGTACACCACCGCGCCGTGGGGCGGCGTCGACCAAGACGATTACCTCAATGCTGTTGTCGTAGCGGAAGATCCGGCCTTCGACGATTACGCGTGGTTGCGGTTCGGTCAGCAGCTCGAGCAGGCGGCGGGCCGTGTGCGCGAGATCCGCTGGGGTGCGCGCACCCTCGACGTCGACGTGGTCCAGTGCACCGACGACACCGGCGCCGCGATCGCCCGCGCCACCGACTCCACGCTGATCCTCCCGCACCCGCAGGCCCACAACCGGGCCTTCGTGCTCATCCCGTGGCTGGCCGTCGAACCGTCCGCGCACCTGCTCGTCGACGGCGTCGCCCAGCCGATCGCGGAGTTGCTCGCCGGACTCGACCGGTCCGAGAAGGACGGCGTGGTCGTCACCGATCTGGTGCTGCGTGACGAAAGCGCCCGCCCGTGCTGAAACCCACCCGGGTACTCGACCTCGCGCTGAACGTGGTGGTGGCCGCCGCGGTGGCCTGGGTCGCCACCCGGTTCGCCTATTCCAGCTTTCCGTCGATCTCGGTGGCCGCCGGTGCCTCGCTGCTGCCGGTCGCCGCGATCGAGGCGGCGCTCGGCTTCGCGATCAAGGCCAAGATCGCCGATGAGCAGATCGGCGACGGCTCGGGCCAGATGCACCCGATCAACGTCGCCAGGGGTGTGGCGTTGGCCAAGGCGTCGTTGCAGGTGGGTTCGCTGGCCGCCGGTGTATGGCTGGGTTTCCTGCTGTGGGTTTTCCCACAGCGCGGCACCGTGACCGCCGCCGCTGCCGATTCGCCGGGCGCGGTCGTGGGTCTGCTGGCCGGTTCGACCCTGGTTGCTGCGGCTTTGTGGCTGGAGTATTGCTGCCGGGCGCCCGAGGACCCGCACGACGACCCCGCTACTACATAGCAACTTGCGAATGGAATCACCGCCACCTTTGGTGGGCCGACCAGCCGATTCCGGCTACCCTGGCCCTCATGGTTTCACCCTCCCGCAGCACGGCGCCCCGACGACGGCGGGACGACGCGGGAAAATTCTTCGTCGGTTTCCTCATCCTGCTCGGTCTGACGGCCAGTGTTTTCCTGATCTTCAGCGAAAACGTCCAGTACGTCAGGATCGGCCTGGTAGCAGCCCTGTGGGCAGCGGTGATCGGCGCGCTCGCGGCCACCCGCTACCGCAAGGACGCGGCCGTCGACAAGGCGAAGGTGCGCGATCTGCAGACGGTGTACGAGTTGCAGCTCGAGCGCGAGATCAACGCGCGCCGTGAGTACGAGATGGGTGTCGAGGCGAGGGTGCGTGCCGAAGTCGGCGCCGACTCCTCCGAAATCGCCGCGTTGCGCGCCGAGCTGACCCTGCTGCGCCAGAATCTGCAGGTTCTCTTCGACGGCGCGCTGCCCGACGAGCAACCTGCGCTGCAGGCCGACGCGGTGCGGATCGACGCGTTGCCCGCCGGTGGCTTCAATGCCTTCGACGAGCCCGACCACGATTTCGACGTTAGCCCCGAGGATGCCACCGCCGCCTGGTTCGGCCCGTGGCAGCAACCGCCCAGCGCACTGAAACCCGTCTTCATGCAACCGGTTTCGGCCAATTTCGCCGACCCGTACGACGACCCGGTCACCGCGGAAACCTCCGCCGTCCAGCTGGACGAGTACGCCGAAACCCAACAGCAGGCGGCCACCCCGCCGCAGCCCGCCGCCCCGCAGCCCGCCGCGCCGACCACATCATCGGGGAAGACGCCCCCGCCCCGGCTGTCCTCGCCGAACACCCGCAAGGTGGCCGACACCGTCCTCCCGGCCGAGCCCGCCACCAACGGCGACTCGTCGACCCCGGCTCCCGCCGAGCCCGTCGCCGAGCCTGTCCCGGCTCCGGTCGCCGCGGCCGAACCCGCCCCGGCAGCCACACCCGACCCGGAACCGGCCCAGCCCCCGGCCACCCGCCCCGACAAGGCCCCAGCGGTCGGCACCAGCTCCCGTCGACGCCGCCGTGCCGAAACCGAAGGCACCGCCCGCCTATCGGTGGCCGACATCATGGCCAACCTGGAATCGGAATCCACCCGCTGACGCACCACACCACCTAGATCCGGCCTGGAGACGCGGGGAGGCGTAGATCACGGCGGGGGTGATGGCGCCTCGCCCACGAACCCCTCTATCCTCGACTCGTAACGTCTGGTACCCGCACCGCGGGACTGGAACGCAAATCGAGAGGACAACGTTGACCTCGAGAAGTGTCAACCCTGATGGCGCGACCACGAGTGTTGACCCAGCGCCCGCACGACTGACGGTAGGAATCGTCTCGGCGGGACGAGTGGGTTCCGCACTCGGCGTAGCGCTCGAGCGAGCCGGCCATGTGGTCTTCGGCGTCGCCGCGATCTCCGACGCCTCGGTGCATCGCGCCCGTACCCGGCTGCCAGAGGCCCAGGTGCTGCCGATCGAACAGATCGCCCAGCGCAGTGAACTGCTCCTGCTCGCCGTTCCCGATGCCGAACTGGCCGGGCTGGTGCGCGGGCTCGCCGGTGCGAACGTCGTGCGCCCCGGCACCATCGTCGTGCACACCTCCGGCGCGAACGGTGTCGCGATTCTCGAGCCGCTGACGAAACAGGGCGCGCTCGGCCTCGCGATCCATCCCGCCATGACCTTCACCGGCCACGACGAGGACATCGCTCGCCTGGCCAACGCCTGCTTCGGCGTCACCGCCGCCGACGAGGTCGGTTACGCCATCGCGCAAGCGCTGGTGATCGAGATGGGTGGCGAACCGGTTCGCGTCGAAGAGAACCAGCGTTCGCTCTATCACGCCGCTCTCGCGCACGGCAGCAATCACCTGGTCACGGTCATCGTCGACGCCGTCGCCGCGCTGCGCGAATCCCTGTCCGGCCCCGGCCTGCTCGGCCAGCCGATGGTCGACGATCAGCCCGGCGGCCTCCCCGAACGGCTGCTGGCCCCGCTCGCCTCGGCGGCGCTCGACAACGCGCTGCGCCGCGGCCAGGCCGCGCTGACCGGCCCGGTCGCCCGCGGTGATGTCGACGCCGTCGCCGCCCACCTCGCCGCGCTCGAGCAGGTCGACCACCGCCTGGCCGAGGCATACCGGGCCAACTCGCTGCGCACCGCCGAACTCGCACAAACCGATCCGGCACTGCTGGAGCTCCTCGCCAAGGAAGGCCACTGATGGAACCCCGAGAAGTGCACCACCACCAGGGCGGCCCGCGCGCCACCGGCGCCTTCAAGGCAGGCGTCCTGACCGTGCACCACAACCCCGAGGTGCTCGACACCGTCGCCAAGGCTCTGCGCGGCGCCGGGCGCACGGTCGGCTTCGTGCCGACCATGGGTGCGCTGCACGAGGGTCACCTGGCGCTCATCCGCCAGGCCAAGCTCGCCAACCAGGTCGTGATCGTCTCGATCTTCGTCAACCCGCTGCAGTTCGGCGCGAACGAAGACCTCGACGCCTACCCGCGCACCCTCGACGCCGACCTCGAACTGCTCCGCACCGAGGGCGTCGACCTGGTCTTCGCGCCGACCGTCTCCGATATGTACCCGGACGGCATGCGCACCACCATCCAGCCAGGCCCGCTCGGCGCCGAGCTCGAAGGCGGCAGCAGGCCGACGCATTTCGCGGGCATGCTCACCGTTGTCGCGAAGCTGCTCAACATCACCCACGCCTCCGAGGCGTATTTCGGTGAGAAGGACTACCAGCAGCTCACGCTGATCCGGCAGATGGTGCGCGACCTGAACATGGACGCCAAGATCGTCGCCTACCCGACGGTCCGTGAGCCCGACGGCCTCGCCCTTTCCTCGCGCAACCGCTTCCTCGACGCCACCCAGCGCGAATCGGCGCTGGCGCTGTCGGCCGCGCTCGCCGCGGGCCGTCACGCCGCCGGCCTCGGCGCGGACGCGGTCGTGCAGACCGCTCGCTCGGTTCTCGACGCGGTCGACGGCCTCGACGTCGACTACCTCGAACTGCGCGATGCCAACCTCGGCCCTGCCCCCACCGCGGGCAACGCTCGTCTGCTGGTCGCGGCCAGAGTCGGCGACACCCGCCTGATCGACAACGCTGCTGTAGTACTGGGCGCCCAAATCGATGGACACCCCGACGCGAACTCCCTGCCTGCCTCGCAGGCGCACTGAAAGGCGACGACGATGTTGCGCACCATGATGAAGTCGAAGATCCACCGTGCCACCGTGACCCATGCCGACCTGCACTACGTCGGCTCGGTGACCGTCGACCAGGACCTGCTCGACGCCGCCGATCTGCTCGAGGGTGAGCAGGTCTGCATCGTCGACATCGACAACGGCGCCCGCCTCGAGACCTACGTGATCGCCGGCGAGCGCGGTTCGGGCGTGATCGGCATCAACGGCGCCGCCGCCCACCTCGTGCACCCCGGTGACCTGGTCATCCTCATCGCCTACGGTCAGATGGACGAGGCCGAGGTCCGCGACTACGACCCGAAGGTGGTCTTCGTCGACGACCACAACCGTCCGGTGGAGCTGGGCAGCGACCCCGCGCACGCACCGGAGGGCTCTGGCCTCACCTCACCGCGTTCGCTGTCGTTCGTCTGAGCCGGGCGGGGGACCCAGGGCAATGCTGCTGACGATCGACGTCCGCAACACCGGTATCGAACTCGGTCTGTTCTCCGGTAGTGGCGAACACGCGAACCTGGTGCGGCACTGGCGGATTCACACGAATCCGCTGATCACCGCGGACGAGTTCGCGATGCAGGTGCGCGGCCTGGTCGGCGAGGATCTCGACCGGATCGTCGGCGTCTCCGCGCTGTCGACCGTGCCGCCGGTGCTGCGCGAACTGCGCGCGATGCTCGCGCGCTACTGGTCGCATGTGCCGCACGTGCTGGTGGAACCCGGTGTGCGAACAGGCATTCCACTGCTGGTCGACAATCCGAAGGAAGTCGGCGCCGACCGCATCGTCAACTGCCTCGCCGCCTTCCGCAGCTTCGGCGGGCCCGCGATCGTCGTCGATTTCGGCACCGCGATCTGCGTCGATCTGGTGTCGGCCAAGGGCGAATTCCTCGGCGGGGTGATCGCGCCCGGTGTGGAGATCTCCGCCGAGGCGCTGGTGGAACGCAGTGCGATGCGCCGCGTCGAGCTGGCGCGGCCACGTTCGGTGGTGGGCAAGAACAGCATGGAGTGCATTCAGTCCGGCGCGATTTTCGGCTTCGCCGGTTTGGTCGACGGTCTGGTCGACCGCATCCGCGACGAATTCGACGCGTTCGCGGGCACCGATGTCACCGTGGTCGCCACGGGGGCGGGCGCACCGCTGATCGTGCCGGAGTCCGAGACCATCGACCAGCACGTCCCACATCTCACGCTGACGGGACTGCGTCATGTCTACGAGCGCAACAAAAAGTAGTGTCTGCTAAACTATCGCTCGTGATCTTCCGTGTGAGCACCCAGGAGTGTTGTCGAGGCTAATCTGCCTCGACCGTTCGAGGCTGACGTTTTCCCTCGACCGATTTCTCACCTTCTGGAGATGCGCTCATGCGTTCCTCTGTTCTTTCCCTTTCGTCCGCACGCGACGAATACTCCGCGACGCCCCCGCTCGACCGGGCGATCGCTTCGGCCCTGCCAACCCGGTTGCGTCCCGCTGACCTGCTGCGACTCACCGACGAAGGCGCCGAAGACGTGATCTCCGGCCGCTACGACCACCTGCTGCCCGCCGATGGCATCTGGCCCACCGAAGAGCGCTGGGCGACCCGTCTTTCGCACGACGACGAGGTCGATGTCTGGCTGATCAGCTGGACGCCGGGGAAATTCACCGATTTGCACGACCATGCCGGCTCGCTCGGCGCGTTGACCGTGCTGAGCGGCGCCCTCTCGGAATACCGCTGGAATGGGTCGGAGTTACGCAGGCGCACGCTGGCCGCGGGTGATCAGGCGTCGTTCCCGATCGGTTGGGTGCACGACGTGGTGCGCGCGCCCGCCGCCGCGGAATCCGTCGGTCCGCTGGATCCCACCTTGAGCGTGCACGCGTATTCCCCGCCGTTGTCGGCGATGTCGTATTACGAAGTGACCGGCCATGGAACGTTGCGCCGAACCAAAACCGTCCTCACCGACCAGCCCGAAGGTGATCTGTGATGAGCCGTTTGACGATTGATCAGATGCTCGAGAATGCTCGCGAACGACTACATCGGGTGTATGTGTACGACGTGGCCGCCGCGCTGGAGCGTGGCGCGATTCTGGTCGACATCCGGCCCGCAGCACAGCGCGTGCGCGAAGGCTCGCTGCCCGGCGCCCTGGTGATCGAGCGCAATGTTCTGGAATGGCGACTGGATCCGACCTCGTCGGCACGGTTGTCCCTCGCTGTTGATCATGATGTGGAATGGATTATCTTCTGCTCGGAGGGCTACACGTCGAGTTTGGCCGCGGCCGCCCTGCAGGAGTTGGGCTTGCACCGGGCCAGCGACGTGATCGGCGGCTACCAGGCGCTGAAGTCGGCGGGGTTGCTGACCGTGGGTGTCGGCGTCCCGCATTTCGCCCGTGAGATGGACTCCCTGGCCTCGCTGTAAGCTCCCCCGCCTCTCCGCGAATTCAGCGTGCCGTTCGCGAATTCGTGAGGTTCGCCCTCGGTCTCACGTCCGGCGCGCGACGACTCCGAGGTGGTTGGGGAGTTACCCAGGTCGTCGCGAAATCAGTGAGGCACTTCACAATTCATAGGCGGGTGGCGCGGTGAGGCGGGGGAGGGGTAAAACCCTTTCAGGCGACCGCTAATGTTGTCGGATGTGAGCACTCCTAACCCCGCCGCACCCGGCCGCGCCGCCACTTCCGCCGTGGACATCGATGTTCCCGAGCAGATGCGGATTCGTCGGGACAAGCGTGAACGGCTGCTCACCGAGGGCGGTGAGGCCTACCCGGTGGTGGTGCCGCGAACCCACACGCTGGCCGAAATCCGTGCCGCCTACCCGGATCTGGAAGCCGACACCCAGACCGGTCTGCAGGCCGGTATCGCGGGCCGCGTCATTTTCGTTCGTAATACCGGCAAGCTGTGCTTCGCCACGCTGCAGGAGGGCGACGGCACCAAGCTGCAGGCGATGATCAGCCTCAACGGCGTCGGAGCCGACGCGCTGGCGGCCTGGAAGGCCGATGTCGACCTCGGTGACTTCGTGTTCGTGCACGGTGAGGTCATCTCCTCGCGCACCGGGGAATTGAGCGTGATGGCCGATTCCTGGTCGATGGCGGCCAAGTCGCTTCGCCCGCTGCCGGTGGCGCACAAGGAGATGAACGAGGAGTCGCGCGTTCGTCAGCGCTATGTCGACCTGATCGTGCGTCCCGAGGCCAGGGAAATGGCCCGTACTCGCGTGAATGTGGTCCGTGCGCTGCGCAACGCGCTCGAGCGCCGCGGCTTCCTCGAGGTCGAGACCCCGATGCTGCAGACCATCCACGGCGGCGCCGCCGCGCGCCCCTTCGTGACCCATTCCAATGCGCTGGACATGGATCTTTTCCTGCGTATCGCGCCGGAGCTGTTCCTCAAGCGTTGTGTGGTCGGCGGCCTGGAGAAGGTCTTCGAGATCAACCGGAACTTCCGCAACGAAGGCGCCGACTCCACCCATTCACCCGAGTTCGCGATGCTGGAAACCTACGAGGCATACGGCACCTATGACGACTCGGCGACGATGACCCGGGAATTGATCCAGGAAGTCGCGCGGGAGGCATTCGGCACCCTCCTTGTGACACTTGCCGACGGCACTGAATATGATCTCGGTGGCGAGTGGACGACCGTCGAGATGTATCCCTCGCTGTCGGAGTCGATCGGTGTCGAGGTGACTCCGGAAACCACTGTCGAGGAATTGCTCGCACTCGCCGATCGGGTAGGTCTGGAAATTCCTTCCGACAAGGGCTACGGTCACGGGAAACTGGTCGAAGAACTGTGGGAACACGCGTATGGCGACAAGCTCTACGCGCCGACTTTCGTTCGCGACTTCCCGGTCGAGACTTCACCGCTCACCCGTCAGCATCGCAGCAAGTCCGGTGTCACCGAGAAGTGGGACCTCTATGTTCGCGGCTTCGAGTTGGCAACGGGCTATTCGGAACTGGTAGACCCGGTGATCCAGCGTGAACGCTTCGTCGACCAGGCGAGGTTGGCCGCGGCAGGCGATGACGAGGCCATGGTGCTCGATGAAGACTTCCTCGCCGCGATGGAACACGGCATGCCGCCGACCACTGGAACGGGTATGGGAATCGATCGCTTGTTGATGGCACTCACGGGTTCGGGAATCCGGGAAACGATCCTGTTCCCGATTGTCCGACCCACTAGTCGCTGACCAGTGAATTCTCGGGGTGAAGACCCCGTGTTGGAAATTTCGCATTTCGGGGTATTCTTGCCTCGGGTATTCGGCCTGGAGGCAGGCTTGACGATTTCGAGAGGACGTTCATCTCATGGCAAAGAAGGTCACCGTTAGCCTGATCGACGATGTCGACGGTGAGTCCATCGCGGACGAGACCATCGAGTTCGCTATCGATGGGGTGTCGTACGAGATCGATCTGTCGGACGCAAATGCGGCGCGCCTGCGTGAAGGCCTGGACGAGTGGGTCGCCAACGCCCGCCGTGTGAGTGGCCGTCGCCGGGTGAAGGCTGCCGGTGCACCCGCGCCGCAGGGTAAGAGCCGCGTTTCCATGGACCGTGAACAGAGCGCCGCAATTCGCGAATGGGCTCGGCGTAAGGGCCACAAGGTCTCGGCCCGCGGTCGTATCTCGGCGGAAATCACCGACGCGTACAACAAAGAGGTCGGCAAGAACTGAGTTATTTGCGGCGTGGGCGCCGCGTGGTTCGCGGCCCCGCCGGTCCCGCTGTTGAGGAGCCGTTGCTTGCTCCTTCGTCGCGTACGCAACGGCACCTCAACAGCGGGACGGCCGCGAACGGCAGGCTGCGCCTGCCTGCCCCTCCTCGGGGTCGGGGCGTGTGGGGTCGGGTTTTGTGGGGTCGCCCGATTTCTGGTCGGGTTTTCGAGTCCGGGTCGTGTGGGGTCGGGGTGGTAGGGAAGTAGACTGTTGGCCGTGCACAAGGTGTTTCGAGTATCCGGCGGAGTCGCGCAGTGAGTTCCTTCCTGCGGTATACCGACGACACCGGTAAGCAGCATGAACTGGCCCTCGAGGCCGGGCAGCAGCGTGTGACCATCGGGCGCAATGTGCAGGCCGACCTCGTGCTCGCGTGGGACGTCGAGGTGTCCCGTCTGCACGCGGCCGTCGAACATCTCGGTGCGCACTGGACCATCATCGATGACGGACTTTCGCGTAACGGCACCTTCGTCAACGGTGAGCGGCTGGTCGGTCGGCGTCGATTGAGTCCTGGCGACCGTATTCGGGTCGGGACCACGCTCGTACATTTCTTCGATTTCGGCGGTGTGGTGGACGACGCCACGCATACCGCGTCGGGGTCCATCCCCACGATGCGTTCACTGACCGAGACCCAGCGCGCGGTGCTGGTCGCGCTGTGCCGTCCGTACAAGCACGGCACCGGATTCGCGACGCCCGCGTCGAATCAGCAGATCGCCGAGGAATTGTTCCTCTCCATCGACGCGATCAAAACCCACCTGCGCGCCTTGTTCGCGAAGTTCGGGGTGGAAAATCTCCCGCAGAACCAGAAGCGCACCCGACTGGCCGCGCTGGCCATGCAGAGCGGACTGATCTCCGACCACGATTTGTGACCGCGACGCTCGCGTAGATCCGTGAGCGCCTGAACTATGTCGCGGACGCGCGCTGGGCGGTTGACTTACTCGTATCACCGGAGCACGGGATCGAAGCTCCGGACCACGAGTCAGGAGACATCGCATGTTCGCAGTTCGGATGGCCACCATGGTGCTGGCCTTGCTCAGTACCGGACTCATCGCCGGGGTGTTCTACGCGTACGCGATCTCGGTGATGCCCGCGCTGGCTCGCACCGATGACCGCACGCTGATCGACGTCATGCAGAAGATCAATGTCGTGATCATCAACCCCTGGTTCATGTTCGGCTTCATGGGCACGGTCGGATTCACCGCGCTCGCGGCCGCTCTGCACCTCGGTAAGGAGCAGCGCTCGACGCTGATCTGGATCGGAATCGCGTTGGCGCTCAACGTGATCGCGTTCGCCGTCACCGCGGGCCTGAACGTGCCGCTCAACGACGCGCTCGCCGCGGCGGGTGATCCCGCCTCGATCGCCGACACCGCCGCCGTGCGTGCGGATTTCGAGGCGACCTGGGTTCGCTGGAACATCGTGCGCGCGGTGGTGCACACTGCCGCATTCCTGGTGCTGTGCGGTGCGCTGTTCGCGGCGGGCGTGCAGCAGGGCAAGTCGAGTTCGTCCGCTGACGTGGCTGCCGGACAGTCCTTCTCACAGGGTCAGAGCTTCGCTCAGGTCGGCGGCCCTGTTGCCGGACAGCAGTTCGCGCAGCAGTCGGGCGCTCCGATCGCCGGAGCGCCGCACGGCGCGCAGCACCAGCGTCGATGATTTCCGGCCGGTAGCGCCACGCGATCACTAGAACGTGTTCCATGATAAGTGGAACACGTTCTAGTGAGGAGTCGTTCATGCGACGTAGTTCGCTCGCGGTGCTGGCCGCGGCCCTGTTCGCCTGTCTGCCCGCCACCGCATCGGCCCAGCCGCTCCCGGTCGACTACAACTTCTTCGCCGGCATCCCCCCGGAGCTCACCAACCCGGGCGGCTCACTTCCCGGCTCGAACGACCCGGGCTGCGTCCCCTCGGCCGAACATCCGGATCCGGTGGTCCTGCTGCACGGCACCGGGGGCGGAGCGCAGACGAACTGGGGCGTATACGCCCCGCTGCTGGCCAACGAGGGCTATTGCGTCTTCTCTCTCACCTACGGCGCCTACGCCCTGCCATGGCCCGTCTCGGCGATCGGCGGGATGCGTCCCATCGAGCAGAGCGCCGCCGAGGTCGCGGCCTTCGTCGACGGTGTGCTGGCCCGCACCGGCGCCGAGCGGGTCGACCTGATCGCCCATTCGCAGGGCAATATCGTCGGCAACTACTACGTCAAGCGGCTCGGCGGCGGGGACAAGGTCGGCAAGCTCGTCGGGATCGCGCCGCCCTGGCTCGGCACCAACGCGTTCGGGGCGGGCGATATCGCCCACTTCAGCCGGGCGCTCGGCGCGGGACCCGCTTTCGACGCGGTCAGTTCGTCGCTGTGTCAGGCCTGCGGACAGATGTTCACCGGCTCGCCCTTCATGACCTCGCTGAACGCCGACGGCGTGTACGACCCGAGGGTCACCTACACCAATGTCGTCTCCGCCATCGACGAGTTGGTCGTCCCGCACACCTCGGGCCTGGTCCCCGGCCCGAACGCCACCTCGTTCGTCGTGCAGGACGGTTGTGCGCAGGACTACTCCGAACACCTGGCCATCGCGGGCAGTCCCCGCGCGGCCGGTCACGTTCTCAACGCCCTCGATCCGGCCAGACAGGCCCCCGTTCCGTGTGAATTCGTCCCACCCTTCACCGGATAACACCCCGACGGCGATTTCGCTGTAGGCAAAACTGAACAGGAAACGAATGCCGCGACGTGCGCGTTGTCAGTAGGTGACCATGTTGTCGCCGGTCTTCAATAGGGTGGACCGGCGGCGGCGGAATCCCCTGCCAACTAGAGTGGATGGCGGGGGCCGCAACCCCCGGGCTTCATGGCAGGCTGACGGCGAAGTTGTCGGTCCGACGCCCTAGGTTGTATCGAGCATACTGCGGCGTCTGTTGCCAGAATGTCGGAGCAGGAGAGTGAGGGAGCGATGTTCGAGAGGTTCACCGACCGCGCGAGGCGTGTCGTTGTCCTGGCCCAAGAAGAGGCCCGGATGCTCAACCACAACTACATCGGCACCGAGCACATCCTGCTTGGGTTGATCCACGAGGGCGAGGGCGTGGCGGCGAAGTCGCTGGAGTCCCTTGGTATCTCGCTGGAGGGTGTGCGTAGCCAGGTCGAGGAGATCATCGGGCAGGGCCAGCAGGCGCCGTCCGGTCACATCCCCTTCACCCCGCGTGCCAAAAAGGTGCTGGAGCTGAGCCTGCGCGAGGCGCTGCAGCTCGGCCACAACTACATCGGTACCGAGCACATCCTGCTCGGCCTCATCCGCGAGGGCGAGGGCGTCGCGGCCCAGGTGCTGGTCAAGCTGGGTGCCGACCTCAACCGTGTCCGTCAGCAGGTCATCCAGCTGCTGTCCGGGTACCAGGGCAAGGAGCCCGTCGAGGGCGCCGGTCCGCGCGGCGAGGCGGGCACTCCGTCCACGTCGCTGGTGCTCGACCAGTTCGGCCGCAACCTCACTCAGGCCGCGCTCGAAGGCAAGCTCGACCCGGTCATCGGCCGCTCGAAGGAAATCGAGCGCGTCATGCAGGTGCTGAGCCGCCGCACCAAGAACAACCCGGTGCTGATCGGCGAGCCCGGTGTCGGTAAGACCGCTGTCGTCGAGGGCCTGGCACAGGCCATCGTCAACGGCGAGGTCCCCGAGACCCTCAAGGACAAGCAGCTCTACACCCTCGACCTGGGCTCCCTGGTCGCGGGCAGCCGCTACCGCGGTGACTTCGAAGAGCGCCTCAAGAAGGTGCTCAAGGAGATCAACACCCGCGGCGACATCATCCTGTTCATCGACGAGCTGCACACGCTCGTCGGCGCGGGTGCTGCCGAAGGCGCCATCGACGCGGCCTCGATCCTGAAGCCGAAGCTGGCCCGTGGCGAGCTGCAGACCATCGGCGCCACCACTCTCGACGAGTACCGCAAGTACATCGAGAAGGACGCCGCGCTGGAACGACGCTTCCAGCCGGTCCAGGTGGGCGAGCCGACCGTCGAGCACACCATCAACATCCTCAAGGGTCTGCGCGACCGCTACGAGGCGCACCACCGGGTCTCCATCACCGATGGCGCTCTCGTCGCCGCCGCCACCCTGGCCGACCGCTACATCAACGACCGGTTCCTGCCGGACAAGGCGATCGACCTGATCGACGAAGCGGGCGCGCGCATGCGCATCCGCCGGATGACCGCTCCGCCGGACCTGCGCGACTTCGACGACAAGATCGCCGATGCTCGTCGGGAGAAGGAAAGCGCTATCGACGCGCAGGACTTCGAAAAGGCCGCGCGTCTGCGCGACAAGGAGAAGCAGCTCGTCGCCAAGCGTGCCGAGCGGGAAAAGCAGTGGCGTTCCGGTGATCTGGACGTCGTGGCCGAGGTCGACGACGAGCAGATCGCGGAGGTGCTGGCCAACTGGACCGGCATCCCCGTCTTCAAGCTCACCGAGGAGGAGACCACCCGTCTGCTCCGCATGGAAGACGAGCTGCACAAGCGGATCATCGGCCAGGAGGATGCCGTCAAGGCCGTCTCCAAGGCGATCCGCCGCACTCGCGCCGGTCTGAAGGACCCCAAGCGTCCGTCGGGCTCGTTCATCTTCGCCGGCCCCTCGGGTGTCGGTAAGACCGAGCTCGCCAAGTCGCTGGCGAACTTCCTGTTCGGTGACGACGACGCGCTCATCCAGATCGACATGGGCGAGTTCCACGACCGCTTCACCGCTTCTCGTCTGTTCGGTGCCCCTCCCGGGTACGTGGGCTACGAGGAGGGCGGCCAGCTCACCGAAAAGGTGCGCCGCAAGCCGTTCTCGGTGGTGCTGTTCGACGAGATCGAGAAGGCGCACCAGGAGATCTACAACACCCTCCTGCAGGTGCTCGAGGACGGCCGTCTCACCGACGGTCAGGGTCGTACGGTCGACTTCAAGAACACCGTGCTGATCTTCACCTCGAACCTGGGCACCTCCGACATCTCGAAGGCTGTGGGCCTGGGCTTCACCCAGTCCAGTGTCGAGGGCTCGAACTACGAGCGGATGAAGCTCAAGGTCAACGACGAGCTGAAGAAGCACTTCCGTCCCGAGTTCCTCAACCGCATCGACGACGTGATCGTCTTCCACCAGCTCACGAGCGAACAGATCGTGATGATGGTGGACCTGATGATCGCTCGCGTCGGCAAGCAGCTGAAGAACAAGGACATGGCCATGGAGCTGACCGATCAGGCCAAGAGCCTGCTCGCGAAGCGTGGTTTCGACCCGGTCCTCGGCGCTCGTCCGCTGCGTCGCACGATTCAGCGCGAGATCGAAGACCAGCTGTCGGAGAAGATCCTCTTCGGCGAGATCGGCGCGGGCCAGACCATTCTGGTCGACGTCGAAGGCTGGAACGGCGAGGGTCTCGGCGAGGACGCCAAGTTCACCTTCACCGGCAAGACGAAGCTGACCAAGGCTTCCGCAGGCGACGACAAGCCAGAGGTTGTCCTCACCGGCGCCGCCGAGGGCACTGCGCCCGAGGCCGCCGCCTCCGGCGAGTAATCAACTGAACCGAAAAGCCCGCCCCCTAGAGCAGGGGGCGGGCTTTTCGCTTCTCCGATTACTGACGCGCGCGTTCGAGCACCGGGGCGAAGGCGGTAGCCAGCTCGCCGGGGACGATCAGTTCGTCGATTCCGTAGCGCTCGCTGCGGGATTCGAGGATTTCCACAGCGGCCTGTGGATCGCTGGGGAGAAGTCCGGCGGCACCCGCGGCGCGGAGTTTTTCGGGGGTGTGGCCGAGCCGTGTGCTCAGCCAGGTGGGCAGGTGCTCGCCGATACCGACGAGTTGGAGGGTGAATCGGACGTCGCGGTCGGTGTGGGCGGTGACGGTGCCGACCATCCGGGCGAGGTCGTCTTCGGTCGCGTCCGGTGCGGCCGCCAGCAGGATCCGATCGGCGTACTCGGCCGCGGTGGTGAGCATTCGCGGGCCGCTCGCCGCGATCACCACCGGTGGAGCCGGGTCGACCTGGGTACGCACCGCGGTGATGGTGTCGATCAGCTGGTTGCGTCGTTCGGCCGCCGAACCCCATGGCATGGCGAGCCTTTCGGCTTCCACCCGAGCGTCCGGCCTTCCGGTGCCGATTCCCAGTTCGAACCGTCCGTCCGAAAGTAGTTGCAGCGCAGCTGTGTCCCGAACGGTGGCGGTGGACGACCGGAACGGCGCGGCCAGCACATTCGGTCGCAACCGCACGTTCTCTGTCACCGCGGCGGCCGCGGCCAGGGCGATGAGTGGTGAGGGCGTGTACAGCGTGTCCGGCAGCATCAGCGTGTCGTAGCCCTGCGCCTGCGCTCCGGTGACCGCACGCGCCCACTCCGGTCCGGACCGCGGCATGAGCACGATTCCGAATCGCATCCCGATCCCTCCCTACTTCTTCTCGCGCCCGCGCGGTTCGTTCAGCACCGCGAGCCTGCCGCGGTACTCGTCCTCGGTGATCTCGCCGCGAGCGAACCCTGCCCGCAGGGCGGACACCGCGCCACCGCGGCCCACGCACCGTCGGCGGGCGAAGAACACCACCGCGATCACCGTGATCCAGAACAGCAGCGGAAAGATCCAGAAGAACGGCCAGGGATGCCACCCTCCGTCGTAGTGGTCGGCCAGCAGAGTCAGCGTCGTCGCGCTGTCGAAAATGTTCATGGCTCAACCCTGCTCGCCCGGACGCGCGACGACATCGGCCGCGAGACCCGATCCGGCGTACGTCCCGACGCGTATGTCCCGACCGGTACCGTGAAGTGCATCGAAGTTCCATCACGAGGGGTGCGCAGTGACACAGGCCGAAGGTGCGCAGAGCCTCGATGATGTGCTGGCCGGTGTGCAGTGGCGGTTCGCGGGACGCGACGAGTTCACGCTGACGCCAGGTCAGTGGGAGTTCATGACCGAGCCGAGTGCGTTGGTCGTGCTGGACGGGCTGGTCCGCGTCGAGGGACTCAGCACGACAGAGGATCTGGCGAGCGGCGACTTCCTGTTCGTTCCCGGCACAGTCCGGTTCGCGATCAACGCGCTGTCGGCGGGCCGGGTGCTCCGGGTGCGCCTCGATCCCGTCGGGACCGGCGGCGCCATGACCGCGCTGCCGCAACGACTGCTGCTGACCGGTTTCGTCGAGCACACGCCGTTGGCCGCCACCATGTTTCGCCACCTGGTCGAGCAGTGCCCCGACCCGTTCGGTGTTCAGGGCGACCGGGTGGCCACGTTGATCACCTCGATGGCGATCGAGTCCTGGCATGCCCGTGGATGCGCGCCGCAACGGTGGCTACTGAAGGTGAACGAGCCCGGAGTAGCGCAGGCGGTGGCCGCGATGCATGCCGATCCTGGGCAGGAGTGGACAGTCGAGGGGCTGGCGAAGATCGCGCTGGCCTCGCGGTCCGGGTTCGCCGCCCGGTTCCAGGCGGCGACCGGCCTCACGCCGGGCCGGTACCTGACGAAACTGCGGATCGAGCGGGCGCAGCTGTTGCTGACCGACCACGCTGTGCCGGTCGGCGCGGTGGCGCGCCGCCTCGGCTATCGCTCGGAGACGGCGTTCGGGCGGGCCTTCCGGCGGCACACGGGCCACACGCCGACGGATTGGCGGCGTGCGACCCGAGCGCCTGCGGATGTCAGCGCGCCGCCAGGGTGAGTGAGCGTCGGATCAGCACACCACCGAGCACCGCGGCGAGGGCGCCGAGCGCGTAGGTGGCGGCCAGGCCGATGCTGTCCACCCCACGACCGCCGACCGCCGAGCCGAGGATGATCGCCAGCTGGAAACCGCCGACGATCAGCCCGCTGCCCGCTTCCATCCGATCGGGCAGCACCCGCGACACCCACACCTGCACGAGATTGAGGATGCCGCCGAACGCGGCGCCCCACACGACCACGGCCAGGTAGGCGAGCGGGGCGAACGTCGCGGAGGCGATGATCGCGAGCAATGACAGGCCGATAGCCGTGGGCACCGCCAGCAGCAGGGCGCCGAGGTGGCGGTCGGCGAGGGCGCCGAGAACGAAGTTGCCGAGCAGTCCACCGACGCCGAACAGGGCGAGCAGGACCGGGATCACCGCCGGGCCCGCGCCGAGCAGTTCAGCGAGGGCCGGGCGGATATAGGTGTATCCGGCGAAGTGTCCTGCGACGACGGCGACCATGCTGAGCAGGCCGAGCGTTACGCCCGGAGCCCGAAGGGCGCTACCGAGTGCGGCGAACCCGACGCCCTTGCTCGGTGCGATCGGCGGCAACATCAGCCGCACGGCGACGGCAGTGGCGGCGGTCAGCGCGGCCGCGATCAGGAAGGTCGTCCGCCAACCGGCGTAGGTGCTCAGCAGCACACCGAGCGGTACTCCGGCCACCGTCGCGACCGTGGTCCCCGCGTTCACGATCATCATCGCTTTGCCGAGCCGCTCGGCGGGCACGAGCTTGGCGGCGATCACCAGCGCCATCGACCAGTAGCCGCCGACAGCCAGCCCGAGGAGCAGACGCGCGATCAGCAACAGCACGATGTTCGGTGCGAGCGCCACCACCACGTTCGACACCGCCGCGCCGATGGTCAGCCCGATCAGCAGGGTGCGTCGATCCAGGCGGGGAAACAGCGCGCCCAACCCTAGTGCGGCTAGCAAGGCGGTCAGGGCCGTCGCGCTCACCGAGAGCCCGACGACTCCCTCGGGCACATTCAGATCGGTTGCCAGCGCGGTGAGTACGCCGGGGGGCAGGAATTCGGCGGTCACCAGCGTGAAGCTGCCGAGGAACATGGTCAGCAGGGCGGGCCAGACCCGGCGATCGGTGTTCTCCACCGTCGCGTCGGCCGTCGAAGTCGTTGTCATGCCAGGTGCAACAGCGCCATTCGCCGCCGTCCTCGCCCGAAACGCCACCGCATCCGACTCAAACGCCGCGTTCGAGCGGCGTCGAGAACGAGCCGAAGTCGCGGCTATTCGAACCGGGAGAGCACGGGCGAGTTCTTCGCACTGGCGAACAGCAGGAATTCCACCAGTCCTTCGTAGTGTTCCCGCAGATATTCGTGGCAGAAGTCGGTGTCCCAGATATCCGGGTACACGTCGTTGTCATCCATGTCGTCCGGGGCGAAGTGTTCGGCGAGGGCGGTGAACGGTGTCGCGGCCAGAGTGTGAGCTGCGGTGGACACCTCGTCGGGTGTCCAGAGGCGCGGCTCGCCGTCGCCTGCCCACGGGTCGAGGTCACGGAGCAGGTCGACATCGACTCTTGCGGCTGCCAGTAGGTAGCGCAGTCCGTCCCAGGACTTGTCGATGTCGCCGACTGGTTCGCCGGTGTTGTCGATGGCTTCGACGAGTTCGAATGCGGCCTCGGCATCGGCGGTGATGCGGGCGGCGTCGGCCTCGGAGATGCGGTGGAATGCGAGCACTGGTCCCATGGTGGGAAAGGTAGAAATCCAGGCTTGGCGATACCTTGGCGACTTCTTTTCGCCGGTCGGAGCGCCCTCTTTCGCGGCGTACGGTGGGAATTGCTCGTCCAACCGACACGGGGGTGTTCGCACACATGACTGATTCCGACCGCACACTGATCGCCGTTCTGCTCGACCGCTCCGGGTCCATGCAGACCATCAAGGCCGACACCGAAGGTGGGTTGGCCGCCTATTTCGAACAGCAGCGCTCGGTGCCGAAGAAGATCGAGGTCACGCTCGCTCAGTTCGACACCACCTACGACGTGGTCTACGCGAATGCGCCGTTGGATCGGGTACCGGCGCCGAGCTTGCATCCGCGCGGTGGGACTGCGCTCTACGACGCACTCGGCAAGCTCGTCACCAGCGTGGGCGCCGAACTGGCCGACCGCCCCGAACACGACCGCCCCGGCACCGTGATCATCGTCGTCCTCACCGACGGCCACGAGAACTCCAGCCGCGAATGGACCCACGCCGCCGTGAAGTCGCTCATCACTCAGCAACAAGACGCCTACAACTGGACCTTCGTTTTCCTCGGCGCCAACATGGACGCCGTCGAAGTAGGCTCCAACCTCGGCTTCGACCCCGGCTCGGCGATCACCTACGCACCGGTCGCCGGTGGCGTCCGAGGCGCCTTCGACGCCCTCTCCGCCTACTCCGCCCGAGCCCAAGCCGCCCCAGCGGGCGCCGCCCGCCGCGCTCGCTTCTCCGCCTCCGAACGCCGACAAGCAGACCAGGGCAAGTGAGTCGCCTACTGCCAACCCGGGCGGACCAGGCCTGATTCGTAGGCGAGGACTACGAGTTGGGTGCGGTCTCGGGCGGCCAGTTTGGTGAGGATTCGGCTGACGTGGGTGCGGGCGGTGGCGGGGGACATGTAGAGGCGGGCGCCGATTTCGGCGTTGGTGAGGCCCTCGGCTACCAGGATCATCACTTCGCGTTCGCGGTCGGTGAGTTCGGCGAAGGCGGCGGGGGGTGGTTGTTTTGCGTGGGTGGAGAACTCGGCGAGCAGGCGGCGGGTGACGCCGGGGGACAGGAGGGCGTCGCCTGCCGCCACGACGCGGACGGCGCGCAGCAGATCGGCGGGTTCGGTGTGTTTGACCAGGAAGCCCGCGGCGCCAGCGCGGATCGCTTCGAAGACGTATTCGTCGAGTTCGAAGGTGGTGAGGACGACGACGCGCACCGGCGCCAGCTGGGGGTCGTCGGCGATCATGCGGGTGGCGGCCAGCCCGTCGAGGATCGGCATGCGGATGTCCATCAGCACCACGTCCGGGACAAGAGCGCGGGTCATCCGGACCGCCTGCTCACCGTTTTCGGCCTCACCGATGACTTCGATGTCGTCCTGCGCGTCCAGCAGGGCGACGAAACCACCACGCACCAGCGCCTGATCATCGGCGACGAGGAGACGGATCTTCGCTCGGCCCGCTCCGATCGGCGGCAGTTCGGCAGGGTCGCTCACGCGCCGGCCTCCTTGCCGGATGACTCCGAAGACCGCGCCGACGTGCTCGAAGCCACGGGGCGAGCGGGCAATCGAGCCGCGACCCGGAACCCGCCCGACGGTCGCGGACCCGCGGTGAGCGCCCCGCCGAGCGCATGTGCCCGCTCCCGCATCCCGATGATCCCGTTGCCGCCGATCCCGGTTCGAACAGCGGTCTCGGTCGGGCGGGTGTTGTCGACGGTGATGTCCACCGATTCCGGTGCGTAGCGCAGGGTGATCAGCGCCGTCGCGCCGGGCGCGTGGCGCACCACGTTGGTCAGCGATTCCTGAATGATCCTGGCCGCCGCTACATCGATCACGCTCGGCAGCTTCTTGGGCGTACCGATGATCTTGGTGTCGACGTCGAGCCCGGTCGCCCGGGTGCGTTCGAGCAGGGTGTCGAGGTCGTCGAGGGTCGGTGCGGGAGCGCGCGGCGCGGGGCGGGGCGGAACAGGTACGTCATCGGGGACGCCGACATGTTCGGGGTACTCCGGCACCACGGCGGTCCCGCTGCGAATCGCGTGCAGCAGCGTGTGCACCTCGGTGAGCGCCTCTTTCGATGTCGTCTTGATGGTCGCCAGCGCCGCGGCAGCCTGCTGTGGCTTGCGGTCGAACAACTCCAGCGCCACCGACGACTGCACATTGATCAGCGAAAGGCTGTGCGCGAGAACATCGTGCAGCTCGCGGGCGATGGCCAACCGCTCCTCGGACGCTGCCCTGGCCTGCTGGGCCTGTTCGTCGCGCTGGGCGGCCTCGGCCCGCTGCTTGCGCGCGAGCACCACCGCGCGTCGCTGCCGCATCCCCTCCGCGATCGCGACCAGCACGCCCATCCACGCCAGCAGCCCGAATATCTGCCACGCGTCGGAGTGCCGCCCGAGCAGGGCGGGCAACGGCCACACCATCGTCAGGTAGCCGATCGCGACCACCGGGTATGTGCGCCAACGGGATCCAGTGACGGCTGCCGACAGGAAGGCGATCACCAGCGAGAGGAAAATCGGCCCGTACCCGTAATCACGCAGCACATAGGTCACTGTGGCGACCAACGCCACCAGCAGCACCGGTTCGGGCAGCACCCGCCGGAAACCGAGCGCGATCGGCCCCGCGAGCAGCAGCAGATACGCGAACGCGTCCAGCGACCGCACTCCGGTTTGATGCGAATTCGCACCGGAACTACCGGCCAGCTGGATCACCGCGACCACCACTGCCAGGCCCCAGTCCTGAACGACCGAGCCACGCTCCCACTTCGCAGACGCTCCCACGTGCTCAACCCTATTGTGTGCGCCCACCCACCGCGTCGGCCTGCGCACGTATTTCCTGTGCGAGGCCGCGTAGTCCGCGCGGCGTAGCGCCGAGCACGCCGCGGGACGGATGCCCGGGCACCCCTCGAACGCGGATTCTGATTCCCATGAACGAATCGATCGTGGTCACCACCGAGTTGACCAAACGCTATGGCGAGCACCTCGCGGTGGACGCGGTGAGCATGCGGGTCGCGGCCGGGGAGATCTACGGATTCCTCGGCCCCAACGGCGCGGGCAAAACCACCACGTTGCGCATGCTGGCCGGCCTCATCCGACCCAGTGCGGGCACCGCGACCGTCCGGGGCCGCACGCCGGGCGACCCGGAGGTACTGCGCGGAATCGGCGTCCTCATCGAGGGCCCAGGCTTCTACCCCTACCTCTCCGGCCGCGACAACCTGCGGGTACTGGCCCGCTATCGCGGCCACGGCGATGCCGAGGTCGAGACGGCGCTGGAACGGGTGGGCCTGGCCGACCGGGCAGGCGACCGTTTCCGCACCTATTCGCTCGGCATGAAGCAGCGTCTCGGGGTCGGCGCGGCCATGCTCGGCGACCCGGATCTGCTGATTCTCGACGAACCGACCAACGGCCTCGACCCAGCGGGCCTGGCCGAGATGCGCACGCTCATCACCGATCTCGCGGCCGACGGACATACCGTGCTGCTGTCGAGCCACCAGCTCACCGAGGTACAGGAGATCTGCCACCGTGTCGGCGTGATCTCCGGTGGTCGCTTGCTCGCGGAATCCACGGTGTCGGAATTGCGCGGCACCGCGACACTTCTGCTGCGCGCCGAGCCCGTGGACGTGGCGCTCGACGCGGTGCGCGCGGTCATCGACGCCCCCGCACGAGCGGGTGCGGACGGAATCAGGGTCGAAACGAGCGCCGCGATGGCGCCGGAGGTGGCGCGGGCTGTCGTCTCGGCGGGCGCGGACCTGCTCGAACTGCGGGTGGACGAGAAATCCCTGGAAGAAGTGTTCTTCGAGATGACAGCTGTGGAGGTAGCGAAATGAACACCATGACAAGGGATCTCGTTGCCAGCGTGCGCGCGGAGGCGGTACGTCTCGGACGCTGGCCCGCCTTCTGGATCGTCCTCGGCACCTGGATTCTGCTCAACCTGACCTTCGCCTACCTGTTCAACTACCTCGCTTACACCTCCGGCGAGAGCAGCGCGATGTCGGACGGTCTCCCACGCGACGTTCTTCTCGGCCAACTCATGCCCGCTGCCGTTCCCGAAGTGTTCACGCAGGGCATGTCGATGTTCGGCGGCGCGCTGGTGCTGATCCTCGGCGCCCTGGCCGTCGGCAGCGGATACGGCTGGGGCACCTGGAAAACCGTGTTCACCCAGGGGCCGAGCAGAGCCGCGGCGGTAGCGGGACTGCTGTTGTCCCTGCTGGTGGTGGTCCTCGCGCTCGTCCTGGTCGCCTTCGTCGTCGACATCGGCATCGCCACCGTGATCGCGGCGGGCGAGTCCCAGCCGATCACCATGCCGTCGCTCGATGACACCCTGATCGGAATCCTCACCGGTACCGCCATTCTCGGCATGTGGACCCTCGCGGGCGCCCTCATCGGCGCCATCGCCCGCGGCCCCGCCCTGGCTGTCGGTCTCGGTCTGGTCTGGGTCCTGGTGGTGGAGAACCTCCTACGTGGCGTGGCGGGCATCTTCGGCCCGATCGAAGCCGTCACCAACCTGCTTCCGGGCACCGCCGCGGGCTCGCTGGCGGGCGCGATGCGCACCGTGGAGGGTCCAGCCAACCCTGGCGTTCTCGACATCCTCACCCGCGGCGAATCTTTCGCTCTCCTGGCCGCGTATGTGACGGCCTTCGCGGGCGGCACGATCTGGTTGATGACTCGCCGCGATCTCACCTGACCTGCGATCAACCGGTAGCGGCAGTCCGAAACGGGCTGCCGCTACCTACACTTCGGCCTCACCTCGAGTCAGGACCAGCCTGCCGGGTTCGAGGCCGTTTCGCGGGAGATGCCCGAGCCGGTCTTCGGAAATCCGCCGAAGCGCTCATTGTGTAGGTGGGCGAAGAAATAGCACATTCTCTCGCATTCGGCGTCGGTGATCGCGGCCTCGGGGTCGGAATTGACGGCGTCGTAGTAGTCGCGGCCCATGGCCACGATGAATCCACGGGCGTAGAGGAAGCCGTCGTCGGAGCCGTCGGTGATCGCCTGGATTTCGGCGCGGTCGATGTCGTAGAGCGCGCGTTCGGCGACACGGTCGAGGGCGGTCAGTTCCTCGCTGGTGAAATCTGTCGACAGGGCGCTCAACTGGGCGAGGAACGCGTCGAGTCGGTTCTGGAGGCCGTCTTCCGTCGATCGCAGAACGGCGGCCGGTTCGGTACCGGTGGCCGCCCAGGCCGATGCGATCAGATTCCAGAATCTGGCGTTGTCTTCGGGGGTGCTCGTCACCCGTCGGACGGTACTGCTCGGGTCCGACACGTAGCTGCTGTCAGTGGTTCTCGGTCAGACACCCAGCAGGCGCTGGGCCAGTGTGGTCAGACCGGCGGTGATCTGCTCGGGTGACAATCCGCGTTCGCATTGCTGGAGGTAGACCTCGGCGGCGAGTGGCGCGAGGACCGTATCGACCAGCGAATCCGGTTGTGGCACCTCGGCTTCGATCAGCAGCGAGCGCACGTGCACCGACCAGAAGCCATAGGCCCCGGTGCTGAAACGGGCGCCGCCGGTCTCCGCGCCGAGCACCAGATGGGCATGGGCGGTGAGTAATTCGACCATCGCCGCGTAGAAGGCGGCGAGTCGATCGGCCGGGGGCGCGCCGGGGCCCAGCGGGGGCGCGCCGCGTAGTAGCTCTTCCTGAAGGGCGCGTTCGTGCTCGTCCAGGAGGGCGACGGCGATCGCGTTGCGGTCGGGATAGCGGCGGTAGAGGGTGCCGCGACCGACGCCCGCGGCCTTGGCGATGTCGTCCATGGTGACCGTGCGCGGGTCGCGGGTGGCGAAGAGTTCGGCGGCCGCCGCCAGCACCTTCGCGCGATTGCGCGCCGCGTCGGTGCGCTCAGAGGGCGGCGGCGCATCCAGCGACGCGCCGGTGAGCAGGTCGGATCGGGACTCCATGGGTCGACTGTAGCCCAGAAAAGAATATGTGGACATCATGTCCACTTGTGTTCTATCGTCGAGAAATCGACAAGCGGACATCATGTCCAGTTAGGAACCCTGTGATGACACACCTGCTGCACCTGGACTCCAGCGCTCGTGCGAACTCCCTCAGTCGTGAGCTCGGCAGGGAGTTCGTCCAGGCCTGGCGCGACGCGGAACCCGGCGGTACTTACACCTACCGTGACCTCGCCGCCGAGCCGACGCCGTTCATCGACGAGGGGTGGACCGAACTGTGTGACGCTGCGCTCGCCGCCGGGGTCACCGACCTCGACCGACTCGCGGAACTCGCCGTGACGCCCGCGGCTCGGGCCGCGTGGCGGGTGGTCGAACCGCTGCTGGCGCAGGTGCTGGCCGCCGACGTGATCCTGATCGGTACCCCGATGTACAACTACTCCGTCCCCGCCTCGCTCAAGGCATGGCTCGACCAGGTCACGTTTCCTCGAATGTCGTTGGGGCGGCGCAGATTCGTGGTGGTCACCGCCCGTGGCGGCGCGTACTCGCCCGGTGCGCCGAAAGCCGCGTTCGATTATCAGGAACGCTTCCTGCGTGACTTCTTCGCAGGCCACTTCGCCGTCACCGACACGGTTTTCGTCAACGCGGAGCTGGCCAATGCCGTTCAGGATCCGAACCTGGCTCACCTGCGCGACGCCCACGAGGCATCGCTCGCCGCCGCGCGGGCCGAAGTGCGCTCTCTGGCAAAGGACTACGCGCGATGAGCTGGCTGGTGCTCGGCCTGGCCGGGCTCGTCGAAATTCTCTGGTCGCAGACCATCAAACCGACCGAGAACTTCACCAAACTCGGCCCGACCCTGCTCTGTGTCACGCTCGGCTCGCTGGCCGTGTATCTGCTCTCGCGTGCCATGCAGACCCTCCCGGTGGGCACCGCCTACGCGGTATTCACCGGTATCGGGGCGCTCGGCGCGATCGGTCTCGGTGTGCTCGTGCACAAGGATCCGCTCAGCGCGGGCCGCGCGCTGGCCTTGTCGCTGATCCTCGGCGGCATCGTGCTCGCGCGCGTGACGAATCCTGAGTAACGCTGTCGCACACCCGATGAGAGGATCGGCCGGTCATGACCGGTAAGGTCGGCTGATGGACCAGCCAGTTCGCCCCCCGGACCTGTCCACGCGGCCACACGAGCTCACGGTCGAGCGCGTGATGAAAGCCTCGCCCAGCCTGCTCTACGCGGCCTGGACCCAAGGCATGGACCTGTGGCTGGCCGTTCCCGGATCGGTGCTGATGCGCCCCGCCGTCAACGAGCCCCTCTACTTCGACACCGGCTCGCCCGAGAAACGCAACCCCCATTACGGCCGCATCCTGCTGCTCGAGCCGAACCGGCGCATCGAGTTCACCTGGGTCACCGCCGCCACCGACGGCGTCGAAACGGTGGTCGCCGCCGAATTCCTCAAACAACCACGCGGCATCCGCCTGCGCCTGCGCCACTCCGGTTTCCCCACCGCGGCGATCCGGGATCTGCACAAGCAGGTCTGGCCGGACAAACTCGAGCGGCTCGACGAAATCACCAGCGCCACCGTCTGACCGGCATACCGGGCCGATCGTCGGCCGAGCGCTGTTCGGCTCGCGTAGGTTCGACACCGAACGCAACACCTCCGAATCGAAGGGATCGCAATGCCGACTCGTAGCGCACGCACACTCTGGTCAGGCGGACTCCAGGACGGGTCCGGGCAGGTCGAACTGGTCAGCTCGGGTGTGGGCAAGTTCGATGTGAGCTTCCCGCGCCGCACGGCCGAGACGGCCGAGGGCACCAGCCCGGAGGAGCTGATCGGGGCGGCGCACTCGTCGTGCTACTCGATGGCGCTGTCGGCGGAGATCGCCAATGCGGGCGGGACGCCGGAAAGCCTCGACGTCAACGCGGACGTGACCCTCGCGCCCGACCCGGCCGGTGGTTTCCGGATCAGCAAGATCAAGCTCACCGTGCGCGGACGTGCGTCGGGCCTCGACGCCGACGGGTTCGCCGCGGCGGCCCTCGCGGCCAAGAACGGGTGCCCGGTCAGCAAGGCGCTCGCCGGCGTGGCCGAGATCGAGCTCGACGCCGCATTGGGCTGACCAGCTCCGCTGTGATCGTGCGATCGGCCGCGACCGATCGCACGATCACGCCGGTCGTCAGTGCCGGGTGAACCAGCGGTGCGCGGCGGGGGTGTACATCGCCGGAATCGCGATGACGACCGCCAGGATGTGAACGGTTCGGCAGCCTGCCAGCACGGTCGAACTGGGGGACATGCCGTCGAACAGTGTCGTGTAGTCGTCGGTGGACAACACGACCGCCAGCGGCTCGATGATCAGCGAGACCAGGCCCACCACGCCGATGCCGACGGTCAGCAGAGCGCGGGCCACCCGACTGCCGTTGAGCATGTACAGCGCGACCCCCGCGACCGCCAGGTAGATGGCGAGCCGGGGTAGTAGACCCGCGGCGGTGGCGCCGAACTCGTCGCCACCACGCGCGGCGCGCAACAGTCCTTCGGCGACACCCGCGGCGAGAGCGGTGACGAGTCCGCCGAACGCGACGTTCACGGCGCGGGGGCGAGTGGTGGAAACAAGAAAGGCAGGGCCGGTCATGACACCGACACTGCCGTTCTCAGCTGCTCGCGAGGATCACCCTGCGGTAGGAACCTTGTCCACTACCGGAGTGCTACGCCGCGAAGCGAATTCCGTGAGCGCGGCGAACGCCAGCCCCAAACTCACCCACAGAGTGGTGGTTTCGGCCAGCGAGGCCACCCGGAAATTCCACAGCAGAGTGGCGGGGAAGTCGTCGGCCACCTCGTTCACGCCGGGCAGCAGCACGTAGCCGACCGTGGTGACCACGACGAACGCGCCGACCCCGGCGATGAGCCGGAGCGTGTCCGACGCGGCGACCGCGCGGTAGGCCGCGACGGCTGCCGAGACGGCAAGAAGGCCGAGTACGACGGCCGCGACCCACAGCCAGGTGCGGTCGTTGATGGTGTCCGGATCACCCACCGCGGGCGGGTTGGCCGGATACTTGAAGAACGGCACCGCGACGATCGCCGCCCACGCGAGAACCGCTGTGGTCAGCGACAATTGGGGTCCGGACAGGGTGGTGAACCGGCGTGCCGCATTCACCGCCGATGCGAACAACGCGCCGAACGCCATGCCCGCCAAACCGAGTGCGAGGAACTGTCCCGCCTTCTGGCCCGACCGGCTGACCAGCGGTTCGTCCTCGTCGCCGTGGGAATGGCCCTGCGGCTGCGCGGCTTCGTGGCCGTGTTCGGCCGGAGCGGCCGCGGCTTCTTCGATGGCGATCGCGGCGTCCACCTGGGGCTCGCCGACGAAGTAGCCCACTGTCGCGGCCAGCAGGCCGGCGATCAGGCCGGCCAGCAGGCCGCGCAACAGCAGGGTCTTGAGTGATCCGATCAGTGGCACGGAACGCCCAGCAGGTGACGTCCGTCGTGCATCAGCTCGTGCAGGAACATCCCGCTACGCGAGACGGCCCCTTGGTCGAAACCGACCAGGTACAGGGCGAGCAGTGCAAGCAGGACGACGCCGACCGTGACGAGCACGGTTGCGAGGGTGTCGAGGCCGGTAGATCGGCTGGGTGAATGAACGATTGCCATTCGGGTCCTCCTTCAGGGATACGCGTCCCACGGTTGAAGTGTGGTGCGAAGGTGCCGGTGTCTGGCTCTCCGGCACCGGGGACCCGGTACTTGGATACAGTGGCGCGACCGCTCCGGATTCACACCGGAATTACCGCGCACCCTCGCGTATGTTCCCTCGAACTGTGACAGCCGCGAGCCGTCTACGTCAATACAGGCAACCGCATGTCCAGCGGAAACGCCGCTGTCAGCCCTTCGCGGGCACGTCGAGGACGACCTCGAACTCGAGCAGCGAGGCGCCCGTCGACACCGGCTTGGGACGCTCGCCCTCGCCGCCGTTTCCGGCGTGCGCCGCGCGGGCCGGACCGTCACGCCACGTGGCGAACGATTCCTCCGAATCCCATTGCGTCACAACGAAATACCGGTTGTCACCGGCGACCGGGCGCAGCAACTGGAAGCCGAGGAATCCGGGGGAGTTCTCCACCGCACCCGCACGCGCGGCGAACCGCTTCTCCAACTCGGGGCCTGCGCCCTCGGGAACCTCGATCGCATTGATCTTCACAACAGCCATGGTGGTGATTATTGCGGCTGGTGCCGCCACGTGACAGGGCTGGGGCAGTATCGGGGTGTGTTGAACGACGAAGGTGGGTCCGGTACCCCGATCCTGCTGCTGCACGGGCTGATGGGGAGCGCGCGGACCTGGGCCGATCAGGTGCCGTGGTTGCGCGGTTACGGGCACGTCTATGCCGTCGACGCCGCCGGGCACGGGCGGCCGACACCGGCCGAGCTCACCACGGAGGCATTCGTGGCCGACCTGGCCGAGCTCACCGCCGAGATCACCGAACCGATGGTGATCGTCGGGCATTCGATGGGCGCGATCCACGGGTGGGTCTTCGCGGCGACCTATCCCGAGCGGGTGCGCGCGATCGTCGTCGAGGACATCGCCCCCGATTTCACCGGCCGTACCGCCGCCCACTGGGCCGAGCTGATCCACTCATGGCCGCAACCGTTCGCCGACGAACAGGCGGTGCTCGACTACTTCGGCCCGGTCGCGGGCGCCTATTTCCTTCGCGCGTTCACCGCGGCGCCCGACGGCTACCGCCTGCACGGCGAGGTGGACACCTTCCGCGCGATCTCCGAAGAGTGGGGTACGCGCGACTTCTGGACGGAATGGAAGTCGCTGCGGGTCCCCGCGCTGCTCATCGAAGGCGAGCACACCATCACCCCGCCGCGGCAGATGCGCACGATGACCGAGGTGCATCCCGATGCGGAGTATGTGCGCGTCGCGGCGGCGGGGCACCTGGTGCACGACGAACAACCCGAGGTCTACCGCGAACACGTCGGCCGGTTCCTGCAACGCGTCACGGGGTGAGCCGGTCGGCCTCGCTACGCGCGAAGTGTCACCCGGCGGCGCTTCCCTCGCCCGCCAGGGCGAACAGTCCGTCATCGGTCTGCTCGATCAGCCCGTCGACCAGCAACGAATCCAGCGCCCGCGCGCGCTGACCCGGATCTCGGGTCCAGGCCAGGTCGAGGCGGATCCGCTCGACCGGGCCCGAGGCGTCGCGAAGGACATCGAGCAGCCGGCCACGAGCCTGACGGTCGGTGCCCTCGAACTTCTGCACCTTGCGGGCCACCGCGGCGGCGGGTTTGCCCGCCTCGACCCACGCACAACTGGGCAGCGGGCAGCGGGCGCAGTCGGGATTGCGGGCCGTGCAGACCAGGGCGCCCAGCTCCATCAGGGCCGCCGAGAAGGTCGCGGCGCGCGGCACCGGGACGGGCAGCAGGGCTTCGGTCTCCGCGAGATCGCGCGAGGACGGGTTCCCCGGCTCGCGGCCGTGCACCGCGCGCGCGACCACGCGTCGAACGTTGGTGTCCACCACGGGAACCCGCTGTCCGTAGGCGAAGCAGGCCACGGCGCGGGCGGTGTACGCGCCGATTCCGGGCAGGCTCAGCAGCACGTCGACGTCGGCGGGAACCACGTCGCCGTGTTCGGCCGCCAACACCCGCGCGCACTCGTGCAACCGCAGCGCCCGGCGCGGATACCCCAACTTGCCCCACGCCCGCAGCACCTCGGCTTGCGTCGACGCCGCCATCGCCGACGGCACCGGCCAGCGCGCCACCCACTCGCGCCAGATCGGCTCCACGCGCACCACCGGCGTCTGCTGCAGCATGATCTCGCTCATCAGGATGTGCCATGCGGTCGCGTCCGGCTCGCGCCACGGCAGCGCGCGCGCCGTCTCGCCGAACCAATCGAGCAGGGCTTCCGCGTCGATGCTCACCGTTCCCGTTTCCTCTGAGCCAGTCTCTCTTTGCCGACGCTTAACGTGGCGGACTCGCTGGTAACCAAGGGCCTGTGCACAATGGTCGGTATGCCTGGTTCCAATCCGATAAGCGCCTGGAAGTCGTTGCGCGAAGGCAATGAGCGTTTCGTCAACGACACCCTGCAGCATCCTAGCCAGGGCGCCGCAGACCGAGCCAAACTCGTCAAGGGCCAAAACCCTCACGCGATTCTGTTCGGCTGCGGTGATTCCCGCGTCGCCGCCGAACTGATCTTCGATCAGGGTCTCGGCGACATGTTCGTGGTGCGCACAGCGGGCCACGTCGTGGACAGTTCGGTGCTCGGCTCGATCGAATACGGCGTCGAGGTGCTCAATGTGCCGCTGATCGTGGTCCTGGGCCACGACAGCTGTGGTGCGGTGAAGGCCACCATCGACGCACTCGACGGCGGCGAAGTACCCGGCGGGTTCATCCGCAGCGTGGTCGAGCGGGTGACGCCGTCGATCCTGGTCGGACGACGCGAAGGGCTCACTTCGCTCGACGACCTCGAAGCGCGTCACGTGGTGGAGACCAGCAAGCTGCTCATGCAGCGGTCGATGATCATCTCCCAGCGCGTTGCCACTGGTCAGTGCGCTATCGCCAGCGTCACCTACAAGCTCGAAGACGGGCGTGTGCACCTGCGGCGCACCGTCGGCAATATCGGCGAGGTGGTCTGAGCCGGGGACTCACGCCCGGTTCGGCTCCCGACACGCCGAGGTCATCGAGCGCGCCCCCGCGCGCTGCGCTTACCTTTGAGGTGTGCTGGAACCGAATGGACCGCTCTCACCGGAGATCTACTGGCGCCGCCGTGCACTCGCGATCGGCGTCATCGTCGTCGCGCTCGCGATCGTGATCTGGCTCGTCACCATGGTCGCGCGCGGTGGGGACTCGTCCGGAGCCGGCAGTGCGGCAGCGAGTACCACCACGTCGGCGGAGTCGAGCGCGAGCGCGTCCGCGACCAGTTCGACGCCGAGTAGCTCGTCGAGCAGTGCGTCGGCCACGCCGAGCGCGACGACCTCCGCCGCCGACCAGCCCGCGGCACAGCCGTGCTCGGATCAGTCGCTGGCGCTGAAGGTGACGGTCGGGCAGCCGACCTACCGGGTGGGCGACCAGCCGGCGTTCGGCACCGTCATCACCAACATCTCGTCCGCGGCCTGCGCGCGCGACCTCGGTGCGGGCCCGCAGTTCCTCGTCTACACCCTCGACGGGCAGCGCAGGCTCTGGGCGAGCAACGACTGCAACCAGGACGACCCGGCGGAAATGAAGACGCTCAAGGCCGGTGAACAACTCTCGTACAAGGGCACCTGGTTCGGCACCACCTCGCAGCCGCAGTGCGCGGGCGACCGACTGCAGGTGCCCGCGGGCGCGTACATGGTCGTCGCCCAACTGGGCGCCGTTCGCAGTGCCGCGGAGCCCTTCAACCTCGCCTCCTGACGCCGCGTTCCCGCTGCCGGGGGCATTGTGCGGGTGCGCCATTGGTCACATGTTCGAGTTGGGTCGATTTGCAGTGTTCGCAGGATCGGTCAGCCCGTCAATGGACATTGGCGTGGAAATGGATGATCGGTGCTGATTCGGGCGGTTGCCGGGGTTATTCCACTGCCACGACCTCGCGGGGTGCGCGGGATTTGCGGAGCTCGGCCAATCGCAGCGCCGAGCGTAGGTCCCCGACCTCGTGGATACGCATCGTGCCGGTCTTCGTTTTCTCCGAACCGGGCGGGACGAGAGCGGTGGTGAACCCCAAACGCTCGGCTTCGGCCAGGCGCCTGCCGAGCCCGGTGACCTTGCGGACCTCACCCGCCAAGCCGACCTCGCCGAGGATCACCCAGCCCGCGGGCAGGGCGATATCGGCCTCGGCGGACGCGATGGCCAAGGCGATGGCCAGATCGGCGGTCGGCTCGAGCAGACGCATGCCGCCGACGGTCGCCGCGTACACATCGTGCTTGCCGAGGAAGACCCGCCCTCGGCTCTGCAGCACCGCGAGCACCATGGCGACGCGGTTGTAGTCCAGCCCGCTCACGGCTCGGCGAGGCTGCGGGATCTCGGTCTTCACGGTGAGCCCTTGCACCTCGGCCACCAGTGGTCGTTTGCCGTCCATCGCGACGGTCACCGCGGTGCCGGGGACGGTGTCGGTGCGATGGTGCAGGAACAGCCCGGAGGGATCGTCGACGCAGGCGATGCCGTCGTCGTGCAGTTCGAAGCAGCCGACCTCATCGGCGCTACCGAAGCGGTTCTTGATGCCGCGAACCATCCGCAGCGACGAATTCTTGTCGCCCTCGAACTGCAACACCACGTCCACCAGGTGCTCGAGGGTGCGCGGGCCCGCCACGTTCCCGTCCTTGGTGACGTGGCCGACCAGCAGCACCGCGATCCCGGTCGCCTTGGCCAGCGAGGTGAGTGCCGCCGTGACCGCGCGTACCTGGGTGACACCGCCGATCACACCGTCCACCTCGGGCGCCAGCATGGTCTGCACCGAGTCCACCACCAGCAGCGTCGGCCGTACCTGCTCCACATGCCCGAGCACGATCGACAGATCCGATTCGGCCGCCAGATACACCCGGTCGTGCACCGCGCCGGTCCGATCGGCCCGCAGCCGCACCTGCCCGGCCGACTCCTCGGCGGTCACATACAGCGCGGTCTCCTCGCGCGCCGCCGCCCACCGGAACGCGACCTCGAGCAGCAGCGTCGACTTGCCGACCCCCGGCTCGCCCGACAGCAGCACCACCGAGCCCGGCACTACTCCGCCTCCGAGTACCCGATCGAGCTCGCTCACCCCCGTCGACCGCGCCTGCGTGACCTTGGAGTCGATCTGCGACAACGGCGCCGCGGCCGTACTCGGCAGCATCGCCCGGCGGCCCGGCGCCGCGGTGGATGCCGAGACGGCCACCTCGTTCACCGTTCCCCAGGCGCCGCAATCAGGGCACTTACCCACCCATTTGGACACCTCGTGCGTGCACGCGGAGCACCGGAAGACTGCTTTGGTCTTGGCCACACGCGCACCCTACGGACCGAGACCGACACAAAGAGAAGAGCCGCCGCGAAGTTCGCGACGGCTCTTTCCTGCTGCGGGTCTCAGTGACCGCCCGCACCCTCGGGCGCGGGGCCGGACTTCTCGTTCTCGATGCGCGCGACCGCGGCGGCGTCGACCGGGACCGACACCTGCACGGTGCCCGCGTCCTTGAAGTTGAACGTGACGTTGTAGGTCAGGCCGGGGACGATGTCCTTGGTCAGACCGGTGATCTCGATCGTGGCCGGGGTCTTCACCGGATCGTTCGAGGGGAGGTCGACGCCCGCGGCGGCACCGGTCGGGGTGGCCGAGGTGGTGCCGTGGTGATCATCGGCCGCGGCGGGCTCGGTCTCGCCCGTCCCCACGAACACGGTCTGCTGCGGCTTCAGCACGAACTTGGGGTCGGCATTGGGACCGGTGATCTTGACCTGGCCCAGGTCGGTACTCACGCTGGTCAGCTCATCGGTGATGATCTCGCTGTTGTTGATGATCGACAGCGAGAGCGTCGCCTTGCCGCCCTTGTCGTGCTCGGCGGCGGCCTCCGGGTACACGATGTGCACATTGCGCAGGGCGATCTCGCCGATGTTGGCGTGGTTGCCGTTGATGGCGGCTTCCTGCGTCGAGGTCTGGGTGATCTGGCCGGCACTGCAGCCGGTCAGGGCGATGCCCGCGGCAGCGGCGAGCGCGGCAACCGTCACCATGCGACGTCGCGCCGACTGGGCGGTCACAGCTTTCAGGGCAGTCACGGTTTGTCCTCCATGTCGACCGGGCTACTCCGGTCCACGCGGGGACCGGAGGGTAGTAACTAGGCAGCGTAGTAGTTCACTCCGCGCGGGTGACGTTCGGGCTCGCGACGCGCGGGTGCGGAAGTAACGGTTCGGTGTCTCGAGCGGGTTTGCCGGATCGATGCCGGGTTGCCGATGCGCGATAACCGGTCGCTATGCTGGTAGTTAACCCGTTCTGGCGCAACACAATGCACATCAATTCTGCAATGTCAACCCCTGCGATGGCCTCGTTGTGGCCCTGACCTGCACAGTTGATCGCGCCGTTATCGAGTCGCATGTTAAACTGTGAACATCGAAAGGGGCACGGGACACATGATTTTTAAGGTCGGAGACACCGTCGTTTACCCCCACCACGGAGCGGCGCTGATCGAAGCAATCGAGACCCGCACCATCAAGGGTGTGCAGAAAGAGTATCTGGTCCTGAAGGTTGCGCAAGGCGACCTGACCGTTCGGGTTCCCGCAGAGAACGCTGAATACGTCGGCGTCCGTGACGTCGTCGGCCAAGAAGGTCTCGACCGCGTCTTCCAGGTGCTGCGCGCGCCACACACGGAGGAGCCGACCAACTGGTCCCGCCGTTACAAGGCCAACCTCGAGAAACTCGCCTCCGGCGATGTGAACAAGGTGGCCGAAGTGGTTCGTGACCTGTGGCGTCGTGAGCAGGACCGCGGCTTGTCCGCCGGTGAGAAGCGAATGCTTGCCAAGGCTCGTCAGATTCTCGTCGGTGAGCTCGCGCTCGCCGAGGGCACCGACGACGGCAAGGCTGAATCGCTGCTCGACGAGGTCCTCGCCGCGGCTTCCTAGAAATAAACAAGTGCGACCTGTCGTAGCACTGGTCCCTGCCGCCGGTCGTGGCGTGCGCCTGGGTGAACCCACCCCGAAGGCGTTCGTTCCGGTCGGCGGCACACCTATGGTCCGGTTGGCCGTCGACGGCCTGATCGCGTCCGGTGCGGTGCACCGGGTTGTCGTGGTCGTACCCGCCGAACTGGTCGAGGCCGCATCCACGTTGCTGTCCACCACCACCTCGCTGACCGGCGGTTCGATGCCCCCTGTGCCGGTGCAGGTGGTCGTGGGCGGCGCCGAGCGCACCGATTCGGTGCGCGCGGGCATCGCGGCCGCACCCGACGCCGCGTTCTACCTCGTGCACGATGCCGCACGCGCGCTCACACCGCCGGAGCTGATCGCGCGGGTGGCCGCAGAGCTACAGGCAGGCAGTCAGGCCGTGGTCCCCGCGTTGCCCGTTGTCGACACCGTGAAATCGGTCGACGACGCGGGCATCGTCACCGGGACCCCCGATCGCGCCCACCTGCGCGCCATCCAAACTCCCCAGGGCTTCGCCGCCGACCTGCTTCGCCGCGCCTACGCCACCGACGTCGGCGCCACCGACGACGCGGGCCTGGTCGAACGCCTCGGTATCGCCGTGCACACCGTCCCCGGCGACCCGCTGGCGTTCAAGATCACCACCCCCCTCGACCTGCGCCTCGCCGAGGCGCTTCTCGCCGACTGCAGCCGGTCCCCGGCCGCCCGGCACCCGGGTGTCGACGCCTCCTCCGTCGTGCAGGCGGTTGCCCGATGAGAGTCGGAATCGGCAGCGACGTGCACCCCATCGAGCCCGGACGCCCCTGCTGGATGGCCGGTCTGCTGTTCTCCGAGGCCGACGGGTGCGCCGGCCACTCCGACGGCGACGTCGCCGCCCACGCCCTCTGCGACGCCCTGCTTTCCGCCGCAGGACTGGGTGATGTGGGCGCTGTCTTCGGCGTCGGCCGCCCCGAATGGGCAGGCGTCACCGGCGCCGCCATGCTCACCGAAGTCCGCAGGCTGCTGGCCGAAGAAGGCTTCGAGGTCGTGAACGCCGCGGTGCAGGTGATCGGTAATCGCCCGAAGATCGGCCCGCGCCGCGCCGAGGCGCAAAAAGTACTCGGCGAACTTCTCGACGCCCCTGTTTCGGTGTCCGGCACCACGACCGACGGTCTCGGTCTCACCGGTCGCGGCGAAGGTATCGCCGCCATCGCCACCTGTCTGATCGCGGCATGTTCGTAGCCCCGACGGGCCACTGAACCTTTCTTTCCGCGCATCGCTTTTCGCCGATTCGATCAGCTGTTCCGTTCACCACGGCGCCACGAACCGGCCGGTCAACCCCACCACAATCCCACCGACTAGGATCGAATGCCGTGACCTTGCGCCTTTTTGACACCGACACGCGAACCATGCGGGAATTCACCCCGCTGGTCCCCGGCCGTGCCTCGGTGTATCTGTGTGGGGCCACCGTCCAGGGGCAACCCCATATCGGTCATGTGCGCAGTGGCGTCGCCTTCGACGTGCTGCGTCGCTGGCTGCTCGCGCACGACTACGACGTGCGGTTCATCCGCAATGTCACCGATATCGACGACAAGATCTTGAACAAGGCCGCCGAAGCGGGCAGGCCGTGGTGGGAATGGGCCGCGACGCACGAGCGCGCTTTCGACTCCGCCTACGAAACCCTCGGGGTCCTGCCGCCTTCGGCTGAACCGCGCGCCACCGGTCACATCACCCAGATGGTCGACCTGATGCAGCGCCTGATCGAGCGCGGTCACGCCTACGCCGCCGAGGGCGATGTGTATTTCGACGTGATGAGCTGGCCGAATTACGGCGAGCTGTCCGGCCACCGCCTCGACGACGTGCACCAGGGCGAAACTCCGACCCGCTGCAAACGTGATCCTCGCGACTTCACGCTGTGGAAGGCCGCCAAGCCGGGCGAGCCGAGCTGGCCCTCGCCCTGGGGTCCCGGTCGCCCCGGCTGGCACCTGGAATGCTCGGCGATGGCCGAGTTCTATCTCGGCCCGGAATTCGATATCCACTGCGGTGGAATGGATCTGATTTTCCCGCACCACGAGAACGAGATCGCCCAGTCCAAAGCGGCAGGCGACGGTTTCGCGCGTTACTGGCTGCACAACGGCTGGGTGACGATGGGCGGAGAGAAAATGTCGAAGTCACTCGGCAACGTGCTCTCGGTGCCGAATGTTCTCACCCGGGTGCGCCCGGTAGAATTGCGTTTCTACTTGGGCAGCGCGCATTACCGCTCGATGCTCGAATACTCCGACAAGGCACTCGACGACGCGGTCGCCTCGTATCAGCGCATCGAAGCCTTCGTGCAGCGAGTGCTGGACCGAGCGGGCGAGGTGCCGATCGGAAAATGGACCGACGGATTCGCCGCCGCGATCGATGACGATCTGGCAGTCCCGAAGGCGCTCGCCGAAATTCACCACGTGGTGCACGAGGGCAATCGCGCGCTGGAAGCGGGTGCGGTCGAGACCGCGGTCGAACTGGCCGGTCAGGTGCGGGCGATGCTGGGAATTCTCGGCGTCGACCCGCTCGACGAACAGTGGTACACCCCCGCCGACAATTCGGCGGCGATCGACGCGCTCGACGTGCTCGTCCGCACGGAGCTGGATCGCCGGGCGAACGCGCGGGCCGACAAGAACTGGGCAGAAGCCGATGCCGCACGGGATCGGCTCATCGCCGCGGGTATCGAGGTAACCGATACCCCGCAGGGGCCGGAATGGTCGCTGGGCGCATCGAGCGGAAAGGCGAACTGATGGCAGGCAATTCACAGCGACGCGGAGCGGTACGCAAGGGCGGCACCAAAAAGGGGCAGGTCGCCGGTTCCGGTGGCAAGCATCGCCGCGGGCTGGAGGGCAGGGGTGCTACCCCGCCCGCCGTCGCGCGCACCAAGCACCCCGCCGCCAAGCGGGCCAGAGCCGCCGAGAAGGCCAAAGCCAATGCGGCACAGGGCCGTCCGACCGGTAAGTCCGGTGTGCCGCGCGTCGGCCGCAAGTCCGACGAGGGTCCCGAGTTGGTGCTCGGCCGTAACCCCGTGCTCGAGTGTCTGCGCGCCGAGGTGCCCGCGACCGCCCTGTTCGTGGCGGTCGGCACCGAGAACGACGACCGGCTCTCGGAGAGCGTGCAGCGCGCCGCCGATATGGGCATCTCCATCCTCGAGGTGCCGCGCACCGATCTGGATCGGCTCAGCGCCAACGGAATGCACCAGGGCGTTGCCCTGCAGGTGCCGCCGTACCGCTACGCCCACCCCGACGATCTGATGGACCGGGTGAAGTCCACCGCCGAGCCCGCCCTGCTGGTCGCGCTCGACAACATCACCGACCCGCGCAACCTCGGCGCCGTCATCCGCTCGGTGGCCGCGTTCGGCGGTCAGGGCGTGGTGATCCCGCAGCGTCGCAGTGCCAGCGTCACCGCCGTGGCGTGGCGTACCAGTGCGGGTGCGGCTGCCCGCCTCCCCGTCGCCAGGGCCACCAATCTGACTCGCACACTGAAGGATTGGGCCGCGCAGGGCATCCAGGTGATCGGCCTCGACGCCGACGGCGACACCACCCTCGACAACTTCGACGGCAGCGTCCCGACGGTCGTGGTCGTTGGCTCGGAGGGCAAGGGCCTGTCGCGTCTGGTGCGGGAGAACTGTGACTCGATCCTGAGCATCCCGATGGCGGGTCCGGTCGAGTCGCTCAACGCCTCGGTAGCCGCGGGCGTCGTCCTCGCCGACATCGCCCGTCAGCGCCGTCTGGGCTGAGTCCGCGCGGTTGACGGGCAAAACCGCTCTGTCACCGTACAATTCGTGCTGTGGCGATCCCTAATCAGCCGATCGGCGAAACGGTCGAGCACCCGCAGGCCAATATGATCCTTGTGCTCGGGCTGCTCAGCCCGTTCTGCTGTGGGATCTTCGGGCCGTTCGCGTGGGTGCTCGGCAAGCGGGCACTCAACGAGATCGACGCGTCCTACGGTGGGCTCAGCGGCCGGTCACAGGTGGTGATCGGCTACATCGCGGGCATCATCGGCACGATCCTCATGCTGATGTTCGCCCTGCTGTATCTGGCCGGTTCCTGCAACGGGAACTTCTGAGTTCAGTCCAGGCTCGGGCGCTCGCCGGGAGCGTCCCAGGCCGGCCATTCGTCGTTGACACTGCCGGTCCAGTTCGGCGGGCGACGTTCCTTGAACGCCACCATCGCCTCGCCACCGTCGACACTCTTGGCAACCTGCGCGTTGAGCTCGGATTCGAGCTGCCCGACCACGGCCGGGGTCATGCCGAGGCTCTCCCAGATCAGCCGCTTGGTGAGCGCGACCGGTAGGGGAGCGGTCCCGGTCGCGATGTCGTGGGCCACCGACATCGCCGTCGTCAGTACTTCGTCGGCGGGCAGCGAGGCATTGCCCAAACCGAGCGACTTGGCTTCGTCACCGTCGAACGTACGCCCGGTGAGCATGATGTCGGCGGCGTTGGCCAGCCCGGCCAGCCGTGGCACCGTCCAGTGCGCGAACCCGTCGGCGAGCACCCCGCGCCGCACCTGGTTCAGCCCGTAGACGGCATCGCGAGCGAAGTACCGCAGATCGCACTGCAGCGCCAGGGCCAGGCCGATGCCGACCGCGTGTCCGTTCACCGCGGCGATCACCGGCTTACGCACCTGCCAGGGCGGCGGATCGAGGGTCGCGCTCACGTCGCCGCCGCGCGCCGCGAGATCCGCGCCCGCGCAGAAGGCCGGTGGGGTTCCGGTGATGACGACGGCGCGGATCGCGTCCTCGATATCGCAGCGACGGAGCGCGGCGCTCAGCTCGGCCGCCATCGTGGGGGTGACGGCGTTCTGCTTGGCAGGTCGGTTGAGCGTCAACAAGGCGACGCCGCCTTCGACATCGACGAGCAATTCCGAACTCATGGGACCGAATCGTACTAGCGACCGGACAGCAAGTGTCTGCCGATCGCATACTTGTGCACTTCCGTCGGCCCGTCGTAGAGACGGAACGCGCGCATATCCCGGAACAACATCTCCACGACCGTCTCGTCGCTGATCCCGATCCCGCCGAGCACCTGCACGCAGCGATCGGTGACTTTGAACAATTCCTCGGACACATACGACTTGGCCATCGACGATTCGTGCCTTGCCTGCTGCCCCTGATCCATCAGCCAGCAGGCGTGCCAGATGGTCAGCCTGCACTGGTGCAGCGCCACCTCGTTGTCGGCGAGCATGAACGACACGCCCTCGTGTTCGCCGATCGGCTTACCGAAGGCGGTGCGGGTGCGCGCGTAGTCCAGTGCGATGGACTGGGCGCGAGCGGCCGCGCCGAGCCAGCGCATACAGTGCGTGAGCCGGGCGGGAGCGAGCCGTAATTGCGCGTACCGCAGCGCCTGTCCGGTGCGACCGAGCACGGCCGTCGGCGGCAGCGTGAGATTGTCGAACCGCACCACCGCGTGCCCGCCGACGTAGTTGCGGTCCATCGTGTTCATGATCCGCTCGATCACGATGCCCGGCGCGTCACCGTCGGTGATGAACAATGTCGGCCCCGCGGGCAGGTGCGGGTTCTCGGCGAGCAGCGCCATGATGATCCAGGTCTTGGCGCCGTCGGCCCCGGTGATCAACCATTTGCGACCGTTGATCACGAAATTCTCGCCGTCGAACACCGCCTCGGTGCTGAGCTGTCCGGGATCCGAACCCGCCCCACCTGGCTCGGTCATCGCGAAGACCGAACGCTGTTCGCCCCGGATCACCGGCATCAGATACTGGTCGATCTGCTCCGGATCGGCGATCTTGCCGAGCAGATACATGTTTCCCTCGTCGGGCGCGGCGCAGTTCATGGCGACCGGCCCGAGCGTGGACCACCCCGCCGCCTCGTACACCAGCGCCTGCTCGATGTGGCTGAGTCCAAGGCCGCCGTATTCCACCGGCGCCTGCACGGTCAGCAGCTTCTCGGCGCGAGCCAGCTCCACGAGTTCGGCCCGCAATGCGTCGGTCGGGCCGTGCGCGGTGAGGCGGGGATCGCGCTCGAACGGCACGATCTGCTCGACGACGAAGTTCCGGGCTCGGTCACGAAGGGCGGCGAGATCGTCCGGCACTGAGAAATCGATCATGAATCGATTGTGTTCTATCGGTTCAGCGCGCGGGTACGAGTTGCCGATTGCGATGTCCGACGAACCGGCACACCAGGTAGATGCTGAACGAGATCGCGGTGACGAAGGTCGACACCGGAACTCCGGGCGCCAGCGACAGCAACAGCCCGCCCACGGCGGCGACCTCGGCGAAGATCACCGAAAGCACGGTCGCCCGCATCGGGCTGGAGGTCACCTGCGCGGCGGCCGCGGCCGGGGTGATCAGCAACGCGAGCACCAGCAGCGCGCCGACGATCTGCACGCCGAACGCGGCGGTGATCCCGAGCAGCACCGCGAACACCACCGACAGCGCCCGCACCGGCACGCCACGCGCGATCGCGACCTCGGGATCGGCACTCGCGAACAGCAACGGCCGATACACCACAGCCAGCACGGCGAGCACGCCCGCGGTACACGTGACCAGCAGCGCGAGCCCGTCATAGCCGACCCCGGCCACCTGCCCGGTGAGCAGCGAGAACTTCGACCCGGCCCGCTCCGGCGCGAGCCACAGGAACAACACCGACAGCCCGAGCCCGAACGACAGCACCACCGCGATCACCGAATCACGTTCGCGCGCACGAGAGCCCAGCCATCCGAACAGCACGGCCGCGACCACCGAACCGGCGATCGCCCCGAATCCGACCCCGACCCCGACGAGCAGCGCCGCCGACGCGCCGGTCAGCGACAGCTCGCTGGTCCCGTGTACCGCGAACGACATCTGCCTGGCGACGATCAGCGGCCCGATCAACCCCGCCAGCAACCCCAGCAGCGCACTGGCCAACAGCGCCTGCTGCACGAAGTCGTAGCCGAGCAGATTCGCGGTGGTGCCGAAGTTGAACATCTGCTCGAACACCTTGGTGAGCTTGTCCATCAGGCCGTCCCGCCCAGCGCGTCCATGTCGTCACCGGTTCCGACCACGACAAGGCGTCCGCGTACCCGCAACACCTCGACCTCGGTGCCGTACAACTCCGACAGCGTTTCCGACGTCATCACCTCATCGGGCGTACCGATCCGGAAGCCGCCGTCGACCAGATACAGCACCCGGTCCACCAGCGGCAGGATCGGATTGATCTCGTGGGTGACGAACAGCACCGCCGTGTCGTGTTCGCGGCGACGCTTGTCGACCAACTCGGCTACCAGCCGCTGATTCGCCATATCGAGGCTCAGCAGCGGCTCGTCACACAGCAGCACCGACGGATCGCCGACCAGCGCCTGCGCGACCCGCAACCGCTGCTGCTCGCCACCGGACAGCGTCTCCAGCGGCGCGTGCGCGAACGACCCGGCACCCACCGCGGCAATGGCGCTGTCGACCTTCTCGGCCCTGCCGCGTCGACCACGCCAGCCGAGCCCCCACCGGTGCCCGTCCACGCCGAGGCCGACCAGATCGATCCCGCGCAGCTGCACACCGGCGTCGATGGTCTTCTGCTGCGGGATGTAGCCGATGCCCGGATTGCCGACCCCGGCGCGGCGCCCCGCGATCTGCGCGTTGCCCGAGCTCAAGGCGAGGGTGCCGAGCAGCACCCGCAGCAGCGAGGTCTTGCCGGAGCCGTTGGGTCCGAGGACGGCGATGAACTCACCCGGGCGCACGTCGAGGTCGAGGTCACGCCATAGCGTGCGGTCGCCGAAGGCCATGGTCGCCGCGCGCAGACGGATCGCCGCGTCGGCGGCGTCGACATCGGGCGCGGTGGTGGTTTCCGACAGTGCGGTTGCCTCGGTCATGGGCGTCCTCAGCGCAGGGCCGCGGCGAGCGCCTTGGCGTTGGCGGTCTGCCACTGGATGTAATCCATTCCGGCGGGCAGGGTTTCGGTGACCTCGACAACGGCGATGCCCGCGGACTGCGCGGTGGCCCGCAGGTCCTGGGTGATCTTGTCCTCGGTCTGGGTGTTGTAGATCAGCGCCTTGACCTGCTTGGCGGTGATCAGGTCGCGAGTGGCGGCGACGGCGGCCGGGGCCGGGTCGGTCTCCTGCTCGATCGCTTCCTGGAAGTCGCGCGGGGTCTTGTCCTGCGCGGTCGCGGCCTGCAACAGGTAGTGCGCGAGGGGCTCGGACTGGGCGACCGGCGCGTTCGGCGTCTGGGTGGCGATGGTGCCGGTGATGGTGCTGACGCCGATCAGCTGGTTCTTGAAGGCCACCGCGCGTTCGGCGTAGGCGCTCGCGTGCGCGGCGTCGACCTCGCCGAGCTCGGCGGCGATCCGGTCGGCGACGGCGGCCACGGTACTCACGTCGTACCAGACGTGCTCGTTGTCGTCGCCCTTGTTCGGGCGCTGTTCGAAGGCTTCGACGGTCCGCTTGTCCTTGCCCGAGATGGCCTTCTCGATGAACTCGTCGTAGTGCCCGCCGTTGAACACCACCAGATCCGCGTCGCTGATCTCGGCGGTATCGGTGGCCGAGGTCTCGAACGAGTGCGGGTCGGCGGCGGGATCGCTGATGATCGAGGTCACCTGCGCATCCGGCCCGGCGACGGCGGTCGCGACGGAACCCCACACATTGGTGGAGGCGACGATCTGGGGGGTACCGGAATCGGTGGAGCTTGTTCCGCAGGCGCTGAGGACGACCACGGCCGCCACTCCCGCCGTGAGACCGGCAAACAAGCGGGCGAATCGAGGGTTCACGCGGCACTCCTGGCGTACAAGCACTAGATCATAATGGAAATCGTTACCGTTTTAGATTAGCAGCTACGAAAACCCGGTACGAACCGCATCGAAAAGCCGGGCTCGAGATTCGAACCCGGCTTTGTCGAGCGCTGTCAGACCAGGGCGTTGACCGGCTGGCTCAACAACTGGGCGCAGCGCAGCAAGCCGAGGTGGCTGTAAGCCTGGGGGTGATTACCGAGGGAGCGTTCGGCGACCGGATCGTATTCCTCGCTGAGCAGGCCGGTGGGGCCTGCCGCCGCGACCAGCTGTGCGAAGAGCGCCTCGGCGTCGGAGCGCCTGCCGATCAGCAGGTAGGCCTCCACCAGCCAGGCGGCGCACAGGTGGAAGCCGCCCTCGCCGCCGGGCAGTCCGTCGTCGTGGTGATAGCGGTACACCGTGGCGCCACTGCGCAGCTCGGCCTCGGTGGCCACCACCGTCGCGGCGAAGCGCGGGTCGGCCGGGTCGATCAGGCCGCTCAGGCCGATGTGCAGGGTGGCCGCGTCCAGATCGGTGCCGTCGTAGGCCGCGGTGTAGGACTGGACCTCGTCGTTCCAGCCCTTCGCCCGCACCTCGTCGGCGATCGTGTCGCGCAGCGTCGCCCAGTCGGGATCGGCTCCACGATCGAAGCGCTCCGCCAGGGTGAGGGCCCGATCGATCGTGAGCCAGCCCATCACCTTGGAGTACACGTGGTGGCGGGGATTGCCGCGGATCTCCCAGATGCCGTGGTCGGGTTCGGTCCAGCGACGCTGCACCGCCGACACCATCGCGTGCACCAGTTCCCAGTCGGCATCCGGCAGCGCCTTGGCCGGGGCGATGATGCCCTGACGCTCGCGTTCGTGCGCCATCGAGGTGATCAGGTCGACGATCGGCCCGAACACGTCGAGCTGCACCTGCATATTGGCCGCGTTGCCCACCCGCACCGGCCGCGAACCGGCGTAACCGGGCAGCAGGTCGATCACGGCCTCGGGCGGCAGGGTCTCGCCGTAGATCGTGTACAGCGGGTGCAGGCGCTCCGGCCCTGGCAGGGTGTCGAGCACCTTGTGTACCCAGCCGAGGAATTCCTCGGCCTCGGTCAGTGAGCCGAGCGTCACCAGGGCCTGCGCGGTCAGCGACGCGTCACGCAGCCAGCAGTAGCGGTAGTCCCAGTTGCGCACGCCGCCGATGTCCTCCGGCAGCGAGGTGGTCGCCGCGGCCAGGATCGATCCCGACGGGCGATGCACCAGTCCGCGCAGTGTCAGCGCCGAGCGCTTCATCAGATCCGGCTTGAGCGGCGGCAGCTGCAATCCCGCCGCCCACTGCGACCAGTACTGCTCGGCGAGCTGGCGGCGCTGCGGCTCCGGCGTCATCGAGGGCGTGAGATCGGCGGTGCCGCAGCGCAATTCGAGCACAACCGGCCCGATCGACGGATCGACCACCGCACGGGCCTGGTCGTTGGTGCCGTCGGACAGGATCTCCCACTCCACGCCAGGGGAGCGCAGCACCATCGGATCGTTGGTGCCGCTGACCTGGATTCCGTTGCGCACAACCTCCATGCGCACCGGCACCTGGCCGAACTCGGGCTGCGGCGCGAAGACGACGACGGCCTTCGCGGCGCCGGTGATCACCCTGGTCAGGTCGGTGCGGTCGGCGGTCACGTCGTGCGGCAGATAGTCGGCCACTTGCAAACTGGCCCACCGTGTCTCGACTGTCATCGTGCCGTCCACATACCGCTGCGACAGCGGCAGGCTCGGCCGCTCCGGCGCCACTGTGAAATGCCCGGCCGCCGCGCCGCCGAGCAGGTGGGCGAATACCGCCGCCGAGTCCGGCTCCGGATGGCAGAACCAGGTGACCGTCGCGTCAGGGGTGAGCAGTGCGACCGAACGCGGGCTGGCCAGCATGCTCAGCCGCTCGATCCGAGGGGCGCTCGCCCCGGCCAGCCAGGTGCGCCGCTCCTCGACCAGGAACGCCAGCGCGCGCGCCACGTCCTCGGTGGAGTTCACGTGCAGCTTGGCGATGCTCTCGCCCTCGCCGACCTTGATGCCGACGTCGGGCCCCGACAGCACGCGGAACGCCTTCTCGTCGGTCACGTCGTCGCCGAAGAACACTGCGGCAGAGGCGCTTTCCTGATGGCGGATGGTGTCGAGCGCGGTGCCCTTGTCGGTCGGGATCACCGCGAGCTCGATCACCGCCTTACCCTCGGTCACCTGTACGCCCACCCAGCGAGCGGGACCTTGACGCGCGGAAGCCAGTGCGCGCCCAGCGATTTCGGGGTCGGCGTTACGAACGTGCAGCGCGGCGCTGGCCGGCTTCATCTCGACAGCCACGCCCGGGTTCTCGGCGGCGATCTTCGAGAACGCCGAATTGATCTCTGTCAGTAGCCGTTTGGCGTCGCTGTCGATCGCGTGCACGAAGCCGACGTCGAACTCCGAGCCGTGACTACCGATCAGCTGTACCTCGACCGGCAGGCGAGACAGCGCGGCCAGATCGCGTAGCGCTCTACCGGAAATCACCGCCGCAGTAGTGTTCGCCAACCCCGCCAGCGCGCGTAACGCGCTCACCGATTCCCGTTGGGGAAACGCTTTCGACGGGTCGGACACGATCGGGGCAATAGTCCCGTCGTAGTCCGAGGCAACCAAGAGCCGTGGCACGCGCGCAACCGACGCCAGTGCACGGCGGACATCCAAGGGCAGTTCCTGTGCGCTCACGCATCCAACCTAGTGATGGGAGGAGTTGATCAGGGGGCGCGAAAAACAATACTGCGTCAATTTTGCCGCGCGAGCGGCGCGGCACGTTGTGCGCACGAACCCCGGTCGTTTGCTCGCGACTTTACGGCAAATTACCGACCGGTCGGCTACCGTCGTACGCCGGATCCATCGAGCTCACCGGGCATGCGGCGGCCTCGGCGAAGCGCGCGAGGCCGGTAGATGCGCTGTTTCGCATATGCGACGTCGGCTATGCATCTTCCTACTGGAAGACGCACAGCCGACGGGTGTCAACAGCGATGGGCGATTTGTGATGATGCGGCAGCGAGGTTTGCCGGGTTGCTAAGTTATCCGCGATCGCCCAGCAACAGGTCGACGGTGAGCTCGAGTCGTTCCGTGACATCGGTCGCGGACGCTCGCCGGGTGAGCCAGGCCACCAGGTTCGACAGCCACACATCGGAGATGACGCGGGCGATCGCGAGCTGGCGGTCGTCGGGTTCGCCGTCGCTCATCGCGCGGGCGAAGACCCGGTCCATCACCTTGCCGACCCGATCGACCTCCGCGGCGGCCGAGGCGTCGGCGAACATGAACGCGCGCGTCATCGCCTCGGTGAGAAGTGGGTCGCGCTGCATCATCCGGGTGATCTGGGTGAGCAGGGTGTGCATTCGTTCGGAGGGGCCGTCGCCGGGTAGCGGCTTTCGCTTGCCCTCGAACATCTCGAATTCCCTGGCCAGAGCCGAAACGAGCAGGTGCACCTTGGACGGGAAGTAGCGGTACAAGGTGCCGACGGCGACGTCGGCGCGTTCGGCGACCGCACGCATCTGCACGGCGTCGTAGCCGCCCTTGGAAGCGAGCGCGAGGGTTGCGTCGAGGATGCGCTTGCGCCGGTCGCGCTGCGCGCTGGAGCTGAGTTCTTCCTCGGACAGCGTGGTCACGGTGGGCGTTGGTGCGGGACTGTCCATCGTGGAAACCCTTTCGCTTCAGTGCAAATTCAACGGCTGAGCCGCGTGAGAAGTGTGGAGCGAGTGTAGCGCTCTTGACTTATGCCCGGCACAGATATTAGAACATGTTCTAGGAGTGGTAACCACGCCGGAAGGGCGGATCTTCTTGTGACCATCGCCACCACTGACGAGCACAAAGCCGTCGCGGCGTCGCTGCGGAGCTGGGCGAGTACGGTCGCGCCGATTGAAACAATGCGGGCAGGCGGTGCGGGTGCCTGGCGCGATTACTGGCCCGCGCTCGGTGAGTTCGGGCTGTTCGAGGTCGCGCTATCGGAGGACAATGGCGGGCTCGGCGGCACGGTCGCCGACCTCGCGGTGATGCTCGAGCAGACCGGCGACGATCTGGTCGGCGGTCCGGTGCTGGCCACCGCGCTGGCCGGGCTGATCACCGAGGGCGCGCTTGCCGAGGGCGCCCCGTGCGCGGTCGCGGTGCCCGGCGACGAGCAGGCCGCGAAGGCGACGGCCACCGATGCGGGCTGGAGTGTCACCGGCACTTGGGATTTCGTCTACGGCGCCGATGCCGACACGCAGGTCCTGGTGCCTGCCGACACCGTTGACGGCACCCGCTGGTTGCTGATTCCGGCTGCGGCAGTGACGATTACGCCGCTGGCGCACGGTGACCACACCGTGCCGCTGGCGCGGGTGAGCGCCGCCGAGGTAGCTGTCCCCGCCGAACACGGCTTCACGTCGACGGCCGATGTCACCGATCTCTTCGTGGCGCTCGCGGTCTCCGAACTGGCCGGTGTGGCCGGCTGGTGCCTGCGCACCGCTGTCGAATATGCCCGCGTCCGTGAACAATTCGGCAAACCCATCGGCACCTTCCAGGCGATCAAACACCTGTGCGCCTGGATGCTGTGCCGCACCGAGCTGATCCGCGCGGTCGCCGCCGACGCCGCCGCCGCGATCGACGAAGGCGGTGACGAGCTACCGATCGCCGCCGCTGTCGCCGCGTCGGTGGCGCTGGACGCCGCCGTCGACAACGCCAAGGACGCCATCCAGGTTCTCGGCGGCATCGGCTTCACCTGGGAACACGACGCGCACTTCTACCTGCGCCGGGCGAGCTCGCTGCGCCAGCTCCTCGGTGGTTCGGCCCGCTGGCGTGCCCGCGTCGCCGAGCTCACCAGGGCCGGTCAGCGCCGCACCACCGGCGCCGAACGGGTACTCGGCGACGCCACCGTCGACACCGAGCTGGCCGCCGAGATCACCGCCATCGCCGCCCTCGACCCGGCGCGGCGGCCGCGTGCGCTGGTGGAGGCGGGCCTGGTGATGCCGCATTGGCCGCGGCCCTACGGCCGCGCCGCCGATCCGATGACCTGCCTGCAGATCGCCGAACAACTGCGCCGCGTCGACCTGGCGACCCCCGACCTCGCCGTCGCGGGCTGGGCCGTGCCGACGCTGTTGCGGTTCGGCACCGAGGAGCAGATCGAACGCTTCGTCTGGCCGACCCTGCACGGCGAGGTCATCTGGTGCCAGCTGTTCAGCGAGCCCGGCGCCGGCTCCGATCTCGCCGCCCTGCGGACCACCGCCGAGAAGGTCGACGGCGGCTGGGTGCTGCGCGGCCAGAAAGTGTGGACCTCGCTCGGCTCCACCGCGAACTGGGGCATCTGCCTGGCCCGTACCGATCCGTCGGCGGCCAAGCATCGCGGCATCAGCTACTTCCTCGTCGATATGCGCGCCGCGGGCGTGCAGGTGCGGCCGCTGGTGCAGATCACCGGCGAGGAGAAGTTCAGCGAGGTCTTCCTCGATGACGTGTTCGTAGCCGACGATTGCCTGGTCGGCGCGCTGAACAACGGCTGGAAGATCGCGCGCACCACGCTCTCGGCCGAAAGGGTCGCCATGGGTGGCGGCGGCATCGGCGGCGCGCTCGAAGCCCTGCTCGATCGCTTCCCGGTCGGCGGATGGGGAACAGAACTGCGTGAGGACCGTTTCGGCGCACTGATCACGTCGTCGATTGCTGGATCATTGCTGGAACAGCGAATCGCGGTGGCGACGGTGGCAGGCGTCGACGCGGGGGCCCAGGCGGGCGTCCGCAAGCTGGTCGGCGTCCGGCATCGGCAGGAGCTGGCGGAATACGCGCTCGAACTAGTCGGCCCAGAAGGTTCTCTGGACAGCGATGCTCTGAAAGAATTCCTGCTTACACGGTGTCTCTCGATTGCGGGCGGTACCGAGCAGATCCTGTTGACCGTGGCCGCCGAACGGATTCTCGGCCTGCCGCGCGATGCGGACAGTTAGCTCGATGAGGGAGGACGCCGTGGATTTCACCCGCGACGAAAGCGCCGACGCCGTAGCCGAGGTAGTGGTAAGCCTGCTCGAACGTGAGTCGGCCAGGGATATGGCCCTGTGGCCGAGCCTGATCGACTCCGGCCTGCTCGCCGTGCCGGTACCGGAGCGATTCGGCGGCGACGGCATGGGATTGCTCGAAGTATCGGCGCTGCTCATGGAGTTGGCCACCGATGCCGCCGCCGTGGCGGCACTGCCGACCTTCGGGTTCGGTGTGCTGCCGCTGCTCGACCTGCTGTCGGACGAACTGGCCGAGCGCGTGCTCGCCGAGGTCGGCAAGGGCATCGTGCTCACCGCCGCGCTCACCGAACCGGGGGCGCCGTTCACCACCGCGCCCACCACCAAGGCGGTGCGCGACGGCGATACGGTGCGGATCACCGGCCGCAAGTCCGGCGTGATCTACGCGTCGGAGGCCCGGTGGATTCTGGTCCCCACCGATAGCGGCGTGGCACTGGTCGATTCGGTCGCGCCGGGCCTCGAGATCATCCCGGTGGCCGGTTCGGCGGGCATTCCGGAGGCGACGCTGGTGCTCGACGACGTCGAGATCCCGGCCGACCAACTGCTGCCCGACGTGCTGCCCGTTCTGCACCGTCACGCCCTTGCCTGCATCGGTGCGGTCGCCGACGGCCTGTTGAAGGGCGCGCTCACGCTCACCGCCGAGCATGTGCGCACCAGGGAACAGTTCGGCAGGCCGCTGGCCGAATTCCAGGCCGTGGCTCAGCAGATCGCCGATCTGTACGTGGTGTCGCGCACGTTGCACGTCGCGGCCGAGTCGGCGTGCTGGGCGCTGGCGCAGCCCGATCCGTCGCCGGAACTCCAGGACCGCATCGACGAGGACCTCGATGTGCTCGCGTACTGGGCCGCGGCCGAAGTTCCGCGCGCCATGCAGAAATGTCACCACCTGCACGGTGGACTGGGTGTGGATATCACCCACCCGATGCACCGCTACTACTCGCAGGCCAAAGACCTCGCCCGGCTTCTCGGCGGAGCGGGTCTTCGGCTCGACCTTCTGGGAGCAAGATGTTCATCGATCTGACCGCTGAACAGCGGCGGTTGCGCGAAGAATTGCGTTCCTATTTCGCCGATCTCATCAGCCCGGCCGAGGCCGCGGCGATGGCGGTGGACCGGCACGGCGACACCTACCGCGAGGTGGTGCGCCGGATGGGCCGCGACGGCTGGCTCGGTGTCGGCTGGCCCAAGGAGTTCGGCGGCCAGGGTTTCGGCCCGATGGAACAGCAGATCTTCTTCAACGAGGCCGTCCGCGCCGATGTTCCGCTGCCCTTGGTCACCCTGCTGACCGTGGGGCCGACCCTGCAGAAGTACGGCACCGACGCGCAGAAGAAGAAGTTCCTGCCCGGAATCCTTTCCGGCGACATCCATTTCGCCATCGGCTACTCCGAGCCGTCGGCGGGCACCGACCTCGCCGCACTGCGGACCACCGCGGTGCGCGACGGTGACGGTGACTGGATCGTCAACGGGCAGAAGATCTTCACCACCGGCGCCCACGAAGCCGACTACGTGTGGATGGCGTGCCGCACCGGCTCGGTCGAGTCCCGCCACCGCGGCATCACGATCCTCATCGTGGACACCAAGGACCCCGGCTATTCCTGGACCCCGATCATCACCTGCGACGGCGCCCACCACACCAACGCCACGTACTTCGACGATGTGCGGGTGCCCGCGGACATGCTCGTCGGCGAGGAGAACCGCGGCTGGCGGCTGATCACCACCCAGCTCAACCACGAGCGCGTCAGCCTCGGCCCCTCCGGCAAGATCGAACAGCTCTACGACCGCCTGCGTGACTGGTCGGCGCAGCACAGCCTGCTCGGCGAGCCCGAGGTTCGGCGCGCGCTGGGTCGGGTGCGAACCATGGTGCGGCTCAACGAATTGCTGAACTGGCAGGTCGCGGCGGCCGATACGTCCGCGGCGCAGAACGCGGTGATCGCCGACGCCTCGGCGACCAAGATCTTCTCCACCGAATCGCTGCAGGACGCGGGTCGCATTGTGGAGGAGATCATCGGCCGCTACGGCGACTCGGCCGAGCCCGGCACCGCCGAACTGCTCGGCTGGCTGGATCGGCGCACCAAGCAGAACCTCGTCGTCACCTTCGGTGGCGGCGTGAACGAGATCATGCGCGAACTGGTCGCCACGGCCGGCCTCGACCTCCCGCGCGTACCCCGATGAACAAGGAGCGGCGCGTGCCGGAATCGGTCACCGCAGAAGAACTCGCAGAGGGTGCGGCGAAGATCGTCGCGGCGGGGGAGTCGGCGCCGCGCGTCGGTCGTGATCCGGTGAACCAGCCGATGATCCACAACTGGGTCGAGGCCCTCGGCGACGCCAACCCGATCTACGTCGACGACGAAGCCGCCAGGGCTGCGGGGCATCCCGGCATCGTCGCGCCGCCCGCGATGGCCCAGGTGTGGACCATGCAGGGACTGCACGGAGTCCGGGCCGCCGACGACCCGATGAACCTCGCCAACGAGCTGTTCGACGCGGCGGGCTACACCTCGGTCGTCGCCACCAACTGCGAGCAGACCTACCACCGTTATGTGCGGCCCGGCGAAGAGGTGCAGGTCACCAGCAAGCTGGCGGAAGTCAAGGGCCCCAAGCGAACCGGGCTGGGCGACGGCTGGTTCCTCACCTACGCCACCACCTGGTCGGTCGGTGACGAGGTCGTCACCGAAATGCTGTTCCGGCTGCTGAAGTTCGCCCCCGGCACCGCCGCGGCCGCGCCCGCCAGGGATGGGATCGAGACCGCGCCCGAGGGCCGGGTCGGTCCGGTGATCTCGCGTGACACCGAATTCTTCTGGGCCGGTACCGAAATCGGCGAGCTGCGGATCCAGCGGCTGCCCGACGGCTCGCTGCGGCACCCGCCGATTCCCGCCCTGTGGCAGGACAAAGCGGAGCCAGGCGACTACGTCGTGGCGGCGGGCACCGGCACCGTGTTCAGCTTCGTGGTGCACCACGCGCCGAAGGTGCCCGGTCGCGACCTGCCCTTCGTCGTGGCCCTGGTGGAACTCGACGAAGGTGTGCGCGTGCTCGGCGAACTGCGGGGCATCGACCCGGCCGAGGTCGCCATCGATGTGCCCGTCCGCGTCGCCTTCGAAAAGCTCGCCGACGGAACCGTGCTGCCGTACTGGCAGGCCGTGTGATGACCGCAAAGGACGCCTCGATGACCCCCACGGTCGAACTCGCCACCCTCGCGGTGGGAACTGTGCTGCCGGAGTTGGCGATTCACGCCGATCCCACCTTCGTGATCAGCACCGCGCTGGCCACCAGGGACTTCCAGGATGTGCACCACGACCGCGACAAGGCGGTCGAGCGCGGGTCGAGCGACATCTTCGTCAACATCCTCACCGACACCGGTCTGGTGCAGCGCTTCGTCACCGACTGGGCCGGTCCGCGTGCGCTGGTCAAGCGCATCTCCCTTCGTCTCGGCGTGCCGCTGTACGCCGGTGACACCCTGACCCTTTCCGGCACGGTCACCGAGATCGACGGCACCCAGGTCACCATCGACGTGCACGGCAAAGACAGCCTCGGCGAGCACATCACCGCCACGGCCGTCATCGCCCTTCCCGATCTGGAGCCGAAATGAGCACCACTGCCCGGGCCGGTCTCTCCGGACACGCTGCCATTGTCGGCATCGGCGCGACCGACTTCTCCAAAGACTCCGGTCGCAGCGAATTGCGTTTGGCCGCAGAGGCTGTGAGCGCGGCGCTGGCCGACGCGGGTCTCACACCCGCCGACGTCGACGGCCTCACCACCTTCACCATGGACACCAACACCCAGGCCGCGGTGGCCAGGGCAGTCGGCATTCCGAGCCTGAAGTTCTTCAGCCACATCGGATACGGCGGCGGCGCGGCCTGCGCGACCGTGCAGCAGGCCGCGATGGCCGTGGCCACCGGGGTGGCCGATGTGGTGGTCGCCTACCGGGCGTTCAACGAACGGTCCGGTGCTCGGTTCGGTCAGTTCTCGCCCGCGCTGGCCGCCGCGCCCACGTCATCGGGGATCGACGCGGGCTGGGCCTACCCACAGGGTCTCGGCACGCCCGCCGCGCAGGTCGCGATGGTCGCCCGCCGCTATATGCACGTCAGCGGCGCCACCAGTGCCGACTTCGGCGCCGTGGCGGTCGCCGACCGCAAGCACGCCGCGGTGAACCCCAATGCCTTCTTCTACGACAAGCCGATCACCCTGGAACAGCACCAGGATTCGCGCTGGATCGCCGAACCGCTGCACCTGCTCGATTGCTGCCAGGAATCCGACGGCGGTGTCGCCATCGTGGTCACCAGCGCCGAACGTGCCCGCGACCTCCCGCAGCGCCCCGCGATCATCGCGGCCGCCGCACAGGGCAGCGGAGCCGATCAGTACGTGATGACCAGCTACTACCGCGACGCCATGACCGGCCTGCCGGAAATGGGACTCGTCGGCGACCAGCTGTGGGCGCAGAGCGGCCTGACCGCCGCCGATATGCAGGCCGCGATCCTCTACGACCACTTCACCCCGTTCGTCCTCATGCAGCTCGAGGAACTCGGCTTCTGCCCCCGCGGCGAAGCCAAGAACTTCATCGCCGACGGCGCCATCGAGATCGGCGGGCGCCTTCCGCTCAATACCCACGGCGGCCAGCTCGGTGAGGCCTATATCCACGGCATGAACGGCATCGCCGAGGCGGTCCGTCAGATCCGCGGTACCTCGGTGAACCAGGTGGATGCCCTGGAACGCATCCTCGTCACCGCGGGCACCGGCGTCCCCACCTCCGGGCTGGTGCTGACGTCATAGCCTCGGCCCTTCTACGCTCGACCAGGTGACTCCCCGCCACCTGGTCGACGTGCACATCCTGCTGATCCGCGGCGACGAGGTCCTGCTGAGCCTGCGCCGCAGCGGCGACGGGTTCGATCACCGCTGGCACCTGCCCGCGGGAAAACTCGAGGCCGACGAATCGGCGGCGACGGCCGCGGTCCGCGAAGCCGCGGAGGAGGTCGGGGTCGAGATCGATCCCGCTGCCCTGCGCTTGGTGCACGTCGCCCATGTCACCGCACCGGGCCGCGACTCCCGTCTCGGCCTTTTCTTTCGCGTCGAGGATTGGCGCGGTGAACCTTTCAATCGCGAGCCCGATAAATGCTACGCGCTGCAATGGTTTTTGCTCGGCGAACTACCCGACGACCTGATCGAATATTCCGCGCTCGGATTGGCGGCGTTGAATTCGGCCGAGCCTTATTCCGAATTCGGTTGGCAGGGCTGATAGTTACGACCACTTGTGAGGAAATCAGCCAGTGGTCGGGCGAGCTGATCGACGTCGGCCGCCGATCCCGCGCGCAGTCCCGCGAACCGATCGAAGACGAGTCCTTCCAGTAGCGCGAGGAAGTCGCGGGCTGACGCGCGGGGATCGACGGCGCCGAGCGCGGCGAACAGCGCGGTGGCGCGGTCCAGCGAGAACAGGCTGCCTGCCAGGCGGGCGTGTAGCTCGGGCTCGGACAGGACTTCGATGATCAAGGCGTGCCGGGCGATCAGGTCGTTGCGGCGATGAGTGAGCAGCTGCTCGAGCCACGTCGCGATATCGCGCGCGACCTGGGCTGGGTCCAGTGATTGCCGGTTCGCGAATTCCCGCTGTGCGGCGAGGAAATCCGCGCGCGATCGAGCGGTGATCCCGTCCGCCACCGCCTCGATCAACGCTTGCCGCGTGCGGAAGTAATAGGAGGTCGAACCCGGTGGCAATGCCAGTCGGGTATCCACCGCGCGATGGGTGAGTGCGCGGATTCCCTGTGTCGCGATGAGTTCGACAGCACCCGCCACGATCCGTACCCGTCGGTCTGTGGACATCGTCACCTCTCCTGGCCGTCCGCGACGCCCGTCCTCTACAACTGTAGAGGACGAAGGAGTACGCATGAAACCCGACACCGTGGTGCTCGACCCCGCACAACAGGCGGCCCTGCGCGCGCTCGAATCACTGTTGGACCCGGGCCGCTCCCTCGGTGCCCGGCGCCCCGCTGAACGCGGCGATCGGCGCACGGGCTGGTTCGGTCCGCTCACGCGTCCCTTCGGACGCGGCAATGCTGGTCGACCCGAGCAGCCTGCCGACCTGCGCCCGGATCGGTCCGGCGTCTACCTGCACGGCCGCCCGGGTCGGGGCAAGACCATGGTGATGGACCGCTTCTTCGCCACGGTCGACACAGAGCGCAAGCGCCGCTTCCACTTCCATGCCTTCTTCGCATCCCTGCACGCGGCCACCCACGCCCTCGGCTCGATCGAACGCGCGATCGGCGAACTCCTCGGCGACGCCGACCTGGTCTGCTTCGACGAATTCCACGTCACCGATATCGGCGACGCCATGCTCGTCGCCCGCATGCTCGACACCCTCTTCGCCGAGCGCCGCACCCTCGTGGTCACCTCCAACTACCGGCCCCAGGACCTGCTGCCCAACCCTCTGTTCCATGACCACTTCCTGCCCACCATCGCGCAGATTCTGGCTAATCTCGACACCGTCACCCTCGACGGACCGCTCGACTACCGCACCAGGACCGCACACCGCGATACCGGCTTCCTCGCGGGTCGTTACGTGGTCACAGCGGATATCGGATCAGCGTTCCCTCGCGTCGACGTGCCCATCGGTAACGGCCGAACCCTCCGCGCCCACGCCACCGCCGATGCCATCACCGTCGGCTTCCACGACATCTGTGCCGCCCCCACCAGTGCCGCCGACTATCTCCGTCTCGCCGAGCGCTACCGCCACTGGACCCTGCGCGAGGTCCCGCCGCTACGCGATGTCCCGCCCGACTGGGCCATGCGCTTGGTGAACCTCGTCGACGTCCTCTACGACGCCGATCTCCCGTTCACCGTCCACGCCCCCGAAGCCCCACACGAGCTGACCGGGGGCATCCCCGCGATTCCCGATCTGGCGCGCACCGCCAGCCGACTCGGTGAGTTGCCATTAACTGGCGAGTTAAACGTTCGCACTGCGTAGCATGCCCTTGATCCCAGGGGGACAATATTAGGAGAGGGTCCAAAAGCATCGATTTTCTCTCGAGCGGACCACTCGGCATGTAACTATGTGGCTGTTTTGTGCAGTCTCTCGGGGTTTGGTGGTACAGCTGTGATCGGGGTGAATCAGCCCATTACGCGGGCGATTGTCGTGATCGCACTGGTCGTCGCCGCGACGATCGCGTTGCAGGGCAGTCTGCCCGGCGCCGGGTCGAACTCGACCAGCGCTCCTTCGCCGCTGCTCGTCGCCGTGATGCCGGTCCTGCTGCTGGTCTCGATCGTCATCCTGGTGGCGGGCGTGATCGCCAGCCAGCATCGACTGCCGCTGGCGATGCCCGAAGCCGAACGCGACGCCATGCCGCGCATCCAGTGGCGCAGGATGGCGCTGCTGGTCCCGATCGCCGTGGCCACGGTCGCGCTGATCTTCGCCGGTGGCGTCACCGCGCTGTTCCTGCTGCCCGGCGCCCGCCCGATGCGCCCGGCCGCCGAAACGCTGGCCGAGGGCTCCGGCCCCGTACCCACCACCGACACCCATGCCGCGGACCCCACGACCGGACCCACGGAACTCACCGGCACCGCCCTGGTGATCGCGGCGATCCTGGCCATCGTGCTGATCGTGGTCGCGCTTGTCGGTCTGGTCGTCGTCGCCGTGGCCGCGCGCCGCGAACCGGCCCCTGCCGCGCCCGTCGAGAACGAACCGACCGCCAGTGAAGTCGATTCGCTCACGCGCGCCGCCGAAATGGGCCTGGCCGCGATGAACGCCCCGGGTCAGGACCCGCGTACCGCCATCATCGCCTGTTATGTGGCGATGGAGCGCGGCCTGTCCAGCGACCTCGCCGCCCGCCCGCTGGCCTCCGACACCCCGATGGAAGTGCTGGCCAGGGCATTCGAAAGCGGTGTGCTGCACGATGCTTCGGCCCGTGAGCTGGTCGCGCTGTTCGAGGAGGCGCGGTTCAGCCCGCACTCGATGCTCGAATGGCAGCGCATGCGCGCCGAACAACTGCTGCGCATCGTGCTCACCGACCTGCAACGCCGGCTGGTGACGGCGTGAATCGGACCTCGGTGATCGTCACGGCCATACTCGCCGTCGCTGTGATCGAAGTGGCGTTGGTGCGTCTGGATCGTGACTCGGTGCTGCTCGCCGTCGCCGTTCCGGTGGCCGCGGCGCTCGCGATGCTGGTCTGGTCGCTGCGCCACCGCGTGACCCGCGAGGAACCGCTCACCGAATACATCGACAACGGTCCCGCCGAGATGCTCGTTCGCTGGCACGCGCGCGCCGAGATGCTCACCGCTCGCGCCGACGGCACCCGTGCCGACTGGGACCGACACCTGCGGCCCCTGCTCGCCAAGGAATTCGAGCTGTCGACGGGGCTGAGGGTTTCCAAGAATCGCCGGGCCACCGAGGCCGCCGGTCAGCTGCAGTTCGGACCCGAACTGTGGCGCTGGGTGGATCCGGCGAACTCCGCGCTGCGCGATCAAACCGGACGCGCACCGGGTAAAGAGGCGCTGGATGAGATCCTGCGCCGTTTGCAGACGATGTGAGGGGTTAGAGGCCACCGATGACAATGCCGTTGAACGTGACCGTCCAGCGCTCCGATGCCGTACTGCGTGAGCTGGGCCGTGTCGTGGTCGGCAAGCGAGATGAGATGCAGCTCATCATGATTGCCGTGCTGGCCGGAGGGCACGTACTCATCGAGGACCTGCCAGGCCTCGGAAAGACCTTGATCGCGCGGTCTTTCGCGGCCGCGCTCGGACTCGACTTCACCCGCGTGCAGTTCACGCCGGATTTACTGCCCGCCGACCTGCTGGGTTCGACGATCTACGACATGGCGTCGGGCCGGTTCAACTTCCGTCGCGGTCCGGTCTTCACCAATGTGCTGCTCGCCGACGAGATCAACCGCACTCCGCCCAAGACCCAGGCCGCTCTGCTCGAGGCCATGGCCGAGGGGCAGGTGAGCATCGACGGCGAGACCTTCCTGCTCCCACAGCCGTTCGTGGTGCTGGCCACCGACAACCCGATCGAGTACGAGGGCACCTACCCGCTGCCCGAGGCCCAACTCGACCGCTTCGCCATCCAGCTGCGCCTTGGCTACCTCTCCGAGGCCGACGAGACGCAGATGATCCGGCGCAGGCTCGAGCGTGGTTCCACCGCACCGCAGGTGGGCCAGGTCGTCGACGCGCAGGGTCTGATGGAGATGCGTCAGTCGGTCGAGTTCGTTACCGTGCACCCCGACGTGGTGAGCTACGTCGTGGCGCTGGCCTCGGCTACCCGCAGCCATCCCCAGGTGGAGGTCGGCGCCAGCCCGCGTGCCGAACTCGATCTGGTGCAGATGTCACGGGCGAGGGCCCTGCTGCTCGGGCGCGACTACGTGATCCCCGAAGACGTGAAAGCGCTGGCGGTGGCGGCGATGTCGCACCGCATCACCTTGCGCCCCGAGATGTGGGTCCGCCGCATTCGCGGTGAGGACGTCATCACCGAACTACTCCGCCGGCTACCGGTGCCCCGCGCCACGAGCACATGAAGCATCGCGACGAATCCAGAACGGTCGAGGTCGACCTCCGGTGGCGGCCCGCGCCGCTGGTGTTCATCCTGGCCGGTTGCGCGGCAGCGGCACTGGTCGTCGCGGTGCTGCTCGGGCAGTGGCAGCTGGTCGTCTTCGCCGCGCCGATGCTCGGTGTGCTCGCCACCGCGCCGTGGCAGCAGGCGCCGACCAGAGTCCAGGTCGACGGCAGCGGCACCGTGCGCTGTTTCGAGAACGAGGTGATCGGTTGCAGTGCTGTCGCTTTCGTCGAAAGCGGGCACGCACTGCTACGGATGACAGCCCTGCCGCTGCCCGGCCTGGAACTCGAGGTCGAGGAAGCCCACGATTCCGGCGGTGCGCCAGCGGGCATGCGGCTCGGGCTCTCCGCCACCCGCTGGGGACGGTATCCGGTGCAGGTGAAGGTGTCCGCGCTGAGCCCGGCCGGGCTGGCGGTCGCGACGACCGAGCTGCCCGCGGCCAAACTCTACGTCTACCCCATCGCTGATCCGCAGCGAATGCGCTTGCCGCGCACAGAACTTCCCGACCGCATCGGCACCCACCTGACCCGCAGACACGGTCCTGGTGTCGAATACGCCGACATCCGCGCCTACACGCCGGGCGATCAGCTGCGCGCTGTGAACTGGCCGGTGAGCGCGCGGCGCGGCAGGCTCTACGTCACCCAGCGGTTCACCAACCGCTCCGCCGACGTGGTCGTCATGGTCGACACCTCGCTACAGGCGCCTGGTCCGGCCAGCGCCTCGCTGGAACTCTCGGTGCGCGGCGCGGCGCAAGTGGTGCAGTCGACACTGCAATCCGGCGACCGCACCGCCGTGGTCTGCCTCGGCGAAGCGCCTCGCTGGCTGCGCCCCGATATCGGACGCAGGCAGTTCTATCGCATCGTCGACACCGTCCTCGGCGTCGGTGACGAACACGTCGAGACCACCGGCACCCTCGCGCCCCACGCCGCCGTTCCGATCGGCGCGATCGTGGTCGCCTTCTCCACCCTGCTCGACACACAGTTCGCGCTGGCCCTGATCGACCTGCGGAAACGCGGCCACGTGGTCGTCGCGGTCGACGTCTTGCGCGGCGCTCCCTTCGAGGACGGCCTCGACCCCACCATGGCCAAGATGTGGCAGCTCGAGCGCGCCTCGATGTACCGGGATATGGGCACCGTCGGCGTCGACATCATCCCCTGGCCCGAAGACACCCGCCTCGACCAAGCCATGCGCCTGCTCCCCGAACACCGCCGAGCCGTACGGGTACGCCGATGACGAGATTCCTTGCCCTCTTGGCCGGCCTGCTGCTGGTCGCCGCGGTCGCGCTGATCAACCCCATCGCCGGAGTGCCCGCGCTGGCGCTGATCATCGCGAGCTGGTGGTGGCGCCCGGCCTCGGTCGGCGCGGTGCTGATCACCATCGCCGCGCTCGCCGTCTCCGATGTCGGCGTCATAGCCTCGGCGGCAACAGGTTTGGTCGCGACCACCTACCTGCTGAATGCCGCCGTCCTGCACGCCCCCGAAGGAGTGGTCCCCACCACCATCCCCTCGGTCGGCGGCGCGGTCCTGTTCACCATCGCCGCGGCTACCGCGGCCTGGGTCCCCGTCCAGTTGATCTGGGCCCCCTTGGCCGCGCCCATCCTCATCGTCGCGATCTACGCCCTGCTGGTGAGCGGCCTGTCGGCCAAGGGGCCGACCGTAGAAGAGATCCGCGTCGAGGAGGACTCGGGCCTCAAGCGGGGTCTTTGATAAGCACCGCTCGGGTGTAGAGCAGCGCGAAACCCTGGGCCTGGGAGTTCTTCTGGGATTTCGATCCCGGCTCGGTGGTGACGACCGCGAGGTCGCAGTCGGCCGCGGCCGCGGCGCCGAGGCGGGCCGAGAGCAACGCTGTCTGGACGCCTTGTCGACGGTGCTCGGGCAGGGTCGCCGCCCCGGCGAGCGCGGCGATGCCGTCGGACATGCGGAGGCTCGCGCCGCCTGCGGGAATGCCGTCTCGGTAGGCCAGGTAGCGGTGCGTGTCGCCGGTGGCGGCGAGGTCTCGTATGACAGCGGCGAGAATGTCGCGGGGGAACTCTTCGTGGGTGGGTAGACCGTCGTCGGGGTGGGCGAAGCCGTCGACGACGGTATCGAGCCAGGTATCGAACCCGTTCTCGTCATCGCGACGCACCTCGACCGACCGCGATGTCGGCCAGGCGCGTCCCCGCGGACGCAGGCCGAGCACGTTCTCGAACGAGGTCAACCGATACCCACGAGCGGTCAGGTCGACCCCGATCCGTGGGTCGGCGAGATGCGCCAATTCCACCTGGACCGGTGCCCCCACCTCGGCATAGGCCTGTTCGACCGCCGCCCACTGCGCCACCGTCGGCACCCCGGCGAAGCCGACTCCGACCACCTTGTTCAGCGGGGATCCGGGCCCCGCGAAACATGCCGCGCCACCGGCGATCTCGTGAGCGAACCCGGTGAACTCCGCCTCCCCCCGACGAAGCCCCGTGCTCACCCCGCCGGTGATGGCATCGGTCTCCATCCGCTCGATCCGGGCAGCCATGCCGGTATCGCAGAACAATATCGCCGCATCCTCGCTCATCAGCCAGTTATATCGCCGCTGTCCAGCGGTTTTTGCGATCAGTGGACTAACGGTCGGGACGCCACGGGATTCGGCCGTTGCCGTCGCCGGAGGACGTCCGGTTCTCGGACCAGTCCCATAGGGGTTGCAGGGATTCGGCGAGGAGGGCGCCCTCGGTGGTGAGTTCGTAGGCGCCGCGTTGGCCGTTCTTGCGGATCAGTGCCGCGGACTGGAGCTGCTGGAGTCGGTCCGAGAGCATGCTCGATGAGCAGTTGCCCATGCGTCGGCGGATGTCGAGGAAGCCGAGGGGGCCGGGCTCCAGTTCCCAGATCACGCGCAGCATCCAGCGCTGGCCGAGTAGGTCGATCGCGGCCAGGATCGCTTGCGAGGGCTCGTCGCCGGTTGCGCTTCTCATTCAGAAGCACGATAGTTGCTTCTGAATCAGAAGCATGATGGCCGGTCGGGGATGGACGAGGAGATCGACGATGGATTCGACAGTGCGGCAGGGTCAGCGGATCGTGCTGGTCACCGGGGCTTCACGGGGGATCGGGGCGGAGGCGGCGGCGCAGTTCGGCGCGGCCGGGGCGCATGTCATCGTGAACTTTCGGGAGAAGCGCAAGCGGGCCCAGGATGTCGTGGACGCGATCGTAGCCACGGGTGGGAGCGCTTCGGTGCTCGGTGCCGATGTCTCCGATCCGGCGGCTGTCGAGGCGATGGTCGCGGAGGTCGGCCGGACCTTCGGGCGGCTGGATACCTTGGTGCTCAACGCATCCGGCGGGCTCGAACGGGATGCCGATCCCGGGTACGCACTGCGGCTCAACCGGGATGCGCAGGTGAACCTGGCCACGGCGATGCTGCCGCTGATGCCGGAGGGCGGTCGGATCGTGTTCGTCACCAGCCATCAGGCGCACTTCATCCACGAGAACGACGATGTGCCACAGGGTTACACGCCGATAGCGCGCAGCAAGCGGGCAGGCGAGGACGCGCTCCGAGCGCTGATCCCCGAATTCCGGGAGCGCGGAGTCGGTTTCACGGTGGTGTCCGGCGACATGATCGACGGGACGATCATCGTCCGTCTGCTGGAACGGCGCGATCCGGGCAGTGTCGAGTCCCGCCGCGCGGCAGGCCCGTTGCCCACCGTCGAGGACTTCGCGCGCGTGATCGTTCGGGCAGGCACCGAAGCGGTCGCCGACGGCCACACGTACTTCGTCGGCGGCGACGACTATCTCGCCGCCGGTGCGCTCACGCGGTGAAAAACGTTGTGGGCCCACAACGCCGAACGGCGTGACCCGGGGGTCACGCCGTTCGGAGGGTCCGCATCAGGCCGAGGCGGTAACCGAAGCTTCGCGCTGGAGTTCCAGGGCGATATCGATGAGCTGGTCTTCCTGGCCGCCGACGAGCTTGCGCTTGCCTGCGCGGACGAGCATTTCGGCGGCGGAGACACCGTAGCGTTCGGCCTGGCGTTCGGCATGGCGCAGGAAGCTGGAATAGACACCCGCGTAGCCCATCATCAGCGCCTGACGGTCGAGCAGGCATTCCGACGGCATCGCCGGGCGAACCACGTCCTCGGCGGCGTCGGTGACGGCGAAGAAGTCGACGCCGGTCTTGATACCGAGCTTGTCGCAGACGCCGATGAAGGCTTCGACCGGCAGATTGCCCGCGCCCGCGCCGAAGCGGCGAGCCGAGCCGTCGATCTGGGTGGCGCCCGCGCGCACGGCGTAGACCGAGTTCGCCACGGCGAGGCCGAGGTTCTCGTGGCCGTGGAAGCCGACCTGGGCGTCGTCGCCGAGTTCGGCGACCAGGGCCGAGACGCGGTCGGAGACCTGCTCGAGGACGAGTGCGCCCGCGGAATCGACGACGTAGACGCACTGGCAGCCCGCGTCGGCCATGATGCGGGCCTGCGCGGCCAGCTTCTCCGGCGTGGTGGAGTGGGCCATCATGAGAAAGCCGACGGTTTCGAGGCCGAGGTCGCGGGCGTAGCCGAAGTGCTGGATGGAGACGTCGGCTTCGGTGCAGTGGGTGGCGATCCGGCAGATGGACGCGCCGTTGTCCTGGGAGATCTTGATGTCTTCCTTGACGCCGACGCCGGGCAGCATGAGGAAGGCGATCTTGGCCTGCTTGGCGGTTTCCGCGGCAGCCTTGATCAGTTCCTGCTCAGGGGTTTTCGAGAAGCCGTAGTTGAACGAGGAACCGGCCAGGCCGTCACCGTGCGTCACCTCGATGACCGAGACACCCGAACCATCAAGGGCAGCAACGATATCGCGCACCTCGGCCACGGTGAACTGGTGACGCTTGTGGTGCGAGCCGTCACGCAGCGAGGTGTCGGTGACACGCACATCGAGTTCGCCCGAGAAGGGCTTGAGGATATTGCTCATGGTCGAAACTCCTTACACCCGAGCCGAGATGATCTGGTCGGCCAGCACGTCACCCACGCGGGTGGCGGCGGCGGTCATGATGTCGAGGTTGCCCGCGTACGGCGGCAGGAAGTCGCCCGCGCCCTCGACCTCGACGAAGATCGACACCTTCGCCAAGCCGCCGGATACCAGCGACGGTTCGTCGAACTGCGGGTCGTTGAGCAGCCGGTAGCCGGGCACGTACTCCTGAATGGACTTCTCCATCCGGAAGATCGACTCCGAGATCGCGTCGCGATCGGCATCCTCGGGGATGGCGCAGAAGATGGTGTCGCGCATGATCATCGGCGGCTCGGCCGGGTTCAGGATGATGATGGCCTTACCGCGTTCGGCGCCACCGATGGTCTCCACACCCTTGGAGGTGGTCTTGGTGAACTCGTCGATGTTCGCGCGCGTACCCGGACCGGCCGACACCGAGGACACCGAGGCCACGATCTCGGCGTAGGACACCGGGACAACCCGCGAGACCGCGTTGACCATCGGAATCGTGGCCTGGCCACCGCAGGTGATCATGTTGACGTTCGCCGCGTCCCGCAGCGAATCCAGGTTCACCGGGGGGATCACGGCCGGGCCGACGGCGGCCGGGGTGAGGTCGACGGCGCGGATACCCGCGGCCTCGTATTTCGGCGCGTACGCGCGGTGCACGTAGGCGGAGGTGGCCTCGAACAGCAGATCCGGCTTCTCGTCGAGGGCGAGCAGCCAGTCCGCGCCCTCGGCGGAGGTTTCCAGACCCAGCCCGCGTGCCCGCTTCAGCCCCTCCGAATCCGGGTCGATGCCGATCATCCAGCGCGGCTCGATCTTGTCCGAGCGCAGCAGCTTGTAGAGCAGATCGGTGCTGATGTTGCCGGACCCCACGATCGCGGCGGTGACTTTGCTGGTCACGGTGTTCTCCTAGGAAGTCTGGTTCAGCTGAAACGCAAACGGACGGAACCGAGTCCGGTGAACTCGGCGAGGAAGTCGTCACCGGGGCGGGCGTCGATGGCGCGGGTGCAGGAACCGGGTAGCACGATGTCGCCCTTCTTCAACCGCACCCCGAAGGTCGCGACCTTGCGCGCCAGCCACGCGACGGCGATCACCGGATCGCCCAGCACCGCGTCGCTGCGGCCCTCGGCGATGACCTCGCCGTTGCGGGTGAGCACGGCGTCGATTGCCTTGATGTCGATGTCGCCGGGTGCGACGCGTTCTTTGCCGAGCACCCATCCGGCCGAGGAGGCGTTGTCGGCGATGGTGTCGGTCAGGCCGATCTTCCAGTCGTTGATACGCGAGTCGATGAGTTCGATCGAGGGCGCGTACGCGACGGTCGCGGCCAGCACGTCGGCCTCGGTGCAGTCCTCGCCGGGCAGGTCGGCGCCGAGCACGAATCCGACCTCGACCTCCACGCGCGGCAGCAGGAACTTCGAGGTGTCGACGGGGACGTCCTCGTAGACCTCCATGTCGGCGAGCAGGTGGCCGTAGTCGGGCTCGTCGACGCCCATCATCTCCTGCATCGCCTTCGACGACAGCCCCACCTTGTGCCCGACGACCTTCGCGCCGGACCGGAGCCGCCGCTGGATGTTGAGCAGCTGGATCTCGTAGGCGTCGACCACATCGATATCGGGGAACCGGTCGACGAGCGGCAACACGGCGACACGCTCGTCTTCGGCGCGGGCCAGTTCGTCGGCGAGATGGGTTCGTACCGCGTCAGGCAGCACGCGGACCTCCTTGGCAGCACGGTCGGAAGGATCTAGACGTCAAAACTGTAACCGGTTTTCCAGTCCAGCATCAGCCGTTCACCTGACAATACAACGCTACATCTGGTGATTTCTGCAACATGTTCTACTGAGTTCTATTTTTATCTGTCCAACGACCGGACCCTTCTATAACGTGTTCTACATGAGTGATCGGGAATACGATGTCGTGGTCGTCGGTAGCGGCGCCGCCGGGATGACCGCCGCCCTCGCGGCGGCGCACAAGGGACTGAGCGTTGTGCTGCTGGAGAAGGCCGCGCACTACGGTGGGTCGACGGCCCGATCCGGCGGTGGCGTCTGGATTCCGGGCAACAAGGCGTTGCTCGCCGCGGGCCGCCCCGACGACCGCGAGGACGCGCGCACCTACCTGCACAGCATCATCGGCGACGTGGTGCCCGCCGAGAAGATCGATACCTACCTCGATCGCGGCGCCGAGGCGTTCGACTTCGTCCTCGACCACACCCCGCTGAAGATGAAGTGGGTTCCCGGCTACTCCGACTACTACCCCGAGGCGCCGGGCGGCCTCGGTCAGGGGCGTTCGTGCGAACCGACGCCGTTCAACGGCAAGGTGCTCGGCGCGGAACTGGTCAACCTGGAACCGCCCTACGCCAAGGCGCCGCTGAACGTGGTCGTCATGCAGGCCGACTTCGTGCGGCTCAACCTGATCCGCCGTCACCCCAAGGGCGCGATGCGGGCGCTGCGCGTCGGCGCGCGCACCTACCTGGCCAAGTGGACCGGCAAGCATCTGCTCGGCATGGGGCAGGCCATCATCGCCGCCATGCGCAAGGGCCTGCTCGACGCGGGCGTGCCGGTGCTGCTCAACACCCCGCTCACCGACCTGGTGGTCACCGACGGCAAGGTCACCGGGGTCGAGGCCACCGTCGACGGCGAACCGGTCACCTTCACCGCGCGCTACGGCGTGGTGCTCGGCGCAGGCGGGTTCGAACACAATGCCGACATGCGGGCCAAGTACCAGCGTCAGCCGATAACCACTGAGTGGACAACCGGTGCCGCGGCCAACACCGGCGATGGCATCGTCGCGGGTATGGCAGCGGGTGCGACGGTCGGTTTCATGGAGGACGCCTGGTGGGGTCCGACGATCTTCAAGGGCGGCAAGCCCTGGTTCGCGCTGGCCGAGCGCAATCTGCCCGGCACCATCATGGTCAACGACCGGGGCGAGCGGTTCGGCAACGAGTCGGCGCCCTACGTCGAGGCGGTGCACACCATGTACGGCGGTGAGTACGGTCAGGGCGCGGGCCCCGGCGAGAACGTGCCGTCCTGGCTGGTGTTCGACCAGCGCTACCGCAACCGCTACATCTTCGCGGGCCTGCAACCGGGCCAGCGCTTTCCGTCGCGCTGGATGGAGAACGACTACATCGTCAAGGCCGACACGATCCAGGAGCTGGCCGAGCGCATCGGCGTGCCCGTCGACAATCTGACCTCGACGATCGAGCGTTTCAACGGCTTCGCCGCCGCGGGCAAGGACGAGGACTTCGGTCGCGGCAACAGCCACTACGACCGCTACTACGGCGACCCGACCGTGAAGCCGAACCCGTGCCTGGCCGAACTGTCGCAGGGCCCGTTCTACGCGGCGAAGATGGTGCCCGGCGACCTCGGCACCAAGGGCGGACTCGTCACCGATACCGCCGCGCGGGTGCTGCGCGAAGACGATTCCGTCATCGACGGCCTCTACGCCGCGGGCAACACCAGCTCGCCGGTGATGGGCCACACCTACGCGGGCCCCGGCGCCACCATCGGCCCCGCGATCACCTTCGCCTACCTGGCTGTGCTCGACATCGTCGCCAGGAAGAAGACCGACTCGGCGAAGGCGAACGCATGAGGGTGAGCCCGACGATCACCATCGGCTACCTCGCAGTGCTCGACGTCGCCACGACCGGTTCGGCGGACGAGCCGACACCCACAGGAGAAGACCGTGCCCATTGATCTAGCGACCGCGCTCGGCGCGACTCTGCCCGCGCGCGAGTTCAGTTGGACGCCCACCGACGTGCAGCTCTACCACCTGGGCCTCGGCGCGGGCGCCCGCCCGACCGACCCGGCCGAGCTGGCCTACCTCGACGATCGCGCACCCCAGGTGCTGCCGACGTTCGCGACGGTGGCGCCGACCCTCGGTGAAACCGAGCCGCCGCGAGTGAGCTTCCCCGGGATCGAGATCGACCTGGCCAAGGTCGTGCACGGTCACCAGGAAGTGGAGGTGCACAAGCCGATTCCCGCCACCGGCAAGGCGGTCTCGGTCGGCCGGATCGCCGAGATCTGGGACAAGGGCGCCAACGCGGTGATCGTGCAGGAGCACACCGTCACCGGGTCCGACGGTGAACCGCTGTGGACCGTGCGGTCCTCCATCTTCGCCAAGGGCGAGGGCGGCTTCGGCGGCGAGCGCGGCCCGAGCACCCGCACCGAACTGCCGGATCGGGCCCCCGACGCGGAACTGCTCACCCCGACCTTGCCGCAGCAGGCCCTGCTGTACCGCCTCTCCGGCGACCGCAACCCGCTGCACTCGGATCCCGAATTCGCCCGTGGCGCAGGCTTTCCCGCCCCGATCCTGCACGGCCTGTCCACCTACGGCACCGTCTGCAAAGCCCTCACCGACGCCCTGCTCGACAGTGACGCGGGCCGGGTCGGCGGTTTCCGGGCCAAGTTCGCCGGCGTGCTCTACCCGGGCGAGACCCTGCGCACCAAGGTGTGGCGCGAGGGCGACCAGTTGATCGCGGTCGTCACCGTGGTCGAACGAGACGACGCCCCCGTCCTCAGCGACGTCGTCTTGCGAATCGCCTGATCTGGACCACTGATCACCAGGTCGCCGGAGCGTGAGAACTCCGGTGGCCTGGTGATCATCTTTCGAGCGCGGTGATCGCTTGGGCGATGCGGCCGTCGGCGCAAGCCGATTCGATGGCCGCGAACCCGGCCGGGCGCATCCGCCCCGCGGCGATGAGGGCTTCGGCCTTGGCGACGTTGACCTGCGACCAGGGGCTCCGTGCTCGACGCGGCGAGTATCGCTGCAGGTAGTGGTGGGCGTCGAGGCTGCGGCGATGGCTGTCGATCCAGCCGTAGCAGAGCGCGCCGTCCAGGGTTTCGCTGATCGTCACCGAGGGCTCGGGTGCGCCCTTCTTCGCGATTCGCACCCAGACCTCACCAGCGGACGAGTGGTGGGCCGACAGCCACGCTTCCCAAGCGTTCGCGTCTGTGCAGATGAGGTATTCGATGGTCATAGAACCATCATCCGAGCCAAAGTGCTCAAAGAATGAGCACTTAAAACAGAAAAACGGGAGCTGCCGCACGTTGTGTGTGCGGCAGCTCCCGTTCAGCTCACAGCCAGGTGTCGAGGCTGGTGGTGGTAAGGAAGTGGTCCAGGTCGGCGCGCCAGGGGGCGGGAGTGGTCTTGTCCGGCTCGATGCCGGTGTACTGGCCGCGATAGAACAGCAGCGGACGGCCGCCGGTGGTGGCCGATTCCGCGAGCGCGTGGACCCGGCCGATCACGATGTAGTGGTCGCCGCCGTCGACGACGGAGTCGACCGTGCATTCGATGGTGGCCAGCGAATCATCGATCACCGGAACGCCGAGTTCGGAGGTGTGCCAGGCGACGCCGGCGAACTTGTCGGTTTCCCGTGAGCCGAAACGCGCGCACGTGGGCTGCTGTTCCTCGGAGAGCACGTTCACGCAGAACCTGCCCGCCGCCTCGATCGCCGCCCACGACCGCGACCCCTTGGTGGGGCAGAACAGCACAAGGGGCGGGTCGAGGGACAGCGCGGCGAAGGACTGGCAGGCGAACCCGATGGGCGCACCGTCCGGATCGAGCGCGGTGATGACGGTGATGCCGGTGCAGAACTGTCCCAGCACAGTGCGGAACTGCCGGCCGTCGATAGCCGGTCTCTGTTCAGTCATGTCCTTCGCCGCCGTTTCCTATTGCTGCCGAAATCCGACAGTGAAATCGTGACCCCACAGGCTGACCGCGGTCGATTCGCGGGCAATCCACTCGTGGTCGTCGACTTCCAGTCCTTCACAACCGAATTCGATGTCGAATCCGCCGGGAGTCTTCATGTAGAAGGACAGCATCTTGTCGTTGATGTGCCGACCGAGCGTGGCCGACATCTTCACCTTCTTGCGGATGGCGCGGTCAAGGCAGAGGCCGACGTCGTCGGAGTTCTCCACCTCGACCATGAGGTGCACGATGCCGGTCGGATTCGGCAGCGGCAGGAACGCCAGCGCGTGGTGGCGCGGGTTGCAGCCGTAGAACCGCAGCCAGGCCGGGTCGCCGTCGGCGGGACGGCCCACCATCTGCGGCGGCAGCCGCATGGAGTCGCGCAGCCGGAAGCCGAGGATGTCCTGGTAGAACGCCTGCGCCGCGGCATCGTCGGTGCAGGTCAGCACCACGTGGCCCAGACCCTGCTCGGCGGTGACGAACTTGTGGCCGTAGGGGCTCACGAAGCGGCGGCCCAGGTACTGCGCGCCGTAGAACGCCTCCAGGGTGTTCCCGGATGGATCCTGGAACCGGATCATGCCCTCGACGCGGCGCTCACCCAGCTCTTCCTTGGTGCCCTCGGTGAAGGCGACCCCGGCCTTGCTCAGGGTCTCGCGCAGCTGCTGCAGACCGGGCGCGTCGGTGACCTCCCAGCCCGAGACCAGCAGCCGGTCCTGCTCGCCGGGAACGATCACCAGTCGCGCGGCGAAATCGTCCATGCGCAGATAGAGCGCGTCGGGATTCAGCCCGGTGCCCTCCATCATGCCGAGAACCTTGAGGCCGTACTCGCGCCAGGCCGCCATGTCGGTGGCCTCGATGCGCATGTAGCCCAGGGCGCGAATGCTCATTACTTCTCCCCGAGGAAATCGACCGTGAGCCGGTTGAACTCGTCGAACTTCTCCAGCTGTGCCCAATGCCCGCAGCCGCCGAACACATGCAGCTGGACGCGTGGGATCACCTTGGTGGCTACGAGCGCGCCGTCCAGAGGGTTCACCCGATCCTCGCGACCCCAGATCAGCAGTACCGGCTGACGCAGCTTGTACGCGTCACGCCAGAGCATGCCCTTCTCGTAGTCGGCGCCGGCGAAGGACTTGCCCATCGCCCGCATCGCGGCCAGCGATTCGGGGGTGTTGGCCAGTGCGAATCGCTCATCGATCAGTTCGTCGGTGACCAGCGACTGGTCGAAGACCATGATCCGCAGGAACTTCTCCAGGTTGTCCCTGGTCGGTTCATAGGTGAACTTCGAGAGCAGCTTCACGCCCTCGGTGGGGTCGGGCGCGAACAGATTGGTGCTCAGCCCGCCCGGACCCATCAGCACGAGTTTGCCCGCGCGCGTGGGGTGATCGAGCGCGAACCGCACCGAGGCGCCGCCGCCGAGGGAGTTGCCGAGCAGGTGCACCCGGTCGGTGATCTCCAGGTGATCGAGCAGCGCGAGCAGTGCGTCGGAGCTGTGCACGAAGTACTGCGGGTGGTCGATCGGCTTGTCGGACTTGCCGTATCCCGGCTGATCGGGCGCGATCACGTGATAGCGCTCGGCCAGGACCGGGATGTTGCGGGCGAAGTTCGACCACGCCGAGGCGCCGGGTCCGCCGCCGTGCAGCAGCACGATCGTGGTCGGGTTGCCCACACCGGCTTCGTGATAGTGCAGCTTCAGGTCGGGGGTGACCTGCGCGAAGCGTGAGGTCGATGCGTAAGTCAGTTCAGCGGTCTGGGTCATCGGCTACACCATGGCGTCGGTGACGGGCAGCCCGAACTCGTGCGTGCCGTACATGACGTAGGCGCGCTCGGGATCGTTGGCCGCGTGCACCCGTCCGGCATGCGCGTCACGCCAGAAGCGCTGCAGCGGGGTGCCGTTGGCGAGCGCGGTCGCGCCGGAGGACTCGAAGAGCTTGTCGATCGAGGCGATCACGCGTCCGGTGGAACGCACCTGGTCGCGCCGGGCGCGCACGCGCAGATCGAACGGCACTTCCTCGCCCGCCAGCAGCAGCGCGTACTCCTCGGCGACATTGCCCGAGAGCTGACGCCACGCGGCGTCGATGTCGCTGGCCGCCTCGGCGACGCGCACCTTGGCGAACGGATCGTCCTTGGCGTTCTCGCCGGCGAAGGCCGCGCGCACGCGCTTGCCCTGGTGCTCGACGTGCGCCTCGTAGGCGCCGTAGCCCATGCCCACGATCGGCGTGGAGATGGTGGTGGGGTGAATGGTGCCCCACGGCATCTTGAAGACGGGGTCGGTGTTCTGTTCGAGACCGGGCGCGCGGCCCTCGCTCATCGCGCGGAAGCTCAGGAACCGGTGCGACGGGACGAAGACATCCTCGACGACCACGGTGTTGGAGCCGGTGCCACGCAGACCGACGACGTTCCAGACGTCATCGATGCGGTAGTCCGAGCGGGGGATCAGGAAGCTGCCGAAGTCGACCGGCTTGCCGTTCTTGATCACCGGACCGCCGAGTACCGCCCAGGTGGCGTGATCGGAACCCGAGGACCAGGCCCACGAGCCGCGCACGATGTAGCCGCCGTCGACGGCCTGTCCCGCACCCATCGGCGCGTACGACGACGAGATGCGCACATCGGTGTCCTCGCCCCAGACATCCTGCTGGGCCTGCTGATCGAACAGCGCGAGGTGCCAGTTGTGCACGCCGATGATGCCCGCGACCCAGCCGGTGGAGCCGCACGCGCTGGCGATCTTGCGCACGGTGTCGTAGAAGACCACTGGATCGGCGGCGTGGCCGCCCCACTGCTTGGGCTGGAGCAGCCGGAAGAAACCGGTCTCCTGCAGCGCCTTCATGGATTCTTCGGGGATGCGGCGCAGGTCCTCGGCCTCCTGCGCGCGCTCACGCAGCGTCGGCAGCAGTGCCTCGACCCGTTCGGTCACTTCTTGCGTCATTTCGGAGCCCGCTCCTGCCTGTGTCGGATCGACAACCGGTTCTATTCGTCTCTGAGATTAGAACAGGTTCTCGTTTCTGTCGAGAAGATCGCCTTACCTCGGATATAACAGGAGTCAACAGAGGAGTTCGCTGGATAACTGGCGTGAAGTGGCTCAGTTTTGTAACGTGTTCTAGTGAACGAGGAGGGTTCGGGATGGCGATCAACCCCAAGGTGAGGGAACTCGACGTCGGTGCACCGCCGACGAGGTTCGCACGCGGCTGGCATTGTGTCGGTCTCGCGGCGACGTTCCGCGACGGCAAACCGCACGCGGTCGAGATCTTCGGTACCAAGCTCGTCGTGTGGACCGATACCGACGACCAGATCCGCGTGCTCGATGCCTACTGCAGGCATATGGGCGGCGATCTGAGCATGGGCACGGTGAAGGGCGACGACATCGCCTGCCCGTTCCACGACTGGCGCTGGGGCGCGAGCGGAAAGTGCACCGCGATTCCGTACGCGCGCCGCGTTCCGCCGCTGGCCCGCACCCGGAAGTGGACCACGCTCGAGCGCAACGGCCAGCTGTACATCTGGCACGATCACGAGGGCAACGAACCGCCCGCCGAGGTCACGATCCCGTATATCGAGGGTCCGTACACCGACGAACAGGGCAATCCGACCGAGACCCACGACAGCGGCTGGACCGACTGGACGTGGGACTCGTTGCTGATCGAGGGCGCCAACTGCCGCGAGATCATCGACAACGTCGTGGACATGGCGCACTTCTTCTACATCCACTACGCCTTCCCGACGTTCTTCAAGAACGTCTTCGAAGGGCATGTGGCGACGCAGTTCCTGGAGACCAAGGGTCGTCCCGACGTCGGCATGGCCGCCAAGCACGGCGGTGACACGCTGCTGAAGTCGGAGGCGTCCTACTTCGGACCGTCCTACATGATCAATCCGCTGGTGAACATCTACAGCGGGTACGAGATCAAGGTCCAGCTGATCAACTGCCACTACCCGGTCAGCCAGGATTCGTTCGTGCTGCAGTGGGGCCTGAGCGTCGAGAAGCCCAAGGGTCTGCCCGACGAGGCCGCGAAGAAGCTGGCCGACACGATGGCCAAGTTCTTCGGCGACGGCTTCCTGCAGGACGTGGAGATCTGGAAGCACAAGTCCAAGGTCGAGAACCCGCTGCTCTGCGAGGAGGACGGCCCGGTCTACCAGCTGCGCCGTTGGTACGACCAGTTCTACGTCGACGTCGCCGACGTCACCGAGAAGATGACCCAGCGCTTCGAATTCGAGGTCGATACGACCAAGGCGAATCAGGCGTGGGAGGCCGAGGTGGCGGAGAACCTGCGCCGCAAGGCCGAGTCCGAAGAAGCGGGCGTATGAGTTCCAGGTCGGGCGAGCCGCAAAGGTCCGGCGATCCGTCGCGGCCCGCTCCGACCTGGGCCAAAGCACCCGATTTCGCTGATCAGCCCGTGCGACGGGCTGCAGTGCAGGCGCAAACCGTGGTCGACAAACAGCACTACCTCGACTCGGGCATGACGCCACTGCGGTGCCAGACGTGTTCGGCGCAGGTGCTGGTGCGCAAGGCGAGCGCGCACCAGACCTCGGTGCAGTGGACCGACCGGCCCGACGCGCACTGCCCGATCTTCGCGCAGTTGACCGCACACGGTGCGCGGCCGGGTCGGCCGGAATCGTGTCCGTCACTGGAGAAGTCGATCAAGTGGGCGGTCGATGAGGGCGTCCTCGAAGTCGGCGAATAGTCAGCTGAACGGTGTGTGCGGGCGATCCTGTCGCACACCGTCCAGGTAGATGTCGACCTTCTCGTTGTAGAAGCACGCCAACCCGGCCACCTTCTGGCTCTCCGGCAGCGGCGTGCGATAGATCCAGACGACGTCCGAGTGATCGGTGTCGCCGACCCGGACATTCCAGTAGTCCGCGGTGCCCTTGTACGGGCAGCTGGTGTGGGTGTCGGACGCGGTGAGCAGATCCATCCGGACGTCGGTCAGCGGCAGGTAATACCGTGCGGGCAAACCGGTTTCGAACAGAATGCGCGGCGAGTGCGAGTCCGCCACGGTGACCCCGTCGATCTCCACCCGCACATGCCGCGTACTGCCGAGGATGTCCACGCGCGAATACGGATCGCGGGGATGGACGAACACCTGCTCGTCTTCCTCGAACCAATCGAAGGCGGCGATATCAAGTCGCACAGCGTCTTTCAGTTCCGTGAGCGGGGAGTCGAGGTAGCGCCGCGCCGCACCCTCGGCCCGCAGGCCCTCGACCGCCACGTCGTATCCGGTCGCGTCGCCGCGGCTGGGGGAGTGCTCGGTGATCCCGTTCGGGTCCAGGTCGGCGCGCACGTCGGTGAGCGGCACGTAGTAGGTCGGGTAATACGGGACTTCCCAGACCAGCAGCGGCCGCAAGGTGTCGGCCACCAGCTTCCCGCGCAGATAGACCCGTACTCGCTTCTGTCCCGTTTCCACCTTGACGCGCCCGCGTCGGTCCTCGGCCATGGCATCGACGCTACGCCCGAGACAGCGAATCGCCCCTGATACTCGTGGTACCGGGGGCGATTCGGGTGCACCGGCGGGGATGGGGTCAATCGCCGACGGTGATGGCCTGTGCCTCCTCGACGGAGTGCGGGGCGGGGTCGTGATCGTCGATGTGGGCCAGTGCGCCGCGCCCGAGGAACAGCACCGCGACCGCGGCGGCGGTGAAGGCCGCGCCGAGCCAGAACGGCAGCGACATATTGTGCTCACCGAGCTTGCCCGCCACCCACGGCGCCGCCGCGCCGCCACCGAATCGCACGAAGCTGTAGGCCGCCGACGCGGTCGAGCGCTCGACCGGCGCCGAGATCATCACGGCCTCGGTGATCAGCGTGTTGTTCACGCCGAGGAACGCACCGGCGATCACGACGCCGACGATCAGCACGATCTTGTGCTCGGTGAACATCCCCATCACGGCCAGATCGATCGCGAACAGGGCCAGCGACAGGGCCATCATCGGCAGCGAACCGAAGCGCGCCTGCAGTTTCGGGGCGAGGAACACCGAGGACAGGGCGAGCAGGATGCCCCAGCCGCAGAAGATGAAGCCGATCGCGTAGGTGCCCATGTCCAGCGGGAACGGGGTGAACGCGAGCAGGGTGAAGAAGCCGAAGTTGTAGAGCAGCGCGGTGATGCTGACGGTCAGCAATCCCTTGTGTCGCAACGCCTTGAACGGCGCGGTGATCGAGGTCGGATGCGCCGGTTTCGGCATTTCGGGCAGCAGCACGATGATCGCGATGAAGGCGACGGCCATCAGCACCGACACTCCGAAGAACGGTCCACGCCAGCTGATGCCACCGAGCACACCGCCCAGCAGCGGGCCGGTCGCGATACCGATACCGAGCGCGGCCTCGTAGAGGATGATCGCCTTGGCGACGCCGCCGGTGGCCGCGCCGACAATGGTGGCCAGCGCCGTCGCGATGAACAGGGCGTTGCCGAGGCCCCAGCCCGCCCGGAAACCGATGATCTCGCCGATGCTGCCGGACATGCCGGCCAGCGCGGCGAACACGATGATGATCGCCAGCCCGGACAGCAACGTCTTCTTCGCGCCGAAGCGGCTCGAGATCACGCCGGTGACCAGCATGGCGACACCGGTCACGGCCATGTAGCTGGTGAACAGCAGCGACACCTGGGACGGCGTCGCGTTCAGCTGTTCGCCGATCGGCTTGAGAATGGGATCCACGAGGCCGATGCCCATGAACGCGATCACGCTCGCGAAGGCGACGGCCCAGACAGCCTTGGGCTGGCCGGATGGGGAAGTGGCTGCGGCAGTGTTGTCGCGAGTCAACTGGGGGATGCTCACTGGCGCTCCTGTTGCTTCACTGATGACCGCGGGCAACCGAGCGGAGGGCTGTCAGCAGGTCGTTCATGTCGGTATCGAGACGGATCAGCCGGTCGAGATCGAAATCGGCGAGTCCGGGCGCCATGGCGGCGGCGAACGCGCGTCTGGCCTCGGTGAGTCGGGACCGGCCGGCCGGGGTGAGCTCGACGAGCGCTGCTCGGGAATCGCGCGGGTCCTTGGTGCGGGTGGCGAATCCGTCGGTGACGAGTCGACCGATCAGCGCCGTTGCCGCCGGTTGGGAACATCTGTCGATCCGAGCGAAATCGCTCACCCGCAGACCGCCGTGCTCGTCGAGCACGGCCAGGGCCCGCAGGACCGCGCGGGGCAGATCGTCGTTGCTGATCGCCCCGGCCAGTCGGGTGAGCCGACCAGCAGTGACCAACAGGTCGACCACGATGTCGTCCGCGGATGGCTGCGGTGTCTGCTTCACGAGGTTTAATATTACATAAGCTAACTATCTAAATCCAGTGTGGATTTAGCCCCCGGCCCGGTGAAATGGCGCACAGCATGCCGAAAGCCCTGGCCGCGGGGCTGCGGCCAGGGCTTTCGGTGAATATCGGCTAGGCCGCGACCGGGCGCCTACCGGTGCCGAACAGCTCGGCGGTGGCGTGGGCCCGTTTGAAGTAGAGGTGGGCGTCGTGCTCCCAGGTGATGGCGATGCCGCCGTGCAGCTGGATGGTCTCGGCCGCCACCGTGGAGAAGGTCTCGGTGCAGTGTTTGCGCGCCACCCAGGCATCCTCCGCGGCCGACGAGCTGTTCTCGGCGACTGCCTGGGCAGCGGCAAGCGCCGCCGATTCGGCCGACTCGACCAGCACGTACATATCGGCCATCCGGTGCTTGAGCGCCTGGAAGCTGCCGATCGGGCGTCCGAACTGCACGCGCGATGCCGTGTACTCGACCGTCATCTCGAGGCAGTGCCTTGCCGCCCCGACCTGCTCGGCAGCCAGCGCCGCCCAGGCGATTTCGCGCAACCGGCGGCGCAGCGTCGCGGGGTCGCCGGTGCCGATCCGGGTGGCGGGGGCATCGGTGAAGGTGATGGTGGCGAGCTTGCGCGTGGGGTCGAGTGTGGGGGTCGCGGTGAGGACCACGCCGGGGGCGTCGGCTGTCGTCTCGTACAGCCCGTCGTCGGTCAGTACCAACAGCAGGTCGGCCTGCGCCCCGTGCAGCACGTAATGGGCCGCGCCGCTGAGCTTCCCCTCGGTCACGCCGACGCCGAGCGAATCCCAGCCGTTGGCATCGGCCCAGCACAGGGCCGCAGTGCGCGACCCGTCGGCCAGGTCGGGCAAGAGTCGGGCGCAGGACGGTTCGTCGTCGGCCAGCAAGATCGCCTGCACCCCGAGCACCGCCGACCCGAGCATCGGCACCCCACTCAGCGTCCGTCCCAACTCGCCGACCACCATGAGTGATTCGACGAGGCCTGCCCCCGCGCCACCCCACTCCTCCGGCACCGCGAGCGCGGCTACACCGACCTGCTCGCACAGCATCCGCCACAACTTCGGGTCGTACCCGAGGTCGGTGTCCATCGCGGTACGCAGCGCGGCCGACGTCGCGTGCTTGCCGAGCAGGGCCCGCACGGAGGTCCGGAATTCGAGTAGTTCATTCGATGACATGGAGTTCCTCGTAAGGCTCGGTGATGGCGCGGTGTGCGGCCGGGGTCGGCGGTGGCATCGCGGTCTCAGCTCGTGGCGGCAGCGGGTTCGGCGGCGCGTAGGGCGTCGGCGATCCTGCCCCGATGGAAATCGGCTGTGCCCCAGGCAGTGCGCAGGGCGGCGACCTTGGTGAGCCACAACGACAGGTCGAACTCCGCGGTGTAGCCGATGGCGCCGTGCACTTGGAGCCCGGCGCGCGCTGCGCGATGAGCAGCGTCGCCGCAGGTCACCAGGGCTGCCGAGACATCGCGAGCGCGGTCGGCGGAATCCAGGGTGAGCGCCGCGCGGTACACCAGCGGCTCGGCCAGATCCAAGGCGATCAGCACATCAGCGAGTTGCTGTTTCACCGCCTGGAATTCACCGATCGCACGACCGAACTGCTTGCGCTGCTTCGCGTACGAGGTGGTCTGCTCGAGAATCGACCGGCCCGCACCGAGGAGTTGTGCGGCACAGCCGAGAACGCCGATGTCGAAGGCGTAGTCGATGGCGGCTTCGGCCTCGGGACCCTCGGCGATCAGTTCGTCGGCCGTGACGCGAAACAGCTTGCGGGCGGGGTCGATCGAGGTCACCGGCTCCGTTGTCGCGTCCGCGCCGGAGCCGGCGGGCAGGCCGAGCGTCAGTCGACCGTCGGTGGCGACGAGCACCGGCTCGGCGATATCGGCGTCGAGAGCGATGCCGCGTTGCGGCTCGAAGGTGACGGTGCCGAGCGCGTCGCCGCTCGCGAGCGCGGACAACCAGCGCTGCGCCGGAGCGTCATCTGGAAGGCGTTGCAGCAGAGCCGGAATCACGGCAGCCGACTCGATCGCCGGGCCGGGGACAGCGCCACGACCCAGTTCGATCAGCGCGACGACGAGATCGACCGTGGTCGCGTCCGCCCCGCCGTACTTCTCGTCGACGATCAAGCCGAAGACGCCCATCTCGGCGATCTGCCGCAGCAGTGCGCGGCCCTTGGCGGGGTCACCGTCCGCCCAGGCACGCACCGCGGCGGGCGCATGGCCTGCCTCGAGGATCTTGCGCAGCTCGGCGGCGAAGTCGAGTTGTTCGGTACTGAGCGCGAATCTCATCGCAGGCCTCCTGAGTAGAAATGCACGTTCATCGCTTGCTCTCGCGGGGCAGGCCGAGGATGCGCTCGGCGATGATGTTGCGCTGGATCTCGTTGGTGCCCGCGTAGATCGGGCCCGAGAGCGAGAAAAGATAGCCATCGGTCCAGCTGCTGCGTTGCTCGGCGGCCGGGCCGAGCAGGTCGAGCGCCGTCTCGTGCATGGCGATGTCGAGTTCGGACCAGTACACCTTGGTGATCGACGATTCCGCGCCGAGTTGGCCGCCATCGGTGAGGCGAGTGACGGTGCCGAAGGTGTGCAGCCGGTAGGACTCGGCGCCGAGCCAGGCGTCGACCACCGAGTTCCTGGCCGCGGTATCGCTCGGGTCGGCAGTCTCGCGCCACAGCTCGATGAGCCGATGCGCGGTGGCGCTGAACCGCCCCGGGCTGCGCAGCGAGAGGCCGCGTTCGTTCGACGAGGTCGCCATCGCGACGCGCCAGCCCTCGTTCACCCCGCCGATCACATCGTGGTCGGGCACGAAGACATCGTCGAGGAAGATCTCGGCGAAGCCGGGTTCGCCGTCGAGCTGGGGGATCGGGCGCACGCTCACGCCCTCGGCGGTGAGCGGGAACATCACGTAGGTGAGTCCGTGGTGGCGCTGGGCCTCGGGATCGCTGCGGAACAGGCCGAACGCCCAATCGGCGAAGGACGCACGCGAACTCCAGGTCTTCTGGCCGTTGAGCAGCCAGCCGCCTTCGGTGCGTCGAGCGGTCGAGCGCAGGCTCGCGAGGTCGCTGCCCGACTCCGGTTCCGACCAGGCCTGCGCCCAGATGTCGTCACCACGGGCCATGCGCGGCAGGATCCGCGCGAGCTGTTCGGGGGTGCCGTGCTCGAACAGGGTCGGCGCGAGCAGGAAGATGCCGTTCTGCGCGACTCGCCCCGGTGCGCCTGCGGCGTAGTACTCCTGCTCGAACAGCACCCATTCCAGGATCGACGCGTCACGCCCGCCGAACTCGCGCGGCCACGAGACGGCGGACAGCCGCGCCTGCGCCAGCTTCGCCTCCCATTCCCGGTGCGCGGCAAAGCCTTCCGCCGTATCCATCGACGGCAATGGTTCGGCGGGAACATTGGCGGCGAGGAACTCGCGCACCTCCAGCTGGAATTCCCGGGCAGCCGGGTCGATCTCGAGATCCACTTACTTCGTCCCGTTCTGTTCGGCGGAGGTGGCGGCGCCCTTCATCGAGCGGGCGTTCATCCCGCCGAGCGAATCGGCGCCGACCTCGGCATTGTGCGCGTGTGCGAAATGGTGCAGGCCGAAGACAGAGTCCATGCCGGAGCGCATGCCCATCAGATCCTCGGCCTGGTTGACAGCTTTCTTGGTGAGCGCGAGCCCGAATTGCGGCATGGCGGAGATCTTCTCGGCCAGGCCCATCACCTCGGACTCGAGCTCGTCGCGCGGCACGACCCGGTTGACCATGCCCCACTCCTTGGCCTGCGCCGCCCCGAACCGGTCACCGGTGAACAGGAACTCCTTGGCCGCGCGCGGACCCATCACCCACGGATGCGCGAAGTACTCCACGCCCGGAATGCCCATCCGGACCACCGGATCGGAGAAGAACGCGTCGTCGGAGCAGACGATCAGATCGCACACCCAGGCCAGCATGAGCCCGCCCGCGATGCACGCGCCCTGCACCATCGCCACCATCGGCTTGGGGATTTCCCGCCAGCGCCTGCACATGCCGAGATACACCTCGGACTCGCGCGCGAACCGCTGATCGCCGCCGGGGCGGTCGAGGTGGTCCCACCACAGCGCGGCCTTGTTCTCGTAGTGCACATCGTGGTCGCGACCCGGCGTGCCGATGTCGTGCCCGGCGCTGAAGTGTTTCCCGTTGCCCGCCAACACGATCACCTTGACCTCGGGATCCTCGACGGCCCGCACGAAGGCGGCGTCGAGGGCGTAGGTCATCTTCGAGTTCTGCGCGTTGCGGAAGTCGGGCCGGTTCATGGTGACGACGGCGACCGGTCCACGCACCTCATAGGTGACGACCTCGGCCTCGGTTTCGGGACTCACGACTTCTCCTCACGTAGCTCACGCTTGAGCACCTTGCCCGCGGCGCTGTAGGGCAGCTGGTCGCGGAACTCGACGAGCCTTGGCACTTTGAAATTCGCCAACTGACCTGCGGCGAAGGCGATCACCTCGTCGGCGGTCAGCGTGGATCCGGCCCTGCGGACCACGACGGCCTTGCCGACCTCGCCCATCCGCTCGTCGGGCACGCCGATCACCGCGGACTCGGCGACGCCGTCGAGCCTGGCCAGGGTCTGTTCGATCTCGGCGGGATAGACGTTGAATCCGCCGGTGATGTACATGTCCTTGAGCCGATCGGTGATCTTCAGGTAGCCGCGCTCGTCGACGATGCCGATGTCGCCGGTGTGCAGCCAGCCCTCGGCGTCGATGGCCTCGGCGGTGGCCTCGGGGTCGTCGAGGTAGCCGAGCATCACGTTCGGTCCGCGCAGCAGCACCTCACCGGCGTCGGACAGACGCAGCTCGAAGCCCGCGATCGGTCGTCCGCAGGTGTTGGCGATGGTGGCGGCGTCGTCCTCGGGGCGGCACATGGTGCCGAAACCGGCCGTCTCGGACAGGCCGTAGGCGGTAATGACCACCTCGAAGGCGAGGTCGTCGCGCATCCGCTCGATCAGGACCACCGGCACGGTCGCCGCGCCGGTCACCGCTACCCGCAGCGAGGTCAGCGCACGGTCGGCGCGCTGTGGATGCTCGAGGATGGTCTGGTAGATCGTCGGCGGACCGGTGAGCACGGTGATCTGCTCGGACTCGATGAGCGCCAGCGCGGCGGGCACGTCGAAGGTGGCCTGCGGCACGATCGTGGCCCCGGTGACCAGGCACGCGAGAATGCCCGCCTTGTACCCGAAGTTGTGGAAGAACGGCGGGATCACCAGGTAGCGGTCGCTCGCGCGCAGAGTCGAGCACTCGACCCACCCGCGCACCACATCCAGGGCCTGCCGGTGCGCGACGAGCGTGCCCTTGCTGCGGCCGGTGGTGCCGGAGGTGAACAGGATGTCGGAGATGTCGTCGGGGGAGACCTGCGCGGCCCGCTCCTCGCCGACCGCTTCGGACACGGTCGCGGCCTGTTCGAGCAACTCGTCCCACGTCACGGTCGTGGATGTGGGCGCTCCCGCGGCGCGGGCCGGTTCGTCGCCGATCGGGATCACGACGACGGTCCCGATGCCCAGTTCCGGTGCCGCCGCCGCCAGTTCCGTCGCTCGATCGCGACCGAGGAAAGGACCGGCGACGAACAGGGCCTTCGCGTCGACGCGGGCCAGCACATCGACGGCCTCGGCCGCCACGTACCGGGTGTTCAGCGGTACCAGCGCGGCCCCGACCGAATGCGCGGCCAGGGCGGCGATCACCCAGTGATAGGTGTTCGGCGCCCACATCGCGACCCGGTCGCCGGGGGAGATGCCACGGGCGATCAGGGCGCGGGCGGCCACCCGGACCTGGTCGAGCAGCTCGGTCCAGTCCAGGCGGATCGCGCCGTCGATCAGGGCAGGCTCGTGCGGATGCGTCGCTGCGATGTGTCGCAGCGCCTGCGGAGTGGTTTGTGCAGGGGGTGTCACGGGGTCCTCACCGTTGTGCGGTTCGCTGTTCTTCCGAAGCAGCTAACAAAGCAAGTGCTTGGTAGGTTATCCTACCGAGGTGGGCGTGATCCAGACCTCAGATTCCGATACCGCGACTTCCGACGCGGAGTTTCGCGCGGAAATACGCGATTGGCTCGCCGAGAATCTTTCGGGCGAGTTCGCTGACCTGCGCGGCACCGGTGGACCCGGCCGCGAGCACGAATTCTTCGAAGAGCGGTTGGCGTGGGACCGACACCTCGCCGCGGCGGGCTGGACCTGCCTCGGCTGGCCGGTCGAATACGGCGGTCGCGGCGCGAGCGTGCGTCAGCAGGTGATCTTCCATGAGGAATACGCCAAGGCCGACGCGCCCGCTCGGGTCTCGCACGTGGGCGAGGAACTGCTCGGCCCCACCGTGCTCGCCTTCGGCACCGACGAGCAGAAGAAGCGCTTCCTGCCGGGCGTGCGCTCGGTCGGCGAACTGTGGTGCCAGGGCTATTCCGAGCCCGGCGCCGGTTCCGACCTGGCCGCCGTCGCGACGACCGCGCGCCTCGACGGCGACAAGTGGGTGATCAACGGCCAGAAGATCTGGACCTCGCTCGCGCACGTCGCCGACTGGTGCTTCGTCATCGCCCGCACCGAGCGCGGCTCGAGCCGTCACAAGGGCCTGTCCTATCTGCTGGTCCCGATGAACCAGCCGGGCATCGAAGTGCGGCCGATCGAACAGCTCACCGGCACCTCCGAATTCAACGAGGTCTTCTTCGACGATGCCGTCACCGACGCGGACCTGGTGGTCGGCGCGCCGGGCGACGGCTGGCGAATCGCGATGGGCACGCTCACCTTCGAGCGCGGCATCTCCACCCTCGGCCAGCAGATCCGCTTCGCGCGCGAACTCTCCGACATCGAAGACCTGGCCCGGCGCACCGGCGCCGCCGACGACCCGCTGATCGCCGATCGCCTCGATCGCGCCTGGGTGGGACTGCGGGTGCTGCGCGCGCACGCGCTGCGCACCATGAGCGAGGACCACGACGACGCGGGCGGCGCCTCGGTGTCGAAGTTGTTGTGGGCCAACTGGCATCGCGACCTCGGTGAACTGGCGATGGCCGTGCAAGGCGCGGTGGGCCTGCTCACCGGCCCCGACGACATGACCGCATGGCAGCGGCTGTACCTGTTCAGCCGCGCCGACACGATCTATGGAGGTTCGAACGAAGTGCAGCGCAACATCATCGCCGAGCGGGTGCTCGGTCTGCCGCGAGAGGCGCGCCCGTGACCGAGCAGAATTCCCCGCTGTCGGTCGCTCCGGCGCCGATCCCCGGGCACGGCCTGCTGACCGGACGCAAGGCCGTGATCACCGCGGCGGCGGGCACCGGTATCGGTTCGTCCACCGCGCGCAGGCTTCTCCAGGAAGGCGCCGATGTCGTCGTCTCCGATTGGCACGAACGGCGTTTGACCGAAACCGCCGAGCTGCTCGCGAAGGATTTCCCGGAGCGCACGGTCGGTGCCGTGGTGTGCGACGTCCGCGCCACCGGGCAGGTCAACCAGCTGATCAGCGCGGCCGCCGCGGAACTCGGCCGGATCGACATCATGGTCAACAACGCCGGCCTCGGCGGTGAGACCCCGGTGGTCGACATGACCGACGAGCAGTGGGACCAGGTTCTCGACATCACCCTCACCGGCACGTTCCGTTGCACCCGGGCCGCTCTCGGCTACTTCCGTGGCGCGGGCCACGGCGGCGTGATCGTCAACAATGCCTCGGTGCTGGGCTGGCGTGCCCAGCACGGCCAGGCGCACTACGCGGCCGCGAAGGCGGGCGTGATGGCGCTGACCAGGTGCAGCGCGGTCGAAGGCGCCGAATTCGGCGTGCGGATCAATGCCGTCGCGCCGAGCATCGCCCGTCATCCGTTCCTGGACAAGGTGAGTTCGGCCGAGTTGCTCGACTCGCTCAGCGAGCGCGAGGCCTTCGGTCGCGCCGCCGAGCCGTGGGAAGTAGCGGCAACGATCGCCATGCTGGCCAGTGACTACACCTCGTATCTGACCGGCGAGGTTGTCTCGGTGAGCAGTCAGCGCGCATGATCGCCGTGGCGGGTAACCCTGAACCAAGCAAGTGCTTGGTTGTACGATGACGGGTGTGACCGCACCCGACACCGTGAAACGCACCCGCCGCGCTGAACTGCTCGGTCTCGCCGCCGACCTGTTCGCCGAACGTGGACTGCGTGCCACCACGGTGCGCGACATCGCCGACTCGGCGGGCATCCTGTCCGGCAGCCTCTACCACCACTTCGATTCCAAGGAATCGATGGTCGACGAGATCCTGCGCGGCTTCCTCGACGACCTGTTCGGCCGCTACCGCGAGATCGCGGCCGCCGGCCTGAGCTCGCGAGACACGTTGGAGTCCTTGGTGATCGCCTCCTACGAGTCGTTCGACCGGCACCACGCCGCCGTCGCGATCTACCAGGCCGAGGCCAAGAACCTGCGCGATGTCGAACGCTTCGGTTACATCCGCGACTTCAACACCGAGTTCCGCGAGCTGTGGCACCGCGTGCTCGCCGCCGGCGTCGCCGACGGCAGCTTCCGTGCCGAACTCGATGTGGAACTGGCCTTCCGCTTCCTACGCGACACCGTGTGGGTCGCGGTGCGCTGGTACACCCCCGGTGGCCCGATCACCGTGCAAACCCTTGCTCAGCAATATCTCACCATCGTGCTCGACGGGCTGACCGTGCCCGAGGGCACCGCGAAATAGGAGTTCCAATATGACCGCATCCGCCGAGCGCCGTCCCTACGCCCCGCTACGGGAGGCCTATGTGATCGATGCGGTACGTACCGCTGTCGGCAAGCGCGGTGGCGCGCTGGCCGAGGTGCACTCCGCCGATCTCGGCGCCGCCGCGCTGCGTGGCCTGGTCGAGCGCACCGGCATCGACCCGGCCGTCGTCGACGACGTGATCGTGGGCTGTGTCGACAATCTCGGTCCGCAGGCGGGCAATATCGGCCGCACCATGTGGCTGGTGGCCGGCTACCCCGAAGAGGTGCCCGGCGTCACCGTCGACCGGCAGTGCGGTTCCAGCCAGCAGGCGATCAATTTCGGCGCGCAGGCCATCATGAGCGGCACCGCCGAGGTCATCGTGGCAGGCGGCGTGCAGAACATGAGCGCCATCCCGATCGGCGCCGCCATGATCGCGGGCAAGCCGTACGGCTTCGAGTCCTCGTTCATCGGCGCGAAGGGCTGGGACTCGCGGTATGGCACCGGTGAGGTCTCCCAGTTCAAGGGCGCGGAGATGATCGCGGAGAAGTGGGGCATCAGCCGCGAGGACATGGAGCGCTGGGCGCTGCAGAGTCATCAGCGCGCCAAGACCGCCATCACCGAGGGCCGTTTCGACAACGAGATCGTGCCGGTCGGCGACTTCACCGTCGATCAGGGTCCGCGCGAGACCAGCCTGGAGAAGATGGCGACGCTGCAGCCGCTGTCGGAGGGCAGCCCGCTCACCGCGGCGGTCGCCAGCCAGATCTCCGACGGCGCCAGCGCCACCCTGCTCGCCTCCGAATGGGCGGTCAAGGAATACGGCCTGACCCCGCGTGCCCGCATCCACCACGTCAGCGCGCGCGGCGCCGACCCGATCTTCATGCTGAGCGCACCGATCCCGGCCACCCAGTGGGCGCTGGAGAAGACCGGCCTGACCATCGACGACATCGACGTCATCGAGATCAACGAGGCCTTCGCCTCGGTGGTGCTGGCCTGGATCAAGGAGATCGGCGCCGATCCGGCGAAGGTGAACGTCAACGGCGGCGCCATCGCGCTCGGCCACCCGCTCGGCGCGACCGGCGCCAAGCTGTTCGCCACGCTGCTCAACGAGCTCGAGCGCGTGAACGGCCGCTACGGCCTGCTCACCATCTGTGAAGGCGGCGGCACGGCCAACGTGACGATCATCGAGCGTCTGGACGCCGACAAGAAGTAGCTCCGCACTACGAAAAGTGGTGGTCCTCGGCGTATTTCGCCGGGGGCCACTCTTCGTTCACCACCAGCGGGTCACCACATCCCAGCGCTGCAGCGTCCGGTCTCGGCGGGGGTGATTCATCCCACCTATGATGGCCTGGTGAAGGTGCTCGGTGCATGCCCGCTCGACTGCCCCGACGCGTGCTCGTGGGTGGTGACCGTCGAGGACGGGGTGGCCACAGGGCTACGAGGGAACAAGGAACACCCGGTCACGCGCGGTGCGCTGTGCGTGAAGGTGAACCGCTATCTCGAGCAGGTCGGTGCGCCGGATCGGCTCAGGTATCCGATGCGCCGGGTCGGGCCGAAGGGGTCGGGGCGGTTCGAGCGGATCAGCTGGGACACCGCGCTCGACGAGATCGCCACCCGGGTCACCGGGATCATCGACGAATTCGGTGGTGAGGCGGTCTGGCCGTTCCACGGCACCGGCAGCCTGGGCTATATCCAAGGGCTGGAAGGCTTTCCGGGGCGCAGGATGTTCAACCTGCTCGGCGCGTCGCACCACGCGCCGACCATCTGCTCGGTCGCGGGCGGCGCGGGCCTTCGCTACGCCCTCGGCACCTCCGGCGGCATGGACCCCGAGGACTTCGCGAAGTCGAAGCTGATCCTGCTGTGGGGCACCAATCCGCTCAGTTCCGGGCACCACCTGTGGAAGTTCATCCAGGACAGCGGCGCCTATCTGGTCTCCATCGACCCCGTCCGCACCAAGACCTCCGAACGCTGCGACGAACACCTCGCGCCGTTGCCCGGCACCGACGCGGCGCTGGCCCTCGGGTTGCTGCATGTGGTGGTGTCGCTGGGCGCGCAGGACACCGAGTTCATCGCCGAGCACACCGAGGGCTGGCCCGAATTCCGCGACCGTATCGAGGAATACACGCCCGAACGCGTCGCCGCGATCACCGGCCTGCGGGCAGAACAGATCGTCGCGCTCGGTGCGCGGATCGCCCGCACCAGGCCGACCGCCATCCGCGCCTCGCAAGGTATGCAGCGCCACGCGGGCGGCGGTATGGCGCTGCGGGTGCTCGGCTGCCTGCCCGGCGTGACCGGCGACTGGGCGATCCCCGGTGGGGGACTGCACTATTCGACGAGTGGGCACTTCCGCCTCGACGAGGCCGCACTGCGCCGCGACGACCTGCTGCCGCGACCGGTCCGCACTCTATCGATGACCCGGCTCGGCGAAGCCCTGCTCGAGACCGATGGTCCGCCGGTCAAGGCGCTGTTCGTGATCGGGGCGAATCCGGTCGGCTCGAATCCCGATCAGCGGCGCGTGATCGAGGGCCTGTCCCGCGAAGACCTGTTCACCGTGGTCCTCGAGCACTTCGGAACCGACACCGTCGACTACGCCGACATCGTCCTGCCCGCCACGATGCAGCCCGAACACCTCGACGTGCTCGCCGGTTACGGGCACCTCTATCTGATCTGGAACGAACCGGCCGTCGAGCCGCCCGGCGAATGCCTGTCCACCACAGAGACTTTCCGTCGACTCGCGCGGCGCTTCGGTCTCACCGAGCCCGCGCTCTACGACTCCGACGAAGAACTGGCCAGACAACTGCTGAAAGGCCACGACCTCGAACGTCTCAGGGCCGACGGATTCCTGAAGGTACAGGCAGGCCCGGTTCCCGCGGGAAAGCTCCAGTTCGTCTCCGCCAGAGCGGAACTGGACGGTCACGACGCGCTACCGGCCTACACCCCGCCCGCCGACCCCGGCGACGGCCTGGTGCTGATCTCCGCCGCCTCGCACTACTTCCTGAACACCACCTTCGGCTCCAACCCCGAATTGCGACGTCGCGCCGGCGAATCCAGCATCACGCTGCACCCCGACGACGCCGCCGCACGCGGTATCGCCGACGGCGCCGCGGTGATCGTGTCCAACGCCCGCGGTTCCTTCGAGGCGGTCGCCGAGGTCTCGGACCGGGTCCGGCCCGGCGTCGCGGGCACGACCAAAGGTCGCTGGGCCAAGTTCACCGGCGGCGCGACCGTGAATGCCACGATCGCCGAACGTGATTCGGACTACGGCGGCGGCGCGGTCTTCCATGACAACCGCGTCGAGGTCGCGCTGCGATAGTTCTTCGCCGGGGGCGTCGCGGACAACAGCGAAAAGCGCCGGACCCGGGCGCGCCTCGTGGGCGTCGCACCTGGTCCGGCGCTCTGATCACCCGGCGAATTCGACGGACGCTCCAGGCCGTCGAGTCGGGGGCGAGCTTCGATCGGTCAGCGCGTTTCGGCGGCGGGCTCGCTGGTCAGCGCGCTCACCGCGGCGATCCGGGCCACCGCGTCGGCGACGATCTGTTCGACCAGTTCGGCCACGGTCGGCAAGCTGTCGATGATGCCGGTGACCTGGCCAGCGGGCAGCACGCCCGCGTCGGTGCGACCCTCGACGAGACCCGCCTTGGTCAGCATCGCCGAGTTCGCCGCCATCACGACCTGAGACCAGCTGAGGTCCTTGGTCTTTCGCATCGCCAGGCCGTCGCGCATCAGCGTGGACCACTTCATGCCGGTCATGGACTTGAACTTGGCCGCGTTGCTCACCGCGGCCGACAGTCCGCGCCAGCCGCCGGAGTGTTCCAGCTTCTCGACCAGCTCGGTGTTGAGCATCCGGTGCGGCATGCCGTCGACCTTCACCGACACCACCGTGTCCTGGAGGCCGCGGGCAAGGTACTCCTGCTTCACCGCCTCGGGGACGGTGCTCTCCTGGGTGAGCAGGAAGCGGGTGCCCATCGCGACGCCCGCCGCGCCGTAGGACAGCGCGGCAGCCAGACCGCGACCGTCGAAGAAGCCGCCCGCCGCGATCACCGGGATGTCGACGGCGTCGAGTACCGACGGCAGCAGCAGGGTGGTGGCGACCGGTCCGGTGTGCCCGCCGCCTTCACCGCCCTGCACGATCACCGCGTCGGCGCCCCATGAGGCCACCTTCACCGCGTGCTTGGCCGCGCCGATCGACGGAACGACCACGACACCGGCATCTTTGAGCCGAGCGATGAGTTCCTTCTTCGGCGCCAGCGCGAACGACGCGACCCGCACCTGCTCGCGGATGAGCAGTTCGATGCGTTCGGGAGCGTCGGTGGCGTCGGCGCGGATGTTCACGCCGAAGGGCTTGTCGGTGAGCGACTTGGTCTTGGCGACCGCCGCCTCGAGCTCCTCGAAAGTCATCGTCGCCGAGGCGAGAATGCCGAGTCCGCCCGCGTTGGCGGTGGCCGCGACCAGTCGTGGACCGGCGACCCAGCCCATCCCGGTCTGCACGATCGGGTGCTCGATGCCGACCAGCTCGGTCAGCGGAGTCCGCAAGCGCGCGCTCATGCCGCTACTTCCTTCTCCCGGAAACCCTTAGGATCGAGCACGGTTCGGATGATCCGCAGCTCTTCCTCGGTCGGCAGCCTGGTCTCGCCCGCTTCGCCCAGCTCGGCTACCTCGAAGGAGGTGTTCTCGGCGACCTCGGCCGCGCTCACGCCCGGATGCAGCGACAGCGCGCGCAAGGTGTGGTCGGGGCCGTTGAAGTCGAACACGCCCAGGTTGGTCACCACGCGGTGCAGATGATGGAAGCGGTACGCGGGGTTCTCGGGATCGATTCTGTCGTAACCGATTCCGGAGATGATGTCGACCTTGTCGACGAACACCCGATTGTTGTGCCGGGGCACGAAGTAGCTGGTCGCGTGGTTGATGGTGTTGCCCGGCGCGCCACGCACACCGAACATCTGCCTGGTCGGCTGCTGGAGCGGACCGAAGGCCGACAGGTTCTGGTTGCCGAACCGGTCGATCTGGTTGGCGCCCATCACCACATGGCGACGGCCCGAGGCGACGACGTCGAACACCCGGGAGAACGGAATCCAGCCCTCGACAGGGGCTTTGGCGCCGATCGCCGGTACCTCGGCGAAGAACAGCGCCTCGCCGTCGGAGAGCAGCAGGTCGGGTTCGAAGGTGAGCCGGGCCAGCCGGGCGCCGATGGTGGTGACCGTCGACATCGGACTGGCCATGATCTCACCGGCCCCGCGGAAGATTTCCGCGGCGGCGACGACGCAGACCTCAGCACGAGTAATAGTCATAGCTTCTGCTCCTCAGCGAACGCGGCCACGGCGGACTGGTATTCCTCTTCGGAGACATCCAGGTAGCGAGCCTTGAACTCGGCCCACGACTCCGGCGTCTTCGCGGCGGCCACATAGTGCTTCTGAAACTTCTCGTCGCGCCCGTAGCTGCCCGAGAAGGTGAAGTGCGCGCCGCCGGGCGACTCGACCACACCGTCGACCAGCATGCGGTTGAGGATGATCGACTGTTGTGGAACGGCTTTCACCAGTTCCTCGGTCTCGACGATGCGATCCACCGAGACGTAGCGACGCTCGGCCGCGAGGCAGTACAGATCGTCGAAGTACGGGTCGACGCCCGTGTAGGCCGCGTTGCCGTGCTTGTCGGCCAGATCCAGATGCACGAACGACGCGTCGAGATTCAGCGCCGGCATCGCGACCAGTGTCTCGACGCGACCGTCGGCGGCGGGATACGGCGACGCGACGGTCTTCAGCTCGCCCTCCCAGAAGTCGAGCACCGCGGACCCGAGCCCGGCCCGGATCGGCAGGAACGGTAGTCGCGCTGCGGCCGCTTGCAGCCCGCACTTCACCATTCCCTCGTCCATCTCGCGCACGGTGATCGCGCCCTCGGTGCGCGCCTTCGCGAACCACGGGTCGTAGAACGGCGCCGAATCCAGCGACACGAACCCGTAGTACGCCTTGCGGACCTTGCCCGCCGAACACAGCAGGCCCAGGTCGGGGCCGCCATAGGTGACCACGGTCAGGTCGGTGACATCGGAGCGCAGCAGCGCGCGCACCAGCGCCATCGGCTTGCGCCGCGAACCCCAGCCGCCGATCCCGATGGTCATGCCGCTGCGCAGCTCACCGACCACCTCGTCGAGGGTCATTCTCTTGTCGCGCATGGCTTTCAGCTCTCCTTCTTCTGCGCGGCGAGATCGTCGTCGAAGCGCGCCCTGATCTCGTCGGCGACCCCGGCGAGGTTGAGCTCCATCGTGAAGCCCTGTTCGTAGCGGTAGGAACGGTGTACGTCCTGCACGTCGATGCCGTTGAGCGCGCGTTTGGCGGCCCGGATCACCCGGCCGTCCTTGTTCGCGATGTTCTTGGCGACATCCATCGCGGCGGCGTCGAGCTCAGCGCGCGGCACCACCTTGTACACGGAACCGAAGTGGTGCAGCTGCTGGGCGGTGAGCTTGCCCGCGGTGTAGAACATGGTGCGCATCAGGTGCTGGGGGACCAGCCGAGACAGATGCGTGGCGGCGCCGAGCGCGCCACGGTCCACTTCGGGTAGCCCGAAGGTGGCGTCGTCGGAGGCGACGATGACATCGGAGTTGCCGACCAGGCCGATGCCGCCGCCGAGGCAGAAGCCGTTCACGGCGGTGACCACGGGCACCTCACAGTCGTAGACCGCGGCGAAGGCGTCGAAACAGCCGTGGTTGGCGCGGATCAGCGCGGTATGGCCGACGTCGGCGTTCATCTCCTTGATGTCGACGCCCGCGTTGAACCCGCGGCCTTCCGCGCGCAGGACGACCACTCGGGTCTCCTGGTTGCGGCCCGCTGCTCTGACGGCGTCGGCCAGTGCGAACCAGCCGTCCGAGGGCAGGGCGTTGACCGGCGGATAGTCGACTGTGACGACCTCTACCCCGTCGGCTTCGGTGTGACGGTTAATCCCCATCGCGATGTCTCCTCGTGCGCGCCCCGGCGAACCCGAGACAAAGCAAGCAATTGCTTGGTAGGTTAACACGGTGGCTGTAGAAATCGACCTTTCCGAGCAGATCGTTCTGGTGACGGGCGGCGTACGCGGCGTCGGCGCCGGAATCAGCCGGGCCTTCCTCGCCGCGGGCGCGACGGTGCTGACCTGCGCGCGCAGACCGGCCGACGAACCGATCACGGCAGGCGGCCGCAGCGCCGAGCACCTCACCTGCGATGTGCGCGACGCCGACGCGGTCGCGGCGATGTTCGCCGAGATCCTCGCCAGGTACGGCCGAGTCGACCATGTGGTGAACAACGCCGGTGGCGCCCCGTTCGCGATGGCCGAGGCCGCGAGCCCTAAATTCCACGCCAAGATCGTGGAGCTGAATCTGCTCGCGCCCCTGCTGATCTCCCAGCAGGCCAACGCGCTGATGCAGAAGCAGGACGCGGGCGGCTCGATCGTGATGATCACCAGCGTCAGCGGGCACCGGCCCTCGCCGGGCACCGCCGCCTACGGTGCGGCCAAGGCGGGCCTGGACAATCTGGTCACCTCGCTGGCAGTCGAGTGGGCGCCGAAAGTCCGGCTCAACTCCGTCGTCGTCGGCCCGGTGGAAACCGAACTCAGCCACCTGCACTACGGCGACGCAGACGGCGTGGCGGCCGTCGCGAAAACTGTCCCCCTCGGCCGCCTCGCCAGCCCCGCCGACGTCGGCAACGCCGCCCTCTTCCTGGCCTCACCCCTGGCCGCCCACATCACCGGCGCCGCCCTACTCGTCCACGGCGGCGGCGAACGCCCTGCCTTCCTCGACGCCGCCAACGCGAACAACTAGGCGCCGATGCGAACCCTCAGTAGCCACCCCGTCTAGAGACTGAACGTCCCCCAACCTGCCGCAACCAACGCCACCCGCCCAACCCAACCACCACGATTTTCGGCCGCCTCGCATCCGAAGGGCGAGACGGAACGCCGAAGGCGCAGTATCGCCCTTCGGATGCGAGGCCCACAGGGCCGAAAATCCCGCGGCGCCAGCCGCCGATAAACACAGGAGTGCAATATGGACGACCAGTCAATGTGCGCCGGCCGCACGGTAATCGTGACCGGCGCCGGAAGAGGGATCGGCCGCGCCCACGCCCTGGCTTTCGCAGCAGCAGGCGCCCGCGTGGTGGTCAACGATGTCGGCACCGCGCTCGACGGCGCCGCGACCACGGAAACCCCCGCTCAGCAGGTTGTCGACGAGATCGTCGCCGCCGGTGGCGAGGCCGTCGCCAACTACGACGACGTCGCCGACTGGGAAGGCGCTCGCCGCCTGATCCGCCAGGCCGTCGACACGTTCGGCGGGCTCGACGTGCTGGTCAACAACGCCGGCTTCGTGCGCGACCGCATGCTGGTGAACCTCGGCGAGGACGAGTGGGACGCGGTGGTTCGCGTGCACCTCAAGGGCCACTTCGCCACCATGCGGCACGCGGCTGAATACTGGCGGGCCGAGTCGAAGGCGGGCCGTCCGGTGGACGCCCGCGTGATCAACACCAGCTCCGGCGCCGGTCTGCAGGGCAGCGTCGGCCAGGGTAACTACGGTGCGGCCAAGGCGGGTATCGCGGGTCTCACCCTGACCGCGTCGGCCGAGTTCGGCCGGTACGGCGTGACCGTGAACGCCATCGCCCCCGCCGCCCGCACCCGGATGACCGAGACGGTCTTCGCCGACACCATGTCCGCTCCCGACGCGGGCTTCGACGCGATGGCTCCGGAGAACGTCTCACCGCTGGTGGTGTGGCTCGGCAGCGCCGAATCCGCCGGGGTGACCGGCCGGATGTTCGAGGTAGAGGGCGGAAAGGTCGCGCTGGCGCAGGGCTGGCTCCATGGCACTCCGGTCGATCGCGGCGCTCGCTGGAACCCCGCCGAGCTGGGTCCGGTCGTCAAGGAACTGATCGAGAAGAGCACTCCGCCGGAGCCGGTTTACGGCGCATAGCTAACTCTGAGGCGTCAGGCCGGGGAAAAGTCCCCGGCCTGCGGCTATGGCATGTCACACACGTTCAGGGGGCTGGACGACTCTTGCTCTCTTCTGCGGGGCTGAGGCACTGGGTTTACTATGGGCTACTGTTCGTCGATCCCGGAATGTGTCGCGACCGGGGGTTAATGCTGCGCTGAATGACTAAGGGGATGATCTAGCGCATGGCCATTGGTCGCATGTTGCGCGTGTTTGCCGCTGCGAGTGTCCTGGCCGGCTGTGCGCTCTTAGGGCCCGCTGTCGCGATGGCCGCCCCGGAAAAACCGCCTACACCCGCCGCGCAGGCGCCCGACAGCGGAAGCAGTGGGCAGGGGAACGGCAACCCGCAGTCGGGCGCCTCCGTCGCAGACGACGGCGAATGGGCCCCCCTCACCATCCCCGGCCAATCGAGCGATGACGTCCCGAAGAAGGAAGTCGCGGGCCCACTTTCCGGCTCAGCGGCCGTCGGCTCCGCCGCGGCAGGCACGGGCTCGGCAGCCGCGGGCGTTGTCCTCGGCACCGGTTCGGCCGGGCTCGGCGTGCTGCTCGGTACCGGGTCGGCGGGCTTGGGCGTAGTACTCGGCACGGGCTCCGCAGGCGCGGCCGCCATCCTCGGCACCGGCTCGGCAGGTGCGGCAGCGGTTCTCGGCACCGGCTCGGCAGGTGCGGCAGCGGTTCTCGGTACGGGTTCGGCCGCGGTCGGCTCGGCCGCCGCGGGCACCGGTTCGGCCGCACTGGGCGCGGGCTCGGCCGTTCTCGGAACAGGTTCTGCCGCAGTCGGTTCCGCCGCGGTTGGTTCCGCGGGGGTAGGTTCCGCTGGCGCGGGTTCTGCCGCAGTCGGTTCGGCCGCGGTCGGTTCGGCGGCAGTCGGTTCGGCCTCGCCACTGCTGCTGCTCCTGATCCCGATCCCCTCGGTCCCGGCCGCACCGGCTCTGCCATCGATCACGATCCCCGCCGCACCGGCCATCCCCGGTGCTCCGAATATCGCTGTGGCAGTGCCTGTTCCGGCAGCCGTGCCACCTGCGGCGCAGGCCCCCGCCGCGGCCGCACCGGCGCCGGCGCCGGCGGCCAAGCCGAACCACGAGTTCAAGCCGACCAGCGACAACAGCGCCCTGCCCGAACCCGAGCTGCTGTCGGTGATCGGCGGCCTGATCGCGCTGACCCTGGCCGCGACCGGTTCGGGCGCAGTGAGTTTCCAAGGTGCCGCGGCAGCCCAAGCGCGGGTGAACGCGGCGCGTGCCGAGTTCTTCGGACCGAGGTCGTGAGGGGATCTTCGATGAGTAAGAGCAAGACCCAGAGCACCTCCCGGTCCTATCGCCGCGTCGCCGCCGCCGTCGACGCGGTGTGCGCGGTCGCCGCCGACTTCGACGCCACCACCCTCGACGAGGTGGTCCACGCCATCTCGCTGGAGCGGCAACGCGAAATCGAAATAACCAGTGCGAACCTGGGCCCTGGCGTATGCGGTCAGCGCCGGTTCTATCCCGAGCGCGACATCATCGTGCTCGCCGACGCCCTCCCCAGTCGCGATCACACCCTCGCGCACGAACTCGGCCACATCGTCTTCGATCACGAGGGCGCGCCCGCGGTGGAGACGACCCTCGAAGTCAGCGACGACCTGATCGCCTACATGCTCAGCCAGCGCGCCCACGCGCAGATCGTCGACGACGGCGCCGACGACCTCGCCGAATGGGAAGCCGAGACCTTCGCGGCGATGCTCATGACGCGACTTCGCGTATTCAGCAACCGGGGCGCAGGCGTCTCGGTCCTTCGATTCGATGAGGCGCTCGGATGACACTCTGGTTGACAGCCCTGCTGGTCTGGGTTGCCGCGGGTGCGCGAGTGGGTCGCGTGCTGGTGAAGCCCGCGACGACCGCTCGCGTGGCCATCGTCGTCGCGGTCGCCGCCGTGGCGCTCGCGGTCACCGCCGCCATTCCGGAGATGGCCGTCGCCATCGACAACCTGATGAAGGGTGGGGTGCACAGCGGCTGGCTGTCCACCGGCATCGTCATCTCCGCCTGGATCCTGTTCACCACGGCCACCTCGGTGGTGGCCTCGGCCGCGTGGCCGGTGGTCTCGCGGCGCAACCTGCGCCAGGTCGCGATGATCGTGTACGGCATCGGCGCGGTGGCGATCGCGATCACCCTGGCGTGGTCGTTCACCTTCGGCTGGGTCGCGGTCGCGCTCGGCGCGGTGTTCATCGTGACCACCGGTCTGCGCAACCTGGACTGGACCATCCTCGGTCGCGGCATCGCCGTCTACATCACGGGCACCGCGCTGGTCGCGGTGCTCGCCGTGGCCAATGTGGGCCGCGCCCTCCAGGACGCCGCGCCGACGCCGCCCGACGAACCGCTGTGGGGATGGGTCGCGTGGGAGATCGCCGCGCTGCTGATCGCACTCGGTGCCGTGTCGATCGTGATCGAGCTCTGGTGGCGGGCCAAGGTTCTGCTGCGCCGGATCCGGCCGCTGCACCAGCTGATGGTGGGTCGGTTCCCCGAGGTGGTCGCGCCCGAGCAGAACGCCACCTCGGCACAGCTGAAGGCTTCCGATCACATGGCACAGGTGATGGACGCGCTGTATCTGCTCTCGGGCAGCGGCATCGTCATCCCGGCGGCAGGCGAGCCGCCGAACTCGGTGCCGAAGCGGGCCGAGGTGGTGGCCGAGTGGGCGCGAAATCCGTTGGGGGACTTATTCGTCGACGCGCGCTGGATCGCCCCGCCGCCCGGCATCAGCCCCCGCGGCTGGGTGCTCGCGCTCGCGAATCAGTACGAGAGCGCGGTGTCTGCCGCGAAGTCGGCACCGCAGAACGCCGCTGCGTCGAGCTGACCGCTCGACGCAGAAAACGGGCCTGAGCTGGTGATTTCCACCGTCTCAGGCCCGTTGTCTGCGTATCCGACGTTTTTACGGCCGTACCCAGGACACCATCAGGTGCGTCAGGCCGACCGGTTGCGTAGATCCTATTCTGTTCCGTCCGGAGGAATTTCGGGCAAGCCTTCGCTGGCCCGCAACTTCTCCGCCATCGATGTGAGCAGATTTTGTGATTCTTCGGACAGATCGAATGCCCTACTCGACAGTCGACGAAGTCCGTAACCCTGCAGCTGCGCGAGCAGCTCCAGGTCGTGATCGATCTTGGCCGCGTAGATATCGTTGAAGAAGTAGTCAGGCTTGACCTTGAAGAACTTCGCCAGGGCGGCCACCGTCTCGTCGGACGGATTCGTTCGTTGTCCCGACCGCAACTGCGAGAGATACGGCTTCGAGATCGGATGCCCGGAGGCAGTCAGCGCAGCCGCAACCTCTGCGTTGGTATGCGGCTTGCGCCCCGGGGGATGCACGGTTTCGAACAGCTTGTTCAGCCGCGCCGCGAAATCAGCCATTGTGAGCCGCCCAATTCCCTTCACTGTACTAACAGTCGTTATCTCGGATACGTATCATTGATATTAGCGGCTCAGTAACTGAAAACCTACGCCTGATTCGGGATTTCTCGACGATTTCCGACGCTCACCTGCGTGCAGGGGCGGCGGCGGACGCGTTTGCGGGTCAGGCCAACGACTCTTGCGGAGCGCAAGGGGGCCCGGGTTCGTGCCCGTCGCGGGGCTCTTCAGCCCTCACCACACGATAACCCAAAGATAGCTGACATCTCATCATCCCCCTGCCCCCCGTGACTTTGTGGCGTACGACACGTTCCGGGCGCCCTGGGATGAATGTTCAACCTGGGCGCCCGGTTTCGGTATGGGTCAGTCTACAGGCGTTCGATGATGGTCCCGGTCGCCAGTGCGCCGCCGGCGCACATGAGCACCATGGCAGTGCCCTGACCTGTGCGTTCGAGTTCGTGTAACGCGGTTGTGATCAATCGGGAGCCGGTAGAGCCGACAGGATGCCCGATTGCGATCGCGCCGCCGTTGACATTTACACGGTCCATGTCAGGTTGATGTACGGCAGCCCACGAAAGTGCGACCGACGCGAATGCTTCGTTGATCTCGAATAGATCGATATCGCCAATCGTCATTCCCGAACGCTCGAGAAGGCGGGTGCACGCCTGAACCGGACCGTCGAGATGGAACTCCGGTTCGGCGCCGACGAGAACCTGGGTATGGATCCGGGCGCGCGGGCGCAAACCCTTTCGGCGCGCCACGGTTTCGTCCATCAGCAGCACCGCGGCGGCGCCGTCGGAGATCTGCGACGAGGTGCCAGCGGTGTGGATGCCGTCGGCCACGACCGGTTTCAGCGCGGACAGCCCCTCGATGGTGGTGGCGCGCAGACCCTGGTCGCGGGCAACCTCCACCTTCTCCCCGGTGGCCACGCCTTCGCCGTCGAGTACCGGTGCCGAGATCGGCAGCACTTCGCGGTCGTAGCGGCCCTCGGCCCACGCCTTGGCTGCCAATTGCTGTGAGCGCAAGCCGAATCGGTCGATATCGGAGCGGGTGATCCCGCGCCTGCGGGCGATGCGCTCGGCGGCGCCGAACTGGTCGGGCAGATCGATCGACCACGACGCGGGCCGTCGGGTACCCGCCTCGGTGCCCACATTGGCGCCCAGCGGCACCCGGCTCATCGCCTCGACGCCGCACGCGACGCCCACGTCGATGGCGCCGGTGGCGATGAGGCCCGCGATGAGGTGGTTGGCCTGCTGGGCCGAACCGCACTGGGCGTCGATCGTGGTCGCGCCGGTCTGCCACGGCAGGCCCGCGTGCAGCCAGGCCACGCGGGTGACGTTGTTGGACTGCTCGCCCGCCTGGGTGACGCAGCCGCCGATCACCTGCTCGACCTCGGCGGGGTCCAGGCCCGCCCGGTCGAGTAGTCCGCGCTGGGCCAGGCCGAGTAGTTCGGCCGCGTGCAGTCCGGAAAGCTGCCCTCGCCGTTTGCCGATCGGAGTGCGCACGGCTTCGACGATCACGGGTGTGCCCATCTGAATCTCCCTCATAACTGCAACAGGTTCTGATCTTGAGTCCAGGGTAAAACCGCGAGGTTCTTCCGTCGCGGCAACCCCTGTGCTTGAATGATTGTAGAACGTGTTTCAGTTTGTCGAAGGAGACATCTGGTGGTAGATCCGAGCACCGAACACGCCGGCCCTGTGACGGGTGCCCGGCCGAACCTGCCGGACGGGTTCGACGTTACCGACCCGGCCATCTACGCCGAGCGGATTCCGGCCGAGGAGTTTGCCGAGCTGCGTCGTACGGCCCCGGTCTGGTGGAACGAACAGTCGCCCGAGGTGGGCGGGTTCCATGACGACGGCTTCTGGGTGGTGAGTAAGCACGCCGATGTCAAAGAGGTGTCGCGCCGCAGCGATGTGTTCTCGACCTTCGAGAACACCGCGATCCCGCGCTTCAACGACGACATCCAGCGCGAGCAGATCGAACTGCAGCGCTTCGTCCTGTTGAACAAGGACGCCCCCGAGCACACCAAGCTGCGCAAGCTGATCGCCAAGGGCTTCACCCCGCGCGCGATCAACGGTCTGCGCGCCGAACTCTCGGCCCGTGCCGAAGGCATCGTGAAGCGAGCGCTCGAGTCCGGCAGCGGTGACTTCGTCACCCAGGTGGCATGTGAGCTGCCGCTGCAGGCGATCGCCGAACTGATCGGTGTGCCGCAGGAGGACCGGATGAAGGTCTTCGACTGGTCCAACGACATGACCAGCTACGACGATCCCGACAGCACCGCCGATCCGGTCGCCGCGTCGATGGAGATCCTCGGCTACGCCTACCAGATGGCCGAGGCCAGGAAGGCCTGCCCGGCCGACGATCTGGTGACCACGCTGATCGAGGCCGACGTCGACGGCGAGCACCTCACGCCGGAGGAATTCGGCTTCTTCGTGATCGTCCTGGCCGTCGCGGGCAACGAGACGACCCGCAACGCCATCACCCACGGCATGATCGCCTTCATGGAGAACCCCGACCAGTGGGAGTTGTTCAAGAAGGAGCGCCCGGCCACCGCGGCGGACGAGATCATCCGCTGGGCGACCCCGGTGACCTCCTTCCAGCGCACCGCGCTCGAGGACACCGAACTCGGCGGCGTGCAGATCAAGAAGGGTCAGCGGCTGGTGATGCTGTACCGCTCGGCCAACTTCGACGAGGACGTCTTCGAGAATCCGGAGACGTTCGACATCACCCGCGCCGACAACCAGCACCTGTCCTTCGGCGGCACCGGCGCCCACTTCTGCGTCGGGGCGAACCTGGCTCGGCTCGAGGTCGACCTGATCTTCAACGCGATTGCTGATCATCTGCCCGATATCACGCAAATCGGTGATCCGAAACGTCTGCGTTCGGGTTGGCTCAATGGGATCAAGGAGCTGCCGGTCGATTACAAGCCCGCCGGTTGCCCCGTCGCGCACTGAGTCGTCACAGCGAGAACAGCCCGGGACCGAAAGGTCCCGGGCTGTTCTCGTGTTTGCTGCTATACGGGGCGCGTGGTCGCGACCGCGCGGTCCACTTCCCAGAAGGCGCGCAAAGCGGTGATCTTTCCGTCGGCGCGAACCTTGTAGGTGAACACACCCTCGGCATCGATGACATGGCCCGCCATGGTGGTGCGGATCAGGCCGGTGAAGGCGATTTCATTGCCGCACGCGAAGGAGTCCTCGAAGCGGAATTCGATGGATTCGGTGAGGGCGATGGCCTTGTCCCAGAATGCGCCGATGGCCTCGTGGCCGCGGTGGCCCACGCCTTCGGGGTCGAAACCCGAAGGGCCGACGGGGTCTTCGACGATGCCGTCCTCGGCGAACAGGGCGACCCAGGCGGCCCGATCCTTGGCCCGGACCGCGGCCTGGGACGCCAGGCCCGCGGCGCGGGCGGAATTCTCGACTACGGTCTCGGTCATGGCGCTACCTTCGCGATGATGGGGTCGGCGATGTATTTCTCGGCGAACTTGCGCATCGAGTCCTGCTTGGCTGCCAGCTCGCCGTCGAACCCGATACCGTCGGCCAGCCAGGGAACCACGATGTTGTCGGTGACGCCCGCGTCGGCCAGATCCTGATAGCCGTCGCGACCGAACTTGTCGATGCAGACGGCCTGGATCTCGAACGGCTCCTCGGACCGGCCGTATTCGGCACGCAGGTCGCCCAGCGTGCCGATGGTGGTGACGAGGTCGTCGAACTTCATCATCGCCGAGGTCCAGCCGTCACCGATGCGGGCGGCCCGGCGCAGCGCCGGACCGGTGTGCCCGCCGATGTAGAACGGCACCCGCTCGCTCGGCGCCGGACTCATCTGCAGCTCGTCGAAATCGAAGAACTCGCCGTGGAATTCGACCATGCCGCCGTCGAGGACGAGCCGGATGACCTCGATCATCTCGTCGACCCTCGCGCCGCGGCGGGCGTACGGAACGCCACACCACTCGAATTCCTCAGGCGCCCAGCCGATGCCGATGCCGAAGCCGAAGCGGTTGCCCGACAAATTGGCGATCGAGCCGACCTGGCGAGCCAGCAGGAGCGGATTGCGCGAGCCGAGCTTGAGGACGTTGGTGTAGAACCGCAGCTTCGTGGTCACCGCGGCCATCGTCGCCGCGGCGATCAGCGGGTCGACCCAGGGAGTCTCCGGGCCCCAGAAGCGGCTGCCGTCCGGGGTGTACGGGTAGTCGGCGGCCTGCGACTTCATATAGAACAGCGAGTCGGGCAAGCCGATGGAGGTGAACCCGCATTCCTCGGCCGTCTTGGCCAGCTCCGCGAGCTGTTCCAGCGGGCTCAGCGCGATACCGACGGTGAACTTCATGCCGGGGGCTCGCTTCCGACGACCCACATCGAGAAGTACTGGGAACCGCCGCCGTACGCGTGGCCCAGTGCCTTGCGCGCGTTCGACACCTGGTAATCGCCTGCGCGTCCCATCACCTGCTTGGCGGCTTCGGCGAATCGGATCAGGCCCGAGGCGCCGATCGGGTTGGACGAGAGAACGCCGCCCGAGGGATTCACCGGCAGGCGTCCGCCGATTTCCGTCTCGCCCTTGTCGGTGAGCTTCCAGCCGTCGCCCTCGGCGGCGAAACCGAGGTTCTCGAGCCACATCGGCTCGAACCAGGAGAACGGCACATAGATCTCGGCGACATCGATCTCTTCCAGGGGATCGGTGATCCCGGCCGACTTCCACAGGGCGGCGGCCGCGTCCCGGCCCGCCTGCGGGTTCACCTGGTCGCGACCGGAGAAGGTGGTCGGCTCGGTGCGCATCGCGGTCGCGTGGACCCAGGCCACCTTCTTACCTTCGGCTTCGACCACCGCCGCGGCCTCGGCATCGCCGATCACCAGCGCGCACGCGCCGTCGGACGACGGGCAGGTCTCATCGAAACGGATCGGGTCCCAGAGCATTTGGGATGCCAGGACCGAATCGAGGGTGATGTCGGGCTGATGCAGGTGCGCGAGCGGGTTCTTCGCGCCGTTGCGCCGATCCTTCACCGCCACCATCGCGCCGATGTGCAGTGGCGCGTTCGAGCGACGGATGTAGGAGCGCACGTGCGGGGCGAAGTAGCCGCCCGCGCCCGCGCCGACCGGCATGGTGAACGGCACCGGAATCGACAACGCCCACATGGCATTCGACTCGGACTGCTTCTCCCAGGCGATGGCGAGCACGCGTTTGTGCACGCCGGCCTGTACGAGGTTCGCCGCGACGACGCCGGTGGAGCCGCCGACCGAACCGGCGGTGTGCACGCGCAGCAGCGGTTTGCCCGCCGCGCCGAGTGCCTCGGCGAGATACAGCTCGGGCATCATGACGCCCTCGAACATATCGGGCGCCTTGCCGACGACGACGGCGTCGATATCGGCAATGGTCAGGCCCGCGTCATCGAGTGCGCGATCGATCGCCTCACGGCACATGCCCGCCATGGACACGTCCGTACGTTTTGTCACGTGATGAGTTTGGCCGGTGCCGAGCACCGCCGCGGGGAAGCTCATCGTGCCTCCGATTCGAGAACGGCGACCAGGTTCTGCTGCAGCGCAGGGCCGCTGGTCGCATGAGCGAGAGTCCGGTTGGCAGTGCCGGAGATGATGGCCTCGGCGGCACACCCGATCCGTTCCAGTCCGGCCGAGAACATCGGGTTGGCGGCGAGCGCGCCACCGGAGGTATTCACCGGCGTGCCCGCGGGCAGACCGATCGCCTCGGCCAGGATCAGCTGCTGGTGGCTGAACGGCGCGTGCAGTTCGGCGAGGTCGAAGGTGGTGTTGCCGCCGGTCGCCACCGCGGCGGCCTTGGTGGTGGAGGGGGAGCGGGTCAGGTCGCGACCACCGAGCGCCTGGGCGTCGATGTTGTGCGCGATGCCGGTGATCCACGCCGGGCGCTCGCACAGTTCCCTGGCCCGGTCGCCGACCGCGAGCACGATGGCGGCGGCGCCGTCGGTGATCGGCGCGATGTCGTGGGCGCGCAGCGGATCGGCCACATACGGCGCGGCGAGCAAGGATTCGATGTCACCGCCGGCGACAGCGGCCATCTCCTGCTCGGTCCACCGGCCGGAATCGAGCCCGGCTCGCGCCTGCAATCCGGCGACCGAGACGGCGTCCGGCCACAGCGGCGCGACCAGATACGGGTCGAGCTGCATGGTCAGAACCTGATGCAGATTACCCGCCGAGGCCTTGCCGAAGCCGTACACGAGCGCTGTCTCGGCCTGGCCGGAACGCAGTTTCACCCACGCCTCGTAGAGGGCCCATGCCGCGTCCATCTCCACGTGCGATTCGTTGATCGGCGGCACCGCGCCGATCGCGTCGACCGCGGAGATGAACGAAAAGGCACGACCCGCCATGTAATCCGAGGAGCCGGAGCACCAGAAGTCGATGTCGGTCTTGGTGATGCCGAGGGTCGCGTAGAGCTGCTGGAAGCACGGCACGAGCATCTCGACGCCATTGGTCGTGCCGAAGGTCTCCGGCACATGCGGTGCGTGGGCGAACCCCACCACCGCGATTTCGGGAATGGTCACCGTCGCCTCTCTAGAGGTGGTTCTGGAAGGACTCGTACGGTGCATCGGGCTCACCGCTGGGCTGGAAGTGGTCGATATTGGCCATCGTGTGACCCCACTCCTCACGGGGTTTCCACACCGCCTCGACCCGCATTCCCATCCGCACCTCGCTGGCCTCGCAGCCGAGCACCAGGTGCAGGAACGGAATGTCGGCGCCGTCGAGCAGGATGTAGGCGGCCACATACGGCGGCTTGATCCGCTGGCCGAGGAACGGCACGTTGACGATGCAGAAGGTGGTGACGATGCCCTTGTCCGGCAGCTCGACCAGGTCGTTGGTCGGGGTGCCGTCGGTCGGATTGGCGCCGCGCGGCGGGAAGTAGACCCGCCCGCCCGCCTCGGACCGGCCGCCGATGAGCTTGCCCTCGGCGAGGCCGCGCAGGTAGATGCTCTCCTGCGGGGAGGCGGTGTGCTTGTAGTTCAGGTCTACGGGAGTGGTCAGCATGGTGACCAGAGCTTCGGTGTCTTCGGCGGAGATCGCGGTCTGGGTGGTCTCGCCCGGCGCGAAGCAGGCGATGTCCTGGATGCGGCCGGTGCGCTCGTCGGCCCAGCGGGCACTGACCCGCATTCCCGTGCTGAGCTGGCCGGGGTCGGTAACGTCGAGGGCGTGCAGCAGAGCTGTGTCGGCGCCGTCGAGCTGGATCAGCGCCCAGGCGAACGGGCGGTCGAACGGCTGGCCGGGCAATGGCTCCGACACCCACGTCCAGGACGTGACGGTGCCCGTTGCCGCGACCTCGACCAGCTCGCCTACCGGCGCGCTGGTGAGTGGATCGTATTCGGGCGGTGGCACGAGTATCCGGCCGTCGCTGCCGCGAGCGCCGAGTATCCGGCGTTCGCGCAGTCCGGTCAGAAATGCGCCGATGATGGGTCCGACGGACCTGGTGTAGTCGAATCGCACCCGAAGGGGTGCACTCAATACTTCCACTGCGGTATTCCCCTGGGTCACGATATCGAGTAGAACAGGTTCTTATTCTGCTCGCAAGGATTCGCCGAAAGGGCGCCGATCATGAAATTCGGACTTCAACTCGGATACTGGGGCGCGCAGCCGCCCGTCAACGCCGGCGAACTGGTGATCGCGGCCGAGGAATCGGGGTTCGACGCGGTGTTCGCGGCTGAGTCCTGGGGCTCGGATGCCTTCACTCCGCTGGCCTGGTGGGGGTCGTCGACCGAGCGGGTGCGCCTCGGTACATCGGTGGCGCAGATGTCGGCCCGCACTCCCGCGGCGGCCGCGATGCACGCGCTCACGCTGGACCACCTCAGCGGCGGCCGGGCCATCCTCGGCCTCGGCGTCTCCGGTCCGCAGGTGGTGGAGGGCTGGTACGGGCAGCCGTTCGCCCAGCCGCTGAAGCGCACGCGTGAGTACGTCGACATCGTGCGCAAGGTGCTGGCCCGCGAGGCGCCGGTGACCTCGGAGGGCAAGCACTACGGCCTCCCGTACGGGGGTCCAGGCGCCACCGGGCTCGGCAAACCGCTCAAGCCGATCGTGCACCCGCTGCGCGCTGATCTGCCCATCTGGCTGGGCGCGGAGGGCCCGAAGAACGTCGCCCAGACCGCCGAGATCGCCGATGGCTGGTTGGCGATCTACTACGCCCCGCGCCTGGCGGGCATGTACAACGAGTGGCTCGACGAGGGCTTCGCGCGTGCGGGCGCGCGCCGTTCGCGGGCCGATTTCGAGATCGCGGCCAGCGCGCAGGTGGTGATCACCGACGATCCGGCGGCCGAGATCGAGCGGATGCGCTGGGTGAGCGCGCTCTACATCGGCGGCATGGGCGCTCCCGAGCTGAACTTCCACGCCCAGGTGTACAAGCGGATGGGCTACGGCGCCGAGGTCGACGAGATCTCCGCGCTGTTCCAGGCGGGACGCAAGGCCGAGGCCGCCGCGGCGGTGCCCGACGAGCTGATCACCGACACTGCGATCTTCGGCGACGAGGCCCACGTGCGCACCCGGCTGAAGGAATGGGAGGACGCGGGCGTGACGATGATGCTTGTCTCGGTGTCGGATGCCGAACAAATGCGTCGGCTCCAACCCCTTGTCACCATGTAGAACACGTTCTAAATTCGAAGGGTGAGCAGCCAGCAGACAACGGAAGTCCTCGGACTGTGGAATATCGCCGAGGCCGATCCTGAACGGATCGCCCTCGTCGACCCGGACGGTAGGGAGATCAGCTATCGAGAATTGGCCACCCTCGCCAACCGCTACGCCAACGGACTACGCGGCATCGGATTGCGCACCGGCGACGTCGTGGTCAGCATGCTGCACAACGGGGTCGAGGCGATCGCCGCGTACTTCGCCGCCTACCAGGCCGGTTTCTACATCGTCGCGGTGAACTGGCACCTCACCGCGCCGGAGATCGCCTACATCCTCGGCGACAGCGAGGCATCGGCGTTCCTGGCCAGCGAAAGGTTCGCCGACACCGCGGCCGAAGCGGCCGACCTCGCGGAACTCTCCGCCGAAGCCCGCTTCTCGGCGGGCACGATCGCCGGGTTCCGGCCGGTGTCGTGGCTCGGTGCCGCTGACACCGGCCGTCCGGACGAGCGGTCCATCGGCGCGCCGATGCTCTACACCTCGGGCACCACCGGTCGGCCCAAGGGCGTTCGCCGCCCGCTGACCGGCGCGGATCCCGATGTCGTTCCCGCGGCGAACCAGGCCTACTTCAGTCTGTTCGGCCTCGGTCCCTACGACGATCACGTGCACATCTGCGGTTCGCCGCTCTATCACACGGCCGTGCTGAACAACTCGACGATCTCGATCCAGATGGGGCACAAGCTCGTTCTGATGGATCGCTGGGACGCCGAGGGCATGCTCGCGCTGATCGAGAAGTACAAGGTCACCCACAGTCACATGGTGCCCACGCAGTTCAACCGGCTGCTGGCCCTGCCCGACGAGGTGCGGGCCCGCTACGACATGTCCTCGCTGCGCAGCATGATCCACGGTGCGGCGCCGTGCCCGCCCGACACCAAGCGACGCATGCTCGAGTGGTGGGGACCGGTCGTCACCGAGTACTACGCCGCGACCGAGGGCGGCGGCACGGTGATCACCGGCGCCGAGTGGCTGGAAAAGCCGGGCTCGGTGGGCAAGGCGTGGCCGTGGTCGGTGGTGAAGGTGCTCGACGAGCAGGACGGCACCGAACTGCCCGCGGGCAAAGAGGGCCTGATCTACATGAAGATGGGCGCATCCAGCTTCGAGTATCACAAGGCCAAGGAGAAGACCGAGGAGTCGCGCGTCGGTGAGATGTTCACCGTCGGCGACATCGGCTACTTCGATGAGGACGGCTACCTGTTCCTCTGTGATCGGCGTTCGGACCTGATTCTCTCGGGCGGGGTGAACATCTACCCGGCCGAGATCGAGGGCGTGCTGATGAGCCACCCGAAGATCGCCGATGTGGCGGTACTCGGTGTGCCCGACCCGGATTGGGGTCAGCAGGTGAAGGCGTTCGTGCAGCCGGTGCCCGGCACCGAGGGCAGCGACGAACTCAGCGCCGACATCCTGGAATTCGCCGCCGGTCAGCTCGCGAAGTACAAGCTGCCCCGCACGGTGGAATACCGTGCGGAGCTGCCCCGCGATCCCAATGGAAAGCTGTACAAGCGCCGCCTGCTGTGAAAACCGTTCTCGCTCAGACGGGCTCGCGCCACTCCGGTTCGAGCCCGAAGAGTGGGAACAGGCGCTGGGTGTCGAGGAAGAAGTTGAGGCCGGCGATGGTGTTGCCCTCCAGCTCGAGCACCGTGATCGACCACGGCACCCAGACGCCGGGCTCCTCGCTCGGCTTGTAATGGCCGAAGGCGGGCGAGCCGTTGGCGCCGACCAGCGGCACCATCCGCGAATCGCGGCACGCGCTGCCCGTACTGAGCATGAACGCGGCCACGTTCTCCGGGCCCGAGATCCAGAGATCGAACGGCGGCATCGACAGCGCCACATCGGCTTTGAGCAGCGTGGTGAGCGCGTCCATGTCGTAGGCCTCGAACGCGGTGACGAAATCGTCGATCAGTTTGCGCTGATCGGGATCGGTCTCGTCGAAACTGTCGGTCACGGTGGGCTGCACCTTCGACATGGTGGCCCTGGCCCGCTGGAGCGCGCTGTTCACCGACGCGGGCGACATCATCAGCGCTTCGGCGGTCTCACCTGCGGAGAAGCGCAGCACCTCGCGCATGATCAGGATCGCGCGCTGAGTGGCGGGCAGGTGCTGGCAGGCCGCGACGAAGGCGAGGCGCAGGGTGTCTCTGGTGGAGGCGTGGTCGGCCGGGTCGGCGCCGAAGGCGAGCGCGTTCGGAATCGGCTCGATCCACACGTAATCGGGCTGTGGCATGGGCAGCGGCGAATCCGGGCGGCCCGGCCCGTTGAGATCCATCGGTCTGGCACGACTCTGTGGACGGTCGAGCATGTCCAGACAGATATTGGTGGCGATCTTGTACAACCACGAGCGCAGACTCGCGCGACCCTCGAAGGAATCGTAGGAGCGCCAGGCTCGGGTGAAGGTTTCCTGCACCGCGTCCTCGGCCTCGAACGAGGAGCCGAGCATGCGATAGGCGTAGGCGCACAACTCGCGCCGATGCGTCTCGAATTCGGCGAGTACAGCGGGATCAGGCCCGGTGGTGGCGGTTGCGGCGTCGCTCATAGTTTCACGATGCCACAGGGGTCCGACAGCCGACAGAGCCGAAAACGGACTATCCCGATTCCGCGAACTTTGTGTGGATGCGATGAATCCGGACGAGCCGACGCGTCTACATGAACGAGACCGCAACGACGCCCCGAAAGGCTGATCCCATGAGCAACAAGATGATCTTCATCAACCTCCCTGTCGCCGACCTCGACCGTTCCAAGGGGTTCTACGAGGCGCTCGGCTGGAAGGTCAACGAGGATTTCACCGATCAGAACGCGTCGTGCATCGTCATCGACGACAACATCTGCCTGATGCTGCTGACCAAGCCCTTCTTCTCGACCTTCAGCAAGCGTCCGATCGCCGACACCATCAACACCGCCGCCGCGGGGTACGCGCTGTCGCTGGCCAGCGCCGATGAGGTCGACGCGCTGACCGACGCCGCCGTCGCCGCGGGTGCCACCGAGGAGACCAACGACGACAAGCGCGCCCAGGAGGCCGAGGTCGGGATGCACGGTCGCACGTTCATCGACCCCGACGGTCACCAGTGGGAGCCTTTCTACATGAACTACCCGGGCGCGTAAGCACCCCAGCCGACCAGGGCGCGGGGCCTCGAGCCCAGCGCCCTAGTGGCGTTCAGGAACCGGTGAAGTTCGGCTTGCGCTTCTCGGCGAAGGCTCGCGGCCCTTCCTTGGCGTCGGCTGATCTGAACACCTCGATGCCGATCTTCGCCTCGATGGGGAACGCCTCGTTCTCCGGCATGGCCTCGGTTTCGCGCAGGGTGCGCAGCATCGCCTGGACGGCGAGCGGGCCGTTGTCGGCGATCTGGCCTGCCAGCGCCAAGGCCTTGTCGAGGGCGGTTCCGTCGGGGACCACATGGCCGATCAGGCCGATATCCTTGGCCTCGGCAGCGGTGATGTGCCGACCGGTCAGCAGCAGATCAGCGGCCACCGTGTACGGGATCTGCCGGGCCAGCCGCACTGCGGAACCACCCAGCGGGAACAGGCCCCAACGGGCCTCGGAGACGCCGAACTTGGCGCTTTCCCCAGCCACGCGCAGGTCGGTGCCCTGCAGGATCTCGGTGCCACCGGCAATGGCAGGGCCCTCTACTGCCGCGATCAGCGGCTTGGCCAGTCGCCGCCCCTTCAGCAGTGCGGGGAGGTAGGCCGGGTCCCAGCTGCCGCTGGAGGCGGTGTCCCCAGGATGCTGCGAGCTCATCGCCTTCAGATCCATCCCCGCACAGAAGGCCCCGCCCGCACCGGTGAGGATCGCGACGCGGATGTCGGGATCGCTGTCCACCTGGTCCCAGGCGTCGCGCATGATCGCCATCATCTCGCCGGAGAGGGCGTTGCGCGCCTCGGGGCGGTTCATGGTGACGATGAGGACATGGTCGCGTTTCTCGACCAGGCAGTGGGCCATTTTCGTACTCCTGACAAGTTGAGTCTTGTCAGAAACAGTAACACGTTCTATTTTTGTCCTTGTGAGCTACAACATAGCCGATCTCGTCGAACATGCCGTCGACTTGATGCCCGACCGGATCGTGCTGGTCGGCGAACATCGAGAGTCGACCTACGCCGAACTAGAGGAGCGGGCCAACAAACTGGCCCACTACCTGCTGGAACAGGGTGTGCGTCCCGGCGACAAAGTCGGAATCTATTCCAGGAACACCGTCGAGGCCGTCGAGGCGATGGTGGCCGTCTTCAAGGCGCGGGCGGTGATGATCAATGTCAACTTCCGCTATGTCGAGAACGAGTTACTGCACATCTTCGACAACTCCGACATGGTGGCGCTGATCCACGAGCGCCGCTACACCGACAAGGTGGCGGCGGTGCGGGACAAGGTGCCCGCCCTGAAGACGGTGATCGTCATCGACGACGGCACCGAGGGTCCCACCGGCGCGGACACCGTGGAGTACGAAGCGGCGTTGGCCGGTTCGTCGGGTGAACGCGACTTCGAGGAGCGCTCGCCCGACGACATCTACATGCTCTACACCGGCGGCACCACGGGCCTGCCAAAGGGCGTGATGTGGCGGCACGAGGACGTCTGGCGGGTGCTCGGCGCGGGCATCAACTTCGTCACCGGCGAGTACACCAAGGACGAATGGGAGCTGGCCAAGATCGGCGCGGAGAACCCGCAGATGGTGCGCTTCCCGATCCCGCCGATGATCCACGGCGGCTCGCAGTGGGCCACCTTCCACAGCCTGTTCGGCGGCGGCAAGGCCGTGATGATCCCGGAGTTCAGCGGGCACGGTGTCTGGCAGGCCGTCGACAAACACGGCATCAACCTGATCTTCATCACCGGTGACGCGATGGCCCGCCCGATGCTCGACGCGCTCGCCGAAGGCAACCCGGAAACCGGTGAGCCCTACGATCTTTCGACCCTGTATGTGCTGGCCAGCAGTGCGGCACTGTTCTCGCCCTCGCTCAAGGACAAGTTCCTCGAGGTGCTGCCCAACCGGATGATCTCCGACTCCATCGGCTCCTCGGAGACCGGCTTCGGCGGGCTCTCCCTGGTCGCCAAGGGCGCCACCCACACCGGTGGTCCTCGGGTGAAGATCGACGCGGCCACCCAGGTACTCGACGAGGAAGGCAATCCGGTGGAGCCGGGTTCCGGTGTCGTCGGCCTGCTGGCGCGCAGCGGCCACATCCCGCTCGGCTACTACAAGGACGAGGTCAAGTCGGCCGCGACGTTCAAGGAGTTCAACGGGGTCCGCTTCGCGATCCCCGGCGACTACGCGCGCGTCGAGGAGGACGGCTCGGTCACCATGCTCGGCCGCGGTTCGGTGAGCATCAACAGCGGTGGCGAGAAGATCTACCCCGAAGAGGTGGAGGGCGCCCTCAAGGCGCACCCCGACATCTTCGACGCGCTGGTGGTCGGTGTCGAGGATGCCCGCTGGGGCCAGCGAGTCGTCGCCGTCGTCCAGTGCCGCGGTGAGAACCGCCCCACCCTGGCCGACCTGAAACCGGTACTGGCGCAGGAGATCGCGTCGTACAAGCAGCCACGCAGCCTGTGGTTCGTCGACGAGATCAAGCGCTCGCCCGCGGGCAAGCCGGACTACCGCTGGGCCAAGTCGCAGACGGATGAGCGCCCTGCCGACGAGCACGCCGAGGCGGGCTCGGTCTAAAGCGGCCGGTAGATCGCTGTACCAGTTGTAAAGCCTGGCCGTCGGTGCGGATACGCGCACCGGCGGCCAGGCTCGCGCATGCTGTCGCTGTCGCGCGGAACGTCGCCTCGGTCACAATGGCCTAGACCTCGATGGTGGTTGAGGGCGCAGGCTGTGGTCACCAACCGAGACGCGGAGGAAGCCATGCGACCGAACCTGAACGACCCGACCGCCGACCCGACCACGAAGGCCGTGGCCGCCGAACTCGCCGGCGAATTGCAGCGGGCTCTCGAGACCGGCGACGCCGATCTCTACGACAACTCGTTCGCCGCGGATGTGTTGTGGGGCACTCCTTTCGGTGCTCTGGTCATCGGTCACAGCCAGATCAATGCCATCCATCGCGGCATGATGCAGCCGGCGAATTCACCCGCACCGGCCTCCCGTTTCGAGGTCGTGGTCGCCACCAGTCCGGCTCCGGGGCTGATCGTCACCCAGATCCGCAGGCAAGCCGTCGATCCCGGTGGCTTCTCCGAGGTCGCACTGTATGTACTGGTGGAACGCGAGGGGAAATGGTGGCTGTCCGCAGCGCAGAACACGCCGATCGACGAATCGAAATCGGCCTTGAAACGCGTGAACTCCGATTCCGCCTCCTGATCCGCCTGGGTTCCTGATCGGCCTGCACCCTCGTGCGCGGTCGGTTATCGCTTACTCATCTCGTCGCCCCGTTCGGCAGTCCGCCGGGCGGGGCGACGTGTGCGCGCCGTCAGTGGTTGCCGAGTTCGGACAGTTGGTAGGCCAGCTTGCCGCGTACCGCGGGGATGCGGGTGAGGAGGCGGAAGGCGGTGTTGCGCGCGGTGCGAGCGGGGGCCGACCGCAGGGTCGCCATTGTGGTCATACGGTCGGTGAAGGCTACGACTTCGAGGGCGATCGGCCTGCGGATGGTTTCGTAGGTATCGAGAATCGAATCCGGCTCGCCTGCGGTGACTTTCGCCAGGAGGGTGCCGAGCAGGGCGGCGTCCTGGATGCCGGTGTTCATGCCCTGGCCGCCTGCCGGGCTGTGGACGTGGGCGGCGTCGCCCGCGAGGAGGACGCGGCCCGCGCGGTAGTGGTCGGCTACGCGGTGGTGGACGCGGAAGCGGGAGCTCCACAGGACCTCGTCCACACGGATCTCGCCTGCGGGGCCCCTGGTGTCGAGTAGTGACTGGATGTCGTCGAGGGTGGGGTGTTCCGGTGCCTGGTCGACGGTGGCGACGACGCGGTAGCGGTTCTTCGCCTCGTCGGGGAGTGGCGCGACCACGGTGACGCCTTCGGGGGAGAGGTGCAGCGATACTTCCGAACGTGAAGCAGGCCAGCTCATGTGGACGTCGGCCAGGATGAAGGAGGCCGGGTAGGTGTCTCCGGTGAAGCCGATCCCCACCTGCTCGCGCACGACACTGTGCATGCCGTCGGCGCCGATGACATAGTCGGCCTCGATCTCGCCGCGCCGGTCGTCCTCGTCGACGTATTCGACAGTGACGCTGCCGTTCTCCTCGGTGACCTTGGTGACGGTGAGCGGCCGGTACACCGCGCCGCCCAGTTCGTGCAGCCGGTCGAGGAGCACCTGCTCGGTGACGTCCTGCGGCACCATCAGCGTGTACGGGAACTCGGTGGGGAGATCGCCGAATTCTATGGTGGCCAACGTCTTCGCGCCGTCGTGCAGCTTGAAGGTCGGCACCTCGATTCCGCGTTCGACGAGTGCGCTCGCGATGCCGAGCCCGTCGAGCACCTCGAGCGTCCTGGCATGCACTACCGCGGCCCGAGAAGTGTTGGCGCCCTCGCCGAGTCGATCGATGAGCACATGGTCGACGCCGGCTTCGGCGAGCACGATCGCGGCGGTGAGCCCGGCGGGGCCCGCGCCGACGATGACGACGGAGGTGGCTTCGGGCAGTGAGGTGGCGGGCATTTCGACTCCTGGTCAACGCTTGTTTGCCAACGCTTGTAGGCATAACGGTAAACCCACTCGCGGATGAAAGTCAACAGTTGTTGGCCTACAATCGTTGACATGCCTGACCAGGAGATTCCCACCCGTCGTTCCGACGTGACGAAGGCTGCCATCCTCGAGGCCGCCCGTGCCCGCTTCGCTGCCGACGGCTACGCCAAGGCCACGATCCGTGCGATCGCCGCCGACGCCGAGATCGACCCCTCGATGGTGATGCGTTATTTCGGCAGCAAAGACGGCCTCTTCGCCGCCGCCGCCCAGATCGACCTGGACCTCCCCGACCTGAGCGCCGCCGACCCGAACACCATGGGCGAGTTGATGATCCGCCGCTTCCTCGAGATCTGGGAGGGCAACGACAACACCGTTCTGCTGATCCTGCTCCGCTCCTCGATCACCGACGAGGCGGTAGCGGCCCGCTTCCGAGAGATCTTCGCCGACCAGGTCCTGCCCGCCGTCCTCCGCTTCGGCACCCCCACCGACGCCCCTCGCCGTGCCGCTCTGATCGTCACCCAACTCCTGGGTCTTGCCCTGTGTCGCTACGTCCTGCGGCTGCCCCCGGTGGTCGCGCTCACTCCGCGACAGATCATCGAAGACATCGCCCCCACCCTCCAGCGCTACTTGACGATGACCGGGTCTTCGGCGTGAAGACGCGAAAAGGGCCGGTACCGATCGGATTCGATCGGTACCGGCCCTAGGACGATAGTGGGCTAGTTCGCCAGCTCGGCGCCCAAGGCGAGCAGGTGGGGAGTTGCCCCGCCGAGCGCGAATTCGTTGTGCTTGGCGGCGGTGAAGTAGTTGTGGGTGATGTGGTCGCGGTCGATGCCGAGGCCGCCGTGGATGTGGACGACGGTGTGGGCGACCTTGTGCCCGGCCTCGGCCGCCCAGAACTTGGCGATGTGGATGGCCTCGGCGGCGGGGAGGTCCTCCGAGAGGCGCCAGGCGGCCTGGGTGACCGTGAGGCGCAGGCCGCCGATGTCGATATAGGCGTCGGACAGGCGCTGGGCGACCGACTGGAACGAGCCGATCGGTTTGCCGAACTGTTCGCGGGTGCGGGTGTGCTCGGCGGTCAGCTCGAGCGCGCGCTCCAGGGTGCCGAGTTGCAGGGCCGACACCCCGAGCCAGGCGTATTCGCGCAGCCAGGTGAGGATGTCGGCGCCGGCCTCGATGGTGCCGAGCAGGTCGGCCGGAGTGGCGGCGAGCTCCACAGCGAACTCGGGGCTCAGGTCGACGACCTGCTGGGCGGTGCGGGTGACCGACGCGTGCTCCGGATCGACCACGAAGACACCGACGCCGTTGGAGGTGATGGCGGGCACCAGGATTCGTGCGGCGCGGTCGGCGTAGGCGACGGTGGTGGCGGTGCCGGTCAGCGTCCACCCGGCACCGGCGGCCTCGGCGACGATGCCGGGTGCGTCGGTGGTAGCACGCAGTTCCTCGGCGAGCGCGGCGGTGAGCACGATTTCGCCCGCGCCCGCCTGCGCGGCCAGCGCCTGCTGATCGGCATCGCCGAACTTCGCCAGCGCGCCGGCGCCGAGGACGATCGACCACAGGTAGGGCACCGCGGCGACGACGCGGCCGAGTTCACGCAGGATCGCGGTCTGCTCGAGCATGCCGAAATCGCTGCCGCCCAGTACTTCCGGTAGCGCGGCGGCCAGCACGCCGGTCTCGGCGAGCGACTTCCAGAGCTGCTCGTCGAAGCGGGCGGCGGTGTCGAGTTCACGCAGCCGATCGGCGGTGACGAGCTTCGCGCAGACCTCGCCGGTCAGCCGGGCGAGATCGGTCTGGGCTTCGGTAGGAGTGAAATCCATGGGAGATACCGGCTTTCGGGATCAGCGGGCGGATGCGGGCTGGCGCAGGGCGGTCATGGCGATGATGTCGCGCTGCACCTCGTTGGTGCCGCCGCCGAAGGTGAGAATGAGTGCGGCGCGGTGCATCCGCTCGAGCCGGCCGAGCAGGGCGGCGCCGGGGGAGTCCTGGCGCAGGTAGGCGTGGGGGCCGACGACTTCCATCAGCAGGCGGTACGCCTCGGTGGAGAGCTCGGTACCGTAGACCTTGCACGCGGACGCGTCCCACGGCTTCGGCGCCGCCTCGCCGCCCAGGTCGGCGCGGCTGGCGATCTCCCAGTTCAGCAGCTTGAGGTATTCGACCTTGGCGTGCACCTTGGCCAGATTGAGCCGGGCCCATTCCTGGTCGATCACGCGCCTGCCGTCGGACAGGGTGGTTTCCTTGGCCCACTCGACGGTCTGCGCGACCGCGAGGCTCAGCGGACCCGCCGAGGTGAGGGCGACGCGCTCGTGATTGAGCTGGTTGGTGATCAGCGACCAGCCGCCGTTCTCCGGACCGACCACCGACGAGACGGGCACCCGTACGTCCTGGTAGTAGGTGGCGCTGGTGTCGGGGCCCGCCATCGTGTGCACCGGCGTCCAGGAGAACCCGTCGACGTCGGTCGGCACGATGAGCATCGTGATGCCCTTGTGCTTCTTGGCCGTCGGATCGGTGCGCACGGCGAGCCAGATGTAGTCGGCGTAGGCGATGAGGCTGGTCCACATCTTCTGGCCGTTGATCACGAAGTCGTCGCCGTCGCGCACCGCGGCGGTCCGCAGCGAGGCCAGGTCGGTGCCCGCGCCCGGTTCGGAGTAGCCGATGGCGAAGTGCAGCTCACCCGAGGCGATCTTGGGCAGGAAGAACTTCTTCTGCTCCTCGGTGCCGTACTGCATGATGGTCGGCGCGACCGAGTTGAGCGTGAGGAACGGGACGGGCGCGCCCGCGATGGCCGCCTCCTCGACGAAGATCAGCTGATCCATCGTGGTGCGGTCCTGGCCGCCGTACTCCTTGGGCCAGCTCAGCGTGAGCCAGCCGTCGCGGCCCATCTCGCGCACGACCTCGCGGTAGACGTTGCCGGAGCCGTATTCGCCGGTGGTCATGCTCAACGCCGCGCGACGTTCCGGCGTCATCAGCTTCGCGAAATATTCGCGCAGCTCGGCGCGCAATTCTTCCTGCTGCGGCGTATACGCGACGCGCATGCTTCCTACCTCGGTGTCGAGCTGAAAGGGCGGGTGGCGGGGCGCAGGGGGTGAGCCCCGCCGAAACCGATCATTGCATACGAACTGGAACATGTTCCAGTATTGATAGTGATTCGGCGCCTGTTCCGCTCCGTGGACCGGGGTGTCTGAGTTAGTGTCGCCAAGACCGCGTGGAAGGAAGTTCTCATGAAGATCATCGTCGATTTCGACCGGTGCGAAGCGAACGGCGTCTGTGTCGGAATCGCCCCTGACATGTTCGAACTTGATGACGACGACATGTTGACCGTCGCCGAGGGCGATGTCGCGCCCGATCGTCTCGCCGATGCCGAGGAGGCGGTGGCGCAGTGCCCCAAGGCCGCACTGAGGTTGGCGTGATCGCCTCTTGTCGGATGGTGGAACACGTTCTAGAGTCGGCCGAATGAGTGTGACGCAGATTTCATTGGAGGGCCGGGTCGCCGTCGTGACCGGTGCGGGCGCGGGGCTCGGCAGGGCCGAAGCTCTCGCGCTGGCGTCGGCCGGGGCGGCGGTGGTCGTCAATGACCTGACCGAGGACGCGGCGGCCGAGACCATCGCCGCCATCCGCGAGCTCGGTGGCAAGGCGGAATTCGTCGGCGGCTCCATCGCCGAGCGCTCGACGGCCGACGCGCTCGTCTCGACCGCGCAGGAATCGCTGGGCGGGCTCGACATCGTCGTCAACAACGCGGGCATCACCCGTGACCGCATGCTGTTCAACATGTCCGACGAGGACTGGGACGCGGTGATCGCGGTGCACCTGCGCGGACACTTCCTGCTCACCCGCAACGCGGCCGCCTACTGGCGCGCGGCGTCCAAGGCGGCGGGCGCGCCGGTCTACGGCCGGCTGGTCAACACCTCCTCGGAGGCGGGCCTGCTCGGACCGGAAGGCCAGGCGAACTACGGTGCGGCCAAGGCGGGCATCACCGCCCTCACGCTGACCGCGTCGCGCGTGCTGTCCAGGTACGGCGTGCGTGCCAACGCGATCTGCCCCCGGGCCAGGACCGCGATGACCGAGGCGGTCTTCGCGGACGCACCCGACGGCGCGGTCGACCCGCTGGCGCCCGAACATGTGGCCAAGCTCGTGGCCTACCTTTCCTCACCCGCCGCCGACGCGGTGAACGGTCAGGTGTTCGTCGTCTACGGACCGATGGTGGCGCTGATGGCGGCACCGACGGTCGAGCAGCGCTTCGACGCCGAGGGCGCCGAATGGTCCGAGGCCGACCTCGCCGCCACCCTCGGTGGCTACTTCGCGGAGCGCCCCGCCGATCACACGTTTTCGGCGCGTGACCTCCGCGATCTGGGCTGAAACGCCCGGTTGGCGGTTTGCCCGATGTTGGCCCGCCACGCACTCCGTCCGTTTTGTCACGCCTGTCGTGTTGATCACCGGTCCAGGTGTTGGTAGACATGAGCGTCGGAGTGTGTGACGGCTCACAGGAGGTTCGCGGATTTGAATAACTATCCGTTTCAGTTTTAACGGCGATTTACGGCAAAAAGTCCTGTTCTGAGTCTACGAAAATGGCAGACATTAGCAGGAACATGTTCTAGTCTTTGGGCAGTCTTCAGATCGGGGTGGCGGTGAAGTACGGGTACGCGGACAAATCAGTCCGCCCGTCGATTGAGGAGGATTCGGTATGACAAACCTCCTTGCTGTCCCGTTGCGGGCGGTCGGCGGATTCTTCGAACTCGGCGCGGAAGTGGCGCGCGCCACCGTCCGCAAGCCGTTCCAATGGCGTGAATTCATCGACCAGGCCTGGTTCGTGGCTCGCGTCTCGATCGTGCCGACTCTGCTTGTGGCCATTCCGTTTACGGTGCTGGTGGTTTTCACCCTCAACATCCTGCTGCGCGAAATCGGCGCTGCCGACCTCAGCGGTGCGGCCGCCGCGTTCGGTGCCGTCACCCAGGTCGGCCCGATCGTCACCGTGCTGATCGTGGCAGGCGCAGGCGCCACTGCGATCTGCGCCGACCTGGGCGCACGCACGATTCGCGAAGAGATCGACGCGATGAAGGTGCTCGGCATCGACCCGGTCAGCCGACTGGTCGTGCCGCGCGTGTTCGCCTCGATGTTCGTGGCACTGATGCTCAACAGCCTGGTGTGCACCATCGGCATCGCCGGCGGCTTCGTGTTCTCGGTCTTCCTCCAGGGCGTGAATCCCGGCGCGTTCGTCAACGGGATTCCGCTACTGACGAATCTGTCCGAGCTGATCATCTCCGAAATCAAGGCGGGCCTGTTCGGCCTGATCGCCGGAATGGTCGCCTGTTATCTCGGGCTCCAGGTCAAAGGCGGACCCAAGAGTGTCGGTGACGCTGTGAACCAAACAGTGGTATTCGCATTCATGGCGTTGTTCGTGGTGAATGTGGTTGTCACCGCGATCGGCCTGAAATTCACGGTGCGGTGACACGATGGCATTCATAGTTCGCAGCAAGTTTCCGCGCACGGTCCGCCGTTTCGACCGGATGTCGAAATCGGTGGATTCCCTGGGCGATCAGGCGATCTTCTACGTCAAGGCGCTCGGCTCGGTGCCGCGCGCGCTGGTGCACTACCGCACCGAGACCATCCGGCTCATCGCCGAGATCAGCATGGGCAGCGGTGCTTTGGCCGTGATCGGCGGCACCGTGGTGATCGTCGGCTTCCTGACTCTCATGGCGGGCGGCACCATCGCGGTGCAGGGCTACAGCTCGCTCGGCAACATCGGTGTCGAGGCGCTGACCGGCTTCTTCGCCGCTCTCATCAACGTGCGCATCGCGGCGCCGGTGATCTCCGGCATCGGCCTGGCCGCCACTATCGGCGCAGGCGCGACCGCACAGCTGGGCGCGATGCGAGTGGCCGAGGAGATCGACGCGCTGGAATCGATGGCGATCCGGCCGATTCCGTTCCTGGTCGGCACCAGGGTGCTGGCGGGCATGATCGCGATCGTGCCGCTCTACGCACTCGCGGTGATCGCCTCGTTCATCGCCAGCCGCTTCGCGACCGTCGTGATCTACGGGCAGTCGGCAGGCGTCTACGACCACTACTTCTCGACGTTCCTCATCCCGAGCGACATCCTGTGGTCCTTCGCGCAGGCGATCGTGATGGCACTGGCCGTAATGCTCATCCACACCTACTACGGTTTCCACGCCGCGGGTGGTCCGGTCGGCGTCGGCATCGCGGTCGGTAACGCGGTGCGGTCGTCCCTGATCGCGGTCGTCACTGTGACGCTGCTGATCTCGCTGGCCATCTACGGCACCTCCGGCAACTTCCACCTCTCGGGATAGCGTGATGGACTCTTCACGGATCGTTGCCGCATTGCAGGGCGGGCTCGGGCGCAAGCTCGCCGCGCTCACGATGATCGGCTTGCTCGTCGGGCTCGCGGTTTTCGCGTTCGCCCTGTTCCAAGGCGCGTTCACCACCACCGCGAAGGTAGTGGTCGACGCTCCCCGCTCGGGCCTCGTGCTCGACCCCGACGCCAAGGTGAAGGTGCGCGGCGTCGAGATCGGCCGGGTCGCCGAGATCAACCTGCACGACGACGGCGCGCAGATCCTGCTCGAGGTGGACCCCGAACAGCTGAAGCTGGTGCCGTCGAACGCGGGTGTCGATATTCGCTCGACCACGGTGTTCGGCGCCAAATACGTGAATTTCGTGGTCCCCGAACAGGCTTCGTCCAGCTCGCTGAAGCCGGGCAGCACGGTCGCGGCGAGCTCGGTGACAGTGGAGTTCAACACGCTGTTCCAGCACCTGTCCGATGTGCTCGCCCAGGTGGAACCGGAGAAGCTCAACGCCACGCTGACCGCGCTCGGTACCGCGCTGCAGGGCCGCGGCGACAAGTTCGGCGACCTGCTCGTCCGATCGGATCGCTACCTGCGCGAGATCAACCCGTATCTACCCACCCTGCAACAGGATCTGGACAAGACAGCCCAGGTGACCAATATCTACGCCGATGCCTCCGGGGCACTGCTGCGCACCGTGGACAACGCCACGGTGACCGCGAAGACGATCGCGGAGTTGCAAGCCGAGCTCGACAATGTGCTGGTGAACGTGATCGGACTGGCCGATACCACCGGTTCGGTACTGCGGGAGAACGAATCCCAGCTCGTCACCGCGCTCGATCTGCTGCGGCCGACGACCAGCCTGCTGTTCGAGTACGCGCCTGCGTTGAGCTGCGTCATCAACGGCCTCGGGCCGCTGATGCCGTTGGCCGAGGAGGTATTCGGCGGATTGCTGCCCGGCGTCGGTATGAACGCCTCGCTCATGCCCGGCTCCAAGCCCTACACCTATCCCAAGGACCTGCCCAAGGTGAACGCCACCGGCGGACCGCATTGTGAGGGCGTTGTCACCCGCGCGCCGGACAGCCACTCGAACTATGTGGTGACCGATACCAGTGAGGGCGGGCCGTACACACCAACAACCGCGCCCCCCGCATTGAACGACAAGGCGCCAAAGATTTTCCAGCTCTTGCTGGAAGGGCTGCCGGGAGTGACACGGTGAAGAACACGGCGACAACAGTCAAGCTCGCGATCTTCACCGTGGTGATGACACTCGTGTTCGCAGGCTTGGCGATCGTGCTCAGTCAGGCACGGTTCTCCAGCGAGAACGGCTACAAGGCGGTGTTCACCAACTCCTCGGGCATGCTGCCCGGTTCGAAGGTGCGGATCGCCGGAGTGCCGGTCGGCTCGGTGTCCTCGGTGAAGGTCGGCGACGACGATCTCGCGCACGTCGAGTTCGACGTGGATACCAAGTACTCCGTGCTCTCGAGCACGCGCCTGGTGATCAAGTACGAGAACCTCGTCGGTGACCGGTATCTGGAGCTGCAGGAGGGCCCGGGCTCGGCGCGTCGACTGCCGGACGGTTCCACCATCGGCAAGGAGCAGACCACGCCCGCGCTGGATCTCGACCTGCTGCTCGGCGGGTTCAAGCCGCTGCTGCGCGGCCTCGATCCGGGTCAGGTCAACGACCTGACCTCGGCGCTGCTGCAGATCTTCCAGGGTCAGGGCGGCACGCTGGTCTCACTGCTCAACAGCGGTGGCAGCTTCGCCAAGACCCTCGCCGACCGTGATGCGCTGATCGGCAGCGTGATCGACAACCTGAATACGGTGCTGGCCACCATCGACGATCGCGACGAGCAGTTCGCCACCACGATCGACGAATTACAGCGCCTGGTCAGCGGATTGGCCGCCGAGCGCGATCCGATCGGCGCCGCGCTGCCGCGGATCGCCGGTGCGACAAAGGAACTCAACGACTTGCTCACCACCGCCCGCCCCGACCTGCGCAACACGATCGAGCAGACCGGCAGGCTGGCTACCAACCTCGACAACGGCTCCGACCACCTCGAATGGGTGCTCGAGAAGCTGCCGCAGACCTACAAGCAACTCGTCCGCGTCGGCGCCTACGGTTCGTTCCTGCAGCTGTACATATGCGGCACCAACCTCGTCGTCGACGGCCCGAACGGCCAGCCGATGGAAGTGAAGTTGCCGGGTCTGCAGGCGACCGGAAGGTGTACGCCCAATGAGTGAGAAGAAGTCGTCGTCGGTCGTCGTCGGCATCGTCGGCATTGTGCTGGTGGTGACGATCTCACTCGCCACTCTGCAGTACACCAAGCTGCCGTTCATCCGCTCCGGCGCGACCTTCACCGCGTTCTTCGTCGACGCGGGCGGGCTGGTGCCGGGCGACCCGGTGCACGTGGCCGGCGTGCGGTCCGGCGAAGTCGATCAGGTCTCGCTCGACGGACCCAAGGTACTGGTGAAGTTCACCCTCGACGAGTCGATCGTGCTGGGCCAGAAGACATCCGCCGCGATCAAGACCAACACGGTCCTCGGTCGCAAGTCCCTGGATGTGGTGCCGACCGGACAGGGCGCGCTGCGTACCTCCGACACCATTCCGCTCGACCGGACCACCTCGCCGTACTCGCTCAACGAGGCACTCAGCGACCTCGGCGCGACGGTCCGCGATCTCGACCTGGATCAGGTCGACAAGACCCTGGATGTGCTCTCGGCCGCCTTCGCCGATACACCGGGCCCGCTGCGCAACGCCCTCGACGGTGTCACCGCGCTCTCGCGCAGCCTCAATACGCGCGACCAGGCGCTCACCGATCTGCTCGGCCGGGCGCAGAACGTCACCAAGGTGCTGGCCGACCGTAGTTCGCAGCTCAACGCGCTACTGCTCGACGGCAACAACCTGCTCGGCGAACTCGACAATCGTCGTGCCGCCATCAACCAGCTGATCGTCTACGTCGACTCGGTCGCCAAGCAGCTCTCCGGGCTGGTCGCCGACAACGAGGCGCAGATGAAACCGACACTGGACCGGCTCAATTCGGTGCTCGGTCTGTTGCAGCGCAACAAGCAGAACCTGACGGAGGCGCTGGAGCGTATCGGCCCCTACGCCTCGGCACTCGGCGAGCAGGTCGGCAACGGTCCGTGGTTCAACGCCTACGTGGTGAACGCGACGAGTACCGAGCTGCGTCCACTGGTGGACGCACTGGTCTGGCCCGAGCACCTGCCGCAGGACCTGATCGACATCTTCACGCACCCGGCGCCGCCGAGCATCGTGCCGACCGAGGAGGATCCGCCGCGATGAGCATCGCATCGAAAGTCCGTGGCGTGCCACGTTGGACGCTCGCGGTCGCCGTGGTGGTGATCGTCGCGCTGGTCGCGGTCGGGGTCTACACCACCCTCGGCATCGGCAAGACCAAGATCACCGCCGCCTTCACCTCGACCACCGGCCTGTACGCGGGCGACGAGGTACGGATGCTCGGAGTCAGGATCGGCAAGATCGACGCGATCGAGCCCGGCGAGGGCCGGGTGCAGGTACGGATGTCCGTCGACCGCGGCATCGACCTGCCCGCCGACGCGCGCGCCGTGCTGATCGCACCGTCGCTGGTGTCGGCCCGGTTCATCCAGCTCGCGCCCGCCTACGACGGTGGCCCGAAGATGGTCGACGGCGCGCAGATCCCGATCGAGCGCACCGCGGTCCCGGTGGAGTGGGACGACATCAAAGCCGAACTCTCCAATCTCGCAACCGCTCTCGGGCCTGTCGGCGACGACAAGCAGGGCTCGTTCGGGCGTTTCGTCGACACTGCCGCGGACAACCTCGACGGCAACGGCCAGAAGTTCCGTGACACCCTGCGCGAACTGTCGGCCACGCTGAATACGTTGTCCGACGGGCGAACCGACCTGTTCGGCACCATCCGCAATCTGCAGAAGTTCGTCGAGGTGCTCTCGGCGAGCAACGAGCAGATCGTGCAGTTCGGCGGCCGTCTGGCCTCGGTGGCTTCGGTACTCGCCGGTGCGTCGGAGGAGCTGGGTGCGGGACTGGACAGTCTGGATGTGGCGCTCGCCGATGTGAAGCGTTTCCTCGAAGGCAGTGGCGCCGAGCTCACCGACAGTGTCGAGCAGCTCGCCGATGTCACCCAGACGCTGGTCGACAAGCGGCCGGAGATCGAACGGCTGCTGCATTCCGCGCCGACCGCGCTGGTGAACTTCTACCAGATCTACAAGCCGGCCCAGGGCTCGCTCAGCGGCTCTGTGTCACTGAACAATACGTCCAGCCCGCTGACCTTCCTCTGCGGTTCCGTCCGCGCGCTCGAGCACAACGACTCGGACCGGTCGGCGGACCTGTGCGCGGAATTCATCGCCCCGGTGATCAGTTCGCTGGCGATGAACTACGTGCCGATCATGCTCAACCCGGTCGGCGGCACGCAGGCCCTGCCCGGCCAGTTGACGTACAGCCCGCCGAGTTTGGCCGCGGAGGTGCCGTCCACGCCGGTGGCCCCGACGACGGCTCCGATCACCGTGCCGAGCGGTCTTGCCGGACTCGCGGTTCCAGGAGGACAACGATGACGCCCCAACGCATGCTCGCCGGGCTGGCGGTGGGCGTCGCTGTGACGCTCGGCGCTACCGGCTGTCAATGGGACGGACTGAACTCGCTACCCATGCCGGGCTCCGAGGGCCGAGGGCCCGGTTCGTACACCGTGCGGATCCAGATGCCCAATGTCACCACGCTGACCCGGAATTCGCCGGTGCGCGTGGACGACGTCGAGGTCGGCAATGTCACCGGGATCGATGTCGAGGGTTGGCACGCGCTGGTGACGGTGTCGCTGAATCCCGAGGTGAAACTGCCTGCCAACGCGATCGCCAAGATCGGGCAGACCAGCCTCCTCGGCAGTAATCACGTCGAGCTGTCCGCGCCTACCAATACACCCGCTCAAGGTCAGCTGCGAAACAATGACGTGATCCCGCTGGAGCGGGCCGGGGCCTACCCGACCACCGAGCAGGTGCTGTCTTCGCTGTCGGTCGTGCTCAACGGCGGCGGCATCGCCCAGCTCGAGACCATCACCAGGGAGATGAACGCGGCGCTCAGCGGTCGCGAGGCCGAGATCGCCGACCTGCTGCCGCAGCTCAACGAGCTGACCACCGGCCTGGACAAGCAGACCGGCAACATCATCGCCGCGATGGAGGGCCTCGACCGGCTGGCGGGCAACCTCGCCGACCAGAAGGACGTGCTGGCCCGCGCGATCGACGAGATCCACCCGGCCCTGACCGCACTCGCCGACCGCACCGCCAACATCACCAGGGCGGTCACCGCGCTGGGTGAGCTCAGCGATGTCACCGAGCGAATCATCCAGACCAGCGGCGACGATCTGAAGGCCAACCTGGCCAGCCTCGGCCCGGTGCTGGAGACCCTGGCGAACACCGGTACCAACCTCGTCGACGCGATGGGCATCCTGCCCTCCTTCCCGTTCCCGATCAGGAACATCGGCAACGCGATCAAGGGCGACTACCTCAACCTCTACATCACCTTCGACCTGACCGGTAAGCGCTTGGACAGCAACTGGCTCACCGGTACTCCGCTCGGCGGACGCTTCGGTGGTGTCGAGGGCGTGCTCGGTACTTTCGCGCCGTCGACGGCGACCGACGCGGGCGATCCGACGAAGCTTCCGCAGGCGCCCGCCCCCAGTGCGGCGCCGACGCCGACCCTGCCCGGACTGCCACCCATTCCCGGTCTGCCCTCCATCCCCGGAATCACCGTGCCGCTGCCCGGCCAGGAAGGGGCGGGACGATGAAACTCACCAGGTTCGTCCATGTTCAGCTCGCGATCTTCGCGGTCCTCACCGTGATCGGCTTGGTCGTGATGGGTGGGACGTATGTGCAGCTGCCCGCGATGTTCGGCATCGGCCGCTACAACGTGGTCGTGCAGCTCGCCGCCACCGGCGGGTTGTATCCGACCGCCAATGTGTCCTACCGCGGCACCAACATCGGCAAGGTCGAAGCGGTGCGGCTCACCCCCGCCGGGGTCGAAGCGGATCTGTCGATCAACAGCGACTACAAGGTGCCGTCGGACTCGACCGCCTGGGTGCGCAGTGTTTCGGCGATCGGCGAGCAGTACGTCGACCTGGTGCCGGAGCCGAATTCCACCTCGGGCGATCTGCGCGAGGGTTCGGTGATCCCGGTGCAGCGCACCAAGCTGCCGCAGGACGTCGGCTCGCTGCTCGATCAGACCGACAAGCTGCTCTCGACCGTCGCCGATACCCGACTGCGCCAGGTGATCGACGAGGCGTTCCTGGCGTTCAACGGCGCAGGTCCTGACCTGCAGCGGTTCATCGACTCGGCGGCACTGCTGGTGCAGCAGGCCGAAACCGATGTGGAACCGACGAAGAAACTGCTGGATCAGATCGGCCCGCTGCTGGACACCCAGATCCAGTCCGACGCCAATATCCGGTCCTGGACAACCGATCTCGCGACTCTCACCGATCAGCTCCGCGAGTCCGACCCGACCTTGCGAAACCTGTTGCACAACAGTCCTTCCGCGATGCAAAAGGTGACCGAGCAGTTCCAGAGTCTGCGTCCGACGCTGCCGTTGCTGGCGAACAATCTGGTGAGTCTCGGCCAGGTCGGTGTGACGTATCACGCGGGTGTCGAACAACTTCTGGTCGTTCTCCCGCCGTTGATCGCGGCGTTGCGGACGGTCCTGCGCGGACCCACCAAGTACGGCGCGATGGTCGACTTCATGACCGTGGTCCACGACCCACCCGCCTGCACCACCGGCTTCCTACCCGCCGACCAGTGGCGTGAGCCGAGTGACTTCAGCCCGATCGACACTCCGGAAGGGCTGTACTGCAAGGTAGCTCAGGATTCTCCGATCGAAGTGCGCGGTATTCGCAACAGTCCGTGCATGGAGTATCCCGGTGTTCGGGCACCCACTCCCGAACTGTGCCGGACGGGGTACGTGCCACAGGGCACGAACCCGCCGTTCGGCGCGCCGCAGCCGGTAGCCCCGGCCTCGGCCCCCACCGGGGCGTCCACCGGCGGAGTCACCCCCGCCGTTACGCGCCCCTATGATCCGTCCACGGGCAGCTATCTTGGCCCGGACGGACGCATGTACCGCCAAGGTGATATCGCCGCCGACGGTTCGGGCACTGTCCCGGCCAGCTGGCAGGCGATGTTGGAGGAGCAGCAGAGATGAGTGAGAGCAACAACGGCCGCCCGCGTCGGCGGGCAGCCAGGTCGGCGGGTCCGCCGGTGGAGGACGGGCAGGTCGTCGACGTGACAGTCGACGCGGGTGCGGTTGAATCGGCCGAGGTGGCCGATGCCGAGGAAGCCACAGTAGTCGCGGTTCCCGTCGAGTTGACGAAGGCCGCGGTGGTGGACGAGGCCGACGATGATTCGGCCGAGCTCGACGAAGAAGATGCGAAGCTGACGCGGCTCGGGCAGATCATCGGGCTCGCCGCCGCGGCGGTGCTGGTGTTGGCGCTGGTCGTCGGTGCCGGGTTCGCCGCGTTCGCCGCGCGGTCGGGGAGCCAGGACGAGGATCTGCGCGCGCAGTACACCCAGACCGCGCGTCAGGCGGTCATCAACCTGACCACCATTCGCGCCGACTCCGCCAAGGAGGACATCGACCGGATCCTGTCGGTGGCTTCGGGGGAGTTCAAGAACGAGTTCGACGGTCGCGTCGATCCGTTCATGGATGTGGTGAAGCAGGCGAAGGTGGTCTCCACCGGCGAGGTGGTCGAGTCGGGCATCGAGTCGGTCGACGAGAATTCGGCGAAGGTTCTGGTCGCCGCCAAGCAGATGGTGAGTAATACCGGGTCGGCCGAACCGCAGGCGCGGCAGTACCGATTCCGGATCACGGTGTCGAAGGGCGATTCCGGGATGACCGTGTCGAAAGTGGAGTTCGTGGGATGAGCAACCGAATCAAGATCGTCTTCGGCGCCCTCGCGGCGGCTGGTTTGATCGCGGCCATCGTCCTCGGTGTCAGCGGATATCAGCTGTGGCAGCAGGACAAGACCGAGCAGGCGCGCACCGACGCGATGAGCAGCGCGAGCCGGACGGTGAGTGCGATGTTCACCTATGAGCCCGCCACCGTCGACACCGAACTGCCGAGGGCTGCCGACAATCTCACCGAGTCGTTCCGCGCCGAGTACCTGAAGCTGATCGAACAGGCCATCGCACCCGGCGCCAAGGAGAAGCAGCTCACCGTCAAGGCCACCACCCAGGCCGAGGGCGTCGTCTCCGCCGACCCCGAGAAGGCGGTCGTCCTGCTCTACCTGAACCAGCTGACCACCAGCAAGGACTCACCAGAGGGCACTACCTCTGGCAGTCGCGTGCGGGTCTCGCTGGACAAGGCAGACAACCGCTGGCTGGTCTCCCAGGTCACGCCGGTCTGACCTACTCGCCGCGCGGTAGGCGCACCACGAAGGTGGCGCCGCCGCCGGGAGTCGATTCGACGCGCACGGTGCCGCCGTGCGCCGCGACGAGCGCGGCCACGATGGACAGGCCGAGCCCGCTGCCGCTTGTGTGTACGCGGCGGGTGCGGGAGGCGTCGGCTCGGTAGAAACGTTCGAAGACGTGGTCGGCTTCCTCGGTGGAGAGCCCGGGGCCGGTGTCGACGACCTCGAGCTGGACCTCGTCGGCGGCGGGGGTCAGGCGGACGGTGATCGAGGTGCCGTCGGGGGTGTGGGTGCGGGCGTTGCCGAGGAGATTGGTGAGGACCTGGCGGAGGCGATGTTCGTCGCCGAGGATCTCCAGGGTGCCGGTGCCTTCGGCGATCTCGAGGGTGATCGGGCGGTGTTGTCCTTCGGCGGCTTCGACCGCGCGGGCGCTGTGGACGGCGTCGCCCGCCATCGCCAGTAGATCCACCGGGCCCAGTTCGACGGGGCGTTGGGCGTCGAGGCGGGCCAGCATGAGCAGGTCTTCGACCAGCAGGCCCATGCGTTGGGCCTCGTGCTCGATGCGGTTCATGAACATCGCCGGATCGGTGGTCGCGCCCTGGCGGTACAGCTCGGCGAAGCCGCGGATCGTGGTGAGGGGCGTGCGTAGTTCGTGGCTGGCGTCGGCGACGAAACGGCGCATCTTCGCCTCGGATTCGCGGGCCGCGGTTTCGGAGGCCTCGGTGGCCGCGAAAGCCTGCTGGATCTGGGTCAGCATGCTGTTCAGCGAACGGGACAGTCGGTCCACCTCGGTGACATTGCCGTGCACCGGGATTCGATGATGCAGCTCGCCGCCCGCGATCGCCGCCGCCGTCGCTTCGACCCGGTGCAGTGGGCGCAGGCTGCCGCGCACCACGAAATAGGCCGCGATGGCCAAGACGATCAGCACGATGGCGCCGACGATCAATTGCAGCACAACGAGATTGCGTAGCGTCTCGATGTTCTCGGCCAGCGGCCACGCGACCGTCGCCGTCGCACGATGGCCGTTGACCGTGAGCACTCGCCACTGGTCGCCCGAGTCGTCCAACGAGCCGACCGTGACCGGCTGTAGTGCGGGAGGGTCGGGGAGGTCGGGCTCGGCATTCGTACCGAAGACATTGTCGAGGCGTACTTTTCGGGTGCCGTCGGTGCTCTCGGCCGTGACGAAGTAGCGCCCGGGCGGCTGTCCGGATTCCGAGGAGGGCGGGGGCAGATTGGGTGCGGGCAGCCCCACCCGCCGCTCCCATTCCATCGCCGCGTCCTGCAACTGCTGATCGGTGCGGTTCTGCAGCGAGTTCTCCATCGCCTTGGTGACCACGAAACTCGAAGCGACCAAACCGGATCCGGCCAACACGACCAACATCAGCACCAACGTCACCCGCAAGGGGAGTCTGCTCACCGCTTCGGCTCACGCATCACATAGCCGACCCCACGCAGCGTGTGGATCAATCGCTGCTCGCCGGTGTCGACCTTCTTGCGCAGATACGACACATAGGTCTCCACCACGCCGACTTCACCACCGAAGTCGTAGCGCCACACGTGATCCAGGATCCGCGGTTTGCTCAGTACACTTCCCGCGTTCACCACGAAATAGCGCAACAGCGTGAACTCGGTGGGGGACAACGCAACCGGCTCGCCGTCTTTCCACACCTCGTGCGTGTCGTCGTCGAGTTCGATATCGGCGAAGCGCAACCGGGTGCTCGCCCGCTCGGGCTCGGCGTGGCCGGCGCGACGCAGGATCACCCGCAGCCGCGCCACCACTTCCTCCAGGCTGAACGGCTTGGTGACGTAGTCGTCGGCGCCGAGGGTGAGCCCGGTGATCTTGTCGTCGACATCGTCGCGCGCGGTCAGGAACAGCACCGGTGCGTCGATCCCGTCGGCGCGCAGCCGGCGCAGCAGACCGAAGCCGTCCATGCCGGGCATCATCACGTCGACGATCAGCGCCTGCGGCCGGAACGTGCGCGCACGGTCCAGCGCCTCGGCGCCGTCGGCCGCCGTCGCCACCTCGAACCCCTGGTAGCGCAAACTCACCGCCAGCAGCTCGACGATCATCGGTTCGTCGTCGACGACGAGCACCCGCGCCTCGGGCACATCAGGCACACCACTCATGCCCCTATGCTCCACCACCCCGCTGGGAAGTGGCTGGACCGACGCTGTGAGGTCGCTGTGTGCGTCAGCGTTGGTCGGCCGGGTAGGTCTGCTCGTCGCTCATCAGGGCCGAACCGGCGATATTGCTGTGCGACAGCGCGTCGAGGAAGGCGCGCGCCCAGCGTTCGACGTCGTGGGTCAGCACCTGACGGCGCAGCGACCGCATCCGGCGGCGCTTGGTGTCGCGATCGTCGTCGAGTGCGCCGATGATCGCGTCCTTCACGCTGTCCAGGTCGTGCGGGTTGCACAGGTAGGACTGGCGCAGCTCCGCCGCGGCACCGGTGAACTCGCTCAACACCAGCGCGCCGTTGAGGTCGCTGTGGCAGGCCACGTACTCCTTGGCGACCAGGTTCATGCCGTCGCGCAGGGGCGTCACCAGCATGGCGTCGGCGGCGATGAAGAAGGCGATCAGTTCGTCGCGGGGGATCGGGCGGTGCAGATAGTGCACCACCGGGTAGCCGACACGGGCGAATTCACCGTTGATCCGGCCCACCTGGCGTTCGATGTCGCCGCGCATCTTGATGTAGCTCTGCACGCGTTCGCGGCTGGGGGTGGCCAGCTGCACCATCACCGTCTCGGTCGGGTCGACGCGGCCCTCTTCGAGGAGCTCCTGCAACGCGTTGAGCCGGATGTCGATGCCCTTGGTGTAGTCGAGGCGGTCGACGCCGAGCATGATGTTCTTGGGATTGCCCAGCTCGGCCCGGATCTGTGCGGCCCGCTCCCGCACCGACCGACGGCGGGAGGACTCGTCGAGTTCGGCGGAATCGATCGAGATGGGGAACGCGCCCACCCGGACCGTGCGGAAACCGACCTGCACGACACCCAGTTTCGAGCGAACGCCGATGGTGCCACGGGAAGTGGGCTGACCGGCCAGTCTGCGGGCCAGGTAGAGGAAGTTCTGTGCCCCGCCCGGCAGGTGGAAACCGATCAGGTCGGCGCCCAGCAGGCCCTCGACGATCTCGGTGCGCCACGGCATCTGCATGAACAGCTCGACCGGCGGGAACGGGATGTGCAGGAAGAAGCCGATGGTCAGATCGGGGCGAAGCATGCGCAGCATCTTGGGCACCAACTGCAGCTGGTAGTCCTGCACCCATACTGTCGCACCCTCGGCGGCCACCTTCGCGGTCTCCTCGGCGAAACGCCGGTTGACCTCGACATAGGCCGCCCACCAAGCCCTGTCGTACACCGGGCGCACGATCACGTCGTGATAGAGCGGCCACAGCGTGCCGTTGGAGAACCCCTCGTAGTAGTCCTCCACCTCCTGCGCCGTGAGCGGCACCGGATACAGCTCGAGCCCGTCTTCGATGATCGGTTCGACCTCGACATCGGGCACGCCTGCCCAGCCGACCCAGGCGCCTTTGTTGCTGCGCAGCACCGGTTCCAGCGCGGTCACCAACCCGCCGGGGCTGCGCTTCCATCTGGTGGTGCCGTCGGGCAGGCGTTCGAGGTCGACCGGAAGCCGGTTGGCGACGACAACAAATCCCGAACCCGCGCCGGTCGGCGCGAGGGGTTCACTGCTTTCGGACGGACGGTCATTGGACGGTTGATCGATCATTTGGTCCACTCACGCATCCTTATGCGTCGCAGGGGTGCGCTGTGTCAGGCGGGGGCGATGCCGAGCATGGACAGCAGCATGCGGCACTCGTCGGCGTCTTCGGCGTGTGCCGCGACGACCTTCTGTGCCTGGCGGGCGGTTTCGTCGGCAAGCGGCTCGAGTTCGTCGTCGGCGATGTCGTTGGCGGTGCTCTTCGCGGCCATAATGGGTTCGTCCTCCCGGTTTCCCTGCGCTCTACCTGCGAGTGATCAATACTATCGGGCGCCGGCGCACGGCCGATGAAGTAGCGACGCGTAACACCCCGCCCCGGTGCCGTGTCGTGGCGGTCCCGTTACCGTGGGGTAGCACACGATCAACCCCGCAGAGAGGTTTGTTTCATGCCACTGGCCACGGTGAACGGCATCGCACTGAATTATCAGGTCAAGGGCGACCGTACCAAGGGCACGGACGTCAAGGGCGGTGGTCCGCTGGTGGTGTTGATCATGGGGACCGGGTCGCCTGGGCGCGTGTGGGAGCTACATCAGGTTCCCGCGCTGGTCGCGGCGGGTTATCGGGTCTGTGTGTTCGACAACCGGGGGATCGCGCCGACTTTCGAGGCCGCGGGCGGAATGCGGATCGAGGAGTTGGTGGCCGACACCGCCGCGCTGATCGAGTTCCTGGACGAGGGTCCCGCGCTGATCGCGGGGACCTCGATGGGCGCGCGGGTGGCGCAGGAGCTGGCGCTGGCCCGGCCCGACCTGGTTCGCAAGGCCGTGTTCATGGCCGGTCACGGCAGGCTTGATCAGTTCCAGAAGACGCTGTCGGCCGGTGAGCAGGAGCTCGACGCGTCGGCCGTGAAGCTGCCCGCGAAGTTCGAGGCGGCCTTGAGCGCGGTGATGAACCTGTCACCGGCGACGATGGCCGACACCAACGCGGCGCGCGATTGGCTCGACCTGTTCGAGTTCTCCGTGGGGGCCCCTTCGCCCGGTGTCCGGGCGCAGCGGGCCATGGACCACGAATTCGACCGAGTCGCCGCCTACCGTTCGATTACGGTGCCCTGCTTGGCAATTGGGTTCGCCGATGATCGGATGATTCCGCCGTACCTGTCGCGTGAGGTGGCCGAGGCTATTCCCGGCGCCCGCTACCAGGAGATCCCGGATACGGGTCATTACGGGTACCTGGAGCGTCCCGAGGCGGTCAACAAGATCTTGCTCGACTTCTTCGCCGCATGAGACTCTGACCGGAACAGCATCGGGTAACTCCCTACCAGTAACGTATGCCTTGCTAGGGTCGACACAACGCTCGTGGCTTAGCGGCCGCGCAGTGATCCTGTACACAGCGCCAGTATCCAGTGAGGTGAAATGAGCACCAACCCCTTCGACGACGAGGACGGCCGCTTCTTCGTTCTGGTCAACGATGAAGAGCAGCACTCCCTGTGGCCCGCGTTTGCGGAGGTCCCGGCGGGCTGGCGTGTCGTGTTCGGCGAAGAAAGCCGGGCAGCGTGCGTCGAGTACGTCGAGAAGAACTGGACCGACATGCGGCCCAAGAGCCTGCGTGATGCGATGGCCGCCGACGACGCAGCTCGCGCCCAGTCCTGATCTCCTCCGCCACCGCGTGACACCCATCCGGTGTCACGCGGTCGGCGTGCGCGGCTATGATGGTCGCCGCAGTACCCGCCTCCTTAGCTCAGTGGTAGAGCACCGCTCTTGTAAAGCGAAGGTCGTCAGTTCAATCCTGACAGGGGGCTCATCTCGAAAGAAAGGCTCTGGCCCAGGTCAGAGCCTTTTTTACGCGCTAGCCGCCTTCGGGGAACTGGCGTTTGGCCTCACTTTGGACGCACTCTGTTCCAGCCGTTCGGCCACGGCGTCCAAATCGTCATCGAACAAGTCGGCGTAGACGTCCAGCGTCATCGCTGCCGACTTGTGCCCCAACATCTTCTGGACGGCCTTCACGTTGGCCCCGGCCGACACGGCCAGAGACGCGGCGGTGTGCCGCAAGTCGTGCGCGGTGACCCTGGGGAACGTCTCATCCGCAGCCATGCACCGGGCCACCGCGCCGGACATCCATGAATCCTTGGACGCGGGCGGGCCGAGGTGTTCGCCCTTGCTATTCGCCCAGATCAATTCGTCGCGGCCCTTGCCCCTGCACACCGCTGCGATTTCGTCGGCCACGAATTTCGGAATCGGAACGGTGCGATTGGTGTGGCCCTTCAATGAGCCGACGACCACCTCCGTGCCGACCATCGGCGCATTCTCGATGAGCGTCATGCGGCGGCGCAGGAAATCAATATCGCGCACCCGCAGCGCGGCCAGCTCACCCCAGCGCAACCCGCAGTAGGCCAGCAGCACCACGATGGCCGAGTGCTTCGCCTGGTCGGCCAGCACGGCCACCTGGGCGTGCGTCAGGTACCTGCGGGCCTTCGGGCGGCGCTTCGGCAACTTCACCCCGCGCGCAGGGTTGCTGACGATCCTGCGGTCCGACACGGCGTCGGCCAGCACCCCGGCGAGCACCCGCAAGCACGTCTCGATGGTGCTGGCACTGAGCCCCGTGTCTGTCCTCCGGCCGGTCTTCGGTGCCGTCGACAATTCGGTGACCCACGCCTTCACGGCCGTGGGTTTGATGGCGCTGACCGGCGTCTTGCCCCAGTGCGGTTCGACGTGGATGCGCCAGGCCGAGTCATAGGACCGGTAGCCGCTGGGCTTCATGTGGCCGCGCTGGTTGCTCAGCCAGTGCGGGCCGAGATCTCCCACGGTGATCTTCCCGGCGCTGGGATCGACGTAGACGCCGGTGTCCTTGCTGACCTCCACACTGTTGCCGAAGCGTTCGGCGTCGCGCTTGGTCGTGAATCCGCGCTTGCGGGTCGGTCGGCGGTCAGGGGTGCGGTATCGCACTTCCCAGAACACGCCGCCCTTGTTCTCGTACTTGTGAACGGTGGCCATCGAATTTCCTTCTCGTCGTGTGTTTCTCGTGGTGGTGGAGCTGCGCAGCGACTACGGCATGTCACCGCCTCCTTTCTCGACACCGATCACCTTTTTCCGGCGCGGCAAGGGCTTGTTCGGAAGGAGTCCTTCGGCCTTCGCCTTGCGGATCAATCGGCCCGCCTGCGCGGTGCCGATGTTCAGGCGCTCGCCTACGAACTCCAGGATCTGGACCGGATCGCCCTTCTTGATGGCCTCTAGCGCGTCGCCGACGTGTCCGGCCACGTCGATCAATCTCGCGTCGTTGATCCGATGGTGGCGGCGGATATCGTCGGATTTCTCCGGCGTGGCAAACGACTCCACTTCGCCGGGTGCGGCGAAGTGTCCGCCGCCGCTGGCCAGGTAGCGCAGCGCGGCGTGTGTGAGGCGGCGCAGATTCACCGACCTCAGCACCGCATGGTCTACCGGCGTCGAGTCGTCGCTCAGGATGCGCAGGTCGGTCAGGACCGGGCCGTCGTCGGCAGTCCTGGTCACCCGCACCACATACCGGTGCGGACGGCCGTGCAGTTCGACCACGACCGGGCTGTCCATCGCGGGGAACTGCCCGTCCATCACCGGTTCGCCTTCTCTGCGTGAAGGGTCCGGCAGGCGCACGGCCTTCACGGTGCCCGGTGCGGCGCTCATAGGGGTGTCTCCGATCATCGTGTGAGTTGCGGAAAGGATCTTTTAAAGGGTATCTGACGATCGTTCTTTAGGGCAATCTATTGACAGAGAACGAAACGCTCACCACGGAGGAACGCCGAAATGTCTTCTCGCACTGTCGAATTGCCCGAGCTACTGACCTGCGCGCAGACCGCCGAGTACCTGGGGCTCACGCCGGGCGCGCTGGCGCAGGATCGCGCGCGGGGCACCGGCCCGCGCTACATCAAAGAAGGGCTGCGGGTCCGCTACCGCGCGCAGGACATCGCCGAATGGTTGGAGGCGCGCCTGGTGACCCCCGGCAGGGGTTGACGCAGAGCACGTAATTCGCACTCGCACAACGACTTTGACAGCAGAACGGCCCGCCTGACCGAGGAGTACGGAGGCGGGCCGTCTAGCAAGGGGAAGGGGGTCCCTTCAGTGGACAATCATACCGCCGACCAGGCCGACCGCGCCGAATACGCCGATCGGGTCTACACCGATGAGGCCACCGAGATCATGAGCGGCCATCTCGCCGCGCTGCTGGCCGGGTGGGACCGTGACGACGACATCGCGAAGCGGCTCGGTGAGGGATCGAACGGGCTGGAGTTCCTGCGCAAGTTCTACGACCGGCACGAACAGGACCAGCCGATCACGTTCGACGGTGCACCCGTCGTGCGCCGTAGCTGGGTCGCGGCGTACCTGCCCGAAGGCCGCCCGACGCAGCAGGAACAGGCCGACCACGTCGCCGCCCATGTCTACGACGACCCCACCGCAGTAGCCGCGCAGTGGAAGCGGCAGACCTGGGAGCGGAACGAACGTCGCAGGCGCGTGCGCGCCGGGAACAAGGTCGCAGTGGACGCCGTGCGCGCCGGTGGGCTGGACCCCAACACCAAGTACACCCCGGGCGAAATCGAGCGCGCTGGGACCGACTGGGCGGCAAGGGCGGTCGGCTGGTGGCGAGACGATCATGCTGCCCAAAGGGCGCAGGGGCGGCGCTATGACGTGTGCCTGACCATGACCGCCGCCCAGTTGGTCCAGTGCGGTGCGACCGTTGACGAACTCGCCGCACTGCGTCCCGCCGACACGGCGGCGCTGGCCGAAGCGGGTCGCCGCCTGGATATCGAGCGGCAGGCCGATGCGATCGAAACACGTACTGCCGCACAGAAACTCATCGTTCAGCGAGCAGGCGGTGTGGTCGCGCCGCCGGAGTTCGTCAGCCTGACCGACCTGCTCTCAGAACCTGACGACGCTGCTGCGTACCGCATCGGCGAACTCTGGCCTATCGGTGGGCGCGTGCTGCTCGCCGCCGCCTACAAGTCCGGCAAGTCCACCACGGTCGGCAACGCCGCGCGGGCGCTGGTCGACGGTGGTGCGTTCCTGGGGCGGTTCCCTGTCGAGCCCGTGGGCAAGGTGGTGCTGATCGACACCGAGTTGGATACGCGGACCCTGCGCCGCTGGCTGCGTGACCAAGGCATCCGCAGTACCGACGCCATCACCGTGTTGTCGCTGCGCGGCAAGGTATCTGCGTTCGACATCCTGGACCGCACCGGGCGAACCGAATGGGCGCGGCGCTGCGCCGGGGCCGATGTCGTCATTCTCGATTGCCTTCGCCCGGTGCTGGACGCGCTGGGTCTGTCCGAGGACAAGGACGCCGGGCGGTTCCTGGTGGCCTTTGACGACATGCTGGCCGAAGCGGGGGTCGGTGAGGCGCTCGTGGTCACCCACATGGGCCACCAGAACGAACGCGCCCGTGGTGATTCCCGTCTACTCGACTGGCCGGACGCGCTGTGGAAAATCGTGCGCGACCCGAAGGCGCAGGACACCGACGAAGACGCCGCCCGGTACTTCTCCGCGCTGGGTCGTGACGTGTCCCTGTCCGAAGGCGCGTTGTCGTTCGACCCGGATACCCGCCGCCTCGCCTACGAAGGCGGTAGCCGCAAGGACGCCGCCGGGAGCGCGATGCTGCCCGGCCTGTTCGCGGTTCTCCGTACGCAGCCCGGTCTGTCAGGGCGCGCGATCGAAACCGAGTTGATGAACCAGGGCGCTTCGCAGGCGGATGTGCGCGCAGCCATCCGGCGGGCACGGGCCGATGGTCTGATCCGGGTCGAACCGGGGCCGAAGAACTCGCATCGGCACTACGTCGAGGAGAGCGGGGGACCGTTTGATCTGCGCGAATGACCCCAGTGCGTTAGTGCGTTGGTGTGCGTCAAAACGCACTAACGAACTGCTCCCGGAGTGTGCGTCAGTGCGTTATAGGGACGCACTGCACACGGAGAACACGCAGGGGAGCTGCGGGAAGGAATCCCGCAACGCACACACACAGATCCCGGGCGGCGGAATGACGCCCTCGCCGACACGGAGGTAACCCCATGAGCCAGACCCGCATCCGCATCCCCGGCGATACGCCGGAGGACCGTCTCCGTGCTGTTGCCCGGCTGCGCTCGCATGACGGCACCGCGCCGGATGAACGCCGACACCCGCCCCGCCCGCCTTCGCCCGAACCGGGCACGGCCATCGAGCGCGACCGCCGCGACACCCTGCGACGGCTCACCGAGACCGACACCGACGCCTGACAGCAGACGACCCCCGAACGGGCGCAATCCGTTCGGGGGCCGAGGAACAAGGGAGAACACCATCATGGCAAACACCGTCACCACCCCGCAGCCGACCACTGAGCCGCTCGGCATGCCTGACTACTGCGCCAGCTGCGTCCGCGCAGGGTGTACCCGGCTCGACACCATCTGCGACCCGTTCGCCCTTCAGTGGCGCGGTGGCGCGGCACCGGTCCTCGCCCTCTACGCATGCCCCTGCGGCCACACCTGGAGCTGCGTGTGGAGCCACCACTATCTGCTGCCTGCCGACGACGAAATCTGACCCGTGATTCGCCTCACCTACAGCAAGCCATAGTCCCCGCGGCCTGCCATAACAGCAGGTCAGACTCTATAAATAGAGGAAATATCATGTCTGCACCGACCTATTTCGGCACCCGCTCCGGGTACATCGTGCGCGAACACGATCACCGTGCCGACGACCAGAACACCAAGCGCGACCGCCGCCGGAAGAACCTGGCGACGGAGTACGACGAGCAGTTCGTCTTGTCCACCGAGGTGGCCGCGATCCTGTCCGACCTGCCCGCGCGGGTCATGGCCGACCCGACCCAGACCCGCGTCCGGGCGACGGTCTACACGACCGTGAACGGTATGCGGGAGGCCCTGACCGAGATCGCGAGGAAGTTGGCCCGCGTCCCTGTGTCGGAGTTCGCCGAGATGAGCGCGAGCGCGGTCACCAGCGGGTCCTGGGCGGTGGCCCTGATCGACGCCGCCCGGGCCCTGGACGGGCCGCTGGCGACCGCACTGGCCCGTGGCGGCACGGTCGCCAACGGTGAGCCTTACCGGGAGTACTTGCTGGCGCGCGTGCGGGCGATGGACCAGGCGGCGACCAACCTGGCCGCCGCCCTGGAACTGGCAGCGGTGACCGACGCCGTGTCCGCGCCGACCTCCGAACGGGTTGCCGTGAACGCGCTGCGGGCACGGCACGCGGCCGAACGGCATGCGCTGGCCGACAAGCACCGTGCCGAACTTCAGGGCCTGCGCCATGGGTAAGGCCGACCCCCTCCAGCGCGCTGCCCGTCTGACCGATGGGCAGTGCCCCGACTGCGGTACGCCGACCACGGTGTACCGGGGCAACATCCACAAGTTCCGCTGCCTCGAGTGCGTGACCGATGTCGTCGGCCTGGCCTACCGCCCCGCCGATCCACAGCCCCGGCGCGATCGTGTCGGCCATCCCGTTCCGCCCGGCTGTGATGCACATGGCAGGCCGATCCTGCCGATGGGCAGCGGGCGCACCACCACCCTGACGACGAACACGGAGACGAACCGATGAGCAAGCTGACACTGGCCGACCTGACCGACGCCGAGCGCACCCGCCTGCGGGTGGCCGTCCATGAAGCTGGGCATGCCACCTGGGCGGTGCTGTCCGGCGCACGGGTCCACGGAATCACTGCCGGGGCCGATGACGGCGTGGTGACGTTCACCGGGGAAGGCCCGCACGGGGCGGAGATCGCTTACGCAGGCATCTACGCCGAAGCGGTGTTCGCCTGCGGTGGCACGCCGTCCTGGGAGGACATGCGGGAGGCGGTGCGCAACGGCAGCGCCGAGGACCGCGAGTACTTCGGGGAGACCGTGCGCGTGCCCCGGCACATCGAACCGGATATCAGGTACGTCATGCCCAAGGTGAAGGCCCTGGCCCGTCACCTGTACCGGCACGGGTCGGCCACGCACGCCGATGTGGAGGCGGCGCTGGGGGTCACCCGCGACGTCTCGGTGGCCCTGGTGGCCAGCTGCATTCGGTCGCGCATGGGGTGGCCCGTGAGCGGCGGTGTTCGGTGAGCACCGCCGACGAGCAGCGGGCCGCGATGATTGCCGAACACGTGCTCATCTGCCGGGACATCGGGCGCGTGATGGGTCCGAAGGCCGTGGCGGGAGACCCGCGCGCCGTCGAAATCGTCCACCAGGCCGCCGAACACGTGCGACGACTCGGTTTCACGCAGACCGATCACCGGGGGTGATGACATGGCGATGCCGGACAGGGCCACCACGCAGGAACGGGACCGCCAGCGCAAGGCCATGGAACTCCACCTGTCGGGCTGGACGTACGACGATATCGCGCAGGAACTCGGATACGCCGATCACAGTGGGCCGGTCCGGGCGGTTCAGGCGATGTTGAAACGGGTGGAGTCCCCGCTGGTGGATGAGCTGCGCAAGGTGGAGGACATGCGCTTGGAGGCTCTGTTTCGTAGGCACTGGCCGGATGCGATCGGCGGTGACCAGAAGGCGGCGGAGTTGGTTCTCAAGATCCACGACCGGCGGGTGAAGCTCCACGGTCTGGCGATGCCGGAGAAGTACGTCATTGCGCAGGTGGGACAGGTCGACAAGGACCAGGCGGCCCTGGACATCATGGGCGATCTGGCCGCGCTAGGGTACTCGCCGCCGGTGACGCCGCTGGAGGTCGACACTGGCGGCGAGTGGTCGAACATCGAGGAATCACCGAGTCGACCGCCCATCGGCCAGTTCGGGGTCGGTACGCCGCACCATCGACAGATGACAACCTTTGGACCTCCCGACTCGAAATCTGACGATGATGTTCTGGAAGGCATTTCATTCTGGGATGCGAAGGCCGCGCAGTACGACAGCGACGGCGAGCCCGATGCGGCTGCGCAGTGTCGCGAGGAGGCTGCCAAGTATCGGGCGGAGGCAATCAAGCGCGGCATTCTCTGACCGGTGAATTGCGGCCGATTCTGACCGCCGATAAGTGAATGTTATCGGCGGTCAGAAGGTGCATTCGGCCGGTCGAGCAGGAACTCGATCATCATGCTGTCCACCACGGCCGAGCGCGGGCTCAATCATCATGCTGTTCACCACGGCTGCGGGTGGCGGTGACCGCGACGGCCTGCGCGCTCGGACTCGATGCGTGCCCGGATCGCGTGCACCGTGCGGTCCTGGGGAATCGGCTCCGGCCACACGATCGTGCCGAACAGCACGATCAAGGGCAGGCCGATCGCGATGGCGAAACCGAGCGCCGTCATCACCCGTCCGCCCTGACGCCGGTGCGGTCCTGCGTGTTCCCCTGCGCATCGCGCTGTTCGGCTGCGGTCAGCCAGTCGGCCACGTTGTCCAGCGACCCGTGGCAGACGACCCGGAACGGACTGTAGAGCTCCCAGCCATAGGGCGGCTCATGTGCGCGACGGATCGCCATGGACCGCAGCGCGGCCCGTTTGGTCAGGCCGTTCAGCCGGTTCTGTATCGCCTTGCTCACGGGTCCCCCTGGTGGCTGTTGCTTGGGTTCCACTCACGGCGGGGACTCTTAGTTCACCCGCCGTGAGCGTTGGGGAAAATCCTGCGCCCGGCGCGCACCAGGGTCCGGTGGCCGCGAACCACCCTGCGCGGTAGGGGGATTCCCCCTACCTGAGTCCCTGGTGAGACACGCCTACCGGGCCTTATCCTGGGGTGACCTCTTCGCGGAGGACTTCGCCCCCGGTCGACGGACCGGGGGTATCCGCGAAGCGGTCCACCCCGCGAAGAAGGCAGGCCGCAATGCCGACTCCTGACGAACTCGCCGCGAAGGCGATCGGCGAACGCATCCAAGCAATCCGCACGCGCACCGGCAGGACCCGCGCGGTTGTCGCCGGTCTGGTCGGCCGGTCCGAGGACTGGCTACGCGACGTGGAGAAAGGCCGCCTCCAGCACCCGCCCGGCCTGGAGATGCTGCTGCGCATCGGGCAGGCGCTGGGCGTACGGGACCTGACCGAGATCACCGGCGAGCATGAGCTGTTGATCGGCATCTCCCGCCGCGCAGGGCATCCCGTGGTTCCGGCGATCCGTGAGGCCATCGAGGGCGTGGACCTGACGCCAACGCCTTCCCCGGTCGACACCAGCGAGCTGGCCGCCCGGGTCGAACGCGCGTGGAGGCTGTGGCACACCTCCGATACGCCCCGCGCCGACGCCGGTGCGATGCTCCCCGAACTCATCCGTGATGGCCGCCGGGCGCTGCGCACCCTGGACGGGCAGGAACGTCGTGCTGCTGCGGCTGCCCTGTCGGGTGCGTACGCCCTGTCCGAACAGGTGCTCGCGTGGGTGGCTGACGCGCCGCTGTTGTGGCTGGCCGCAGACCGGTGCATGTCCGCAGCCGAGATAGCCGACGACCCGGTGACCCTGGCGTCGGCCAGCTGGGTGCTGGGCAATGTCTGGAGGTCGACCGGTCGCGAAGATGATGCGTACCGGCTGGCGTCCGATGCCGTCGCCCTGCTGGAGCCGCAGCTCGATGATGACGCCGACGCGCGAGCGCTCTGGGGTGCCTGCCAGCTCCACGGAGCGATCACCGCCGCCCGCATCGGCCGCGAAGGCGATGCACTGCGCGGCATAGACCAGGCGATGGGGATGGCCCGCGCGATGCCGGTGGGCAGCGCTCACCCCTGGACGCTGTTCGGCGTCGCCAACACGGAGATCAGCGCCGTGTCAGTGCAAGTGGAGCTGCGCAAGTCCGGCGGTGCACTCGACGCGGCCAGCCTGGTCGACCCCGACGCGGTGCCATCCGTGGACCGGCGTGCACGCCTGTGGCTCGAGCTGGCGCGCGCCTACTCGCAGCAGCGCGATTGGCTGGGCACCCTGGGCGCGCTGCGCACCGGCACCACCGTGTCCGAGGAGTCCATGCGCAGCCATCCCCTGGCACGGTCCCTGGTAGCTGATCTGGTCTCCCACGGGGGTCGGATCACCGAGCGGGAATCCCGCGCGCTGGCCGGTCGATTGGGTGTCACGGCCTGACCGCCGACACCGAGGTCAGCGCCGGTATCCGCTGGCCTCACATTGGCCTCAATCGTGGTAACTACGAGTCATTGGATTAATCGCCTGTCATATGATTCGGGCAGGTCGGGACATGAAAAGGCCCCCTGCCTGGACTGACCCGTGAGTTCAATCCTGACAGGGGGCTCACTTTTGATGAAGGCTCCGACCCAGGTCGGGGCCTTTTTTCATGCCCGGGGTGAGAAAGTTTCAGCAATCTCGGTGTGAGTTGTCGTATTCGCGTTCGGTCGTTCGTGGTGTGAGTAGAGGCAGCCGATCGGCGGCCACCGACGAAGGGAGATCGTCATGACCCAGTACCTGCTTTCCGTTGTTGTCGACCCGAGTGCCTACGACATTCCGCAGGAGGAGGCGCAGCCGCAGTACGACGCCACAGGGAGGTTCAACGACGAGCTCCAGGCCGAAGGAGTGTGGGTGTTCGCAGGCGGGCTCGGGCGGGTAGACGAGGCGACCACGGTGGACAACACCGGAGCTGACGTGATTGTCACCGACGGGCCGTATGCCGAGACCAAGGAATGCCTCGGCGGGTTCTGGGTCGTGGAGGTACCCGACCTCGATGCCGCGCTGAAGATCGCCGCAAGGGCGTCGAAGGTCTGCGAGCAGAAGATCGAGATCAGGACGTTCGACGGCGCATGAGCGACGACACTCGCGCGCGGATCGATCGGATCTATCGCGAGGAGTACGGCCGGGTGGTCGCCTCGCTCGCTCGCCGTTTCGGCGATCTCGACATCGCCGAGGACGCCGCGGGCGAGGCCCTGCTCACAGCCATCGAACGGTGGCCGGTCGACGGCATACCGCCCAACCCGGGCGGCTGGCTGACGAAGACCGCGGGCAACCGCGCGATCGACCGGATCCGCCGTGAATCACTGCGCGACGCGAAACACCAGGCAGCCATGATCATCGACGATCGCACACCGCACGAACCGACCGGACCGGTCAACGACGATCGCCTCCGGCTCGTATTCACTTGTTGCCATCCGGCATTGGCGCCGGAGGCGCGAGTCGCGCTGACATTACGCCTGCTCGGCGGGCTCACGGTCGGCGAGATCGCTCGTGCGTTCCTTGTTGCCGAAACGACTATGGCGCAACGTATCACCCGCGCCAAAGCCAAGATCAAAGCCGCGCACATCCCGTTCCGAGTGCCCGATCGCGATGACGTCACCGATCGGCTCGGCGGGGTGCTGGCTGTCATCTATTTGGTCTTCAACGAGGGATATCTGGCCGGCGCGCAATCGATTCGGACCGACTTGATGGCCGAGGCCATTCGGCTCGGTCGCATCATGCGAGATCTGCTGCCCGACGACGGCGAGGTTGCCGGGTTGCTCGCGCTGATGTTGCTCATCGATGCGCGCAGTGCGGCGCGCGTCGCGGGCGGAGAACTGGTGACGCTCGACGAGCAGGACCGTGGCGGCTGGGACCACGCCCTCATCGCCGAGGGACATGCCCTGGTGCGTGAATGCCTGCGTCGCGTCGCGGCGGGCGGGGCTCGACCCGGCCGCTATCAGCTCATGGCGGCGATCAACGCGGTCCACACCGACGCGGCCGACTCCCGCGATACCGACTGGAACCAGATCGTCGCCCTCTACGACCAGCTCTACGCCGTAACCCCGACCGCGATAGTCGCCCTCAACCGAGCCGTCGCCATCGCCGAACTCGACGGGCCGAATGTAGCTCTGGCACAAATAGATTCATTGCCGCTCGACGGGTATCACGCTTGGCATGCCGCGCGCGCCGATCTGCTTCGCAGGTTGGGGCGCGGCGCCGAGGCGAGGTCCGCCTACGACGCCGCGATCGCCGCCACGCAGAACCCGGCGGAGCGCGCGTACCTGACCAGGAGGCGCGAGCATCTCGTGTAGCAGGGGCTCGCTCGGTCAGCGCGGTCCGTTCGTATTGAGGTAGAGGACAGGGCCGTCGCCGAATCTGCCCTGCTCGTTCATCGCCAGCAGTGCCGCCATGGCCTTGGCGGTGTAGACGGGTTCGAGGTTCAGGTGCTCGCGGTCGGCTGACAAGGTCTGGGCGCGTTCGCCTTCCGCTGTGGGGTGGCCGTAGCCGCTGCCGAGCCAGTCGGTGACGATGTCGATGTCCTCGACTCGCGGTTCGAGATCGGACAGGTCCGCGCCTCGCTTGCGAAGCAGTTGCGCGGTACGGCGGGCGAGCCGGGTGATCGTCGCTGGATCCAACCGCAGCGTGTCGTTGACTACGACACCCACTGCTCGGGTCGTCAGGCCTGCCATCCGCAAACCGAGCTGCAGCCCCGCGATCGTGCCGCCGGATCCGACGGCGGTCACGATGTGGGTGGGCTCGGGTAGCTCGCCGCGGTGTACCTGTCCGGCCAGTTCGAGCGCGGCCTCGACGTATCCGAGGACGCCGACCGGCGAGGATCCGCCGGGAGGCAGGTAGTAGGGCAGATGCCGCCCGCTGGTGTGCCGGGCGAACAGCATCGGCGCGGTGAGAATGGTCCGCGTCTTCGAACGCGTGAAATAGAGCGTGGCGCCGCTGTTCTCGAGTCGACTCAGCTGTGCACGGACGTGCTCGTCCACCGGCTGGTCGACGAGGGCGAGAACGGTGTCGAGTCCGTGGTCGCGTCCGTACAGGGCGACGGCCAGTCCCCAGTTCGTACCCACTCCGCCAACGGTCAGGATGGTCCGGGAGCCGCGCCGGTGCGCATCGGGGAGAATCCATTCCAGCTTGCGGACTTTGTTGCCACCCCACCCGCCGTCACCGAACGCGCAGTCGTCCTTGAGCCAGACCGGCGCGCCACCGGTCGGCAGCGCATCGAGTCGACGGACCGGTGTCGGGCCGGAGCTCAGTCCGATATGCGGCAGGGTTTCGCGTAGGTGTGGAAAGCGTTGGTGCAGAAGCGGAGTGTTCATCAGCTGCCGTTCGTCAGGACGATGTCGTGGAACTTGTCGCCGATCCGTGAGCGCGGCACGTTCCCCTCCTCGGATTCGGTGCTGCCCAACTCTCGCAACCCTTGTCGCGAAAGTCGAACAACTTGCCGAAACCGCACTGAACGCCGCAAGCGCCCGCCACTCGATGATCCGGCCGGCTGGCCAGCACTACGCCACGTAGAGGTGACCTGTCGTATTCGACCGGTCCTGTTCGTGGAACTGAGGAGAGGCGGCAACGGGCTGCCCACACCACCCAGGAGCTCGCCATGACAACTTCCGCATACGCCGCGCCCACCATCCGCAGCAGCTCCGCCTTCTGGCGTCCGGCCGCACTGGCGGCCGTCGTCGCCGCGGCCGCGACAACGGCCGTAGCCGCCGTCGCCCACGCCGCCGGCGTGTCCCTCGCCATCGAAGGCGAACAGATCCCACTCGCCGGATTTACCCAGATCACCTTGATCTTCGCCGCGATCGGCATCCTCTTCGCCGCCGCCCTACGCAAGTGGGCCCGACACCCGCGCGCAGTGTTCGTACGCACCACGATCACCCTGACCGCGCTGTCCCTTGTCCCCGACCTGATCGTGAACGCAGCCGCCGACACCAAGCTCACTCTGATGCTCACCCACCTTGTGGCCGCCGCGGTCGTCATCCCAGTGGTCGCCGCTCGGCTCGCTCACCAGGTCTCGCCTGAATGACGGAGTCGCCGCTGGCCGGATGCGGTGACGGAGGTGATCGTGTACAGACGCCCCGTGGCTGTACACGATCTACCTGTCGATTCAGCGAGTGGTGTTGTCTACCAGACTGATTGGCGAGTGGTGGCGGTTGCTTGGTCGACCAGGCGTTGGAGGTCGGCTTCGATTTTGTCGGCGGTGGCTGGGGTGGCTTCTATTCGTTCGCCTTCGTGGATGAGGTAGCGGCCGTCGTTGGTGTAGTCGACCATTTGGATGGTGGTGCCGCCTTCTTGCCAGCCGTCGAGTGCGGGGCCGGTGGCTACGCGGAATTCGGCGTAGGTGGTGAAGGGGCGTTTGAGGAATTTGAGGGCTTGTTCGGCGGGGGTGCGGTGGCGGGCGTAGGGGTCCGGGGTGGTGGTGAAGTCGTCGCGGTGGACGTTGAAGCCGCCGGTGGTGCCCGCGGGGGTTTTCGGGAGGATGGCCAGCAGGCGGGCGGTGATGGCATGGGCGGGGCGCAGGGAGATCAGGATGTTGCCGCCCTGGCCGTATTCGGGGCCGGGGAGTTGGGCGGCGACTACGCCGTTGCCTGCCTCGGTGGTGGCGCAGGCGCGGACCATGCGGGTGCGGCCGTCCAGCCGGTGGCCGAACAGTTCGATGCGGATTTCGGGGTGCGCGAGGGCATGTAGGGCGTGGTAGAGGGATTCGTCGGTGCCCATTGTGGCGATCAGCGCGTCCGCGGCGCGACGGCATTCCAGGTCGAATTCGACCTGGGTTTCGACGCCTGCGGTGAACGTGAGGGGCCAGGGCATGCGGTCGCGGCCGAGCGTTTCCCAGGCGACCCAGAATTCGAACGGGGTCAGCTCCCAGGTGTCGGTCATGCGTCGCCGCCGATCACCGGCGGAACGTGCAGGCGTTCGGGGCCGAGCAATTCCTCGTGAACGCCGCGCAGGTAGTCGGGGGTCTGGTGCTCGTTCTCGTCGTCCTTGCCGCCGCCGCGTGCGCCGGGCGCGCCCATACCGCCCATGCCGGATGTGCCTGCGCGGCCCGAGGATGCGCCGGAACCCGCGCCCGCTCCCGTGCCTGCGCCCTGCTTCTGACCGGCGGTGCCGGGGACTGCTGCGCCGGGGGTGCCCGCGCCTGCTCCCGCACCTGCGCCTGCTCCCGCTCCTGCTCCGCCGCCGGAGCCGAGTCCGCCCGGGGATGTGCCAGCCGGGGTCGTGCCCGGGGTGGTGCCTGACGGGGTAGTGGAGGTGGGGGTTTCCGGAGTTGTAGTAGCGGCGGTGGTCTCGTCGCCAGTGGTGTCGTCAGTGGTCTGGTCGTCGGTGGTGTCGTCGTCACCGGGGTCGGTGGTGGTGGGGGTTTCCGGCTCCGTGGTGGAGGTGGTGGTGTCGTCGGTGCTCGGCTTGGTGGTGGTACCGGTGGGTTTGTCGGTGGTGGTGCCAGTCGGCTTGTCCTTGGAGGTGTCGCCGGTTGGCTTGTCGGACTGGGGTTTCGTCGGTGTCGGGACCTTCGGGACTTGCGTGTCCGACTGTTTGGCGACCGGCTTGTAGACGGTCGTCATCACGTCGCGGGCGGCTGCCTCGGCAGCGTCGGCGCGGCCTGCGCTGGTGCTGTCCATGAGGAGGCTGGTTGCGGTGCCGAGCCCGGGCAAGGCGACGCTGGAGAGCGCGGAAACAACTATTCCCGCTCTGGTGGTGCTTTGTTTCTCGGACTCATGGGGAACCGAGTACTTCACCTGCTGGAGGCCCGAACGCGCCTCGTCCATCTTGTTGGCGATCAATCGTGCAGCTTGATCGACCTTGTGGACGTCGGTGAGGTACGCCTTGGTGCTGGCAAGGGCTTGATTCGCGGCATTGCCCGACCAACCACGCTCCATTTCCTTCTGGATATTGTCGTGGAAGGCGGTTGCCTTGGCGCTGGTGTCGTCCGCGAGACTCGTCCAACCCTGGATGCTTGTGCTCAGCTGGTCTTCTTTGATCGATTCCACGAATTTCATAATGCGGGAGTGATCCATGTCGAAGAATTGTTCCATGACCGGGGGCACGACTTGTTCGGCGTATTCGCCGGAAAATCCGGAGGCCAGCGCTTGATTGTCGCTATAGATTTTTGTGCGCTCTTTGTCGCCATCAGCCTGCGCGGTCAGTTCGGACTCAGCAGGGGTGATCGTGGTCTCGAACAGTTCGCCGAAACGCTCACCGAGAAACTCCCCTCCGCTGCCGGCAACTTTACTGCCGAGTCCGCTCATGAAATCTGTGAATGTCATGGATCCCCCCCTGAAATCAGTCGAGCTTGTTGGTCTGTTGCTTGATTGCCAACTGGGTGGCTTCGTCGCAGTTCTTGTATGCTTCACCGGCTTTGCGGTACATATCAGCCATCGCGGCCAGAACCTCCTGGTGCTGGCGGATAGCCTCGGCGTAGGAGCCACTCCCGGCGTCACCGTTGGCAAGTTTGGCGAACTTCCCGCCAAGGGCGATGGCCGATTCCAGATCACCGAACGAGTCGACCTGAACCATTCGTTGGGCGCGGAAGGAAAGTTGGTCGAGTTCTGTCCGATAGTCCTCGCACCGCTGTGCGCACCGCTTCGCTGCGTCTTCTTCGATAACGAGGCGGCCAGCAGAGGCCTCACCTGCAAGGGTTTGAAATTGTTTCGCGGTCTCGTTAATGTCTGCCATTGTTGGCTTCCTTCTATATCAACGTCGACTATTGGGGAAGGAGCTGCACAAAATGAGGTGCTACCTCATTCACCCGAGTGCAGGGTGGGGTGGTCGACTTGCTGCTCGACGCTTTGCTTGCCAGCACCTCGATCCTGCCCTCGCTCGTGTCGAATACGACGCCGCATTCATCGGAAGGCTTCTTTTCCCCGAGTTGGTATTGCAGCGCACTTCTTCCGCCGACAGTAACTTCTTGAAAGTCGTGATAGTAATCGTTCGCGCGATACTCGGAGATTGTGTACGTACTTGACAGGAAAGAAATAAAGAAGTCGCCTGCTCGCCAACCGCACCCCTTCCAATCAGCCCTCGGCACCGAGAAAGGCTTATCGTCTTTCGTCGCAGGATCGGCCCCCGCCGCCTGCAACACACTGTCCGACACCGTGCACGGATCGAACAACTGCTCCTTGGTCAGCGGAGCGCCACTGGCCTCGGGCTGCCCATCGACCGCTTTAGAACATCCGGCGAGCGCCAGCACAGCGCACACTCCTGCGGCAAAGCCAACCAGTCGCATCGTCTCTCCTCTTTCGCGCACAACAACCACTCGCTGTGTTAGACGCACGCCCGGTCGTTTCGGTTCCATCCAGGGCAAAAATCAGGCGGGGACGTTGGCTCCGTGGCCGAGGTCGCGGAGGGCGGCCTTGATCTTGGTCTGGGCCCCGTCGAGGGATTCGGGGGTGGGGTCGGTGTTGGCGCCCGAGATGTCGAAGTCGCCCATGCTGTAGGCGGGGAAGACGTGGGTGTGCAGGTGGGGGACCTCGAGGCCGGCGATGAGCAGGCCCGCGCGGGGGGCGTCGAAGGCGGCGCGGACGGCCTGGCCGATCTTCTGGGCGAGGGTTGTCATTCTGGTCATCACGGCGGGATCCACGTCTTGCCACTGGTCGATCTCCGCGCGCGGCACGATGAGGGTGTGGCCCTGGGTGACGGGGGCGATGGTGAGGAAAGCGACGAACTCGTCGTCCTCCCAGACGAAACGACCGGGGATCTGACCTGCGATGATCGCGCTGAAGACGGATGCCATACGGGTGAGCGTAGCTAGACCGAGACGAAATGCGACAGGATGCCCTGCACCTCGTAGATGTCGACCTGGCGGTTGAATCGCTGCTTGACCGGCTCGTTGTCGCTGCCGATCCAGATGTAGAGCTCGGCGTCGAGGTCGAAGGTGCCCGCGGTCTCGACGGAGAAGTGGCTGATCGAGCGGTAGGGGATGCTGTGGTAGCTGACTTTGCGGCCGGTGACGCCCTGCTTGTCGACCATGACCAGGCGGCGGTTGGTGAACAGCATCGCGTCGCGGACCAGGATGAACGCGGCGTACACCTGTTCGCCCTGGCCGAACAGCTTCGCGTACTCCTGCTGGGCGGCGGCCGGATCTATGCGACCGGCATTGCCCATCATCCCGTCGAGCAGTCCCATGGTTTTCCCCCGTTTCGGTGGCGGCTGCCGCGCCACCCCTGGTTCCATTGTGGCGCAGGTGAAGCCGGGCCGCGAGATGGTTGCGCCGCGCCGGCGCGAGGATCGGTGAACGCCCAGCGTGGTCGGCCCTATCGCGGAGACCCAGGACGGCGCGACTAATCTATGGCGGTGCGCGTACTCGTCATCGGTTCCGGAGCCCGTGAACATGCCCTCGTCCTGGCGCTGCGCCGGGATCCGTCGGTGACGGCGGTGATCGCCGCCCCGGGAAATCCCGGTATCGGCCAGCAGGCCGAGCTACGCCCGGTCGATCCCTGCTCCGGCGAAGCCGTTGCCGCGCTGGCCGCCGAGGTGGCCGCTGACCTGGTGGTGATCGGACCCGAGGTGCCGCTGGTGCTCGGCGTCGCCGATGTCGTGCGCGCGGCCGGGTTCCCGGTGTTCGGTCCGTCGGCCGACGCGGCCCGGATCGAAGGGTCGAAGGCCTTCGCGAAGGACGTGATGGCGGTGGCCGGGGTGCGGACCGCGCACAGCGAGATCGTCGACAGCCCGGCCGAGCTGGACGCGGCGCTCGACCGTTTCGGCCCGACCTGGGTGGTCAAGGACGACGGGCTCGCCGCGGGCAAGGGCGTGGTGGTGACCGCCGACCGGTTCGCGGCCCGCGATCACGGTGCCGAACTGCTCGAGCAGGGCCATCCGGTGCTGCTGGAGTCGTTCCTCGACGGGCCGGAGGTGTCGCTGTTCTGCCTGGTCGACGGCGAAACCGTGATTCCGCTGCTGCCCGCGCAGGACCACAAGCGGGTCGGCGACGGCGATTCCGGCCCGAACACCGGCGGCATGGGCGCCTACACGCCGCTGCCGTGGCTGCCGTCCGAGACGCTCACCGAGATCATCGACGACGTGGTGAAGCCGGTCGCCGCCGAGCTCGTCGCGCGTGGCAGTTCGTTCTCCGGCCTGCTGTACGCGGGTCTGGCGATCGGCACGAACGGCCCCGCCGTCGTCGAATTCAATTGCCGCTTCGGCGATCCCGAGACCCAGGCGGTGCTGGCGCTGCTGGACAGCCCGTTCGCCGAACTCCTGCACGCCACCGCGACCGGGCGGCTGGCCGAGGTCGAGGCACCGCGCTGGAAGGACGGTTCCGCGATCACCGTCGTGCTCGCCGCCGAGAACTACCCGGCGCGGCCGCGCACCGGCGATGTGATCACCGGCGCCGACGACGGCGCGCTGGAGGGCGAAACGCTGGTGCTGCACGCCGGTACGGATCAGCGCGAGGACAAGACGCTGGTGTCTGCGGGTGGCCGTGTGCTGAATGTGGTCGGGGTCGGTGCCGATCTGGCGCAGGCGCGGGAGCGGGCCTATGCGCGGCTCGCCGGAATCAAGCTCACCGGCAGCCATTTCCGGACCGATATCGGTGCGACCGAAGTTGTTGTACCGGAACGCAACAGCGTCGCCGGGTAATACGCGCGATCGGTGATCAGCGGTAGGACCGCTGATCACCACCGAGCGAGGCGTTGGCTAGCTCATGGTGAGGTCGACGATGTCGGCGCCGGGGGCATTCGCCTGAATAGAGGCGATGCCCTTCTTGGCGCCGTCTTTGCTTTCGTAGCCCTGACTTTCGAGGACGATTTCGCCGTTACCGGCCTTCAGGTGGAAACGGAACTAGGGAAACACTCGACAGGTTTCACATTAACGTTCCCGTGATATCGGTGGTCTCGACGCGATGTCAATCGAGACGCAATCCATGCAGTGCGAGCCAGGCTTGTGGATCCACATGTTGACCGTTCTGGACGATCTCGAAATGCAGGTGCGGCCCGGTGGAATCGCCGCGATTGCCGATGCGCGCGATCTGCATTCCGGCGGGGACACGCTCGCCCTGGGAGACGAAGAAGTCGTACATGTGGCCGTAGATGCTGATGGTGCCGTCGTCGTGGCGGATCCGGACCCACAGGCCGAAACCCTGCGCGGGTCCCGCCTCCACCACGGTGCCGTCGGCGACGGCGTAGATGGGGCTGCCGATGGGGCCCGCGATGTCGATGCCGCGGTGCATGGTGCCCCAGCGGGAGCCGAAGCCGGAGGTGAACGCGCCCTTCGCGGGCAGGCTGAACCCGCCGACGGACGGGGTCGATCCGGGCACCAGCACGCCGGGGACCACCGGTGCGCGCTGGCCCATCCAGTCCTGCCATTCACCTGACGCGGCGGCCGCCGCCTCCGCCTTGGCGCGTTCGAGGGTGGCGCGGGCCGCCGCGGCGACCACATACGCCTCGCGGCGCTTCTCACCTGCGGCGATGGCGTCCAGCATCGGGGTCACCGACTGCGGGTTTGGCAGCAGTTGCGGGGGATAGGCGATGGCCACGTGCAGCGCCTCGCCCGGTGCGAGCGGCCGCTCGTCGACGGCTCCGCCGAACTGTCCGTCGGCCGCCACGAACACCGCGACCGCGAGCACCCCGGCGATGAGCACGCGTTGTTCGAGCAGCACCTGACGCACCCGTTCGCGACTCGGCCTACGCGCCCACATCCCCTCGGCCTGCGCTTTGGGCCGCTGCCAGAAGACCTTGCGCACCTCGCCGCTACGAAGCTCGCCCGCGATCTCGCCGACCAGCGGATACCGCGCGGCCCACTCGGTCATCCGATCGCGCGCGGCAATCTTGACCGGCAGTTGTTCGCGCCAATTGGCTTGCAGAATACGGCCGTTGACGCTGACGGGTCGACGGCGAAACGGCTCGTGGTCGCCGGTCGTTTCGATGTCGTCGACCGCCGCTGCCTCGCCCCCGATATCCGTGCCGACAGCGGAGGTGGATTCCGCGCGCTCGTCATCCGCGCGGGTGCCTTCGCCCACGCTCCGCGCCGTCCCTGTCCGCTTCATCTCGCCCCCGCGCCCCGGCCCCGACGTGACCGCAGGGGTCGCGTCGGTGGCTGCGTAATCGCTGTCGGAGCCATTGTGCCGACCATATCCGTGAACGCCCGCAATCGGGTGCTCTACCGTCGTTCGGGTGTCCAGAGAATCGCGCCGGTCGGCCATTGCCCCTTTCTACGTCATGGATGTGTGGAAAGCGGCCGCTGAACGCGCCAGGTCGCACGGCGATGTGCTGGTGCTCGCGGCGGGGCAGCCGTCGACGCAGGCGCCCGCGCCGGTGCTGCGGGCGACCAGAGCCGCTATCGATCACGAATTGCTCGGCTACACCGAGACATTCGGCATTCTGCCGCTGCGCGAAGCGATCGCGGGCCATCACAGCGAGACCTACGGCTACGACGTGCACCCGGACGAGGTGGTGGTGACGACCGGCTCGTCGGGCGCGTTCACGCTGATCTTCCTCGCCGCCTTCGACGCGGGTGACACCGTGGTGGTGGCGCGCCCCGGCTATCCCGCCTACCGCAACACGCTGTCCGCGCTCGGTTGTACGGTCGTCGAATTGGACTGCGGCCCGCAGACCAGGTTCCAGCCGACCGTGGCGATGCTCGAAGCCTTGCCGGAGCCGCCCAAAGGTCTGGTGGTGGCCAGCCCGGCCAACCCGACCGGCACCATGATCGACCCCGTCGAGCTCGCCGCGCTGGCGCGCTGGTGCGAGCAGCACGGCACGCTGCTGATCTCCGACGAGATCTACCACGGCATCACCTATGCGGGCGCGAGCACGCCGACCTCCTCGGCGTGGGAGTTCTCTCGCGAGTCGGTGGTGATCGGTTCGGTGTCGAAGTACTTCTCGATGACCGGTTGGCGGCTGGGCTGGATGCTGGCCCCGGCCGACCTGCGCCCGGCACTGCAACGGCTGGCGTCGAATATGACGGTGTGCCCGCCCGCCATCTCGCAGTACGCGGCGGTGCACGCGTTCGGACCGGAAGCCAAGGATGAACTGGACGGCCATGTGCGCCGGTACTCGCGCAACCGGTCGCTGCTTCTGGAGGGCCTACCCGCGATCGGAATCACCGATCTCGCACCCGCCGACGGCGCCTTCTACGCCTATGCCGATATTGGACATTTGACCGACAATTCGCGCGCCTGGTGTGCCGAGGTACTCACCGAAACCGGTGTGGCACTGGCGCCCGGACTAGATTTCGACACTGTAAATGGAAACCACACGGTCCGTTTTTCCTTCGCGGGCGCCACCGACGACATCGCCGCAGCGCTGGAGCGTCTGGGACGGTTCCTGAAGGGCTGATTCGACCGCTTGTCAACAGTGATGTGCGACAACAACTTTGCGTAGTACGAACACATCTGTGCCGGGATACGGTAAAACTCAGTTATCCCGAATTCCCAGTGTTTCCCCGATGACGATTGCGCACGGTTGAACTGATGATGACTGGCACTCCTGCACGGTGACCACCGCAACGACCCCGAAAGGCGAACGACGTCGGCAGGCTCTGGTGGCGGCGGCGGCTGAGCTGTTGCTCGAAGGCGGCTTCGACGCCGTGCGGCATCGTTCGGTGGCCTCGCGAGCCGATCTTCCACTCGCTTCGACCACCTACTACTTCGAATCATTGGAGGATCTGATCGCCCGCGCCGTCGAGTTCAGCGGCGCGATCGAACTCGACGCGATGCGCCGCCGGGTCGGCGAGGTCAGTCATCGCAGGCGCGGCACCGAGGCGACGGTCGAGCTCGTGCTCGACGTGCTCGTCGGCCCCGACGACGGCGACCTCGACGCCCGCGGCCAGCTCATCGCCCGCTACGAGCGTTCGGTGGCCTCGGCCCGTCACCCCGAGTTACGCGAGGTCCAGCTCCGACTACGCACCCAGCTGGAGGACCTGCTCGCCGACGTGCTGCGCCGCTCCGACCGGGTGGTGCGCCCCGAGCAGTTACGCAGGATGGTGGCCGTAGTCGACGGTGCGGTGGTCGCCGCGCTGATCGAGGGCCACCCCGAACCACGCCGACCGGCACGGGCCGGTCTGCTGGAAATGATCGACATCGTCGCCCCGCCCGTGGTCCCGAACATGATGCCCTCCCAGCCCGAACGGGTGCGGCAATTAGACTGAGTGCTCGTGAGCCTCGTCCCGAATGTCCTCGCCACCCGATACGCCAGCCCGGAGCTCGTCGCGCTCTGGTCGCCCGAGAACAAGATCGTGCTCGAGCGCCGGCTGTGGCTGGAGGTGCTGCGTGCGCAGGCCGAACTCGGAATCGATGTCCCCGCAGGGGTTGTCGAGGATTATGAACGCGTCGTCGACCAGGTGGACCTGGCCTCGATCGCCGAGCGTGAGCGGGTCACCCGCCACGACGTGAAGGCGCGCATCGAGGAATTCAACGCTCTCGCCGGGCACGAACACGTGCACAAGGGCATGACCAGCCGCGACCTCACCGAGAACGTCGAGCAGCTGCAGATCAGGCTCTCCCTCCAGCACGTCTACGACCACGGCATCGCCATCGTGGCGCGGCTGGCCGAGCGGGCCGCCGAGTACCAGACCCTGGTGATGGCCGGGCGCTCGCACAATGTCGCCGCGCAGGCCACCACGCTGGGCAAGCGCTTCGCCTCGGCCGCCGACGAGATGCTGGTCGGCCTCGCGCGCGTGCGTGAGCTGATCGAGCGCTACCCGCTGCGCGGGATCAAGGGCCCGATGGGCACCGCCCAGGACATGCTCGACCTGCTCGACGGTGACGCGAACAAGCTCGCCGCACTCGAGCAGCAGGTGGCGACCCACCTCGGCTTCGCGAACGTGTTCACCAGCGTGGGTCAGGTGTACCCGCGTTCGCTGGATCACGACGTGCTGTCCGCGCTGGTGCAGCTGGGAGCCGGGCCGTCGTCGTTCGCGCACACGATTCGGCTGATGGCCGGTCATGAGCTGGTCACCGAGGGTTTCCAGCCGGGGCAGGTCGGGTCGTCGGCGATGCCGCACAAGATGAACACGCGGTCGTGCGAGCGGGTGAACGGCCTGCAGGTGATCCTGCGCGGCTACGGCTCGATGGCGGCCGAGCTGGCGGGCGCGCAGTGGAACGAGGGCGATGTGTTCTGCTCGGTGGTGCGCCGGGTCGCGCTGCCGGACGCGTTCTTCGCCATCGACGGGCAGATGGAGACCTTCCTGACCGTGCTCGCCGAGTTCGGCGCCTACCCGGCGGTGGTCTCGCGAGAGCTCGATCGGTACCTGCCGTTCCTGGCGACCACCCGCATCCTGATGGCCGCGGTGCGCGCGGGCGTCGGCCGCGAGACCGCGCACGAGGTCATCAAGGAGCACGCGGTGGCGGTGGCGCTGGCGATGCGCGAGCAGGGGCGTGAACCCGATCTGCTGGATCGTCTGGCCGCCGACGAGCGGATGCCCCTCGACCGGGCGGGACTCGACGCGGCGCTGGCCGACAAGGCCGCGTTCATCGGCGCGGCCTCGGACCAGGTGTCCGAGGTGGTCGCGCAGGTGCAGAAGCTGGTCGAAGCCAATCCGGAAGCCGCGCGCTACTCGCCGTCGCCGATTCTGTAGAGCCGTGCGAATCAGCCCGCCACTGCCGCTTTTTCGGCGCAGGTGGCGGGCTTTCGTGCGCAAAGGTCGATACCGTACGCGGGTGAATCCGTACACGATCTTCGCCGACATCATCGCCGGGGCCGCCCCGTCCTCGAAGGTTTACGAGGACGACGAGGTCCTCGCCTTCATGGACATTCGTCCTGTGACACCGGGCCATGTCCTGGTGGTGCCCAAGGTGCCCGCGCCGAGTCTGGCCGATCTCGATCCCGCGTTGGGCGGCAAGCTCTTTCAGGTCGGGCAGCAGATCGCCGCCGCGCTGCGGAGCAGTGAGGTAGCGGCCGACGGGGTGAACTTCTTTCTCGCCGACGGGGTGACGGCCGGGCAGGAGGTCTTCCATGTGCACCTGCACGTGATCCCACGGACGCCCGGTGACGGTTTCGGCTTGCGCGCGCGGCCGACGTCACCCGCGCGGGCGGATCTCGACTATCTGGCGGGCTCGATCCGGGGCGCGCTCACCCGCTGACCCGGAATTCGGACGAAGCGGTCATCGCAGACTCGAAAGTTTGCTGAAGAAACGCCATAAACGCTGAATGCTTCCAGTTTGCTGCCCTGTGGGTTACCTTGGACTGTCATTGGCATGCGGTTATGGAGGGTACATCGTGCGTCGTACAGGAGTTGCTGCGGCAGTGCTGGCAATTGCTCTCGGTGTGCTCGGGCCGACGGTGGTTCATCCCACGACGGCATCTGCCGCACAGATCATCGGCGTCAACGAACTGACTCCCTTCCGGACGGCCATCACCGTCACCTCGCCTGCGATGGGCCGCAATGTCGATCTGCAGGTCCTGCATCCGGCCGGCGGTGGCTCGCGCGGCACGTACTACCTGCTCGACGGCCTCGACCCCGGCATCGGTCAGAGCACCTGGACCAACGCCACCGACGCCGAAGCCTTCTTCCGCGACAAGAATGTCAACGTGGTGCTCCCGATGGGCGGCCAGGCCAGCTACTACACCGACTGGATCGTCGACGATCCGCGTTTCGGCCGGTACAAGTGGGAAACGTTCCTCACCCAGGAACTGCCGGGGCTGATCGACGGGCAATTCAACGGCAACGGCCTGAACGGCATCGGCGGGCTGTCGATGGGCGGCAACGCGGCCTACATCCTGGCCGCCCGCCACCCCGGCCTCTACCGCGCGGTCGCCGGTTACAGTGCCTGCCCCGACATCGCGATGGCGGCGGGCGCGATGATGTTCTCCATCGTCAATCGCGGCGGCAACCCGGTCAACATGTGGGGAGCGCCCGGCAGCCCCGACTGGGCCTCGCACGACCCGGCTCTGATGATCGACGGGCTGCGCGGCAAGGCGCTGTATTTGTCGACCGGCACCGGCATCCCCGGCCCGCACGAGGCCGAACTCAAGCCGACACTGGCCGAGAACATCTTCCTCGGCGGCCCCATCGAACTCGGCGTCAACACCTGCATGGTGGCCTTCGACCAGCGGCTGCGTGGCGCGGGCATCGGCGCCAGGATCGACTACCACCCGGTGGGTACCCACTCCTGGTCCTACTGGCAGGACGCCCTGCACGCCTCGTGGCCTGTCATCGCACCCGCGCTCGGGGCCTGAGACTACTTCGCGGACCGTCGGCGCAAGACCGCGCTCGCGATAACGCCGATCACCGACAGTCCGGCCACGATCAGTACGTAACCCGCGGGCAGGCCCAGGATTTCGACGTACTCCTTGCTCACCACGCGGTCCCGTACGGGGACGTCCTCGGCGGCGGAGCCGAAAAGGAAATCGCTGGTGATCGCGGCGGGATCGGGGATGTAGACCGAGAGTTCGGTGAGGTAGTTGTCTGCTGCGGCAAGCGCTTTCAGGTCCGGTTCGCTGGGTTCGGCCACAGGAGAGGCGAATTCGGTGATGACGGTGTGGGAATCGGTGTCGGGATCGATGCGCGCCACCCGGTGGTCACCGAAGATGTAAAGGTGAACCGATTGTGGTGTGGTCGCGGCGGCCGACATGCGCATCGGATAAACGAGGCGGTCGGAATCGAAGGTGAGACGGACCGGGTCGAGGGCGCCGGAGAGGGGTTCGGCGCTGGTGAGGCGCATGGCGACGAAAGACCAGCCCTCGCGGAGGTAGGGGTCGAGGGTGGCGCTCACCTCGGGACGGAGTCGATAGCCGTTGGCGTCGAGCCACTCTCGGATTCCGGTGAGATCTCCGCCGCGCAAGGTGGTTGCCTCCAACGGGCCCAGCTGCACCCGGCCGAGCACATCGGGGCCCGAACCCGGAGCGGCGCCGGATGCGTCGCCACCCAGCGAACCGCTGCCGAACCAGTCGTACTCGGTGACCCGCTCCGGCGCGGTCATGCGCGAGAGCTCCGCGAACGAGTCCGAATTCCCGGCTGAGACAGTCGCGGGCGTCGGCGTCGGCACGATCAGCGCCGCGTCGGCGCCGGCGAACCGCATCCCCAACCGCATCAGCACGGTCTCGCGCCGCCCGTCCCAGCCGAGGACCGCCGTTTCGCTGTTCACTCGCGCCGAACTGTCCCCGCTGACGACGCCGCCGCACGCACACGCGTTGGCCGACATCACCGCCCCCGATCCCGCGGCCAGCGCCACCCCAGCAGCAAGGACCAACGATCGAACTGCGTACCGCATCCCCATGCGGTCAGATTACGCAGAGCGGGCCCAGCGCAGATGCGCAGAAATACTCAGTCATCCGGTGCGAGCACAGTGCTGTCGAGCGCCCGCGGCCGAGTTGGCGGGCCCGGTTGGAGTGGGGCGGCTACGGTGGACCAATGGCTGGCGAGAATGAGACTGTGTCGGCGCCGATCGCGAAGAGGGCGCCCTTCGAGCGGGTCCACCACGGTGACACGTTCGTCGACGACTACGAGTGGCTACGGGACAAGGAAGACCCCGAGGTCATCGCGTATCTGGAGGCGGAGAACGCCTTCACTGCGGCGCAGACCGACCAGCTGCAGCCCCTTCGGGACAAGATCTTCGACGAGATCAAGGCCAGGACGCAGGAAACCGATCTCTCGGTGCCGACCCGCCTGGGCGATTACTGGTATTACTCGCGCAGTTTCGAGGGCAAACAGTACGGCGTGCATTGCCGCTGTCCGGTCGACGCGAAGGCCGAGGGTATCGACGCGTGGACGCCGCCGCAGCTGGAAGCGGGCTCGGCGATCGAGGGCGAGCAGGTACTGCTCGACAGCAATATTCTCGCCGAGGGTCTGGACTTCTTCGCCCTCGGCGCGTTCTCGCTGAGCCACGACGGCAACCTGCTTGCCTACTCCGTCGACAGCTCCGGCGACGAGCGCTACACGCTGCGGATCAAGGACCTGCGCACCGGCGAGATGCTGCCCGACGAGGTGGCGGGCGCGGCGCCGGGCGCGACCTGGTCGCTGGACGGCACGCACATCTTCTATCAGACCGTCGACGAGTCCTGGCGCCCCGACACCGTGTGGCGCCACCGCGTCGGCACCGGCTCCGACGCCGATGTGACGGTGTTCCACGAGCCCGACGAGCGCTACTGGGTCAGTGTCGGTGCCACCCGCTCCGAGAAGTACCTGATGGTCTGGCTCGGTTCCAAGATCACCACCGAGGGGTGGGTCCTGGAATCGGATAACCCCGAGGGCGAGTTCCGGGTGCTGTTGCCGCGTCGGGAAGGCGTGGAGTACTCGGCCGAGCACGCGGTGATCGCGGGCGAGGACAAGTTCCTGATCCTGCACAACGATGTGGTCGACGGGGTGAAGGCGGAGAACTTCGTGCTCGCCGTCGCGCCCGCCACCGACCCGTCGGACATGACGACCCTGATCGGGCATCGTGAGGACGTGCGGCTCGAGGACATCGACGCCTTCGCCAACCACCTGGTGCTCGGCTACCGGCGCGACGCGCTGCCGCGCCTTTCGGTGTGGCCGCTCACCCCGGAAGGCTTCGGTGAGCTGACCGAGCTCGACTTCGGCCTCGAATTGTTCTCCGCCGGTGCGGGTTCGAGCCCGGAGTGGGAGCAGCCGACGCTGCGCGTGGGAGTCACCTCGTTCATCACGCCGATGCAGGTGTTCGATTACGTGCCCGCCACCGGTGAGCTGCTGCTGCGCAAGGAACAGCCGGTGCTCGGCGGTTACGACGCCGATGACTACGAGCAGCATCGTGATTGGGCCGTCGCCGCCGACGGCACCCGGATCCCGATCTCGATCATCAGGCGCAGTGGGCTGCCCGACGGGCCGAAACCCACCCTGCTCTACGGCTACGGCTCCTACGAGGCCAGCATCGACCCGTCGTTCTCGGTCTCGCGCCTGTCGCTGCTCGATCGCGGCATGGTGTTCGCGGTGGCGCATGTGCGCGGCGGCGGCGAGATGGGCAGGCTCTGGTACGAGCACGGCAAGACGCTGCTGAAGAAGAACACCTTCACCGACTTCGTCTCCTGCGCAAGCCATCTCATCGACACCGGCGCCACCGCGCCCGATCGGCTGATCGCCGACGGCGGCAGCGCGGGCGGACTGCTGATGGGCGCGGTGGCCAACCTGGCCCCCGAGCTGTTCAACGGCATCCTCGCCAACGTCCCCTTCGTCGACCCCCTCACCTCCATCCTCGACCCGTCGCTGCCGCTGACGGTGATCGAGTGGGACGAGTGGGGAAACCCGCTGGCCGACAAGGACGTCTACGAGTACATGAAGTCGTACTCGCCGTACGAGAACGTCGAGGCCAAGAACTACCCGGCCATCCTGGCCATCACCAGCCTCAACGACACCCGCGTGCTCTACGTGGAACCGGCCAAGTGGGTCGCCAAGCTGCGCGCCACCAAGACCGGCGACAACGAGGTGCTGCTGAAAACGGAGATGACCGCGGGCCACGGTGGTGTGAGCGGGCGCTACGAGAAGTGGAAGGAAGTCGGCTTCGAGTACGCGTGGGTGCTCGACCGAGTGGGTCTCGCGGACGCGTGATCCGAGGGGCCCCGGCGTCGGCCGGGGCCCTTTTCTTTTGTCAGGGCAGGGGTTTCGGGGCGAGGAGTTTGCCGAGCAGGGTCGTGAGCTGGGTGCGTTCGGCGCTGGTCAGGGCGGCGAAGGTGTCGTCGAGGAAGGCCGGGGTGGCGGCCTCGGCGTGGTGTAGGCGGTCGCTTCCCGCGGGGGTGAGGGTGACGGCGTAGGAGCGGCGGTCGAGCGGATTACGTTCGCGCCGCACGTATCCCGAGGATTCGAGATCGTCGCAGACCGTCACCATCACGCTGCGGTCGATGCGCAATTCCTCGGCGAGGGCCTGCTGGGAGCAGGCGCCGACCTCGGCGAGCATCTTCAGCACGAGGTGCTGGCCGACGCCGATGCCCTGCGCGCCCGCGTACGCTTCCGCCGCGCGCGCGACCGCCGTGGATGCCCGGCACAGGGCGATGTCGGGCCGTTCGGCGGCGAGCTGGGGGAAATAGGTGGGCTTGGGTGGCATGCGACTCCTCGGGTCCGTGACTCCATTAAATCATCTGTGCGCAGATTGTTTGACGACAGACGGTTGGCGCTCTACCGTCATAATCGTCTGAGCACAGATTGTCCGCTGCCAGACGATTCCTGCGTGGCACGAGGAGCGCCCATGACTCTCGATCTGACCCCGGACCAGCTGCTGTCGACCACCCGCGCGGTGCGCAAACGGCTCGACTTCGATCGGCCGGTGCCCCGCTCGCTCATCGAAGAGTGCGTCGACCTGGCCACGCAGGCGCCGACCGGTCGCAACCGTCAGCGCTGGCACTACCTGGTGGTCACCGACAAGGCGCGACGTGGCGAGCTGGCCGACATCTTCCGGCGCGCGCTGCCCCTCAGTCAGGGGACACCGCTCACCGCGCGTGACACGGAGCGGATGAACGTGTCCCCACGCTCCACCGAGCGGGTCTTCGACGGCCTGCGCTACCTGAGCACCAATATCCACCGGGTGCCCGCGTTCGTCATCCCGGCCGTCGAGGGTCGTACCGACCGCGCCTCGGTGGAAGTCCAGGCGGGCACGTGGGGCTCGATCCTGCCGTCGGTGTGGAGTTTCATGCTGGCCGCGCGGGCTCGCGGATTGGGCACCGTGTGGACCACCGCGCAGGGGCCCCTGGAACGGGAACTCGCCGCGGTACTCGGCGTTCCGTACGACAAAGTCATGCTGGCGGCGTTCCTGCCGCTCGCGTTCACGATCGGGACCGATTTCAAACCTGCCGTGCGGGTGCCGCGCGAGGAGGTATTGCACTGGCAGGGGTGGTGAGTGGTGCGCCGAAATTCGTCGGGGCGTCATCGGGGCAGCACGCCTGCGTCACCTCGGGCTGTCACCGTTGGTGCATGAACGCTGAGTTGATCGTTTCGGTGTCGGGGATCCGGGATACGACTCGCGATGCCGCGATCGAATTCGCCGGGGAGATGGACGCGCGCGGGGTGCGGCTGTCGTTGCTGGTCGCGCCGCGTCTGAAGGGCAAGTACCGACTGGTCGACGATCCGGCGACGCAGTCGTGGCTGCGCGGACGTCGGCTCGAAGGCGACGCGATCGTGCTGCACGGCTACGACCAGGCCGCCACCAAGGCTCGGCGCGCGGAGTTCGCCGATCTGCCGCGGCACGAGGCGACGTTACGGCTCAAGGCCGCCGATCGGGTGATGGAGCGGGTGCAACTGCGCACCCGGCTGTTCGCCGCGCCGCGCTGGGACGCCTCCTCCGGTGCGTTGGCGGCGCTGCCCGAGGTCGGGTTCCGGATGGCCTTCGGGCTGACCAGCATGCTCGACCTGGAACGTGATGTGGCCCAACGTGCTCGGGTGTACGGGATCGGCGAGGGTTTCCGGGCCGAGCCGTGGTGGTGCCGGGCGCTGGTGATGGGTGCGGCGCGCACCGCTCGGCGCGGCGGAGTACTGCGGCTGGCGGTGTCGGCGGCGCAGTTGCAGCGGTCGGGGCCGCGCCAGGCGATGTTCGACGCGGTCGATCTCGCGCTCTATCACGGCGCCCGCAGCGACGTATACCGCTGGGAGCCCTACTCGGCGGCCAGAGCTGCCTGACCGGCCGCCGCCGCGCGCGTACCGGCGATCAGCGCGCGGCGGTGGCCCTGATACCTCCCTGCGCGATTTATCATTCATCCGTTGATCGAGTGGTTTCCGCTAGTTGTGTAAACGCAGCAGGAGGCAACGCTGATGACGGGCACCGCGACGAAAGCCGCGACTACGACGAAATATCTTTCCTGGGTGACCCTGGCGCTGATGACCACGAGTTCGGTGGCCAGTCTTCGATCGGCGCCCACCATGGCCGTCTACGGATTGGCCTGCGTATTCCTCTACGTCATTCCCGCGATTCTGTTTCTCATGCCGACCTCGCTGGTCGCCGCGGAACTCGCGTCGGGGTGGCAGGGCGGGGTGTATCAATGGGTCAGCGAGGGGTTGAGTAAGCCGCTCGGATTCCTTGCCGTCTGGTGCCAATTCGCCATGACGATTTTCTACTATCCGAGTTTGCTCGCTTATGTAGCAAGCACTTTCGCGTACATCATTCATCCGTCGCTGGCATCCAACGGGCTCTATGTGGCGATCGTGATCATCACTGTGTATTGGGCAGGGGTGTACGTGTCCTCGCAGGGGACGAAAACGGTGGCCGGATTGTCGAGTATGGGCCTGGTGATCGGCACACTGATCCCCGGCACGCTGTTGGTCGTACTCGGCCTTGTATTCCTCGCGCAGGGCAATCCTTCTGCCGCGCCGATGAATTCGGACCATCTGCTGCCCGCGTGGGCCGGTCTGGCGAGTCTCGTGTTGATCGTGAACAACTTCCTGTCCTACGCGGGCATGGAGATGAACGCGGTGCATGTGTCGTCGCTGAAGAACCCGGCCAAGGAATTCCCGAAGGCGATGTTCCTCGCCATGGGCCTGGTGCTGGTGATCTTCATCCTGCCCGCGCTGGCAATCAGCTGGGTCGTCCCCGCGGCCAGCTTGAGTCTCACCGCCGGCGTGATGCAGGCTTTCGACGCCTTCTTCAGCCATTTCGGAATCGGCTTCCTCACCCCGATCGTCGGCATCGCGCTGGTGGCCGCCGCGGTCGGCGGCATGCTGACCTGGTTGGCCGGACCGTCGAAGGGCCTGTTGCTGATCGGGCGCAGTGAGGGGTACCTGCCACCGTTCCTGACCCGGCTCAACAAGCACGGCGTGCAGCAGAACATGCTGGTGGCCCAGGGTGTGTTCACCACGTTCATCGCGCTGCTCTACGCCTTCATCCCCAATGTCTCCAGCGCGTACTGGATTCTGTCGGTGATCACCACGCAGGTGTATCTGATCATGTACGTGCTGATGTTCGCCGCGGCCGCCAAGCTGCGCAGGGACGATCCGGATCACCCGCGCGGCTACCGGGCGCCCGCGCTGATGGCGCTGTGCGCGCTCGGCGCGGCCTCCTCGATCGCCGCGTTCACGATCGGCTTCGTGCCGCCCTCGCAGTTCGGCGCGGGCAGTCCTTGGGTGTACCTGCTCATCGTCGGTGGCGGTCTGGGCATCGTCGGGCTGCTCATTCCGTACCTGTTCTACCGAAACCGCAGGGAAAGTTGGAAGTTCGCCGTACCGGAAGGGCAGCAGGCATGACGACCGGAGACGCCCCGTACCGCAAGCGACGGTGGATCTACATCACGACCGGTGTGCTGCTCGTGGTGTTCGCCCTGATCGGGCTCTTGACCTTCAGCGCGATCCGCGAGAGTACGCAGGCGAACTCGAAAGCCGAGCAGTTGCACAACAATTTGGTCGCCGCGGGTCTGCCCGCGCCGGAGGCGAATGTGATCGCCGACGCGCTCGGCGAGAACGGCGGGTCGGTCTGCCAGGACCCGACTGCGCCGATGATCAAGGCGAAATATCAGGCCTCGATCACCAACGGCGCGGCCGGGCCGGGGCAGCGTCCGGTGATCGGCCCGCGCGATACCGCCGAGGCGGTGGCGCTCACGATCGCCACCTATTGCCCGGATCGTCTGCAGGACTATCTTTCTCATCTCGAAACCCTGAAGCTGGACGACACCACGAAGTGAGGCCGAAGAGATGACCGACGATGTGACGGCGCTGCGCGGCAAGGTTTCCGGGCTGATGGGACAGGCGAAAAAGGATCTGGCCCAGCTCGTTTCGCTCAAATCCGTCGCCGACCCGCGTCAGTTCCCGCCGGAAGGCTGCGCGCAGACGGCCCAGTGGGTGGCCGACGCGTTCGCCGCGGCGGGGCTGACCGAGGTCGGTCTGCACGAGACGCCGGACGGCAGCTCGGCTGTCATCGCGTCGAAGCCGGGGCCGCCCGGCACGCCGACGGTGCTGCTGTACTGCCACTACGACGTGCAGCCCCCGCTCGACGATGCCGCGTGGAAGACGCCGGTCTGGACGCTGACCGACAAGGACGGGCGCTGGTACGGGCGCGGAGCGGCCGATTGCAAGGGCAATATCGTCACCCATCTCACGGCCTTGCGCGCGATCGGACCCGACTTCCCGATCGGGATCAAGGTGGTGGCGGAGGGCTCGGAGGAGCAGGGCACCGGCGGCCTGGAGAAGTTCGTCGTCGCCGATCCCGCACTGCTGCGATCGGATGCGATCCTGGTCGCCGACTGCGGTAATTTCGCTGTCGGGGTGCCGACGTTCACCCAGACCCTGCGCGGGATGGTGAATGTGGTGCTGACGGTGAAAACCCTCGAAGGGCCGATGCATTCGGGGATGTTCGGCGGACCGGCGCCGGACGCGCTCGCCGCGATGATCCAGCTGCTGGCGTCGTTGCGCGATGCCGAGGGCAACACCACGATCGACGGACTCACCGGCGATCAGAAGTGGGCGGGTGCGCAGTACCCCTCGGCGGACTTCCGGTCCGACGCGGGTGTGCTCGACGGTGTCGACCTGCTCGGCAACGGAACCGTATCCGACATGCTGTGGGCGCGGCCCGCGCTCACCGTGCTCGGAATGGACGTGCCCGCGGTGGTCGGGTCGTCGGCGGCGATCCAGCCGAGCACCCGCGCCCGGCTCAACCTGCGTATTCCGCCGGGCACCGCGCCGAAGCAGGCCTTGGACCTGCTGGAGAAGCACCTGCACGCGCACGTGCCGTGGAACGCCGAACTCGACATCGAGGTCGAGGCGCTCGGTGAGCCGTTCGTCGCCTCCGAACAGGGACCCGCCCGCGACGCGCTCGGCAAGGCGATGGAGGCCGCCTACGGTCGACCGGTCACCACCGAGGGCCAGGGCGGGTCGATCCCGCTGTGCAACGTCTTCGCTGACACCTACCCGGAGGCCGAGATCATGCTGATCGGGGTGGAGGAGCCCAAGTGCCTGATCCACGCGCCGAACGAGAGCGTGGACCCGAGCGAGATCGAGCACATGGCACTGGCCGAAGCGCTGTTCCTGACCAGCTACCGCTGAATCAGAACTGGCCCTGGTCCTCGGCTTCGAGTACGCGGAACTCGGTGCCGGCCGGGGCCATTTCGGTCAGCCTGCCGAAGTAGACGCCGTAGGCGGCGGGCTCGACGATGCCGAAGTGGATGGGGATCGCGGTGCGTGGATTGACCGCGCGTAGGTAGTCGACGGTGTCCCAGATCCGCATCCACGGGGCGACGGCGGGGATGGCGAGCACGCCGACCGGGACCGGCGGCACCCACAGTGAGTCGCCGGGGTGGACCAGCTGGGCGGGGTCCGACGCGGTGCCGAGCTGGAAGACGGTGTTGTCGACCACCGGGATCTCCGGGTGGATCACCGCGTGCCTGCCACCGCCGCCGGTGATCTGTAACTCGCCGATGTCGAGCACCTGACCAGCCGAAACCGGCTCCCAGCCCTCGCTGCGCTGCTGCGCGGTCTGCGGATCCGACAGCAGGCGGGCGCCGGGATTGTGCTCGATGAGCTCGCCGATCCGGTTCGGATCGATGTGGTCGGGGTGCTGGTGGGTCACCGCGATCGCATCCAAGCCGGTGATGCCCTCGAATCCGTGCGCGAAGGTGCCGGGGTCGAACAGCACTTTCACGCCGTGCAGTTCCACGAGGATGCAGGAATGTCCGAAGTGGGCGATGCGCATACCCGATGCTAAGCCGCCGTGACCCCGGAACGCGGGCACGACGTCGGTGTCAACTAGGATTTCTGAGGTAACCCACACACCACTTGAGGAGCAACGCGTGGCACGAGTCGTGGTCGAGGTCATGCCGAAGGCCGAGATTCTGGACCCCCAGGGGCAGGCCGTGGTCGGCGCGCTCCCGCGTTTGGGATTCGCCGGGATCTCGGATGTGCGGCAGGGCAAGCGATTCGAGCTCGAGGTGGACGACAGTGTGTCGGACGCCCAGCTCGAGCAGATCGCCGAGGCGCTGCTGGCGAACACGGTGATCGAGGACTGGAAGGTCGTTCGGGTCTCGTGAGCGCACGTATTGGCGTTATTACCTTTCCCGGAACGCTCGATGATGTCGATGCCGCTCGCGCGGTTCGGTTGGCCGGCGCCGAGGCCGTGAGCCTGTGGCACGCCGATGCCGATATCAAGGGTGTCGACGCTGTCATCGTGCCCGGTGGATTCTCCTACGGGGACTACCTGCGGTGCGGGGCGATCGCACGGTTCGCGCCGGTCATGGGCGAGGTCGTTCGCGCCGCCGGGCAGGGTCTGCCGGTGCTCGGTATCTGCAACGGCTTCCAGGTTCTGTGCGAAGCCGGGCTGCTGCCGGGTGCGCTGACCCGCAATGAAGGACTGCACTTCATCTGCCGGGACGAGTGGTTGAAGGTCGAGGGCACCGATACCGCGTGGAGTTCGCGGTATGAGCCGGGTGCGCAGATCCTTGTTCCGCTGAAGTCGGGCGAGGGGCGTTTCCAGGCTTCGGAGAAGGTGCTCGACGAGCTCGAGGGCGAAGGTCGCGTGGTGTTCCGGTACGCGGGTGAGAACCCGAACGGATCGCAGCGCGGGATCGCCGGAATTTCCTCGGCCAACGGGCGGATTGTCGGTTTGATGCCGCACCCCGAGCACGCCACCGAGGCATTGACCGGACCGAGCGATGACGGTCTCGGAATGTTCTTCTCGGTGATCGATAGTTTTGTCGGGGCCTGATAACTCGGTAGTCCCCGGTCGGCGCTAGAGGGTGTCGATGATGTCGAAGTCGACCCCGTTCGCCGTTGCCAGGTGGGCGGGGCCGACTGCTTGATTGCCGAGGAAACCGCGGCGCGCGGCCGGTCCGTTCAGCACCAGACCGGTTTCCGTCGCGGCGGAGATGGTTGCCACGTCGAGGGTGCCTGTTGCTTCGGACATGGCGTTCAGCAGGTGGATCGCTTCGTAGGTGGAGTTGCTGAAAGTGGTCAGCGCCGGGGCGAATCGGCCATGGTGGCGGTGGTAGCGGGCGCGTCGGGATCGGCCCTCGGTGGTGTTGTTGTCGAGGAAGAAGCTCGAGGCCACGTAGAGGTTGGTGTTCGCCGACGGGCCCGCGCTGAGGAGGACGTTCTCGTCGACCGCCGGGCTGAGGCGGGGCATCACGGCGGGGAGGCCGGTGGTGGTGAACTGCCGGTTGAAGCGGGCGGTGTCGGCGCCGACCATGAGGATCAGGACAGCATCGGCGAGCAGGAGCGTGGGGTTCTCCAGGAAACGGCGGAAATCGGTGGTGCCGAGGGGGACGTAGTGCTCGAGGATGATGTCGTACGGGTTGGGCAGGGACCGGCGCAGGGCGAGAGCTGTTCGGCGAGGCCAGATGTAGTCGTTGCCGATCACCGCCCAGCGACGCTTTCCCAGTTCGCGGGCCATCCAGGCCGCCGCGGGAACTGTTTGGTGGTCGGGGTGTTCGCCGACCAGTAGGACGCCGGGGCGTTCGTCGGGCAGGCCCTCGTGGTCGGTGGCGTAGAGATAGGGGACGCGGGCGTCCACGGCCGTGGCAACCGCCCGCCGCACCGCGGAGGTGTGCCAGCCGGTGATCGCGCCGACCATTCCGGTGGCGAGGAAGGCCCCCACCTCGGCCGCCACCTCGTGTGGTTCGCGACCGCCGTCGATGGTGGTGAGGTGTATTTCTCGGCCGAGAATTCCTGTGCCGCTATTGATTTCGTCTACGGCCAGGGAAATCGCGGCGGTACACGATGGTGCGATGATGCCGCCGGGGCCCTGCGTGGGGACGATCGAGAGAATCTCGATCGTTTCATCCCGGCTCTGACCATAGAAAGGCACTCTGTACTCTATCGCCTAGCGCGAACAGGATTGTTCTAATGAATTTCTCGGCAGGTGGGAATGCAATCGGTGTCCATCATGAGTGGGTATTCCACGCTGCACGGGGCCCTGCGCTCCGCGGAGCGCAACTGGGTAGGTCGGCTCGAATCGGCGCTGTCGGCTGACAATCTCACGGCCGACCACTGGGCGATTCTGTCGCAGTTGTCCACCGACGACGGGATGACCATGTCGGAACTGGCCGCCCAGGCGCGGCTGGCCCCGTCCTCGGCCACCCGGCACGCGGACAACCTGGCCGAACGCGGGCTGATCTTCCGGGTCGCCGCCACCGACGATCGACGTCGGATCCTGATCGGGCTGAGCAGTCTCGGCGCCAAACTGGCCGCCAGGATCCGCGCGCAGGAAAAGCTCGCGGAGGACGAACTGCGCTCGCGCCTCGGGATTCGCCGCTACGGCGAATTACTGGCCGCGCTCGTGGTTGTCGCCGAACGCGACGACTGATCCGAGCGCGGTATTCCGGGGCGGGATGCCGGGGCGCGCCATCGTGCCTAGGATCGCAGGATGCCGGTTTCCTTGACAGCGGCCACGGCCAGCGGATTGTGTGCCTTCATCGATGCGTCACCCTCGCCGTTCCATGTGTGTGCGACGGTGGCGGCCGAGCTGGACGGCAACGGGTTCACGCCGTTGACCGAGGCGTCGGCGTGGGACGACGCGGGCGGGAAACACTATGTGGTGCGCGGTGGTTCGCTGATCGCGTGGGCTGACTACGACGCCGTGCCCGCCGCTCCCTTCCGGGTGGTCGGCGCGCATACCGACAGCCCCAATCTGCGGGTGAAGCAGCATCCCGACCTCGCGGGGTCCGGGTGGCAGCTGGTCGGGCTCGAGCCGTACGGCGGGGCGTGGCTGAACTCCTGGCTGGATCGGGAGCTCGGTCTCTCGGGGCGGCTCAGTGTGCGCGAGGGCGCGCGGATGCGCGATGTGCTGGTGCGCATCGACGAGCCGATCCTGCGGGTGCCGCAGCTGGCCATTCACCTGTCCGAAGACCGTCGCGGGGTCACCCTCGACCCGCAACGGCACGTGAACGCGATCTGGGGAATCGGTGACGCGCCCGCGCCGTTCCTGGACTTCGTCGCCGAGCGGGCCGGGGTGAACGGCGCCGATGTGCTCGGCTGGGAACTCATGACCCACGACCTCGCGTCGAGCACGATCGTCGGTCGCGATCTCGATCTGGTGAGCGCGCCGCGGCTCGACAACCAGGGCACCTGCTACGCCGGATTGCAGGCGTTCCTCGCGGCCGCCGACGAGCCGGGGGCGGCGACGGCCGTGCTGGTGATGTTCGACCACGAGGAGGTCGGGAGCCAGTCCGATCGCGGGGCGCAGTCGGATCTGCTGCCGGCGGTGCTGGAGCGGATCGTGCTGGCCCGCGGTGGTGGACGTGCCGATTACCTTGCCGCGCTTGCCGGTTCGGTGGTCGCCTCCGGCGATATGGCGCACGCGACGCACCCGAACTATCCGGACCGGCACGAGCCCGCGCATCGCATCGAGGTGGGCGGTGGACCGGTGCTCAAGGTGAATCAGAACCTGCGCTACGCCACCGACGCGGCGGGCGCGGGCGCGTTCGCGCTCGCCTGCGCGCAGGCCGAGGTGCCGCTGCAACGCTATGTCCACCGCGCCGACCTGCCGTGCGGCTCGACCATCGGCCCGATGACGGCCGCCCGCACCGGGATGTCGACCGTCGACGTCGGCGCACCCCAGCTCGCCATGCACTCGTGCCGCGAACTCATGGGCGCCGCCGACGTGCCCGCCTATGCCTCGGCTCTCGCGGCGTTCCTGACCCCGGAAGCGACGGACTGACCGACTCGGCCTGGCTCAGTTCGTCGCGAGTTCCGAGGTCGCCGAAGGCTTTCGGGCCGGGCGGTAGGTGATCACCGCGTAGACGATCACGGCGAACGTGGTCCACACATAACTGCTGCCGATGATCTGCTGCCACCAGGCCCAGGCGAGTTCCTTGTCGCCCGAATGCGGCAGAACCCACTGCGGGCCGACGATGAACATCAGTGTGAACACGATGACAACGGTGGTGAAGGCCCGGGAGCGGCGGCGCACGGCCAGGCTCACGGCGACGACCAGCGCGGGGGCCACCCAGACCCAGTGATGCGACCACGACACCGGCGAGACCAACAACACCGCGGCCGCGTTCACCAGTAGCGCGCCGACATCGTTGCCCGCGCCGATCAGGCGGTACATCCACACCGAGGCCAGCGCGATCGTCAGCGCGGACAGGCCCAGCCACAGGCCCGTCGCCAGCGATTCGTCCATGCCGAGGCGGAACAGCGTGCCCTTGATCGACTGGTTGCCCGCGAAGTAGGGGGTGCCGATGCGGCCGGTGTCGGAGACGGTGTGGAACCAGTATTCGACCGAATCCTTCGGGAACAGCAGGAAGCCGACGCCCACCGCGGCGGCGGCCGACGCGACCATGGTGGCCGCGGCTTTCCAGTCTCGGCGGAGCAGGAAATACAGCAGGTAGCCTGCCGGAATCAGCTTGATCGACACCGCGATGCCGATCAGCATCCCGCGTGGCCAGAAGGGCTTGCGCACGAGAATGTCGAGGGTGACCGCGGCCATCAGGATCAGGTTGATCTGGCCGAAGTTGAAGGTCTGGCGGACCGGTTCGAGGAACTGGGCAAGGCCGAGCCCGGCGATCAACACGGTGAGGACCGAGATGCGGTCGAGCTCGGGACGCACGCGAACCAGTACCAGCCACAGCACGATGGCCAGGCTCGCCAGCGAGGTCGACAGCACGACGACCTCGGCGACCACCAGCGGCATCAGGGCCAGCGGCACGAAGAACATCGCGGCCAGCGGGGGATAGGTGAACGGCAGGCCGAGGCCGTGGACCGGCGGCATCGGGCCGTACAGGTCGCCGCCGTCGAGCCACACGCGCGCGCCGTTGCGGTAGACCTGCAGGTCGATGAACCCGTGCCACCAGTGCGCGAGGAGCGCGACGGCCGCGGAGACGACGAACAGTCCGACGGCCGCGGTCAGCCGGCGACGTTGACGCTCCACGTGGTCGGGATCGGGAATACGCGGCTCGACCTGCTCGGCAACCCCCGGACTTTCGTTCACGGCGCCAGAGTAACGGGTACTCCGATGCCCCAGCCGCAAGTGTGACCAGACCGAATCCGGCCGCCTCCCCAGCGTGAGGGCAGGACGGGCGGCAGGCGGTTACCCCGCAACCATTAGACTCTGCAGATCAAGTTCCCCCCGGCCGAAAGGACCCTGGTCTCCCGTGACACTGCAGGTCGACACCGTCGCTACCGCCGCAGCCACCCCGGATGCTCCGCAGCCGTACAAGGAACTCGGTCTCAAAGACGACGAGTACGCCCGCATCAAGGAAATTCTGGGCCGTCGGCCCACTGATGCCGAGCTGGCGATGTACTCGGTGATGTGGAGCGAGCACTGCTCCTACAAGTCCTCCAAGGTGCACCTTCGCTACTTCGGTGAAACCACCACCGACGAGATGAAGGCCTCCATGCTGGCCGGGATCGGCGAGAACGCCGGCGTGGTCGACATCGGCGACGGCTGGGCCGTCACCTTCAAGGTGGAGAGCCACAACCACCCCTCCTACGTGGAGCCGTATCAGGGCGCGGCCACCGGCGTCGGCGGCATCGTGCGCGACATCATGGCCATGGGCGCGCGTCCGATCGCGGTGATGGACCAGCTGCGCTTCGGCGCGGCGGACGCCCCCGACACCCGTCGCGTGGTCGACGGTGTGGTGCGCGGCGTCGGCGGTTACGGCAACTCGCTCGGCCTGCCCAATGTCGGCGGCGAGACCGTCTTCGATGCCTCCTACCAGGGCAACCCCCTCGTGAACGCGCTGTGCGCGGGCGCGATGCGCGTGGAAGACCTGCACCTGGCCTTCGCTTCGGGCAACGGCAACCGGATCATCCTGTTCGGTGCGCGCACCGGCCTCGACGGCATCGGCGGCGTGTCCGTGCTCGCCTCGGACTCCTTCTCCGGTGACGAGTCCGGCACCGGCCGCAAGAAGCTGCCCGCCGTGCAGGTGGGCGACCCGTTCACCGAGAAGGTGCTCATCGAGTGCTGTCTCGACCTGTACGCGGCCGGGCTGGTCGTCGGTATCCAGGACCTCGGCGGCGCCGGGCTGTCCTGTGCCACGTCCGAACTCGCCGCGGCGGGCGACGGCGGCATGCACATCGACCTGACCAGGGTCCCGCTGCGCGCCAAGAACATGACCCCCGCCGAGATCCTGTCGAGTGAATCGCAGGAGCGCATGTGCGCGGTCGTGACGCCGGAGAACGTGGACGCGTTCATGGCCGTCTGCAAGAAGTGGGACGTGCTGGCCACCGATATCGGTGAGGTCACCGACGGCGACCACCTCGTGATCACCTGGCACGGCGAGACCGTGGTCGACGTGCCGCCGCGCACCGTGGCCCACGAGGGCCCGGTCTACGAGCGCCCCGTGCAGCGTCCCGACACCCAGGACGCGCTGATCGCCGACACCACCGCCACCCTGACCCGGCCGAAGACCGGCGACGAGCTGCGCGAGACCTTGTTCACGATGATCGCCAGCCCGCAGCTGTGCAGCCGCAAGTGGATCACCGAGCAGTACGACCGCTACGTACGCGGCAACACCGTGCTGGCCGAGCACGCCGACGCGGGCGTCGTCCGCATCGACGAGTCCTCGGGCCGCGGTATCGCCCTGGCCACCGACGCGTCGGGCCGCTACACCAAGCTCGACCCGTACACCGGCGCGCAGCTGGCGCTGGCCGAGGCGTTCCGCAATGTCGCCACCACCGGCGCCACCCCCAAGGCCGTCACCAACTGCCTGAACTTCGGTTCGCCGGAGGATCCGGGCGTGATGTGGCAGTTCCAGCAGGCCGTGCGCGGTCTGGCGGATGGTTGTGCGGCGCTGGGCATTCCGGTGACCGGCGGCAACGTGAGCTTCTACAACCAGACCGGCAAGGACGCCATCCTGCCCACCCCGGTGGTCGGCGTGCTCGGCGTGATCGACGATGTGCACCGCCGCATTCCGACCGGCCTCGGCCTCGAGCCGGGCGAGTCGCTGATCCTGCTCGGCGAGACCCGCGACGAGCTGGACGGCTCGATCTGGTCGCAGGTGGTCCACGATCACCTCGGTGGCGTGCCGCCGCGGGTCGACTTCGCCCGCGAGCAGCTGCTCTCGGAGGTGCTCACCTCGGGTTCGCGCGACGGCATGATCTCCGCCGCGCACGACCTGTCCGAGGGTGGTCTGGCGCAGACCGTCATCGAGGCGGCGCTGGCAGGCGAAACCGGCTGCCGCATCGTGCTTCCCGAGGGTTCGGACCCGTTCGTGCAGCTGTTTTCCGAGTCGGCGGGGCGCGTGCTCGTCGCGGTGCCGCGTTCGGAGGAGACCCGGTTCACCAAGATGTGCGACGCGCGGCAGCTGCCGTGGGTGCGTATCGGCGTGGTGGACCAGGGTTCGGATTCGGTCGAGGTGCAGGGGCAGTTCTCCGTGACACTCGCCGAATTGCGTGAGGCATTCGAAGGCACGCTGCCTAAGCTGTTCGGAGCGCATACCGCCTGATCGATCGGACGAGGAGTCGAGCTTGACCACTGAGAGTACGGGCTCGACTTCTCTGTCCGCGGCGCGCGAGGATCCCGCGCACAACAACCTCTTCGTCCGGGGAATTCACCTGGTGGAGAGGTTTTTTCATCCGGATTACGTCGGCCTGATCGTGGCCACGATGTTCTTCGGACTGTCGCTGACACCCTCGCTGCTTCCGCGTGACTGGTTCTTCCAGGGACTGCTCAGCGGGATCAACGCCACGATCGGCTACGGGCTCGGCTGCGCGCTGTCCTGGGTCTGGCGCAAGTGGATCGCGCCCCGGATCACCTGGCCCGCCCAGGTCTCGTCGGCCTGGAGCCGGCGGCCCGGCTGGCTGCTGGTGGCGGTGAAGGGCGCGATCGTGGTGGCGTGCCTGGTCTTCGCGGTGCTGATGAGCATCAAGTCCTCGCAGTGGCAGCGCGAGATCACCGATCTGATGGGGATGGCGCCGGTGTCCGACGCCGGGTATCCGCGCACGGTGTTGCTCGGCGCGGTGGTGGTGGGTCTGCTGATCTGGATCTCGCGTCTGGTGGTTCGGCTGGTACGCACGGTGGCGCGCGCGCTGAACCAGTGGGTGCGGATTCCGGCTTCGTTCGCGCGGCCGCTCGGGGCGATCGTCGTGCTGGTGGCCGCGGTGCTGTTGTTCAACGGTGTGTTGGCGAAAGGCTTTTTCGCCGTGGCCAACTCGGCGTTCAGCGCGCGCAACAGCCATACCTCGCCGAACGCGGTCCAGCCGACGCTGCCCGAACGTTCCGGTAGCCCCGATTCGTTGGCCAAGTGGGAAACGCTGGGCTCGGAGGGCCGATGGTTCGTGGCGAACGCGCCGACCGCTCTCGCGATCGGCGAGGTCACCGGAAAGCCCGCGCGCGAACCGATCCGGGTCTACGCGGGCCTGGAATCCGCGGACGGCGTCGAGGCGCAGACCGATGTGGCCGTCGCCGAACTCGAGCGCACCAAGGCTTTCGAACGCGAAGTGCTCGTGGTGATCAGTACCACCGGCACCGGCTGGGTCGATACGGCCAGCGCCGAGGCGGTCGAGCTGATGTTCGGCGGCGACACCGCGCTGGTGGCGACGCAGTACTCGTATCTGCCCAGCGCGCTGTCGTTCCTGTCCGACCGGGACAAGTCGATGACCATGGGGCGCACGCTGTTCGACAAGGTGTACGACCGCTGGTCGGCGCTGCCCGAAGACGCAAGGCCCAAGCTGCTCGTCTACGGCGAGAGCCTCGGGTCGCAGGGGTCGGAGGGCGCGTTCTCCGGTCTGGCCGATATCCGTAACCGCACCGACGGCGTGCTGTGGGTGGGGCCGCCCAACTCCAACCGGCTGTGGTCGGAATTCGTGACCAGGCGCGATCCCGGCACCGAGGAGATCACCCCGATCTACGCCGACGGAATGTCGGTGCGGTTCGCCGCGAGCGCCGATCAGCTCGCCCGGCCGACGCCGGTCTGGAACGACCCGCGCATCGTCTACCTGCAGCATGCCTCCGATCCGGTGGTGTGGTGGTCGCCGGATCTGCTGTTCAGCAGTCCGGACTGGTTGCGGGAGAAGCGCGGACCCGATGTGTCACCGGCGATGTCGTGGTACCCGATCGTCACGTTCTGGCAGGTGGCGGCGGATCTGCCCCGCGCGCAGACGGTGTCGGACGGGCACGGCCACAACTACGGCAATCTGCTGCCCGACACGTGGGCCGCGGTGGCCCGACCACCGGACTACACACCGGAATTGGCCGCCCGGATCAGCGCGTTCATCGAAGAATCCATGGCCACCGAGCGCGAGTTGAAGTGACGAACCACGCGGCGCCGAACCCCTCGATCGGCGCCGCGCGGTGGGGGTTCACGACACCGATTTGAACGGATTGTGTTCGGCGATCAGCTGTTCCAGCCGAGCTTCGTCGATCCGGCCGATCAGTGACTGGGTCTCCTGCTGGTCGCGCACGACCTTGGCCAGGGTGAAGCAGCTCGTCACCAGGAACAGGCCCGACATCGCCAGGAACGCGCGCTGCCAGCCGTCCAGCGGCAGGTAGGCGATTCCGGCGCCGGTCCCGAACAGGCTGACAGCGAAAGCGATCGCGGCCTGGGCCATGTAGGCCGAGGTGTTCTTCGGCTTGGTGTTTGTGCTCATGGTTCTCAGTGTGCGCAGCCACGGCGTCGCGATCGCGCGTACAACTACTCGAGCGCGGTACGTAGTTTGTGAGCGGCTCCGCAGTGACAAATCCGGTGATTGTCGGTAGCGGCGGCCATACTGAGGCGGTGACCGAGCGCGCTTCGACTTCTGCGATGCTGCGTGCGCGCGGCGGCGTTGTCGTGCGGCGCGTGGAAGCCGTGGTCGATCTGAATTATGTCGGATTGGTGCTGGCGACGCTGTTTTTCGGGCTGTCGGTGACGCCCTCGCTGGTGCCGCGTGACTGGCTGTTCCAGGGGCTGATCAGCGGAATCAACGCCGCGATCGGGTACGGGCTCGGCTGCGTGCTCGAATGGGTGTTCCGGCGGTGGGTGCGGGCTCTGATTCCGATTCCCAGCCCGTCCGATCGGGTGCGATACGTGCTCAAGGCGATCTTGCTGGTGGGGTGTGCGCTGGTCGCTGCGGTGATGCTGGTGCAGTCGGCGCGATGGCAGCGCGAGATCACCTCGCTGATGGGGATGGCCGGGACCACCACGCCCGCGTATCTGCGCACCGGGTTGCTCAGCGTGGCGGTCGGGGTGGCCGTGGTGGCCGCGTATCGGACGGTGCGCGTGATGGTGCTCGGGCTGGCTCGTCAACTCAATCGGTGGGTGCGGGTGCCGCGAGAGCTGGCGCCTGCCGCCGGGTTGCTGGTGTTGGTCGTTCTCACGGTGACGATGGTGAACGGTGTCGCCTCGCAGGCGTTCTTCGCGGTGGCCAACTCGGCGTTCAGCGTGCGCAACGACCGGACCACACCGTACGCGGTGCAGCCGGTCGCGCCGGAGCGTTCGGGGAGCCCCGAGTCGCTCGCGCCGTGGCAGACGTTGGGGTTCGAGGGGCGGTGGTTCGTGTCCAACGGTCCGAGCGCGGCCGCGATCACCGAGGTGACGGGGAAGCCCGCGCGCGAACCCGTTCGGGCGTACGTGGGGTTGGAGTCGATGGCCAAGGGGCAGACCGCGGCGCAATTGGCTGTCGCCGAGCTCGAGCGGACCCGCGCCTTCGACCGAGAGGCGATGGTGGTGGTCACGACTACCGGTACCGGGTGGGTCAACGGGATGGCCGCGGCGGCCGTGGAATACCTCTACGGCGGCGATACGGCGATCGTCGCGACCCAGTTCTCGTATCTGCCCAGCGTGCTCTCGTTCCTGTCGGACCGGGAGAAGGCGGCCGCGGCCAGCCGGGAGCTGTTCGACGCGGTGTACGAGCGGTGGTCGGCGCAGCCGGAAGGGCATCGGCCGAAGTTGTTCGTCTACGGGGAGAGCCTGGGTTCGCAGGGGTCGGAGGAGGCCTTCGACGGGTTGGCCGAATTGCGCGAGGAGGTCGATGGAGCGTTGTGGGTCGGCCCGCCGAACTCGAATCGGTTGTGGCGGCAGTTCGTCGATCGTCGCGATCCGGGTTCGCCCGAGGTAGCGCCGGTGTACGCGGACGGGCTCGTCGTTCGCTTCGCCGATGACGCGACAGATTTCGACAGTGCGGAGCCGTGGCGCGAACCCCGCATCGCCTACCTGCAGCATCCCTCCGACCCGATCGTGTGGTGGTCGGCCGATCTGATCTTCACTCAGCCGGATTGGTTGAGCGAGCCACGCGGTTCCGATGTGTCGACCCAGATGCGGTGGGCGCCTTTCGTGACGTTCTGGCAGGTCACGGCCGATCTCACGAACGCGCAGGGGGTCGTCGACGGGCACGGGCATCGGTACGGGAGTTTGGTGCTCGACGGATGGTTGGCCGTCGCGGCTCCGCCCGGGTTGGACGGCACTGTCATCGAAAGGATCCGTGCCGCACTGGAATCAGCGGAAACCTACGAGCGCGAGGTGAAGTGAGGCGACTCGAAAGTGCTGCGGCGCTGATCCTTCCGCTGCTGTGGAGCAACCGGGTCCTGCCAGCTCTCGATCTGCCCTTGCGCGGCCGTACCGTCGCGAACACGGCTTTCGCCGCGGGATATGCCAAGCTCTTCCGTGGTAGTCCGAACTGGTTGTCGCCCAGCGGTTTCCGATGGGGACTCGGGAGCTCGGGGATCGTCCTCATCGGGTACGCCGTTGCCCTGGCGATCCCGTCCCTGCGACGCCTCCCACTCGAAATCGCCGTCCGCGCACCAGAGACCTCGACTCTCGAATGGATTGCCCTGCACATCCCCGTCGGTACCGTCCTGGCCGAAGAAGCGATCTTCCGGGGGACCCTCGATCCCTTGCTCGCCGAGAGCCTCGGCCCACCGGCTCCGGTGATCAGCGCCCTCGACTTCGGCCTCTGGCACATCCAACCGGCAAGAGCCGCAGAAGACCCGGTATTCCCGACGGTCGCGGCCACCACCCTGGCCGGGCTCGTCTTCACCGAACTTCGCCGTCGGTCCGGCAGTGCCACCGCGCCCGCGCTCCTGCATCTGGCGATCAATGCCGGGGGAGCGCTCGCGCCCAGCGCCGCCCGGTGGGTCGACGGGCTGAGGCGCTAGCGCGGCTCAGGCGGTGGCGACGAAACCGGCGACGGCCTCGGTGAAGGCGTCGTTGTCGTCGCCCGCGGCGGTGTGGGCGGCCGTGCTGATCTCGGCAAGGCGGGCGTGCGGTGCGAGCGCGAGGAAGGCCGCGGCGCCCTCGTCGCTGACGACATCGGACTTGCCACCGCGGATCAGCAGGACCGGGATGGTCAGGGCCTCGGCGGCGGCCTCCATCTCGACGATGCGGGCGTCCGGGTCTTCGTTGACGTCGCTGATCAGGTCGGGGTCCCAGTGCCAGTACCAGCGGCCGTCGCGCTCGCGCAGGTTGCGCAGGAGGCCGTCGGCGTTGTCGGGGCGCGGGCGGTGCGGCAGGTAGGCGGCGACCGCGTCGGCCACCTGGTCGAGGGTGTCGAAGCCGTCGCGGTGCTTGCCGAGGAAGTCCATGACGCGGCTCACGCCCGCGGATTCCGAGCGGGGCACGATGTCGACCAGAACGAGCGCGCGGATCGCGCTGCCACCCGGTCTCGCCGTGGCGAGCAGCCCCGTGATCCCGCCCATGCTCGCCCCGACGACCACCGCACCCGCGTCCGGCGTCGCGCCGAGCTGTTCGAGGACGGCGTGCAGGTCGCCCACCATCGCGGTCCTGCCGTAGTCGGCGGTCGGCGACCAATCGCTCTCACCGTGCCCACGCGCGTCCACGGTGACGACCCGCATCCCCGCCGCCGCGAGCGCCCGCCCGGTCCGCTTCCACGAATACCGGTTCTGCCCGCCACCGTGCAGCATCACGACCAACGGGCCGTTCTCGGCACCGAAGCTGTCGGCGACCAGGGTGAGCCCGTCAGCACTGCGCAATCGCAACGTGGTCGGCTCGAGGGGACCGGTGACACTCATAGGACGAATGTACGACGCGGTCCACGCTCCGGCATCGCCGGGCATTCGATCGGTCTGCGGTGTTGCCGTGTCAGCTGGCGGACTCGGTCCCGCTCAGGTGTTCGGCGTCGCTAATGCTCGGGTGCCGGAGTGTCACGGGCCCTCGGTAGCGTCTCGGGGTATGGCTGGACGGAATGTGGTCGATCCCGCGCAGGTGCGGGCGGCGGTGTTGGGTGTGGGGGAGTGGTTGCGGGATCCGGCGTTGCCGGTGCCGGGGCGGCGGGAGTTGGGGGCCGCGGTGAAGGGGACGGTGCGGGCGTTGGCGGGGAGTGCGCCGGGGCATTCGGTGGAGGTGCGGGTGCCGCCGTTCGTCGCCGTGCAGTGCATCGAGGGGCCTCGGCATACCAGGGGGAACCCGCCGAATGTGGTGGAGACCGATCCGCGGACGTGGTTGCTGCTGGCCACGGGGCTGTTGACGTTCGAGGCGGCGGCCGAGTCCGGTGCGTTGACGGCCTCGGGGACCAGGGCGGGGGAGATCGCGGGGTGGCTGCCGATCGTGGCGTTGCCCGACCCGGCTGCCGGATAAGCGGCAACCGGGTCAGGGCTCAAGCGGCCGTGGTGTGCTTGCGGTGCAGGCCCTTGTAGTCGTAGTAGCGGGTGATGATCGTGCCCGCGACGACGGCGATCGTGATGCCGAGCAGCGACATCCAGATGCCCCGGTCGAGACCGGCCGCGTAGCCGGCGTCGAAGTACAGGATCGAGCGGACGCCGAGGAACACCTGGTGCATCGGCTCGAATTCGGCGAGCCACGCGAGGTAGGTCGGGGTCGCCTCGATCGGGACGGTACCGCCGGAGGAGGGCAGGCCGAGGATGACGAACAGCGTCAGGTTCACCAGCAGCCCCGCGGTGCCGAGGGCGGCCAGCGTCATCAGGGCGGTCCAGCCGACCGCGGTCATGGCGAGCACCGAGAACAGGACCAGGGCGAGCGGATTGTCGATCGGCATGCCGACCGCCTTGCCCACCAGCAGGAACACCAGCGAGGCGATGACCGCGACCAGCGCCGATATCCCCCATTTGATCAGCAGCGTGTGAAAGCGCGAGATCGGAGTGGGGGGATAGTGCACCGACCACGGGCCGTACTCGGTGGGGAGGAAACCGAGTTGGGCATCGACCATCGTGTGGATCACCATCGCCCCGACCATGCCGGCCAGCAGCAAGAGCAGTGAGAAGAAGAACGCTGTCAGGCCGATGCCGGTGCCGCTCGGCAGCGGACGGAAGTCCTGCGCGACCACGTCGATCGGACTCTCGAGGGTGAGCATCGCCGCGCCGGACACCTGCGGCGGCGGTGCGCCCGCCGGCGTCTCGGCCAGGGTGGCCCGTACCTGCTCGGTCAGTTGGAGGCCGACCTGTTTGTCGACTTCGGTCAGCGCCTGGTTGCCGATGCGCTGCATGATCCCGACGCCGTAGGCGCCCATGCGCGGGTTGGCTTGCAGGGTGATGATCGGCCGTTCCATCTCGCCGGGCACGATGCTGCCCGTGCCGAGAATGCCCAGGCGTTTGCTGAAATCGCCGGGGATGATGATCGCGCCGTAGATCTGTCCGGTGCGCAGCAGTTGTTCGGACTCCGATTTTCCGACGACGTGCAGGTCTACCTTGTCGGCGGGGATACCGGCGACGAGTGCGTCGGCGACCTGCTTGCCGAAATTGACCTGCTTGGTCTGCTCGCCCGAACCCATCACGTCGCCGACATCGGAATTGACCAGCGCGATCGGGAAGTCGTGCAGATTCTCCTCCGGGTCGGCGATATAACCGAGGTACATCACCCCGAGCAGGGCGGTGAGCAGGGTCAGCACCGCAGTCGGCGAGAGCACGATCCGAGCCCAATGGCGCCGACCCAAGGTCGGTGTGGCGAACGTCGCTTCGCTTGCGGGCGGCTGCTCGGGATCAATCGGCTTCGCGCTGGTGTTCTCACTATCCGACCCGGTTCCACCGGCTGCAACGTGTGCACTGTCGTCCGTCGTCACGATCCGCACCGTAACAGCTCATCGGGGCTATCGGCGGGTTCGTGACCGGCGGATTGCTGCCGGGATGCGAGCGCGCGTACTACCTGCCCATGATTCACCCGTAGACTGACTAGTGCCCCCAGCCCGCCCGAACAGGGAGCAAACGGTGACCGACGTCGATCCTACGATCGTCCCCACGCCCCATACCCCCGACGAGATCGAACACGACCCTCGTGAGGAGTGTGGCGTCTTCGGCGTCTGGGCTCCCGACGAAGACGTGGCCAAGCTCACTTACTACGGCCTGTACGCCCTGCAGCATCGCGGGCAGGAGGCGGCCGGAATCGCCGTTTCCGATGGTTCCCAGATCCTCGTCTTCAAGGATCTCGGCCTGGTCTCCCAGGTCTTCGACGAGCAGACCCTCGCGGCCATGCCGGGGCATATCGCCGTCGGACACTGTCGCTACTCCACGACCGGTGGAGTCACCTGGGAGAACGCGCAGCCGATATTCCGCACCACCTCGGTCGGCTCAGGCCTGGCGCTCGGCCACAACGGCAACCTGGTGAACACCGCTGAATTGGCCGGTCGCGCACGCGAACTCGGCTTGATCGGCACCGGTGTGATCGATGGCCGCCCGCAGATGACCGGCGCCACCTCCGACTCCGACATCGTCACCGCGCTGCTGGCGCACGCCTCGGCGGACTCCAGCATCGAGGCCGCGGCGATGGAGCTGCTGCCGCAGTTGCGCGGCGCGTTCTGCCTCACCTTCATGGACGAGCACACCCTCTACGCCGCGCGCGACCCGCACGGCGTGCGCCCGCTGGTGCTGGGCAGGCTCGATCGTGGCTGGGTCGTCGCGTCCGAGACCGCCGCGCTCGACATCGTCGGCGCCGCGTTCGTCCGCGAGATCGAGCCGGGCGAGCTGCTGGCCATCGACTCCGAGGGCGTGCGCTCGATGCGCTTCGCCAACCCCGAACCCAAGGGTTGCGTCTTCGAGTACGTGTATCTGGCCCGTCCCGACACCACGATCGCCGGTCGCTCGGTGCACTCCACCCGTGTGGAGATCGGCCGCAAGCTGGCCAAGGAGCATCCGGTCGACGCCGATCTGGTGATCCCGGTGCCCGAGTCGGGCACGCCCGCCGCGGTCGGTTACGCCCAGGGCTCCGGCATTCCATACGGCCAGGGTCTGATGAAGAACGCCTACGTGGGCCGCACCTTCATCCAGCCCAGCCAGACGATTCGTCAGCTGGGTATCCGGCTCAAGCTCAACCCGTTGAAGGAAGTAATCCGCGGCAAGCGACTGATCGTCGTCGACGACTCCATCGTGCGCGGCAACACCCAGCGCGCGCTGATCCGCATGCTGCGCGAGGCCGGTGCGCTCGAGATCCACGTGCGCATCGCGTCGCCGCCGGTGAAGTGGCCCTGCTTCTACGGCATCGACTTCGCCTCGCGCGCGGAGCTGATCGCCAACGGCACCGGCGCCGACGACAGCTACGCCGACATGGTCGAGAACGTGCGCCGCTCCATCGGCGCCGACACGCTCGGCTACGTCTCCACCGCGGGCATGATCGCCGCCACCGAACAGCCGCGCTCGCGACTGTGCACCGCCTGCTTCACCGGCGACTACCCGATCGAACTGCCGCCGGAGGCCGCGATCGGCAAGAACGTGCTCGAGGGGATGCTCTCGGGCAAGGCCGAGTCGAAGCTGCTCGGCGAGAACGCCAACGTGGACGCGCTCAGTCGCCCCTGACGCTGCACACGAGGGGTCGGACAGGATAAACCTGTTCGGCCCCTTTTGCGTTGTGTACGAAGGTAATTCCGGTAACCGGTAATTTCGTAAGATTAGTTCATAACATGGCGGCAATAATTCGGACCATTTGAAACTGGGCGGTAATGGTTCACCTGTACGGTCCCTCGTTATATCGCTAGCTCACCATGTAGTCGTCGCCTCTGTGATCCGGGGGCGACGACTGCACGGCGTTCGAGAATGGGACCTGATGTTGAACAAGGCACGAAGCATGCGCGCGAAACGAATTGCCGCGGTGGGGATTACCGCCGCTGTCGCCGCCGCGCTGGCCGGTTGTGGCTCCGGCCGCACCGATGAAGCGGGCTCCGGTGCGGGCCTGGTCGTCGGCACCACCGACAAGATCTTCTCGCTCGACCCGGCCGCGGCGTACGACAACGGTTCGCTGCTGGTGGAGAACCAGATCTATTCGTATCTGCTGAACTTCGCACCGGGCGATACCACGCCCAAACCCGATGCGGCGGAAAAGTGCGAATTCACCACTCCGACGGTCTACACCTGCAAGATCAAATCCGGGCTGAAATTCGCCAGCGGTAACCCGTTGACCGCCAAGAGCGTGAAGTTCTCCTTCGACCGGATGGTGAAGATCAACGATCCGCACGGTCCCGCGTCGCTGCTCGGCAATCTCGACAAGACCGATGTGGTCGACGATCTCACCGTCGCGTTCACCCTGAAGGTCGCCAATGATCAGACCTTCCCGACGATCCTCCCGACCCAGGCGGGCCCGATCGTCGACGAGCTGGTGTTCCCGGCCGACAAGGTCGCCACCGACGACGAGGTCGTCGCGGCCAAGGGCTACTCCGGCCCGTACACGATCTCCAGCTACGACAAGAACAAGCTGGTGGAATACCGGGCCAATCCCGATTACCAGGGCATCCTCGGCACGCCGAAGACCGCGACGGTGTCGACCAAGTACTACGCCACCTCCGACAACCTGAAGCTGGACCTGCAGAACGGCGCCATCGACGTCGGCTACCGCTCGTTCACCCCCACCGACATCGACTCCCTGCGGGCCGATTCCAAGGTGAAGGTCACCGACGGCCCCGGCGGCGAGCTGCGCTACGTGGTGTTCAACATGAACACCATGCCGGGCAATACGCCGGCGCAGAAGCTGGCCGTGCGCAAGGCATTCGCGTCCTCCGTCGACCGTGAGGCGCTGGCCAACGGTGTCTACAAGGGCACTTACCAGCCCGCCTTCGGCTACGTCCCCTCGGGCATGGCCGGGTCGGCCGAGCCGCTGAAGGATCTCTACGGCGCCAAGCCCGACAAGGTCGCCGCCGCGAAGTTCCTCGCCGAAGCGGGCGTCGCCACCCGGTGACGCTGAACCTGCAGTACAACCCCGACCACTACGGCTCCAGCTCCTCGGAGGAGTACGCGGCGGTCAAGTCCCAGCTCGAGGCCTCGGGTCTGTTCAAGGTGAACCTGCAGTCCACCGAGTGGGTGACCTACCAGAAGGAGCGCGCCTCCGACGGGTACCCGATGTACCAGTTCGGTTGGTTCCCGGACTTCCCGGACGCCGACAACTACCTGACGCCGTTCTTCGGCCCGAACAACTTCCTGCAGTCGCACTTCGAGAACCCCGGCATCAACGCCCAGCTCACCGCCGAGGCCACCGAGTCCGACGCGACGAAGCGAATCGAGTTGCTGAAGAAGATCCAGGCCGATCTGGCGCAGAACCATCTGCCGACCCTGCCGTTGCTCTCGGGTAAGCAGGTCGCGGTGTCGAAGCCGGGCGTCACCGGTGTGGATCAGACCCTCGACGGCTCCTTCAAGTTCCGGTTCACGGTCCTAGGCAAGTGAGTGACGTTGCCGCCGCGCCCGGATCACCGATCCGGGCGCAGCGTTTCGGGTGGATGCGCGGCGGGGGTTCCCGCCAGGTGGCTTTGCTGCGGTACCTGCTGATTCGGCTGTTGCTGATTCTGCCGACCGCATGGTTGCTGGTGACAGTGGTGTTCTTCCTGATGCGGGTGATCGGTGACCCGATCAGCGCCGCCATGGGCGGCCGACTGACCCAGGACCAGATCGAGGAACGCAAGGAAGCCGCAGGGCTCAATCGCCCTATCCTCACGCAGTATTGGGAGTACATCACCGGCTTCCTGCACGGTGATTTCGGCCGGACACAGGACAACCAGGCGATCAGCGATGTGGTGATCACCTACGGTGCCGCCACTTTCGAACTCGTCTTCTGGGGCCTGCTCGTCGCCTTCGCCGTCGGTGTGCCGCTGGGCAGATACGCTGCGACACATCGGGATACAGCCTCGGACGCGTTCCTGCGGTTCTCCGCGGTGCTGGCCTACGCGGCGCCGGTGTTCTTCGTGGGCATGCTGCTCAAGCTGATCTTCTCGGTGTGGCTCGGCTGGTTCCCGGTCGGCGGCCGCGCCAGCACGGATGTAGAGCTCGCGCTGCAACATGTCTCGCCGAAGACCAACATCCTGATCGTCGATGCGATCCTCTACGGCGAACCGTCCTATGTGCTCGACGTACTCGAACACGCGGTGCTGCCCGCGGTGGCGCTCGGTTTGCTCACCGGCGGCATCTTCCTGCGGCTGGTGCGGGTGAACCTGATCCAGACGCTGCGCAGTGATTTCGTCGAGGCGGCGCGGGCTCGTGGGTTGTCCACGCGGGTGGTCACCGGCAGGCACGCGGTGCGCAACGCGCTGATCCCGATCATCACGGTGATGGGCATGTGCATCGCGATGATGCTCGGCGGCGCGGTGCTCACCGAGACCACGTTCGAATGGAAAGGTTTGGGCTATCAGCTCGCCGAGTATCTGCGGGCGCGCGACTTCATCGCGGTGCAGGGCATCGTGGCGTTCATCGCGCTGGTCGTCGCGGTGATGAGCTTCGTCGTCGACGCCATCGTCGCGATGATCGACCCGAGGGTGAGGTTCTAGTGACCACCGCTGTGCAACGTCGGCGTCTGCCCGGCGCCGAGCTGCTGTCGAAAACCTCGGGGCTGCAACGAGTCACGCTCATCACCGGATTGGTGCTGGTCGGTGTGTTCGTGTTCGTGGCGGCGTTCGCGCCGTTGCTCGCGCCGTACGGGCTGGCCCAGAACTCCGCTGACGGTGTGGCTTTCGTGCCGCAGCAGGGTCCGTCGGCCGAGCACTGGTTCGGTACGTCGGTGCGTAGCGAGGATGTGCTCTCGCGGGTGCTGTTCGGCGCGCGCACCGCGCTGCTGGTGATCGCGATCTCGGTGACGCTGTCGCTGCTGGTCGGCGTGCCGCTGGGCCTGCTGTCGGGGTTCGTGGGGCGCTGGATCGACAAGACGCTGGTGCTGATCATGGACGCCATCTACGCGTTTCCGTCGCTGCTGCTGGCCATCGTGGTGTCGATCGTCGTCGCCGGTGGTACGTCGAGCAGTCTCGGCGGCATGCTGTCGGCGGCCATCGCGATCACGGTTGTCTATGTGCCGCAGTACTTCCGGGTGGTGCGCAACGCGACGGTCGCGGTGAAGACCGAGCCGTACGTGGACGCCGCCCGGGTGACCGGCGCCTCGACGACGCGAATCATGTTCCGCCACATCCTGTCCAACGTCACCGGCTCGCTGCCGGTGATCGTCACGATCAATGCCGCCGACGCCATCCTCACCCTCGCCGCGCTCGGCTTCCTCGGGTTCGGCATCGAGCCGACCCAGGCCGCCGAATGGGGCTACGACCTGAACAAGGCGCTCAACGATGTCTCCAACGGCATCTGGTGGACCTCGATCTTTCCCGGAACCGCGATCGTGCTGGTCGTGCTCGGGATGACGCTGGTCGGCGAGAGCCTCGACGAAACGCTGAACCCGCTGCTGCGCACCAGGCGTGCGGTCACCTCGGCAGACAAGGAAACAGTCGATGAGTGAAAAGACCGCCGCACTGGCTGTTTCGGGACTGTCGGTCACCTTCTCGACCGACAGCGGACCCGTGAACGCGGTGCGCGATGTGTCCTACGAGGTTTTCCCCGGTGAGGTACTCGCGATCGTCGGCGAGTCCGGGTCGGGCAAGTCGGTGAGTTCGCGCACCGCGATCGGGCTGCTGCCGCATTCGGCCTCGGTGCGCGGGCTGGTGACCATCGGCGATCGGCCGGTCACCTCGATGACCGAGCGTCAGCTCACCGCGCTGCGCGGTGGCGAGGTGTCGATGGTGTTCCAGGAACCGGCGCGTGCGCTCGACCCACTGTTCACCGTCGGGTTCCAGATCTGGGAGGCGCTGCGCGCGCACAGTGGCATGGGCCGAAAAGCCGCCAAGGCCAAGGCGATCGAGCTGTTGCGCACGGTCGGGCTGCCCGATCCCGAGCATCGGGTCGACTACTACCCGCATCAGCTCTCCGGCGGGCAGAAGCAGCGCGTGATGATCGCGATCGCCATCTCGTGCGAGCCGAAGGTGATCATCGCCGACGAGCCGACCACCGCGCTCGATGTCACCGTGCAGGCCGAGATCCTGGAACTGCTGCGCGATCTGCGCGATCGACTCGGCAGTGCGATCGTGCTGATCACCCACAACATGGGCGTGGTGGCCGACCTCGCCGATCGGGTGGTGGTGATGCGCGCGGGCGAGGTGGTCGAACAGGCGCCGGTGCACGAACTGTTCGCCAGTCCGAAGGCCGAGTACACCAGGGCGCTGCTCGATGCCGTTCCGCATCTCGGTGCGGCGACCATCGAGCGGCCTGCGATCGACCGGACCGTCGAGCCGGTGCTCGATGTGAAGGATCTGGTCGTCACGTTCCCCGGGCCGTTCGGTCGGCCGGCGTTTCGTGCGGTCGACGGCGTCAGCTTGCAGATCAGGCCGGGGGAGACCCTCGGCCTGGTCGGTGAGTCGGGGTCGGGCAAGTCGACCATCGGGCGCTGTGTGGCCGCGCTGCAACGGCCGAGCGAGGGGCACGTGCTGATTCGCGGGCAGGACATCGCGGATCTGTCCCAGCGCAAGCTGCGGCCGATCCGGCGGCGGTTCGGGTTCGTGTTCCAGGACCCGGCCGGTTCGCTCAACCCGCGCCTGACGGTCGGCGAATGCGTCGCCGAGCCCCTGGTCGTGCACGGCATCGGCGACAAGGCGAGCGTCCGCGCGCGGGTGCGGCACACGCTCGACGACGTGCAGCTGCCCGCGGGCACGGAGAAGCGGTACCCGCACGAACTGTCCGGCGGGCAGCGTCAGCGGGCGAGCCTGGCGCGGGCGCTGGTGCTCGACCCGGATCTGCTCGTCGCCGACGAGCCGACCAGCGCGCTCGATGTCTCGGTGCAGGCGGCAGTGCTCGAACTGTTCGCCGAACTGCAGCGTGGGTGTGGTTGGGCGTGTCTGTTCATCAGCCACGACCTCGCCGTCGTCGACCAGCTCGCGGACCGGATCATGGTGCTGCGCGAGGGATCCTGCGTCGAGGAAGGCGACAACGAACAGATCCTGCGCAACCCCCAGCACGAGTACACCCGCCGCCTGGTCGCGGCCGTTCCCGTCCCCGACCCGGTCGAACAGAGGCGCCGGCGCGCGGAGATCGCCGCCACATTCGCCACTGAACCGGGACAATGAGCTGGAGCCGCACGACAGCTGAACTGGCGGATCACTTAGAGTTACTAGGCATCTATCCGCCGATTCGGTTTGGAGCTTTCCCCCACAATGACTGAACAGACACCCAGCGGTGCAGGCGCTTCCTACGCTGCGGCAGGCGTGAGCATCGAAGCCGGTGACCGCGCCGTCGAATTGTTCGGACCATTGGCCAGGAAGGCCAGCCGACCCGAGGTGCAGGGCGGTATCGGCGGCTTCGCCGGGCTGTTCGCGCTCAAGGGCGGCTACCGGGAACCGCTGCTCGCCGCCTCCACCGACGGTGTCGGCACCAAGATCGCCGTCGCCCAGGCGCTGGACAAGCACGACACCGTCGGGCTCGATCTGGTCGCCATGGTCGTCGACGACCTGGTGGTGTGTGGCGCCGAGCCGCTGTTCCTGCAGGACTACATCGCCATCGGCAAGGTGATCCCGGAGAAGGTCGCCGAGCTGGTCTCCGGCATCGCCGAGGGCTGCATCAAGGCCGGTTGCGCGCTGCTCGGCGGCGAGACCGCCGAGCACCCGGGTCTGATGGATCCCGATGACTACGACCTGTCCGCCACCGGCGTCGGCGTCGTCGAGGCCGACGCGGTGCTCGGCCCCGACCGGGTGCGTCCCGGCGATGTCGTCATCGCGATGGGGTCGTCGGGCCTGCACTCCAACGGCTACAGCCTGGCGCGCAAGGTGCTGCTCGACATCGACCGGATGTCGCTCACCGGCTACGTCGAGGAATTCGGCCGCACCCTCGGTGAGGAACTGCTCGAGCCGACCCGCATCTACGCCAAGGACTGCCTCGCGCTGATCGCCGAAACCGATGTGCGCACCTTCTCGCACGTCACCGGCGGCGGTCTGGCCGCCAACCTGGCCCGCGTGCTGCCCGCAGGCCTGGTGGCCGAGCTGGATCGCGGCACCTGGAACCCGGCGCCGGTGTTCAAGATGATCGCCCAGCGCGGACGCGTGGAGCGGATCGAGATGGAGAAGACGTTCAACATGGGCGTCGGCATGGTCGCGATCGTGGCGCCCGAGGACGCCGATCGTGCGCTGGCGGTGCTCACTGCCCGCCACATCGACTGCTGGACGCTGGGCCAGGTCAAGAAGGCCGCCGATGTCGCGGCGCCGCGTGCGGTGCTGCTGGGCGATCACCCCAGGTTCTGATCTTTTCGAGTTACCACCGAGCCGGGTCGCGACGAGCGGCCCGGCTCGTGTGCGTCCCGGGTTTGTTCCGGCCACTGAGTGGCTATCCCATAGCTGGAGGGTTCGTGCCCGTCGGCTCGGGGTGGTCGGGGCCTCGAGGCGGCGAACACGACGAGCGTCCTGTGTGTGCACAGGACGCTCGTCGTGTATTCAGGTATTCGCCGTAACTGCTACTACGAGCCTGTCGTCACTCACCTGAGAACGGCTGGAAGGGGGAGGCCCTCAGGCCTCCCCCTTCGTCGCTGTCAGGTCAGCGGCGCCAGCTGTCGTAGCCGTCGTCCTCGTCGTTCCAACGAGACGGCGACTCGTCCGCATCATGCTCATCGGACAGCACTGCACTACTCCTGGGTTGGGAGTAGGGCGGAGCATCGCTATCCGACAGCTCGCGCTGAAGGCTCGCGAAGTCGGTCGGCGCGGAGCTGTACTTGAGCTCACGTGCGACTTTGGTCTGCTTTGCCTTAGCCCGGCCACGGCCCATGGCTGACCCCCTCGCGTCACTGCGGGGCGGCCTGGGGTTTGTTGGCGGCCCCGTTCGAATTAATACTCTTCCTGACAGACACTTTAGCGTGTGTCAGAGCGTCGCGCTCCCAGGAGTGGGTGAAGACCTGTCGAAGCGCCCCGGTTTGCCCCTTCTTCGCCCAGACCGCCCGGTCTCAGATGACTCCCGGAATCGCGCGGATCACACCGACTCTGGCGTCGCCGCCGAGCACCGCGGTGGCCGCGAGCCGGGTGTGCTGATCGGTCCACTCGACGCCGAGTTCGCGCAGAATCGCCAGCGTCAGCGGCATCCGGGCCCGATCGTGACCGTCTTCGATCTTGTACGCGAAGGCCCTTCCGTCGGGTAGCGCACCCGCGTGCACGCCGTCGGCGCCGATCTTGCAGAACAGTCCGGGGGTTGCCGACATGGCCGAGAGATCCGGGCCGCCGGTGCCGGAAATCACTCGTGGATTCGCCCGAACGGCGTCGGCGATCCGGCGCGGCGCGGTGCCGGACTCGGCCGTGGTGAAGCCGGCGAAGGCGCGCGCGAGGTTGATCAGCGAGACGGGAACGATCGGCAGGCCGCAGCCGTCGATACCCAGATCGGTCTCCGGTTCGCCGGTGACGTCGGCGACGGTGGCCAGCACCGCTTGCTGGATCGGGTGCTCGATCTCGAGGTACCCGGTGCGCGGCCAGTCGTTGATCGCGCAGGTCGCCAGCATCGCGGCGTGTTTGCCCGAACAGTTCATGTACAGCGGGCTCTGGCCGTCGCCGGTGATCGCGGCGGCGCGGGCCTTTTCCTCGAAGGGCAGGTCGGGCGGGCAGGCGAGGTCTTCGGCGGTGAAGCCGAAGCGGTCGAGCAGACGACGGACCAGGGCGATGTGGTCGGGCTCGCCGAAGTGGGAGGCGGTGGCGATGGCGAGCTCGTCGTCGTCGACGGGGTCGAAACCGTTGCGCAGCAGGGCCAATGCCTGCATCGGCTTGTTGGTGGAGCGCGGGAAGATCGGGCCGTGGATCTCGCCGAGTTCGAGGGTGGGGGTGCCGAAGGCGTCGAGGATGACGACGGATCCGCGGTGTACGCACTCACGAAAGCCGGAGCGGACGACTTCGACCAATTCGACACTCATGCGCGGGCCTCCACGGTGACGTCGGTGCGGGTTCGGCTGTGGCGGTCGATCTGCATGCGCACGTCGGCGGAGATCGTCGGTTCCTCCGCGCGCAGGCGCTCGAGGCGGGCGGGGTCGGCGCCGGTGAACAGGTCGCGCACGGTGATGCCGTGATCGGGAACGTGGACGACGCGGACTTCGTCGCCCGCGCCGATCGTGCCCTCGGTGAGTACCCGGAAGTAGGCGCCGGTGTCGGATCGCAGGGCGAAGCGTTTCACCCACCGCTGCTCGCCCGACCACTGCTGGAAGGTCGCGCAGGGCACGCGGGGCGCGCTGACCTCGAGCAGGGTGTCGCCGATAGCCCAGTGCGCGCCGAGCACCGCGTCGCTGACCGGCAGGCCGGTCAGGCGTAGGTTCTCGCCGAACCAGCCCGCGGGCAGTTCGCGATCGAGTTCGCTCGCCCAGCGGCGGGCGTCTTCGTCGGCGTAGGCGTAGACGGCCTGGTCGACGCCGCCGTGGTGGGCGGTGTCGCAGACGTGGTCACCGTTGAGGCCGAGCGCGGCCACGGCTACCCGACCGTCGACCGGACGCTTGTCGATGGCCGTGCGGCCGACGCGGGTGCGTACCTCGATCTCGGCGTGGACGACGCACACGGCCTCGACGCGGCCGGTATCGCCGACGCGCATGACCGGACGGTTCATCGCCCGCGCAACCGGTTGACGGCGGCGCGCCCCGCCTGCTCGGTGTCGTCGGCGGGGATCGAGTCGGGGTCGATGGCCGCGGCCATGCTGCCGACCACCAGTTCGGTGCCCGCGGGGACCGAACGTTTGATCAGAGCCAGGGCGATCGGGCCGAGTTCGTAGTGGTCGACGACGGTGCCGAGGCGTCCGACGGTTCGGCCGGCCGCTGTCACGTCGTCACCGGTCGCCGGGCGCTCGTCGGCCGAGCCGTCGAGGTGCAGCAGCACGAGATTGCGCGGGGGCTTGCCGAGGTTGTGGACCCTGGCCACGGTTTCCTGGCCGCGGTAGCACCCCTTGTTGAGGTGGACGGCCCCGTGCTCGTCGATGCCGCCGATCCAGCGGGCCTCGTGCGGGATGGTGCGTTCGTCGGTGTCGACGCCGATGCGCGGCCTCAGCGCGGCCACGCGCAGCGCCTCGTAGGCCCACATGCCCGCCGGAGCGGCTCCCGCCTCGGTGAGCCTGGTCCACCACGCCGAGAGCTCGGCACGGGGCACGATCAGATCGAAGGAGTCCGGCATCCGCCGCAGGAATCCACCACTGGGCAGCGCCGCGGCGGCGTAGATGTCCGGCAGCTGCGCGATGCCGAGCGCGTCGAGCAGCGTGTCCACTCGCGGGCCCAGCAGGCTCAGCACGGCGTGATCGGGCGCGTCCTCCGGCTTGGCGTCGGCCCAGAAGACCATCTTCTTCAGGAACGCCAGCAGCTCGGCGCCGCGGTCGGCCTCGGTATCGAGCCACAGGGTGCCGTCGAGGTCGGTGACGACGAAGTGATTGAGGACCCGGCCGTTGAGATCGAGGTCGAGAGTCTCGGCGCTGTGCGCGTCGGGCAGCGCGGCGATGTGCTGACTGGTGATGGTGTGCAGCCAGCTCAGGCGCTCGGCGCCGGTGATCGTGGCGAGGCTGCGGTGGGAGCGGTCCACGACCGCGACCTGCTGCGCGGCAGCCTTCTGCTCACCGAACGGGTCACCGTAATGCCAGGCGACCGCGGCGTCCGGAGTGTCGGGAGCACCCGCGACGGCACCCGGCGTATGGAGAACAGGACTGGGGACGACGACCTGTGACACGACACCCACTGTAGGCGCGTCTGCCGACATGCGCCGCACGCGGTCTTCTTCGCGACGCGCGTCGCGAGCTCGATTCGATGCAGCCATAGGCATAACAGAGCGATAACGCCTACGCTCGGCGCATGGGAGAACGGGTTCTTGTGACACTCGATGGGACGGTCGCTGACGCGAACGTGCCGTCGCTTTATGCCGACGACATCGGCGCCCTTCGCGGCGATGGAGTATTCGAAACGATTTTGGTGCGCGGCGGCACGGCCACCGCGCTGGAATTCCACCTGGCGCGGCTGCGTCGTTCAGCGCAGGCGCTGGAACTACCGGAGCCGGGACTGTCGAGATGGCGCACCGCGGTAGAGCTGGCTGTGAAGGAATGGGGATCGGAAGAGGAAGGAATGTTGCGGCTGATCTACACGCGCGGTCGCGACTCGGAATTCGACGCACCGCGCTCGGAACTGGCGCCGGAGGACCCGCAGCCCACCGCGTATGTGCTCGTCTCCCCGGTGCCCGCGCGGGTCGAGACGGCGCGCGCCGAGGGCGTGAAGGTGATGTCGCTGGCGCGCGGCATCTCGGTCGACCTCGCGCAGGCGGCGCCGTGGCAGCTGCTCGGCGCGAAGACGCTGTCGTACGCGACCAATATGGCCGCGCTGCGGTTCGCGCGGCGCATGGGCGCCGAGGACGTGATCTTCCACAGCACCGAACACAAGGTCCTCGAGGGGCCGCGCTCGTCGGTGGTGATCGCCCGCGGCAAGCAACTGATCACCGTGCCCGCCAAGAGCGGCGTGCTGCCCGGCGTCACCCAGCGTGCGCTGTTCAACGTGGCGGAGAAGGCCGGCTGGGAGTGCAAGTACCAGACGCTGTTCACCGCGGACCTCTTCGACTGTGACAGCATCTGGCTGCTGTCGAGCATCACCCTCGCCGCGCGAGTGAACCAGCTCGACGGCGTGCGCATGTCGGCGCCCGACAATGCCCAGGAGATCATCGACATGGTCGATCTCGGCATCGAACGGCCGGGGACCATCGGGGACTGGTGATCCCTGTGTGGGGCACGGGTGGGCGTGCCCCTGCGGGAACGGTTTCCGCGTGCCGTGGCGGTTGTCACGCTCGAACGGGGTGAATCCCGGCGTACGATCTACTACAAGTTGTCGTAGTAGATCGGTGGAGGTCGGATGGACACCCTTGATGTCTCCCGGTGGCAGTTCGGGATCACGACCGTCTACCACTTTCTGTTCGTCCCGCTGACCATCGGACTCGCTCCGCTGATCGCGATGATGCAGACCGCCTGGGTGATCACGGGCAACGAGCGCTGGTACCGGCTCACCAAATTCTTCGGCAAGCTGTTCCTGATCAACTTCGCCCTCGGGGTCGCGACGGGCATCGTGCAGGAATTCCAGTTCGGGATGAACTGGAGCGAATACTCCCGCTTCATCGGCGACGTCTTCGGTGCGCCACTGGCGTTGGAAGCGCTGATCGCCTTCTTCATGGAGTCGACATTCATCGGGTTGTGGATCTTCGGGTGGACCAGGCTGCCTCGACTGGTGCATCTGGCGACGATCTGGATCGTTGCCATCGGGGTGAACGCTTCGGCGTTCTTCATCATCGCGGCCAATTCGTTCATGCAGCATCCGGTGGGCGCTCGGTACAACCCGGAGACCGGACGTGCTGAGCTGGAAAGCATTTGGGCGCTGTTGACCAACAACACGGCTCTGGCCGCGTTTCCCCATGTGGTGGCGGGCGCCTTTCTCACCGCGGGTACTTTCGTGGCGGGCATCGCGGGTTGGTGGATGGTGCGTAACGCGCGCAGTGCCGATCCGGCGAAACTCGAAGAGGCGCAAACAATGTGGCGGCCGGTGGGGCGGTTCGCCCTCGTGGTGGTCGCGCTCTCCGGCGTCGCCCTGATCTTCACCGGTGATATTCAGGGCAAGCTGATGTTCGAGCAGCAGCCGATGAAGATGGCATCAGCGGAATCGTTGTGCCACACGGCGACCGATCCCGACTTCTCCGTTCTCACCGTGGGCACGCACAACAATTGCGACAGCGTGATCCACGTGCTCGAGGTGCCCTACGTGCTGCCCTACCTCGCCAAGGGCGAGTTCAGTGGGGTGACGCTCGATGGTGTGGTCGACCTACAGAAGACCTACAACGTCGCCTACGGGCCCGGCGACTACCGGCCCAACCTGTTCGTCACCTACTGGTCCTTCCGCGCCATGATCGGGCTGGCAGGCGGGTCGGTGCTGCTGCTGTTGGCCGGGTTCTGGGTGACGCGCGGTGGCCGGGTGCCGAATCAGCGATGGTTCTCCTGGCTGAGCCTGCTCGCGATCCCCACGCCGTTCCTGGCCAATGCCGCCGGGTGGGTATTCACCGAGATGGGGCGTCAGCCGTGGGCGGTGGCGCCCAATCCGACCGGCGACCCGAACATTCGAATGACGGTGCAGCAGGCGGTCTCCGAACACGATGCCACGACCGTGCTGTTCTCGCTGGTGGTGTTCACGCTGCTCTACGGTGCGCTCGCGCTGGTGTGGTTCTACCTGATGCGCCGGTATGTCGTGGCGGGGCCGGACACGCAGACGCACGCCGAGAATTCGACCGACTCGGATACTCCCCAACTTTCCTTCGCGTACTAGGAGCCGACGATGGGTCTGCAACAGTTCTGGTTCCTCTTGATCGGCGTGCTGTTCACCGGCTACTTCGTGCTGGAGGGATTCGACTTCGGGGTGGGCATGCTGATGCCGATTCTCGGTAAGGGGTCCGATACACGCAGGCGCGTGGTGCTCAATACGATCGGGCCGGTCTGGGACGGCAACGAAGTGTGGCTGATCACCGCCGCCGGTGCGCTGTTCGCGGCGTTTCCCGAGTGGTACGCCAGCATGTTCTCGGGGTTCTATCTGGCGCTGCTGCTCCTGCTGGTCGCGTTGATCCTGCGGGTGTGCGCGATCGAATACCGGGGCAAGATCAATGATCCGCAATGGCGGGCCTGGTGCGATATCGGGATCGGTATCGGGTCGTGGATTCCGGCGCTGGCCTGGGGCTGGGTGTTCGCGAATATGGTGCGTGGCGTGCCGTTGAACGCGGAGAAGCAGATGGTCGGATCGGTGGGGGATCTGCTCAGCCCGTACGCGTTGCTCGGTGGGTTGACCACCGCTGTGCTGTTCGCGCTGCACGGTGCGGTGTTCCTGGTGCTCAAGACCGCCGGTGAGGTTCGGACCGACGCTGTGCGGAGTGCCAAGTCGCTGCTGATTCCCACCGTGGTGGTGGTCGGCGGATTCGGATTGTGGACTCAGCTCGCCTACGGCGCGGGGTGGACCTGGATCGTTCTGGCGACTGCTGTGCTCGGACTCGTGCTCGCCGCGGTGACGAATATCGCGGGGCGTGACGGATGGGCCTTTGTCGGCACGACGCTTACCGTTGTCTCGGTGACGGTGTTGATCGTCGGGTCGATGTTTCCGAATGTGCTGCCCTCGACCATCAGCCCGCTCTACGACCTCACCATCTACAACGCGTCGTCGACGCCGTATACGTTGAAGGTGATGAGCTGGGCGGCGGTGATCGCGACGCCGGTGGTGCTGATTTATCAGGGATGGACCTATTGGGTATTCCGGCAGCGGATTCGGGTCGAACAGATTCCGCCGCCGGTGGGTTTGCCGCGCAGCGGTAAGGGCTGACCGATGGCGTCTGCCCTGCCTCGGGAAAGTGTCGCTCGCGAAAGGTCGGACGCTGTGGTGTCGGAGAGCTTGTCGCAGGATGGACCGGGGCCGGGCGAGGGGACGCCGAAACGGTCTAGGCGCGGACCGGTGGATCCGCGGTTGTGGCGGTACGCGCGGTCGGCGCGGCCGCATCTGGTGATCGCTGTCGCGCTGGCGTTGGTGATCACGGCGACGATCGTGGTGATCGCCATCGTGTTGGGACGCGTGCTCGCCGGGGTCATCACGGATCCGAGCAAGCGTGAGTTCGGTGCGTGGACCACGGAATTGGCTGTACTCGCGGGAGCCGTCGCGGTGCGGGGGCTGGCGAGTTGGTGGCAGGCGCGGTTGGCTCATCGAGCCGGCAGCGCGGTGGTCGCGGAGCTGGAGACGGCGGTGCTGCGGGCAGGCGCCGAACTGCCGCCGCGGGAGCTGGACGTACGGCGAACCGAGATCGCGGTCGTCGTCGGCAACGGTCTCAGCGGTTTGCGCGGGTGGTTCACCGGTTATCTGCCCGCGCTGTTGCTGGCCTGTCTGGTGCCGCCGGTGGTGTTGGTGGTCATCGCCCTGCACGATCCGACCTCGGCGCTGATCGCGGTGATCACCGTGCCGTTGATCCCGGTGTTCATGGTGCTGATCGGGCTGCTCACCCAGGGACGGGCCGAGGCGACGCTGGCGGCGACCACCCGGTTGTCGGACCAGATTCTGGACCTTTTCGCGGGCATGCCCACCCTGCGCGCCCTCGGACGCGAGGGGGCGGGCGGTCCTTCGATGGTGAATCAGGTGCAGGCCCTCGGCGATTCGCTGCGACAGCGGACCATGCGCGCGCTGCGGATCGCCTTCCTGTCCTCGATGGTGCTGGAAAGTCTCGCGACGCTGAGTGTCGCGTTGATCGCGGTGGCGATCGGGCTGCGGTTGGTGTTCGGGGAGATGGCGTTGTACAGCGGGCTGGTGGCGTTGATTCTCGCGCCGGAGGTGTACTGGCCGCTGCGGCAGGTGGGGGAGAAGTTCCATGCGGCGCAGGACGGAATGGCCGCGGCTGACCGGGCTTTCGCGGTGCTCGAACCGCCCCTGCGGACCGAGCCGGCGCCTCCTCGCGCCGCCTGGGGCGAGGTCATCGCCTCCGGCAGCCGGACGGTGGCCGTGGCAGGACTGCGTGATGTGGGTGTCGGGCCTGCGCGAATCACCTTGCGCGGTTTGTCTGTTGCCGCCAGGACGGGCGTTGCGCCCGATCGATTGACGGCCGAGCTCGAGCCCGGACTGGTGACCGTCCTGACCGGGCCGAACGGGTGCGGGAAATCGACCACTGTGCAGGCGATTCTGGGGCTGGTCGAACCCGATGAAGGCGCCGTCTTCGTCGACGGCACCGATGTTCGTGACCTCGACCTCGACAGCTGGTGGAGTCGGATCGCCTGGTTGCCACAGCGGCCGGTGCTGGTTCCCGGAACCTTGCGCGAGAATGTCGAGTTGCTCGGGGCCGTCCCGGACCCGAGCGCCGATGATCTCCGAGCCGTCTGCGCCGCAACGGGATTCGACAGCGTGCTGGCCGAACTCCCCGACGGCTGGGACACCGTCGTGGGTCAGAACGGCACCGGCCTCTCCCTAGGCCAACGCCAACGCCTCGCCCTCACCCGCGTGCTCGCTGCCCACCGCCCGATCCTGCTTCTCGACGAACCCACCGCCCACCTCGACTCCGAGAGCGAGCAGCGCGTGCTCACCACCCTGCGCGAATACGCGGCCGCCGGCGCGACCGTCGTGGTCGTCGCCCACCGTCCGACCGTGCTGGCAGCGGGCGATGTGGTGATCGAGGTTGTCGCGGGGCACACGCCTTCCGTGGCAGCGAGCGAACCCCCGCCTGGCGCCGACTCGCAGCCACGTCGCGAGGTGGGTACCGCCAGGGAGTCGGCCGGTCGTCCGTACGGAGTGGAGGTCTCATGATCGGCGATCTGCGGGAGATATGGCGGCTGCTCGCGTTGTCGCCCGCGCGGGTCGCGGTGGCGATCGCCTGGGGCGTGGCGGCGTTGGGGAGCGGGCTCGGATTGGCCGCGCTCGCCGCGTGGTTGATCGCGCGGGCCTGGCAGATGCCGCCGGTGCTGGATCTGAGCGTCGCGGTGGTCGCGGTGCGGGCGCTCGGCATCTCGCGAGGTGTGTGCCGGTATCTGGAGCGGTTGGCCACCCACGATGTGGCGCTGCGGGCGATGACAACGGCCCGGACCTCGGTGTATCGCACGTTGGCACAGTCGGACGTCTGGTGGTGGCGAGACCGGAGCCGCGCTGACCTGCCATCGGGCTCGGGTGGTGTGGTGCGGCGCGGGGATGTGCTCGTCCGGATCGGTGCTGATATCGACGATCTCGGGGCGGTGGTTGTTCGGGTGCTGGTGCCGGTAGCCGTCGCCGTGGTGTTGTCGCTGGCCGCCGTGGGGCTGATCGCGACGATCTCGCCGTTGGCTGCGGTGATCCTCGCTGTCGCGCTGGGGGTTTCGGGGATTCTCGCGCCGTGGATGTCGTCGGTGGCCGCGCGAGAGGCCGAGCGGGCGGTGCGGTTCGATCGGGCCGAGTTCACCGCCGAGGGGCTCACGGTGCTCGATCATGCTGCCGAGCTCCGTGTCGCGGGGCGGCTGGATGCGGCCCTCGCAGTGGCGGACACGGCTTCTCGGCGTGCGGTGATCGCGGAGGATTCGGCTGCCTCGCGGAGTGCGTGGGCGGCCGCGGCCACTCCGCTGTCGATCGGGGTCAGCGCGTTCGGTGCGCTGCTGGTCGGCATCGCCGCCTACGGGCCGACCGGCGGGCTCCCTGGCGGCATGACCCCGATGGCTTTGACGATCCTGGTGCTGGTCCCGCTGTCCGCCTTCGAAGCCGTGGGCGCGCTTCCCGCCGCCGCGACCACCCTCACCACTTCCCGTGCGGCCCTGCATCGCCTCCGCGGCATCTCGGCAGGATCCCGCGGCACTGTCGGCGCCGACAGCGGCGGGAGCGAGCGCCGCGAGTGGGCAGCGGTCGAGGCTGCTTCGGCCGACGTCGACCGGGAGTCTCTGGGGATTCGAGAACGCGCGCGGTCGGTGGTCGTTGACGAGGGACCGGTGGCCACGGCCAGGCGGATCCCGATGCCGACGGGGTCGCGGGTGGTCGTTGTCGGACCGAGTGGGGCGGGCAAGACGACGCTGCTGATGGCGTGGGCCGGCCTGTTCGATACGCCTCGGGACGGGGTCACGTTCTTCGCGGAGGACGCGCACCTGTTCGGCACCTCGCTTCTGGAGAATCTGCGAGTGGCACGTGGTGACCTCACCCTCGACGAGGCCGAAAGCGCGATGCGCACAGTCGGTCTCGGCCCGTGGCTCGATTCGCTGCCGGACGGTCTGCACACCTCGCTCACCGCGGGTGCGGCCGCTGTATCCGGTGGACAACGCCGCCGCATCCTGCTGGCCCGCGCCCTCGTCGCCCCCGCGCACACGCTGCTCCTCGACGAGCCGACCGAACACCTGGCCGCCGCCGAAGGCGATCAACTTCTGCGCGAGCTCCTCGATGTGGACAGTGGTCTCGTCGGTCCCGATCGCACCGTCGTCGTTGTCACCCACCAACTTCCGCGCGGGCACGGAGCCGACACCGTCGTCACCGTCGATGCGACCGGCACCTGCCACATCGAACATCCCCGTGCCGCGACATCCTCGGCAACCCGACGCATACACCCAGGTCAGCATCACAATTAATTCCATTGCCGACTGCGCCGAGCGGGGCTAAATTCATCAGTACACAAGAGAGGAGGTGGTCTGAAGAATGTATGTTCATCGGATGCGTGAGGTGGCTGCCCGCTAGCAGCTCCACTGCGGGAGATTCCCCAGCGGTGCGCTGAGCGAATCCCAGGCAGTCACCCGACCCCCGAGCCCCCGGACGATCCAACCGGGACCGTCGCGTTCAGAGAACGTGGCGGAACGGCTCGGGGGTCGCTCCATGTCAGGACGAAAACGGCCCGCCCAGAAATATCTGGACGGGCCGTTCGCGAAGAATCTCAGCCGATGTAGCGGACCAGCCGTGCCGACAGGCGGGGGACGAGCGCGCCGTCGGGGTCTACGCGTTCTTCCACGTAGGCGAGGTCGCCGTTCTCGACGATGCCGTAGAGGCGCTTAGCGCCGCCGACCACCACGCCGGAGGTGCTGCGGATGGAGACGTCGGTCGCGAGCTCCCAGGAGGCATGGTTGCGGGCCTGGCCGTAGTACAGCTCGATGACGCCGTTGCTGTGGGTGAGCAGGAGTTCGAGCATCTCGTCGGCGCCCTCGCCACCGACGCGCCAGTAGCCGCTCTCGCGCAGGTCGGGACCGGTGTATTCGCCCTCGGCGTCGAGTTTCCAGGTCTGCGATTCCCAGGCCAGGTAGTCGCCGCCGTCGTGGGAGACGATGATCTGCTGGCCGAAGCGGTAGTCGCCCTCGGCGGGGTGGTTGCCTTCGCCCTCGCCGCGCCACACGCCGACCAGCGGCAGCAGGGCGAGCATGGCGTGGTTCAGGTCGGGGCCGAGGCGCAGATTGGCCGTGTCCTCGGGCAGCGGAAGACCAGGCAGCACCGAAATGTTTCGGGCGCCGGTCTCTTTGGCCCGTTCAGCCGCGACATTCACTGCCTCGTCGCCACTACGACGCTCGGCCGGAGCGCCTTGCTCGTTGCTCGCTCGCTCGGCCGGTTCGTTACCTTCGCCAGCGAGCCCGCTCATGACTCGGTGAAGAGGCGGTAGAGGACGTAAAGGCCGAACCAGCCGATGAGAATCGACACGGCAACAAGGAGTACCTCGAAGAAGATGACCACAATCGGAGTCTAGCTACTCCCGGCAACGGATACGAAAACGGCCCTGGTAGTTCCCGCACAGGAACTACCAGGGCCGTTGTGAGCTTCTTACTTCGCGACCGCGACGTCCACGGCGTGGATGCCCGCGCCCTCGGGGCTGATCTCGGCGGAGCCGTTGCCCGACGAGGACAGCGCGCGCAGGGTCCACGAACCCGGCGCGGCGAAGAAGCGGAAATCACCGGTGCCGGAGGCGACGACCTCGGCGGTGAAGTCACCGTTGCCGTCGAGCAGACGCACGAACGCGCCGCCGACGGGCTGGCCGTCGGTGCTCAGGACACGGCCGGTGATGACCGTTTCCTTCTCCACATCGACGCCGGCCGGGATGGCCTGACCCTGGGTAGGTGCTGCACACATATTGATTACGCTCCCAACTCGATAGGCGCTCCGACGAGGGAACCGTATTCGGTCCAGCTGCCGTCGTAGTTCTTGACGTTCTGGTGGCCGAGCAGCTCCTGCAGCACGAACCAGGTGTGCGAGGAACGCTCGCCGATGCGGCAGTAGGCGATGGTTTCCTTCTCGCCGTCCAGGCCCGCGTCCTTGTACAGCTCGGCCAGGTCGGCGTCGCTGCGGAAGGTGCCGTCCTCGTTCGCGGCCTTGCTCCACGGCACGTTGATCGCGCCCGGGATGTGGCCGGGACGCTGGCTCTGCTCCTGCGGCAGGTGCGCGGGGGCGAGGATCTTGCCCGAGAACTCGTCGGGGCTGCGCACGTCGACCAGGTTCTTGGTGCCGATGGCCGCGATGACCTCGTCACGGAACGCGCGGATGCTCAGGTCGGGAGCGGCGGCCTTGTACTGGGTGGCCGGGCGCGAGACCGCGTCACGCGAGAGCGGACGACCGTCGAGCTCCCACTTCTTACGGCCGCCGTCGAGCAGCTTGACGTCGTTGTGGCCGTAGAGCTTGAAGTACCAGTAGGCGTAGGCCGCGAACCAGTTGTTGTTGCCGCCGTAGAGCACCACGGTGTCATCGTTGCCGATGCCACGCGCCGAGAGCAGATCGGAGAACTGCTCCTGGTTCACGAAGTCGCGACGGACCTGATCCTGCAGGTCGGTCTTCCAGTCCAGGCGGATGGCGCCTTCGATGTGGCCACCCTCGTAGGCGGAGGTGTCCTCGTCGACCTCGACGAAGACGACGCCGGGGGCGTTGAGGTTCTCTTCGGCCCAGTCAACGGAGACCAGGACATCGGAGCGAGCCATGTTGTTCCTTTCAGAGACGTGCAAGGGGGTCAGTTCGGTGCCGGGGCTGGTGACCGGCGGAAGCGAGCTACCAGCGGATAGATCTGGCAACCCAGGCAGACCCCGAACGCCGCGTTCAAGAACGCCGCGAACAGGGCGAAGCCGGCGAACACCGCGCCGACGATCGAGGAGCCGAGCGCGAAGCCCAGCAGGGAGAGACCGGCGAACACGAAGCCGAGCGCTTGCGCGAAACGCAGCGGCGGCACGGGCTCGGTCTCGGTGGGCGGACCGTTACGCGGCGCGACGAACGCGGCGTAGATCCGACCGTAAGGGTGCTTGGCAGGGCCCGCGATCGCGCCGATCGCGAACACCACGGCCTGCAGGCCGATCAGGATCGCGGCGGCGACGGTCGAGAAGGCGCTGACGAGGAGCACCAGGATGAGGACGCCGGTGGTGATCCAGGCCACGAAACGCGGCCCTCGGACGTCAACGCGAGGTGAGGAATCAGAATCGGTCATTGTGCGAACTCCTGCGCTTCAGATGAGCACTTCCAGGGGGATCTACCTGTTCGCCGGGGGATCGATGAGGATCACTCGCGCGGCGGGCATAGATCGACGTCAGAAATCTCGGGAGAGAACGAGCCGATCGTTCAGCAGCACAGGCAGCAACAACCACCGAGGCGACACAGGTCAACTGTGCGGCGTCGGGTGAGCATCAGCTCGTGGTCGGTTTGCACGAGAAGTAGTTTACCCGGTCTCCCCGGAGAATGTCTCGGCCCCCCTGGATATGGGGCTTGATCACACAGTCAGGGGCTCGAGGGCGGTACGCAGGTCGCCCGCCTTCGGGACGCCGGAGATGCGGAAGCGTTCCTTGCCCTCGGCGTCGAAGACGAAGGTCGTCGGCAGGGAGAGGACATTGAGCTCGCGGGCGAGCGCGGGATCGGCATCGATATCGATCTCGATGTCGCGCGGGGCATTCGGGGATTCCGCCAGTTCGGCGGTGACGCCCGCCACGACCCGGCGGACCGCATCACACGGGCCGCACCAGTCGGCGGAGAAGTGCAGCACCGCGGGGGCCTCGCCGGTCACACCGGCGGCGTCGAGCAGCAGCGCGCGCTGGTGGTTCTCGGGGTCGAGGGAGGCGGGACGAACCTGCCCCTGCTTACGCGACAGCGCGAAGCCGACCGCGACGGCGGCCGCGATGACGACGGCCAGAATGACGATCTCGATCATGGTTGCTGCAATCGGTCCAGGTCGATGGTGACGTTGCGGCCGACACCCTCGACGACGATCTGGCCGCCGAGCGCCGACACCTCGGTCGGTGCGACACCGAACGGCAACTCCTTGATATCGATCGTACGGCTGAATCGAGCGAGGACAGCGGCGTGATCGGTCTCGGGGATCTTCGAATCGGTGGTCACCGCGGCGGTCGTGTCGGCGGTGCTGGTGGTGTCGGTGTAGAAACCGGTTGCCTGGATGCGGACCTTGTCGCCCTCGAGCAACAGGTCGGCCTGGATCTGCACCGGCACGCGCGTCGCGGAACTGGACGGGGTGACACCGACGGGGAGGACGCGCCCGTTCGCCGTGGTCGGCAGGGTGCCCTTCAGGACGAGGACGCCCGCGGTCGTCATACCTGACCCGCCGGAGCCGCCTGTCCCGTCGGACTTGTCGGCGGGCGGAGTGTGAACCTGCAGGTCCGGGATGCCGAAGAGTTTGCCGAGCTCGGTGGGCTCGAACCGCATCAACGCGTCGATCCGGTCGACCTGCACCTTGCGGGCCGCGCCGTCGAGCAACTCGCTCGCGGGGGCGTGCAAGCCCTGCAGCTTGGCCTCGATGCCGACCTCGCCGGGGATGTCGGGCCGCACGCCGCGGGCGCGGATGGTCACGTCGTCGTAGCGGCCGCTCATCGCCTGCGCCGTGAACGGAAATCCGTGGAACGTCACTTCCGGGTCAGCCGAGAGATCCGCGCCTGCCCGCAGTTGACGGGAGACGTGGTACTCCGAATAGGCGGCGGCGCCGAAATCGAGGACCACCGCCAAACCGGCCAGGCAGAGAAGCCCGATGATCAGCTTGCGCATGATGTGACACTAGCGGCTGGCGCCGCGGGTCACGGGCCCCGCCCGCGACCAGGACAGCAGTGAAGGACACAAAACGGACGCCGTGTTGCGAGGTCGTGGTGGTAGAGGCGCTAATGTTGCAGACGACTTAACCTGTGTTTCGGCGACGTAGCTACGCGGCTGCTGTCGTCCGCGGAGCAACGAGATAGGAGGAGAGCCCCATGGAGCTGCTCCTACTGACCTCCGACCCCAACCCCGACGCGGTCCTGCCGTCGTTGACGCTACTGGCGCACAACGTCCGGCCCGCGCCGACGGAGGTGTCGTCCCTGCTGGAGGCGAGTAGTGCCGATGTCGCGCTGGTCGACGCCAGAACGGACCTGGCCGCCGCGCGCGGTCTGTGCCGACTGCTCGGCAGCACCGGGTCCTCGGTGCCGGTGGTCGCGGTCCTGACCGAGGGCGGCCTGGTGGCCGTCAACGCGGACTGGGGCCTGGACGACATCCTGTTGCCCGGCACCGGCCCCGCCGAGCTCGATGCGCGCCTGCGGCTGCTGGTCGGACGCAACGGTGGGGTCGCCAGCCCGGAGAACACCGGCAAGATCACCCTGGGTGAGCTGGTGATCGACGAGGGCACCTACACCGCGCGGCTGCGTGGTCGCCCGCTCGACCTCACCTACAAGGAATTCGAGCTGCTCAAGTATCTCGCTCAGCACGCGGGCCGGGTCTTCACCCGTGCCCAACTGCTGCAAGAGGTCTGGGGCTACGACTTCTTCGGTGGCACCCGCACCGTCGACGTGCACGTACGACGCCTGCGCGCCAAGCTCGGCACCGAATACGAGTCGCTGATCGGCACCGTGCGCAATGTCGGCTACAAGGCCGTGCGCCCGGCTCGAACAGCCGCCGCCAAGGGCGAGGTGGTGACCTTCGTCGACGAGGACATCGACGGCGACGACTCCTTCGCCCCGGTGAACGGCTCCGCGCAGTAGCGCTCGTCGGCGCGGCGCAACACGGTGACCGTGCCACGCTTCGAGAGGACGCGATGTCGGACACAGCAACCCTGACCTGGAACGATCAGGTCGAGCCCGGCACCGTGAACACGGTGCGCGCACTGCTCGAACGCGCGGCTGAGGTCGACGGCGTGGCCCCGGTCTCCGAGCAGGCGGTGCTCTCCCTCGCCGAAGTCGACCCCTCGACCAGGCATGTGCTCGCGGTCCGCGCCGGTGAGCTGGTCGGCTACGCGAATCTTGTTGCGGCACATGACGAACACCCCGCAATGGCCGAGGTTGCCGTAGACCCGACCGCGCGTGGCGCCGGTATCGGTACGGAGCTGGTGCGCGCCGCGCTGGCCGAAGGTGGCGCGGGCGCCAGGGTGTGGGCGCACGGCGATCTGCCCGCGGCCAAGGCGCTGGCGACCGGCCTCGGACTGAGCACCGCCCGCGAGCTGTGGCAGATGCGCCGATCACTGGCTACCCCGGAGCTACCCGAGCTGGAGGTCCCCGAAGACCTCATCCTGCGTACCTACGCGGGCCAGGTCGACGACCTCGAAATCCTGCGGGTGAACAACGCGGCTTTCGCCTGGCATCCCGAACAGGGCGGCTGGACCGAGCGTGAGATCGCCGCTCGACGCGGGGAATCCTGGTTCGAACCGGCCGGTCTCTTTCTGGCTTTCGACGCCGCCGATCCGAGCCGCCTGCTCGGTTTCCACTGGACCAAACAGCACCCCGACGCCGCCCCCGCCGGTGAGGTGTACGTGGTCGGGGTCGACCCGGCCGCGCAAGGGCGTGGCCTCGGCCGACTGCTGACCCTGGCCGGTCTGCGACACCTGCGCGCGACCGGATCCTCGGAAGTCCTGCTCTATACCGAAGCCGACAACACGGCCGCGGTGCACACCTACACCAAGCTCGGATTCACCCCGGCCCATATCGACGTCGCGTACTCGCTGCCGTGATGCGATTCGCCTCACACGCGAGGTGAATTCTGGTGCGCGAGGAGAATATTGCGCGGATGACCGGGTACCTGCGAGTAAAACTGGGGCTAACGTCACATTCGCCGCATCGATCGCGCCGGGCTGTTCATTTTCCGTTAACCCACGTCGGGCCCACTGTCAACCGGGCGACCCTAGGTTACTTCTGGGCGGCACAGTCGTCGCCTGGTGCGCGCATTCCTCCGGGGATCGCCTGCACCCCCAGCCTCGCTCGGGCCGGTGAGGGACCGAGTGAGACACCCAGCATTGTCGGAGGAAAAGTGAACTTCAAGCGCACCAGTGCCCTGGTCGGCGTCTTCGCCGTGGGCGCCATGACCCTGGCCGCCTGTGGCAGTGATGACAACAGCACCGGTGGCGACACCAGCAACGCCGCCAACACCAGCGTTGCCTGTGGTGGCAAGAAGGCGCTCAAGGCGTCGGGCGCTTCCTCGCAGAAGAACGCCATGGAGCGTTTCGTCGCGGCCTACGAGAACAACTGCGACGGCTACACCCTGAACTACACCTCGAGCGGCTCGGGCGCGGGCGTCAACGAGTTCATCGGCGGCCAGACCGATTTCGGCGGCTCCGACTCGGCGCTGAGCTCCAAGAAGGAAGAGCCGGCCAAGGCCGCGGAGCGTTGTGGCGCCCCCGCGTGGAACCTGCCGACCGTCTTCGGCCCGATCGCGGTGACCTACAACGTCGACGGCGTCACCGACCTGGTGCTCGACGGCCCGACCGCCGCCAAGGTGTTCAACGGCTCCGTCGCCACCTGGGATGCCCCCGAGATCAAGGCGCTCAACCCGAACGCCAAGCTCCCCTCGGAGAAGATCGCCGTGATCTTCCGCTCCGACGAGTCGGGCACCACCGACAACTTCCAGCTCTACCTCGACGCGGCCTCGGACGGCGCGTGGGGCAAGGGCGGCGGCAAGTCCTTCAACGGTGGCGTCGGTGAAGGCGCCAAGGGCAACGAGGGCACCTCGGCGGCCATCAAGAGCACGAAGAACTCGATCACCTACAACGAGTGGTCCTTCGCCAAGGCGCAGAACCTGTCCATCGCGCAGATCGTCACCTCCGCGAGCAAGGACCCGGTCAAGCTGTCGGCCGAGTCGGCCGCCAAGGCCATCGACGGCGTGAAGGTCAAGGGCGAGGGCAACGACCTGGTCCTCGACACCAGCTCGTTCTACAAGCCGACCGTCGCGGGCTCGTACCCGATCGTCATGGCCACCTACGAGGTCGTGTGCTCCAAGTACGCCGACGCCGAGACCAGCAAGGCCGTCAAGGCCTTCCTGACCTCGGCCGTCACCAACGGCCAGAACGGTCTGACCGAGGCGGGCTACGTGCCGCTGCCCGACGCGTTCAAGACCAAGCTGACCACCGCGATCAACGCCATTTCCTGATCGCGTCCTGGCCATGACCATGCACCCTGAGGTGACCGCAGTGGGCTCGTCGAACTCGACGAGCCCACGGGCGGCCGGAGATACTGCGAATATGCCGACCGAACCGAAAATCGACAAGGCCCCTGACGGGGGTCGTACCGGCCGCCTGAACGCCGAGACGATCTTCCGGTGGACGGCCACCGCGGCTGGCGCCACGATCGTGGCCGCCATCGCGTTGATCGCGCTGTTCCTGCTGATCCGCGCGATCCCTTCGATCAGGGCTGACGAGGTCAACTTCTTCACCAGTACCGAATTCTCGACCGGTGACGCGAACAACCTGCGCTTCGGTATCCGCGACCTGTTCATGGTCACGGTGCTGAGCTCGGTATTCGCGCTCATCGTCGCGGTGCCGATCGGTGTCGGTATCGCGCTGTTCTTGACGCATTACGCGCCGTCGCGGCTGGGTAAGCCGCTCACGATGCTGGTCGACCTGCTCGCCGCGGTGCCGTCCATTGTGTTCGGTCTGTGGGGCTTCCTGGTGCTGGCACCCAAGATTGTGCCGGTCCAGGAATTCCTGAACGAGAACCTCGGCTGGTTCTTCCTGTTCTCCCACACCGAAGGCGGAATCTCGATCAGCGGCGGCGGCACGATTTTCACCGCTGGCGTCGTGCTCGCTGTCATGATCCTGCCGATCATCACCTCGGTGTCGCGCGAAGTCTTCTCGCTGACTCCGCGCGCACACATCGAGGCAGCGCAGGCGCTCGGCGCGACCAAGTGGGAAGTCGTGCGAATGACTGTCCTGCCGTACGGCCGCAGCGGTGTGATCGCCGGTTCCATGCTCGGCCTCGGTCGCGCGCTCGGTGAGACGATCGCCGTGCTCGTCGTGCTGCGGACGGCGTCGGTGCCCGGCACCTGGTCGCTGTTCGACGGCGGCTACACCTTCGCCTCCAAGATCGCCTCGGCTGCGTCGGAATTCAGCTCGCCGCTGCCGACCGGCGCCTATATCGCCGCGGGCTTCGTTCTCTTCGCGCTGACCTTCGTAGTCAACGCACTGGCCCGCCTGGCCTCCGGTGGAAAGGTGAACGGCTGATGACCACCACAACGTCGCTCGACAAGCCGGTAAAGGCTCGGACCTTTCGTGAGGTCAGCACCACCAGGCGGATCAAGAACAATGTCGCCACCGGCCTGGTCACGCTCTGCTTCGTCATCGCGCTGATCCCTCTGGTGTGGGTGCTCGGCCTCGTGGTCACCAAGGGCATCACCGCGGTTGCGTCCGCTGACTGGTGGATGAACTCGCAGAAGGGCATCCTGCCGGATCAGACCGGCGGCGGCGTCTATCACGCGATCTACGGCACGATCGTACAGTCGCTGGTCGCCTCGATCATCGCGGTGCCGCTGGGCATCATGGGCGCGGTCTACCTGGTCGAATACGGTCGCGGTCGACTCGCCAAGGTCACCACGTTCATGGTTGACATCCTGGCCGGTGTGCCCTCGATCGTCGCCGCGCTGTTCATCTTCGCGCTCTGGATCGCCACCTTCGGCATGCCGCAGAGCTCCTTCGCCGTCTCGCTGGCGCTAGTGCTGCTGATGCTGCCGGTGGTGGTGCGCAGCACCGAGGAAATGCTGAAGCTGGTGCCCGACGAGCTGCGTGAGGCTTCCTACGCGCTCGGTGTGCCGAAGTGGAAGACCATCCTGCGGATTGTCATCCCCACTGCGGCGCCCGGCATGATCTCCGGCATCCTGCTCTCCGTGGCCCGCGTCATGGGCGAGACGGCCCCGGTGCTCGTGCTGGTCGGCTACAGCAAGTCGATCAACCAGAACATCTTCGACGGCAACATGGCCTCGCTGCCGCTGTTGATCTACCAAGAGCTGGCCAACCCGGAGGCTGCCGGCCGCGAACGTGTCTGGGGTGCGGCGTTCACGCTGATCCTCATGATCGCACTGCTGTACCTGGCTGCCGCCGGCGTCAACAAGCTGCTCACCCGGAACCGATAGAAGCGAACGGAATACTCAGATGGCCAAGCGGATCGACGTCAAAGATCTCAACATCTATTACGGCAGCTTCCACGCCGTGGCGAATGTGGAACTGACCGTGCTGCCGCGCAGCGTCACCGCCTTCATCGGTCCCTCCGGCTGTGGCAAGTCCACCGTGCTGCGCTCGCTCAACCGCATGCACGAGGTGACCCCCAACGCCCGTGTCGAAGGCGCCGTGCTGCTCGACGGTGAGGACATCTACAGCTCCTCGATCGACCCGGTCGGCGTGCGCCGCACCATCGGCATGGTGTTCCAGCGCCCGAACCCGTTCCCCACCATGTCGATTCGCGACAACGTGGTGGCCGGGCTGAAGCTGCAGGGCGTGCGCAACAAGAAGGAACTCGACGAGGTCGCCGAGCGCTCGCTCAAGGGCGCCAACCTCTGGAACGAGGTCAAGGACCGGCTCGACAAGCCCGGTGGCAGCCTCTCCGGTGGTCAGCAACAGCGTCTGTGCATCGCCCGCGCCATCGCGGTCTCGCCCGACGTCCTGCTGATGGACGAGCCGTGTTCGGCCCTCGACCCGATCTCCACCCTGGCGATCGAGGACCTGATCACCGAGCTCAAGAAAGAGTTCACGATCGTCATCGTCACCCACAACATGCAGCAGGCCGCCCGGGTGAGCGACCAGACCGGTTTCTTCAACCTCGAGGCCCAGGGCAAGCCCGGCCGCCTGATCGAGATCGACGACACCGAGAAGATCTTCTCCAACCCCACCCAGCGCGCCACCGAGGACTACATCTCCGGCCGCTTCGGGTAAGAAGAAGCACCACGGAAAGCCCCGCGCTCCTTCTCGACGGAGCGCGGGGCTTTTCTCGTTGTGGTGCCGAAACGAAAAAGCCCCCGCGGTGAGCGGGGGCCGACTCGTGTTCTCTCAGCTCGTTTCGATGTCCTCGTCGACCGGGAGGACACCAGTCACCAGGAAGATCACGCGGCGGCCGATCTCCACGGCGTGGTCGGCGAAGCGCTCGTAGTAGCGGCCAAGAAGCGTCACGTCGACGGCGGAGGCCACACCGTACTTCCAGTCACGGTCCATCAGGAGGGTGAACAGGTGGCGGTGGAGGTCGTCCATCGCTTCGTCGTCCTGATTGAGCTGGGCGGCGCGCTCGGGGTCGCGGGTCTCGAGCACCTCTTTGGCGCCAGCGCCCATGTTGACCGCGATGCGGCCCATCTCGGCGAAGTAGCCGTTGACCGACTCGGGCAGGGCGTGCGCGGGGTGGCGGCGGCGGGTCACCTTGGCTACGTGCAGCGCGAGGGCGCCCATCCGGTTGACGTCGCCCACGATCTGGATCGCGCTGACGACCTGACGCAGGTCGCCCGCGACAGGTGCCTGCAGTGCGAGCAGCGCGAACGCCTTCTCCTCGGCCTCGGTGATCATCACCGAGATCCGATCCTGCTCACCGATGACCTGCTCGGCCAGACCGAGGTCGGCCTGCAGCAGTGATTGGGTGGCCTGTTCCATGGCCTGGCCAGCGAGACCGGCCATCTCGCCGAGGAGGTTGGCGAGGTCGGCCATTTGCTCGTTGTAGATGACACGCATGATTGCTGACCCTAGTGGGTACCCGGATCCCTGTCACCCAACAGTGGGTTAATGCCGCATGGCAGTGTCGTGGCAGGTCAGCGCGGTCAGTCGCAGCTGGTGTCGGCCGCGTTCATGTGTTCGAGGTCGGACGGCAGGGTTACCGGCGCCGCGGTGATCGGTTTGCCGGTGCCCACGTCGGGGATTTCGGTGCCGACCGAGGCCGGGGTGCGGACCTGTCCGGCGTAGTTCGAACCCAGGATGACCTCGATGATTCCGTCGAGTTCGTCCGCGCGTTCGAGCATCGCGCCGGGAATCGAACTCGCGACGGTGGCGGCCGCGGCCTCGTTGCCGGTGGAGAAGCGGACCACGGTGGATTCGCTGCCCTGGGGGTAGTTGCCGACGTTGTAGATCCCGAAACCCATGTTGGAGAGCTTGTTCGCGGCCTGTTGCGCCACGCCGGTGCGGCCGGTTCCGTTCGAGATCCGCAGCGAGACCGAGCCGGGACTGACGGCGAAGAGCTTGGGCGCCTGGGTCGGCGGCGCTTCGCTCGAGCTCGTCACCGGCGGCGCGGTTTCCTCACCGGGCAGCGGCTGATCATCGATGATCGAGCGGAAGATCGCCTTGATGTCGGACTCACGGGGAATCTCGTTGCCGTAGGCGGTGGTACCGGCAGTGGGCGCGGTGATGAAGGTGACAGCGCCCGCGTTGACCTTCTGCAGCGACCGGCCGAGCAGAATCAGATCCTGCGTGCCGACACCGTCGACGAAGGTGTGCTGACGGAATGCCTCGACGAAGCCCTGCAACTTCGCCGGATCGAGCAGTACTTTGCTCGACAACGCGCCGCGTAACAGCGCCGCCAGGAACTGCTGCTGCCGGTGGATCCGGTCGTAGTCGCTGCGTTCCTCGCCGATCACGTGCCTGGCGCGGACGTAGTTGAGTGCGGTTTCGCCGGTGACGCGCTGCTTGCCCGAGCTCTCGAGCACCGTGCCGAGTACGCCGTCGATGATCGGTTTGGTCGAGCACACCTCGACACCGCCGATCTGGTCGACCATGGCCTCGAAGCCGGCGAAGTCGATGCCGATGAAGTGACCGATGGTCAGGCCCGACATCTTGCGGACCACGTCCACCAGGCAGCGCGGCCCGCCGAGGGCGTACACCGCGTTGAGCTTGTCGCCGATGGCAGAGGGGAATTTCTGCTCGGTGTAGGTGGCCTTCTCGTTGTCCCACCCGGCGCACTGCGGCCTGGTGACGTCGAGGTCGCGCGGAAACGACACGACAACTACCCGTGAGCGGTTCTTCGGGATGTGCACCAGCATCGCCGTGTCGGCGCGAGCGCCTTCGGTGTCGGCGGCCGAACCCGCGCCCATATCGGCGTTGACGCCCGCTCTGGTGTCGGTGCCGACGATGAGGTAGTTCTCGTCGCCGAGCTGCATATCGCCGTCGAGCACGTCGCCGGAGGCGCCGCCGCCGAGCGCGTCGACCTGGGTGAAGCTGCTGTTGGTGGCCTGTAGGTAGCTCCAGCCGCCGCCGGTGATGACGAGGGCGAGCACCGCCACGAACGTCAGCGTGACCCGGCCGGCCATCCGAGCCTGCTTGCTGCGCCGACCTTCGGTGCCCGGACGACGCGGCGGTGCGGCGGAGGCGGTTTTCACCGGCCTGGCGCGCTCGGGCTCCGCGTTGTCGACCGTGGGCAGGATGTCTGTGGGCGGATCGATCGATTCGGCGGCCACGCGTCGCGCCAGGGGAGCCTTGCGTGCCTGCTCTTTCGCCTGGGCGGGTAGCGCGGTGGTCGCGGTGCGGTCGGCGGGGGATTCGGCGCGGTGGGGTGGCTTACCCGCGATGTCGTCGACGACGGGGGAGCCGTCGGTGCGGGGTGCGATGTCGGGACGTGGGGTGGGCCGCGGCGCCTGTTCGCGGGCTCGGCGGCCCGCGCGCGAGCCGGGCTCGGCGCTCTCGGCGGGGGGAACTCGTCGGCCGCGCCTGGTGCGTTCGCTGTCGACGCGGTTGACCAGATCGGCCACCGTCAGCGGCGCGGCGGTCCCGGTGTCGGGCGTCGCGTCCGCGTGCCGGGAACGTCGAGAGCCGGTATCCGGTTGCTCGGGAGGTTCGGCCGTCGGATAACGCTCCCAGGGGGCGCGATTTCCAGGCCGGGGCGTACGCCCGCGCCGATCGTCACCCACCAACGAACCTCACTCCTCTATCTGGCGCAGCCTGCGCGTCATCGCCCGGCTCCGATCGAACCAGAGTCGAACGATCCCGCAATGATAACGATTCCGCCACGAGTGGCCACTCCAGTGCACACCGGAATCGCCGACGAATTGCTCGAGAAGGTTCGCCAGGCTCAGGAAAGCCCTGTTCGAGCGGGTACGGTCGGCCGAAACAGCGACGGCTTACGAATTGATGTCGACCCGTTATCGGCGCCTGATCAGCCGCCGCTGTGCATCACATCGGCCGCGGCCGGAACAGTGTCGTCTTCCGGGTCGTCGAGCCAGCCTTCGGGGAGCACGACCTTGGTCTGCGGCGAACCCTGCCGCCCGCGCGGACCGAGCGCGTCGGTGGGGAACGGCACAGTGGGGTCGAGCTGTCCGACCAGATCCTCGATCTGCGACAGCTTCGACACGGTGGCGAAGCTGCGCCGCAGCTGTGAGCCGACCGGGAAACCCATCAGGTACCAGGCCATGTGCTTGCGAATATCGCGCATGGCCTTGTCCTCACCGTCGTGCTCGGTGAGCAGGGTGGCGTGGCGCACCAGGATCTCTCCGACGCGGCCGAGCGTGGGCCCCTCCGGGATCGGTTCGCCGCGCAGGGCCGCGCTGAGTTCGGCGAAGAGCCAGGGTCGACCGAGGCAGCCGCGGCCGACGACCACGCCGTCGCAGCCGGTTTCGTTCATCATCCGCAGCGCGTCGTCGGCGGTGAAGATGTCGCCGTTGCCGAGCACCGGGATGGAGGTGACGGCTTCCTTGAGTCGTGCGATGGCCGACCAGTCGGCCGCGCCCGAGTACAGCTGGGCGGCGGTGCGCGCGTGCAGCGCCACGGCAGCCGCGCCCTCGGCCTCGGCGATGCGGCCGGTGTCGAGGTAGGTGTGGTGGTCGTCGTCGATGCCGATGCGGAACTTGAAGGTCACCGGCACACCCGCCGGTTCGGCCGCGGCTACCATCTCGCGCACGATATTGGCGAACAGCCTGCGCTTGTACGGCAGCGCCGAACCACCGCCGAGCTTGGTCACCTTGCGCACCGGGCAGCCGAGGTTGAGGTCGATGTGGTCGGCCCAGCCCTCGCCGACGATGATCCGCACCGCCTCGCCGAGCGTCTTGGGATCCACACCGTAGAGCTGCATCGAGCGCGGATGCTCGTCGTCGTCGAACGACATCATGTGCAGCGTCTTCTCGTTGCGCTCGACCACCGCGCGTGCGGTGATCATCTCGCACACGTAGATCGAGGTAGAGCTACCGAACTCCCTGCACAACCTGCGGAAGGCGCGGTTGGTGATGCCCGCCATCGGCGCGAGCACAACCGGCGGGTCGACCGGGTAGGGCCCGATCCGCAGCGCGGTGGGCGCCTGGGGCAGCGTGGTAGTCACGCGAATGATTGTCTCATCCGCCCCGATGTGATCGATCTCGCGTCCGAGCGCTTATCACCGGGTCATCGCCGCCACTGCGACCTCGCCGCCACCGTTTACCTGCTACGCCGTGTCCGGAACGGTTCCGAAACCTCAGTAGCCTTACGCTGCTGGCATCGTCGCCTCCGGCGGTGCGCTGTCCCCACGTAATCGGAGAAGACCCCATGGCCGAAAGCAACGAAGGCGCCACCGACCTGACGAAATCCCCTGCCACGCCCACCAAGGGCACGGTCGCCGTGCGCGTCTCGTCGCTGGTGGGCGGCGCCGTGATCGCCGTCCTCGCGATCATCGCCCTCGTGCTCGGCGTGCTGCTCGGCTCGGCGCGCTCGGAGATCTCCGACATGAAGGACCAGGCCGCCGACAACGCGAAGGCCGAGCAGATCGCGCTCGACTACTCCGTCGGCTCGGCCACCCTGAACTACCAGGACGTCGACGCCTGGGTCGCCAAGCTCAAGGCCGGTACCTCCCCCGAACTGTCGAACAAGTTCGATGCCACCGGCGACAAGCTCGAGCAGATCATCATCCCGCTGAAGTGGACCTCCACCGCGGCGCCGATCACCGCCAAGGTGCTCTCGCAGGAGGGTGAGGTCTACAAGGTCGCCGCCTTCGTCGACGTGAGCACCACCAACGCACAGAACCCCGACGGCCTGCGCAACACGGTGACCTACAACATCACCGTCGACGCGGGCAAGGACTGGAAGATCACCGACGTCGGCAGTGCCGACGGCGCCCTCCCGATCAAGTAACCCCGGACAGACAGAAGCGCCGCCTACCGGAAACCCGGTGGGCGGCGCTTTCGTGGTGAAACCTAGACGCTGGCCATTTCGCGCTTCTTGGCTTCGCGAGCGAGCATCCGGTCGCGCTGCTCCTCGAACTTCAGCACGTCCTCGCCCAGCTTCTCCAGGAAGCCGGCCAGGCGTTCACGGGTGGCCTCGCCGCGTGCGGTGAAGTCGGTGCGATCGAAGACGTTCCACTTCTTGAGCACCGGCTGCACGACCTCTTCGAGGTGCTGACGCAGGTCGTAGATGCCGTGCTTGGCCATCAGCACGCCGTTGCGACGGAAGTTCGGCATCCCGGCGCCGGGCATCTGGAAGTTCTCGACGATCAGCGAGATCGCCTCGATGGTCTGGTCGGGGCTCAGGTCCATCGCCGCGCCGCAGAGGTTGCGGTAGAAGATCATGTGCAGGTTCTCGTCGGCCGCGACGCGCTGCAGCATGCGGTCGGCGATCGGGTCGTCGCACACCCTGCCGGTGTTGCGGTGGCTCACCCGGGTGGCCAGTTCCTGAAAGGTCACGTAGGCGACCGAGTGCAGGAAGCCGGCGTCGACCTCGGTGGGGGAGGCGAAGCCGTTGGTCATGTGGATCATGCGCGCCTCTTCGAGGGCGACCGGATCCACGCCGCGGGTGACAACCAGGTAGTCGCGCATCACGATGCCGTGCCGGTTCTCCTCGGCGGTCCAGCGACCGACCCAGGTGCCCCAGGCGCCGTCCTGGGAGAAGTTCTCCGCGATCTCACGGTGGTAGGACGGCAGATTGTCCTCGGTGAGCAGGTTGGTGATCATGGCCGCCTTGGCGACCTCGCTGAGCTTGGACTGCTCAGGATCCCAATCGATGCCGCCCATGGCGGCGAAGTTGCGGCCCTCGTCCCACGGGACGTAGTCGTGCGGATGCCATTCTTTGGCCAGCGACATGTGCCGGTTGACGTTTTCCTCGGCAACCGGCTCCAACTCCGTGAGCAGTTCGAGTTGAGTCAGATCCCTTGCCATGTAAAAACCCTTCGCTGTCGTGCTTGCGGTCGAACGTCGCGATGCGGCCATACCTTACGGCACCGTAGGTGTGATGCGAAACGCAACAGAGCGGTTTTCCGACGATGTTGAGCAACGCCACAACTCGTCAGTAGATCCGATGGTCTTGCTGACGAGTCTAGGCGTTCGACCCGCAGCATAGGGACTATCGCTGCGGGCCCCGCGACGTTAACTACACGTAGATGAACATCTCAGCGCTTGCCGCCGAGCAGGCCGCCGAGCACGCTGCCCAGCGCACCGCCCGCGTTCTTCGACAGGGCATCGCCGATCATTCCGCCGAGCCCGCCGCTATTGCTGCTGCCGCCGAGTAGACCGCCGAGCAGATCGCCGAGACCGCCACCGGAGGCCTGCGTCTGCTGCGGTGCCGGTGCCGCGGCGCCGCCACCGGTGAGCTGCTTGGCCAAGTAAGCGAGCACGATTGGCGCCAGAATCGGCAGCAGCTTGCCGATCAGATCGTTGCCGCCGGTCCCGCCCCCCGCACCGAGCGCGCTGATGACAGTGTTCTTCTCGTCGCCGAAGACGTTGTCGACGATCTTCTCGCCGTCGCCGACGTCCACCTGCCCGAGATCGACCGCGCCGTCACCGTCGACGAGGCCGCCGTGATTGTCGAGCGCGCCGAGCAGCGACGCCGCGCCCTGCGGCTCGGCGGCATTGACCTTTAGCCCGCCGAGCAGCGTCGGCAGCGCGGCCTGCACGGCCGTCGTCGCGGTCGCCTGGTCGACGCCGAGTTGGTCGGCGATCTGGGCGATGGGTACTTGGGAGAGCAAATCGTCGAAGGAAGTCATCTCACTCCGCCTGAGGTTGTGGGCGCCCGGGAGCCCGGGTCGCGCTCAGATTAGGTGCATCGATGCAAGAACCCGGCGGTTTCGGCGGCGTCTGCGTTTGGCGCGTCGCCACGTGACGATGGTCACGGTAGTAGTTGGTGGTGCCCCCTGTAGGACTCGAACCTACGACCTAGTGATTAAAAGTCACCAGCTCTACCAACTGAGCTAAAGGGGCGCGCAGCGGAGTCTAGCGGACACGGTGCCGAAGGGCCGAACCGTGGTCCCCGGTCGCGTTGCGGGCGTCTGATCGCCGCTGGTGGCGGCCGGTAACGGTGGGGGCGTCCACGACGATTCTCGGTAAACACCTGGTGCCCAGCACCGTTCGCGCTACCGGTTGCGTATGGTTGTCGAATACTGTTGTATCGCAACATCTTTCGACAAGCTGGGGTGCAGGAGCGATGGAGTGGTCCACGATGGGCGCCGGTCTCGCGACCGTTCGGCGAACTTCGGCGGTGCCGGTGAGCCGGTCAACCGGGCTGCGCGCCTACGGAATTCGTACCCGGACTAACCATTCCGGTTGCGCTTCGTTTGCTGATGTGGATAACCGGACCGGATGTTCGGATAGGTACACCAATCGCCGCGTGTCGTCTCGGGAATGCGGGTACGGTGATCGCCTGGTGAATTTCGAAACAATCACCGGTGCCGCGTTTTCCGTGGCTCCGGTGCAGGGTGCGGCGTTTCGTAATTCATCGACAGATTGCAGGCCGAGGTGATCGCGATGGGTGCGCGAACTCCCGGCAAAGGGGTAGACGTCGCCGCAGGAGGAGGCGGTTCTCACCGGTGGCGGGGCCGCTGTGCGAGGCACCGCGAGTCTTTCATACCGAAAGTTTGAATTAAAACCACAATTCGCACCAGCGGTCTGTATTCGACCGCCGGCGTCGAGAAGGTTCGGAGGCGTTTCGAGCATGGCACGGCAGCAAGAGCGGGCGCGCCGGACACGCGCGGCAATAATCAAATCCGCGGCCGTCGAGTTCGGGAAGAGTGGATATGCCGCGGCATCGCTCAACCGCATTCTGGAAGGTTCGCGTGCCACCAAGGGTGCGATGTACTTCCACTTCGACTCCAAGGAAGATCTGGCGCGCGCGGTGCTCGAGACCGCGGTCGAGCGGTACCGGATCTGCGCGGAGCGCTGGCTGGCGCGCGCCGACCTCGGTCCGCTCGATGTGCTGCACGGCATGGTCGACGAGATCGCCCTTCGCCTCGAGCACGACACCATCGTGCAAGCGGAATACCGCCTCGTGATCGAACCCGACTTCCATCGCGACACCGGCAACGGCGGCGGACGCATCGTCGGCCGAGCCACCCGCGTGCTCGCGGTCCGCGCCATCGACGACGGACAGCTGCGCGCCGACGCCGACCCCGACCGCTTCACGCGAACCCTGTCCGCGGCGCTGGCCGGACAGCGATATCTGGTCGACCCCATCTCCAATGGTTCCGCCGCCGACTTGCGTGCCCGCTTCGCCGAGGTGCTGGAGGTTATCGTGGAGGCGATGGCGACCCCGTTGTGGATCCAGACTTTCCGCACCGAGGGCTGGCGCGAGCAAGCACGCCTGGATGACCTCGGTTTGGGCGCCTGACCAGGCGATTTGGAACTCTGCGCACACCTGTCATAAGCTATGCGAGCTCCCAACGGAAACGTTGAAGCCGCCCCGGAGAGATTCGGAACGAGCCCCCTTCGTCTAGCGGCCTAGGACGCCGCCCTTTCAAGGCGGTAGCGCGGGTTCGAATCCCGTAGGGGGTACAGTCTTCGGACTGTGTCTAGTAGTACTGCAGGTATGCATGGCCCTGTAGCGCAGTTGGTTAGCGCGCCGCCCTGTCACGGCGGAGGTCGCGGGTTCGAGTCCCGTCAGGGTCGCACGTAGTACCAGAGCAATCCGGTACTTCCGGCCAGGTAGCTCAGTTGGTACGAGCGACCGCCTGAAAAGCGGTAGGTCGCCGGTTCGATCCCGGCTCTGGCCACCTTCGATCCCCTCACCGAAGTACACGGTGAGGGGATTTTTTCGTTGGTGGGCGGCGAGAGCCGGTCAGCTCGTGACCGGCATCCGCAGGGCGTTGGCCCACAGGCGCGACAGGGTGTGGACAACTTCTTCCATCGGAATCCGAGTGCCGTCGAACTCACCGTCGCCGATGACGAAGTAGTTGAAGGCCATGCGGCTGACCATGCCCGAGAGGGCGCGCGAGGTGAGCATCGGATCGATGTCGGGGTCTGCCAGGCCGCGTCGCTGGAGATCGGCGATGCCGCGGGCATTGCGGCCGATGAAGGCATCGGCACGGTGCTGGCGCAGCTTGCTGAATTCGGGGTCGATCTGGGCGACCTGCTCGAGCAGGCCCATCAGCTTCGCATTGCGTTTGTAGGCCTCGAAGTAGGCCAGGTTGGCGGCTTCGATGATCGAGGCCGGATCGTCCTCGCCCGTCACATGCGGCATCCCGGGATGCATCATGTCTTCCTGGGCGTGCTCGAGGATCGCGGCGAAGATCTCTTCTTTGCTCGCGAAGTAGGTGTAGAAGGTGCCCGAGGAGCAGTGGGCTTCCTGGGTGATGTCGATGAGCCGAGTATCGAGATATCCCATCCGCTCGAACACCTTCCGGCCCGCCGCGATCAGCGCGTCCCGCGTACGCAGTCCGCGCTGGGTGGCAGGCAGGTCGCGCAACAGCGAGGTGCGTGCCATCGAGGGCAGCGCGCCCTCGCTGTCGGGGTCCGCGGAACGTTCCATGGTGTAGTTATATACCGGCGTTCACGGGCGGAACACGACGCGGCCGACGGTATCGCCGTCGCCGAGGCGGCCGAGTCCGGCGGGGATGTCGCCGAACGAGAGCCGCTCGCTGATCAGCGGTTTCACCTGGCCCGCCGCGGCGAGCCGGGTCAGCTCGGCATGGCAGTCGTGGATCGCCTGCTGGTTGTACTGCTTGTAGAGACCCCAGTGCAGGCCGATGATCGAATAGTTCTTGATCAGCGCGTGATTGAGCGCTGGCTGGGGGATGGTGCCGCCGGCGAAGCCGATCACGAGGATGCGGCCTTCGAAGGCGATGCACTTGGTGGACTTGGCGTAGGCGTCGCCGCCGACCGGGTCGTAGACCACGTCGGCGCCGCGGCCACCGGTGAACTCCTTGACGAGCGGCACGAAATCCTCGGTGTGCCGATCGATCACGAGGTCGGCGCCGAGCTCGCGGCAGTAGTCGGCCTTCGCGGGCCCGCCGACGACGCCGATCACCCGTGCCCCCGCCGCCTTGCCCAACTGCACCGCGGAGCTGCCGACGCCACCCGCCGCGGCGTGCACCAGCAGCGTCTCGCCGGGCTGCAGCCGAGTCCGGCGGTGCAGCGCGAACCAGCTCGTCTGATAGCCGATGACCAGCGCCGACGCCTCGGCATCGTCGAGGGATTCCGGTGCGGGGAAGGCGTTTTCGGCATCGAGTACGGCCAGCTCGGCGAACGCGCCGCCGGGCAGGTTCGCGGTGCCGACGATCCGGTCACCGATCGCGAACCGGTCCACACCCGCACCGACCGCCAGCACTTCGCCGCACAGTTCCACGCCAGGGGTGAACGGCAGTGGTGGCTTGATCTGATATTGCCCACGGCACAACAGCACATCGGGGAAGTTGGCGGGCGTCGCGAGAACGCGCACCAGCAGCTGCCCCTCGCCCGCCACCGGGTCGTCGATGTCGTTGAACTGCAGTACTTCCCGTGGTTCGCCGAGTTCGGCCAACTGCCAGGCTTTCATGTGATCAGTGCTCCTGTTCCAGTGCGGTCATCTCAGTTGCACTCCCTGTACTTGTTCAGTTCCTGACGTGCGATGGCCCGCTTGTGCACTTCGTCGGGTCCATCGGCGAGCCGGAGCGTGCGCAGGTGCGCCCAGGCGGCGGCGAGCGGGAAATCGTCGGTGACGCCGCCCGCCCCGTGCACCTGAATGGCCCGGTCCACGACCTTCAGCGCGATGTTCGGCGCGGCCACCTTGATCGCGGCGATCTCGGTGCGCGCGGCCTTGTTGCCGACGGTGTCCATCAGATAGGCGGCCTTGAGCGTGAGCAACCGGATCATCTCGATGTCGATGCGCGACTCGGCGATCCAGTCCTGAATATTGGCGTTCTCGGCCACCGGTTTGCCGAAGGTGATCCGCGCCTGCGCGCGTTTGCACATCATCTCCAGTGCGCGCTCGGCCATGCCGATGCTGCGCATGCAGTGGTGGATGCGCCCCGGCCCGAGCCGGGCCTGGCTGATCGCGAAACCCTCGCCCTCGCCCTTGAGCACATCGGTGGCGGGCACCCGCACGTCGGCGAAGTCGATCTCGGCGTGGCCTTCGCGTTCCTGGAAGCCGAACACCGGCAGCCCGCGGATGATCGTGACGCCCGGCGCGTCGATCGGGACCACCATCATGGTCTGCTGGCGGTGCGGTGCTGCGGTGGGATCGGTCTTGCCCATCACGATCAGCACGCGACAGTTCTTGTGCAAGGCGTTGGTGGCGAACCACTTTCGACCGTTGAGCACGTAGTCTTCGCCGTCGCGCACCATCGACAGTTCGATATTGGTGGCATCGGAGCTGGCCACTCGCGGTTCGGTCATCGCGAAGGCCGAGGCCATGGTGCCCTCGAGCAGCGGCTTCAGGTACTTCTCTTTGTGTTCCTCGGTGCCGAACAGTTCCAGCACTTCCATGTTGCCGGTGTCGGGGGCGTTGCAGTTGCAGGCCTCGGACGCGAGATGGCTACGGCCCATGATCTCGGCCAGCGGCGCGTATTCGAGGTTGGTCAGGCCGGGGCCTCGGCCGGGGTGCGGGTGGAAGAGGTTCCACAGTCCGCGTCGTTTGGCCTCGGCTTTGAGCTCTTCCATGATGGGCGGCTGGAAATGGGGGTCGCCGGATTCGCGCATCTGCACGTCGTAGACGGCCTCGGCCGGGTAGACGTGGGCGTCCATGAAGTCGAGCAGTTCTTCGGAATACTTCTTCGCGCGATCGCTCAGATCGAACAGTGTCATGACTTGATCTCTCGCTCAGTGGGTTTCGGCCAGCAACGACGACTGGTAGCGGCGCATGCCGCGCAGCCAGCGGTCGTAATCGGCGCCTTTGTGGCGGTACATGTCCAGCACCTGTGGATGCGGCAGGATCAGGAACTCCTCGGCGTCGACGGCCGCGAGCACGATGTCGGCCACCGCGGCGGGTTCGAGGACATCGCCCGCCGAGACGACGGCGCGGGTCGCGGTGGCGCCGATTTCCTCGCCCGAATCCCGGCCCGCGTAGAGCAGTTTCGTATTGACGCCCATCGGGCACAGGCAGCTGACGCGAACGCCCTGGTCGCCATAGGTGACACTGAGCCACTCGGCGAACCCGACCGCGGCGTGCTTGCTCACCGAGTAGGTGGCCGAGCCGATCTGGGTGAGCAGCCCCGCGGCGGAAGCGGTGCTGATGAAGTAGCCCGCACCGCGTTCGACCCACTCGGGCACCAGCAGTCGCGCGGCGCGGGTATGGGCGCGCAGGTTCACCTCGAGGGCGCGGCTCCAGTCGTCGTCGGTGACGTCGAGCCCGGGGGCGCCGACGATGCCCGCATTGGCGAAGTACAGGTCGACCGGCCCGAAGTGATTCCGCGCAACCGCGATCAGACCTCTGATCGCCTCGGTGTCGGCGGCGTCGGCGCCGACACCCACGACGGCGCCGGGGTGGTCGGCATCGATCTGCTCCGACACAGCCAACGCGGCGGTCTCGTCGATGTCGGACACCACCACCTTCGCGCCTGCCGCGGCGAGTGCGGCCGCCAGCGCGGCGCCGATGCCCGCGCCGCCACCGGTCACGATGGCCACCTTGTCGGTAACTCTCACGGGAAGTCCTTTCGAAGGGGGGTCTGTCAGTACGTCGGCCGAATTTCGATGCCTGTCCGCTGGCCGGGTTCGATATCGCGGACTCCCGGTGACTCCGCAGGGACGAAGATATTAGAACTTGACGTCAACTTCAAGTAAGTGAGCGCTTGCTTAGTATCGTTCACAAAGGATGTAATGTCAATCACATGCAGCTGTCGGCGGCTGCTCAGGATCCTGCGCGCGCCCGGCTGTTGACGAGGGTCGCGATCCACGCGCGGGTGTCGGCGGGGTCGATCACATCGTCGAGTTCGAAACCCGTGGCGGCGGTGAGCGCCTTGCCCTGCTGGTAGGCCAGAGTGAGCAACTGCTGGAAAAGGGTCTCGCGCTCGTCCGGATCAGTCACGGCGGCGAGCTCTTTGCTGAAGCCGAGGCGAACGGCGCCCTCCAACCCCATCGGGCCGATCTCGCCGGTGGGCCAGGCGACGGTGAAGTTCGGCGCGCGGAAATGGCCCGCCGTCATCGCCATCGCGCCGAGTCCGTAGCCCTTGCGCAGGATGACGGTGCCGAACGGGACGCTCATCTGTGCGCCGAGCACGAACAACTTGCTGAACCGGCGCACCGTCGCGGTCTTCTCCGCCTCCGGTCCGACCATGAAACCCGGTGTGTCGCACAGGGAGACGATCGGCAGTCCGAACGATTGGCACAGGGTGAGGAAATCGCCCATCTTGTCGGCGGCCTCGGCGTCGATGGCGCCGCCGAGGTGATGGCTGCTGTTGGCGATCAAGCCGAACGGTTCGCCGTGCACCCGCACCAGCGCGGTGACGACGCCGACCCCGTAGTCCGGCCGCAGCTCGAGCACCGAGCCGACGTCGACGATCGCGTCGATGGCGCGATGGATGTCGTAGGCGCGTAAGCGGTTCTCCGGCACCACATGTCGGGCCAGCCGTGGGTCCGGTGCGTCGAAATCCTCGACCCGGCCCTGGAAATAGCCGAGGTACTGCTTGGCCAGCGCCACCGCGTGCGCCTCGTCACGGGCCACCAGGTCGACGACGCCGTTGCGTCGTTGCACGTCGATCGGGCCGATGTCCTCCGGGCGGTAGGCGCCGAGCCCGCCGCCCTCGATCATCGCCGGACCGCCCATGCCGATATTGGCGTCCGGTGTCGCGATGATCACGTCACAGGAGCCGGCCAGCGCGGCATTGCCCGCGAAGCAGCGGCCCGACACGATCGTCACCAGCGGCACCTTGCCGCGCAGGGCGCCGAGCGCGCGGAAGGTCGTCACCTCGAGGCCCATGCCGGTCCAGTCGGTGTCGCCCGGCCTGCCGCCACCGCCCTCGGCGAACAGCACAACCGGAACCCGCTTGCGTTCGGCCAGTTCGAAGGCGCGGTCGGTCTTGGCGTGGTTGTTCTTGCCCTGGGTGCCCGCGAGCACGGTGTAGTCGTAGGAGATCACCACCGCCTCGGCGTTGTCGAAGTGTTCGGCGCCGATGGTCGCCAGGCCGGTGATCAGGCCGTCGGCGGGGGTGTTGGCGATCAGGTCTTCTTCGGTGCGTCTGGTGCGTTGGGCGGCGAACGTGAGTGCGCCGTACTCGATGAAGCTGCCCGCGTCGACGAGGTCGGCGATGTTCTCCCGTGCGGTGCGTCGGCCGATCCGGTGCCGCTTCTGTACGGCCGCCGGGCGGGATTCGTCGAGCGTCACCCGGTGCCTGGCACGGATCTCGTCGACATCGGCGCGGGTCCGGCCGGGATCGAGATCGGCGTGCGCGCTGCCGGTGTCGTCGGCGCCGGTGCGGGTGATGACGACCAGCGGATCGCCCGGCGCGACGACCCGGCCGGGGCGAACAAGCACCCGGACGACCCTGGCGGCATCCGGCGCGGCGAGTACGTGCTGCATCTTCATCGCCTCGAGCACCACGAGCTGACCACCGGCGCCGATGTCGACGCCCTCGTCCGCCACCTCGACCACCGTGCCCGCGAGCTGCGCGCGCACAGCTTCCTGCCCCGGATACAGCTCGACCGCGGTGACCGCGACCTCGGGCTGATCGGTCTGTGCCGCCGCGACCAGTTCGGTCAGTCGCTCCGTGAGAAAGCCGGTGTTGGCCTGGCCTGATTGGAAGGTGCTGTCGGCGAGGATCTCTCGCAGGAACGAGATATTCGTACCGATGCCGGTGACGGTGAACTCGGCGAGCGCTGTCGCGGTCTTGCGGGCGGCGGCGGGGAAGGACTGTCCGCGGGTGCGGGTGATCACCTTGGCCAGCAGCGAGTCGTAGCGCGGGCTCGGGGTCAGCCCGGAGCGGCCGAAGGTGTCGACCCGCACGCCCGGCCCGGTCGGCGGTGCGAAGGTGGTGAGCGTGCCCGCGGTCGGCACCGCCGAACCGTCGGCCGCCATCGTTTCCATGTTCACTCTGGCTTGGATGGCGATGCCCTCCGCGACAGCCGGATCACCGGTGGATTCCGTTCCGTCGGAGACGATTCCGCGCGGCAACCCGAGGTCGTCGAAGTGCGCGCCCTCGGCGATCGCGAGCTGCACGGCGACCAGATCGACCCCGGTCACCTCCTCGGTCACGGTGTGCTCCACCTGGATTCGCGGATTGACCTCGAGGAACACGAACTCGCCGTCGGAGACCAGGAATTCGACGGTCGCCAGTCCGCGATACCCGACATGGGCGCACAGCCGGGCCGCCGCGACGTGGAGGTTCCTACGCAGCCTCTCCGAAAGCCCCTGCGCGGGAGCGATTTCGAGGAGCTTCTGATGCCTGCGCTGCACACTGCAATCGCGGTCTCCCAGCGCCAGCGCTCTGCCGCCCGTGGCGACGATCTGCACTTCGATGTGCCGGGCGTTCTCGAACAGCAACTCGGCGAACACCGCGGGGTTACCGAAACCGAGCTGCGCCTCCGCGCCGCACTTCCGATACGCGTCGTCGATCTCCTCGACCGCTCGCACCACCCGCATGCCACGCCCGCCGCCCCCGGCCAGCGCCTTGATCATGATCGCGCCGGGGTGCGTACCGAAGAACCTGTGAACCTCCTCGGCGGTGGTCGGTCCCTCGGTGGCGGGCAAGACGGGCACGCCCGCGGCCACGGCGGTCGCACGGGCCGAGGACTTGTCACCGAACAGGTCGAGCACCGCGGGATCGGGCCCGACGAACGTGACGCCATCGGCCGCGCAGGCACGGGCGAATGCGGCGTTCTCGCTGAGGAATCCGTAGCCGGGATGGATGTAGTCGGCGCCGGATTCCTTGGCGGCGGCCAGGATCGCGGAGTGGTCGAGGTAGGGCGTGGCGCCGGTGCCCGCCAACGCGATCGCCTCGCCCGCCGCGTGCACATCGGGGTTGTCGGCATCGTCGTCGGCGTAGACCGCCACGGTGTCGATGCCGAGTTCGGTAGCCGTGCGGATGACGCGCAGGGCGATCTCGCCGCGATTGGCGATCAGCAGTTTCACTGGATGTCCTCGGATTCGGTGGCGGCGGGTTCGACGAGGGCACGGTGACCTGCGCCTGGCTTGTGGTCACCGTCACAAGTGTTATTGACGTTGACGTCAGTGTCAACGGTCGATTCACCGCCTGACCTGTTCGGTTACCGAAAGCGGTGCCCACCGGGTAATATCGCTCCCCGATGCAAGGAAGCAAGGCCCTGTAGCGCAGTTGGTTAGCGCGCCGCCCTGTCACGGCGGAGGTCGCGGGTTCGAGTCCCGTCAGGGTCGCCACGCGGAAAGTCCCCCACACCGGAATCGGTGCGGGGGACTTTCGCGTTCCAGGACCTGCTCAGTTGCGATGGTCGATGCTGGTGATGCGGTGACGACCGGGCGCTACCTCGGTGGTGCGCATGACCTGGTTGATCTTTTCGGTGGTGGCGTCGCCCGGCCATTTCTGGTGGATGGTCACGTTCCAGAGGGTGGGGTCGGCGGCGTCGGCTTTGGTGATGTGCACGCAGTACTTCACATCGAGGGGTAGGGAGCCGATGCCCTCGGCCAAGGCCGACGCGTTGCCCACATGGGCGTTGTCGGTGACGAAGGAACGGGCCTTCGCGGCGTCGCGGTCGACGTAGTAGCTGTATTCGAAGCCGAGGATGGCGCCCTCGGGGCTGGCGGTGTCGCCACGTTCGGCGCTGATGGTGATCGAGGGGGTGCGGAAGGATTCGCAGCCCGACAGGGCGTGTGCGGGAAGTGGGGGCACCACGGTGGACGTCGTTGCCCGCGCGCCGGAGACAGCGGCCTGTGCCGTGGTGGTCGGTTTGTCGGCGGGGCCGAGGAAGATGGTGGCGGCCAAGCCGAGAAGCACGACGAATACCACTGCTCCGATGATGCCTTTGATCGCGGCCGCGGCCTTCACCTTGCCACCGCTTTCGTCGTAGCGTTCGTCGTCGAAGTTCCTGCGGGGGCGCCGGGCGATCTGGCCGCCGCCGCCGAAGTCCTTGAGGCGCGGCAATACCGGTATCTCGACATGGTCGCCGCTCTGTTCGGTCGCGGTGGCGGTGGCCCAGTCGTTCCAGTCGACATCGTCACCGCGCTGCGGCTGGACCGGCACGTCGGCGTCGTTCCAGTCGTTCCAGTCGCCGGTGAACCCGTCGTCGTCATCGGGATTTCGGTACACCGGTTCGACGGGCGCGGGCTGGAACGGGCCGTCGTCGAACGGTTCCGGGTCGGGCGGCGGCCAGGTCTCGGGGTTCGTGCCGATCGTCTGCGGCTCGGCCTCGCGCCGTCGCCTGCGCCGCCGTTTACCTTGCGGGCGACGGCGGCCGGGCGACGTGGCGTCCGGCGACGCGAAGTAGGCACCGAACGGATTGTCCATGCGGTCGTCCTACGCCGGCGCCGGGACGACTCCCGGTTGCCCGTGTTTAGGCGCGGCGGAGGGTTTCTCGGTCTCCTGCTCCTGCTGCGGACGAGCAGCGGGCGGCACCACTCCGCCTTGCATCGGCTGCTGCGCGGGCGCGGGTGTACTCGGAGCCTGTTGGGGCTGTTCGGCTTTCGGCGTCTGATTCTGGAACGGAGCAGCCTGCGCGGGTGCTTCCGGCTTCGCCGAAGCGCCGCTGTTGTTGTTCGCGGCGCCACCGCTGTTGGCGCCGCCGCCGGTGCTGGTGCCGCCACCCAATCCGCCGAACAGGGTGCTCGTGCCGGTCCCGCCGCCATTGGTCGACGGCGCGGCGGGCGTGGTGCCCGCGGGTGTGGTGGATGTGGCGCCCTCGGTGCCTGCGGCATTCGCGGCGAGAGTGTCGATTCCGGTCGTCGCCAGCTCGGTACCCTTGTCGAGTCCGTGCATCGCGACTTCGGCGATCTTGTCGATCAGATGCGTACCGAACGTGACGCCGGCATCGATCGCCGCGGTGCCCAGGGACACCCCGCCGTCGATCAAGGCCTCCTGCAACGCGATCTGCGCCGCTGTCGCCGGATCGATGTTGTCGTCCTCGTTGTCCCACGACGAGTCGTCATCCCAGGACGACGTATCGGACCCACCGGTGCCGAGTACGTAGACGCCGGGCGCCACCTCCGTCGCGCCGACGGGAACGGTCACCCCGTTGGTCCCGCCGAGATCGCTGGTGAGTCCCTTGGTGTCTCGGGTGTACTGATCCATCTCGGTGCTGGCATTACCCACCACCCCGACCGCTTCGGAGATGGCCTCTTCGGCGAGTTCGACGATGGCGTCGAGGTTGTTGCTGTTCACCGCGGGCGCGGCCTTCTTCGCCTTGGCCCGGAAGTCGGCGATGATCGCGTCGACCTTGGCCGCCGCGGTCGACTGCGTCGAATGGGCCTGCCCGAGCAGGGAACTCAATCGGGTCCCACGATCGGCCGCGGCCGAGACCTCGGTCGCGGTCTGCCGCAGCGCGGGTGTGGCGGGAGCGGCGGTCTCGGTCGACTCGAGGGCGTACAGCCCCAGCCGATGCGGGTCCTCGGTGGCTGTCGTCGCGGCGGAGGCCGACGTCAGCGCGGCGACCACCGAGGCATCGGGATCGGCGGAAGTATTACTGCCCAACGATCTACGCAACTCGAGCAACGGCACTTCGAGCAGCGCGATCACCGGCGCGATCTTCGCCTCGGCCTCGGCGGGGGTGATCGTGCTCAACGTGGTCTCGGTGGCCAGCGACTTGGTACGCATCACGCCACCTCGCTCTCGACCGCGCGCAGATCGCCCGCCAGCCCGGTGTCGATGCCGGTCACGCTGTCGCCGAAGCGATTCAGGATGCCCTGATAGGCGGTGACCAGGTTGCCCGCGGTACTCAGCGTCGAAGCGTGTTCGCCCGCTGCCTGTGTCCAGGCGGCGGCGAATTCACGCCCGAGCACGCCGAGCCCGGACAGATCGACCCCGGCCGCGGTCGTCGTATCATTGGCCGCTGTGCCAAGAAGTTCGGAAACCCGAGCTGCCGCACGCTGATAAGCGTCGAGCGCTGACGGGTCGAAAGACATTTCTGCCACGATGTCTGCCCCTTCACGATCGCGGATCCCGGCACGGCCGGTGCTCAAAAGCGTAACCACCGAGCGCCGTTTGCGGGAGGGTCCCGTCCAGATGGACGGATCGATCTCGAGACTACGCAGGTCAAGGACTTTCACCGCGAAGCCGGTGTGGTGCTGGTGTGACTGACGGGTCGGTGACCGAACATGACCGGCGAGTAGGGTCGGCCACGACATGGATGGGTATCGACTGTTCGCCCTGTTCGGGTTCGCTCTGCTCGATGCGCTCGACGTGCTGCTGGTGGCGATCACCACGGCCGTGGTCGCCGACGCCAGGCTGACCCGGCGTTCGCCGATGACGGGGGTGCTCAGTTTCCTCGGCGGGGTCTTCGCGGTCTCGGTGGCCTTCGGCGTGTGCACCGTGCTCGGCATCGACTTCCTGGTTCGGCTGTTCGACTTCGAGCTGACCCCAGCCCTGCGCTACTGGGGCGAGTTGGTGATCGGCCTGGTGCTGATCGCGGTCGCCGCGCTTCCGGTCGACACCACCACGTCCACCGGCGGCCGCTGGATCGAGCCGGTGCGCAGATATCCGTGGCTGCTCGGGGTGATCGGGTTCACGCTGGGTCTGGCGAAGGTGCCCACCTCGGTGCCCTATCTCGCGGCCCTCGCGGTGTTGTCCGCGCAGCGCCCGCTGCCGGTGGCGTGGCCGGTGATCGTGGCGGCCTACTGCGCGGTCGCCCTGGTCCTGCCACTGGTCGTGCTGGCTCTGGCCATGCGGCGAACGCCGCGCGCACGGCGGGTCTACCGCCTGCTCGTGCGGGGCATCACCCGTTTCGGGCCGCCGGCCATCAGGGTGCTTTTCGTCGTCTTCGGCGTCGGACTGATCGTCGACGCACTGGTCCACGCGGGCCGGCTGTGGTGAGCGCCCGCACGGCCACTCAGGAAAGCGTCAGGACCATCGAGTACCGTCATAACGAATCGATGACATGCCCCGTGCCCGCATCCTGGGCCGCGGGGCTATCCAGGTGAGCAGGGAGGGCGACCCTTGAGGGTTACCGTTGTTGTGCCGACCTACAACGAGCGGGAAAATCTGCCGGTGGCGGTGGAGCGGCTGACGGCTCTGCCGGTGTCCGATCTGCACGTGCTGGTGGTCGACGATAATTCACCCGACGGCACGGGTGACGTCGCCGACAAACTGGCGGCCGAGCTGCCGAATGTGGTGAGCGTGCTGCATCGCACCGAGAAGGACGGCCTCGGCCGCGCCTACATCGCGGGCATCACCGCGGCGCTCGACGAGGGTGCCGATGTGGTGATCCAGATGGACGCCGATCTGTCGCATCCCGCCGAGGTGATCCCGTCGATGCTCGAGAAGCTGAGCTCCGACGATGTCGGCGTAGCGCTGGGGTCGCGCTACGTGCCGGGTGGTTCGACCGCCGCGGAGTGGAAGTGGTACCGCAAGGCCCTGTCGGCCTGGGCCAACTTCTACGTGAACCTGATCCTGCGCCTCGGCGTGAAGGACGCGACCGCCGGTTTCAAGGCCTGGAAGGCCGACACCCTGCGCGCGATCGACGTGGCTTCGATCCGCAGCAACGGCTACTCGTTCCAGGTCGAGATGAACTACCGCGCGATCAAGAAGGGCTACACGATCGCCGAGGTGCCGATCCGCTTCGAGGAGCGCACCGTCGGTGCGTCGAAGATGAGCCTGAAGGTGCAGCTCGAGTCGGCGCTCATGCCGTGGAAGCTGCTGTTCGGCCGCTCGGTCTAGAGCTCGATACGCGAAAGGCCCCACCGATGGTTTCGGCGGGGCCTTCGCTGTTTGTCCGGGTCACTTCGCGGTGATGCCGCGACGCACACCTTCCAGGGCGATCACCATGACCGGCACCAGCACCACGTGCATCACCGACAGGGCGATGGTGGAGGCGGTGTCGAAGTCGGCGGCCACGGTCAGTCCGATGGTCGCGATCGACAGCGCCGACCCGACCACGGCGGCGGTCCGCAGCACGCCGGTCCACAGGTAGGACACCAGCACGGCGACGGTCAGGCCGATCAGGACCGGCACGGCCGACATCAAGATCACCCCGCCGGGCGCGGCATCGGTGACCTTGCCGTCGGCGATCGTGGTGAACGACCCGCCCGCGGCGGCGCCGATGGCCCAGACGATCAGATTCAGCACCACGGCGACGGCAGCGGCGCCCAGCACGGCGACGGGCCGGTTCAGTGGGGGGACGGTGTAGGCGGTGGGGGCGGTGACGGTGCTCATGATGTTCTCCCTCATTCGGTGGTGAGACAAGCATCAAACCTGAACCATTGTTAATGTCAAGCCCTCGGTCGAATTGGATTGCGCCGCATCGTCGAGACCCTGGTCACAGGCCCTGGGCCCCGCACCTACGACAGAAGGTCGTAGCATGGCGGCGTGGGCTCTCCGACGGATCACACCGCGCGCTTACGCGGCGCGGCAGTGGGTTCCGCGTCCGGCGCCGTCGCGATTCTGGCGCACGGACTCGGTGGTGCTACCGCCGTTCCCGGCGGATCCGCCCTCGCGCTGTTGTTCGCCGCGTGCGCCCTGATCGGTGTCGTAGTCACCGCGCTGCCGCGAGGAAACAGCGCGATGTCGACCATGGTGGTACTGGCTGTCGGCCAGTGCGTCGGGCACACCGCGCTGTCGTTGGGACATTTCCAGCACCACACGATTTCGGGTGCGATGGTGCTCGCTCACCTGGTGGCGATCCCCGTCGGCGCCATCGCGATTCGCGCCGCCGAGGTCGGTGTGCGCCGGGCGATCACCAGCGTGCGGCAGCTGGTCCTCGTGCTGGCCGGGGTCACGTGCCCGCCCGACCGCCCGGTCCGGCTACCCGTCGCCGACGAGCGTGCGGTGCTACGGCAGCTCCTCCTACGACCGGACATCGGGCTGCGTGGTCCGCCCTGGATGGGCGCGACCGCATCCAACCCCGTTCCGGCTTAGGACAAGGCCGACGAATTCCACTGTCTCGGTGGATGATTCGCCGTGCGGACAGGCCGGTCCGGGGCACACCTCACCCCGATGATCGGAGTTCTCCCATGTCCGTCTTTCCGCATGTCCACCTGCGTGCCCGCCGTGTCGGCGCTGCCGCCGCCTGTGCCGTCCTCGCCGTGTTCGCCACCGCCTGCTCGGATTCCGAGCCTGCCCCGCCCTCGTCCGTGGCGACGGCGGACCGGATCACCATGAGCGACCAGTGGATCAAGGCCGCCGAGTCCGGAATGTCGGCGGCCTTCGGCACCCTGCGCAATGCCGGTGACGCCCCGATGACACTGGTAGCCGCCACCAGCCCGGCCTCGGAGCGGGTCGAGATCCACGAGGTGGTGCCCGACAGCACCGGCGCGAAGACCATGCGCCCGAAAGCCGGTGGCATCACCGTCCCGGCACGCGGCGAGGTGACGTTGAAGCCGGGCGCCGAGCACCTGATGTTCATGGACCTGAAGCAGCCGCTGCGGACCGGCTCGGAAACCTCGCTCACGCTGACCTTCGCCGACGGCTCGAGCACCGTCGTCACCGCACAGGTGCGTGATTTCGCCGGCGGCAAGGAGAACTACGCGCCGGGCACCGACAATCCGATGCACGGTGGCTGATTCGCGGCCCGGACTCTCTCGCCGACGGTTGCTCGGCGGGGGAGCCGCGGTGGCGGGTGCGGCCGGCATCGCCTGGGGTACGGCCGAACTAGTGCGCCCGGAGGCCGTTCGGGACGAGGCGCTCGACATCGTCGCGTTCTACGGCGCTCATCAGGCGGGCGTGGAGACGATGCCACCAGGTCACGTGGCTTTCGCGGGCTTCGACCTGGCGTCCGGTGTCGGTCGCGAGGACGTGATCGGGCTGCTCCGTATCTGGACCGACGACGCGGTGCGACTGACCACGGGCGTGCCCGCGCTCGCCGACACCGAACCGGAGCTCGCCGCCAGACCGGCCCGTCTCACGATCACCGTCGGCTTCGGGCCCGACCTGTTCACCGTCGCGGGGCTCACCGAGCGGAGACCGGAATGGCTGCGCCAGCTCCCGCCATTTCCCATCGACCGGCTCGACCCCGGCTACACCGGCGCCGACCTGGTCCTCCAGGTCTGCGCCGAGGAGGCGACGACGGTCGCGCACGCGGTGCGGGTGCTGTCCAAGCACGTGAAATCGCTGGTGACGGTGCGGTGGGTGCAGCGCGGATTCCGGGACGCGCCGAACGGCCAGACGATGCGCAACCTCATGGGGCAGGTCGACGGCACCGTGAACATCGCCCCGCGCACGGTCGACTTCGACCGACTGGTCTGGGACGACGGCGCGTCGACGCCGTGGCTCGCCGGCGGCACCTCCCTGGTGCTGCGCCGGATCGCCATGGACCTCGACACCTGGGACGAACTCGACGCCGACGGTCGCGAACTGACCGTCGGCCGCCGGGTCGCCAACGGTGCGCCGCTGACCGGTATCGCCGAACACGACGAGCCCGATCTCGCCGCGGTGGACCGCCACGGCATCCCGGTCATTCCGCCGTCGTCGCACGTGGCGCGGGCCAGGCACACCCACGACGGTGAACGGTTCCTGCGCCGCGGGTTCAACTACGACGAGAACCCGGCGCCGGGGCAGGTGTCGAACTCGGGCCTGCTGTTCGTGGCCTATCAGCGCGATATCGACCGTCAGTTCCTGCCGGTGCAGGCGCGACTGGCGGAATTCGACGCGCTGAACGAATGGACCACGCCCATCGGGTCGGCCGTGTTCGTGATCCCGCCCGGTGTCCCCGGTCCGGGGCACTATCTCGGGCAGCAGCTGTTCGAGAGCTGAGCATCCGGCCGGGCGCACCTCGCGCCCGGCCGGTTCAGGCTCGTGGCCAGTCCAGCAGCGTGTTCTCGAACAGCTGCCGGACGCCTTCCACCTCGGCGTCCATGTCGGCGGGGTCCCAGCCGGAGACATCGATCGGCGCCAGCACCGCCACGTCGACGATGCCGGCGCGGGCGATAGGCGAATCCCGCCAGGCGATTTCGCCCGCGTTGCGGACCACCACGGGGATCACCGGCACGCCCGCCTGGATGGCGATATGGAACGCGCCCTTCTTGAACGGCCCGACACCCGGAGTGAACGAGCGAGTTCCCTCGGGCGCGACGGCGATGGAGAGTCCGTCGCGCAGGGTCGAAACCACCGGGGCGAGGGAGGCTTTCGCGCGCTCGGTGTCGGTTCGGTCGATGAAGGTGACGCCGACGAACCGCATCAGCGGACCGAACAGCGGATGATTGCGCAGCTCCTTCTTGCCGATGCCGGTCACCGCGCCGTCGAGGACCTTCGGGACGATGATCACGTCGAACTGGCTCTGGTGGTTGAACAGGAATACCGCGGGCCGCGGCGCGCGGGCGTTCTCGGCTCCGACCACGCGCAGTTGGACGTCGATGGCGCGCAGGGTCGCGGTGGTGGCGTCGTGCATGAGTGCGTCGGCCATCGTCTGCCGCTTGCCGGTGTAGGACTTGCGAAGGACGCCGACCAGCGCACCGCCGATGAGTCCGGCGAATCCGACGATGGTGCGCAGATAGTCGACGGGGCGCGGGGCTCGACGCAGGCGGAAGGTCAGTGCTGGCCAGCCGTTGTCGGCGGCGATCGCGGCGAGAGCCGGGTCGGGGTCGATCACGGTCGGATGCTGGGCGAGTTCCAGCAGCGGCAGGTCGGTCACGCTGTCGGCATAGACGTAGCCGATCTCGAGATCCCGCGCGAATTGGGTTACTGCCGTGGACTTTCCGGTACGCCACAGCGGCGCGCCCGCCGGTCGGCCGGTCAGTACGCCGTCCTCGACGGCGAGTTCGGTGCACAGCACGTTGTCGATGCCGAGCCGCTCGGCGACGGGACGCACCTGGAATCGCGTGAGCTCGCTGACCAATATCACTGTGTGACCAGCCAATTGGTGTGCGCGCACGAGGTGCCACGCCTCGGGGAACAGCCGCCCGTAGATCTCCTTGCTGAAAGCCTTGCGGCCGAGCTGGTCCAGCTCGTTCTCCGACGCGCCCGCCCATGTCCGTTCGACGGCTTGCAGGAATCGTCCGTAGTCACCGTCGTTGCCGCCGCGCTGGATGCCACCGAGCAGGGTGGCCAGGCGTTCCTCACCGCGCCGGAACACCTTGCCCGCCAGTCCGCGTCGCGGCAGACCGTCGACGACGGTGCCGCCGAAATCGAACACCGCGGCGATCCGCGCACCTTGCGGACCCGAACGGATCGCGGCCACGGCGTCGGCGAGTGTGCTCATCAGTTCGTGTTCCTGTTCGACGGATCGAGCGAGGCCGCCCGCGCGATCCGGTCACCCAGATCGCGCAGCTGATCGGCGAATTCCTGGCGCTTGTCGATCAATTCGGCTTCGGCGCCCTCAGCCGCGGGTGCGATGAGGCCGTGGTTGTCGGCCAGTTTCCAGGCGCTGGTGAACAGTTCCGACGATACCGATTCCGGGCTGTTCAACCGCTGCTGCAACAGCATCTGCTTGCCCACCGCCACGCACTCGTCGATGAATTCCTTGCGATCGATCGCCGCGTCGGCGGGTCGGGCCACCAGCCGCTCGGCGACCACCAACTGCGCGTCGAAGAACGAACGCAGCACGCGATGGGCCATCACGAACCCGGATTCGGTGACAGCGCCGAGGAATTGGCGATCCAGTCGATCGTCGGGGGTGTGCTCGTCCCATTCGGGCACGATGATGCGCACCTCCTCGATGATCTGGTCGGCGAACTCCTTGCGTTCCGGGAAGAAGAATTCGAACTTGAGCAGATCGCGCAGCGCGAACGCCGCCTTCCACGCCGCCCGCAGCGGGTCGTCACCCGGCTGCTCCACCGCGGTGAGGGCGGCCAGTTCGAGGATGGCGCGGTTGACGAACCAGTGCACCGCGCTGTTGCGGTAGAACGCCGCCTCGAGATGCGCGCCGGGTTCGATCGCGTACACCGGTTCCAGCCCACCGCGATACACGGTGACAACGCCCGCCAGCGCGAGCTGTTCGAGCACCACCCGCAGGCCCTGTTCGTCGCGCAGCGTGGTGAGTTCGCCGCTGGGCAGTTTGCGCCCGACGATATAGCCGAGCACCGGGTCGAGCACCGTTCGCACCTGGCCGAGCGTGAGCGCTCGTTCGTGCACGCCGAGCAGGGCCAGGGTGACCAGCGCGTTGACGGTGATCGGGGTGACCTCGTTGATCCCGACCGCGACGTCGAAAGCCAAGCGCTGCACGGCTTTGTGCTCGGCGTCGGCCAGCGTCTTCTCGTCGGGAACGGTGGCCGAACCGGTTTCGGTGTCGCGCAGCGGGATGGTCACCGGCCGCTGATCGAGTGGATCGCCGTACACCCCCAGCCGCTCGCGGGCCGAAATGGCTTCGCCGAAGCGCACATACACACGTCCGGCCGAATGCTGCTGGCTGCGTACATATCTGGCCAGCCAGCCGATTCCCTCGGCCTTCTTCTTGCCGCCGGCCTGTTCGATGGCGATCGCGCCGAGCTCGTTGAGTCGCTCATAGGTGATCGAGACCGGCACGAGCATCACATCGTCGACCCGACGTGAACGCACCGCGGCGGCAAGGTAATTGAGGAGGCCGTAGCGCGGTGGGCGCAGTTTGCCCGTCCTGGTGCGCCCGCCCTCGAAGTACCACTCCATATTGAAGCGCTTGGCCAGCAGGTAGGCGAAGTACTCCTCGACGACTGCCTTGTAGACCTCGTCGTCGCCGAAGCTGCGCCGGATGAACACCGTTCCGGTGCGCCGCGCGATCGGACCCATCGGCCAGAAGTTGAGGTTCGCGCCGCCGATCACATGGTTGGGCGGAAAATCATTGCGCGCCAACACGTCGCCGAGTACGAACGCGTCGACATAGGAGCGGTGCGAGGGCAGGAAAACCAGCGGGTGCTTGCGGTTGAGCTTGCGCAACGCGTCGAGGCCGCGCAGATCGGTGTCGACCTTCCACGTCGAGGCGTGCACCGGTCGCATCGCCTGGGTGAACAGGTCCGAGACCAGCCTGCTCTGCGCGGCGACCAGCTCGCGCAGCGCCTTCTCCGCGTTGCGGTACACCTGGTCGGGTTCGGAGCCGATCTCGTCGGCGATGTAGTCGAGCTTGCGCTGGAATTCCGGGGAGTCGAGGATCTCCTCGGCTACCAGCTGGGGCACCTTGTACCGATCGCCGATGACGGTGCGTTCGGCGCGTTCGAGCGCCACCACCGCGGCGCGTACCACCGCGCGCGCGAACGGGTCGGCTGAGCCCGCGCGCAGCAGCGCCGCGGCCTCGGGGTTGTTGGTGCGCAGCGCGCTGAGCCGAGCGGGCGCGCCGACGAGCACGCGGTGGCGGTCCGGTTCGGTGCGCAGCAGCCTGCGCTGGACGAGCCGGTTGGGTTTGCGCGGGTTGGTGAGCATCACCAGGTCGGCGAAGGTCACCCGGCGCACACCGTCGCGTTCGGGCGGCAGCCACAGCACCCGGACCGGCACGACCAGCGGGTCGTCCTGCCTGCCGACGAGGCGTCTGGTGATGGCCTTCGCGTCGAGGTCGAGCTGGGTCACCGGGGCCGTGGAGTCGATCTCCCTGTCGAGACCACCCTGGGCTATCCAGTCGCCGATCACTTCGCGTTCGACGGCGGAGGCCGCGTCGACCAGGGCGACCACCGAGTCTGCCTGCGGGCCGCGCCGCCCACCTTTGTCGATCATTACTCCATTCAAGCCGCAGATCTGGTTCGGCGCATCGAACTTGGGCTACAGCGCGTTGCGCGGCGTGTGCGGAGCGGCCGATGTCGGGCGCGAGCTACAGTGCTGGAGGTTTGCCCGGCGTGGTGCGGCAGTGGCGAACAATACCCAGCTATGGGTCTGGCTAAACGGCGAGGTAATGCTAACCTAACCAAGAAAAGTTAGGTCAGCTTTACCTTGGAGGATCGTTGTCGTCGACGGAACAGCCCGTACGGGTGGAGCACGTGACCGACCCGGCGGCAGCGATGTCACGTCTGGCCGTCTCTGATCGGTTCGGTGAGTACGTGATGTACGAGCAGCCCGGTGTGTGGGTGTTCGCCGCCGATCCGCTCGGTAGCGTGGAACTCGATGCCGGTGAGCTGCGCACCACCTGGGGTGGTGAGACCACCGCTCGCGCGTGGTCCGGCAGCCCCGCCACCGCCATCGACACCGCACTGGCGACCCTGCCGATCGACGGCCGCAACGCCTATGGCTGGATCGGCTTCGAATTCTGCGCCTACTCGCTCGCGGCGACCCACCATCTCAATCCGCTGACCTCGTTGGCGCACCTGATGGTTCCGCGGATCGAGGTGCGCATCGATGCCACCGGCGTGCGGATCAGCGGCGCCACCCCGAACGAGGCGTGCGATATCCACGATCTGATCTCCGGCTCGCAGGGTGTCGACCTGCCTGCCCCGACGTCGGTCGATGTGCGGGTCGACCCGACGAACTACGAGGAACGGGTCGCCACGGCGGTCGCCGAAATCCGGTCCGGCAGCTATCAGAAGGTGATTCTGTCGCGCAAGGTCGAGCTGCCGTTCGCGGTGGACGTGCCCGCGACCTATCGCCTCGGCCGGGCCAACAACACCCCCGCCCGCTCGTTCCTGCTGCGGCTGGGCGGGCTCGAAGCGGCCGGGTTCAGTCCCGAGTTGGTGGCCTCGGTCGACGACGATCGCGTCGTCACCACCGAACCGCTGGCCGGTACGCGCGCGTTCGGACTCGGTCCCGAGGCCGACGGTGCCGCCCGCGCCGAACTGCTGGCCGACCCGAAGGAGATCGTCGAGCACGCGATCTCGGTGCAGACCTCCTTCGCCGAGATCGCGGAGGTGGCCGTACCCGGCACGCCCGCGGTCTCCGATTTCATGGCGGTGCGCGAGCGCGGCAGCGTGCAGCACCTGGCATCCACCGTGCGCGGCACCCTCGCCGCCGACCGCACCGCGTGGGACGCGCTCGAGGTGCTGTTCCCGTCGGTGACCGCGTCCGGCATCCCCAAGCGGGCAGGCGTCGATTCGGTATTCCGCAATGATCACGATCCGCGCGGGCTGTATTCCGGTGCGGTGGTCTGTGTTTCGCCGACCGGCGCGCTCGAGGCGACGTTGGTGCTTCGCGCGATCTACCAGACCGGCGAAGGCGCGTGGTTGCGCGCCGGTGCGGGAATCGTGGGGCAGTCGCGTCCCGAGCGTGAGTTCGAGGAGACCTGCGAAAAGCTGGGCAGCGTAGCGCCTTACGTGGTCAAGGCTATTACCGCCTCTCCGTGACTTCTGCCGGCCGTGGGGTGCGCAGGGCTTGCGCACCGGGCCGACGGTATGGGCCGTGGCCAGGGCCGGGCGTTCCCGGTGAGTTACCCGTGTTCACGCGAAATCAGTTGTCCCGGAAGACGCTGTCGGCAAGAGGTTTCGGACCGTCAACCGTGCAGGGCACGCAAGGCCTTTTTGTCGATCTTGCCGACTGCGGTGATCGGCAATGAATCCGCCTGGCGGATGAGGTCGGGGAGCTTGTAGGTGGCCAGGCCGCGTTCGGTGAGGAAGGTCTTGATCTCGCCGAGGGTGGGCAGTTCGCCGGTGACAACCAGGACGACACAGGCCTTTTCGCCGAGTGCGGCATCGGGCAGGCCGACCGCGGCGGCGTGGCGGACCGCGGGGTGGGCGAGCAGGTGCTCCTCGAGTTCATCGCAGGAGATGTTCTCGCCACCGCGGTTGATCACATCCTTGATCCGGCCGCTCACGACCAGGTGGCCGCTGGGTAGTTGCCGGACGAGATCGCCGCTGCGGTAGAAGCCGTCGGCGGTGAAGGCGCGCGAATTGTGCTCGGGCGCACGGTAATACCCGCGCAGGGTGTAGGGGCCGCGGGTGAGTAGTTCGCCCTCTTCGCCCGGGCCGACGTCGTTGCCGTCGGCGTCGACGATGCGCAGTTCGTCGGCGGGGGAGAGCGGTCGGCCCTGGGTGGTGCACACCAGTTCTTTGTCGTCGTCGAGACGGGTGTAGTTGAGCAGCCCCTCGGCCATCCCGAACACCTGCTGTAAGGTGCACTGCAACGCGGGCTCGACATCGCGGGCGTTCACCTCGGCCAGTCGCGCCCCGCCCACCTGCAACAGGCGCAGCGAACTCAGGTCGGCCTCTTCCCAATCCACTGCCGCGCTCCACAGCTGAGCCAGCGGCGGGACGACGCCGGTGACGCTAACCCCGTGCTTCTCGATCGCGGCGAAGGCGGCCTCGGGGCTCGGGTCGAGGGTGAAGGCGATGGCGCCGCCGGTCGCGACGGTGCCGAGGATGCCGGGACAGGCCAGCGGGAAGTTGTGGGCCGCGGGCAGGGTGGCGAGGTAGACGTCCTCGGGGCCGAGCTCGCAGACCCGCGCGCTGGCGGTCGCGTTGTAGACGTAGTCGTCGTGGGTGCGGGCGATCAGCTTCGGCAGGCCGGTGGTGCCGCCGGAGACCAGCATCACCGCGATATCGGACGGGTCGACCGTGGGCAGCGAATCGCCTTCGCGAGCAACCGAATCGAGGGCGACGAATCCGGCAGTACTGCCGTCGGCGTCCGGCGCCCCGGTGCCTGGATCACCGGCGACCAGCACGTGCCGCAGGCTCGGTACCGCTTGGCGCACCGTCGCGGCCAGCTCGCGGTAGTCGAAGTCGCCGAGCTGGTCGGGGATGAGATAGGCAACCGCTTCGGACAGCGCGGCCAGGTGCTCGATCTCGACGCGGCGGTGTGCGGGCAGGGTGAGCACGGGGATGATCCCGGCGCGCAGCACGCCGAACAGGGCCGTCGCGAATTCGGGAATGTTCGGCAGCTGCACGATCACGCGGTCACCGGGATTGATCCCGAGGGCGAGCAGCCCGTGCGCCATCCGATCGGCTGCGGCGTCGAGTTCGGCGTAGGTCTGCGCACCGGCGTCGCTGAGGACGGCGGGCCGCTGCGGCCGGCTGCGCGCGGTGTCGCGCAGGAGATCACCGAGTGTGCGCCCGGCCCAATAGCCCGCGGCCCGGTACTCCTGGGCGGCTGCTTCGGGAAATGGGACGTAGCCCTCGCGGTGGCCGGTTGCCGATGTCGACGTCACGTACTGCCTCACTCGAGTCTCGCTACACTTGCAAAGGTTAGGCAACCCTATCCCAATGGAGTAGGCTGCCGCCGGGCAGTACCGAATCCGTCCGGGACGGGCGGCGAGCAAGGAGTGATCGGCAGATGGAGAAAGCACCCGCAGGCGGCGCCGGGATCGACCGCGCCGAGATCCGCGCCGCGATCGCCCGTCACCTCGACCTCACCCCCGACGCCGTCGCCGAGGCCGACGATCTGATCCAGCTCGGCCTCGACTCCATCCGCACGATGAAGCTCGCCGGCGCCTGGCGCAAACGCGGCATCGCCGTGAACTTCGCTCTGCTGGCCGCCCACCCCACCGTCGACGCATGGTACGCCCTCCTCAACGGCGCCGACCCCGACGACCTCGCGGCAAGCGACAGTCCGTCGACTGTGGCCGACCAAGCCGCCGATGACGCCGCTCTCGAACCGGGTGAGCCCGGTTCGGCCGACTCCGCCACGCCGGTCGACAACCCGGCTGGATCGGGAGGTTTCGACAACTTCGGTTCTGCCGCAGACGAATCCGTGATCGTTCCCGACGACGGGACGCCGTTCGCCCTCGCGCCTATGCAGCACGCGTATTGGATCGGGCGGTCCGATGCGCAGGAGCTCGGCGGTGTCGCGGCGCATCTCTACGTCGAATTCGACGGGGCCGATGTGTATCCGGAGCGGCTCGAGCGGGCTGTCGAACAGCTGCTGTCGCGCCATCCCATGCTGCGCACCCGGTTCCTGCCCGACGGCACCCAGCAGACTCTCGACCGGCCCGGCCGCGCGGTGTTCGGCGTGACCGATCTGCGCGAGGCGTCCGCCGACGAGGCCGAGCAGCGGCTCGCGGAGCTGCGCGGCGCGCGCACGCACCAGCGGATGGCGGTGGAGGACGGGCAGGTGATCGATATCGCGCTCACCCGCCTCGCCGACGGCCGCACCCGTCTGCACCTCGATGTCGATATGCTCGCCGCCGACGCGATGAGCTACCGCATCCTCATCACCGACCTCGCCCGGCTCTACCACGGCGAACCGCTGCCGCCGCAGGACTACACCTTCCGTCAGTACCTGGCCGAGCACACAGCGACCCACGTTTCGGACAATGCCGCCGCGCAGCAGCAGGGCACTGCCGCCGGCCTCCCGCAGGGGCCGAGCGCCATCGCGGACGAGCGCACCCGTGACCGCGCCTGGTGGCAAGATCGCCTGAGCGAGCTGCCCGGCGCTCCGGAACTCCCTCTTGCCCAGCACACCGCGGACCCGAATCGCACGATCCGTCTGCACCGCTGGCTCTCCCCGCAGGCCAAAGCACAGGTCTTCGACGCGGCCCACGCCCGGGGGATCACCCCCGCGATGGCGCTGGCCTCGGTGTTCGCCGAAACCATCGGCGGCTGGTCGGCTCAGCGTCGCTTTCTGCTGAATCTGCCCCTGTTCCACCGTGAACCGGTGCACCCGCAGGTCGACGGCGTCGTCGGCGACTTCACCTCCTCGGTCCTGCTCGAAGTCGACGTCACCGAGCCGGCCACCGTCGCCGATCGTGCGCGCGCGCTCCAGCAGCGCCTCCACGAAGCGGGCGCGCACTCCGCGTACTCGGGCCTGGAAGTCCTGCGCGACCTCGGGCGTCATCGCGGCGAACCGGTGCTGGCGCCCATCGTGTACACCAGCGCCCTCAACCTCGGCGAACTGTTCCCCGACATCGTCACCGACACCTTCGGCGACCCCGTCTGGATCATCTCCCAGGGCCCGCAGGTCCTGCTCGACGCCCAGATCACCGAGGTCCGCGGGGGTCTGCTGCTGAACTGGGACATCCGCGAAACCGCCTTCCCCGCGGGCATGGTCGACGCCATGTTCGCCCGGTACATCGAGGCGATCGAACGCCTCGGTGGCCGACCTTTCGAGCTCGCCGAGGCCTCGGCGAATTCGTCGGATGCAGGCAGTGCGCAGCCGAAGGCAGTCGAGGCCGCGCCGACCGAGGTGAGCTCGGCGATGTCGCCCGTGGTGCCCGCTGACGGGGCTGCGGTTTCGTTCGGACGCACTAGGTTTGCCGGGGGAGCGGGATGGCAGGCCGAAGCCGGAGTCCGGATTCCGTTGGAGCAGGCCGCTACTCGGGCGCGCGTGAACGCCACCGCGGGGCCGGTGAGCGGCGGGCTGCTGCATACCGGCTTCTTCGCGAACGCGGCGACGACTCCGTCCGCGCCCGCGGTGCTCTGGGAGCCTGCCGGGCAGCTGACCTATGGCGAGCTGGCAGCGGACGCGCTGGCGGTGGCCGGTGCGCTCCGGGAAGCCGGTGTGACGCCCGGTGATTCGGTCGCGGTGCAGCTCCCGAAGGGCCCCGACCAGATCGTCGCGGTGCTCGGCGTGCTCGCGGCGGGCGCGGTGTACGTGCCGATCGGGTTCGATCAGCCTGCCGCTCGTCGCGCCGAAATCCTCAGCACCGCAGACGCTGTCGCCGTGCTCACGGTCGGCGGTACGCAGATTCCCGACGTGCGCGCGATCGACCTCGCCGAGGCTCGCGCGCACGCGCAACCGTTTGCGCGCCCCGTCTTCGGCGATCCGGAGAACATCGCCTACGTGCTGTTCACCTCCGGCTCCACCGGCAAGCCCAAGGGCGTCGAGGTGCCGCATCGCGCCGCGATGAACACCATCGACGACCTCAACGAGCGATTCGACCTCGGCCCCGCCGACCGGGCGCTGGCCCTCTCGGCCCTCGAATTCGACCTCTCCGTCTACGACATCTTCGGCCTGCTCGCCGTCGGTGGCGCGGTGGTCACCGTCGACGACGTGCAGCGCACCGACCCTGCCGTCTGGGTCGAACTCGTTCGCCGCCACCAGATTTCGCTGCTCAACTGCGTCCCGAGCCTGCTCGACATGCTGCTCACCGCCGCGCCGGGGTCGTCGCAGCTCGCCGACCTCCGCACCGGGTCCGCTACCGCCACGCTGCCCGAGCCCCTTGCCTCACTTCGAACGGTGATCCTCGGCGGCGACTGGGTTGACGTCGCCCTCCCCGCACGTCTCGCCGCGGTGGCCCCGAACAGCCGTTTCGCCGGTCTCGGCGGCGCCACCGAAACCGCGATCCACTCCACCATCTGCGAGGTCGTGGACGCCCAGGTCCCTGTCGAATGGGCTGCCGTCCCCTACGGCACCCCGTTGCGCAACGTGCAGTGCCGCGTCGTCGGCCCGGCGGGCAACGACTGCCCCGATTGGGTGAGCGGCGAACTCTGGATCGGTGGCGACGGCGTGGCCGCCGGCTACCGCAACGACCCGGAGCGCACCGCCGACCGTTTCGTCGCCCATGAGGGTCTGCGCTGGTACCGCACCGGTGACCTGGCCCGCTACCTGCCCGACGGCGGTCTGGAATTCCTCGGCCGCGCCGACCACCAGGTCAAGATCCGTGGCTACCGCGTCGAACTCGGTGAGGTGGAGAGCGCCCTGCGCGCGGTCCCCGGTGTCCGCCACGCCGTGGCCGCGGTGGTCGGGACGGCGGCGCCGAAGCTGGTCGCCCTGGTGGTGCCGAGCCCGGGCGAAACCCTGCACGTCGAGGCGGTGCTCGCCGCGACCGCTGACCTCGTCCCGTCCTACATGGTGCCGACGCGCCTGGAACTGCTCGCTGAACTGCCCCTCACCCCGAACGCCAAGCCGGACCGCAAGGCCATCCGCGCGGTACTCGAAAAGCACGAGGGCGCAGACGAATTCGTCGAGCCGCGAACCGATCTCGAACGGGCGCTCGTCGCGGTCGTCGCGGAGGTGCTCGCCACCGAGCGTATCGGCGTCACCGACGACTTCTTCGCCCTCGGCGGCGATTCGGTGCTCGCCACCACCGCCGTGGCCCGCATCCGCGAATGGCTCGACGCCCCCGACACCGTTGTGGCCGACCTGTTCACCGCCCGCACCATCGAGGGGCTCGCGGCGCGCATGTCGGACCGGGAGAAGGACTCCGGCGACACGGGCCGACTCGAACTGGTCGCCGCGATGTATCTCGAAGTCGCCGCGCTGACCGATGAAGAGGTACTGGCCCAGTCGTGACGAGGGCAGAAGCGAACTACGCACCGGCTCTTGCCGATTCGCGCATTTCCCCTGCGTCGCTAGACTTCCGCCAGTGAGTAAGTGGACTGTCGCCGACCTGCCGGACCAAACCGGTCGCACGATCATCGTCACCGGTGCCAACAGTGGTCTCGGCGCCGCCACCGCGCGGGCGCTGGCGGCGGCGGGTGCGCGAGTGGTCCTGGCCTGTCGCGATACGGCCAAGGCCGAGCGGGTAGCCGCGGGGATGCGCGGCGAGACCGAAGTCCGTGAACTCGACCTGGCGAACCTGAATTCGGTGCGCGCCTTCACTGATTCGATCGAACGCGTCGACGTGCTGATCAACAACGCGGGTGTGATGGCCCTACCGCTGCGCCGCACCGCCGACGGCTTCGAGATGCAGTTCGGCACCAACCATCTCGGTCACTTCGCGCTCACCAACCTGTTGCTCGACCGCATCGCCGATCGGGTGGTGACGGTGTCGAGCGTGGCGCACCGCATCGGCAGGATCGATCTGGCCGACCCCAACTGGGAGCAGCGCCACTACGACCGCTGGCTCGCCTACGGTCAATCCAAGCTGGCCAACCTGATGTTCGCCTTCGAGCTGCAGCGTCGCCTGGCCGGTGAGGGCGCCGCGGTGATCTCGGTGGCCGCCCACCCCGGTTACGCCGCGACCGAACTCATGTCGCACACCGAGACCGTCCAGGACGCGGTCATGTGGCTGGGCAATCGCATGCTCGCCCAGGACGCCCACCAGGGTGCGCTGCCCACGCTGTTCGCCGCCACCGCCGCGGTGAAGGCGGGCACGTTCTACGGCCCCGACGGTTTCCTCGGCCTGCGCGGCAACCCCGCCCGTGCGGGCAGCGCGCCCACGGCGCGCAATCGCAAGGTCGCGGCCGAACTGTGGGAGCTCTCCGAGAAGCTCTGCGGCCTCATCTGATTCGTGATAGACGTCACACGACGTCACACTGCGAACGGCTACCTCGTCGTCTTTGTGAACCCCACGACGAAGGAGTCATCATGGAAGCGCGCTTCAACCTCTACGGCAACGCCATCGCCGCGAGCTTCAGCAAGCGAATGATCATGGCGGGCAAGGTCATCGACGATTCGCCGCTGCCCAAGTCCACGCATGAACTGGTGAAGATCCGGGCCTCGCAGATCAACGGGTGCAGCTACTGCGTCGACATGCACACCAAGGACGCCGCCCACGCCGGTGAGACCGCGGTGCGGATCAACCTGGTCGCCGCCTGGCGGGAGGCCAATGTCTTCACCGAGCCGGAACGGGCCGCCCTCGCCCTCACCGAGGAAGCGACCCGCACCGCCGACGGCGGACATGTCAGCGACGACACCTTCGCCCTGGTCCGCAAGCACTACGACGACGACCAGATCGCCGCCCTGATCGGTGCCATCGCGATCATCAACGCCTGGAACCGTCTCAACGCCATCGCCCACACTCCCGCCGGTGACTATGTCCCCGGTCAGTGGAGCTGATCAACGGAATCGGTGCCCGTGCTCGGCCGCCCACTGCGTGAAGGTGCGCGGGTCGGCCGAGCACTTGCTCCACCGTCGGATCGACCGTGTACGACTCGGGACTGTGATGCGCCGCACCGCCCGCGTCGACGGCCTTGCCGATCAACTCGGCGCCGACGTCGGCGAGTCCGTTGGTCACCGTCACGTGCAGTCGATTACTTTCTCGTCGGCGCGGGCGGGCGCCGCGATGTGACGGTCCACACTCCCGGCAACCGGGGCAGGCCTTTCGACGTTTTACCGGTGGTACAGTCCATCCCATGCAGCGCGCATATTTCTGGTTTAGCTATCCGGCCCTGGGTGGGCCGGTCTGCGACCCTGCGCGCTGACTTCCTCCACCTCGAGCCGGATAACGCCCGGCTCGACGGTAGCGATTTCCGTGGGTCGGCCTCTTAACGCAAAGGACCCACATCTCATGACCACCGCAGCCGATGTCGACTCGCGGCATTCCGATCTCGACGACCAGCGCACCCTCAGCGTGAGCCCGCTGCGCTCGCCCGCCGAGGTCCGCATGGTTCACCAGATCACCGATGCCCTCGCCGACACCGTACGTTCGGGCCGCAAGGCCACCGTCGACGTGCTCAACGGCGACGACGACCGCCTCATGGTGATCGTCGGCCCGTGCTCGGTGCACGACCCCGTCGCCGCGCTGGAATACGCGCGCAAGCTGGCCGAGAAGGCCGCCGAGCTCAGCGACCGGCTGCACATCGTGATGCGCGTGTACTTCGAGAAGCCGCGCACCACGCTGGGCTGGAAGGGTCTGATCAACGATCCGCACCTGGACGGCTCGTTCGACGTGAACACCGGCCTCGGCATCGGCCGCAAGGTGCTCGTCGACATCACCGCCCTCGGCCTGCCGGTCGCGTGCGAGTTCCTCGACCCCATCACCCCGCAGTACATCGCCGACCTGGTCTCCTACGGCGCGATCGGTGCCCGCACCGCCGCCAGCCAGGTGCACCGGCAGCTGTCCTCGGCGCTGTCGATGCCGGTGGGCATCAAGAACGGCACCGACGGTGACGTGCAGGTCGCGGTCGACGGTGTGCGCGCCGCCGCCGCCAGCCACGTCTTCCCCGGCACCGACCTCGACGGCCGCTCCGCGCTGATCCGCACCTCGGGCAACCCCGACTGCCACGTCATCCTGCGCGGCGGCAGCAACGGCACCAACTTCGACGCCGCCTCCTGCGCCGAGGCCAAGCTGCGGCTGGAGAAGTCGTCGCTGGCTCAGCGCTTGGTCGTCGACGCCAGCCACGGCAACAGCAACAAGGACCACAACAAGCAGGTCGACGTCGTCACCGACATCGCCGACCGGATCGCCGCGGGCGAGCAGGGCGTGGTCGGCGTGATGCTGGAGTCGTTCCTCGTCGCGGGCCGCCAGGACCTGACCCTCGGCAAGGCCGACGATCTGACCTACGGCCAGTCCATCACCGACGCGTGCATCGACTGGAACACCACCGCCACCCAGCTCGACCGGTTGGCAGACGCCGTGGCCGCGCGCCGCGGCTAGTTCTTCGATCGACAGTGCGGGCCTCGGATTCCGGGGCCCGCACTGCTGTGTCTATTGGTTCTGCACCGCGAGTCGCCCCGCGAGAGCGACGAAGGAGACGCCGAACACCCGCCGCATCCACCGGACCACCACCGGGCGCGACAGCACATAGGTGCGCATCGCGGCGGCGACAGCTCCGTAGCCCGCGAACACTACGAACGTGACCAGCATGAACAACCCACTGAGCTCGAGCATGCGGCCCAGCGCGTTCGGCGCGCCGGTCGGCACGAACTGTGGGAGGAACGCGAAGAAGAAGATCGTCACCTTCGGGTTCAGGATATTCAGCAGCACCGCCGAGGTGACGACCTGTCGCGCCGAAGGCTCCACCTCGATGCTTTCCTCCGGAATCGCGAGCGCGCCCTTGTCCCGCAACGTATTCCACGCCATGTAGAGCAGATACGCGACACCGAGATACTTCAAGGTCTGGAACGCGACCGCGCTGGTGTTCAACAGCGCGGCCAGCCCCGTGATCGCCGCGAGCATGTGCGGAACGATCGCCACTGTGCACCCGAAGGCGGCGATCACGCTCGCCTTCGTTCCCCGGGAAAGCCCGGCCGCGAGCGTGAAAAGGGCGCCCGTACCCGGCGTGGCGACGATGACAAGCGTGGTCAACGCGAACTCGATGCTCATCTCCCGCAGCGTAACTGCCGATCGACCATGGGAAAATACCTCGCGGCGTCGGTTCGGAACGGGGCCGTCGTACCGCTTCGCACCGCGATGACATGGTCGGCCGCCGTCGGGCGGTGGAAGCGGCGGGCAGGCGGAGCGGCAGACTGGTCGGTGATGAAGCTTCCCGAACTTCCCGACCTTCCGGTGCGACCGGAGCTGGAGCGGATCACCGCGACGTTGGCTGATCGCGGGGTCGCGGTGCTGGTCGCGCCGCCGGGTACCGGTAAGACCACGTTGGTGCCGTTGGCGCTGGCGGCGGGGTCGTCGGGGCGCATCGTGGTGGCGGAGCCTCGGCGGTTGGCGGCGCGGGCGGCGGCTGCGCGGATGGCTGCGTTGTTGGGGGAGCGGGTGGGCGAGACCGTGGGGTACGCGGTGCGGGGGGATCGGAAGGTGGGGGCGCGCACGCGGGTCGAGGTGGTGACCTCGGGGTTGCTGGTGCGGCGGTTGCAGCAGGATCCCGAGTTGGGCGGGGTGGGGACGGTGGTGCTCGACGAGTGTCACGAGCGGCATCTGGACGCGGATCTGTTGTTGGCGCTGTTGCTCGACGCGCGGTCGGGATTGCGGCCGGATCTGCGGGTACTCGCCACGTCGGCGACCGTCGCGGCTGATCGGCTCGCGGTCCTGCTCGGCGGGGACGAGGAGCCCGCGCCGGTGGTCGAGGTTCGTGGGCGCGCGTATCCCGTGGAGATCGGGTACGTGCCGTCGCTGCCGCGTGAGCGGATCGAGGGGCAGGTGGCGCGGGCGACGCGGGGCGCGCTGGCCGGAACAGACGGTGACATCCTGGTCTTCCTGCCCGGCGTCGGCGAGATCAACCGAACGGCGGGACTGCTGCGTGACCTCGACGGGGTCGATGTGGTCCCACTGCACGGCAGGCTCGCCGGCGCTGCCCAGGACCTCGCGCTGCGGCCGGGCTCGCGGCGGCGCGTCGTCTTGTCCACCGCGGTAGCCGAATCCAGTCTCACCGTCCCTGGCGTGCGCGCGGTCGTCGACTCCGGCCTGTCCCGCGTCTCCCGTGTCGATCACCGCCGTGGCCTGTCCGGCCTCGCGACAGTGCGTGTTTCGGCCGCGGTCGCCGAACAGCGCGCGGGCCGCGCGGGCCGCGAAGCCCCCGGCCACGCCTGGCGCTGCTGGCCCGAATACGAGCACCAAACCCTGCCCGCCTATCCCGAACCCGAGATCCGCACCGCCGAACTCACCCGGCTCGCACTGGAATTGGCCTGCTGGGGCACGCCCGACGGAACCGGCCTCGCCTGGTGGGACGCCCCGCCGGAAGGCGGCCTCGCCGCGGCCCGAACCGTCCTACACGCACTCGGCGCACTCGATCATTCCGACCACATCACCGCCCGCGGCAAGGCCATGGCTGCCCTCGGCCTGCACCCGCGCCTCGCCCGCGCCCTCCTCGACGGCACCGACCGAGTCGGCGCGAAAGCCGCTGCCGAAATGGTGGTCCTGATGGACGACGACTCGCTCGCCCACACCGTCGACGCCACGGCAGCCCTGCGCACCCTTCGCACCGAACGCCCACCGCGTTGGTCCCGGGAAGTCCAACGCCTGACGCGACTCGTCGCGACCACATCGAGCGATCGTGCCGGCGAGGTCGGGAACGAGAGTGGTGGATCGGGAACGGATGTCGCGGCCCTGTTGATCGCGTTGGCGCAGCCGGAGCGGTTGGCTCGTCGGCGGTCGAGTGGGTCGTCGACGTATCTCATGGCGGGTGGCACCGCCGTGACACTGCCGCCGGGTTCCGGTCTGGCGGCGGCGGAATGGCTCGCGGTGGCCATCGCCGATCGCGATCCGGGGCGAGCCGAGGGGCGAATTCGCTTGGCGGCCATAGCCGATGAAGACCTCGCCCGGGAAGCTGCGCCTGGGTTGGTGGTCGTGGCCGATGAGGTGCGATGGGACGGCGGGGATGTGGTGGCTCGCCGGGTGGAGCGGTTGGGCGCGATTCTCCTGTCGGAGAAGGTGATACGTCAGCCGGATCGACTGTTGGTGGAACAGGCTGTGCGGCAAGGACTTCAGTCGGAAGGTCTCGGTCTGCTGCGGTGGAGCGATGACGCCCGTGGTCTGCGGCAACGGCTGGACTTCCTGCACCGGACCCTAGGCGCACCATGGCCCGCTGTCGACGACGACACGCTCCTCGCCGACCTCGACACCTGGCTCGGCCCCGAACTGTCCACTGCCCGACGCCGTTCCGACCTCGCCCGCATCGACGCGGGCACCGCGCTACGCCGTCTGCTCCCGTGGCCCACCGCCGCCCGCCTCGACGAGCTGGCCCCCGAACGCCTGGAAGTCCCTTCCGGCAGCCGAGTCCGCCTCGACTACTCCACCGACCAGCCCGTTCTCGCGGTCAAAGTCCAGGAGATCTTCGGCTGGACCGACCCGCCCACCCTCGCCGACGGCCGCGCCCCCATCCTGCTGCACCTGCTCTCGCCGGCCCAGCGCCCCGTCGCCGTCACCGCGGACCTGGCCTCCTTCTGGAAGAACGGCTGGCCCCAGGTCCGCGCCGACCTGCGTGGGCGCTACCCCAAGCACGCCTGGCCCGAAGACCCAACCACCGTCGTCGCCCACCGAGGTACCGCTCGCCGAGCCACCCGCCCGAACTGACTTCGATCGTCAGGTCAGTGGCGTGGCTCGGGCGGCGAGGAGGGTATCGGTGGTGACGGCGCCGAAGCCGGCCACCCGTCTACCGGCCCGGCCGGGTCGGTGGGGAGTCGGGCCGCGAGCCACTCGTCGACCCGGGCGCCGCGCTGCACCCCGCCCGAGCGGGCCAGTCCTTCGTAGTGGAAGCCGTTGCGGCGGACGACGGCGGCCGAAGGAATATTGCCGACTATCGCGCGCCAGGTGATCCGGTCCAGCGCGAGACCGTCGGGGGCGAAACCGAAATCGCACACCAGGGTGATGGTGCGTGACATCAGGCCGCGCCCGCGGTGGTCCGGGGTGAGCCAGAAGCCGATCTCGCAGGTGCCCGGCCCGCGCGTGTGCAGGCCGACCATCCCCTCGACCTGCCCGTTCTCGGCGGTCCGGATCGCCCAGACCGGCGCATTGCCCGCCCAGCCGGGAGCGACGACGCGGTCGAGGAACTCCTCGGTATCGCCGCGCTGATACGGCACGGGAACAGTGGTCCAGCGCTGCACGTCAGGGTCTTGACAGCACTCCACGATGCGGTCGATATCGGCCCCGGTCGGACGGGTGAGCCAGACGGTGCCGTCGGTGAGCGTGTGCTCGTACATCCGGCCATCTTGACAGTCGGCGCCGAAATTCTCGCCGGATTTTCAGGGCCTGCCCGCGCCCGGCGCGGGCGCGGGAAAGGCGACGACCTGTCCCGTCGGTCCGGTCGCCTCGGCGTCGCCCCAGCTCTGTCCGACGACGTACAACCGCGGATCCGCGCCTCGGCTGAGGGTGCACGAGAACGCACCACGGTCGAGTCGGACCTGCGCCGACACCTCGCCGCCTTCCCCGACCCGGACACAATGGTGGTTGCCCACATCCGCGTACCAGATCTGACCGTCGGCATCGAGGCAGATGCCGTCGGGGTGATCGCCAGGGGTCGCCGCCCACACGCGCCGATTGCTGAGCCCGCCGTCGGCCGCGATGTCGTAGGCGGTGAGCTGCTCGGCGTAGGACTCGGCCACGATCAACGTCGAACCGTCGGGAGTGATCGCCATGCCGTTCGGAAACGCGAGTCCGTCGGCCACGCGGCGCACCGCACCGGTGAGCGTGACGCACACGATGAAGCCGGGCACGAACTCCCCACCGGGGAAATCGAAGCCGATGCTGTTGACATAGGCATTGCCGCCCTCGTCGATGACGATGTCGTTCCACGGCTTGTCCGACACGGGCGAGAGGTCGGCGTAGGCCACCAGCGACCCGTCGGGGTCGCGCCGAAGCAGCCGCTTGGCGGCGGAGTCGACGATCACCAAGCGTCCATCGGGGAGAAAGTCGATGCACATCGGAAACGACGGAACCTGGGCGACGACCTCTGGGCGGTGATCGTCGTCGAGAACGATCACCTGGTTCGCTCCCCAGTCCGCGAACCACAGTCGTCCGTCGTGCCAGCGCGGTGACTCGCCGAACACGATTCCCTCCAGCACGATCTCAGGTGTACTCATCAGCGTCCTCCGTAGGCGGCAGTAGTAGTACAGACGAGATGAAGTGTGCGAAATCACCGGTGTCCGACCCGTGAGGCCGGGCGCGGTGGGGTACTCCGTAGGATCTTCCTCGATGGTTTCCCCGTTTCTCGCAGACCTGTTCGAATCGCATCGAACGCACTTGCTTTCGGTCGCCTACCGGCTCACCGGAAGCGTCGGCGACGCCGAGGACGCGGTCCAGGAGAGCTGGCTACGCATGGCTGGGGTGCACCAGTCCGAGATCGACGATCTGCGCGCCTGGCTCACGACGGTGGTCAGCCGAATCTGCCTCGACCACTTGCGAAGTGCCGCGGTGCGCCGCGAAACCTATGTGGGGCAATGGCTTCCGGAGCCGATCGTGTCGGCGGCGATGTCGTCACGCACCCCGGATCCCCTGGATGTCGTGGTCCGCGATCAGGACAGCCGGATGGCGGCGATGGTGGTGCTCGACGCGTTGACGCCGCAGCAGCGGGTCGCGTTGGTGCTGCACGAGGGACTCGGCGTGCCGTTCGACGAGATCGCCGAGATCCTCGGCGTCTCCGCCGATGCCGCGAGGCAGTTGGCGGTGCGTGCGCGCGGCGCGGTGGCGAGGGCGCCGGAACCGGTCACCGACGAGGTGCACGATCAGGCGGTGCAACGGTTCCTGGCCGCGCTGGCCACCGGCGATGTCGCCGCGGTCGCCGCCACGCTGCACCCGGACACAACCTTCACGGCCGATGCCGGCGGCACCACCGAGACGGCACTGAATATCGTTGCCGGACAGGACAGGGTCGCCCGGCTGGCGCTCGGCCTGTGGCGCAAACACCAGGAAGAACCCGGCTTGGACATGACCGAGGCCGCGGTGAACGGGCAATCGGGCTTGGTATTCACCGACCCGAACTCACCGTTCGGGCGCCCGGTGCGGGTGCTCGGGTTCTCGGTACGAGACGGAAAGATTTGGGCGACTTACGATTTCGCCAACGTGGTGAAACTATCCGGCGCCCGTCCCCGCTGACCCCGCAACACCGCAAAAGGCCTGCGGGGGTCAGCGGTTCGCTTCACAGCGCCGGGCTGATCTGCACAGCGACACGGACTACATCGCATCGCATCGCTGAGGGCTAGGGGTAGGTGGAGCCCCAGTTGTGATCGCCGGTAGACGATCCGAGGTTGAAGTCCCCGGTCGAGGAGCCCATGTTGTTGTCCGGCGTCGCCGAACCCGTGAACCAGTCGACGATCGGACTGGCGACGTGGTCGTGGATGAATCGCAGGGCCGAACCGGCTACCTCCGACGCAGCCGGTTGCAGGATGAAGTCGAGCAGAGGTGAGGCCATGTGAGCCCCTTTCGATATACCACCACGCAGTGGTGTGTGAGGTAGAACACGGCGAGGCTAGCTGAGGTTGGGGAAACGCACAATAGCGCAGGTCAACACGGGAAAACGTTTGTGAAACATGCGTGTTCGCTATCGTTCGGCAACGTGATGGAATAGTGGGATACGCTGCGAAGATGCCGCCTGTGCCGCCCACCGTCGCCCGCCTGCGCCCCTTCGGATCGACCATCTTCGCCGAGATGACCGAGCTGGCAGTCCGCCACGACGCGGTGAATCTGGGCCAAGGCTTTCCCGATACCGACGGGCCGGTGGGCATGCTCGACGTCGCGCGCGCGGCCATCGCCGACGGGCTCAATCAGTACCCGCCCGGCCGCGGAATGCCGGTGCTGCGCCAGGCGATCGCGGACGACCGAGCCCGCCGCTACGGCACCGCCTACGACCCGGCCACCGAAATCCTGGTGACCGTCGGCGCGACCGAGGCGATCAGTGCCGCCGTGCTCGGTCTGGTGGAGCCCGGCCAGGACGTGGTGCTGATCGAGCCGTACTACGACTCCTACGCCGCCGCGATCGCCCTCGCCGGCGCGCGGCGACGGACGGCTCGACTGGTGCCCGACGGCGACCGATTCGTGCTCGACCTGGACAGTCTGCGGGCCGCGATCACACCGAAAACCCGTATGCTGGTGGTCAATTCGCCGCACAACCCCACCGGTGCGGTGCTCGACCGAGCCGACCTCACCGCGATCGCCGAAGTGGCTGTCGAACACGATCTGCTGGTGCTGACCGACGAGGTGTACGAGCATCTCGTCTACGACGGCGCCGAGCACATCAGTATCTCCACGCTGCCCGGGATGCGCGAGCGCACCATCGTGGTGTCCAGCGCGGCGAAGACTTTCAATGTCACCGGGTGGAAGATCGGTTGGGCGTGCGCGCCCGCGCCATTGCTCGACGGTGTACTCGCGGCCAAACAGTTCCTCACCTTCGTCGGCGGTGGGCCGTTCCAGCCTGCCGTCGCGCACGCGATCAAAGAGGAATCGGACTGGGTACTCGCCCAGCGTGACGGGCTGGGCGACAAGCGAACGCGGCTGTCGGAGGCGTTGCGCGACACCGGATTCACGGTCTCGGCCAGCGACGGCGGTTACTTCGTCTGCGCCGATATCCGGCCGCTCGGCGCCGAGGACGGACTGGCGTTCTGCCGTGAACTCCCGGCGCGACTCGGCGTCGCCGCCGTGCCGGTCAGCGTCTTCGCCGACCACCCCGCGGACTGGAAACACCTGGTGCGCTTCACCTTCAGTAAACGTGACGAGACGATCGACGAAGGAATCCGCCGACTCCGAACCGGCACCACAGTGCACTGACCCGAGCCGGATGCTCCTGGTCCGGTGAACCTGGACGACACGAGTCAGTCACGCGCGTGGCGGGCCAGCGGCGCATGCCACTGATAGTGCCGAGCCAGCAGCCGAAACCCCACCGCCCCCGCAGCGGCGAGTAGTCCCGTCCACGCTTGGTACAGGTCGAACGACAGCAGCGCGGCGGTCGCGGCCGCGCCGAACAGGGCCGGGATCGCGTAGAGGTCCTGGTCCGGGCGTAGGACGGTGGGCACCTCGCCACTGAGCACATCGCGAATCACCCCGCCGCCGATGGCGGTTGTCATGCCGAGCAGGGCGGCGGTGGGTGCTCCGAGCCCGGCCGAGTCGGCGATCACGGTCCCGGTGACGCAGAACAGCCCCAGCCCGATCGCGTCGGCGATTTCGAGCGGCCCCTTGGTGAGTCGGCGCGACGGCGCGATGAAGTACAGGACCAGCGCGGTCAGTATCGACGCGGACAGATAGGTGAGGTCGGTGAACGCGGCCGGGGGAGTTCGCCCGATCAGCAGGTCGCGCACGATGCCGCCGCCGAGCGCGGTGGCGCACGCCATCACCACCATCCCGAACAGATCGAGCCGCTTGCGCACCGCGACCAGCGCCCCCGACGCGGCGAAGGAGATGACTCCCATCATCTCGCCGCCCCGATGCACCGCGCTCACCGCCGAATCCAGCTCGCTGATCGAAGGCCCGGCCAACGCCGCCACCAGCACACCCACGCTCACCACGCACTCCATTCGCCTCGCTGCTCCGAAGCAGCGTGACACGCAGGAGCGCGGCGCCGGCGACCGGTCCCCGGCGACGGAGACATGGATCTCAGGCGGGGGCGGGGCGGGCCTTGTCGGTGGCGAGGAGGACGGCGATGGCGCCGAGGGCGGTGCCCATGAGGTAGCGCTGAGTGCGCAGCCACAGCGGGCGCGCGGCGAGGAAGGTGGCCAGGCCCGCGGCGCCGAGGACGATCATGGCGTTCACCGTGAGGGCCACCGTGATCTGGATCGCTCCCAGCGACAGGCTCTGCAACCAGAGGGCGCCGCGAGCGGGGTCGACGAACTGGGGGATCAGTGCCATGTACATGATCGCGATCTTCGGGTTGAGCAGGTTGGTGGCCAATCCCATCGTGAACAGTCGCCGCGCGGGGTCGTGCGGCAGGTCGGCGGGCGCGAACACCGAGACCCCGCCCGGCCGGATCGCCTGCCAGGCCAGCCACAGCAGGTAGGCCGCCCCCGCCAGCTTCACCGCCAGATACAACCCGGGGACAACCGCGAACACCGCCGTGATCCCCGCCGCGGCCGCCATCAGATAGACCCCGAACCCCGCCGCGACCCCCAGCAGCGAGATCATCCCGGCCCGACGCCCCTGCGCGACGGTGCGCGAGACCAGATACATCATGTTCGGTCCCGGCGTCAGCACCATGCCGAGCGCCGCCGCCGCAACTCCGAGAACCGCCGTTGTCTGAAGCATGCACTGAGTTTGACCTGGTCAGACCGCAGTTGTCGCGGTCCAGTCGGCACCCGCTGGACCGGTGCTCACTGCTCGCACACCATCGCCGCACGAGCCGTGTCGGACCAGGTCCGTACAATCGAACGAGCCGCCCACCAGGGCATGGCACATCAACTCAGAGCATCTAGGCCGAACGCAACCCCGCACAGGGCGAGTCTTACGAGCCCGTTCGGGGCCGCCCCCTCGATTCAGCGCTCGAAGCGCATGCGCCGTAGGCGCGAGTCTCGAGTGCTGAATCGAGGGGTTACAGGCCCCGAACCCGCGGCCCCGGCCGCAAAGGAGTCCAGTGACCGACGGTCCGCTGATCGTGCAGAGCGACAAGACTCTGCTGCTAGAGGTCGACCACGAGCTGGCAGGCAACGCTCGGCAGGCCATTGCCCCGTTCGCGGAGCTGGAGCGCGCGCCCGAGCATGTGCACACCTATCGGATCACGCCGCTGGCGCTCTGGAACGCCCGCGCGGCCGGCCACGACGCCGAGCAGGTCGTGGACGCGCTGGTGAACTTCTCGCGGTACGCCGTGCCGCAGCCGCTGCTCGTCGACATCGTCGACACGATGGGCCGCTACGGCCGATTGCAGCTGGTCAAACATCCAGCGCACGGCCTGTGCCTGATCAGCCTGGATCGCGCAGTGCTCGCGGAAGTGTTGCGGCACAAGAAGATCGCACCGATGCTGGGCGCTCGCGTCGATGACGACACCGTGATCGTGCACCCGTCCGAGCGCGGGCACATCAAGCAGATGCTGTTGAAGATCGGCTGGCCCGCGGAGGACCTGGCCGGTTATGTCGACGGCGAGGCGCACGACATCGGCCTCGATTACACCGAGGGCAAGTGGCACCTGCGCGACTACCAGGAGATGGCCGCCGACTCCTTCTGGGCGGGCGGTTCCGGGGTGGTAGTGCTGCCGTGTGGCGCGGGCAAGACGATGGTCGGCGCGGCCGCGATGGCCAAGGCCAAGGCCACCACCTTGATCCTGGTCACCAATACCGTGGCGGGCAGGCAGTGGCGGCGCGAACTGCTGGCACGTACCACGCTCACCGAGGAGGAGATCGGCGAATACTCCGGCGAGCGCAAGGAGATCCGCCCGGTCACCATCGCCACCTACCAGGTCATCACGCGTAAATCGAAGGGTGAGTACAAGCACCTCGAGCTGTTCGACAGCCGCGACTGGGGCCTGGTGATCTACGACGAGGTGCACCTGCTGCCCGCGCCGGTCTTCCGGATGACCGCCGACCTCCAGTCGCGCCGCCGACTCGGTCTCACCGCCACACTGGTGCGTGAGGACGGCCGCGAGGGCGACGTGTTCTCGCTGATCGGCCCGAAGCGCTACGACGCCCCGTGGAAGGACATCGAGGCGCAGGGCTGGATCGCGCCTGCCGACTGTGTCGAGGTGCGGGTGACGCTCACCGACGCGGAGCGGATGGCCTACGCCGTCGCCGAGCCGGAGGAGCGCTACAAGCTGTGCTCCACCGCGCGCACCAAGATCCCGGTCGTCGAGTCCATCCTCGCCCGCCACAAGGGCGCGCCGACCCTGGTGATCGGCGCCTACCTGGATCAGCTCGACGAGCTCGGTGTCGACCTGAACGCTCCGGTCATCACCGGCGCCACCAAGAACCGGGAACGTGAGGCGCTGTTCGACGCCTTCCGCTCCGGTGAGGTCCCGGTGCTGGTGGTGAGCAAGGTCGCCAACTTCTCCATCGACCTGCCGGAAGCGTCTGTGGCGGTGCAGGTTTCGGGCACCTTCGGCTCCCGCCAGGAAGAGGCCCAGCGCCTCGGTCGACTGCTGCGACCGAAACAGGATGGGGGGCAGGCCCATTTCTATTCGGTGGTCGCGCGCGACACGCTCGACGCCGAATACGCCGCGCACCGGCAGCGCTTCCTCGCCGAGCAGGGCTACGCCTACCGCATCGTCGACGCCGACGACCTGCTCGGTCCGCCCATCGGCGACGGCGTGTAGCACTGTTCGCCAGGTCAAAGGGGGGTAGCGTGCGATGTGCGAACCCCTCGGCAGATAAGTGGAGGCAATTCCTCCGCAACTTGTGCTAGGAAGGAAGGCGTGCGCCGCTTCGAATTCGTGGTCGACCGTGAACACGCTCATGCGGTCAATGAGACGTTCACCGGGTTGCGCAGGTTGCGCCTGGTAGCACTGCTGGTCGCCGGTCTCGCCGTGGCGGCCACGGTGGCGCTGGTGTGGAGCGGGCAGGCGTGGGGTTTTCTGCTCGCGGTGGTGTGCGTGCTCGTCGCGGCCATCGCGCTGTGGGTGGCATTGTGGACGCCGCACCGTTCCAGTATCGACAAGCTCTACCACGACGGTGTTCTCGTACCCGCCGTCGTCAGCGATGCCGAGCCGGGCGGCATCGTGTTGCTCGCCCTGGTCGATATCGCCGAACCCGCCGCCGCGGAGCGCAGTTGGGCGCTGATCACCCGCAAGGTGCGCGCGCTGCCCGGCCACACGCCGCAGCGGGGTGAGCGAGTGCCCGCCGTCGCGGTGCGCACCGATCGCGCCCCTCGCCAGGTCGGCGAACGGTGGCAGCTGGTCACGGCCATGCCGATCGCCTGGGGCACGCGGGACGACGCGGTGATCGAGCGGGCCTGCGACGCCATCAACGAGGTCGAATGGCGGCTGCTCACGCAGAACCTGGCGCTGGCCTCACGGGTGAAGCGCACGGCGACCAAACGCCTGCTGCTCGACCCGCAGCAACTGCCCACCGACCTGGGCTAGGCGTACCGCGGCCCATCAGGGCCCGCGCGCGCCTGCGACGATGGTCGGGTCCGTGCGATCCGCCTCGGCGAAAGGTGTCTTCGGCATGCGTTGGTCGGCCGGGTTGTGCGTGGTGTTCGCGCTGGTGGCGCTGGGAATTCCGCCGGTGGCGGCGGATTCGGCGTTGATCGGGGCGCCCGGGCTGGGTGATCCCTACTATCCGCTCGACGGCAACGGCGGCTACGACGTCACCCACTACGACGTGTCGATCGACTACGAACCCGGTGATCACCACCTGCGCGGCACGGCCCGCATCGAGGCTCGTGCGACCCAACCCCTGGCGCAGTTCAACCTCGACTACAGCGGGCCCGAGGTGCTGATGGTGACGGTCAACGGTCAGCCCGCGGGCTTCGCCCACGACGGCGAGCACGAACTGGTGGTCACGCCACTGCTGCCCCTGCCACCCGGACTTCCGATGCGGATCATCGTCGACTACGCGGGCGCTGCCGCCGATACCGACGGCGAGGGCTGGACCTACGCACCCAGCGGCGGCGCCTTCGCCGCCGGCGAGCCGCACAGCGCGAGCACCTGGTACCCGCTCAACGACACCCCGATGGACAAGGCGACTTTCACCCTGCATGCCACGGTGCCCGCCGAGTGGGAGGTCATGTCGACCGGTGACCGCACCGAGCATGTGGTGCGAAACGGCCGACTGGTCACCACGTGGGAGACACGACAGCCCACGATCGGCTACCTGACCACGGTCGCGGTGGACCATTTCACCTTTCTCGAGCAGCGGCGGGCGAACGGGACCACGGCGCTCAGCGCGTTCGCGCCGGAATCGGAGGGCAATCGCGAGGAGGAACAGCGGCTGCCCGAGATCCTCGACTTCCTCGAAAATCTCTACGGTCCCTACCCGTTCGACGTGGCCGGTGGGATCTATGTGGATACGGAGCTGCCGTTCTCGCTGGAGACCCAGACCCGCCCCATCTACGCGCCGTGGACCGACCTGAACACGGTGGTGCACGAGCTGGCCCATCAATGGTGGGGCGACACGATGTCGGTGCGGCAGTGGTCCGACATCTGCCTCAACGAATGCTTCGCCAGCTATACCGCCGACTATCTGTGGCCGGAACGGGTCGACCACGCCGATGTCGACACCGAGTACCGCGAGACGATCGCGAAATACCTCGACGAGCCCAAATTCTGGAAGATCGCGTTGGCCGCTCCCGGTGTCGGCGACGAGTTCACCTCCGTCTACTACCGGGGCCCTCTTTTCCTGCACGCGCTGCGCAAATTGATCGGTGAGGACGTGTTCTTCACGGCGATCAGGGATTTCGTGAACGCGCACCGCGACGGCCACGCCTCGATGCCGGAGTTCCGGGAGTTCTTGCAGAGCCGGACCTCGATGCCGCTGGGTGAGTTCCTGGCCGAATGGCTCGATGGGACGAGGCCGCCGCGTGACGCGTTCCTCTATCCGGGCACCCTGGGCCCCTAGTCCTCGCTCAGTCGCGCGCGGGCTCGCTCGACCCAGCGCCGCATCCGGTCGAATTGACTACGCGCGGCGGTGAATTCGCCACGCGCTCGATGTTCGGCGGTGTGGGCGAAATGGCGTTGCTGTTCGGCGTGTTCGAGCTCGTCACGGAGGTCGGCGATGCGGGTCTCGATCTCGTCGAGGTCGGACTTCGCCTGTACGGCAGCGGCTTCGGCCTCATCTCGATCGACGCGGGCTGCCGCCAAGCCGGATTCGGCGTCGTCGAGTTCCTGTTGGGCCTCGGCTCGCCGATCGGCGTCGGTGTTCTTCGGGGTGGGTTTACTCACGCGCTTGGGCGTGGCTTTCCCGCCGGTGATCGCGACCAGACCGGCCGGGCCGAAACCGTCGTATGTGACGGTGGTCGGCAGCACACCGGCCCGAACCAGGTCGGCGACATCGGAGTCGGCCAGCGCCGCGGTGAGGGTCTGGCCGACCTCACGCAGCACCTGTCCGCTCGCCGGACGGTCGTGTTCGGCGGCCAGTTCGGCGGCTCGCTTGGTCATCGCGTTCACGACCTGCTGACGCTGGGCGCCGAGGGCGCGCAGCTTGTCGCCGGAGAGTTGCCGTTGGGCCGACCGGAGGGCATCGCCGAGATCGAGGAGGGTGGCGATCTCCCGCGGTGCGTGGTGGGCCAGCAGGTTGACCGTCCAGGCGGCGACCGTGGGTTTGCGCAAGGCGGTGATGGCCTTGGCCAGGTCGCGGTCGCCGTCCGCGCGGGCCTGGGCGGCGCGCTCGGCGCGGGTCGACACGAAGTCGCCGGGGTCGAGGGTGTACAGCTCGCCTGCGACGTCGTCCAGGGTCATCTTGTGATGGTAGACAGCTTGCTCGACGGGGGAGCGCGGGCTCGGGGCACTTGGGTATCGTCACCGACGTTGTGTTCACCCTGAACCGTTCGGTGAGTGAGGTTTTCAGTGATTTTCCCGGAGAAGCGGCTGTTGGCGCGGATCGTGCTCGGCCCGGTGGCCGCGATGGCCCTGGTCGGTGCCGTGGTTTCGTGCTCGTCCGATGACTCGTCGTCGGCCGGTGCTGTCGCGGTGGGGTCGTGCGTGGAGGTCAGTGACAACGCCGCCGACGCGATGAAGGCGACGGTGGGCGACTGCTCGTCGGCGAAGTCCGGCTACCGGATCGCGAAGGTCGGCACGGCGGACTGCGCGGCCGACAACGCCGCCTTCAACGGCACGGTCGGGGACGCGAAGAACACCCTGTGCCTGGCGCCCAACTTCGCCGAGGGCAGCTGCTACGCGGATGCGGGCAAGCGGCCGGCGAAGTCTGTCGCCTGTACCGCGCCCGAGGCCACGTTCAAGGTGGTCAAGCGGATCGACGGGCAGACCGATGAACTGCTGTGCGGGGTGGACGCCACGCAGTTCCGGACGGTGCCCGATCCGAAGACGACCTTCTGCATGGCGAAGCCCTAATCGAGCAGGGCCACCGACGCGATTCGGTGGAGGGTGAAGTGGCGGGTGGCCCCGCTGACCGGGTCCACCGCGTCCAGCTGGCCGTTGCCGACGCGCAGCGGCTCGACCACTCGCTGGGTTGCTACGCCCTGCGCGTCCACGTAACCGATGTTCACCGGGCGGCCCACCCTCGCTGCCAGTTGGAGCAGGGCGAGGGTGGCCGCGGTGCCGGTGCGGCTGCCGTCGGTGCGGACCGAGCGGCCGGTGCGGGCGCCCGCCGCGCGTTCGCCCGCGCGGAGTTCGGTGACCAGTTGGGAGAGTTGGTCCTCGTTCGGCGGGGTCGGGCGGTACGGCCTGCGGGCCAGGGGACGGACCGAAATCCGCGCGCCTCGGGGGCGCAGGTCGACGATGGTGCCGCCGGAATCCTCGCCCGCGGGCGCGAAACCCGCTTTGCGGAGTTGGTCGAGCATTTCGCTCAGCGGGGCCAGGGCGATCGCCACGGTGGGGGCGATCGCGCGTAGCGCCAGGGTGTCGGCTACCGGGGCGGCGAGGACCTGGGCCAGCAGCGCGGGATCGTCGCTGCGGAGGAAGGACTGGGCCATGCCGACCCGGAGTTGCCCGTGGCGGCGGGCCACATCGTCGATGAGGTAGGTCAGCGACTGCGGCACGGGGGTGCGGGAGTGGGTGGCGAACAGGGCGTGGAGTTCGGCGGCGGTGAGACCGGCGTCGAGGGCGCGCCGGACCGTGGCGTCGCTGACTCGGTACACCGTCGCGGCGCCCGCCGATTCGACGTTGGCCACCAGGGCGATCTTGCCGCGGAGTTCCGGGACCAGGGGGCCGGGCGCGATCACGGTCAGGTCGGCTTGGACCAGGACGTGGTCGACCGGTTTCGGCAGCGCCGCGGCCATCTCCGATTCGGCGTCGGCGACGGAACCGTGCAGCAGGGCCCTGGCGGCGGAGTCGAGAGCGCCGCGGCCCAACAGGCCGACGACCGCCGCTTCGGCGAGCGTCGCGGTGACGGCTTCGAGGCGGAAATGTCTGCGGCGGCGTGGCATCCGCCAGGCCAGCAGCTTGCCGATGTCGGCGGGCGTCACGGCGGTGCCGGTCGGGTACTCGGCGAGCAGGCCGAGGATCGCCGCGCGGTCACGCACCGCATGGGGGACGCGCAGCTCCGCCGACAGGGCCGCGAGCGGCTTGTCGGCGGCGTCGCGCAGGCCGATCATCCACGGCATCCGATCCAGCTCCAGCCACGCTTGCGCCAGCGTCACCCAGCGGGTCGAGGGCGGGGCGTCGAGCCAGGCATCCGCGGCCGGTGTCGGCGCCCAGAAGTCGTCGGTGGAGTCGAGGTCGGGCGTCGGCTCCGGCAGGCCCTTTTCGACGAGTTTCGCGGCGGCCAGCAATTCGAGCAGCAGGCCGGTGCGTTGTTCGTCGATGCCGGTCTGTTTGGCCAGTCTGCGCAATTCGCGCACGCCGAGTCCGCCTGCGCGCAGCGAAGGGGCGGGCAGGTTGCCGAGAGCGTCGATCAGGTCGCCTGCGTCGCGCAGCAGTTCGCCGACCTCGCCCGCGCCCACGGCATTCACCTCGGTGGCGGCGTTCTTGACGAGTGCGGGTTTGGGCGGGGCGAGCGCGTGCGGGTCGGTGACGGGCTCGCCGCGCAGGACCTGGCCGACGGTGACGGGCAACTCCACGGTCTCGTCGTCGATCCAGTGCAACAACCGCGCGGCGAGCAGTCGCGGCACCGGACGATCGGGGTCGGTGCCCGGTGCGGCATCCCTGGTGCGACCGCGCGGGCCGGTGGTCGCGAGTTTGTCCAGCAGCGCGCGTTCGGGCGGGCTCGCGGTGGCCAGCGCGGTGGTGACCTCGGGCTCGGTGAGGGCGTCGGGGAGCGCTGTCGTCGCGCCGAGCGGCCAGGGGAGGGCTTCGGCGGCGCTCGGTGTGAGGTCTAGGTCGTCGCCGATCTGCCAGACGAGTGCGCGGTCGAACAGCCGGGTCAGCGCGGCGGTGAGCGCGGTCTTGGTGACGCGACCCTCGAGCTGCGCGTGCAGGGTGGTGCGAGTGAGCGGGGTGAGTTCGGCGCCGATGGTGCGGGCGTCCTCATTGGCCGTGAGCGCCTCGATGATCGCGAACTCGAGGGTGTCGAGGTCGTCGGCGGCCCGCAGCACCGACGCGCGCTGCTGGGCGCGCACCGCGAGCACCGACATCGACGCGGGCAGCGGCACCGCCAGGTCGGGCCGCAACTGCAGCAATTTCACCAGCTGGGCATCGGTGCGCGCACCGAGCCAATCGGCGAGAGAGTCTGTCGCGATCACCGATCGAGCCTACAGTTCTCGGCCGCCTTGATCTGGACTGAGCGGAGGGTGCGACGAAGGAGTGCCCGGAGGGAGGGAAGATCGAGGCCTCGGGGCCGAGAACTGCGGCGCCAGCCGCTGATGGGCACTGTGGCCGGTGTGCTTGAATGAGCCGGTGGTGAACAAATCGAAGAAACCCTACGTCGACAACGGCTGGCCCGAGGTGGCCGACGGCGAGCACGCCGTGACCGAACTGTCGTCGACCCGTGCCGGTAATCTCTCGCCTTTCGGTGAGGACACCGAGTTTCCCGTCCCGGCCGCATCGCTGCCGTACGTGCACCCCCAGACCACCATCAACCGGGTGTAATTCGGACGAGAAAGACAAGAGCCCGCATCCTCGAGGATGCGGGCTCTTGTTATGTGTGCGGGCGATCAGGAGGGCAGCAGACCCTTGTTCGCCTGGAAGAAGTCGATCACGGCCGGGTCCAGCGGAGCACCCTTGGCGGAGTTGACGAAGTCGAGAGCCTGCTGCGGCACGGCGATGCCCTGCTGCTGCACGACGGTGAGTGCGCGGTCGACGGCCGAGAACACTTCCTGGCTCGGATCCTGGATCTGCGGCACGTTGACCTGCGGGGCCCAGCTCGGCGTCGAGGGAGCGACACGCTCGGACGGTCCGCTGCTCAGACCCAGCTGCGAGGAGCAGGAGGGCCAAGCGCCCCAACCCTGGGAAGCGAGAACCTTTTCGGCGACCACGATCTGCTGTTCGCGGCTGGCCTGGTTGGCGGAGGCGGCGTACTCGCCACCACCGTGCGCAGTCCAGGTGGAGGGCGAGAACTGCAGCCCACCCTGGAAACCGTTGCCGGTGTTGATACCCCAGTTGCCGCCGGCTTCACACTGTGCGAGGCGATCCCAGTCGGAGTCAGGGGCCGCGCTGGCGTTTCCTGCGAGGGCTGCGGCTGCGGTGCCGAAGATCGCGCCGGTGACGGCGACCTTGGCAGCAGTGCGCCCGGTGGAAGTCGGCTTGCGGTGGCGTCCACTCATATCGGGTTTCTTCCTCTCGTTCGCACCTGCATGTGGCCCGGACTGAGAGGTCTCCCGGTCCGCCCTCATCCCTTGTTTCCAATCGGGGTCCGGTACCCGCGGGGTGAGGTTCGATGCGGCGGGCCGGTGGTTCCGGGGGTTACCCCGGCTGAGAGAAACGGTACGACGGTCAGCGGCGAATGTCACTATTTGGTAACCGGCGGGTCCCGGTGGGTCTCGGGGTCGTCTCAGGGTGATCCCTGATGCGTCCGCGCAGGTAGTCGCGGTGGCGAATGTGCGCTACGGCTGTGCGCTCACTTCGTAACCGGACCGTTATGTGACGAAGATCACATGTTTGGCTGGAAGGTATCTGGAGGGGTACCCGGTTGACGCATCAACGTGCGCGTCGGCCCGACCACAGCGCGAATATCAGCGCGAGCAGGAAGCCGACCGGTGCGAGCATCGCGAGGCCGTACAGCCACAGACCCGGTTCGCTGTCGGACACGATCGGCGTCACGAAGATCCCGATCACCGCCAGGATTCCGATGCCGAACAGGGCGAGAGCCACGTGCAGGAGGCGATCGCCGGAGCGTCGCGGACCGGGCGAGGCCGGATCTGGTGAGTTCGTCACCGGTGAACCGTAAAACTGATGTGCTCGCGTTATAGCCACCGGGGTAGACTCGCACCACATCGCGTCCCGCCTTGTTGGGGGGCGCGTTCTTTTCGCGACAAGCAAAAGTGTGTAACCCGGGCCACAAGGGTCCGGGTGCCGAATGATGAACGGGTGAGCGCAGTGCCGACCGGCCGGGTGAAGTGGTACGACGTCGAGAAGGGCTTCGGCTTCCTGTCTCAAGACGAGGGCGAGGACGTCTATGTGCGCTCGTCCGCACTGCCCGAGGGCGTCGAGGGACTCAAGCCCGGACAGCGTGTCGAATTCGGCATGGCCGCCGGTCGCCGAGGGCCGCAGGCGCTCAGCGTGACGGTGCTGGAGGCGCCGCCGACCGTCGCGCGCGATCGTGACCGTGGGCAGATGCCCGCGCGCAAGGACGCCGGGCCGCGCAAGTCGCCCGACGAACTGCACGGCCTGGTCGAGGACATGATCACGCTGCTCGAGAGCACCGTGCAGCCGGACCTGCGGCGGGGCAAGTACCCGGATCGCAAGATGTCCCAGCGGATTTCCGAGGTCGTGCGAGCCGTGGCTCGCGAACTCGACCACTGAGTCTCGACGAGACCGGCCCCGAACGCACGCGTTCGGGGCCGGTCTCGTTTTCTGGGTCAGGGCTCGCGCGGCTCCGGTTCGGGAGTGACGATCGACCAGGCGGCGTGGGGGACATAGGTTTCCCGGCCGGTGGCGATATCGCGGGCCAGGATCGGCAGCTGTACTTCGATGCCGCTCAGGCGCAGACCCGGTTCCGGATTCGACTCGATGGTCAATGCCCTGGCGCGGTCGGGGTAATCGGCGAAACTGAGCACCCGGTCCAGCTGTTCGCCGCTGGGGCGCTGGTAGATCAGCTGGATGAGCCACGGCGATTGGGAGATCGCGTCGGGCAGCGAGAGCTGCACGGGTTCACCGGCGGGGACGACGAGCGGCGCGGTTTCGCCGTATCGACAGTTCTCCATCCTGACCGTGCAGTACATGAACGGGTCGACGGTGATGGTCGTGCCGTGCGCGTACGCGGTGAGCTTCGGATTGTGCGCGGGCGCCTTCGACACAGCGAAGGCCACCAGTCCCGCGGTCACCGCGACGACGGCGAACAGTCCGGCCGCGACCAGCGCGACGATCGTTCGAGCGTTGAGCTTGCTCACCAGGTGGGGTCTCCTGTCCCTCTCGGATGGGTGTTGGGCACTTCCTGCTCGACGTGCTGGGGGCGATTGCCGCCCAGACCCGGCAGCAGCGAGTGCCCGGTATAGCTGACGAACGTCTGCAGCAGACCGGCCAGCAGGATCACGCTGATCAACGCGAAACCCTTCCAGTACTCGATCGGCATCAACACACCGGCCGCCCCGCCGACGACCCAGCTCAGTTGCAGCACGGTCTCCGAGCGGCCGAAGCCGGACGCGATCGACTCCGGCGGGAGGTCGTCCTGGATGGCGGCATCGAGGGATACCTTCGCGAGCGCGCTGGCCGCCGAGGCCACCAGCGCGGCCACGGCGGCGCCGAAGAGGTTTCCGGTGAACGCGGCGAACAGCGCCACCACCGCGCACGCGCCGGTGCAGCCGAGTACCACCGGCGACGGTCTACCCAGTTGCAGCCGGGCGCCGGTCGCATTGCCGCTGAAGTTGCCGATGCCCGCCGCCGCGCCGACCAGGCCGAGCATCGCCGCCTGTTCGGTGGGGCTGCCGCCGGAACCCTTGGCCACGAAGGCGATGTAGAAGGTGAGGAACCCGGTGAGCACCCGAATCGAACTGTTGCCCCACAGGCCGGTGACCACGGCTCGGCCCAGCGGCTGACGCCGTTTCCGCGCGGGCACCGGGGAATCCTGGCCGCGTTCGATCACCTCGGTCTTGGCATCGGGGCCGTGGTAGGTCAGCGTCGCGGGGACCTCGCCCTCGGTCACCTCGACCCAGCTCGGAATGCGCAGGCTGAGATACGCGCCCGCGATGGCGATGCCGGTGGCGAAGATCAACGCACCGGTGGAACCAGCGATCAGGGCGGCGAGCGCGGCCAGCGCACCCGCGCCGATGGTGCCGCCGACCAGGCCGAAGACGGTGAGCCGGGAATTGGTGCGGACCAGGTCGATATCCGGTGGCAGCACGCGCGGAGTCACCGCGCTCTTGAGGACCGCGAAGGATTTCGAGCCGACCATCATGCACAGGGCGAGGGGATACAGGCCCCAGGTGTCGATGTTGAAGATCAACAGCAGCGCGAAACCCGCGCGCAGGCCGAAGGTCGTCGCCAGCGCCAGCCTGCGACCGCGTTGCAGGCGGTCGAGCAGCGGACCGATCAGGGGCGCGATCAGCGCGAACGGGGCGATGGTGATCAGCAGGTACAGGGCCACCTTGGTTTTGGATTCGGCGGTGGCGCTGGCGAAGAACAGGGTGTTGGCCAGGGCGACGGCGATCGCGGCGTCGAGCGCGAAGTTCGCCATGGTGGCGTAGGTGAGCGCGGTCAGGCCGGACTGATCGGCGCCGTCGGCCTTGGCGGCGCGCTGGAAGGTGGCGATGCCGCGTTCGGTGAGTTCACGGCTGCGCATGGCGGCTACGCGGGTGACGGTGAGTTTGCGTGGAACGCGCTGGTTGATCGGGTCGTCGACACCTTCGTCGCGGGGGAAAGGGCGGGTGCCGTCCGGGCCGGTGCCATCGTGATCCGGGATCGACCGTGGCTGCTCGTCACGCGCCGGGTCGGCGTGCCATCGCTCGTCGCGTGGTGCGGCCGGTCCGCTCTTCGGATACTCCGTCGGTGCGCGCGCGGCTTTTCCCGCTGTCGGCACCGGGGTGGTCGGGGCGGCCGGGTCGACGGGGCGGTTGCGGCGGAACAGGCTCTTCGACCGGACCGTCGGCGGCTCGGCGGGCAGCGGCCGTTCGGGCCGGGGGAAGACCTTGCGCGGTGCGCGCGGCGGGTACTGCCCGTAGCCGGGGTGCGGGTCGGCGGCAGTACCGTCCCGGCGACCACGGTCGGGACCGGATGGATCGCGGGGCGTAGTCACAAGTCCAATTCTGTCGCACTCGGGCTGTGCGTGTTCACTCGCGCCGTGGCAATGTCGGCCACATCGTCCTGATTCACCCTGTGGAGGTACCCCTATTTCTCGACAAAACGTACTTCGAACATGCGCGGCCAGTATTTTCCGGTCAGCAGGAAACGATCGGTGCCGGGTAGGTGAGCGATGCCGTTGAGCACATCGGTGCCCGCTCGTTCAGTGGGTGTGAGCAGCCCGGCCGCCTCGATGACGGCGAGAATCCGGCCGGTCTCGGGATCGATGTGCAGTATTTCGTCCGTCGGGTAGTTGTTCGCGTAGACCGTGCCGTCCTCGGCGCAGTCCAACTCGTTCGGCTTCGGATCGCGATAGCCGGACAGGGTCACCGAGCCGGTCTGCGCGAAGGTCACCGGGTCGCGGAAGGTGAGCGTGCCGGTGCCGTCGCTCATCACCAACCGGTGTGGTTGCGCGCACAGACCCCAGCCCTCGCCCACGTAGGCGGCGCGACCGGTTTCGGCGAGGGTCACCGGGTCGCGGGCGATGGCGAAGCCGTCCTGCCACGTCAGCTGCCAGACGATCGCGCCCGCCCGGGTCATGCCCTCGCCGAACATCCGGCCGGGCAGGTCGACGCGGGCTGTTTCGGCGCCCGTGCGCTGGTCGGCGGCCCGCGCGGTCGACACGCCCCACATGCCGGTGCTCTCGTAGCGGATGCCGTCGACCACTTCCAGGCCCTGGGTGAAGGCCTGTGGATCGTGCGGTGACGAGCCGATCACCTCGACGCGCAACCGCGCCGGACCTGGCTCCTCGGGTCCGCCACAAGCCCCCGCGCCGAGCACACTGACCAGCACTGCGACGGCCAACGAACTGCGATTGCACTTCATACGGCAAAATGTATGCCGTGAGCGCAGTATCTGTTTCGGAGTCCGGCGTGCGTCCCGTTCTGGCCGACGCGGCCGAGGTCGCACGTCGTGCGCTCGTCGCGTTGGAACCCGACGGGGTAGGAGTCCATCTGGGGGTGAGCGCCGAGGACGACACCGCGGCCACCCACCGGTTCGAGGCGACCCTGCCCGGCTACCGCGGCTGGCAGTGGGCCGTCGTGGTCGCCGCGCCCCCGGGTGCCGACCACGCGACGGTGAGTGAGTCGGCGTTGTTGCCTGCCCTCGATGCCCTGATCGCCCCCGATTTCATCCCGTGGGACCAGCGTGTGCGCCCCGGCGACCTAGGCCCCGGCGACCTGCTCGCCACGCCCGCCGACGACCCCCGCCTCGTCCCCGGCTACGTGGCCACCGGCGATCCGGTGATCGACGAGGTGGCCCGCGAGGTCGGCCTCGGCCGCGTGCAGGTTCTCAGCGTCGAAGGTCGCGCCGATGCCGCCGAGCGGTGGTTCACCGAGTTCGGCCCCGATACCGAGATGGCCAAGGCAGCCCCGGCGACGTGCGGCATGTGCGGCTTCTACCTGCCGCTGGCCGGCGCCCTGCGCGAGTCCTTCGGCGTCTGCGGCAATGCGATGGGCGCCGACGGTCACGTCGTCCACATCGCCTACGGCTGTGGCGCCCACTCCGATGTGGTCGCCCCCAGCGGCAACGGATCGCCGCTGTACGAGGCGTTCGACGACCACGCGGTGGACTTCGTCGACATCGTCCGCCCGGCTGTCGAGAAGGCGATCGACGAGGCCGAGTCCCAGGTGGCCGCCGAAGACCCGGCAACGACCGTCGACGATGCCGCGCCCGAGACAGCCGACGCCGCAACAGCGGTCGTGGAGGTTGTCGCCGAGACGACCGCCGACCCGGCGATCGAGGTTGTGGAGGTTGTCGCCGAGACGACCGCCGACCCCGCGATCGAGGTTGTGGAGATCGCGGCTGAAACGATGACCGACCCGGCGACCCCGGTCTCCGCGACCGAGCCGAGTCCTGACTCGTTGACCGCGGTCGGCGAGGCAGCGGCCGAGCAGGCGGGCGATCAGCAGGAAACCGCCGAGGCCGCGGCAGTGGCCGCGGTGGACGCCGAGCGTTCGGCGCTCGCCGAGGGTGCGCTGCCGGAGTCGGCCGACGAGGTCATCACGGCCGAGACCGCACCGGTCACCGAGGCCGCGGAGTCCGCTGACGCCAGTGAGCACGGATCGTCGGTGTCGAGCTGAACGGAGCGGGGGACCCGTTCGGTACTGCGCAGCTGCGGGCCGGAGTACTCGCGGCGTGGCGGGATTCGCCGACGCGGTTGCGGGAGGACAGTGCCAGTGAGGCGGATCTGGTGGCCGCGGGCTACCGGGATCGGTTGCTCACCGAACTCGCGCAGAACGCGGCCGACGCCGCGGCGAAGGCCGGAGTCGCGGGCGCGCTGACCGTGCGGGTGCTCGACGGCCGTTTGCACGTCGCGAATACCGGCGAGCCGTTGAGCGTTTCCGGTGTGCACGCGTTGACGGCACTGCGTGCCTCCGACAAGGCCGACACCACCCAGGTGGGCCGCTTCGGCGTCGGCTTCACCGCGGTGCGGTCCGTCGGCGACGAGATCGAGGTCCGCTCGACGACGGGATCCCTCCGCTTCTCCCGTGTGGCGACACTGAACGCCTTGCACGACACCGGCATCGGTATCCCCGACGACCTGGCCGCCATCGCGCCCCCGGTCCTCCGGCTCGCCTGGCCGGTGCCGACCACCCCACTCGCGGGCACCGACACCGAGATCGTCGTCCACCTCCGCGGCGACATCGACGCCACCGCCCTCCTCGACGCCATGCGAGCCGAGGCCCCCGACCTCCTCCTGGAACTGCCCGCCCTACAGCGCATCCGAATCGAATCCGACGAATTCACCAGCGCGATAACGATTCTTGCCACCAATCAACCCGCTGATGCCATTCGCTCCGACGCCACGCTGTCGAGCATCACCACTGCCGCCGCCGCTACGGTCGGCACTGCCGCTGCCACGGATGACGCCGCCACGGTCGCCGACGAGACCGGCACACTCTCCCAGCTGACGATCACCCTCCCGTCCGGCACGCGCCGAGCCTGGTGGCAGTACCGCACTCCCAGGGCCCGCTGGCTACTCCCACTGCGCGAGGGCCGTCCCGTCGCGACCGCCCCGGACGTCCTGCGCGCCCCCACCCGCTCCGACGAGGAACTCTCCCTCCCCGCGATCTTGGTTGCCGACATCCCCATGCAACCCGATCGCCGCCGCCTCCTCCCGGGCGCCCGACTCACCGAATTGGCAACGGGCTACGCGGATTTCGCTCGCGCTCTCCCGCCGCGGGACCGTCTCGTCCTGGTCCCCACCCCCGGCTTCGCCCGCAGCGAAGCCGACGCCCTCCTCCGCGAAGCGCTGATCACCGAGCTTCGCACCAACCCCTGGCTCCCGGTCTGTGCCGCCCGCACCGCGGAACCGGCGGACTCGTGGGACCCCATGGAGCCCGCACCGGACCATGCCGAACCCGGCGGCACAACGGGCGAATCGGCAGCGCCCGGCGGCATCTCCGCCTCCGTCGGTCCCGATGAATCCACGCCGGTCGGCAAGGCTGTTCCAGACCTCATGGATCTGTTCGCGGCTGACGAAGCCGACGGCTCTCACCTGACTACGACGTTCGGACCGGGCGAATCCGCACCGTACAGCGACCCTTTCGCGTCGGCGGAGTCGTCCACGTACGAACCGACCGCAGCGGACTCGCCGTGTAGCACGCCCACCCGCGCGAGCGTATTCCCCGATCTCACACCGGAATTAGCCGCGATCCTGGCCGAGATCACCGGTCCGCTGGTGATTCCGGAGCTGTCCGGCCGCGCCGGTCAGGACAAGCTGGCGGTCCTCGACGTCCATCGGCTCGGGCCTGCCGCGCTGGCCGAGCTGTCGAGCGGGTTGCACCGTGAACCACGGTGGTGGCGGCGGTTTTACGCGACCCTCGAACCGTTCGTCGTCGATACCAGGACCGCCGAGGAATTCGGCGCGCTGGCCGTGCCGCTCACCGACGGACGGTTGGTCACCGGCCCGCGGACCGTGGTGCTCGATGATCAGCTCACGGTGGCCGTGCCGGTGCATTGGGCTCGTCTGGTCCACCCGGACGCCACGCACCCGCTCCTCGGTCGCCTGGGTGCCCGCAGCGCGAGTTCGGATGACCTGCTCACCGATCCCGCTCTGCACGACCTGCTCGAGCACGATCCGGCCGACCCGGACACGGTCGCCGCGGTACTCCAGCTGGCGCCCTACGCCTCTGCCGGCTCGCTGCCCGACTGGCTCGGCCTACTCGAATTACCCGACGACACAGGCGAACTGAGCCCCGCCGACGAGCTGCTGCTCCCCGGGGCGCCGCTCGCCGAGGTCCTGGCGTCCGATGCCCCCTTCGGCACCGTCGCCGACACCGTCGTCGCCGAGTACGGCGAGCAAGCGTTGCGCGCGATCGGTGTCGGCTGGGGCTTCGCGGTACTCACCGATCCAGAGCCGATCGGCCCCGACCACGACCTCGACGACGAACAATCCTGGTGGAACAGCCTTTCCGAAGACCCCCGCGAGCTCACCGCGGTCCGCGACCTCGACCTGGTCGACGAAGACCGCTGGCCACAAGCCCTGCGCCACTTGCTGTCCGAGCCGCGCACCCGCGCGCTGCTCGCCGATCGCGACGGCTACACCACCTGGTGGCTGCACCGCCACGCCCACATCGACGGCATCCCGCTCGGCCGACTCCACCACCCCGACGACAACGAATTCGCCGGGCTCCTACCGGTGTTCGCGGCAATCGGCATCGACGGTACCGACCTCGACGCGCTGCGCCCCGCGCTCGTCCGCCCCGACGTCATGTCCGCCGAGCTGGCCGAGGAACTCCTCGACGCACTGGCCGATCCGTCGAAATCGCCTGCCCCCGAGGTGATCGCCCGCACCAATGCCCGCCTTGCCGCGGCGGTCGCGGCCGGCGTCCTCGATCCGCGCGAACTCGATCTCCCCGAGCAGATCCGCGCCCTGTCCGGCGACGTCGTCGACGCGAGCACCGCCATGGTTCTCGACCAGCCTTGCTTCGGCTTGGTCGTCCCGCCGCAACGCCTCGTCGTCGGGGACACGGCACACGCCGAGGCGCTGGCCACCTTGCTCGATCTCCCGCTGGTCTCGGAGGAGATCAGCGGCGAGGTGCTCGGGACCGGCCGCCGGAGCACCTGGGCCGCAGAACCTTTGGGCGTAGTGCTGCGCCAGCTGTGGTCCCCGCGCGACAGCACCGGCGAGCTGGTCCTGCACGAGACTCTCGAAGTGCATCTGCGCGGTGCGCTCTCGGGCACCGTCCGCGTCCCGTGGTGGTGCGAAGGAGATGTCGTCCACGTGCAGGTGCCGCGCGGGTAGATCCGCGTCGAGCTATGCCGCGTGGGCGGTGATCATCTCGGCGAGCAGATCGAGCTGAGTCTGCACGGATTCGCTGTCGTCATCGACCAGCCACCGCAGCACGATCCCGTCGATCACATTGAGCATGAATCGGCTCAGCGTCGGCACCGGTGTGTTCCATCGCGTTTCGGTCGCCTCGCTGCATTGGTTGATCACATCGGCGATGGTGCTGTCGTTGAACCCGTACTGCTCGCGGGCGATCGCCAGCTTGGCCGGTGTCGACTCACCCTCGCGCAGCGCGTAGGTGGTGGTCTCGTAGGTCAGCAACTGTCGTTCGGGAGTGGCTTCGATGTTGCGCCACATCAGTTCCAAACCGCGGCGCACCAATTTCTGAAGTGCTTCTTTTCCTGTTCCGGCGTCTTCCCATACCGATTCATCGGCATCGACGGAATCGCGCAATTCCATTGAGAGCGCTTTGACCAGCTCGGTCATCAGCGCGTCCTTGTTTTCGAAACAGTAATGCACCACACCTAACGAGACACCGGCCGCTTGGGCGACATCACGCGTGGTCACGCCCGCCACGCCCTTTTTCTCGGCGAGACCGATCGCTGCCTCGATCAGGTGGGCTCGTCGTTCTTCGACGCTCAATCGGGAGGACACTGTGCGAGTTAAGCGCCCACGCCACGAACAGTCAATTCGCCGGTCCGCCAGAAAATCCTGGACATTTGACCAGTTGATGTGGTTGTCTCCGAAATGGAAGTTACGAAGGAGTCGCCCGATGTCCCTGTCCCGCCGCACGATGCTTGCCGCCTCGGCACTGAGTGCCAGCGCCCTGCCCGTCATCTCCACCATGGGAATGCCGGTCGCACACGCGAATCCGGAGGGATTCGAATTTGGGCTCGGTATCGCCGACCTCACGGGCCCGGCCGCGGAATGCGGCATGATGGGCTACTCGCAGTTCGAACAGGCCACAGCGGGAATTCATCTGCGCCCGCGTGCTCGCGCGTTCGTGATCGGGGCGCGCGGAAATCGGATCGCACTCGTCGCGGTGGAGAACGGTGCGTTGTTCGGCTCGGTCCACGGCGCGGTGCTGCTGGCGCTCGCCCGCCGTTTCGGCGATCGATATTCCGAACGAAATGTTGTCCTCACCTCCACGCACACCCACGCCAGTTGCGGTGGTTCCGCACACGACTACGCCTACACGCTGGCGACGATGGGATTCCAGCAGCAGGTCTTCGACGCCGAGGTCGACGGGATCGTGGAGGCGATCGTCGCGGCCGACGCGGATGTCGCGCCGGGTTCGATCACCCTCGGCCGCGCGCAATTGCACGACGCCAGCGTGAACCGCTCGCGCGTGGCCTTCGACCGCAATCCGGCCGCCGATCGCGCGGTCTTCCCCGACGCGATCGACCCGGCGGTGACCACGTTGGAGTTCGCCAGGCAAGGCCGTCAGGTCGGTGCGCTCACCTGGTTCGCCACCCACAACACCTCGATGACCAACGCGAACCGCCTGATCAGCTCCGATAACAAGGGCTACGCCAGCTACGCCGCCGAACACCTCGAACACGGCGTCCGCCACCTCGACGGCGCCGACTTCATCGCCGCCTTCGCGCAGACCAATGCCGGTGACATGTCGCCCAATCTCGGCCTCACGCCCGGCAACGGACCGACCACCGACGAGTTCGCCAACACCAGGATCCTCGGCGAACGCCAGCACCACGCGGCGAAACAGGCCGCGGCGCAGGGCACCGCGCAGCGGGCCGAGGTGGCCTCGATGCTCTGCTACATCGACCTCGCCGCGCTCACGATCGACGGCCGCTTCACCCCCGACGGCGCCCCGCGACGCACCGCCCCGGCCGCGGCGGGCGTCTCGCTGGCAGCGGGCAGTGTCGAGGACGGACCCGGCCTGCCCGGCGGCCCGATTCCCGAAGGCGTGCGCAACCCGATGGTCGACTTCCTCGGCGGCATCGACCATCCGCACCCCGCCTGGCTCGCCGACGCCCAGGCCCCCAAAGCGATCTTCGCCCCGCTCGGGTTGATGCCGCCGGTGCCGTGGGTGCCCAATGTGGTGCCGATCCAGCTGGTTCGCATCGGCGACCTGTATCTGGCCGCGGCCGGCGGGGAATTCACGATCGTCGCGGGGCTGCGCGTGCGTCGCGCGGTGGCGGCGGTGCTCGGCGTCGAGTTGGAGCAGGTGCTGCTACAGGGCTATTCGAACAGCTACCACGAATACGTCACCACGCCGGAGGAGTACGACGCGCAACAGTACGAGGGCGCCTCGACGCTGTTCGGCCGCTACACGCTGTGCGGGTATGTGCAGGAATTCACGAGACTGGCAGAGGCGTTCGCGGCGGGGCAGACCGTCGGTCGCGGCCCTGCGCCGCGCGATGTCTCCGCGCTGCAGCCGAACTTCGCCCCCGTGCCGGGCCCCGACGCGACCCCGCCGGGTCGTGGGTTCGGCGATGTCCTGGTCCAGCCCGCGTCCTGTCGACGGGGCGAACAGGCGGTGGTCGAATTCGTTTCGGCCCACCCGAAGCACAATCCGCGCCGGGGCGACACCTTCCTGCATGTGCAGCGACAGACCGCGGCGGGTTGGGCGCGGGTAGCCAACGAGGGCGAGTGGGACGTCCGTTTCCACTGGCGCAAGGAGGGCGCCGCGGTCTCGATCGCCCGCTTCACCTGGGATATCCCCGCGACGGCCGAACCCGGCAGGCACCGATTCGTGCACTACGCCGACGTATTGGGCGCCGACGGCACGCTCCGTCCCCTCACCGGGACCAGTGACGAATTCGAGGTGGCCTAGTCGGTGTCGAGTCCCACCTGGGCGCCCTTGTCGCCACGTCGCGCGGAACGCCGCTGCGCGAGGAAGATCGACGACCCCAGTACGCCCACCACGAGCCCCATCAGGCACACCGGGAGGGCATCGGCCCAGCTCTCGTTCATCCACACGACCACGGTCGCGATAGCCCACAGGGCGAAGCCGGCCAGCACTACGGGGCGCGGGTCGACCAGGATTCGGGGCAGTTGAGGTATCTCGGGACTGACAGGTCCGGCATCCATACCCAAACAGTAGCGGTGTGAAACCCGTCAGCCCAGCCGGATTTACCGTAGAGTTCTGCACTGTGACAACGCCATCGGACGTCCGCTCCCTGGCCGGTGACCTTTCACTGGCTGTCGTGCGGCTCACGAGACACCTGCGCGGACGCCGTTCCGACGCGCAGATCTCGCTTACTCAGCTGTCGGCTTTGGCGACGCTGGCTCGTGATGGCGCGATGACGCCCGGCGCGCTGGCGGGCAAGGAACGCGTGCAACCACCGTCGATGACCCGTGTCATCGCCTCGCTCACCGACCTCGACCTGGTCCAACGTCGCCCGCACCCGACCGACGGCAGGCAGATCATCGTCTCGCTCTCGCCCGCCGGCCGCGCGCTGATCGCCGACGAGACCAATGCCCGCGAGGTATGGATGACCGGTCAGCTCGCCGGACTGCGCCCCGAGCAGATCGCGGTGCTCGGGGAAGCTGTCGGCATCATGAACCAGATCGTCGCCGAATCGGAGTGATCGGCTCGCCTATCGCACCGCGTCGGCCGACACCACGTCATGGCCGAGCGGGAACAACGACAGTGGTACCAGCTTGAGATTCGCCCAGGCGAACGGCAGCCCGATGATCGTCACCGCCAGCGCGATGCTGGTGAACACATGGCCCAACGCCAGCCACCAGCCCGCGAAGACGAACCAGATCACATTGCCGATCAGCGAGCCCGCGCCCGCGCTCGGTTTGTCGACCACCGTGCGTCCGAACGGCCACAGCACGTACCCGGCCAGGCGCAGCGAGGCTATCCCGAACGGGATGGTGATGATCAGGATGAAACAGATCAGTGCCGCGAGCAGGTACCCCAGCGCCATCCAGAATCCGCACAGCACCACCCAGAGCACGTTCAAGATCAACTGGACAATCTTCATGCTTCCAGCATGCCAGGATTAGCCGGTGGCCGAAGTGATCGATATCGACGACCCCACCGACCCGCGCGTCGACGACTTCCGTGACCTGTCCAATGCCGACCGCAGGCCGGATCTGCCGGGCCGCAAAGGCCTGGTCATCGCCGAGGGCGTCGTGGTCGTCCAGCGGATGCTCGACTCGCGTTTCACGCCGAACGCGCTGCTCGGGGTCGGGAAGCGCTTCGAGACCCTCGCCGATGATCTCGCCGATCGTGATCTGCCGTACTACCGCGCGAGCGCGGAGGTGATGGCCGAGGTGGTCGGATTCCATCTCAATCGCGGCGTGCTCGCCGTCGCGCCGCGTCCAGCGGACTTGACGGTCGACGAGGTGCTCGACGGCGCGCGCACGGTGGCGGTGCTGGAAGGCGTCAACGATCACGAGAACCTGGGTTCGATGTTCCGAAATGCCGCGGGCCTCGGCGCGGATGCGGTGCTGTTCGGCGACCGATGCGCCGATCCGCTCTATCGGCGGGCGGTCCGGGTTTCGATGGGGCATGTGCTCCGGGTGCCGTTCGCGCAATTGCCGCAGTGGCCCGAAGGTCTCGACCTCGTGCGGAACAAGGGATTCCAGATCATCGCATTGACGCCGAATCCCGAGGCGGTCAATCTGGCGACGGCGATGACGGGGGAGCGGGTGGCGCTGCTGCTCGGCGCCGAAGGCCCCGGCTTGACCGAAGAGGCCATGCGCGCCACCGATATCCGTGCGCGGATCCCGATGTCACCCGGCACCGATTCGCTCAATGTCGCGACCGCGGCGGCGATGGCGTTCTACGAACGAGTGCGCAGGTCATGAGCCAGGAATGCGACGGCCCCTATCGGGCCCAAGCGGATTCGGTGCCGTGGGTGGCGGGCGGCACCGTTGTCGTGCTGGTCGCGTTGCTCGGCGGGGTCGCGGTGTACGCCTTCGGCTGCGCGCTCGCCGCGGTCAATCCGCTGCTGGCGATCGGGGTGAACGTGGTGGCGGCGGGTGGGGTGGCGCCGACGGCGTGGCGATGGCGGTTCACGCCGGTGGTGCGGTGGGTGCTGGCCGGTGCGGCGGCGGCGGTGGTGCTCGGCTGGATCGCCGCGACCGTCTATGTGATCAGCTGAGGGTCACACCACCCGATCGGCGCCGTGCAGCCACCCGAAGATCCCGCGCTTACGCCGCGTCGCCGCACCGGGGCGACCCATCGGCACTTGCTTCTGTTCGGGCGCCTGGCCTTTCGGATACAGCGTGAAACCGCAGACCGCCAGGTCGATGGGGGCGGGCTGCCCGGGAGCGGCCGGGGCCAGGTAGCGGAAACCGAGCCATTCGTCATTGGCGGCGTCGGCGAAATCCGGGGGATCGAACGGCAGCGATTGCGGTTCGGGATGGTCCGCACCCCGCCACGGCACCGGATGCTCACCCGCCCAGAACGTCCGCTCCCACACCATCGGGAGCCCCTCGTTCTCGAGAATGTCCACCCGGGTGGAACTGAACGACCGCCGGAATTCGCCGCGCTCCCAATGCGCGAACGCGCCCCAGTGCAGTTTCGCGTCGTAGGACACGAGATAGGTGTGCTCGGAAGCGAGCGGTCGCACCAGCAGGTCGGGCAGTTTCGTCGGCCGAACCAGGGCGGCCTCGGCCGTGCACACCACGGTCAGTCCGGGATAACACCCGATGTAGACCTCGTCCCGATCCGGTGCGGCGCACCCGGCCAGCGTCCCGACCATGTGCGGCCGAACGTCGTGGTCGGCATACAGCTGCCCGGCCAATGCCGCCGCCGCGACAGGATCCGCCTCGACCTGACTTTTCAGGACGGAAACAGGATCAGTGGTATCGACGTACCAGAGCGTAGAAGCCACTGTTCCGCCTCCTTGTCCGCCACTCCGCGTATTCAAGCCAGATCTAGGTGGGTAGCACGACGGCGTCTGCGGCTGACGGAGGTGCGTGTGTTACCTCAGCTCGTACCCGGTGAGTTACCCATGTGCTGACGAGATCTCGGGGTATTGACGAGATCTCGGAGTTCGGTTAGTTCCCGGAGCTGCGGACGCCCAGCAGGACGTCCTCCCACGACGGCATGGGCGCCTTACCGCGCTTGGTGCGTGCGGGCTTCGGGGCGGGCTTTTCGGCCGCCGGCTCCTCAGCGGGCTTCTCCTGTTGCGCCGCGGGCTGACTCGGCGCGGCGGGCACGGCAGGAATCGGCGCAGCGGGCTTCGGAGCGGCAGCGGGGATCGGCGCCGTGGGGATGGGTGCGGCCGGAATCGCCGCTGTCCCACCGCCTGCCGCGACCTGACGCTGCTCGTAGTACTCGTCCACGTTCGGCGCGGGCCGACTCTGCGGCCGGGCCGCCGGTGCGGCGATCTGCTCGCGCGGACGCGGCTCCACCGAGGTCGGCGGCTCCGGCACCGGCGAAGCGGCCGGAACCGGCGTGGGCAGGATCGTCGCCAGTCCGCGCAGCGCGCGGCCGAAGTCGGGATCGATCAGATCGTTGGCCGGATCGTCGAGCGGGGACACCGAGCCACCGTGCGCGTCGGGCTGGTAGCGCCAGTGCGCGGCGATCTCGGAGTGACCGTGGCGCCACTGCAATTGGGCGACCCAGAAACCCTTTTCGTCTTTCCAGGCGTCCCACTCGGCCTGTTCGATGGTGTGGCCGCGCTCGGTGAAGGCTGCGGTGACGATCTCGTGCAGCGTTTCCACCGAGGGGCCGTCGGGGCGCACCGGGTGCGCCTTCTGCGCCAATTCGGCTGCGCGCGCTCGCTCGAGCAAGACGGGGTAGGCGAATCGCTCGACTTTGGATTCCGGCATACCGGACTCTGCCGTGACCTGCTCGACGGACGCTCCAGCGCGAATACGGGCCTGGATATCGCGAGGACGCATAGTCGCCTCCGTTTCGATCTCGATCTGGCCGAATCGTGCGAGGTCGCCGCGCGCCGCCGCGCGGAGCTTGTCGTCGGCGGGCAACCGGAACTTGGTACCGGACTCGGTGTCGCTGCACACGATGTGCGTGGAGTCGGGCGTCACCCCGATCACTCGAAGTTCACGCACCGTTACCTCCCTATCGCGTCGGCTACGACACCGCCCACTTTCCTAGACAGTAGTGCACATTACTTGGCCGTGGCAGCAGACACGCACGACTTAAATCGCGCGCCAAGGCTGCCCAGGGGGCTAATCTGAGCGGCTCACCGTACGAATTCGGCTTGTGTACAGGGGTTTTGGTGATAGATCAACATCAAATCTCGGTACCGAGATCTGTCGAAACTCGGCGAATATTGCGAATGTGTGCAGTCATGACAAAGAAGGCCGGTGTGCCGCGAACCGAAAAAAGTTCGCCGCACACCGGCCCGATGTCGGTCTTATCTCAGAGCTGACCGACGACCCAGTCGATCGAACGGGTCAGCTGCGAAACATCTTCCGGGTCGATAGCCGGGAACATGCCCACACGCAGCTGGTTACGGCCCAGCTTGCGGTAGGGCTCGGTGTCGACGATGCCGTTGGCGCGCAGGATCTTGGCGACCTGGGCCGCGTCGACCGCGTCGTCGAAGTCGATGGTGCCCACGACCTGCGAGCGGTGCGCCGGGTTCGACACGTACGGGGTGGCGAACGAGCTCGACTCGGCCCACGAGTACAGGCGCGAGGACGAATCCAGGGTGCGCTTCACGGTCCAGTCGAGGCCGCCGTTGGCGTTCATCCACTCGATCTGATCGGCGAACAGCAGCAGGGTGGCCAGCGCCGGGGTGTTGTAGGTCTGGTCCTTGGAGGAGTTGTCGACCGCGATCGGCAGCGACAGGAACTCCGGGGTCCAGCGACCCGATTCCTTGATCTCGGCGACGCGGGCCAGTGCGGCCGGGCTCATGATCGCGATCCACAGGCCACCGTCGGCGGCGAAGCACTTCTGCGGGGCGAAGTAGTACACGTCGGAATCGGCGATGTTCACCGGCAGACCGCCCGCACCGGAGGTGGCGTCGATGGCGATCAGGGCGTTCTCCGAGCCGACCGGACGCGACACCGGGATGGACACACCGGTGGAGGTCTCGTTGTGGGCCCAGCCGATGAGGTCGACCGAGGGGTCCGACACGGGCTCGGGCGCGCTGCCCGGCTCGGCCTTGACGACGATCGGATCACCGATGAAGGGGTTGCCCTTGGCGACCGAGGCGAACTTCGAGGAGAACTCGCCGTTGGTCAGGTGCAGCGAACGCTCGCGGATCAGGCCGAAGGCGGCGGCATCCCAGAACGCGGTGGTGCCACCGTTGCCGAGGACGACCTCGTAGCCGTCGGGCAGGGAGAACAGCTCACGCAGGCCGTTGCGAACGCGGGCGACCACGTCCTTGACCGGCTTCTGGCGATGCGAGGTGCCGAAGACCGAGGCGCCGACAGTCACCAGGGACTGCAGCTGCTCCGGGCGGACCTTGGAGGGGCCGCAGCCGAACCGTCCGTCGGCGGGCTTGAGGTCAGCGGGAATTGTCGGGAACGCACTGGTCATGGGGGCGAGTTTAGTGGTCCGCCGAAGCTCGTACGCGCACGGGGGCGGGTCGGGAAGAGGCTGTGAGGCGGCCCACTCGCGTTCGTCACGGTTGTTCAGGGAACGCCGGTCATGAAGTCGACCAATCCGTGCGGCGCGCTGTCGCCGACGCAGAGGTCGAGGATTCGGTGCGCGTCCGCGGCCGCCCTCGCGCTACGGGGGAACAGCGCCGCTTCGTAGGCGGTGAGCGCGGCTTCGACGTCGCCGAGGTGCGCGGCGATCGCCATGGCGAGTTCGGCGCCGTCGAGCATGGCGAGGTTGGCGCCATCGCCCGCCGGGGGCGCCAGGTGCGCGGCGTCGCCGAGCAGGGTCACACCGGGGACGCGGTCCCAGCGGTGGCAGGTGGGCAGCGTGTTGATCGTGCGCGGGACCGGCGGGGTGTCGCCGTTCGTGATCAGCGCGGTGAGTTCGGGCGCCCACCCGTCGAATTCGGCTGCCACCCGGGCGAGTGCGGCGGTGGGGTCGGTGACATCGATGCCGTCGAGCCAGTCGGCGGGGCGGGCGAGCTCGGCATAGGTGTGGATGACATCGCCCGCCTCGCGGTGCGCGGAGATGCCGTTGCCCGGTGCGAGCGCGAACATGCCACCGTCGCCCACCACCGCGGCCGCCGTCGGGTGCCGGTTGTCGACGTCGTAGAGGTAGGTCTCGACGAAGACGGCGCCCGCGTATGCGGGTCGCGCCTCCGAGAGCAGCGGGCGGATCCGCGACCAGGCGCCGTCGGCGCCCACGAGGAGCGCGGTGCGCACGATCGAACCGTCGGCGAATGTCAGCTCGTGGTGGCCGCCGCCGACGGCGGTGACGTCGGTCAGCTTCTTGCCCCACCGGACCGTGCCCGCGGGCAGGGCGTCGAGCAGGATGCGTCGCAGGTCGCCGCGCAGGACTTCGGGCCGCCCGGTGCTGCCGTCGTCGGGCTCGTCCAGGAGCAGCTCGCCGTGCCGGTCGAGAATCCGGGAGGCCGCGCCGCCCTCGTGGATGATCGCGTGGAACTCGGCGGTGAGGCCCGCCGCGGCGAGGGCGAATTGGCCGTCGTGTTCGTGGATGTCGAGCTGGCCGCCCTGGGTGCGAGCGCCCGCCGACGGCTCGGCTTCGTAGACCGTCGCGGGGATCCCGTGGACATGGAGGACTCGGGCGAGCGTGAGGCCGCCGAGGCCGGCGCCGATGATCGTGACCGCTGTCGTCATAGTGCTTCCTTTCCTAGACTGGAACGTCGTTCCATCGATCCCAGTTTGGAACGTTGTTCCAGAAGTGTCAAGATGGTGTGCATGGCGACACGTCCCCCACGGACCACCCGGCGCACCGACGCGCTGTCGAAGCAGCGGATCGTGGACGCCGCGATCGAGATCCTCGACGCCGACGGCGAACGCGCGCTCACGTTCCGCGCCCTGGCTTCGCGTCTGGAGACCGGCAGCGGCGCGATCTACTGGCATGTCGAGAACAAGGGCGATCTGCTCGTCGCCGCGTCCGACGACCTCATCGCCCGTGTCCTCGCGAGCTCGGACGACAGCGCTGAGCCCTTCGCCTCGATCCGTGCCGTCGCGCTCGGGCTGTTCGACGCGATCGACGCTCATCCGTGGGTGGGCGCCCAGCTCGTCCGGGTGCCGTGGCAGCTGGCGATGCTGCGGATCTACGAGCGCATCGGCGCGCAGTTGCGGATACTCGGCGTCCCCGAACGGTCGATGTTCTATGCCGCGTCCGCGCTGGTGAACTACATCCTCGGCGTCGCCGGGCAGAACGCGGCGAACGCTCGACTCGAGGTGCCCGAGGGAGACCGCTCGGCCTTCCTCGCGGCCGTCGCCGCCCGCTGGACACAGCACGATCCGGCGGAATTCCCGTTCGCCCATCAGATCGCCGAGCAGCTGTGCGAGCACGACGACCGCGAACAATTCCTCGCCGGAATCGATTTCATCCTCGCCGGGATCGCCGCCCTCGGCTGACCACGCGGATGCGGTGAGTGCGGGGAATTTGCCCTTGCGCGAAGGGTGTTCGCACTACTCTGCTGCCATGAGCCTCGTTGTGGCCGACTCGGGTCGGACCCTGCTCGACCGGTGTGCCTGGGCGTTCGGGAGGCGGCCGGGGTTGCTGTCGGAGAGCGGCAGGCGGGAACTGCTGATCAGGGGGCTGCCCGCGATGGCGAGTGTGCTGTCGGTGCGGACTCGGCGTGGCGAGGGCGGGTACCGGTTCAGCGTGCGGGTTTCGGTGCCGGGGGAGTTGGCCTACGACGCGCGGGTCCGGCAGCGGGTGCGTAGCCAGGATCTGGAGTGGATGCAGACCGGCGACGTGGTCGGCTGTCGAGTCGACCCCGGGGACCGGGAGCGAGTGGTGCTGTTCGTGCCCGAGGTGCCGGAGTCGGGGCGTAAGGCGGCGGCCAAGATCCTGGCGAATGGGCGGCGGGCCGAGGCGACGGTGCTCGCGGTGGCGCCGATCGCGGCCGACTACACGGGGCGCGATGATCCGGTGCTCCGACTCGATCTGGAGATGCGGGCCTGGGACGAGCCGTTGCCGTGGCGGGTGCGGTTGATTCAGCCGGTGCCGCTGTCGGCGGTCGGGCAGATCGAACTCGGGACCCGGTTGGCGGCCGCGTTCTTCACCGTCGATCGGGGAGCTTCGGTCGCGCTCGACTTCGAGGCGCTGACTCGCTAGCGCCGCACTCAGAAGGGTCGTGCTGACTCGTCAGAGGTGGACGAAGGTAAAGCCCGCGGCCCGCAGGGCTGGGAGTGCGGCGGCTATGCCCGCGGCGGTGCCCGAGCGCGGGCGATGCATGTGGGCCAGGGCGATACCACCGGGAGCGGCCGCGCTTATGGCGCGCTTGACCTGTGCTGATGAGGCAGTCGCGCCGAAGTCGACATTCACGGTGAAACCCAGTGGGGTCTCACCCAATTCGTGGACGATCGCGACCGCCACCTCGTCGTAGTGGGCCGTGCCCGCGCGGAAGAAGCGGGGCGCGCGGCCGGTGAGTTCGGTGAGCCGTTGGTGGTTGTCCCACACCTCGTACGCCGCCTCCTCGGCCGAACCCGTGCCCGCGATCTTGTAGGCCGAGTGCCCCGAAACCGACAGCGGTTTGTGCGCGGCACCATGATTGGCCAACTCGAACAATGGATTCGCGGCGAGCCGCTGCACCCGACCCGGATCGGCATCGACCCACCGCTTGTTGAGAAACAGGGTGGCAGGCACCTGCTCGGCGATCAGCAGGTCGATCAGCGCCTGGTCGATATCGCTGTTGCCCGGGCCGCCGCACGCGTCGAGAGTGAGCGCGAACTGTTTGCCGCCCGCGGGGAAGCTGCTGGTGATGCCGGGCAGGTCGACGCCCCACTGATGCGGGATCATGCCTGCGTGCCGGGCTGCCACCTGGGCAGGGAAAAGGGGTGGCACAGCCTGGGGAGTGGCGATCGGGTGCGCGCTCGCCGGTGGAACGGTGCGGCTCGTCATCTCGGAAGCAACCGAATCGCCTTGTGCGACAGCGCATCCCGTAGCAAAACCGGCGGTCAGAGCGGCGCAGGCGCCGAACAGTCGACGTCGCGACAAACCGTTGCTGACCACAATCCACCCCTCACGAACATGTTCGCTGGGATGTTATCGCCGATCCGGCCTCTGCGCGCGTCGGACGCATACGCGCAGGTCAATCATTAGAGATGGCAAGTAGCTGAGAGTGAACCGGGCGTCGATGATCCGGCGCCCGGTTCAGCCGACTCAGTGCTGCGAGATGGTGGACCAGCCCGGAACTTCGTTCGGGGTGCGCGGGCCGGGCCCGGTGTAGATCGCGGCGGGGCGGACCAGCTTGCCCAGCTGCTTCTGCTCGAGGATGTGCGCGCACCAGCCCGCGGTCCGACCACAGGTGAACATCGCGGGCATCATGTGCGCCGGGACCTCGGCGAAGTCGAGGATCACCGCGGCCCAGAATTCGACGTTGGTCTCGATGGCGCGATCCGGGCGACGCTCGCGCAGCTCGGCCAGGGCGGCCTGCTCCAGCGCGGCGGCCACCTCGAAGCGCGGGGCGTCGAGGCGCTGGGCGGTGGCGCGGAGCACGCGGGCGCGCGGGTCTTCGGCGCGGTACACGCGGTGGCCGAAGCCCATCAGCTTCTCTTTGCGGTCGAGGATGCCCTTGACCAGCGCACGCGCGTCACCGGACTTCTCGACGGCCTCGATCATCGGCAGCACGCGGGCCGGGGCGCCGCCGTGCAGCGGGCCGGACATCGCGCCGATCGCGCCGGACAGCGACGCCGCCACGTCGGCGCCGGTGGAGGCGATCACGCGGGCGGTGAAGGTGGAGGCGTTCATGCCGTGCTCGGCCGCCGACACCCAGTAGGCGTCGATCGCCTCGGTGTGGCGTGGGTCCGGGTCACCCTTCCAGCGGGTCATGAACCGCTGGGTGACGGTGTCGCACTCGTCGATCTTGCGCTGCGGAACGGCGGGCTGATAGATGCCGCGGGCGGACTGCGCCACATACGACAGCGCCATCACCGAGGCACGGGCGAGGTTCTCGCGGGCGGTCTCGTCGTCGATGTCGAGCAGCGGCTCGTAGCCCCAGATCGGGGCGAGCATGGCCAGGCCCGCCTGCACGTCGACGCGCACATCGCCGGTGTGCACCGGCAGCGGGAACGGCTCGGCGGGCGGCAGGCCACGGCCGAACTCGCCGTCGACCAGCAGGGCCCACACGTCGCCGAAAGTCACCTGGTCGGTGACCAGATCCTGGATGTCGACGCCGCGATATCGCAGCGCGCCACCGTCCTTGTCCGGCTCGGCGATGTCGGTGGTGAAGGCCACCACGCCTTCCAATCCGCTGACGAAATCCTGTGGTACCGAGCTGGTAGTCATGGTGACTCTCCTTGCAGGGGCATGCCGATATTTCTGAACCCTAGACCCGGTCGTACCGCGGAGTAATCTCGCCCCTATGCGTGACCTGGACCCCGCCGCGACCACCGCGCCCGACCTCGCCGCGATGCGTGTCGACTACGGCAATCCCCTGATCGTCGCGGCCACCGAACCCGATCTCGACGAGACCTGGGTGGCCGGTGGCTGGGAACCGTTGCTGCGCAGCTGGATCGAGCAGGCGCGAGGCGCCGGCGTCGCCGAACCCAACGCGATGGTGCTGGCCACGGTCTCGCTGACCGGCCCCGCGCCGCGACCGGTGGCGCGCACGGTCCTGTGCAAAGGACTCTCGCCCGAGGGCGTCACCTTCTATACGAACTACGACTCGGCCAAGGGCACCCAGCTCGCCGCCGATCCGTACGCGGCGGCGAGCTTCGTCTGGCCCGCGCTGGCCAGGCAGGTGCATGTGCGCGGCGTGACCGAGCGGGTGTCCGCCGAGGTGACCGCGGCCTATTGGGCGGCGCGGCCACGGGAGTCACGGCTGGGTGCGTGGGCTTCACAGCAGTCGCGGCCGGTGTCCTCGCGAGCCGAACTCGATCGCGTGCTGGCCGAGACGACGGCGCGATTCGCCGACGTCGACGACATCCCCGTGCCCCCGTTCTGGGGCGGTTACCTGCTGCGCCCCGACGAGGTGGAGTTCTGGCAGGGCAGGCACGGCAGGTTGCACAACCGGATCGTCGTGCGGATCGATGGGCAGACCACAACGATCGAACGCTTGCAGCCGTAATCGGTGGTGGCCGATGTCACTGCGCGCAAACATGGGATGACCGTGCCGGAGTGGCTAATCTGCGCCGAGTGAAGCTGCTCGCCGACACCGAACCCCTGCGTAATCGCGACTATCGCAGGTTGTGGACGACCAATATCGTCACCGTCATCGGCGCGCAGCTTTCGGTGGTCGCGGTACCGCAGCAGCTGTTCCAGATCACGGGCAGCTCCGGCTACGTGGGCCTGGCCGGCTTGTTCGGCCTGATTCCGCTGGTGGTGTTCGGACTCTGGGGCGGTGCGCTCGCCGATGTGATGGACCGGCGCACCCTGCTCGTCTTCACCACGGCGGGCACCGGTCTGACCGCGGTCGCGTTCTGGGCGCAGGCCGCGCTCGGCCTGAACAATGTGTGGCTGGTGCTCGGGCTCTTCGCCACCCAGCAGGCGTTCTTCGCGGTCAACCAGCCCACCCGCAGCGCCCTCATCGCCCGATTGCTGCCGCCGGAGCAGATGGCCTCGGCCAGTTCGCTGAGCATGACCGTGCAGAACGTCGGGATGATCGCGGGGCCGGTGCTGGCCGGTGTGCTGATCCCCGTGATCGGCCTGCCGATGCTGTATCTGATCGACTCGATCGCCCTGCTCGCGACGCTGTGGGCGGTGTGGCGACTGCCCCCCTTCCCACCGACCGGCGAGCAGCGCCGGGCCGGGCTGCGCGCCGTACTCGACGGGTTCCGCTATCTCGGGGGTCAGCGCATCCTGCTCGCCTCATTCGTCGTCGACATCATCGCCATGGTGTTCGGCATGCCGCGTGCGCTGTTCCCGCAGATCGCGCACGAGACCTTCCACGATCCGGCCGAGGGCGGGGTGGCGCTCGGCCTGCTGTTCGCGGCCATCGCGGCGGGTTCGGTGATCGGCGGCGTGTTCTCCGGGTGGATACCGCGGGTGCGCAGGCAGGGGCTGGCGGTGATCGTGTGCATCGCGCTGTGGGGTGTGGCGATGGTCGGCTTCGGGCTCGCGGTGGGGTTGGCCGGGCACTGGTTCGGACTGGGCGTGTGGCTGTGGATCGCCGTGGCCTTCCTGGCGTTCGGCGGCGCGGTCGACATGGTCTCGGCGGCGTTCCGCACGGCCATGTTGCTCAACGTGTCCACCGACGAGATGCGGGGACGGTTGCAGGGCGTGTTCATCGTGGTCGTCGCAGGTGGGCCGCGAATCGGTGACGTTGCCCACGGTTTCGCGGCGGCCAGCATGGGTACTGCTGTAGCGGCTGCCGGTGGCGGCGTCCTGGTGGTGATCGGAGTGGTGCTCGCCGCGCTGGCGTTCCCCGCCTTCGTTCGCTACCGCGTCACTCGCGCACCCTCGACCGTGGCCGCGAATTGACTTGTGCGGCAATCGGATTCAAGCATCGGTTTCGCACGTCGGACAATCGTTCGACACCGCCGCGTCGAGGGTACGGAAAACGGGATCGGCGCAGGTCCCCGGCCCTGCGCCGACCTCACCGCCGCACGTGACCGGTGTGAGAACAGGACAGGACAACCCTGATTGCTCGTCCTGACCGAACAACAGCTAGCGTTAGCGCAAGCGCACCTGTGCCGACCGCACCGGTGCCTATGGTTCTAGCCTGAGAGGGATCCTTCCGTGCCCGCTGAGAACATCACCAACGTCACCGAAGACGCCAAGGCGGTACTCCAGTACCCCGGTGGCGAGTTCCCGATCTCGGTCACCAAGGCCGCGGAGGGTAACGACGGGCTCGACTTGGGCAAGCTGCTGGCCAGCACCGGTTACGTCACCTATGACCCCGGTTTCATGAACACCGCGTCGACCAAGTCGGCCATCACCTACATCGACGGTGAAGCGGGCATCCTGCGCTACCGCGGTTACCCGATCGACCAGCTGGCGGGCCGCTCGACCTTCATCGAGGTCAGCTACCTGCTCATCTACGGCGAGCTGCCGACCCAGGCCCAGCTCGACGACTTCACCGATCGCATCCGTCGCCACACCCTGCTGCACGAGGACCTGAAGCGGTTCTTCGACGGCTTCCCGCGCAACGCGCACCCCATGCCGGTGCTGTCGTCCGCGGTGAACGCGCTGTCGGCGTACTACCAGGACTCGCTGGACCCGCGCGATCCCGAGCAGGTCGAGCTGTCGACCATCCGCCTGCTGGCGAAGCTGCCGACCATCGCGGCCTACTCGTACAAGAAGTCGGTCGGTCAGCCGTTCCTCTACCCCGACAACTCGCTGTCGCTGGTCGAGAACTTCCTGCGGATGACCTTCGGCTTCCCGGCCGAGCCCTACGAGGTCGACCCCGAGGTCGCCGCCGCGCTCGACATGCTGCTGATCCTGCACGCCGACCACGAGCAGAACTGCTCCACCTCGACCGTGCGCCTCGTCGGCTCCTCCGACGCCAACCTGTTCACCTCGGTGTCCGGTGGCATCAACGCGCTCTGGGGCCCGCTGCACGGCGGCGCGAACCAGGCCGTGCTCGAGATGCTCGACGAGATCAAGGCCAGCGGCGGCGACGTCAAGGAATTCATCCGCAAGGTCAAGAACAAGGAAGACGGCGTGAAGCTCATGGGCTTCGGGCACCGCGTCTACCGCAACTACGACCCGCGCGCGACGCTGGTCAAGCAGGCCGCCGACAAGATCCTGTCGAAGATCGGTGGCGACGACCAGCTGCTCGATATCGCCAAGCAGCTCGAAGAGGCCGCCCTCACCGACGACTACTTCGTGTCGCGTCGTCTGTACCCGAACGTCGACTTCTACACCGGCGTCATCTACCGCGCCATGGGCTTCCCCACCCGCATGTTCACCGTGCTGTTCGCGATGGGTCGCCTGCCGGGCTGGATCGCGCACTGGCGTGAGATGCACTCCGAGCCGCTGAAGATCGGTCGCCCGCGTCAGATCTACACCGGCTACGGTGAACGCGACTATCGTGCGATCGACAACCGCTAGTTTCGAATCAGCTGTTGTTGGCAAACTTGTTGGGTACAGCAATCTATCGAAGGGGATAGCCCGCATGACCAAGCCGGAGATCGAATTCCAGGAGGGCCCCGCGCCCACCGAGCTCGTCATTACCGACCTCATCGAGGGCGAAGGCAAGGAAGCGGTGCCCGGTGGCACCGTCGAGGTGCACTACGTCGGCGTCGAGTTCGATAACGGTGAGCAGTTCGACTCCTCCTGGGATCGCGGCGAATCCATCACCTTCCCGCTGCGCGGCCTGATCCAGGGCTGGCAGGACGGCATCCCCGGCATGAAGGTCGGCGGCCGTCGTCAGCTGGTCATTCCGCCGGAGCTCGCCTACGGCGGCGCCGGCTCGGGCCACGCCCTCTCCGGCAAGACCTTGGTCTTCGTGATCGACCTGCTCAACGCGAACTGATACCAGTTCTTCGGCCCGTGTCTCCCCAGGGAGACACGGGCCGTTGCTGTTTCAGGGGTAGGAGATCGGTCTCTCGAGCCGCCGGGTAATGTGCCCCGCGTATGACGGAGCCCCGATGGCTCCCGTGTGATTCGTTTCCAATGCGTTGTCCATGACAGTGACTTGTTCGATTCGCCCGGGGCCGGGTTCTTCGGGAGTTTCGGGAGGGAGATTCTCGATCATGTTCCAACACAAGGTTGTTCGCCGCGCGCTGGCCGTGGCGCTGCCCGTCGCGGTGGCGGTGAGTCTGGCCGGCGTCTCGTCCGCGGAGGTCGATCAGCAGACGCGGTACGCGGCGGGATTGTCGAGTGCGGGGGAGGGCTATCGCACCACGGTCGCGCCGGACCTGCGCACCGTTTCCGCCTCGGTCGACGAGGGCCGGTTCCTGCTCGCACCCGACCGGGGCCGGGTCATCGTCGAGTCGGCGACCGGCGATCCGATCGGGGAGGTCCCCACCTCGTTCACCACGGTCAGCGGCAATGTGATCGCCATGGCGACCGAGATCGCGGCTGACGGGCGAAGCATGACGGTGACGCCGCGGCCCACCTCGGAGGCGAGCGACGAACTGAAGACCATCGCGACCACCCCCACCGCGAAATTCCCCGACCCGGTCCAGAACGCCGCCGCCATCGGCGCCGGCATCGGCGCGCTCATCGCCGCCGTCGTCTGCATCCCGATGATCACCACGATGATCCTCTACCTGCCGTGCGTCGGCCTGGTGGGTCTCCCGAACGCCTTGATCGGCGCGTTGATCGGCGCGGTGGTCGGAGTGGCCGCACCGACCATCGTCCCCCAGGTCCTGCCCTGACCCTGAAAACCACTGCGGCCCGGTCGGATCCACCGACCGGGCCGCGGTGCTTTCACTCCCGGACGACTTCGACGGGGTCGGTGAGGGCCAGGGCGAGGGCGGATTGTTGGGACTGGCCTCGTGGGGGGAGGGCTTCGAGGGCCTTGCCGGTTTGGGTGTTGAGGTTGCCGACGATGTTCTGTAGGGCGCCTACGCCGCCGGTGAGTTGTTCTACGGCCGAGAGGAGTTGGGCGCCGCCCTGTTCGGCGAGGGTGGGCAGGCCCTTGGCGAGTTCGGCGCCCTGGGTGAGTTGGTCGCGGGCGCTGTTGAGGCGGGCGACGACGGTGCGCAGGAGGGTGCCCAGGTCGGTGTTGGGATCGACTGCGGCGCCCGTCAATTCGCTGAGGCCGTCCAGTTGGGTGCCCGCCTGGTTCGACACTCCTCGTAGTGCTTCGAGTTTGGTGATGATGTCGGTGAGTTGGGGGTCGCCCGCGAAGGGGAGGGCCTTCAGCAGCGGCAGGATCTGGTCGAGGCCGGAGCCCATGGCCGCCGCGCCGGCTTGGACGCCTGCGATGGTGACGCCGGTGGCGCCGAGGGCATCGGCCAGCTGGGTGGCCTGCTTGGCGGCGCCGTCGACGGTCTGGTTCAGCAGCTCGATGGCCGAAGTGAGTTGGCCCGCGCCCTCTTTCGCATAGTCGAGGAACCCGAGCATCTGTTCCGCACCGCCGCTGAACTGGCTCGCGCCGTCGGCGGCGGCGTTCACGCCCGCGCTGAGCAGCTGCGCGGTGAACTGGACGGAGGTCATCTGGTTGCGTGCCTGCGAGACCGCGGCCAGCGCGGCGTCGACGCCGGACGCGCCGATCCGGTGGGTCACCACGTCCACCGCGCCGTTCACGGTGTTCACGTCGGCGCCCTCGTGGCTGGTGACGGTGACCTTGGCGCGCTTGGGTTCCGGGGTGGCGAGGGTGGCCATCGACGCGGTGAGATCGGCGGGCAGGGTGATCACTGCGGCGAAATCGTCTTCGTCGATCTCTCCGGGCTTCGCGACCGTCCATTCGTAGCCGCCCGCGTCCTGCACGGCCTTGGCCACGCGCTCGCCGGTGGGCCCGGAATCGGCGTTGACGAGCGCCATCCCGGTCGGCGTCGCCTCCTTGCCCGTGCAGGCGACAGCACCGCCCGCCAGCGCGAGGGCAGTGGCAAGGCAGAGCAGACGCGCGCGTTTGTCGATCACATCGGTGAAGGTATCCCCGGATTCCGGTGCCGGAGATGGGAGATGTCTGAGAGTTCTTTGAGGAAGGGCCGGTCGCCGGTAGCTGTCGGTGTGCCGGCCGAGCGGGGTGAGCGGTCGCTCATCGATAGCTGGCTTTTCAAACTATGCCTTGTGTCACAACGGGTTACGCAATCCTGTGGTGGTTCGGTACAACTCTCGAGTCAATCGACATCGAGATTTTTTCGATTCGTCCGGGGGGTTCGGGGATTCTTCGGAAGCATCGGGAGGGAGCACCGAATAATGTTCAAGCACACCATCACTCGCGCCGGTCGCCGCGCGGTCTTCGCCGCACTGCCGCTGGCCGTCGCCGCCTCGCTCGTCACCACGGGCACCGCGGCCGCCGACGTCACCGTCGAGCGCCAGGGCGAGATCGCGACCGCGCTCGGTAGCGAGGGCGTTTCCGAGGGCGTCGGCTACAAGACCGTCGTCTCGCCGGACCTGCGCACCATCTCCGCGACCGTCGACAACGGCACCTTCGTGCTCTCGCCCGACTCCGCCAACGTCGCCGTCATCTCCGCCACGGGCGCCAAGGTCAGCGAGTTTCCGCTGACGCTGGCTACCGCGGGCGGCAACAACGTCGCGCTGGCTTCGGTCATCTCCGAGGACGGTCGCACCCTGCAGATCGCCCCGCAGCTGTCCGCCGCCACCACCGACGAGCTGAAGAGCATCGCCACCAACCCCGAGGCCGGCAACCACGACCCCGTCCAGAACGGTGCGGCCGCCGGTGCCACCGTCGGCTTCCTGACCGCGGCGATCCTGTGCATTCCCGCACTGGCCGCGTTCATCATCGGCTACTTCGTCTGCGCGTTCACCTCGGGCGTCTCCATGGCGATCACCGGTGCGGTGCTCGGCGCGGTCATCGGTCTGGTCATCCCGGATGCGATCCCGCAGGTTCTGCCCTGATCAAAGCTTCAGTCGCTGCGCGTTAACTGTGCGGTAGTCTCGCGAGTGTCTTCACCCGTGCCGGGTCAGGCGCGGAACTCACGAGAGTGGAGGTTCGATGTCCGACACCGACGATGCCAAAGCCAAGGCCAAGGCCGAGGGCGAGAAGATCGAGGCGGAAGCGAAGAAGGCAGCGGCCAACGTGAAGGCTGCTGCCGAGCGCGCGGCGGGCAGAGTGAAGGACGCTTTCAAGAGCGACAAGTAGTAGCGAGCTCGGCCCCGCACCCACCATCAGGATGGGTGCGGGGCTTTCGTGTTTCTACCGGGCCGGGCGAGCGGGCAGGTCGATGACGAGGCGGGCGCCGCCGAGCGGACTGTCCTCGAAGTACGCCAGCCCACCGTGCAACTGGGCCTGTTGGGCGACCAGCGCGAGGCCAAGCCCCGAACCGCCCTTGGCGGCGTTGGTGCCACGGGCGAACCGTGCGAAGACCGCCGCGCGTTCTTCCGGCGCCACTCCGGTGCCGTTGTCGTCGACGGCGATGACGATCCGACCGTGCGGAGTGCGGTGCGCCGAGACGACGGCAGCGGTGGCGCCGCCGTGCTTCACCGAGTTGGTGAGCGCGTTGTCGACGGCGAGGCGCAGGCCGGCGGGCAGGCCGCGGGTCACCAGTTCGACGTCGGTGTCGATGCGCACCGACAGGCCGGGGTTGTGGCGCATGGCGTCGTGGGCGGCCTGGTCGCACAGGTCGGCGACATCGGTGGGGACGTGATCGGTTTCGGCGGTGAGATCGCCGCGGGCGAGCCGTTCGAGCGCGGACAGGGTGGTTTCCACCCTGGTCTCGTTGCGGGCGAGGTCATCGAGGATCTCGCGGCGCTGTTCGTCAGTGAGGTCGAGGGTACGCAGGACCTCGAGGTCGGTGCGGATCGCGGTGAGCGGGGTGCGCAGTTCGTGGGCGGAGACGGCGGCGAAATCGCGGGCCGTCTCCAGGGCGGCAGCGGTCTCGGCCTGTGCCTGGTCGACGCGGGCCAGCATGGTGTTCACCGCGTCGGCCAGCTTCACCGCCTCGTCGACACCGGAGCCGTCGACCGGTCGATCGTGCTCGTCCGGCTCGCCGCCCGCGCTGCGGGCCGACACCTGCCTGGTCAGCTTCACGATCGGGCCGACCGCGCGCCCGGCGAGCAACCAGCCCAGCGCCGCCGCGGCCGCCACCGCGATCGCCGCACCCGCGAGGACCCAGCGCTGCTGGTCGTCGGTCGCCTTGGCGGCCTCGGTGGTCGGAATCGCCAGTGAGACAGTGCGGCCCGTGGGCTGGTTCTCGGTGGTGGTCAGCACCCGATAGGGCTGGCCGTGCAGCTCGACGGTCTGCGAGCCGGGGGGCAGGTCCGGCAGTTGGGTGGAGCTCGACGCGGTCACCTGGCCGTCGTCGCGCACCGTGAGCGCCATGGTGTTCTGCAGGCCGGTCAGGTTGACGAAACCGGTTGCCAGCACCGGCTCGATCAGCACGATGCGCGAAGCGATTTCCAGTTGCTGATCGGTTTGGGTCACATTATTGCGTTCGATTGCTTGGAAACCCACGAAAGCGGCGATCGTGACGATGATGACCGCACCTGCCGCAGCCGCTCCGGCGACTCTGGTCCGGAGCGAAAACGATTGTCTGCGACGATGTTTCAGCGGAGGTTCGGGGATCATTTCGATTCCCGGAGTACGAAACCCACCCCGCGAATCGTGTGCAAAATCCTTGGCGTGTCATCTATTTCGAGTTTCCTGCGCAGGTATCCGACGAACACATCGACCACATTCGTATCTGCTATGAAATCGTAACCCCACACCAATTCCAGCAGTCGCTCGCGCGTCAACACCACACCGGCATTCCGGGCGAGCGTGGACAGCAATTCGAATTCCCTTTTGGTGAGCTCGATTTCGCGTCCACGCAGGAGAGCGCGATATCCCGCGACATCGACCAGCAGCGGGCCGACAGTCAGCGCACCGGGCGCTACGGGGTCGGGCGTGTCGGTGCGACGGCGCAGCAGGGCCTTGATCCTGGCCACCAGTTCGGCGAGCTCGAACGGCTTCACCAGGTAGTCGTCGGCGCCGGATTCGAGGCCCGCGATCCGGTCGTCCACCGAGGCGCGGGCGCTGAGCACGCAGATGGGTACGTCGTTGCCCATCGCACGCAGGGCGGTGACGACCCCCGCACCGTCGAGGACCGGCATGTTCATGTCGAGGACCACCGCGTCGGGCGCCTGCTCGGCGACGGCTCGCAGCGCGGCGCCGCCGTCGCGCGCGACCAGCACCCGGAACCCGGACAGTCGCAGGCCACGTTCGACCGAGGCGAGAACGTCCTCGTCGTCATCGACCACGAGGACCGTAGAGGAAGTCACGAGGGTGATCTTAGGTGGTCACGGGGTCGGGGAAACCGGGTCGTTGTCCTGTTCGGGGGTGGCGGTTGTGGTGAGGCTGCCGAGCGGGGGGTTGGCGAGGATGCGGTCGGCGAGGGCCGTCAGGACGTGGGGATCCTCGATGGTCGCCGGGGTTTCGACGTGTTCGCCCGCGGTGAGCTGACGGATCGTCTTGCGCAGGATCTTGCCCGAGCGGGTCTTGGGCAGGCCGGTGACGATGATCGAGTCGTGCAGGGTGGCGATCGCACCGATCTGGGCGCGGACCCGGTCGTCGAGTTCGGCGCGCAGTTGCTGCTGGTCGATGTCGACGCCCTGCTTGAGCACCACATACGCCAGCGGCAGGCTGCCCTTGAGTTCGTCGGGCATGCCGATCACCGCGCATTCGGCGACGGCCTCGTGCCCGGCGATGGCGGCCTCGATGCTGCCCGCCGACAGTCGGTGCCCGGCGATGTTGATCACGTCGTCGCTGCGGCCGAGGACGTAGAGGTAGCCGTCTTCGTCGAAGTAGCCGGAGTCGCCGGTGAGGTAGTGGCCGGGGAAGGCCGACAGGTACGAGCGGATGAAGCGTTCCCGGTCGCGCCACAACCCGGTCAGGCAGCCGGGCGGCAGCGGCAGCCCGATGACGATGTTGCCCTCGGTTCCGGTGGGCACCGCGTTGCCGTTCGCGTCGAGTACCCGCAGCCGGTAGCCGGGCACCGGCACACTCGCCGAACCGGGCTTGACGGGCAGTTCCTGCAGGCCGAGCGGGTCGGCGCAGATCGGCCAGCCGGTCTCGGTCTGCCACCAGTGATCGATCACCGGGGTGTCGGGATGCTCGGCGAGCAGGGTGCTCGTCGCCCACTCGAGGGTGGCCGGATCGAGCCGCTCGCCCGCGCAGAACAGCGCGCGCAGCCGGGACAGGTCGTAGCGGTTGGCCGCGGTGGCGTCGGGGTCGGCACGGCGGATCGCGCGCAACGCGGTGGGCGCGGTGAACAGCACCCGCACGTCGTGCTCGTCGATGATCCGCCAGAACGCGCCCGCGTCGGGGGTGCCGACGGGCTTGCCCTCGTAGAGCACCGTCGTCGCGCCGACCAGCAGGGGCGCGTAGACGATGTAGGAGTGGCCGACGACCCAGCCCACATCGGAGGCGGCCCAGAACACCTGACCAGGGCCGACGTCGTAGATGTTGCGCATCGACCAGGCCAGCGCCACCGCGTGTCCGCCGTTGTCGCGCACCACGCCCTTCGGCTTTCCCGTGGTGCCCGAGGTGTAGAGGATGTAGAGCGGATCGGTGGCGGCCACCGAGACCGGATCGGCGGGCGCGACGCCGTCGACGCAGGCATCCCAATCGACCCAGCGGGCGGCGACGGTCTGCTCCGAGGACGGCAGCACGTCGGTGGCGGGCAGGGCGGCGGGGAACTCGATCGTGGTGAACTCGGGTCGCTGCTTGACGATCACCGTGCGCACCGACGCGGTCTCGGCGAGGTCGAGCGCGGCCATCACGATCGGCGGGTAGTCGATCCGGCGATGGGGTTCGAGCCCGCCCGAGGCGGTGACGATCAGGACCGGCTCGGCGTCGTCGATGCGGGCGGCGAGTTCGGGCGCGGCGAACCCGCCGAACACCACCGAGTGCACCGCGCCGATGCGGGCACACGCCAGCATCGAGATCACCGCTTCGGGGATCATCGGCAGATAGATCACCACTCGATCACCGGCCACCACACCGAGATCGCGCATGGCCCCGGCGAACTCGGCCACTTTGTCGAGCAATTCGGCGTAGGTGTAAATCGTGGTGGTGTCCGTCATAGCGGAGACATATATGAGGGCGGGTCGATCAGCGTGTCCACCCTCGTCGACAGTGCCCGCTCGGACGTGGCGGTCGAGGGCGTTCACGCAGGTATTGAGGCGGGCGTCGGGGAACCATCGGGCCGATCGCTTATCGGCGGCATCGACGATCTGCTGGGGTTCGACATCCCACTCGATGCTCTGAGCTGCGGCGGACCAGAAGTCGGCTGGGTCGACCAGGCTGGTCTGATAGACCGGCCGGTACTCGTGTTCGGTGTCCAACCCCGTGACTCCCTAGCCTCGCTTCGATGCCCGCTCGATAGATCCAGATGATTGTGGCAGACTTCACGCGACACCCGAGGGGGTGCCGCGACCTTTGGTTTTGCCTACAACGGGCTGGTCATGGAGCGGACCTCGACCGGGAGTCAGCCAAGAAGTTATTGATCCGTTAGAATCCGATGTCACTTATTCGGGCAGTCGTAGACGCAATTTCTCGGCCAGCCGTAGTTCTCGGCCAGCAGCCACTGGCGAGCCACCATCGCGCCTGTGGAGGTTCGCCTCAGGCGTACGGTACGAGGCCAGTTTGGAAAGTGAGTGGGAGATGCGTGACGCCGCTAGGTCCGGCAGTAAACGCTGGGCGCTCGGCAACTGGGACCTGCGTTGGAAGGTTACGGCCGTGCTTGCCGTGCCACTCGCGGTCGCGGTCGGGCTCGGCGTGTCGAGAATTACCTCGGAGTTCTCGGAAGCCAACCGGCTGTCGAGCATCAATGAGCAGATCGACACGATTCCTGCGGTCACCGCGCTGAGCGCGAGCACCGCGAAGGTCGCAGGCAGCCAGATAGTGCCCGCAGGCCCCGGAATCAGCTTGGTCACCGAGAAGGACCTCACCGAGCTCGACGCCGCCATCGCTTCGGCCGAAGTCGCCCACGGCAAGTTGATCGATCTGCCGAAGGCGCACTCCGCGCTGGAACGGATGATCACCCAGGCCAAGACGGTGCGTGGGCAGGGCACGGCGTTGACCACGTCGGCCGAGCCCGCGCTGGCCTCGGTCGAGCAGATGCGTAAGGAAAGCGTCGACATCGTCGAGACGACCGTGGCGCAGGTGAGCGATCCAGTGATGGATACGGCCAAGCTGCGACTGGTCGACTCTCTCAACACCCGCTCGCTCCTCGTCGACGAGCTCGCCGGGCTCTCCGAGATGCTGCGTGGTCTGCCGACCGGATCGCAGAATTTTCTCACCGGCGTCAGCACCGAGAACCACCTGCTCGAAGTGCTCGCCATCCGCTTCCCGGCCGGTGACCGGGTCATCGCCGACCTGAAGGCACAGGCCGACGTCCGGAAGAACCTGATCAGCAGTCCCGAAGTGCAGGCAGGCAAGTTGCCCGTCAGCGACCTGCGTACTTCGCTGTACACCAGCCTCATCGGCTACGAGGGCGTCGTCAACGAGGCCACCAGGGCGATCGAGTCCTCGATGGACGAGCTGGCAGGCGCGGCCGCCACCGGGGCCTGGACCTATACCGCGGTCGTCATCGCGACGATCCTGGCCGCGTTGCTGCTGGCCGTGTTCGTCGCCCGCTCGATGATCGTGCCGCTGCACCGCCTTCGTCTTGCCGCGCTGCGCGTCGCCGAGTCCGATCTGCCGCACGAGGTCGCCCAGCTCCGCAACGGTGCCGCGCCCGAGGACGTGCCGCTGGAGCCGATGCCGGTGCGCTCCGACGAGGAGATCGGCCAGCTCGCCCGCGCCGTCGACGATATCCACGGTCAGGCGCTGCGTCTGGCCAGTGACCAGGCGCAGATGCGTTCGCAGGTCAACGACATGTTCGAGACTCTGGCCCGGCGCTCCAAGTCGCTCGTCGACCATCAGCTCACCCTCATCGAGGCGATGGAGTACGACGAGAAGGACCCGCGCCTGCTCGAGAACCTCTTCCGGCTCGACCACCTCGCCGCGCGCATGCGCCGCAACGGTGACAACCTGCTGATTCTGGCCGGTACCAAGCAGCGCCGGACGAAGTCGGCTCCGGTCGAGATCGCCGACGTGCTGCGCGCCGCGATCTCCGAGGTCGAGGACTACGAGCGGGTCAAGCTCGGCGCCACGCCGCGCGGCTCGCTGGTCGAACCGGCCGCCTCCGACATGGCGCACCTGTTCGCCGAGTTGCTCGACAACGCGCTGCGGGCCTCCCCGCCCGAGACCGACGTCAAGTTCACCTTCGCCCAGGCACACGACCAGGGCCTGCTGATCGAGGTCGCCGACCGCGGTATCGGTATGCCGCCCGCTGAGATGTCGGAGATCAACCACCGGCTCGGCCAGACCGCCGAGCCCGGTCCCGACACCGCCCGCCACATGGGTCTGTTCGTGGTGGGCCGACTAGCCGAGCGCCACGGTCTCACCGTGCGACTTCGCCCGACCTTCGATACCGCCCGCGATCCCGGCGTCACCGTCACCGTGCATGTGCCGGTCGGCCTGATCGTCGCGGTGGCCGGCGGCACCGTGATCCCGCCACAGCAGTTGCAGAAGCAACAGCCGAGCCCGCAGACACCGCCCCAGCAGCAGCCGAACCCGCAGCATCAGCCGAGCACCATGCAGACCCGCGCGATCACCCGCACCCCGGGTGGCAACGTGATGGTCACCGTGGATCCCGGCGTCAGCGGGCCGGCGGGTGCCGGTGGTGGGTTGCCGCAGCGCCAGCCGGGTAACTCGATGGCTGCGGGCGCTGCTCAGGACGCGACCGAGCAGTCGTCGCCGTCGCTGCGCCCGCCCGCGCCGGGACAGACGAACGTGCCGCAGCGCGGCAAGCTCGCCGCGGCGAATCTGCCCAAGCGCAATCTGGCGCCGGGTGTGCCGCCGCGTCCGCCCGCCGGGCCGGGTCAGCAGGGTCCGACCGAGCAGAAGCTCGGTGGATCGCCGCAGGCCGGTGGGTTGCCGCAGCGTCAGCCGGGTGCCAACGGTGCGCCGTCGCGCGACTCCGCGCAGCCGCAGGCTCAGTCGCCGCGTGATTCGGCACCGCCTCAGCGCGATCCGGCACAGCATCGGGGGAGCACCCCTGGTGGTCTGCCGCAGCGTTCGCCGGGCGCCAACGGCGCCCCGCAGCGTGATCCTTCGGTCGGGCTGCCGCAGCGCGACCAGGCACCGCGGCCGCCGCAGCGTGAGCCGACCGGTGGTCTGCCGCAGCGTGACCCGTCGACCGGCCTCCCGCAGCGTGAGCCGACCGGTGGTCTGCCGCAGCGTGATCCGGCCAACGGCCTGCCGCAGCGTGAGCCGACCGGTGGTCTTCCGCAGCGTGATCCGGCAACGGGTCTGCCGCAGCGTGACCCCGCGAGTGCGCAGCGTGATCCGTCGCAGTCGACCGGATTGCCGCAGCGTGGTCAGGCAAGCGCCGCACCGCAGCGTGATGCCACGCCGCCGCAGCGTGATCCGTCGACCGGTCTTCCGCAGCGTGGCAATCCCGCAGGCGGTCTGCCGCAGCGCGATCCCGCGCCGCGTCTGCCGAATCGGGATCAGTCCGGTGGGTTGCCCAGGCTCGATCAGACCGGCGGTCTTCCGCAGCGTGAGCCGACCGGTGGTCTGCCCCAACGTGACCCGTCGACCGGCCTCCCGCAGCGTGAGCCGACCGGTGGTCTGCCGCAGCGTGATCCGGCCAACGGCCTGCCGCAGCGTGAGCCGACCGGCGGTCTGCCCCAACGTGATCCGGCCAACGGCCTGCCGCAGCGGGCCCAGCCCGCCCGTCCGGCCAACGGCCTGCCGCAGCGCGCAACCCCTGCGCCGCAGCAGGATCCGGCCGACAACGGTCTGCCGCAGCGCGCCCCGGCCGTGGGTCAACCGCAGCGGGACGCACCCAACGGACTGCCTCAACGTGCGGCTGCGCCGAATGGGCTGCCGCAGCGCGATCCCGGGGCTAGTGTTGTACCGCAGGCGACCGCCGGGCCAGGAGTGGCTCTGCCGCAACGGGATCGGGACCCTGCGGGGCCGGATAACGCTGCGTCGGCAGGGCGTGATCCGGGTCGGCACAGCTTCCGGTCCAATCCGGTCAAGGCTGCGTCGTTCTTCCAGACCAGGTTGCAGCCGGCACCGGAAGGTGATTCCGTGATGGGCGGAACACCGATCTTCGCGGAGATGATGTCGTCGTGGCTCACGGACGAGAATTCCGACCGGAACCAGATGGCCGCGTCCTTCGAATCACCCGGTGATGACGGCTGGGAGGCTGCTCGCGCGGCGAGCGAAGCCCAGTCCGAGGTGCGTACCGCCGCCGGCTTGCCTCAGCGCAGTCCGGGCGGGAGGCTTGTGCCGGGTGGTGTGAGCGGCACCGCCGATCGCACTCCGCAGCAACGCGATCCCGCCACGATCCGCAACAGCCTGAGTCGTCACCAGCAGGGCGTCCGGGATGGCCGCGCAATGAAGGCAATGAACCTAACCGGAGATAAAGGAGACCGATGAACCCCGATCTAGGTGGTACGAACCGTCAGCTGGATTGGCTGGTTTCGAACTTCGCCAACGAGGTTCCTGGCGTAGCCCATGCCGTCCTGGTCTCGGCTGACGGACTGTTGATGGCCGCGAGCGCTCAGCTCCCGGTCGACCGCGCCGAGCAGCTCTCCGCTGTGACCGCCGGACTTGCCAGCCTGTCCGTCGGCGTGTCGAATCTGTTCGAAGGCGGTACGGTACTCCAGTCCGTCGTCGAGATGGAGCACGGATACCTGCTGCTCATGGCAGTCGGCGACGGCTCATATCTAGCGGTCCTGACCAACACCTCGTGTGACATCGGTCAGGTCGGCTACGAAATGGCACTTCTGGTCGAGCGCGTTGGCCAGACGGTCCAGGCCACGCCTCGCGTCACGATGGGTTCCTGATGGTGGGATGGACATAGACGATCACCGCATGGGGAGCGCCGAGCCCAGCCTCGTTCGCCCGTACTCCTTGACTGCCGGCCGCACCAGGCCGGCGGTCGAGTTGGCGCTGGAGGCACTCGTCGCATCGCATCCGGTCGCCATGGAGCGGCAGTACGAACTGAACAACCTCGAAACGTCCATCGTGGAGTTGTGCAGGCAATCGCCGTCCGTTGCCGAGATAGCTGCCCAGCTGTACATCCCGATCGGGGTGGCCCGGGTACTCGTAGCCGACCTGATCGAGGCCGGTCATGTCCGGGTTTCGGCAACTTTGAAAGACGATTCCAGCGACGATGAACGTCGCGAGCTGATCGAAAGGGTTCTCAGTGGACTCCGGCGTATTTGATTCGACGGCGCAGGTCGACACCCGCACGGCCAAGCCGACTTCGGCGAAGATTGTGGTCGCCGGCGGCTTCGGCGTGGGTAAGACCACGATGGTCGGCGCGGTGTCGGAGATCGTTCCGCTGCGCACCGAGGCGTTGGTCACCAACGCCAGTACCGGAATCGACAACCTGACCGGTATTCCGCAGAAATCGACCACCACGGTGGCGATGGACTTCGGTCGCATCAGCCTCGCCGACGACCTGGTCCTGTACCTGTTCGGTACGCCGGGCCAGTATCGGTTCTGGTTCATGTGGGACGACCTGATCCGCGGTGCCATCGGCGCCGTGGTGTTGGTCGACACCCGCAGGCTCGAAGACAGCTTCGCCGCTGTCGACTACTTCGAGGCCCGCGGGCTGCCGTTCCTGGTGGCGCTCAACGAGTTCGACGACGCGCCGAAGTACCCGCTCGAGGACATCCGCCAGGCCCTCGCGGTTCCCGCCGACGTGCCGATCATGTCGATCGACGCCCGTCGCCGGGAACCGGCCAAGCAGGCCCTGGTCGCCTTGACCGAGTACGCGTTGCGCAAGGTCATGCAGGGCCACTGACGTGAGACGGGGCTGCCGCGATGAAGGCCGCAGCCCCGCCCTCGTTCGGGCCGTGTCCGGTCAGGACTCTGGTTCGGGATCGGGCCGGGTCCAGCCGAGGATCATCGCCGGTGCACAGCCGCCTGCCATGATCGTGGCCAGCATCATCAGTCCGCCCGCGTAGGCGATGTTGTAGGCGTCGGTCTCCGGTGAGAACGTGCTGCCGAAGATCAGGTACGCCAGTGGCGGCATGGTCAGCGACTGGGTGAGCGCGAGCCCCACCGAACGTGCCTTGTTGCGCTCGGTGATCTCCAGTTCGTCGAGCATCTGGTCGGGTGCGTGGTCCTGCCCGCCCGACGCGATCCGCAACATCGTCCAGCTCGGCAGGAACAGCAGCGCCGAGATGAGCGCGATCACGGGCGCGCCGGACAGGTCCAGCGCGCGAATCACCCCCGCGCCCGCGAGCCCGAGCAGTGCGATAGTCACGACGACGACGAGAATCCGCCGTCGACGCAGCGGTCGCCAGCTTCTCAGCATCCCCGAGGTCTGCTGCTCCTGGGCCAGCCAGCGCCGGACGCGGTAATTCTGGTAGCGGTCGATGAGCGTGCTGGTCATGGCATCTCGCCTTTCGTGCGTGGGTAGAGCTCGGCCGACAACGGCCCGAATTCCTTGCGGGAGAACACGACTTCGACCGGCAGCGCGAACACATCGCAGATGCGCATCGCCAGATCGAGGCTCGGGTAGTGATCGCCACGCTCGAGCGCGCCGATCGTCTGGACATTGACGTTGACGGCCTCGGCAAGCGCCGCCCTGCTCATCCGATGCTCCGCGCGCAACACGGCGATGCGATTGAAGATCGGCAGGGTTTCCCCTCGTCTGACTGGGCTCACCTAACAAAGTGTTGTAAAAACACAACAGAAAGTCAAGGTGTGGCAACGCGACGCCACGATTGTGTGAACCACTCGAATCCGGTCCGGCTACGCTCACAGCGTGCATATGTCGGCCGATGACCTGCTCGAACAGTTGCTCGACGCGGACTCTTTCGTGAGCTGGGATCGTGCGCCGATCGAGCCTGTGATGTCGCCGCGTTATCGGCAGGAGCTCGTCGCCGCGGCGGAACGGGCGGGTACCGATGAGGCGGTGTTGACGGGGGAGGGGTTGTTGCGGGGGCGCCGGGTCGCGGTGATCGCCTGTGAGTTCGCGTTTCTGGCCGGGTCGATCGGGGTGGCCGCGTCGGAGCGAATCGTGCGCGCGGTCGAGCGCGCTACCGAACTCGGCCTGCCGCTGATCGCCTCGCCGACCTCCGGCGGCACTCGGATGCAGGAGGGGACAGTCGCTTTCGTGCAGATGGTGAAGATCGCCGGCGCGGTGGCTGTGCACAAGGCGGCGGGGCATCCGTATCTGGTGTACCTACGCGATCCGACGATGGGTGGGGTGTTCGCCTCGTGGGGTTCGTTGGGACACATCACCTTCGCCGCGCCCGGCGCGCTCATCGGATTCCTCGGGCCGCGCGTGTACGAGGCGTTGTACGGCAAGGCTTTTCCGCCCGGCGTGCAGACCGCGGAGAACCTCTATCGCAACGGTGTGATCGACGGAGTGGTGACGGTGGAGATCTTTCGCCGCATCGCGCACCGGGCGATGAGCGTCGCGGGCGGCGCCGTTGTTCCGGTGACGACCGAGCCGGGTTGGGCTGCGCCGGTGCGTAGTCCGGCGACACCGGCGAATCCGACTGCGAGCGCCTGGGATTCGGTGCTCAGCTCGCGCAGGCCGGGCAGACCGGGCATTCGGGACCTGCTTCGCCATACGACGCAACGGGTTCCGCTCAGCGGCACCGGCCGTGGCGAGTCCGATCGCACGGTGCTGCTCGCCCTCGCACGCTTCGCCGGACAACCCTGCGTCGTCTTCGGACACGACCGATCCGGCCAGGAGGGCGAGCACACCATGGGCCCGGCCGCCCTGCGCGAGGCGCGGCGCGCGATGGTCCTTGCACGTGAATTGCGGTTGCCGCTGGTGCTCGTCATCGACACCGTCGGCGCTGCCCTGTCCAAAGAAGCCGAGGAACGCGGCCTCGCTCCCGAAATCGCCCGCTGCCTGGCCGATCTCGTCACTCTCGACACCCCGACGGTCTCCGTGCTGCTCGGTCAGGGCACCGGCGGCGGCGCGCTCGCGCTGTTGCCCGCCGACCGGGTGCTCGCCGCCAGGCACGGCTGGCTCGCCCCGCTGCCGCCGGAAGGCGCGAGCGCCATCGTGTTCCGCGACACCACTCACGCGCCGGAAATGGCTGCGGCGCAGGGCATCAGATCGGCGGACCTGCTCGAAGACGGCGTGGTGGACCAGATCGTCGAGGAGTATCCCGACGCCGCCGACGAACCCGTCGCCTTCGCTCGCCGCACGGTTCTCGCGATCGCCGCGGAACTGGCAGCGCTGCGCACCCACGAGCCCGCCGAATTGCGCACGATGCGGCAGGCTCGATACCGGCGAATCGGACTTGCCGGAGCCGGGTACTGAACCGGGGGCGATCCCCTGACCAGCGCCCCGCTACGAGCGAGGGGGAAACACGCGACGCGCCGTCGTTGACGCCACACCGAACCACTTCTACCTTCGAGAGGGTGACCTTCCGCAGCGAGAGCAGCCCTGTCCCCACCATCGTGCTCAATGACGGGAACGTGATCCCACAGCTCGGCTTCGGTGTGTTCCAGGTGCCCGCGGAAGACGTCACCGGGGTGGTGGCCGAGGCGTTGAAGGTCGGCTACCGCAGCATCGATACGGCCGCGGTCTACGGAAACGAGGAAGGCGTAGGCCGCGCCGTCGGTGAATCGGGGATTCCCCGCGACGAACTCTTCATCACCACCAAGCTGTGGAACGCAGACCAGGGCTACGACAGCACCCTGCGCGCCTTCGATACCAGCATGCAACGCCTCGGCCTGGACTATCTCGACCTGTATCTGATCCATTGGCCGGTCCCGTCCGCCGGACGCTACGTCGACACGTTCCGCGCGTTCCAGGCGCTGAAGGCGCAGGGCCGGATCGGCTCGATCGGTGTCTCCAACTTCCGGGTGATCGACCTGGAGACCCTGATCGCCGACGCGGGCGAGGTCCCCACGGTGAACCAGATCGAATTGCATCCCACGCTTGCCCAGCGTGACCTGCGCCAGTACGGCGCCAATCACGCGATCGCCACCGAGGCGTGGAGCCCGCTCGGGCAGGGCGCGCTGCTCGACAACCCGACCATCGTCGGCATCGCGAAGGAACTCGAGCGCACGCCCGCGCAGGTCATCATCCGGTGGCACCTGCAACTGGGCAATATCGTCATCCCGAAGTCGGTCACGCCGTCGCGGATCGCCGAGAACTTCGACGTGTTCACCTTCGAGCTCGATGCCGAGGCGATGGAGTCGATCAGCCGCCTCGACGCGGGCAAGCGGGTCGGCGGCGATCCGGCCACATTCAGCGTCGGTCTGGACTGATCCCGAGGTAGTCGGTCAGTTCGCGCGCCGCGGCCCGGCCCGCCCGGTTGGCGCCGATCGTGCTGGCCGACGGTCCGTAGCCGATGAGATGGATGCGCGGGTCGACGGCCACCTGGGTGGCCAATCGCCCGGTCATGGTGATCCCGCCGCCGGGTCCGCGCAGCCGCAGCGGCGCCAAGTGATCCAGTGCGCTGCGGAAACCGGTCGCCCACAGGATGACGTCGGCGGCCTGGAAACTGCCGTCCGCCCATCGCACGCCGGTGGGCTCGATCCGCTCGAACATCGGCAACCGCCGCAGCGCACCCCGCTCGCGCGCGGCCCGCAATCGCTCGTCGAGGGGCAGTCCGGTCACCGACACGACCGAGCCGGGCGGCAGTCCCGCGCGTACGCGGTCCTCTACCAAGGCCACCGCGTCGCGCCCGTCTTGCTCGGCGAACGGCGTCTCCCGCCACCGTGGCTCCGACCTGGTAACCCATGTGGTGGAACTCACGAGCGAGATTTCGTCGAGCAACTGCACCGCCGAGATTCCCCCACCGACGACGACCACATGTTTGCCCGCGAACTCGTCGGCGGTGCGGTAGTCGCGGGTGTGCAGTTGGCGGCCCGCGAAGGTATCGGCGCCCGGATAGCGGGGGATGAACGGGTGCTCCCAGGTGCCGGTGCCGTTGATCAGCCCCCGCACACGCAGGGTGCCCGCCCCCTCGGTTTCGACCTGTAGTACCTCGCCGCGGCCCGCGCAGCTCTTGCCATCAGCGGTCCGATCGCACACTACTTTCACCGTCACCTGTCGTTGAACCCGCAGGTCGAAGCGCTTTTCGTAGAGCTCGTAGTAGTGCGGCACCGCGGTGGCCGCTCGCGCCGACTCCGATCCGGCGGGCAGTGTCTCGGCGAACGACATCCCCGGCAGATCGTGCACTCGGTTCACCGTCGTCAAGGTCAGCGACGGCCATCGGAACTGCCAGGCGCCCCCTGGCCCCGGTGCGTGGTCGACGATGCGGAAATCGCGTTCGGGCGCCAGACCCAGCTTGCGCAGGTGGTAACCGGCGGACAGTCCCGCCTGACCCGCACCGATCACCAGGATGTCTGGGGCAGAATAGTCATCGACCACAGCGGTCGATGCTATCGCCTTGCGGGGCGTTGTCGGCGGGCTGTGGCAGAGTGTGAACATCCACGAAATCCGCTGATTCTGGGGAGGATGCATGCTCGGCGTGACTCGCGATGGTGATGTGGTCACCATCGAACTGCAGCGCGAGGAACGGCGCAACGCGCTCAACGACGACCTGGTCGGCCAGTTGCGCGCCGCGGTACTCGACGCGGTGGCGCAAGGTGCGCGCGCCATCGTGCTCACCGGCCGCGGGCCGATCTTCAGCGCGGGCGCCGATCTGTCGGGGGTGTACTCGGAGTCGTTCCTCGGCGGTCTGCTCGACATGCTGCACACCATCGAATCCGTTCCGGTTCCGGTGATCTCGGCGATCAACGGCGGCGCGCTCGGCGCGGGTGTGCAATTGGCGCTGGCCTCGGACCTCCGGGTGATCGAGCCCGACGCCTACATCGCGGTGCCCGCGGCCAAGCTCGGCATCTCGGTGGATCGCTGGACGGTATCGAGGCTGGCGGCCCTGATCGGTGGCGGCCCCGCCCGCACGATCCTGCTCGGCGCCGAATCCGTCTCCGCCGCAGACGCTTACGCCTACGGCTTCGCCAACAAGCTCGGCACGCTCGCCGATGCCAAGGACTGGGCCAAGTCCATCGCGGCACTCGCGCCGCTGTCGCTGCAAGCCATGAAACTGATGCTCAACGACGACGGCACCGGCGATCCGGCGAGCGATCAGCAGCGGGCCGCGTTGGAAGCCGCGTGGAGCAGCGACGATGCCAAAGAGGGCCGCCTGGCCCGACAGGAGAAGCGCCCGGCGAAGTTCGTGGGCCGCTGATGCGCATCACACGCCTGGCGGGTTCGGTGGCGAGCACCTTCGGTCTCGCCTGGGTGGCACGCGCGGTCTGGGGTCTGCCCACCTCGATCGGCGCGAGTCCGTCGGCGATCGCGCCGACCGCGATCGGCAAGTCCTCCTACCGCGACGGCCGTTTCCACAACACCGAGCCGAGCTCCATGCTCGCCGCCGGTGCCGCACCGTCGCTGATCTGGTCGGGGCTCACCAAGGGCAGTATCGGCCGCCCGGCGAACCCTGTCCCACTGGTCACCCCCGCCGTTCCGGAGCAGGCCGCCGACCTCGCGGTCACCTGGTACGGACATGCGAGCGCGCTGGTCGAACTCGACGGCTACCGCGTGCTGGCCGACCCGGTGTGGAGCGAACGGGTCTCCCCGTCCCCGGTGGTCGGCCCGGCCCGTCTGCACCCGGTCCCCGGTGAGCTGTCGCAGGTGCCGCAGGTCGACGCGGTGATCATCTCCCACGATCACTACGACCACCTCGACAAAGCCACCGTCGACGAGCTCGTCCGCACCCAGCTCGCGCCGTTCGTCGTGCCCACCGGCATCGGCGCCCACCTGCGCCAGTGGGGCGTGCCCGAATACCGGATCATCGAGCTCGACTGGGGTGGCTCGGTCTCGCTCGGCCATGACGCCGACGACCGTGGGCTCACCATCACCTGTGCCGAGGCCAGGCATTTCTCCGGCCGCGGCCTGGTCCGCAACACCACGCTGTGGGCGTCGTGGGCGCTGTCGGGCCCGACCAAGCGGGTCTACTTCGGCGGCGACACCGGCTACACGAAGGCGTTTTCCCAGGCGGGCGCGGTGCTCGGCCCCTTCGATCTCACACTGCTGCCCATCGGCGCCTACGACGAGCGCTGGACCGATGTGCACATGAACCCCGAAGAGGCGGTGCGCGCGCACGCCGACCTGTGCCTGGGCGACGCTTCCTACGGACTGCTGGTCCCGATCCACTGGGCCACGTTCAATCTGGCTTTCCACGGTTGGTCCGAACCGGTCCGGCGCTTTGTGTCGGCCGCCGCCGATGCGGGTACTCCGGTGGTAGTGCCCAAGCCGGGCCAGAGGGTGGTTCCGAATGACCTCCCACCACGGGATTCGTGGTGGGAAGATGTGGAGTGACCGTTGCCTGTGGTGAGCGAACACGAGTGAGGCTCCATCAGGCAGCCGCACCTTGAGGTGAAGCGGTCCCCGCCGAATCCAGCTCACGCTGCGTCGGGGTTCGCCCACCATCAAGAGGTAGGTCTCGCCGAGTCGGGCGAGGTTGATCGCGGCATTACGATCACGATCAATCGACAGATCACAAGACTCACAGCTATAGACGCGGTCGGCGAGGGTCAGGTTCAACCCCTTCTTCCGGGCACCGCCCGCGGATCGCATCCCGGCCGCGTTCAGTGTTCCGCGGTGATCACCCGGTACTGCTGGGCCAGTTCAGTGGTGGTCTTGTGGAGAACATCGCGGCGGACTGCGGCGGCCCGCCCGTGCGTGCGGGCGATCCGTGCCGTGGTGGCCCGCCACCGCTTCGATGGCTTCCGCCGGGTTTTCGAAATCGGATCATAAGGGCCCCGCTGACGCGCCGCTCGCTGTTGCAATACCCGCAGCCGGGCCTGCGCGGCAGTCAGGGGTTTCGGCGCTCGAACACGAGCGACCTCACAACCGTCAGGGGTCGCGATCACCAGAAGTGCGTCCGCTTTGACCCCGACATCGACCCGACCACTGGGTGTGGTGACCGGCGAGCATGTGGTTGAACGCGAACCTGGATGCACCGCAATGCGATCGGAGTACCGGTTGTTGTCGCGGGGTGGGGTCGAGCGCGAATCGTTAGGCCTGCATCGTCCATCCGTCAGGGATGTCGAACCTCGACATCAGCGATCAACTCCTTCCCGCTGGGTATCGTTGCTGCTCACCGATAGCGGTTACGATGTCATAGCGGTGAGACATATTTCGATCCATGTCGGCGGTCGGGCCGCGACAGTGCTGATGTGTGCTTACGTTCGATCAGATTTTCTGATGAAACACCGAGCGGCACAGAATCTCCTCTTGAAAGGAACACGGTCAGATGAGTCTCGTGGATACGCTGAAGGGCTTGCTCGGTAAGGGCAAGGTTGCGGTCGAACAGAACGCCGACAAGATCAATGAGGCGGTCGACAAGGCCGGCACCTTCATCGATGACAAAACCAAGGGCAAGTACAGCGACAAGATCGAGAAGGGCAAGGACGCGGCCAAGAAGGTCGTGCCTCCGCAGGCAGGCCCCGGCACTACCAACGGCGGCCCCGCTCCGACAGATCCCGGACCCAAGGCCTGATTCGGTGCGCGGGGACCGCTAGCGGTCCCCGCCACTGGCGATCACGTCGATGGTCCGCCGCGAATTTCGGGGTGCACCGGGTGAACCGGACATCGAGGTTGAGCTCAGCAACCTCGACAAGGTGCTGTACCCGGAGAGCGGTACCACGAAAGGCGAAGTGATCGCCTACTATTCGGCGATCACCGAGGCGGCGCTGCCGCATCTCGTCGGTCGCCCGGTCACCAGGAAACGGTGGCCGAACGGCGTCGACCACTCCGATTTCTTCGAGAAGAACCTGCCCGAACACGCGCCCGCGTGGATCCACCGCGCCGCGATCGAGCATTCCAGCCGCCGGGTGGTGTACCCGCTGATCGATTCCGAGGCGGGCATGGCCTGGCTCGCACAGCAGGCGGCGCTGGAAATCCATGTGCCGCAATGGCGTTTCGACGCGAACGACCGCGGCCCGGCTACCCGGATCGTGTTCGATCTCGACCCCGGTTCCGGTGCCGGGCTGGCCGAATGCGCGCAGGTCGCGCTGGCGGTGCGGGAGATGGTCGCCGATATCGGCATGCGGGCGTTCCCGGTGACCAGCGGCAGCAAGGGCATCCACGTCTACGTGCCGCTGGATCGGCCGCTGAGTTCGCGTGGCGCGTCCACCGTCGCCAAGCAGGTGGCCGCCAATCTCGAAGCGCTGCAACCTGATCTGGTGACGGCGACCATGGCGAAGGTGGCCCGGCGAGGCAAGGTGTTCCTGGACTGGAGCCAGAACAACGCCGCCAAGACCACCATCGCCCCCTACTCGCTGCGCGGTCGCGCCGAACCCAACGTGGCCGCCCCGCGTGCCTGGGCCGAGATCGAAGACGCGGATACGTTGCGTCAGTTACGTTTCGACGAGGTACTCGCCCGCTGGAAGGCCGACGGCGACCTGCTGGCCGATCTCGATCCGCCACTGCCGGCCCGCCCCGACTCGCTGACCGAATACCGCAGCATGCGCGACCCGAAGCGCACGCCCGAGCCGGTCCCCGAGGCCGCGCCGGAACCCGGCCCTGGCAATCGCTTCGTCATCCAGGAACATCACGCCCGTCGCCTGCACTGGGATGTGCGCCTCGAGCACGACGGCGTCCTCGCCTCCTGGGCGGTGCCGAAGGGCCCGCCGACGGAACCGAAACACAATCGCCTGGCCGTGCGCACCGAGGACCATCCGCTCGAATACCTGCACTTCCACGGTGCGATTCCCCAAGGCGAATACGGCGCGGGGGAGATGACGATCTGGGATTCGGGCACCTATATCACCGAGAAGTGGCGCTCCGACGAGGTGATCGTCGAACTCGATGGAGAGCGTGTGTCCGGCCGCTACGCGTTCATCCAGACCAAGGGCGACCAGTGGCTCATGCACCTGATGCGCGATCAAGTACGTCGGGAACCCCTGGTGGACAAAGGGTTCCCGCGAGGATTGTCGCCGATGCTGGCCACCGCGGGCGATGTCGAATCGCTGACCCCCACGGATTGGGCCTTCGAAACCAAGTGGGACGGCTTCCGGGTGATCGTCGAGATCGACGACGGCGCGGTCACTGTCCGCAGTCGCGCGGGCAACACGGTGACCGCCCGGTATCCGCGCCTGGCTGTTCTCGGCGAGGAACTGGCCGGGCACCAGGTGGTGCTGGACGGCGAAGCGGTGGTGCTCGATGATGACGGACTCTCGGATATCTCGGCGCTGCAAGCGGATTCGGCCCGTGCGGTGTTCGTCGCGTTCGACGTGCTCTACCTCGACGGCACCTCCCTGCTGCGCAAGAAGTACACCGACCGTCGCGCTGTGCTCGAGGCGCTGGGCGAACTGTCGCCATCGATGAATGTCACTGCGCTGCTGGATGGTTCGGGGGCCGAGGCGATGAAGGTCAGTCGCGAGCAGGGGCAGGAGGGGGTCGTCGCCAAGCGGCGGGAATCGGTGTACCAGCCGGGCAAGCGCAGCCTGACCTGGCTCAAACAGCGCAACTGGCGCTCGCGCGAGGTGGTGGTCGGCGGGTGGCGGCGCAGCGACAAGCGGCCGTTCAAGTCGCTGCTGCTCGGGATGCCACACGAGGACGGCCTCATCTACGTCGGCCGGGTGGGGACCGGATTCGGTGACGAACAAGCGCGGCGGATCGCCGCCGAGCTGGCCGGGCTGCGGCGCGCGACTTCACCGTTCACCAACGAGATGACCGCCGACGAACGCCACGACGCGCAATGGGTCGCCCCCGAGCTCACCGGCACGGTCCGCTTCCAGGCCTGGACCGACACCGGACGCCTGTGGCACCCCGTGTGGGACGGTGTGACGAGTTCGCCACGATGATGCTCACCGCGAAATCTGCGATGTTGCTACGGTTATCGCGTTGTACCCGGTGTCGAATCAACGAGGAGTACGCGGTGGATTTCAAGAACCTGGCCGGCAAGGCGATGGACCTGGCCGCTCAGCATGCGGACAAGGTCGACGGCGTCATCGACAAGGCCGGTGACGTGGTGGACGAGAAGACCGGCGGCAAGTTCAGCGGCCAGGTGGATTCCGCCCAGGACGCGGCCAAGAACGCCCTGCGCGAGAAGGCCTGATCGTCTCGGCGGGCCGATGATCACCGGCCCGCCGAATCCGCACGCTGACTGTTTGCCGCGCTGTCAGTTCCCGGCCATCAGGCCGGAGATCGTCTCGATATCGGTGACCAGCGCATTGCCCTGGAACGCGAAGTCGTCATAGGCCCGCGCCATCGCTTCCTTGTCGCGACCGCCGCAGGCGTCAGCGATCACCACGGGCACGAAACCCAGATCGGTGGAGTGGGTGACGGTGGGCGCGATCCCGATTTCGAGCGCGACCCCGGCGATGGCGTAGGAGCCGATCTTCAGATCGCGCAGCAGAGTGGCGAGCGGTGTGCCCTCGAACGCCGACATCGACATCTTGTCGAAGACCAGCTCGTCCTCGCGCGGCACCAGCTCCGGCACCAGCTCGAACGCGGGCGTATCGCGTTGCAGAATGAAGGCTACGTCGTCGACGGATTCGGCGTTCTGCCAGCTCATCAGCAGCCGCATCCCGTACACGCCGGTCAGTCGCCGCGGCGGGAAGAAGTGCCGCAGGAAGATCACCGGATAGCCGCCGCGCCGGGCGGCCTCGACCACTCGCACGACACGATCGGTGATCTCCTGCCCGTCGGGCAGCTGGCCGAGGACACCGACCTGCATGTCGTAGACGATCAGCGCCATCCGGTCGGGCGCGCACAGATCGCCGAGGGTTTCGGGAATGTCGAGTCCGTTTCCTTGTCGCACCGACGCCAGTGTAGGCGTCGGTGCGACGGGGGAATCAGACTGTGGCACAGACTATTTGGTCTGGGTTGCCCACTGTGTGGTGCCTGCCGGTGCCTGCATGGTGTTGATCAGGTCCATCCCGGCGATGACCAGCGCGGGTCCACCGACAATGAGCGTGCCGATGATGCCGCCGACGGAGGCGCCGGTGACGAAGCCTGGAATCGCGCCGACGCCGGGGATGAGAACACCGCCGACGACCAGGCCGATCACCGCGCCGAGGCCCATGCCGACGAAGCTGCCGACGGCGGTGGCCAGGCCGAAGGTCGACGCGAAATTCGCCTGTGCCGCGTAGTTCTCGGCGGGCGAGGCGACCGGCGTGAGGTTGGGCTTCGCCGCGGCGACGTCCTTCACCGCGGTCAGCTCGAGTACGTGGCCCTCTTCGCGAACCGTATGCGGCAGCGGGTATTCGAACTTGCCGTCGCGGACCGACAGCGGCATCGAGACCAGGGTGGCGCCCGCTTCGTCGCGGATGTCGACCGCACCGCCGGTGACGGTGAAGGTGCCGTGCGTCAGGGTGGTGATGAGGGTGTTGCCGACGACCTCGGTGCGGTACTCGACGTTCGGCGTCACCGGGTCGGCACCGGCTACTCCGGTTCCCACCAGGGCAGCAGCGAGCATCGGGATGGCGGCCGCGGCGATCTTGCGGATGATCATATGAACATTTCCCATCTGGAGTTCATCAGGCGTGAGTGTTCGAACAAGCGCCGTGGCGTGATTTCCCCCGAGAAAGCTCGTGACCGGCGCGTGAAGCTGCCTAGCTCGATTTTCGTGACGAACCATATCTCGCCATAGGGTTTCGGGGCAGTGAATTCGGGGTATTGCGGAGTGGCTCAGCCGATGACGTTGCTGAGCAGCACCGCGCCCGCGCAGACCGCGACCACGAGGGTGAGGGCGATCGCGTCCCGACGGTGCGGTGCGCTCGGGTGCGCTGTCAGCATTCCCGTGCCGCCACGTGCGGTGATCGCCTCGCCGAGTTCGCCCGCCCGCCGCGACGACACCGCCATGCACGCGGTGAGGATGTCGATGAGCGGGTTGTCGGCGGCGCGGTGCAGCAGGTTGTCCTTGGGCCGCAGCTTGCGTGCGGCGCGCAGTACCCGGATCTCGTCCAACAACAGCGGCAATCCGCGCAGCGTCAGTGCCACCACGACGGCCCATTCGTCGATGGGCAGCCGCAATCTACGCAACGGCGCACCGAGTTTCGCGAGCGCGGGGGCGATCTCGCCCATCGGGGTGGTGAAGGCGATCAGGAACGAGGCGGCCACCAGGACCAGTCCGAACACGAAGATCTGGATGTAGCCGAGCACCGCCTTCATCCCGATCGGCGCGTTGATCAGACCGCCGAGCGCGACAAGTCCCCAGAACCACCACGGCAGTCGGGGAATCGCGCCCAGCGGCAGCCGCGCGAGCACCCAGATGAGGACCAGGAAAGCCGTGATCACGCCGAGTACCGGCCAGGACGGCAGGAACATCAGCAGCAGGCTGATCAGGAACGCCGCGATCATCTTCGTGCCTGCCCACAGGCGGTGCACGACGCTGTCGACCGGTACTTCACGCAGCAGCACTGTGCTCATGGGGTGGTGCCTTTCGGTGCGCTGGTGTGTGCCGTCGCGCCTTCGTCACCGCGACGGCCAAGGGGCAGACCGGCCACGAAAGCTGATTTCTCCAGTGCGCGTTCGGTTCTCGGGATCGCGTGGCCGTCCGCCGAGACCACGACGCCGCCGTCCAGGTGCACCGTGCGGTCGCAGACCATGGACATCTCGGCGACGTCGTGGGAGATGATGACCAACGTCAGACCCGAATCCCGCAGCCGGGCAAGCAGTTCCACGATCTCTGCGCGACCCTGTGGATCCAGGCCCGCCAGTGGTTCGTCGAGGACGACCACCTGCGGACGACTCGCCACCATGGCGGCCAGGACCACCCGCTTGGCCTGCCCGCCGCTGAGTTCCTCGACGGAACGAGCGGCGAGGCGGCGATCCAGGCCCACCGCGTCCAGTGCCTGCCCGACCGCGCCCGACCCGGTCGCCCGTCCACCCCAGTCGGCGATCTCGGCGCCGACGGTCTGCTTCTGTAGTTGCAACCGGGAGTGCTGGAAGGCCAGCGCGACCCCGCCGACCTGCTTGTCGACCGCGGTGCCGCGCAGTTCACAACGTCCCGAGCTCGGCGCGATCAGCCCCGCGATGATCCAGGCCAGCGTCGACTTGCCCGACCCGTTGCCGCCGACGATCAGGAGTGCCTCGCCCTTGTGGACCGACAGGTCGACGCCGTGCAGGGCCGGTGCCTCCCACGGCGTGCCGCGGTTGTAGGTGTGGTGCACGTCGGCGAGTTCGAGCACGAGGGCACCCATCGGCCTGCGGCGCTGGTCGCGGACGGGGTGTGGCCAGCTCGCGAGATGGTCGACCATGCGCCCGTCGGCGAGGTGGATCACCCGGTCGGCGGCGGTCGCGTCGGCTTCGTGGTGGGTCACCAGGACCACGGCGGTGCCGTGTCGGCGCGGGAGTTCGGCCAGCAACGCGACGAGTTCGCGGCGGCCGTCGGGATCGATCATCGAGGTGGCTTCGTCGGCGATGAGCAGAGCCGGGCGGCGGGCGAGCGCGGCGGCCACGGCCAGACGCTGTTGCTGGCCGCCGGAGAGGGTGGCGGTTTCGCGGGCGCCCATGTCGGCGAGGCCGACCTCGGCGAGCAGCGCGTCGACGTCGACCTCGGCGGCCGATTCCGCCGACAGTCCCCACACGACATCGTCGGCGACCGAGACGCCGAGAGTTTGGCTCTCGGGACGTTGCAGGACCAGCGCGGTCCCGCCGAGCGCGCCCAGGCCCGCCGAACCAGGGCGGTCCACCGCGCCCGATGTCGGCGGCCTGCCTGCCAGAACTCTGGTCAGCGTCGACTTGCCGGATCCGTTGTGCCCGACGACGGCGACGAACTCGCCCGGCCGGATGGTGAGATCGATATCGGCCAACGCATCGATATTGGTGCCTTTGTACCGATAGCCGACCCCGTGCAGAGACACCGGCAGCGGTCCCACCGGCCGATCGTCGGGCGGCGCGTCGAGCCGATCGCTGCCCGGCAGCCATGCCAGTCGATCGAGTACCGCCCCGAGAACGAACCAGGAGATCACCGTGCTGACCAGCACGCCGAGCGCCACCGTGGTACCGATGTAGATCCACCACCAGCGCAGCACCACGTCGACGGCCTCGGCGGCCATGCGGCCGAGCGGCTCCAGTGCAGGCGTCCGGCCCGCCAGATTCTCGATGCCCTTGGCGGTGTTGCGGAACGCTTCGAAGAACAGGTCCCTGGTTCGTGAGAAGAGCAGCAGACTGCCGACGGAGAACACTCCCCAGCCCACGCCCGCGACGACTCCGAGAGCGAGCACCGCGGGGAATCCGCCGCCACGGCGTTTCACCGTTCCGATGATTCCGGCCATGGTGGCCGCGCCCATGACGCCGAGAGCCGGCATCACACCGGCGGCGACGAAGGTGACCAGCGTCGCCGCGATCGTGGCGGTGACCAGCGCTCGCAATCGATACCGCTGGGCGAGCAGGCCCAAGGGCACTGCCGCGACGAGTTGGAGGGCGGCAGCCATGGGAACCAGTGAGCCGACGGTGATGAGGCCGACGGTGAGTCCGGCCATCACCGCGCCGCTTGCCAGTTCGATCGGGCGCAGGGGACCGCTGGGCAGACCCGCGGGCTTGTCTCTCACGTGTCCAGTCTGCCAGGGGGTCGCGGTTGCGGGTGTGGGGCTGATGTGGAGTTTGTGTGGGTTTGCCGGTAGATGGCAGCGGTGGCTACCGATAGGCCGGGGCCGTACCGTCCTGGACTATCGGTGCGGTCTGTGGGCGTCGGTGGAACATACTCGGCCGCAAACGGGCGATCGCGACGCCGGTCAGGCACAGTGCGCCACCGAGCAGTGCGGTGAGAGTGGGGACCTCGGCGAGGAAGATCCATGACATAACGATTGCGAGCGCGGGGACGGCGTAGCTCGATGAGGCAGTCACTCCCGCAGGGGTGTGGGCAAGGGCGTAGGCCCACAGCAGGAAGGCGAGGGCGGTCGAGACCAGGCCCAGGTAGACCACGCCGATGGTGGCGGAGAGAGGGGCTTCGGCCAGTTCGTGTGCCATTTTCGGTGCCCACGGCAGCAAGACGACGGCACCGGCCACCGCGCCGAGGGCTGTCGCGGTCAGGGGGTCGGTGGAGCGCAGGACGAGTTTCTGCGCCACCACGCTGATCCCGTAGAGCAGGGCGGCGGCCACCGCGAGCAGTACGCCGACGCGGTCGCGCTGCCCCGGTCCGGTGAACGCGATGATCGCGGCGCCGCTGAAGCTGACGGCGATTCCCACCACGAGCAGCGGCGGGAAGCCTTCGTTCAAGAACAACCCCGCCAGCACCGCGACCACGATGGGCGCGATATTCACCAGGAGTGCGGTGGTGCCCGCGTCGAGATGCTGTTCGGCGGCGTTCACCAGCACCGTGTACAGCCCGAACCACAGTGCGCCGTAGGCCATCGTGAGCCACAGCGCCAGGCCGCGCGGCATCCGGCCGCCGCGAAACACCAGCACCAGCACCAGCACGATCGCACCGACGAGCAGTCGCCCGGACGCCATCGCCGCGGGCGAGACGTAGGGCGCGATGCCGCGGATGATCACGAACGACGATGCCCAGGCCAGCATCACAGCGACCAGGGCGAGCGCGGGCAGGTGTGACTTCATGCCTCTACGGTGGACCCATGAAGAGGTAAGCACAAGCGGGTATTCGCCATCTAATATTCAGTAGAACTGAATCGAGGAGTCCTATGATCGACACGCACCGCTTGATGATCTTCCGCTCGGTGGTCGCGACCGGCTCGGTGGCCGCGGCGGCGGCCACGCTGGGCTATTCCCCGTCGGCGATCTCCCAGCACCTCACCGCGCTCCAGCGGGAAACCGGTTTGCGGTTGCTGGAACGCGTCGGTCGCGGCGTGGAGCCGACCCCGGCGGGGCGGGTGATCGCGGGCGAGGCCGCCAAGGTGCTCGACGAGTTGACCGCGCTCGGGTCGACGGTGTCGGACCTGCGGGCAGGCAAGGCCGCCCGGATCACGATCAACTCGTTCAGTTCGGCGGGCACCAACTGGATGCCCGACGTGGTCGCCACCCTCACCCACGAATTCCCCGACACCAGGGTCCGGCTCCGGATCGTCGACGAACTGGCCGCGATAGCGGACAACCGCCCCGACATCGCCCTTACGGTGCGCCTCGACAAACCAACCCAGGTCTCCGGCTACTCCCACCGCGACCTGATCACCGAGCCGTACGTGGTGGTGGTCCCCGGCGACCACGAGCTCGCGGCGCGCACCACCGTCGACGTCGCCGAACTCGAGCAGTACCGCTGGATCGACAACGACACCAGCCACGGACCCTGCCGGCAGGCGATGCTGAATGCCTGCGCCGCAGCGGGTTTCACCCCCCGATTCGTCGTGGAGACCACCGACTACCCGTCCGCGCTGCGATTCGTGGCGCGCGGTGTCGGCCTCACCGTTGTCCCTCGCCTCGGCGCCACGGATCTGCCGTCCGGTGCCTGTGCGCTGGAGCTGACCAACCCGACTCCACGTCGCACGATCTGCGCGCACATCAAGGACTCCGAGTCGTACAACCCGGTCGTCACCCGGACGATGGAGTTGCTGCGGGCAGCCGCTGTCGACGGCCGATCAGGCGGGCGGAGGCTCGGCTAGCCAGCCGCCCATCGCCACTGTGCGGAAATGCGTTGTCAGGCCGAAGTTCTCATCGATGACGTGCAGGGCGATGGCCGGGTCCGGGGCATAGTCCATGACGCGGTGGGGCAGCGTCAGTTCCCATTCGCCGCCGAGGACCGAGGCGGTGCTGGGGCCGGTGATCATGGGTTTGCCCGCGAAGGTCGTCGCGATGGGGGAGTGGGCGTGGCCGGTGAGGATGCCGACAACGCGTGGATCGCCTGCCACGACAGCGGCCAGTCGGCCGGGATCGGCGAGCGCGATGACATCGACCACGGGACTGAACACCCGCTTGGGCGGGTGGTGCAGGGCCACCAGGATGGGGCCGTCTGGCGCCTCGGCGAGCGTCGCGCGCAGCCAGTCGAAGGTGTCCTCGCCCAGCAGGCCGGCCGGTTCGCCGGGGATGCTCGAGTCGAGCATGATGACGGTGAGCGGGCCGACGCGGTGGACGCTGTTGACAGGGGTGGTCGAGGCGGGCTCGCCCAGCAGAACGGTGCGGAAGTTCACGCGGTCGTCGTGGTTGCCGGGCAGCAGGTACACGGGAATGTCACCGCCCTGCAGTGCCAGGCGTGCTTGCGCGTACTGCTCCGGCGTGCCGGAATCGGTGATATCGCCGGTCACCAGGATGACGTCGGGCCTGCGTGGCAGGTCCGCCAGGTACCCCATCACCGCCTCCACCCGTTCGGTGTTGCGCGCGCTGAGGTCGAAGTGGGTATCGCTGAGCTGAGCCGCCAGGATCATCGGCAGTCGCTTTCTTCTCTGGGATCGCTCCGTTGCGTCAGAGTGCGCCGGTATGACTCATCGACACCTCTCCAGGCTAGATGACCTGCGATTTTTCGTCTTCATGAGCCGTACCACGGCCGAAAACCTGTTCAGTGGTCTGTGTCACCTTTCACGCCCGCGGATCCGGCCGTTCCGGCGTGCGTCGCGCGCCGATGCACTAGCGGGAAACCTGCGCGAGCATTCTCGTACGTTCGAGGCTCGACGTTGCGTAACTTTGTCTATGTGTCCAACACTGATGCTGTGCGTCATCCCAGTACCCGAGTCGTACTGAGTGCCTTGTCGATTCCGTTGACGCTCGCCCTATTCGGGTGCAATGCGTCGGTCTCGATCGGCGGCCCGGATTACGGGGCGCTGGAGAAGAACATCACGACGGAGCTCGACAACGCCTACGCGTCGATGTCGCGCAAGGTCTCCTCGGTGAAATGCCCACGACTGGCCGACGATCCGAAGGCAGGCGACACCTTCGTCTGCGTCGCCGACCTCGGCGGCAACGACGTACGCGTCGATGTGACGGTCGAAAACGACGAGGGCTCGGTGAAGTTCAATACCCGTGACATCGTGTTCGACCTCGCCGCGACCGCGAACCGACTCACGACCGATGTCGCGACCCAGGTGGGCTTTCCGGTGACGGTGGACTGCGGGCAGGGGCTGAAGATCGTCGAGGTCGGCAGCACCTTCACCTGCACAGCACTCGATGCGCAGGGCGACTCGGGCACGATCGAGGTGACCGCCCGCAACGAGGGTGACAGCGACTGGCGACTCGTGGAATAGCCCCCGGTGGCCGCCGGTCGAGGTCAGCCGCCGATGAGCTGTCGCGCGGTGTCGAGTAGTCGCGCGGCCTCGTCGGGGTCGCGCGTCACCGGCGCCCAGAAGTCGGGTCCGGGGGTGGCCTCGAGGTCGAGGACCGGTGGGTTCAGCCAGGCGGCGTCGAGGCCGAGTCGCCAGGAATGCAGGTGGGTGCGGGGGAGCGCGGCGGTGCGGTCGAACAGCGGGTCACCCAGGATCGGATGACCGATCCAGGCCAGCTGCACGCGAATCTGATGGCGTCGCCCGGTCACCGGCCGCACGGCGAGCAGCGCGTGATCGCCGTTCCGGGCGACGGTGCTGAACAAGGTCCGCGACGGATAGTTCTTCGCAGGCAGCAGGTCTGCCTCTTCGATGAACCACCGATCACCCTCGCGCTTGATCGCCTCCCTCGGCGCCGCGATCCGCACCCGATTCTTGCGCCCCACGCTCAACGGCAGATCGATCTCGCCGCGATCGGGCAGCTCGGCGCCCGACACGATCGCCAGATACGCCTTACGCGCGGTCTGATTGTTGAACTGCCTGGTCAGCGGTCCGTGTGCGGCCAGATCGGTGGCCAGCAGCACCAGTCCGGAGGTCACCTTGTCGATCCGGTGCACCGGATACAGCTGCGTCCCCGCCGCCTGCGCCAGCTCCACCAGATCGGTGTCGTGGCGCTCGCCGGTCACCGAGATCCCCGACGGTTTGTTCAACGCGAGCACCGCGTCATCGGCGAACACGGTGTAGTCCTCGCGCACGCTGCGCCAATCCAAGTCCACTACGACACCCTAGGCAATGGTGTGCCCGCTCTGCTCGACGGCTGGTCAGCGAGCCGCGGCGCAACGTCGCACAGGCCGATCATGCCTGCCGCAGGCGGTGGGGGCGTAGACGGTTGAAGCCGCGCACGCGCACGCTGCGCAGATGGCGGATGGCGAAATCGGGGTGGCCGTCGAGGGCGTCCGCGGCGGCGTCGTCGATGAGGATGTTGCCCGGTCGGGCGACGCCGGTGAGGCGGGCGGCGATATTGACCACCGAGCCGTAGAGGTCGCCGAAGCGCTGCAGCACCTCGCCGTAGGCGAAGGCGACGCGCAGTTCCGGGGTGCCGCCGACGAGCATGGTCGATTCCTGGATGGCCAGCGCGATGTGGCCGGCGGCGGTCGCGGTCTCGGCGGCGAACATCACCTCGTCGCCGACGTTCTTGATCACCCAGCCGCCGTTGTCGGTGATCGCCGAGGTGGTGGTCGACTCGAAAGCTTCGAGGAGCGTGGACAATTCGTCGTGGTGCAGATGTCTGGTAAGCCTGGTGTAGCCGACCATGTCGGCGAATCCCACCGCCAGCGTCCGCAACGAGCCTTCGCCCTGCGTCTCGCTCGATCTGGCGACCGCTGCCGCCAGGTGCCTGCGCCACACATACGACTGCAACTGATCGATGCTCGCCATGGTGGATTCCGTTGCGGCACCGACCCGTTCCGCCAATGGAATCGCAGGATCGCCCGCGACGACGCGCGCCTTGATCTCGGCCAGCACCAGGTCGGCCTGCCACTCCGCCAGCCGCGCCATGCCCTGACCGATGGTCCGAGCAGCTGCGGCCTGCTGCCGAATATTCGACGCGGGAACAACTTTCATGCTCCGAAAGTTGGTGACCGCCGTGATGTCGAGCTGGGTGAAGTCGACCTGGTCGTCCTCATTGGCCGGAAATCCCAGCGCCGTCCACAGCCGCCGCGACTCAGCCTCCGGCACCCCCGACTGCTCGGCCACCTGCGTGCGCGTATACCGCCGCGGTCCACCGAGCAGCGCCTCTTCGACGCTGCGCTGCACCAACTCGGTCATCTCGGGGTCCGACATACCCAGACTCTACGACTGTGTGGCGCGAGCGACAGGCATCCTCGTCTTCGCATTGGCAACGTTCATAAATCCGGACACCGCTTCCCCGCCGGTGACACCAGGCACAGTCGCGGGCGGCACGGCGCGCAGAGCGTCACCGCGGTGATCGAGCAGCTGAAGACGCGTCAGCGCAGCACGCTGTAGGTAGCCGACAGGGTGAAGCCGTGCTCGCCGACCTCGCAGCTCACCGTCCCCTGGTACCCGACGCCGCAGGTGGTGTTCTCCCGGGTGATCCGGTGACCTTCGGAGAGCACCTTCGCGGCCGGGTGGGTGAAGATCGGGCTGTCGGCGTCGATGAAGTGCGCTGCTTCGAGGATTCCCACCCGGAGCTGGTCGGTGCCCGCGGGCGCGTCGATCGGGACGGCGTCACACCCGGCCGGGCCGTTGTTCCAGTAGATGGCGCAGTGCCGTCCGTCGGGCGTGGTGAAGAAGACGCTGCCCGCGTATTCGGGTTCGCTGACCTGGTACTCGACCGGGTCGACCGGCGTGTAATCGCCGAGTCCCGATTGGGCGGCGGCTTGCCCGCCTGCCAGGAATCCGGCTGCCAGCGCGGCCCCGGAGATGATGGTGAGTGCGGATCGAATCAACACTTCGGCGTCCTCCCTCGACGTGGTGTTACCTGGTATTTCGCCGCCCCGCCGCACCTCGTTAACCGGTCGAACAAATCTCTTCGCAAGACGCGATGCACGCGAGCCCGCATCTACCTTCTACGCTGGCTGCCATGTCGTCACCCGCTCTCGGCGAGTTCCTTCGGACCCGGCGCGCCCGCATCCAACCCGCCGCCGTCGGACTGAGCGAATACGGTCGCCGCAGGATGGTCGGACTACGACGCGAGGAAGTCGCCCAGCTGGCCGGAATGAGCGTGGATTACTACACCCGGCTGGAGCGGGGGCGCGGCGCGGACTTCCCCGATTCGGTGCTCGACTCCGTCGCCCGCGCCCTGCGTCTCGACGCCGCCGAGCGCGACCACCTCTACACGCTGGTCCGCCCCGCCGACCCCGACTACAACTACGCCCCGACGATCCGCTCCGGCACCCGGCTGCTGCTCGACTCGATCACGACGCCCGCGTTCGTGCTCGGCCGTCACATGGAAGCACTGGCCTGGAATGCGATGGGCGACAAGGTATTCGGTTTCGCGGCTGCCGAATCAGAACGCAATCTGGCTCGCTTCACGGTCCTGCACCCCGACGCGGGCATCTTCTATCCCGACTGGGAGCCGGTCGCCGCGGAGACCGCTGCCTACCTGCGTCGCCAGGTGACCCGCTGCCCGCGCGATCGCCGATTGACCTCGCTCATCGACGAACTCACCGCGGGTAATCCGGTGTTCCACCGCATCTGGTCGATCCAACCCCCGGCGGGTAATTCGCACGGCAACAGACTGATTCACCATCCAGTGGTCGGCCGGATCGAATTCGGATACGAGACATTGAACCTGCCAGGTGATGCGGATCAGATGCTGGTGGTGTACACCGTGGATCCGGGATCGGCCGCCCGCGACGCCGTCGACGCGCTGTCCGCGCGGGAGCTGGTCGGCGTCAGCTGATCGGTTCTTGGAGCAGGCCGCGTCTGGATGAGACGCTCGAGGCATGACAATCGAGGAAATCATCGAGTACGTGACCGGCCTCGGTGGAGTGCTGGCCATGCAGCCGACCGAGGGGAGTGAGGCCCCCGAGATCGCCTGGGGCGACACCTTCTTCTACTACGCCCCCGACGGTGTCGTCCCCGCCGGTCAGCCCTTCGCCACCATCGTGACAAAGGACTACCCCGGCGACGAGACCTCCGACCTGAACCGCCCCGGCAGCTTCCGCGTCAACATCGCCGTGAGCAAGACGACCTTCACCGATGCGGCCGCCCCGACCGACGCGAGTCTCGAAGACACCGTCGTCGCCCACCCCCTCTACGCTGCCGCGAACTGGCTCGCGGTGGTGAATCCGGGGGCCGCTACCGACGCGTCAATCCGTGAGATGTTGCGTGAAGCCCACGACCGGGCCCGGGCGCGATCCGAGCGTCGCGCGGCCGAATAGCCCCGTCGACCGCTGACACTTTTCAGTCGCTATTGATTTGCTGATATCGATTTACGCGACGGCTGGTCTTATGGCGGCGGTTATTCCATTCGGCGCGGTACCTTTCAGATACCAACGAAAGGGGAGGTCATGTCAGTACCTATCCGGCCGATGCGGTCATTAGTCGATGTCAGACTCGACTCCGTCGAATTGGTCACCGGTGGATTGCTGTCGATAGCCGCGGCGCTGGCAATGATCGGACCCCTGGTCGCCGCCCTGCTGATCCGCCGCAGCGGCGCGGGCCGAACCGACGCCATGGCCACCGTCCCCTTGATCCTGCTGGCCCTCGCCGTAACCCTGGCCCTCGCCGCCGGCTTCACCATGTTCGCCGTCGCTCGTCGTCGCAGAGGTTCGGAAACCGATGGGGCGTAACCGGATCGGCTATCCTGGTGGCGATCAGGGAGGTCGCTCGTGCCCATCAAGTTCCGTCAACGCAAATCCTTCGGTCCGCTGAAGTTCAACTTCACCCAAGCGGGCCTGTCGTCCTGGGGCATCAAAATCGGCCCATGGTCCTGGAACTCCCGCACCCGAAAGAACAGCGTCGACCTCCCCGGCCCGCTGAGCTGGCGCCAACGCTGACCCGGCCCGATCGGTTGACACTCGCCGCGACCCGCACAGTCGCGGTTATGTCCCGTCGGCTGTAGCATTCGCCAGTTGTCATCAGCGCGGCACCGCCGCACATGCATGGGGGAACTGGTTCTGTGTGGAAGTTTTTGATAGAGAGCGCATTCGGGCCCGTGTTCGCGATCGCGGGCGCGGGCCTGATCCTGCTCGTCTTCGCGGCGTATCTGTGGGACGTGGTCGCCGCTGCGGTGCACCGGGTTCGTGATCGTTTCGGGGGAGCGGAGGTCGCTGAGCCGATCCGCGAGCGCGAATCGACCAACACCCGTCGCACCGCTGAAAGCCGCGACCGTCGGTCTGCTCGTATTGCCGCACGCCGCAGCGCTATCCACGCAAAGCAGGCATCGGCTGCGGACGTCGACAGCTAGCGATGTGCGGAGGTGGGGCGAACCAGCGATGGTTCAACGCTCCAGCTCGGCGCGCAGTCGATCGAATGCCCGGTTCGTCCTACCTCGGGCGAGGAACGTGACGATCTGGGACGAGCAGTCTTCGATCGTGTCACCGCCGGTGTCGAGTTCGAGATCGTATGATGATGTCGTTGCCCGCCGAGACCATCGCGGCGACGGCTCGGTGGAACCCCGCTCGGGTTCGCCTGAGGACATCGGCGAGTTCGTCCGAACCGAGCTCATGGGTCCGCGATTCCGACCGCATCGCGCCGATCATGTCGACACCCATGTGAAAGAAGGGCCGTTCGAGGTCGATCAGCAGCCGCCGCGCGATGCTCGACTTGCCCGAACTAGACACCCCGTTGAGAAGAACGACTGACCGCCCTGCTCCGCCCGACCCCATGAAACCGACACTCATCCACTCAATACGAATAGAGGGTTTATCTACTTACGAAGCTCAGAGGCTTTACGTGGCAGTAGATCGGCGGCCCGATGTATAGACGGATCGTACTGTGAGTCGACGATCTGCCGAAGGGTGTGCCGTCGATCTGCCGGTTGATCCGCTGGCCCTCGGAGATGGCTTCGGTCAGCGCCCGTCGATGGTCCGACCAGATCGTGTCACCGAACGCTCGTGTCGGTTTCGTCCAAGACAGGGTGGGGAGGGTTCCCTAGGCTGATCGCAGGCAGTTTCCGACGCTGGTATTCAGGAGGATTGTGATGGCACGCGAACTGGTTTACACGGGGTTCATGTCGCTCGATGGTGTGGTTGACTCGCCCGGCGGGAAGGTCGAGGGGCATCGCAGTGGCGGGTGGGTGATGGAGACCGAGTTCGTGCCGGAGGCGTTTTCGCTCAAGGGGGAGGAGCTCGCCGATACCACCGCGCTGATGTTCGGCCGTCGCAGCTACGAGGCGTTCGCTCCGATCTGGCGCGATTCCGAGGATCACGCCGCCTACAAGGATTTGCCCAAATATGTTGTCTCCTCGTCGCTTACCGACGACGCGCTGATCGACGGCTGGGGTGAGATCACCCTCCTGCGCTCGACCGAGGACATCGAAAAGCTCAAGCAGACCGAGGGTGGGCCGATCTACATCCACGGCAGCGCCGCACTGGCGGAGAGCCTTTCGGACGCCGACCTGATCGATCGATACAACTTGCTCGTGTTCCCGGTGCTGCTCGGCGCGGGCAAGAGCCTGTTCGGACGGGCGGATCGACCCAAACAGCAACTGCGCCTGCGTGACTCGGCGACCTACTCCAACGGCGTCGCCAAGCTCGTCTACGACGTCGTGCGCTGAGTGAGATCCAGCGCGATCACACCACTGCCGCCCTCGCGCAGCTGCCGCGCCGTCCGGCCGACGAATCGGCGCAGCGCGCGGGCGAGGTGGGGCTCGTCGTAGTAGCCGAGCTTGTCGACGACATCGCCCGGCATCTCACCCGCGCTCAGCAGTAGCGCCGCGGTGCGCGCCCGCTCGATCTGACGCACCGCGCCCTGGGTGAGGCCCGTCGCCGCCCGGAAGCGACGTTCGAGCGTGCGTTCGGTGATCGCGTGCGCCATGCCACGCATGGTGTCGGCGACCAGGGCATCGCGGACCACGACCTCGTGGTCGACGAGCCGCTGGACCAGCGCCTCCGCATCGTCGACGTGCGGAGTCTCCCAGTGGGCGCCGTCCAGCCAGAAACCCCGGTCGGTGACGTCGGGCAGGACGATCCCGCTGTCGACCAGCGTCGTGGCGGTCACCGCGCGCAGCGAGGTACCGACCGCGAACTGGATGCCGACGAAGTCCGCCCCCTCGGGAACGGGCGCGGTGCCGGTGGCGACTTCGGGTCCGGTGACCGCCGCACAGGGCACGCCCTGCTCCTCCCAGAACACCAATCCCCAGGTCTCGGTCGCCACGGAGGTCATCTCCGCGACCTGCTCACTCCGGCAGGTCCAAACCGACTCCACCCACGGCGAATCCGACCGCCGGGTCTCGAACACCAATCCCACCGCCACGATCCTAATCGCTGCGACGACCATTCGAGCTGATACCAGGGGCGGTCGAGATCGGTACCGAGGCGACTGCAATGCAGTACCGCGGGGTGATGTCGCGCAGCGTGGGCCGTCGATAGGTTGCGGATTGTGCGAAAGGGGCGCCCGATGCGATATGCGATGACAGCCGTAGCGCTTGCTCTGGTCTTGGTAGTCAGTGGCTGTGGTGCCGAGCCCGACACCCTGCAACGCGACGTCGATGCGATAACGGCGCTCGGCACCACCGGAGTGCAGGCCAGAGTTGTGGATGTCGCGGCTGGTACCGATCGGTCCCGGGTGGCGGGGCAGTCGGATGTCATTACTTCGGAACAGGTGTCACCAGTTGGCCATTTCCGGATCGGCAGTCTGACCAAGACGCTGGTCGCGACCGTGGTCCTCATGCTGGTCGGCGAGGGGCGTCTCACGCTCGACGACACTGTTCAGCAGTGGGTGCCGGATACGGTGCACGGCAACGGGAACGACGGAGCCGGCATCACGGTCCGTCAACTTCTGCAGCACACCAGCGGTATTCATGAAAACGCGCCCGAAATGGCGACCGCCGACGACTATTACCGGCTTCGCTATCAGGTGCGCGACCCGCGCGAGACTGTGGCATCGGCCATGCGGCACCCACCCGAGTTCGCACCGGGCACGGGGTGGTCCTACTCCAACGTCGGCTACGTCCTGTTGGGCATGATCATCGAGCGGGCGGTCGACCGTCCCTGGTACGACGAGGTCCGCGCGCGAATCCTCGAACCGCTCGGGCTGCGGGATACCCACTGGCCCGGTGACACGGCAGGACTGCCCACTCCGCACGCGAGGGGTTACCAGCAATTCGAGGTCGACGGGCCGCTGATCGACGTCACCGAGCTGGTGGACGCCGACGCCTCCGCGGGCTATCTCTCCACCACCGCCGATGTGGGCACGTTCTACCGAAGCCTCCTCGGCGGCAAGCTGTTACGGCCCGAGGAACTGGCGCAGATGCGGAAAACAGCGCCGGTCGACGGCGTGATCGAGCAGGTCTGGCCGGGTGCGGGCTACGGTCTCGGCCTGTTCTCGGTGCCGCTGTCCTGTGGCGGCACCTATTGGATGCACAACGGCGGCCAGACCGGCTTTCTCACCAATGTCGGAGTGACCGAGGACGGTAACCGCAGCGCTGTCGTCTCGTTGTCGGCCACTCTCGCGGTCGGGGAAGATGTCCCGCACAGCAAGGGATTCGCGCAACTGCGCGCGGCGGAAGAATTGGTGGACCACGCACTCTGCGAAAACCGAGGCGGGTCTGGCGCCGAGCGGTGATCGGGAGCACAGTGGGTGCGAACGAGAGGATCGCCAATGAACGTCCGTACTCGCAGATTCGGCCTTGCCGTGGTGTTCGGCGCCGTGCCGACCATGATCATGGCCGCGCCGCACGCGACCGCCGCGGTCACCGGAGTGAGCGTGGAGCAGCCGGCCGAAGGACTCCGTACCGGGTGCGCCTATACGGTGACCGTCGGGGTCGACGCACCGGTTTCCGAGGCAGGCGAGGTGACTGTCGGTATCAGCGGCGGTTCGGTCCCCGGCAATGGTGAGCGGCTCGGGGTTGCCGTCTATCACCCGGAGAACGGCACCGCGACTTTCGAGTGGACCCCGGTGTACTCCGGCAGCCAAAACGTCTTCGCCCAGCAGTTCAAACCCGGGCAGGTCACCTCTACGGGGTACGTGACGGTCGAGGTCGTTGGGCGCGGTGTGAACACCGGAAGCTCCTGCCTGCCGCTCCCATAGACGCCGAACATGGACAGCTGGGAAACGGCCTGGTCGTAGTCCAGATGTAGCGGGTCTGAGTGGCGTCGCTGGGCCTGTCGGCAACGCTCAGGCGGCGACAAATCCAGTAGGCGTATCAGTCCGGTACTATGCATTTAGATGGTTAATAGCCATCTAAATGCATACTCTTACCGGAAGGTGTGGTGCTGATGGCTGAGCATCGCAGCACCGTGCTGCCCAGTGAACTCTGGCGAGCACCCCTTCGAACGCTGCGGCCGCAGGACTTGGCCGACATCTACGCACAACCGGGCCCCGAGATCGCGCGGCTCGTGGAACGGGGCGTGCTGCACCGCGTTGCCCACGGCTATTACGTGCTCGTCGCGCCGGACCATGTCGGTCGGCCCTGGCTGCCCGCCCTGGAAGCTGTCGCCGCGGGTATCGCGACGTCTATATACGGGCCGGCTCACGCCATTGTCATGGGAATCAGCGCGGGGCGCCTGCTAGGAGCCGTGCCGCGTGCGCTGGCGACCGCGATTGTGGCTGTTCCGCGCCAGCATCGGCCGATCGCACTGACCGATCGCCGCGCCCGAGTCCAGTTTGTTCGCCGCGATACCGAAGCACTCGACGCCGAGCGTATCGAAACGCCGCTGGGCCCCGCGCTGGTCACGACGCCGGAGCAGACCGTGCTCGATCTGGCCCGACGGCCGGAGCTGGGCAGTGCCGAGATGGAGGTTCGTCCGGCGATCGATACGCTCTACCGCCGTAGCGATCCGGTGAGACTCGCGCAGCTTGCTACTGACCAGCGCCTCGGTGCGGCGCTTCGACGCGCGCAGAGCTGGGTGGGTGCATGAGGTTCGACGAACGCGACAGCGTCGCAGTGCAATTCGGTGTTTCCCCCGAGCAGGTCGAACGCGACCATCTGATCTCCCATCTACTGGCGGCAATCAGCGAAAGGTTCGGCGAGCGGCTGTACTTCATCGGCGGAACCGCCCTAGCCCGTACACATCTGGTGAGTGGCAGGCTCAGCGAAGATATCGATCTGGTCGCCTTGGACAACCGGACAGTGCTGGCAGCTGAACTCGACGCTTCTTTACCGCGATCGGTCGCACGAAGCTATGGTCGGCTGGAATGGGCGCCGTCGTTGAGCACTGTCCCGGATACCGGGGCCGCCCACCTTCGCTCCGCGGCCGGTGTTTCGGTCAAAATTCAGTTGCTGTCGGCACATGGCAGACCGGTGTGGCCGACCGAACTCCGCGACCTCGAGCAGCGCTACACCGACGTGGCACCGGCCGAGCTTCTCGTGCCCACGCTGCCGGCTTTTGTCGCAGGGAAGACTGTGACATGGCATGACCGGCACGCATCACGCGACCTGTGGGACCTGTGGGCGCTGAACGGCGTCGGCGCGATCGACGACACTGCGGGAGAGTTGTACCGGAGGTTTGGCCCGACCAACCGGCTGCCCGCCCCGCAGGTGTTCGACCGAGCACCGAACGAAGACGACTGGAACGCACAACTGGCCGGCCAGACTCGGCTGACGATCAACGCCGAGACCGCGCTGTCCGCGGTTCGGGCGGCGTGGGCGCGAATTCCGTACAGCCGCTGAGCTGCGGCACCTGGGTGAACGCTGTTCTGTCACTCATCTACGACCGAGAAGCTGTGCTGGTGGAGGTTGGTGCCCTCGGCAGGACACACAAAACATGGGCAACCGGAAGACACCTGGTCATCGCGGATTTCTACACGATCTAGCGATCCCGGTTCGCCGGTGCCGATCCTATCGCGTTCCCATCTCCGATGGCGGGCACATCGGAGATGGGAACGCGCGTGACCTGGGCAGTTGTACTGGTCAGCTGATTATTGAGGCGGTTTTCGCACTTGATTGAGGGGAAAGGACCGGATCTCACCAGCTGCGCCCCCGGTGGCCCCAGCTCTTCTCGCTACCCCGGATAACAGGATCGTTTTCCGGGGTAGCGCTTGTCGGGGCATGCGGAGTGCTGTGGGTTACTTTCCGCTGTAGACGGGGAAGACGCTGTGCTCGCCGTAGTCGCGGGCGCGCAGATTCCGCAGTGTGCTCATGTCGTCGTCGTTGATCTCGAAGTCGAGTTGGGCGTTGCTGCGCATGTGGTCGGGGTTGGCGGTCTTGGGGAGGGCGACGGTTTCCAGTTGCAGGGTGTATCGGATGCACAGCTGTGGAACGCTGACCCCGTATCGGGCGGCAATCGCCGCGACGTCGGGGTTGTTCAGGATTTCCCCGTGAGCGATGGGTGAGTACGCCTCGACGAGGATGTTGTTGTCCTGGCAGCAGGCGATCAGCTCGGTCGGGGTGTTGCCTGCGTGGACGAGTAGCTGGTTCACCTGCGGGGTGACGGTGCAGGTCGAGAGGATGTTGTCGAGGTCGTGCCGCTCGAAGTTGGAGACGCCGATCGAGCGGAGTTTGCCGGCCTGATAGGCGTTTTCGAGCGCACGCCATGCCTCGCGGTTGCCCTCGGCGTAGTCCCCGCCGCGGAAGTCGTTCCAGGGCTGGGGGCTGTGGATCAGCATGAGATCGACGTGGTCCAGGTCGAGGGTGGCCAGCGATGCGTCGATCGCGGCGACGGCTCGGTCGTAGTCCTTGATCTCGGCGGCGAGCTTGGTGGACACGAACAGCTCCTCGCGTGAGAGGCCGCTGGCACGGACCCCGTCGCCGACGCCGCCCTCGTTGCCGTATGCCTGCGCGGTGTCGATGTTGCGGTAGCCGATCCCGATCGCCGCCTCGACCGCGTCGGCGGCGGAGTCGTCGTCGATAAACCAGGTGCCCAGGCCCAGTTTCGGGATCTCGACACCGTTGGACAGTGTGTATGTCTCGTTCAGGATGGTCATGCGTGGTCTCCGTTCGTCGCCGGCAGCTCGCTGTATACCTCGTCGGTGACCGGTTCGAGCCATTCGTTGCTGACGTTGTTGCCCGGGGTGATGAAGGCGAGGTGGGAGAACCACGAGTCGGCCTTCGCCCCGTGCCAGTGTTTGGTGCCCGCCGGAACGCGGATGGTCGTTCCCGGCTCCATACTGACCGGTTCCTCGCCCTCGGTCTGGTACCAGCCGGACCCTGCTGTGCACAGCAGGATCTGGTCGCCGCCGCCGTCGGTGCCGTGGTGGATGTGCCAGTTGTTGCGGCAGCCGGGCTCGAAGGTGATGTTGGCGACGGGAACGCTCCCTGCGGTCAACGGAGCGTTGTAGCTCTGGCCGATGAAGTATTGCGCGTAGGCGTCGTTGGGTTCCCCGATCGGAAAGATCTGGTCGAATCCGTTGGTGCTCACCGTGTCTCCTGTTCTGCGCTTCGTGAAAGGGCGTCGCCAGGCGTCGAGCTGTGTATCGGCGCCAGGGCGTAGGCAGCTGGGTTGTTATTCAGTCGCCGAAGACCTGTTTCGCGACAGTCATGGCGCTCATGCCGTTGGGCCAGCCGGTGTAGAAGGCGAGGTGGGTGATCGCTTCTTTCAGTTCGGTCTCGGTGACGCCGTTCTGTCGGGCGTAGTCGAGGTGGAAAGTGAGCTGATCGGTCTTGCCCATCGCGGTGAGCGCGGCGACGGTGATCAGGCTTCGGTCACGTTTGGACAGGTCCTCGCGTTCCCATACCTCGTCGAAGAGGACCTTGTCGGTGTAGTGGGCCAGTCCGGGCGCGAAGTCGCCGAACGCGTCGTGCCCGCCGGTCCAGCCGGTGCTGTGCTCCTGAGTCATTGCTCGTCCTTTCGTTGTCGGTGCCAGGCCCTGGCCCGTGCGTGCGGGGGATCGCCTCGAACACTGCTGGGGATCAGGCCAGGTTCTGGGTGTAAAAGGCGGTGAGTTTGTCGAAGGGGATGAGTTCGGTGCGGTCGTAGAGGTCGACATGTCCGGAGCCGGGCACGATCACCAGTTCCTTGCGGTCACCGGCGAGGCGGTATGCCTCTTCGCTGAACTCGCGGGAGTGGGCGTTCTCGCCGGTGATGAACAGCATCGGGCGCGGGGAGATGGTCTCGATATCGTTGAACGGGTAGAAGTTCATGAACTTGGTGTTGCTCGACAGGGTCGGGTGGGTGGTGGTGTCGGCGGTGGCGCCTTCGGGTGTGACCGCGCCGCGCTGGGTGCGGTAGAAGTCGTAGAACTCGCGCTCGACCGGGGTGGAGTTCGCGGTCAGTTCGTGCACGGTGCCGCCGGTGTATTCGGTTGGTCCGCCACGGAATTCGACGTCGCGCCGAGCGGCGGCCTGGGCGATGACCTGCTGACGCTGTTCGGGGGTGACCGAGTGGCCCAGCCCGTTGCGGTTGGCCGCGCCCATGTCGTACATGCTGACGGTCGCCACGGCCTTGATCCGAGGGTCGATCTTGGCGGCGGAGATGACGAAACTGCCGCTGCCGCAGATGCCGAGCGCGCCGATGCGTTCGGGGTCGACGGTGTCCTGGGTGCGCAGGTAGTCGACTCCAGCGGAGAAGGTTTCGGTGTAGATGTCAGGGGCCACCGCATTGCGCGGGTTGCCGTCGCTGCTGCCCCAGAACGCGGTATCCAGGGCGAGGGTGACGAAGCCTTGCTCGGCCATCTTGGTGGCGTAGAGGTTGGCCGATTGTTCCTTGACCGCGCCCATGGGGTGCCCGACGACCATGGCGGCGGCGCGGGTGTCGGGGGCGAGGTTCTTGGGGACGAACAGGTTGCCGGTGACGTCCATCTGGTACTGGTTCTTGAACGTCACGGGGGTCATGGTGACCTGGTCGCTGGTGTAGAAGTTGTCCGCACCGCGAGACAGGTCCCCGGAAGTCAGGCCCGCGATGGGGGTGACCGGCGCGGCCGAGGTGGTGGTGTCGGCGCCGGAGCATGCCGAGGCCGCCAGGACAGCGAGAGTGGCGATACCGGCTCCGGTGATGCGGGCCCAGCGGCGCGGTGTTGTGGTCGTGGTGTTCATGGTGGTGCTCCTGGTGCGGTGTTCGGAAAGGTCAGAGGGTGAGCAGAGTTTTGATGGCGCGGCGTTCGTCCATGGCCCGATAGCCTTCGGCGGCCTGGTCGAGGGGCAGGGTGAGGTCGAAGACCTTGCCGGGGTCGATGCTGCGGTTCCAGATGCGGTCGATGAGGTCGGGCAGGAACCGGCGAACCGGGGCTGGGCCGCCGAGGAGATGGACTTCGGCGAAGAACAGCTGGTCGGCAGGCAGAGTGACACCGTCGTGGGCGACGCCGACGTAGCCGACGTGCCCGCCGGGGCGGGTGGAGTTGATGGCCTGCATCATCGATTCCTGCGTACCGACGGCTTCGATGACGCCATGGGCGCCAAGCCCGTTCGTGAGGTCCTTGATCGCGGCGACGCCTTCATCACCGCGGGCTTCGACGATGTCGGTGGCGCCGAACTCGCGGGCCAAGGCCTGGCGGTCGGCGTGGCGGGACATGGTGATAATGCGTTCGGCGCCGAGCTGTTTCGCAGCGAGCACACCCATCAACCCGACGGCGCCGTCGCCGACGACGGCGATGGTCTTGCCAGGTCCGGCGGCTGCGGCATCGGCGGCGAACCAGCCGGTACCGAGTACGTCGGATGCTGCCAGCAGCGACGGGATCAGCTCGGGTTCGGGCATCGTCGGCGTCGCGACGAGAGTGCCGTCGGCATAGGGGATCCGGGCGAGTTCGGACTGGGTGCCGATGGCTCCGGCGACGAAAGAACCATGCAAACAACGGGATTGGAATCCAGAGCGGCAGATTTCGCAGGTGTTGTCGGAGATGCAGAACGAGCCGACGACGAAATCACCGACCTTAAGCGTGTGCACGTCGTCACCGACTTCTTCGACAACGCCGACGTATTCGTGACCCATGAGAGTGTGCTCGACCGGTTCGATGCCTCGGTAGGGCCACAGGTCCGAGCCGCAGATGCAGGTGGCGGTGAGCCGGATGATCGCGTCGGTGGGTTCGATGATCTCGGGGTCTTCACGGTCGACGACGCGTACGTCGCCGGGGGCGTACATGACTACTCCACGCATGGGGTGTCCTCTCGGTTTGGGTCAGCGGGCGGTGTAGCCGCCGTCGACGGGCAGGGCGACGCCGATGACGTAGGAGGCGCCGGGGCTGCACAGCCACAGCACGGCGGCAGCCATTTCCTCAGCGGTGCCCAGGCGGCCGATGGGTTCGTCGGCGGCGGCTTGTGCTGGGTCGAGGTCGCCGGAGTCGAACATCTTGGTGACCATGGGGGTTTCGATGGTGCCGGGGCAGATGGCATTGACGCGGATGCCGCGTGGTGCGTATTCCAGTGCGGCGGAACGGGTCAGGCCGATGACGCCGTGTTTGGCGCCGTGGTAGGCGGCGCGGCCGGGCAACCCGACCAGCCCGCCGAGTGAGGAGCAGTTCACGATCGCTCCGGAGCCCTGTTCGCGCATCTGGGCGAGTTCGTGTTTCATGCACGCCCAGACCCCGCGCAGGTTGATGCCGGTGACCCGGTCGAAAACCTCGCCGGGTTCGTCGGCGGCATCGACGGTGGGGGACTGGATACCGGCGTTGTTGTAGGCGAGGTCCAAGCGCCCGAATGTGGCGACGGTCTCGGCGACGGCGGCAGCGACCTGGTCTTCGTCGGAGACGTCGCAGTGCACGGTGAGTACCTGGTGTCCGGCGGCGCGCAGCTCGGCGGCCGCGGTCTCGAGGGCGGCGTCGTCGACGTCGGTGAGGGTGACTGCGGCTCCGGCCCTGGCGAAGGCGGTCGCGGTGGCCAGGCCCATGCCTGAGGCGGCGCCGGTGACGAAGGCGACCTGTCCGGTGAAGTCGTAGGTGGGATTCACGGCGAGTCCTTTCGGGTCGGTGGTCAGGCGGCGGTGATGGTGAGGGTGGTTCCGGCGGATTCGGCGGTGATCGCTTCCAGGCCGGTCTCGATCTCGCCGATCATCACGATCCCGGGCGAGGGAATGCGGAAGCCGTCTTCGAGGTAGTAGACGGCCAGGTCGTGGCTGGGTGCCCAGTAGCCGAGTTGTCCTGCGCGGTAATCGGATCGGCCTCGTCCGTCGGCGAGTTCGCGGGGCAGAGTGCCGGCCTTCTCCCGGCCGCCGAGGTCGTGGACGGTCATGGTCAGCGGCAGGAGGGACGCGAAGTCGCGGGCGGTGGGATTGTCGTAGAGGCGGGCGGTGACCTCGCCGGCCCCGGTGCTCAGCCGGATCTGCATGTAGGTGTCCTCCTGTGCCGGTGACGTCGTTGTCTGCTCGGTGGCAGACGTGCCCGGCGCCGGTGCGGGTGGGGCGGCGGTGCAGGCCGCGACCGTCATCGCCGCCGTAGTGGTGGTCAGCGCGATCAGGGTGGCGAGCGCTCGCATGCGGCGTCTCCGTTCGGGTCTGTTCGAGCTGGCCATGGCTCAGCTCACTCCGGTCAGGACGGGTTCGGGTTGGTGGCCGGGTCGCGTCGGCGTGTTGTCGCCCTCCCTGCGGCGGCGGGTGCGGGCAAGGACCGCGATCGGGATCAGGGCGGTGGCGGTGAGGAAGGCGCCGAGCACGGCGGGTCCAGTGAGCCCGAGCGCGGTGGACAGGGTGGTCGCGGCCAGCGCGGATCCGGCGGCGGTGCCGAGGTTGAACGCCGCGGTGGCCAGCGAGGACGCCAGCCGCGAACCCGCCCCAGCGAAACGCATGGTCTGGGCGATCAGGACCGGGTTCGCGCCCAGGCCCGTGGCACCGAGCACGATGACTACCGCGACGACGATCGTCGAATGGGCGGCGGTGGCGGCGAGGACGAGCAGCAGGATCGAGGTGAGCGTGATCGCGATGGCGATGGTGCCCAACGGCCACCGGTCACCGACCCGCCCACCCCGGGCGGTTCCGGCGAGCGCGCCGATGCCGAACCCGACCAGGACCAGCGGGACGAGCGTGCTGGGGATTGCGGCGCGGTCGGTCAGCAGCGGGCTGATGAAGCTGTAGGCACCAAGGAAACCTGCTTGGGCCAGCGTGATCGCGGCCAGGACCGCCCACACCCGCCACGGACGGACTGCGGCCATTTCGGCACGCGCCGACACCGGGCTCTCCTCACTGTTGACCGAGAGTGGGGTGAAACGCAGCACGGCGGCGATGGCGGGTACTGCCAGGGCGGCCAGTATCCAGAACGGACCGCGCCAGCCGGTGAACTGTCCGGCGAAGGTGCCCAGCGGCACTCCCGCGACAACGGCCAGGCTCAACCCGCCAGACATCACTGCCAGCGCCCGAGCGCTCGCACCCGGCCCGGCGATAGCCGCCGCGACTACAGCACCGGTCGCCCAGAATGTGCCGGTCGCCAGCGCGGTCACCACCCGAGAGACCGTGACGACGGTGAACGAGTCACTCACTGCGGCCACCACATGCCCGGCGGCGAAGACCGCCAGCGCACCGATCAGAGTGGCCCGAGCGGGAAGCCGCAGCGTGGCCAGCGCCATCACCGGCGGCCCGATGATCATCCCGACCGCGAACGCGGTCACCAGCAGTCCGGCGCGGGCGATGTCGACACCGAGGTCGGCAGCCACATCCGGCAGCAGTCCGGCGATCATGAACTCGGTCGTGCCCATCAGGAAGATCCCGGCGGCCAGCACATATACCAGTACCGGCAACCGAGTCCCGGTTGCGGGCCGGTCGATCCGCGACGTGCTCATCTCACCTCGTCGATGTCGAAGGATTGGGGATTGGAGCTCTCGGCTCCGCAACCCATGCAACGCCCCGAACTCAGGTTGTGGGAGGCGAGGATCAGGGGGGTGCTGGCAGCACCCCCCTCACAGCACCTGGCAAACACGCAGGCAGGCGGCCTAGCCTCGAACTCATGGAGTCGAGCAACCGAGCTGCCGAGATCGGCCAGTTCCTGGCCTCACGCCGCGCCAAGATCACCCCCGGACAGGTCGGGCTGCCGGTCTACGACGCCGCCAAACGCCGCGTCCCTGGCCTTCGCCGCCAAGAGGTCGCCACCCTGGCCGGACTCTCGGTCGACTACTACACCCAGATCGAACGCGGCAAGGTCAACAGCGTCTCCGAATCTGTCATCGACGCCATCGCCCGCGCCCTCGAACTCGACGACGCCGAACGCTCACATCTGTTCGACCTGCACCGCAACGCCCTGATCAGCCCACAACGCCGCCCCCGCCGCACCGCCAAAACGGTCCGGCCCGGCGTGCAGGCCCTACTCGACAGCTACAACGGGCCCGCGTTCGTCCGCAACGCCCGCCACGACCTCGTCGCGGCCAACCCGCTCGGCTACGCCTTCTACAGCCCGCTCTACCCCGACCCCCTCGCACCCGAGGTCACCAAACCGGTCAACTTCGTCCGGTTCTGCTTCCTGGACCCTCGCGCCCACGACTTCTACCCCGACTGGAACCACATGGCCGACGGCTCGGTCAACCTGCTGCGCACCGACGCCGGACGCGACCCCTACGACCGAGGCATCTCCGACCTGGTCGGCGAACTGTCCACCCGCAGCGAGGAATTCCGCACCCGCTGGGCCAAACACAATGTGCGCCTGCACTACACCGGAACCAAGAACTTCCACCACCCCGTCGTCGGCGACATCGCCATCGACTACGAAACCATGCCCCTGCCCGCCGACCCCGGCTTGGTCCTCACCTTCTACACCGTGCAACCCGCCACTCCCTCAGCTGACGCGATGGCACTGCTCGGCGCATGGGCCGCCACCAATATCCACCCACCGGCACACGCGGACCCCGCCATCAACGTGGGCGACTAAAATGCCGGTGCTGCGCAGGCCAAGGCCACACTGTTGAGTCGGATGCAGGATCGCGGCGATACCGATCCGTGCTGAATCCGGTGTCGCCCCGGTTTCCCGGTCCTCGTCTGCCGACGGTTCGTGCTAGGAAGTGGTTCCCCTTGCGCGTTCGCGGCGGAAATGGGGCCTGGACCACGTTGCGGTTCCCGTAGGGATCGAACCTGCGACGCCAAAATCAGCCTGCCACCTGCGGAGATGCAGGTGGGAGGTGGTGCCCCCGGCAGGATTCGAACCTGCGACCTGCCCTTTAGGACATGGGGTGGGGCCTCGATGGTCTGTGGTGCCCTCGGCAGGATTCGAACCTGCGACCTGCCCTTTAGGACATGGGGTGGGGCCTCGATGGTCTGTGGTGCCCTCGGCAGGATTCGAACCTGCGACCTACCCTTTAGGAGAGGGTTGCTCTATCCCCTGAGCTACGAAGGCGTGGCAGCCTCGGCTGGCCGAGCTGAGTATAGCGTGGGGCCGGGCTCGGTGGAGTAGGCCCGTTGGGTGGAGATCAGAAGGCGTCGAAACCGCCGCCGCCGCTGTCGAAGCCACTGCCGCTGTCGAAACCGCCTGAGCTGTCGAAACCGGTATCGGAGTTGCCGGGGTCGTATCCGCCCTGGTCGTATCCGGGATCGGCGGCGACGTCGCCGGTGCCGTCCTCGAACGCCTGCGCGTCGTAGCCGACCCCGCCCATTCCGGCGAACATCGTCGTGAACAGCAGGGCCGACCCCGCACCCCAGGCTCCCGCGATCAGCGCGGGCTTCCACCACGGCTCGGAGTACCACCCGGCCGGGACAGGACGACCCGCCACGCGACCGCCGGGGAAGTAGTTCGGGGTGCCTGCCGAGGGGGAGGGCGACGCGGTGACCGTGCGGCCGTTGTGGGCGACGGTGCGCTTCTCGTCGACCTGGCCCGCGATGTCCTGGCCTGCGATGGCCGGGATCGGCGGGCCGGGGTCCATGTCCATCGCGGTGCGGGCGGCGCGAATGTAGTAGAGGCCCTCCAGGGCGGACTGCTTGGCCAGTTGGGCTTGCACGGGCAAGCTCGCGCGGTCGATCTGGCCGCCTGCGGCGTTGTACCGCTCGGACGCGTCGGCCAACGCCTGCCGGGCCGCTTCGTTGCTCGGCGACAGCTGGTAGACCTGCCCGCCGAGCCGCTCGATAGTCGCCCTCGCGTCGGCCTGTGCCTCCTCGAGCTCGCGCGCGTTGCGCTTGTTCTGTTCGGCACGCAGGTACAGCAGAGCGCCCACCGACACGATCACGATCACGATCAACCACCACAGCATCGCGCGCCTCATTTCGTCGAGGTCTCGAGATGCTGTTCAGTTTACTGATCAGTTGCCCAAACGCGCTAACCAGCGATGATCAGTGCATTACAGATTAGCTACCCTGCCAGATGCCGAGCGATGACCAGGCGCTGGATCTGATTGGTCCCTTCGAAGATCTGCATGACCTTGGCTTCGCGCATGTAGCGCTCGACCGGGAAGTCCTGGGTGTAGCCGTAGCCGCCGAAGACCTGGACCGCGTCGGTGGTCACCTTCATGGCCGCATCGGTGGCGACGAGTTTGGCGACCGAGGCCTGCCGGGAGTAGGGCAGGCCGGCGTCGCGGCGGCGGGCGGCGTCGAGGTAGGTGGCGCGGGCGGTGTCGACGGCCGCCGCCATGTCGGCGAGGACGAAGCCGAGGCCCTGATGGTCGATGATCTTGCGGCCGAAGGCTTCTCGTTCCTTGGCGTAGGCCACCGCTTCGTCGAGCGCGCGCTGGGCGACACCGGTGGCGACGGCGGCGATGCCGAGGCGGCCCGCGTCGAGGGCGCTGAAGGCGATCGAAAGTCCCTGTCCCTCTTCGCCGATGCGACGTTGCGCGGGCAGGAAGGCGTCGTCGTAGGCGGCGGTGGTGGTGGGGATGCCGCGCAGGCCCATCTTCTCCTCGGGCTTGCCGAAGCTCAGGCCCGCGGTGTCGGCGGGGACCAGGAAGCAGGAGATGCCGCGCGAACCCTCGCCGGTGCGGGCGAACAGGGTGTAGAAGTCGGCGCGGCCACCGTTGGTGATCCAGGCCTTGGTGCCGTTGAGGTTGTAGCCGCCGTCGACGGGGGTGGCGCGGCAGCGCAGCGCGGCCGCGTCGGAACCGGCGTTGGCCTCGGAAAGGCTGTAGGCGCCGATGGTTTCACCCGAGAGCATGCCGTCGAGCCACTGCTGCTTCTGCTCGTCGGTGCCGTAGGTGAACAGCGGATGGCAGGACAACCCGTGCACGCTCACCGCCACGGCGACGGCGGCCCAGCGGCTCGCGATTTCCTCGAGCACCTGCAGGTACACCTCGTACGGCTGCGCGCCGCCACCGAATTCCTCCGGGTACGGCAGGCTGAGCAACCCGGCCGCGCCGAGCGCCGGAAACACGCCGTCCGGGAAGACTCCGGTCTTCTCGCTGTCGGTGACACGCGGCTCGAGCACCTTGTCGGCGATGTCGCGGGTCAGTTCGATCAGCTCACGTGCCTCGTCGGTGGGCAACATCCGGTCTACAGCCATGCTCATGACAGTACGCTGAGCACTGAATTGCGTGCAATGTGACATGTAATTTTATAGCCCTATACTGGAGTTATGTCTGCGCTGCCACCGAACAAGCATCAGGAGAAGAGTCTGCGGACCCGGACGCTGCTGCTCGATGCCGCCATCGAGAGTCTGGCCGAGGTCGGCTACGCGGGCGCCTCCATCGCCGACATCACGGCCAGGGCAGGCGTGACGCGTGGTGCGCAGCTGCATCAGTTCCACACGCGCGGTGAACTGTTCGCTCAGGCCATCGGCCATCTCACCGATCGTCAGCGAGAAGCGATGCTGCGCAAGGCGAAAGCGGTGCCGGACGGCACGTCGGCGGGTGCTGTGCTGGTGGAGTTGGTTACCGCTACCTTCGCGGGCAAGCTCGGTCGTGCCGCGGTGGAGCTGTATGTGGGAATCGCCAACGACGCGGCGCTGCGCCGCGAAATGCTGCGGGTGCAGCACGAACTCACCGTCGAGCTGCTCGACCGCTGTGCCGGGCTGATCGACCCCGCCATCACCGGTGAGCGCTTGGAGAGCACCTTCTGGCTCACCATCAACCTGGTCCGTGGCGCCACTCTCGACGAGATGGTCGGACGTGACCGCGTTCGTCGCAAACAAGTGCTGGCCGACTGGACCGCGCTCGCCGAGATCGCTTTGCGCTGAGCGGATCCGGTCGCGACGGGGCGATCGCGCAGATAACTAATCGCCGGTGGGCAGCGACTCGGCGTAGGTCCTGAGCATGTCTTCGATCAAGGTGAGGATCGAGGCATCCAGGTCCGGGCGGGCGTAGACGGGGCGGACGATCGCCTCGCCCGAAAACAGGTGCAGGAGCAAGAAGAAGACGGATTCTCGAAGCTTGTCGGGGAACTGGCTCAGTACGCCGGTCTGCTCGACGCCGTCGACCATCGCGGCGTAGTAGCTCGCCACTGTCGGCTCGATGCGCGCGCGCAATTCGGCATCGGATCGGGCGGCGAGGTAGATCTCACGCAGCGCGTGGGTGATGTTGGAGGATTGGGCCTCGCGCAGGAATCGCAGGGCGGTGTCGAGCGAATCCTCTTGTGCGCCCATGTGTTCCATCAGCGTTCGGAACGCGGCGAGTTGGCGAGCGAAGACTTCGTCCGCGGTCCGCACGATCAGGTCCAGCCTGCTGTCGAACTGGCGGAACATCGCGCCGACGGACAGTCCGGCGCGCCCGCAGATTTCTTGGACGGTAGTGCGCTGATACCCCAGCTCGCCGATCGCCGCGATCGTGGCGTCGACGAGTTTGGCCACCGTCGCGGCACGGCGTTGCTCCTGAGTGCGGCGTGGGCGTGGGGTAGCGGCGGTCATGGCCGATCATCCTGCCGTTCGGGCGGTCGTCGGCGATCCCCGGGGGACGTGATCGTTGACACAGTGACTCTCCTCGTCCTACAGTCGTCCCACTTAGGAAACAATCACTCTCTTTTCGTGGTCGGCATCCGCCACCACCTGGGGATTCGAGGAGCCGAATATGAAGATCGCCACCACTGGCAGGGTGCTCGCAGGGGTGTGCCTGGCCCTGATCGCCGGGCTCACGGTCGCGACCTGCCCCGCCGTGGCGAGTCCGGCCGTGGCGGATCCGGTGCCGGTGGCCCCGCCGCTGCCGTTCCCGGTGCCGCCCGCACCGCCGTTCCTCGACCCCGCCTTCTACAACCCGGACCCGGCGCGGGTGGCCGCGGCCGCACCCGGCGAGATTCTGTCCGCGCGACAGGTGAACCTGGCCAACTTCTGGTTGATACCGCTCGACGTGCGCGCCTGGCAGTTGTCCTACCGCAGCACCGATACCCACGGCGAGGCGATTCCCGCCGTCGCGACGGTGATCGTGCCGCATCGGCCCGCGCCGACGGGGGAGCGCAGTCTGGTCTCCTTCCAGTTCGCCGAGGATTCGTTGTCGCAGAACTGCGCGCCGTCCTACGCCCTGCAGATGGGATCGCTGCCGAACCCGCTCAACAGCGTGATCGGGCTGGAATTCATCGAGGTGCAGTCGATGCTGCAACTCGGGCACGCGGTCGTGGTGCCCGATCATCAGGGCCCCGACGCGGCCTACGCCGTCGGTCCGCTCGGCGGCCGGATCACCCTCGACGGAATTCGCGCCGCGCAGAACTTCGATCGAGCCGGGTTGTCCGGCGCGGCGACCCGCACCGCGATGTGGGGCTACTCCGGCGGTGCGATTCCCACCGCGCATGCCGCCGAACTACAGCCGGAGTACGCGCCCGAACTGAACCTGGTCGGCTCGGCGACCGGCGGCCTGCTCGCCGATATCCGGGCCGCCGTGGACTACAACAACGCGACGTCGACCTTCGGCGGCGCCGTGCTCGGCGGCCTGTTCGGTGTCGCTCGCGAATATCCCGTAGTCGACCGATTCATCGAGCAGTACATGAACTCGCTCGGCAAGGGTCTGCGCGTGGTGCACGAAGAGCAATGTGTCGCGGTGCAATTCGCGGCGTTCCCGTTCGTGAACATCAAGGGCCTCTTCGACTACCCCGGCGACCCGATGCGCGCTCCCGAAATGCAGACGGTGCTCGACGAACTGACCCTCGGAAACCGTGGCACCCCGACCGCCCCGCTCTACATCTACCAGGCGCCGCTGGACGAGGCGATGCCGATCAACGCCGTCAACAAGCTCTACGACACCTACTGCCAGGATCCGGCCGCGACGGTCTCCTACACCCGCGACCTGTTCAGCGAACACGGCATCGCGGCCGTCTCGGGCGCGGGCTCGGTCGCGATGTGGCTGAACGACCGACTCAACGGCGTGCCTGCACCGGCAGGCTGCCAAAACCGCGATGTATACAGCCAGATTCTCGATCCCGGTGCCTTCGACGCGTTCGTCGGCGCCCTCGGCCAGACGCTCGCGTCGGCACTGGGCATGCCGGTCTGACGAACCTCGGATCGGTGGATACGGGGGACCGCGGTCGGCGATCTATTATCTGCGCATGAATGCAGATGACCGCTCGCCGCTGGCCGAAGATCAGGTGGGCTTGGTGGTCGAGGTGTTCCGCATGCTGGCCGACCCGACTCGGGTCCAGGTCCTGTGGGCCCTTGCCGACACCGAACTCTCGGTGAACGAACTGGCGAACCGGGTCGGCAAGCCGGGGCCCTCGGTGTCCCAGCACCTGGCGAAACTGCGCATGGCCCGACTCGTGCGGACCCGCCGAGAGGGCACGACCATCTTCTACAGCCTCGACAACGACCACGTCCGCAGGCTGGTCGTCGACGCTGTGCACAACGCCGAACACGCAGGCCCGGGCGTGCCGTCGCACCATAGCGGCCCCGATGGTCAGCCGCCCCATGAAGTGGCTCCTGGTTCGCGATGACCAGCCGACCTGCAGGAATGTTGTCGGAGGAAACGATTGCGACGTTCAAACCTTTCGGTAACATCCGGTTGTGACGTGGCTCATGCCACGGCAGGGACTTGAAGGAGCACCGATGCTGAGCACCATGCAGGACGACCAGCTCTCGCTGGCCAAACTGCTCAACTATGCCGCAACTTTCCAGGGCGATTCGACTGTGTCCACATGGACCGGTGACGGTGTTCGCACCATGACCTACCGCGAGCTGGGTGCGGATTCGGCTCGGCTGGCCAACGCGCTGCGTGGGCTCGGCATCGAAGAGGGCGACCGCGTCGGCACCTTCATGTGGAACAACAACGAGCACATGGTCGCTTACATCGCGGTGCCCGCGATGGGCTCGGTGCTGCACGCGCTCAACATCCGGCTGTTCCCCGAGCAGTTGGTCTTCGTCGCCAACCACGCCGAGGACAAGGTGGTGCTCGTCGACGGCACGCTGCTACCGCTGTTCGCGCAGTACCTGCCGAACCTGAAGACCGTGCAGCACGTGATCGTCGTCAACGGCGATGCCGCCGCGCTCACCGCGCCCGACGGCGTGACGGTGCACTCCTACCGTGAGCTGCTCGACGCCCAGTCCGCCGACTTCGACTTCCCGGTTGTCGACGAACGCTCCGCTGCCGCAATGTGTTACACCTCCGGCACCACGGGCGACCCGAAGGGCGTCGTCTACTCGCACCGCTCCAACTGGCTGCACGCCATGCAGGTGAACTCGCCCAACGGCATGGGTTTCCAGGGTTCGGACTACGTGCTGGCGATCGTGCCGCTGTTCCACGCCAACGCGTGGGGCCTGCCGTACGCGGCGCTGATGTCGGGCGCGAACGTCCTGATGCCGGACCGCTTCCTGCAGCCCGGCCCGCTGCTGGAGATGATGGCGGCCGAGAAGCCGACCTTCGCCGCCGCGGTGCCCACCATCTGGGGTGGCGTGCTGGCCGCACTGGCCGCCGCGCCGCAGGACATCTCGCACCTTCGCACCGCCGTGGTCGGCGGTTCCGCGGTGCCGCCCGCGATGATGCGCGCGTTCGAGGAGAAGCACGGCGTGCGCATCCTGCACGCGTGGGGCATGACCGAGACCTCCCCACTGGGCAGCGTCGCGCACGCGCCCTCCGGTGTCAGTGAGGACGAGGCCTGGGAATACCGCTACACCCAGGGCCGCTTCCCGGCCAACGTCGAGGCCCGTCTGGTCGGCGACGACGGCAAGGTCGTGCCGAACGACGGTGAGTCCCTCGGCGAGCTCGAGGTCCGCGGCGCGTGGATCACCGGCTCCTACTACTCGCCCACCGGCGCGGAGATCGACCCGGACAAGTTCGACGACGGCTGGTTGCGCACCGGCGATGTCGGCAAGATCAGCCCCAACGGCTACCTCACCCTGGTCGACCGCTCCAAGGACGTCATCAAGTCCGGTGGCGAGTGGATCTCCTCGGTGGACCTGGAGAACTCGGTGATGGGCCACCCGGCCGTCGCCGAGGCCGCCGTCATCGGTGTGCCCGACGAGAAGTGGGACGAGCGTCCGCTGGTCGCCATCGTGCTCGCCGAAGGCGCTGCCGCCGAGGCCACCGAACTGCGTGACTACCTGGCCGACAAGTTCGCCAAGTGGCAGCTGCCCGAGCGCTGGACCTTCATCGCCGAGGTCCCGAAGACCAGCGTCGGCAAGTTCGACAAGAAGCGCCTGCGCGCCCAGTACGCCGAGGGCGAGCTCAACGTCGTCACGGTGTAATCGGAGCGCTGGCGCGCTCGAGTCGCGGCCCTTCGGGCCCCGAAGTAGCAGCAAGAAAGGCGGGCGTGGAATCGCTTCCACGCCCGCCTTTGTGCTGCAATAGCAGCCGCCGAAAAATCAGCAGTTGCGCAGCTCGGGGCTCTGGTTGAGGAGCTGGGCGCGCGGGCTGATGTAGCGGGTGTAGGTCTCCCCGCCGACGGCCGACAGCGGGAACGCCGCGACCCGGTGGCAGTTCTGGAAGGCCAGCTTCACACCGAAATGCCGCTCTAAACCACCGCGAATGGCGTCGGAGGCCAGGGCGCGCAGCAGCTGACCGCGGGCCACCTCGTCCGGCGGCGGCACCCGATTGTCGGCGTACTCATCGGTGCCGGTGCGCAGGTCGTCCGCGACCCGGCTCACCACCTCCCACGCGTAAGGCAGTGAGGTACGGACACATTCGACGAATTCGGCGTCGTCGATATCGCCCTGTTCGGCGCGTTCGAGTAGTGCGGCGGGAACATCGAGGGACATGGCGCTCTCCTCCTGCTTGGGGGGTGGTCGGCGGGATGCGATGCCAGGTCCGAGTCTAAACGAAATTCGTTGTCAATAACCCTGAATTCGTTCCGAAAGTGCTTTTCGGAGTGCGCTTTTCGCGTCGGCGGCCAGATCGGCGACCAGTTCGCCTGCCGGTTGCCCGGTGCTCAGCGAATGAGCTTGCCCCGCCCACAGATTCACTTCGTCGGTGTTGCCGCCCGCTCGCGCGGCGGCCCGCAACGGGGCAGTGGCGTAATGAATTTCGGGGTAGGCGGCCGGTGCGTCGGCGGTGTGTTCGATGAGGAAACGGTTGCGAATGCCGCGGGCGCGACGTCCGGTGAACGCGCGCGTCAGCATCGTCGGTTCCGGCGTGCCGATCGCACCGCGGTGCACGGCGTTGGTGCCCGCTTCGGGGCAGCGCAGCAGCGCGGTGCCGATCTGCGCCGCCGACGCACCGGCCGCCAGCACCCCGGCCACCCCGGCGCCCGTGGCGATCCCGCCCGCCGCGACGAGCGGACGTGAGGTGACGGCGGTGAGCAACTGGATCAGGGTCAGCAGCCCGGGCGGGTCGATGGGGTCGTCGGCGGGGTCGTCGAGGAAGGTCGCGCGATGCCCGCCCGCCTCGGCGCCCTGGGCGATCAACACATCGGCGCCCGCGTCGACGGCGATCAGTGCCTCGGCGGGCGAGGTGACCGTCACCCACACCTCCGAGCCGACCGCGTGCAGCCGGTCCACCTCCACCGCGGTGGGGCAGCCGAAGGTCGTCGAGACCACCGCTACCGGATCGGCCACCAGCAGATCGAGCTTGTCGGCCCATCCGTCGGTGTCGTGCTCGGGGGTGCCGATCGGGAACTCGGCGCCGAGTTCGGCGAGGTAGGTGGCATAGACAGCCGGATCTGCCACCGCTCCAGGCGCGAACAGATTCACGCCGAACGGAGCCGCGGTGGCAGCTCTCGTCGCCTCGATCTGCGCGGCCACCGCCTCGGTGCCGAGGTATCCGGCGGCTAACTGTCCGAACCCGCCCGCGGCCGCCACGGCGACCACCAACTCGGGTGTGGACGGGCCGCCGGCCATGGGCGCGGCAACGATGGGGGCAGTCAAGGTCTCGATCACCATGGGTCGAGTCTGGTCCGTCGGGGCCGTGTTCAGGCCCGGTGACAGCGTGTGTGATGGGTCGGACACCGTGATTGTTACTGTGCGGCACGTCATCTACCTGCGATTTCGTGACAGAAGGTTGCGGAATGGTCACGGCCGGGTAGAGTTCCCGTCACAACGTATGCCGAACCGTTACACATAGTTCGGCGGTGGAGAACGCCCAGGTGGTCTCCGGGCCGGTCGCAGACCGGCTTCGTTTCCTTGTTGTCGGAACGCTAGGACGAGATCTTGTCGCAGCACCGTGTGGGTCCCGAATCCATCTCCGTGCAGGCCCTGCTTGCACACGCGGATGGCCGGAGCCCGAGCAGGAGCAGGCACCGCGCCGAGGCATCGCGTTCGGATCGTGTGCGGGTCGCCGCGAGTGCCGCGGTCGCCGCCGGCGCGCTGGTCGGCGTCACCGCTCAGATCGCCCCGGCCCTGGCCTTCGCCGCGCCGCTGCTGCCGACCCACGACGACAGCGTCGCGGAATCGGTCGCCCCCGAGTCGGCGCGCCAGGATGTCGCCCTGGTCGCCGCGCAGGAAGTCGCCGCGCATGTCGAGACCGCCCCGGTGAGCGCGATCGCCGCGCCGATCGCCGCCCCCGTGGCCGCGCCCTTCGGCATCGGCAACCTGCCTCCCGAGATCTCCGGCCCGCTGTCGCAGGTCGAGGACATCCTGCAGGGCATCCAGCACCAGGTCGCGCCGCCGCAGGCCGCGCGCCCGGTCGCCGGCCCGATCAGCTCCGGCTTCGGCGCCCGCTGGGGCGCCATGCACTACGGCCTCGACTTCGCCGACTCGATCGGCGCCCCGATCAAGTCCGTGTCCAGCGGCACCGTGATCGAGGCGGGCCCGGCGTCAGGCTTCGGCCTGTGGGTGCGGGTGCTGCACGACGACGGCACCACCGGCGTCTACGGACACGTCAACGACATGCTCGTCAGCGAGGGCCAGCGGGTCAACGCGGGCGATGTCATCGCGACCGTCGGCAACCGCGGTCAGTCCACCGGCCCGCACCTGCACCTCGAGATCTGGGATCAGGGCGGCAGCAAGATGGACCCGATGCCGTACCTCGCCGCCAAGGGTGTCCCGCTGGAGTGGGGCCCTTCCGCGCACTGAGCGGTGTGAGCGCGGAGCTTTCTCCGCAGAGCGAGTGACGGTGGTTCTTATGAGCCCCGTCACTTTGCTGTTGAAGCGGCAACACGTGCGCGGGCCGATCCGATAGTCCTCTGGGCCCCGAGTACCGGGGGCACGCTGACTCGGCCGCTGGGTTGCCGGTCTATATGATGGCTCGATCTGCACGGTGCGGGATCGCCGCGCGTTCAGGCTCGATGAGAGGTGAATGAACCCGAATGGAAACTGCCCGTCGTTCTGCCCGCGGTAATCGCCGTCGCCGATCGAGCAGTCCGACCTTCGGGCAGTTGCTGACGGGGGCCGTCGAATCGGCCGCCGATCGGGTCGCGGTTCGGTTCAACCCCTCCGGCGACCCCGCCGACCAGCGTCAGCTCACCTATTCCGAGTTCGACCAGCAGTCCTCGCAGCTGGCGCGCGCGCTCATCGGCCGCGGCATCGGGCCCGGCGACGTGGTCGCCATCGGCATCGCCCGCGGCATCGAGTCGGTACTGGCCGTGTGGGCGATCGCCAAGACCGGCGCCGCCTACGTCCCGGTCGACCCGAACTACCCGGCCGACCGCATCGCCCACATCGTCTCCGACTCCGGCGCGGTGCTCGGGCTCACCACCGGCGCGTACCGCGAGGTGCTCGGCACGGCGCTGACCTGGCTCGAGCTCGACGACGCCGAGACGGCCACCCACATCGCGGCCCAGCCCGCGCACCCCATCTCCTACACCGACCGGATCCGCAGTCTCGACGAGCGGCATCCGGCCTACGTCATCTACACCTCGGGCTCCACGGGTAAGCCGAAGGGCGTGGTGGTGACCCACACCGGTCTGGCCGGTCTGGTCGCCGCCGAGCGAGCGCACTATCGCGTCACCACCGACTCGCGTGTGCTGCACGTGTGTTCGCCGAACTTCGACGTGTCGGTGCTCGAATTGCTGCTCACCTTCTCCGCGGGCGCCACCCTGGTGATCGCCCCGCCCGGAGTGTTCGGTGGCTTCGAGCTCGCGGATCTGCTGCGCCGCGAACAGGTTTCGCACATGCTCATCACCCCGGGCGCGCTGGAATCGGTCGACCCGGCGGACCTGGACGACCTGCGGGTAGTGGTCGTCGCGGGTGACAAGTTCGGACCGGAGCTGGTCGGTCGCTGGGCCGTCGGCGAGCGGGAGTTCTACAACGGCTACGGCCCCACCGAGGCCACCATCCTGGCCACCAGCACCCCGCCGATGGACCCGGCCGCGCCGGTGACGATCGGCGCCGCGATCGCCGGTGTCGGCGCGTTCGTGCTGGATTCGCGGCTGCGGCCGGTGCCCGCGGGCGTGATCGGCGAGCTGTATCTGTCGGGTCCCGCGCTGGCACAGGGTTATCTGAACCGGCCCGCGCTGACCGCGGAACGTTTCGTCGCCAGCCCCTTCGGCGCCGAATCCGGCGACGCGAACGCGCGGCTGTACCGCACCGGCGACCTGGTGCGCCGCGCCGAATCCGGCGACGGCGTCATCGAATACATGGGGCGCTCGGACTTCCAGGTGAAGATCCGTGGCTTCCGGATCGAGCTCGGTGAGATCGACAACGCGCTCACCTCGCACCCCGCTATCGACTTCGCGGCCACCCTCGGCAAGACCTTGCCTTCCGGTGTGACGGCGCTGGTTTCGTACGTGATGCCGTCGTCCGGCGCCACCGTCGACGTGGCCGCGCTCGATGCGTTCCTCGCGAGATCGTTGCCCGGCTACATGATTCCGGCCGCGATCATGGTCCTGGATCGGATCCCGCTGACGCCGGTCGGCAAGCTGGATCGAAAGGCGTTGCCGGAACCTGTTTTCGCCGTGCGCGAGTTCCGCGCGCCCGCCACTCCGGTACAGCAGGTGGTGGCCGGTATCTTCGCCGAGCTGCTGACCGCCGGTGCGCCGGAAGAGATCCGGGTCGGCGCCGACGACGACTTCTTCGAGCTCGGCGGCAACTCGCTGCTGGCCGCGCAGGCCGCCACGCGCATCGGCGCCGCGCTCGACACCCGGATTCCGGTGCAGGTGCTGTTCGAGGCCAGCACGGTCTCGGGGCTGGCCGAACGCGTCGAACGCCACATCGGCACCGGTTCGGGCCAGGAGCTGGTCGCCCAGCAGCGCCCCGATGCGATCCCGCTGTCGTTCGCCCAGCAGCGGATGTGGTTCCTCAACCAGTTCGATCCGGCCAGTGCCGTGAACAACATGCCCATCGCGGTGCGCCTGTCGGGTGCTCTCGATGTCGACGCGTTGCGCGTCGCGGTCATCGATCTGGTGGCGCGCCACGAGGTGCTGCGCACGATGTATCCGCCGGTCGACGGGGTCGGCACGCAGCTGGTACTGCCGCTGTCGGACCCGCGCGCCGTGCCCACCCTTGTCGCCGACGACGCCACCGAGGACGCGATCGCCGCCCTGGTCGCCGAGACCGTCGGCGCGGGCTTCGATGTCACCGTCGCCCCGCCGCTGCGGCTGCGCCTGCTGCGGCTGAGCGCGACCGAACACGTGTTGGTCTGCGTGATGCACCACATCGCCGGTGACGGTGTGTCGATGGGCCCGCTCACGCGCGACCTGATGACGGCCTACGTCCAGCGCAGTGCGGGCAACGCGCCGGGCTGGCCCGAATTGGCCGTCCAGTACGCCGATTTCACGCTCTGGCAGCGCGCGGTGCTGGGCACCGAGGACGACCCGGAGTCGATCCTGACCCAGCAGATCGACTTCTGGCGCACCCAGCTCGCCGGTGTGCCCGATCAGCTCGAGCTGCCCACCGACCGGCCGCGGCCCGCGACCGCCTCCTACCGTGGGGCGAGCCTGGACTTCCGGATTCCGGCCGAGATACACGCCGGGCTGGATCAGCTTGCGCGCGCCCATAATTCGACGCTGTTCATGGTGGTGCACGCCGCGCTGTCGGCACTGCTGGCCCGGCTGTCGGGCAGCACCGACATCGCCATCGGCACGCCTGTCGCCGGTCGTGGTGACGCCGCGCTCGACGACCTGATCGGCATGTTCGTCAACACTCTGGTGCTGCGCGCCGAGGTCGACCCGGCGGCAAGCTTCGAAGAGCTGCTCACCCGGACCCGTGCGGTCGATGTCGCGGCCTTCGGTCACGCCGACGTGCCGTTCGAGCGCCTGGTCGAACTGCTCGACCCGGCCCGTTCGACCGCGCGCCATCCGTTGTTCCAGGTGATGCTCGCCTTCCAGAACATGGCGCGCACCGCCCTGGAGCTGCCCGGACTGACCGTCGCGGGCGTCGAGCTGACCATTCCGTTCGCCAAGTTCGACCTGCAGTTCGAGATGGTGGAGGACACCGATCGCCACGGTGCGCCGCACGGCATCGCGGTCGGGCTCACCTATGCCACCGACCTGTTCGACGCCGACACCGTCGCCGGGTTCGCCGACCGGTTCCAGCGGTTGCTGGCCGCCATCGTGGCCGCACCCGCCGAGCCGCTCGGTGCGATCGAGCTCTTGGAACCCGCCGAGCTGGACCGAATCCTGGTGCAGTGGAACGACACTCGCCACGACCTCGCGCCGGAGCTGTTGCTCGACGGTTATCGGCGTGCCGTGGCCGAATATCCCGATGCCGTCGCCGTCGTCTACGAGGGCGCCGAGCTGACCTATCGGGAGTTCGACGAGCGGGTCAACCGGCTCGCCCGGCTGCTGATCACACAGGGTGTCGGTCCCGAATCCCTGGTCGGACTGGCGGTTCGGCGTTCGCTCGACCTGGTGGTCGGGATGTACGCGATCCTGACCGCCGGTGGCGCGTATGTGCCGATCGACCCGGATCATCCGGCCGATCGCATCGCGCACATTCTCGAGACCGCCGCGCCCGCCGCTGTCCTGAGCACCACCGCGGATGCGATCGAGGTGCCCGCGGGTGTGCCGGTGATCCTGGTGGATTCCGTACCGCTCGACGAGTTCTCGGCCGCGCCTGTCGAGTTGGCCGAGTCGGTTCGGCCCGAGAATCCGGCCTACGTCATCTTCACCTCCGGTTCCACCGGGCGGCCCAAGGGTGTGGCGGTGTCGCACGCGGCGATCGTCAACCAGATGATGTACATGGGCGCCGAGTACGGGGTCGGTCCGTCGGATGTGTACCTGCAGAAGACGCCCGCCACGTTCGACGTGTCGCTGTGGGGTTACTTCCTGCCGCTGCGGACCGGCGCGAAGCTGGTCGTGTCGACCCACGACGGGCACCGAGACCCGGTGTACCTCGCCGAAACCATCGCGGCGCAGCGTGTCACGCTCACCGACTTCGTGCCGTCGATGCTCTCGGTCTTCGCCGCGCACACCACCGCCGGTTCGATCCCGAGTCTGCGCGCGGTATTCGCCGCCGGTGAGGCGCTGCCCACCGAGACCGTCGCCGACGTCGCCCGCGTCTGCACGGCGCGAGTGCACAACCTGTACGGACCTACGGAAGCTGCCGTCACGGTGACGCGTTGGCCCGCAAGCGATTCCGATCGCGGTTCGGTGCCGATGGGTGTGCCGGAGTGGAATACCCGTGTCTACGTTCTGGATTCGCGGCTGCGTGCCGTGCCCGCTGGCGTGGTCGGCGAGTTGTACCTGGCCGGTGACCAGCTGGCGCGCGGTTATGTCGCCCGTCCCGGTCTGACCGCGGATCGGTTCGTCGCCAACCCCTTCGAGCCCGGCGCGCGGATGTATCGCTCCGGTGACCTCGTACGCTGGGGTGGGGCGTCGGCCGAGCCCGCGCTGGAATACCTGGGCCGCACCGACTTCCAGGTGAAGTTCCGCGGTCAGCGCATCGAGCTCGGCGAGATCGAGACGGCTCTGCTCGCGCAGGACGCGATCAGCCAGTCCGTGGCTCTGGTGCTCGATACCGCATCGGGCCAGCATCTGGTCGCGTACGTGGTCGCGCGCCCCGGTGAACAGCCGGACGCCGCGGCGCTGCGGACGGCCGTGGCGGAATCGCTGCCCGCCTACATGGTTCCGACCGTGGTCACGGTGCTCGACAGCTTCCCGCTGAACCCGAGCGGCAAGCTCGACCGCAAGGCTCTTCCCGCCCCGGCCTTCACCGCGGGCGAGTTCCGCGCGCCCGCCACCCCCGCCGAGGAGATCGTCGCCGGGGTCTTCGCGGAACTGCTCGGCATGGCCCGCGTCGGCGCCGACGACGACTACTTCGCCCTCGGCGGCAACTCGCTGCTGGCCACCCGCGCGATCGCCCGCATCAACGAGGCGCTCGACGCGCAGCTGGCCATCCGCGACCTGTTCGAGTCGCCCACCGTGTCGGCCCTGGCCGCGCGCATCGGCGGTGCGAGCGGTGCGGCCGCGCGCCCGCCGTTGGTCGCCACCGAACGCCCGCAGCGCATTCCGTTGTCGCTGGCCCAGCAGCGTATGTGGGTGGTCAACCAGGTCGACCCCGCCTCCGGCTCCTACAACATCCCCTTCGCGATCCGCCTCACCGGCGAACTCGACATCGCCGCCCTCGACGCCGCGGTCACCGATGTACTCGGCAGGCACGAGTCGCTGCGCACCTACTTCCCCGTGGTCGGCGACGCGGGTACCCAGGACTCCGGCGGCTCCGGTCGCGCACAGACCAGTGGTGACGCCGCTGTGGTGGCCGACGGCATGCCCGTCCAGGAAATTCTCTCCGTGGCCGAAGCGCTGCCCGGCGGGCTCCAAGTCGAGACGACCACCGACATCCTCACTCGTGCGGCCGAATTGGCCGGAACGGGCTTCGATGTGACGCGTGAGGTTCCGCTGCGCGCGCGATTGCTCACCGATGGAACTTCCGCGGACCGGCTGCTTGTTGTTGTGGTGCACCATATTTCGGCCGACGGTGCGTCGTTGGCGCCGCTTGCTCGCGATCTGATGACCGCGTATGTGGCTCGTGCCGCGCACCAGGCCCCGGCGTGGACACCGCTGGAAGTTCAGTACGCGGACTACGCGCTGTGGCAGCGGGCGGTCGTCGGCGACGACGAGCAGCCGCAATCCCTGGCCACCGCACAGCTCGACTACTGGCGCGAGCAGTTGGCCGACGTGCCCGCGCTGCTGGAGTTGCCGCAGGACCGCCCGCGTCCCTCGGTGCCGACGCTGCGCGGCGCCACCACCGAGCTGCGTCTGCCCGCCGAGGTGCACACCGCGCTGAATCATCTCGCGCGCGAGCACAAGTCGTCGCTGTTCATGGTCGTGCACGCGGCGCTGGCCGTGCTGCTCGGCCGGTTGTCGGGCACCTCCGACATCGCCATCGGTACCGCTGTCGCCGGGCGCGGTGAGCGGGCGCTCGACGAGCTGGTCGGCATGTTCGTCAACACGTTGACGCTGCGCACCACCCTCGATCCGGCCGGTTCCTTCGACGAGGCCGTCGATGTGGCCCGCGAGACCGATCTCGGCGCGTTCGCCAATGCGGATCTGCCGTTCGAGCGGGTCGCCGAGGTCGTCGCGCCGGGTCGGGGCAGTGCGCAGAGCCCGCTGTTCCAGGTGGCGCTCACTTTCAGCAACAACGAGGCGGCCGCGCTCGAACTGCCCGGCCTCACCGTGAACGCCCTGGACACCGCGATCGCGGCCAAGTTCGACCTGCAGGTGGACGTCGAACCGCGCTTCACCGCCGCCGGTGATCCCGACGAGCTGGTCACCCTGTTCAACTACGCCACCGACCTGTTCGACGAGGCCACCGTGCGCAGCATCGGCGCCCGCTTCGCCCGCATCCTGACCGCGGTGGCCGCCGACCCGCAGATCCGCATCGGCGATATCGACATCCTCGACGAGTCCGAACGTGCTCGGCTGCTCGCAGGCGCGGCACAGGCGCCCGCGCCGAGCGCCCCATCGGGCGGCACCACGCTCGCGCAGGCCTTCACCGCCGCCGCCGAGGACGATCCCGACGGACCCGCCCTCGTCTGGGGCGACGACGCGTTGACCTACGAGCAGCTCGACGCCCGCTCCGCACGCCTGGCCCGGCTGTTGATCGCCAGGGGCTTCGGCCCCGGAGACGGGGTGGCCGTCGATCTTGCGCGCGGTGTCGACTGGGCCGTCGCGGTCTGGGCGATCCTCAAGGCAGGCGCGGCCGTGGTCCCGGTGACCGGCGCCCAGCCGCACACCGAACCCATCGCGAAGCTGGGCATCACGGTCGGCGAATCCCGTGGCGTCGACTGGATCTCACTCGACGACCCGGCGATCAAGACCGAGCTGTCCACCTATTCCGCCCGCCCGGTCACCTACGCCGACCGCACCCGCGCCCTGCGCGGCGGCGACCCGGTGTTCGTGGGCGCCGACGGCACCCGCAGCTACGACGAACTCGCCACGGCGGGTGCGCGGGTGCGCGCCGACACCGACCTGACCTTCGAAGCGCGAACCTTCGGGTACGGCGCTGTGGACAGCTTCACCGCCCTGGTGGAGCCGGTCGCCGCGGGTGTGGCCGGTGCATCGATGGTGCTGGTGCCGGATGCGGTGGACGGTTTGTCGGCGGCGCTGGCCGAAGAGTGGGTAACCCACGTGTTCGGTGATCGCGCCGGGATCGAGGCACTCCACACCGCCGAACTCGGCGATCTGCAGGCACTGATCGCCGACGACGCCGCACCGGGCAATCCGGGCTCGGCCGATGTGGTGCTGGTACTCGGGGACTCGCGCGCTCAGGTGGCATGACCTCGGCACTTCGCGCCGACGTGTGGGAGCTGGTGCGAGACAACAAGTTTCGGTGATGGGTGAGGTGGAACAGCTATGACACGACCGGCAAGAACCCGACCGGTACGTACGCGTCGCCCGCGCGTCACCGCGTTGGCACAGCTGCTGGCCACCGCGGTCGAGACCAATCCCGACGGTCTCGCGGTCGTCCTCGCCGACGCCACCCGCACCATCGGCAGCCTCACCTACGCCGAACTCGATGAGCGCTCCAATCGCATCGCCCGCCTGCTGATCGACCGCGGCATCGGCGCGGGCGACCTGGTGGCAATCGGAATCCCGCGCTCGGTCGAGTCCGTGCTCGCCGTCTGGGCCGTCACCAAAACCGGCGCGGGCTTCGTCCCGGTCGACCCGAACTACCCGCCGGACCGTGTGGCCCACATGATCACCGACTCGGGCGCCGTCTTCGGCTTGACCGTCGCCGCGGTCGCCGACCGCCTCCCCGCCGAGGTGCGGTGGCTGCCACTCGACGGTCACCAGCCGGGTCGGCCCGCCGACGGCGACGAGCCCTTCTTCGACGATATCTCCGGTGCGGCGATCACCACCGCCGACCGGCTGCGTCCGGTGCGGGCCGAGGACCTCGCCTACCTCATCTACACCTCCGGCTCCACCGGCCTACCCAAGGGCGTCGCGGTGACCCAGGCCGGACTCGCCGGATTCAGCGCCGAACAGACGCGTCACTACGGTGTCGAATCCGGCTCGCGCACTTTGCACTTCGCCTCACCGTCGTTCGATGCCTCGCTGCTCGAACTGCTGCTGGCGATCGGGGCAGGCGCCACGATGGTGATCGTCGACCCGAGTGTCTACGGCGGCGACGATCTGGCCGCCCTGCTGCGGCGCGAGCGGGTGAGCCACGTTTTCATCACCCCGGCCGCGCTGGCCTCGATCGATCCGGACGGGCTCGACGATTTCCGGGTGGTGGCGGTTGGTGGTGAGTCCGTGCCGCCGGATCTGCTGCGGCGCTGGGCGATACCGCTCGCCGACGGCACCCTGCGCGAGTTCCACAATGTGTACGGGCCCACCGAGACGACCATCGTCACCAACATCAGTGTGCCGCTGAAACCGGGCGATCCGATGACCATCGGCGGCCCGATCAACGGCGTGGCCGAATATGTCCTCGACGACCGGCTCGGTCCCGTTCCGCCCGGCGTCACCGGCGAGCTCTACATCACCGGCGCCCAGCTGACCCGTGGATACCACGCCCGCCCCGGACTCACCTCCTCGCGCTATGTCGCGAATCCGTTCGACCTGACGGGTTCTCGCCTCTACCGCACCGGCGACCTGGTCCGCTGGACCGCCGACGGTGCGCTGGACTATGTGGGCCGCAACGACTTCCAGGTGAAGATCCGCGGCTTCCGGATCGAACTCGGCGAGATCGACGCGGTGCTCTCGGCGCACGAGAGCCTCGACTTCGCCGCCACGATCGGCCACGAACTCGACAGCGGCGCAACCATTCTGGTGTCCTACGTGCACGCCGCGCCGGGCGCTGCCGTGGATACCGCCGCCCTCACCGCCTTCGCCGAGCGCAGTCTGCCCGCGCACATGGTGCCGACCGTGCTGATGGAACTCGACGCGATCCCGCTCACCCCGGTCGGCAAACTCGACCGAAAGGCGCTCCCCGCACCGATTCTCGAGCACGCCGAATTCCGCGCTCCCACGACGCCGGTGGAGCAGATCGTGGCGGGCACCTTCGCCCAGGTGCTCGATCTCGGCGACACCCAGCTCGGCCTCGACGACGACTTCTTCGCCCTCGGCGGCAACTCGCTGATGGCCACCCAGGTGGCCGCCCGCCTCGGCGTCGCGCTGGACACCGACTTCCCGGTCCGACTGCTGTTCGAGGCGTCGACGGTGGAAACGCTGGCACGGCGACTCGCCGAATCCGCCGGAGCGGGTGCTCGTCCGGCACTGGCGGCGGGGGAGCGGCCCGCGCGGATTCCGCTGTCGCTGGCCCAGCAGCGGATGTGGTTCCTCAATCAGTTCGACCCCGGATCGGTCGCTTACAACATCCCCATGGCGGTGCGGCTACACGGCGCGATCGATGTCGAGGCGCTGCGCGCTGCCGTGGCCGACCTCGTCGCCCGGCACGAAACCCTGCGCACGATCTACCCCGAGACCGACGACGGGCCGATCCAGCAGATCCTGGCCGAGACCGAGGCGACGCCCGGGCTCGAGGTGCGCTCGATCGCGCCCGATCAGCTCACCGCCGTCATGCACGAGTTCGGTTCGTCCGGGTTCGATGTGCGCGCCCAGGTGCCGTTGCGAGTCGCGCTGTTCGAGCTCGACGCCGACGCCTCGGTGCTGGCGGTGGTGGTGCACCACATCGCCGGTGACGGCTCTTCGCTCGCGCCGCTGACCAGGGACCTCATGCTGGCCTATGCGGCGCGTTCGGCCGGTAGCTCGCCGGAGTGGGCGCCACTGACGGTGCAGTACGCCGATTACGCGCTGTGGCAGCGAGACCTGCTCGGCAGCGAGGACGATCCGCAGTCACTGGCCTCGGCTCAGCTCGCCTACTGGCGCGCGGCGCTGGCCGGGCTGCCCGACCAGCTCGACCTGCCCGCCGACCGGCCGCGTCCGGCCGTGCAGACCTTCGCCGGTGGTCGCGTTCCGATCGAGGTCGACGCCGAAACCCATCGCGCACTGCTGGCTTTGGCGCGCACGCAGGGTGCCACGCTGTTCATGGTCGTGCACACCGCCCTCGCGGTGACCTTGGCGAGGCTGGCGGGCACCGACGATCTGGCGGTCGGTACTCCCGTCGCCGGCCGCGGTGAGGCCGCGCTCGACGACCTGATCGGCATGTTCGTCAACACCCTGGTCTTCCGCACCACCCTCACCTCCGGCGAGTCGTTCACCGAACTCCTGGCCCGCCAACGGGACAGCGACCTCCAGGTGTTCGCGAACGCGGACCTCCCGTTCGAGCGCCTCGTCGAGGCGATCAACCCCGCCCGCTCCACGGCGCGCCATCCGCTGTTCCAGGTCGGCCTGTCCTTCCAGAACCTCAGCCGCACCGGCCTCGAACTCGGCGAGACCGCGGTCGAGGGCGTCGACGTGGACCTCGCGGTCTCCCAGTTCGATCTGCACGCCATCGTCGCCGACGCCTACGACAGTGACGGCGTCGCGCAGGGAATCAGTGGCGTATTCACTTATGCCACAGACCTTTTCGACGAGTCGACCGCCCAGACCTATGCCGACCGTTTCGCGCGAGTTCTCACCGCCATCGCCACCGCGCCCGAACGTCCCGTCGACGAGCTCGAACTGCTCTCCGATGCCGAGCGGGAACGAATCCTGCACGACTGGAACGCAACCGACCACTCGTGCCCGTCCGCGACGCTGGCCTCGCTGTTCGCTGACAGCGCGGCAGCCGACCCCGATGGTGTGGCGCTCGTCGATCCCGCCGGCGCGCAGCTCACCTATCGTGATGTCGCCGCGCGGGTGAATCAGCTTGCGCGACATCTGATCACGCGGGGCGTGGGAGTAGAGGACCGCGTGGCGCTGGCGATCCGGCGCTCCACCGACCTCGTCGTCGCGATGTACGCGGTGACGCAGACCGGCGCGGCCTACGTCCCCGTCGACCCGGATCAGCCCGCCGACCGCGTCGCTCACCTCCTCGATACGGCGGCGCCTGCCTGCGTATTGACCACCACGCGTGACGGATTCGCGGCTGTGTCGGCGCCGGTGATCGCCATCGACACGATCGATACTTCCGCGGTCTCGACCGCGCCGATCGTGGCGAGTGAGCGCGTCGGCGTGCTGCGTCCGGAGAACACGGCCTACATCATCTTCACCTCCGGGTCGACCGGCAAGCCGAAGGGCGTGGCGGTCTCGCACGGCGCGATCGTCAATCAGTTGCTCTGGAAGACGGCTGCTTTCGGCCTCGGTCGCGACGACTCGGTCCTGTTGAAGACCGCCGCCACCTTCGACCTCTCGGTCTGGGAGTTCTGGTCGGCCGCGAGCTGTGGTGGCCGCCTGGTGATCGCCGCCGCCGACGGCCACCGCGACCCCGCCTATCTGCTGCGTGCACTCGCCACGCAAGCGGTGACAACCCTGCACGTGGTGCCCTCGATGCTCGACGCGTTGCTCACCGAATCCGCCGGCGCGCTCCCGCGTTCACTGCGCCGCGTACTCGCCATCGGCGAAGCCCTGCCCGCCGCTACCGCCCAGCGTTTCCTGGCGACTACCTCGGCGGCACTGCACAATCTGTACGGCCCCACCGAAGCCGCGGTCTCCATCACCGACCACCGCGTCACCACCGCCGATCGCGCCACGGTCCCGATCGGTCGACCGGTGTGGAACAGCGGCGTCTACGTCCTCGACGCCCGGCTGCGCCCGGTTCCGGTCGGTGTCGCAGGCGAGCTGTATCTCGCGGGCGCGCAGCTCGCTCGCGGCTACTACGCCCGTCCCGACCTCACCGCCGACCGCTTCGTCGCCGACCCTTTCGCCGGACCCGGCGGCCCGCGTATGTACCGCACCGGCGACCTCGTCGCCTGGACTGCCGACGGCGAGCTCGACTACCGCGGTCGCACCGACTTCCAGGTGAAGATCCGCGGATTCCGCATCGAGCTCGGCGAGATCGAGGCCGCCCTGCTCGCCGCGCCGCGGATCGCCAATGCGGCGGTCATCGCGTCGACGGATCCGCAACTCGGCGACCGGCTCGTGGCCTACGTCGTCCCCGCGTCCGGAACCTCGCTCACCGCCACGGAAGCCAAAGCCGCCGTAGCGCAGGTGCTCCCGTCCTACATGGTCCCCGCCGCCTTCGTCGTCCTCGACCACCTCCCGCTGAACGCCAACGGCAAACTCGACAGAGCCGCGCTCCCGGCGCCGGTCCTCGAACCGCGTCGCTATCGCGCACCCGAGACCGATCACGAGATCGCCGTAGCCGCCGTCTTCACCGAGGTCCTCGGCGCGCGAACCCCCGGCCTCGACGACGACTTCTTCGCCCTCGGCGGCAACTCGCTGCTGGCCACTCGCGTTGTGCACCACCTCCGCGAACACACCGGCGTCGAACTCACCGTCGCGGCGTTCTTCGCCGACCCGACCGTCGCCGGTCTCGCCGCGAGAATCAGCGACGGACCGGCAGGCGCCGCCGACCTCGAAGCGGCACTCTCGGTCGTGCTCCCGATCGCGCGCCGCGGCACCCGCCCGCCGCTGATCTGTGTGCACCCGGTCTCGGGTCTGGCATGGGCCTACGCGAGCCTGGTGCCGTATCTGCCCGACGATCTGCCCGTGGTCGGCATCCAGTCGCCCGCGCTGAGCGATCCGGAATTCCGGCCCACATCGGCTGAAGAACTGGTCGACCGCTACCTGGCCGAAATCCGTGGCGTCCAACCGCACGGCCCCTATCAGCTGCTCGGCTGGTCGCTCGGCGGCGTGCTCGCACAGGCTGTCGCGACCCGTTTACAGGCCGAGGGTGAAACGGTGGCATCGCTGACGATGCTCGACAGCCTCCCCGGCGCGGCACTCGCCGATTTCGGTACCGAATTGCGGCACGTGCTCGTCGAACTCGGCATCCCGGAGCACCAGCTACCCGACCGTCTCACCGAGCTGGGCGAGGAGGCGCTCGAATCGCTGCACGACGCGCTGGCGGGCGACGCGCCGATCTCGCGTGCGCAATTCGTCGGCATGTACCGCGGCGCGCTGCACTCGGTGGCGTTGCTCACCGAGCTCGAACACACCGGATTCGAGGGTGATCTCACCTATTTCACCGCCGTACGGACCCCCCAAAAGCTGGGGGACGGCGCCTCGCGATGGCGGCCGTTCGTCAGCGGAATCATTGCTGACCACCCGGTCCAGGCCACTCACCAGCAGATGCTCTCGACTGTGGCGGTAGCCACGTTCGCACCGGCAATTGCCCAGGTCGTCGCGGGTAGGCACGGATCCGTCGATACGTGTCCGTAACAGGCTCGATGGGCATTACGATTCCGTTGCGATAGAGTTGGTGTGTCGTGGCGCACACCTCGGCGACGGTCGGCAGCGGCTATGTAGGTGTGGCTATGCTGTGTCCGACTCGGCCGCCGGACGCGAGAGGTGTATTGGTCTGTGGAAACCCCCCGCCGCACGGGCCGTGCCGGTCGCCGACGTGCTACCGGCGTTCCGTTGTTCGGTCAGCTACTCACGGCCGCCGTCGAATCCGCGGCCGATTCGATCGCGCTGCGCTACAACCCGACCGGGATGCCAGGTGCGGAACTCGCGCTCACTTATCGTGAGCTCGACGAGCGATCCTCGCGCTTGGCCCGTGAACTCATCGACCGTGGCATGGGCGCGGGCGATGTCGTCGCGATCGCGATCGCTCGATCGATCGAATCCGTGCTCGCCGTGTGGGCCATCGCCAAGACCGGCGCCGCGTACGTGCCGGTCGACCCGGCCTACCCGGCCGACCGAATCGCCCACATCGTGGCCGACTCCGGCGCGACCATCGGCCTGACCACCGCGGCCCATCGCGCCTGCCTCGGCACCACCGCGTATTGGATCGAACTCGATGACCCGGTGGTCGCCGAACGCATCGCCGTACGGCCCGCGCACGCGGTGAGCTACGCCGACCGGGTCCGCCCGATCGACGAACGGCATCCCGCCTACGTCATCTACACCTCCGGCTCCACCGGCAAGCCCAAGGGCGTCGTGGTGACCCATGCCGGGCTGGCCACGCTGGTGGCCGCCGAGCGCGAACACTATGGCGTGGAACCCGATTCGCGCGTGCTGCATGTTTGCTCGCCGAACTTCGATGTGTCGGTGCTCGAGCTGCTGCTGCCCTTCGGCGTCGGCGCCACGCTGGTGGTCTCGCCGCCACGGGTGTTCGGCGGTTTCGAACTGTCGGACCTGCTGCGCCGCGAGCGCATCACCCACCTGCTGATCACCCCGGGCGCGCTCGAGTCCGTCGATCCGGCCGGGCTGCCGGATCTGGCGACCGTGATCGTCGCGGGCGACCGGTTCGGTCCCGAGCTCGTCGGCCGCTGGGCGACCGGTGGGCGCGAGTTCTACAACGGCTACGGGCCCACCGAGGCCACGATCCTGGCTACCAGCACCGCGGCGCTGCGGGCGCACGCGCCGATCACCATCGGCACCGCGGTGCCCGGCATGGGTCTGTACGTGCTCGACGCGCGGCTGCGGCCGGTTCCCGCCGGAGTGGTCGGCGAGCTGTACCTGTCCGGCCCCGCGCTGGCACAGGGGTATCTGGGCAGGCCGGGGCTCACCGCCGAACGTTTCGTCGCCTCGCCGTTCGGGCCGGGCAGGCTGTACCGCACCGGCGATCTGGTCCGCCGCTACGAACACGACGGCACGCTGGAATACCTCGGCCGCACCGATTTCCAGGTGAAGGTGCGCGGCTTCCGGATCGAGCTGGGCGAGATCGACAACGCGCTCACCGCGCACCCCGACCTCGACTACGCGGTGACGCTGGGCAAGACGATGCCATCGGGTGCGACGGCACTGGTCGCCTATGTGCTGCCGCGCGTCGGCCACACGGTCGATACCGGGGCGCTGGCGGAGTTCCTCGCGGAAACGTTGCCCGCGTACATGATTCCGTCGGTCATCATGGTGCTCGACGCGGTGCCGCTGACCCCGGTCGGCAAGCTCGATCGCGCCGCGCTGCCGACGCCGGTGTTCACCGTGCGCGGCTTCCGCGCGCCCGCCACCCCGGCCGAGCAGGTGGTAGCCGATGTGTTCGCGGCGCTGTTGCTGCGTGACGGCGCGGGCCGGGTCGGCGCCGACGACGACTTCTTCGAACTGGGTGGCGACTCGCTGCTCGCCGCCCAGGCGGTGGCCCGCATCGGTGCCGCGCTGGATGTGCGGGTGCCGGTGCAGGCGGTCTTCGAGGCGCCGACCGTCGCCGGTCTCGCCCATCGCGCCGAGCAGCAACGACTGTCGGCGCACGCGCTCCCGTTGACGCCGCGTCCGCGCCCCGAACTGATCCCGCTGTCCTACGCCCAGCAGCGGATGTGGTTCCTCAACCGCTTCGACCCCGCGTCGGCGGTGGACAACATCCCGGTCGCGGTCCGGCTCTCCGGTCGCCTCGACCTACCCGCCCTTCGCGCCGCGATCGCCGACCTGATCGCCCGCCACGAAGTTCTTCGCACGGTCTATCCGGTATCCGGCGGCGTCGGTTCCGAGGGCTACGGCGCGGTGCTCGACGGCGAAGGTCACCAGCTGGTGCTGGCGGCGGGCGATCCGGCCGCGATGCCCGAGTTCGACGTCGTCGAGGTGGCCGAGGACGAGCTCACCGAGGCGATCGGCGCCGCGGCGCTGACCGGCTTCGACGTCACGGCCGGTCCGCCGGTGCGGGTTCGGGTGCTGGCGATCTCGGACAGCGAGCACGTCGTGGTGTGCGTGGTGCACCACATCGCCGCCGACGGATTCTCCTTCGCGCCGCTGACCAGGGATCTGCTCACCGCCTACGCCGAACGACGCGGTGGCGGCGCGCCGCAGTGGCCGCCGCTGCCGGTGCAGTACGTCGACTACACGCTGTGGCAGCGCGAACTGCTGGGCGTCGAGAACGACCCGAGTTCACTGCTCGCCGCGCAACTGGCCTTCTGGCGACAGACCCTGTCCGGCCTGCCCGAACAGCTCGAACTGCCCACCGACCGCCCCCGTCCGGCGGTCTCGAGCCGGGCGGGCGGCTCGCTGAGCATTCAGGTGCCCGCCTCGGTCCACGCCGGCCTGTCCGCGCTGGCCCGCGAGCACAACGCCACACTGTTCATGGTCGTGCACACCGCGCTGGCCATGCTGCTGGCCCGGCTCACCGGCACCCGCGACATCGCGATCGGCACCCCGGTCGCCGGCCGTGGTGAGCAGGCGCTCGACGAGCTGATCGGCATGTTCGTCAACACCCTGGTCCTGCGCACCGAGGTGAATCCGGCGGCGAACTTCGCCGAGTTGCTCACCGAAGTTCGTTCGCGCGATCTCGCGGCCTTCGGACACGCCGACGTGCCGTTCGAGCGCCTCGTCGAACTGCTGGAGCCGGTGCGTTCGACGGCACGGCACCCGCTGTTCCAGGTGATGCTGACCTTCCAGAACCTGGCCCGTTCCGATCTCGCCCTGCCCGGCCTCGCCGTGTCGTCCGCCGATTTCGCGGTGCCGCTGGCGAAGTTCGATCTGCAGGTGGAGCTCACCGAACACATCGGCATCGACGGCGCACCGCAGGGCATGGCGGCCACATTCGTCTATGCCACAGATCTTTTCGATCGCGGCACCGTCGCCGACTTCGCCGACCGCTGGACGCGGGTCCTCGCCGCCGTGGTGGCCGATCCGGCCAGGCCCGTGGGCGACATCGACGTGCTCGCGCCCGGTGAGCGTGAACTCGTGCTGCGCGAGGGCAATTCGCCCGGCATCGCGGTTCCCGAGGTGACCCTCGCCGATCTGATCACCGCCCAGGCGCGACAGCGACCCGACGCGATCGCGATCAGAGCGGGGGAGCGATCTATCACGTTCGCCGATCTCCTCGGCCGGGCATCGGCGCTGGCGCGTGCGCTCATCGCGCAGGGCGCGGGCCCGGAAACCCTGGTGGCCGTTGCTGTTCCGCGCACCGAGGAATTGCCGGTCGCCTTGCTCGCGGTGCTGTTGTCGGGTGCGGGCTATCTGCCGATCGATTCCGGATACCCGGCGCAGCGCCTCGGCTACATCCTCGCCGACGCGAAACCCGCTGTGCTGCTGTCGACCTCGGCGGAGCACGAACTGCTGACGCCCCTCGCGAATCTGCCCGTGGTGTTGCTCGACGAGCAACCCGTCTACTCCGAGGCCCCGCTGCATCCTGGCGAACGCCGCGCCGGGTTGTACCCCGATCACCTGGCGTACGTCATCTACACCTCGGGTTCCACCGGCCTGCCCAAGGGCGTCGGCGTGACCCATCGCAATGTGCTCGAGCTGTTCGCCAACACCCAGTTGCTGTTCACTTTCGACGAGGACGACGTGTGGACGGTGTTCCACTCCTTCGCCTTCGACTTCTCGATCTGGGAACTGTGGTGCGCGCTGGCAGGCGGCTCGTCGGTCGTCGTCGTCGACCACCTGACCTCCCGTTCGCCGATCGAGTTCCGCGAGCTGCTGGCCACCGAACACGTGACGGTGCTGAGCCAGACCCCCACCGCCTTCGCGCAACTGGACGAAGCCGACCGCGCCGCACAGGCCGCGGGCGCCACACCGCTGCCACTGCGCTACGTGGTCTTCGGTGGCGAGGCCCTCGACCCACGCAAGCTCAACCGCTGGTACGACCGGTACGGCAACGGCCATGGCGCGCCGGAACTCGTCAACATGTACGGCATCACCGAGACGACGGTCCATGTCTCCCACCAGGTCCTGACTTCACGGACGGCGGAGATCGTGGCCGAGCGGGCGGACGTCGGGGGAGCGGATGCGGCGGTAGAGCGGCGTGAGGATGCCGCCGAACTGCCCGGCAGCCTCATCGGCCGCGCACTGCCAGGGCTGTCGGTGGTGGTCCTCGACGATCGGCTGCGCCCGGTGCCCTTCGGCGTCGCGGGTGAGCTCTACATCGCGGGCAACCAACTCTCGCGCGGCTACCTCGGCAAGCCGGGCCTCACCGCCACCCGCTTCGTCGCCGACCCGTTCGGCGAACCCGGCGCGCGCCGCTACCGCTCCGGTGATCTCGGCCGCTGGATCGGTTTCCGCGGTACCCCCACCCTCGAATACGGCGGCCGCGGCGACCAACAGGTCCAATTGCGTGGTTTCCGCATCGAACCGGGTGAGATCGAGGCCGCCCTGCTCCGGGTACCCGGCGTCGGTCAGTCGGCGGTCATCGTGCGCGCCGACGAGCACGCCGGTGACCGCCTGATCGCCTACGTCGTCGCGGCGACAGATATCGTCGAGCCCGAGGTTGCCGGTCCGAAGAGCCCGGTAGGGGCACGCTTCGAACGTGGCGGCGCGGGCTTCGCCGACGAAGACTCCGGGGCGCGCGTGGCCACGGCACTGGACCCGGTGCAGGTGCGCGCCGCCGTCGCCGAATTCCTCACCGGCTATATGGTTCCCGACGCGGTCGTGGTGGTCCCCGAACTGCCGATGACCACCAACGGCAAGCTCGACCGGGCGGCCCTGCCCGCCCCGGAGTTCACCGCTGCCACCACCTTCCGCGCGCCGACCACGCCCATCGAACTCAGCGTCGCCGAGGTGTTCGCGTCCCTGCTCGGCGTGCCCGAGATCGGCCTCGACGACAACTTCTTCGACCGCGGCGGCAACTCGCTGCTCGCCACCAGGGCCATCGCCCGCATCGACCAGGCACTCAGTACCGACCTGGTGGTGCGCGACCTGTTCGAGGCGCCGACCGTCGGCTCACTCGCCGCGCGCGTGCGCCCGGGTTCGGTGACCGCGCCACGACCGCCGCTGATCCCGGCGCAGGATCGAGGCGTCATTCCGCTCTCGCCCGCGCAGCAGCGGATGTGGTTGCTCAACCGCATCGATCCCGACTCACCGGCGTACAACATCCCGCTGGTCCTGCGGCTGCGCGGCGCGCTCGACACCTCGGCACTGCGCTACGCCGTCGCCGACGTGCTCGAACGGCACGAGGCGCTGCGTACCCGCTTCCCGGCCGATGACGCCGAAGCTGTTCCGTACCAGGAGATCCTGCCCGTCAGCGCGGTGTTGCCCACCGGCCTCGCGCTAGAGGAATGCGACGATCCGCGCGAACGGGTAATCCGCTTGCTCTCCGGTGGTTTCGACGTCGCCGAGCGAGTTCCCCTGCGCGCCGGGCTGTTCACGGCCCGCGCCGACGATCCGCTCGCGGAGGAGGAATATGTGCTCGCCGTGGTGGTGCAGCACATCATCGCCGACGGCGCCTCCCTGGCACCGCTGGCGCGTGACCTCGTGATCGCCTACCGGGCCCGCGTCGAAGGCCGCTCGCCGGCTTGGGCTCCGCTGCCCGTGCAGTACGCCGACTACGCGCTGTGGCAGCGCGAGGTACTCGGCGCGGAATCCGATGAGAACTCCACCGCCGCGAGGCAGCTGGAATTCTGGCGGCACACCCTGTCGGGACATCTCGGCACGGTGGAACTCCCGCACGACCACCCCCGCCCCTCGCACGCCTCGCTGCGCGGCGCCGACGTGAGCGCCACGCTGCCCGCCGACGTCCATGTCGGCCTCGCCGAGATCGCCCGCAGGCACAACGCCTCGCTGTTCATGGTCGTGCACGCGGCACTCGCGGTGTTGCTCGCGCGGATCTCCGGCAGCACCGATATCGCGATCGGCACCCCGATCGCCGGACGCGGCGAACCCGAACTCGACGACCTGGTCGGCATGTTCGTCAACACCTTGACCCTGCGCACCGAAGTCGACCCGCGCCGCGGATTCGACGAATTGGTCAGCGCCGCGCGCGAAGTCGGCCTCGCCGCGTTCGCCAACGCCGACCTGCCGTTCGAGCGAGTCGTCGAGGAGGTGGCCCCGACCGGCACCGTGTCGCACAACCCGCTGTTCCAGGTGGTGCTCTCGTTCCACAACAACGAGACACCCGTGCTCCGCCTGCCCGGCCTCACCATCGAGGCGATGGACCTCGCGGCCCGGCCCGCCAAGTTCGACCTCCAGGTCAATGTCGAACCGCGCCTGTCCGCGACCGGCGAACCCGACGAGATCGGCGTCGTCTTCACCTACGCCACCGACCTTTTCGACGAGCACACCGTCGCGGCTTTCGCCCGCGGGCTCACCGAGATCGTCACCGCTGTCGCCGCCGATCCCACGGTGCGGGTCGGCGACATCGACCTGCGTGATGCCAGAGAACGCGAACGCGAACTGACTGCCGCGGCCTATGCGCCCGCGCCGTCGGCCAACGGCGCCGCGCTGGCGCAGGAACTGGCCTCGGCGGTGGAGGAGGACCCGGACGCGCCCGCTCTCGATCTGGGCGAATCAGAGATCGTCTACGCCGAATTCGATGCCCGTTCTTCGCAATTGGCTCGCTCGCTGATCGCCCGCGGCGCCGGGCCGGGCACCGGAGTCGCGGTGCGCCTCGACCGCGGGGTGGATGCGGCGATCGCGACCTGGGCGGTGCTCAAGGCCGGCGCCGCGGTGGTGCCGCTGATGACGATGAACGCGCGCCTGCCGGGCGGCCTCGAGGTGAAGCTCGGCCTGACCATCGACATCCTCGACGCACCCGACGGCCTGGACTGGTACGACCTCGCCGACCCGGCACTGCGCGCCGAACTGGCCGCGGAATCGCCGCGCCCGATCGGCTACGCCCATCGCACCCGCGCGCTGCGCGGCGACGACGTGGCCTTCGTCGGCGGTGGTCGCACGCTGAGCTACGACGAGTTGGCGACCGCGGCCGAGCAGGTGGCCGAGCGCACCGGACTCAACTTCGAATCGCGGACGCGAGCGGCGGGCAGGCCGGATTCGGTGGCGGGCGTGCTCGAGATCGTCGCGGCCGCGATCGCGGGTGCGACGCTGGTGATGGGGGCAGACCAGGGGGGTGCGGACGAGGTGAGCCACGTGTTCACCGAGGCCGCGGTGGCCGTCGCCGAGCCCGGCGACGGGACCGGTGCGAGGATTGTCGCGCTCAGTGAGATGATCGGCAACGCCGGGCAGCCGCACGAGCGGCGCACGGTAGTCGGGATGGATGGATAGGTGGAACGAACACTGGCTGGTCCGCGCGCGGTGCGGATGAGTGGCAGTGCGCGTCGATATCGGTACGAGGTGTGCATGACCGGGCAACGGCAAGTCGACTCCGTCGATCGGACGGAACTGTCGTGACCCGGGCGAACCGGGCGTCTGGCGCCCGCGCCCGGCAGCGCGGGAAGTCGCTGCCGCAACTGCTGTCCGTGGCCGTGGAGTCGAACCCGAGCGGGCTCGCGCTCTCCTGGGACGACGGTGTCTCGGCGCCGGTGCGCTGGACCTACGCCGAGCTCGACGAACGTTCCAACCGCCTGGCGCGGCTGCTGATCGCCCGCGGCGTCGGTCCGGAGGACGTGGTGGCCGTCGGCATTCCGCGCTCGCCGGAATCGGTGCTGGCGATGTGGGCGGTGACCAAGACCGGTGCGGCGTTCCTACCGGTGGACCCGAACTATCCGCCCGCCCGCGTGAGCCACATGCTCGGCGATTCCGGTGCTGTGCTCGGCGTCGCGGTCGGTGCGGCGGTGGACCGATTGCCGGGTGCGCTCGACTGGCTGTGTCTAGACGACGACGGCGTGCGTCGCGCCACCGACGATCAGTCCGGCGATCCGGTGACCTTCGCCGACCGGGTGCGCCCGCTGCGGCTGCAGCACCCCGCCTACGTGGTGTACACCTCTGGTTCCACCGGCCTGCCCAAGGGCGTTGTGGTGACGCACGCCGGGCTGGCCGGGTACTGCGCCGAGCAGCGCGCGCACTACGCGATCGAGCCGACCTCACGCACCCTGCACTTCGCGTCGCCCTCGTTCGACGCGGCGGTGCTCGAACTGCTGATGGCGGTGGGCGCCGGGGCCGCGATGGTGCTCGTGCCCGCAGGCATTCTCGGCGGCGCCGAGCTGGCCGATGTGTTGCGTCGCGAGGCCGTCACGCACATGTTCATCACCACTGCCGCGCTGGCCTCGCTCGATCCGGCCGGGCTGGACGCGTTGGCCGTGGTCACGACCGGTGGCGAGGCCTGCCCGCCGGACCTGATCCGACGCTGGGCCACGGATTCGCGCCGGTTCCACGATTGTTACGGGCCGACCGAGACCACCATCGTGACGAATATCAGCGCGCCGCTGGTGGTGGGCGACACGATGAACATCGGTGCGCCGCTGCGTGGGGTGACCGAGTACGTGCTCGACGAGCGCCTGGTTCGGGTGCCCGACGGGATGATCGGCGAGCTGTACATCGCGGGCAACGGGTTGGCGCGTGGCTATCACCGTCAGCCTGGATTGACCGCGTCGCGTTTCGTGGTCGACCCCTTCGCCGGGGCGGACGGGCGGATGTATCGCACCGGTGACCTGGTGCGTCGCCGGGTGGACGGTGCGATCGAGTTCGTGGGGCGCAACGACTTCCAGGTGAAGGTGCGCGGGTTCCGGATCGAGCTCGGTGAAATCGATACCGTGCTGACCGCGCACGACACCGTCGACTTCGCCGTGACCATCGGGCACGAACTCGACAACGGCACCACGATTCTCGCCGCCTACGTGCACGCCGCACCCGGCGCGCGAATCGACACCGACCAGCTGTTCGAGCACGCGAGGACCGGTCTGCCCGCACATATGGTGCCGACCGCGCTCACCGTGCTCGACGCCATCCCGTTGACTCCCGTCGGCAAACTCGATCGGGCCGCGCTGCCCGCACCGACCCTGCGGGCCGAGGAATTCCGTGCGCCCTCGGGTGCGATGGAAGAGCTGGTGGCGCACATCTTCACCGAGTTGCTCGCGCCGGAGCACCCGGTGGGCGCCGATGACGACTTCTTCGCGCTCGGCGGCAATTCGCTGCTCGCCACGCGGGCGGCGGCGCGCCTCGGGGCAGAGCTCTCGGCGCGGGTACCCGCGGGTCACGTCTTCGAAAGTCCCACTGTCGCAGGACTCGCCACGCTGCTGGAGCCGCTGAAGGGCGCGGGCGGGCACGCGCCGCTGGCGCCGCGCGGGCGTCCCGAACTGATCCCGCTCTCGCCCGCGCAACAGCGGATGTGGTTCCTCAACCAATTCGATCCGAATTCCACGGCCGAGACGATCCCGTTCGCGCTGCGCCTGTCCGGACCGTTCGACCCTCGCGCGCTGCACGCGGCGCTGACGGACCTGGTCGGTCGGCACGAATCGCTGCGCACGTGGTACCCGGTCTACAACGCCGACGAGCGTGAGCGTGGTGCGCGCGCGGGCGAAGACGGTGCTGTGGTCGACGGTGTCGGCCACCAGGTCGTGCTGCCGATGGCCGAGGCTGTCCCCGATGTGCTGGTCGACTCGCTCACCGAGGACGACTTGCCGCTGTGGCTGGCGGAATTCGCCGGGACCGGGTTCGACGTCGCCGCTGGTGTGCCGTTCCGGGTGGCGTTGGCCGAGCTCGGGCCGCACGACCATGTGCTCGCCGTGGCCCTGCACCACATCACCGCCGACGGCGCCTCGGTGGCGCCGCTGCTGCGTGACCTGCTCGGCGCCTACCTCGCTCGTCGCAACCGCTCGCGACCCAGGTGGCAGCCGCTGCCGGTGCAGTACGCCGACTACACGCTCTGGCATCGCGAGTTGCTCGGCTCCGAAGCGGACCCGGATTCGGTTGCCACCGCCCAGATCTCGCACTGGCGCAGCGCGCTCGCGGGCCTGCCCGACCGCCTCGACCTACCCACCGATCGTCCTCGCCCGCCCGTATTCACCGGCCGCGGCGCCGAATTCGGTTTCCAGATCCCGGCGGCGGTGCACACCGCGCTCGCCGCGCTCGCCCAGCGCAGCGGCGCCTCCGAATTCATGGTCGTGCACGCGGCTTTCGCGGTGCTGCTCGGTCGCGTCGCGCACACCGACGACATCGCCATCGGTACCCCGGTGGCCGGGCGCGGCGCCCGCGAACTCGACGACCTGATCGGCATGTTCGTCAACACGCTGGTGCTGCGCTCGCACCTCGACCCGCGAGCGAGTTTCGCCGAACTGCTGCGCGCGACCAAACGCGCCGACCTCGCCGCTTTCGCCCACGCGGACCTGCCGTTCGAGCGCCTGGTCGAATTGCTCGATCCGGTTCGCTCGCAGGCCCATCACCCGCTGTTCCAGGTCGCCCTGTTCTTCCAGAACCTCGACCTGCCGAACCTGCGACTACCCGGCCTCGACGCCACACCGGTCGAATTCGGTGGTGCGGTGGCACGTTTCGACCTGCAGCTCACCATCGTGCCCGGCGCCGATCCGACCGAGCCGATGGCCGCGTCGTTCAACTACGCCACCGATCTGTTCGATGCCGACACCATCGAATCCCTGGCGGCCAGGTTCACCCATCTGCTCGACGCGGTCGCCACCGACGCCGATATCGCGATCGCCGACATCGATCTGCTCACCGAGGCCGAGCGTGAGCAGACCCTGGTGAGCTGGAACGACACCCGTCATCCGGTGCCGCCGGAGCCGATGCTCGACGCGTATCGCCGTGCGGTGCAGATACATCCGGACGCCACCGCGCTCGTCTACGCGGACACGGAGCTGACCTACCGGCAGTTCGACGAGCGCGTGAACGCCCTCGCCCGGGTGCTGATCGAGCAGGGCGTCGGTCCCGAAAGTCTGGTCGGCCTGGCCATCCGCCGCTCACCCGAACTGGTGATCGGCATGTACGCGGTGCTCACCGCGGGCGGCGCCTACGTGCCGCTCGACCCCGACCACCCGGCCGAGCGCATCGCCTACATCCTCGACACCGCCCGGCCCGCCTGCGTGCTGAGCACCCGCGCCGACGCCATCGCGGTCCCGGACGGCACCTCGTCGCTGTTGCTCGACGATCTCGATGTCGTCGGAATACCGGTTGATCCGGTCCTACCGTCGGAATTGCGCGCGCCGCTGCGCCCCGAGAACCCGGCCTACGTCATCTTCACCTCGGGTTCGACCGGCAAGCCCAAGGGTGTCGCGATCTCGCACGCCGCCATCCACAACCAGCTGGTGTGGATGCTGGCGAAGTACCCGCTCGCGCTGGGTGATGTCTACCTGCAGAAGACCGCGACCACCTTCGACGTGTCGCTGTGGGGCTATTTCATGCCGCTGCGCGTCGGCGCGAAACTGGTACTGGCCACCCCGGACGGCCATCGCGACCCCGCTTATCTGATCGACCTGATCGGCAAGCACCAGGTCACCGTCACCGACTTCGTCCCGTCGATGCTCACGATGTTCGCCGCCCAGGCAGCGGCCGAGGACTCCGGGCAGGCGGGCCACGCCGACCTGGAGTCGCTGCGCGAGATCTTCGTCATCGGTGAGGCGCTCCCCGCGGAGACCGTCGATGCCATGGCCGCGGTCAGCTCGGCCAGGTTGCACAACCTGTACGGTCCGACCGAAGCCGCTGTCTCGGTGACCTACTGGCCCGCCCGGCCGGGTGAGCGCTCGGTGCCGATCGGGCTGCCGCAGTGGAACTCCCGTGTCTATGTCCTCGACGAGCGGCTGCGGCCGGTGCCCCCCGGTATCGCGGGAGAGCTCTATCTCGCGGGGGATCAGCTCGCCCGTGGGTACCTCGCGCGGCCCGGCCTGACCGCCGATCGCTTCGTCGCCGATCCCTTCGCCTCGGTGTCCGGCAGCGGGTCCGAAGGGGCGCGCACTCCAGGCCCCGTGCGGGGTGCGCGGATGTACCGGACCGGCGACCTGGTGGTGTGGCGACGGCCCACCTCGAATGCCCCGCACCGACTGGACTACCTGGGGCGTATCGATTTCCAGGTGAAGTTCCGTGGTCAGCGGATCGAGCTCGGCGAGATCGAGACCGCGCTGTTGGCGCACGAATCCGTGAGCCAGGCAGTGGCATTGGTCGTCGCGACCGAGCTGGGTGATCAGCTGGTCGCCTACGTGGTGCCCGCCCACGGCCACGGCACCGAGCCGGACCGGCTGCGGGCCGCTGTCTCCAAAACCCTTCCGGTCTATATGGTTCCGGCGTCGATCACCGTGCTCGGCGAGCTGCCGCTCAACCCCAGCGGCAAGCTCGACCGCAAGGCACTGCCCGCGCCGAGCTTCACCGCGCGGGCGTTCCGCGCACCGAGCACCGCCCAGGAGCGGCTCGTCGCCGGTCTGTTCGGAGAAGTCCTCGGCCGTACCGATATCGGCGCCGACGACGACTTCTTCGCGCTCGGCGGCAACTCGCTGATCGCCACCCGCCTGGTCGCCCGGCTCGGTGCCGCCACCGGTGGCCGAGTCGCCGTGCGCACGCTCTTCGAAACCCCCACGGTCGCCGCGCTCGCCGCTGTCCTCGGCTCCGATGTGGTGGCGGAACCGACCTCTGGGCTGGGCACCCTGCCCCGCCCCGACGTGCTGCCCCTCTCGCCCGCCCAGCGCCGCATGTGGTTCCTCAACCGCTTCGACCAGGGCGCCGACGACGGAGCCGCCGCCTACAACCTCCCCTTCGCGCTACGCCTGACCGGCACCCTCGACGTGCCCGCCCTCACCGACGCCCTGCGCGACGTGGTGGCCCGCCACGAGGTGTTGCGCACGATCTACCCCGACACCGCCGACGGGCCGATCCAGCAGATCCTGCCGGTCGACGCGGTGGACCTCGACGTCACCGTGCACCGGATCGGTGCCGACCACGCGACAGCACAGGTGAGCGCACTCGCGTCGACCGCGTTCGACGTGACGACCGAGGTTCCGCTGCGGGTCAGGCTGCTCGACATCACCGGCAGCGGACCCGACGCGCCCACCGAGCACGTGCTCGCCGTGGTGGTGCACCACATCGCCGCCGACGCCTCCTCGATGGCGCCGCTGGTGCGTGACGTGACCACCGCCTACCTCGCCCGCGCCGCGGGCCATGCTCCGGATCGGGCGCCGCTGCCGGTGCAGTACGCCGACTACGCGCTGTGGCAGTTGGACCGGCTCGGCGCCGAGGACGACGCGGATTCCGCCGGCGCCGAGCAGCTCTCGTTCTGGCGTTCCGAACTCGCCGACCTGCCGGATCTGCTGGAACTGCCCGCCGACTACCCACGGCCCGCGGTCGCCTCGCTCCTGGGCGGCCGGGTGCCGGTGCGCATCGGCGCCGAGACACACGCCGCGCTCACCCGGATCGCGCGGGAGAGTGGCGCGACCGTGTTCATGGTGTTGCACACCGCCTTCGCGGTGCTGCTGGCGCGGTTGGCCGGCGCCGCCGATGTCGCGGTGGGGACTCCCGTCGCCGGACGCGGTGAGCGTGAACTCGATGATCTGATCGGCATGTTCGTCAACACCGTCGTGTTGCGCACCCGCTACGACGGTGGCGCCACCTTCGCCGAACTGCTCGCCGCCCAGCGCGCGAGCGATCTCGCCGCGTTCGCCGCCGCTGACATTCCGTTCGAGCGGCTGGTCGAGGTGCTCGATCCGCCGCGCTCCACCGCACGCCATCCGCTGTTCCAGGTGGGGCTTTCCTTCCAGAACGTGGACCGGGCCGAACTGGAACTGCCTGGATTGCGGATCGCGCCGGTGTCCGCGGAACTGGCTGTGTCGCAATTCGATCTGCATCTGATCGTCGGCGACGCGCACGACGCGCACGGGGCGCCCACCGGCATCGAGGGCTTCTTCACCTACGCCACCGATCTCTTCGACGCGGCGACGGTGACAGCCTTCGCCGACCGGCTCGCGCTGGTACTCGACGCCGTGGTGCGCGAACCCGCCGTGGTGGTGGGCGATATCGAGCTACGGACCGCCGCCGAGCTGGCCTCCGAAACAGTCAGCGGGGCAGCTGATCTCGCTGTGCCCGGCGGCACGCTCGCCGACCTGCCGATGGTCGCCCGTCCCGAAGCCGTCGCGCTCGTGGCCGATCTGCCCGAGGGTCGCCTCGAGCTCACCTACGCCGAGTTCGAATCACGGGTGAACAGGCTCGCGCGCCACCTGATCTCGATCGGGGTCGGCCCGGAGTCGCTGGTCGCGCTCGCCCTGCCGCGTTCGATCGATCTCGTGGTCGCGATGTACGCGGTGACCAGGTCCGGCGGCGCCTACGTGCCCATCGACCCCGATCAGCCCGCCGATCGCACCGACTACATCCTGCACACCGCCGCTCCGATCTGCGTGCTCACCAAGGGCTTCCGTACCGATGCCGCGCCGGTGGTGCGGGTCGACCACCCGGTGATCGCCTCCGCCGATCCGCGCCCGATCACCGACGCCGACCGCCGCGCGCCGCTGCACCCGGAGAACACCGCCTACGTCATCTTCACCTCGGGCTCGACCGGTCGCCCCAAGGGTGTCGCGGTGCCGCACGCGGCGGTGGTCAATCAGTTGCAGTGGCTCCGTGGTGAATTCGGTACGACCGCCGCCGATGCCTTCCTGCTGAAGACTCCCGCCACCTTCGACCTGTCGGTCTGGGAATTCTGGTCCGCCGCCGTCTGTGGCGGCCGCCTGGTGATAGCCGCCCCCGACGGCCACCGCGATCCCGCCTACCTGGATACCCTGATCACCGACGCGGGCGTCACCACCCTGACCGCCGTGCCCTCCCTGCTCGAGGCGCTGTCGGGCTACTGGGAGTCGCACTCGCACGACGAGAACGGCGCCGGGCTCACGGGTTCGGGCCGCGTCGGTCCGTTGACCCGCATCCTCGCGATCGGCGAGTCCCTGCCCGCCACACTGGCCCAGCGCTTGCTGAAAGCCTTGCCGGGCACCAGGATCGACAATCTGTACGGCCCGACCGAGGCCGCGGTCTCGATCACCGATCACCGGGTCAGCGACGCCGATGTGCTGACCGTGCCGATCGGCGGTCCCGAATGGAACAGCCGCGTCTACGTCCTCGACGAGCGCCTACGCCCCGTCGCCCCCGGCATCAGGGGCGAGCTGTACCTCGGCGGCATCCAGCTGGCTCGCGGCTACCTGCGCAAGGCGGCCCTGACCGCCGAACGCTTCGTCGCCGACCCGTTCGAGCCCGGCGCGCGCATGTATCGCACCGGCGACCTCGTCGCCCGCGCGGTGGGCGGCGAGCTGATCTACCTGGGCCGCAGTGACTTCCAGGTGAAGGTCCGTGGATTCCGGGTGGAGCCCGGTGAGGTGGAAGCCGTACTGCTCGGGCTGCCCGGGGTGACGCAGGCCGCGGTGCTGGCTCGTACCGACCCGCACTTCGGTGACCGGCTGGTCGCCTATGTGGTCGGCGCGGATCTCGATGTCGCGCAGCTGAAGTCCACGCTGCGGGACAAGCTGCCGACCTATCTGGTGCCCGACGCCTTCGTCGCGCTCGCGGAGCTGCCCTACACCGTCAACGGCAAGCTGGATCGAAAGGCGCTGCCCGCGCCGGTCTTCGAGGCCGCCGCCTTCCGTGCCCCCGCGACCCACACCGAACAGCTGGTCGCGGAGGTCTACGGCGAGATCCTCGGCGTCGCCTCCGTCGGCGCCGACGACGACTTCTTCGCCCTCGGCGGCAACTCGCTCCTCGCCACCAGGGCCGCGGCCCGGATCGGGACGGCGCTCGATCGCTCGATCGGGGTCCGGTTGCTGTTCGAAGCGCCGAGGGTCGCCGATCTCGCACTGCGCGTGCACCGCTCGGACGAGGCGACCACGCCGCGCCTGCTCGCCGGACCGCGCCCGCAGCGGGTGCCGTTGTCGCTGGCACAGCAGCGGATGTGGTTGCTCAACCGGCTCGATCCCGACGCGACCGTGTACAACATCCCGGCCGCGATCCGCCTCACCGGCGCCCTCGACCTGCCCGCCCTCAGCCTCGCCGTCGCCGACCTGTTCGCCCGGCACGAGGTCCTGCGCACCCGCTATCCGGCGCGCGGGGACGTGCCGATCCAGGATGTGCTCGCGCCCGATGCGGTGCGCGTGGACCTGACGCCGGTCGAGGTCGCGGGCGACGAGCTCACCGACGAGGTGCGCCGGACCGTCGCCACCGGATTCGACGTCACCGCCGCGCCGCCGGTCCGGTTGCGGCTGCTGCGCCTCGGCGCCGACGACCACGTCCTGGTGTTCGTCGCCCACCACATCAGCGCGGACGGGTTCTCGATGGGCCCGCTCACCCGCGACCTCGTCCTCGCCTACACCGCGCGCACGGCGGGCTCGCCGCCCGCGTGGTCGCCGCTGCCGCTGCAATACGCCGATTACGCCGTGTGGCAACGAGACGCGCTCGGTGACGAGGCGGACCCCACCTCCACGGCCGCCGCCCAGCTGGCCTACTGGCACGATGAGCTCGCCGGGCTGCCCGAGGAAATCGCGCTGCCCGCCGACCGGCCGCGTCCGGCGGTCCAGTCGTTCGCGGGCGCCACCAGCACCTTCGAGATCGACGCCGCACTCCACGCCGAACTCGCCGGACTGGCCCGCGCGCAGGGCGTCACGGTGTTCATGGTCGTGCAGGCCGCGCTCGCGGTGCTGCTCGCCAGGCTCAGCGGCACCGACGACGTCGCCATCGGCACCCCGATCGCGGGCCGTGGCGCGCGTGAGCTCGACGATCTGGTCGGCATGTTCGTCAACACCTTGGTGCTGCGCAGCCGGATCACCGAGAGCGATCCGTTCACCGCGCTGCTGACCCAGACCCGCGACACCGACCTGCGCGCCTTCGCCCACGCCGACGTCCCGTTCGAGCGGGTGGTCGAGGCGATCCAGCCCGCGCGGTCGGCGGGCAGGCACCCGCTGTTCCAGGTGGCCCTGTCGTTCGAGAACCTCGCCCCGGTGGCCTTCGAACTGCCGGGGATCACGGTGGGGGCGCTGGACGCCCGCACCGCCGAGGCCAAGTTCGACCTGTTGCTCACCGTGCGTGAGCAGCAGGACAACGGCGGCATGTACGCCGAATTCGGCTACGCGACAGACTTGTTCGACGCGGCGACCGTAGATAGCTTCGGTCAGCGCTTCGTCCGTCTGCTCGCCGCCGTGGCCGCGGACCCCGACCTGGCCGTGGGCGATATCGACCTGCTCGATCCCACCGAATTCCGCGCGCAGATCACGTTCGCGGGCCCGGCGGCCGAGCCGGAGCGCACCCTCGCGCAGTTGATGAACGACGCGGTACGCGCCAATCCGAGCGGCATCGCCCTGCGCGGCGACGGTCGCGGATTCACCTACACCGAACTCGACGCCGCCGCCAACCAGCTCGCGCGCGGTCTCATCGCGCGCGGCGCCGGTCCGGAAGCCGCTGTCGCCGTGGCGATTCGACGTTCGGTCGAATCGGTGCTCGCGGTGTGGGCGATCGCGCGGACCGGCGCGGTGATCGTGCCGATCGACCCCGGCTACCCCGCCGAGCGGATCAGCCACATGGTCACCGACTCCGGCGCCGTCTTCGGCATCACCCTCGCCGCCGAACTCGCCGAATTGCCCGCGCTGCCCGGCGACGGCGGCTGGGTCGCGCTCGACGATCGGGCGTTCACCGCCGAGATCGCCGGGTGCGCGACCGTCGGCCTGCGCGAGATCGAACTGCTCGCGCCGCCGAACACCGGCAACGCCGCGTACATGATCTACACCTCCGGCTCGACCGGTCTGCCCAAGGGCGTCGTCGTCACCCACGCCGGACTAGCCAACTTCTGCGCCGAGCAGAAGCAGCGCTACCATCTCGACTCCGCTACGCGGGCACTGGCTTTCGCCTCACCGTCGTTCGACGCGTCCATGCTGGAACTGCTGCTCGCCATCGGCGGGGCGGGCACCCTCGTGGTCGCTCCCGCCGGATCCGTCGGCGGCACCGAACTCGCCGAGCTGATCCGCACCGAGGGCGTCACCCACACCTTCCTGACCCCCTCGGTTCTGGCCACCCTCGACCCCGACGGTCTCCCCGGTCTGCGCGCCCTGATCGTCGGCGGCGAGCACGTACCCGCCGACCTGGCCGCACGCTGGAACACGCTGCCCAAGAGGCATTTCCACAACGGGTACGGACCCACCGAAACCACCGTCATGACCGCCATCAGCGACGCGCTGCGTCCTGACGACGCCGTCCACATGGGCGGCCCGATCCGTGGCACCCGAGCCCTGATCCTCGACGAACGCCTGCGTCCGGTCCCCGAAGGCGTCACCGGCGAGCTCTATCTCGGCGGTGTCCAACTGGCCCGCGGCTACCACCGGCGTCCGGCTCTGACCGCGTCGCGCTTCGTCGCCGACCCCTTCGGCGATCGGCCCGGTGCGCCCGCGGGCGCACGCCTCTACCGCACCGGCGACCTCGTCCGCCGACGCGGCGATGTTCTCGAGTTCATGGGCCGCAACGACTTCCAGGTCAAAATCCGTGGTCTGCGCATCGAGCTCGGTGAGATAGACGCTGTGCTGGCCGCCGCGCCCGGCGTCGCCTGGGTCACCACGCTCGGCCGCGACAACGGCAGCGGCTCGACGATGCTGGTGTCCTACGTCATGGCCGATCAGGGCCGCGCTCTCGACACCGCCGAGCTCACCGCGCTCGCCGCACAGGTGCTGCCCGACTACATGGTGCCTGCCGCGATCGTCGTCCTCGACGAAATTCCGCTGACCCCCGTCGGCAAGCTGGATCGGCGAGCGCTGCCGGACCCGTCCGCCGTCCGCGGCGAATACCGCCCGCCACGCACCGCCGCCGAGAAGACCATCGCCCGCGTGATCGGCGACGTTCTCGGCCACGACCGGGTCGCCCTCGACGACGACTTCTTCGCCCTCGGCGGCGACAGCATCACCGCCATCCAGGTGGTGTCGCGGGCCACGACGGCCGGCGTGGTGCTGCGCCCGCGTGATCTGTTCGACGCGCGCACCGTCGCCGCGCTGGCCGGACGCGCCGACGTCACTGTCGAACCGGGCGTCCCGTCCGCCACGCTCCCGCTCACCGCGACCGCCGCCCAGCTCATCGAAGCGGGAGCGAGCGTCGTCGAACCCCGTGCGGTACTGCTCGAGGTCCCGGCCGACTGCCCGGACCAGGCCGTCGCGGCCGCCGCGGCCGCGGTGATGAGCCAGCATCCGATGCTGTGGGCGCTGCTCGACCGCACCGGCGACACCCCGGTGCTGCGCATCCCGCCGCCCGACGAGCGCACCGGCGGCGCCTTCCGCAGGCTCGACACCGAAGACGGTGAGTCCTCGCTGCCCGTCGACGACATCGTCGCCGCGGCCGCCGCGGCGCTCGACCCGGACGAGGGGCGCAATATCCACTTCGTGCTCACCGGCGACGCCGGTAGCTCGGCCACCCTGGTCGTCGTCGCGAATGCCCTCGTCCTCGACGAGAATTCGTGGCGCGCGGTGATCGACCAGCTGACCTCCGCATGGAGTCGCGGCCGGCACGCCGCGCCCGCCGCGCCCGATGCCGGACTCGGCGATCTGGTACGCCGACTCGCCGAGTACCCGTCCACCCCCGCGGCGCGCGTCGAACGTGAGTACTGGCACCGCGCGATCCGTTCCAGGGCAGGCGAATCCGTCGATCTGCACCAGCGCAACCGGGTCTCGCTGAGCATCACCGGTGAGGGCACCACCGCGGTGCGCACGGTCGCCGACGCCTACCGCGCCACCGTGGACGAGGTGCTGCTCACCGCCGCCGCGCTGGCACTGCACACCGGGGCCGAGACCACCGCGGCACGGGTGATCGGCACGGTGGTGCGGCTGCGCGCCGACCAGCGCCTGCTCGGTCGGCCCGACGCCGAGGACGTGGTCGGCGGGTTCACCACCGACTACCCGCTGGCACTGCGCCTGGACGGGATCGACGTCGCCGACGCGCTCGTCGGCGGTCCGGCCGCGGGGACGGCCCTGGCCCAGATCAAGGAACTGCGCCGCGCGGTCCCGGCCCACGGCGCCGGTTTCGGCCTGCTCCGCTACCTCGACGCCGAGACCTCCGACAGTGTCCGCACGCTGGACCGCGGCCGATTCGCGGTGCGCATGCGCGACCTGCGCCCGGCGCGTGTGCACACCGACGTCGCCACCGACGACCTGGCATTGGTGCTCACCGTCGATGCCACCGACGACGGGTTGGTCGCCCGATTCGACTACGCCACCGCCGTACTCACCGCGGACGCGGTCAAGACTTTCGCCGAACACTGGATCCGCGCGCTCGGCGGACTCGCAGAACACGGATTGCGGCCCGGTGTGGGCGGATTCACGCCGTCGGACTTCCCGTTGGTGCGTCTGGGCCAGACCGAGCTGACGCGCCTCGTCCGTCGCTACCCGCTGCTCAGCGACGTATGGCCGGTGACCCCGCTGCAGTCGGGGATGCTGTTCCACGCGCTGCTCGCGGAGAACTCGGTCGACCCCTACATCACCCAGTTCGTCCTCGACCTCGACCCGTCTGTGGACGCCGAACGACTGCACGAGGCGGCCCAGGCCGTGCTCGACCGGCACGACAACCTGCGCGTCGCGTTCGCCACCGACGCCGCGGGCACCCCGCTGCAGGTGGTGCTCGACGACATCGACGTGCCGTGGCAGGTCATCGATGCCGACGACGCCGCCTACCAGCGCATTCGCGCCGCCGACCTGGCCACGCATTTCGACATGGCCGCCGCGCCGCTGTTGCGGTTCACCCTGGTGCGCACCGAGGGGACCGCGCATCTGCTCGTCACCAGCCATCACATCCTGATCGACGGCTGGTCGACGCCGCTGCTGCTGCAGGAGCTGCTCACCGCGTACATGATCGGCGGCCGGAGCAGGCGTCTGCAGAAGGTCGCGCCCTACCGCGACTACCTGGCCTGGCTCGTCGACCAGGATCTCGAAGCCGCCAGGACGGCATGGCGCACCGCGCTCACCGGCCTGGCCGAGCCCACTCCGCTCGCGCCCGTCGATCAGGGCCGCGAGATCGCCACGGGCACGGGGGAGACCGGCTTCGCGCTCTCGCCCTCGGACACCACCGCGCTGAGCGAGCTCGCCGCGAGCCTGGGCGTCACGGTGAACACCGTGGTCCAGGCGGCGTGGGGTCTGCTCATCGCCCGGCTGGTGGATCGCGACGACGTGGTGTTCGGCGCCACCGTCTCCGGCAGGCCCGCCCAGCTCGCGGGTGTGGAGCGGATGGTCGGGCTGTTCCTCAACGCGATTCCCGTGCGGGTGCGGGTGCGTCCCGGCGATACCGTCGCCGAGTTGCTGCGCAGGCTGCAGGACGATCAGGCCGCGCTGCTCGATCATCACTACCTCGGCCTCGGTGAGATCCAGGAGATCGCGGGCATCGACGCGCTGTTCGATTCGCTCGTCGTGTTCGAGTCGTTCCCGGTCGACCGCGAGGGGCTCGCACAGGCCGCGTCCGGGTCGGCCGCCGTCACCGGGATGGACGCCGCCAACGGCACCCACTACCCGCTCACCGTGCAGATCGTCGCCGATGGACAGCTCCGGGTCTCGGTGAAGTACCTGCGCGATGTGTTCGGTGAGGACACCGCGAATGCCATGGCGCAACGCTTCTCGATGCTGCTGGCGAGGTTCACCGCCAGCCCGAACGCCAGGATCGCCGAGATAGACGTGCTGCTCGCGGAGGAGCGCGCGACGCTGGCGGCGGTCAACGCCACCGACGCGCCCGAACTGCTCGACGAGGCCACCCTGCTGTCGTTGTTCGACGCGCAGGTCAAGCGCACACCGGACGCCACCGCGCTGATCGACGGTGAAACCGTCTACACCTACGCGGAATTCGACGACCGCGTGCGCGCGCTCGCCGCCGGGCTTCGGGCCGAGGGAGCCCGGCCGGAGACGCTTGTCGCGGTCGCGATGCGGCGCGGGATCGACCTGGTGACCGCGATCTACGCGGTGCTGCGGACCGGGGCGGCGTATGTGCCGGTCGACCCGGACCATCCGGCCGAGCGGACCGAGCGGGTGCTGGCCGCCGCCGCGCCGATCTGCGTACTCACCACCGGCGGATTCACGACCACCTCGGGCATTCCTGTCATCGAGATCGACGCTCTCAGTGGTGAAGTGGCTGATCTGGAGATGCCGAAGGCGGACAATCTCGCCTACGTCATCCACACGTCCGGGTCCACCGGAACGCCGAAGGGCGTCATGCTGACCCACCGGCAGCTGGTCAACCAGTTCCGCTGGGCACAGCGCACCTACCCGCACGGCCCCGGCGACGTGGTGCTGCACAAGACCCCGGTCACCTTCGACATAGCCACCTGGGAGTTGTTGTGGCCGTTGCACACCGGCGCCACCGTGGTGATCGCCGCCCCCGACGGGCACCGTGATCCGGCCTACCTGGCCGAGGTGATCGCCGAACGCGCCGTCACCACCGTGCATTTCGTGCCGTCGATGCTGGACGCGTTCCTCACCGACCGCGACAGCGGCGAGTTCCCCTCGCTGCGCTGGGTCTTCGCGGCGGGTGAGGCGCTGTCGTCCTCGACCGCCCGCCGGTTCGCTCAGGTGGTGCCCGAGGCGACGCTGGTCAACTGGTACGGACCCGCCGAGGCCACCGTGGTCACCGCGGCGCAGGTCGAAGCCGGTCCCGCCGTGGGTATTCCGATCGGCACGCCGGTCGCGAACACCCGCGTCCATGTGCTCGATCGTCAACTGCGACCGGTCCCACCCGGTACCGCGGGGGAGCTGTACCTGGAAGGCGTACAGCTGGCCCGTGGCTACCTCGGCGCTCCCACGCTCACCGCCGAACGTTTCGTCGCCCGTCCCGGCGGCGGCAGGCTCTACCGCACCGGCGACGTCGTGCGCTGGACCTCCGACGAGAGCCTGGAATACCTGGGCCGCAGTGACTTCCAGGTGAAGCTGCGCGGGCAGCGGATCGAACTCGGCGAGGTCGAGGCCGTACTGCGCGACCACCACAGCGTCCGGCACGCCGCGGTCGCGCTCGTGCACGGCCCGACGGGTGACCGTCTGGTGGGCTACATCGTGCCTGCGGAGGCGCAGGTCGAGGAAGCTCGAGCGGCGGCTCGCCCCGAGGGCTACTCGATCGAAAGCGGCTCCACCACTGTCGGTTTCGATCAGTCCGCGTTGCTCTCCCATGCCAGGGCGGCGCTCCCGTCGTACATGGTTCCGGCCAGCCTGGTGCTGCTGCCTTCCCTGCCGCTCAACGCCAGCGGCAAGCTCGACCGCAAAGCCCTGCCCGTCCCCGCCTTCACCACCCGCGCCTACCGCCCGCCGACCACGCCGTTGCAGCGTGCGGTCGCCGAGGTCTACGCGGAGGTACTCGGCGCGGGCAAGGTCGGTCTCGACGACGACTTCTTCGAACTCGGCGGCAACTCCCTGGTCGCCACCAAGGCGATCAGCCGATTGCGCACCAGGGTCGGCGCCGAGGTGCGGGTGCAGTGGTTCTTCACCGACGCCACCGTCGCCGCGCTGGCCGAGCGGATCGACGCCACCCAGTCCGCAGGCGGTGAACACGATCTCACCTCCGACCTCGAATCCGACGACGCCCTCGGTGTCCTGCTGGCCATCCGCAACCGGGTCCCGCACGGTACCGAGGCGGGCGGCGCGCTGTTCTGCATCCACCCGATGTACGGGCTGTCCTGGTGCTATGCCGGTCTGGCGCAGTACATTCCGGCCCGGCGACCGATCTTCGGCCTCCAGTCGCCCGCGCTCAGCGAGGCGGGCTACCTACCGGGCACGCTCGCCGAGATGGCGCGCCGCTACGCCGCCGAGATCAGGACCCAGCAGCCGCACGGGCCGTACCGGCTGATGGGCTGGTCGCTGGGCGGTGTGCTCGCCCACGCCGTCGCGACCGAACTCCAGGCGGCGGGGGAGCAGGTGTCGCTGCTGGCGATGCTGGATTCGCATCCTGATATCGACGTGCCCGATTTCCACACCGCGGTCCGCGACGCGCTCGCCGAACTCGGCGTCGACATCAGCGCGGCGCTACCTGCCGCGGGCGTGCGGGAACTCAGCGAGGACGCACTGGCCGCGCTGCACGCGATCATCCCGGCCAACATGGCCGTGCTCACCCCCGAACGGGTGCGCCGGATCTATCGCAGCGCGGTGCGCTCGGCCGAATTGATCGCCGAGCACCGGCCCGCGGTGTTCCAGGGCAGGCTCGAATACTTCAGCGCGCTCGGACACGAGGCGGCAGCGGCGAATTGGGCCCCGTATGTCGACGGCGCGGTGCGTGATCGACCGGTCGCGGTGGTGCATGATCAGATGACTTCGCCGCAGGCGCTGGCCGAGATCGGGCCACGTTTGGCGGAGCTGCTCGACGCCGGTGACCGTGCGGCGGGGGCGCGGTGACATTTACGCCGGGGCGCGATGACATCAGTGGTGCCGGTGAGGCATGATGTGACCGCGCTGTTGTAACGATTACCCCTGTTGTAGCTACCGGATAACCCGTAGGGTCTGGCGTGTTGCAACTTCGTGCCCTGCAGGGGAGCACGGACCGAATCGGAATTCGAGACGAAGCGAAGGTGCGAAATTGATGCGTCGGCACACCCGGCGTCGTGGCTCCCGGGCCGCGGCGATGATCGCGGCAACGGCAGTGGCGGCGGGACTGATGTCCGGCATCGGTACGAGCCCGGCATCAGCTGACCCGATCATCGATTCCAAGAGCCTGCTCGCCAACCCGGTCTCCGAGGACGGCTCCAAGATCGTCAAGGCCGAAGTGAAGGACTCGCGCAGTCTGCGACTGCACGTGTACTCCGCGGCCATGGACCAGAACATCATCGTCGACGTGCAGCGCCCCGCCGACGCCTCGGTCCCGCGTCCCACCCTGTACCTGCTCAATGGTGCGGGCGGCGGCGAGGATTCGGCGTCGTGGGTGGCCAAGACCGACGCGCTCGAGTTCCTCGGCGACAAGAACGTCAACGTCATCCAGCCGATCGGCGGCGCCTGGAGCTACTACACCGACTGGATCAACGACGACCCGGTCGTCGGGCGCAACAAGTGGAAGACCTTCTTCACCGAGGAGCTGCCCCCGCTGGTCGACGGCGCGCTGGGCACCAACGGTGTGAACGCGATCGCGGGCCTGTCCACCTCGGGCACCACCGTGCTCGCGCTGCCGATCGCCAAGCCCGGCCTGTACAAGGCGGCCGCGGCCTACAGCGGTTGCGCGCAGACCTCCGATCCCGTCGGTTCGGAGTTCGTGAAGCTCACGGTCGAGACCTGGGGCGGCGGCAACACCCTGAACATGTGGGGTCCGGAGGGCTCGGCGGAATGGGTCGAGAACGACCCGTACGTGAATGCCGAAGGCTTGCGCGGCGTCGATCTCTACATCTCCACCGGCAACGGTCTGCCCGGCCCGTACGACACCCTCAACGGTCCGTACGCGCTGCCAGGGGCCTATGGCCTGGCCAACCAGATCGTGATCGGTGGCGTCATCGAGGCGGGCACCAACTACTGCACGCACAATCTGGCCAACCGGCTCAACGAACTCGGTATCCCGGCGACCTTCAACTTCCGCCCCAGCGGCACCCACTCGTGGGGCTACTGGAAGGACGAGCTGAAGCTGTCGTGGCCGACGCTGGCTCGCGGACTCGGCCTGTAGACGGATCTTCTCTCGAACCGCCCCGGTAGCGAGTACGTCGCTGCCGGGGCGGTTCCATTTCTTCGACCTGCCCTCGACGTTTGCGAATTGTGGTTAACTTAGGTTGACTGGTCCAACCTGGTTCGCGTAACGGAAAGTGAGTGCATGGTCGCCGATCGCAGTGAGGCCGAACAGGCCCGCGAGCCGACGACCGCACCTGCCCGCGTCGTGCGCCGCAGGCCGAAGGACCGCAAGATGCAGATCATGCGGGCCGCCGCCCGTGCGTTCAGCGCGCGGGGTTACTACCCGGTCGGCGTGGACGAGATCGCCGCCGAGGTCGGCATCTCCGGGCCCGCGCTGTATCGCCACTTCGCCAACAAATACGCGCTGCTCGTGGCCGCCGCCGAAGAGGGTGCTCGGGGTTTGCGCGATGTCGCCGCCGCGGCCGACGACCCGTCGCTGAGCCCGGAAGCCAGGCTGAACGCGGTGCTCACCGCCGTCGCCGAACGCAATATCGACATCCGTCGCGAGGCCGGGCTCTACCGCTGGGAACGCCGCTACCTCGAGCCCGATGACCGGGTGCGCATTCGCGCGTTCTATCGCGAACTCGAGTCGAACGTCGCCGCGCGGATCGCCGAGGTGCGGCCGGAGGCGAGCGCCGACGACGTGATCCTGCTCGCGGTCGGCGCGCTGAGTTCGCTGGCCAGTATCGCCGCGCACCGCACCACCCTCTCGCACGGACGCATGCTCGCGGTGCAGCTCCAGATGGCCTGGGCGATCGTGCGCGCCGAGTTGCCGCCGACACCGGCGGATGCAGAGCCCGACAAGCAGACCCGTGGGCTGCCGGTGACGTCGAAACGTGAACAGCTGCTCACCGAGGCGATCCGGATCTTCGGTCGCAACGGGTATCACGAATCGGGCATCGAGGAGATCGGCGCCGCCGTGGGCATCAACGCCTCGAGCGTGTACCGCCACTTCGACAGCAAGGCCGACCTGCTCGCGGCGGCCTTTCATCGCACCGCCGACCGACTCGCTGTCGCGATCGGCGAGGCGCTGGCCGAAAGCGACGACCGCGCCGACGCTGCCCGCCGCATCGCCGACCAGCACGCTCGCCTCACCTTCGCGACGCCCGAGATCATGCCGGTCTACTACGCGGAGTTCAGCAACCTCCCGCAGGCCGAGCAACACCGCCTGCGCGCCATCCAGCGACAGAACATCCTCGAATGGGCGAACCTGCTCGACGACGACCCGATCGAAGCGCGCTTCCGCGTGCACGCCGCCGTCGGCCAGATCATCGACGTCGGTCGCCTGCTGCGCTTCGACTCGCGCCCCGAACAACTGGCCCGCCTCACCGCACTCACCGACGCGGTGTTGCTCGGCAGCGGCTCGGCGGACGAGAACTAGCAGGTCAGCCGCGGCCGTGGCGGAGGCGGAAGATCGCTCTCGCGGTCTGGAGGTGCCCAGGGCGACGGTCGAAGGTGGACAGCCGGATCGGCGCCCGGTAGCGCCTGCGGGCGATCGACATCGTGCGGCTGTATTCGTGCAGACCCTGCTGACCATGGCTGTGGCCCTGGCCGTATTCGCCGACCCCGCCGAACGGCAGGGCGGGGATGCCGGTGAACGCGGTCGACGAGTTCACCGTCACCACACCCACTTTCAGCTGTTCGGCGATGAACTCGGCGCTGGGGATGTCGAGGGTGAAGATGGTGACGGCGATGCCGTTGCCCGCCGCGTTGACCCGGGTGACCGCGTCGGCCAGGTCGGCGACCCGGTTCACCACGAGCACCGGGCCGATGCCCTCGCCCGTGATCGCGATGCTGTCTTCGGGGACCTCGGCCAGCACGATCGGCTCCACATACGGGTCGCGGAACGAATCGAGTCCGCCCAGCACCGCGTGCCCGCCGTGGGCGAGCGCGTCGCGAACCTGTCTGCGCACCACGTCGACCTGGGCGGCATTGATCATCGGTCCGTAGGAGGCGCGATTGTCGGCGCCGGGACGCAGCTTGGCCGCCCGCTCCGCCACTTTGGCCAGGAAGTCGTCGAAGACCGAATCGGCGACATAACAGCGCTGGATGCCGGAGGAGTTCTGCCCGGCGTTGGCCATCGCGCCGAACACCGCCGCCTCCGCAGCCGCGTCGAGCACCGCGTCGACGTGCACGATCATGCTGCCCTTGCCGCTGTTCTCCACCACCACCGGCGTGAGCGACTGGGCGCACAGGGCGATCACCTCGCGTCCGCGGGCCTCGGGCCCGGCGTAGGCGATCTTGTCCACCTCCGCTTTGCACAGGGCGGTCGCGGTCCGCGAATTACCGGTAACCGCCTGCAGTACGGGCTGTTCGGGCGAGACCGCGGCCCAGCTGTCGGCCAGCCAGGTGCCGACGCCGGTACTGAGCTCGTGCGGATTGAACACCACCGTGTTACCGGCTGCCATGGCGTAGGCGATCGAACCCATCGGCGTGAACACCGGGTTGTTCCACGCGCCGAGCACCCCGATGACGCCCAGCGGCAGATAGCCGACGGAGGCATGCTGATTGCGGGTGAACCAGCCGGTGGACAGGCGGCGGCGACCCAGTGTGCGCGCGGCGTTGCGGGCGGCCCAGTCCAGATTCTCCACCGCCAGCATCACTTCCAGGGTGGCGTCGGCCTCCGGTTTGCCGGTCTCGCTGCGCAGAATCTCCACCAATTCGCCTGCGTTGCGGGCGATCTGACGACGCCACTCGAGTAACAGGCGCTTGCGCTCACCGAATTCCAGTTCCCCCCACCAGTTCTGGGTGGCCCGGGCGGTGCGCACCGCACGGGTGACCTCGGCGGTGCCGTGGACGGGATACTGCGCGAGCTGTTCACCGGTGCGCGGATCGAAGGCCGTGAGCACATCGGATCGACCGATCGGCGCGGCAGTGGAAGCCGACTCGACCATGGTCACCTCCCCACAAGATCGAACACGCCCGCGTGCGGGCCGGTGAGACGAGTGTTTCCCCGCTGTCAGCGTATGGGTGTGCGGCCCGGCCGACAAGGTCAACGCACTGCCCTTGCACTGCCCACGTGAGTAACGCCACTGGGGCAGGCGAAGGATGCCCCGGCAAACTGGGCGCATCGACGCGGACCTGGGCCGGGAAAACCGCCGGACCGGTAACATCGCGCCGAACGGTATGGATCACTTACCGGGAAGAATTTTTCCGCGTGCGCTCGTCTCGTTCAGGGCCGTGCGCACCCGGCCGATGGTGGAGAGTTGATGCCGAGTTCGATCTCAGTGGATTCGCCCGCAGGTGGCGTCGCATCGCGCGACAGTGAACCCGCGGTGCTGGTGTCCGACGTGCGCAAGTCGTTCGGTGACGTGCACGCCCTGCAGGGCATCAGTTTCCAGGCCGAAAAGGCCAGTGTGCTGGGCATACTCGGACCCAACGGTGCGGGAAAGACCACCATGGTCAAGGTGTTGTCGACGCTGCTGCGCCCCGACTCCGGCACCGCCGTCGTCGCCGGGCACGACGTGCTCACCGACGCCGCGGGCGTGCGTCGCTCGATCATGATGACCGGTCAGTACGCCGCCCTCGACGAGAACCTGACCGGCCGGGAGAACCTCGAGCTGTTCGGTCGCCTGATGGGCCTGACCAAATCGGCCGCGCGCAAGCGCGCCGAGGTGCTGCTCGAAGAGTTCGACCTGGTCAGCGCGGGTAAGCGGGCCGTGCGCAACTACTCCGGCGGCATGCGCCGTCGCGTCGACATCGCCTGCGGACTGGTCGTGCGACCGGAGGTGGTGTTCCTCGACGAGCCCACCACCGGCCTCGACCCGCGCAGCAGGCAGGGCGTGTGGGACCTGGTCACCGCGCTCAAGAACCAGGGCATCACGGTGCTGCTCACCACGCAGTACCTCGAAGAGGCCGACGTCCTCAGCGACAACATCATCGTCATCGACAAGGGCACCGTCATCGCGGAAGGCACCGCCGACCAGCTCAAGGCCAAGACCGGCGGCAGCTACTGCGAGATCGTCCCGCTGGACCTGAGCCGCCTCCCGGCGACCGTGCGGGCCCTCGGTGACCTGGTGCCCGCTGTCGTCGCCGCCGATATCGACGGCGCCGACAAGCTGTCCATCCCCGCCCCCGACGGCGCCGCCACCCTGGCCGAGGCGCTGCGCAGGCTCGACAACGCGGGCATCGACCTCGCCGACATCGCGCTGCGCAGGCCCTCGCTCGACGACGTGTTCCTGTCGATCACCGGTCACTCGGGCGGCCACTAGTGAGCGTGTCCACCCCCGCGGCGAACACCTTGTTCGCCGAGCTACCCGCTGTGCACCCGAGCAGTTTCGCGCAGTGGCGCGCGCTGACCGGGCGCATCGTGCGCACCATGGCCACCAAGGGCGAGCTGATCGTCGCTGTGCTCACCCCGCTCGTGGTCACCGTGGCCTTCTACCTGCCGTTGCGGTACGTGATGAAGGTCCAGGGCATCGACTACGCGCAGTACGTGATGCCGATCGTCGTGCTGCAGACGATGGCCATGACGATGATGTCGAACGCGCAGCTCGCGGCGTTCGAAGCGCTCACCGGGTTGAGTACCCGACTCCAGACGATGCCGATCGGTTCGCTGGTTCCGCTGATGTCGCGGATCTGCGCGGGTCTGGTGCGGTCGATCGTCTCGCTGATCGCGACCGTCGCCTACGGCTATGTGATCGGCTTCCGGTTCACCGGCGGCTGGTTGCAGGCGCTCGCGTTCTGCGGATTCGCGCTGGCCGTCGGCGTGGTGCTCACGCTCGGCGCCGACGCGCTCGGCAGCCTCACCAAGAACCCCGAGGCGCTCAGCCAGGCCCTCACCCTGCCGATCCTGATCTTCGGCATGATGTCGACCGGATTCGTGCCGGAGGCCAGCTTCCCGGCGTGGGTGCGGCCGTTCGCGCGCAACCAGCCGATCTCCCAGTTCGCCCAGACCCTCAGCGATATGGCCGCGGGCCATCTGAGCTGGGCAGGCACGTGGGTGTCGCTGGCGTGGCTCGGCGGACTGGCTGTTTTCTTCCTCCCACTGGCTGTGTGGGCGAGTGTGAGGCGATCATGACAACAATCGAGAAGTCGTCGGTCGAGGAGGCCGCGGCCGACCTGCCGGTGGTGCATCCCAAGCCGGAGAGTTCGGTGTCGGTGTGGTTCACCCACAGCCTCATCCAGACCAAGCGGCTGCTGATGGTGTGGTTGCGTGACCCCTCGACGACCATCCAGACCATCGCCTACCCGGCGGTGACCCTGCTGATGTTCCGCATCGTGCTCGGTGACTCCATCACCGCGGCCACCGGCGCTCCCAGCATCTACGGCCAGGCCGCGCTGCTGACCCTGGTCGCGGCCATGACCGGCGCGGTGGTGAGTGCGCTCGGGTTCAAGCGGGAGAAGGCATCGGGACTGCTCAGCCGGTTCTACACGATGCCGCTGAACAAGGCTTCGCTGCTCACCGGTCGGCTGCTGGCCGAGATGCTGCGCATCCTGATCACCACGTTGATCGTGCTGCTCGTCGCGGTGCCGCTCGGCTTCCTGTTCATGGAGGACCCGCTCGCCAATATCGCGCTGGTCCTGGTTCCGGTGCTGTTCGGCATCGGGTTCGCGGTGATGGTGACCGCCCTGGCCACGATCACCGAGGGCGTCATGCTGATCAGCCTCATCGGCATTCTCAATACGCTGCTGATGTTCTTCAACACCGGCTTCGTTCCGGTCTTCGCCTACCCCACCTGGTTGCAGGACGTGGTCGCGAATCAGCCGATGAGCTGTGCGATCGATGCGATGAAGGGGCTGTCCTACGGTGGTCCGGTCGCTGAACCGCTGCTCAAGACCGTCGCCTGGACGGTGGGGATGGTCGTGGTCTTCGCCTACCCGGCGATCGTCGGCTACAAGAAGGCCGCCGAGTCGTCCTGAGACCGTCGCATGCTGATCGCCGCCACGAACGCTGTGGCGGCGATCAGTGCGTTATCGGCTGGGTGAGTCGGCGCCTGCGGGTGCGAAGGGGTAGTCCACCCAGCGGTCGCGGTTGGTCCAGCCGACGAGGTCGTAGCGCCACCGGAACGGCCAGGTGTGGGCGACGGTGTCGAACAGGGCGGCGCCGAGCGCGGAGTAGTCGTCGTGGGCCGAGAGCAGCGCGCGCTGGCGGCGGTCGGATTCGGTGAAGAAGGCGTCGAACATGGCGATGGACTGGTCGGTGGTGAGTCGACCCAGACCCCACAGGCCACGCATCCGCATCCAGTACACGGCCCTGGCCCGCCACGGCCAGAGGGCTTCGATCGGATTCTCGCCGCGCTGCACCGCGGCGACGGCGGTGTCCGCCAGCGCGAGTGAGTCGGCCACGCTGTAGCCGGTGCACGGGTGCATCATCCCGCCGCGCGAGCCGAACGGCACCGCCACCGCGGTGCCCTTCTTCGGCGGTGGCTGATCCAGGGGATAGTGGGCGGCCTCGTGCGGTTCGTCGCCGGTGAGGGTGATCCCGTGGGCCGCGAGCCTGGTGAGGGTGCGCTTGCGCAACTCGTGCTGCGGCATCCCACCGCGCAATCCCAGGCTGGTCTCCTCGAAGATCACCGTGCCGTCCCCGAGCGGCACCGCGTAGAGGAACGACGGCGGCTCGTCGGGGCCCGCACCGTTCTCCGGCCGCCAATCCAGCAGCAGCCCTTCGCCTTCCGCGACCATCGGCGCCGCGGTCTCGGCATCGACGAAGATTCCGTGGGCCGAGGCGGCCCTGCGCTTGCCCAACGTCGGCAGCCCCCGCGTATCGAACACCGCCCCCGCCGAGATCACCGTCCCGTCCGCCAGCTCCACCTCGTGGGCGTCCACCCGCCGCGCCCGATCCGCGAAGACGGTCGCGTCGTCCAAGGCCAACGCCGCGTGCAGCCCCGCTTTGGAGAGCACGCAATACGGCCGCTCGATCCGATGCTCGCCTTTGGTCCACACCGTGGGCGCCGCGATCCGCTGCGCGATCGCACTCGCGGGCAACCACGCCGGCAACTCGTCGATCCAGCAGGAGAAGGTCGGCGGGAACAACCGCTCCGGCCGCGGATCCACCGCGGCCACTCGCAACCCGGCCACCGCGGCTCGATGCGCCAACCCCCGCCCGGTCGGCCCCAGCCCGACCACGCAGATATCGAATTCCCGCACAACACTCACGTCCGCATTCAATCGGCCCCACCCGTCACCACGCAAGCACCAGTGACCCGGTCGTCACTCGCCCCGATGCTGCCCTAGTCCTCCAGGGCCAGGGCCTGGCGCATCGTCAGGCGAGCCTGGGTCTGCATCAGCGAGCGGCGGTAGATCTTCTCGGCGACGACGACGATCGCGTAGGTGGCGACCGCCATCAGGGCCAGGGCGATGAAGGGTTCCCACCAGGCGGCGGTGCCCTCGGCCAGGCGGGCGGGCATGGCGACGATGGACATGATCGGAATATAGGAGCCGATGACACGGGCCGTGCCGGTGAGGAAGATGCCCGCGAACAGCACGATCATGATGAGCAGCCCGAGCGGAGTCGAGGTGGACTGGAGGTCTTCGCTGCGAGTGGCGAGCGCGCCAGCGACGGCCCACAGGCTCGCCAGGGCGAGGAAGCCGACGAGGAAGAAGACGATGAACCAGCCCGCGGCCCCGGCGATCTGGCCCAGCTGAGCACCCTTGCCGGTCGCCGCCAACCCGACCAACCCCGCCCCGACGAACAGAGCCAACTGCGCGAACGCCAGTGCCGCGTTGCCGACGACCTTGCCGATCAGCAACTGCCGCAACGGCATCGCACTGGCCAGGATCTCCACGATCCGGTTCTGTTTCTCCTCGACCACACTCTGCGCGATGGACATGCCGAACAGCACCGACGCCAGATAGAAGAGGAACGCGAAGACGAACGAGACGATCTTGGCCAGGCCCGGGTCGATCGCGCCCTTCTCCAGCAGGTCGTATGTCACGGTCGCACCGCGGGCCAGCTCGTCGAGCGAGACGCCCGCGACAGCGGCATTACGCTGCAACGCGATCTGCTGTGCGGCGGCGGTGATGTAGGTGGTGGCGTTGTCGTCCTCGGCGGTCTTGCCGATCAGCTGCCATCCGCTGGGGTCGGCGGGTACAAGGCCCACGTCGACCTCGTCCTCACGGACCAACTGCTCGACCGCGGCCTGGTCGGCGACGGGTCGCGCGATGAAGCTCACGTCGGTCCCCGCGTTCGAGGCCAGGGTGTTCGCCGTCTCGAGTACGACCGAGGTGTCCGAACCGGTGATCGCCACGTCGATCTTGTCCGGCCTGCTGCTGAGGAACCCGGTGAGAACCAGCGACGCGAGGATCACCACCAGCGTCACCACAGTCGAGATGACGAAGTTGCGGTCACGCAGCTTCACCGCGATCTCCCTCGCGGCAACGATCCGCCACACGCCGTTCACGCTGTCACCTCCCGGTAGATTTCGGCGACCGTCGGCCTGGCCTCGGTGAACTCCCGCACCGACCCCCGCGACAGCGCCTCCTTCAACACCCCGTCGGTGCCGCCGCCGTCGATCTCGAACAACACACGCGGCCCGACACTCTCGACCACGCGAATCCCCGGATAGTCCCGCAACCACCCCGCATCACCCTCGAGCACCAGCCGATACCGTGAGCCACCGCTGGACCGCAGCTCGTCTACCGAGCCCTGCCCGACCACCCGGCCCGAGGCGAGCACCACCAGCTGATCGCACAGCTGCTCCACCAGATCCAGCTGATGCGAGGAGAACAGCACCGGCACACCCTGATCGGCGTACTCGCGCAGCAACTCCACCATCGAATCCACGGCTACGGGGTCGAGCCCGGAGAACGGTTCGTCCAGGATCAGCGCCGTCGGCTGCGCGATCACCGCCGCCGCGATCTGGACGCGCTGCTGATTGCCCAGCGACAACGATTCGAGCTTGTCCTTGCCGCGCGAGCCCAGATCGAACCGCTCCAACAGGGTTTCGGTGCGCGCCTTCGCCTCGTCGGCGGGCAGCCCACGCAAGCGGGCCAGGTATACGAGCTGGTCGAACACCGGCTGCTTGGGATAGAGCCCCCGCTCCTCGGGCATATATCCGAACGAGCGCCGATCCAGCTCGGTCACCGGCCTGCCTGCCCACCGGATCTCGCCGGACTGAACGGCCAACACGCCCATGATCATTCGCATCGTGGTGGTCTTGCCCGCCCCGTTGCCCCCGACGAACCCGGTCAGCGCGCCGGGCGGGACCGCGAACGACACATCGTCGACCGCGACGTTCTCCCCGAACCGGCGCGTCACATGGGCGACTTCCAACATCGGACTCCCCGTCTTTTGTGGCCTGAGCCACAACCGTACCGATGCAATGGTTCCCGCGCCGGGATCAGCGCGGTGAAACCCAGGTGGTGATGTCGGCGTGCACGACCTCGATGCCGTCCTTGTCGTAGATCGAGACGGGGACCGTGAGTTCCTGGCCCTTGGTGATCGCCGAGAAGTCGGGGATCACGTCGAGCTTCGCCACCGCGCGCAGGCCCGATTCCGCCTTGGCAAGGTACTGGACGTTCATCGATTTGGGGATCCAGCGATGGGTGGTGGGAACGGTGGCCTCGCTGAGCATGCCCATCGCCACCTCGGCGAGGTTGCAGGCCGCGATGGCGTGGAAGGTGCCGAGGTGGTTGTGGATGCCGAACCACTTCGGGGAGGTCACCTCGCAGACGCCGGGCTCGAGGCGAACCACCTGGGGGAGCACGGTGCCGAAGTAGGGGACCCGGGCGACCATGCCGAGCGAGAACAGCGCGTGTCCGATGCGGTTGTCGGGCAGCTTCTTCCAGCCGCGGAAGGTCGCGGTTTCCTGTGTCATGGCTGCTATCTTACTCAGAAGTAAGGTAGCGGGGAACCCTCCGGTGACCAGCGGGGGCGACGAGCCAGCTACCATTGCTCGGTACAGCCCAGCCGGCGGTGCGGTCCAGGTAGTAGCCCCTGTGGTGGCGTGATCGATACCTCATGACCCCCGATTTGAAGGACGTCGTCGGCATGGTGCATACTGTTCGGGTTGCCTTGCGCAGGATCCCCAACTCTTCGGAGCGGATGACCTGAGCAAGGGGAGCAGTAGTTTGTATCTCGCCGGTTCGCCGGTGTGGATACGTTCGGAACCACGCACTTCCGGCCCATGGTGAGTAACTGACCCGGGTCGGAGATTAAGAGTTAGGGCGACACGCCCGACCGCGTGGACCGGAGAACCATGACAGATGAACAGCGGCGAGGACTAGGTAGTGCCTTTTGGTGCGCCCTGGTTGCGGGTCTTTAGTGGGAAACCACGCTGAGGCGTCTTTCTGTGTTCGGGCTGTGCAAATTGAGGGTGGTGCGGGAGCAAGCTCCTGTGACCACGAAGGAAAGCGGAGAAAAGGACACTTAGCGTGGCGGGACAAAAGATCCGCATCAGGCTCAAGGCCTATGACCACGAGGCGATCGACGCGTCAGCGCGCAAGATCGTGGAAACGGTGACCCGCACCGGCGCCCGTGTGGTCGGGCCTGTGCCGTTGCCGACCGAGAAGAACATCTACTGCGTCATCCGTTCGCCGCACAAGTACAAGGACTCGCGCGAACACTTCGAGATGCGCACGCACAAACGCCTCATCGACATCCTCGACCCGACGCCGAAGACGGTTGACGCGCTGATGCGCATCGACCTGCCGGCCAGCGTCGACGTCAACATTCAGTGACGGGGACTCGAGACATGACTGACAACAAGAATCGGCCCCAGGCCGGAATCCTGGGCACCAAGCTCGGCATGACCCAGGTCTTCGACGAGAAGAACCGCGTCGTCCCGGTCACCGTCATCAAGGCGGGCCCGAACGTGGTCACCCAGATTCGTACCGTGGAGCGCGACGGCTATTCGGCCGTTCAGATCGCTTTCGGCGCCATCGACCCGCGCAAGGTGAACAAGCCGGTCTCCGGCCAGTTCGCCAAGGCCGGTGTCACCCCGCGCCGCCACGTCACCGAGATCCGCGTCGCGGATGCCTCCACCTTCGAGATCGGCCAGGAACTCTCGGCTGATGTCTTCGAAGAGGGCACCTACGTCGACGTGACCGGAATCAGCAAGGGCAAGGGCTTCGCCGGCACCATGAAGCGTCACGGCTTCAAGGGCCAGGGCGCCTCGCACGGTGCGCAGGCTGTGCACCGTCGCCCGGGTTCCATCGGTGGCTGTGCCACTCCCGGCCGCGTGTTCAAGGGCATGCGCATGTCGGGTCGTATGGGTAACGACCGCGTCACCACGCAGAACCTCTCGGTTCACAAGGTCGATGCCGAGAACGGTTTGCTCCTGGTCAAGGGTGCTATCCCCGGCCGCAAGGGCAACATCGTGATCGTCAAGAGCGCCGTGAAGGGTGGTGCGCACGCATGACCAGCCTCGACAAGAAGGCCAACCTGACGCTGACCGTTAAGGCCGCAGGCGGCAAGACCGAAGGCACCGTCGAACTCCCCTCGGAGATCTTCGACGTGACCGCCAACGTCGCGCTGATGCACCAGGTCGTTATCGCTCAGCTGGCCGCTGCTCGCCAGGGCACCCACTCCACGAAGACTCGTGGCGAGGTCCGTGGTGGCGGCAAGAAGCCGTACCGCCAGAAGGGCACCGGCCGCGCCCGTCAGGGCTCGACCCGTGCGCCGCAGTTCGCCGGCGGTGGCACCGTCCACGGCCCGCAGCCGCGTGACTACAGCCAGCGGACCCCCAAGAAGATGAAGGCCGCCGCCCTGCGCGGTGCCCTCTCCGATCGGGCCCGCAACGAGCGCATCCACGTGATCACCGAACTGGTCTCGGGTCAGAACCCGTCGACCAAGATTGCCAAGGACTTCCTGGCCGAGCTCTCGGGCCGCAAGAAGTTCCTGGTCGTCGTCGGCCGCGAGGACGTCGCCGCGTGGAAGAGCGTGGCGAACCTGCAGAACGTGCTGCCGATCGCCCCGGATCAGCTCAACACCTACGACGTGCTCAACAGCGACGACGTGGTGTTCAGCGTCGAGGCCCTGAACGCTTTCGTTCACGGTCCCGCCGAGGCGGCCCAGGAGGAGAGCAAGTGAGCACCATCGCCGACCCCCGCGACATCCTGCTCGCACCGGTCATCTCGGAGAAGTCCTACGGGCTGATCGAGGAAGGCACCTACACCTTCCTGGTGCACCCGGATTCGAACAAGACGCAGATCAAGATCGCCGTCGAGAAGGTTTTCGGCGTCACGGTCACCAGCGTCAATACCGCCAACCGTCAGGGCAAGCGCAAGCGGACCAAATTCGGTTACGGAAAGCGCAAGGACACCAAGCGCGCACTCGTGACCCTCTCGGCCGATAGCAAGCCCATCGAGATCTTCGGAGGACCGGTCGCGTAAGCGCCTGGGACTCCAGAAAGCGAGAAGAACTCATGGCAATCCGTAAGTACAAGCCGACAACGCCGGGCCGTCGTGGCTCCAGCGTCTCGGACTTCGCCGAGATCACCCGGTCGACGCCGGAGAAGTCGCTGCTGCGCCCGCTCACCAAGTCCGGTGGTCGTAACGCGCACGGTCGCATCACCACTCGTCACCGCGGTGGCGGTCACAAGCGTGCCTACCGTCTGATCGACTTCCGTCGACTGGACAAGGACGGCATCCCGGCCAAGGTCGCTCACATCGAGTACGACCCCAACCGCACCGCCAACATCGCACTGCTGCACTTTGCCGACGGCGAGAAGCGCTACATCATCGCGCCGAAGGGCATCAAGCAGGGCAGCCCGATCGAGTCCGGCCCCACGGCCGACATCAAGCCGGGTAACAACCTGCCGCTGCGCAACATCCCGACCGGTACCACGATTCACAACGTGGAGCTGCGTCCGGGCGGCGGCGCCAAGATGGCTCGTTCCGCTGGAATGAGCATTCAGCTGCTGGGCAAGGAAGGGCCGTACGCGACCCTTCGTATGCCTTCGGGTGAAATCCGCCGTGTCGACGTGCGCTGCCGCGCCACCGTCGGCGAGGTCGGCAACGCCGAGCAGTCGAACATCAACTGGGGCAAGGCCGGCCGTATGCGCTGGAAGGGCCGTCGTCCCACCGTCCGTGGTGTCGTCATGAACCCGGTCGACCACCCGCATGGTGGTGGTGAGGGTAAGACCTCCGGTGGTCGCCACCCGGTCTCCCCGTGGGGTCAGCCTGAAGGCCGTACCCGCAAGCCCAACCGCCCGAGCGACAAGCTCATCGTTCGCCGTCGTAAGACCGGCAAGAAGCGCTAAGGAGGAGGTAAGAAATGCCACGCAGCCTCAAGAAGGGCCCGTTCGTCGACGACCACCTCCTCGCGAAGGTGGACGTGCAGAACGAAAAGGGCACGAAGCAGGTCATCAAGACCTGGTCGCGTCGCTCGACCATCATCCCCGATTTCATCGGACACACTTTCGCCGTCCACGACGGTCGCAAGCACGTCCCGGTGTTCATCTCGGACAACATGGTCGGCCACAAGCTCGGTGAGTTCGCGCCGACCAGGACGTTCAAGAGCCACGTCAAGGACGACCGGAAGAGCAAGCGGCGATGACTGAAACCAATACCGAAACGGTTCAGAACCCGACTGCACGCGCTACCGCCAAGCACGTTCGGGTCACCCCGATGAAGGCCCGTCGCGTCGTGGACCTGGTCCGCGGCAAGCGAGTCGAGGACGCGCTGGCCATTCTGCGGTTCGCACCGCAGGCTGCCAGCGAGCCCGTGGCCAAGGTCGTGGCTTCGGCCGCGGCGAACGCCGAGAACAACCTCGGCCTCAACCCGGCCACCCTGGTCATCTCGACTGCTTTTGTCGACGAGGGCGCCACCATGAAGCGTTTCCAGCCGCGGGCCCAGGGCCGCGCGTTCCGGATTCGCAAGCGCACCAGCCACATCACCATCGAGGTCGAGAGCGTGCCCACCACCGGCGCTGACACTCGTAGCCGCCGGAAGGGAGGGGCAAAGTAAATGGGACAGAAAATTAACCCCCATGGCTTCCGCCTCGGTATCACCACCGACTGGAAGTCACGTTGGTACGCGGACAAGCAGTACGCGGAATACGTGAAGGAAGACGTTCAGATCCGCAAGCTCCTCGCCACAGGCATGGAGCGGGCAGGCATCTCGAAGGTCGAGATCGAGCGCACCCGTGATCGCGTCCGTGTGGATATCTTCACCGCGCGTCCCGGCATCGTGATCGGTCGTCGTGGAGCGGAAGCCGACCGCATCCGCTCCGAGCTGGAGAAGCTCACCAAGAAGCAGGTTCAGCTGAACATCCTCGAGGTCAAGAACCCCGAATCGGATGCGCAGCTGGTTGCTCAGGGTGTTGCCGAGCAGCTGTCCAACCGTGTGGCGTTCCGTCGTGCGATGCGTAAGGCCATTCAGTCGGCCATGCGTTCGCCGAACGTCAAGGGCATCCGCGTGCAGTGCTCGGGCCGCCTCGGTGGCGCCGAAATGTCGCGCTCGGAGTTCTACCGTGAAGGTCGCGTTCCGCTGCACACGCTGCGTGCGGACATCGACTACGGCCTCTACGAGGCCAAGACCACCTTCGGTCGCATCGGCGTCAAGGTCTGGATCTACAAGGGCGACATCGTCGGTGGTCGTCGTGAAGTGACCGCCGCCGCCGCCGCTCCGGATCGCCAGCGTCGCGAGCGTCCGAGCCGTCCTCGTCGGTCCGGCGCCACTGGCACCACCGCGACCAGCACCGAGGTCGGGCGCGCCGCCACTGCAGTGGCGGAGGCTCCGGCAGAGAACAAGGAGGGCTGACGCATGCTGATGCCCCGTAGGGTCAAGCACCGCAAGCAGCACCACCCCGGTCGCTCCGGCATGGCCAAGGGCGGCACGGCGGTGGCCTTCGGTGAGTACGGCATCCAGGCTCTCGAGCCCGCCTACGTCACCAACCGTCAGATCGAGTCGGCACGTATTGCGATGACCCGCCACATCAAGCGTGGCGGCAAGATCTGGATCAACATCTACCCCGACCGTCCGCTCACGAAGAAGCCGGCCGAAACCCGCATGGGTTCCGGTAAGGGTTCGCCGGAGTGGTGGGTCGCGAACGTGAAGCCCGGTCGGGTCATGTTCGAGATGTCTTACCCCAACGAGGAGACCGCTCGTGAGGCCCTGCGCCGCGCGATGCACAAGCTCCCGATGAAATGCAGGATCGTGACCAGGGAGGAGCAGTTCTGATGGCTACCGAAACACCGGCCGCAGAGCTCCGCGAGCTCAACGAAGAGGAGCTCGTCGCCCGCCTGCGTGAGTCGAAGGAAGAGCTGTTCAATCTGCGCTTCCAGATGGCAACGGGTCAGCTCGACAACAACCGTCGTCTGCGCGTCGTCCGCCACGAGATCGCGCGCATCTACACGGTCATGCGTGAGCGCGAGCTCGGCCTGGCCACGGCACCCGCTGGCAAGGGAGATGCGGCATGAGCGAGAACACCGAAGAGCGCAACAGCCGCAAGGTACGCAGCGGCTATGTTGTCTCCGACAAGATGAACAAGACGATCGTCGTCGAGCTGGAAGACCGTCACCGGCACAAGCTCTACGGCAAGATCATTCGCACCACCTCCAAGGTGAAGGCGCATGACGAGAACGAGATCGCCCACGTCGGCGACCACGTTCAGCTGATGGAGACCCGTCCGCTGTCGGCCACCAAGCGCTGGCGTCTGGTCGAGGTCCTGGAGAAGGCCAAGTAAGGTCCCTCCTCGATCCATCGAGATCGTTTCTTCGAAGGCCCGTTTCCCCGATGGGGAAGCGGGCCTTCGTCGTTGGACGACCCGGTTGTCGTCGCATCGCAAAAGGCCCGCTCCCGATGTTCGGGGGGCGGGCCTTCGCTGTGTCGGCTGGGTCAGCCGGTGAAGGCGTAGGGCTGGCGGATCTTGTGGGCGAATTCGACGATGTTGGTGACGGTGCTGCTCGGGACGCCGACTTCACTGCCGATGCTGCGCGCCGACCAGGACTGGTCGGTGAGCTCGAGGATCTCCTCGATCTGGTCGAGGGTCAGGCGCAGGGGGCTGCGGTGGGCGATGCGGCGGGCAAGGGCGCGGACCTCGGTGTCTTCGTCGAAGTCGACATCGTCCGGGGCGAGGAGGTCTTCGTCGTCGTCGAGGTCCGTATCGACCTGATCGACCGGCTCGGCCGGGACGGTGTCGGCGGCGAATACGACCGGCTCGGGGGATGCAACGGGAGCGGGTTCTGTGGGCTCGGGCGCTGTCTGCTCGGAGGTCTGCGTGGGCGCTGCCGGTGCACCCGGCGAGGGTTCCGGTTGCAAGACCAGTTGCTCGGCAGGTTCGGCGGTGAGGGTCAGCTGCTCCGGCTCTACGGCGGAGGGCTGTGGATCATTGTGCACCGCTACCGGATCGGTGATCGGTGGAGTGTCGCCATCAGGGTCACGGGCGACGGTGCCGGCGTGCATCGTCGCCTCGGGAACCGGATCGGTACCGGTGGCGTCGCCCGCGGTGGCATGGGCGACGGTGGTGACCGGTATTCGGCGCAAGGTGGGGGCGGCGCCGTTGGTCCGGGTCGAGTGCTCGGCGCCGTTGCGGCGGTGGTCGGCCGCGGCCTTGTGGATCAGCTCGAGGGTGCCGGGGGCGTTCGGCTTGTCGCCGGAGGGGCGACGCAGGCTATGCGGGTAGGTGCGCTCGGCGGCCGTTGCCGCGATGGTTTCGGCTTCGGCGACGACAGGTTCAGGGCTCGGTGCCGGAGTATCGCCGACCACCGGCTCCGGGACTACCGGCAAGACAGGTGATTCGACCGCCTCGCGATCCGCTTCGACCGCCTCGCGATCCGCGGTGATCGTCTGCTCGGACGACGCGACGGTTTCGCGATCCGCTTCGGCTGCGACGGAATCGTTGTCGGGCATCGCGCGGGGCCGGGTGTCGTATGCCTCGGCGGCAGCCGGAGCGGTCGAGCCGACAACGGCGAGGTCGGACAGCGGCGATCGGGGCTCGGGCGCAACGCCGTTCATCACGGTGTGCGCGAGTGCTTGCCTGTCACCACCCAGCGAGGTCGCCTTCTGCGGAAACGCCGTCGCGGCGATCCGTTCGGCATGGGCATACCCGGCGTCCCCGGGCAATTCGACGGAGGCGCTCTCGATCAACATCGCGTACCGAGCCGAGACCCACGCGTGCAGCCAGATCACCACACCCACCATTACCGGAGCGATGGCGAATTCGGCTGCGCGACCGAAGGATCCGGCGGCCAGGTGGGGACCCGCGTTCAAGGCGATGGTGGTGCCGAGCAGGGCTAGTTCGAATACGATCACCTTGCCGCGTTCCAGCTCACGTCCCCAGCGGGCAGCGGTGGTCGCGGTGACCATGATGACGATGATCGGGATCGAGATCATGGCCTCGATGCCATAGCTGAGCCAGTACAACGGGTCGCTCATGTCGCCGCTCGGCACGAGATTGCGTTGCACATTGACCCCGGCCCAGACCATGCCGAGAACGACGACCGCGATCAACGCACGCGATGACCATTCCGACCGCCGGTACAGCTGGGCCAGGCGCGCGTCGGCGCTCGACACCCGTCGTCGTGCGGCCAGCGCCTTGCGATGCCAGCGCGCGTCGGCCTCGTCGGTGCGGCGGATGAGGGCGCTGGTGCGGCGGTCGCGTTGTTCGGTGGCGAGTTCGTCACCAACGGCGCGTCGACGTTGTTTGCGTCGTTGTGTGCGAATCCATTCGGCCAACTCGCGCTCGGCGCGGATCTCGTCGTCGGAGAGCGCGTCGTAGAGAGCGGTGTCGTGTTGCAGGGGGAGCTTGTCGCGAGCCGTCGCGACCTGCTGGGCGAGCGCTGTGATCTCGGTGTTCGGCGCGGTGGCGGCATTCTCGCTCAACCGATCGTCGGACATATCGCGCCTTCCGCCACTCGAACATATGGACTATCGAACATATGTGTGATTGCCAGAGAGCGTAAACGCCGACCGTGCCCCGGTCAACGACAACGAGTCGATTCCGTCGAATCCCCGGTAGCGACACGCCGGGATTCAGGAATCACTATCGCCGCGGAGCAGCCTTTTCTCGTAGGCGGATCGGTTCGACGATCCGGCCACCGCCACAACCTGATTCGGCACGGTCCGCCGCAAGACGATGTCGCGCAACCACTGTGGCAGCACGCCGACGAGGCCGACCACCGGTCCGAGATGCGCGGGCAATGTCACCTCGAATCGCGGCCGCTCGACGGCATCGAGAACGGCTCCGGCGACATCACTCGGCTGGAGTAATTGTGCCGCGCCCGTTGCGGTTCCGGCTGCCAACTCGGTGTCGACCACGCCCGGCATGATCGCCGTCAGTTGCACGCCGCTGCCGCGTAATTCCTCACGAACCGCGGTCAGATAACCGAGGACCCCGTGTTTGGTCGCGGCGTACGTCGCTTCACCGGCGGGGGAGACCTTGGACGCGAGAGACGCGATGGTGACGATGTGCCCACGCCCGCGTGTCCGCATCGTGGGTGCCGCCAGTCGCACCCCGCGGATCACCCCGTGCAGATTCACCGCGAGCATCCGGTCCGTCGCACTGTCGGGTTCGGTATCGAACGGCCCGACCCACATCACCCCGGCATTGTTGACGAGCACATCGACCGGCCCGAGTATCGCCTCGGTGACGGCGAGGAAATCGTGAAACGACCGCTCATCGGTCACATCGAGTTCGCATCCGTGCACCGTTCCCGGCAGCCCGGCCGCGGCCTCGCGCGCCGCGTTTCCCGACAGATCGCCGAGGCACACCCGAGCTCCCGCGACCGCGAACTGCCGCGCGATCTCCAGCCCGATCCCGGCGGCACCGCCGGTCACCGCGACGACCCTTCCGGTGTGCGTACGTGTCATGGCGAAAATGCCCTCTCGGTGGAAACCGCTATATCTGGCATGCTGTCATGCCAGAAATCGGTCGCCAGTATTCCACGCAGTCACGACGCGGCGATAGCCTCGGCGGCAAACCTCTGGACACTCGACCATCAGGCGTCCGCGGCGTTCGACCTTTGCACAACAACTCCCGCTGAGAGTGTGGTGATCGACTTCCCGGCGTGAGTTCAGCGCAGGGCGGTGTGCCAGACGACGGCGGCGGCGAGCGCGCCCGCGCCGTTGAGCGACCAGTGCAGGGCGATGGGCGCGAGGAGGCTACCGCTGCGGCGGCGCAGCCAGGTGAACACGACGCCCGCGGCTGCGGTGGCAGCGACGGCCAGCGCTATGCCGACCAGTTGTCCGAGCAGGCCGCCACCGACGATGCTGGACAGTCCCTTGTTGCCGGAGGTGAGGCCGAACGAGGACGCGATATGCCAGAGTCCGAACATCAGCGAGCCTGCCGCGAAGAGCCCGCGGACGCCGAGGACCCGATCGAGCGTGCCGTGGAGTACGCCGCGGAACGCGAGCTCTTCGGGGATCACCGTCTGCAACGGGATGACGATCATCGACGCGATGAGGGCGCCGGAAATCGTCGCGTATCGATCGGCGAGGAAGAACGGCCTGGTGAGCGGTAGTAGAGCGCCGATCGCGACCGCGGTCAACACGATCCCGACCGCGCCGAGGGCGTACACCGTCCCGCGCTTCCAGTGCCGCGGTGACAGTCCGAGTTCAGCCCAGCCCAGCCCTCGCTTGCGCATCAGCGCCAACAGCGCGAACGCCGCGACGGGCACGGTGACGATATTTGCCCAGGCCGTCGTGAAGTGCGCGATCAGATTGGTACCGGCCAGCACGACGACAACCACGGCGATGTCGATGTAGGCATGCAGCTTCGGCCGGGAATCGGCGATGGCGGGTACGGGCACCCGACCGAGTGTACGGAAATATCACGAAAGGAAAACGGTCCGGTGAATGCGGGACAACGCGCCGACTCCGGCCTCGAGCGGCCCGGAGTGCGCCCATCAAGATCGTCGGGATTCGCCGCGCTGTGAGCTATTCGACAGCCGATCCGGACCATCCGGCCGGATCGGTCCATGCCCGCAGCGTGCGCTGGGTCTCGAACCGCCGTGGCACACCGCTGACCGGATCCGTGAATTCGAGCGAAGCCGCCAGCAATTGCAACGGCCGTGTGTAATCGTCGACCGGTTTATCGGTGATCACCGGATAGAAATCGTCGCCGAGAATCGGCACGCCGAGCCCGTTCATATGGATCCGCAGCTGATGGGTTCGCCCGGTGTGCGGGCGAAGACGGTAGCGCCCGAGCCCGTCGCGGTGCTCGACCAACTCCACCTCGGTCTCGGCATTGGGTTCGCCGTCCACTTCATAGGCGGCGAGCACCTGCTTCTCCTTGATGATCCGGCTGCGCACGGTCCGCGGCAGTTCGAGCGCGGGATCGTAGGGGGCGATGGCCTCGTACTCCTTGCGCACGGTCTTGCGGTGGAACATCGTCTGATAGGCCCCGCGTCGCGCCGGATTCACCACGAACAGCAGCAGACCCGCGGTGACCCGGTCCAGTCGGTGCGCGGGGATCAGGTCGGGGAGTTCGAGGTCGTTGCGCAACCGCACCAGCGCGGTCTGCAGGATGTGCTGGCCGCGCGGGATCGTCGCCAGGAAATGCGGCTTGTCGATCACGAGGATGTCGTCGTCGCGGTGCACGATCCCGATGTCGAACGGCACCTCGGTCTCGACGGGCAGATCGCGGTGGAACCACACGGCGCCGCCCGGCACGAACGGCGCGTCCGGTGCCAGCGGACCTTCCAGATCCACGATCTCACCCGCCACCAGCATCGCGTCGATCCTGGCCGGATCCACCCGCGGCAACCGCTCGACGAGGTGGTCGCGCACGGTCGCCCACTGCCCGTCCTCCGGGAGCCGGAGTCGAGCGGGATCGAGGCCGTGCCGTTTCGGCAGCGGCGGCTGCTGCCTACGTCGCATGAAGCAAGTGTGGTCTGTCCGGTGAACGCGCTCCGCCGTGGGGTTCAGGCGGTGCGCGTCGCGATTCCCGGATACTCCACGACCAGGCCCGACTCGTCGTAGTCCAGGGTGGCCTCGAAGTCGAAGTCGGGAGCGCTATAGGCGTAGCGCTGACCGGCCCCGTCGGCGATGCGGCGATAGTGCTGCGGTAGCCGGGCCGCGGTGAGGTCGGCGGCCCGGAGATAGACCGCGGGCGCGTCGGCCGCGTCACCGACCACGAGCCCGAGGCGATGCACCGGTAAGGCGTTCGTGAACGCCGACGCCTCGAGATCGATATCGAGGCACCCGTCGAACTCGGGCACGAGCGTGCCGTCGACCTGCCAGCGCCCCAACCCGTCGGACTGCACATGCACCGACCGCCTGCCCTCGGGATAGCGCCCGACGATCTGTGCCGACCTGGTATTCCAGCCCCCGTCGAGCCGCAGCCGATAATCGATCGCCCAGACGATCCCGTCCTCGACCGCCGTCGCACACCCCTCGACGAGAAGTCCGCGCGCATCGTCGCGGAAATATGCCACTTCGAATCCGGTGCGCGCGTCACGATGCAACCAGGCGGCCGAAGGCGGCAGGGGAGTGAACATGGCCAACGCATTCCCTGAATTCCGCCGCCCAATCGCTGGCCCCGCCCGACGAGCGATCAACTTAGGCTAACCTACCTTTTGCGGAGTTGCCGCGGACAGGTCGAGAGGCGAGAACGATATGACGGTGCAGGTAGCGCCGCCACCGGGGGCGGAGTCGGGGAACCGGCTGCCCAAGGCGGCAGCGAAAGCGCAGAAGCAGCGGGAAGCGCTGGCGCGCAAGGAGATTCTGGCGCCGGTATCGGGGATGCTGACGGTGGCGAGCCTGATCGTGGCGCTCGCCTCGGTGTGCTCGGTGGTCCCGTTCCTGCTGATCGTCGCGGCCTGCCGCGAACTGCTGAACTCCCCGGCCGACACCGACCGGGTGTGGTGGCTGTTCGGCGCTGCCGTGCTCGTGCTCGTCGTGCGGGCTTTCCTGCAGGTCGTCGCGCTCAGCTGGTCGCACGCGGTCGACGCCGGCTACCAGCTCACGCTGCGCAGGCTGCTCGCGGCCAAGCTCACCCGGGTGCCGCTCGGCTGGTTCGGTGAGCGCAGCTCCGGTGAGGTCAAGGGCTATCTGCGCGACGATGTCGACGCCCTGCACTTCCTGGTCGCGCATGCCCGGCTCGATTTCATCGGCGCGCTGGTGGTCCCGCTGGTCACCCTCGGCTATCTGTTCACCGTCGACTGGCGACTCACGCTGGTGCTGATGATTCCGCTGATCGCCTACATGTTCCTGTTCAGCAAGATCATGGACCGCGACGGCCGCGACCGCCTCGCGGTGTACACCCGGTGGGAGCGTCGCCTGTCCGCCGCCACGGTCGAGTTCGTCGACGGCATCCAGGTGGTGCGGGCGTTCGGTCAGGCGGGCAAAGCGCACAAGGAGTTCCAGGACGCTGTCGAAGGCCAGGTCCAGGCGGCGCATCGGATGAAGACGCCGATCATTCGCGTGCAGGCGGCCTCCGACATCGTCGTGATGCCCGTGTTCGTCATGCTGGTCGTGGTCCTCGGGGGCCTCGCCGGGGTCGGCCTCGGCTGGGTGGACCCGCTCGATCTGCTGCCGTTCCTGCTGGTCGGGCTCGGTATCGGCAGTTCGCTGCTCGGCCTCGGCTACGGCTCGCAGGCCCTGCGCGCCGGTGGCGCCGCGGCCCTGCGGCTGCACGAACTGCTGCAGACCCCGGAATTGGAGATCGCCGAAACACCGGCGGGCGTTCAGACCGGCATCGTGCGCTTCGACGGCGTCGAGTTCGCCTACCGCACCGGCCATGATGTGCTGCGCGGCATCGACCTCGAACTGACCCCCGGCACCATCACCGCGCTGGTCGGCCCGAGCGGTTCCGGCAAGTCGACCCTGGCCAAGCTGCTGCCCCGCTTCTACGACGTGGGAGCGGGCCGAATCACCATCGACGGCCGCGATATTCGCGAGTTCACCAGCGAAGAGCTCTACCGCACAGTCGGATTCGTCTTCCAGGATGTGCGCCTGATCCGCGGCAGCATCCGCGAGAACCTCCTGCTGGCCCGCCCCGACGCGGATGCCGAAGCCATCGAGCGTGCGACAAGAGCCGCCCAGATCCACGACCGGATCCTGGCGCTGCCGCGCGGCTACGACTCCGAGATCGGCGTCGACGCCACGCTCTCCGGTGGTGAGGCGCAGCGCCTGTCGATCGCTCGCGCACTGCTGGCCGACACCCCGGTGCTCGTCCTCGACGAGGCGACCGCGTTCGCCGACCCCGAGTCCGAGGCCGCGGTCCAGGACGCGCTGGCCGCCCTCGTCGCCGGGCGCACGGTGCTGGTCATCGCGCACCGTCTGCACACCATCACCGGTGTCGACCGGATTCTGGTGCTGGACAACGGAGCTCTCGTCGAACAGGGCACGCATGAGCAACTGCGGGCTGCAGGCGGTCTGTATCAGCGGCTGTGGGAGATCAACGAAGCTGCCCTCGGCGCGCTCGCCCTGGTGGAGGAAACACGATGATTCGCAAGGTTTTCCGGCTCGTCCCCGACGAGTTCGCCCCCCTGATCTCGCGGCTGCTCGGAGTGATCGTGGTGCAGGCGCTGTGCCAGGCCATCGCGTATCTGCTGCTGGTTCCCGTGCTGGAAGCACTGTTCGACGACGACCTGAGCGGCGCGTGGCTGTGGGCGCTCGGCATGGCCGCCGCCGTGGCCGGTGTGGTCGTCTTCGGCTACCTGCAGGCCGTGATCGGTCTGCGCATCGGCCTCGGCATGCAGCGCGGACTACAGACCCGGCTCGGCGATCAGCTCAACGCGTTGCCGCTGGGCTGGTTCGAAGATCGCGACGCGGGCCCGCTCTCGCGGGTGATGGTCGAGCAGGTGCGTGAAATGCAGGGCCTGATCGCCTATCTGCTCACCAAGGTGCTTACCGGCATCATCGTGCCGCTGGTGGTCGCGATCGGGATGCTGTTCATCGACTGGCGCGTCGGCGTGGCGATGTTGCTCGCCGCACCGGTGCTCTACCTGGTGAACAATCTCGCCAATCGCGCCTACACCGGCGCCGACGCCCGGCTGCACGCCGCGGCGGCCGAAGCCGACTCGCGGGTGGTGGAGTTCGCGCAGGCCCAGCCGGTACTGCGTGCGTTCGGCGCGGTCGGCGCCGGCAACAAGAAGCTGGATTCGGCGCTGGTACAGCAGCGTTCGGCCGTGCTGAAGATGATGGTCGCGACCGTGCCGGGCCTGACCGTGTTCGCGCTGTTCGTGCAGGCCGTATTCCTGGTGCTCGCCTATATCGCGGTCGTCCAGGTGACCGATGGCGCGATCTCGGCCGCTGCGGCGATCGCGCTGATCGCGGTGAGCGCGCGCTTCATCGAACCGGTGAACCAGGCCGCCCAGCTTGGTACGGCCCTTCGCTCGGCCGCCGCGGCCGCCGATCGCATCACCGATCTGCTCGCCGAATCGCCGCTGCCCGCCGCTACCGAACCGGTCACCCCGGGTGCGCCCGCGGTGGTCTTCGACGAGGTGAGCTTCGGCTACCGCCCCGGCGAACCGGTGCTGTCGGATCTGACCTTCACCGTCCCCGCCGGCACCACCACCGCGATCGTCGGGCCGAGCGGTTCGGGCAAGACCACCCTGCTGCGTCTCGCCGCCCGCTTCTACGACGTCGAGTCCGGCACGGTCTCGGTGGGCGAACACGATGTGCGCCAACAGCCTTCCGACGCCCTGCTCGATCAGCTCTCGCTGGTTTTCCAGAACGTCTACCTGTTCAACCGCTCGGTCGCCGACAACATTCGCATCGGCAAGCCCGACGCCACCGACGACGACCTGCACCGCGCGGCGGTCGCCGCCAGGGTCGACGAGATCGTCGAACGGCTGCCGGACGGCTTCGACACCACCGTCGGCGAAGGCGGCACCTCGCTGTCCGGCGGTGAGCGTCAACGGGTCTCGATCGCCCGCGCCCTGCTCAAGGACGCCCCGATCGTGCTGCTCGACGAGGCCACCAGCGCGCTCGACCCGCACAGCGAGGCCGTCGTGGTCCGTGGCATCCACCAACTCACCAGGGACAAAACGGTTCTCGTCGTCGCGCACCGTCTCTCGACGATCGCCCACGCCGACCAGATCCTGTTCCTGGACAAGGGCCGCATCGCCGAACGCGGTACGCACGCCGAGCTTCTCGCACTGAACGGCCGCTACGCCGCGTTCTGGAACGAGCGCGAGCGGGCAACAGGCTGGCGCCTGGAACCCGTCTCGGCCTGACCAGGTGTTCTCGGCGCGCCTCCGCCGATGGACTGACCGAAGGGTGCGACGAAGGAGTGCCCGTAGGGAGGGAAGAGGTGGAGTCAAGCGCCGAGAACCGCGGCGCCAGCCGCCAATATTACTGCTGGTAGGTGGAGAGGAATTCGCCGATCCGGCCGATGATCTGGTCGAGTTCATCGGCGTGCGGCAGGGTGACGATGCGGAAGTGGTCGGGGGAGGGCCAGTTGAAGCCGGTGCCTTGGACGACGTGAATCTTGGTGGCCAGCAACAGGTCCAGCACGAACTTCTCGTCGTTGTCGATCCGGTAGGTCGCGCGGTCGAGCTTGGGGAAGGCGTACAGCGCGCCCTTGGGCTTCACACAGGACACACCGGGAATAGCGTTGAGGGCGCTCCACGCACGATCGCGCTGCTCGAGTAGTCGCCCGCCGGGCAGGGTGAGTTCATGGATGCTCTGATGCCCGCCCAATGCAGCCTGAACGGCCTGCTGCGCAGGCACATTCGCGCACAGCCGCAACCCGGACAGCATCGTCAGACCCTCGAGGTAACTTTCGGCATGACGCGTCGGCCCGGAGACGGTGAGCCAGCCGGACCGGAACCCGGCGAGCCGATAGGCCTTGGACAAGCCGTTGAACGTCAGACACAGCAGGTCGGGCGCGAGCGAGGCGGTGACGGTGTGGGCCACGTCGTCGTAGAGGATCTTGTCGTAGATCTCGTCGGAACAGACGATCAGATTGTGCTGGCGGGCGAGCTCGAGCATCTGCTCGAGCACCTCGGTCGGATACACCGCGCCGGTCGGGTTGTTCGGGTTGATGATCACGATGGCCCGCGTGCGGTCGGTGATCTTGGCCGCGATATCGGCGATGTCGGGGTACCAGTCGGCGCCCTCATCGCAGAGGTAGTGCACCGCTCTGCCGCCGTTGAGGTGCACCGCGGCGGTCCACAGCGGGAAATCCGGTGCGGGGACGAGGACTTCGTCGCCGTTCTCGATGAGCGCGGTCATCGCCATCATGATGAGTTCGGACGCGCCGTTGCCGAGGAAGACGTTCTCGATATCGAGGTCGTCCACGCCGCGATCCTCGTAGTACTGCACCACCGCGCGCCGGGCGGGCAGCAACCCCTTCGAGGTCGCGTAGCCCGCCGACGCAGGCAGGTTGGCGATGATGTCGCGCAGCAGCTCCGACGGTGCGTCGAACCCGAACTGCATCGGGTTACCGGTATTGAGCTTGACCACCCGGTGTCCCTCGACCTCTAGTCGAGCGGCGTGCTCGGCTATCGGGCCGCGGATTTCATAGGAAACGTTCGCGAGCTTGCTCGACTGTTTGAACTGCATGTCGGCTCCCCACCGTGATACGGACGGAGATCGCCACAGTACTCGCCAGGATCCCGCGCACGCACCGCGGCAGTTCAGAAGCCGCGCAGGCGGTCCGGGGCGATGCGGATCGGCACCGAGTAGGTCTCGAAGAATTCCGATCGGGTCATCTTGATGTCGACGAAACCCCTGGTGTATTTCCGTGCGTAGTGGGCGATTTCGTCCTCGGTGGGCGGTTCGTCGACTCGCGCCGTGCCGGTGAAGACAGCGACCTCGCCGCCGGACTCGGTGGCATTGAAATTCAGCGCGACCCGCGGATTGTGTGCGAGGTGGCGAAGCCTCTTCGCCGCGGGCATGGTGAAGATGAGGAACTCGTCGTTCTCCCAGTGGAACCACACCGGGTTCGGCTGCGGAGTGCTGTCCGCACCGACGGTGGTCAACCAGATCACGTGTTCCTCAGCCAGCCGCTTGCCGACTTCTTCGCCGAAGGGGGTGGCGGCGTCGAGAATGGACACGGTGCTCTCCTCGCAGGCAGGGGACAACTTTCGGCCCACCCTTGCCGAAATCCCGCCGCGTCGCTACCCGCCTCGCGGGGCTTACTTCCAGTAGGCCTGCGCCTTGATCGAGGTCTTGGGCAGGGCATGCTGGGTCTTGAGGGTCTTCACGATCGAGCGGGTGGTGTGCCCGTCGCAGGTGACCCATCCGTAAGTGCCTGGTACGCAAGTGATTTCCTGAGCGGCCTCGCGCAGCAGGCGGCCGTCGTCGATGCGCTGGACCCAGGTGAGGGTGTGGTGGGGCTTGTTGCTCACCGGGATGGTCTGGTCGGACTCGTACTGCCATTCCAGCCAGACTCGCGCCGGGGTGTCGCCGATGGCGTCGAGCAGCGAGTTGATGGCAGGCAGGGAGGCGGTGTCGCCGAAGATGACGTACTCGCTGGGTGTCTGCTCGGGCAGTTGGAAGTCCGAGCCGAGCACGGTGGCGTCGAGCGGGTCGCCCGGCTTCGCGCGGCGCGCCCAGTCGGCTGCCGGGCCGTCGTGCAGGGCGAAGTCGATGCTCATCGTGTCCGCGTCAGGGTTCTGGTCGACCAGGGTGTAGCCGCGGTGGTGCAGCTTGTCGCTGGTCGCGTCGGGAATCCACAGGCGGATCCACTGGGTCGGGTGCACCGGGTGGTCGGCCAGCAGGCCACCGGCGGTGAAGCCGATGCGGACGAACTTGTCGGTGATCTGTTCGTTGGACGTCACCGTCAGCCGGTAGTCGGCACCGCCCCAGGCCTTGGTTATCAGACCGTTCAATCCCTTACCCATGTCGTTAGGTTAGCCTAACGACACTTGTTTGTCCGCTTCGGTGGTTAAATAAGGTAAGCCTATGCAAATATGGGCTGGTGCGTGAGAGAGTGGAGAACGAACCGGTGGAAACCCTCCTGGTAGTCGGCGCAGGGCCGAAAGCCCTTGCGGTGGCGACTAAATCGCACGTTCTGCGCTCGCTCGGAATGCCCGCACCGCGCGTTGTCGTGGTCGAGGCGCACGCCGTCGGCGGTAACTGGCTGCCCACCGGCGGCTGGACCGACGGGCAGCACCGTCTCGGCACCAGTCCCGAGAAGGACATCGGCTTCCCGTACCACTCCACTTGGGCGCGCGGCCGCAACCGCGATATCGACCATGCGATGTCGGCTTTCAGCTGGACCACGTTCCTGATCGAACACGGCACCTACGCCGAGTGGATCGACCGCGGCAGGCCCAGTCCGCAGCACTATATGTGGGCCAAGTACCTGCAGTGGGTCGCGAAGTCCATCGACCTCGAGCTGGTGCTCGGTCGCGTGGAGCGCATCAGTCACGGCGACGGCGAGCAGTGGCAGGTCGACGTGGTCGACGCCGACGGCGCGCGCAGCGAACTGACCGCCGACGGCCTGATGATCACCGGCCCCGGCCGCAGCAGCCGCGCCCTCATCGACCACCCGCGCGTGCTCAGCATCGCCGAATTCTGGGACAGGGCGGGCAAACGCACGCTGCCCGCCGCCTCGCGCGCCGCGGTGATCGGCGGTGGCGAAACCGGCGGCTCGGCGCTGGACGAGCTGGTTCGGCACGAGATGCTCACCATCTCGGTGATCTCCCCGCTGGCCACCCTCTACACCCGTGGCGAGAGCTTCTTCGAGAACTCGCTGTTCAGCGATCCCGTGAAGTGGGCGGCGCTGAGCATTCAGGAACGCCGCGACGTGATCCGGCGCACCGACCGCGGGGTGTTCTCGGTGCGCGTGCAGGAAAGCCTGTTGGGCGACAACCGCGTTCATCACCTGCAGGGCCGGGTCACCAAGATCGCGCCGCAGGGGGAATCGCTGGCCTTGACGCTGAGCAACGAGTTGCGGGCCGATCAGGTGCACAACTTCGATCTGGTGGTGGATGCCACCGGCGGCCAGCCGCTGTGGTTCCTCGAGATGTTCGACCAGCGCACCGCGGACCTGCTCGAACTCGCCGTCGGCGGAGCGTTGACGCAGTCGCGGATCGAATCGTCGATCGGCTACGACTTGGCCGTCACCGGGCTCGGCGGAAAGCTCTATCTCCCCAACATGGCCGCGATGGCGCAGGGGCCGGGTTTCCCGAACCTCAGTTGCCTCGGCGAACTTTCGGACCGCGTGCTGCAGACGGTGCCCGCTCGCGCGCGAGCCGCCGCCATCTCTCGCTGAGCGCAGACAAGAGCCCCTTCTGGTCGAGAAGTCGACGAGAAGGGGCTGGTGGTGTTCGCGCTCAGCGCGGCGCGACTACGTCTTCCGGAGTGCGCGGCACGTACTGCAACGCGATTCGCCGATCGGGGCGGACATCGATTTCGCCGATCATCTGGAACCCGGCCTTGGCCAGGCTGCGGGCGATCGCCACGTTGCGGTGGTCGGGGTCGCCCAGCACGCGGCGGCAATCGGGATCGGCCGCGAAGACGGCGGTGGTCATGGAGGAAATCCAGGCGGACATGATGCCCTTGCCGATCACCGCGGTGTCGGCGGTGGCGATATGGAAGCCGATATCGCTGGGATCGCTGTCGTAGAAGCGGCCGATCTCGTCCTTGGCGGCGCGGTAGAACTCCAGGTAGGCGATATCGCGTACCCCGAGTTCGGGCTCGCCGAGCAGGGCGAAGTCCAGGCTGAGAATGCAAGGGCGGGAATAGGTTCCGGCCAGTTGCGCGCGGAAGTTATCGCGGCGGCGCTCGGCGTCCCAGTCCTGTTCCCACGATTCGAGCAGGTGCGGACGGGCCATCCATTCGGCGAGCAATTCGGGATCGGTGCCGTCGGGATCGGCCAGGCGCAGGCTGAACGGCGCCGCGAAAACGGGCAGCGCGGGCGCGGGCGCGGCGGCCACCTCGGCGGGCAGATCGGTTTGCTCGCGGGGCAGCGCGGTGGGGGTCCCGGCGGGGTTCATCTACTCGGTGCTCCGTTCAATCGTAACCTTGGTCACCTCGATGGGTAAGGCTAGCCTATACTAATGGCCGGGTGTTACTGTTGCCCGACCGATCGCCCGGTAATAGCGGGCCGTCCACGAGTCCGGTCGGATTCGGGTGCAACAGGATTCACCCCGGTCCCGGACGACTGCGCCGGGCGGGCCCGTGCGCGAGCACGGCGTTGGACAGTGCGAAACGGTAGCGCAGCGTTGTGCGGCCGGTGAGGGAGAGCGACATGGCAAGAGAACTCGGCTGGATCAGGCAATTTCAGGCCCCCAGGACCGATTCCCTACCGCCGCTGATCGTCTTCCCGCACGCGGGCGCGGGCGCCTCGGCCTACCGGGTGTTCGCCAAGCGTATGGCCGCCGACTTCGACACCGTAATCGTGCAATACCCCGGCCGTCAGGACCGCGCGCGCGAAGCCGCCGCCGACACGCTGCCCGAGCTGGCCGCCGGTGCCTTCGACGCCTTCCGCGAGTCCGCCCACAACACCGGCGCGCCGCTGACCGTGTTCGGCCACAGCATGGGCTCCATCGTCGCGTTCGAGTTCGTCCGTTCGGCGGAAGCCGCGGGGTTGCCCGTACGTTTGCTGGTGGTCTCCGCGGCCGCCGCGCCGCACCGAATCGCCGAGCTCCCAGGCCATCCCACCGAGGACGACGAATTGCTCGACCACATGGGCGCGCTCAACGGCACCGGCGCCGATGTGATGGCCAGCCGTGAGGTGATGAGGATGGCGCTGCCGGTGTTGAAGGCCGACTACCGTGCCTTCGACGCCTACTCGTGCGGCCCCGAGGTGACTGTCGCGACACCCCTGCTGGTCCTCGGCGGCGACGACGACCCGTTCGTCGGCCCGCGTGACCTCTACGGCTGGGACCAGAGCACCACCGCCGAGATCGAGGTCAACCTGTTCGCGGGCGGCCACTTCTACCTCGACGAGAACATCGACGGCATTGCCGAGGCGCTTGTCGGCAAGGCGCTCACGCGATGAACTCCGATCCCATCGTCATCGTCGGCATGGGCGTCGAAGCCCCCGGCGGCGTCGACACCCTGCCCGATTTCTGGTCCGCACTGGCCGCTGGGCGTGAGCTGATCGGCCCGTTCCCGCGTGACCGTGACTGGCCGCTCGACGAACTGTTCGCCCTCGGCAGGCTCGAGGGCTGGGCGCCGGTCCGCGACGCGGGCGGATTCCTCGACAGCGCCACCGAGTTCGACGCGCAGTTCTTCGGCATCACACCGCGCGAAGCGGTGGCGATGGATCCGCAGCAGCGGGTGGCCATGCGGGTGGCCTGGCGCGCGCTCGAGCACGCGGGCATCAATCCCGGCGCGCTCGACGGTGATTCGGCCGGTGTGTGGATGGGTGTCTCGACGGTCGAGTACGGGCCCCGGGTCGGCTCGGTGAACGAGTACAGCGGTTACCGCGCGACCGGCACCGCGCTCGGTGCGGTGGCCGGGCGGATCTCGCACGGGCTCGGTCTGGTCGGTCCCTCGATCAGCGTGGATACCGCGTGCGCGTCGTCGCTGACCGCCGTGCACCAGGCGGCCTCGGCGATCCGCGCCGGCGAGTGCGACTGGGCGCTGGCGGGCGGGGTGTGCGTGATGGGTTCACCCGGCGCGTTCTACGAGTTCTCCAAGAACAATGCCCTGGCCACGGACGGCCACTGCCGTTCCTACGCCGCCGACCCGACCGGCACCCTGTGGGCCGAAGGCGCGGGAGTCATCGTGCTGGAACGGCAATCGCGGGCGAAGGCGCTGGGCCACCGGATCTACGGGCAGCTGCTCGGTTCGCGGGTCAACCACAACGGTGCGGGCGCCCCGATCGCGGTACCCAGCGCGAGCGCGCAGCAGCGGCTGATCGAGGACACGGTCGCCGCGGCCGGAATCAGTGCCGACGACATCGGCCTGATCGAAGGCCACGGCACCGGCACCGCCGTGGGCGATCCACTGGAATTGACCGCGCTGGCAGCGACTTACGGCAATCCCGATCGCGCCGACGGCCCTTTGCTCGGTTCGGTGAAGTCCAACACCGGCCACGCCCAGGCGGCCTCGGGGATGCTCGGGCTGATCAAGGTGCTGCTGTGCGGTGCGCACGGCGCCATCGCACCGAGCCTGTGGGCCGACGCCCCGACCACCGGCATCGACTGGGACGCGACCAGTCTGCGGCTGGCGGCCGAACTCACCGACTGGGCGCCGCGCGCGGACGGCCTGCGCTACGCCGCGGTGTCCTCGTTCGGTGTCGCGGGAACCAATGCGCACGCCATCGTCGGCCTGCCGGTGCTGGAGGAGACCAACCATGGCTGAGTACCGCTTGCCGGACGGCAGCGTTCCCGTGCTGCTGTCCTCCGACAGCGTCGACGGCCTGCGCGCCGAGGCCGCCGCGCTGCGCGACTACGTCGCCGCGCACCCCGAGGTGACTCCGGAACGGTTGGCGGACATGCTGTTCCGCACCCGTACGGCCCGTCGCCGCCGGGTCCTGATCCTGGCCTCGCCGTCGCTCGCCGACCCGGACGCGGGCGCAGGCCGAGCCGCAGCGCCCTCGGCGGGGGCGACCGACGAGCTGCGATCCGCGCTCGACGCGATCGCGACCGGCTCCGAGCACGCGTTCGTCGTGCACGGCGACGTGCCGGCGAGTGCGCGTCGTGTGGGGTTCGTCTTCCCAGGTCAAGGCAGTCAGCGGCCCGGCATGGGCGCGACGTTCTATGAGCTGTCAGCCGACTACCGCGCGGTGGTCGACGAGTGCGCCGCCATCCACGCAGAACGCTTCGGGCACTCCCAGCCGCTGCACTATCTGCTCGGCCACGAGGGGCAGTACGAGGACACGGTGTGGGAAGTGCAGCCCGCGTTGATGTTCCACATGACGGGCCTGGCCGCGCTGTGGCGAGCGGCGGGTGTGGATCCGCACGCGACCGTCGGCCACAGCCAGGGCGAGCTCGCCGCGGGCGCGGTCTCCGGTGTGATGACGCTGCGTGATTCGGTGCTCGCGGTGACCCATCGCGCCCTGCTCGCGGACCGGCTTTCCCCGCGCGGCTATTCGATGGCGGTCTTCGGGATGGACCGCGAGAGTGTGGAAGCGCTGATGGCGCGGCACTCGGGGTGGGCCGAACTCGCCGTGGTCAACTCACCGCACATCATCGCCATCTCCGGTGAACGCGGCGCCGTGGTCGATCTGGTGGCCGCGGCCACCGCGCGCGGTCAGTTCGCCAGGGAGATCCGGGTCGCCTTCCCGGCGCACACCTCCATCGTGGCCGAGGTGCGGGCCGATTTCGAGGGCTTCCTCGGTGACGAGATGAGCACGCCGAACTTCACCGCCTCCGAGATCGCCTGCTACGGCGCGACCCTCGGCGAGAAGATCACCCCCGACCTCAAGCAGGAGGAGTACTGGTTCTGGAACCTGCGCAACCGGGTCCGGTTCGACCGGGCCGTGGTCAGCGCGGGCAGTGACGGCGTCGACCTGCTGATCGAGGTCGCCGAGCACCCCGTGCTGCAGCTGGCCATCCAGGAGAACCTCGGCCTCGTCCCGAACCGTCCCGGCCTGCCCGCGCGCGACTTCCGTGTCCTCGGTACCTCGCTGCGCACCGCGGACGGCCTGTCGGAGTTCACCCGCAATCTCGCCCAGGTCGCCGTGCTCGACATCGACTACCGCTGGGACGCGCTGCGAGTCGACGACGCCGTGACCCTGCCGCTGCGCGACTTCCCGCACACCGTGACCAACCCCAAGCGTCTCTGGGCGCCCCTCGGCACCAACGAGACTCCCGCCGAACTCGCCGTCACCACTCCGAAACCCCAACGGCTGGTGGAACAGTGGACGCCGCTGCAGCGTCGCGCCCTGACCGCGCCGCGCAGCTTGCTCATCGTCGACCACACGGGCGAATGCGCCGAGCTGGCCGCCGCGTTGGTCACCGCGGCGGACCGCCACGGCGCCGAGGCGCGCGTTGTCGCCGCGGGTGGACCCGCCGACGAACTGTCGACCGATACCGTGATCGTTCTGCTTCCGCCGAGCCCCGACGACGACAGTGCCGGTGCGATCGACGCGCTGGTCGACTTCTATGCCGAACGTGCCTGGGCCCCAGCAGTATCCGCGCTGCGACCCGGCGGCGAGTGCTGGCTGCTCACCACCGGCGGCGAGACCGTGCACGACGGTGACCCGATTCCCGGACTGTTCCAGTCGGGCGTCAGCGCTGGATTCCGCAGTGTCGGAATCGAACACCCCGGCATCCACTTCCGCCATCTCGATCTCGCCGCGAGCGAATCCGCGCCCGCGCAAGCCGCCAAGATCGTCGGCGCGGTGCACTCGAGCGGTGAGGCCGAGCTGGCGCTGCGGGCGGGCAAGCTGTTCGTGAAGCGGCTGGTCGTCGATACGACCGACGAAACCGGCTCGCTGGGCACCGATCTCGATCACGTGGTGATCGTGGGCGGCACCGGTCAGCTGGGTCTGCGGTTCGCCGATCACCTGGCGCGCACGGGTGCGGGCCGGGTCACGCTGCTGAGCCGCAGTGGCGAAACCGACGTGCTGGCACCGGAACTGGCTCGGCTGCGCGGTATCGGCACGACCGAGATCGTGGTGTGGTCCTGCGATGTGAGCGACATCGAGGCCGCGACCGCCTTCGGGGCCGAGATCGCCCACCGCCCCGTGGATCTGGTGATCCATGCCGCGGTGAACTACGTGGACGCCGAGCTCGAGCAGATCACCGACGACGCCGTGCGCACCGCCGCCGCCGCGAAGCTGCGCGGCCTGGACAACCTGATCGACGCGGTCGCGCTGACCGTGGACTGCCGGGTCCTGCTGTGCTCGTCGATGGCGGCGACGCTGGGCGGACGCGGGCAGGTGCTGTACGCGGTGACCAACCGCATGCTCGACGTGGCGGCCCGCCGGCTCCGCGCCCGCGGCATCGCCGCCGCGAGCCTGCAGTGGGGTCTGTGGAGTGTGGCCGGTCCGCTCGACGATGCCGGGTTCGCCCGGGTCGAAGAGGCAGGCGTATTCCCGATGGCGCCCGCCGACGCGATCGAGGCCGGACTGGCCGCGCCGGTTCGCGACGGCATGATCATCGCCGCCGACTGGGACTTCCTGCGCGAGGTCCTCGGGGCGTTCGGCCAGGCCAGCGTGCTCACCGGCCTCGAATCCGAGACGCGGGCACCGCAGGTGACCCAGGCATCCGCCGACGTGGTTCCGGCGGCAGCGCCCGCACCGGCTCCCGTCGCTGCCGCACCCATCGACAGCTTCCCGCTCGACCTGCGCATGCGCACCGAACTGCTCAAGGTGATCGGCGGTGACAGCGCCGAATCCATCGACGCCACCATGCCGTTGGTCGCACTCGGCCTCGACTCCTTGCAGGCCTTGGACTTCCGCAAGCGCGTGAAGGCGGAGCTGGATCGCGATCTGCCGGTCGCGGCGATTCTCGGCGGCGCATCGCTCGACGATGTCGTGCTGCTCATGGCACAGAACACCAACCAGGGCTGAGGGGCCGAAGAACATGTCTGACACCGAAGCCACCCTGTCCGTCGCGGAACGCCGCAAACTGCTGCTGCAGCAGAAGCTGCGCGAACGCGGCATGTCGGTCGTGCACGCCGAACCCGTGGCGGTACCGAGGATCCCGGCGGGGGAGCGGCGCCCCCTCACCCCCGGCCAGCGCCGCATGTGGTTCCTGCAGACCCGCGACGCCGACGACACCGCCCTCAATATCTGCGTCGCCTACCGCCTCACCGGCCCGCTCGACGCCGACCGCCTGCACGCCGCGTTCGACACGGTGGTGGCGCGCCACGACATCCTTCGCACGACCTACGGCGCGGATGTCGACGGCACTCCGTTCCAGGTGTTCACCGCGGATGCCCGCGCCGTCTGGTCGACCCACGACGTCACCGAGCTCGCGGAATCGGGTCGCGACCTGCGGGTGGAGGTGCTGGCCCAGCGTGACTTCGCCCGCCCCTTCGCCCTCGGCACCGAACTCCCGCTGCGTGCCACGCTGATCCGCACCGGGGTCGACGAGCATGTCGTGCTGTTCACCATCCACCACATCTGCTGGGACGACGACTCCTGGGCCATCTTCTTCGCCGAACTCAACGCCGCCTACCGGCTCGGCGCACCCGCTGTCGACGCGTCGAACGCCGACTCACAGCCCGACACGGTGCAGTTCGCCGCGATCGCGCCCACTGCCGAACCCGCCGAAGCCGACGTCGCCTACTGGCGTGAGGCCCTGCGCCCGCTGCCCGAGCCCCTCGAGCTCCCCGGCTCCGCCTCGGCCGACGCGGGCAGGCACGCCCGGCGCCGCACCCACCGGCTGCCCGCCGACCTCGTCACCCGCACCGAACAGTTCGCGCGCGAGCAGGCCGCGACCCCGTTCATGGTGCTGCTCGCCGGTTTCGACGCCCTCGTACACCGCTACACCGCCGCCGACGACTTTCTGGTCTCCATCCCGGTGACCGACCGTCCCGTCGGCACCGAACAGCTCATCGGCTACTTCGGCAACACCCTGCTGCTGCGCGCGGGAATCGGTGGCCGCGACGATTTCGCCACCTTGGTCGCCGGCGTGCGCAACACCTGCACCGGATCGTTCGCGCGCCGTGGGGTCGGCATCGATCGTGTTGTCCGTGAAGCGAATCCGGACCGTGTCGCCGGACGCGACGGCATGGATCAGCTGGTCCGCCTCGGCTTCAGCGTGCGCAAGAGCGCCGACGGCTTCGCCATCGACGGCGTGCGGTCCACCCAGCTCGAACTGGGCGCGGCGAGCGCGCAGGTGCCGCTGGCCTTCGCCGTGGTGCTCGAGGCCGACGGCAGCGCGGTGGTGGAAGCCGAGTACCAGACCGACGTGCTCGCCGATGCCATCGTCGACCAGCTGCTCGTCCATTTCGGTCGTCTCCTCGACAGTGCCCTGCGCGACCCGAAGCGCAGGCTCGCCGATCTCGACATGCTCGGCGACGCCGATCGCGCCGCGTTGCTCGACCGTTCGCACGGCGTGCTCGTCGACGAAGAGGCGACAACCCTTGTCGCCCTGCTGGAGTCGGCCGCGGCCGCCGACCCCGAGGCGCGGGCCCTGGTCTCCGATGATGTGGAGCTCACCTACGCCGCGCTGCACGCTCGCGCGAATCGGTTGGCGCACTGGCTGATCGAGCAGGGCATCGGCACCGAGGACATCGTCGGCCTTCGGCTCGGCACGTCGGTCGAGTTCATCGTCGCCGTGCTCGCGGTGCTGAAGGCCGGTGCCGCGTACCTGCCGATCGACCCGGCCTACCCGGAGGACCGCATCGAGTACCTGGTCGAGGACGCGAATCCTCGATTACTGCTCGGGGCGGTCGAATTGGCCGCCGCCGAGGAGGCTGCGTCCGAGCTGCCCGCGACGGCGCCCACCGATGCCGAGCGACTGCGCCCACTGCGCCCGTCGAACCTCGCCTACGTCATCTACACCTCCGGCTCCACCGGCAAGCCCAAGGGTGTTCCGGTGCCGCACAACGCGATCGCCGAACACATCGTCTGCTTCACCGCCGACTGGAACATGACCCCCGCCGACCGGCTGATGCAGTCGTCGTCGGTGAGCTTCGACGCGTCGCTGGTCGACATCGCGATCACGCTGACCGTCGGTGCGCAGCTGATCGTGCCCAAGCCCAACGCTTTCCGCGACATCCGCTATGTCGCCGACTTGATCAGCCGCCGCCAGGTGACCGTGCTGCACATGGTGCCGTCGATGCTGAGCACCTTCCTGCTGCTGCCCGAGATCAGTGAATGGCAGTCGCTGCGCCAGATCCCCGTCGGTGGCGAGGCATTGCCCGGCGAGGTCGCCGACCGCTTCGCCAACACCCTCGACGCCGAACTGCGCAACCACTACGGCCCCACCGAAGCCGTGGTCTGCTCCACCCACATGCCGGTCTCCGGTCCGCAGGGTACCGGCGTGGTGCCGATCGGCATCCCCAACCGCAACGTCTACACCTACGTCCTCGACGAGGCGCTCCAGTTGGTGCCCGACGGCGTCGTCGGTGAGCTCTACCTGGGCGGTGAGCAGCTCGCCCGCGGCTACCTCGACCGCCCGGCACTGAGCGCCCAGCGTTTCGTCGCCGACCCGTTCACCCCGGGCGCTCGGCTGTACCGCTCCGGCGACCTGGTGCGCCGCAACACCTTCGGTGAGCTGGAGTTCGTCGGTCGCGCCGACGAGCAGGTGAAGGTGCGCGGTTTCCGCATCGAACTCGGCGAGGTGGAAGCCGCGATCGCCGCGCATCCCGCCGTGGCCCACTGTGTTGTCGTGGTGATCGAGGACCCGGCCATCGGCGCGATGCTGGCCGCCTATGTGGTGCCCGCCGAGGGCACCGTCGACCTCGAACAGGTCCACGCCTTCGCGGCGAGCGGACTGCCCGAATACATGGTGCCCAGCGCGTTCGCGGTGATCCCCGAGATCCCGCTCACCGTCAACGGCAAGCTCGACAAGCGCGCCCTGCCCGCCGCGACCCCCGCCGTGGTGCGCACCCACCGCGCCCCGGCCACGGCCACCGAGCGCAAGGTCTGCGCCCTGTTCGGCGCCCTGTTCAGCCTCGACGAGGTCAGCGCGGAGGACTCCTTCTTCGAGCTCGGCGGCCACTCGCTGCTCGCGGCCCGGCTGGTAGCCCAGGTCCGCGCCGAATTCGGCGTGGAACTCGACGTCCGCGTCGTCTTCGACAGCCCGACCCCCGCGGCCCTCGCCGCCAACTTGGTCGCCCGCTTCCTGGCCGAATTCGACATCGACCTCGACGCCGTCGACAACGATTTCGACGACGCCGCGACCGAGAGCGAGACCACCGGCACCGGTCGCCCCGCGATCGGTGGGCGCGCGCGTGGCGAGCGTGTTCCGCTGTCGTACTCGCAGCTGGCGATGTGGTTCCAGTATCGGATGGAGGGTGCGGGTTCGGTCGGCAACCTGCCGCTGGCCATGCGCTTCGACGGCGCACTCGACATCGCGGCGCTGCGTGCCGCACTCGACGACGTGGTCGCTCGGCACGAGTCGCTGCGCACCACGTTCCCCGAACACGACGGCGTGCCCTACCAGGTGGTGCACCCCGCCGCTCCGGTCCCGCTGCCGGTGCGCGAGATCGCGTCCGACCAGCTCACCCAGGCACTCGCCGAGATCGCCGACTACCACTTCACGCTCGACGGTGAGCCGCTGATCCGCGCCGAACTGCTCGTACTCGAGGCCGACACCCACGTGCTCTCGCTGCTCGTGCACCACATCGTCGCCGACCACGCGTCCTTCGGCGTGCTGCTCGACGACCTCACCACCGCCTACCGTGCTCGATGCGAGCTGGGCGTCGCCCCGAACTGGGCGGCATTGCCGGTCCAGTTCGCCGACTACGCGCTGTGGCAGCGTGAACTGTTCGACCAGGCCGCGCCGAGCGCGTTCGCCACCGACCAGATCGACTACTGGCGCGCCGCGCTCGCCGACGTGCCCGAGGAGATCGCGGTCGCTCACGATCGGCAGCGTCCGCCGGTGCTCGGCAAGCGCGGTGAAGTAGTGAACTTCTCGCTGCCCGCCACCGTGCGCTCCGGGCTGGAATCGCTCGCGATCCGCAGCGGCGCCACCGAATTCATGGTGTGCCAGGCCGCGGTCGCCACCCTGTTGCACACCCTCGGCGGCGGCACCGACATCACCCTCGGCACTCCCGTCGCGGCGCGCACCGATCCGGCGACAACGGCCATGATCGGGTTGTTCGCCAACATGGTCGTGCTGCGCAACGACCTGTCGAACGCGCCGACCCTGCACGACACTGTGCTTCGGGCACGCAATGTGGTGCTCGACGCCAATGCACACCAGGAGCTCCCGATCGAGCGACTGGTCGAAGCGCTCAACCCGCGCCGCTCCCGCTCACGGAACCCGCTGTTCCAGAGCATGATCCACTTCCGTGGCGCCGACTGGGCCCCGACCACATTGCCGTTCGCCTCCTCGGGCGAGACCACCGTCACCGTGCTGCCCGCCGACTTCGACGTCTCGTTCCTGGATCTGAACCTGAGCCTGAACGTGACCGCCGACGGCGGCATGGATGTGCGCGTCGTCGTCAACGCCGATCTGTACGACCCGGCCACGGCCGCGCTGATCGCCGACGCGCTCGCCGCCACGCTGCGCGCTTTCGCCGAGACACCCGACCTGCCGGTCGCCGACCTGCGGGTGCTGCCCGCCGAGGATCTCGAGCGCCTGCTCGCCCCGGCTGCCCCGATAGCGGCGAGCGCCGTCGCCACCGGTGCCGCGACCGACTCCGATACCGAGCGCACCCTGATCGCCCTGATCGAGGAACTGCTGGAGATCGACGAGGTCGTCGGCGACGACAACTTCTTCGCCCTCGGTGGCGACAGCGTCATCTCCATCCAGTGGTCGGCCCGCGCCGACGCCCTCGGTCTGCCGCTGTCGCCGCAGATGGTCTTCGAGTGCGCCACGATCACCGAATTGGCCGCCGCCGTCGACGCCGCCGCCGGTGGCGCGACTCAAGCCGATGAGCCCGAACAGGTTTCGCACGCGCCGATGAGCGCGTCGGGCCTGGAATCCGACGCCCTGTCCGCGCTGACGGCCGCCTGGTCCGCACAGGGATGAGCACGAACGTCGGGATGAACGAGCAGTTAGGAAGGGACGCAGCATGAGTGCGCCGCAGATCGAAGACGTACTCGCGCTGAGCCCGCTGCAGGAGGGGCTGTTCTCCCTGTCCCGGCTGACGGGCACCGAGATCGACCTGTACACGATGCAATTCGTGGTCGATATCGACGGCCCGCTCGACACCGACCTGCTGCACCGCAGCGCGCAGGCCATGCTGGACCGTCATCCGAACCTGCGGGCCGCGTTCTGGGACACCGATGTGCCCAAGCCGGTGCAGATCATCCCGTCGCGTGCGGAGCTGCCGTGGGCCGAACGGGCCGCGCTGTCCACAGAATTCGACTCGATCGCCGAATCCGAGCGCCGCGTCCCGTTCGTGCTCAGTCGCGGTCCCGCGCTGCGAGTGCTGCTGCTCGACGTCACCGACGCGCCCGCGCCGCGCAAGCGGATGATCCTCACCGCCCACCACATCCTCATGGACGGCTGGGCGGTGGCGGTGTTCTTCACCGAACTGCTCGCCGTCTACCAGGCGGGCGGCGCTCCGGACGGTCTGCCCGCGCCCCGTCCCTACCGTGACTACATCGGTTGGCTCGGCGCCCAGGACCACGACGCCGCGGCCCGCCGCTGGGCCGAGTACCTGCAGCAGGTCAGCGCGCCGTTGGTGCTGGCCGACGGCACCGGCGAGCGCGGCTCCGCGGTTCCGCAGACCACGCGACTCCGGTTGTCCGCCACCGAAACCGAGCAGTTGCAGCAGTGGGCGCGCGGCAACGGGATGACGCTGAACACCGCGGTCCAGTTCGCCTGGACGCTGCTGCTCGGCCGCGTCACCGACCGTCGCGATGTCGTCTACGGCACCACGATCTCCGGCCGACCCGAGAAGCTCGCGGGCGTCGAAGGCATGGTCGGACTCTTCATCAACACCGTCCCGGTCGTGCACCGACTCGATCCCGCCGAGCCGGTTGTCGCGCAATGCGCACGCCTGCAACGTGATTCGGCCACCATGCGCGACATCGGCTACCTCAGCCTGTCGACCCTGCAGCGCGCGGCGGGCCACGGCGCCCTGTTCGACACCCTGTTCGTCTTCGAGAACGCCCCCATCGACGACGCCATCCAGACGGTCACCGCCCCCGACGGCGCGCAGTTCCGCCCGATTGAGATGGAAAGCCTCGCCCACTACCCGCTCACGGTGGTCTCCCACCTGAGCGACGGCGAACTCCTCGTCCTCGTCGAGGCGATCCCCGCCCTCCTCGGCCACCTCGACCCCGCCGACCTCGGTGCTCGCATGCTCACCGTCCTGCGCACCCTGTCAACCCTCGACGCAGGCGCGACCACCGAGTCGATCGACCTGCTCACCGCTAGTGAGCACGCCGAGCTCCTCAGCGCTGCAACGGATATTACCCCGGCCCCGACCGCCACTCCCTGGGAGCTTTTCGCCCAGCAGGCCGCCGCTACCCCGGATGCGATCGCCCTCACCACCACCGCCGGCGAGGTTTTCACCTACCGCGCACTGCACGACGAGGCCTGCCGGATGGCGGGGGAGTTCGTCACCCACGGCGTCGGCCCGGAAACTGTTGTCGCCCTGATGCTCCCGCGTGGACCTCGCTCGATCATCGCGATCCTGGCGACGTTCGCCGCGGGGGCAGGTTATGTCCCGGTCGACATCACGCTCCCCGTAGCCCGGATCGAATCGATTCTGCGCCAATCGGACCCGATACTCGCTGTCCTCCTCGACGCCGACCGTGCCCTGCTGGACAACACGACCCTCGACACGGTGTCTGTTGACAGTGGCCCCGGCAAGGCGACTTCCAGTGAGACACTCGTAGACATCGCCGTGGCTGCTCGGCACAATGCAGACGTACACGGCGCAATCGCCGCAAACTTCAGTGGTTCGGATACTGCCGGTGGTGTCTCGGCGTCGGCAGACCGGCATTCAGTCCAGGTATTGGCGCTCGACGAGCCTGCCGTCCTGGCGCGGATCGCGTCCCGGCCGGGGCAGGCTCCCGCAGTGCATCGCGAACTCGGCCACAGCGCCTACATCATCTTCACCTCCGGCTCCACCGGGGAACCCAAGGGCGTGGTCGGCACCAACGCGGCACTGGCGGGTTACTTCGCCGATCACCTGGAGCGTTTCTACCGTCCGGCCATGGAGAAGCTCAGCCGACCGCTACGGATCGCCCACGCCTGGTCGCTGGGCTTCGATGCCTCCTGGCAGCCGATGGTCGGCTTCTTCGCCGGGCAGGCGCTGCACCTGTTCGATGCCGAGGAGATGCGCGACGCGCACCGAATCGTCTCCGGCATGGCCGAATTCGACATCGACATGATCGACACGACCCCGTCGATGCTGGCGCAGTTGGCGGCAGCGGGCCTGCTGGACCGCGAACTGTCGGTGCTCGCCCTCGGCGGCGAGGCCATCGACACCGCCCTGTGGGCGCGACTGCGCGCACTCCCCGGGACGGCTGTGTACAACTGCTACGGCCCCACCGAGACGACCGTCGAAGCCGTGGTCGCACCCGTCGCCACCTCGGAGATCCCCACGATCGGCACCGCCAACGGCGGAATGGTCGGCTACGTGCTCGACTCCCGGCTACGACCGGTCCCGCAGGGCATCGTCGGCGAGCTCTACCTGTCGGGCGTGCAGCTGGCCCGCGGCTACCTCGGCAAACCCGCCATCACCTCGGACCGTTTCGTCGCCGACCCCACGCGCCCCGGCGAGCGCATGTACCGCACCGGTGACCTCGTGCGCAGGCTTCCTGGTGGTCGTTTCGGCTACCTCGGGCGCGCCGATGCCCAGGTGAAGGTGCGTGGCTATCGCATCGAGGTCGGCGAGATCGAGACCGCGCTGCGTCGCTCCGCCGATATCGACACCGCCGCGGTGACCGTGGTGCGCCGTGCCGGTGGTGCGTCGCTGGTCGGCTTCGTCGTCGGCAAGGCCGGTCGCGCCGTGATCGTCAGCCGGGTGCGCGCCGACCTGGCGCAACGCCTGCCCACGTACATGATTCCCGCGCGCATCGTTGTCATGGATCAGCTGCCGGTCAATGTCAACGGCAAGCTCGACAGCCACGCGCTGAATGAGCTCGCCGAGCAGTCGCTGGTGGTCGCCGACAGCAACGCGGCCGCCGAGACGGCAACGGAGATCGCGCTCAGCGAGCTCTTCGCCGAACTCTTCGACGGCCGCGCACCCGGCATCGACGCCGACTTCTACGAACTCGGCGTCGACAGCATCGTCGCGATCTCGCTGGTCAACAAGGCCCGCCGTCGCGGCCTCGCCCTCAATCCGCGAATGGTGCTGGCCTGCCGGACCATTCGTGAACTCGCCGCCGCCGTCGACGACGCACCGGCCGCCGCCGCGCAGTCCGGCGCCGACGCCTACGGCGTGGTGCCACCACTGCCGGTGGTCTCCTGGATGTACGAGTACGGCAACTACCGCCGTTTCACCCAGACCGCACTGCTGCGCCTGCCCGCCGGAATCGACCGTGCGGCACTGGAATCCACCCTCCAAGCGTTGCTCGACGCGCACGACACCCTGCGCGCGGTGCTCACCGACACCACCGACGGGCCGCGCTTGGTCACCCGGGCGCCCGGTGCGGTGCACGCGGGCGAGCTGGTGATCGAAGCGCCCCGAGATCTCACCGGCGCCGAACTCGACTCGGCTATCACCGAATTCGCGCGTATCGCGAACGACGCCATCGATCCCCGCACGGGCGACATGGTGCGTGCGGTGTGGTTCCCGGGTGCGGTGTCCGGTGCGGGCAACGCCGTGCACAGCGCGGATTCCAGCACCGCACGCCAGGACACCGACGGTGAATCCGGCGACATACTGCTACTGACAGTCCACCACCTCGCGGTCGACGTCGTGTCCTGGCACGTCATGCTCGACGCACTGGCCGCCGCGTGGCAGCAGATCCAAGCGGGCGTGACGCCGAAGATGTTGCCCGAGTTCACCTCGTACCGACAGTGGTCCGAGGCCATGTGGCAGCGCGCGACCGAGCCGGAAGTCCTCGCTCAGCGCGATTACTGGACCACACAGGTCCGCGAGCCCGATGCCGCACTCGGCTCCCGGCACCCCGCCCCGGCGACCGACACCTGGTCGAGCCTGCGGGTCAGCACGGTGGCGACTCCGGTCGCGGTCACCGAACGCCTGCTCAACCGCATCGGCAAGGACGAGGGCGTCCGCGAATTCCTCCTCACCGCCCTCGCCATGACCATGGCCTCACTCCACGCCGACAACGGAAACGACCCGGCCGCAGGTGCGTTGATCGCCATGGAAGGCCACGGCCGCGCCGACACCACCCTCGGCACCGACACGGCCAACACCCTCGGCTGGTTCACCAGCGTCTTCCCCGTACGCCTCGGCGTCGGCGACAACGCGGTGGATGTCGCACGCGCACAAGCGGACCCCGCCGCCGCTCGCACCCTGCTCGACTCGGTCTCCGCGCACCTGCGCGAAATCCCCAACCAGGGCCTCGATTACGGCCTCCTCCGCTACGTCAACCGTTCCGCGGAACTCCGCACCGCCGCCGAACCTCAGGTCGAGTTCAACTACCTCGGCCGAATCGACTTGAGCGGCAACGAAACCGACCCCTGGTCACTGCTCGTCGGCGAACACGACACCGCACTTCCGCTCGACCCGGAACCGGCTCTACCCCTGCGCTACGCGGTCGATGTCATCGCGGGCATCGGCGCCACGCCGGAAGGCTCCGCGCTGACCACCAACTTCCGCTGGAGCGCATCCCTGTTCACCGACACTGGAGCCGCCCGCTTGGCAGAATTGTGGGCTCAGGCGATCACAACTCTGGCCGACGCACTGGACCTCAGCGCAACCACGCCCGATGAGGTCGCTGGCTGACCTGGCTGTCGAGGTCGTCTCCGGTTGGATGAGCCCGGCGCGATCATGCGGTGGCCTCGCGGTTCGCGGTGGATGTGCGCCCGCCTCGGTCGGGTGGCGGTTGCCGCCACAGGAGTACGACTGCCAGCAGGCCTACCAGGGACGGGGTCATGAGGACCCAGCCGAGCAGCGGCGGGAGCCCGGTATCGCCGGAGGTGTCCCTGGTGAGGAGTTCGGTCAGCCCCACGGTGGCGCCGAGCGCCGCCAGCGCTGTCGCGGTCGGTCGGGCCCAGCGCTTTCCCGCCCGCACTGTCCAGATCGACCCGAGCCAGGCGATCGTTCCGAGCGCGCTGATGGTCGTCAGGATGAGCAGATATGTTCCGACTGCCGAGTCGACCTGGGTCTGGGTATAGCTGGGGTAACCGTCTCGGATGTGTTCGGCCAGTAGTTGTCGAGTGCCGTACGGGACGACCGTAGTGATCACGCTGAGCCCGAGACCCGTATACATCGCGGCGAGAGCCGAACTCCCGGATTCGGGTCGGTTCCCGATGGAACCGCCAGTCGCGTCGTTCATATCGCCTCCGTGTTTCGCTCGCAAACCTACGCCGTAGATTTGCGTTCGACGGTATATCCTACGACGTAGGTTTGACAAGAGAAGGGATGGAAAATTGGCCAGACGTACGCGGGGCACCTCGGCGGGGCTCACCCGCGAACGCATCGCGGCCGCCGCGGTCGCACTCGTCGACCGAGATGGTCTCGAACGCTTCGCTGTTCGGCGCCTTGCTGAGGAACTCGGGGTCGACCCGATGTCGATCTACAGCCACATCAAAGGCAAGGCCGCGCTGCTGGACGCGGTGTCGGAAGCGGTGCTCGCCGAGGTCACCGTCGATGAAGAGATGACCCGCGACTGGACACAGATCGCCCGCGCGACGGCGCACAGCTACCGGGCGACCGCCTATCGACACCCCCACGTCGTCGCGCTGCTGGCCACGCGCCCACAGACTTCGCCGACGGCCCTCGCGGCACTGGAACGACTGCTGACCGCGATGCGCGAAGCCGGTCTCCCCGAGCGAGCTATCGCGGACACGCCACTGCTGCTGTTCAGCTTTCTCAACGGCTATCTGCTGGCCGTCCTCAGTGTGTCGCCCGACCGCGCCGACATGGTGCCCGCCATCGACGCGACCCAGTTCCCGACCATGGCCGAGCTTGCTCCACGGCTGACCGATTTCGGGTCCGTCGCGGAGTTCGATCGGCTGCTGGACGGAGTTCTCAGCTCGATAGGTGGCCGATAGGCGAGTGGGCGGGGATGTCAACCGGTGTGAGGCTTGCTGAACTCCTCGATCAGCACCGGATACTGCTCGGCGCCGTGACCTGCGACGATCGAGCGATCAGCGATCGCCTTGATCAGCTTCGGGAGTTCGGCGTTGACACCGAGCGCCTCGCACTCCTCGATCAGGTGGGCCATCGTTCGCGCGTCGGTCTCCAGGGCCGCCACCTCGGCGGGATAGGAACCGTTGTCGATCTGCTCGGCGTACCCGGGCAGCCAGGTGGCCACCCCGGCCGCCATCATCTGCGCGAACGGGGCGAACGTCGCGGCGTCGACACCGGCCGTTCTGAGCATGGCGGTGCCTTGGAGCCAGGCGTTGAGGATGCTCCACATCATGGTCAGACCCGCCACGTCGTACAGGGAAGCGAGGCCGTGATCGGCGCCGAGGTAGCTGACGGTGCCCAGTGCCTCGAGCGTTGACTGATGAGTGTCGAAGTCGGCCTGTGGACCGCTGTGCAGAATCACCGCGTCGGGTGTTCCGATCGCCTGCGGGATGGCCATGATCGCGCCGTCCAGGTAGTGAGCGCCGCGCTGCGCGAACCAGCGGGCAGTCTCGCGGGCCTGGGCCGAGTCGCCCGAGGTCAGATTGAGCAAGGTGGTGCCGCCGACCTCTGTGGTGTCGAACAGTTCACGGACGGCGGGGTAGTCGGAGACGCAGATGATCGTGATCGAGCCCGCTCGCAGCGCGTCACCGATGGTCGGCGCGAGCCGCGCACCCTCGGCCACCAGCCGGTCGGCCTTGGCGGGCGTCCGATTCCATACGGTGGTGGGATGTCCGGCGGCGAGGAACGCGCCGGCGAGCGCCTGGCCCATGAGCCCGAGTCCGATGACGGTCACGGATGTTTCGGTTGCGTTGTTCATGGCAGCATCATCAACGTTCATACCGGTATGAAGGTCAAGTGAGGATGCCATGCGAATCGGCGAACTGAGTACCCGCACAGGCGTCAACACCCACCAACTGCGCTACTACGAGGCCCAGGGCCTGATGTCCGCGCACCGCAGCCCGAACGGCTACCGCGAATACGACGAAACCGCCCCACTGCGCGTCCAGCAGATTCGCCACCTACTCGGCGCTGGCCTGTCCTCCGAAGACATCGCCTACCTCCTACCCTGCGCAGAAGGCGAAACCCCCACCCTGCCCGCCTGCCCAGACCTACTGTCCGCCATGCGAACCCGTCTCCACCGCCTCGACGACCAAATCAACCGCCTCACCCGATCCCGCGAAGCCCTGGCCGTCTACATCGCCGCCGCCGAACGCACAACCAGCGACACCTACCCACCCTTCGACGGAACCGAACCTATCCCCGCCTGAGCAGTGGTCGCGCTACCCGCGCCGTCGCTCGGTGAATATCGCGGTGTGCCTGGCCAGCCGGTGCTGTAGTTCGGTGGGCGGGCCGGGGATGACGGTGAAGTTGTCGGCGTCGTGATGCTGGATGAGATAGCGGCCGTCGTTCGGATAGTCCAGCCAGAGAAAGGCTTTGCCGTCGGTGGTGGGGCGTGAGTCCACCTGGAATCCGGGGTAGACGGTGATCTCGCCGGTGCTGGTTCGGGGGCGGCGGAAGAACCGTTGCGTCTGTTCGACGGGGGACAGGCGTGTGGGGTGGCGGGCGTAGGTGGCCGCGTCGAGGTCGCTGCGTCGGCCTTCGAAGCGGGATGTCGAACCACCTTGTGCGCGAGGCAGGTTCGTGACGATCGCAGCGGCCAAGTCGGCCAGCGGAACAATGCTCAAGGTGATATCCCCGCCCTGCTCGCGGGTAGGTCCTGATGCTTGGACCGCCAAGGCCGCGTGGTCCTCGATGATTCCGGCGTACACGCGGACGACTTCGGACTGACCAGGGCCGTGTAGACCCTCGATCTCGACGCGCACCTCGGGTTCGAGCAGAGCGCGGAACACTTTGTGTAGGCCATCGTCGTAGACCTGCCGCAGCCTGGCGAAGGCGGCCTCGCGTCGTTCCTGGTGGATCTCGTAGGTTTCGGCGAGCTCGGGTCGGAAGGTCAACGGGTACGGAAGGCGGTCGCGGCCATGGCCTTCCACTCCGACGGCGAACGCGTGCGGGTCGAGCTGCCAGCTCGAGCGCCGATCTGCTGTGTCGTAGGTGGCTGCTTGGGACCAGCTCACGCGCCGATCACCCCGCCGGGCGGAAGGGTCGGCGGAAGCAGCCCGATGAGTTCGTCTTCTCGATCCTGGATGAGGTAGTCGGGAATGGCGTGCTCACTGTCGTCCTCGCCTTTACCGCCGCCGCGGCCGCCACCCATCATGCCGGGCATGCCGCTCATACCCCTGCCGCCTACGCCGCTGGTCGTTCCCGCGCGGTTACCTGAACCCGCGGCCGCAGCCGCACCGCCGGGAGTACCCGGCACGGCGGCACCTTGTGCGCCTCCGCTCGGCGCACCGGACCCGGGGGAACCCGAACCTGGCGAACCCGAACCAGGTGCCCCTCCGCCGCCGGGTGTGGTGGGCGTGCCGGTACCGGCCGGTGTCGTCGCCGCGGGTGTCGTCGCGGATGGGTCGGTGGAGCTCGGCTCGGTGGTGTCGTCGCCGGTTCCGTCGTCGTTCTGATCCTCGTCAGGATCGGTCGACTGCGGCTCCGTCGTCGCCAAATCCTCTTGTGTGCCAGCGGGGTCCGTGGACGAATCGCTGCCGTTGCTGCCGGTGCTGTTGTTGGAGCCGCCGTCGTTGCCGTTGCCTCCGGTGTCGGGAATGCCGCCTGGGTCGCCGATGTTGTTGATGGGGACGGGCAGAATCGGTGTCTGTCTGTCGACAGTGATCGACCCTGGCTGGTAGGTGCCGATCATGAAGAGTCGGGCGTCTTCCTCGGCTTCATTGGCGCGATGCTTCGCCGCTTTGACCACACCGTTGCCGGGGATGTGGCTGATCAACTCGTCGAAAGTTGATACTTTCTCTGGCTCAGGGATCGCGATTTTCGCCTGTCCGAGAACCCCTTCCATGTAGTCGATGCCGTTGGCGACCATCTGGAATGTGGTGTGTAGCTTCGCTGCTTCGGTGGTGTAGCTCTTCACACCGTTGATCGCCTCGGTTCCGGAGGCGCCCGACCACTTCTCGGACAGGACTCGCTCGAAGCTCGTTCGGTAGTTGTTGACCGCGGTCTCGGTTCCCGTTGTCAGGCGCCGCCAACCGTCCGCGGTGGCATTGATCTGCCCGGCGTCGACTCCGGGCTTGCCGTCCTTGCCGCGCAACGCATCCCAGATCTCCTGATGTGTCCACGTACTGAACGGCTCGGCCTTTACCTTCTCGCCCTCCATCGTCACATCACTGCCTGCCCGCAGCCTCGACCATTCGTCGCCGATGATGCTGCGATCGCCCTCCCACGCCTGCTTACCGTCGTTGTCGAGCTTGCTGCGGTCGTCGTCAGCGTTGCTGGACTGGTCGTGATTGTCCATGATCTTGAAGGCGCCGAGCGTTCCCACGTGGAAAACGGTCATGCCGATCGTTTCGAGAGGATCCCAGAACCCCATCAGATGTTCGCCCCCGTCGCGCCGATTTCGCCTGCGGACTGCTGGTCGACGGCCTGTAGTTTTCCGATGGCGGCGAGGAAAGTATCGCGCTGGTCGCGGGCGATGGCGATGTGCTGCTCCAGGCGTTTCACCGCGGAGTCGTTGGCGTCGCCGGCGCCTCCGGCGACTGCTTTTGCCTCGTACTTGGCGCGGATTACTTCGGCGGAAGGGAGACCGCCCCAACCGGTCAGGCGATTGAGAGCCTGGGCGTATGTCTTCTGTCGTTCCAGGTCAGTGATGTATTGGCTGACCACGCCAGCTAGCGCTTGCCCGAGGTCTTCTTCGAGCCTGAACTCACCGTTGACTGCCTGAGTCTTCATATTTTGCCAGTAGCTGGCATGATCCTGCGTCATCTTTCCCCCGGTTACTTCGGCAGGTGCGGTTCGATTGCCGCAGCGTATTTTTCCGTCATTCCGCAGAGGTCCCCGACCCGGGGGCCTTCGGTGCTCAACCACGAGGTACGAACTTCGAACATGCCCTGTTCGGCTTCGAACGACACATAACAGGCGTCCGGATCGGCCTTCTCCCTCGACACCAGGCCTGGTCGGGTGTTAACGGTGGTGTTCCGAATTACCTCGGCGCTCGCCTTTGCACGTGCCTCCTCGAGGGTGTGGCTCGTCGACATCACCATGACACTCCGGGACCCGGATCCGTATCGGTTGTCGAGCGGCATCCAGTCGCAGGCTCGCCACGCCGAGACGCCGGTCGGTGGATCGGTCAGAACACCTTTCGATGTCGGATCGAGCCCCACGCCTCGCAATACCTCATCCGACAACGCCCCCCGGCACGGGTTGAACACCTCGATACTGTCCGGATCCCGCACGGTAGTCGTGGGCCCGGCCGACCCCTCCTCGGTCCCTCCGCACCCCGCGAGGACACTTGCCCCGACCACGCCACAGACCACAGCCCGCATCACCACAACGCTTCGCACAGCACTCCTACTTGGCCGGACACGGCAGCAACCTGCCACTACTCGATTAGACGCACCCCGACCCCATCCGGTTCCACTGACTTGCAGACCGCGCCCTCCCCAACCCTACGCAACTGCCCGCGATCGCCAGGACCATCGGTCCTGCAGCCGAAGCGAGAACTGAGCCGAACGGCCGAACTCTGCGGACATCAACGAATCGTGCGTCACTGAACCGGGTCCGGCGGCTGGTGGTATTCGACTTGAATGTCATCGACACTTGCCCCCTGCCTTGCGAGGCTGTCGACAACCTGCTCGGTGAAGCGCCGTGCTGGGCGGTAATGGGTGCTGTGGTCGCTGATCAAAAGAACACGCCCCGCCCTGACCTCGATCTCACCGGCACCGGCAACCGGTTCTCCCGCGAGGAAACTGGAGTGATGGAACCGGCCGAGGACGTGGTGCGGAGATGAGTAGAGGTCGCCGCGACTGTCCATGGCGAAAATCGCCCGCCCACCATCCGGTGACCACAGGGTACGAGCGTCGCCAGTGTCGTAGAGCTGGCCCTGGGCGTTGTAGAGGAGTCCATCGTGGAGGGTGAGTCGATACGATTCCCGTTCGTCGGTGGTCAGGTATGCGACATACTTGTCGCCCCACACGGAATTTCCAGGAAAATTCTCGCCGCGGAAATTCGGTTGCATGGGGGTTGTCGCATATTCCTCGATGAATTCATCGAGGTCTTCTGCGGTCAGGCGAGTCACCGTGACCGGGTCGATCCTCGTAGCTGACAATAATTCATTGATGACCGAGTCTGGGTCGGCATCGTCGGTGGTATCGACGAGAACGATATCTTCGTTGTCATCCCAGAATGGGGTGAACATGCCGATAATTCTCCCGGAGCGCATTTTCAAAGGGATGTATGTTCCGTATTCGGTTCCCCAATAAAACCCGCGTGACATTCGTGCTTCGATATCGTTGACCCTCGCCGAGATACGGGCGATCGGTTGGGCGTCTCGGAAAGCGGTGATGCTTTCTTCGGGTAATCTCATATACGGCAATTCGGGCCATGGGCGCATCTCCTCCATGCGTGCCACTGTGCGGCTCAAGAAATCCCGCAATTCTGGCGACCCTTGGCGCATCGACACGACCGATGGGAGTGCCAATTCGGCCGCCAAGCCGTCTGATAGTATCTGGTACTCCTCCTGCGGTGTCAGCGTGGAGATCGGCTCGGTCACCAGTGCGTACGCGATCCTGTCGACCGTCTTGTTGTCGAGATCGTGCTCGAACTGAATCGAGTAGAATATCGAATTTACGACACCCTGCCAGTGATTCACATGGTTCCTTTCATTGCGGTGGAGCCTCGAACCGGACTTGTCCCGGAGTGATTACTATTCCCATACTTCTGAGTTGATGGATGGCCTGCATGGTATGTCCACGGGACGGCCGATAGTGTCCGCTAGAGTCGGTGATCATCTGGAGCTCTCCATCGATCGCCGCCATCTCTCCTGCGGCGGCGACATTCTCGCCGGCAAGGAAGCTGGAATGGTGGAACAGGCCCCGCTCATGGTAGTCCGAAGCGTACAGATTTCCGTGCTCGTCCATAACGAAAATCGCTCGGCCCGCACCGCCCCAGGCTGTGGAACTGGAACTGGTGTCGAAAAGCTTCCCGTCCGAAGTGTAAATTTTTCCATCGATGATGTAGAGCCTGAATCGTTGTCGATCAGCCTCGCTGAAATATGCGACGTGCAGCGGATATTCCCACACGGGGTTTCCCAACTCGTGCTCACCACGATAGGTAGGGTTCATTTCCTGTGTCGCATAAGGTGGCCTGTTGCTGTAAGGAAGATCGGAGAAGTCCTGCGGGGGTGCTGATTGCTGCTTACTGTTCGTGTCAGGAGGTCTCGGAGCAACGGACTGCTGCCTCTGTGTCGGCGGGATGGCCGGCTGCGTCGATGTGACGTTTCGACGCGGCTGCATTCCGAAGAGTCTGCGGATGATTCGCCTGACGGCGCCGACCGATCGAGACGATTGGGGTTCGTTCCGGCTACCGGCAGGATGATTCGTGGCAGGCGGACCGGCGGAGTGTGGCGGTGGCGGCAACGACTCTGGTGCACGGAAATTTCGCGGATCGAAGTGCCGATCGCTATCCGACTGCGGCGCGTTGGAACCGAGCCTCGCGGGCAATGTCGACTGTCTCCAGTCGGTTGTGTTCGCCTGCGATGTTGATTCCGGCACGCGACGATCCGGCGTGCGGGGAGGTACTCGGGACTGCTCCTGGTTCGGATTTGGTGTGCCCCAATGCTGATGCTCTCGAGGTATCTGCGAGGGCAGCGTGTTCGGGTTCGTCGATGCCGGCGCTCGAGGCGGGGAGTGCTTTGGAGGAGAATTCGATTCGGGAGCTCGGATGTCAGTCTGTCCGAAGTTGTTCGGCGGCGATGTCGCCGGGGGTGCGCCTTGCGGGTTCGTTGCCGAAACGGCGATTGCGGCAACTGAGTCAGCATGCCATGGCGGCGTTGTGGGGGTGGAGAAGGTGGCATTATCGATCTGGCTGCTGAGCTGCTGAAGGTCGTCTGAGGACAAGGTATTGTCGGTAGTCGGGTTCAGGCCGAGCTGGTCGCGTATCCGGTTGGTCAGGGCCGACAGATCGGTGTTCGGATGTGTGGTGCCGGGTGCCCCAGAGTCGTCTACCCGAACCCGCATGTCAGCCTCTGCCGCGGTGCCGACCGGGACGAGGTCCACCATGACCCATTCGCCGTTGACGAACTGGTGTCCGCCGTTGAACGCGAGGTCGGTTGCCAATTGCGCCAGTTCGCTCAATTCACTGACAGCGTCGGGGTGTACGGATGTACTACCGCTGAAATGAACAGCGATGCGGAGGAGCCTGACAGGTTGTCCGAAGAAGTCGGGTATCCGACGGGCCTGAAATGATGCGCCACTGCGCTGATTTCCGATTCGGGTCGATTCTCCCTGCGCGGTGCCGGTCGAACGCAACTGTTCGCGGGCAATCCTGGATTGTGCGGCGTTCTCGAGTGCCTGGGGCGAGCGTTTACCGGACGAGGGGTGTTTCGATCCGTCGGTCGCTGCGGCTTGTTGTGCGGGGGGTGTCGCCGTCTCTGGGCCATGCTGTGCAGGGGTAGCACCTGTGCTGTCAGTAGCAGGTGGAACCGCGGCTGGACGCTGATGTGGCACCGAATCCGGTGATGGTGCAGGGCCGCTCGACGGGGAATTCGGCGGTAGATTGCTCGCACTGTTGTGACCGCCGGATTGGCGCGGCGGGTTGTTCAGGCTTGGAAGTTGCCCGCCTTGATCCAGACTCCGTCCTGACGGTGACGAGTCATCGCTGTGCCTGCTGTTCTCACGGCCATCGCGTCCTCCTTCCCGTCCGCGACCTTCACCGAGTAATTCGCCTTGTTGATCGTCAGGGACCGATTGAGATTGTGATCCGCCCCGCCGAACCGGTAGGTCACTTCCTGGTCGGTCTCCGACTCCAGCCGGAACACCAGATACATTGCCATAGACTGAACTCCATTCATCGATGTTCTCGCCGGTATGAGAGTGCTGCATCGCTTCCCAGTTGAAGCGCTGATTGGCGAACTGGTGAGCTTCCTGATACGGCGCGCCGGGATGGCTTTCATAGTATTGTGCTTCGGCCAGCTCATGCTCCAGCAGGACGATATCGTCGGGGGTTGCTCGGCCGAGGGTCATCCGCATCCAGGCTTCGGCGATATCGGCGTACGCGTCGTATCGCCGATATTCGATCCCGATGTCATTACCGTTGTCGTCGGTAACGCTCAGCGGATGCTCTTCTCTGAAGAGATGATTTTTGATTCGCTCCAGCTCTGCCCGGTCGAATCCCACGGAGCCATCGTGCCGCGGCACATCGGCGAGTGCTGCGACCATTCCGTCGATGTCAGTGTCAGAACTGCGGATGTGGTCGTAAACGTTGTTGGCCCAGGCATCCTGTGCCTCGGTGTCGTAGGCATTGCGTGGCCGTCTGGCGCCACCTGCCTCGACATAAGGTGATCGCTCTGCGGGTGAAGTGGTATCTGATGCCGGGGTGATGTCGGCGGTCGGCGTCGAGGCAGACGGTGAAGCTGGGTTGTGATCGATCGACGTCGGCGTCGACGTCGACGGTGTGGTGGCCGGAGACGCGGCCGACAGGTTGGTATCCGGGACGCTCGTTACCGTTCGATGGTTTCCTCCATCGGCCAGGTTCCCGTTGTCCGGCTGAGCATCTCGGCCCATGCTGTCGCTTCCGAGAGCGGGCCCCCGCTCGGATGGAAGTACAGGGTTTCCTTGTTGATCGTGATCAGTTCGGTCGTTTCCGGACTGTTCGGTTGAGCCAGGTCGGTCACTTGGACTTGGTACTGAACTGTCTGCGGGTCCTCGAAGGTTTTCCGCAGATGGATTCGACGAAGTGGGGGATATACCTGGCCGCCCTGGATCGGCTGGCCCGTTTCGATCGCCTGGTCGAATTCCTCCCCGATCATGTCCGGCGGCAGACTCCGGTGAGCTGTCACGACTCCCGTTTGTTTGTTCAGTACGTAGTTCCCCAGGCCCAACCCCATGCCCTGATTCAACTCCTCCTGGGAGAGAATCGCTTGGGCTACCCAGCCGTGTCTGGTCTCCATCACCTGGAACTTCTGATTCGGCCCGAACACTTTGATCAGCAGCTGGTTGGCCTGTTCCACCGTGAGAATTGGCTCCGGCATTCTGAATACCTCCGTGTGCGTCGATGGGAATGAAGTCCAGCGCGGCCGACCGAGCGACCATATCTGGAGGTGGGACGTCGGAGGTCGTGCCCGACTGCGGATCCCACCATACGGGCCCGGCTGCACCGGGTGGGTAGACGATCACTGTGGCGTGCGAGGCACGGACTACTGGGGAACCGTCGGCGTTGAATTCAGGGTTTCCGTACTTGTCGTGTGCGTGCCAATAGTTGACAACTAGCGCCGCGGAGCCGGGACCGAGAGCGGCGATATGGTTGTGTAGTTCGCGGAACTGTTCCTGGATCGGCATCCCTGCGAAATTGCTGAATCCCCGCCCGAGCCAATTTGCCGCTCGTGTCGGACCGAGTCGTTCGCCACTGCGGTTGTCGCGGGAGCCATCGGGCAGCAGGTCTGGCCACCGAGGGGCCGAGACCTGGGGAATACCGTAGAACGACGACAAGGCCGACAGCGAACAATCGAGGCAGTTATTTCGGCGCCCGTCCCGCGTCGGGCCGCCGTCGTTGACAGACCGGCCATAGGGGTGTGTTCGCGGGTCAGCTCCGATCGTGAATCCGTTGCCATTGCGGAGTTGGTCTTCAACTCGACGCTGGTGCGCCGCCTGCTCGACGGGCTCCAGACGACCCGGGGCCATGACCCGACTGTCGGAAGGGTTGGCGAATCGAGCGGGCGTGTTGGCTCGGGCGATGTCGTTGCTGATCGTTCGGAGGTCGTCGGGGCTCAGTGGGGTGTCCGGGGTGCTTCGTGGCAAGCCCATGTGCGCGCGGAGGTCGTTGGCCAGATCGAATTGATGTTGCTGGGTGTTCAGTCGTAGATCGGCTACGTTCGGGTCGGTGGTGAGCTCGAGGTCGACCAGGAACTGGTCGCCGGTGGGCTGGGTGCCGCTGAGGAGATCCTGACCGTGATTGAAGGCGGCATCAACCGCGCGCTGGGCGTATTCGATCTCCAGGTTCAGTTCGGCTGGTGTCATCAGATGCGCGTTCGGGATGTGGGCGCGAATGGTGGCTACCGTGACCCAGCGGTCGCCGACCTGGAAGCGGCGAACTCGGTATGAGGGGCGTGGCTGGGCCTGGTTCTGGTTCGTGTCGACGGTGGTTGTGCGTCCGTCGTGCGGCGGTTGGTTACGCAATGCATCGCGCAGGGGACGGGCATCTGGGCTGTAACCGGGATCGGGTAGCTGGTTTGTCGGAGTTGCCGAGGGGGTGGGGGTCGGCGGTGTTGTCTGAGTGGGGTTGGTGATCGGGGTAGAACCCGGTCGGCTGTTGGGGCTGGTTGCTGTGTGCGTTTCTGGCACCGCTGACGGGGTTGTCGGCCTAGACGGGGTCTGGTCGATGGGGGGCGCAGTCTGGGGGGTCGAGGTGGTCGCCGGTGCCGGAGTTGCAGAGGTGGGTGTTGTGGGGGTCGACGTGGGTGCGTTCGATCTGGGCGATGATGGCGCTGACATTGGGATCGGGCTGATCGCGGGTGTCGGTGTGGCAGTGGGCGGTGGGGTTGATGTGGGAGTTGTTGTAGGCGTCGGGTTTGCGGTTTGGCTTGGGGGAGCAGTCGCGGTTGCGGCCGTGGCTGTTGATGTGTCTGAAGTGCTCGGGCGGCTGGTGTCGGACGTGTGGGTGGGGCTGTTCGTCGGGGTTGCTGGTTGAGGGGTGGTGGACGCGGCAGGAGTGGAGATTGGGGATTGCTGTGGGGCCGACTCCGGCGTGGTGGGCTGTGCTGGGGGTGTAGCATTTTCGGCCGCCAGTGGAGCCGGATGCTGCTGTGTTGGAGGTGAATTCGTCGGAGTGCTCTCGGTGGGAGTGTTCGACGAGTTTGGGACATCCTGGGAAGGGAGGTCCAGTGATGATCCGGTGGAGCTCGGGGGATTGGTCGAGGATGTGTCGCTGATGGGTGGGGTAGGGGTTTCGGTGGGCGCGTCGGTGTTCGGGTTCGGCTGGGTTGTCGACGGAGTTTCGGTAGGGCTGTGGCTGTTGCTGTTGCTGTTGCTGTTGGGGCTGGATGGCTCGGTGTCGTTGGGCGAGCTCTCCGGGGCTGTGGGGCTGTCCGGAGTCGAAGGCGGTTCGGAATCGGTGGCCCCACCGCCGTCGGTATTCGACGGTGCGGAGTCGCCAGCGGGTGGAGTTCCGTTCGTGCCGTTGTTGTTCGGCGTCGCGGAAGGATCTCCCGTTGTCGGTGCGTCGGGCGTGCTGTTCTGAGGCGAAGGCGCCTCGTTGCCCGCTGCGCCCTGATCGCCTGTGGACGCCGGTGCGGTCGGGGAGTCGCTGTCGGTTCCGGATGGCGTAGTGGACGCGCCGTTCGTCGGGTTGTCGCTGTCGGTACCGGCTGGAGTGGTGGGGGAGGCATCGTGGGCAGGGCTTGCAGTGTCAGTTCCGGCGGGAGCCTGATCCGCAGGTTCGGTCGGTGTGTCGGTCGCCGCGGCTGTTGTCGCACCGGGGGTTTCGGTACCGAGTTCGGGAACTGTCGGGGCGGTGGCGTTTCCACCGTGCCCGCCCGACTCCAGTGCCGTCTGGACACCCCCTGCTCCCGCACTGGTGAACGTCTCGACACCGATATCGAGCTGGAATTCCCGATTGAGGAACACCGCTCCCGCTCCGGCGGCGGCGACCTGGGCCGACAGGTCGGCACCGAGTTCGGTGACGGTGCCACCGACTACCTTGCCTGCGACTTTGCCCGCCGTCGAAGACGCGACATCGCCGAGCGCGCCGGTCCCCCCGCCCAACACACCACCGACTGCGCCACCGACCGCACCACCGAAAGTCGCCAAAAGGAAATCGGCCACCCCGAACTTCTCGCCCGTGCGGTCACCGTTGGAGACCTGGATCATCCGGGCCGCGAGATCGACACCGCCTTCTTCCAAAGCTTCGAAAGCCGCGCCGCGCAACGCGAGTCTGGCCGCGGCCTTGGCAGCGCCTCGGGTGAGCATGCGGGCGATGAGTTGTTTGATCGCTATCCGAATCGCAACCTGCGCGGCGACCCGGGCCGCGACACCGGCGACCGCACCGACACCGGTCCACGAGGTGGCCAGCGCGACAGCGAGCTCGACCGCGGTCACGATCATCGTGCCGATGATCACGAGTTTGGTGTGCTCGATGTCGTTGGCGCCGTCGTCCAGGAGCTCGGCTTGCTTCTCACACCACGTGCGAACCGCGGCGAAGGTGGCCTGATCACCGGACAAGAGCTTGTCGCGGAAGGTCGCGATCGAGGTGTGGGTTTCACCTTCGGAGATTGCGGCTAGGGCGATGTTGAGGGCTTTGCTGGCATCGTCGTCGACGGTGTTGAGAGTGTTCGCCATAGCGGTCCAGCCGTCGGCGACTCGACGCATCGCTGTTTCATCGCCATCGGGCCAATCACCTGCGCCGAGAACGTACTTCGCGACCCATTGCAGCTCGTCGGGTATCTCGATGCCCATTTACAGCGAGCTCGCTACCTCGCCGATTTCGTCGGCTCTGGTGGTGTCCTGGGTTTGGAAGGCGTTGGCGACGGTGACCATGTTCTCGCCGAGTTGAGTCATCGTGGTCGCCAATCCGGTTACTGCCTTCTGGCCAGGGTCGACACCGGGTGTGTAGTTCTGGGCGAACGCGGCACCGATCTCGTCGCCGCCCCAACATTCGCCCTCGGCCGAGATGACCGCTGCCAACTGCTGGGCGGCGGTGGTGATCGTGGACGCGACCGACGCGAACGCGGGTTGGGTGTTGCGGAGGCCGTCGGGGTCGACTTTCACCGAACTCATCGCAGGTAGCTCCGGTTGCGGAAGTAGTCGCCTTCTTCGTCGTCGGTGTCATCGACGAGGGTGTTAGGCGCCTCGACCACTGGTTCTGGCATCGGTGGCGGAGGTGGGGTGAGCCCGGCGATCAGGTCTTTCATACTCGGGGCGCCGGGGATCAGATCGGACAGGTCCGGCATCGACGCGGAGAGCGGGGCCAACGCTTGTTGCTGCGTTTGCGTGGTTTGCCGCTTCAGTTCCGCGATGGCTTCGGTGATCGAACGGCCAAGCGATTCCGGGGTTGTTCGTTTGAACGCGTCGGCGGCGACATGGACTTCCGATACGCCCGCGATGGTGCCCGATGCCCGAACCAGCCCGTCCTCGGACCACACACTCACCAAAGCCACAGCCTGGGACTGCGTGTCGAGCAGGGTCGACTTCTCGGCGTTGAAGGTATCCAGCATCGAATCGATCTGCGCGCGCAACGCATCGTTGGATGCCCGCGTCGGCGCCGACCAGTCGTCGTTCATGAGACCCTCGATCTGTTAGGAAGCACGTCATAAGTTTGGACGCGCGAGAGTCGTCGGAGGTTGCATGATGTGATGTACGTCTCACGCGAGAAGAGCGATCTTCATAGCGTCGAAGTATTCGACGAAGCTAGTAGTCGAACGTTCCCTTCGCGGGCCACGTGCCGGTTGTGTTGTGGCGCATCTGCGCCCACGAGGTCACGACCCCGGAAGTTCGGTCGGTTGGCTGGTGTCCGATCGGGTTCTTGGTGATCTCGACGTGTTGGGTGGTCGTATCGCTCTGTCTATCCAGTCGGGAGACATCGATGCGGTAGCTGATGGTTCGGGCGTTCTCGGAGGTCCGGTGTAGGTCGATTCGACACAGCGGTGGATAGACCTGGTATCCGGCGACCCGCTCGCCGGACTCGATCGCCGCATCGAACTGCTCGCCGATCAGGTGGGGCGGCAGACTCGCGTGTGCCGTGATCGCACCTGTCCTCTTGTTGAGTACGTAATTTCCGAGACCGAGTCCAGCCCCGCCTGCGACCTCGTCGTCGGTCAGGACTGCCCGGCCGACCCATCCGTGGGTGCACTCGAACACACGGAACTCTCGACCGGTTTCGAACACGTTCTCGAACAGCTCACGCGCTTCCTCTCTCGAGGTCACAGGATCTCGCTGCAGGCGGGGATCCGATGCCGCCGATATCGAAGCGTTCACCTCGGCTAGCCAAGGCGGCGGAGGAGGACCCTGGTGGGCGTCGCGGCCTTCCACGACGCGAGGGCCGTCGGTGTCGGTGTATCCCGTTAACCAGCGCACGGACTCTCGCGGGATTCCGGTCGCCTCCACCAGGATGTCTACCTGGGGTTCCCCGCCTCCGTATCCACGCACCGCCACATAGGCGCAGCTGTGATCGGGCGGCGCGAACAGGCCGAGCGGTACGCCTGTTCGCATCGTGAGCAGTAGAAAGGCACCGCCCGCTGGAGAACGGCTGAACGAGCGTGACAATCGAACTTCCAGGTCACCAACCGGAATATCGATCACCGCGCAGAGCGACACGCACCCGTAATAGGGCAGTTCACTGTCGGGCGACGCCGTGTACGCGAGTTCCCTCATTCGAGGGAACGTACCCGAGGGGGTAAATCAGAACTCGATGCGATGACCGGATCAGTGCGCCGGTGAGCCGACGATGATGCTGCCGACATTGCACTCTTCGAGTTCGTCGAGCCCGGTGGCGGCGGCGAAAGCGGAGGTGTCGCTGAAGCCTTGGGCGACGACGCCGAGGTTCATGGCGGTGGCGGCCAGGTAGACGGTCTGCATGAGGACGCCGACGTGCTTGAGGATGTTGGCGTAGGCGACCTGTTCGTAGCTCCACATGACGCGGCCCGCGCGGGCCGAAACCAGCAGCAGGACTTGGGGTTGCGCGCCGCCTGCCAGGGTGGCCGAGGTGGATTTGAGGAGCTTCTGGACGGCGGGGGCGTCGGCGAGGGCGACCGGGCGCAGGGCGTGGTCGGTCGAGTCGTAGTGGTACATGCCGTTTTCCAGGCCGGCGACATTGCGCACCACGGGATAGATCTCGAGTTCGTAGGCGCCGCCGCCGGAGGGGTAGGGGCGGGAGCCGTCTTCGCGGGTGCGGGCGGTGCGAAACAGCAACTCGCCCAGTTGAACCGAGGTGATGGGGGCGGCGTCGTCGAAGGCGCGGGTGGAGACGCGGTCCTCGATGGCGGCGGCCAGGCTCGGGTCGGAGACGCGCAGCGACACCAGATCCGGCTTCGCAAGAGCGATCGGATCACCGGCGAATGACGCACGGCGCAGCGGCAACTCGGGGAACTGGCCGTCGGCCCAGCGGGTGGGACCGAAGTCGTCCCAGGTCACCGTGCGGGCGCCGAGGGTGCTGCGGCGGTGGAACCACAGGTCGGGGGTGTTCCAGGAGCGGGTGGTGAACTCACGCTCCTCCTCGTCGCCGTCGACCAGGAAACCGCACCATTGCAGGTCCGCCATGAACTGGGTTTTCACGGCGGCGGGCACCGGCGAATCGGCGGCGAGGGGACCGTCGAGCAGGGCGAGCAGGCGCGGGTCGTGGATGCGCAGGTCGCACCACCCCTGCGGGTGTTCGAGCACGAAGCCCTGGTTGTCACGGTGCAGGACAGCGAATTTCGACAGCGTCGCCGACCAGGTGGGCAGGGCCACCGCGAGGCGAGGGGCGGGGTCGGCGAAGGGGCGGATGCTGTAGAGGTCGCGGCCGCCGTCGCGGACTGTCACCGAGAGCCAGCCGCCGTCGGTGAGCTTGCGCATCAGCGCGGTGATGTCGTCGCCCGCCGCGGCGGTCGCCATTTCGGCGGCGGTCGCCGGGCCCTGGTTGAGGGTTTTCAGCGCCTGCAGTGCCCCCGCGCCCAGACCGGTCAGCTTCTCGTTGCGCGGCGGGTTCAGCAGCACCGCGCCTGCGGGTGTCGTGAGGCAGGTGACGCCCGCGCGCAGGGCGAAGCGGGTCTGGGCGGGGTAAGCGGAGGCGAGCACGGTGAAATCCTCGGGGGTAGAACCGGTCTGGGGCAGAACCTATTTCGCGGCGGCGGCGAACGCGGGTTCGAGCTTGTCCAGCATGTACGGCACCGACAGCGCGCTCGGCTGGTTGATCGCGCTGATCTCCTGCGTTGTCAGGAACACGACCGAACCCTTGCGCACCGACGGCAGATCGGCGTAACCCGGCAGCTGCCGGTACTTCTCGTCGAGGCCGGGGGAGTAGCCGGCCAGCAGCAGGTCGGCGGTGAGCTCGTCGACCTTCTCCGGCGACAGCGCCAGGCGGCCCTGGTTGGCCGGCATCGCGGCGAGGTTGGCCGGGATGCCCATGCCGAGTGCGGTGAACACCTTGGCCGAACCGTCATTGGCGTCGGTCAGCACCATCAGCTGCGCGGGGCTCGCGAGCCAGGTGCTGGCGAAGGTCTTGCCCTTCAGGCCGGGGTTGGCGGTCGCGATGGCGGCGACCTTGTCGTCGACCTTCTTGATCACCGCGCTCGCGTCGGACTCCTTGTGCAGCACCTTGCCCAGCGCGGTGACCTGGTCCTGCCACGGGGTGACGGCGTCCTTGGTCAGCGCGGGCAGGGTAGGGGCGACCTTGGACAGGTCGTCGTAGGTCTTCTGGTCGGCGATGAACGGGTCGGCCAGGATCAGGTCCGGCTCCAGCGCCGCGACCTGCTCGGCGAGATTGCCGGTGGTGTTGAGGGCGGTGGCCGACTTCAGCGACTCCGGCGTCCACGGCGGGGTGCTCTTGGAGACGGCGGAGACGTTGTCGATGTAGCCGACGGGGACCACGCCGAGGGCCAGCGAGGTGTCGAGCCACTGGTTGCCCAAGGCGACGATCTTCTTCGGGGTACCGGGGACGCTGGTCTCGCCGCGGGCGTGGGTGATGGTCACCGCTTCACCGCCGGTCGACGACTCATCGGATGAGCTACAGGCCGTGACACCGCCGAAGGCGAGGGTGCCTGCCAGCACGGCCACCGCCGTGCGGCGCCACCCGCGTGAAGTCCGAGCAGTCATCGTTGCGTCCCTTCTATCTCGAGGAGTGCTCCTCGAGCGGCCCTGAAGAGCCTGTTCCAGCATAAGCCAGCTAAGGCTAACCTACGTCGGTTTTGGGTGGTCAATCGATGGGCCGAGCTGCGGCCCGGCGAAGACCGGTTCGGCGGGTTAGACTGCGCCGAATTTCGGCCGTCAGGGATGGGATGCGTGCGTGGAGACGTCTAGAGACTGGAGCGTCGAGTGGTTCGAGAGTCTGAAATGGCTCGGGATCGCCTTCCTCATCACCGCGGTGGCGTTCGTGGTCATCGCCGCACTGCTGCTCAGGGTGACGAAGTGGGGTCGCCAGTTCTGGTCCGTCAGCGGTAACTACTTCCGTGGCGCCGGAGCCTGGCGCGTCTGGCTGTTCGTCGCTGCCCTGCTGCTGATGGCCCTGCTGACGGTGCGATTGAGCGTGCTGCTCAGTTACTGGGGCAACGACATGTTCGCCTCGTTCCAGCTCGCCGCGTCCGCGTTGAAATCTGGCGACGACGCGGCACTCTCGGAAGCTAAAACCGGGTTCTGGGACTCGGCGAAGCTGTTCACCCTGTTGATCACCATCTGGACGGTCAAAGAGCTGGTGTACCTCTACGCCAAACTGGCTTTCGACATCCGCTGGCGGGTGTGGTTGACCGATCATGTCACCACGGACTGGATGGCAGGCAGCGCCTTCTATCGGGCTCGGTTCATCGACAGCACGATCGACAACCCTGACCAGCGAATCCAGGCCGACACCATCACGTTCACCGAGCAGTCCCGCACGCTGGCGCTCGGCGCGGTGACGGCCATTGTCTCTGTCGTGTCGTTCACCAAGGTGCTGTGGGATCTGTCGGGGCCGATGACGGTCCTCGGTGTCACGATTCCGCGGGCGGCGCTGGTCATCGTCATGGCCTATGTCCTGGTGTCGACCGTGATCGCTTTCTGGATCGGTCACCCACTGATCCGGATCAACTTCCTGCGAGAGCGTACGAACGCCGATTTCCGCTACGCGCTCGTCCGAGTGCGTGACGCGGCGGAAAGCGTCGCGTTCTATCGCGGCGAGAACGTCGAACGGGCCGGCTTGCTCAGCCGATTCGCCGAAGTGATCCGGGTGCAGTGGGCCTATGTCTACCGGATGCTCAAGTTCGTCGGCTGGAACTTCGTCGTCACCCAGTCCGCCTACCTGTTCCCCTATCTCATCCAGGCGCCACGCTTCTTCAGCGGCGCGATAACCCTGGGCGGGATGAACCAGACGGCTACGGCATTCAGTCAGATCCAGGACTCCCTGTCCTTCTTCCGTGATTCCTACGACGACTTCGCCGAGTATCGAGCCTCGCTTATCCGTCTCGACGGCCTGCTGGTCGCCAGTGGTGAATCCCGGAACCTCCCCAAGCTGGCCGCCGTGGATCTGGACGACGCCGTGAACCTGGACAAGGTCGATGTCCGCAAGCCCGACGGGGAAGTGCTCATCGACGACCTGACCCTGCGGCTCGTCCCCACTGACGCGTTGGTCATCAAGGGCGCCTCCGGTAGCGGGAAGACCACACTGCTGCGCGCGCTCGCGCAGATGTGGCCGTACAGCGACGGTGAGATCAGCCGTCCGGCGGGCACGGAGACTTTGTTCCTGTCCCAACTTCCCTATCTCCCGCTCGGCGATCTGCGGACCGCGGTCGAATACCCGGCCGAGTCCAACGACTCGACCGACGACACGATTCGCGAGGTTCTCACCAAGGTCCACCTGGGCCATCTCGCCGACCGCCTCGACGAAGAGGCCGACTGGGCGAAGATTCTGTCCCCGGGCGAGCAGCAGCGCCTGGCCTTTGCCCGCATTCTGTTGACCCGCCCCAAGGTGGTCTTCCTCGACGAGGCGACCTCCGCCGTCGACGAGGGTCTGGAGTACTCCCTCTACAGCCTGCTCCGCGCCGAAGTGCCGGACACCATCATCGTTTCGGTGGCCCACCGCAGCACGGTCGACCAGCACCACACCCAAGTCCTCACCCTCGCGGGTGACGGTCCGTGGGAACTGGCGCCAGTAGCGGGCTGACACGACCTCGACCTGGTCGACCAGCGGCCGAGCGAAGCCCTTGATCGGGCCTCGCTCGGCCGCTGTCGTCAGGAGGCGCTGCCCGAGCTACCCGTCGCCAGGTCGCAGGCCAGTCCGCTGCCCGCGTTCAGGATCTTCATGACGGTGGGTACTCGTTTGGTCACCAGCGGTGTGCCGGTGGCGTGCAGCAGCAGCGACAGCTGGACCTCCACCTCGGTCTCGACGTGATAGAACGCCGTGGCCTTGGCGACGGTGACGCCCGCGACGTTCACCTCGAGCTCCACGGTGTCGCTGGCGAAGAACTTGCCGTTGGCGAGGAAGTCGACCTGCGCGCCGACATAGTTGTCGAGACCGACCACATCGATCTTCGACGTGCAGCCGACGGTCAGCGTGTCGGTGAGCATGTCGATGACGGGACCCGCGCTCGCGTGTGGTGCCACCATGGTGACGACGGCGGCGAACGCGGTGGCCGTGGTCGCGAGACGGCGCTTCATCGGCAGGGTGATGTTCATGGCGGGACGTTAGCAACGGGCCGTGTGCGACGAAGCCGGTTTGAAACATATCTACTTCAGATTGGTCGACGCACCCCGGTTCGTTTCGCCCTGGGGGTTCACCTACACTAGAACGGTTGCCTGCGGGAGCTATGCCCTCGCAATCCGGCAGTGAACCCCCAGTGGAAGGTATTTCCGCTGGCAGGCGCGCGTCCGGAGGGTGACTGACCATGTGCGTCGGGTCGGCAATCCGGCGTACGTATACATCCAGGTCCAGGAGGTGCTGAAGTGATTCAGCAGGAGTCGCGACTGCGCGTCGCCGACAACACCGGGGCGAAGGAAATCCTTTGCATCCGCGTGCTCGGTGGCTCGTCGCGTCGCTATGCCGGTATCGGTGACATCATCGTCGCCACCGTGAAGGACGCCATCCCCGGCGCCAACGTGAAGAAGGGCGACGTCGTCAAGGCTGTCGTCGTTCGCACGACCAAGGAGCGTCGTCGTCCGGACGGTTCCTACATCAAGTTCGACGAGAACGCTGCCGTGCTGATCAAGCCGGACAACGATCCTCGTGGCACCCGCATCTTCGGCCCGGTCGGCCGCGAGCTGCGTGACAAGCGCTTCATGAAGATCGTTTCGCTGGCCCCGGAGGTGCTCTGACTATGAAGGTGCACAAGGGTGACACCGTGCTCGTCATTTCGGGCAAGGACAAGGGCGCCAAGGGCAAGGTCATTCAGGCTTTCCCGGCGACCGGCAAGGTTCTCGTCGAAGGCGTGAACCGCATCAAGAAGCACGTCGCGGATTCCGCGAACCAGCGTGGCGCGTCCTCGGGTGGCATCGTCACCCAGGAAGCCCCCATCCAGGTTTCCAACGTGATGGTCGTCGACTCCGACGGTAACCCGACTCGCGTCGGCTACCGCACCGACGAAGAGTCCGGCAAGCGCGTCCGGATCTCCCGTAAAAACGGGAAGGACATCTGACATGACCACCTCTGAGCAGACTCAGCCCCGGCTGAAGGCGCGCTACCGCGCCGAGATCAAGGACGCGCTGAACGGCGAGTTCGAATACGCCAACGTGATGCAGATCCCTGGCGTCGTCAAGGTCGTCGTGAACATGGGTGTCGGCGACGCCGCCCGTGACGCGAAGCTCATCAACGGTGCCGTCAAGGACCTCGAGCTGATCACCGGCCAGAAGCCCGAAATCCGTAAGGCCACCAAGTCGATCGCGCAGTTCAAGCTGCGTGAGGGCATGCCGATCGGCGCGAAGGTCACCCTTCGTGGCGACCGTATGTGGGAGTTCCTGGACCGTCTCGTGTCCATCGCGCTGCCCCGTATCCGCGACTTCCGCGGCCTGTCGCCGAAGCAGTTCGACGGCAACGGCAACTACACGTTCGGCCTCAGCGAGCAGTCGATGTTCCACGAGATCGACGTGGATTCCATCGACCGCCCGCGCGGTATGGACATCACCGTGGTCACCACCGCGACCAACAACGAAGAAGGCCGCGCGCTGCTGAAGCACCTCGGCTTCCCGTTCAAGGAGAACTGAGCACATGGCTAAGAAAGCACTGCGCATCAAGGCGGAGGCCAAGCCTAAGTTCGCCGTCCGCGCCTACACCCGCTGCCAGCGTTGCGGTCGCCCGCACGCGGTCTACCGCAAGTTCGGCCTGTGCCGTATCTGCGTCCGCGAAATGGCGCACCGCGGTGAGCTCCCGGGCGTGCACAAGAGCTCCTGGTGAGCTTGCGCTCCTCGTGAGCGCACCCGCCGCCTAGGCGAAATATCGACGAAGGCACGGACTTCCGACGGGAGTCCGTGCCTTCGTGCGTCTGTCCGGCGCGATTCGGGATTGTGGAGTGTCATCAAATTGGATGAAATGTTTGCATTTCACTCCAAGGGCGGCGGTCGGTGTGTTCTCTGAGCGCATGAAGAAGTTCGCCACAGTCGCTGTTCTTTCCGTCGCGCTCCTCGGGGCGCCTGGTGTTGCCTCCGCCGCCCCCAGCGCCGGTTCCGGGTCCGGGGGTGGATCGGGGTCCTCGGAGACGCAGTTGATCTGCTCACCGATCGCGCAGTTGTTGTTCTCCACGGGCAGCGTGGAGAAGCCGCCGCTCTACGACCTGCTCTGCCTGTTCAGCTGAACGGTGAGCGGTCGATTCCGCAGCTGACGCCGGCGGGCGGGAGTTGGGCGGTGAACAGGTAGTCGCGTTTGAGGTGTTCGGCGCAGGTGCTCTGGACGTACATGGAGCTGTGGCCCGCGCCTTCGATGACGACTACCTGGGCCCGGTTCAATTGGGCCGCACCGGCTTTGGCGCCCTGTAGCGGGGTGGCCGGGTCGTATCGGCTGTTGAGGACGAGGATCGGGGCGGCGGTTTCGCGGTTCCACGGGCCGGTGTAGCGGTCTCGGTCCTCGGCCTGCCAGAAGGCGCAGGGGGTGGCGTTGAAGACGGCGGTTCGGCCGAAGTAGCGCGACTGCAGGTCTTCGGTGGCGGCCACTCTGCTGTAGACGGCGGGATCGGTGGGGACGGTGCTGTCGGAGCATTGGATCGTATAGAAGGCCTCGACGCGGTTGGCGGGGTGGTTCTCGGCGAAGAGGGCGTCGGGGACCCGGGCGGGTAGCACCGTTGCCGCGTCGAACAGGCTTTGGAGGAAAGTCGCCAGGTCGGGGTAGGTGTCGGGGCGGGAGAGGCTGCCCGCGGCGCTCACTATCCGAGAGAAGGTCCACGGGGTGCCGTCGACCGTGATCGGGGCGAGGCGTGCTCGTTCGGCCAGCGCTACCCACTTGAGTTTCGGGTCGCCCTCGGCGAACGCGCAGCGTGGGCCCGCGGCGGAGCAGTCACGCAGGAAGGTGTCGAAGGTTTCGGCGATGCCCGCGGCCACGCCCTGGCGGGTATCGAGGGGCAGGTTCACACCGTCGGTGCCGTGGCCGTTGACATTCCCCTCGAAGTCGAGGGAACCGTCGAGCGCCATCGCGCGGACCCGGCCGGGGAACATGTTGGCGTAGACCGCGCCGACCTGGGTGCCGTAGGAGATGCCGTGGTAGGTCAGGGATTCGTCACCGACCGCCCGGCGTAACAGATCCAGGTCGCGGGCGGTGTTCGCGGTCGAGGCGTGGTGCAGGATCGGACCCGCGTTCTCGGCGCAGCGGGCGGCGATATCGGCGGAGGCGGCGAAGAACGCGGGCTCGTCGCGCGGATCGGTGGGGGTGCCGGGGAAGGAACCCAGGTACGCGTCCTGCTCGGCGGCGTTGGGGAAGCACTGTGTGCCCGCGCTGCGCGAGACCGAGCGTGGATCCCAGGAAACCAGGTCGAACCGGGCGCGCAGTTCGTCGGAGAACAGCCACGGCCAGCGAGCCCGCTCGCGGAGACGGTCGACGCCGGACGGCCCCGGCCCACCGAAGTTGACGAACAGTGTTCCGATGCGCCGAGCGGGATCGGATGCGGGCAACTTGATGACAGCCAGGTCGATCTGGGCGGCCTGCGGGCTGTTGTAGTCCAGCGGCACCTGAGCCAGCGCGCACTCGAATCCGTCCGCGCAACCCTCCCACCCGAGCGTCGGGGTGGCCGCCGCGTCGGCGAGCTGGTCGACGTAGGGATCGGCCGAAGCGCGCACGGGTGTGACGAGCGCGCCGATCCCGAGCAGTACGGCGAGCAGATAGGCCGAGCCCCGGCGGCGCGCACAATGAGAAGACAACGGCAGAGCCTCCTGCGCAGATCCGACGAACCTCGCGAAGCTACCACACTCGTGAGCAGCGCTCACGAACGCAAAGTGGTTGGTATCGAACACAATTCGATCCATGGCGGGAATCGGCCGCCCACCTTGCGGCAGCATCGTCGCAGGTCCCGCGTGCGCGTAGGCGGAATTGATTTCGAATTCTCGGTTACTTCGGTATTGCCGGCACCTCGCAATCCTGTGTCTTTCCCGAGAATGTGATCTCCGAGCTGGTCGGAATTTTATTTCGTGGCTACTGTCGATGGCGTTGCGCGACAATGCAGCGTGCAGATGGGCGTCAGTGTCGATCCCTTGCCGGAGTAAACGCAGAGGATGTGAAATTGTGACTCTGACCACAGAAAACAAGCCTCGTGACGTGGCCCACCGGGCGCCGCTACGCGGGATTCCCGCGGGCGCTATGCCGATGGTGGCATTTCTTTCGATATTGGCCGGATTTATCGGCGCCGCCGCATACACGCATTCCGCCGGATATTTCGTGACATTCATGACCGGTAATACCGAGCGCGCCGTTCTCGGCTGGTTCGACAATGATCAACTGCTGGCCACCGGTGCTATTACGCTGCTTTTCTCGTTCGGACTCGGCGTGTTCGTGGCCTCGATGCTCCGGCGGCGGCTGTGGCGCAGTGGCCACTACGGCGCGTCCGTGGTGACCACCGTGGCGCTTGCCGTGGCCGCGGTCGTCGACTACGCCCTCGACCGCACCGGCGGGCAGGACGTGGGGTTCATCCCGATCGCGTTCGTCGCCTTCGCGGTGGGTGCGCTCAACACCGCGTTCGTCAAGAACGGCGAGACCAGCGTTCCGCTCAGCTACGCCACCGGAACGGTCGTGAAGCTGAGTCAGGGCATCGAAAGCCACGTCAGCGGCGGTAGCTCGCGCGATTGGCTCGGCTACGGCCTGCAGTACGCGGCCTTCGCCGTCGGCGCCCTGCTCGGTGGCTTGATGAGCATGGTGGTGGGCGGTGAGATGATGTTGATCGTCGCCGCCGGTGTCTCGGCCTCGGCGATCCTGATCACCTACAAGACGGGCGCGAAGGCCGATCACACGGCCGCGTGACGGATATCGCCCCGGTTCGTCGGCCCCCGAGTTTGGTCCTGACCACGGCATTGCCTACACTAGAGCGGTTGCCTGGGCAGATCTGTGTCCGCTGCGCGCTCCGGCGCGAGTGGGACCGTGCCAGGCGCCGAGAGCTCGCAAGAGAACTCATCCGGTCGGCAAGTGCCGACCGGACCAGCCGAATTGTTGTAGGCCCACGATCACCTGCGCGCGAGCGTGCGGGAGATGTTGTATGGGAACCGCAGCGAGAAAGGTGTCGAGGTCTAACCATGACCATGACTGATCCGATCGCAGACTTCTTGACGCGTCTGCGCAACGCCAACTCGGCGTACCACGATCAGGTGAAGGCGCCCCACTCGAAGATCAAGGTGAACATCGCCGAGATCCTCAAGCGTGAGGGCTACATCGCCGATTACCGCACCGAAGACGCGACCGTTGGCAAGGCCATCGTCGTCGATCTGAAGTACGGCCCCAGCCGTGAGCGCAGCCTGCAGGGCCTGCGTCGCGTCTCGAAGCCGGGTCTGCGTGTGTACGCGAAGTCCACCAACCTGCCCAAGGTCCTCGGCGGCCTCGGCGTGGCGATCATTTCCACGTCGACCGGTCTGCTCACCGACCGTCAGGCGGCCAAGCAGGGCGTCGGGGGCGAAGTCCTCGCCTACGTCTGGTAAGGGAGGTCAGGACTAATGTCGCGTATTGGTAAGAAGCCCATCGAGATTCCGGCCGGCGTCGACGTCAACATCGACGGCCAGGTTGTCACGGTCAAGGGGCCCAAGGGCACCCTGTCGCACACCGTGGCCGAGCCCATCATCGTCACCAAGGGTGAAGGTAATGAGCTCGAGGTTGCTCGTCCCAACGACGAGCGCGCGAACCGTTCGCTGCACGGCCTTTCCCGCACCCTGATCGCCAACATGATCGAGGGTGTCACCAAGGGCTACGAGAAGAAGATGGAAATCTTCGGCGTCGGTTACCGCGTTCAGGCCAAGGGTTCGAACCTCGAGTTCGCCCTCGGTTACAGCCACCCGGTGCCGATCGAGGCCCCGGCAGGCATCACCTTCGCGGTGGAATCGCCCACCAAATTCTCGGTGTCCGGAATCGACAAGCAGGCGGTCGGTCAGATCTCCGCTGTGATCCACGGACTGCGTAAGCCCGACCCGTACAAGGGCAAGGGCATCCGCTACGCCGGCGAGGTCGTTCGCCGCAAGGTCGGAAAGACGGGTAAGTGATCATGGCGCAAACTGCTAACCAGAAGGCCAAGCGGATTCCGCTCGGCAAGGATGCTTCGACGAAGCGTCGTCTGTCGAAGACTCGCCGTCACTTCCGTCTTCGTAAGAAGGTCGAAGGCACCACCGAGCGTCCGCGCCTGGTGGTCAACCGCTCCGCGCGCCACCTGCACGCTCAGCTGATCGACGACTCGGTGGGCAAGACCATTGCCGCCGCTTCCTCGATCGAGGCCGACGTGCGTGCGTTCGAAGGTGACAAGTCCGCCAAGGGCGCGAAGGTCGGTCAGCTGATCGCCGAGCGTGCCAAGGCTGCCGGTGTCGAGGCGGTCGTGTTCGACCGTGGTGGTCACGACTACCACGGCCGTATCGCGGCGCTGGCCGATGCCGCTCGCGAAGGCGGGCTGAAGTTCTGATGACCATTATTTCCAACGGAAGGAACGTCTGATGCCGGGACGTCAGCGGCGCGACGGCGGCGGCGGACCCGCCGGACCGAACAGCAACAACAACAGCAACGCCGGTGGCCCCGAGGGCAACCGTCGTGGCGGTGGCGATCGTCGCGGTGGTAACGACCGCGGCGGTAACGCGGCCGAGAAGAACCAGCTCGAGCGCGTCGTCGCGATCAACCGTGTCTCCAAGGTCGTGAAGGGTGGTCGTCGCTTCAGCTTCACCGCCCTCGTGATCGTCGGTGACGGCAACGGTCTGGTCGGCGTCGGCTACGGCAAGGCCAAGGAAGTTCCCGCGGCCATCCAGAAGGGTGTCGAGGAGGCTCGTAAGAGCTTCTTCCGCGTCCCGATGATCGGCTCGACCATCGTCCACCCGGTTCAGGGTGAGGCGGCGGCCGGTGTGGTCATGCTGCGTCCGGCTTCGCCCGGTACCGGTGTGATCGCCGGTGGTGCGTGCCGTGCCGTGCTCGAATGTGCCGGTATCCACGACATTCTGTCGAAGTCGCTCGGTAGCGACAATGCGATCAACGTCGTTCACGCGACAGTTGCCGCGCTCAAGATGCTCCAGCGTCCCGAAGAGGTTGCCGCGCGTCGCGGTCTGCCGATCGAGGATGTCGCTCCGGCGGGCATGCTGCGTGCGCGTGCAGGACAGGGAGCCTGACATGGCTGATCTCAAGGTGACTCAGATCAAGAGCACGATCGGTGCCAAGTCGAACCAGCGCGACAGCCTGCGGACGCTTGGTCTGCGGAAGATCCGCCAGTCGGTGGTTCGTGAGGACAACGCTCAGAACCGCGGTCTGATCAACGTCGTGCGCCACCTCGTAACAGTTGAGGAGGTCTAGACATGACCATCAAATTGCACCACCTGCGTCCCGCCCCTGGCTCTAAGACCGAGAAGACCCGTGTGGGTCGCGGTGAAGGTTCCAAGGGTAAGACCGCCGGTCGCGGTACCAAGGGCACCAAGGCACGCAAGAACGTCCCCGCGGCGTTCGAGGGTGGCCAGATGCCGCTGCACATGCGTCTGCCGAAGCTTCGCGGCTTCACCAACCGCTTCCGGGTCGAGTACCAGGTTGTCAACGTTGGCCGCATCGCTGAGCTGTTCCCGCAGGGCGGCACCATCGGTAAGGCCGAGCTTGTCGAGGCCGGCGCCGTTCGCAAGAACGAGCTGGTCAAGGTTCTCGGCGACGGCGAGATCGGTGTCGCCATCCAGGTGACCGCCGACAAGGTGACCGGCTCCGCCAAGGAGAAGATCACCGCAGCCGGTGGCACTGTCACCGAACTGGCCTGACGGTACTCTGAAGAGCAGTCGACACCGGACGAGTGGCAAACTCGTCCGGTGTCACTGTTAGAGTTCAGTCGTTGGCTGCCAACACTTGTCATGGGCTGACGTTTCCGTAAACCGATGTCGCATGGCATGACCATGTCGTTCGCCAGGAGGATTTGTGCTTTCCGCCTTCGTATCGGCCTTCCGGACTCCGGACTTACGGCGGAAGATTCTCTTCACGCTGGGGTTGATCGCGCTGTACCGGTTGGGTGCCGCGCTGCCGTCCCCCGGCGTCGACTACCAGAACGTCCAGGAATGCGTGAAGGTGGTCTCCGGCGGTGAATCCGCCGGCATCTACCAGCTCATCAACCTGTTCTCCGGTGGCGCGCTCCTGCAGCTGTCGGTGTTCGCGATCGGCATCATGCCGTACATCACCGCGAGCATCATCATCCAGCTGCTGACCGTCGTCATCCCGCGGTTCGAGGAACTGCGCAAGGAAGGCCAATCGGGCCAGACCAAGATGACGCAGTACACCAGGTATCTGTCGGTCGCCTTGGCGGTCCTGCAGGCTACCGGCCTGGTCGCGCTCGCCTCTCGTGGTCAGCTACTGCAGGGCTGCAACGAGCCGATCCTCGCCGACACCAGCATCTTCGGCATGATCATCATCGTCCTCGTGATGACCGCAGGCGCCTCGCTGGTCATGTGGTTCGGCGAGCAGATCACCGAGCGCGGTGTCGGTAACGGCATGTCGCTGCTCATCTTCGCCGGTATCGCGGCCCGGCTGCCCCTCGACGGCAAGCGGATTCTCGACTCCGATGGTGGCCTGATCTTCGGCGCGGTGTGCGTCGCCGTGCTGGTGATCCTGGTGGCCGTGATCTTCGTCGAACAGGGTCAGCGCCGGATTCCGGTGCAGTACGCCAAGCGCGTCGTCGGTCGCAAAATGTACGGCGGTTCATCGACGTACCTGCCGTTGAAGGTCAACCAGGCCGGTGTCATCCCGGTGATCTTCGCGTCCTCGCTGCTCTACCTCCCGAACCTGATCGCTCAGCTGACCGGGTCGAGCACGGCCCAGGATCCGAGCTGGTGGCAGGAGATCATCCAGAAGTACCTCGTGAATCCGGGCAACCCGGTCTACATCGCGATCTACTTCGGTCTGATCGTGTTCTTCACCTACTTCTACGTCGCGATCACCTTCAACCCGGAGGAACGCGCGGATGAGATGAAGAAGTTCGGCGGCTTCATTCCCGGTTACCGTCCGGGCAAGCCGACCGCCGACTATCTGAACTACGTACTGAGCCGCATCACCCTGCCTGGCTCGATCTACCTCGGTATGGTCGCCGTTCTCCCGAATCTGTTCCTTGACATGGGTGCCAATGGCGGAGCGGCGAACCTGCCGTTCGGCGGTACCGCGGTGCTCATCATGGTCAGCGTGGGTCTCGACACGGTCAAGCAGATCGAGAGCCAGCTGATGAATCGAAATTACGAAGGGTTCCTCAAGTGAGAGTTGTTCTGCTCGGTCCGCCGGGTGCCGGCAAAGGTACTCAGGCCGTCCTGCTGTCAGAGAAGCTGGGCGTTCCGCACATCTCCACCGGAGACCTCTTCCGCGCGAATATCAGCCAGCAGACCGCCCTCGGGCGTGAGGCACAGAAGTACATGGACGCGGGCGACCTGGTCCCCAGCGACGTCACCAACCGTATGGTCGAGGCCCGCGTCGGCGAGCCCGATGCCGCGAACGGTTTCGTGCTCGACGGTTACCCCCGCACGGTCGACCAGGCCGACGCGTTGAAGAAGATCCTCGAGCACAACGGCACCACGCTCGACGCCGTGCTGTGCTTCGTGGTCGCCGAGGACACCGTGGTCGAGCGCATGCTCGCCCGTGGGCGCGCCGACGACACCGAGGACGTCATCCGCAACCGGCTGCGGGTCTACCGTGAGGAGACCGAGCCGCTGCTCGAGCACTACGACGGTCTGGTCGTGACCGTCGACGGCATCGGCGAAGTCGATGAGGTCAACGGCCGGGCGCTCGCGGCGCTCGGTCAGTAATCAGCGGATCGGAGTACTGAGGCCGGATGGTCTTCACCCGTAAGAAGAAGGTCGTGCCGTTCCGTTCGGCGGGCGAGCTGGATGCCATGCAGGCAGCCGGCGCGATCGTCGGCGCGACGTTGGTCGCCGTTCGCGCGGCGGCCAAGCCCGGCGTTTCGACGCTGGAGCTCGACGAGGTCGCCGAGGCCACTATCCGTGACGCGGGCGCAGTCCCGTCGTTCAAGGGTTATCACGGCTTCCCCGGCTCGATCTGTTCTTCGGTCAACGACCGTGTGGTCCACGGGATCCCCTCGGCGAGTGAGATTCTCACCGAGGGTGATCTAGTGTCCATCGACTGCGGCGCCATCCTCGACGGCTGGCACGGCGACTCGGCGTGGACGTTCGGCATCGGCAACATCATCGAGGCCGATCAGCTGCTGAGCGAGGCCACCAAGCTCTCGATGGAGGCGGGCATCGCGGCGATGCTGCCGGGCAACCGGCTCACCGATGTCTCCCACGCCATCGAGTTGGGTACGCGCGCGGCCGAGCAGACACACGGTCGTCAGTACGGCATCGTCGACGGTTACGGTGGCCACGCCATCGGGCGCGAGATGCACATGGATCCGTTCCTGCCCAACGAAGGCGCGCCCGGTAAGGGCCCGCGCCTGGTGGTCGGTTCGGTGTTGGCGATCGAGCCGATGCTGACTCTGGGCACCACCGACACCAAGACTCTCGATGACGACTGGACCGTGGTCACCACCGACGGTTCGCGCGCCGCGCACTGGGAGCACAGCGTCGCGGTGACCGAGGACGGGCCGCGCATTCTCACCCTGCGTCCGGAGTAGTCGCCGACGAAGTCAGCCTTCGAGCAGAACGGTGATCGGGCCGTCATTGGTGAGCTCGATCTGCATGTGCGCGCCGAATTTTCCGGTGGCCACGGTGGCGCCCAGTTCACGAAGTGTTTCAGCGAAGGTGTCGACGAGGGGTTCGGCGAGCGAGCCGGGGGCGGCGGCGTTCCAGGAGGGGCGCCGGCCCTTGGCGGTGTTGGCGTAGAGGGTGAACTGGCTGACCACCAGGATGGGGGCGTCCAGGTCGGCGGCGGAGCGTTCACCGTCGAGGATTCGCAGGCGATATGTCTTGTCGGCCAAGGCTTTCGCGTTGGCCACCGTGTCGGTGTGGGTAGCGCCGACGAGGGCGAGGAGGCCGTGGGGGACACCCGCCGCCGCCGGGTCGATGCGTCCGACGACCTGATCGTCGACGCTCACCTGGGCGCTGGTCACACGCTGCAGCAGTACTCGCACGACTCCGATCATGCCGGGTGGTCGTCCTCCACGGCGTTCCGGGGCGACATATCCGTTCCAGCGGTGTGAAGTACCGCTGCCAGGATCAAGCGGGACGCGACTCCTGACACGGCGAAGCCGCTGCCTCCAGGTGGGGAGGCAGCGGCTTTTCGCTGCGACGGGTCAGTCCTTGCCGAAGAAGAGAATATTCGGGCCGTAGTCGGTGAGCGGGGCCTTCTCCGCGGCCTGGCGGATGCCTGCGCCGGGGAGCTCGGTGACCTTGGCGAACATTTCGGCATTACCGAAGGCCGCTCTGACCTGGGTTTCTGAGGCGTAGTCGGCGCCGTAGTCGGCCAGGGTCGCGAAATCCAGTGGGGCCAGCGGGGCGTCGAGAGGCGCCTGACCGGAGGGCCTGCCGAGGGCCGCGTACTGGGTGGCGATGCCGTTGTCGTAGAGGCACAGTTCGTAGGAGATCTTCTCGATGGTGGCGACGGTGAGGACCGGCCATTTCTTCGAGAGAGCAACGGCGAGTGGGTGTTTGCCGAGTGCGCCGATCTCCCAGTTGAGGCTCTTCACCGAAATCCAGCTGCCGGAAGACTTCTCGACGAGCACCACATCGGCACCGAGCTCCGTGTCGAGGTTGGTCTTGGGTTCCTTGACGCCCCAATGCTTGTCGTGCACGCCGGCGAATCGCCCGGCGTCGACAGGTTCCGCTTTGTCCTGGGCGTACGCGGCGACGATGGCGGCGCGGACCTGGTCGAGCGCGTCGGGTGCCGAGCACCGCACGGCGATCGCACCGTAGGTCGCCGAGATCTCCACCGGCCGCGAGGGCGGCTCCGGCATCGCCCCTGCCGCGAGGGGCTTGAGGCCCACGAGCGCCAGCCGCCAGTTGATCTCGTCGATCGTGGCCAGGTCGCCGCCCGACTGGTACAGAATCTGCTGCTGGGTCAGCCGCCCCGCGCGTTCCAGGGTCGGCGCGCCCAGCTTGATCAACGCCTGGGTGGTCTTGACCGTGAGATCCAGTTCCTCGACCCGGGTTTCCCGCAATTTCGCGGTACTCGCTGTCGTGGTCACCTCGGAATACAACGCGCGATAGCTCGCGATGGCCTGCTTGCGCGAGCGCCCCACCATCAGCGTGCGCAGCAGCGTGCTCAGGCTCGCCAGATACTTCCCTGGCTGCTCGGACGCGCGCGCGTACATCCCCGCCCGAATCCGCACCGCCGACTCACTCGCCGCCACCGCCGCATCGTGATCGAGTCGCATCAACCACACGCCACACTTGGACAGCCCATCGGCGCACATGGCCGAAACATCGGGATAGTCCTGCGCGACCTGCCGATATGCCGAACAGGCGCTGCGAATGGTGTTGGTCGCGAGCTGCCGATGCCCGACCAACCGCGTCGCCTGCTCGAACAACCGCAACGCGTCCTGCAACGCACCCGCGTATTCGTAGGAGACGTACCCGCCGACCAGCCAGTGCAGCCGGATCGCCACCGCTTCCTGCGCGGGCTCCAGCGCCTCGGCCGTGCGATCGCGCCCCGACGGATCATCGCGGGTGGCGAGCAGGCCCTGGGCGAGTTCGGTGAGTGAACCGGCCAGCTTCAGGTAGTCGTCGGCGTGCTGGCTGCGGGTGTTGGCGCGATTGGCTGCGACGCGCCGTTCGAGGCCGCTCAGGTCGGTCATGAGCAGTTCCATCGCGACGTCAATCCTGGCCTCATCATCATCGTTCGTGCGTGGTCGTTGTCAGTGACCCTGTCGGTGATCCTGCGAGTCTGCCACAGTTGGCGCCAAGGCGCGGTCGGGCTGTGAATGTGGTTGTCCGCGTACGTGAACAGGTGGTGAAGAAGCACCGGGAATGATCCTCCTTGCCCATGCGAACGACTTGCCGTCGTGGCATACTCGGGTCGTACACCCGATGGCGGAGGAGGGTCGCGATGGCTGCGGACAAGGTCGAGTTCGACGAACACCTATTTCGCGGTGCGGCCGCCAAGACTGTCCACGTGCACGACCGGGTCAAGGGGATCATCGACAACCTGCAGGGCTCCATGGCCAGCAATCACGGTGCCTGGGGTAGCGACACGATCGGCACCACCTTCGCGAAAGGCGAGGACGGCAAGGGCGGTTACACCGATTCGAGCAAGGCGCTGACCGAGAACGGGGACGCTGTCGCCGCGTCGTTCTCGAACATGTCCGACTCGCAGACCAAGACCGCCGAGTTCCTCCACAATATGGACCTCGACAACCGCGACGGTATCTGACCAGGGCTTTCGGGTACATGACGAACGAGCGGGCCAGGGCCGATATGGCCGAAATCCTCGAAGGTGTGCAAGAACAGATGCGCACCATCGCGCGGTTGCAGCAGGAACGTGCCGAGATGATGGCCAGCGCCACGGTGCGCAGGCAGGTCACGGTCACCGTGAACGCGGACAACGTGGTGATCGAGACGAAGTTCGGCCCCGATATCTCCGATCTCACCCACGCCGAGATCGCCAAGGCGGTCACCGAGGCGGCGCAGCAGGCCTCGGCGGAGATGGCCCGTAAGACCAGCCAGTTGCTGGAACCGCTGAACGAGCAGCGCGCGCGGATGCCGAAGCTCTCGGATCTAGTGGAGGATATTCCCGATATCCGTGCGCCCGAACCGGTGATGGCGCCGACCTCGGCACCGAATTCTGCGGATCGCCACGGGGATTCGGACGAAGATCAGCCGATGGAGTTTTCCGGGACCGTCGATGTGCAGCCCGACCGAGGCGGTTCGGTAACCGACTCGAGTTGGTGAACTCGAGGGTCTCGGGGTAACCGAATATGGCAATCGATATCCCGGGGTGGCTACAACACCTCGAACTTATCGCTGGCATGGAATGGCCAGAAGGCAATGAAGACAAGATGTGGGACCTCGGTGAGGATTGGCGCACCGCGGCTCGCGAGCTGGAATCCGTCATCAGTGATATCGAGGCCGCGAAAAGTGCTTCGATCAAGGCGTATCCGGCGGGCGAGGGCTTCACCGAGATGGTCAATGCCTTCGACAGCCTGCTGATACCCGGCAAAGAAGACCGGACGCTGAAGACGCTGGCCAAGTATTTCAAGGACACCGGTGACGGCACCTACAAGGTCGGCACCGAGATCGAATACGCCAAGCTCATGTACATTTCGTCGCTGGCACTGCTGGCGGCGGAAATGGCGGCTTCCCTGCTCGCCGGGCCGTTCAAGCTCGGATTGGACGCGGCGGCTATCGCCGCGACGCGTATCGCCTGCCGATTCATCGCATCGCGGCTGATGTCGGCTGTTATTCGTGCGGTCGGCAAGATTGCCGCCAATGCGGTCGTGAAGTTCATTTTCAAGCACATCATGATCGATACCGCTATCGGCACGATGCAGGAATTCGCGATCCAGCAACACCAGGTGAACAAGGGTCACCGCGAGAACGTCGATATGAAGCAGGTCGGGCTGGCCGCGCTCAGCTCCGCGGCCGGTGGTGCCGCGGCAGGCCCGCTCGCCGAGGCGCTCGGCAAGCGGCTGATGAAGGGCTTCGGCCCGGACAACCCGATGGGTTTCGGGCGCCAGTTCTTGAACAACCAGATCACCGGTACCGCAGCTGGTTTGACCGGTGCGCTGGCCGGTTACGCGGTGACGATTCCCTTCGGAGCGGGCCCGTTCGACTACCGGATGTTGACCGCGGGAGCCTCGAACGGCGCCTTGACGGCCGGGTCGAGAACGCTCGGCGGTAAGGCGTGGCAGTCGGCGGCGCCGAGTGTGGCTGGTCGCCCTGATCTGGGGACCCGCCTCAACAACCTCTTCGGTGACGTCGATGGTCCACGGGTCGGTGCGGAGCCCGGTGGCACGCCTGGCTCCGGGGCAGGTTCGGGCGCAGGTGCAGGCGGGTCGAATTCGCCGAGCCGTGCGGGTGCGGCAGGTGACGGCTCCAGCGGCGCCGGTTCGCGGACGCAGCCCGCCGCGGCGGCCGGTGGAAACCAGGGTGGCTCGCAAGCGACCCAGGGCTCGACATCTGAGGCAGGACAAGGGGAGTCGCGCAGTAGCTCCGATGATGGTGGCTCCACCTCGGAAAGCCGCTCCGACCCCACCTCGTCGGCGGAAGGCGACGACGGCGGCACGCATTCGCAGGACGGCGAGCACTCCTCCTCCAGCGACAATTCCGCATCGAACGACAATTCCGCCGCAGGCGACCGTTCCACGGACGAGCAGACCAGCTCCGACCGTGGGGCCGGTTTGGCGGATGGTGCGGGCACTCACACGGACGGGAACGGACCCCACCTGGGTGGAGATCCCAATGTCATTGCCGCACAGAACAATGGCGCGCTCGGTGGAGCGCCGCTCGCCGGTGCGGACGGTGTGCACTCGGCATCGGAGGCACCGCAGACCGCTGCTGCCCAAGCGCCTACCACGGTCGCGGCACCGGCGGCGGCAGGTGCACCGGCGGCTGCGAGTGCGCCGATCGCGGCGGCGGCACCGGCGGCGGGCACCGCGGGTTCGCCGACTCCGGCGCAGTCCGCGCCCACTGCCGGCGAGGCCCGACCGGCAGTCGGGGCAGACCCCCGTGCGCAGGCGCCGAAGCCTGAAGTGGTCGACGGCGCTACGAGTCGCGCCGGCGTCGCGGATCCGGGGACAGCCCCGGTGGGCGGTGAGCCCACGGTGCGTGCCGGTGCTTCGGATTCCGAAGCACCGCAACCGAAGTCGACCGGTGAGTCCGAGGAAACCCGACAGGTGGCAGGCGAGGAGGACGGTGTCGCCGAGGTCGACAACGCACCACGCGCTGGCACGCCGGACGACCCCGCCAACACCCCTCGGCCGGCCACCGATCCACTACTCGTAGTCCCGCTGGCCGGAATCGGCGACGGCGGCGGCGAGCCGCGCCCGTCGCGTCGCGCCGATCTCGCCGGCGACGACTCTGCGCGCCGCGATCCCGACAACGACCCGTCCTCCGATCCCGATCCTGATGCGCCGTTGAATGATTCGGATGACCCACCGCCGAAGAACCCCGCGCAGCAGGGGCTGGAGGAGATCAAGGAAGCAACCGGAAACAGGGGCATCAAGCCGCCGAAGGGGCCGGTCGGCGAAGCCGGAATGTCGCTGCGCGATATCGAGCGTGCCGCGGGCGGCCGGATGCACGAGTTTCCCGCCGGTGACGCGAACCAGCCGAGGCATCAGGGCGTCGCCGACGAGTTGGTGCGCATCGCCGAAGGGATGGCCCCGCGCGACATCGACTCGGGGAAGCTGCCACGCGCGTTGGTCGTCGCCGAGCACTCGGTCAACGGCCGTGGTGTCGGCGCGGACTCCTACGTCCTGACCGCACGCCCGAACGGCGACGGCGGATTCGATGTCGTGGTCACCGGTGGCGACCCCGCTGCCCGACCCGGCCGGTTGCCGGACGGCCAGGGCGAGGTGCGCAACGTCAATGCCGTTCTCTTCGACGGCAGCGGAAAGACGGTGCGACCCAGCGGACCCGATACCCGGGTTCGCCCGTCCCACGAGCGGACGATCTACACCCGTGAGGGCACGATCGAGGGCCGACGCGATGGCGAGACCCCGAAACAACACAAGTGGCGGGTGCGTGCCGAACGCGCCGATCAACTCGCCGCCAGGGAGGCCGCGCGAGGCCAGGCGCTCCGTGATCTCATCGCTGCCGGTGGCGATCAGCTCGACAAGAAGACCAGGGAAGGGCTGATTCGGGACGCGAAGCTCGCCGAATGGCACGCCAAGGAATATCAGAAGAACGCTGATGCTCTGTGGCGGCCCGGCGGTGGTCGCCCCGACGGTGACAACGCACCACCGCGCGTGGTCGGCAGCGACGAAGCGCCCGTGCGCCGTAATGGGGAAGCGCCTGCCGAAACGAACGGCGCTCGGCCCCCGCGGGGCGAAAATGCCCCGACACGCACCGACGATCCCACGGACCGTCGCGACCAAGACGGTTCGATACCGCCGGAAGACGTTCGCGATCTCGCTCGCCGACCGGCATTGGACGAGACTCCCGACTTCCTCGCCGAAACCGACGACATCGAAGAAGGCCTGGAGAACAACACCTACCAGACCTCCGACGGCAAATGGCACCACGTCGGTGACCCGCCGGGGACCTACCGGAATGTCAATTTCCGGCTGTGCGACTCCACCGGCTTCATCAAGGACTGGCTTAACGCCGACTACCGGCATCTGGCGCAGGAAGGCGCCAAACGGCCGTATCCGCAGGTCGACACCGATATCGCCAACGATATCGCCGATGTCGTCGTCGAGCGTATCGATCCCAAGATCGCCGACAAGATCGCCGATGTCGTGGCCCAGCGTAAAGTGGTGCAGACCAAGAGCGATGCCGCCCTCGATGTGGTCAACCAGCACAAGGCGGAATTCGGCGTGGCCAAGCTGGGCGAGATCGCCAGCGCCGACAAGTTGCGTGCGGTGACCAACCAGCAACGCCAGCAGATCAGGGATGCGCTGGCCGATGTGGACGAGCGCTTGCAGAACTCGCCCGATGATCCAGCCCTGCAGCGTCAGATGTCCGATCTGTTCCAGAAAATGCAGCGGCTCAAGGACTTCGAGCTCAACGGAAACAGATTCAACGGCCTCCGCCACGATCTTGTCGAGCACTCGAAGTCACTGGGTGAGCTCGGCGCCAGGGCGTTCGGCCTCGATCCGGCGCGGTTCCCTGGCGCGGTGTTGCTGTCGCCGTTCGACGGCAATATCGACGGCCGCGCCGTGATCGACGGCGCCAACACCCTCGATGTCGTCGTGTACGTTCCCGGCGTCGACGGCGCGCCGCCGACCCTGGTCTCGCACGAGGCGAAAGGTGTGGGATCGCGGCTCGGTGGCTCCAAAATTGCCAGCGCCGAACAAGGTTCGCCGGAATACTATCGGCGGACGCTCAAGATCGACAACAATCTGCAGCGGATCCTCAGCGAGACGCCGGAACAGATGCAGCAGCGCGGTATCGATCCGGAAAGCCCGGAGGGCAAGGCGCTGATCAAGGCCCGCGACGATATTCTGCAGGCCCACCGCGACGGCACGCTGCAATTCGAGTACCACCTCGTCCACGCCGACAAGGCAGGCAAGATAACCGTGAGCCAGTTCGATCTGGTTCGCGACGGCGCACTGGTCCGCATGGACAATATCGGCGGATTCGATTCGCCCGCACTGCAATCGAACCAGGTCGACACGTCGGTACCACAGACCGACGACACCCCGTCCATGCGACCGGACGACCCGGACGACGCCGCGCGTTTCGATGCCGACCAACTCGGCGTCCCTGACACGGACGACTGGTCGGCGCTCACCCCGGAACAGGTCGGCGAACGCCTCCAGCAGCACCTGCGCGATGTGCTCGGCAACCCCGATTTCGAGGTGTTCGGGTTCGATTCGGCCGAGGTCAATCCCGAGGTGGCGCGCGAATACGCCCGTGCCATGGTGGATCTGGTCGATCGCGCGCCGAGCGTGGATCTGCGCCGGATCGGCATCGGCGAATTGCCCACCGGGGTGATCGGTATGTCGCAGCCGCGGATCGACCATGCCACCGGCAGGCTGTACACCGATTCGATCGTGTTGAGCCAGGACCATGCTCGCGACGCCGAGCATTTCCGCAGGCGGATGCAGATCGGCGTCGACAACAACCGGTTCGCGGCCGAGGTGATGAACCGTCCGGTGTTCGCGGTGATCGCCCACGAGTACGGGCACGCGCTCGACTACGCGGGCCAGCAGAGCGCCCGTCACCATGCCGACGATGTCCTCGCGCGCAGCTATGCCGACGACACGACCCGCGACCCCAGCCAGTCCTATGACGACTGGCTGCGCCAGCTCAGCGGGTACAGCTTCGACGGGGACGGCAGGTTGCGACCCGGTGAGGCGCTGCCGGAGGCCTTCGCCGCCGACTTCCTGCGTAGCCTCGGCGGCAGCGACGATCCGGGACCGGTGCCGGTCCGTGCCCTGCGCGACCTGTTGACCGACAATGCGCTGCGGCCACCGGATTCCATCGACTGGACGCTGTCGGAAGACCCCGATCGAGTGGCCGGACCCGACGAAGTCAGGGATTCGGCACCCGACCGCCCGGAGCCCGACATCCTTGTCGATTCGGCCGACGACGAATGGTCGCGACGCTCACCCGCCGAGGTCGGCGAGCACCTGCAGAATCGGATTCGCGAAATCACCGGGTCGACCACTTTCCGCACCTTCGGCTTCGACGAGAGCGTCCATCCGGCGATGGCTCGCGAACTGGCACGCGCGATGGTCGACATGCACAACTTGCATCCGCAGGCGGATGTGCGCAGCATCGGAATCGGCGAGACCCCGGCCGGGCATGTGGCGCTGGCCTCGTCGGACCGCAACCCGGACGGCTCGCTGCACACTCGCTCGATCACCTTCAGTGCGCAGTACTTCGCTGCTCGCCCTGACCTTTTCGAAAACCTGGTTCGCCGCGGGAGCGGGAACGGCTTCTATACGCCGAGCTTGCGGGACCGCGCCGTATACGGATTCGCCGTGCACGAATTCGGGCACGCTCTCGATTACGCGGGAAACTACAAGAAGACCCGACTGCGCGCCGATACCGACCTGTTCAACCACTACTTCCGCAACGATCTCGGAGAACCGAATCGCGACGGCTACCACCGTTGGCTGGCCGGTGAACTCAGCGGCTACAGCTTGAACCGGGAGACCGGCGCGCTCAACGCCCCCGAAGCGCTCGCCGAGGCCTTCCGGGAAATGGAAGCCACCCGAGATGCCGACGGTGTGCTCGATCGGGACGCGGTCAGTCCCGCGGTGCGGATCCTGTACGACACCTTGTTCGCACCGTTGGAGGCGGGCTCGACCTCGCCCACTCGGCGGAACGGCGCCATGGCGGACAATCCCGACAGGTGGCACTCGGAAGCATCGGACGAGGACGGCCGGGCCGATGTGGTCGGCGAGTCGGACGCGACCCGTCTCGGCGCACCGACCGACGAATGGTCGAACCTGACACCGAGGGAGACCGGCGAGCAGCTGCGTGACCGTGTTCGGGAGCTCACCGGCAACGATCGCTTCGAGGTATCGGGCTTCGACCGCGCCGAGGTGAATCCGGAGATGGCCCGTGAATACGCGCGCGGCATCGTGGATATGTTCGAGCGGTTCCCGACGGCCGACGTGCGCCGGGTGTCCATCGGTGATCTGCCCGACGGCATGTACGCACAGACGTTGTCGGAGTTCGGGATTCGTGGCTGGCACGCCAAGGAGATCATCTTCAACGCGACCATGAGCGCGGATCCGGATCTGTTCCAGCGGTTGCACAGTGCGAATGTGCGCATCGGATGGTTCGCCGACGGGGTCGACCGGCCCGCCTACGCGGTGGCGGTGCACGAGTTCGGGCACGTGCTCGACAGCACCGGAAACGGTTATGCCCGACGCAATCTCGACAGTGTGTTGCAGGCGCACTATATGGCGAACGATCTGGGGGAGCGCAACGTCACCGCCTACCGGATGTGGCTGCGCGAGAACCTGAGTGGCTACAGCCTCGATGCCAACGGGCTGCTGAATGTCGGCGAGGCATTGCCCGAGGCTTTCGCCGCGGTGCAGACACTCGGTCGCGACAATGTCACCGAACCGGTGCGGGTGATCTACGACCTGCTCGAACAGGCGGTTGTGCGGCAGGCCAACCGCGGACCGATCGGGCGGTTCATCGATAGCGTCCGCTTCGTCGCCGACAACGCCGTGTCCGATAGCGCCGCGATGGATTCCGGGCACACCCACGATCTGGTTCGGCCCGATGACGGTCAACCCGATGGCTGGATGTACCGGCCCACCGATCCGATTGCGGCTGGGGTGCGGGAAATCTTGTCCCACACCACTTCCGGGCGGGATGTGCTGGCGACATTCCGGGATGCCGGTGCGATTGTGCGGTTCACCGACTCCGGCGACACGGGAGTATCGGCGGACTCGTTCAACGGTCGCACGATGGAGATCGGCATCGACACCCGCGACCGCGATCAGTTGACGCAGGCCTCGGAGCTCGTTCGGGCGGCGGAGTTGGTCCGCGCGGTGCTCGACGGCCGGATCGAGGTCTCCCCGTCCCGGATCAGGGAAGTCGGCCAAGACGAGTACGTCGCCGCGCGTGCACGGGTGGAGGCAGACGCGTTCGGCCGGCGAGCCGAATTCCATCGGGAGGCAGCGGCACTCGGCTACGACCCGCTCGGTGGCGCACTGCATGACCCGGTGGACTCGGTGCAGCGTCGCATGCTGGAAGACACCTACCTGCGCGCAGTCGACGAAGCGCTGCGCGGTGATCCTGCTGATCTCGCGAGCGCGCGCGAGGCGGGTACGCGTGCGCTGCTGGGGGACGCGCGATTCGGTGCCGACGACGCCCTGACCTTCCGGCCCGCCGCAGAAGTGGAATGGGCTGCGGCGCGGGACATCAGGACGCCCGGGGGGATGTCGGAGTACCGGCCGAACTCGCCGGCAGCCGCGCGGGAGGCCGAGCGGTTGATGCGCGAGCAAGCCGCCGTCGCCCGCGAGATGGCGCGGGTGGAAGCCGACTTCGACCGGATCGCCGATCGTCTGATCTCGGGCTTCAATCTGCCTGCCGACGAATTGCCGACGACCCGACCGGAGATGCACGCGCTACTGGCTGAACGCGTCGATCGGATCCAGATCTGGAACGGCGAGAGCAACATTCGGGTACTCGGTGAGCTGGCGGCACAGCACACGAGGGCCGCGGATGAGCGGGCCAGGATCATCACCGAGCTCGAGGTCGTGGTGGCGCGGGACAGCGCCGACGTCCGAGCCGGTGTCGCGGACCCGGGCCGCATTCGGATCCACGGCGACGAATCCGGTGTGCTGCATGTCTTCCCGGGGGCGGATGACGCGCCGGCTGCGCGCCCCGACGCCGATCGACCACCGCCGCGATTCGAGCAGGGCGATAACCCGCTGACGCTCACCGAGCATGCCGAGCTGACCCATCGGCAGACCGTGCGCGCCTTGGGCAACAACGACCACGGCACCTGGGCGGCGCACACGCTGGAGCGGCTCGGCGTGGAGGTGCGCTACAGCACCGAGCCCAGCGTTCGGACCGTGCGCATGTCGGATGGGCGGTATCAGCTCGGGGTAGACGGCGGCTACGACCCGACCACCAATTCCGTTGTCCTGCGCAGCGACAGCGATCCGAGTGTGCGGGCAAGGGAGCTGATCAGAGCGGCGCGTCTGGCCGAACAGTTCGCCGAAGACGGTGCAGTCCTTCGGCTTACGCTGCCGCGCGACGAGTTCGTCGACGTGATGATGAACCGGATGGCCGAGGCGTATGCGCTGATGTACTCGAGCGACGCCGACCACAGCGGGGTTCCCGATCTGTCGGCACCGGACGTCGACGATCTGAAGCGCGCCTATGCGGAGGCTTACGATCATGCGTTGAAGTACGCCGAGAAGACGTACTGGAAGTCGGGGGTCGTCAAGTCCTTCCCGCTTTATCACCGCGCGGCGTTCCGGGCCGGTGTGCGAGCTGTGAGCCTGCACCTCAACGACACCGGACCCTTGATCGACGGGCAGCGCCCGGCCGACCATTTCCGGTCGACCTGGGATCGGGCGAACGGTCTGCGGCCCGAGGCACCGCCCACCGGCGACATCATTGCCGATTCGGCGCATGCGGACTCGCTGCGCAGGCATCTCGACTATGCCGGACTGCTCGCCGACGAGATCGTCGGGTTGCGCACGATGCGCGATCTGGGCGGGTACGTACCCCTGAGCCCCGCGGAAACGGTGTACACCGAGGCGTTCGACAAGGCGCACGCGAAAGCTGAACGTGCACAACGGCGTAACCCGGATGAGCCGCCGCCGGACGAGGTCGCTCATGAGGCAGGTCGTAAGGCGGTACACCGCTACCTCGACCGGATCGGGCTCGAGAACGCCGAAGTCGCCCTGGACGTGGTGCGCGCCGCAGGCAGCGACGATTCCCGCTGGGGCTATCCGAAGGCGCCCAGTGACTCCGTCGCACGGCCCGAGCTGTCGAACGCCGACGATTCGCACCAGAATCGAACCGGCGACGAGGAATTGGCACGTAAGGCTCTCGATACCGAGTTCGACGACCACCCGCACCCGCAGCGGCTCAGTGACCGTGTCGCGCTGTATCCGGCCGATATGGAACCGGATATGCGTCCGCGGCTGGTCATCGTCGCCGAGCCGGGGGAGCACGTGGACGCGCTCCACGAGCTGGCGATGAACCATCCCGAATTCACCGATGTGCTGTGGGATCGTTCCCACACGCTCGACTACCGGGCAGCCGCGCTGGCACCCGGCGGTGTGCCGACTACGAACTACCTCTCCAGAAGTGCGGCCGAGGGTTCGTATCGGCATCCGAACCAGGCCCAGGCCGTCACCGAGATGCTGTCGCAGTACTTGCGCTACCGCGCCGAAGGGCAGACGAGCCTCGGCTTCGAGGAATGGCTGCGCCAGCTCGGCCCCGACGCGTTCTACACGCCGGAGGACGTTCGGAAGGCACGCGGTACCCACACGCAGAATTGGTACGCCGACGGCAGGCTGCGGGAAGGTTTCATCGCCGAAGGACATCATCGGGTGCTCGCGGCCGATGGGCCGTTGGATCCGACGCATCCCGCCGAGGTCGCGCACCGACTGATGACTCGCCAGGTCCCGTTGCCGACCGGAGACCTGCCCGCCCGTCCGAGCCACCACATGCTCGAGGTCTTCGGGCTGGGTGCCGCGGCGCATATCGGCGTGATGCTGGAACCCGATGGCCGCGGAAACTGGCGCGTACCGGCACCCACCGGCTTCGGGGACGATTCCGATGTGCTGGCACGGCATTTCGAAGGACTGTCGGCGCCGACTCGCAAGCAGTTGGTCGACCGGATCGAGAGCATGCTCAACGACGGATCGGCCGACCTCGCCGACCGGAGCAAACCACGCGGCCGCTTCGGCCGGTTCGTCGACCGGATGCCGTTCACCTCGGCGCAGCAGAGCACGCCGGCGCGCGGTGAGACCGATTTCCTGCGTGCGGATGAACCGGCGGTCGATGCGGCTCGGGTGCAGCGCGATGAGATGCGGTTGCGTCCGCCGTCGGAGGACATCACCGCCGATGTCGTGGACGGGCGACTGCTGGGTGCGCCCACTGGTGATGAGTGGTCGCAGCTGACGCCTGCGGAAGTGGGTGCTCGCCTGCAGGATTATCTGCGTGTGGCGATGGACAATCCGGGCTTCGAGGTGTTCGGGTTCGATCTGCCCGGGCTCAATCATGAGATCGTGCGTGATTACGCGCGGTCGATTGTGGAGCTCTATAACGGGTTTCCGCAGGCAGATCTGCGTGGGGTCGGTATCGGTGGTCTGTCGGACGGGGTGCTCGGGCAGACCGAGCGGTTCCATGACGGTGCTACGGATCTGGCGTTCACGACGATCACTCTTGGCTATGACTACGCCACGAGCGCCGAGCGGCTCCACGCCGCGATGCAGCGTGGTGTGGACAGCGGCAGGTTCCATCCCGAGGTGCTGGGCAGGCCGGTTTTCGCTGTGGCCGCGCACGAATACGGGCATGCGCTCGATGCGGCGGGGCGGTTGGCGGCTCGGGCAGACGCCGAGGACGCGCTCGAGGAGGCTTTCCGCAACGACGAGACCGATCTCGACGCGGACGCGTGGCGGCGCCGGCTCAGTGGTTACAGCTTCGATGAGCAGGGCCTGCTGCGGCCGCACGAGGCGGTCGCGGAAGCGTTCGCCGAGGTCAGGTTGGTTGGACGGGATCAGGCCAGTGCGCCTGCTCGTGCGTTGTATGACTTGCTGACCCGGACTGCGGAGAACCCGCCGACGGAATCGGTACGCCCGCACGAGGATACGGGCACCGATCATCTCGATCTGCCGGGCGAGGGCGATCCGGATCGGCGATCCGGGCGCGACGACGGCGCCGAACCCGACCCGCACGCGTCGAACCCGCCACCCGCCGATCCGCCTCGTTCGGGCTCGCTGCCCGACGAACCGGCACCGCGTCGCCGGTGGTGGCGCCCGAACCTGCCCGCCGTCGCGGCCGAACCCGAGGTGCTGATCACTGTCGACATCGATGGTGAGCAGGTGCCGATGCGGCTACGGGCCGACGACGACGGCGACTGGGTGCTCGTGCCCGTCGACGAGACGTTGCCCTCGGCCCAGGCGACGCCCTTCTTGAAACGCGTGCTCGAACAGTTGAGCGGGCACGCGCCGATTCTCGCTCACCCCTCCGGTGCGCCGAACATCGGTGGCAGTGCGGGTGTGGCTGCTGCTCGTGACGGCGTGCTCGGCATCGGCCACATGATCTCGAATCCGGTTCCGCCGGTAGCTCCGCCGCCGATCCCTACACCGCACCATCCGGTGATCGGACCGAGCCCGGAAGCCGCGCCTGCGGATCCGACGTTCCTGGGGATCGCCCAGCAGACAGCGGTCTGGATCCAGAACCGCGAGCACATTCCGATCTTCGGACAGTTCTCCGGTCGGGTGCAGGCGGCGGCCGGCGACCATCTGCCGATGCGTAATCCGGATGGCTCGGAGTACAAGCCGTGGCTCAGTGATGTCGACGCCGATCTGGTCCGCCGCCAGGTACTGAGCGATCTCGAGGTCGGACGTACGACGCCGGAGGACGCACGAGCAGACCTGCTCGATGCCTTCGACGACGCGCTGCGCGGACAGCGTGGTCGGATCATCCGCGATCTTCTCGCGCATGATCTGATCTCCGACACCGAGGCGGCCGAGTTGGGTGATAGACCTGACGCCGATCTGCTGCCCGCGCCGCCCGATGACATCCCCCCACCTCCCGAGGACGGTGAGTCGCTCACCGATATGGCCAAGCGGCTACTCGGGATCGATCTGGTCGATGAGAGCCCGGAGGCGCTGCGCGACCTGGTGAACCAGCAGCAATACATGGCAATGCGGGCGACCACCGGCATCGTCGGCCTTGCGGACGCGTTCCTGCGGGCCCACGCCGAGCAGACCGTGCCGTATACGTTGGCTCCCGATGCCGACCAGTCGCCCGCACGACCAGGGTTGGCGCATCAGGATCCTGATGCGGTCACCGACGGATCGTCGCGCCGGGATGATCCCGATGAACTGGACGGCGAGCCCGACGACGAGGGCAGCAAACGGCCTGCGCGATACGGTCTTCCGGATACCGGCGGTCGTGCGGTGCCGATGGGCGGCCGGGTCAGCATCATCGACCAGAACCCGATGGGCCGATTCCTCACGGAATTCATGGCGGCCTTCGGGCAAGAGCCCGGACTGCTCGACACGACCCCACTGCAGAACGGCGCCGATCCGCTGCCGATGTTCGGCGACGCCGAACTGCTCGGCCGTGATCAAGGCCTACGTGACTTCTTCGTGCACGCGCTACGGCGTGATCAGCTCGCCCACGAATTGGACACCTGGGCGGCGATGTTCGACCTGTCACCGCATCAGCTCACGCCACGCACTATCGACAATTTCGTCCAGCGGCTGTTCGAGATCAACCAGAACCGCGCCGACCGGGTATCCGAATTCGTCGCGGCGGTACAGGATCGGCTCCCGCAGGTAGACGCCGACGGGCCACTGGCCGGTGACTCGGTGCGCGACCAGGTGGCGAGGATCCCGGTCGGCGACGGACGCCCCGATCTGCTGGTCGTCACCGACGGCGCGCGCAACCGTGACGAAGTCCTCGCCGACGTGCTGGCGACCGATCCCGACCTGGTCGCGCAGATCCGCGACGGCCGACTGCGGGTGGACTACCGGGCTGTGCAGACCGATTTCGCAGGTCACACCCACTTGGCTCCGGTCGAAACCCCGCGGGTGCACCACCACACCGAAACCGTGAACGGCCGCGAAGTCCGGATCACGTTGCTGCATGACGGCGAAGGACCGTGGCGGCCGATCATCGGCTCGGCGACGATCCCCGGCGACGGCGCCTCGGTGCCTCGCACCCCGGAACAGATCCTGACCGACATGGTGAAGCTGGCCCGCGAGCTCGATCTCGGCCCCGCGGATCTGCTCCCTGCCGATATCGGTACCAGGATCGCGGAACTGAAGCTCGACAACGTGGTTCGGGCCGGTCAGATCGAGGCGCTCGCCGACTTCCTGCGCACCGGGAACCGCATCGAGGACTTCCACACGATCAACGACGCGCGCACCAAACTGGCCGATGCGCTCGGACTCACCCAGGCGGAGATGACCGGCGACGCCGCCGGCGCGCTGCTGGCCGACAGCTCGCGCGACCGCGCACTACGCCGCCAGAATTTCGACGATCTGGCGGCGTACATGAAGACGCTGCGTGACATCGATGAGGCCGCCGTGGACGCGGCCCGCCAGCGGCTGGCGGATCGGATCGTGCCCGATGATCATGTCCACCCCGACCACCGCCACGACTCGCTGCCCCCGGACGAGCGGCCGACGACCACGGACAAGCCGACTCGCAGACAGCGGCGGCTGGCGAAGTTCGCCGACCTTTCCGAGGTCGACCACCGCGTCGCGGCGCTGCTGCCACCCGGGCGGGTGCAGCGTCCAGGAGGTGAGGAGGGCGACACGGTCTTCGCGCTCGATCCGGGCGAACTCAGCGCGCGCAATCTGAACCGTCTCGTTCGGATGCACGAGAAGCAGGGCAACGCCGATCTGGTGCACGAGGCACTCACCGAGTTCGTCAACGCGCTGCAGGACATCGACCCGTACTCCGAGGTCGCCCGCGGCGCCGACCACAGCGACCCGCGCATCGTCGATGGGATCATGCCGATCGACGGTCCTGACGGAGTCAACGCGATGCGCGGCATCGTCGTCGACGCACTGGGCAGCACCGACGTCGCGAGTTTCGCGCGGGCTGTCGCTGAGGCGGCCGGACATGTTGACCTGACGGCGCCCGACGACGTCGACAACCGGCGGCGCCCGACGGCGAGCCGGGACTGGGCACGGTTGGTCGGCGTGGATCTCGCCGGCGCTGATGATGCCACCTTCGTGAAGATCTACGAGGCGTTCCGGGACGGCAAGCTCGAGAAGGACGAAGGACTGACCGCCGAGGAATTGGCGGCCGAGCTCACCGCGTTGCGCAACGAGATTCGCGCGCGTGCGGACAAGCTCACCGTGCTGGAGCAGCTCGTCCGGGACTACTTCGGTACGGCCAGGGACGAGATCGGCTCGGGCGGCGACGATTCCACGACCGGTCGTGGGACGAAACCCACGCCGCCGCCGAGTGATCCGTCCGGTCCTGCGCACGCGGGCCTTCCCGACAACGGTGGAGCGGGCAAACCGCCTGCTGATCCGCCGATCCTTCCGTCGTCGCCGGATAGTCCGGAAGGTTCAGGGCGCGAACGAGATTCGCGCAACGAGGTGAATCCGTTCGACGAGGCAGCTCGGCGCGAGTCGGCGAAGGTGGAAGCGGCGTTCGACCGTGCCGCCGAGGCCGCCGCCGATGCCCGACTCGACGCGGCCATGGACCGGTTGGCACAGCTCGAGCAGGAGTTGGCGGATTCGCTGCCGCCGCCCGATGAACAGGCTGTGCCCGAGGGCGACGAGTCCGCCACGCCGGGTAAGCCTCTGCCAACGCCGGATGGCCGGATCCGGGAGGTACTGGACGAGGTCCAGCGACTGTGGCAAGAGCTCGCCGATCCGCCCGAGGATGCCGAGATGGCCCGTGAGCAGGTCGTGGCCGATCTGCTGGCCAGGGCCGAGTTGCTGCAGATCGAGCAGCGGCTCGAGGCGAGTCGGCAGGAGATCGCCGCCGAGTTCGATGCACTCGAGAGCCGCGACGACGACCCCGACGAGAACGGACCGACCGGCGCCGATCCCACCTCGGCGCAGCAGAGCACGCCGGCGCGCGGTGAGACCGATTTCCTGCGTGTGGATGAACCGGCGGTCGATGCGGCTCGGGTGCAGCGCGATGAGATGCGGTTGCGTCCGCCGTCGGAGGACATCACCGCCGATGTCGTGGACGGGCGACTGCTGGGTGCGCCCACTGGTGATGAGTGGTCGCAGCTGACGCCTGCGGAAGTGGGTGCTCGCCTTCAGGATTATCTGCGTGTGGCGATGGACAATCCGGGCTTCGAGGTGTTCGGGTTCGATCTGCCCGGGCTCAATCATGAGATCGTGCGGGATTACGCGCGGTCGATTGTGGAGCTCTATAACGGGTTTCCGCAGGCAGATCTGCGTGGGGTCGGTATCGGTGGTCTGTCGGACGGGGTGCTCGGGCAGACCGAGCGGTTCCATGACGGTGCTACGGATCTGGCGTTCACGACGATCACTCTTGGCTATGACTACGCTACGAGCGCCGAGCGGCTCCACGCCGCGATGCAGCGTGGTGTGGACAGCGGTAGGTTCCATCCCGAGGTGCTGGGCAGGCCGGTTTTCGCTGTGGCCGCGCACGAATACGGGCATGCGCTCGATGCGGCGGGGCGGTTGGCGGCTCGGGCAGACGCCGAGGACGCGCTCGAGGAGGCTTTCCGCAACGACGAGACCGATCTCGACGCGGACGCGTGGCGGCGCCGGCTCAGTGGTTACAGCTTCGATGAGCAGGGCCTGCTGCGGCCGCACGAGGCGGTCGCGGAAGCGTTCGCCGAGGTCAGGTTGGTTGGACGGGATCAGGCCAGTGCGCCTGCTCGTGCGTTGTATGACTTGCTGACCCGGACTGCGGAGAACCCGCCAGCGCAATCGGTACGCCCGCACGAGGATACGGGCACCGATCATCTCGATCTGCCGGGCGAGGGCGATCCGGATCGGCGATCCGGGCGCGACGACGGCGCCGAACCCGACCCGCGGGCAGCGAACCCGCCACCCGCCGATCCGCCTCGTTCGGGCTCGCTGCCCGACGAACCGGCGCCGCGTCGCCGGTGGTGGCGCCCGGTCCGGCCGGTCATCGCGGCCGAGCCCGAGGTGCGCATCACCGTCGAGGTCGATGGTGAGCAGGTGCCGGTGCGGCTACGGCCCGATGACGACGGTGTCCTGCGCTTGGTGCCCGAGGACGAGCAGCTGCGTTCTGCCCAGCCGACGCCCTTCTTGAAACGCGTATACGAGCAGCTGCGGGCGCACGCGCCGATTCTCAAGCAACCCTCCGGTGCGCCGAACATCGGCGACAGTGCGGGACAGGCCGCCATTCGTGACGGGGTGACCGGAATCGGCGACATGATCGCGAATCCGGTTCCACCACAACATGGTCCGCCCGCGCCGATCCCGACACCGCAGCATCCGGTGGTCGGCCCAGGACCCGAGGCGTCGGCCGCCGATCCGACGTTCCTGCGGATCGCCCAGCAGACGCCGATCTGGATCCAGAACCGCGAGTACATTCCGATCTTCGGCCAGTTCTCCAGTCGGGTGCAGGCGGCGCCGGGTGAGCATCTGCCGATGCTGAATACCGATGGCTCGGAGTACAAGCCGTGGCTCAGTGATGTCGACGCCGATCTGGTGCGGCGCCAGATTCTGAGCGAACTCGAGGTCGGACGTACCACCCCCGAAGACGCGCGCGCTGACCTACTCGAGACGTTCGACGGCGCACTGCCGGGGCAGCGGGACCGGATCATCCGCGATCTGCTCGCACGTGATCTCATCTCCGACACCGAGGCAGCTGAACTCGCTGATCGACCCGATGCCGATCCGCTGCCGGCCCCGCCCGATGACATCGCCCCACCGCCCGAGGACGGTGAGTCGCTCACGGACATGGCCAAGCGACTGCTCGGGATCGACCTCGTCGACGAGAGCCCGGAGACGCTGCGCCGAGTGGTGAACCGGCAGCAGTACTTCGCGATGCGGGCGACCACCGGTATCGCTGGTCTCGCGGACGCGTTCCTGCGGGCCCACGCCGAGCAGACCATTCCGTACACCTTGGCTCCGGATGCCGAAGGGGCACCGGCCCGACCGGGGCCGGCGCGTCGCGATCCCGACGCTGTCACCGATGGCTCATCGCGTCGGGAAGATCCCGATGAACTCGACGCCGAGTCAGATGGCCCTGTCACCGAACGGCCCGCGCGATTCGGGCCGCCGGATGCCGTCGGGCGCGCGGTGCCGATGGGCGGCCGGGTCAGCTTCATCGACCAGAACCCGATGGTCCGATTCCTCACGGAATTCATGGCGGCCTTCGGGCAAGAGCCAGGGCTGCTCGGGACGACGCCGCTCGAGAACGGCGCGGAGCCGCTGCCGATGTTCGGCGACGCCGAACAGCTCGGCCGTGATCAAGGCCTACGTGACTTCTTCGTGCACGCGCTACGGCGTGATCAGCTCGCCCACGAATTGGACACCTGGGCGGCGATGTTCGACCTGTCACCGCATCAGCTCACGCCACGGACCATCGACAATTTCGTCCAGCGGCTGTTCGAGATCAACCAGAACCGCGCCGACCGGGTATCCGAATTCGTCGCGGCGGTACAGGATCGGCTGCTGACGGTGGCTACCGACGGGCCACTGACCGGCGACTCGGTGCGCGACCAGGTGGCGCGGATTCCGGTCGGCGACGGGCGCCCGGATCTGCTGGTCGTCACCGACGGTGCGCGCAATCGCGATGATGTCCTGGCCGATGTGCTGGCGTCAGATCAGGACTTGGTGACGCAGATCCGCGACGGCCGACTGCGGGTGGACTACCGGGCGGTGCAGACCGATTTCGCGGGCAACACCCACTTGGCGCCGGTCGATACCCCGCAGGTACGCCACCACACTGAAACCGTGAACGGCCGCGAAGTCCGAATCACGCTGCTCAGCGACGGTGAAGGGCTGTGGCGGCCGATCATCGGCTCGGAGACGATTCCCGGCGACGGCGCTACGATGCCGCGCACCCCGGAACAGATCCTGACCGACATGGTGAAGCTGGCCCGCGAGCTCGATCTCGGGCCGGCGGATCTGCTCCCTGCCGATATCGGCACCAGGATCGCGGAACTGAAGCTCGACAACGCGGTTCGGGCCGGTCAGATCGAAGGACTCGCCGACTTCCTGCGCACCGGGAACCGCATCGAGGACTTCCACACGATCAACGACGCGCGCACCAAGCTGGCCGATGCGCTCGGACTCACCCAGGCGGAGATGACCGGCGACGCCGCCGGCGCGCTGCTGGCCGACAGCTCGCGCGACCGCGCGCTGCGCCGCCAGAATTTCGACGATCTGGCGGCGTACATGAAGACGCTGCGTGGCATCGACCCCGCCGCGGTGGACGCGGCCCGCCAGCAGCTGGCGGATCGGATCGTGCCCGATGACCACCTCCACCCCGACCACCGCCACGACTCGTTGCCCCCGGACGAGCGGCCGGCGGCAACGGACAAGCCGACCCGCGGACAGCGACGGCTGGCGAAGTACGCCGACCTGGCCCAGGTCGACCACCGCGTGGCGGCACTGTTGCCACCCGGGCGGGTGCAGCGTCCTGGCGGCGTGAAGGGCGACACAGTCTTCGCGCTCGATCCGGGCGAACTGAGCGCGCGCAAACTGCACCAACTCGTTCGGATGCACGAGAAGCAGGGCAACGCCGATCTGGTGCACGACGCGCTCACCGAATTCGTCAACGCGCTGCAGGACATCGACCCTTACTCAGAGGTGTCCCGGGGCGAGAGCCGCCGCGACCCCCGCGTTGTGCGCGGGTTCATACCGATGGCGGGCCCCGACGGCATCAACGCGATGCGCGGCATCGTCGCCGACGCACTCGGCAGCACCGACGTCGCGAATTTCGCGCGCGCTGTCGGCGAGGCGGCCGGACACCTGGATCTGACGGCGCCCGACGGCATCGACAACCAGCGGCGCCCGACGGCGAGCCGGGACTGGGCGCGATTGGTCGGCGTGGATCTCGCCGGCGCCGATGGTGCCACCTTCGTCAAGATCTACGAGGCGTTCCGGGACGGCAAGCTCGAGAAGCACGAAGGACTGACCGCCGCGAAATTGGCGGCCGAGCTCACCGCGTTGCGCAACGAGATTCGCGCGCGCGCGGACAAACTCACCGCGCTGGAACAGCTCGCCCGGGACTACTTCGGCACGGCTGAGGGCGAGATCAACGCGGGCGGCGACGATTCCACAACCGGTCGTGGGCCGAAACCCACGCCGCCGAGTGATCCGTCCGGTCCTGCGCGCGGGGGCCTGCCCGACAACGGTGGAGCGGGCAAACCACCCGCTGATCCGCCGATCCTTCCGTCGTCGCCGGATGATCCGGAAGGCTCGGGGCGACTCGACGCGGTGATGGACCGGTTGGCGCAGATCGAGCAGGAACTGGCGGATCTGCTGACACCGCCCGATGAACTGCCGGTGCTCGAGGGCGACGAGTCCGCCACGCCGCGTAAGCCGCTGCCCACGCCGGATGGCCGCATCCGGGATGTACTGGACGAGATCGAGCAGCTGCGGCAAGAGCTGGCCGATCCCACCGAGGATGCCGAGATGGCCCGTGAGCAGGTCGTGGCCGATCTGCTGGCCAGGGCCGAGTTGCTGCAGATCGAGCACCGACTCGAGGCGAACCGCCAGGAGATCGCCGCCGAGTTCGACGCACTCGAACGCCGCGACGATGATGACGACGACCCCGACGGGAACGGACCCACTGGCGCCGATCCCACACCGGGACCGTCGAATTCGCCATCGACGCCGGGTACGGCCCACCCGAACAACAGTGCGCCCGTCGCGCCCGTGATTCCGCCGATGCCGCCTGCTCCGCCGATGCCGCCGACACCGCCGCAAGGTCCGTCGAGTCCGGACGGGGGTCAACCCGGTGGTCGTTCAGGGCGTGACGGTGATCCGTTGCGTGATCTCGCGGAATTCTTTCGGGAGCAGCGGGATCAGCCGTCGCAGCGCACCGCCGAACCACTGTCGGGCGACGCTGCCGAGCATGCGCGCGTGCTCGCCGACGCACTCGATCTCGGCGCGCCGTTCACCACGTTGCGGGAGCCACTGGCGGCGCTGACCGAGCTCGCCGAGCTGGCGGGCGCCCGCGGGTTCCTCGACAGTGCGGATGGGCCGCGCATGCGGTTCCCGGATGACTTCGGTCCGCTGTCGGACACCCAGCGCTACGGCGATGAGCAGTACTGGTTGAGCGAAGCCGAGGACTCGACGCTGCGAGAGATCCAGCAGGATCTGCGCCGCGCGGGACTGCCGGTGGACGAACCGGCGCCACCTGCTCCCGCGCTCCCGCGCTCGCCCGATGGTGCGGCGATCCTCGCCTCGTCAACGGATCCCGACGCCGCGCCCTCGTCCACCGATCGAGCACCGGTGCCCGAATCGGTCGAACAGACTCGCGATCGACTGGTCCGGCAGTTCGATCTCACCGACACCGACCTGCGTCAGCTCGGCGATACGGTCGCGAACCTGCGGTACCGAAACCTGTTGCGCGCCGGCATGGTCGAAGCGATGGCGGCGGCGACCGACCGGGCAGCAGGAATCGCCGACCCCGCACTCCGTACCCAAGCGGAGGCGACCCGGGACGACTGGGCGCGTCGGCTCCGGATCGATCCGGGCGCGCTCGCCCTCGACCCGGCTCGAGTGGTTGCCGACGCACGGGCAGCGGTCCGCCGCGAAGCGCTCGACATCCGCGACCTCGCCGACGCGGTCCGCTGCGTCGAGATCCGTCCGGACGGTGCCGTCGACGAAGCAGCAACCCGGCGCTACAACTTCGACATCGACGGCGATCACGTTCCCGCGCGCCTCGTCGCCGACGGTGAATCAGGTTGGCGGGTCGAGGAGGCCGAACGCCTCGATGCGCCTGCGGCCACCCCGCGTCAGACCGCCGCCGATCCGACACCGCGCAAGTCACTGCTGCGTCGCATCGGGGACGCGGTGTTCTTCCAATACGTCGGCCACACGCCCAAGTACCCGTCCGGCTCCAGCCTCGACAGCGCGGGACAGTCGATGCTCGGTCACGGCGCAGGCCTTCCGCTGACCAGTGTGAAAGACCCCAGCCCCGCTCCCGGTGACGAATATGACCTGCTGACAACCAAATTCAACCCGGCCAGGATCATCAAAGAAGCCGTCACCATGTGGCGCAGCCGCGAGCTGGTGCCGTTCTTCAAGCACCTCACCTCGCGGATCGCCGATCGTGCGGCGCCGGACAACCGGCCACCGACGACCCGCGACGGTGACGAATACCGCTACGCGCTCGACGAAGCCGATCCGGATCTGGTGCGCCGCGAGCTCGGCGTCGAACTGGACGACCTGAAACGGCAGGCCGACGAGGAGGCTCGAGCGCACGAACTCGATGCGCGACAAGCGAACCCGGAGCTGGCCGCTGGGCCGCCCGCGGAACCACCGTTGCCCGCAGGTGCCGAGATCGCCCGCACCACCACCGAGATCGTCGGCTGGTCGAACGAACTCGCCGATGCGGTGACGGTCCGCGACGACCTCGCCGACACCCTGATCGACGCGGCCGACGACCTGGAGGTCACCCTCGGTGATCCGACGCCGGAGAACGTCCGCCGTGCGCTGGACCAGATCCGCTATCAGCAGGCCCGGCGGATCGGTGCGCTGACCGGACTTGCCGAGGCGAGCCGTCGATTCAACGCCGAACACCAGCGCATCCCGTTCAGCGGCGAGGTCAACTTCTTCGACGCCGACCCGATGACGCGCTTCCTGAACGAGGTCGTCCGCGCCAATGACGGCAGCACCACCCTCCTGAACTGGCAAGGAGTGAACAACGGTGGCGAGCCCGGCCGCGCGTGGGGCGACATGTACTACACCGATCAGCCCGGGCTCGACCAGGGCATCCGCGAGTACTTCGAGAACGCGTTGCGCCGCGACCAGATTCGCGACGAGCGTGCCGTGTGGGCGCAGCTGCTGCAGGTCGACCTGGATGCTCTCGACTCGGCCCAGTTGCGTGACCTGCTCGTCGACGAGATGGCTCGGATCCGTGAGCACGACCGGCTCGCGTCGGATTTCGCCCGCGACGCCGAGGCCTTCCTGCGCGCGCACGGCGACGGCGAGGAACTCACCGGTCTGATCGGTGACATGGCCTGCCGCGACTGGGTGTTGTCCCGGGGCGGGGCGATGCTCGACGACGGCACCGGAATCGGTCTCATCCCAGGCGAATCCGAGGGCTCCATGCGGTTGGTGGTGCTCGAAGGTGACCTCGGCAACGACCGGGTGATCGCCGATGCGCTCCGTCGCTACCCCGATCTCGCCGAGTCCGTCAACGACGGTCTGGTGGACGTGCAATACGTGGGCGCCGACGTGCGGCCCGGGCGAACCCTGCCGGACGGCCAGGGCCGGCCATCGCGAATCCTCGTGCTCGACGGCGGTAAGCCCCAGGTGCGCCACTACAGCGGCGTGCTCGAAGGCAGATCTGTCGACGTGACCGCGGTGAACGACGGCAGCGGCTGGCGAGTGGTGCCCGACGAGCCCGCGGACGCGGTGCTCGCAGTGGATTCGGCCGATGCGGCTCCGAAACACTTGTCGCGCAGCGAGATCGACACGGCCATCGGTGCACTCGTCGATCGCCTCGGCGTCACCGACGCCGACCGGGCATCGGCGGCGACACTGGCCGACAAACTCGCGACGCTGCGCGCCGAGAACGCGGTGCGCGCCTGCCGGATCGAAGCGATCATCGACTACGCCCGCACCGCGTGGGATATCGATACCTTCCACCAGGTCGAGAGCGCGCGGCACCTGGTAGCGCACCGGCTCGGTGTGGACGCCACGGAGATGACACCGCGACGGCTGGCCGAGGAATTCGCCGACCAGCGGGTTCGTAACCCACGCAGGCAGCAGCAGGCCGAAGCCCTCACCGATTACGTGAAACTGTTGCGTGGCATCGACGCCGAGGCGATCGACGCAGCGAACGATCGACTCGTCCGTCGCCTCGACGCGCTGTGGCGCACACCTGGCTCCGACCTACCCGCGGTGACCGGTATCGGACAGTTGGGTGATGTGGTCGCGGCGCTGGTGCACCGCGAGGGCATCCGGGGTGAGCTCGTCGACGCGCTGACCGACTACGCGGCCGCACTCGCCGAGGTCGATCGCTTCGATCCACGCGCCCACGGTGATCGTGCCGTCGACCCGCGCGTCGCGGATACGGAATTCCCGGTACACGACAAGGCTGTTCGGCATCTGCTCGATCTCGTCGGTGACCTGTCCGAGCTGCTCGACCAGCCCGCGAATCTCGGACTTCTCGACGGCCACACCGATATCGCCCCCGGCCCGGATCGCGGACCGAGTCGCGACTTCGCCCGCACGCTCGGTGTGGATCTGACGGACGCGGACGCGCAGCGGTGGGCCGATGTCTACGAGATCTATCGCGACGGCAAGGTCGATCAGGACGAGCGATTGACCCCGCAGCAGCTCGCCGAGGTGCAGGCAGTACTGCGTGACGAAGTCGTCCAGCGCGCCGCCGACATCACCGAACTCGCCGACCTGTTGCGCCGCGCGGCCGACGCGGATATGACCAGGCTGGCAGAGGAACGAGGCACTGCCACAAGGGAACTCACCGACGCCGAAACCGTGCGCACGCAGGCACGCCACGGCCTGCCGATCAACGAGCCCGATCTCCTCGAGCCGCGTGCACGGGCTGCTGCCATCGAAGAGCTGCGCACCAGGACGATGTCAGTCGACGAACAACAGGCGTGGCAGAACCGAGTGTCGGAACTGGAACGTGCGGCACAGCGGGTCGACGACGCGCGCGCGGAACTGGACCGCATCGACGTCGAGGTAGATCGGCTGAACCAGTTCACGCAGCCATCCGCACTGGAAGCCGGCGGCCTCACCCGATCGACACCCCCGCCCGCCGAACCGCTGTCGAACGAGACCGCCCCCAACGGCGTCGATCTGGGTCGAGACAACGAAGCCGGTCGCCGCACGTCGGATGGTCTGACGCGCAGCCCGAGCCCGGTGCCGCCCGTACACGCATCCGATCCGTCGAATCCGCCGCTGTCGAACGGGACCGACCTCGACGGTGCCGATCCGAGTCGAGACAACGGAAGCGACCGCCGCGCGCCGGATGATTCGACCGGAACCCCAGGTGCGGTGCCGCCCGTGCGCACACCTGATCCGTCGAATCCGCCACCGCTCCCCAGCGGTTCGCAGGTCCGATCCCATATCCCGCATCCCCCCAAGGACTACGAGTTCGACCTCCCGGTCCCCCCGCTCTACCCACCCTTGCCGCCCCTCGACTTCGACGTGCGGCCACCCGCCCCCACCGAGCCCCCGCAACCCCCGACCCCGCCGACGCCTTCGACCCCGCCGACGCCTTCGACCCCGCCGACGCCTTCGACCCCGCCGACGCCTTCGACCACGCCGACGCCTTCGACCACGCCGGAGCAGCCGCCTGCTCCACCCGTGCCGACACCTACGCCGACCCCGCCGGTGCCGCCCGTGCCGACACCGACACCGACGCCGCCGCCCGTGCCGACACCGACACCGACGCCGACCCCGCCAGTGCCGCCCGTGCCGCCCGTGCCGACACCCACGCCGACGCCGACCCCGCCGGTGCCGCCCGCACCCACGGTCCCGACCCCGTCGCTGCCATCGAACTTCCCGGCGCCGTCACTGCCCCCGGGTGCACCGGTGCCGTCCGCGCCGCCGTTCCCTCTACCACCGCAACCCGCGACCCCACCGGAGTTTCCACAGCCACCCGGCCCGCCGAACCAGCTCGCGCAGCATCCCCCTGGCCAGTACCCGACGGGGCAGTATCCGCCGAACTCGTACCCGACGTACCCGAGTCCGGCGGGCCCGTACCCGACGAACGGCAACTACCCGCCGGCGCCTGGCAACTGGCAGGACTCCGGTGCCGCCGGTGTGCCTGCGATGCCGATCCCGCCCGTCCCGCCGGCACCCGCACCTGGTGGTGCCGGGAACGGGTATGCCGGCAGGAACTACGGACGGACGACCGCGCGCGAACCGGGGCTGATCGTGCGCCCCTTCGCGGGCTCGGGGGTACGCACCGAGTTCGATCCGGTCACCGGAGCGCTACAGGCATCGTCTACCACCGGTCAGGACCGCGGCGTCTACGGTGAGCTGAACGGCGTCAGAGTGGTCTTCTATCGGTCCGCCGACGGTCTCGCCGTGCGGATCGGCAGTCGTACGTTCGCCTTGGACGCGGGCACGAGAGTCGACTGGGGATCGGTCGCGTGGCGGACGAATCGGTTCGCACTCGTGATCGGCGATACGGTCGTCTGTGAGCTGGTGTATCGGGCGCTGCCGCCGGAGATGGACCTCGGTGCTTTCATCCGATCGGTGGTGTACGACGACCAGCGACGGGAGACGATTTTCGCCCGATGATCGATAGCCGAAACGAAGTGAGGAGTGTGACATACGGTGCGAGAGAGTGATCCGACCGAAGCAGAGCTTCGGCAGAACTTCGAAGAGATGCTTCGCTCGGTGCTCACCGGTGGTGGCATCCACTCGGAGACCGGGCTGGACATGAAGACCGAGGACGCGCTGTGGAATGTGGCACGTGCGTACCCGAATGTGCCGGACGCGCTGGTCGACGCGGCCCGTGCGGCGTTCGCCGGACAGCTCGACGGTTCCAACGGGCGTGAGCGTGAACAGGAGCTCCAGCGACGGTTCGCCGAGTTCGAGCGGAAGCGACCAGGCCGGTGAGCTACAGGCTGCTGACATCGGGCGAGGTGTTCTAGGGTGGGCGGCGTGGATCGCAAACGTGCCTTGACCGACGACGAGATCACCGATATCGCCACTCGCCTGCGCGCGCTCGACGGTGCGCGGCCGGTGGACACCTTGCCGGAACTGGCAGCGGAATTCGGTTGGCGAGTACACACCGCGGATGCCGATGGTGGCCTGATCGACGTCGGTTTCGGTCTCGGTCCGGCCAGCGGCCGGGTGTTCGCCGACGAGGGTCAGATCGTCGACATCACCATGTCGATCACCAAGGGTGCCACCGACGATGCCGAAGGCTTGGCCTGGTCGCGTGACGTGTTCACCCGGATGGCGGCGGCGCTGAGCACGGCTTTCGGCGATCCGACCGAGCGGATCCCCGGCAAGATCGCCTCGCTGCGCTGGGCAGGTGCGGCGAACACCTTGGTCTTGCGCAATGTGGAGGGTTCGCTCGAACTGTCGTTGATGGACAACACCTGGTTGGCCACCGAAGACAAGGTCGCCGCGCTCGACGCGGAGGATTCGCATTGACCGGGTGGGCAACGCTGGCGGACGCTTTGGCCGCCGAACTGGCCGACCTACCCGCGGGTGCGATTGTCAAGATCATCGAGGCGCGACCCGGCAGGACGGCGCGGTTCGCGCAGTTCCTCCAATTGGATACCGTCCTTTCCGCGGAGTTGGTCGACGACGACATCCTCGAAGCTCCCCTGCGGGCAGGTGACGCGGGCCAGGCGGCGATCCGCGCACTCGGCTGGCACGAACGCGATCGCCTCCATGAGCACTGGTGGGCCGAGTTGCCTTGGCCCGCAACATCTGCCGACTATCACCGGCTCGCCGACATGGTCGTCCGTGGGTTCGGCGATGGATTCGGACTGCCAGGACCTGAGTCGTTCGTCTACGACGCGTGGAATGAGCGTGCGGGCAACAGGCCTATCGAACTCCCATTGCTCGGCCTGCGGCAAAAGGGCTGAGACGAGAAGATGAGAATTACCAGATGAGGGGATTTTCGGCGATATGACCAGCGGAGGCGACCAGCTCCATGAGGAAGCTTCGGCGCCGGAAAATGTTCCCCCGGTAGATTCTGATCTCGAAGCCGCACCTGCGGATTCGGCCGAACCTGTCGAGCCGGAGTCCGAAGAACCCGACGTCGGTTTCACCCTGGCGGCCCAGCCTCAGGAACCGGCCGATCCCGCCGAACGGGCCAGGAAGCTCATGCATCAGGTCGCGCGGGATCTGGCGTCGTTGGCGCCGGAGGGCTGGCAGCGTGTGGATGCCGTTTTCGCCTTGACGGTGCTCGCGCAGAGCTCCATCGCCGTATTCTCCGCAGACCAGCAGCAACCAGTGGAGGTGACGCCGCCGCCGGAGGTCGTCGAACTGGTCTGGGAGCATCGGAATATATCGGCTCAGCTCGGCGACGGACCCTGGTGGCGACTGGTCCTCACTCTGACGCGTGCCGGCGAGATCGACGTCGACTACGACTACGGTGACGAGCCGTTCCCCGATGAGCAGCTGTTCGCGCCCGAGGTATACCGCGCCGACCTGGAAGCTTTCCCCCGGCGATCGGTGCCGGTGTGGTTGTCGGCCTACGTCGCCCACGACGACAAGCAGATCCGCGCCCCGCGCACAGCGGCCGAGCAGGCGCGGGCGGATCGCCGAAACGGGGTGCGCGCCACCACGTCCGAATCCGGTCTGCCCCCGCTGCCGCTGATGACCGCGCGCTGGGCGGTACTGGCCGCGGCGTTCGTCGCTGTCGGGTCGGAGATCGGGCCGCGGTCGCTGCCCGCGTTGAGCTGGTTCGAAGGCACACGCCGCAGCGGCAGTTCGCTGTACTTGCTGCCGGGCGGGCGCGCGGTGCTGTCCGGCGGTGTCTGGGACGCGCCGGAACTCGCTGCCGCGTACGCGAAGGGCGGGCCACCCACGGCCCTGTACTCAGGTGCTCCGTCCTGGGTCGCGGCGCAGGTGCTGAATCACCGCGCGGCAGGTGGCATGCTGTCGTTCTGCTATTGGTGGGCCGAAGGCCGCTGGTATCAGGGTGATTCGCCGACGGCGGACCGGATCGCCGAGGCCGTCCCGGGTATCTGGAGCGCCGATACCGTGGTGGACATCGTGACGAACCTGCTCGGCGAGCAGGCAACCGAACATCAGCGCGCGGGTGTCGAAGTGCTGGTAGCAGCGGCCGAAGAGGGGGTTGTCACCCGGGACAACGTGGTCGAAGTCTTCGCCGACGGTGACGCTTTCGATGCCGATGGCGCCTATTTCCTGCTCACCATGGCCGGAGTGATCGCACGCGCGCCGGACCCGATGCCACGCGAAGAGGCGATCGCCGCGGTCCGCGCGCACCTGATCGACTCGGCAGCCGATATCGCCGAGTACCCACCGGACCGGCTGCACGCCGATCGGATCAGCGTCGGCTGGATGGTCTTCGTCCCGGTGGAACCCGGTGAGCTGGCGATCGGCCGTGCCATCTACTACGTCGCCGATGACGGTGTGCTGCAACGATCTTCGTCGGCGGTGGCGCCGTCGGTCTTCGTCGAGGAGTTCGCCGAGAGCTTCTATGAGCGGCATCGGTCGGTCATCACATCCTGATGCGCGGACGCGCCGGTAACCCTATAATCGTTAGCGGGATTTAAGAAAAACGTTGGCGTGCTGTAAGACCTGGCTGCCATGGTTGCGTGAGCGACCGTCGAAGTACCAGCGATGAGGAGGGGCGTGGCCGCATGGGTACCCCGATGGACGACTGGAAAGGGCTCAAGCAGCCCGGCTCTATGGAGCTCCAGGACGGTGTCGCCACCAAGGCCGCGGAGTACTGCGCGGACGTGCTGGACATCATCGCTGTGGTCGAGCCCAAGGCGGGCGAGGTCAGCTCGATGCCGGGTGCGGGCGAGGGAGCCGAACTCTTCGGTCATCTCGAGTCCGGGCGGGCGCTCGCGCGCGAATTCTTCAAGGTCGGTAGAGAATTCAAGGATGAGATTCTCGAGGACCACAAACAGGTACTCAACGACATGGCGCTGTCGTTCCTGATCGCGGGCAACAAGTACAAGAACACCGACGCTGATTCGAAAGCCGAGTTGTCGACAATTCTCGCCAACCGGAAGCCCGACGACAGTGTCGTGCACGCCGAGCAGTTCTGGGGCGACGTCTCGCGCACTCAGCGCGGGTGGGCGGACAGCACCAGAAAACCCCCGCAGAACCGGTACGACAAAGCGGAGCGGGACAAAGGTGGCAAGTACGCGGGGTTGCCTGCGAATTTGAGCGGCCTGCCCGCGGAAAGGCGTCAGCCGGTTGTCGTCTCGGCTGAACCGGGATCGTCGATGGCCTATCCCGATTTTCACAAGCTTTACCTCTCGTTGGGTCATGCGGAGTGGATTCTGTACCAGTCGTCGGACTGGCATCGCATGGCTGTGCAGTTGGAGCGGGGCTTCAGCGACTTCGACAACCGGATCAAAGGCCTCGTCGACGACAAGAAGCAGTGGACCGGGCAGGGCGCCGACGCGGCACGAGAGGCGGTGTATCGCTACTCGGGTCGTGGGCTGGAGCTGGTGCGGGCCATGTACGCGATGAGCGACAATCTGCTCGACGCCTACAACTGGGCATCGACCACCAAAGCGAATATGCCGACGCAACCGGCGGGCGAAGTCAAAGCCGAGGACCAGAAATCCTGGGAGACCCATTCCAGGGACATCTTCAACAACTGGTATCGCCCCGGTATCGAGGCGTCGGGTAGCGCGATCCCGGTGCTGCCCGGCCCGGCCGGAATCAAGAAGGTCACCGACGACAAGGGCCCTGGCAACAACACCACCACGTCGCCGGGCGGCGGTGGCGGTGGCGGCAACAACAGCAACGGCGGCTCGAAGGCAGCCAGCGATGCCGCGATGGCTTCGCAGCTGAAGGCACAGCAGGACGCGGCGCACAAACAGCAGCTGGCGGCTCTCCAGCAGGCCGAGGAACAGCGCAAGGCACAGGAAGCGGCGCAGAAGCAGGCCGAGCAGAAAGCCTTGCAAACCGCCGCGCAGGAGCAACAGCAGCAGGCGCAGGAGGCCGCCCAGTCCGCGCTCTCTTCGATCGCGGAGCAGGTCGCCTCGCAGGCGTCCTCGATCGGTGAGCAGGTCGCGAGTGCGGTGGAATCGGCCGCGACCCAGGCCGAGCAAGCGGCAAGTCTCGCTGGTCTGAGCGGAATCCCCACTACTGCTTCGTCTTTGGACGAGGCCGCCAAGAAGCTCGGGCTCGCCAGCTCGAAGGGTGGCGGCGCGGGCGGTGGTGGTGCCGGAGCCGGTAGCGCGAAGGTCGATCCCGCCCAGGCGCTGGACAAGGCTTCGAAGCTGTTTCCGCGGGCCTCCGTGGCCGCCGACTTCGCCACCGCGGCGGCCAGCCGGGCCGGACTCGCGGGTGCGGGCAGCGCGGGCTCGCCCATGGGTGGACCGATGGGCGGCGGCGGTGCGGGTGCCGGCGCGGGCGGCGGGCAGAAGGATCACAAGCGCGCCGACTTCCTCGATTCCGTCGAACATCTGGAAGAGGCGATCGGTGAGGCCCAAACAGTGGTGAGGCCGGTAGTCGAGAAATGAACCGCACCTGGAACCTGACCGATCTGGAGTTGTTCGCGCTGTGGGAGTGGGCGACCTCGGACGCTCTGCCGTGGCCGTTCTTCGCCACGACCAGGTCGATGGATTTCGATGAGCTCACGCGGCAGAAGAACGCCGCCATCGACGGTCTGCGCCGCGACAACGCGGAGTTCGTCACCGTGGTACTGGAAGCGTTGCTGCAGCCCGACATCCAGGTCATCGTCCACGGCTACGACGGCGCGGACGAGATGAAAGTCGACGCACTGGTCCGGATCCTGGCGTGCAGGCGCGGCGACCGCGGTTATGTGGTTCGGCAGCTGCCGGGGGAGACCTACTGGCACAGTGGCGGTTACGTGATCACCGAATGCGACGCGGTCGGCCTGGCGAGGGAGGTGGTCGAGCAGATCCCGGAGTGCGAAGCGGGTCGCCACGCGGATTATGTCCTCGGTTCCGAGGACAAAGCGCACGAACTGGACTACTCGTACTCGATTTCGGCGGTCCACGATTCGTTCGACGATCCCGCTCCGCTGCGTGCCCAGCAGTTCGAGGCCGCGACGGTGGACCGCGCGGGCGCCGTGGAGATCATCCAGGGACGTTCGAGGTTCGGTCCTCGCGGTGTCACGCGACACAAGCTCACCTGGCGTGATCTGGCGGACGACGGACGGTACGTGATCGCCGAAGAGGTTCCGCGAGTAGCCACCGGCGCGGATTCGAAGCGTTTCACCGAGATGATCAACCGGCGGATCGCCGCAGTGGTGCGGGCCATCAAAGACGAACGAGTCCAAGGGGTTTGACATGGATGAGTTTCCTACCGAGTTCGTGTCCACGTCGCTGACCGGATCGATCTCGGTGCGCACCACGGAAAACGGTCTGCCGCTCGGCCTTCGGGTCGACGCCGACCAGTTGCGTCGTGACCCGGCGGCACTGGCGGCCGAGGTGCTCCGACTGTGCAAACAGTCCGCGAACCGGGCCGGCCTGGCCCGGCGGGAACAACTGCAGCAGGCGGGTTTCACCTCGGAGATGCTGGCTCTCACCGGTTTGCCCACCGAAGCGCAGGTGGCCAGGCAGGAGATCCTCGACGAGCAGGACTACGACACCGAACCGCAGAGCTGGCTGCGATCGGTCTGAGCGGTAAGCGGATTCGGGAGGCGACATGGTCGAGACAATGGACGAGCTGATCGCTCGCGTGCAGAGCCAGCTCTACCGGCTCACTGATCTCCAGGACGCGACGAACGGCATTCTGGTGACCGAGACCTCGCCCGACGGCGCGGTGACCGCCGAGGTGGACGGAAACGCGGCGTTGGTCGGCCTGAGTTTCACATCGGCGATAGCGAAACTCTCGCCCGCCGAGTTCGAGCGGACAGTGGTCGACACGGCCATGACGGCCGCACATCGGGCATTCGCGCGACGCGGTGAACTGATCACCGCATTCAACGACGAAAGATGATTGACATGAGCCACTTCGAAGTAGTCCCGGAAGCACTTCGCGCGTATGGAAGCGAATCGGCGGCGATGGCCGCCGGGGTCGCCTCGACCGCCGCGGTCGACCAGGCGGTGACGGTTGCCGCGGTCGTGCCGGTATTCGGCCTCATCGGTCAGGAATTTCTCGCGTCCTACGCCTTCGCGCAGGCGAACCACCTGCAGTCGGTAGCGGAATTGGCTGCCGTGCACGCCGGTACCGCGTTGACCGCGGTGCAGGGCGCCGCCACCTATGAAGGTGTCGACGGTGCGTCGGGTGCGGACATCGGAACGGTTCGCGCGCAGTCATGACCATGCCAGGAGCGACGCCGCCGCTCGGCGCGGATCCCTTGGATTCGTCCGTGCTGGAATTGCTGCGCGGCAGTTCGCTGGCCCCCATGCTCGACATGCCGGTGAACGACATTCTGCAATCGATGGGATTGCCGAATCTTCCCGAGGTTCCGGCGTTCATCCAGTTGCCGGAATTGCCGCCGTTGCCGACTATCGACCTCAGCGCGCTGATGAGTCCGTTGACCGATCTCGCGTCCGCGTTCGGCACGGGTCAACTCGGGACCGGCGGCACCTCGATCGATCCGACCGAATTGCTGTCCCAAGTGAGCACGGTCATGCAGACGGTGATGTCGGTCGGCTCGTCGGCGCTGCAGACGGTGATGTCGGTGTGGCAGGGGCTGGCGGCGATGGAGGCCGCGCAGAAGGCAGGGGAGGCTTCCAAGGACGCGAGCGCGCTCGCGGCACAGAGCACCCAGGAGAAGACGGTCCTCGCGGGCGGAGCTACCAGTGTGGCCACCGGCGCCGGACTGATGTCGGGTGTGCTGGCGAAGTTCTCGACCACCATGGCGATGGCGCCGTTGTTGCTCACAACGCCGGTCGGCGCGGGTTTCCTTGTCGCCTCTGCCGTTGAATCGACGACCGAAGCGCTGGCGATCACGACGAAGACCAAGGCCGAATTGCTCGGCCACAGCGGCAGCATGACCACCGCAGGCCAGAAGGTGCCGATCACCAACGCACCCGACGGCGTGCAATCCATGGAGCAGCTCACGCAGCTGATCAGCATGATCACGCCGCTGATCTCGACGGCCTCGACCGTCGCGCAGTCACTCGGCGAATTGGCGTCGTCGAGCTCGTCGTTGCTGGCGCCGAAGGCGATCTCCGACGTCGGTGACTCCGCCGATACCGCAGGTGCCGAAGGTGCCGAGGCCGGCAGCGTGGACGGAGCCGGTGGCGGTGGTGGCGGCGGGATCGGCGGCGGCGCGGTCGGCAGTTTCGGCGCGGCTGCCGCGCCGTTGAGCCCGTTCCCCGGTACCCGTGCGGCCGGCGGCACGCTGGGTTCGTTGAGCGGCATCGGCGGCGCGAGCGGTTCGACCTCCTCCGGCACTTCGGCCGGGGTCGCGACGGGTGCCGCGGCCGCGACCGGTTCGGGCGCCGGAGCCATGCCGATGGGCGGCATGGCAGGCGGTGCGGGCCTGGCTCGCGACGGCGAGTCGTCCACCGACGACGCGGTGCGCGGCCAGATGGTCACCGGTCAGCACGGTGACGAGGTGGTCGGGCGGATCGAAGGCGTATCGCTGCCGGTGGTCGGTGCGGCCGAAGCGGCATCGGAGGCCCCGCCGGACAAGGAACTCACGCTATGAAGCAGGTTTCGGACAGCACACAGGAGGTTCTCATGGGTGAAGCGACAGGCGAGATGTACGACGGCGTGCAATTCGACGCGGCCACGGCCGCGCGGGCGTCGTCCGGTCTCGACTCACTGGCCGAACGGTTGACGGCGGATCTGCACGCGGCCGAGCAGGCGCTGACCATCGCGCCCGCAGGCGCCGACGAAGTGTCGGGACGTTCCGCGCAGACCGCGAACGAGGTGGCGTCGTCGTATCTGGCGAGCGCGCAGGCCGGCGTGGAGGAGATGCGCAAGCTCGCCGCCACCCTGCGGGTGCAGTCGAATCGGTTCGGCGGGATGGAGAGCGACAACGCCGCGGGGTTCGGTGTCGAGGGAGCGCAATCTGCCTGAGTCACCGGATCCCCGTAACCCGAAAGGTATTCCACCGCGATGATCGAGCCACCGCAGCCAGGGTTCACCGGCGTGGTGTGGTCGGCGCGCCCGCCGGAGAAGCTGGCGCACGACCTCACCTCGGGGGCCGGTTCTGTGCCCATGGCAGAGGCGATCGCCGCCTGGACGCGGCTGGCCGCCTCGTACGGCGCGGCGGTGCTGGAATACGAGAAGGTGCTCGTCGACCTGCGCGGCGCATGGCAGTCCGGACGTAGTGATGAAGTCGTGCAACGGGTTACGACGTTGCGCGATTGGCTGCTGGAGAGCTCCACCGTCGCCGCGTCGAACGCGGCGAGGCTGCAAGCGCAGGTCGCCGCGTACGAAGTCGCGCGGTTGTCGATGCCGAATACCGCGGATATCGAAGCGATTCAGCAAGTTCAGCGGATGCTCGAATCGATGACCGGGATGCTCGGCGCACCGATTCGGGCGGTCGCCGCCGACGCCGATGCCGAAGGCGATGTCGCCAAGGCCGTGGCTTCGCGGGTGATGGAGAACTACGAGAAGGCCACCGAACCGCTGGCCACCCCGTGGCAGCACCAGGAGCCGCCGGTCATCGCCCCGGAGAAGGCGTTGTCCGTCGAGCGAGCGACCGTGTCGCCGGAGTCGCCCACGATGGGCGCGGGCGGGCCGACCGGACTCGGATCTTTCCCCGGCATGCCTGTGATGCAGGTGGTTCCGCGGGTGCTCACCGCCTACAACGCGCCCGTGTACGCGCAGTCCGCGACCACAGCGGAGGTCGCCGCGCGGCCGACGCCGGTGGTCGCGCCCGCGGCGGGCGGTCACGCACCGATCGCGCCGGGGATGATGGGCCAGGGCGCGGGCGCGCAGGAGGCGCCGCGATTCCCGCGGGCGAGCCTGCCAGAGGGCAGCGACCAGTTCGGCATGGAAGGCGAGATCCGCGCCGCCCCAGCAGTACTCGGCGACAGCGGCCACGCCGCGCGTGCCGACGCCGCGCAGCGGACCGAAGCGCAGTCGGGTGATGGCGCATGACGACGCTGACCAACGACGCGTTGCTCGCGGTCGCCGATCGGTTGGGCGTACAGACCCTGCCACTGGCACTGGAGGTCGGCCCACAACAGGATTCCTACGACGCGTGGCGCCACGCCCAGGAGCAGGCGGTCGCCGGTCTGGTCGACGACGGTCTCATCGATGCCGACGGCGAAGTCGACCCCGACCTCGCCGGTGCGATGTTCGTACTGGCACAACCGGATTGCGAACTGGCCGCGCGAATCTACACCGAGCAGGGCAGGCGGCGAGTCTGCGTGACCCGGCGCGGTGACGCGCACGCGGTGGCCGTCCGGTCCGGCGACTCCTTCGAGGTGACGGCGATCTGGTGCGACGGGTCCACCGAGGAACTGGTCCGCCCGCTGCTGTCCGCGCTCGGCAGGCGCGAGCCCGCGCAAGTCACCGGATTCAGCGCGCCCGCGGACGAATTGGCCCGGCGACTCGACTCATCGGGTAGCTCATCGGAGTTCGCGGACTCCCTGTACGCGCTGGGCGTGGCCGAACGTGACGCGACCGTGCTCGGCCTGGCCTTCGCGTCCTGCACGGCGTACGCGGAGATCGTCGCCTATACCCACGACGACGGATCCACCACCCGCGCACCGGGTGCCGTAGCCGTCTACGACACGGGCCGCGGCCGTCTCGTCGCCGCCCCCATGGTCTCGCCGGATCGCCGGATCTGGTCGACGGTCACCACGGGTACCGATCACCGGGTGACCCAAGCGGTCGCGACGCTGATCGAGGGACTGCCCGGGGGGAGGTGGATGCCTCCGTAGTTCCGCGTCGCAACATCGGTTGCTTCCACATCTCGGCGAGATCCATCGGATCCTCGCGCGCACACAAGTTCTGACGAAAGGTTCTTCAAATGTCTCTCACGAATCTCGGCGGTGGCTCGGGCAAGACCTACGGCGTCGATGAAGGCGGCGTCGACGGTGTCGTCAGCCGGATGGAGGACTCGATCTCCACGATCAAGACCTCGATCAACCAGATCGACGAGTCCGTGCAGGCCGTTGCCGCAGGCTGGCAGGGTGAAGCGCACGGCCAGTTCAAGACCGCCGCTGCCGAATGGCACGACGAGGTGACCGCGCTCAACGACAAGCTGGACCGGCTGTCGCAGGCCGTCACGTCCGGCAAGCAGACGATCGTCGGGTCCGACCAAGAGGGCCTGTAACCCCCCGATCATCCCGATCCGCCGTTCACGAAAGACAAGGAACAGATCATGGCAATTCAGTACGACTCCCCGAAGATCACCGAGATGGTCGGCGACCTCAACACCTACGGCTCGAACATGAAGTCGCAGATCGATGAGCTCAACAGCGCCGCGGGCGCGTTCCGCGAGAGCCTGCAGGGTGAGCGGGCGATCGAGAGCTTCGACACCGCGCACAAGAGCCTGACGCAGGAGCTCGAGGACACGCTGACCAAGCTGGACAACCTCGGCGCCAAGGTCGAGAACGCGCTCGGTCGCGCGATCGAGGCCGATGGCAAGGTCGGCGACGGCTTCGCCGACTTCTGAGGGCTTGCGAAACCGATAGAACGGCCCGACGACCAGTCGGGCCGTTCGTCGTTCGGTGACTAGCGGGCGGCGAGCGATTCGCCGATGTAGTGCATCTCCTCCGGTGTGGTCACCATGTTCACCGTCGCACTGGTCGCCGCCGTGCGCACCGTGATCCGGTTGGGCGCGTGCGGATCCTGGACGAGCGTGACATCGGCGTCCACCGAACGGCTCTCGTCATGGGGCGATCGCACGTGCACGATCGTGGCACCACCGGCGTGCGAGGTCGGTTCGATGCCGTCGAAGACCAGCACCGTGGTGCTCGGGTAGGGCGCCTTGGGCGCCGGCGGCGGTCCAGGCGGGTGATAGCTGGCGCCCGCCGAGCGCGGCGCGAGCGAAAGTACCTGGGGCATATCCAGATTGACCACCATCGAATGCCAGGCCTCGGGCCGTGAGGTGTGCACGATCGCGTGCGCGCCGAGTGCCGTGGCCCGCAGGATCACCTGCTGGGCGAGGTCGAGGTTGCCGATCACCTCGAGGTGCCGGGTGCCGTCGCCGATCAACGACACCGCGATGCCCTGACCGCGCTCGTCGGCGCCGATCAGCTGGCCGCAGCCCGCCGTCGGTACCGCGATGTCGGTCAGCGCCGCCATGGTGCCGCGATACCCCTCGCCGCCCGCCCACTGGCCGACGGAACCGACCGGCAGGGTGTCGAGCAGCATCCGCATGTGGCCACCGGTGATGTCGCGCAGTCCGCGCAGCGGCACTTCGGTGGGCTCGACGTCGGTGTCGAACCGCACCAACGCGTTGAGTACCACGGTGCCCGCGTGATCGCTGCGCTGATCGTGGCGCTCGGCTCCCGGCCGCAATCGCAGGGTGACCGTGGTCGACAGGCTCGGCACCGCCCAGATGTCGGCGAGACCGCGCGGCGCGACGAGTTCGGCGCCGATCTGGAACTGGGTCAGGCACCGGCCACCGTCGGCGGTGAGCGCGGTCGGCGTTTCCGCCAGGCTGTCGATCTCGAAGCCGTGGGTGAGTTGCCTTACCGCGCTGTTCATTTCGGTCGAGGTGAGCACCGAGGCGGCGATATCGCGGGCGGCGAGCCGGTTGGCCACGCGTTTGGTGGCGATGATGGCGGTGCGCAGCGCGCCTTCGGAACCGCCGCCGCGTTTGTCCACCGCCTCGGCGTTGGTCAACGGATCCATGCGCAGCACCAACCAGAGGGTGCGGTGCGCGATGGCGGGCAGTGGGCCGAGAATGCGGTCGTAGAGGTGGGAGGCGATGCCGGTGCCCGCGGTCCGCGCGCCGGTGGAGAGCACGTCTATCCCCGCGAGGGTGATGTCGAATTGATCCAGGCAGCGCGCGATCTCGGTGAGCGGCAGTAGTTGATCGGTGCTCAGTGATCCGCTGCGCAGCAAGGTCAGTGTGTCCGGCGGCGGGTCGATGCGCAGCATGGTCAGCAGCAGGTCGCCGTCCCATCGCATGCCGCAACTGCCGCCCTCGGGCAGCGGCACATCGAAGGCGGGTGCCTGGGCCAGCCGTTGCGCGGGCGCCGGTCCACGGTTGCGCCCGAACCCGGACGCCATCCGGCCGGCACTTGTGGCGCCCCGGATCGGCACCAGGCCGATGAGGCCGACGCCGGTGCCCGCGCCGACCGCACCCCATACCGAGCCGGACAGCGCGAGCACGATCCACGCCACGACCGCGGCGACCACCGCGACAGTGACCACCACCCGCAGCGGGAAAATCCGGAACAACCAGAATTCCGGATCTCGCAGAGTGTCGTAGGGCGACGGCCCGTTCCGGCTCTCGCTTTCGCCGGTTAGCCGGCCGTTCATCGTGTTGTTCACCATCGTTGTCCCTGCTCGGTGTGCACTCGAAAGTTGGTTCAGGGCAATGCCGGATTTAAGGTACCGTGTCGACAGAGATGGTGATGGATAGCTCGATGGAGGCCGCGTGCCAGCACAGCTGACTACCCGCGCCCAGGTCAACGGCTACCGATTCCTGTTGCGCCGCCTCGATCACGCATTGGTGCGTCGAGATGTTCGGATGTTGCACGATCCGATGCGTTCGCAGGTTCGCTCACTGTGGGTGGGGGCGGTACTCGGTCTGTTGGTTGTCGCGGGGGCCGCGATCCTGGGATTCCTTCGTCCGCAGGGCGCGATCGGCGATTCGCTGATCGTCTCGGGCAAGGATTCAGGCGCACTCTACGTGGTGCGCCAGACACAGGACGGCGGCAAAGTGCTGCACCCGGTGCTGAATCTGGCCTCGGCCCGGCTGATCACCCAGAGCGACGCCGCACCGCACGCGGTGAAGGACAGCAAGCTCAACGATCTGCCGCGCGGACCGATGGTCGGCATTCCCGGTGCGCCGAGCGCACTTCCCGGTTCCGGGCAGGGCGGCAGTTCCACCTGGTCACTGTGCGAGACGATCCAGCTGTCCCAGGGCGGTAGCGCGGCGTCGGCCAGCGGCGGCACCACCGCCGCCGTCGCGGGTGGTCCGACACTGGGCGACCGCATTCGCGAGGCGGGACCAAGTGATGCGCTGCTGGTGCGCCGCGACAACAAGACCTACCTCCTCTACGACGGCATGCGGGCCGAGGTGGATCCGAAGAACTCCGTCATGGCCCGTTCGCTCGGCCTGTCCACGCATCGTGCGCGGCCGATCGGTACCGGCATGCTCGGCGCGACCACCGAGGTACCGCCGCTGACGCCCCCGACTGTCCCCGGCGCGGGCGAACCCGGCCCCGGGCCACTGTCGAAGATTCCGGTGGGCGGTGTCGTCGCGGTGGCGAGCGCGGATCGTACGGCGAAGGCGCAGGCCTACGTCGTGCTCTCCGGCGGCGTGCAACCGGTGGGCCCGTTCACCGCACAGGTGATCAGGAACGCCGATTCCCATGGCATGAACGAGATTCCGACGCTGCCGCCGGATGTGCTCGACGATGTGCCGGTGGTGCGAACGCTACCGGTGGGGGATTTCCCGGTGGAGACGCCCGAGATCGTGGACGCCGAGGACGCGCCGGTGACCTGTGTCTCGTGGTCGAAGACGCCGGGAACCAGTCCCGCGCAACGTAAGTCGGAGGCAGGCGACGGCCCGAATGAGCGCGCCGTGGTGAAACTGCTCGCGGGCACGCGGCTGCCGATTCCGGATTCGGCGAAGGTGGTCGACCTGTCGACCGCCGACGGCACCGGCAACCGGGTGGACGGGGTGTACCTGCCTCCCGGCACAGGCGAGTTGGTGCAGGTGACGGGCATGGAACCGGGCAGCCCGCGGCGAGGCAGCCTGTTCTACGTAGCCGACAACGGCGTCAGGTACGGCGTGCCCGATCAGGCGGTCGCCACGGCGATCGGACTGGGACAGAACCCCCGCCTCGCGCCATGGGCGGTGATCGGCCAGCTCGTTCCCGGGCCGACGCTTTCCCCGACCGACGCGCTGTCGTCCTACGACTCGCTGCCGAGCGGGCGCTGACTCCGCCTCTCAGGCAGGCCAGTTCACGTTCAGCGTGCTGAGCAGGCTGGACAGCGCGGTGCGCATATCGGGCTCCTCGATCCGCATCAGCACCGATTCGTCCACCGCGGACAGATCGAGCGAATCATCGTTGGCGAGCCGGAATTCGCGCTCCTCCTCGGACGCCTCGATGACATTGCGGATGAAGCGGCCGTTGCCCGCGAGGTCGACACCGCGACGCGGCTGACCACTCTGGTCGGTGCTCTCGTGGGCGTACAGGTGCGCGCACGCCTCGACCAGCAGGGCCGACGCGTCGTCGGAGAGCTCCGAGTCCCGCTTGCTCGCGATCACCCGGCCGATCTGCCCGAGCTCGTCGGGCGTGTAGGACGGGAACTGCAGACGTTTCGAGAAGCGCGACGCCAGACCGTCGTTGGCGGTGAGCAGTCGATCGATCTCGCCGTCGTACCCGGCGATGATCACCACCAGCCGATCGCGGTCGTTCTCCATTCTGGCCAGCAAGGTGTCCACCGCTTCACGGCCGAAGGCGTCGCCACCGGAGAGGCCGGTCTGGATCAGCGTGTACGCCTCGTCGATGAACAGCACGCCGTCCATCGCCGTATCGATCAGTTTCTCGGTCTTGATGGCGGTGCCGCCGAGGTTCTGGCTGACGAAGTCGACGCGCTTGGCCTCGACCACCTTGTCGGTCTTCAGCAGTCCGACACCGCAATAGATCTTGGCCACCACCCTGGCGATGGTGGTCTTGCCGGTTCCAGGAGGCCCGGTGAACGCCAGATGCTGACCGCGCGCCGCACTGGCGAGCCCCTTCTCAGCCCGGATCTTGGCCAGCTGTGCCGACGACTGCAGTTTGGCCACCTGGGTCTTCACCGAGCTCAGACCGATCTGACCATCGAGTTCGGCGCGTGCCTCGGCCAGTACCTTCTTCGCCCGGTCCTGGGTCTCGGCCTGTTCGATCTGCTGCAGCGAGGGCGCGGATTCAGGATCCCACTTGTCTGTGCGGGCATCGATCGATTCGCGGCTGGTCACGGTGATGCGATAGGTGCGATCGCGCATGGCGGCGGTGTTGGCGCCGAAATCCGGTGCCTGCGAGTAGACCTTCTCGAACAGCGACTGCGCTTCGTCCTCACTGCCGGTCTCGCGCAGGCACAGACCACGGCAGAACATCGCGGTGGAACGGGCCAGCGGGATCGGCCCGTTCTCGGCGGCCTGCATCCGACGGATGGCCTCACCGAACAGACCGAGCTGCGCGCAGGCGGTACCGACCATCACATGTGCGCCCGCGGCGAGATACGGATCGTCCCACTCCGCGGATCCGGCGAGCACGGTCATCACATCCGACCAGCGCTGGGTGTTGTAGTGCAGCACCCCACGGATATACGCGCTGATCCGGTTGTCGGTCTCCCGGTCGGGATCCGACAGCAACGCGGCGCGGTGGGCGGTGAGTTCGTCGAGCGCGCGTTCGGCCTCGTCGTACTCCTTGTCCGCTATCAGGTGCGCGGCCCAGGCCAGTGCGATCTCGGTGTAGCTGGCCAGCGGGTAGTCGATGTAGAGGCCGGGCAGGAAGCGACCTGCCAAGGCCCGTGCGGGCAGACCGAGCCTGCGCTGCTCGCGGTAGAGGCTGGTGGCGGCGGTCTTGTACAGGTTGAACAAGACGTCCTTGGTCACCTCGCCCGCGACGGCGCGGCCGAGCCACGCGTCGCACATGGTGGGATCCCACTCGGTGGCGCGCTGGAAAGCGAGTTTCGCGTACTCGACATCGCGTGCGGATTCCTGTCCCTCGATGGACAGGCCCAGTGACAGGATTCCGGCGTCGAATGCGCGCTGAGCTTGGCGGTTGCCGGTCATGTCTGTCGAGTCCCCGAAGTCTTGGTGTGTGGTTGTCGCGGTGTTCACCCGTTACCCAGACTACCGATCGCGGGGGCCTGGTCTGTCCGTTACATTAGGTTCAGCTGCCGAGAGGTTGCAACGCAAGTGTCTTCTACGTGTGAGAGTTCTTGGCTGGTGCGAGAGTTGTTCACTCAGGGGGTGTTCCGCCGGGTGCGGTGTTTCGGGTTCGAACGGATGATCGGCACGTCGTTGGCAGGGGGCGAACCCCGTGATTGACGCACCGTCGGCAAGCACACGCAACATCGAGCCCGATCTGTGTCGGGTATCGGTGATCGGCGGGAACACCCAGGTGGACGTCGGTCTGCCCGCCACCGTTCCGATCGCAGGCTTCATCGGTGACCTGGTCGAGTTGATCAACTCGCGCAACCCCGATCCCACCGAGGCCGACGAGGACACGGCTGCCGTGCAGTCCAAGCACTGGACGCTGGCCAGACTGGGTCGCGATGCCATCGCACCGAGTCGTACCCTCACCGAGGCCGAGGTCTACGACGGCGAATTGCTGGTGCTGCGTTCGGTTTCGGCCAAGGAAGCGCCCGCGCTGTTCGACGACGTGATCGACGCGGTCTCGCGGCTGACCACCGAAGAGTTCCACGGATGGACCGGAACGGCCGCCCGCTGGCTGGGCTCGGTCGCCTCCACACTCACGGTGGTGACCGCGCTGGTGCTGCTGGCGATCTCGCGTGGTCACGGCGATCCGCTCGTCCCGGCCTTCGCGCTGAGCGGACTCGGGATTCTCGCCCTCGCGGTCGCGGGCATCTCCTCACGCAAGTATCAGGACTTCGTGACCGCTGACTGGTTGTCGCTGGACGCAGTGCTGTTGTTGTTCGGCGGCGCGGCGCTGTTCGTGCCGGGACCGCTCGGTGGTCCGAGTCTGCTGCTCGGCGCCGCGGTGACGATCGTCGCCGCGATCGTCGGCTATCGGGTGACTGCTAGCGGGGTGACGCTGTTCACCGCCGCGGCGTCGCTCGGCATCGTCGCCTGCGTCGTCGGCGGGGTCTACCTCGTCTGGCATCCCGCCTTGCCCAAGATCTCGGCGGGACTGCTGGTGTCGGGAATCGCGATCCTGTCGATGGTTCCGCGCATCGCCGCGCTGCTCGCCCGGCTGCCGGTCCCGCCGGTACCCACCGCGGGCGCGGCGATCGACCCGGCCGATCACGAGCCGCGTCCGACCATCGAGGGCATCGGCGCGATCGGTGCGACGGCACTGCCATCGGCCAGCGGCCTCGGCGAGCGTGCGCGGGCCGCCAACCAGTACCAGTCGGGGCTGATCATCGCGTGCGCGATCATCGCCGCCTTCGGCGCCTACGGCGCCGCCGATCCGCTCGGTTCGGCCCGCTGGCAGGGCGTTGTGCTCGCCGTCGCGACCGCCATCATCCTGTGCCTGCGCGGTCGCTCCTTCGCCGACCTCACTCAGGCGGCCACGCTGATCGCAGGCGGTTGCGCGGCATTCGTCGCCCTGATCGTCGGAATAGCCATGGGTGACACCGACACCGAGCTCATCGCGATCGGCATCCTGCTCGCCTTCGCCGCGGGCACGGTCGGCTTCGGCGTGATCGGTCCGAAGATCGAAGTCACCCCGGTGACCAGGCGAGCCATCGAGATCTTCGAGTACATCCTCATCATCTCCTTGATTCCGCTCGTGCTGTGGATCATGGGGGTGTACTCCATGGCCCGGAACATATGAGCCGCAGCAATTTCGGTCGACGAGTCCTGCGATTGGCGTGTGCCACCACGGTTCTCGGCGCCGCGCTGAACCTCGGTGGACCGGCAGTCGCCGTCGCGCCGCCGCAGATCGATCCGGGCGCGCTCGGCGCGGCGCTGGCGCTCAGCGGCCGCCCCGCCCCGCTGGAGCCGACCGAGCCGTCGGCGCTGTGCAGTGAACCCTTGCTGACCGGATCGCCGCCATCGGAACCGCCGATCTCTCAACACGTCTTGGACCTGCCCTCGGCATGGAAATTCAGCCGTGGCGCGGGCCAGAAGGTCGCCGTGATCGATACCGGTGTTCAGCGGCACCCGCGATTGCCCGGTCTGGAAGCGGGCGGCGACTACGTCTCCGGGTCCGACGGAACCGAGGACTGTGATGGGCACGGCACGCTGGTCGCGGGCATCATCGGCGCGACGCCGAGCCAAGACGATGCCTTCGTCGGGGTGGCTCCCGAGGCGCAGATCCTGTCCATCCGGCAGCTCAGCCTCACCTTCGAGGCCGTGAACAAACAGGGCGGGCAGGCGCCGGGCGAGATCAGCAACGACGGGTACGGCAGTGTGCTCACCCTCGCCGCCGCCGTCGTGCGGGCCGTCGAGATGGGCGCCACGGTCATCAACATCTCCGAGGTCGCGTGCAGCACAGCAGGTGCGGGCAGTGCCGACGCCTCGCTCGGGGCGGCGGTGAAGTTCGCCTACGAGCGCAATGTCGTGGTCGTCGCGGCAGCGGGCAATGTGCAGACCGACGGAGCGTGCAAGGAGCAGAACAAGATTCCGGGCTGGTCGTCGGTCAGTACGATCGCCAGTCCCGCCTGGTTCACGCCCTATGTGCTCACCGTCGGATCGGTGGACGCCGACGGTAAGGCGTCGGAGTTGTCGCTGCGTGGTCCGTGGGTCAGCGTTGCCGCCATCGGTCGCGACATCGTGTCCTTGGACAGCAAACCGGGTGGCGTCGGTCTGATCGACGGCGTGCAGACCAACGAGGGCGTTCGGCCCATCGAAGGAACAAGTTTCGCCGCACCCTACGTGGCAGGCCTTGCGGCACTGGTGCGTTCGCGCTTCCCCGAGCTCAACGCCCAGCAGGTGATGGACCGGATCACCCGCACCGCGCACGCTCCGGGCAACGGACGCGACGACGGCATCGGGCACGGCCTGATCGATCCGCTCGCCGCGCTGACCGCCCAGCTACCGGATCAGCCGATCGCGCGTGGCGCCGATGTACCGCATCCGGTCGCGGCTCCCGTGCTGCCACCCGGACCCGATCCGCGCGCCCGGCGGATCGCCGTGATCGGCGCTACCGTCGCGCTCGGTGGCCTGGCTATCGGGCTCGGACTCGCCTATCCGTTCCGGCGAAAACGTGCCGCCCTCGACCTCGATCTCGATTGAAGGAACCATGGCTACCGAAGGATTCGTCCGTCGTCCACGGATCGCGCCACCGCGCGCGCCGGGTGGCGAGGTGGCGCTCACCGCGCCGCCCGAGGTGCCACGCGCACTGCCCGCGCCGCTGATGATGAAGATCATGCCGGTGGTCATGATCGTGGCCGTGGTCGGCATGATCGCGATGATGGCGACCATGGGCCGCAATCTGCTGGCCAACCCGATGTCGATGATGTTCCCGATGATGATGATCATGTCGATGGCGGGCATGATGACGGGCATGCGCGGGGGCGGCGGCAAGCGCGCCGTCGAACTCAACGAAGAGCGCAAAGACTACTTCCGCTACCTCGACCAGGTCCGAAAAGACGTGCGCCGCACCGGCGGTAAGCAGTTGGAGACCCTGGGGTGGAGCCATCCGGAGCCCGCCGATCTGCCGTCGTTGATCGGTGGCCGCCGGATGTGGGAACGCAGGCCGAACGACCCCGATTTCGGGCACGTCCGCGTAGGTGTCGGTAGCCATCGACTCGCCACCAAGCTGGCCCGCCCGGAGACCGGTCCGCTCGAGGACCTAGAGCCGGTGTCGACCGTGGCATTGCGTCGTTTCGTACGTACCCACTCCGTGGTGCACGAGCTGCCGACCGCTGTCTCCTTGCGCGCGTTTCCCGCCATCAATATTGCGGGCCCACAAGAGGATGCGCGGATGCTGGTGCGCTCGATGCTCATGGAGCTCGTCACGTTCCACGGTCCCGATCATCTGGCTGTCGCCATCGTCTGCGCCGACCCCGACGGCCCGTGGGCATGGGCGAAATGGCTTCCACACCTGCAACATCCGAACCAGCGTGACGGTATGGGTTCGGCCAGGATGATGTACACCTCGCTCGGTGAGCTGGAGACGGCATTGGGTTCTGAGCTGATGGAACGCGGTCGCTTCATGCGTAATCCACAGCCCACGCAGGGCAGGTTGCATCTGGTCGTGATCATCGACGACGGTTACGTCAGTGGCAGCGAACGACTGATCAGCGAATCCGGCCTCGATTCGGTGACCGTCCTCGATCTCACCGCACCGGAGAACGGACTGGCCGCCCGGCGCGGTCTGCAACTGGTCGCTGCGGCGGGCGAGGTCTCGGCACGCAGCGCGTCCGGTGTCGAGAAGTTCGCCACCGCCGACACCGTGAGCGTCGCCGAATCCGAATCCCTGGCCCGTTCGCTGGCTCGATACCGGCTGGCCACCGCTGCGCAGATCGTCAGCCTGGGGGAGGGCAGCACCGCGGACCCCGGTCTGATGGCGTTGCTCAAGATTCCCGATGCGGCGCAGATCGATCCGTCGAGGGTGTGGCGTCCGCGCACCGCTCGCGAGCGTTTGCGGGTGCCGATCGGTATCACCCCCGACGGTAATCCGGTCGAGATCGACATCAAGGAATCGGCCGAGAACGGGATGGGCCCGCACGGCCTGTGCATCGGGGCGACCGGTTCGGGTAAGTCGGAATTCCTTCGCACCCTGGTGCTTTCGATGGTGACCACGCACTCGCCGGACGCGCTGAACCTAGTGCTCGTCGACTTCAAGGGTGGCGCCACCTTCCTCGGCCTCGATTCGCTACCGCACGTCGCGGCGGTCATCACCAACCTCGAGGACGAGCTGTCGCTGGTCGACAGGATGAAGGACGCGCTGGCAGGTGAGATGAACCGCCGCCAGGAACTGCTGCGTTCGGCGGGCAACTACGCCAACGTCACCGACTACGAGAAGGCGCGCGCCGCAGGCGTTCCGCTCGATCCACTACCGGCGATGTTCGTCGTGGTCGACGAGTTCTCCGAACTGCTCTCGCAGAAACCGGATTTCGCCGAACTGTTCGTGATGATCGGTCGACTGGGGCGATCGCTGCACGTGCATCTGCTGCTGGCCTCGCAGCGGTTGGAAGAGAACAAGCTGCGTGGCCTCGAATCGCATCTGTCCTATCGGATCGGTCTGCGTACCTTCTCGGCCAACGAATCCCGCGCCGTACTCGGTATCACCGACGCATACCATCTACCGAGCGTGCCCGGTGCCGGCTACCTGAAAAGCGATGCTTCCGAGCCGCTTCGGTTCACTGCGAGCTATGTCTCCGGATCGTACGAGGCGCCGAAGGGCGGCGTGGTCGCCGAGGACGGAAGTCCGGTGTTCGGCCAGCGTCCCGCCGTGTTCACCGCGGGACCGGTGGAGGCACCGGCGCGACCGGAAATCGAGCCGGATGAGGACGACGCACCGGTCGGACTCGATCCTCGGCTCGAACTGCCGCCACCGCCTTCGGCCGCGGGTACCCCACCGAGCGGCGAGGAGGGCATCCCCGACAGTCTGCTCGACGTAGTCGTGAAGCGTCTCACCGGACACGGACGGCCGGCCCACGAAGTGTGGCTGCCGCCGCTGGAGGAATCGCCCACTGTCGACATGCTGTTGCCCGATCCGGACTGGCGTTCGCCGGTGAACCGCCATGGCCAGCTGTGGATGCCTATCGGTGTCATCGACAAGCCCTACGAGCAGCGTCGTGACGTGCTGACCACAAATCTGGCGGGCGCACAGGGCAATATCGCGGTCGTCGGCGGCCCGCAGTCGGGCAAGTCGACGACACTGCGCACGATTGTCATGGCCGCCGCGGCTACCCACACCCCTGAACAGGTGCAGTTCTACTGCCTCGACTTCGGTGGCGGCAGCATGGCGGGTCTTTCCGGTGTGCCGCACGTCGGTTCGGTGGCCGGACGACTCGACGGCGATCGGGTACGCCGAACCATCGCCGAGCTCACCACTCTCATGCGTCAACGTGAAGAGCGCTTCGCCGAACTCGGTATCGAATCGATGGCCGAGTTCCGGCGCCGCAAGTTCGGCGGACACGGATACGACGGTGGTGACCCGCGGCTGGCCGAGGATCGCTTCGGCGATGTCTTCCTCGTGATCGACGGCTGGACGGTGATCCGCGAGGAATTCGACATGCTCGAAGGTTCGATCAACGCGATCGCGGCCCAGGGCCTGTCCTTCGGCATCCACCTCATCATCGGCGCGTCACGGTGGGCCGAGATCCGTCCGGTGGTCAAGGACCAGATCGGTACCCGCCTCGAATTGCGCCTCGGCGATCCCTCGGATTCGGAGATGGGCAGGCGCACCGCACATCAGGTGCCGGTGGGCAGGCCCGGTCGCGGTATGACACCGGATCAGCTGCACATGCTGATCGCGTTGCCCCGATTGGACTCCGACTCGGATCCGCAGACCCTGGCCGACGGCGCCATCGCGGCCAGAACGGAGCTCGAGCAGCTCTACCCGGGCCGCCGCGCGCCCGAGGTGCGCATGCTGCCGCTGCGGTTCCCCCGCGAGCAGGTGATGACGGCCGCGCGCGAGGCGGGTATCGCCCTGGATCGCCACCGGGTCGTCGTCGGTTTGGGCGAGTCCGAATTGCAGCCGCTGGTACTGGATTTCGGTACCGAGGCGCACTTCATGGCGTTCGCCGATGTCGAATGCGGTAAGACCACGCTGCTGCGCAATATCGTGATGGGCATCGCCGAGCAGTCGACCGCGGACGAGGCGCGGGTCATCCTCATCGACTACCGGCGAACGATGCTCGGCGTTCTCGACGGCGACCAACTCGCCGGCTACTCCACCTCGTCACAGACCTGTGGGCCGATGATCTCCGAAGTCGCAGGCTACCTGTCCAAGCGCATCCCCGGCGCCGATATCACCCAGCAGCAGTTGCGCGAACGCAGTTGGTGGACCGGCCCCGAGATCTATGTCGTCGTAGACGATTACGACATGGTCGTGACGGGCTCGATGAACCCCTTCGCGCCACTGCTGGAGTACCTGCCGCAGGCTCGTGACATCGGTCTACACCTCGTCGTCGCCCGGCGGATCGGTGGCGCCTCCCGCGCCCTCTACGACCCGATCCTCGGTGGCATGAAGAACATGTCGGTGCAGACGCTGATCATGAGTGGTTCACGCGACGAAGGAAAGCTCATCGGTGAGGTCCGCCCGAGCAAGATGCCGCCGGGGCGCGGCACGCTGATCTCGCGCAGTCAGGGTATCGAGATGGTGCATATCGCCGACCTCCCGGAACTGTGATTCAGTCCCGGACCGAAGCCGCCGAGAATCTCCGCTGCGCGGTGAACCTCGGCGGCAGAAGGGCCGGCCAGGTGCAGGTCTGTCGTTCGAACAGCGCCTTGGACGGGCCGGCGGCAACCGGACCCGCGATTCTGGCCAGCGCGAACCCCGCACGGCGGTAGTAGTCGTGGAGCCCGGTGTTGGTGGTCCAGGCGTCGAGACGAACCCACGGCCGCTGCGCCTCATCGGCCAGCGTGGCGGCCTGCGCGAGCAGGTGATCACCGACCCGCAGACCCGCGAACCGCAGATCGACGATCATGAAATGCACGATCACCGACTCGGCCAGCTCCCACGCCGACCACAAACCCGGATCGGCCCGATGATTGACCGTGATCGTCCCCGCCGGCTCACCGTCCACCTCCGCGATCCACGTCTCCCCCCGATCCAGCGCCCGCCCGACCGCCCCGGCGAAGATCTCGATCGGCCGCCCGCGTCCCGCGACCGTCCACTGATCCGACCCGCGTGCGGTCAGCCACGACGTGCGCTGCACGCGCAGGCGGCAGATCAGCGGCAGGTCGCCCAGGGTGGCCGGGCGCAGGCGCACCGTCATGGCAGCGCGACGGCCAACCGGGGTGCGATGCCGAGGGTGCGGGCGATGATGTCGGTGCCCGTGGTGTCGCCGAGCTGGTAGGCCAGCTGGTTGCGGCCTGCCAGAGAGCGGTGCCGGGTGGCGCGGGTGACGCGTTCGTGGTTGGCGCCGATGCGCAGGTGGTCGAGCAGGACGGTGCCGGTGGCGACGCCGAGGACCGCAGCTTCCTCGGCGGTGGCGGCGCGGGCCAGCACGGTGTCGCGGTGGGCGGTCTCGCCGTAGCCGCGGTCGGCCAGGCGGCGGGTGGTGCCCTCGGGGATGTCGTGGGGGGAGTCGATGCCCGCGGCTTCGGCGAGGTCGCGGGGATAGAAGCTCACCTCCCACGACCACGGTTCGTTGTCGAGGTACTGCACCACTGTGCGGGCCAGTACCCAGGAGTCGGCGGCAACGCCCAGCCAGCGCGCGACTTCGGTGTTCGCCGGTTCGATCCTGGTGCTGAACTGCTTGGACGGTTCGCGGTTGGCCGCGCGCGCGATCTCCTCGAAGATGTCGTGTGAGGACTGGGGCCGATCGCGACGGATGTGGTCGGTGACCACCGATTCCAGTACTTCCTGGTTTCGCACGATGGTGCCGCGGGAAGTCGCTGTGTAGACCAGATTTTCAGCGACCAGCACCTGAATCGCATTGCGTGATGTGGTGATCGAGACCTGCATCTGATCGGCGAGCTCGGAGTGGCTGGGTAACCGGTCGCCCGGTTTCCATGTGCCCGCGCGGATCTCCTCGCGGAGGAGGTTCGCGATCCGGAGATAGGTCGGACCGTCCGCCATCATGCTCCTCGGTAGGTCGTGCAGGTAACGAAGTGTACTCGTATCGGTTACCTACGGCCGAGTAATGCTTGACAGAAAGCTTGCGAGGTTTATTGTAATGAACGTCCTGATCCGGTGCTCTGCGGCGATGACGGCGAGGCAACGTGGCTGGTTCGGAGAGTTCGACAGTTGTAATGGCTTTCCCCGACACAGTGCGGAGTGTCGATACCGCCGGGCTCCCGGTAGCTACCGGTCTGTTACCCCTCTCCGACATTCTCGTTCGGGCGTGTCGCGGACATCGGGTGGTCGGTGGACCGCTGTTGTGGTTCGCGCGTGATCTGGCCGTGCTGCACGAGAAACGTGTCGTCGGGCGCGGTGGACGGGTCGACACCGATCCGGTGGTCCTCCGCGAAATAGACTGTCGCCGTAGCGAACTGGTGCTGGCGATCGACGACTGGGTGCTGCGAGGAGTACCGCAGCATCGCCTCGGCGCGTCGCTGCACACCGAGACCGTCGGTTCGGTCATCGACCGCATGGCCGAGGCTTCTGTGCGAGCCCATCATGCCCTCATGACGCTGGCCGCCAACGACGAGATGCTGCACAGCGCATGGCACCACCTGGCCGAACTGGCCGATGCCTACGACGATCTGGTGCGCGACGTGCTGGCCGGGCGCAGGCGGTTGCCGGAGTGGTGACCTGACGGTGCGTGGTTCGTCGTGCGTGTCAGCCGAGGCGGTGGTGGTGCACGCTGAACTCGTCGGCCACCGTCGCCGCCAATTCGACGTAGGCGCGCTTGGTGGTCTTGTGCAGGCGGTGCAGGTCGATTTCGGCGCCCTCGGAGAGGTGCTCGTCGAAGGGGATGATGTGGACGGCGCGGCAGCGGGAGAGGAAGTACTGGCGTAGCTGTTGGACGCCGACGTTGGGTGAGCCCTCACGCGGCAGGTTGATGACGACGACGGCGTTGCGAACCAGGTGGTCGTGGCCGTGCAGCGACAGCCAGTCCAGGGTCGCGGCGGCGCTGCGGGCGCCGTCGATGGCGGCCGAGGAGATCAGCACGAGCGAGTGGGCGAGGTCGAGGACGCCGCTCATCGCCGAGTGCATCAAGCCGGTGCCGCAGTCGGTGAGGATGATGTTGTAGAAGCGCTGCAGGATGCGGGCTACGGCCCGGTATTCCTCATCGTTGAACGCTTCCGACGCGGCCGGATCACGCTCGCTGGCAAGGACTTCCAGGCGGCTCGAGCCCTGGGAGGTGTGCCTGCGGACGTCGGAGTAGCGCTGGATCGCCGGGTCGAGGAGCAGGTCGCGCACCGTCGAGCGGGTCTGGATGGCCACGCGCTGCGACAGGGTGCCGAAGTCGGGGTTGGCGTCGACGGCGATGACTCGATCGCCGCGGATCGAGGCGAAGATCGAGCCGAGGCCGGTAGTGGTGGTCGTCTTGCCGACACCACCCTTCAGCGAGAGCACCGCGATGCGGTAGTCGCCGCGCACAGGTTGGCGAATGCGCGCAACGAGTTCCTGCAGACGCAGTTCCTCCGCGGACATACCGGGGTTGATCGCACCGCCGGACACATGGTGCACGGCCTTGCGCCAACCGCTGCCAGGTGCCTTCTTCGCGCGCTTGACCGGGACGTCGTCGAGCGAGGGCTGGTAGCCCTGTGGCTGTGCGCCCCAACCTGGTTGGCCATAGGGCGGTTGCTGGCCCTGCTGGTAGTTGCCCGGCTGCTGGTACTGCTGCGGGGCCGCGTTGGGCTGTTGGTACTGCTGCGCCGGGGTGCCGTCGGGCTGGTACTGGGGGCCGTTGGGCTGGTTGTACTGCTGGGCAGGCGTGCCGTCGGGGTGGAACTGCTGGGCTGGGCCATTGGGCTGCTGCTGGTACGGCGCGGGAGGGCCATCGGGCAGGTACGGCGGTGCCGGGAACTGTTGCGGCGCACCCTGATTCGGCTGTTGATACTGCTGGGCGGGAGCCGCTTCGGGTCGATACTGCGGTGTCGCGCCGTCGGGTCGCTGGGCGACGCCGTCGGGTCCGTACGTGGGCAGACCATCGGGCTGCTGGTGCTGGGCCGGGGTGCCGTCGGGACGGGGATACGGCGACGCGGCGTCGGCCGCTTGCACGAATTCACCCGAGCGATAACCGGTTTGCGCACCACTCTGCCGGTTCGGCTGCCCGTGCTCGGCACTCGGCACACGATTCTGCAGCCGGGGATCATCGGACCGGATGACCTCGGTCCGCCCATCCGGCGCATGCGCCGGCACGGCAGGCGTGGGATCGCCGGGCACGGAGTTGTATTGCGTCGGAGGATAAGTCGTGGGTCGCGCGTTCTCGCCCGTCGCGTACGGCGACCGCTGCTCGGTTCCCGTCGGCCGTTGCGGAGCCACGGACTCGCCGGAGCTGTAAGGCGACCCGTGCTGTGGTGCGGATTCGCCTGCGGGGTACGGGGATCGGGCATCCGAATGCCCGGCGTCCGAGGAGGCTTCGGGCGGCGAGATCGGCGGTGTCTGCGCTGCGTGTTGCTGCGGTGCGGTTTCCGGCTGTGGTTCGACCACGCTCGGTTGCGCGGCGCTGTCGGCGGCGACAGTGGTGTTCGCGGGTGCTTGCTCGTCGGACATCGACCATCCGGCCGTGTGACGCGCACCGGTCGTCTGCGATTCAGCCGACTCCGCGGGGGAAGCCGGTGTTGTCGCCGTCGATGATTCGGGCACTTCTGTGGCCGGGCGAGGCGGTGTGGCCTGCTCGGCCTCGCTGCGCGCGGAGGTCGACTGGGTGGTGGGTTGCCCGCCTTCTTCACCAGGCGTCGCCGGTGCGGAGGTGGCGGGGCCTGCCTGCGCGACTTCGCGGTCCGCGGTGACCGGCCGCGATTCGGCGGCGGTCGGCGGGACGGTCAGGCGTGGTGGGGCCTGGGTCGGCCGTGCGGGCGGGTCGGGCAGGGGAGGGGGCGGTGGGAGATCGGGCCGCTGGTTCGGCCCCAGCGGGGTGAAGCCGGTCGACGGTGGCGCCGGCGTACGCGTCGGGAGTGCGTTCGCGGCGTGATCCGCTGCCTCGGTGGTCGGTGCGGCTGTTGCCGGGCCTGCGTGAGCAGGCCCGCTGGTGGGCGACGGCGCGGGCGGGATCGGCGGGGGCGCGGCGGCGGAAGACGGTGCGGGATCCGCCGTCGGCTGACCCGTCTGCCATGGGGCCGGACTGGGCGTCGACGCCTGGCCGGCGGCCCACGGCGCCGGATCCGCTGCCGACGGACCAGGGGCGGACGACGGACCATGGGCGTCCGGCCGCGGTGCTGGATCGATCGATGACGGCGGTGCGCTGGTCGGCGCCGTCAGGCGGTCCGGTGTGGGCTGCCTGCCGACATTCGGCTGCTCGGGCACAGCCTGCTGGTCGGGCTGCTGGTATCGCCCCGCCTGCTGATACGGGATCGGCTGCTGGAACGGGGCCTGCCCCTGGGGCGGCTGTTGCTCGCCGGGATAGCCGGACTGCTGGTGTGGCGGCTGGTCGTAGGTGGGCTGCTGGTGCGACGGGCCTGGGATCAGTGGGTTCGCGGGCGGCTGAGCGGACCAGCTGGACTGATGGGTCGGCTCGGCTGGGCGTCGCTGGTCGACAGGCTCGGTTGGGCGCGCGGAGTGCTGCTGGGCGGGGGCTTCTTCCTCGGACTCGCGGTCCTTACGGCGGCGCCTGCCCTTGTCCTTCCGCGGAGCATCGTCACCGCGGCTCATGAAGCGGCGGCGTTTGGGTGCCTCGTCGATCTCGTCGTCCTGGGGCAGGTTCTCGACCGGAGCCTCGTACCCGACCTGCGTGACGTCGCTCTCCGACAGCCACGGCGGCAGCATGGGGAGGCTGTCGTTGTTGCGGCTCACCGGCACGCCTCGCTCACCAGGGTCCCCCGATCTGATCGACCCACTTCTCCGACGTCGGAGAGTTTACGCGACAACCCCAACGCGGTGGTGGCCGCCTCGTAGCTCCGGATCGGCCCGTTGATAGCTCAGCGCGAGGCCCGGTCGAGGTGTACGGTTCGGGGCACTTTTGCCTCTGGCCGCCCGGCCCGGTAAGCTTGAGCGGCGGTGCACCTATGCGCCGACTGTTCGCATGCATGCCGACCGTTCGTTGTCGGCCCTTGCGAGTGAACAGCACGAGGTAATCCAAACTCAGGTTGAGCGTAACCGGGATCGCGGAGGATATGGCGAAGAAAGACGGGGCCATCGAGGTCGAGGGTCGAGTTGTCGAGCCGCTGCCCAATGCGATGTTCCGGATCGAGCTCGAGAACGGTCACAAGGTTCTCGCGCACATCAGCGGAAAGATGCGGCAGCACTACATTCGTATCCTTCCGGAAGACCGCGTGGTCGTCGAGCTGTCGCCGTACGACCTCTCACGCGGCCGGATTGTCTACCGCTACAAGTGATGCCTGACGGCGTCGCGAGCCCTACCGGCGCGCGGCGTCGCACAGTGTCCCGGCAACGGGACGCACACCAGACTTCCCCAGTCTTCTGGCTGGGGAAAAACTGTGTTCACACCACCTGTGTGGACCAATAGAAGATTGGACTGACGTGAAGGTTAATCCGAGCGTCAAGAAGATCTGCGAGAAGTGCAAGGTGATCCGCCGTCACGGTCGGGTCATGGTGATCTGCGACAACCTGCGCCACAAGCAGCGTCAGGGCTGATTCAGCCTCACCACCGGGCACCGATCGTCTGATCGGACTGACCGAAAGAAGCACTCCCAGTTCCAGCGCGTACGTACGTGTGCGCGCCATCCACCGGCACGGAGGCCGGTGCCCCCACCACTGTGGAAGACGGGGGGACGGACGGGGAGCAGACCTCCGCAACCATTAAGGAACCTGCCACATGGCACGTCTGATGGGCGTTGATCTCCCGCGCGAAAAGCGCATGGAGATCGCGCTGACCTACATTTTCGGAATCGGGCGCACCCGCGCCGCCCAGATCCTGGCCGAGACGGGCGTCAGCCCGGACCTGCGCTCCAAGGATCTCAGCGACGACGACCTGTCGAAGCTCCGCGACTTCATCGAAGGCACGGACTACAAGGTCGAAGGTGACCTGCGCCGCGAGGTTCAGGCCGATATTCGTCGCAAGATCGAGATCGGCTGCTACCAGGGCATCCGCCACCGTCGTGGCCTGCCCGTTCGTGGTCAGCGCACCAAGACCAACGCGCGTACGCGCAAGGGTCCGAAGAAGACCGTCGCCGGCAAGAAGAAGTAGGGATAGCGTATGCCTCCGAAGAGCCGGGCCGCTGGCCCGAAGAAGACTCAGAAGTCGCGTCGCCGGGATAAGAAGAACATCCCGCACGGCCACGCGCACATCAAGAGCACGTTCAACAACACCATCGTCTCGATCACCGACCCCGAGGGCAATGTCATCTCGTGGGCGTCGTCGGGTCACGTCGGTTTCAAGGGTTCGCGTAAGAGCACCCCGTTCGCCGCGCAGCTCGCTGCCGAGAACGCTGCCCGCAAGGCGCAGGAGAACGGCGTCAAGAAGGTCGACGTGTTCGTGAAGGGCCCGGGTTCGGGCCGCGAGACCGCGATCCGTTCGCTGCAGGCCGCAGGCCTGGAAGTGGGCTCGATCTCCGATGTCACTCCGCAGCCGCACAACGGCTGCCGTCCGCCCAAGCGGCGTCGCGTCTAATAGCGGGAAAGGAAAAAGCTCAAAATGGCACGTTATACAGGCCCCATCACCCGCAAGTCGCGTCGTCTGCGCGTCGACCTCGTCGGAGGCGACCAGGCGTTCGAGCGTCGTCCTTACCCGCCCGGCCAGCACGGCCGCGCGCGGATCAAGGAATCCGAGTACCTCATGCAGCTGCAGGAGAAGCAGAAGGCTCGCTTCTCGTACGGCGTCATGGAGAAGCAGTTCCGTCGTTACTACGAAGAGGCCAACCGCCTCAAGGGTAAGACCGGCGACAACCTGCTCCGTCTGCTCGAGGCTCGTCTGGACAACGTCGTGTACCGCGCCGGTCTGGCTCGTACCCGTCGTCAGGCCCGTCAGCTGGTCAGCCACGGTCACTTCATCGTCAACGGCGTGAACGTGAACGTCCCCAGCTTCCAGGTCTCCCAGTACGACATCATCGATGTCAAGGAGAAGTCGCTCCCGACGCTGCCGTTCCAGGTGGCTCGCGAGACCGTCGGCGACCGTCCGGTCCCCGGTTGGCTGCAGGTCGTCCCCGGCCGCCTGCGCATCCTGGTGCACCAGCTGCCCGAGCGCGCGCAGATCGATGTGCCGCTGCAGGAACAGCTCATCGTCGAGTACTACTCGAAGTAAGCGCTTTTGGTGGGGGCTGCTCACACAGCGGCCCCCGCAATCACTGACGAGGCATCAAATAGCGGATGCCCTGAACAGGAAGTAGATCCTCATGCTGATTTCCCAGCGTCCGACACTGACCGAAGAGGTTGTGGCGGAGAACCGCTCGAAGTTCACCATCGAACCCCTCGAGCCGGGCTTCGGTTACACCCTCGGCAACTCGCTGCGTCGTACCCTGCTGTCCTCCATCCCGGGGGCCGCGGTCACGAGCATCCGCATCGACGGCGTCCTGCACGAGTTCACCACCGTTCCCGGCGTGAAGGAAGATGTCACCGACATCATCCTGAACCTCAAGGGCCTGGTCGTGTCCTCCGAAGAGGACGAGCCGGTCACCATGTACGTGCGTAAGCAGGGCCCGGGCACCGTCACCGCCGGTGACATCGTCCCGCCCGCCGGCGTCATCGTGCACAACCCGGACATGCACATCGCCACCCTGAACGACAAGGGCAAGCTCGAGATCGAGCTCGTCGTCGAGCGGGGTCGCGGTTACGTGCCCGCCGTGCAGAACAAGGCGACCGGCGCGGAAATCGGCCGGATCCCGGTGGATTCGATCTACTCCCCGGTGCTCAAGGTGACCTACAAGGTCGAGGCCACCCGTGTCGAGCAGCGCACCGACTTCGACCGTCTCATCCTCGACGTGGAGACCAAGAACTCCATCACGGCCCGGGACGCGCTCGCTTCGGCGGGTAAGACCCTGGTCGAGCTCTTCGGCCTGGCCCGTGAGCTCAACGTCGAAGCCGAGGGCATCGAGATCGGCCCCAGCCCGGCCGAGGCAGATCACATCGCCTCGTTCGGTCTGCCGATCGAGGATCTGGACCTCACCGTCCGGTCCTACAACTGCCTCAAGCGCGAGGGTGTGCACACGGTGGGCGAGCTCGTTGCCCGCACCGAGTCGGACCTGCTCGACATCCGTAACTTCGGCCAGAAGTCCATCGACGAGGTGAAGGTCAAGCTGCACACGCTCGGCCTCTCGCTCAAGGACAGCCCGGCGTCGTTCGACCCGTCCTCCGTGGTGGGTTACGACGCGAGCACCGGAACGTGGAGCGACAGCGGCACGTTCAGTGATACCGACGGCGGCGAGCAGGACTACGCCGAAACCGAACAGCTTTAATACGCCCAGGAGAAACCCACAATGCCCAAGCCCAAGAAGGGCCGCCGGTTCGGCGGCTCGGCGTCGCACCAGAAGGCGATTTTCGCCAACCTGGCCACGGCGCTTTTCGAGCACGGTCGGATCACGACCACCGAGGCCAAGGCCAAGGCGGTGCGTCCCTACGCCGAGAAGATCATCACCAAGGCGAAGGCCGGCAGCCTTGCCGACCGTCGTGAGGTCATGAAGGACATCCGCAACAAGGACGTCGTCCACGTCCTGTTCGCCGACATCGGCCCCTCGTTCGAGGGTCGCGAGGGTGGCTACACGCGTATCACCAAGGCGCTGCCGCGCAAGGGTGACAACGCGCCGATGGCCATCATCGAGCTCGTCCGCGAGAAGACCGTGACCAACGAGGCCGATCGGGCCCGTCGTGTCGCCGCTTCGCAGAAGACCGAAGAGGCTCCGGCCGCTGAGGTCGTCGACGAGACCGTCGCCGACGAGACCGTGGCTGATGCCCCGGCCGCCGACGAGGCCACCGAGGACAAGAAGGACGCCTGATTCCCAGGAGTTCTGCCGAGCCCGTCACCCTTCGTGGGTGGCGGGCTCGGTTCTTTTCCGTGCGCGAAATCAGGAGGATGGCATGACTCGGGTGCGGCTCGGGATCAGTTACGACGGCACCGATTTCACCGGCTGGGCACGCCAGCCGGGGTTGCGCACGGTGCAGGGTGTGCTCGAGGAGTCGCTGTCGAAGGTGCTGCGTGAGCCGCTGCAGCTGACGGTCGCCGGGCGCACCGACGCGGGCGTGCACGCCGAGGGGCAGGTCGCGCACTTCGACACGGAGTCCGAATTCGACGCCGACAAGTTGCTGTACCGCATGGCCAAGTTCCTGCCCAAGGACGTGCGGATCACCGAAATCCGCATCGCTCCCGCCGAATTCGACGCCCGCTTCTCCGCGATGCGCCGCCACTACGCCTACCGGCTCACCACCGCCCCCTACGGCGCGCAGCCGTTGCGGGCACGCGGTGTGGTGCCGTGCAAGCCAGGCGTCGACCTCGATGCCATGCGCGCGGCTTCACAAAACCTGTTGGGCCTGCACAACTTCGCCGCGTTCTGCCGCCGACGCGAGGGCGCCACCACCATCCGCGAACTCCAGCGCTTCGACTGGGAACGCGACGGCGACCTGCTCACCGCCTACGTGAGCGCCGACGCCTTCTGCTGGTCGATGGTCCGCAGCCTCGTCGGCGCCGTCCTCGCGGTCGGTGAAGGCCGCCGCACCCCTGAATGGACCAAAACCCTTCTCGCCGAAACCGAACGATCCAGCTCGGTCACGGTCGCCCCCGCCCACGGCCTGAGCCTCATCGCCGTCGACTACCCCGCCGACGCCGAGCTCGCCGCGCGCAACATCCAAACCCGGGAAACCAGAACGGTGCCGGTACCCGATGAAGGTTGCTGTGGCGACTGACCCCTGTGTCGGTTCACTAAATTTGTGACACTCGACAATTCGAATGGTGATTCTATATCACTTCGACATGATGTCGACAGCCTGATAATTGCGCAACTCCCTTGTGGCACTACCCGATTGCGGGGGGCCCGCGCACGTTGGCGGTGTGTTTTTCGGTGACGGTGCTAGGTTTCTCTCGAGTGTTGGTACGGCGATAGAAATAGGTGCGGACTATGGAAGCCTCCCCGGCCTCATTCGATGAACGGGAAGCGGTCGTATCAGATGCTTGCGTCTCGATAGTCGCGGTGGAATAGCGGAATCCGACGATGACAGCATTCGAGGGTTTTCCCGAGATCTGCTCGACCGCGCAGATCGCGGCGTCGGATGCGTTCGAGCACTGGGAACAGTTGGTCACCCGCGCGCTCACCGAAGTGTCGATCTCACCCACCGTGGCGCGCCCGTTCGAGGGTCGAATCAGATCGGCCGACTTCGGAGATATCGCCGTTGGCACTGTGGTTGCCGACGGCCACGAATTGCGCCGGACGCGACGGCATATTGCCAGAGCCGACGATTTTCATGTCATCGGTAGCGTCGTACTCGCCGGGCGCGCCCAGGTAGAGCACGCGGGAAATCGTGTCGAGCTGACGCCGGGCGCGATGATCTTCTACGACACCGCACAGCCGATTCGTTGGCGCTCCGAGGGCATGATCGAGGACCTCACCATCCGCGTGCCCCGTCAGCAGGTCGTCGACTATCTGGGGGTTCGTGCTGACGTACTGCCTGCTGGGCTGGTCATCGGAGACGGCGGCGTCGGGCCGATGCTGGCCAGGTTCTTCCGACAGGTCGCCGAGTTGCACCGCGTCGATCCGGAATCCGCGGCAGTGCTCGCGAGTAGCGGGATCGACCTTCTCGGTGCCGCGGCCACGATCGCGTCGGGTGGGCAACCTGGCAGGGCCCAGATCGAGGCCGTGAACGGGCAGCAGGTGCTGGACTATCTGCGCGCCAACTTCACCGACCCCGGCTTGACAATCGAGCGGATCGCGGACGCGTGCGGGGTATCGCGGCGCACGCTCTACCGGGTGGTCGCGGAATTCGAGGGCGGGCTCGGGGGAGTACTGCGCGGAATGCGCTTGGAGCGTGCGCAGGTGTTGCTGGCGGCGCCCGATTTCCATTCGATAGCGGCAGTGGCGACGGCGTCGGGATTCGCCACTGAGCGACAGTTCTACCGTGCGTTCCGGACGGCGACGGGCATGACACCGGGCGAATACCGAGTAGTAGCTCGTTCCAGCACCCATTTCTGAGGTTCCGAACGGCCATGTGGCGCATGGTGATGTGTCTCACATGGGGGTTTCACTATGAAAGACTCGTCATGGATATTCGCTGGAATCGGCAGTGCTAGACGACTTTTCGATATCGACGAATCATCCCATTCGGAAACATTAGATGGAAACTGAACGGTTGATCTGGCAGGCTCGGCGCTGGGCGAGCCCGATGACCGTGCGACGCCAGGTGTTTGCTGTTCGATTCGGATAGGAAGCGAGGTGCTGCCATGCAGTTCGCGCAGTCCCATGCCGGGGTTAGCGAATCGTTCGCCGAATGGGAGTCGCTGCTCTCGGAGAGTTACGTCCCGCTGCTGGTCGATCCGACCGGTGAGGACGCCTTCCACGGCCGGATCGAGCGCAGCAGCCAGCCAGGCTTCGAACTGTCGACGGTCAGCGCGAGCGCCCAGCGGATTCGCCGCACCCGGCGCGGAATCGCGAAGACCGATGGCGAATTCCTCTTGGTCTCCATTCTGACCGAAGGCTCCGGGCTGCTCTACCAAGACGATCGAGTCGCGTTGGTGCGCCCCGGCGAGATGGTCTTCTACGACACCTCGCGTCCGTATCACTGGGATCTGCGCGGTTCGTGGGCGCAGGTCGTCGTACAGACACCGCTCGAGGTCCTGCGCCGACAACTGGGTTCCGATTGTTTCCCGTTGCCGACCGCGGTGACGGTCAGCGCCGACAGTGCGGGCGGGGTGGTCGCCGGCTTCTTTCGCGATTTGGCCCGCATTCAGCAGAGCGCCCCTGGTCACGCGGCCGTGTTGGCCGACAACGGGGTCAAACTGCTCGCGTCCGCGGTCCGACTGGCCTCGGGGGAAATCCCGTCGGGTGAGCCGGCGCAGGCATTGACCCGCGAGCAGGTACTCGCCTTCATGCGGGCCCGGTGTGCCGACCCGAGCCTGACGATCGATGACATCGCGCGCGCCTGTCTGGTGTCGCGCCGAACGCTGTATCGGCTGTTCGGTGATGTGGAAGACGGGCTGAGTGCCGTGCTGCGGCGCATGCGGGTGGAATGTGCGCGCACACTGCTGGTTCGCCACCCCAATCGGGCGACGGCGACCGTCGCGATCGCGTCCGGTTTCGCCTCCGAACGCCACTTCTTCCGTGCCTTCCGGTTGGAGACTGGGATGACTCCCGGCGAATTTCGCATGATCGCATCGAGTTCGTTGTCCGTCTGATCAACCGTATTACCGCATGTCCGACAGCGGCTGAATTCGATCTGCCCACACCGAAAGAATGGTCGACACTTCGGTGTCCTCGGCATGGCTCATTTACGGCTACGATGGCTTCCGTTCGACCGAGTGCATCGACAGCAATCAAAGAATTGGCACGGAGGGTCAGTCGACTGGCACGGGATGACAGTTTGTGCGGCGCCATTCTGCGAGAGAGTGAATTGAACACTCTTCACTGGGTTGAGCGACAAGGGGGCACGATGAGTCGGATACGTGTGGCAGCGGTGCAAGCCGAGCCGAAGTGGTTGAATTTGTCCGCCGGAGTCGAACAAACAATCGAATACATCGAGATGGCTGAACGCGGCGGTGCGCAACTAATCGCTTTCCCGGAGACCTTCCTGCCCGGATTCCCGTGGTGGATGTGGCTCAATTCGGTGGATTGGGGTGAGGAATTCCTGGCCAGGTACCTGGCCAACGCGGTGACCGCCGACGGCCCTGAACTGCGCGCCATCGCGTACGCGGCCCGCCGCACCGGCGTTCACGTCTCGATCGGCTTCGCCGAGCGGGACGGACGCGAGGTCTTCATGTCCCAGGCCCTGATCGATGCCGACGGCACCATCGCCGTCGCTCGCAAGGCCGAACCGACCGGGCTCGAACGCACTGTCTTCAGCGGCTCTCCAGGCGGGAGACCACTGGTCCGTGACACTGTGCACGGCCGGATCGGGGTGCTCGGCGGAGCCGATCATCTTCGTGCCGACCTGCGCGGACAGCTGCACGATCAGCGCGAGCAGATCCACGTCTCGGCATGGTCGGGCTTCACCGTGTACTACGGCGAGGGCAAGGAATGGGGGCCCGATCTCAATACGGCGGCCAGCGTCCGCTACGCGATGGATGGGTCCACCTACGTCATCGCGCCCGTCGCGGTCGTGCCCGTGGCCGGCTGGGAGGTCGTCGACGCGCGCACGCCCGAGCGGCGTCTGCTCCGCGGCGGTGGCGGGGTCTCGCGGATCTTCGGACCCGGTGGGCTCGAACTCGCCGCGCCGCTGGCCGAAGGGGAGGAGGGACTGCTCTACGCCGAGTTGGATCTCGGCCGTAGTTTGCGCGCGGCCACAGCGACTGTGCCGCGCGCTGAGCGCTCGCAGCCTCTCCGGGTGTCGGGCGGTCGGATCGTTCGGCGTGAGCCGGTGCGGGTCGAGCCTGCGCGGGCATAGATACCTACCTGGCCGGTGCTCAACGCAATGGCACCGACACATCGGCGCCCGCCTCACGGGTCAGCCGCTTGTTCACCTTGGCCAGGGTGGGCGTCGGGACGAATCCGCCCGCGAGCAACGCCTCACCCTGTCGGAACCAGGGCGCCTGGGCCAGCAGGTCGCTCGGCGCGTAGCCGAAGTAGGTGCCGAGCTCGGCGAGGTCGGTCGGTGACGTCATCTTCATCAGGGCGAGGTTGTCGCACTGGGAGATGATGCCGGGATGCACCTTCGACGGGCGTTGCGTCGAGAGCAGGAGCCACAGACCGAATTTACGGCCCTCGGCGGCGATCTGGATCAATCGTTCGCGCACCGCGACGGCTACCGGCGAATCGAGCCCGGGTGAAGCGAGGTTGTGCGCCTCGTCGATCACCAGCAGGACCGGACGCCGTTCCTCGCGCCGTGCCCACAGATCGTCGAGCACCGACAGGGCGACGACGAGTTGCTGTGCGGGTGTGGAGAATCCGCCGAGATCGAGGACCGCCACATCAGGGCGCTCGGCGACGATATCGGTGACCGCCCGATCGGTTCCGGCCCACACCTCCCAGTCGAGCAACCCCAGATTCTCCACGCGCATCGCGAGGCGGCGGCGAGCCGGGGTGTCGACGGCGCGCAGGCGGACCAGAACCTCGTGGAGTTCGCCGACCAGCATTGCCGACAGATGGATCAGCTCGTTGAACTCTTCCCGATCCGCCACCGGATCCAGCTGCAGCACAGCCGCTTTCGAGGTCAGCGTCATGTCGATGAACCGCGCACGCAGGCGACCGGGCGGGTCGCCCTTCGGTCGGAGCACGCGGATATCGCGTTCGCGCAAAGCGTCGGCGGTCGGGCCGGTGGCGCCGGGAACCACCTCGCCGATCCGCACGAAATCGGAGTTCGGATCGAAGACGACGATCGGTAGCGCGGTATGGGCGATCAGCTGTTCGAGGACGACGCCGAGCGCATAGGTCTTGCCCGAGCCGCTCTGGCCGCACCAGAAGGTGTGTCGGTTGAAGCGGATCGGGAGCAGGCGGGCCGGACCGCCCGGCGCCGACAGACTCACCCCCACCTCGAGTTCGGCGCCGGTGGTGTGATGGAGCGCGGCGACGGTGTCGCGATCGGCCGCGCTGACCGCACCGCCGTCGAAGGCATGACTTGCCCTGGTGTCGACACCGTCGTCGGTGAGCTCGCCGATCAATCGGCCGCGCAACCCGATGGGCGCTGTCGCCGTCCGTTCCTCGACCAGCGCGAGCTGCCTACGCCCCCCGCAACTGACCACGATCAGGGATCCGGCGGGAAAGGGGCTGGCCGCGGCGTTGTCGACGATGAACGAGCGGCCGTCTTCCGATCGCGCGGACACGACGGCGGAATCGACAGACATGGACGTGTCCTCCCGGTGACGAAATCGACGAGCATCCTGCTGGCAACACTCAGTAGAACACGTCAACGGGGTCGATCAGGACCTGACCAGCCGGGCGATCGCGTCGGTGGCCTCTTTGATCTTGGCTTCGGCCTCGGGCCCACCGGCAACCGCTGCATCGACGACGCAGTGCGAGATGTGGTCCTCCAGCAGCCCCATCGCAACCGCCTGCAGTGCCTTGGTCATGGCGGAGACCTGGGTGAGGATGTCGATGCAGTACTTTTCCTCTTCGACCATCCGCTGCAGTCCGCGCGATTGGCCCTCGATGCGGCGCAGTCGCTTGAGGTAGTCGTCCTTGGCGGTGATGTAGCCGTGGCCTGCGTGGCCCGCGTGTTCGTCGCCGGTCGCGGTGTCGGGGGTGGGTGTTGTCACCGAAGGTCTCCTCGCCTGCCTGGTAGCTCGCGTGGCGAACTAATACCCCCCTAGGGTACAGTTTCGCGGTGCAATTGTCAGATGACAGTCCCCGGTGCTGCGCGCGGTCGGCCCGGACGGAAGAATCGACGCCATGAGTTCGCTTCCCCGGCCCGCACTCGCCGTTATCGGCGGCAGCGGTTTCTATGACTTCTTCGACAACGACGCGACGCACGTCGAGGTCGACACACCGTATGGCGCTCCGAGTGCGCCGGTCGCGATCGGGGAGGTCGAAGGCCGTGCCGTCGCCTTCCTGCCGCGCCACGGCAAGCAGCACGAGTTCGCGCCGCACACCCTGCCCTACCAGGCGAATATGTGGGCGCTGCGTTCGCTCGGGGTGCGCCGGGTGTTCGCGCCGTGCGCGGTCGGCAGTCTGCGCGCCGATTGGGGTCCCGGCACCGTGGCGGTGCCGGATCAGCTCGTCGACCGGACCTCGGGTCGTCCGCAGACCTACTTCGACGGCGGCGGCGTGCATGTCTCCTTCGCTGACCCCTACTGCGACGACCTGCGCGCCGCCGCGGTGAAGTCGGCGGGTGAGCTTCGGGTCGAGGATCGCGGCACGATGGTCGTCGTGCAGGGCCCGCGCTTCTCCACCCGCGCCGAGAGCCGCTGGTTCGCCGGGCAGGGGTGGGATCTGGTCAACATGACCGGACACCCCGAAGCCGTCCTCGCTCGCGAACTCGAAATGTGCTACGCCGCAGTCGCTCTCGTCACCGACTTGGACGCCGGTCTCGAGGAGGGCCACGGAGTGCACGCGGTCGACGTGTTCGCCGAGTTCAAGAAGAATCTCGGACCGTTCAAGGAGCTCCTGCGTCGCGCGGTCACCGCGGTCGACAGCACCGACGCCTGTGAGCGCTGCCGCGTGCACGCCGGGGTTTCGCTGCCCTTCGAGCTGCCCTGATCATCCCGGCGGCGCGGTGACCTGCAACTGAGCGAGGATGAAGGCAGGCGCCGCCCCGCCGCTCGGCAGCGGTGACACCTCGACGTCGACGGTGAACCAGCCACCCGCCTCGGCGGCCAGCCGCAATCCGCTCAGCCCGGCGCGCGTGGCACCGCCCAGCACCTCGGCGCGCAGCGCGGCGATTCTCGGGCGGTCGTCGGGATGCGGGACGGTCCGCTCGTCGACCCCGCGCCATGTCAGCCCCGGCACCGGCTCGGTGACCCACCGCACCGCCCGAACCTGCGCGGTGTCGAGGATGACCAGGTACAGGCCGGGCCGGGATTCACGCAGCAACTCGAGCGTCGAGGCCTCGAACGACTTACGTTGCGGGGCAATGCTGTCGGTGACATCGACGGTGACCCCACGCCACGCGAACCGCCGCTGCTCGTCGCCGCCGTTGCGTGCGGCTACCAACAGCGAACGCGGCCCGATCTTCGAATGCGCGGTGGCTACTCCCGACCATCGGCTACGAGGTTCCGAACGGTGCAGCGCGGCAACGAATTCCAGGGCGTGATCGAATCGCTCGATCCGCTCGAACGGCTCGGCGCCGCTGTATTCGACCGGCGTCGAACCGAAGTGGGGTCCGAGACCGGGATGGGTGCGCACGACGCGCGCTTGTGCGTCGACCTGGAACGGAGCGACACGCAGTTCCTCCGCCGGGACGTCGGGCCCGACCCACACCTTCACCGCGTGCGTTCCCGCATCGGGCGACCGCACCGGCACAGCGTGAAACCGCAACTCCGACCACGGATTGCGCGATTTCGGCAGCACCTCCTCCACCGGCTCACCCGTCTCGTGCGCGGCCGCGATCAACGGCTGCAGCCGAGCGGGAATCGCCCGGCGATACGACGCCCAGTCGCGCGGCGTGGTTCCCGCGGTCAGCATCGACCAGGTCTGTGGTGTCCCCAGCGTCTCCACCAACTGCCAACGTCCGATAATCACGTGCGACCCCCTGCGCCCCATGAACGAAACCGACAGCTCTATCGTGCACGAGTCGACCAGCGGCTTCGGGACCGGGGCATTGCGTGTCGATAAGCTCGGCGCCATGAACGCACCGCTGCGGTTGGAGATCATCGTCGCCAGTACCCGCCCCGAGCGATTCGCTCCCGTGGTGGCCGGCTGGCTGGTCACCGCGCTGGGCGAGCGGCCGGAATTCGAGGTGGGGGTGCTCGATCTGCGTGATCAGGCACTACCCGTCGACCTCACCGAAACGCCCGAGGTCGAGGGGTTTCGGGCCAGGTTGGCCGCGGCGGACGCGTTCGTCGCCGTCACCTCCGAGTACAACCACGGCTATCCGGCTTCGCTGAAGACCGCGCTCGACAGCGCCAAGCACGAGTGGCGGGCCAAGCCGATCGGGTTCGTGTCCTACGGCGGCCTGTCGGGTGGGTTGCGCGCGGTCGAGCAGTTGCGTCAGGTGGTCGCGGAACTGCACATGGTGTCGGTGCGCGAGTCGGTGAGTTTCGCCCAGGCCAAGCGCCGCTTCGACAAGACCGGCATGACCGACGACGCTGCCGCGATCGACGCGTGCGACCGCATGCTGAACCAATTGAACTGGTGGGGAACCACGTTGCGGGCAGCCCGCACTGTCGAACCCTATCCGGGCTGACCGGTCAGGCGCTGGCCATCGCGCGCTGACCGCGCGGCTGGCCGATATAGGTCGACTCGCGGGGGATCGACACCAGCGTGAGGTTCACCCTGGTCGTTCCCGTGCGAAGAACCACGCGGTTGCCGATCGCGCCCGGCTGGAAGATCTCCAGGTCGGGGCGCGAAGCGGGCCAGCCGTTCGGATCGCCGGTGAGATAGATCGTGGTGACACCGGCGTGCGGGGCGGGCGCGAGCACACCGTCGACGACCGTCGCGGTGAAACCCGCGTCGGACTGGTGTGTTTCGACGGCGATGGTCAGCCGCTCCGGATTACCGACGGTGGTCACCAGCTGCTCCCAGGCCTGCGCCCGATCGGTGCGCACCAGCACCCGCTCGCCGACGGCCAACGCGCGGAACACCAACTGCTGGGCCAGATACAACTCGCCCGCCACATACACGGTGGAGATGCCGACGCCGACGATCCTGGTGGCGACGCCGTTGCCCTCGTCATCGGAACCGAGCAGCTGCCCGCAGCCCGACGACGGAAGATGCAGCGCGCCGATGATGTCGATCGGGTACTCGATGGTCGGGATCGTGTCGTCCACACCGGGAACCGCGATCGGCAGGTGGGCCAGCAGCGCGTCGCGATGACGGCCGCTCATCGACACCATGCCCTTGGACTTGGTCTTCTCCGGAAGTTCGCGCGCGGTCAATCGCCATGCGGCGCCGACGCTGACGGATTCGGCATTGCTACCGGGACGCAGCCGTACGGCGACGGTGGTGCCCCGCGACGGCGCGACCCACAGCTGCGCGAGCAGATCCGAACCCAACTGCTTGGGATCCACCGCACTGCCGATGTTCACCGCGTTGCCGATCTCGGCGTACTTCCACCGCTGACTCAGCGTGCGCGGGTCGAGACCCGCGGTGATCTGCTGCACGGCCTTGCGGATCTCCGGCGCGGTGAGGATGCGCGCGTTGCAATCGGCGTCTTCGAGCGTGCGCATGATCCGCTGGGTGGCGATGGTGACCGAGCGGGAAGCGCCATCGGTGCCGCCACCGCGACGAGCCGTCGCATCGGGGCAGGCCACCGCGTCGAAACTGATCGCGAGCCACACCGTGCGGTGCGCGGTCGCGGGCAGCGGGCCGAGCAGCGATTCGTAGATCGCGCCCGCGGGCGTACCGGACCGGCTGCGGTGGCCGTGGCTGATGATGTCGATCCCGCTGAGCAGGATGTCGTGCTGGTTGAGGCACGCGGCCAATTCGGGCAGCGGCAACAAGTGTGAGGCGTGCACGGCAGTGCGGGCGATCCTGGTGAGCCCGCCGCGCGGCGGCAGCACCTCGACGACGGTGACCACGCGACTGCCGTCCCAGTACAGCCCGAGCGAGCGGCCGTCGGTGTCACGGAAGTCGACGGTGTCGCCGAGTGTGTACTCGCGCTTGCCGGAATACCGCCGGATGGTCGAGATCCAGTCGAGGACGGTGCGTTTGCCGATCGGGATCAGCGGCACCAGTGCCACCACGATGGCGATGCCGAGTGCCGCCAGCGGATCGAGCCCGCAGATCAGCGCGACAACCCCCGCGGTCAGGCCGAGGACCTGCGCAATGAGTAGGTGCGGCAGCGAAATCCGACCGAACAGCGGGCGCGGTCCCGCCCCGGTGAACTCAGCCATTCGTTCCTCCCCCAGGTACCCGATTGTCGATCGACCGATGGCCGAATGCGAACAACTGCTGCCGGGAACTGTACTGTGTTGCCCGGACGAGAGCACTGTTCGGGGGAGGAACCATGCCTTCAAAACCCACAACGCGCTGGCAGGTCAGCGGATACCGCTTCCTGGTGCGGAGGATGGAGCACGCCCTGGTGCGCCGGGATGTGCGCATGCTGCACGATCCGATGCGCGCGCAGACCCGTGCCTACGTGGTCGGACTTGTGCTCGGCATCGTGGTTCTCGCAGGTTGTGGTGTGCTCGCACTGCTGCGCCCGCAGGACAAGATCGGTGACAGCAAGATCCTGATCGCCAAGGAATCCGGCGGCGTCTACGTGGTGGTCGACAATGTCGTGCATCCCGCGCTGAATCTGGCCTCGGCTCGGTTGGCGGCCGGTGAGGCGTCCAAAGCGGCGATCGTCAAGGAATCCGAGCTCGGCAAGAAGCCGCGCGGTCAGCTGATCGGCATTCCGGGCGCCCCGTCGTCGATCCTCTACGACAAGGGCGGCAAGGGCCGCACATGGACGGTGTGCGATCAGCTCAAGTCCGACGGCACAGCGGATCTGACCACGTCGGTGCTGGCCGGTGACCCGAGTCTGGGCGCGAAGGCGTCGAAGGTGGACGGGGGCAAGGCCATGCTCGTGAAGGGCAAGGACGCTACCTACCTGGTCTACGACGGCAAGCGTGCGCGCGTGAAGATGGACGATCCGGCTGTCACCCACGCTCTCGGCATCACCGGCGTGACTCCGCGTCCCATCAGCGAGGGCCTGCTCAACGCGATTCCCGAAGTGCTGCCGCTGATCACCCCGACGATCGCCAATCCGGGTGGCACACCGGCTTACAACGTGAGCGGCCACAAGATCGCTGACGTTGTCCAGGTCTTCAACGAGCCCAACCAGAACTATGTGGTGCTCCAGGACGGACTGCAGGAGATCTCGGCGCTGACCGCCCAGATCATCCGCAACTTCTATCCGACAATGATGAACGGCACGACCATTCAGTCGACCGACCGGACCTACGCGACCATCGTGCGGTCGTTGAAGGTGCAGGACTACCCGAGTGACCGGCCGACGCTGATCGCCGCCAAGGACCAGCCCGTCAGCTGCATGTCGTGGAAGCCGATCGCGGGCGCCACCGACAACACCGACGCGACCGCTCGCGCCGAACTGACCTTGCTCACCGGCATCGATCTGCCGATCCCGGACAAGGCGAAGATGGTCGATCTCGCGCAGGCCGACGGCGCGGGCCCCAACGCGGACACGGTCTTCATCCCGCCCGCCTCTGGCGCCTACGTGCAGTCCACCGGCATCGAACCGAACAGCCGCCGCAAGGACAGCCTGTTCTACATCGCCGACACCGGCGTCCGTTTCGGCATCAAGAACGCCGACGCGGTCAAGGCGCTCGGCCTCGAGCAGGTCACCGCCGAACCGGCGCCGTGGCCGATCGTCGGACTGCTCGCGGGTGGGCCGACCATGGGCCGGGAAGAGGCGATGGTCGCGCACGACGGTGTCGCGCCGGATCCCTCGCCCGCCAAAAAGCCTGTCGCCGCGGCGAATTAGTCGGGCGGGGTCGTCGGCCTTCCGGCATCGGAACGGAGTTCGGCGACCTCGATCCGTAAGGCTTTGACCTCGACGACCAGTTCGCTGAGCATGCTCTCCGCGCGGTCGGCGGCGTCGTCGACGGTCTTGAGTTGTTCGACGACCCAGCTGGTCATGGTGCCGATGGCGAAGGAGATCAGGCCGATCCCCAACGTCATCAGGACCAGCGAGACCAGTCGGCCCTCGGTGGTCACCGGGTAGACGTCGCCGTAGCCCACCGTCGTCACCGAGACCGCCGACCACCACAGGGCGTCGCCGAAGGTCTCGATCTTGGAGTCGGGTGCGCCGTATTCGGCATCGAAGAAGGCCAGGCTCGACAGCAACAGGATCAACACGGAACTGGTGGCCACGAAGGTCACCAGGCGCGTACGCGGGTGCGTCGCGCGGTTGAGGGCGTCGAGCAGCAGCAGCGAAGCCCGCAGCAGGCGCAGCGGACGAAACGGTGGCACGAGCACGACAAGCAGGTCGAGCGGATGCTTGCGCACGAAGCGCAGCCGGTCGCCCGACAACCACAGCCTGACCACGAAATCGATCAAGAACACCGCCCAGATCGCGATATCCGCCAGGACGAGGCTGGTGTCGAGCCGCGGTGACACCTCGGTGTCGAGCACCCGCCACGCGTACAGGATGACGAACACCACCGCGAGCGCCATCAACGGCAGATTGGTCGCGCGCTCCCACTGCTGTCGGCGGGTGAGCGGACGTTCGGTCGTTGACGGATTCATGCGGCTACCTGGGTCGACGGGCTCTGGCCCGCCGACCGTACCCTGCTCTCTGGTCGGGCAGGTCAGAGATCGTCGACCGACATCCCGAACTTACGGCGGATCGGGAACGACGCCAGCACACCGAGGACCAGGATGAGGCCGATGGCGCCGGAACCGATCAGGGCCACATTGCGCGCGGTGTTGTCCGCGGGCGGCGGCGGTGCGGGCACCGGCAGTTGCAGACTGCGCGCCGGGCTCGCCTGCTTCGGCGGAAGTTCTCTCGGCACCTCGTTGGTCAACGCCGCGACGGGATCGACTGCGCCGTAACCGATGTACGGATTCCAGCCCTCAGCCGGTGCGTGGGCCGTGGCCTGCAACCGCTCGATGACCTGTTTGGCGGTGAGATCGGGGAACCTGTCGCGCACCAGCGCGGCGACACCGGCGACATACGGCGAGGCGAAACTCGTTCCGCTGTAAGCCATGTACTTGCCCTGGTTGTCGTACTTGCCGTCGGAGATGCCCGAGGACCTGGCATCGAGAGACGTAATGCCTTCTCCCGGTGCGGCAATGCCGACCCACGGACCGGGCACGGTGAACGATGACGGTGCGCCGTTGGCGCCGATCGAGCCGACCGAGAGCACGTACTCGTCGTACCAAGCGGGATTGACGTAGGTGCGGATCGTGCTCCACAGATCCTGCGCGGGCTTGAGCGGGTCGGGCCCGGGATTGCCTGACTTGCAAGCGTTGTCGGAGTTACCCGCCGAGCTGACGATCACCACGTCCTTCTCCAGCGCCGCGTACCGCACGGCCGCGCCGAGCGCGCCGAAGGCCGCTTCGTTGGCCGGGGAACCGCTGTTGCAGGCCACGAGAGAAATATTGATCACGCGGGCGCCGAAGTCGGCTGCCCGCCGGATCGCGCTCGCGAGCGAGGAGACCTTGCCGTAGCCCTCGGGGAAGTCGTCGGGTCCCTTGTTCCGCCCGGCGCCCTCGGACTGGTAGAGCGAGCTGGTCTGGCGAATGCTGAGGATGCGGGCTTCGGGCGCGACACCGGAGAAGCCCTGGTTGTCGATCTTGGTCGCGCCGATGATTCCGGCGACGACAGTGCCGTGCACGTCGCAGTCCTCGGTGCCGTTGCCGCCGGCGGCCACGTAGTCGCCGCCTGCCCACAGATCGGGCAGGCGGGGGTGTGGCTCCACACCGGTGTCGATCACCGCGACGAGTTGTCCTGCGCCACGCGAGAATTCCCACGCCCGCTCCAGATCGAGAGAGCGCTGGCTGGGAGGGATCACCGCTAGCGAGGTGCTCGCCTGGGTGCGGAAGCACAGTCCGTTGGTGCCGCTGCCGCGCTCGGTCTTGTCCGGCGGCGCGGCGGGATCACCCGCGGGCAACATCCCGGGATCGATCGCGGGCGGTCGATCAGCGAAAGCCGTTCCGCTCACACCGAATCCGGCATTCAGCCCGACGACAAGTGCAACGGCCGTCAGTCGAAAGCCGAGCCTCACAGCCCGCGAACCAGCGAGTAGAGATCGGCGACCCAGAACACCAGCGGCAGCACCGCGGCGACGAACGCGTACTCGAGCAGCTCGACGGCCCGGCGCATCGGCGGTGTCGCGGACTGGTTCGGCACGATCAAGCCCATCACCAGCGCCGAGATCAGAATCACCAGCGCGGTGCCGAAAACGACCAGGGGCTGGCGCATTTCGAGCGCGACGCCGATCAGCATCATCAGCACGATCGCCGAGCCGCCCGCGATCAACACGATGGCCTGCTCGGCGCCCGCGTAGGTGCGGCTGCGGAACATCAGCACCACCGCGCACACCAGCGCCAGCGAGATACCGGGCCAGTAGGGATCTTCGGCGCCGGCGTCGATAGCCAGCAGCGCGCCGACGACGGTGACCAGGGTGGTCGCGCTGACCAGGCCGGCAAGGTAGTTACGAGCCCGCTCCGACCGCGCGCGCAGAGCGTCGAGAGTCGGCAGGGCGCGGTGGTCGTCCGGGTCGTCCTCGGTCGGGTCGATCGGGGTGCCGGGGGAGGGGACCGGCGGCAACGGCAGCTTGGCCAGCAGCATCGAAACACGCGGCGAGAGTGAGAGTCCCGCCAATCCGAGCGCGGCGACGACCGCGCCGATCGCCTTGACCGGCTGATCGGTGAGCAACCCCACCAGGGCGGCGGGCACGCCGAACACCGAGACGGTCGCCGTTCCGATGAACAGCGCCAGCCCGATGCCGGTGACCCGCCAGGCGAGCACCGCGATGGAGCCGAGCAGCGCGAATCCGAGCAGCAGATGCGCCGCGCCGTAATGATCGGGGACCAGCAGCATGCCGGCGGTGAACGCGGTCGGTAGCGCGCAGCCGCCGAGTACGAGCGCGGCCGAGGTGTCGCGGTACATGCGGCTCAGCACCGTGCCCGCCACCACGCAGAGGATCGCGACGAACAGCGCCAGCGACCCGGAAACCCAGAACGGCAACGCATCCGGCGCGGCCAGCAGACCGAAGCAGCCGACCAGCATGGTGAGCGCGGCGAGTACCGAACCGGTGATACGGGCCGTCTTCGGCGTCCAGCTGCGGTAGTGCTCGGCGTCGGCGACCGCGACGTTGTACATGATGTCGTCGAACAGGGGCGTCGGCGCCGCGTGCGAAGCGCTCTCCAGCATGAGCAATTCGCCGTCGCGCACGCCTTGTTCGCCGAGGCTCAGTGAATTGGAGAACGGTGGATGGCCGATGCGCGCGAGCACCCATTCGGCGGGTTCGTAGCGTTCGCCGTCGTTGTCGAAATCATTCGAGCGGCTGTGCTGCGCGACCATGTCGACCACGCTGGGAATGACGAGAGCGACCGGTACATCGACCGGAATAGCCATGTCTACCTGCGTGTGCTTGGCCAGGATGGTTACTCGGGCAAGGTCCGGCGCGCGCACGATGCCGCGCGCGGAGTCCTCTTCCACATGATCGAGTCGCGCGTGCGTCAAAACTCCCCCAGTTCCGTCTCTACCTCGTGTTTCCGCTCGACCGCTCTTAACGATCGACAGTTTGCGGAACCCACCGTTCGGACAGCAGAATGCCTGACGAACCATACGACATGTCGGCCGCGACCTCTACACTGAGCCCGTTCGCGACGACAGATGAGCGAGTAGTCAAGCAGGGGGAGTCTTCGACCATGAGCACCGTCAGGTTCCAGCGCCGTGCCCGGCGCGAGATGCCGCGTACGCCGGGTGGCGAGGTCACATTGCAGCCGCCGCCGGAGATCCCGCGGATCACCCCGGGCAGCCTGCTGACGAAGCTGATGCCCGTCGTGATGGTGGTCGGCATGGTCGGCATGATGGCGCTGATGTTCACCCAGGGCAGCGGCATGCTGTCCAACCCGATGTCGATGATGTTCCCGATGATGATGATCATGTCGATGGTCACCATGTTCGGACAGGGTGGCGGCAAGGGCGCGAAAGCCGCGGAGGCCAACGAGGATCGCAAGGACTACCTGCGCTATCTCGATCAGGTTCGTAAAGATGTCGACGAGACCGCCAAACAGCAACGCGCCGCCGTCGAGTGGAGCCACCCCGAACCCGGCTTGATCTGGATGCTCGCGGGCACCAGCCGGATGTGGGAGCGCCGCTCCGGCGACAAGGACTTCTGCCACGCGCGCATCGGCCTCGGCGGCCAGCGTCTGGCGACCAGGCTGGTGGCCCCGGAAACCGGCCCCGTCGAAGAACTCGAGCCCATCGCCGCGGTGTCGCTGCGCCGCTTCGTACGCGCGCATTCCACGGTTCCCGACCTGCCCACCGCCATCGCGGTGAAGGGCTTCGGCACCGTCGCCCTCGACGGCGACCGCGCCCAGGCGCGCGACATGACGCGCGCGATGTTGTTGCAGCTGTGCATGTTCCAGGCGCCCGACCAGGTGCTCGTCGCCGTGGTCTGTGGCCCGGACACCGCCCGGGAGTGGGAGTGGACCAAGTGGCTGCCGCACACCCAGCACCCCGAGGTGCAAGACGGCATCGGCACCCAGCGCATGTTCTACGGCTCCATCCGCGAGGCCATGAGCGGACTGCATCCGCTGCTCGGCAACCGGGTGCGCTACTCGCGTAACCAGCCGAACAACCCGAACATGGTGCACGTAGTCATCGTCGTCGATGGCGGTCTGCTCGAGGCCGAGGACGATCAGCTGCGCGAGTCCGGGTTCGAGGGTGTCACCATCATCGACCTGTGCAATTACGCACCGCGCCTTGCCGTTTCTCGTGGCATCAAGATGGTCGTCGAAGACGGCGAGTGCCTCGGTCGCGGCGCCACCGGCAACCAGGAACGCTTCGCCACCATCGACCGCGTCAGCGCCGAGCAGGCCCAGCAGCTCGCCCGCAGGCTCGCGCCCTACCGCGCGGCCACCCAGCGCAGCAGCGACGTCGAGACCGACGAGACCGAGACGATCTCCACCTGGTCGCAACTGATGAGCCTGGGCGATATCGGCAACTTCAACCCGGCCAGCGCGTGGCGTCCCCGCTACGGCCGCGAGCGTCTGCGCGTGCCGTTCGGCATCGGCGCCGACGGTGCCCCGGTGGAACTCGACATCAAGGAAGCCGCCGAGAACGGCATGGGCCCGCACGGCCTGTGCATCGGCGCGACCGGTTCGGGTAAGTCAGAATTCCTGCGCACCCTGGTGCTCAGCCTGCTCGCCACCCACTCGCCCGACCAGCTCAACCTGGTCCTCGTCGACTTCAAGGGTGGCGCGACGTTCCTGGGTCTCGACGGCGTTCCGCACGTCGCCGCGGTCATCACCAACCTCGAAGACGAAGCCGACCTCGTCGACCGTATGAAAGACGCGCTGGCCGGCGAGATGAACCGCCGCCAGGAAGTCCTGCGTCAGGCGGGCAACTTCGCCAACGTCTCCGAATACGAGAAGGCCCGCGCCGCCGGCGCCGACCTGGACCCGCTGCCCGCGCTGTTCGTCGTGCTCGACGAGTTCTCCGAACTGCTCACCCAGCACCCCGACTTCGCGGAACTGTTCGTGATGATCGGTCGACTGGGCCGCTCACTACAGGTCCACCTCCTGCTCGCCTCGCAGCGCCTGGAGGAAGGCAAGCTCAAGGGCCTGGAATCGCACCTGTCCTACCGCATCGGCCTGAAGACCTTCTCCGCCAACGAGTCCCGCCAGGTCCTCGGCGTCCCCGACGCCTACAACCTGCCGAGCACCCCCGGCGGCGGTTACCTGAAGTCCGACTCGGGCGAGATCCAGCGCTTCCAGGCCTCGTACGTCTCGGGCCCGTATGTGGGTGGCGGATCGGCGCGCGAGGTCACCAGCGCCGGCATCGTCGGCGGCGAAATCGATGTCAACGCAAGGCCTTTCGCCGCGACCCACGTCGGCTTCCGGAACTCCGACCGGGTCCCGCTGCCGGTGGAGGCGGAGTACGATCCGGAGCCGACCGGCGACGAGAACGAGCAGATGTCGAACCTGAACATGCTGGTCTCGCGTATCGCGGGCCACGGTCGTCCCGCCCACGAGATCTGGCTGCCGCCACTGGATGAGGCGCCGACCATGGACCAGCTCGTGCCGCGCTCGATCCTCACCGGCGAGTACTCCGCGATCGCTACGCTGCGCGCACCGATGGGCATCGTCGACCGTCCCTACGACCAGCGACGCGACCCGTTCGTCGTCGACCTGTCGGGTTCACGAGGCAACGTCGCGGTCGTGGGTGGTCCGCAGTCGGGCAAGTCGACCGCTCTGCGTTCGATGATCATGGCGATGGCGTTGACCCACACCGCCGAACAGGTGCAGTTCTACTGCCTCGACTTCGGTGGCGGCACGATGACCAGCCTGCTCGGCCTGCCGCACGTCGGTTCGGTGGCCAGCCGTCTCGACGAGGATCAGGTCCGGCGCACGGTCGCCGAGATGACCACGATCGTTCGCACGCGAGAGGCGAAGTTCCGTCAGCTCGGCATCGAGTCGATGGTCGAGTTCCGGCGACTGCGTTCGATGGACCCGGCGTCGAGTCCTGCTGCCGCGGGTGCGCACGAGGATCCGTTCGGCGATGTGTTCCTGGTGATCGACGGCTACGGCTCGATCCGCCAGGATTTCGAAGCGCTCGAGCAGACCATCATGAACCTTGCCGTGCAGGGTCTTTCGTACGGTGTGCACGTTGCCATCGCGCTCAACCGGTGGGCAGAGGCCCGCCCAGCGCTCAAGGACCAGATCGGCACCCGCATCGAGCTGCGCCTCGGCGACCCGATGGATTCCGACCTCGGCCGTAAGTTCGCCGCGCTGGTTCCGCAGGGCCGTCCCGGCCGTGGCATGACAGCCGAATGTCTGCACATGCTGACGGCGCTACCACGCCTCGACAGTTCTTCCGATCCGTCCGATCTCGGTCAAGCAGTCGCCGCTGCGGTCGAAACCATTAAGCGGGCGACCCCTGGGCGCGCCGCTCCACAGGTCAGAATGCTGCCTGATCAGTTCCCGCGCGAACAACTGCTGCATCTGGCAGGTAATTGGCCGTCGCGGGTCGATCCGTCGTCCAAGTGCATGCGCATTCCGATCGGAATTAACGAGGCCGAGCTTGCGCCTGTCTACATGGATTTCGCGGAGAGCCCGCACTTCATCATCATCGGTGACACCGAATCCGGTAAGACGACCTTGCTTCGCTCGATCATCGATGGCATTGCCGCGTCGAACACTCCGGATCAAGCGCGGTTCATCGTCGGCGACTACCGCCGCAACATGCTCGGTCTCATTCCCGAGGGATATCAGGCCGGCTACGGTTCGACGGCGCCTCTGTTCACCGACTATATGAATGGATTGGCGACCTACGTTGCAAAGCGGACTCCGGGCCCCGACGTAACCCCTCAGCAGTTGCGCGAGCGGTCCTGGTGGAGTGGTCCAGAGCTGTATGTCATCGTCGACGACTACGATCTGGTTGCGACTTCGCAGGGCAACCCCGTTTCAGCCATGGTCGAACACATTCCGCACGCTCGTGACCTCGGGTTCCATCTGATCATCGCTCGTCGTTCCGGTGGTGCCAGCCGCGCCATGTACGAAGCGACGCTGGCCAGGATGAAGGATCTCGGATCAGCCGCGCTGATTCTGAGCTGCAGTCGTGATGAAGGTGTTCTCGCGGGTACCACGCGACCAGGCCCGAAGCCGACAGGTCGCGGTACTTTCGTTACCCGCAACACCGAGGGACTTATCCAGACCGCGTGGATGCCGCAGCCGGAATGACCGTCGTCGAACTGGTTGTCAGCGAAGCAAAGGTGTGGGCGCGTGGCGCCACCACGCATTGGGATGTCGCGCCGTCGATCGTGGTGGGCAGCAACGGTTCCGATCTTGTTGTCGGTGAGCCCCTGACGCCGCCCACGCAGGCGGTGTCGGTGGTGCAATACATGGCCGGCGGTGTGATCGCGTTGCCACCTCGGATGCCGTCGGTGGGGCAGGCTCTGTCCGCGGTGCTCTCCGCGATCATGGATGCCCTTCGTGTCACGGTCCTCTGTGAGCGCATCGTCATCGTGCACCCGACGTCGTGGGGGCAGCCCGAGCTCGATCTATTCGGCATTGCGGCAAAGCAATTCACGCATGAATTTGTCTTCGAGTCCTGTGCTCTGCGGGCGTCGGCCGTCGATATTGCCGCCAGCCGCAGTCGGCGCACCGCGATCATCGAGTTCGGCATGTTGTCGACCTCGGCCTCGTCGGTCGTATACGACGCGAATGGCGCCCATGTCGAGGCGGTCGAGGTCGAACCCAATCTCGCAGTCTCCGAACTCGACAGCAGTGAAGGGATCGGCAACCTCGAGGAACTACTGGACCGCCTCCTCGTCGACCGAGTACCAGACGTCGTACAGCTGTTCGGAACTATCGATCCTGCGGTAGTGGCCTCGGTCACCACGGTCGTCGAAAACGTTTGTGGTGCAGAGGTATCCGTAAGTTCGCTGACTGGAACAGACCTGGCTCGTCCTGCTCAGCGGACTCCCGCCTACACACCGACCATCCCCCCCGCGGCCGAGTGGATGCAACCCTTACGCGAACGAGCCGCAGCCGCCAACCCGGTCGATCGCCGCCCGCTCTACATCGGCGCCGCAGCTCTAATCGCTGTTGTCGCCGCGGCAGCGATCGGCGGCTTCTTCCTGATCGGTGGCTCCGGCGAGCAGCAGGCCACGGCCGCCATCGCGACCACCACCGTGCCGACAACAACCTCGGTCCCGACCCGGTCCTCGTCTCAGCCGAAACCGATGCCCGCCACCGAAATAGTCGGCCGGGTCGTCGTGACGGTGCCCGCAGGCTGGCACCGCGCTACCGACTCGGTCGCCCGCGCCGCCCTCGTACCCGATACCGCTGCCCGTCACCGCATCACCGTCACTCAGAAACCGGTCATGCCAGGTGCCGGTTACGAGGAGGTCGCCGTGGACCTCGCTGCCCAAATCGCCAAGAGGCCCGCAGGCGCCGTCACCGACGTTCGCCGCGATGTAGTCTTCGCCGGCCGTCCAGGCCTCGCGTACGAAGAAAAACCCGCCGATGGATCAACGGTCCGCTGGCATGTCCTGGTTGAACGTGGAGTGCAGGTCAGCGTGGGCTGTCAGTACGCCGAGGGGGGCTGGGACAGTGTGATGCCAGCCTGCGAGCAGGTCGTCGGCAGTGTCGAGGTCGGTTTGTGAGGCCGCTGTGGCCTGCTCTTGCCAATTGCGCGCATGTCCTACAACGGGTACCGTCTGCAGGGCGTGGCGTTGCATCAAAATTGGGGGAGATTGATGGATGGGGGCAACCATATGAGCAACCTTTCAGCGTGGTCCCGCCGACGCTTCCCGGCCCAGCTGCGGTCGGCTGAATCAAAAAACTTCCGACATGAGTGGAACCGATCGCCCACGTCTTGCGTCTAACCAAGTGAGAGCAGCGGTCCCTCGACACGGGATCCGCTGACAACCCGAAAGGAACCCGATGACTCTTAATGCGAATGTTGCCGACCTCCAGACTTTCTCTAAGGATGCGGAAGCTTCCTACACGGAGATCGAAGGTCTGGTGAAGAAGATCTGGGCCGGCAAGATGGCAGCCACCGAGACGTGGAAGGGTAATGCGCAGATCGCGTTCGACCAGCTGATGGACTCCTATGCCTCGCGCGCGGAGAAGCTGAACGACAAGCTCCTCGAGACCTCGCAGAAGCTGATGCAGGCAACGGATAGCTACACCGAGCAGGACGCGATGTTCAAGGGCCAGGTTGAGAGCAAGATGGCTGAACTCGATCTGCCCGCCATCTGATTCGACCAACCAAACTTTCAGCAACTCTCAGTAAAGGAGACTTACTCTTATGTCGGATGTTATTGCGTCTAATCGGGACTCGGTTGATCTTGGCGCGCAGGACATGATCGCTACGGCCAACCAGTTGGGCGACAAACTGATCGAATTCCATAAGAAGGTCGAAGCAATTGCCGAGAAGTGGGGCGGTAGCGCACACGAGGCCTTCACTCAGATGCAGGGCGAATGGCATTCGCAGTCCGGTCAGCTGAATACAACCCTGCAGGAAGCTGCAAAGTTGGTTCAGACGGGCAACTCCGAACTCCACGACACCGACAAGTGGCTGTCCGGCAAGTTCGTCTGAGACGGTAATTACGGGAATTCGGCCTCAGGGTACACCCCTGAGGCCGAATTTCGTTGTGAGCGAAGCTCTCTATTTGATTTGCTTGGTCAGAATCGGAACCAATCGATCGACAAGCTGTTGCTCTGATTTGTCGGACCAACTCCTGATAGCGGTGACTGTCGCCGGGTCGTCCACTACGATTACTGTGGCTGCGGACGAGGTAATTGCCGCAGGTAATCCGAGCATACCGCCGCCACCTGCTTTCGCATCACTGCGTACAGCGATGATGTACTCGTCGTTCTTGAACCTCGAAAAGAGACTGTAGCGCTCGTCGCTTTTGACGCTTCGCGGCGACGGCTCATCAGAGGCTTTGCTGAACGAAGGGCTGTACACCATGCCCAAGTCGCCGAAGAAACTTGTCTGCGGGGTTGGTGAGAGGTACGTCGCCATGCTCAGCTCGAGCCCACTGCTGTCGGTGACGTCGACCATTACAATGATCTTGCCAGCAAAACCAGGGTTGGCAGCTCGTGCCCGGTCAATCGCCCGCGAGTTGCCAGCGGTAGGCGTCGCCGAATTGAGGGCAGTCGGATCCTTGTCGTCTCCGCGGCTCTGTACGGCAAAGAGGCCGATAGCCACAGCTACCGCAACTGCGGCGACCGCCGCGCCGGCGACAAGCAGCTTGGACCGGCGCTTTGGTGTCGGACGGAGCGCGGTATCGAACGGCTCGGCAGGGAAGTGGGGCGCCGCAACGTGCGAACCAGTGGTGGGCGCGGTGTGATACCCGGTCGCCGGACTCTGTTGGAATGTTTGGATCGGATAGGTCGGGCTCGTATTCGTCGACATCGGCGAGTGCCCAGGAATCAGCGCATTGGCCGCAGCGTCAGTAAACTCACGGCAAGACCTGAAACGATCTGCCGGATTCTTAGCCATCGCCCTGGCAAACACGGCATCAATTGCGAGTGGGAGACCGATATTTACCGCCGTCGCGCTCGGCGGCGGCTCGTGCAGATGCCCCATCATCACCATGGCCGGCTGCGTGGCAGGGTAAGGATTCCGGCCGGTCAGGAGTTTGAAGAACGAACAAGCCAAGCTATAGACGTCGGCACGATGATCCAGTCGTGCCCCCGAGAGTTGCTCCGGCGGTGCGTAAGCGATAGTCGCCAGGAAACTTCCGGTCTGCGTGAGCTCAGTCGCGTCATCATTGGATTTGGCGACACCAAAGTCGGTAAGAAATATCCGCTCTTCCTCGCCGTCAAGGCTGGATAGTAGGAAGTTCGCCGGTTTGACGTCGCGATGGAGCAAGCCTTTGCGATGGGCGTAGTCCAGCCCCTTGCCTACCTCGGAGACGATTCGTAGTGCCCGAAGGGGATTCATCGAATGAGGGTCACGCGCCATCTCTGCAGAGGCATCGGTGCCCTCGACATACTGCATGGCGATCCATAGTTGACCATCTTCTTCGCCGCGGTTGAACACCGAAACGATGTTGGGATGGTCAAGGCCTGCGGCGAGATTCGCCTCGCGTTCGAACCTGGCACGGAACTCTGCGTCACGTGACAGTTCGGGGCTAAGGATTTTGAGCGCATCCATGCGTGGCAAGCTGGGATGCTTAGCAAGATAGACGGAGCCCATGCCGCCAGCTCCGAGTATCCGTTCGATTCGGTAACCGCCGACGATGGTGCCAGGAGTCATCGCCACCGTGATCGTCTCCTGTCCTGCGTCAGTAGTGCGTCGTCGTTCATGTCGCTGGTCAGCACTGAGCTCCTACTGACTGTTCGCGAGGAGAGCATACTGGGCCGCGGCTCGTTGGTGCGCGTCGGTGAGCTGATCGCTCTCGACAGTAGCTACATACTGTCGATAGGTGACTGCACACCGGAAGCGCTTCGTCTTGTAGTCGTCTTTCGGATTCTCACCGCATCGCGCCTCTGGTAGCACCGGCGGGGCAGTGGCGACGCTGGGGTAGTTCCGTTCCAGGATTCGTGATACCAACACGCTGGCCCCTGCAGCATCACGGGCGCGAAACAACATGTTCACACTCGACATGGAGGATGATTTGGAGTACCGATCGACTCCGGCTTCGGACATCACGGTTCTCCAGTGGTCCTGTGGACCGACGTTGTGCAGGAAACCTCGGATCGTAAAGGCCGCTTGATCACCGATATTCGGTGAGCCGAATCCATCCGGATTGAGAGTGCGGCGCAGCATCTGGTCAGGGTCGTCCGGGAGGAACAGCATCTCAGCGGGGGTGAGCGGGGGAATCTGATCCAAAAGTGGCAGTTGTGCAGCATAAGCCTTCTGCGCTAGGTCGGTGAGGTCGTCCAGCTTGGCCTCGGAAGTGCCCATGTAAAGACTGACGACATAGCGGCCGTAGGCGAGTGTTGATCCGATAGTGGGTACTCCCGGCCGCCAATGTGAATGTGCTGTCGGGTATTTAGACAGATTTACTCGCTGATTGGCATCGGCGGCTACGGCGAAATCGGTCTCGTCGATTTCAGCGGCGGCACGCTTTGCATGCTCTTCATCTGGAAACTGCATCACGACGACCGTGGTGAATTTCGATCCGGGAGGCGCCTTACCTGTTTCATCGGCCGCTTGGTCGCTGGCTCCAGCGCCGACTCCGAACATCATCTTGTTCCGCTCGAGCACCGGTTTGTTGGCGTTCGCCAGAATTTTGGTGGCTTTTTCGGCGTCGAGGAAGGGCAATGAGCCCGTTCCATGTTTGATGCTGGGATCAATATCAGGCCCGATGACTACATGATCAGTGAGTCGCATCAGCGCGAGATTGGAGGCACCGGCTAGATCATTGTGGTAGTCGTAACGCATATCCAGTGGGGTGGTGGCCTTAGCGTACGACCCGGTGTCCAGGGTGCGAACATCAATTTCGCCGGGTAGCGCGGCAGCGATTGTGGATGAGCCACATCCTGTGGCGGCGAGTGCGGCGACCAACGTAGCCGCGATGCATCCGAACACGCGGATTCTTGACGAAGGCATCGACGATCCTTGGTTTTTGTTATGCATCACTTGCTCTTCGCGAGGATTGTGTACTGTGCCGAGATCCGCTGATGCACATCGGTCAGCTGGGTGGCGGCGACCTGGGTGGCGTATCGGCCGTACGAAACGCTGCAGTAGTACTTTGTGGCGAACTTTTCTGGTCCGACATATTCCAGGCACTGTGCCATCGGCAGATTACTGGGCGTGGGAGCCGTGCGGAGGAACTTGGACGGCTCCCCGTAGAAATCCGAAATTTTTGCGGCAGCAGCGTCATCTTTTGCCCGGAAGACAAAGTTTCCCGACCAGGAAACTCTGTCTACGCCGGTTTCCTCGAACAGTATGGCCATGTTGTCGGTGTCGCCCAGGAGTTGGAGTCCACCGTGGCGATCGTATACGCCAGGGATTCCGCGCTGATTCTCGTCCGCGGTGACGGTTGACATCGCGCGACCGAGCATGCCATCCATATCTACGTCTAGATCCATCACCTTTTCAGGAGCGGTCGGGGTATACTGCTGGAGTGCTGGTGCAATCTTATTGATGCTGTTCTGCACCCTCGATATGAGCTTGGCCTCATCCGAAGTTTTCAATGTGCCCATCACGCTGTCATAAACGTATGTGAAGATCACAAATCTTCCGACGGATTTCCATGACCTGATCTGGCCGGGCGATTTTGGGCTGACCTGTGCACGCACGTTGGTGAGGCTTCCGAAATTGTCCCCAACTGCGGCAGGCCTTGTATCTGGATCGGTCGCGGCCTCTTCGGTGGCAAGTATGTCAACGGCAGCGCGTGCATCCTCGTCGGTATCGAACAGCATAACGACATTGTCGAGCTCGTAAGCCAGGCTCGGTTCCTGATTTGATCGTGCAGTGGTCACGAATCCTGACATGAATCCTTTAGCAAATTCATTCAGTTTTTTCGGGTCTGCGTTCATGCGTGATGTGATGGCGGATGATTCGAAATCTGCAAATACGCGTATCGCGCCACTCATGGCGGGGGGCGCAAAGGTGGCCTCGGGTTCGATTTCCATCGGCAGGGGAATGTGATTGCCGAGCCGGGTCGCTTCGACGGCGTGTGCCATGTCGAGGTTCTTCGGTTTGCCGAAGACCTTCGGCTCGGTTTGAAGATTCCCAACATCGAGTTTGCTCAGGTCGACCGACTGTGAGCCCGGCGACCCACCCGCGTCGGGCTCGGACCCGCACCCGGTGGTCACCGCGATCGCCGCCGCGAGACCGACCGCGAACAGCGTCGAACTCGTTCTCCTCATGTGATTCCCCTCCGTCGTGAGGCGACCCGCGTCCTGCCCAGCGGGCGCCGCGTATTGGTACTCGCCTTGTTCCGGCGGCCCAATCGCTGGGGAGAAGATAGCATTCGTACCGACCCCTGTGCTCGGTGCTCACCGTCCTGGAAACCTGAGCTGCGGTGGCCGTGGAGTCGCTCACCTGCCTCGTCTGCGCACATCGGTGCTCAGGCGTAAATCTGCCTGCGGCGCAGATCAATCGGCGCGGGGCCGAGGTGCGAGCGCGGCTGTCAGCTGTTGGCAAACAGTGCATATTGCGCGGCCGCACGTTGATGGGCGTCCAAAAGCTGGTTGCCGCTTACTATTCCGACGTATTCGTTGTAGGCGAGGATGCAGCTGAAGCGTTTCGACGCGCCTGGACGTTTGTTGTCTACGCAGGCTGAATCGGGGAGATTGGGTGGGTTTGCGGCTTCGCCTTCTACCTGCCAGGGGAACATCTTCTCGGTGACCGCGCGGCGGGCGGTTTGGGCGTCGGGGGTGCGGATGGCGATCGAGCCCCAGGACAGGGCCACCTGCTGGGCGCTCATCTTGGTGAGCTGCTCGTCGATGTAGTGGCGATCGGTGGGGAGTTGGTCGCCGGAGTAGTGCAGGATGCCGTGTTTGCCGGTGACCACGTAGTAGCCGGAGCCCTCGGGTCCGGTTAGTTGGTCCGGGTTGAGGGTCCGCATCAGGAGGTGGTCGGGGTCCCAGGGCAGGTCCATGACCTGTTCGTCGGTCAGCGGGGTGGTTTCGGCGAGTGCCTCGATCTGCTCGGTATAGGCGGTCGAGGCGAGGGTGGTGAGTGCTTGCTGGTCGGGGGTGGCCACCGACAGCAGGAAGGCGATCACATAGGGACCGTGGGGGAGGACTGTGCGTAGGAAGGGGGAGTCCGGGCGCCAATGCGACAGGGCCGCAGGCTGTCCGGCGATCGCGACCGGCTGATTGCGACCTTCCTGCATACCGAAGTCGGTGTCGTAGAACTCTTTCGCCGCGGCGGCCGCGCGCTCGGCATCGGGGAACTGGAGCACCATGGTGGTGGCGGTGAGCCTGTTGTCGGCCTTCTTCGTCGGCCAGCCGCCATAGGTTTCGACGCGTGAATCCTTCGAGGCGCCACTGGATTCGAAGCCGTACAGCATCTTGTACTTCTTCGCGATGGCCGACATCGCGGGCTCGTCGCCGAGGGCGGAGGGCATCACGCCGGCGGAGACGGTGGTCGCGCGTTTGCCGTAGGTCATCTGGGCGTCGATGTCGCGGGAGTTGATCACGTAGTCGGCGATCCGCATCGCCGCTACCTCGTACATCTCGTAGAACGGCGGGATGGGGTCGTCGTCGTGGGCGTTGATCGGCTCGGTGGGGTACGAACCGACGTCGAGGGTCCGGACATCGATCTCGCCGGGCAGCGCCTGACCGGACAGGGTGGATCCGCAGGCTGTCAGCACGAGGGCCAGGGTGGCCGCTAGTGCGGCGTAGTGGATTCTCATTTCGCGTTCACCAACAGGGCGTACTGGGCAGAGATCCGCTGCTGGGCGTCGAGGAGTTGGTTCGACCAGACGTAGGCGGCGTAGCGGTCGTAGGACACCGCGCAATAGAAGCGGATCGCTATCCGTTGCTGCCTGCCGATGTATTCCTTGCACTTGGCGCTCGGCAGGTTCTTCGGGGCGGCGGAGGCGGTGAATTTGCGGGTGAGGCCGCCGAGTTCGTCGCGGACACCCTGGGCGCCCGCGATATCGCGGGCCCGGTAGACCTCGGCGCCGTCGTTGGCGTAGAGGTCGATGCCGAAGTCGTCGATCATCTTCGTGGTGCTCACCGGGTCGGAGAGGAAGTGGCGGGCGGTGCGGCCCGCGTAGACGCCGGGTGGGTTGATCCAGGAATCCTCGCGGACGCGGGGTGCGGTACGACCGAGCATGCCCTCGCGGTCGCGCTGCAGGGTCATCAGTTCGGTGCTGGGGGTGGGGGTGAACTTCGCGACCGAGGGGACGATCGTGTCGAGGCTCTTGCGGGTCAGATCGAGCAGGACCTGCTTGTCGACCTTCTCCAGGTAGATCTTCAGGTAGTCGTAGAACCAGGTGTAGATCACCAGATGGCCGGTGGCGAACCAGGATCCGATCGACTGCTGGTCGGGCTGCCAGTGTGCGGTCGCCGCGGGGTAACCGGGGATCTCGATGCGCTGGTTGTTCGGGGCGTAGCCGAAATCGAGCTTCTCCAGCTCGGTGGCGGCGGTGGCGGCCCGCTGCGCGTCAGGGAAGATCATGACCGCGTTCACCATGTCGAGGCCCATATTCTGGGGCTCGGTCTCTGCCGAGCTCACGAATCCGCCGATGAAATCAGGCGCGACCTCGGCGAACCGGTCGACTGCCATGATCTTGCCGAGCGCGGCTTCGGCGTCGAGGAAGACCGACGCGATCGTGGGGTTGGTGTGGATGAATCGGGGATCGATGTCGGCCGGTGCCGGCACGAAGTCGCCGAGGCGTTCGGCCTCGATGAATCGGCCCTGGTCCAGGTTCGAGACCACTCCGACTTGGCGGGGTTGGGTCGGGTAGTTGCCGACATCGAGAGTGGCGAGGTCGACGGGGGCGTCGGTGACGGCGACTTCATCGGGACCACCGCAGGCCGCGACGACAGTGGTCAGCAGTGTGGTCGCCAGGACACAGACGACTTTCGCAACTCGCAACTCATTCCTCCCCGAAACGATTGTCGGCGGAATCCTACGTCACCGACTTCGAGGAATGGGGCCGAGCCAACTCACAAGCTATTGGCCAGCAGGGCGTACTGGGCGGTGATCTTCTGGCGGACTTCGGGTTCACCGTCGGCGCTGACCATGGCCAGATAGCGCTTGTATGCGACGTAGCAGCGGTAGACGTAGTCGTCTTCTTTGTTGCCGTTGTCGTTGAGCTTCAGGCAGGTCGCGGTGGGGACGTCGGCGGGGGCGGTGATCGGGTCGTAGTGGCCCGCTGAATCGATGAGTCCCTGCATGAGGGATTGGCCTGCGGACTGGTCGCGTACCAGGGTGACGGCGCCGCCCTCGACGACCGCGTGGGCTTCGACCCCGGTCGCGGTGATGAGGTTCTGGCGGGCGGTGAGATCGGCGGCCTTGTTGATGAGGTGTTCGGGGGCGTAGGAGGCGAAGGAGTGCTGGCCGGGGTGCATGGCGGAACGGTCGTCGACCACGGCGCGGGCCAGTAGCCCCGAGGGGTCGACAGGCAGGTCGGCGATCTTCTCGGCGGGGGTGGGGTCGAACTCGGCGAGCTGGGCGAGTTCGGCGGCGAGGTTCTTGTCGATCCAGGCCGTGAGGTCGGTCGCGTCCGCGCGGGGGCGTTGGATGAACAGCGAGATCACGAATTCCTTGTGGGCGAGGAACGCGCCGATGGTGGGAACGCCGGGGCGCCAATGGAGGTAGGCGTCGGGGTATTTGGTGGAGGTGAGTTTGCGGTTGTCGGGGGAGACCGCCAGGTCGACCTCCTCGAGTTCGCGCGCGGCGAGGGTGGCGGCGGTCGCGGTGGGGAAACGCAACAGCGCCGTGGTCAGGGCGGTCGCGTCGGGGCCGGGGCGGGTCTTGCCGTCGGGATCTGCCCTGTCGGCGCCGAGCGCGACATAGCCGGTCACGAATTTGCGGTTCTCCAGCACAGGTTTGGAGACATTCGCGATGAAATCCAGCGCGCCTTCGATATCGGGGATGACCACGCTGCCGCGTCCGTGCGACAGCGAGGGATCGATGCGCAGCGCGGGCACCACGGCCGCCGACATCCGCGCACCCTCGACGATCGCGCCTCGGTTGCCCGCGGTGTCGGTGTAGGTGTGCCGGTCGGTGGCGAAGGTCCCGGTCTCCAGGCCACGCACATCGGGCTCACCGGCGACCGGCGTGCCGCTGACCGCGCAGCCGGTGAGGGTGATCAGGGCGCCACACATGGCGAGCGCGATGCGAAATTTGGTCGAACCGATCATCACAAGCCCCTCGATGTCCGCTGCGAGGTGCATACCTCCGCCATCGCTACTCGGTATGAAGTTACCGGACCGAACCCGCCCAGGGGGACCGATGTGGGGTGCTTGCCATACTCTGGATGACATGGCGACCCCCCTGCTGTGCAGTTCCGGTAGAGGCCGATACCTGTGAGGGATCGGCAGGTCGAAGTGGTGCTCGGAAGTCACGCGGTCGCGCGGGTCGCGGGCGCGGTGATCGTGGTCGCGCATCGCGGGCAGGGCAAGCTCACACCCGGTGATACCGCCGCGATCGCGCTGGAATCGCTGGCGGAGTTGGTGCGTGACGCGCACGAGCAAGCACCGTCAGGCCCGGGTTCGGTGGTGGCGCGTGAGGCGACCCGATGGCTGATGAAATACGCCGAGCAGATCTCGCCGGGTGTGCCGATCGATTTCGGGGTGCTCTCCGCCGCCGACAACGGGGGCGTGGCGATCTTCCTGCACGGCTCGGTGACTGCAGTTCTCGCCGATGATCGGGGCCCGGAGTACTACCGCGGTAGCGACGCGGCGTTCACCGTCGATCGGGTGGCCTCGGAGCCGGCGAAGGCGGTCGCGCTGTTCGTCGACGATGCCAAGGGGCGCATCCCGGATCTGCCGCCGGAACGCGGAATCGGCTGGCTCGTCGAAGGAATCGCGCAGGCGGGCGGGGCCGTGATGTGGTCCAACGATGTACGCAGTCGCGTGCGGACCGCCGAACCCGTGGGTCAAACACGCAGGCCGCCACCGGCTACCGCGCGCATCGATCGGGAACCGCGTGCGGCGCAATCGGATCCGCGACCCAGCGAGCAGCCCGCGACCGGGATGCAGCCCGCGACGTCGCTGATGGACGCTGTCACCGGCACGGTGGACACCCCGATCGTCGACCCGCACAATGCCGAAACCCGGCTCTCCGGAACCAATCCCGCACCCGAACCCGACCCCGACCTGCAGCGCAGGCTCGAGGCCACGGCCAAGTCGACGGTGCTGGCCGTGAAAGTGATGGGGTTCAAGTGCGCGCGTGCGCATCCCAGCGATCCCCGCTCGGCCTTCTGCACGGTGTGCGGCATGCCGGTCGACCAGACGCAGGCGCTCGCCGAGGTGGTCCGCCCGCCGCTCGGCATGCTCGTGCTCGACGATGGCATGACCTATCTGATGGCTGCCGACGCGGTGATCGGGCGTGACCCGGAGCACTCCGACGCGGCTCAGCGCGGACTCATCCCGCTGCGCATCGACGACACCTCCGGTGGCATGTCGCGCGCGCATGCCGAAGTGCACCTGGTGAATTGGGACGTCCAACTCATCGATCGCGGTTCCACCAACGGAACTCGTAGCCGGCACCCCGGCTACCGCGACTGGGTTCGGCTCACGCCGAATCAGCCGATGGTGCTCGTCCCCGGCACCGAGGTGATGATCGGCAACCGGGTGTTGCGCTACGAACCGGCCGCACCGCCGCCATTCGGTTAGGAATACCTTGACAGGCAGGTGGTTTCGCCGTTGAGGACGCCTGCGCGGAAGGCGTCGACGCGGGAGAATCCGCTGGGCACCGTGTTGCCTTCGGCGTCGCTGGCGGCCAGGCCGTCGGTGAGCAGGCCCGAGACCGCTTCGTCGAGGTCGCCCGCGGACAGTTGGATGTCGCCCTGGCTCACGGGCCGCCCCGGTTGGGCGAGTTTTCCGGTCACCACTCCGGACAGGCAGGCCGCGCGCAGACCGGTCTTCGCGCCGGTCAACTGCTGGCCGTGACTGCGCTGCACGGCCAGGGTGTAGCGGGAGATGAACACCACATAGCCGTTGTAGTCGCCGCTGACCTTCACCGGCAGCGGGCCGTCGTCGTCGGTGTCGGTGGCGCCGCGTTCGGCCAGGCCGGGCACGTCGGTGGCGATGGTGTTCTTGGCGGGGCAGTAGGTGACCGGGTCGGTGACCGCGCCGTCTTTGCAGTCGATTCGTGAGCCCGCGTAGTCGTAGGTCGGGGCCTCTTTCACCGGCAGGATCGCCTGCAGCGCCTTGCTCAGCTCGACCAGGTTCTCCTTGGAGACGGGGTATTCGCCGCGACCACTGTCGTCGGCGAAGCTCTGCGGGAGGGCGCCGCGGCGCGAGTCGATTTCGTCCTCGTCGATGCCCTTGCACCCGCGCGGCCCGTCGGTGAACCCGATCTGCACGGCGGTGACTCGTTCGAAGGCCGAACCGTGCACGCTCTCCGGATCGTCGGGATCGGAGTCGCGAATCGAAACGGTGGCGGCCAGCACGGAATTCAGGCCGTCGGAGGTGTTGATCGTGAAGTGGTTCGACTTGCCCTCCGCGACGTGGCGCATGAACGCGCCCGCGAAGCAGTCGGCCTGCTGTTCTTTCACCAAAACCGGGGTCTTCTTGGTGACCATCTTGGCCATGGTCTGGATGGCGTGACCGTATTCGTGGGCGAGCACCATCACCACCGACATCGTGCCGAAGGTCTCGCTCATGGTGGGCAGCAGCATCTCGCGGTCCCAGCCGATGGAGTTGTCGCTGCGGCAGTAGGCGGCATTGACCAGGTGGTAGGTGGTTTCCTTGCAGAACTCGATCGCCTGGCTGCGGGCGGCGCGCGCGTTCCAGGAGATCAGCTTCTCGACCGGGGCGAAGGTCTCACCGGGGAATTCGGCGCCGAAGCCGGCCTGCCAGTAGGACTGGATGTCGTCGATCGCGTTGAGCGCCAACTTGTCCACCTCGCCGCCGTCGCCATTGGTCGCGGTGAGGGGCGAATCGGCGACGCCGGTGCGTGGACCGTTCGGCCCGCCGGTGGTCGGCAATCCCGCCACCTGGAAGGGGTCGTCATAGATGGAGACGCCGTGCCCTTCGATCGCCCGCGTGCAGCCGACACCCATCAGCGCGCATAGCACGACAGAGATCGCAACGAACACTTGGGCTTTCGGCATACGTCCCCCTGGTCGGCCGGATACACGTGCAGGTCGATCGCCGGATCGGGCTCACAGCCGTCTCGGGGGCACCGCCGATGTCCGGGCGATGGCATAGTATCCGCTCCATGTCTTCACCGGGGGCGCAGACCATCACCGTGCGCCATGATGGAACCGAACGAGTCTTCGAAGCGAGTCAGCAGATCACCATGGGCCGTGCGCCCGAGGTCACCCTGTTCGTGGACAGTCCGCTGGTCTCTCGTGTGCACGCCACTCTTCGATTCAGCAACGGCGCGTGGGTACTCGCCGACAACGGCAGTACCAACGGCGTCTTCGTCGACGCGCGCAGGCTCAACCAGCCCGTCTCGATCGACCGACCCACCCAGGTACGCCTGGGTGACGCGATCACCGGGCCGCTGCTACACCTGGTCCCCGCGGCGCCTGGGGCGCGCCACGCGGCGACCATGGTCGCGCCGCCTTCACAACAACAGCACCAGCCGCACCACCAGCAACCTCACCACCAGCAGCCGCGTCCGCAGCAGCCGCATCCCGGCTTCCAGCCGCCGTCGCGCCCGCAACAACAGCAACCGCAATACGTACCCACCTCGCAGCTGCCCGCGCAGGCGCAGGACAACATCAATATGACCCGCCGCGCCGATTCGTCGATGCTGCCGCCGGTCCGCAAAGCGGCGTCGACCGAACCGGTCGCGCGCGGTGACCGCATTCCGCCTGGCGGCCTGAGTATCGGCCGCACCTCGGACAACCAGATCGTGGTGAACGATCCGCTGGCCTCGCGCGCACACGCGAAGCTGTTGTCCTCGCCCGAGGGCCTGGTGATCGAGGACCTCGGTTCGGCCAACGGCACCTTCGTCAACGGGCACCGTCAGCAGCGCTCGGTGCTGCACGAGCGCGACATCGTCACCATCGGCAATATCGACTTCGTCGTCACCCAGGGCGCGCTGGCGCATCGGCAGAAGCCGGTCGCCGAGCAGGGCCTTTCGGTCCACGGAGTCGGGTTCACGGTCGAGAACAACAAACAACTGCTCGTCGATGTGAACATGACGGCGGGACGAGGGACGTTGACCGCGCTGATCGGGCCGTCGGGCGCGGGCAAGTCGACGCTGTCGAAGCTGATCGCGGGCAACACCCAGCCCTCCGGCGGTGTGGTGACCTTCGAGGGACGCAACCTGCACGCCGAGTACGAGGCGCTGCGTTCGCGCATCGGCATGGTGCCCCAGGACGACGTGCTGCACCGGCAGCTCACCGTTCGCCAGGCGCTCGGCTTCGCCGCCGAACTGCGGCTGCCGCCCGATACCACCAAGAGCGATCGGCAGAAGGTGATCGACGGTGTGCTGCAAGAGCTTTCACTCACCCAGCATGCCGACACCCGGGTGGACCGGCTGTCCGGTGGTCAGCGCAAGCGCGCGTCGGTGGCGATGGAGTTGCTCACCGGTCCGTCGCTGCTGATCCTCGACGAGCCGACCTCGGGCCTCGACCCGGCGCTGGATCGACAGGTGATGCAGATGCTGCGCGAGCTGGCCGACGCCGGTCGCGTGGTGATCGTGGTGACGCACTCGGTCGCCTGCCTGGACATGTGCGATCAGGTGGTGCTGCTGGCTCCGGGTGGCAAGACGGCTTTCGCCGGTCATCCGGGTGGCGTCGGAGCGGCGATGGGGACGAGCGACTGGGCGGAGATCTTCGCCGAGGTCGCGGCCAACCCCGATCAAGCTTTCGCGAAGTATCGATCCAGGCAGGCGTATGTGCCGCCACCGCCGCCGGCTCAACCCAACCGCGGCAACGTGGGCGCTCCGCCACAGTCGAACGGCGTGCGTCAGTTCTCGACGCTGATCCGAAGACAGTTGCGGCTGATCTTCGCCGATCGCGGGTATTTGGCGTTCCTGGTGGTGTTGCCATTCATTCTCGGTGCGTTGTCGCTGGTAGTGCCGGGTAGTGACGGGTTCACCGCGGCGCCGCTGGTGCAGCTGCCCGATGGTTCGTTCGGGCGCGCCAGCGGCGGTGAGGCACAGCAGTTGCTGGTGGTGCTCATCCTCGGCGCGTGCTTCATGGGCGCCACGCTCACGGTGCGTGACCTGGTCGGCGAACGGTCGATCTTCCTTCGCGAGCGTGCCGTCGGCCTACTGCCCTCGGCGTATCTGATGGCCAAGATCGTGGTGTTCAGCGTGACCGCGTTCCTGCAGTCGGCGGTGCTGATCGGCATCACGTTCATCGGCAAGAAGCCGCCGGGCGAGGGGTCGCTGATCCCGAACGGCAGCGTGGAACTGTATTTCGACATCGCGATGACGGCGGTGTGCTGCGTGGTGTTCGGCCTGCTGATGTCGAGCCTGGCCAAGTCCAACGAGCAGGTCATGCCGATGCTCGTGGTGATGATCATGGTGCAGCTGGTGATGGCCGGTGGCCTGATCCCGGTGACCGACCGCGTCGGCCTCGAGCAGGTGTCGTACCTGTTCCCCTCGCGCTGGGGTTACGCGGCGGGTGCGTCGACGGTGGATTTGAAGGAGCTGGTCCTCGGCACGCAGGAGGATTCACTGTGGACCCACTCGGTCGGGATCTGGATTCTCGACATCGTGATGCTCATCGTGATCACCTCGATCCTCGCGCTGTTCACCTGGAGCAGACTGCGACTGAAGAAGTCACAGGCATGATCCGGCAGGTCAGCACCGTTTCGGTGGGCAAGATGCGCGTGTCTGTCGCCGACCGGGCACACTTGAGCCTGTGACCGTTCGAGTTGGGGCCCTACATCTGGGGTGGGACGTGGTGTCCGTGGCCGCGGGTGGCGGCGCGACCCCGGTCCGGCCGGTACAGGTCGAGGGCACCTATACCCCGCCCGCCTACCTGCTCGCCGATGCCGCGGGCAGGTTGCACACCGCCGGTGTCGACCGGCAGCGACCGGACCTGGGGATGGCGATCGCCGATGTGCGCGACATCCTCGGCCACCCGCAGATCGTGATCGCCGGCGCCACCTGGCCCGCCGAGCTCGTCTTCCGGGCCAGGCTCTACAACCCGCTCGCGGCGATCGGCAAATACCTGCAGGGCAAGCCGCAATTGGTAGCGCTGCCGTATCCGGACAGCTGGCCCGAGGACAAGGTCGAGGTGTACGCGGCGCTCGTCGAGCAGCTCGACGTGGTCGTGGAACCGCTGCCGGAAAGTGTCGCGCTCTCTGGCTATGTGCGTGCGCTCGGCCTGGTCTCCCCGCCCAGCGAGCGGCATCGCACCGGCATCGGCGCCACCGGGATCTACTCCGACGGGCGCGCGCTGCTGGTGGTCGCGGTGCACGGCGACGACGAGCAGCCGACCGAATCGACGGAGGTCGCGGTCAGCGCCGAGGCGCTGCGCGATGCCCGCACGGCCGACAACGTGGTGATCGAGGCGATGGCCGCGGCCCGTTCGATCGGCGCCGACACCTCGACGGTGCTGCTGGCAGGCAATGTCTGCTTCAACGATGCCCTGCGGTTCGCCTTCCAGAACCATCTCGGCCAGCGTCTGCACGTGGCCGACCATCCGATGCACGCGCTGGTCCTCGGCGCCGCGCATCTACTGGTGACCGAGCCCGAACTCGACGACGAGGAGGACGACTATCCGGACTCGGGACATCCCGGTCAGGCAGTCGCCGCCCAGGTCGGGTGGGGTGCGCAACCCACTGCGCCGCCCACCGCTCAGCCACCGGGGCCGGCCGGGTTCGTCGCCGGTCCGCCCGCCGCGCAACCGCCGCGTCCTGCCTCCAGCGCACCGCGGCACGCGCTCGAACACGACGACTCCGAGGACGACGACCGCCGCGGCAAACTGCTCGGCAAGGTGAAGAAGGGCTTCTTCGGCGCACCGGCCGTGGTCGGCGCGCTGGCGCTGGTCGCATTCCAGCCCGACCCCGCCGTTGCCACCGCCGCCGAACCGGTGAGCTGCGCGTTCACCCCGTACACCAACACGGTCCCGCGTGAGGGCATCGCGACCGCGCGCGGCGTGCTCGTCGACGACCACGCCTGCGTCACCCCGGGCATCGACACCCTGCGCTACCTCATTCCCGGCCCGGCGCGGGCGACCGATCCGGGACCGCCGGTAGTGATCTAGCGACGTGGTCGACGATCGCCGGTGATCAGCATCGCCCGATTGTAGGTGGGTGATACGTGGCTGGTATCGTTGCCGGTTGGCGTGTGGAACGTCGAACCGTTCGCGGGTCGGTGTCTCCTCGATGTCCTGGGTCTCCACCGGCCGCCAGGGCAACCCGATCCACACAACAGGGCCGGCAACACCGACGACAGACAGGGATCCACTGTGCCTACGTACAGCCCCAAGGCAGGTGACACCACCCGCAAGTGGTACGTCATCGATGCCACTGACGTAGTCCTCGGCCGTCTCGCCGTGCAGGCCGCTGGCCTGCTGCGCGGCAAGGGCAAGCCGACCTACGCACCCCACGTCGATGGTGGCGACTTCGTCATCATCATCAACGCGGAAAAGGTTGCCATCTCCGGCAACAAGAAGAACGACAAGCTCATCCACCACCACAGCGGACACCCGGGCGGCCTCAAGTCGCGCACTGTCGGCGAGGTGTTGGCGACCCGTCCCGATCGTCTCGTGGAGAAGGCCGTCAAGGGCATGATCCCGAAGAACAAGCTGGGTAACGCGATCGCGGGCAAGCTGAAGGTCTACGCAGGCCCGAACCACCCCCACGCCGCGCAGCAGCCGGTTCCGTTCGAGATCAAGCAGGTGGCCCAGTGACCGCTCCTGAAGAGTTCGCAGCCGAAGAGTTCGACGCCACCGATGAGGTCGTAGTCGAGATCGTCGAAGACGGCGAAGGCTACGCCGAAGGCGAATACGTCGAAGAAGAGCTGGCCTTCGAGCCGCTCGGCCTCGACCGCCCGGTGCAGACCGTCGGCCGTCGTAAGGAAGCCGTTGTTCGCGTTCGCATGGTGCCCGGTTCGGGCAACTTCGAGCTCAACGGCCGCACCATCGAGGATTACTTCCCGAACAAGGTGCACCAGCAGCTCGTGAAGTCTCCGCTGGTTCTGGTCGAGCGTGTCGAGAACTTCGACATCTTCGCTCGCCTGGTCGGCGGCGGCCCGTCGGGTCAGGCAGGCGCCCTGCGTCTGGCTATCGCCCGCGCGCTGATCGTGGTCACCCCGGACGACCGTCCCGCCCTCAAGCGTGCCGGCTTCCTGACGCGTGACCCGCGTGCCACCGAGCGTAAGAAGTACGGCCTGAAGAAGGCCCGTAAGGCGCCTCAGTACTCGAAGCGCTGATTTACGCACTGTCGACCGCCGTCTTCGCTTACTTTGGTTGAGACGGTACGGTCGGCGGAGCACGTGTGCGAGAGCAGGCTTCCAGCACGGCTGGTCGCCTGCTCTCGTGCTGTATTCGGGGACTAACTACAGGTAGAGGGTTTTATGGGACGGCTGTTCGGCACAGACGGTGTTCGTGGGCTCGCCAACGAGTCGCTGACCCCGGAACTGGCGATGCGCGTCGCCGCCGCGGCAGCACAGGTGCTCTCGCGCGGCAAGAAGCGTCCGGTCGCGGTGCTCGGTCGCGACCCCCGCGCCAGCGGCGAGATGCTCGAGGCCGCGGTGACCGCGGGCCTGACCTCCGTCGGCGTCGACGTCCTCTCGGTGGGCGTGCTGCCCACCCCGGCCGTGGCCTATCTGACCGGCCTGTACGACGCGTGCTTCGGCGTGATGATCTCCGCCTCGCACAATCCCATGCCCGACAACGGCATCAAGATCTTCGCGGCGGGCGGGCACAAGCTCGACGACGTCATCGAGGCGCGGATCGAAGCCCTGATCGCCGAAGGCGTCACCGTGCGCCCGACCGGCGCGGGCATCGGCCGGGTACGCGGCGACTACTCCGTCGAGGGCACACACGAACGCTATGTCGAGCATCTGCTCGAATCCACCGGGCAGGATCTGTCCGGGCTCACCGTCGTTGTCGACTGCGCCCACGGTGCGGCCGCCGAGGTGGCCCCGCAGGTGTACCGGGAGGCGGGCGCGACGGTGATCGCGATCAACGCCGAACCCAACGGGCTCAACATCAATGATGGTTGCGGCTCGACGCATCTGGACAATGTGCGGGCCGCGGTCCTGAAGAATGGCGCCGACCTCGGCATCGCGCTCGACGGCGACGCCGATCGTTGCCTCGCGGTGGATGCGGCGGGCGAGACCGTCGACGGTGACGCGATCATGGCCGTGCTCGCGCTGGCGATGCGCGACGCGGGTGAGCTGGTCGACAACACGCTGGTCGCGACCGTGATGAGCAACCTCGGCCTGCATATCGCGATGCGCGCCGCCGAGATCACCGTGATCACCGCCGCCGTCGGCGACCGATACGTGCTGGAGGAACTGCGGCGCGGTGGGTTCAGCCTGGGTGGGGAACAGTCCGGCCATGTGGTGTTCCCGCGGTTCGGCACCACCGGTGACGGGGTGCTCACCGGCCTGCGGTTGATGGCGCGGATGGCGCAGACCAAGGCCACGTTGGCCTCGCTGGCCTCGGTGATGACCACGGTGCCGCAGGTGCTGGTGAACGTCGCGGTGTCCGACAAGGCCGCCGTCGCGGCTGCTCCCGAGGTGCGGGAGGCCGTCGCCGAGGCGGAGCGGATCCTCGGGGAAACCGGCCGGATCCTGTTGCGACCCAGCGGGACCGAGCAGTTGGTGCGGGTGATGGTGGAGGCCACCGATCCGGCACAGGCGCGTCAGCTGGCCGATGACCTGGCGAAACGGGTCGCCGCGGTCTAGTCGCCTGGCGGGTCCGGTGCGTGGCAACTAGTATCGAGATTCGCCGTAAGGACCTGTGTGCCCGTGGCGCGTGTGTGCTGCTCGGCGCAGGCGGTTGTTTTGGCGCGCAGCACGATTCGAAGGGGGCCGAGGATGGTTCCGCCGCTGCCTGCCCGCAACTATCGAGACCAGTACCCGTACGAGTACGGCGAAGCCGATCAGCCGCACCGCTGTGGTGGGGCCTGTGGGCGACCGGGATGCCGCGAAGTGCCGCAAGGCTATTCGCCTACGGCCCCGATCCGCGACGAGGGCTACGGCCAGTTCGAGTACGAGCAGGCCGCGAGTACGCGCCCGTTCGCGGCGTCACGGGTGCCACGTTCGCGATCGTTCATCGCGGTGGTCGCCGTGCTCGGTGTCACCTGCGGTGTGGGGCTGATCGGGGCCAAGCTCGGTTCCGAAATCGACCTGTTCGGCGCCGCCGCACCGGCTGTGGTGCGGTCGTTCTAGAACTGCCCGACGACGAACCCACTGAACAGCACCAGGAAGCCGCCGATCTCGCCCACGATCAGCCCGTACATCGACAGTCGTAGTTCGGCGGGGATCCGCCCGTCGAACTGGTTGGTGGTGTCACGGCGCAGCCCGTGCAGGGCGTAGCTGGCGATCGCGCCGACGAAGAACGCGAGCACGACCAGGTCCGCGGTCAGGTTGACGATCGTCGGCCAGGCGCTGAGCTCGGTGAACACCGCGAGCAGGATCCCCGCGAAGGAATACATCAGCGCGGCGCGATGGGCGATGTCGACATAGATATGTGCCGCGCCCGCGATGCGGATGCCGTGGTATTTCCAGATCCCGAGCAACAGGGCGCTCAGGAAGATCACTCCGGTGACGAGCAGCGTGATGCGGGTATCGATGCCCAATACGTAGTCCATGTGCCTATTCCTCGGTGAGTAGCCCACCGGACATATGCCAACGACGGGTCGCACGAACAGAATCCAGCATCCGCCGATCATGCGTCACCAGAATCAACGTGCCGGTGAAGGAGTCGACCGCTTGCTCGAGCTGTTCGATGGCGGGCAGATCGAGATGGTTGGTCGGCTCGTCGAGGACGAGCAGGTTCACCCCGCGGGCCTGGAGCAGAGCCAGCGCAGCGCGGGTGCGTTCGCCGGGGGACAGGGTGTCGCAGGCGCGGGTCACATGCGGCCCGCGCAGGCCGAACTTGGCCAGCAGCGTGCGAACTTCGGCGTCGGGCCAGTCGGGCATCGCCGCGGCGAAGGTGTCGGCCAGCGCGTCGCCACCACGGAACAGCCCACGGGCCTGGTCGACCTCACCGATCTCGACCCCGGAACCCAGTGCGGCCGAACCGGAATCGGGTGCGATCTTGCCGAGCAGGAGTCCGAGCAGGGTCGACTTGCCCGAGCCGTTGGCGCCGGTGAGCACGATCCGGTCGGCCCAGTCGATCTGCGTGGTGATCGGGCCGAGGGTGAACTCGCCGCGCGCGAGGGTGGCGTTGTTGGCCGTCGCGACCACCGCGCCGCTGCGGGGCGCGGTCGCGATCTCCATCCGCAGTTCCCATTCCTTGCGCGGTTCGTCGACCACGTCGAGGCGCTCGATGCGGCGCTGGGTCTGGCGGGCCTTGGCGGCCTGCTTCTCGGTGGATTCCGCGCGGGTTTTGCGGCCCATCTTGTCGGAGTCGTTCTTGCCCTTGCGGCGGGCATTGCGCACCCCGTGCTCGAGCCAGTTGCGCTGCATCTGCGCGCGTGACTCCAAACCTGCTTTGGTGTCGGCGAATTCGTCGTAGGCCTCGCGGGCGTGCTTGCGGGCGATCTCGCGTTCGGCGAGGTAGGCGTCGTAGCCGCTGTCGTAGAGGCCTGTTTGCTGTTGAGCCAGGTCGAGTTCGAGGACGCTGTTGACGGTGCGCGCCAAGAATTCTCGATCGTGGCTGATCACCATGAGCGGTACCCGCACGCCGGTGACGAACCGTTCCAGCCGGTCGAGGCCGTCGAGATCGAGGTCGTTGGTGGGCTCGTCGAGCAGCAGAATGTCGAAGCGCGACAACAACACCGAGGCCAGCCCCGCGCGGGCCGCCTGGCCGCCCGACAGGCCCGTCATCGGGGTGTCGAGGCCACTGGCCAAGCCGCTGGTCAGCCCCAGATCCGCGGCGACCTCTTCGACGCGCTGATCGAGATCCGCACCGCCCAATGCCAGCCAATGTTCCAACGCGGGTGAGTAATCGTCGTCGCCGCCGTCGCCGAGGCGTTCGGCCGCCGCGTCCATCACCTGCTGGGCGTGCGCGACTCCGGTTCGGCGCGACAGGAATTCGAGCACCGTCTCGCCGTCGATGCGCTCCGGTTCCTGCGTCAGGTAGCCGACAGTCGCATCGGGCGGGCTCAACACGATGGTGCCCTCGCCCGGCTCGCGCTCGGCCAGCATCCGCAGCAGCGTCGACTTGCCCGCGCCGTTCACCCCGACCAGCCCGATCACATCGCCGGGGGCGAGAGTGAAATCGAGGTCGGCGAACAGGGTCCGTTCGGCGTGCCCCGCGGACAGGCCGCTGGCGTGCAATGTCGTGCTCACCTCGACAATTGTGCCCGTCTCGGGGTCTGACCCTGAGGTCGGGGCCTGTCGAAATCAGGGTGTGGATAGGTCTGTGGACCGATGCGGGTGGGGGTGTTCGGTAGGCACAGTGGAGATATCACCGCTCCACAGGAAGGCAACATCATGACCGCCCCCGCCCGCCGCCTCACCCGTTCGACCAGCAACAAGTGGATCGCAGGCGTCTGCGGTGGCCTCGCCGAACGCTACGGCTGGAACCCCAACGTCGTCCGCCTGGTCTTCGTCGTGTCCTGCCTGCTGCCCGGCCCGCAGTTCCTGATCTACCTGGCGATGTGGATCCTCATCCCGAACAAGTAGCCCCGAACCTCCCGGCACCCGCTCGCGGATGACAAGATGGTGGCAACCCCGCCACGTCGTCATCCGCGAGTTTTCCGTTGGAGGAGCAGTCATGGTCACCTCGGGTGAGTTCCCCGGCCTCGGCCTACCCGACATCGACGCCCACTCGTCCCTGGGCGGCCTCGGCCCCGTAGAACTGAACAACCCATCCCTCGACCTCGACCACGACGGCGTCGTCGACTCCCTCTCCACCGGCGACGCCGACTCGACCAGCATCTGGTCCGATTACGACCACGACGGCCTGGCCGACCACGTCACCGTCGTCGAGGAGGACGGCGACTACGCCGCCTGGGAGTACCACCGTCATCCCGACGGGACGTCGGAGTGGCGGAAGACGGATCAGGGGAACCTGGAGAAGTAGATTCGGCCCGCCGATGATGGAACCGGTGGGCCGTTTCGTGCGTCCAAGTAGGTAGCACGCCGTTGGGGCGTGCCGCGAGTACCGGAGGTGGGGGATGGGCACGACCGTTTCGAACGGGATCGTGGTGAATCAAGCTGCGATCACACAATCGGTCAACGAGCTGAAGGGCACCGTCGGCGAGCTGCGCAAAGCCGCGGCCAATGTCAACGCCTGGGGGTCGGGCGTCGAGGCAGGACGCTCCTACGTCGACCGGGGCCAGAAGATCGCGACCGGATTCGATCGGATCTCCGGTTGGCTGAATCGGTGGACCACCGCTTCCGACTACACCGCTGAGGCGATAGGCACCGCGACCATCGAGCTCGTCGGTATCGACAACTCGAATGCTCAGGATCAGAAGAAAATCGCAGCCCAACTGCCGGGACAGTGAGTGCCGACATGCGGGAGGTGACCAATCATGGCTGAGACTGTCGATGGGATTCTCGATGACGGCGCCGCGCGAGGGCTCGGGCTCTTCACAGATCTGACACCGAGATACCTGCGGGCGTTCCCCACTGCGCAGACGATGACACTGCAGGCGATCTATGAGACCTATGACGCAGAGCGCGGGCTGAACGTCCAGACTCTCGCGGCGACGGCGGCGAGTCTTCAGCTGACGGTGACGACAGCGAAGACACAGTCCGAGAAGCAACGCCAGGTGAGCCAGGTGCTCCCGGTGTCGTGGCAAGGCGAGGCGGGAACTCGAGGGATTCAAGTCGTCGCAAATCTGTCAAGCCACTCGGAGACCGATTGCACGGCCGCACAGCAGGTTCTCAATGCGCTGAACGCCGCGAGCACCACGATGTTGGAAACTGTCCGCAACAAGGTCAACACGCTTGATCAGATGCTGGTGAACGGCAAAGTCGAGGTCGCGGGCCTGACACCGGGCGACATCGACAAGGTGATCGACGGCAGGTTGTCGGGAGAAATCGACAAGGACGTTTGGCAGAAGATGCTCCCTGGAGCCATCTTCCCGAAGAAGTACCCCGACCAGATCAAGACTGCGTGCGGACAGTGGTTGCAGCAGACGTTCGTATACAAGTACGAGCAGATGCTGGCAGCGTTCACCACAGCCTGCTCGATCGCGCGGACTGCGATCGAGGGCAAATACGACGCGATCGCCACCGCCCTCAATGCCATCGAGGAGAAGTCCTACGACAGTGCCAAGTCCGTAGCGGGCTCGAACGACGGCAGCCAGAAACCGGATCCGGGCGACCCGTCGAAGGCAACAGAGGACAGGTCGAAGACCACGGACCAGTCAAAGGGGACCGGCAGTGACACCTCGGCCGCGGGAACGCAGAGCGCGGATACGTCGTCGACGGGAATCTCGGCGAAAACGACGACGGGTTCGCAGACTCCGGATACCACCACTGACGAAACAACGACCGATGACACGACCACCGACAACTCCGAGACCAGCAGCGCGCTGACCACGCTCGCCTCGACGATCAGCGAGCTGGGAACCACCCTGGCGAGCGCGCTGACCGGCGATCTCGGGGACACACTCACCTCGGCTGCCGAATCGGTAGGGACGTCGATCAGCGACGGCATCGAGCAGATGAGTGAACAGGCTAGCAGCCTGCTGTCGGGCGAGCACGAGGCCTCATTCCAGCTCGGCGACACCAAGGTGAGCATCGAGTCCGGTGAGAACGGGTTGTCGTTGACGACCACCGACGCGAATGGCGACAGCCAGCAGTACCGGTTGATTTTGGACGAGAACGGATTGCCGGTCATCGAACAGGAGTCGAGTTCTGCCGACCCCACCGCGACTGGTGACGATTCCCACGGCGTGTTGGGCTCTGGCACACCGGAATCCGGCACCGGGCAGGGCGAGGCCGGCCTGTCCGAAGCCGGGGCAGGTGCCGAGGGCGCCACTCCGACGACCTCTGAGACTCCAGATCTGACTGATGCCCCGGTCACGAGCGAGATCGGCAACGGCGACCCGTCGTCCGGCTCCGTTGCCGGCGGGGTACCGGTCGGACCACGCTCATCTCAGCAGGAAACCGACGGCGAGCACACCCCGAGCGTCGATGACCATCAGATGAGCAACCCGGGCGACTCGGGCGCGATTCTGTCTGAGGCAGGCCCGCTGTGACGCATGCCGCCCTTGGTGTTTCACGGTCGATCGCTGGAGAGTGATCGACCGTGGACTACGCAGCAGAGATTGAGCAGATCGCCTTCGAAGCGCGGCGCCGATCGGCGTTGCTGATGGACGAGATCGACGAGATCAACCGTCAGACCGCAATTCGTGCTGAGGAGTTTGCGGCCGAGGCGGGCAATCGGCTTCGAGAGCTGGCTGAACAGGATGACGAGGACGAAAGGGAAGCGGACCCTGAGCCGGAACCGCCTGTGCGGCCGTCGACTCACGAGGAATGGGGTCAACCCACAGCGCCTCGGCAGGTTCCGATGCAGACAGAGGTGGAACCCGACCCTCGCTGGACTCCAGAACAACTGCGGCAAGCTGAGATTCGGGCCGCGGTCGCCCGCGCGAAAGCCGCCCGCCAAGCGCAGTCGACCGTCACCCCGTCCGACGGTGACTTCGACTCGGAATCCGAGTATTATCGCCGTTCGACGTGGTTGGACTGAGCTCACCTGCGAACAGCAACGTGGTCAGCCGCAGCGAGGTGACCGGAAAGCTGGGCGCCGCGACGGCTCATGCGGGCCAGCCCGGGTAAGGCGGAAGAATCTCGGGCGGGGGGACCCGCACCGACGGCTTCTCGACGTACTCGCCTGGAGCGAGCGTGTCAGGGAACTCGGGAGGGAGTTGACATGTTTCGGGGTTGCCGGTCCCTCGCCCGAGGTCCGGCGTGACTACCCGCGACGACTGGAGCCAGTCGCCGAAGTAGTTGCGAGTGGGGTACCGCGCAGGACCCGAAATCCGGGCACCGGGATCGGCTACTCCACCACCGGGCAGCGAGAAGATCAACTCGAGCCTGCCGGAACGCAAGGCTGCGTATCGACCCGAGTAGTACTCCCCGGACCGGTCTCCGTATGCCAATCCGGTGCCCCAAACGCACACCGTTGCAGTCAGATACCACCGATTCGGGGGAGTCCGTCGATCGTAGGGTGGTGGGATGTCCTGGCGCTCGACAGCAGCCAAGGAAGCGTAGGCCGTGCCACGTATCGTCCAACCGGGGTCGGATGCGCGTTCGTCGAACTGCAGAGAAAGCGGGCTGGAAAGCTGGTTCTCGGAGACTCCCATCCGTTTCCATATTTCGCGCCAGTCTGTCTGACCAGCGCCGTTGAGAAACGCGGTCTCGACATAGGACCGAGCCTGAATCGCGATTTCTGAAGTCAGGTCTACGCCCGAAGGCGAAGCCCAGCGGAAGTTGTACTGGTATCGGTCCTTCCACATGTGGGGCGGTCTCGGCTCATCACCAGCGAGGCCGCTCAACGCGAGCAGAATGACCGCCTGCAACCCCGCGGCCAATGCCCTTGCGTATCGTGTCATTTCGGAGCGTCGCCGGGCTCGCGACCATGTCCGCTGTCCCATCGGTCGCGATATTCGGACACGGTTGGCGCGTACTTCCCCACGTTCGTGTTCAGTTCGGGAAGGTTCGTGCCCGCAGGTCTGCCACCTTCGTGGCGAATGTCCTCGAATGAACGAAGCTGGCCGGTTTCCTGATCGAAGTACCGGCCGATGTTCGGGTCGGACCGAAGGTCGGGATGTCCGGGCGAGTTCGCGATACCTTGCAAGATGTTGTAGGTCTGCGCAGGCGTGCTGCCATAGGTCGAGGTATCGACATGGGTCGCCGCCTCGGGAACAGTCCCCAACGCGCCGAGCCGAACCTCTGGCGATGTCGATTTCCAGCCGAGTTCCAGCAAGTCTCCAGCCAGGGGAATTCGCTTCAACCCGAAGGCCCCGACCTCACGAACACTGTCGAACAGTGCCATCTTTTCCTTCTGTGCCGTAACCCCGTCCGATTCTCGGGTGCCGATCTCGAGCAGGGCTCCGTCCTGAGCGGCCTGGTCGATGCGGGCGCCCCATTCTGCCAGGGAGTAGTCCGTTGTGCCGGTCGCGCCGAACATCTGATTGAGGTCGGCGACCGCCTGGTAGGCATTCGCGTTGAATTTCTTGGCTGCGTCCGGATCGGAATCGATGACGGCGAAAACATTCGCCATGGCCTTCTTGTCGAAGTCGCCGCCATTGTTGTCATAAAACCCGTGCGCGGCAAGATCGCTGTCCCGCACCCCGGCCATGGCGGGAATATAGTTCGCCAGTGTATCGCCGAGTTGGGCAGTCATCTGCGGATTTGCGCTGCCGATACTCACCGGATCCTGGAGCAGATTCTCCGGACCGCCGGTCTCGTCGGTCAGATGCAGCAACACTTCGCGATGGGTCGAGACATAGTTCGCGATCTGGCGAGCCGATTGACCCGCCTCGGAATTCACGTGCGGGTTCGATGATGTCGCGCTGTCGTCAACAGTTTTCAGTACCTTCGTGACACCGTCGTCCGACCCGTGCCAGTTGTGGTCGAGCAAAGTGCCGATCGCGGCCTGGTTGTCGAACTTCTCTCCGGGCGCCATCACAGCTTCCATGCCATGCCCGGTGAGGAGGTCGTGCACCGCCGCCCTGTCGCCACCGGATTGACTGAGGATCTTGCTGGCGATGCTGTCGTCCATCGTGTCGGTGAAGTTCGTGACATCCGCTCCGCCCGCGAGCACGGGGTAGCTGTCGCGACTGGCGATATTTACGGCTTGGTTGAGCAGCGCGCGATCGGCGTCGGTGCCGTCCGCGAGCAACGGGGAACCCTTGGCGAGAATATTCGACACCGTCAACAGGTCGTCCTTCTTGACGACCGAGTTCTTCGGATCCTCGGTGAGCGTCGTTCGTAGTTGGGAGGGCAGCGCACCCAACCCACCGAAATCCACGCCGACTTTTCCGCCCTGCGCCGATGTCAGGCCACTCGCGGTCACCTGTGGATTCGATGCCAACTGGATCGCGTCGGCAAGACCGGCCTGCACCACCTTGTCCTGACCGCCCGGGAGCCCAACGCCGATCTGCGAAATCTGGGTAACCGACATTCCGTCGAGGTCGCGCATCACCGACGTCAGATAGTCGAGTTGCTGCTGAGGGATCATTACTTGCTGGCCACTGGCCAGGGTATCGAGCTGCTCGGGACTGAGCGTCGTTGCCCAGCGCAGCCGCTGTAGCTGCTCCGTCGTCGCCGTCCCGTTGCGGAAAGCATCGATATCCTCACGCGCGAGGCGTGGATTCAAACCGGCCGTTTCCGGCGTGAGCTGATTGATGGCATCGACGGCTTTGTTTACGGCTTGGGCACAGTTGTGGTCGGCCCACCCGAGTTCGTCGGCGAGGCGCTGCAGGCGAATGGTTTGGTTGGCAGCCTCTTGAGTGCGCGCATCATCATCTGTTTCGTCTACGACCGTCCAGTCGAAATGGACGATGTAGCGGTCGCTGACCAGCGAGGTGTAGTCGGCCCGCAAGGTCGACACCGGCTGGCCCATCTGCGAATGTCCGTTGTTGAGCGCGTTTGCAAGATCGTCGTAGGCCGCGGCGAGCACTCGCATCTGCGTCACCTCGCGCTGGCAGCGGCTATCGGCCGCTTGCCGCGCCTCGCCGGACCAATTCATCGCGTCGATGGCCCGGTGCATCTGCTCAGCCGAAGTGCGAATTCCGTCGGCGATAGTGGTTGCCTTGGTCGCGGTCGAGGCGAGATCGATGTTCCACGTCCGCACCAGGTCTGGATTCGGTCGCTTCACCGCGGCATCTCCCCGGTGTTCAGATCGCCGAGCGCGGCGATACGCGTTGCGGCGGCGAGGTCGGAATCGGTATAAGCGTCTGCGGAGGCGCGCAACAAGGAACCCAGTTCCCGGTACCGTCCACCGGCCACCTTCAAACTCCGAGTACGGGCGGGCTCGATCTTGTCCAACTCCGGCCCCACGTCAGACCCGGCCAGAAAGGTGCTGAGCGTACCCAGGAATCCCGGCGTATCGATCACCGGCAGACGGCCGATCTCTTCGTCTGCGATCCGATCCATCTCGACCGCGACCGCCCGCAGTTCAGCTGGCAAAACCTGCATGAATCCCCCCGCCCCGAAGCCCCCGCCGGGTCCGATCGCCCCGGCGCTCGGTCACCGACGGTAGTGGCGTGATCAGCTCGGTAGAAGGCTCTCTCTCGGAGTTCGGCAAGTGTTCATCCACTCGGCACTGAACGCGAAAGATTAGCCCCCGCAACGCATTTACGCGGGTAGTTCGTGAAGATGGAGCATCGCCGACCCGGGCTTCCCCTTCCACCACTTTGGCCCGGCTTACGGGGCGGAGCGGTGGATTTCGGCTGCCCGGGTCGCCTGCTGTCTGCTCACCAGACGTGATCGTTTTCGCGTTCGCGCAATCTGCTGAGGGTTCGGTCGATCCAGTTTGTGAAGAGTGTGCGCAGGTCGCCGTCGGTGGCCGGGAGGACTTGGACCTGTTCACGGTTGCGCCGAACCAGGTAGCGGCCGTCGTCGATGATGTCGAACCATTGTGCTTCGTACCAGGATTCGGTTCGGGCATCGAGCGGGCCGGGCAGTGGCTCGACGATTCCGTTTCCGTCGAGTGGTCGAACGAGAAGTCGCTCGAACTGTTTGCGAGGCGAGTCTCGATAGTTGTCGTTGCCTCCTCGTCGTTTCGGGTCGATGTCGCCGATATGGAAGGTTTGACCGGGCGAATGCCCCGCCGCGAACTCGGGCAGCAGATTAGCGATCCGCCCCGGCAAATTGTCCGGTCGGAACAGTCTGCACCGAATGCGTTCCTCGACGTTGTCGGTGACGGTCTGGGACAGCAGGACCGCGTGGTGGGCGGTCTGTGCGGCGAGCAGTCGGTACATTCGCCGTCGGTTGCCGCCGAGGCGGGTGGATTCGCCGATGATTCGGATCTGCAGGTCGCAGTTGCTCAACGTATGGAAGGCGAGCTGAATCAGCTCGGTCTCCTCGCGGTCATAACGTGCGTGAACAGCTGCCCGATGCGCCCGTTCCGCAGTGACGGTGGGGATGCGGCTGGTGTATCCGAGTGGGCCCGGGAACCGATCATGCGCGTCATTCAACCAGAGAGCCGCGAAATCATCAGGCTCCCAAGTCCATTCACTCATCGACAGTTCCGCCGATCACTCCACCTTGAATAACGCGTGGCATCTCACCGAGCAGCTCCTCGGTGTCTCCATATTCTTCAGCCAGTCCGGGATCTGATGCGACTCGTCGTCTTCGGATTTGCCACCGCCCCGGCCGCCGCCCATGCCGCCCATGCCTGGCGCGCCCGCTTTGCCGGTGCCGCTTCCGCCGGTTGCGGCGGTTGCGCCGGTAGGGGCTTTCGCTGCCGCGGTCGGCCATCCGGGCGTGACTGCGCCAGGCGTACCGCCACTCGAGGCGCCGGCGCCGCCCGGGCTGCCGCCGGTTGAACTACCGCCGGGTGAACCGCCACCCGGTGAACCAGTACCCGGCGTGCCTGACGGTGTGACCCCCGCCGGGGTTGTCGCCTCGGTGGACGCAGGTGATGTCGAGCCCGGTTCCTCTGTCGTTGATGGACTGGTGTCGTCGTCGGTTGTGTCGTCGTCGCTGGAATCGTCTGTGTTGGTCGGATCTTCAGTAGTCGCAGGGTCTTCGGTAGTCGCTGGATCCTCGCTGGTCGGTTGGCTGTTCGAACCCGCCGCTTCGTTCCGTTCCCGTTCCCGCCGTCTCCGCCGTCCTCGGTAAATGCGCCGCCGTTCGGCTTCCAAGTGGTGAGTGGTGAGGTCGGGTTCTCCGGTTGTGGCAGGACGGGAATCTGCCCGTCGGCAGCAACGAAATCTTTGACGTAGTTGTTCTGCATCGCCTCGCGTGCTTCATCGCGGGCTTTGTTGATCGCCGTTGTCGAACGACTGCCCGGCTCAGCGAAGATGAAATCGTAGCCATCCAGATTCCACATGCTGTCAGGCCTGTTCTGTGGCTCGCCCACCCCATTTCGGGTGTTGTTCACACCATTGACCGTGGTGGTAACCTGCTGAGATAGAGCATTCAGGGCGGGAGTCAGTTCCAGTGCCCGTGTCGCATAGTCAGCAATGGCACTCTGTGACGCCGTCGCCGCACCTTCCCATGCCGATGTACTCGACCGGCGGATCCTAGCGGCGAATGTCTCTACTGCGGCAGACCAATCCGATGCTAGTTTCGTGTATTCAGCTTTCGCATTGCTTGCTTCGGTGGTGTCGAGCGGATTGAACGACCTATAGATCGTCCAATGCTCCCAGGTGTTGGGCTTTTCCGGATCGCTGATTCGGGCCTTTTCGTTGCCGGTCATCAGGCCTTCGCTTCCGTAGAGCCGATCGCCGAAGGTGGAACATTCGCAGAGAGTTCGTTGTAGCGGGCGGCGAAATCTTGATCCTGTGCCATATATCTTTGTGCTATTTCTCGATGTATATCACGAATATCTACAACGATAGCGTAGTGCTGCTGGAGGATATCGTTGACGTTGTTATCGGAATCGGTAGCGGAACCCGTATTTCCGGCCTTGCCGCGAAACCAACTCACCAAGGTGGATGCCGATGTCAAGCCTTCGGTTGTTTCGCCGAGGCCCCATTTTCACGGTTTGCGATCGCTTGCGCCTGACGCTGCATGCTAATAATTTCGTCAAGAAATGCTGTGCAGTCTCGTTCCATGTAGACGAACTCATCAGCGTTTACTCGTACATCATTACTGAAGGATACGTTCAGTCCGCTATTTTTGGCTTCTTGAACCAAGATTTCCAGCGGTGTCCCCATGGCCCCTCCCTTTGCCGATGATGGCTTTAACTACCAGATTGTATTGTCGGCGCAAGCATCCGCGCAAGATCTTTGGCAATATCGCACGGATGGCGGTGGCCGGATTTCTCCCGGTTCGGCTGATTTCCGATAGAGATTTCCATGCTGCCGTTTTTCATTTCGACATTGATGTCACACCACTTGCCTTCCTGGGCGGGCTTATAGTGGGTAATCGAGCGACGGCCATCGATCGTCAACTCCTCGCCGATCTTGACATCCGGGTTTTCGACAACCTGTTGAATGGTAATTGTGGATACTGTAATCGAGGCGCCGTAGCCGCCGGATTGTATCCATCCGCAACCCACCCACTTATTGCGCCCCGTGGTCCACTTGTCGTCCTTCTTGGGATTTTTCAACTCTTCCGTATCGATCACCGACTGCGGCAGAGTGCATCCGTCGAACCCTGTAGGCAACACCGACTCCTGGGTGGTGCTCACTGCCGAGGAACTCGGCTGCGCTTCCCCTTGGCTTCCCGAGTTGCACCCGCTGAGGCGTGTTGAGATCGCCCCGCCGACGACCAGAATTCGTACGACTGCCCCGCGATCCATCGATCAACTCCTCGTTCCGGTCACAGGCCGGTCCGCTCCCGCCCCACGGGAAAATTACACCCACATGGGGCGGGAGGCTATGCCACAGCCGAGCTTCGAGCGCGTTCTGCTCACGGGGCTAGCCGAACCAATTCTTGCCCCGGAAGTACTCGCTCTCCTGGTCGTAGCCGTCGTAGTCGACTGGCTCGACGCGCTCGGCCGCTCGTCGCGCAGCGGCCGAGCGGGCTATCGCCTCGCGTGCTTCGCGTAGTGCGTCGTCCTCGAGCGAGCTTGCGCCGCCTGGGGGCAACCAATTCGTGGGTGTGTGTTGCTCGGCGGTGGTCGCCTGTTGCTCCGCGGCTCCAACTTCGAAGGTCACGGTGGCCGCACGTGCTTGCTCGGCCGCTGTGCGCGCCATCGCATCGCGTAGCTGTTCTTCCCGACGGATGGCATCGATGTCGATGACAGGCTGTGGCTCGGTGACGGGTTCCTGCTGTGCGGCGGCCTGTTGCTCAGCAGCTCTTTCCTCGGCAGCTCGGGCTTCGGCCAACAGCTCGTCGCCCTTGGCCTGCAAGCGGGCTCGTTCGTTTTCGAACTCGACTCGAAGCATGCGGACTCTACGGAGATGGTCGGCAACCAGGTCTTCGATCGGGGAGTAACTCACAGGGGTCCTGCCTCCGCCAACTCGGCGCCGGTGTCAGTGGGCGCTTCCGGTTCGGGGGTGGTCGACCAGTGTTCGGTTTCGGATTCAGTGTCGGTGACCTGGCCGTAGTTGGAGGTGGGTACTCCTCCGGGGAGGGCGGACACGCTCTCGGAGGCAGCTCCGTCCTCGCCGACCGCTCCATCGGTGGTGGACTCGCCGTGCACCGCTGTTGTGCCGGGATCCGCTGTTGTTCCGGGATCTGACTCCGTCGTCGTGGCGGAATCGCTGATCACCGGGATGCCGTTCTCGTTCAGCGTGAGGCCATATTGGTGGGCCGTGCCTGCCGAATCGGTTGTGGTGAGCGTGAGCCCATTGTCGCCTGTTGCCAGGCTGAGCGTGGTGCCCGCGACAGTGAACTCGGTGGAACCGGTCCCGTTGAGCAGGCCACTCAACTGCTCGACGCCGCTGGTGATGGATGTCCCGAGCGAACTCAGGCCAGTGCCGATCGACTCGGCGATGGATTCGGCGGAAGCGGTCGATCCCGATGTAAGGCTTGATAATTCGCTGACAACTGAGCTCAACGTCGTCAGTCCGCTCGAGACGGTCGACAACAAGCTGCTCAGATTTGTGGACGAGTCGTCGTCGGTTGTCGTCGTCTTGGTCGTGCCGGCGGTTGTCGTCTTCGCGACGTCTTCTGTTGTTTCCGGGGTGCCCCCGGTCGAGCTGCCAGCGCTGTCAGTCGAGGTTTCGCCACCAGACGGGGTGTCTGTGGAGGGTTTCCCCTTCTGTGAAGTATCCGGTGCTGGCGCGTCTTCCGGCATCGGATAGGGGGCGGCCTCCACCGTGGCAAGGGCGGCTGTAGCTTGCTTGAACACCTCGCGAATCACCCTGGAAGTTTCCTTGCATACTTCTTCGAAATGAAGAACAGTCGCTTCGAACTGGGGAATAAATGCGCCCTCGATAACCCGGGTCGCATACGCGTTGTTATGAGCATCGATGCAATTCTTGATATCGTCCAAGCCGAACGTTTCGTTTGTGGTCACATTACGAATGTCCTCAGTGCCTCGCGGACGCCAGTATCCCCGCACGTCCGTAGCTTTTTCTGAGACTATGTTGCGAAGCGCGATTGCCAGTTCTCCGAGCTCTTGAGAAGCGAGTCGGGCATGGTTGTAGTCTTCGTCTGCTCGCCGGACCATCTCATTCAGTCTGGAAAAAGCCGCATCGCCTGCATCGCCTTTCCATATGCTCTGCATCGCATTTCGCTGAGCCTGCTGGTTCTGAAGTTCTGTAAACAGCTTCGGCAGGGCATCTTTGAGGGTCGTGGACATCCTTCCGATTGCGTCGATGTCCATGCCTTCCTCGGTGTCGTACAAGGCGCACAGTTGAGGATATTCGCGACTAGCGATATCGGCCCTTCCGAGCTGCAGTTCGGCGACGCATCTCTTGTAGAGCGGGAGGTAGTGTTTGAAGTACTCAAGCCCTTCGGCGCCATCGGAGAGTATTTTGTCTGCGTTTCCGGCGGAGCCCGATACGTTATGCTCCCAGTCGGAATTTTCTTTACCGTCTTTGACGACTCCGGTATCGTCTGCTGTCCAAGCCATCAGAGATTCACCCCGGCGGCCTTGATTTTTGTTACGTTGGCGTCATCGACTGACGAATATGTATTCGCACTGGTTGTGTACGCATTGCCCGACTTGGTTACCGCGGTCTCCCAATGTGTCAGCCATGCGCCGATGCACACAATCTCAGCACCGAAGTCGATACCTTCTTTTCCGTAAGCTCTACCGGCCTGGGCCGCGGTGAAAGACCATCCGCTGATGTCCTTGTTCAGAGCCTTGATCGCACCCCCCGAGGTGGTCAGATTGCCTCCGAGTTTGCGTAGCTGCTCCGGATCGACCGTCACGTGACTACCCATAGGACCCCTCCCTCTGTCTTCCCTTGCTGCACAGCGTCGGCTACATGTTAAGTCTGGGCCGTGATCGATCGCACCCCACTCCGACCGCGGAGCTGAGCTGACCATCAGCCTGAAAGAACCCAGCGTTGGACTGCACCCGAAGACTGTGAGTGCGATCGGCTGATCGCGGCCATCGCGTCGGTCAACGACCTTCCGCTCTACACCCGCAATCCCGATGACTTCAAAGGTCTCGATGCAGTGCTCACCCTGCTGCCGGTCTGAACTGCGTTGCTACGCAGTCGGAATTGCGAACTCAGCCGCGGATCAGCTTGGCGACAGTGCCGATGGACAACTTCGGCGCCTCGACTTCGACCTCGGCGTGCGGGTCGACCACCTTCGTGTGGGGGAGCTCGGCTTCCGGGTCGGCGAAGGCCGCGTACTTCTTGTCGGCGAGGACCGTGGCGAGGAGGTAGCCGGTGACCAGAGCTCGGGTGGTTTTGTCGGTCTTGTGTTCGTAGCGGCCCGCGCCGAGGGCGGCGAAGAGGCGTCGGCCTTCGATGATGCCGTTGTGGGAGGCGCCGTTGATGGTGCGCAGGATCGACGTGCCGGACCAGGCGGCGGCCAGGGCGCGGGCGTTGGAGCTGACCGAGTCGAGGTCGTCGCCGGTCAGGATCAGGCCGGGCGTGTCGAGTTCGGGGGCGATGTTCTCCGCGACGGGGGAGGTGGGGGCGGGGAAGAGGGCCACTACGGTGGCTACCCGGCGTTGAGCTGCGGCGATCACGGCGGCGCCGGCTCCCATGCCGTGACCGGCGAGGGCGAGGCGGTCGGGGTGGACGCTGATGGTGCCGTCACCGAGGCGGACCTTGGTGACGATGTCGAGCGTGGTGAGCAAGTCGGTGCCGAGGTCAAGGTGTGACGGGATCGGGCCGCGCTCGGTGTCGGGCGCGGCGACCACGAAACCCCACGATGCGATGTGCTCGAGCAGGCTCTTGTAGTTCTCGGCGCTGGTCAGCCAGCCGTGCGCGAACGCGACAGCGGGCAGGTTCAGTCCGGACTCGGGTGTGTACACCACACCCGGCTGACCTGCGATCCCTAGGTTCCCGCGCAGCACCCGGTGAGGGCCGCGCACGGACAGGGTGCTCAGGAGCGATTTTGCAGACACCGACACGGCGAGAAGAGTATCCGATCAGTAGGGTGGGGGACCATGTGCGGAATCGTGGGCTACGTCGGATACCGGGATGCGCTCGGCGTTGTCGTCGACGCGTTGCGACGCATGGAGTATCGCGGATACGACTCGGCGGGGGTCGCGATCCTCGATGGAAACGGCGCTCTCGCGGTCGAACGTAAGGCCGGGCGGCTGGCCAATCTGGAAGCCGAACTCGGCGAGGCGGGGACCGAGCGTTTCGCCGGGTCGACCGGTATGGGGCACACCCGCTGGGCCACCCACGGCGCGCCCACCGACCGCAACGCGCATCCGCATCGCGACGTCTCCGGCAAGCTCGCCGTGGTCCACAACGGCATCATCGAGAACTTCGCGCCGCTGCGCCGCGAGCTGGAGGAAACGGGCGCGGAGCTGCTCAGCGACACCGATACGGAGGTAACGGTGCATCTGGTGTCGCGCGCCTACGCCGAAGGCCCGACCGCCGGTGACTTCACCGCGAGCGTGCACGCCGTGCTGCAGCGCCTCGAGGGCGCGTTCACGCTGGTGTTCACCCATGCCGATCATCCCGGCACGATCGTCGCGGCCCGCCGGTCGACGCCGCTGGTCGTCGGGGTCGGTGAGGGCGAGATGTTCATCGCCTCCGACGTCACCGCGTTCATCGAGCACACCCGCGAGGCGGTCGAGCTCGGGCAGAACCAGGCCGTGGTGATCACCGAGGACGGCTACAAGGTCACTGACTTCGCGGGCAACACCGATGGGGTGGTCAGCCGACCGTTCACCATCGACTGGGACCTCGCCGCCGCCGAGAAGGGTGGCCACGACTACTTCATGCTCAAGGAGATCGAGGAGCAGCCCACCGCCGTCGCCGACACCCTGTTGGGGCATTTCGTCGTCGACGAGAAGGGCGGCCGGATCGTTCTCGACGAACAGCGCCTCGCCGACCAGGAGCTGCGCGAATTCGACAAGGTGTTCGTCGTCGCCTGTGGCAGTTCGTATCACGCGGGGTTGCTCGCCAAGTACGCGATCGAGCACTGGACCCGGGTGCCGGTGGAGGTGGAGCTCGCCAGCGAATTCCGCTACCGCGACCCGGTTCTGGACCGGTCGACGCTGGTGGTGGCGATTTCGCAGTCCGGTGAAACCGCGGACACCCTCGAGGCGGTGCGTCACGCCAAAGAACAGAAGGCGCGTGTGCTGGCCATCTGCAACACCAACGGGGCGCAGATTCCGCGCGAATCCGACGCGGTGATCTACACGCGGACCGGGCCCGAGATCGGCGTCGCGTCGACCAAGGCATTCCTGGCGCAGGTCGCCGCCAATTTCCTGGTGGGTCTGGCGCTGGCCCAGGCGCGCGGAACCAAGTACCCCGACGAGGTGGCTCGCGAGTTCGCCGAGCTCGAGTCGATGCCGAAGCTGATTTCGCGCGTGCTCGAAACCGCGCCGCAGGTGCGGGCCATCGCGCGCGAGCTGGCGCATGTGCCGACGGTGCTGTTCCTCGGACGCCACGTGGGTTACCCCGTGGCTCTGGAGGGTGCGCTCAAGCTCAAGGAACTGGCCTACATGCACGCCGAGGGGTTCGCCGCGGGCGAGCTCAAGCACGGGCCGATCGCGCTGATCGAAGAAGGTCTGCCGGTGATCGTGGTGATGCCGTCGCCGAAGGGGCGCGCGGTGCTGCATTCCAAACTGCTCAGCAACATTCGCGAGATCCAGGCCCGCGGGGCCCGCACGATCGTGATCGCCGAAGAGGGCGACGACACGGTGCGCCCGTTCGCCGACGACCTGATCGAGATCCCGGCGGCGCCGACGCTGTACCAGCCGTTGCTGTCCACGGTGCCCTTGCAGATCTTCGCCGCCGAGGTGGCGCAGACGCTGGGCTACGACGTGGACAAGCCCCGCAACCTGGCCAAGTCGGTCACTGTCGAATAAGGACCTGGGCCGGCCTCATCGTGAGGCCGGCAGGCTCACTTGACCGTGATGGAGCCGCGCATGTCCGGGTGCAGGGTGCACAGGTAGCGGTAGGTGCCTGGTTGGGTGAAGGTGTAGGACCATTCGCCCTTGTCGATGATGGGGCTGTTGAGGCCCATCGCCTTGTCGCCGATGCCCTGCACGTTGTGGGGGACCTTGTCGGAGAACTTCCAGGTGACCGTCTCGCCGACCTTGATGGTGGCGTCGGCGGGGGCGTAACTCATGCCGCTGACCTCGACCGTGAGGTTGGTGGGTGGGTGTTGTTGGGTGCTGGTCGTGGTGGTGACCGGGCGGGGTTTGCGGGTTGTGGTGGTGGCGGCGTTTCCGGAGTCGCCGGAACAGCCGGCGGACAGCAGGGCGGCGGCCACGACGAATCCGGCGACAAACCGGGCGGATGCGGCGCGGTGACGAACCATCGACATGGGTGTGGAGCGTAGTCTGCGAGCGATCCCGGGCCGGTCGGCGGCCCGTTTCGGGCAGCTGGGAGGCGACTATGTCGGATCGGCGTGGCTACTACACCGTCGACGAGGTTCGGGCCGCGGAAGCCGAGCTGTTCACGCGGGTGCCCGCGGGTACGCCGATGCGCCGGGCGGCCTTCGGGCTCGCAGGGGTGGTCGTCGACGAATTGCGGTCGCGGACCGGGGGAGTGGTCGGGCGGGCAGTGGGGTTGCTCGTCGGGTCAGGAGACAACGGCGGGGATGCGTTGTGGGCGGGGGTCTTTCTGCGACGGCGGGGTGTTCGGGTATCGGCCGTTCTGTTGAATCCTGAACGGGCGCATAAAGAAGGGCTCACTGCCCTGCGTGCGGCCGGCGGACGGGTGGTAGACCGGCTCGATTCAGTTGATCTGGTGATCGATGGGATCGTGGGGATCTCCGGGCGAGGCCCGTTGCGGCCGGATGCAGCGGAAGTGGTTGCGGCGATAGATGTTCCGATCATCTCGGTCGATCTGCCCAGTGGGGTCGATCCTGAGACGGGCGCAGTGGACGGGCCCGCGGTGACGGCGGATGTGACGGTTGCGTTCGGCGCCTATAAGCCGGTGCATGCGTTGGCGGTGCCGCGCTGTGGGCGAATTGTGTTGGTGCCGATCGGACTGCGGCTTCCCGAGGCTGGGTTGGTGCAGCTCGATCCGGCGGCGGTGGGGGCGGGTTGGCCGGTGCCAGGGCCTACTGATGACAAATACAGTCAAGGGGTGACGGGGGTCTGTGCGGGGAGTGCGAAATATCCGGGGGCGGGGGTGTTGTGTACGGGGGCGGCGGTGGCGGCTACGTCGGGGATGGTTCGGTATGTGGGGTCCGATGCCGAGGTATTGGAGAAGTTCCCCGAAGTTGTTGCCAGCTCGTCGATCTCGGCGGCGGGGCGGGTTCAGGCCTGGGTGGTCGGGCCGGGTGGTGGTACCGATTCGGGGGCTCGGGATCGATTGGCTGAGGTGCTGGGTTCTGATCTGCCGGTGCTGGTGGATGCGGATGGGCTGACGATTCTCTCCGAGGAACCGGGGCTGGTTCGGGGGCGTTCGGCTCCGACGGTGCTCACGCCGCATGCGGGCGAATTCGCTCGGTTGACCGGGGCTGCGGTGGGGGGTGATCGCGTGGGCGCGGTGCGGGGGCTGGCCGAGGACTGGGGTGTGACGGTGTTGCTCAAGGGGCGGGCGACGATCATCGCTTCGCCTGGGGAAGCGACGCTGGTCAATGACGCGGGTGGGGATTGGGCCGCTACGCCGGGGTCGGGGGATGTGCTGTCGGGGATTATCGGGGCGTTGCTCGCCGCGGGGCGTGAGCCGGGGTGGGCTGCTGCCGCGGGGGCTCGGGTTCACGCTTTGTCCGCCAATTCGGCCGCTTATGGGGGCCAGGAGGCAGGGGCGCCCATCTCTGCGATGCCTTTGCTCGGCCATGTTCGGGGGGCCGTGCGGGTGTTGCGGGAGATCGGTGGTGGTTCTCCGGAGCGTGGCGGGGGTATGGCCCAGGTATGAGGTATTCGGTGGGTCCTGGCACGATCGGGGGTGTGAATGCGCAAGTGGAGACGGTCGTCGACTTGGATGCCATTGCTCATAACGTGCGGGTGTTGCGGGAGTACGCGCAGGGGGCCGCTGTGATGGTGGTGGTCAAAGCCGACGGGTACAACCATGGGGCAGTCGAGGTGGCTCGGGCCGCGTTGGGGGCGGGAGCTCGGGAGCTCGGGGTGACCACTGTAGGCGAGGGGCTGGCATTACGGGCGGCGGGGATCACGGTCCCTGTTCTCTGCTGGCTCAATACCGTTGACGCCGACTACGCGGGCGCCATCGCGGGGGACCTCGAGATCGGGGTGTCCTCGCTGGCGCAGTTGCGGGCGGTGGAGCGGGCCGCGCTGGTGGTGGGTCAGACCGCGACGGTGACGGTGAAGGTCGATACGGGGCTCAATCGCAACGGGGTGTCGGTGACGGAGTATCCGCAGCTCTTGCAGGCGCTACGGGGGCTCGTCGACGGACAGGTGGTGCGGTTGCGGGCGATCTTCTCCCACCTCGCGCATGCCGATGAGCCGGGGCATCCGATGATGGATCAGCAGCGGGAGCGGTTCATGGAGGCGATCGCGCTGGCCAAGGAATACGGGCTCGAACCCGAGCTCGTGCATCTGTCGAATTCGGCGGCCACGTTGACCAGACCCGATCTGCATTTCGACATGGTTCGGCCGGGCATCTCGGTATACGGGCTCTCGCCCATCCCGGAGCTCGGGCAATTCGGTTTGAAGCCGGCGATGACCTTTCAAGCGGAGGTCGCGCTGGTGAAACAGGTGGCGGCGGGGGAGGGCGTGTCGTACGGGCATCGCTGGATCGCGCCGCGCGACACGACGATCGCGCTGGTGCCCGCGGGGTATGCCGACGGCGTATTCCGGTCGCTGAGTGGGCGTTTCGAGGTGTGGTTGGGCGGAGCGCGACACCGTAATGTCGGACGGGTGTGCATGGACCAGTTCATGGTTGACCTCGGCGACAACGCGGGCGGAGTGCGGGAGGGTGACCGCGCGGTGCTGTTCGGCGGCGGCGCGGGACAGCCACACGCGCTCGACTGGGCGCGGGCGCTGGACACCATCGACTACGAGGTCGTCTGCGCGCCGCGTGGTCGCGTGGTCCGCCGCTACGTGGGGACGGGCCGATGACCCGGCGCACGGTGATCCGTCGCGGCGGGTTGGCGACCGCGGGGCTGCTCGCGGGGCTCGCCATCGCCCACACCCTGCGCCAGATCGGCGCCCGGGTGCGGTGGCCCGCCGAACGGGACGAGTATCGCGACGAGAACTTCGCCCTGATCGACGAGGACGAGCCGGGGTCGGTGCTCGCCGACGACGGTGTGTCGCTGGCCACCCGTACCTTCGGTGACGATTCCGCCGAGTTCACGGTCGTTTTCGTGCACGGATTCTGCAACAGCATGGAGTCGTTCCATTTCCAGCGTCGTGATCTCGCGCAGCAGTGGGGATCGCGGCTGCGGATGGTCTTCTTCGATCTGCGCGGACACGGACGCTCCGGTACGCCGAGTACCGACAGCTGCACGGTCGCCCAACTCGGTCACGACGTCGCCATCGTCATCCGCGAGTGCGCGCCGAAGGGGCCGGTGGTGCTGGTCGGTCATTCGCTCGGCGGAATGGCGGTGCTCGCGGCGGCCGCGCAGTTCCCGGAACTGTTCGCGACCCGGGTGCGGGCGGTCGGGCTACTGAGCACCGCGGCCGCGGAGGTGACCGCGACCGGAATCTCGCAACTGATTCGGCACCCCGCGGTCGACGGCTTCCGGCTGGCGGTGCGAACGGCGCCGACGCTGGTGCAGTTCAGCCGCAGTGCGAGCAAGCACGTGGTGACGCCGATCCTGCACGTCAGCTCGTTCCACGGCCCGGTGAGTCCGACACTGTCGCGATTCACCACGATGATGATCGACCGAACCCCGGTCGGCACCATCGAGAAATTCCTGAAAGCGATTGAGCTGCACGATGAATCGGCCGCGCTGCCGGTCCTGGGCGAACTGCCGGTGCTGATTCTCGGCGGTGCGCACGACGTGGTGATCCCGTTCCGCAACTCCCGCGAACTAGCGGCGGAACTGCCGAGCAGTGAACTGGTCAGGGTGCGTGAGGCGGCGCACATGCCGCACATGCAATTCCCCGAGGTGAGTCTGGCCGCACTCGATCGGCTGCTGGCGCGCGCGGGGATCACCGACACCCGCGGTGAGGAGGCCGTCGGTGGCTGATCCGCACCAGCGCGTGCTCGACACGGTCGAGGACACCGAAGCGTTCGGCCGCGAACTGGCGGCCACCCTGCGCCCGGGTGACCTGGTCGTTCTCGACGGCCCGCTCGGCGCCGGTAAAACCGCGCTGACCAGAGGAATCGCCGCCGGACTCGGTGTCGCGGGCCGAGTCAGCTCGCCGACGTTCATCATCGCGCGAGCGCACAAGGCCGGGGTGCGCCCGGACGGCACGCCCGGGGTGGCGATGGTTCATGTCGACGCTTATCGGCTCGCCGGTGACCTCGACGAACTGGACTCGCTCGACCTCGACACCGACCTGCACCACGCGGTCGTCGTCGTGGAATGGGGCAAGGGGGTGGTCGAACACCTCGCCGACCGGCACTTGCGAGTCCAACTCGCCCGGGAGCCGGAATCCGATGTGCGCACGGCGATCTGGGAATGGATCGAATAACGCGCGATCACGCGCGCACCGGTGCGCGCCGAGCGCCGATACCACCCGGTATTGTTGAGACAATCATGCTCGTACTAGCAGTCGACACCGCGACACCCGCCGTTACAGCGGGATTGGTGCACCTGTCACCTGCCGTTGAACCCGGCACCCGGCCCGCCGTGGCGACGCTCGCTGCCCGCGTGAAGGTCGACGCCCGCGCGCACGCCGAGGTCCTCACCCCGCAAATCCTGGAATGCCTGGCCGAAGCGGGGGTGAGCCGCGGTGAGCTCGACGCGGTCGTCGTCGGGCTGGGACCGGGACCGTTCACCGGGCTACGCGTCGGGATGGCCACCGCGGCCGCCTTCGGCGACGCACTAGGGCTACCCGTGCACGGGGTGTGCAGTCTCGACGCGATCGCCGCCGACACCATCGGTGAGAAGCGCGATCCCGGCGAACTGCTGGTGGTCACCGATGCGCGCAGGCGCGAGGTGTACTGGGCCAAGTATCTGAACGGGGCGCGGGTCGCCGGTCCCGAGGTGAACAAGGCCGCCGAGGTGCCGGTGGGTGATGCCTCCGCCGTCGCCGGGTCGGCCGCGCACGTCGACTATTTCGATCTACCGGTGCTGCCCAGCGAGACGCCGTCGCCTGCCGGGCTGGTCACCGTCGCCGCGTCCGCGCTACTGGCCGCAGATGTGCCGGAAGCGCTGGTGCCGCTGTATCTGCGTAGGCCCGATGCGGTGGAGAACAGCTTCCGCACCCTCGACCGAACCGGGGCGTGAGTGCCGTGACCGATTACCTGATCGCTCCCATGACGCTGCCCGATATCGACCGCTGCGTCGAACTGGAGCACCTGCTGTTTCCCGAGGACGACCCGTGGCAAGCGGTGTCGTTCCGGTCCGAGCTGGCGGGTGGGCACAACCGCTACATCACCGCGCGCGATGCCGACGGGATGATGGTCGGCTACGCGGGCATCGCGCTACTCGGTGACGACGCCCATCCCGAGGCCGAGGTGCACACGATCGGTGTCGACCCGCAATGTCATCGGGGTGGCATCGGCACGCTGCTGCTCGAAGCGCTGCTGGCCACGGCGGCCGAACGTGGCGGGCCGGTGTTCCTCGAGGTGCGCACCGACAACGCGCCCGCCATCGCGATGTACGCCAAGCACGGGTTTCACATCATCGGGCTGCGCAAGAACTACTACCACCCCAGCGGTGCCGACGCGTACACGATGCGGCGTCCGGAACTGACCGCCGCGGCCGACGAGTGGGCCGCGCGCGGTCGGCAGGACGAGGTGTTGTCGTGATCGTCATGGGGATCGAGAGCTCGTGCGACGAAACGGGAGTCGGCATCGTGCGCCGTCATTCCGACGGCTCCGTGGAACTGCTCGCCGACGAGGTCGCCTCCAGCGTCGACCAGCACGCGCGCTTCGGTGGCGTGGTGCCCGAGATCGCCTCGCGCGCCCATCTCGAGGCGATCGTGCCCGCGATGCGTCGTGCGCTGGCGACCGCGGGAATCAGCAAGCCCGACGCGCTCGCCGTCACCATCGGGCCGGGACTGGCCGGAGCGCTGCTGGTGGGGGTGGCCGCGGCCAAGGCCTACGCGGCGGCGTGGGATGTGCCGTTCTACGCGCTCAACCATCTCGGTGGGCATGTGGCGGTCGATACCCTCGAGCACGGGCCGATGCCGCCCGCGGTGGCGCTGCTCGTCTCCGGCGGACACACGCATCTGCTGCAGGTCACGGATCTGGGTGAGCCGATCACCGAGCTCGGCAGCACGGTCGACGATGCCGCGGGGGAGGCGTTCGACAAGGTGGCGCGTCTGCTCGGTCTCGGCTATCCCGGCGGGCCCGCCCTCGACGCTGCCGCCGCCTCGGGCGACGCACGCGCGATCGCCTTCCCGCGCGGCATGACCGGGCCCCGTGACGCGCGCTACGACTTCTCCTTCTCCGGTCTCAAGACCGCGGTGGCCCGCTACGTCGAGGCCGCGCAGCGTCAGGGCATCACTGCCGACCAGCTGCCCATTCCCGATATCGCCGCGTCCTTCCAGGAGGCGGTGGCGGATGTGCTGACGATGAAGGCAGTGCGCGCGGCGAACGACGTCGGTGTCGACACGATCGTGCTCGGGGGCGGCGCCACCGCCAACTCGCGCATTCGTTCACTCGCCGAAGAGCGTTGTGCTGCGGCGGGTTTGACGCTTCGCGTGCCGAAGCCGCGGCTGTGTACGGACAACGGTGTGATGATCGCGGCGCTGGGGGCCCATGTGATCGCTGCGGGTGCGCTGCCCGCTGAACTGACTGTCGCCACGGATCCGGGGCTGCCGGTCTCGGTGAGCGCCCTGCGCGGCTAGCGTCCGTCCTGGCCGTCCGTACGGCCCCCTTGGGAACCGTCGCCTCGGCTCGTCAATCGGCCGGCGGTACGGGGACTTCGTCTGTCGTGGTCGCCGACGGGATCGGGAGGGTGCTGCTGGCGGGCGCCTGCGTGGGAGAGGTGTTGGGGGTGGAGGGGCGTTGTTGCCCGCCGCCTGCGGAGGAGCCGCTGTCCATGCGACCGAGGGGGGACTCGGGGTAGGGGATCTGCGGGAGGTTCGGGTCGGGGCGCAGGGTGGGGGCCGTTGTCGAGGTGGGCGCGGACGGGGTGGTGGCGTTCGCGCTCGTCGACGGTGCCCCGGTCGTGGCCTTGGGCGCCTCGGTGGCGGGTGGGGCAACGGTGGCGCCGGTGCGTTCGGTGCTCTCCCGATTGGCGGGGGCAGGTGCCGGGGGCGCCGCCGGTAAGGGGGATTGACGCACGGTGCTGCTCGTACCGGCCGGTGTGACATCGGGGGTGTCGGGCGTGACGGCTTGCACGCCGTAGCCGATCACCAGGCCGACCACCACCACCGCGCCGACGAGGGTGCCGACGACTTTGGCGAAGGTGCCACTCGGTGCGTCGGAGTTCGCGCCGCCCGACAGTCCGGACGGTGCCGCGGCATCGGCGACCAGCGCGGCGCCCTTGGCGATCACGGCCTCGGGGTCGGGCACGGTGAGCACGGGTACGTCGAGGCGCGAGGCGAGAATGTCGATGACGCACGGGATGTTGGCGCACCCGCCGATCACGGCGACCGCGTCGGGATACTTCGGCGCCCGGGTGAACACCGACGACGAGAAGAGCGCGATATTGCGCAGCAGGCCGCCGATGAGCTCCTCGAAATCAGGGCGGGTGAGCTCGAGCCCCTGTCCCGCAACATGATCGATGGTGACGACGGGCGCCTGCGACAGGTGTTCCTTGGCGGCACGGCCACGGTTGGTCAGGGTGGTGCGATTGGGCCGGGTGCCACGACGGGCGTAGTGCAGGTCCACCAGGTGGTGGTAGATCAGCTCATCGATCGCATTGCCGCTCAGCGTCGGCGTGCGTTCGGAGTGCAGGACCACACTGTCGACCTGATCGGCCACGGTGACAGTGAGTCCGGTTGCGCCCAGGTCGATCACGGCGACGGTGGGGTAGCGGTCGAGCAGTCCGGTGTGACGCAGGTACGCGAGGGCGGCGGCGCCCTCGGTGACCAACCGCAGATCACGGTGGCGGGCGCACGCGGCCCGGATGGCCTGTGCCTGTTCCTTGTTGCGGTAGGCGACGGCGACGCTGGTCGGCGGACGCGATCGGGCCGACTCGACCCGACGGTGGCTGCCGGAATAGCGACCGAGCGGTTCGCCTGCCATCGCGGCCTGTGACACCGGTAGCTGGGTGGTCATCAACTCGATCGAGGACGCCACGAGATCGCCGAGATCGGAATGTGCCTCATCTGCGGAAACGACCCGGTAGTCGAAACTCTGCTCGCCGGCCGGCCCCGTTGCGACCAGTGCCGAGCACACCACCTCGTTCCCGGCCGAGATGCCGAGGGATGTTCGCATGTTCACCTCCCTTCAAGCCGATGGTGCTCTCCGAGCGGATGGCGCCTTTCCTGTGCTATGTCACAGCCTGTTATGCGAACGTTACAGATTGTGGCAGGCGATGTGAAGATCACTGGCCAGTGTGGGCGTGTCGATTGTGCGACATCGGCAGAACCCGACCTTGAGTGCTGGCACTCTCACGTATAGAGTGCTAGTCGGCACTGTGTAGCTGTACTTGTGCCAGTCGACTTCTGGGCTTCGGCTCCGGCACCCGCGACGACGGGGCTGTGCGCAGGGTCGCGAGCTGACCGAAACCCGGTCCGGGACACCAGTTCCGGACAACCGAATTTCCCCTGAAAGTGGAGGGCTCAACGTGGCGAGCGTGAACATCAAGCCGCTCGAGGACAAGATCCTCGTCCAGGCCAACGAGGCCGAGACGACGACGGCCTCCGGCCTGGTCATCCCGGACACGGCCAAGGAGAAGCCGCAGGAGGGCACCGTCATTGCCGTCGGAGCGGGCCGCGTCACCGATAAGGGTGACCGCATCCCGGTCGATGTCAAAGAAGGCGACGTCGTCATCTACAGCAAGTACGGCGGCACCGAGATCAAGTACCAGGGTGGGGAATACCTCATCCTCTCGGCGCGCGACATCCTGGCCGTCGTCACCAAGTAAGGCCAACGCCGCATCAGCGTTCCGCCCCGGCGTCTTCACAGGCCCGGGGCGGATTGCGTTCACAAACAGGAGCTGAATCCTCTTATGCCCAAGCAGATCGAGTTCGACGAAAAGGCTCGCCGGGCTCTGGAACGCGGTGTCGACAAGCTGGCCGACGCCGTCAAGGTGACCCTCGGCCCCCGTGGCCGGCATGTGGTGCTGGCCAAGGCTTTCGGTGGCCCGACCGTGACCAACGACGGTGTCACCATCGCGCGTGAGATCGACCTCGAGGACCCCTTCGAGAACCTCGGCGCACAGCTCGTCAAGAGCGTCGCCACCAAGACCAACGATGTCGCGGGCGACGGTACGACCACCGCCACCGTGCTGGCCCAGGCGTTCGTGCGCGGCGGCCTGAAGAACGTCGCCGCGGGCGCCAACCCGATCACCCTCGGCCAGGGCATCGCCGCTGCCGCCGAGAAGGTGTCGGAGGTGCTGCTCGCGCTGGCCACTCCCGTCTCCGGCGAGAAGGCCATCGCCCAGGTCGCCACCGTTTCCTCACGTGACGAGGAAATCGGCGAGATGGTCGGCAAGGCGCTCACCACGGTCGGCAAGGACGGCGTCGTGACGGTCGAGGAGTCCTCGACCACGAACACCGAACTCGTCATCACCGAAGGTGTGCAGTTCGACAAGGGCTACCTCTCGCCCTACTTCCAGACCGATCCCGAGACCCAGCAGGCCGTGCTCGAGGACACCTACGTCCTGCTGCACCGCGACAAGATCAGCTCGCTGCCCGATCTGCTGCCGCTGCTCGAGAAGATCGCCGAGTCCGGCAAGGCCGTGCTGATCGTGGCCGAGGACGTCGACGGCGAAGCGCTGTCGACCCTGGTGGTCAACTCGATCCGCAAGACCATCAAGGCCGTCGCCGTGAAGGCGCCGTTCTTCGGCGACCGTCGCAAGGCGTTCCTCGACGACCTGGCCGTCGTCACCGGTGGCACCGTGATCAACCCCGATCTCGGCGTCACCCTGCGCGAGGCCACCATCGAGCAGCTGGGTCAGGCGCGTCGCGTCGTCGTCACCAAGGACGAGACCGTGCTGATCGACGGCGCGGGCTCCGACGAGGACATCAAGGGCCGTAGCGCGCAGCTGCGTCGCGAGATCGAGGCCTCTGACTCCGACTGGGATCGCGAGAAGCTCGAAGAGCGTCTGGCGAAGCTGGCCGGTGGCGTCGCGGTGATCAAGGTCGGCGCTGCCACCGAGACCGCGCTCAAGGAGCGCAAGTACCGCGTCGACGACGCGGTCGCCGCCGCCAAGGCCGCGGTCGAGGAGGGCATCGTCCCCGGTGGTGGTTCGGCGCTCGTGATCGCCGCTGCCGCGCTGGCCGAGCTGCGTGACTCGTTCACCGGTGACAAGGCCGTCGGTGTCGAGGTGGTTCGCAAGGGCCTCGAGGCGCCGCTGTACTGGATCGCCAGCAACGCCGGTCTCGACGGTGCGGTTGTCGTGGCCAAGGTCTCCGAGGGCAAGGAAGGCTTCAACGCCGCCACCCTGACCTACGGCGACCTGCTCGCCGACGGTGTCGTCGACCCGGTCAAGGTGACCCGTTCCGCCGTGGTGAACGCCGCCTCGGTCGCACGGATGATCCTGACCACCGAGAGCGCCATCGTGGAGAAGCCGGCCGACGCCGACGACGACCACGGGCATCACGGTCACTCGCACTAGCGCGAACAACAACGAAGGCCCCCTGATCGCGAGCGCGATCTGGGGGCCTTTCGTTATCCGCTAGCTGGCTACCGGCGGATCTTCGCTATCGAGCGCGGCCAGTAAACGGCCGCGCAGAGACGGAGGCGGTGGGGTGGGGGTTGCGGACGCGAGCTGGGCGAGGGCTTCGCGGGTATCGCGAAGCTCTCGCAAGAACTCGGTACACAGGGTTGGGTCTTCGGTATCGATGATGGTCTGGATCGCGTGATGGTCTTCGTCGTCGATCAATCCGAGCGCGACGGTGTGCGCGAGATCGATCTGGGCTTCGTTCATCTCACGTCACCCCCAAACTTTTCTTCAGTCGTGTCAATCCGTCCCGAATCCGGGACTTAACGGTCGGTAACCCGATGCCGAGGTATTGCGCTACCTCCGCGTAGGTCCGCCCGCCGTAGTAGGCGAGCGAGATCGCCTCGCGTTGGGTCTCGGTGAGGGTCGAGAGCCCGCGCTGGACGGCCTGTTGTTCTAGTCTGCGTTCCACCTCCTCGGTGACCTCGTCGAATTCGTGGCCGAGCACCCGGATCCCGTACGCGACCTCGCGCTGGGTGTGGGCCTGCTCGGCGCGAACCCGGTCGACCGCGCGCCGGTGTGCCAGCGTCATCAGCCAGGTCACCGCCGACCCCTTGGCGGGGTCGAAACTGGTGGCGGTACGCCAGATCTGGAGATAGACCTCCTGAGTGGTCTCCTCCGCGTACCCGGGGTCGTGGAGCACCCGCAGGACCAGGCCGAAAACGCGCGCAGACGTTCGGTCGTACAGCTCGGCAAAGGCCTGCTGGTCGGACAGACTGCATCGTTCCAGCAGTGCAGCTAGCTCGACTCCTTCGGCCGCGCGTGCGGTAACCGCAGAATCCACGATCGGTGGAAAGGCTTCGCTTCGGAACCCATTCTGTGTCATCGGTCACGAATCTAGCCCGAAGCTATGACCTCCCCACGACCGGGGGTGTCTTTATTCGGGGTGCCAGCTGTTTGCTAGAGATTCGGCGCGCCACGGCAAACGGATTGGAACGGATTTGCCAACCCGGCCAGACAGGCTCGGCGGGATCTCAGACGGCCATCCGGCGCCGGTTGCGGCGGGCGTGCATCTCGCGTTCGGTCTCGGACATGCCGCCCCAGATGCCATAGGGCTCGCTGACCTTGAGGGCATGGGTGCGGCACTGCATGAGGACGGGGCAAGCCCGGCAGATCTCCTTGGCGCGCATTTCGCGCGCCGTGCGGGCGCGGCCACGTTCGCCGTCGGGGTGGAAGAAGACCGCGGAGTCCTGACCGCGGCACGAGCCACGCATCTGCCAATCCCAGACATCGGCGTTCGGTCCGGGGAGGTGGGTGGGCATGGGCATGTGAACTCCTTGTGGCGCGAGCTCGTCAGCGTTGTCGAGCGAGTGGTGCGGCAGGTCTTCGCGCCACCCGGTGGAGGGTGGCCGGCTCGACGGTGCCTGACGGTGCCGCTCGGAGGTCGCTGCGATTTCGCGCAGCGCCAACCGTGGCGATGAGCTACGTTAGGTGCAGGCGGGAATTTCCGTCAATAGTTCGGCGCATGAGTTCAGTAAATCTGCAAAGCCGAAATTTAACCTACTCACTATTTACATTTCACACCCGATCCCTCCATACTGTTCGGTTGGCTATGGATCGCGCGTCTTCGCGTCTCCGCGACATCCCCGATTTTCCCAGGTCGCGCCGGTAGGAGCCTGGTTCGCACAGGCGGTGCCCACTGCGAGTGGGTGTGCTGGATCACAACGCCCTCCGCGGCCGGACTGCGTGTAGATGGCGAAAACGGGGCGCGAAGGTTAATTGCGCGAAACGCATGTGAATTCGAGACTTTCCGGTGGCAGCACCGAGGAGCGGAGATTTACCTGATGGCAACATCGACGCTCGAGAGAAATGCTGACTGTTAGCTGAATGGCCGTCTCCGCGTCATAACACGCGAACTGTCCCGGGCGAGTGGCGGCTAGAGTCTCGGCGTGCAGACAACGGCCTCACCCGCGGATATCGGTTCCGAAATACTCGTTTCGACTGCCTTCGGCCCCACTCCCGGGCTGGCCGCTACGGAGTTGCCGGAGCCCGCTGACCCGTTGTCGCGGTGGTACCGCGCGGTCACGCTCGGCGGGCAGGGTCGCTACGCCGCCGCCCGTGCTGACCTGCGAATATTGGCCCGAACAGCAGTGGATCCAGGGCTGCGATCCCTCGTCGAGAGCACCCGCGGATCGTTGCTTCGCCAGCTCGGCGATCACGCGGGCGCGGCAGCGTTCGACGGCCGCGCGGCGGCGATCGCGCTCGGCGCCACCGGAGCGGCCCGCGCCGAGGCGCTCGCCGACGCGTATACGGGGCTTGCGGCTGATGCGCTCGGCACCGGCCGACTCGCCCTGGCCCGCACGCTGCTCGGGCGCGTGCGACCACTGCTCGCCGACGCACCCCCACGAGCGGAGGTGCGCTGGCACTGGGTGCGCGCCGAGACCGCGCTCGCGGGCGGCGAAGCGAGCGCGGCGCTGCGCGACGCGGTCGAGGCCGTCGACCTCGCCGCGGCGCTGCCGTCGGTCCGCCACCAGGTGAAATCGGCACTACTCGTCGCCGCCGCGACCGCCGCGACCGGTGACCTCGCCCGGTCGGCGGAACTGGCCGCGCGGGTCGACACGGATTGTCGCGAAAACGGCCTTCTCCCACTGCGTTGGGCCACCGCGATGCTGCGCTCGGGGGTCGCCGAATCGGCGCGAGCGCGCGACGCGGCGAACGAAGCCGCAGATCATGGCGCCCGTCTGCGGGCCTGGGGTGGGGACATCGCCCCGTTGGGTGCGTGATTGCTCCGGATGATCTTTCTGTGAGCACGGTTAGAAGCGACCACGCCCGCTGGCGGCCGATCCGGGGGTCGCTATTGTTAGTCCCGTTCCGCCTTTTCGGTGGAAGCTCGGTCACATTCGACCGCGCCACTCGTAACGCCAGGAAAATCTCTGACGATGACGCATATGGGCGAAGAGTTGGACCTCGCCGTCGCTGCGGCTGCGCAGGGCGACAGGACCGCTTTAGCTCGGGTATTGGAACTGGTCCGTCCCTTGGTAGTTCGCTACTGCAGGGCACGGATCGGAGCCGCGGAGCGCGGACAGCTCTCCGCGGACGATGTTGCGCAAGAGGTCTGTTTGGCTGTGATGACCGCCCTGCCCCGCTATCAGGATCAGGGTCGGCCCTTCATGGCCTTCGTGTACGGAATCGCTTCGCACAAGGTCGCCGACGCCCATCGCAACGCCGCCCGTAACAAGGCGGAGGCGATGGCCGAAGTACCAGATGTCATATCCACCGACCACGGGCCGGAACAGCGGGCTCTCGACTCGGAGACGAGCAGGCAGATGAACACTCTGCTGGCAACGCTCCCCGAGAAGCATCGAGAGATCCTGATCCTGCGTTTGGTCATGGGTCTGTCAGCAGAGGAAACCGCAGTCGCCGTGGGCAGCACGGCGGGAGCGATACGAGTCGCCCAGCACAGGGCACTCGCGAAACTGAAGTCACAAGTGGCGAGGGCAGGTGAAATGTATGGCTAGGGATGGCGAGCGCGGTCTAGGCGACCGGAAAGTTTGGCAGCGCGGATCGCACGACAGCGGTCCCTACGCCGCCGAGGACACCGGTGACTCCGGACCGGTCGACATCGCGGCGGTGCGCAGCGATGACGCGCTGATCGACGCGATCGCAAGCGACGGTCCGGTTCGTACCGACAGTCCCGAAGAGTTCCAGCTGGCGTCGTTACTCGCGGATTGGCGGGCCGACCTTCTGGCCGAGCCGATGCCCGCGGGCCCTGATCTGGACACCGTGTTCGCGGCAGTCAATCAGGAGATCGGCGCACGGCAGGTTCGAGTCGGAGCTTCCTCGCGCGGACGTCTACGACTGGTCCGCCCGATTTTCGGGGCAGCAGCGGCATTGTCGCTGGTGTTCGGCGGTATCACGGCCTTCGCTTACAGCGCGGCCCCCGGCGATCCGCTCTGGCGGGTCAAGGAGGTCGTGTTCAGCGAACAGGCGCAGTCCACCGTCGTACAGTACGCCGACGAAGATCTGCTCGCCGCGCAGAACCTGCTCACCTCGGGCAATCCGGAACAGGCGAAGGCCAGGCTGGAACAGGCTTCGGCCAACGCGGGCCAGGTCGACGACCAGGGCAAGCGCGAGGATCTGATCGCGCGCTGGAACCTGCTGCGTGATCAGCTGATCAAGGTCGCACCGGAGGTCGGCGCACAACTGCCGCCGACCACCACCGCCCCGGGCAAGCCGAGCTCGCCGGTTCAGGTCCCCCCGACGACCAACCCGGGCACCACTGCTCCGGTGGCGCCGGTCGGTCCCGGATCGGAAAGCACCGATCCGTCCACTCAGCCGCCGGTCATCTTGCAGTCTCCCGGCCCGGAGACCAAGCCGCTGTTGCCGCCGGTCGAGCAGACGCAACCACCGGTGACCACTCAGCCGCCGGTGAGTCCGCCGCCGGTCACGGTCGACCCGACGACACCGCAGACGACCATCGCCGAACCACCGCCGGTCACCGTGCCGACGGTGGTCCCGACGTCGTCACCGCTGCCGCCGATCCTGCCGCCCACGCAGCAGGTGCCCCCGCCGGCGACGATCCTGCAGTCGCCACCAGCGGTGCCCTCTTCGTAGTAGAACGATGAATTGAACAAAGACGAAGGCCCCGAACAGGTTCGGGGCCTTCGTTGTGTGCTGGGGGAGCTCGGACGTGGGCCTGCGTGGTCCCCCACGCACGCGTGACCGAGAGCGGGGGAGGGCGGGCGTCCGCGACAGACTCAGCTGTGCCGAGTCGACGCGGAGCTCAGTTGTCGAACCCGTCGAAGCCGTCGCCGTGGAACGCCTCGTTCATCGACGCGTCCGCGTAGCCGCGGCAGTAGTCCCACGTGACGTAAGCCTCGGGGGTGGGATCGTAGGCGGGCTCGTGCGGACGGACGGTGCCGTCGACGAGTAGCTGCAGCAGGTTTGCCCGCAGCATGTCCCAGTCGTGGTAGTGATCTTGCCGACAATCCTCACAGCTGACGACCAGACCGCGGATTCCGCGATGTGCCAGCAGGGCTTCGTATACGGCGAGGTCTGCGAGATCTTCCTCGACCGCGAGGCGCTCATGAGGATCCAACGGCTCACCGGGCTCGATCGCATCGAGCGCGGCAGACGGATCGGAGGGGTCTCCGGCGAAGGGATCCGGCGGCAGGCCAGGTGGTAGATGGTCACGCACATCCCCACGGTACGCAGTACTTGGTGCATCGCGCCAGCGATGCACCGGGCAAGTTTTGCGGAAGGGCTCACTTCACAGGCGTCCACGGCCGCCGGATACCATGGAATGCAGGCGTCGGCGACTTTGTTCTTGCCGACCATCCGAAAGCTTTTTTCCGCTCGAGCACCGACGCACTGTGTCTACCGCGTCGGTTGCTATGACGACCAGGAGGGGTCGATCCGAATGAGTAATCCCGTGTCGGGCGAACGAACCGCGGTGCGCCCTCCTACGGGGGGCGACGATCCGACCAAGATCGCCATGCTCGGCCTCACGTTCGACGACGTGCTGTTGCTGCCTGCCGCCTCGGATCTCATCCCCAGCTCGGTCGAGACATCCAGCCGACTGACCAGGGACATCACCCTGCGTACGCCGCTGGTGAGCTCGGCCATGGACACCGTCACCGAGGCGCGCATGGCCATCGCCATGGCGCGTGCGGGCGGTATGGGCGTGCTGCATCGCAACCTCTCGGCCGTCGATCAGGCCGCCCAGGTGGAGACGGTGAAGCGCTCCGAGGCGGGCATGGTGACCGATCCGGTCACCTGTCGTCCCACCGATACCCTCGCCGAGGTCGACGCGATGTGCGCCCGCTTCCGCATCTCAGGTCTGCCGGTGGTGGACGAGACCGGCGCGCTGGTGGGCATTATCACCAACCGCGACATGCGTTTCGAGGTCGATCAGGATCGCCGCGTGGACGAGGTGATGACCAAGGCGCCGCTGATCACCGCTCGTGAGGGCGTCACCGCAGAGGCCGCGCTCGGTCTGCTGCGCCGCCACAAGATCGAGAAACTGCCCATCGTCGACGGCAACGGCCGCCTGCGTGGGTTGATCACGGTCAAGGACTTCGTCAAGACCGATCAGTACCCCAACGCCACCAAGGACCGCGACGGCCGCCTGCTGGTCGGTGCCGCGATCGGTGTCGGCGAGGACTCGTGGTCGCGTGCGATGACGCTGGCCGACGCCGGAGTGGACGTGCTGATCGTCGACACCGCGCACGGCCACCAGTCGCAGGTGCTGCAGATGGTCGCCAAGGTCAAGGCCGAGGTCGGTGACCGGATCCAGATCGTCGGCGGCAATGTCGCCACGCGCGCCGGCGCCGCCGCGCTCGTCGAGGCGGGCGTCGACGCGGTGAAGGTGGGTGTGGGCCCCGGCTCCATCTGCACCACCCGGGTGGTCGCCGGTGTCGGCGCGCCGCAGATCACCGCGATCCTCGAAGCCGTGGCCGCCTGCAAGGCCGCCGGTGTGCCGGTGATCGCCGACGGTGGCGTGCAGTACTCCGGCGACGTCGCCAAGGCCATCGCCGCGGGCGCGTCCACCGTGATGCTCGGCTCGCTGCTCGCGGGCACCGCCGAGTCGCCCGGTGAGCTGATCCTGGTCAACGGCAAGCAGTTCAAGAGCTACCGCGGCATGGGCTCCCTCGGCGCCATGCAGGGCCGCGGCCAGGCCAAGTCGTACTCCAAGGACCGCTACTTCCAGGACGACGTGCTCGCCGAGGACAAGCTCGTCCCCGAGGGCATCGAAGGCCGCGTTCCGTTCCGCGGCCCGGTCAACCAGGTGATCCACCAGCTCGTCGGCGGCCTGCGCGCCGCGATGGGCTACACCGGTTCGCAGAACATCGAGCACCTCCAGGGCGCGCAGTTCGTGCAGATCACCGCGGCGGGTCTCAAGGAGAGCCACCCGCACGACATCACGATGACCGTCGAGGCCCCGAACTACACCGGGCGCGGCTGAGTACAATAGATGCGTTTGTGCGCCGGGAGGTACGCTCCCGGCGCACAAGGGCAATGCAGGCAGGCTCCGAGTCCGCCGCCTACTGGCACTCCTGGCCCCGCACGACCCGACCTCGAGGAGGGTCCGCCGCGCAGCGGCGGTTCGCGGCCGGGTTGCCGGTCAGGCGCCGCCGCGTAGGCGACGAAGGAGCAAGCGGCGGTGCCTGACCGGCGGCCCGTGGTGGCCGCGAACTCGAGCGCGCCAGCGCTCCAAAAACACAGGAGCAACTGTGCGTGACATGGTCGAAATCGGTATGGGGCGGGTCGCCCGTCGGACTTACGAGCTCGATGACGTCGATATCGTTCCCTCGCGGCGGACGCGTTCGTCCAAGCTGGTCTCGTTGGCCTGGCAGCTCGACGCCTACCGTTTCGAGATCCCGGTGCTCGCGCACCCCACCGACGCGCTGGTCTCGCCGGAGTTCGCGATCGAGCTGGGCCGCCAGGGCGGCCTCGGTGTGATCAACGGCGAAGGCCTCTGGGCGCGCCACGCCGACGTGCAGGCCAAGATCGATCAGCTGCTGGATCTGGTCGACAAGGGGGGTTACGAAAAGGCCATCTCGCTGCTGCAGGAACTGCACGCCGCGCCGATGCAGCCAGACCTGCTCGCCGCCGCCGTCGCGCAGGTCCGGGCGGCCGGGGTGACCACCTCGGTGCGAGTGAGCCCGCAGAACGCCCGTGCGCTGACCCCCGCGCTGCTCCAGGCCGGCATCGACCTGCTGGTCGTGCAGGGCACCATCATCTCCGCCGAGCACGTCGGTGGCGACGAGCCGCTCAACCTCAAGACCTTCATCTCCGAGCTGGATGTGCCGGTCGTGGCCGGTGGCGTGAGCGATCACCGCACCGCGCTGCACCTGATGCGCACCGGCGCGGCGGGCGTCATCGTCGGCTACGGCTCGTTCCCCGGCGCCACCACCACCGGCGAGGTGCTCGGCATCGGCGTCCCGATGGCGACCGCGATCGCCGATGCCGCCGCGGCCCGTCGCGATTACCTCGACGAGACCGGCGGTCGGTACGTGCACGTCATCGCCGATGGCGATGTGGCCACCTCGGGTCAGCTGGCCAAGGCCATCGCCTGTGGCGCCGATGCCGTGATGCTCGGTGTGCCGCTGTCGGCGTCGGCCGAGGCGCCCGGTCGTGGCTGGTACTGGCCCTCGGCCACCGCACACCCCTCGGTGCCGCGTGGTTCGTTCCTGCCGGTCGACGAGGCCTGGCTCGACGGCCCCGACGGCGCGGTGGCCCGCCCGAACCTCGAGCGTGTGCTCTACGGCCCCTCCGACGACCCGTTCGGTTCGCTGAACCTGGTCGGTGGCCTCCGTCGTTCGATGGCCAAGGCCGGCTACTCCGACCTCAAGGAATTCCAGAAGGTCGGGCTCAGCGTCCGCTGAAAGCGCTAACGCACATGGGTCAGTGAGACCCGATCCCGCAGGAACCGGGAGATCGCGGTATTGACCGGTTCCGGGTGGGTCATCGTGACGGCCAGGCGGGCGCCATCGATCTCCACGAAGGTGGAGGCGGTGAGCCCGTCGGCCAGCGTCCGAGCCCTCGCGCCCGCGATCCCGCTCTGCGTGGCGTGGATGATCAGCGCCGGGCAGGTGATCTCGCGCAAGCGGTCGAGCACCGAATCGCGCCCGAGCAGGCAGCCCACGGCGGCGTCGAGCCCGCTGTGGGCGTCGCCGACCCAGCGCCGGGTCCAGATGTCGCGGTACCAGGTGTCGTCGCCGATGAGCCAGTCGGCCAGCCGGCCCGCGGCCTCCTCGCGGGAGCTGCGGTCGTGCCACTCGTCGAGGAACCGCTGGGTGGCGGTGGACTGGCCGAGGGTCGGCCCGTGCGCCTCGGTACTGATCAAGATCAACGCGGCGACCCGTTCCGGCGCGACAAGCGCGGTCCGCAAGGCGGTGAAGCCCCCTTGCGCGGTACCGCCGACGATGGCGCGTTCGGCGCCGATCGAGTCGAGCACGGTCAGCGCGTCGCGGGCCGCGGTCCAGTAGGTGAAGGGCAACCGCTGGTCTTTGGTGCGGCCGTGACCGCGCGCGTCCCAGGCGACGATCCGGAATTCGGGTGCGAGTGCGGCCTGTTGCGAGGCGAACATCGTGCGATCCATGAAGAATTCGTGGGCGAGCAACACCACCGGACCCGTGCCACCGCTGTCCTCGTAGTAGATGTCGGCGTCGATCGCGCGGGCGAATGGCACGAGGACGAGGATAGCCAGAGCCACCCCGCCACGCCCAAGAATGTGGGCGCGTCGTGCACAGTCACTACGGCGAGTCCGCGCTCCGACGATGCCCGCTGCTTGCTCGCCGCACCCCGTCACTAAACTGTGGCGGTGGCAGATACTCAGAGACCGGTCCTCGTCGTCGACTTCGGCGCGCAGTACGCCCAGCTGATCGCCCGACGGGTGCGTGAGGCGCGCGTGTTCTCCGAGGTGATTCCCCACACGATGACAGTGGAAGAGATCGCCGACAAGCAGCCGCTGGCCGTGATCTTGTCCGGTGGGCCGTCGAGCGTATATGCCGAGGGCGCACCGCAACTCGACGCGCGGCTGTTCGATCTCGGCGTGCCCGTGTTCGGCATCTGCTACGGCTTCCAGGCGATGGCGCAGGCACTGGGCGGCACGGTGTCGCACACCGGCACCCGCGAATACGGCCGCACCGAACTGAACATCGACGGTGGTGTGCTGCACGGCGGTCTGCCGACCATCCAGCCGGTGTGGATGTCGCACGGTGACGCGGTGACCGACGCCCCTGAGGGCTTCGAGGTCACCGGCACCACCGCGGGCGCTCCGGTCGCCGCGTTCGAGGATCGCGCGCGTCGTCTGGCCGGTGTCCAGTACCACCCCGAGGTGCTGCACTCCCCGCACGGCCAGCAGGTGCTCAGCCGCTTCCTGCACGAGCTCGCGGGCATCCCCGCCCAGTGGACCCCGGCCAACATCGCCGAGTCGCTGATCGAGAGTGTGCGCGAGCAGATCGGTGACGGGCACGCCATCTGTGGTCTGTCCGGTGGTGTCGACTCCGCCGTGGCGGCCGCGCTGGTGCAGCGCGCGATCGGTGACCGGCTCACCTGTGTGTTCGTCGACCACGGTCTGCTGCGGGCCGGTGAGCGCGAGCAGGTCCAGCAGGACTTCGTCGCCGCGACCGGCGCCAAGCTGGTGACCGTCGACGCGGTGGACAAGTTCCTCGGCGAACTGAAGGGCGTCTCCGATCCCGAGGAGAAGCGCAAGATCATCGGTCGCGAGTTCATCCGCTCGTTCGAGGACGCGGTCGCGGGCATCGTCATCGAAGAGGGCGCGGTCGAAGGCAGCGACCCGAAGGTCGAGTTCCTGGTCCAGGGCACCCTGTACCCGGACGTCGTCGAATCCGGTGGCGGCACCGGCACCGCGAACATCAAGAGCCACCACAATGTCGGCGGCCTGCCCGACGACCTCGAGTTCGACCTGGTCGAACCGCTGCGCTTGCTGTTCAAGGACGAGGTCCGCGCGGTCGGTCGCGAACTGGGCCTGCCCGAGGAAATCGTTGCCCGCCAGCCCTTCCCTGGCCCGGGTCTCGCCATCCGCATCGTCGGCGAGGTGACCGCCGACCGGCTCGAACTGCTCCGCCAGGCCGACGCCATCGCCCGCGAAGAACTCACCGCCGCCGGTCTGGACAAGCAGATCTGGCAGTGCCCGGTCGTGCTGCTCGCCGACGTGCGTTCGGTCGGTGTGCAGGGCGACGGTCGCACCTACGGTCATCCGATCGTGCTGCGTCCGGTGTCGAGCGAGGACGCGATGACCGCGGACTGGACCCGGCTGCCCTACGACGTGCTGGAACGGATCTCGACGCGCATCACCAACGAGGTGGCCGACGTCAACCGCGTGGTCCTCGACGTGACGAGCAAGCCGCCGGGCACCATCGAGTGGGAGTGACCTAGACCGGTCGCGGCGGCGCCGCCTGGGTGAGCAGGAGCCTGCCCAGGAGGAAGCCGCCGGTGTGCGGTCGGTGGGTGGCCGGTGGCAGGACCTTCGCCAGCGGGGTTTCCGGTTGCTTATCGGATTGGTCCATCGCCCTTGTCCTCCAACTGGTCTCGTCCAACAGCAATGGCCCGTCACGATGACGGGCCATTGCTGGTTTCCTGGGTTGTCCTTCGGTCAGTGGTGTTTACGGCTCGGTGTCAGCGTGAGCAGCAGTCCGATGACGATGGCCGCGATCACCACGCCCCAGCCGACGGGCAGGATGCCGCCCTCGTCGGGGGTAGGTGCGCCCAGTAGTGCCCAGACGCTCACGGCCAGCGCGATCAGGCCGGTGGTCAGCAGGGTGAACGCGGGTCGGCGTCGGGTATCGACGCTGTTCTGCTCAGCCACGATTCACCGCCGCCTCACCCATGTGCACCGCGACGCGCAGGTCCAGGACCGGGGCACCGGGGGTGTTGGGTCCGGAAATGCCGTCGGTGCAGTGTGATTCGCCCATGTCGACCTCGCAAGTAGTTTTCACGGTCATGTTCTCCGGTAGCAGGACGGTGGCCTCGCCCATGTTCACCGACACCTCGACGGTGCGGGATTCGGTGAGGTTCAGCTCGCGCAGGTCCAGCGTGCCCGAGCCCATGTTCACCGCGTAGGTCGGCTGTAGTTCGGTGAGCGCGACCGGTGCCCAGGTGCGGTCACCCATGGTGGCGCTGTCGAATTCGATCGGCCCGATCAGGGAGGCCAACACCACGAAACCGGCCAGCGGGGCGGTGAGCACCAGCAGCCCGTACCCGCGTCGCAGGAACGCGCCGACGACGAGGCCGAGTCCGACCACGGCCAAGGCGAAGGCCGCGATCCGTGCCGGGGTCATCCATTCGACGCCCGAGGCTGCTGCGGCACCCGCCAGCGCCGCGGCGAGGATCGCCAGGCCGATGGTGACCGGAGTCAGCCGGGAGCGTGGACGTTTCGGTGGCGGCGGCGCTACTGGGGCGTGCTGGGGTGTCGCTTCCGGGAGTTCCCAGGCGAGAGGGGCGACGGCGAGCGGGTCCCAGCCGTTGGGCACCTGCGCGTTGATACGAACGGGTTCCGGTGCGGGAGAAATGGTTCCGGGAAGGTTCTTGTGCAGAACGGCGGTGGCGTAGTTCACTTCGGCTGCAGGTGTCTCGATGACCTCGGCTTTCGGGCTGTCCGCACGCTTGTCGAGATCGACGGGCGCGGCCGAATCATCAACCGGACGAACCGGATCCGCTGTCTGCTCGCTCAGGCCTGCCGCTTTCGGTGCATCCGAAGTCGCGTCGGTGACGTCGAGGCGGCTGGTCGGCGCCGAATCCGCGTCATCTTGTTCGGGCTCGCCGGCTTCCGTCGGCGTCACAGTGATCCGGACCGTGTCTACCGAATCCGGAGTGGTTTCACCGGTTTCGTCGATGTCCTTGTGCAGGACGACCGTCTCGGTGGCATCGACACGCAACAGCGGGGTCGATTCGGCCGTGGCCGCGCGGGCGGGCGCCGGATCGGGCACGTAGGCATCGGGGAGTTTCGTGTAGGGCGTGTACATCCCCGTCGGCGGTACCTCCGGGTTGTACGGATAGCCACGCACCGGGACGCCGGTCGGGTAGCCCGCACCCGGGTAGCCCGTCGTGCCGAGCGGAGACCGGTAGGCATCGAACCCCGCAGGCAGCTCGGGATGACGCAGATACAGCATCCACCAGCCCGCGAGCATCAGCCCGAAGCTGACCACCCCGCCCCCGCCCATCCCCAGCCCGATCGGCCCCATGGTCGACACGGCGATCGCCAGCGCGACGATCAACACGATCGTCTTGGTCTGCGAATGCGACCCCCGATCGTGGGACGACAGGGCCTGCGCCGCCGACACCTCGTTGCCCGCCGACCCCAGCACCAGCCAGGCCAGCAGGTACAGCACGATCCCGGCCCCACCGAAAATGGTCGACACCACGAAGGCCACCCGCACGAGCACCGGGTCCACCCCGTACCGCAACCCGAAACCCGCCGCCACCCCGGCGATCGGCCCCTGCCGAGGCAGCCGGATGGGCCGCGTCTGCCACATCTGGTGAACCTGGTCGGAGAAGCTCGTTTTGCTCATGCCATCCATGGTGTGCCGAGCCACCCCTTTCGCACATCGGGGGTAACCCTGATAATTGCCCGGGTTCAGGGGCAGGGGGATCGGTAGGCGACGTTCGCGAGCTGACCGCGCCAGACGGCTCGGGTGAGTCGGCCGGTCGACGCGCAGATCCGTGCGGCGACGGTCTCGGCGTCGAGATCCCACACGCCGAGCTGACCGTTGTCGGTGACGATCACGAGCTGTTCGCCACGTGGGTGCATGGTCACCTGTCGGGTGCGACCGTCGGCAGGGCCGAGTGAGCCGCCGTACTTGCGTGGTGCGTGGGGGTCGTCGAGGTTCCACAGGCTGGTTGTGCCGTCGTCACTCGAAACGGCCAGCTCGGTGCCGTCCGCTGAGGCCGATATCCAGCTGATCGGGCCGATTTCGGTGCGGATCGTGTCGATGAGCGGGGTGAAGGTCTCTGGTGCGTCGATATCCCACAGGCCGAAGCGATCGCCCTTGGTGATGGCGATGGTCCGGTTGTCGGGCAGGAATGGGGACGACTGTAGGCCGGTGGTGAGTTCCGTGTCGGTTTCGGCGATCAAGCGTGGGTGCGTAGGGTCGTCCAGATTCCAGATCTGGCTGAAGTAGTGAACGTCCGAGTCGCTACGGCGGTCGGCGAGGACCATGGCGACCAGGCTGCCATCGAGGCTGAATCCGGCGTTGACGACCTTCCCGATCCGCGCGGTGATCGGTAGTCCGAGGGGCTCGGGCGCGATGCGGTCGGTGACATCCCACATCTGGACGGAGTCGGTGAAAGTGAGCAGCATCCGGTCGCCCTTTACCGTCGAGTAGATGGCCTCGCCGGTCGGCCAGCTGGGCAGTGGTCGCGGATGACGTGGATCGTCGAGGTCGTAGACGATCCGCCGGTGGCCATCCCGATCGTGCAGGCTCAGAGTGCGTCCGTCCGGACTCAGGACTGGGTTCGACACCCCCGGTGCCTCCGGGATCGTGGTCAGTCGGGCCGGGCGACGGACATCGGTGGTATCCCAGACCATCACGTCGCTGGTCCGAGTCAGCATGGCCATCCGGTCGCCGGTTCGATCGAACATTGCCTCTGCGGGCTCCTTGGGAATCACGTCGACCGTCGAGCGGGGCAGCGTCCAGGTGCGCAGCAGTCCGTCGTACCCCGCGCCGAGGAGCATCGGTTCGTCGGGGAGAAACAGCAGGGACGTCGGTCCGCCTCTGCACACGGAATGCCGGATCTGTGGGCAGGCGGCCGGGGTCACCGACAGGGCGGGGCCCGCTTGCACCGGCTGGGCCGGGTCGGAGATGTTCCACAGTCGCGCGGCCTCGTCGGAGCCGGTGACGAGGAGGTTCCCGTCTTGGTGGAAAGCGAGCGAGGTCAGCACATCGTTGTCGATTCGGGTAGCGGAACCGAAGGTGCGTGGGTGGTGCGGATCGGTGATGTCCCAGAGTTCGAACTGGCTCGATGCTGCGCTGCTGGTGCTCGTCCTGCCTTGCGTGCCGATGGCCAGTCGGGTGCCGTCCGGGCTGAGTGCGGATCGGAGATATCTGAGGCCGGTGGATATCGGCGGTCCGATGGGACGCCCGACCGTGGTGTCCCACAACTGCATGGTATCGGCGGCGGCGTAGGTGTCGCGAGTGACAGTGCCGACGACGAGAATCGCGCCACCAGAGCCGAATTCGGCGGTGTGGAAGGCGTTGCCGGCGCCGGGTAACGACAGGGTGAGAGTGCGCGAGGGCCGTGACCGATCGCGAATAGCCCAGAGGGTGAGCGTCGAGCCGTCGATTTCGGCAAGTCGCGTTCCGCTTTGATCGACCGAGATCCCTTTGGCGCGAAGGGTTTCGAAGGTGTGGATCAGGCGGGGAGCCTCGGGGCGAGCGAGATCCCACAGCTGGGTACCGGAATTGCCGAGGGTGACCGCGTCGGTGCTCCCGGGGATGAATTCGAGATGGTAGGTCCCCGTGCCGAGCGAGGTAGTGAGTCGGCGTGGTCGCACGGGATCGCGCAGATCCCAGAAGGCGGTATCTCCCACATAAGCGATCGAAACCAGTAGCGCGTCGGCCGCGCGATAAGCCAGCGTGGAGACACCGCGCTCGTGGGCGGGAACACTGACGGCCAGTGGTGAATCCTGGCTGTTCAACAATTGGGTGCGCGTCGCATCATCGGGCCGGATTCGATACGCGGCCAACAGGAATTGCGCAGAGATCGACGGGTCGCTGCTTCTGGTCCGTTGCGCCGCGGCCACCAATTCGGCGTAGTCGCGGTCCAACGCGCGCTGATCGGCGAGCCTGCTGCGGTCAACGGCGATGACACCGGTGGCGAGCAGTGCGAACACAACCATGACCGCCACGATCCGCCAGCGCCCACTGTTGCGTGCCGACCGCCGAGAGGCGTGAAGAAAGGTACGCACGCGCGGACTGATCGGTGTCCGGCCGGTGTGCTCGTTCGCGTTGTCGAGTCGGGTTCCGCGATAGAGCAGCGCTGAATCATGTTTCGCTGCTTCCCATTCCGTCGCATCGTGCTCAAGCCTTTGCCGGACAAGGTGCCCGACCCGGTCGGTGTCGATCCAGCCGCGCAGCCGGGGCCACGCGGTCAGCACGATCTCGTGGGGGAACTGCACCGAGCCCGCGTCGAGGGCGATCAGTCTGCTGGCCGCGAGGACTTCGAGCGCTTCCGCTGAATTGTCGGGATCATCGCTGCGGCCGAGCAATTCGGCACGGTCGACCGTGCGCCTGGTGTCACGCCCGTCCTGTCCGACGGTGACGAGCGAACCGAGCAATTCCTGCGCGGCGGTCTGCTGCCCCGGAGTCAGCTCGCTCCAGGCCAGCTCGGCGGTCTCGGCGACCGACCCCGCGACACCGCCCGCCTTGCGGTACCCGGCGACGGTGAGTTTGCGGCCTTCGCGTTGCTGCCAGGTCGCGGCCATCACATGTGACAGCAGTGGCAGCGCGCCGGGATCGTAGCCGTCGGCGCTGAGGTGCCCGCCGAGCCCGCGCAGTTCGGTGAGCACCAGCTCTTCCAAGCCGGGTTCGAGGGTGAGTCCGGCGGCGGCCGCCGGTCCGGTGATCGCGTGCGACACCTCGTCCATGGACATCGCGCCGAGGAGGTAGTTGTTGCGCTGCAGGCCGTTCCGCAATAGCGGCTGGTGCAGGCATTGTTCGTAGAAGTCGGCACGCAGCGCCAGTACGACGGTCACTGATTCAGGTAGGTCGGCGAGCGCGGACAGAAAAGCCGCGCGTTCGGCTTCGTCCTGGCACAGGGTGAACAGTTCCTCGAACTGGTCGACGATCAGCACCCTCAGGTCGTCGGTCAGCGTCGCCGCGAGTCCGGTGGTCGGTGTCGCCCCCGGCGTCATGGTCGCGGTGGGGAGGTCGATCGTGGGTCGCAGACCTGCTGCCAGCAGCGAGGACTTGCCCGCCCCCGACGCGCCGATCAGCACGACGATGCCGGTGGTCGCGCGGACCAGATCGACGAATTCGGCGGTGGCCTGCTCGCGTCCGAAGAACAAGGTGTGCTCCTCGGGTAGGTAGGCGCGCAGGCCGGGGTAGGGGCAGGTCTCGCCGTCGCCCGCGGCTGCCGTCCAGGTGACCGACTCCTGCCAGAGCCGTTGCCACTCGTGCGGGTCGGCGAGCTTGCGTGGTAGGTCGCGCTGGGCCTTCGCGGTCATCTCGACGAGCGTGAGGATCACCGGCAGCAGCGATTCGAAGCGAGCGGGCACATTGCGCCCGGCCTTCCAGTCACTGATCCGCTGCGGTGACGGCGTGCCCGCCTGGGCGCCGCGCATGCGCCGCTCGGTGGCCGTGGCGACCCGACGCAAGGTCGGATTGCCCGCCTCGGCATAGAGTTCGGCGAACCTCTGGGCGAAAAGCGCACGCGGCGAAGAACTCTGCTCGTCATAGTTGGTCAAGGAACCCCCCGTTCGATGAAAACGACCGAGGGTCATGGTATTCGGCTCGATCGGGGCCCGGCGAGTCGCCGGGCCCCGATTCGGCCTACAGGAACATGGTGTCGCCGAAGATCGAGTTCGTCGCGCTCACCTGTCCGGCGCTCGCGGTGACCGTCGCCCACGAGTAGACGTTGAGCGGCCCACCGCAGTTGCCCACCATCAGATGGAAGTCACGGTTCACCAGATAGGTGGTACCCGAACCGAGGGGCATGGATCCCACGTCGATCTTCTTGATCTCGCCCGGCGCCAGCGACAGGCTCAGATCGAGACCGGCCGAGATCGACGGGCCGATGTCGGCGGACACATCGGGGCCGGACGAGCCGAACCCGATGGTGGCCCCCGCGCCCACCGAGATGCCGCCGTCGAGCCCGACCGACAGGGTCAGGTCCACCGCGCAGGCGACGAGATAGCCGGAGCTGACTTTGCCGGTCGCGCCGGGCGGTGCGGTGACGTAGGCGGTGTTGTCGAGAAACACCTCGCGATTGGTCGGCATCGCGTTGAGCGGGGGGACCAGCCGGTAGGCCTCCTCGGTATGGCCGAGGGTGAGTTCGAAGCCGACAGGCCCGTGATAGGTCGTCTCGTGCGGTGCCATCGGCGTCGCCGAAGCCATCGGCGTCATCCCGATGGCGCTCAGTCCGATCGCAGCGGCGCCCAGCACGGTGGTGATGATGTTCACGTGTTCCTCCCCTGAAGCGGCGGCCGTGATTGCGGCCTGCCATCAACGTAGGAAGAGCTTCTGCGGCCGGGCTTTCGGAGTGCCCGCCCGTCGGCTTAAAAGACCTGTTGAGGACCCTGTGGCGGAGTTTCCGGTCCGGCGGTCCGCCGTCGGCGTTCCGGTCCCTCACTGGATCGGCCATACCCCCAGGTAGGGCGTTATTTTTGTCCGGACCGGACAGGTCGGCGCCCAGGTCAGCGGCGGATCGTCGATATCGGGGACGATATCGGGGACTTTCCTGATGTCGGCGCCGCGCCCGCGTGCCACTATCGAGAGCATGGATCCGTCTGTTCCCGCTCGCGAGGCCACCCAGGGGTACCCCCACGGGTACAGCAGTGTCCCTGGGAACGACGCGCACCCCGCATCCGGCGCGCAGAACGGGTTTCGGCCCGCGGTCGGCAACAGTGCGGTGGGTCGTGCGCCGGTGGCCGCGAACGGGATTCAACCGGGTAATGCGGTAGGGCCTTCCGACGGGCCCGGGGCCGCGGCGAATCCGCGGTCCGGTGGGCATCGGCCGCGCGGTCGTTTCGTAGAGCGCGCGTTCGGGGAGCAGCCTGCGGTGTATGGGGCGCCGCAGCACTACCCTCCGCCGCCGCAGTACCGGGCCGCGCCGGGTTATCCGGGGGGCCCGCAGGGCTATGGGGTGCCTCGCGGCTATCGGCCCATGCTGCCTGCCCCCGGTCCCGAGCCGGTGGGTGCGCCGTTGCCGGAGCCCCCGCGCCTGGTCCGTCGCAGTGGTGGGCGGGTGGTCGGCGGTGTCGCGGGTGGTCTGGCCGACCATCTCGGCGTCGATGTGATCAAGGTGCGGCTGGCGTTCGTGCTGCTGTCCGCGATTGTCGGTGCGGGGCTGGTGGCCTACGGGCTGCTGTGGATCTTCACGCCCGGTGGCGCGGACGCCGTGAAACCGACCGGTGACGAGCGCAGGCAGGCGATCGGGCTGGCCCTGCTCGGGCTCGGGCTCACGGTGACGGTGGGGTGGCTGTTCCAGGGGACCGCGGCGCAGGTGATCGCGCCGATCGTGGTGGTCGCGGTCGGCGCCGCGCTGGTGTGGCGTGAATACGATGTGGCCGCGCCGGGTCCACGGGCCCTGTTCGGGCTGCCCGCGCGACCCTCGGTGGTCACCTGGTCGCGCATCGTGGCCGGGGCGACGCTGATCGTGGTCGGGCTCGGGGTGGTGGTGCTGGCCAGGATCGATCTCAGTTCGCTCGGGTCCGCGCTGATCGCGGTGGCGGTCACCCTGGTCGGCGCCGGTCTGCTGACGGTGCCGCTGTGGTTGCGCATGGTCCGCGCGCTCAATGCCGAGCGCGGCGCTCGCATCCGCAACGAGGAACGCGAGGAGATCGCCTCCCATCTGCACGATTCGGTGTTGCAGACGCTCGCGCTGATCCAGCGTCAGGCCGAGGATCCACAGGAGGTGCTCCGCCTGGCCCGCAGTCAGGAGCGCGAACTGCGCAAGTGGCTCTTCGACGACACCGCGCCCGCCCAGTCCAGCCTGGCCACCGCACTGCGCACCATCGCCGGTGAGGTGGAGGACCAGCACGGCGTGAAGGTCACCCCGGTCACCGTCGGCGATGTCGCGATGGACCCCGGCGACACCGGCGCCGGCCTGCCCAAGGAACACTTCACCGCCCTGCTCGGTGCCACCCGCGAGGCGCTGGTCAACGCCGCCAAGCACGCCGACGTCCCCGAGATCGACCTGTTCGCCGAGACCGAACCCCACCAGGTGAGCATCTTCGTGCGCGACCGCGGCGCCGGTTTCGACGTGTCGGCGGTGCCTGCCGACCGGCGCGGGGTGGCCAAGTCGATCTGCGCCAGAATCGAGCGCCGCGGCGGCACCGCCGAGATCGACTCGACCCTCGGGCGTGGCACCGAGGTGCGGATTGTCATGCCGCGCACCGACTCGGGGACCTCGGAGCCGGACGAGGTCGCGAGTGAGGATGCGCCGACCACCGATGACCGCGCGTCGACGCAGGACCATCCGACCGACCCCTGAGTGCGCGATCACACCGAACCCGAGCCGATTTCGACGCCCGGACACCGCGGTGTGGTACCGATGACAGCAGGTCGATCGAGCGGTTCTACTGAGGAGTCTTGTAGTGAGTGTGCGGGTGTTCCTGGTCGACGATCATGCGGTCTTCCGGTCGGGGGTGCGGGCCGAGCTGAGCCGCGAGACCGATATGGAGGTCGTCGGTGAGGCGGGGGCGGTGGCCGAGGCGATCGCCGGGATCGATGCCGCGAAGCCGGATGTGGTGCTGCTCGATGTGCACATGCCCGATGGTGGTGGGGTGGCGGTGCTGAGCGGAATCGCCCAGGGGCCGGTGTGTTTGGCGTTGAGCGTGTCCGACGCGGCCGAGGACGTGATCGCGGTGATCCGGGCGGGGGCGCGCGGGTATGTCACCAAGACGATTTCCGGTGCCGAGCTGGCCGACGGCATCCGCCGGGTCGCGGGCGGGGACGCGGTGTTCAGTCCGCGGTTGGCAGGTTTCGTGCTCGACTCGTTCACCGGGCGCTCGCCCGTTCCCGAGCCGCCACTCGATCCCGAATTGGACTCGCTCACCCCGCGAGAGTTGGAGGTGCTGCGCTTGCTCGCGCGTGGTTACACCTACCGGGAGATCGCCGAATCCTTGTTCATCTCGGTGAAGACCGTCGAGACGCACGCGTCGAATGTGCTGCGCAAGACCCAGCAGTCCAATCGCAATGCGCTCACCCGTTGGGCGCACCGACGACGGATCGAATGATCACATCACGGCGATGATGATCGCGATCAGGATGATCAGGCCGATCAGCACGCCCGCGCCGATGGCGAGAGGGGCGCCGTTGGGCAGATTGTCGATGAAGCTGCCGGTGCGCTGTTGGGGTGCGGCGGCGGTGGCGGCGACCGGGGCCCGGTGCGGACGCGGGAGGGGGGAGGAGTTGGGGCTGCGCAGGCCGCTGGCGGAGTTGCGGGTGGACCAGGCGGGGATGGTGCCGTCTTCGGCGCGCAGCGGCACACCGAGGATGTAGGCGCCGGTGCCGGGGCCGAAGGCGGCGGTGAGGATCTCGTCGCGGGCCTCGGCCATGGTCGGGCGGCGCTGGGGCGCGGGCTCGAGCATGTGCAGCAGCGGCTGGGTGAGGATGCCGCTGCGGGTGGGCGGGATGATCCGGCCCATCGCGGCCGTGGCGACGACGTCGTTCTCGTCGGAGTCGAAACCGAACGGCGGCTGGCCTTCCAGCGCGGTGTAGAGGGTGGCGCCGAGGGAGAACACATCGCTGGCCTCGGTGGGCCGGGCGCCGCGCGCGACCTCGGGCGGGAGGTAGGCGGGGGTGCCGGTGATCACACCGTCGGGTTCGTCACCCTGGGCGTCGCCCGCGCCGCGCGAGATGCCGAAGTCGCTGAGTTTGGCCAGGCCCACGTTGTTGCCGCGGTCGGCGACGAGGATGTTGCCCGGCTTGATATCGCGGTGCACGATGCCCGCGGCATGCGCGGCGGCGAGCGCGTCGGCCACCTGCGCGCCGATCTGGGCGACCTCGACCGCGGGCAGCGTGTCGACCAGCGCGAGCGCCTTGGCCACGCTGCGCGAGGGTAAGTACTCCATGACGAGCCACGGCTCGCCCGCCTCGATCACCACGTCGTGCACGGAGACGGCGTGAATGTGCGACAACTTGGCGGCCACCCGGCCCTCGTGCACGATGGCGCTGCGGATTCGCTCGGCCTCGGCCGCGCTCAGTCCCGCGGTGGACAGCACCTGCTTGATCGCGACTTCCCGGTTCAGCAACCGATCGGTCGCGAGCCAGACCGCACCCATGCCACCCCCGCCCAGCTTGGACTGCAGACGGTAGCGACCCGCGACCAGGTAGTCGGGGCCGATATGGGGACGAGCACGTTCGGTCACGGGTGCGAGGGTAGCCGAATATGGCGCTGACTGGCCGGGATCTTCGGGGTGCTTCGCGGTGGACACGGGGTGGGGGTGGGTGTCACGCTGGTCGCTATCGAACGTATATTCGAATACGATCGATAGCTGAAACGGTGCTGTTGTTTCGGTGCGGGGCGGTTTTCCGCTCGCGGGTCCATCGTGGAAGTAGGTGGTGTTGATGGGTTCGGAAGCGTTGTCGCCCGATCGGGGCATGCTCGACGAGCTGCGTAGGCGCATGGCCGCGGTGCCGGGGCGCGGTGAGTCCGCGACCGGGCACATGCCGCGTGAGCAGCAATTACGTCGCGATTTGTTGCCGGTGCCGCCGCCGCTGGCCGATCTGCTGCCCGATGGCGGGCTGCCCAAAGGGGCGGTGGTCGCCTACACCGGCGCGCACTCCCTGCTGACCGGACTGCTCGCCGCCGTCACCGGAAACGGCGGCCACGCGGCGGTGGTCGGCCTGCCCCGGCTCGGTTTGCTGGCCGCCGCGGAGATGGGCGCCCGGTTGTCCCACCTGGCGGTGATCGCCGATCCCGGCCCCGACCCCGCCGAGGTGGCCGCGGTCCTGCTCGACGGCCTCGACCTGGTGGTCCTCGGCCTCGGCGGCCTCGCCGTCCCGCCCGCCCGCTGTCGCGTCCTCGCCGCCCGCGCCCGCAATCGCGGCGCCACCCTCGTCGTCGCGGGCGAATGGGCCAACCCGACCCTGCGCCTGGACTCGCGCGTCACCGGCTACCGCGGCCTCGGGGCCGGTCGCGGACGCCTGCGTTCGGTCTGCCTCGACGTGCGCGTCAGCGCCAAGGCGGGCCAGACCCGCCACGGCCGCATGGACCTGTGCGCCCAGGTCGGGCGCACCGAATGGCTGCCTCGCGAAAATGTCAGCGGTGCGACAGAAGTCACCGCGCTACACGAGGCCGTCTCATGACCGCCGACCTGTTGTCGGGTTCCGGCCGATGGGCGTGAGGGGATCCACCGACTGTCCGGCGGTCGCCGGACAGTCGCCGCGGGTCTCCCGTTCGTTCCCGAGTCGCGCTCGGCACGCCGATGCCGATCGCCGACCGAATTCGTGGGTGTCTCGGTTCGGACGTGGTGTGGCGTGTGGATCGGCGGTGTCGTGGTGACGCGTGTCGATCGGGTGCTGGCGGTGTGGTGCCTGGACTGGCCCGCGGTGGCGGCGGCCGCGGCGGAGGGGGTGTCGGCGGAGCGGCCGATCGCGGTGTTGCGGGGCAGTTCGGTGGTGGCGTGTTCGGCGATCGCGCGGGCCGAGGGTGTGCGGCGGGGGATGCGGCGGCGGGACGCGCAAGGATGTTGTCCGGGACTTGTTGTCGTGCAGGATGATCCGGATCGGGACGCGCGGTTGTTCGAGCCGGTGGTGGGGGCTGTCGATGAGACGGTGCCGGGCGTCGAGGTGTTGCGGCCCGGGCTCATCGTGCTCGGGGCGCGCGGTGCCGCACGGTATTTCGGCTCCGAGGAGGCCGCGGTGGTGCGGTTGATCGACGCGGTCGCCGTAGCGGGAGCGGAGGCGCAGATCGGGATCGCCGATGCCATGTCGACGGCGGTGATCGCGGCCAGGCGCGGGGCGATCGTGGTGCCGGGGGAGGGCGCGAAGTACCTCGCTGGGCTCTCGGTCTCCGAACTCGCGGTGGAACCGAGCCTGGCCGCACCGGAACGCACGGAGCTGGTAGACCTGTTGCGGCGCTTGGGATTGCGCCGCATCGGCGATTTCGCCCGTCTGTCTCCCGCCGAAGTGGCCTCCCGGTTCGGCGCCGACGCCGTGCTCGCCCATCGCACCGCCCGCGCGCTGCCGGAACGCCCACCGTCGGCGCGCCGCCCCGCTCCGGAACTGACCGTCGAGCTGGCCTGCGATCCGCCCATCGACCGGGTCGACGCGGCCGCGTTCGCGGGCAGGCAACTGTCCACCCGGCTGCACGCGGTGTTGTCGGCGGCGGGCGTGGCCTGCACCCGGCTCGCCGTCACCGCGCGCACCGAGGCGGGCGAGGAGCTCACCAGGATCTGGCGCTGCGCCCGCCCGCTCACTCCCGCCGACACCGCCGACCGCGTCCGCTGGCAGCTCGACGGCTGGCTCACCCACCGCGCCCGCCCCACCGGCCCGATCGTGGAGCTCACGCTGGAACCGGTCGAGGTGGTCGCCGCCGGTGCGCTGCAACTCGGTCTGTGGGGCGGCGAAGGCGAGGAGACCGAACGTGCCCGCCGCGCCCTGGTCCGCGTGCAGGGCCTGCTCGGCGGCGAAGCGGTCCGCATCGGCGTGCTCAGCGGCGGCCGCGGCCCCGCCGAACGCATCACCATGATCGCCCTCGGCGACGAACTGACCCCCGCCGCCGACCCCACCCAGCCCTGGCCGGGTCGACTCCCCGAACCCGCCCCCACCCTGCTCCTGCTGCACCGCCCGGTCGTGCACCTGACCGCCGCCGACGGCGCCCCCGTCCTGGTCACCGACCGCGGTCTGTTCACCGCCACCCCCACCCGTTTGCGCTGGGGCCGCAAGGAATGGGCGCTGCTGGGCTGGGCGGGCCCGTGGCAGGTCGCCGAACGCTGGTGGTCCACCGCCGAACCCACCTCCCTCGCCGTGCGCGTCCAAGTCCAGCTCGACGCCGACCCCACCGAAATCCGCGCCGTCCTGCTCGTCTACGACGCGATGCGGTGGCACGCCGAGGGCGTCTACGAGTAGCCCACCGCCCCGGTTCTAGAGTGAAACGACGCCTGTCCGGGGATGGCCCCGGAAGGCTCGGTCGCGGGAGGAGCGCTGTGAACCCATTCGAGGGCATGTTGTGTACGGCGGCCGCGGCCGACCTTCCGCTGCTCGGTACCGCGGGGCACTTCACCGGATGGCTGTGTATCGAGCATCCCGGCGCGTGGGGCGGTGATGTGATCGGTGATGAGGTGCTCGGTCCGGAGATCACCGCCGAACTGGCGGCGCGGACGTCCGCGGCACGGGTTCGGCCGACGCTGATCCGCCGTCCGGGCCGCAACGAGTTCACCGGTACCCGCACGGTGCTGCTGGTCAGCTCGCGGCCGGAGGGCTCCTGGTGTGAGCGGTTCGAGATCACCGACCTGCGCCAACTCTTCGACATCGATCTGCATCTCGTCGACGGACCGGCACCGGGAATCGGTGTGCGGGTGGATGATCCGGTGGTCCTGGTATGCGCTCACGGTAAACGCGACCAGTGCTGTGCACTGTTGGGCCGCCCGATCGCCGCCGCCCTTGCCGCCGACTACCCGGGCCGGGTCTGGGAGGCCTCACACACCGGTGGTCACCGTTTCGCCCCCGCGGTCGTCCTGCTTCCCTCCGGCCTCACCTACGGCCGTGTCGACGCCCCCGCCGCCAAGGCGATGCTCGAAGCGGCCGACGTCGACGAGGTCTCCCTGGCCGGTCTCCGCGGCCGCAGCTGCTACCCCCCGATCTCCCAGCTCGCTGAAGTGGCTGTGCGCGAACAGTTCCCGGCCGGCGCCACCGACCTCACCGTCCACCCCGACCCGGCTCCCACCGATGACCCGACCCTGGCGGGCGCCGCCGTCGTCACCCACCGCGACGGCCGCCGCTGGCGCGTCACCGCCCGCACCGTCCCCGCCGCCCCGCGCCAAGCCAGCTGCGGCGCCGCTCCCAAGCCGGCCACCTACCTGGAACCCGCTGCAGTAGAACAACTCTGCGAGCCATCCACCATCCAGCCCGAACAGTCCGCCGACCGCTGAGAGTCGGTGGACTATCGGAACTACGGCGGAATGGCTCTACCGCGCGATCACCCGGCGACCCTAACGTCGACTCCATGAGCGACATCCGCGAAATCGGCAAGGACGAAACCGAGCTGGCGGGCCCTGCCCTGCTGGAGCTGCGCCCACGGTGGGAGACGACATCGCGGCTGGCCGAGTTCATCGACGCCGAACTCCGACCCGAGGGCTACCGGCTGGTCGGGATCTTCGAACCGGGCTCTCCCACAGCGCTGTCGGTGGCGGGATTCCGCGAATCACACTCCACCGCCTGGGGTCACCACCTCTACGTCGACGATGTCTCCACCCTCCCCGCAGCACGCGGTCGAGGCCACGCCGACCGCGTGCTCGACTGGCTCACCGCCGAGGCTCGGCGCCTGCGGTGCACGGGGATCCACCTGGACTCCGGCGTCGGCCCCACCCGAGCCGCCGCCCATCGCCTCTATATGCGCCACCATCTGGCCATCACCGCCCACCACTTCACCCTCGACCTGCAGTGAATCGCGGGCGGACCGGTCGTGCCCCGAATCCAGGTGGGCCCGAGGCGAACTGAGTGACTACGCGGGGGTCACCAGTGTGTGCCGGGTACCCAGCGGGCCGCGCGGCGCAGGGCGGTGCCGGTGGCTTTTCGGGCGGCGGAAGGGGTTTTCGGATCTGCCCGGGGGATCGGGACTGGGGCGGGTGAGTCTTCGGCCGATTCGCCCTTGGCCGCAGGGGAATCCGGCAGCGCGCGGTAGTAGCGGTGCAAGATGCGGTCGCGGAGTTTGGGGGTGATGATGCCGCCGTATTCGGCGAGGGTGCCGAGGGGGACGTCGATGCGTCTCGGGCGTTCGGCGAGGGCACGGACGATCGTGCCCGCGGCCCACTCGGGGGATTCGGAGGGGCCCTGGTCGCCGCTGGGGGCGATCATCGGAGTGCGCACCAACGGCATGTGAATGGTGGTGAAAGTGACTCCGTCGGCCAGGGTTTCGACCGAGGCGACCTCGGTGAACTTGTCCAGGGCCGCCTTGCTGGCGAGATAGGCGGCGAAGCGGGGAGTGGCCACCTGCACGCCGGCGCTGGAGATATTGACGATGTGGCCGAAGCCGCGTTCGCGCATCTGTGGCAGCAGGGCCAACGTCATCCGCAGCGCGCCGAAGTAGTTGACCGCCATGGTGCGTTCGAAGTCGTGCAGGCGGTCGGTGGAGCGGTGGATGGCGCGGCGGATGGACCGGCCCGCGTTGTTGACCAGCATGTCGACGTGGCCGTGCTGGTCGAGAATGGCCTTGACCGCCGAATCCACGGATTCGGAATCGGTGACGTCGCACGGGTAGCCGTAGGCCAGCCCGCCCGCGTCGACGATCTCGGTGACCACCGCGGCCAGTTCGTCGGCGCGGCGCGCGAGCAGGAACACGATCCCGCCCTTGTCGGCCACCGAGAGTGCGGCGGCCCGTCCGATCCCGGAGGACGCGCCGGTGATCACGACATGCCTGCCGGTGAGATCGCGCCGCTTGCGGCCCCGTTCACCTGGAGAAACCTGAGACATCACTGCTCCTTTGCAGCTCGTTCCCTCGAACTTACTCCAAAGTAAGTTCGAGGGCCAGGTTCCTCGAGAAACTCGAAAATATGCTCGAACGCCTCTCGCCATTATTCGAACGTATGTGCGATACTGGTCCGCATGGCGGACGATCGGATGGCGGACATCTATGCCGCGGTGCGGCTCGGCGGTGGCGACCCTGATGCGGCGCGCGCGGCGCTGACCAGGCTGTGGAGTGAGATAGGGGAAGGCGGCGACCCGTTGCATCGCTGCGTGGTGGCACATCACCTGGCGGATGTGCAGGAGTTGCCGGAGGGTGCGTTGCTGTGGGACCAGCGGGCGCTGGCCGCGGTGTTCGGGCCGGGCATCCCGCTCGATGAGGGGCTGCGCGGGTTCCTGCCCTCGCTGTATCTGAACCTGGCCGACAGTCACCGCCGCGTCGGTGACTTCGAGATGGCGCGGATGCAGTTGGCCATCGCGCGCGGGCACCTGGATGTGCTCGCCAACGATGCCTACGGCGCGGTGATCCGCTCGGGTCTCGGGCATGTGGAGGCCGCGCTGGAATCGCGGTCGATGGAGCGCTTGCCCGCGAATTGAGTTGTCTTCCAACACGAAAGGGATGTGGTGATGCGGGGGTCGTGAGAGGAGTGGGTGCATGGGCTGGAGCAACGGTCCGCCGACCTGGTCGGAGCTGGAACGGGTACTCTCGGGCAAGCCGAGCGGCAGGCCCGCGGAGGACATGCACCCCGGCGACGGCGGCGACAGTCCGGCCTGGTCACGCAAACGCGGCGAGTACCACGCCGGCGGGCTCGACCGGCCGACCGGCCCGACGGTGCCCTACGCCGAGCTGCACACCCACTCCGCCTACAGCTTCCTCGACGGCGCGAGTCAGCCGGAGGAGCTGGTGGAGGAGGCGGTGCGGCTCGGTCTGGAAGCGCTCGCGCTCACCGACCACAACGGGTTCTACGGGACCGTCCGGTTCGCCGAGGCGGCCAGGGAATGGGGAATGCCAACGGTTTTCGGTGCCGAACTGTCACTGGGAACCGATGCGAAGGCGGCGCCGGGCCGAGGGGATGCGGTCCGGCGCCGTTCTGTCCCTCGGGGCGGAGTGCGGGCCACTGCCGATGACGTGGTCGAGCGAGGACACGCGCACGCGCCGGACTCGGTGCCGCGCACCGGATCTCCCGACCCGTTCGGCCCGCATCTGCTGGTGCTGGCCAGGGGGCAGGAGGGGTACCGGCGGCTCTCCAGGGAGATGACCACGGCGCACATGGCCGCAGGGGAGAAGGGCGTGCTGCGCTACGACCTCGACACGCTCGCAGCGGCGGCGGGCGGGCACTGGCACATTCTCACCGGCTGCCGAAAAGGCCACCTGCGCACCGCGCTCGAACACGATCTGCGCGGTGGCGATATCCGGCTGCCGAAAGCCGAAGCGGCACTGCGGGATCTGATCGAGCGATTCGGCTCGGACCGGGTGAGTGTGGAGCTCACCCATCACGGCATCGCCACCGATGACGAGCGCAACGCCCTGTTGATCGCGCTGGCCGACCGGCTCGATGTTCCCGTACTCGCCACCACCGGTGCGCATTTCGCGTCACCGGCGCAACGTCGACGGGCGATGGCGCTGGCCGCGATCCGTGCCAGGAGCAGTCTCGACGAGATGGCGGGCTGGCTCGCTCCCACCGGCGGTGCGCACCTGCGTTCGGGTACGGAGATGGCGCACCTGTTCGCCGACTACCCGCACGCGGTGGCGAACGCGGTCACGCTGGCTCGCGAATGCGCGTTCGACCTGGGGCTGATCGCCCCGAACCTGCCGCCGTTCGAGGTGCCGCCCGGCCACGACGAGAACTCCTGGCTGCGCGACCTCGCTTATACGGGCGCGGCGCGCCGCTACGGGCCGAGGCAGCGAAACACCGAGGCGTATCAGCAGATCGACCACGAACTAGCGGTGATCGCGGACCTGAACTTTCCCGGCTATTTCCTGGTGGTGCACGACATCGTCCAGTTCTGCAAAGACAGCGACATCCTGTGCCAGGGTCGGGGCTCGGCCGCCAACTCCGCGGTCTGCTACGCCATCGGCATCACCAATGTCGACCCGGTCGGCAACCAACTGCTGTTCGAGCGGTTCCTCTCGCCCGAGCGCGACGGGCCACCCGATATCGATGTCGATATCGAATCCGACCGCCGCGAGGAGGCCATCCAGCACGTCTACGCCAAGTACGGGCGCGACTTCGCCGCTCAGGTGGCGAACGTGATCACCTACCGGGGTAAGTCCTCGGTGCGCGATGCCGCACGGGCACTGGGCTTCTCACCCGGACAGCAGGACGCGTGGAGTAAGCAGGTGAGCCGCTGGTCCGGGGTGGCCGCCGAGACGGGTACCGATATCCCGGACACGGTTCTCGAACTCGCGGGCGAACTCGACGGTCTGCCCAGGCATTTGGGCATCCACTCCGGCGGCATGGTGATCTGTGATCGACCGATCGCCGATGTGTGCCCGGTGGAGTGGGCGCGGATGGCCGGGCGCAGTGTGCTGCAGTGGGACAAAGACGATTGCGCCGCGGTCGGTTTGGTCAAGTTCGACATGCTCGGCCTCGGGATGCTGTCGGCGCTGCACTACATGATCGACCTGGTGCGCGAGCACAAGGGCGAGACAGTGGAACTGCACGCGCTCGACCTCACCGAAGCAGGCGTCTACGAGATGCTGCAACGCGCGGACTCCATCGGGGTGTTCCAGGTGGAGTCGCGCGCGCAGATGGCGACGCTGCCCCGGCTGAAGCCGCGTAATTTCTACGATCTGGTCGTCGAGGTGGCGCTGATCCGTCCCGGACCGATTCAAGGCGGCTCGGTGCACCCCTATATCCGCAGGCGTAACGGCAAGGAACCGGTGGTGTTCGACCATCCCTCGCTGGAGCGCTCGCTCACGCGCACGCTCGGCATCCCGCTGTTCCAGGAACAGCTGATGCAGATGGCGGTCGATGTCGCCGGTTTCAGTGCGGCCGAAGCCGATCAGCTGCGCCGTGCGATGGGATCCAAACGTTCGCCGGAGAAGATGCAACGGTTGAAGACCAGGTTCTACGAGGGCATGCGGAAGTTGCACGGCATCACCGACGAGGTCGCCGACCGCATCTACGAGAAGCTCTACGCCTTCGCCAATTTCGGTTTCCCCGAAAGCCATTCGCAGAGCTTCGCCGCGATCGTGTTCTATTCGTCGTGGTTCAAGCTGCACCATCCGGCCGCGTTCTGCGCCGGGTTGTTGCGCGCGCAGCCGATGGGTTTCTACTCACCGCAGTCGCTGGTCGCCGATGCCCGCCGCCACGGGGTGCGCGTGCACGGCCCCGATATCAACGCCAGCCGTGCCGAACCCACCCTCGAGAACGCGGGCACCGAGATCCGGCTCGGCCTGTCGGGCGTGCGCCACATCGGCACCGACCTCGCCGACCGCATCGTCGCCACCCGTGCCGAACACGGCCCCTTCACCTCGATGCTCGACCTCACCGGCCGCATCGAACTGACCATTCCTCAAACCGAATCCCTCGCTACCGCAGGCGCGTTGAGCAGCTTGGTCGACACTTCGACCGAGCATTCGGCGACGAGCTCTCGGCGGGCGGCGCTGTGGGCGGCAGGAGCGGCGGCCCAGGAACGCGCGAACCTCCTGCCCGGCACCGGCCCCGCCGTCGCGGCACCCGCGCTGCCCGGCATGAGCGCACTCGAACTCGCCGCCGCCGACGTCTGGGCCACCGGTATCTCGCCCGACACCTACCCCACCGAATTTCTTCGCGCCCAACTGAATTCGCTCGGTGTCGTCCCCGCCTGCGATCTACTGCTCGTCGAGGACGGCGCGCGAATCCTGGTGGCAGGCGCTGTCACCCACCGTCAGCGCCCCGCCACCGCCGCGGGCGTCACCTTCCTCAATCTCGAAGACGAAACCGGCATGGTCAATGTGGTCTGCTCGGTCGGCCTGTGGACCCGCTACCGCCGCCTCGCCCAGAACGCCACCGCCCTGCTCATCCGTGGCCGCATCCAAAACGCCGAGGGCGCGGCCAGCCTCGTCGCCGACCACCTCGAACACTTGGACCTGACCATCGTCGCCCGCTCCCGCGACTTCCGCTGACACTGCTCCGCCTTCGAACACGAGTCACCGACCCACCCACGCACTACGCTGCGAAATATGCGCAAGCTTGCCGTGGTGATGATCGCGTTACTCGGACTCCTGTTCCTGGCCGGGTGCGGCGATGACGACAGCGAGGACGAGGCTGGTCGGGCTACCGCGCCCACCGTCCTCGGCGGGCCCGCACCCGCTGTGGCGCCCGGGTTCCGGGAAGGCGCACCGCAGAAGGACAGTCCGGCGCCGACGGATCAGTCGAACCGGAAAGAGGTGATCACCGGGTCGGTGGATGTCACCTCGCCCGATCCGATCGCCGCCGCCGCGACCGTCACCGGGCAGGTCGATGCCGTCGACGGCCGAATCGACAGCCGCACCGAACAACCCGGCACCGACAAGCGCGCGGCTCGCGCCGTGCTCAGTGTTCGGGTGCCCGCCGACAAGACCGATGCCTTCATCACCGGCCTCGGCGGGGTCGGCACGGTCACCAGAGTCAGCACCAATCGCGACGATGTCACCATGCAGTGGCAGGACCTCGATGCCCGCATCCGCGCACTGCAAGCCTCCGTCGATCGGCTCAAAGCGCTGATCACCGGTGCCACCAACACCGCCGACCTGATCGCCGCCGAAGAGGCGCTGTCGAGCAGGCAGGGCGAACTCGACAGCCTCACCGCGCAGAAACGCAGCCTCGACGATCAGGTGGCGCTGTCGACGCTCACCATCACGCTCACCGCCGACGACAAGAACGCACCCGGCGACCCGGACAACTTCTGGGACGGCATCGTCTCGGGCTGGCATTCGCTGATCGACTGGTTGCAGGACGCGATCGTCTTCGTCGGCAAGGCCGTGCCGTGGCTGGGCTTCCTCGCCGTGATCGGCGGATTGCTTTATGCCGCACTGCGATTGCTGCGCAGGCGCCGTCGCGCCGGAGCGCATGTGCCCACCGCGCCGGTGGCCACGGCTCCCGCTCCGGCAACCACCGCGTCAGGCGCCACCGAACAGACAGCGTCGGCGAAGGAGACCCCCGGTGCCCACAGTGCGGGCGACGATCAAACCGAACAGCCGTAAAGGCCCACTGGTCGAAACCGCTGAGGACGGCTCCCTCACCCTCTACGTCCGCGCCCCGGCCGTAGAGGGCAAGGCGAACAAGGCGGCCATCGAACTCCTCGCCGACCATTTCGGCGTCGCCAAGTCCGCCGTCCGGTTGACCGCGGGCGCCACCTCGCGGTTCAAGCGCTTCGACATCGACTGAGTCAGACCGCGCCCGGAAAGCCCAGCTGCCGCCACGCCTCGTACACCGATACCGCCGCCGCGTTGGACAGATTCATCGACCGTCGCCCCGGCAGCATCGGGATGCGGACCTGCTCGGTGATCTGGGGATCGGTCAGCACTTCCTCGGGCAGGCCCGTGGGCTCGGTGCCGAACAGCAGCGCGTCGTTGTCGCGATAGGCGATATCGGTGAAACGGGTGGTGGCCTGGGTGGTGAAGGCGAAGACCCGACCGGGCTCGATCGCCGCGAACGCCGTCGCCAGGTCGGGATGCACAGTTACCACCGCGAGGTCGTGGTAGTCCAGTCCAGCCCGTCGCAGCTTGGACTCCGAGAGGTCGAAGCCGAGCGGTTCGATCAGGTGTAGCGCGCAGCCGGTCCCCGCGGCCAACCGGATCGCATTGCCGGTATTGGGCGGAATCACGGGCTCGTGAAAGATCAGGTGCAGCACAGCGGACCACTCTGTCATGCGCCACCCCGTCCGCGCGCAGGCGGTATCTGGAACAATCGGGCTCGTGAACGAGGCGGAGACGACCGGCAAGCACCGGGTCGCGCGGTTGAGCGCGGGGGAGCAGTACCTGCGCAGTCATCTGCCGATGACCGTGGTGACAGCGCTGATCGTGATCGCGGTCGGCTTCGTCGCCTGGGATCGGTGGCGTCGCGGCGCGCTGATCTTCGGCAGCGCCGCCCTGGTGGCCGCCGCGTTCCGGCTGTGCTTGCCGACCGTGCAGGTGGGCTTGCTCGCCGTACGCAGCCGTCCGTTCGATGTGGCCGCGCTGACCGCGCTCGGCAGCGCCATCGTCTTCCTGGCGGCCACCATCAACACCCTCGGCGTTTCTTAGTTCAGGCGGAGGTCCTGTCCCACAGGCTGTGGGTGCCGTTGCTGCCGTAGAGCGCGCGAGCATCGCTCGGGCTGATCGTCGTCCGGGTTCGCGGGGGTGCGGCGCCGGCATGGGCAGCCAGGATCTGTCCGGTCATCTTCGCGACGTACGGGCTGGCCAGGATCAGGCCACGGTTGTCGCGACGCGCGGCGGCCCAGACGATTGCCTTCCCCGGGACGCGCACCGCGGCGTCGACGACCCGGGGCATGTCGAATCGGCCGAGCTCGCGCATCCAGGCGGGCAGCGTCGAGATCGTCGCCAGCGACAGCACCCGACCACCGGCCGCGAAGGTCATGCCCTTGCGCACCGACGGCCACAGCAGGAAATGCATGGCCTCGACCGCCCGCTCGCTGACGCACAACTGCGGCCGAACGCGCTCGAAGTACGCGCGCACCTCGGCCCGATCGCGCGGCACATCCGCGGGCTTGCAGGTCTGCAGCTCGGCGGCGATCACGCACTCGGCCCAGTACCGGTCCTCTTCGGCGGGACTCAGCGGCCCCGGTCCGAACATCTCGTAGGCCTTGAGGACCGAATGCCACCCGGTGACGTGGATCCACAGCTGGGAGTCGGGGTTGTTGGCGCTGTAGCGCTTGCCGCTGATCGGTTCGATGCCCGTCATCGGCGCGTGCACCTTCATCAGGTGCTCGGCGGCCTGGATGGCGGTGCGGCCGTCACCCAGCGCGACCAACAGGAAGTAGGACAGCGTGTGGTCGAGACGGGTGGCGGGATTGTCGTAGATTCCGTGTGAATCGGCGACCGCGGCGGTCAGGAACGGATCGAAGTGTTCGAGCGTGACCGCGCGCTGGAAGCCGATCAGCGCGGTCGGCGCCGCCCATACCTTCCAGGTGGGGGAATCCGGTCCGAAGAAGCCGTGGTCGTCGCGACGGAGAGTCGACGCATCGAAAGCCATTGCACATGCCCCTTTGCAGTGCGAGGAATTGTTGAATACAACACCACCGTAGCAATAACTCGACGTGAATACAACGGTTGCGTAGGATTTGTGCCGACAGGGTCGGCGGGTATCGTCGGCGAGCGAAAGGCAGGTGGGCGGTGACCTCGACGCAGGAGCAGCGACCTCGACGCCGCTATGCGCCGCGTCTGCCGCCGGAGCAGCGCCGCGCGCAACTGCTCGACGCCGCGTTCACGGTTCTGGGCCGGATGGAACTGCACGAGCTGAGCATGGAGGCCGTCGCGCAGGAGGCGGGCGTCGGAAAACCTGTGCTGTACACGGTGTTCAAGACCCGCGCCGAACTCGTCGAAGCGCTGCTGGAACGCGAACGTGAACGCGGACTGGATCAGATCGCCGACACGCTGCCCGAAGACCTGCTCGGCGCCGACCCCTTGGCTGCCGCCTCGGCAACCGTCGAAGCGTTCGTCGGTGTGGCACTGGCGAATCCGACCCGCTGGCGGCTGATCCTCGCCACCCCGGCGAGCGCGCCCGACGAATACCGTGCGGCGCTTCGTGCTTCGCGCGCCGAGATCTTGGAGCGCGCGGAATCGCTTGTCCGCATGGGCATCTCCGTGCTGCCGCGATGGTCGGGCATGGATGCCGGACTACTCGCGAACTCGACCCTCACCATCGCTGAAATGCTCGGTCGGCTGGGGGTCAGCGAGCCGGAAGAGTATCCGCGCGAACGACTTCAGGCCTACGTCCGCTCGATCGTCGCCCTGCTGACGGGACCGTGAAGGTCAGCGGTTCTCCCGCGCGAGGCGCATCGTCTCGGTGAGCAACTTCGACACCGCGGCGGCCTCGGTGAGGAACCCGTCGTGCCCGTCGCGTGAGTGCACGACCTCGAGCCCCGCGCAGCCGGGCAGACCTTCGGCCAGCTCGGCCTGAGTGTTCAAGGGATACAGGCGATCCGAGTCGACCCCGCCGACCACGCACGGCACCGATGTCGATGCCAGCGCGGCAGCGATACCGCCGCGCCCGCGACCCACATCGTGGCGGTTCATGGCCTCGCTGAGCAGCACATAGGTGGCCGGATCGAACCGCTGGACCAGCTTGTCGGCCTGGTGCTCGAGGTAGCTCTGCACCGCGTAGCGCCCACCGGTCCACGGGTCTTCGTCGCCCTGGGGCCTGTTGGTGAAGCGGTGGTCGAGTTCGCCCTCGGTGCGGTAGGTCAGGTGCGCGATGCGCCGGGCCAGGCCCATGCCGGTCATCGGCGCGCGACCGGTGCCGTGATAGTCGCCGCCCTGCCAGTCGGGATCGGCCGTGATGACGGCCATCTGGGTGGTCTGGGTGCCGATCTGATCGGCGGTGGCGCGGGCGCCGACGGCCAGCACGAGCGCGGCGCTGACCCGCTCGGGCAGGCCGATGATCCACTCGAGCACCCGCATGCCGCCCATCGAGCCGCCGACGACAGCGCCGAGCCGCTCGATCCCGAGCACCTCGAACAACTGCGCTTCGGCCTGCACCTGGTCACGGATGTTCAGCTCGGGAAACCGTGCGCCCCATGGCTTTCCGTCGGAGGCGAGCGAGGACGGGCCGGTGCTGCCCTTGCAGCCGCCCAGCACGTTGGTCGCGATCACACACCACTCGTCGGTGTCGATCGGCGCGCCGGGCCCGACCATGCCCTCCCACCAGCCGGGCGCCCCGTCGGGCCCACCGACGACATGGGAGTCGCCGGTGAGCGCGTGTTCGACGAGCACCACATTGTCCAGGGTGGGCGAGAGCTCGCCCCAGCGTTGCACCGCCAGCCGCACATCGGGGACGACGGCGCCGTTCTCCAGCGCCACATCCCCGATGGCGACCACGCCGACGCGCCCGTCCGGCGGTGGCAGCAGGGCCACCCCGGTTCCGGGTCGGGCGATCGGCGATTCGGTGCTCACGGTCACGTCGTCGCCGCCGCGAACCCGGCCCGCAGATCGGCCAGAATGTCGTCGATTCCCTCGATGCCCACCGCGAGCCTGACCAGGCCGGGAGTGACGCCGGCCGCCAGCTGCTCTGCGGGCGTCAACTGCGAGTGCGTGGTCGACGCCGGGTGAATCACGAGTGAACGCACATCACCGATGTTAGCTACATGGCTGTGCAGGCTGAGCGCGTCCACGAACTTCTTGCCCGCGTCGACGCCGCCCGCCAGCTCGAACGCCACGATCGCGCCCGCGCCCTTGGGCGCCAGCTCCTTGGCCCGCGCGTGCCAGGGCGAGGACTCGAGGCCCGCGTAGAACACCGCGTCGACGCCCGGCTGCTCGGCGACGAACTTCGCGACCGCCTCCGCATTGCTGACGTGCCGCTCGACCCGCAGGCTCAGCGTCTCGATGCCCTGCGCGATGAGGAACGCGTTGAACGGCGAGACCGCCGCACCCAGATCGCGCAGCAACTGCACGCGCGCCTTCAGCGCGAACGCGGGCGCGCCCAGATCGGCGAACACCGCGCCGTGGTAGCTGGGGTCGGGCTCGGTGAAACCGGGGAAGCGCGCGTTGCCGTCGGCGTCGCGCACGGTCCAGTCGAACGTGCCGCCGTCGACGATCACGCCCGCCACGGCCGCGCCGTGCCCACCCAGGTACTTCGTCGCCGAATGCACGACGATGTCGGCGCCGTGGGCCAGCGGCTGGATCAGGTACGGGGTGGCGACGGTGTTGTCCACGATCAGCGGAAGGCCGTTCGCGTGCGCGACACCGGCGATACCGGGGATGTCGAACACCGCGCTGCTCGGGTTGGCGATGGTCTCGCCGTAGAACGCCTTGGTGTTCGGCTGGATCGCGGCCTTCCACTGCTCGAGATCATCGGGGTCCTCGACGAACGAGACCGTGATCCCCAGCTTGGGCAGCGAGTAATGGAAGAGGTTGTAGGTGCCGCCGTAGAGGTGCGGGCTGGACACGATGTGGTCGCCCGCGCTCGCCAGGTTCAGGATCGCGTAGGTCTCCGCGGCTTGGCCCGAGGCCAGCAGCAGCGCCGCGACGCCGCCTTCGAGCGCGGCCACGCGCTGCTCCACCGCGTCCTGGGTGGGGTTCATGATCCGGGTGTAGATGTTGCCCGGCTCGGCGAGACCGAACAGCGCGGCGGCGTGATCGGTGTCGCGGAAGGTGTAGGAGGTGGTCTGGTAGATCGGCAGCGCCCGCGCGTTGGTGGTCGCGTCGGGGGCCTGGCCCGCGTGGACCTGCTTGGTCTCGAAGGACCAGTTCTCGGGCAGGGAAGAGTCAGTCATGTCGTGCTCCAAAGGGTGTCAGCCGGGGGGATCTCGTCAACTGGGTCGGATCGACTGGCAACAACACATGGGGGCCTCCTGCAGTGCGCGCTTGCTCTCGACTTTCGAGAGCCCGGTCATCACCCGGAGCACCCCACCGCAGCTGGAGGGTTGCCGACCAGCGAGCCGGGGCTTGGCGCTGGTACTCATGACCTTGCCGTCATGTTAACCGGAGATCTCCCGCGGGCGGAAACTTCCCCCGCATTTCCCGCCGAAGATCACTCGTCGGACGGTGTGCCGAAGCCTGGCGTGTCGTCCACCGGTGCGCCACAGACCTGCCGCAAGCCGTGGTAGGCGCGCAGCACGGCGTCGCGGGTGACCCGAACGGCTACCGTCGGAGACCCGCTCAGCAGTGCCTGTTCGGTATCGGCGACCGAGAGGTGGCACAGCATCTGCCAGATGCCTGCCACCAACTTCACCGTGAAGTCCTCCGGTGACGTGCCCATCCGCTGCGCGAGCTCGGTGCACACCGCGACGTTCTTCTTCTCCGCGTATTCCAGCGCGCGCGCATTGACCGACTGGCTGGTGCGCATGATGCGCTGCATCTGCAGGAACTGGCGGATGAACCGGATGCCGTCCGCGTCCGCCTCGGCCTGGACCACCGTCAGGTAGGCGCCACACAGCGCCTGGAGTTCGTTGCCGGTATTCGGCTGGGAGCGCAGCGCGACGGCGACGGAGACCCCGAAGTCGTCGATCGGGGCCAGCACGATGTCTTCCTTGAGCGCGAAGTACCGGTTGACGGTGCGTGGGGACACATCGGCGCCCGCGGCGATCTGCTCGACCGTCGTCGCGTCGAACCCTTGGCTGTCGCACAGGTCGAGCCCGACCGCCACGATCGCGGCTTTGGTCTGCAGCTTCTTGCGCTCGCGCAGGCCCAGCGGCGCGTCGGCAGCCGGTTCGGTCGTCCGGTCGGCGCTGATCGGAGTGGTCGAGTCCAGCATTCCCTCAGCCTACCGCGTCGGCGGCTTTATCTGTCCAAGTAGGCCAATTGGCGCGTTCAGACATTTTTCTCTTGACGCCAATTGTCTCGTAGTGCCAGGATTGGTTCACGCCAATCGAGCGACGAGGAGTCCTGGTGACCGGCACCGAAGTATTGACGAAACATGTTGACCAACAACAGAATTCGATGCGGTGGTGGGCGTTGGTCGTGCTCTCGGCCGCCCAGCTGATGGTGGTGCTCGACGCCACCGTGATCACGATCGCCCTGCCGTATGCCCAGCGTGACCTGGGGATCAGCGACGGCGACAAACAGTGGGCGCTCACCGCGTACACGCTCATCTTCGGCGGGCTGCTGTTGCTCGGCGGACGGATGGCCGACTACCTGGGCCGACGCCGGATCTTCCTGGTCGGCCTGGTGGGCTTCGCCGCCGCGTCGGCGCTGGCGGGGCTCGCGCAGACCGGCCCGCAGTTGTTCATCGGCCGAGGACTGCAGGGTGCGTTCGCCGCGCTGCTCGCCCCCGCGGCCCTGTCGCTGCTGTCGGTGATCTTCACCGATGTGCAGGAGCGGGCCCGCGCGTTCGCGGTGTTCGCGGGTATCACCGCGGGTGGCATCGCGTTCGGGCTGATCGTCGGTGGTGCGCTCACCGAGTTCGCGTCGTGGCGGTGGACCCTGTTGATGAACACGCCGATCGCGCTCATCGCGGTAGTCGGTGCGGTCGCGGTGATCGCGCGCGATATCCCGGTGCCGAGGACCGGCGGCTACGACCTGCCCGGCGCCGTCACCGTGACATTCGGCTTGGTGTCGATCGTCTACGGATTCAGTCGCGCCGCCGAACACGGGTGGCTGGCGGGCAGCACCCTCGGCCTGCTCGGGGCGGGCTTCGCCTTGCTCATCGCGTTCGTCTTCATCGAGGCGCGCTCGGCGAATCCGCTGCTGCCATTGCGAATTCCGGGTGAGATCAATCGAGGCGGCGCTTTGCTGGCCGCGCTGCTGATCCCGATCGCGATGTTCGCCATGTTCTTGTTCCTGAGCTTCTACTACCAGAACACCCTCGGCTATTCGCCGCTGAAAGCGGGCATCGCGTTCCTGCCGTTCCCGGTGGGCATCGGGATCGCGGCGGGCATCACCAGTTCGTTGATGCCCAAGTTCGGCCCGCGTCCGCTGATGGTGGTCGGCGCGTTGCTCGGCGTCGTCGGGCTGCTGTGGCTGGCGCAACTGAGCTACGGCGACGGGTACGCGCTGAGCGTGCTGCCCGCGCAGTTGTTGATGGCGCTCGGGATGGGTCCGCTGTTCGTCGGGATGCAGGCCGTCGCGCTGCATCAGGTCGACGCCGAGGACTCCGGCGTCGCCAGCGCCCTGCTCAATGCCGCCCAGCAGGTCGGCGGCGCCGTCGGCACCGCCCTGCTGACCACCCTCTCGGTCCAGGCCGCCGAGAACTACGTCATCGACAACCCCACCGTCGACCATCTGATCGAACGCGCCTCGATCCACAGCTACGACGTCGCGTTCTATATCGGCGCGGGCTTCTTCCTCGCCGCCGCCGTGGTGATCGCGGTGATGATCCGCGACAAGCCGGAGAACCTGATCGAAGGCGACGAGCACGCGGCCGCCGTACCGATCGCGGTCTGACCTGCTCGACCGGGCCCGCGCCACCGTTCCTCGGTGCGCGGGCCTCGCCGTGTTACTACTCAGTAGCCGGTCAAGGCCCGATCGGGTACCGGCACGCGGTCGGGGCGGAGTAGCTTCGAGGAGTCCCGCACAGCGGGCCCTCCCATCGCGGTGAGGTGGGGGACAGCAGTACGCTCGTCTTGTTTGCACCACACGTCCCGCAGACAACGCGGGGCATATACGTTGTCTGTTGGAACTGCTGGGGTCCGCTCACAAGCGTGTTCGCCTAGCCGTGCAATAAGGGCACCCACCGAGGAGGACACGAAGATCCATGTCCAAGATCAAGGTTGAAGGCACCGTTGTAGAACTCGACGGCGACGAGATGACCCGGATCATCTGGCAGTTCATCAAGGACAAGCTGATCCATCCCTATCTCGACGTGAACCTCGAGTACTACGACCTCGGCATCGAGTACCGCGACAAGACAGACGACCAGGTCACCGTCGACGCGGCCAATGCCATCAAGAAGTACGGCGTCGGCGTGAAATGCGCCACCATCACCCCCGACGAAGCGCGGGTGAAAGAGTTCGGCCTCAAGAAGATGTGGCGCTCGCCGAACGGCACCATCCGAAACATTCTGGGTGGCACCATCTTCCGCGCGCCGATCATCATCTCCAACGTGCCCCGCTTGGTGCCCGGCTGGACCAAGCCGATCATCATCGGCCGTCACGCCTTCGGCGACCAGTACCGCGCCACCGACTTCAAGGTCTACGAGGCGGGCACCGTCACGCTGACCTTCACGCCGGAAGACGGCAGCGAGCCGATCGTGCACGAGGTCGTGAAGATGCCCGAAGACGGCGGCGTCGTCATGGGTATGTACAACTTCAAGAAGTCCATCGAGGACTTCGCGCGGGCCTCGTTCAACTACGGCCTGCAGCAGAACTACCCGGTGTACCTCTCCACGAAGAACACCATCCTCAAGGCTTACGACGGCATGTTCAAGGACACCTTCGAGGAAGTCTTCGACGCCGAGTTCAAGGCCGAGTTCGACGCGGCGGGTCTCACCTACGAGCACCGCCTGATCGACGACATGGTCGCCTCCTCCATGAAATGGGAGGGCGGCTACGTCTGGGCCTGCAAGAACTACGACGGCGACGTGCAGTCCGACACCGTGGCCCAGGGCTTCGGCTCGCTCGGCCTGATGACCTCGGTGCTGCTCACCCCGGACGGCAAGACCTGTGAGGCCGAGGCCGCGCACGGCACGGTCACCCGGCACTACCGCCAGCACCAGCAGGGCAAGCCGACCTCGACCAACCCGATCGCGTCGATCTTCGCCTGGACCCGCGGCCTCGAACACCGCGGCAAGCTGGACAACACCCCCGAGGTGATCGGCTTCGCGCAAGCGCTCGAGGACGTGGTCATCAAGACCGTCGAGGGCGGTCAGATGACGAAGGACCTCGCCGCGCTCGTCGGCGGCGACCAGGGTTACCTGAGCACCGAGGAATTCCTCGGCGCACTCGATGTGAACCTGGCTCGTGCTCTGAAGTGATGTAGCCCCGGTTCGCGACCGCGAACCCGCACGGCTGTGAAGGCGCCCGCACCGAATCCGGTGCGGGCGCTTTCTGTGGGGTGGGGTAACTCACGCTCTGCTCGGGTAGCGAACGGGTACCTGTGCCCGTTGCATGGAAGCGTGACTTCTTCCATTGCAGCCCCCGATCGCCTCGATGTGCCACGCACCAGCTGGCATGTCCCGGCGATGCTCGCGTTGGCGCTGGGTGGATTCGGGATCGGGACCACCGAGTTCGTGACCATGGGGCTGCTGCCCGATATCGCGCGGGCTTTCGATATCTCCGAGCCGTCGGCCGGGCACGCGGTGTCGGCGTACGCGCTGGGCGTCGTCGTCGGTGCGCCGCTGATCGCCGCGTTGTGCGCCCGGGTGGCGCGCAAGAAATTGCTCATCGCGCTGATGGTCGCGTTCACCGTCGGCAATATCGGGACCGTGCTCGCGCCGACCTTCGGCACGCTCGTGCTCGCCCGCTTCGTGTCCGGCCTGCCGCACGGCGCGTACTTCGGTGTCGCCTCGCTGGCGGCGGCCACGCTCGCGCCTGTCGGACAGCGTGCCAAGGCGGTCGCCGCGGTGATGCTCGGGCTCAGTGTGGCGAATGTGATCGGTGTGCCCGGCGCGACCTGGCTCGGTCAGCACCTGGGCTGGCGTGACGCCTATGTGGTCGTCGCCGTGATCGGGGTGGCGACAGTCGCCGCCCTGTGGCGCTATGTTCCGGCGCTGACCAGCATGAAGATCACCAACCCGATGACCGAACTCGGTGCGCTGCGTCGCCCGCAGGTGCTGCTCACCCTGGCCGTCGGCGCGATCGGCTTCGGCGGCATGTTCGCCGTCTACACCTACATCGCCACCACGATGACCGATGTCGCGGGCATGCCCATCGGCGCGGTGCCGATCGTGCTCGCGCTGTTCGGTCTCGGCATGATCGTGGGCAATATCGGCGGCGGCATCCTCGCCGACCGCGGCGTCGACCGGTCGATCTTCGTCGCCATGATCGCGATGGTGGTGATCCTGGCCGGCTTCGTCCTGGCCGCCCACAACCCGATCACCGCCTCGATCGGCGCCTTCCTCGTCGGCGCCTCCGGCGCGGCCTTGGCTCCCGGCCTGCAGACCCGCCTCATGGACGTGGCGGCCGACGCCCAGACTCTCGCCGCCGCCCTCAACCACGCCGCCTTGAACATGGCCAACGCCGCGGGCGCCTGGCTCGGCGGCCTCGTGATCGCCGCGGGCCTCGGCTACACCGCCCCGGCGATGGTCGGGGCCGTCCTCGCCGTAGCCGGTGTGCTGCTGTTCACGCTGACGGTGTTCCTGCAACGCCGCTCCGCACACAACACGCCGTAACCGATTGGTACCCTTACTCACCTCGACATACGGTGCCCCACATGCCGAGCCACCTGCACGAGGGTTTGCTTGACCTGTTCCGCACGGATCTCCTGCTCGCACCATCGCTGCTGGCCGAGGAGTTCAGGATTCCGCTGCCGGGTTTGTCGCAAATGCGGGCTGAGCCGTGCGATTTCACCGATGTCGGGCCCAAGGAATTTCGCGGTGACCTAGCACTCAGCACCCCGATGAGGCCAGACGTCGTCCCGAGCGGGCGACTCTCTCGGCGATCGCCCATGGCGCAGGGCCGCACATGGAGGAGGTCCTTGCCGCATTCTTGGCTGGGCTGATGAAAACCGACGACGAGCATGCGAAAATGTATCTGGACCTGGTCGACGACGCGTTGACCGTCTCGGCAAGCCGACGCCTGGAGGAACTGATGGAGAGCACCCCGCAGTACCGCGGCCGCATCGCCACCAAGTACGTGGCGAAGGGGCGCGAGGAGGGACGCACAGAGAACGCCGCGCACGCGGTGCTCACAGTGCTGACCGCTCGCGGGCTGGAGCTTTCGGCCGCGCAACGTGCTCAGCTTGCCGCGTGCAGCGACTTCGGCCAACTCGACGCGTGGTTGACTCAGGCCGTGACTGTCACAAGCACCGACGAACTTTTCGGCTGACTCCTCGCTTCATCCAGCGAGACAGCATCTCTGAGCGATCTAGTCGGCTGTGGCGGGGCGGGCCCAGCCGACGCTGAGTTGGACGGCTCGTTGCCAGCGTTCGTACTCGTTGTCGCGGATGCGGCGGTCCGGGGACGGTGTCCACTGGGCAGCGACCTTCCAATTGCGGCGTAGCCCTTGAAGATCCGGCCAGTAGCCCACGGCCAGCCCCGCCGCGTAGGCGGCGCCGAGAGAGACCGTCTCGGTGACGAGGGGGCGCATGACCGGAGTGTCGAGGACATCGGCGATGACCTGCATCAGCAGGTTGTTGGACGCCATGCCGCCTGCCACTCGCAGGGATTTCGCTTGGAGACCGGCGTCGGCGTTCATGGCCTCGACCACGTCGCGGGTCTGCCAGGCGGTGGCCTCCAGGACCGCGCGGGCCAGGTGGCCTTTGGTGACATAGGAGGTCAGACCGATGAGCAAGCCGCGGGCGTCGCTGCGCCAGTGGGGGGCGTAGAGGCCGGAGAAGGCGGGGACGAGGTAGCAGCCGCCGTTGTCGTCGACGGTGTTGGCGAGAGTTTCGATTTCGGGGGCGGTGGCGATCAGGCCGACGATGTCGCGCAGCCACTGGACCAGGGACCCGGTCACCGCGATCGGGCCTTCCAGCGCGTAGACCGGTTCGGGGCCGACCTGGTAGCCGATGGTGGTGAGCAGGCCGTGTTCGGAGCGGATCAGTTCGGTGCCGGTGTTCATCATGAGGAAGCCGCCGGTGCCGTAGGTGCATTCGGTTTCCCCCGGGGCGAAGCACGTTTGGCCGAAGAGAGCGGCGTGCTGGTCGCCGAGGGCGGCGCCGATCCGCACGCCCGGCACGACGGTGGAAGCAGTGCCGAAGTCGCCGGTCGAGGGTTCGATGCGGGGGAGCATGGCGGGCGGAATATCGAAGAACCGCAACAGTTCCGCGTCCCACTGGCGGGTGGCGAGGTTCATCAGCAGGGTGCGGCCCGCGTTGGTCACGTCGGTGACGTGCTCGGCGCCGCCGGTCAGGTTCCAGATGAGCCAGGATTCCATGGTGCCGAACAGGACGTCGCCGCGTTCGGCTCTGGCGCGAAGGCCGTCGACATTGTCGAGCAGCCAGCGCAGGCGTGGTGCGGCGAAGTACGTGGCCAGGGGCAGCCCGCTCAACTCGGGAATGCGCTGTGCCCCTGGCAGTTCCTTCATCCGATCGACCAGCTCTTCGGTACGCACGTCCTGCCAGACGATGGCCAGCCGCACCGGCAGCCCCGTGCGCCGATCCCACACCACGGTGGTCTCACGCTGATTGGCGATGCCGATCGCGGCCACCTGGTCCACGGTGATCCCGGCATCGCGCAGCGCCGCGGGCACGATTCGCTCGACCGTCCGCCAGATCTCGAGCGCGTCTTGCTCCACCCATCCCGACCTGGGGTAATGCTGACGATGGGTCCGCTGCGCCATGCCGGCCAGCCGGGCGTGCTGATCGAAGACGATGCACCGGCTCGAGGTGGTGCCCTGATCGATAGCGAGCACGAAACGTTGGGTCATCGTCGTCTGCTCTCGTTGTCGGCCGATGCCGCGGCGGCGGGAATACCGGCCCAGCTCATTGCGCTGCCGTCAGGTCGCGGTGCACGGCCAGAGCGGCGGCGCGTACCTGCTCGATCGCGGCTGGACGCACCTGTAAGCGGTTGTCGCACAGCCGATCCGTCGGCCCGGTGATGCCGATAGCCGCGACGACCAGCCCACCTCTGGCTCGAATGGGCACGGCGATGCCCGCTTCGCCCGAGCGGTGCTCCTCGACTTCGTCCGCCCAACCCCGCCGTCGAACCTCGGCGATGGCATGGTCGAGCCTGTCGCGTTCGGTGATCGTCCGCTGGGTGAACCCTTGGAGTGCAACGGCTTCCGCCGCGGCGTCGTAGGCCAGCAGTACCTTGCCGAGCGCGGTCGCGTGAGCGGGAAGTATTTCGCCGACCGCCAAGGCTTGGACGCTGTTGTCGGGCCGGAACACGTGGTGGATGACCGTGATCCCGGTTTCCCGAGCCACCGCGATGCGCACCGATTCCCCGGAACGGGAGGCGAGGGCGTCGGCCCGGTGGATCGCCCGCGAACGCAACTCGTTCACATCGAGCCGATCGGTCCCGAGTTCGCTGATCGCGGGGCCGAGTAGGTATTTGCCGCTGAGTGTGTCCTGCCCGACGAAACCGACGCCGAGCAGCGTCCGCAGGATGCCGTGCGCGGTGGGTTTGGCCAGGTCGAGCGCGGTCGCGATCTCGCCGACGCCCAGCGGTCCCGATCCGCGCGCGAGCAGACGCAGCACGGCGGCGGCGCGTTCGATCGACTGGATCGGCCCAGGCATGGCCCCGAACCTACCACCGTTCAGCATTGTCGAACGGGGCGTGTGGTGTGCGCGTCCGCGCGTTCCTAGCGTGGGTTCCGGGCCAAGGTGCCCGATCGACGGACTCGATGGCGAGGTCCGGGAAGGACGACAAATGAACCGGTATGTGGGCGCGATCGACCAGGGCACGACTTCGACGCGATTCATGGTTTTCGACCACAAAGGCACCGTTGTGGCCCGCCATCAGCTCGAACACTCCCAGATCATGCCGCAGCCGGGCTGGGTCGAACACAACCCGGACGAGATCTGGGAACGCACCCGCACCGTCGTCAAGACCGCCCTCTCGCTCGCCGATCTCACGGCCGACGACCTCGCCGCCATCGGCGTCACCAACCAGCGCGAGACCACGGTCGTGTGGAACCGCCGCACCGGCCGCCCCTACGGCAACGCCATCGTCTGGCAGGACACCCGCACCGACCGCATCATCGCCGATCTCGACGCCGCCGGGCACAGTGCGCTCATCCGCGAGAAGACCGGCCTGCCGCCCGCGCCGTATTTCTCCGGCGGCAAGCTGAAGTGGATCCTCGACAATGTCGCGGGCGTGCGCGCCGATGCCGAGCGCGGTGACGCCCTGTTCGGCACCCTCGACAGCTGGCTGATCTGGAATCTCACCGGCGGCGTGCACGTCACCGACCCCACCAATGCCTCGCGAACCATGCTGATGGATCTCGAAACCCTCGACTGGGACGACGAACTCCTCGCCATCTTCGGCATCCCGCGCGCCATGCTGCCGACCATCGCACCGTCGGCGAACCCGGAACTGTTCGGGACCACGAAACCCGACGGCCCGTTCAAAGGGTCGGTGCCCATCGCGGGCGTGCTCGGCGACCAGCAAGCCGCGGGTGTCGGACAGGTGTGCTTCCAGCCCGGCGAGGCCAAGAACACTTACGGCACAGGCAATTTCCTGATGCTCAACACCGGCACGGAGATCGTGCGCTCGAACCACGGCCTGATCACCACCGTCGCCTACCAGTTCGGCGACGACAAACCCGCCTACGCGCTGGAGGGTTCGATCGCGGTCACCGGCTCCGCGGTGCAGTGGTTGCGCGACCAGATGGGCATCATCGCCGGCGCCGCGCAGATCGAGGACCTCGCCGGTCAGGTCGCCGATTCCGGCGGCGTGTACTTCGTGCCCGCCTTCTCCGGTCTGTTCGCGCCGTACTGGCGACCCGATGCCCGCGGCGCGGTCGTCGGGCTGTCGCGCTACAGCAACAACGCCCACTTGGCCAGGGCCACTTTGGAATCCATCGCCTACCAGACCCGCGACGTGGTCGAGGCCATGCAGCGCGACGCGGGCGTCCGACTGGCGACGCTGCGGGTGGACGGCGGCGTCACGGTGAACCAGCTGGCCATGCAGATCCAAGCCGACCTGCTCGGCGTCCCGGTCTCGCGACCGGTCGTCTCCGAGACCACCGCGCTCGGCGCCGCCTACGCCGCGGGACTGGCCGTGGGTTTCTGGAGCGGCACCGACGAACTGCTCGACAACTGGTCCGAAGACGTCCGCTGGTATCCGAGCTGGTCCGACGAGCAACGTGAACACGGCTACCGCCGCTGGCTCAAAGCCGTCGAGCGCACCCTCGACTGGGCCGAAATCTGAATCACCACAATACTTTCGAGAAGGAGATCATCGTGTCTGTGCAACTGGACCCCACCTACCGCGAGAAGGCTGTCGGCACGCTCGACACCGCCGAGGTCGATGTCCTGGTCATCGGCGGTGGCGTGACCGGCGCCGGCGCCGCGCTCGACGCCGCGTCGCGCGGCCTGTCGGTCACCCTGGTCGAGGCACGTGATTTCGCCGCGGGCACCTCGAGCCGGTCGTCCAAGCTCATCCACGGCGGCCTTCGGTACCTGGAGCAGATGGACTTCGCGCTGGTGCGCGAGGCGCTCAAAGAGCGTGGGCTGCTGCTGAATACGCTCGCGCCGCACCTGGTGCATCCGGTGCCGTTCCTGTTTCCGCTCCAGCACCGCGTGTGGGAGCGCGCTTACATCGGGGCCGGTATCGCGCTGTACGACACCCTCGGTGGCGCGCGCACCGTCCCGATGCACAAGCACCTGACCCGTTCCGGCGCACTGGAACTCGCGCCCGCGCTGCGCGATGACGCGATGACCGGCGCGATCCGCTACTACGACGCGCAGGTCGACGACGCCCGCCACACGATGATGATCGCCAGGACCGCCGCCGAACACGGCGCCACGGTGCTGACCCGCACCAAGGTGATCGGGCTGGAACGCGACGGCGACAAGGTCGTCGGTGCGCGCGTGGAAGACCTGGAAAGCGGCCTGACGCACACCATTCGGGCCCGCACCGTGATCAGCGCGACCGGCGTGTGGACCGACGACATGATCAAGATGACCGGCGTGGACTTCCCGTTCCACGTCCAGATGTCGAAGGGCGTGCACATCCTCGTGCCGCGCGACCGGCTGAACCTGCACACCGGCATGATCATGCGCACCGAGAAGTCGGTCCTGTTCGTGATTCCGTGGGCCGAACACTGGATCATCGGCACCACCGACACCGAATGGGCGCTGGACAAGAACCACCCGACGGCCACCGCCGCCGACGTGCAATACATCCTCGATCACGTCAACGCGCTGTTGCGCGAGCCGTTGACCAGGGCGGACATCGTCGGCACCTACGCGGGCCTGCGACCGCTGATGACCGGTGCCACGAAGGAGACCGCGAAACTCTCGCGCGAACACGCCGTCGCCGAACCCGCGCCGGGCCTGTTCGTGATCGCGGGCGGTAAGTACACGACCTACCGGGTGATGGCCGCCGATGTCGTCGATGCTGCCGTCGCGCGCCTGGGTGGGGATGTCCCCGCCTCGTCGACCGCGCAACTGCCCATCGTCGGCGCGGCGGGCTACTTCGACATGCTCGCCGAGGTGACCGACCTGTCGGTGTCACAGCGCCTGCCCGTCGACGTGGTCGAGCACCTGCTCGGCCGTTACGGCTCGCTGAGCACCGATATCTTCGGCCTCATCGCCGCTGATCCCGCCCTGCGTCACCCGGTTCCGGGGGCATCGGACTACATCGCCGCCGAGATCGTCTACGCCGTCACCCACGAGGGCGCCCTGCACCTCGACGACATCCTCACCCGTCGTACCCGGATCTCCATCGAGGTCCCCGATCGCGGTCTCGCCGCCGCGCCGGAGGTCGCCCGCCTGATCGCGCCGCTGCTCGGCTGGACCGAGGAGACCGCCAACGCCGAGATCAACCGGTACTACGACCGGGTCCACGCCGAACTCGCCGCCAACGAGGCGGGCGACGACGCGGCGGCCAACGCGGCGAGGCTAATCGCGGCCCGCTGAACTCCGCCGACAGCACCGCGGCCGCTGCCGCCCTCGCCCTAGCGAAGGCGTGCGCAGCCGCGGTGCTTCGGCTCGGGCAACATAGTCGCCGATCCTCGACTACACGGCCGCGCGGTGGTTAGCGTGGGCATATGGAATCGCGAATCACCCCCCGACGAACTCCGGCACTGTCGTGAGCCGGGGCACCATCCTGATCACCGGCGCCAGCTCCGGACTCGGCGCCGAGATGGCCCGCCAGTTCGCCGCGCTCGGGTACGACCTCGGCCTGTGTGCTCGCCGGACCGAGCGCCTCGACGAACTGCGCACGCAGATCCTCGCCGACCACTCCGACCGGGTCGTCTCGGTGAAGCAACTCGACGTCACCGACGATGCCGCGGTGTTCACCGTCTTCGACGAGTTCGCCGAGGAATTCGGCACCATCGACCGGGTGATCGTCAATGCCGGCCTCGGTAAGGGCGCACCGCTCGGCACCGGCCACCACAAGGCCAACCGCCAGACCGCGATGGTGAATTTCGTTGCCGCCCTGGCGCAAAGCGAGGCGGCGCTGCAGATCTTCCGCGCGCAGGGTCGCGGCCATCTGGTGATGATCTCCTCGATCTCGGGCCTGCGCGGTATGCCCAAGACGCTCACCACCTACGCGGCCACCAAAGCGGGCGTCGCGGCGCTCGCCGAAGGCGTTCGCGCGGAAGCGATTCCGGGTGTCGATGTCTCGGTGATCTACCCCGGTTACATCCGCTCGGAGATGAACGACAGAGTCAAGCATCAGCCGAAGTTCATGGTGGACACCGAAACCGGCGTCCGCTCCATGATCGCCGCGATCGAGAAGCGTCGCGCCAATGCCTACGTGCCCGCCTGGCCGTGGGTACCGATGGGCTTCGCGCTGCGTACCCTACCTCTGCCGCTGGTCCGCAAACTGATCTGAAACCAGCCCGCCGCCCCGACCTCGAGGAGGGGCCGCCGCGCAGCGGCGGTTCGCGGCCGTCCCGTCGATCAGGTGCCGTTGCGTAGGCGACGAAGGAGCAAGCAACGGTGCCTGATCGACGGGACCGGAGGGGCCGCGAACTCGAGCGCGCCAGCGCTCCAAAATTACTGCCTGGGGAGCAGGTGCTTTCCGTCCTTGTCGGTGGACAGCGCCAGCGAGCTGATGTACTGGATCTCGCCTTCGGGGCCCGGCACCGCCGAGGCGATCATGTCCGGGCGCTCGAAGTCCATGCCGGTGACGTGGCAGGTGAGCAGGTCGCCCGAGGGGTTGCCGTGTTCGTCGAACATCGGCGCCTCGATGCCGTCGTCGGCGCGTCGCAGGTAGTACTTGCCCTTGGTGGCGATCGCGGTGAGCGGGGTCGCGATAAAGGCGACCAGCACCGCGACCAGCGGCGAGTACGGCTTGAGCAGGTCACCGAACAGGCCGAAGAAGGTCATGATCGACAGCACCGCCGACAGCCCGAAACCGACCAGACCCACCGGGTTGAAGTCGTAGAGCATGCCGCGCCGGAACTCCGGCACCTTCGGCGAGATCTTCAGCAGGTACTTGTTCACCGCGATATCGGTGGCCACGGTGACGATCCAGGCGATGCCGCAGTTGGCGTAGAAGCCGAGGATGTTGTTGAGGAAGTCGAACATGTTCGCTTCCATCAGCACCAGCGCGACGGCGAGGTTGACCACCAGGAACACCAGCCGACCCGGGTAGGTCTTGGTGACACGGGTGTACGAGTTGGTCCAGGCCAGCGAGCCCGAGTAGGCGTTGGTCACATTGATCTTGACCTGGCTGATCACCACCAGCACCACCGCCAGCGTCATGGCCAGCCACCCCGGCACCATGTCCTTGTAGATCTCCAGGAACTGGTGGACCGGCTGGTTGGCGATGCCCTGCGCGGCGGGCAGATTCGCGATCAGGTACACCGCGAGGAACAGGCCGACGACCTGCTTGGCCGCACCGAACAGCACCCAGCCGGGACCGGCGAGCAGCATCCAGCCCCACCACTTGGCCCGATTCTCCGGCGTGCGCGGCGGCATGAAGCGCAGGTAGTCGATCTGCTCGGCGATCTGGGCGATCAGCGACAGACACACGCCGGCGGCCAGCAGCGCCCCCGAAACGCTCACGCCCTCGCCGTTCTCCCCGCCGTAGGCGAAGAACGAACCCACCGAATCGGGGTGGCGCACCAGCAGGAAGCCGAACGGCGCCACCATCAGCAGCAGCCACAGGGGAGTGGTCCACACCTGGAGTTTGGCCAGGGTGTTCATCCCGTAGATGACCAGCGGGAAGATGATGATCGTGGAGGCCAGATAGCCCAGCCACAGGGGAATTCCGAGGCCCAATAACAGGCCCTGGGCCATGATCGAACCTTCGAGCGCGAAGAAGATGAAAGTGAACGACGCGAACACGATATTGGTGATCACGGATCCGTAGTAGCCGAATCCGCTGCCGCGCGTGATCAGGTCGAGATCGATGTTGTAGCGCGCCGCGTAATAGGCGAGCGGAAATCCGGTGAGCATCACGACCACGGCGAAGATACCGATGCCGATCAGGGCGTTTCCGGTGCCGTGGGCGATGCCGATATTCGCGCCGATCGCGAAATCGGCCAGATAGGCGATGCCGCCGAGCGCGGAGATGCCGACGACCGCGGGGCTCCATTTGCGGTAGCTCCGCGGGGCGAAACGCAGCGTGTAGTCCTCGAGTGTTTCTTTGGCGGCAGTATCTGCTCCGGCCATTTCCCTCTCTCCTTCATCCGCTGCCGCCCGAAATCGGCGACTCACAGACGGTGGTGCATGGATGTAGACATGAATTTTCCGATTAGTTACGCCGCTGTTACGCACCACGATGGTGACCGGGGTCACCGAAACCGCCGCACAAAAACAAGCACGCGTGTATGTTTTTGGGCGGAGCGAGCGTCAGGAGACGAGAGTGTTCGAATGGTCCGAGACCGATCTGATGATCCGCGACGCCGTGCGGGCGTTCATCGACAAGGAGGTCCGGCCGAATCTCGACGCTCTCGACAGCGGTGAGATGCTGCCGTATCCGATCCTGCGCAAGCTGTTCAGTCAGTTCGGGATCGATGCGATGGGTGAGGACGCCGTCGCGAAGATGCTCGCCAAGGAAGCGGCGGGTCCGCGCGAGGGCGACAAGAAGCCGGGCAGTCCGTTCGGTGATCAACAGTCGATGATGGCGGTGCTGATCAGCGAATTGTCCGGCGTCTGTATGGGTTTGGTGTCAGCACTGGGGGTGAGCATCGGGCTCGGCGCCACCACCATCATGTCGCGCGGCACCCTGGCCCAGAAGCAGCGTTGGCTGGCCGACATCGTCACCTTGCGCAAGGTGGCCTCCTGGGCGATCACCGAACCCGATTCCGGCTCGGATGCGTTCGGCGGCATGAAGACTCGCGTCGAACGCGACGGTGAGGACTACGTCCTCAACGGCCAGAAGACCTTCATCACCAACGGCCCGTGCGCCGACGTGATGATCGTCTACGCCAAGCTCGACGAGCGCGACGGCAGCGACAAGCGCGACCGCAAGGTGCTCACCTTCGTGCTCGACAAGGGCATGGAGGGCCTCACCCAGGGCAAACCGTTCAAGAAGATGGGTCTGCACTCCTCGCCGACCGGCGAGTTGTTCTTCGACAATGTCCGGCTCGGCAAGGATCGGTTGCTCGGCGAGACCGAAGAACACAAGGGCGGCGACGGAAGAGAAAGCGCCAGAGCCAGTTTCACTGCGGAGCGGATCGGCGTCGGGTTCATGGCGCTCGGCGTGATCGACGAATGTCACCGGCTCTGTGTGAATTACGCCCGCGAACGCACGCTGTGGGGTCAGGAGATCGGTCGCTTCCAGCTGATCCAGCTCAAGCTCGCCAAGATGGAAGTCGCGCGAATCAATGTGCGGAACATGGTGTTCAACGTGCTCGAGCGCGGTCGCGCGGGTAAGCCGCCGAGCCTGGCCGAGGCCTCGGCGATGAAGCTGTACTGCTCCGAGGCCGCGACCGAGGTGGCGATGGAGGCGGTGCAGCTGTTCGGCGGCAACGGCTATATGAGCGAATATCGGGTCGAGCAGCTGGCCCGCGACGCGAAGTCGCTGATGATCTACGCGGGCAGCAACGAGATCCAGGTGACCCACATCGCCAAGGGTCTACTCGGGAAGTGAAGCGGACCCGGCCGCGAACAGTGTCGTCGCGGCCGGGATCTCGTCACACCGCACGCAGGTGTCCGCGGCTGGCGTAGATGTGCTCGGCGATCAGCGTGGCGATCCGGTCGGGCGCCTCCAGCATCGGCACATGCCCCACCCCGTGCACCAGGATGCGATCCGCCGACTCGGGGAGTTCGCGCAGGTAGCGGGTGGCGTAGACGCGGTTGGGGATGATCCGGTCGTACTCGGCGAGCAGCATCCGCACCGGGGTGCTCAGCTCACCCAGGTCGTCCATGCCCGGCGCCCGCAGGCTGCCGAGGATCAGCGGGATCATCGCGTCGCAGTGCAGGACCGCGGTGAGCGTGGTCGCGAGGTCGCGGCGGGCGACGGCGCTGGTGTGCTTGGTGACCAGCATGGCGGCCACCTGCTGCACGAGCGGGTTGTTGATCGCTACACCGCCGAGGCGCTTGCCGATTTCGATGAAGGGAATCATCGACGCGAACTTGATGCCGACCCTGACCTGGCTCAGCGACGGCGATGCCCAACCCCCGGCCGCGGCGATCGTGGTGAGCGTGCGTGCCCTGCCGCGTCGAGCCAGCTCGAGTCCCACCCAGCCGCCGAGTGAATTCCCCGCGATGTGGCAGGTGCGCCAGCCCAGCTCGTCGAGCTGGTCTTCGATCTGATCGGCCAGGGCGTACACGTCCAGTGCCCAGCCCTCGACCTTCGGGCCACCCCAGTGCCCGGCGAACGCGGGCGCGTACACCTCGCAATGGGCTGACATTCGCTGTGCGACCTGCTCCCAACAATGGGGCGAGAGCAGGAACCCGTGCAACAGCAACACCGGGTCGCCGGACCCGATATGCAGCGCCGCGACGGGCGCGGGGCGGGCGGTGGACTTGGCGGTGCGTGACGTCATCGTCAATCACCCCTTCCTGGACGACAGTGTCCGGGGGAGCATCCCTGCCTGCATTGTACGGTCGTACGGTGCCGATAATCCTCTCGACTGTGAACGTTAACGGAGTCCGTGCCGCATCGACCAAGGGCATGTTGGCCTGGTTGGCGTCGACCGAAGCCGACATCGTCTGCCTACAGGAGACCAGAGCGACCGACGCGCAGACCGCCGCGGCGTTGGCCCCCGCACTCGACGCGGGTTGGGTGCTCTCACATGCCGAGCCCGAATCCAAGGGCCGCGCGGGGGTGGGAATTCTGTCGCGGCGCGCACCCGATGCCGTGCGCGTCGGGTTCGGCAGTACCGAGTTCGCGGCGTCGGGCCGCTATATCGAGGCCGATTTCGACGATGTCACCGCGGCGAGCGTCTATGTGCACTCGGGGGAGGAGAACACCCCCAAGCAGGACGAGAAGTACCGGTTCATGGCCGAGCTCGGCGCGTACCTGAAGGCGCGCACCGGCGAGTTCGTGGTGAGCGGCGACTGGAATATCGCCCCCGCCGAGGTCGACCTGAAGAACTGGAAGGGCAACCAGAAGTCGGCGGGCTTCCTGCCAGAGGAACGCGCCTGGATCGCCGAACTGCTCACCGCGGGCTTTGTCGACGTGGTCCGCGCCCTGCACCCCGACGTCGCGGGCCCCTACAGCTGGTGGTCCTACCGTGGCCGCGCCTTCGACAACGACTCCGGGTGGCGGATCGATTACCAGCTGGCGCTGGGCGAGCTGACCGGCCGCGCCAAGCAGGCCGTCGTCGAACGGGCTGATACCTACGACCAGCGCTGGTCCGACCACGCGCCGGTTACTGTCCAGTACCGATGAAACTCTCACGCAAGACTCTCAGCCTGCTCGGCGGACTCGTCCTCGTGCTGGCGGCCATCGGCCTCACGCTGTTCGGCGGTCGCGGTACGGACAGCACCACCACGACCAGCACGAAGGCGGTCGCCGGGATCACCACGACGGTCGGTGCACCGAAACCCGGCCCGCCCGCCGGGAATTCGTCGGCCTCGCCGGTCACCAAGACCGCCGGTGTGCCCGATCGCGCCTACGCGACCCTCGTCGAAATCGATGCGGGTCGCTGGCCCGGCTCGGCGAACGCGCAGGGCACCAAGGGCGGCGAGCAGTTCATGAACCGCGGAACCACACTGCCGCCCAAGGATTCGGCGGGCAAAGCGGTGAAATACCAGGAGTGGGATGTGAATCCCAAGCAGCCCAACCGCGGTCGTGACGCCGAACGCATCGTCACCGGCAGCGACGGCTCCGCCTGGTACACCGGCGACCACTACGACACCTTCACGAGGATGCGCTGATGACTTCGCGAATGACGCTGTCGCAGTTTCTCGCTCGTCCCAACGCCGAGGCGCCGGCCGCCGCCACGGCGCCGGTGCTCGGCGCGTTGCCGGTGGATGCCAACCAGTTCAGCGGCGTCCGCTACGACGCCCCCGCCGACTACCGCGTCCGCGAACTCCGCGGCGCCAAGATGCGCACCATGGCCGAACTGTTCGACGAATTCGCCGCGGCCTTCCAGTTCCCGTACTACTTCGGCGCCAACAAAGACGCCTTCGACGAATGCCTGCGCGACCTGGACGATTTCGTCGGCGATGCCCCCGGTTACGTGGTGATGGTGCGCACCGCCGACGACCTGCTCGCCGATATCCCCACCGAACGCGCCTGGTTCGACAGCGCCATGCGCGACTGCGCGGCCTACTGGACGCGCCGCGACGTCGCCTTCCGCGTTGTCCTGCAGGGCGATCCGGAAACCTTCGGCGCGGTCGTCCTGTCCGCCTGACCGATTCCGGTGCCACTGGAATTGGTGGCTGCCGCCGTGTGATCAGCCCGCTTAACGTTCTCACCGCGCGGCTGCGGAGGCCGTCGATGAGGAGAAGAAGAACGATGAAGCGAGTTCTGGCGAGTGCGGGCATCGCCGCCGCGATCATGATGTCGGGTGCCACGATGGCCTCGGCCGATGTGACGACGGCGCCGGTCGCGGGGCCCGCGACCGGATCGTCCGGCGGTGCCCTGATCGAGGCTCTACTGCGGCAGATCGGGCTCGGTTCCTCCCAGCCGTGCGACGGGATCATGCTCGATACGTGCATCCCCGTCGGCGCCGCGAGCGCTCCGCAGGCGGTGCCGGTGGCCGACAGTGGGTCGGCGCTGATGACACCGGAGACCGTGTCGGCGATCAACCACGCGCTCGCTTGGCTGTACAACGGCTCGTCGGAGCCGTGCGTCAGCTTCGGACCGAACTGCGCGTGGGAATGACGCTCGTGTCCGTAAGGTTCCCTATGCGAGGTTCGCGCAACTAGGGTCGTTGGCTGATGCGTCGAGATCCGGCGGGTCGGGACGGAGTTCTGCCGTGCGTTTCGCGAAGTTGGTCGGTCTGGCGACGGCAGGAGCGATCGGGCTGTTGCCGCTGGCGGTTCCCGCGTTCGCCGCGCCGACGGGCACCCAGTACGCACCGACCATGCTGGTGCTCGACGCCTCCGGTTCGATGCTCGCCGCCGATCCCGGTGGTGGCACCAAGATGGACGCGGCGAAGACCGCGGTGCGCGGTTTCGTGCAGACCGCGCCCGCCGCGGCGAAGGTCGGATTGTCGGTCTACGGCACCGGCACCGGATCCACCGATGCCGAGAAGGCCGTGGGCTGCCGCGATGTCTCGGTGCTCGAACCGGCCGAAACCATCGACAGGTCCGCACTCACCGCAGCCGTCGACGCCATCACACCCAGCGGTTTCACCCCGATCGGCGCCGCGCTGCGCACAGCGGCGAGCGCCCTGCCGACCGAGGGTCCGCGCTCGATCGTACTGGTCTCCGATGGACTGGACACTTGCTCACCGCCGGACCCGTGTGAGGTCGCGCGCGAACTCAGCGGCCAGGGCGCCGATATCGTCATGCACACCATCGGTTTCGGTGTCGACGATGCCTCCCGTGCCCAGCTGACCTGCATCGCGGAGACCACCGGCGGCACCTACACCGATGCCGCCGACGGCAAAACGCTCGAGCAGGTGCTCCCCCGCGTGAGTACCGCGGCGCTGCGCGAGTACGCGTCGGCGGGCACACCGGTCGAAGGCGGCGAGGGCTACCGGAACGCACCGGTGGTAGTGCCGGGGCAATACCTCGACACCATCGGCCACAAGAAGCCGCGCTACTACGCGGTCGACGTTCCCGAGGGGGCCACCGCCTATTTCAGCGGCACGGTGTCCTTTCCGCTCGGCGACGACGCGGTGCGTGCGAACAACAGCTTGTACATGCGGGTATTCGGCGCAGAAGGCAAGGACTGCAACGTCTTCGAACACGAGAGTGCCGTGCGATCCACCGATGGGGTGGCGCTCACGGTCAGCTCGACATGGACCGGCGCGACCGAACCGAAGGACGGCACGGAGCGCACCGACAAGTGCAAGGGCGGCGGCCGGTACTACTTCACCCTGGAATGGGCCGGGGTCGCGGACAGCGCACCGGCGACATTGCCGCTGGAACTGAACGTCGCGGTCGAACCGGGTGTCACCGACGCGGGCCCGGCGGCGCAACCCGAACCGGTGTCGTTCACGGTGCCGAGCAGCCCGGTCGAACCGGTGGCAGGCGGCGGCTCGTTCAACGTGGCGACCGCGCTCGACGGGCCCGGTGTTTACAGCGACACCGTGCAGCGCGGCGAATTCGTGTTCTACAAGGTGAAACTCGACTGGGGTCAGGGCTTGGCCTATCGGGTGCGCTTCCTCGAGTCACCGGGGCGCGGGCTGGACAACGTCTCGGCCGTCACCACCACGCTGTACACGCCGTACCGCAAGGAGGTCGACTACGAGTTCTCGTCCTACAACGGTTCGCCCGATACCGTGCCCAACAGCAAGGAAGCCGTGGCAACCCCGGAGGTCCGCTATCGAAACCGCGAATCCTCGGAAAAAGAGGTGTCGGAGAACGCCATGGCCGGCTGGTACTACATCGCCGTGCAGGCAGCCCCGACCGTCCACGACCGCGGTGCCGTCCGTCCCGTGCCCATCGAGCTGGACCTGGCAGTGACCGGAACACCGGAGCCCGGCCCCACCTATCAGACGGTGCCGGGGTCCACCGGTAGCTCCGCCGGGAACGTACCGGACACCGCACAGGTCAGCGACTCCGACGACGACAACGCCCCCGCGCTGCTCGGCACCGGCATCGCCGTTGTCGCGTTCGCGCTCGTCGTCGGCGGCATCATCACGTTCACCCTGCTGCGTAAGCGTCGCCGCCGATAGACACACTTCGATGGCACCGGAATCGGCGGAAAGCTTTCCGCTCAGGTGCCTGTAGCCATCTGGATCGGCTAGGAGTCGAGTGCTCTCAGCGGTAGCGGTCGGCCAGGTCGTCGCCGAGTAACACGAAGACCTCGGTGATCTGGTCGATGAGCTCTTCGCGCGTGAGGTGGAGATCGCCGGCCAGCCAGGTCGTGAGGGCTTGGGTCAGGCCGCCGACCAGGTAGATCGCCCGGAAGTCGACCAATTTCTGTGGAACGTCACCGCCATAGAATCCGGTGCCTTCGGCGGCGACCAGACGGGCGAAGGCGCGCACTGTTCGGGCGGTGCGCGCGCGCAATTCCGGTGTCGCCATCCCGGCGATCAGGGCGGCGTGTGCTTTGCGTGGATCATCGGTGAGCACCGAGATGCCCGCGTCGATCGCGGCATGGGCCTGGGTGCGGCTGTCGGGGGCGGCGGTCGCCAGTGCTGTCGCGATCGCCGCGGTGAGTTCCTCGGCGATGCGGTCGAGTAGTGCTTCCAGCACGCCGTCGCGAGTTTCGAAGCTCTCGTAGTAGTAGCGCTCGTTGAGACCGGCGCGGGCGCACAGCCCGGCGACGGTGAGTTTGGCCTGCCCGTCCTCGGCGACGATGTCGAGCGCCGCGTCCAACAGTGCGGTGCGCCGCTGCGCCTGCCGCTGCGACGCCGAGACGCCGCCGTATGTCCGTTGTGCTGCCACAGCTTCCATTCTGCGTGCCGCCGTCTTCCAGTGCTGTTCTGGTAGAGACTCTTGCCAGAATATCAATTCTGGGGGATTCTATTGCCAGATGCACTCGACGAGGAGGCGCGGCATGGCTGTACGACAGGGCGAACCCGGATATTTCGCCGACGATTCGATGATCCGGCGGGTGATGAGCAAGCGCGCGGTCGGTCTGACCTACGGCGTGCGGGCGCTGGTGATCGGCGCGGTGCATCCGCTGCTGTTCGTTGGCACCAGCGAACACACCTCGCACCGGGAGACCCCCTACACCCGGCTGGCCATCACCGGCGCCCTGTTCGAAGCGGTGTTCCTCGGCAGCAAGGCCGAGGCCGATCGCGCGCTGGCCTTCACCAGGCGCAAGCACAACGCGGTGGTCGGCGCCCTCCCCGAAGACGCGGGCGCCCACCATCCCGCGGGCACCGCCTACGCGGCCCATGACCCGCACCTGATGTTCATGACCATGGCCTTCACCTTCGATTCGGCCGAGGTGATGTACGACCGGCTCGTGCGCGAACTCACCCCCACCGAACGCGAAGACCTCTACCAGGACTACGTCCGCTGGGGCGAGCTGTTCGGCATGCCGCGCGACGCCGCGCCCGCCGACTACCCGGCCTTCCGCCGCTACTTCGACACCTATCTGAACTCCACCGAACTGTTCCTCACCGAGGAGGCGGCCCTGGTCGGTTCCTACCTGGCAGGCCACCGCAAGGCCTACCGGCAGCGTCGGCCCGCCGAGCAGGTCGGCACGGCGCTGTATCTGCTCGTGCAGGGCAGCCTCCCGGCCCGGATCCGGCAGATGTACGGCATCGAGTGGGGCATCGCCGACGAACTCGCCCACCGCGCGCTGTGCACCGGCATCCGCACCGCCCACCTCGCCCCACCACTGGCGCCCCGCATGCTCGCGAGCACCCTCGCCGGACCGAGCGCCCCCTCCTACCAGCTGCTGGCCCGTCGCGAACAGCACATGGTGAAGACGGGGCACCCGAGCATGCCCGGCGTCGATCCACGCAACTGGGTGCAGCGAAATTCCGCTTGAGCGCCATGGAAAGATTGGGGCATGTCCAGTCCTGCCCCGGCCGCGACGGCCGAACGTAAGCAGCGGGTGCTGTCGGGCATCCAGCCCACCAGCGACTCCTTCCACCTCGGCAACTACCTGGGTGCGCTGCAGTACTGGGTGACGATGCAGGACGAGTACGACGCGCTGTATTTCATTCCGGATATGCACGCGATCACCGTCAGCCAGGATCCCAAGGCACTGCGCGCGCGCACCAAGTCCGCCGCGGCCCAGCTGCTCGCGCTCGGCATCGACCCCGCCAAGTCCACCCTGTTCGTGCAGAGTCAGGTGCCCGAGCACGCCGAGCTGTCGTGGGTGCTCAGCTGTATCACCGGTTTCGGTGAGGCGGGCCGGATGACCCAGTTCAAGGACAAGTCGGTCAAGCAGGGCGCCGAGAACGCGACCGTCGGCCTGTTCACCTACCCGGTGCTGATGGCCGCCGACATCCTGCTCTACCGCCCGCATCAGGTGCCGGTCGGCGAGGACCAGCGTCAGCATCTCGAGCTGACCCGAAACCTGGCCCAGCGCTTCAATACTCGCTACAAGAAGACCTTCGTGGTGCCCGAACCGCACATCGTCAAGGGCACCGCGAAGATCTTCGATCTGCAGGACCCCACCGCGAAGATGAGCAAGTCGGCGTCCAGCGACGCCGGGCTGATCAACCTGCTCGACGACCCGAAGATCACCGCCAAGAAGGTGCGTTCGGCGGTCACCGACACCGAGCGCGAGATCCGCTACGACCCGGCGAACAAGGCGGGCGTCAGCAATCTGCTGGTGATCCTGAGCTCGCTGCGCGAAACCCCGATCGTCGACCTCGAGGAGAATTTCGAGGGTAAGGGCTACGGTGATCTCAAGGCCGAGGTGGCCGACGCGCTGGTCGAATTCGTCACGCCCGTGCAGAAGAAGGTCAAGGACTACCTGTCCGATCAGGCAGAACTGGACCGGATTCTGGCCGCGGGCGCCGAACGGGCGCGTGAGATCGCAGGCAACACACTTGCTCAGGTGTACGACCGGGTTGGCTTCCTCGCTCGCTGACCCGTTGCGCACCTGAGGTTTTCGCTGAAGGGGCGCGTGTCATGCAGTTGATCGACAACATCTCGGCCACCGTCGAGAAGCACATCGGACGCAGGCCCTGGCTGGATCATCTGGTCAGGGCGGGTGGGCGCTTCCAGAGCCAGCGCGGCGACTTCTTCGCCGCGGGCATCACGTATTTCACTGTGCTGTCGCTGTTTCCGCTGTTGATGGTGGCCTTCTCGGTGGCCGGTTTCATCCTGGCCGGGCAACCGGAACTGCTGACCGAGCTGCAGGAGAAGGTCGTCGAGAAGGTTCCCAGCTCCTTCGGTACCCAGATCAACGACCTCATCGAACAGGCGATGAATTCCCGCGGCACGGTCGGCGTCATCGGCCTGCTGGTCGGGCTCTACACCGGGCTCGGCTGGATCGCGAACCTGCGGGCCGCGCTCACCGAGCAGTGGGATACTCAGAGTCCCGAAAAGCCCTGGTGGCTGGCCAAATTGTCGGATATCGGCGCGCTGGTCGGCCTCGGTCTCGCCTTCGTGGTGTCGCTCGGTCTGTCGGCGGTCTCCGCGAGCGGGGTGGGCAAGGGGGTGCTCGAATTCGTCGGGGCCGACCACCTGCCAGGGGCGGGGGTGGTGTTGCGGCTGGTATCGATCGCGCTCGGGTTGCTCGCGTCGTGGGCGGTGTTCGCGTGGATGATCGCGCGGCTGCCGCGCGAGCCGGTGTCGTTGCGCAGCGCGGTGCGGGCGGCGATGCTGGCCGCGGTGGCCTTCGAGATCTTCAAGATCATCGCCGCGATCTACCTGCGGGTGGTGCTGTCCAGCCCGGTGGGCGCGACGTTCGGTTCGATCATCGGTCTGATGGTGTTCAGCTACATGTCCTATCGGATTCTGCTGTTCGCGACCGCGTGGGCGGCGACCTCGCGCGACAACGAGCGTGCAGCGGCGGTCGCGCCGCCGAACGCGGTGGTCATCCGGCCGCGCGTGGTCGAGCACGGGATGTCGACGGGGGCGGGCGCCGCCTATTTCGGAGCCGGCGCGGTCGCGGCGCTCGCGCTGTTGCTGGTCGGTAGGCGCAAGTAGCGCCCGGTCAGCCCCTGCGCCGGAATGCCCGGCGCGCCAACAGCAACAGCGCCACGACCAACACCGGACCGCCGATCAAGGCGGCGATGCGCGCGCCCTGATGGGTGGACCGCTCCGGCTCGGCCTGGGAACCGTCGGCACGCGGCGGTGGCGAGGCCAGCGGCACACTGGGTTGAATCGCCTCGCTGCCTGTTTCGGGCAGCTTGCCGATCCTGGCGTCGGTGTCGAGGGCGAAACCGTAGTCCAGTAGGCGCACGGCCTGTTCCCACGGCCGGATCGGGCGTACATCGGCCTTGAGCAGGGTGACGACCAGGCGATGTCCGTCGCGTTCGGCGGCGGCGACGAAGGTTTGGCGAGCATCGTCGGTGAAACCGGTCTTGCCGCCGATCGCGCCCTCGTAGTTGTAGAGCAGCTGGTTGTCGTTGGCGATCGGGAAGCCGGGGTGATCCTTGTCGCCGGGGATCGCGGGGTCGGCGGGGAAACCGGGGAAGTCGACCTGTTCGGTGTGGATCAGCTCGGCGAACAGCGGGATGTTCATCGCCTCGCGGAACAGCACCGACAGGTCGTAGGCCGAGGTGCTCATGCCGGGCCCGTCGAGGCCGGACGGGGTCGCCGCGCGAGTGTCCATCGCGCGCAACGACTTCGCCACCTCGTTCATCTTCGCCACGGTGGCCTTGTCGCCGCCCAGTTGGGTGGCGATGGCGTGGGCGGCGTCGTTGCCCGAGCACATGATCAGCGCCTGCATGAGCTGACGGTTGGTGTAGCGCCCGCCGGGGCCGATGCCGACCCTGGTGCCGTCGACGTCAGCGTCGGCCTGCGTCCCGATCACCACCTTGTCCAGATCCAGGCTGCGCAGCGCCACAATGGCGAGGGCGACCTTGATGGTGCTGGCCGGGCGGTAGCGGCCGTGCGGGTCCTTGGCGGCGAGTACGCGACCGGTGTCGAGGTCGGAGACCATCCACGCGGTGGCCGAGATCTCGGCGGGCACCGGGGGCGTGTCGTCGGGGGTGACTACGCCGCAGTCTCCCATCCGCTGACCGCCGATAGCGGGGGAGGGAACGGGCAGTCGGCTCGGCGTCGGCTCGCCGGGCGCGGGCACCTCCGAGGTGTCGATCGGCGCGGGCGGCTGCGTCTTCTGCGGGCAGTCGTCGGTGTTCGGCGTGGTGAACGGGGGTGTGGTCGTCGCGCCGGGTGCGGGAGCGCTGGTCGGCGGCCCATTGGTGGCGGGTACGGCGACGGCGGGAGCGCCTGCGAGAGCGGTGACGGTGACGGCAGCGCCGAGAAAGCATGCGGCGCGCAGGCCGACTTCGCGAATCCTCATCGCCTCGCAGCCTAGTAGTCGCTGCCGCGGAGCTTTCCTCGGCCCGAGTAGCTGTTGACATCAACTAGCAAATGAGAGTTACTATCAAAAGGTAGACACTCTCATTTTGGAGAAGATATGCGAACGGAAGAAACTCGCCGCTGGCTCGCGCTCGGTGCGCTCGCCGTGGCGATGCTCACCATCGGACTCGACGTCACCGTGCTCACTGTCGCCATCCCGACACTCGCGGTCGAATTGGACGCGAATACCGCTGCGCTGCAGTGGTTCAGCGGCGCTTATACCCTGGCCCTTGCCGCGCTGATGCTGCCCGCAGGCGCGCTCGGCGACCGCTACGGACGCAAGAAGGTGCTGCTCGCGGCGCTGGTGCTGTTCGGTGTGGCCTCGCTGGCCTGCGCGTTCGCCGGCTCGTCGGGTCAGCTCATCGCGGCCAGAGTGGCACTCGGCGTCGCCGCCGCCGCGATGATGCCGTTGTCGATGGCCGTGCTGCCGGTGCTGTTCAGCGAACCGGCGCAACGGCAACGCGCGGTGACGATCTGGGTCACCTCGACCGCGATCGGTCTGCCGCTCGGTCCGATCGTCGGCGGCTGGCTGCTCCAGCACTACTGGTGGGGTTCGGTGTTCCTGATCAATGTGCCGCTGGTGGTCATCGGTGCGGTCGCGGTGGCGACCTTGGTGCCGGAATCGCGCGGCGACAACAGCTTTCGCATCGATATCGTGGGTGCGCTGCTGTCGGCGGCAGGCATGCTCGGGCTCACCTACGGTTTCATCCGCATCGGCGAACAGGGCTGGGGCGACATCGCAGCCTGGCTCGTGGTGGCGGCGGGGGCCGCGCTACTCGCTGTCTTCCTGTGGTGGCAGCGCCGCGTCGCGCATCCGCTGATCGACATCACGCTGTTCGCCAGCCCAGGATTCCGTTGGGGCACAGCACTGTCCATTCTCGTCAGCTTCGCCATGTTCGGGATGTTCTTCACCGTCCCGCAGTATCTCCAGGCCGTGCTCGGGGTCGACGCGCTCGGTAGCGGGTTGCGGCTGTTGCCCATGATCGGCGGACTGGTGATCGGCAGCAGGTTGGTGGACATGTTGCTCCCCAAGCTCGGCCTGCGGGTGATGCTCACCGCCGGATTCTCGGTACTCGCGGCCGGAATCGGGTTCGGTGCGCTCACCCGGGTCGAGAGCGGTTACGGCCTGACCGCGCTGTGGACCACGGTGCTCGGCATCGGGATGGGTCTGGTCATGCCCGCCGCCATGGGCATGGCGCTCGGGGAACTCACCGCCGCCGGTTCGGGGTCGGGTTCGGCGCTGCTGCAGGCACTTCGGCAGGCGGGCGGGACCATCGGCGTCGCCGTGCTCGGCACCGTGCTGTCCACCCGGTACCGGGCCGAACTCGGTGCGCTCGACCGTGCGCCGATCTCCGACGGCGTCAACGCGGGCGTCGCGGCCGCGCGGGAGACCGGTGATCCGGCGATACTGGCGCAGGTGCAGCAGGCCTTCGTCGCGGGCATGAACACCATGCTCGGGCTGTGCGCGGCGCTGTGTCTGGTCGCCGGACTCGTGACCGCGCTGCGATTGCGGCGACCGACGGCACCGGTTACTCAGCCGGATGCGGCAGAATCGATACATGTCGGTTGAGATATCGCTGCGCGAGCGGAAGAAGGAGCGGACCCGCCGAACCATCCGGGTCGAGGCGTTCCGGCTGTTTCGGGAGCAGGGCTACACCGAGACCACGGTGGAACAGATCGCGGCGGCCGCCGAGATCTCGCCCAGCACCTTCTTCCGCTACTTCCCGACGAAGGAACAGCTGGTCATCGCCGACGATCAGGACGCGCTGATGATCGAGGCCCTGGCGGCGCAACCGCGCGGCCTGCACCCGCTGACCGCCTTCCGCAACGCCACCGAGGCGGTGTTCTCGGCCATGTCGGCCGCCGACATGGCCTTCGAGCAGGAACGGCACGCGCTGCTGTACCACGTCCCCGAGCTGCGCCCGGCAATCGGCCTGGAATTTCAGCGCAGTATCGAATTGGGGGCGCAACTGATGGCCGACTACACCGGCCGGGCCGCCGACGATTTCGAGGTTCGGGTGGCCGCGGGCGCCATGATCGGCACCATGCTCGCCATCGTGACCACCACGCCGGTCAATGCCGAGAACGTCGGTCACGCCCTGCGATTCCTGCAGGCCGGGCTGCCGTTCGGTCCGGACGACGCACCGAACGGCAGCGGTCGGTCCTGACTAGTCGGCCTTGCCGCGCTGCACGGGGCAGCCGTGTGCCAGGGGGCCGAGCAGCTGGTTGTTGTCGTAGAAGTGTTCCAGCTCGAGGATGCGCAGATCTTCGCTGACGCGGGCGATGGTCACACCGAACATCTCGATCTGCTCACCGGTGGGCTGGTGGCCCTTGTACTCGCCCTCGAACTTGCCCCAGTGACGCCAGCGGAAGCTCACCGACGGCGGGCCCGACAGCACTTCCTGGACCTCCCAGAAGAACCCGCCGGGGAAGGCGGTGTGGAAGATGTGGTGCGAGGAATCGAAGGTCTCGTTCGCGGCGTCGTAGTACGGGTTGTCGCCGATCAGGATGTTGTAGCTGCCGATACGCGCGAATTCCTCGGCGTCCTGCCACGTCCCACCGTTGACCCGGCCGCGGTAGTGCTCGGCCACCACCGACAGCCAGGTGGCGGGGTCGGCCTTGTGCGAGACCTCCATTTCGAAGACCTTCACCAGGTCTTCGACGATCGCCTCCAGGGATCCGGGCGCGTGCTCGACGCTGCGCTCGCGCGGGATCACCTCGTGGCTCAGTTCGTAATCGGGAACGTTGCCGCGCCATTCCTCCGGCGCTGCGGCGGCGATCACGGCTTCCCGGCCCTGCAGCCACAGGGGCGCTTCCGGTTCCGGGTTCTGCTCGGCCTGCGTATTTGTCACGTCCACAGTCATTTTCGGTCTACCCGACCCTTTCAAAAAGCTCGAAGAACGGGTCGAAGGTAACAGTCGCGCATCGGTCGCGCGTGTCGGGTCCCAACAAGTGAGAAACACGAAATGTCGAACTGTGTTCTGTAGCAATGTTTTCGAGGGTAGCTAGGACACCGGCTGGGTGGGGTGGCCGAGCCTGGCCGGTGTCTCGTCGTCCATGGTCGCGAAGAATTCGCCGAGCACGCCGACTATCTGGTCCACCGAATCCGCGCAGTACAGCACCGGTTGGTAGTGCGTGATGTCGTAGGCGATGGTGCCCATCTCCGCGACGTCGAGCGGCCGCAGGCGCGCGTGCCGGAACTCGTCGATCTCGCCGTAGGACGACAGCAGTCCGGCACCGTAGCAACGGATTTCATCGTTCTCGCGGACCACGCCGAACTCGAGCGAGAACCAGAAGACATCGGCGAGGAATTTCAGCGCGGTGTCGGTCTCCAACCTGGCCACCGCGGCGCCGACCGTCTCGTACAGGGCCGCGAAACGTGGGCTGGCGATCTGGCTGGCGTGGCCGATGATCTCGTGGATCGCATCGGGTTCCGGGGTGTAGAGCGGGGCGGAGTGGTGACGGATGTACTGGGTGGAGTGGAAGGTGCGCTCGGCGAAGGAACCGAAGAACTCGCGCAGCGGAACCAGGCCGGCGGCGGGCACGTACCGGAAGCCGGTGAGGGGGGTGAGCAGCCGCGATACCTCGTCGAGTTGCGGTATGTGATCGTGCGGGAGGGCAAGGTTGCTCGCTGCCTCCCGCACCTCACGGCAGGCGTAGACCTCGTGTTTGCGGGCCAGCTCCGCCGACACGATCCGCCACACCCGCTGCTCGTCGTCGGTGTAGTCGATGTGCGGTGCGGGGGCGCCGGGGGAGTGGTCGAGCGCGAGCGCGGCGATGGCGTTGCGGCGCGCGCGGTAGTGCTCGTCGTGCACGCCGGGGTGGTCATCGCTCAGGTGCACTGTCACGTCGCCGTCACGCTCGCGCGTCACCGGCGAGTAGAGCTGGGCCTCGGTGAACATGACTCCAGGCAAGCACCGCATTCCCGTCGCGACAACAACCACGCCGACAACTGCGCAAACTGCACAGTTGCAGGGTTCGTCGCGGTCGGATTCCGGCGGTGAACTGTGTTTTCTGTGTGCTTGCTGACGGTCCTCGCGCATAGCTGTGCGGACTTGCGAACACGCGGTTTCGGTAACGACGCGGTGAATTAGCGGACGAGCCGAGCGGCCATCGCGCAAAATTGCGTGCGTAGAAGAGGAGGTTGCGTGCGCACCCTGCGAATAGATCTCGATCAGCGCCTGCTGGCCGCTGCCGCCGACATCATGGGCACCGCCGACAGCAATGCCACCGTCAACGAGGCGCTGCGCCGCATCGTGGTGCACGAACGTCAGCTACGGAATTTGGAACGTTTGATGGCAGATTCGGTATTCAGCACAGATCCGCCCACCGACCAGGGCAGTGCCCTCGATCCAGATTCGGTATTCAGCACAGATCCGCCCACCGACCGGGGCAGTGCCCTCGATCCAGATTCGGTATTCAGCACAGATCCGCCCACTGATTCCGTCCTCCTCGCGGAGTCGACCTAGGGGGACAGGTCCAGGTTCGGGTTCGTCACCGAGGTGGTGGCCGAGGGGTAGCCCGAGTCTGTCGGTACCCCCTGCGATTATCGGAGTCAGTCACCGATCCGCAGGGGGATACGATGTCGGTTCCGATCGCGAGTTTGCCTGTCGCCCAACGCCCGCGTGAGCGATTGCGCATGCTCGGCCCACACGCGCTCAGCGACGGCGAGCTGCTGGCGCTGCTGCTCGGACAGGGCACCCGCGGCCGATCCGCACTCGAGGTCGCCGCCCAATTGATCGGCGATTACGGCGGTTTGGCCCAACTCGCCGCCGCCCGGCCCGAGGAACTGGCCGTCCACGCCGGCATCGGCCCAGCCAAAGCCGCCACGGTCGTCGCCGCTTTCCACCTCGGCACCCGCTCGCGCACCCCCACCGAGTCGCTACCCCAGCTCGCCACCCCCGAAGACATCGCGGCCGTAGCGATCCCGCTGTTCGCGGGCGCCCGCGTAGAGCGCCTGCTCGTCCTCGTCTGCGACACCCAAAACCGCCTACGTCACCGGGCTTTCGTCGCCGAAGGCGCCATCGACCACGTCGCCGTCCCCGTCCGCGAAATCCTCAACACCGTCCTGCGCAACGACGGCCGAGCCTTCGCGCTGGTGCACAACCACCCCTCCGGCGACCCGACTCCCAGTCCCGACGACCGCCGAGCCAGCACCCTGCTCCACCAAGCCGCCCGCACGGTGGGCCTGCGCTACCTGGACCACCTCGTCGTAGCGGGCGAAATCTGGTCCACCGCCGCACCTTTCCCGTGACAGAAGGGTGGTTCTCTCAGCCGGCGAAACCGGTGGTGCGGGCGAGGTCGGCGAGCATGGCGTCGAACATGATCTCCGGGTCGGCCAGGGGGATCGGGTAGTTGCCGAACACCTCGAGGGTGACGTGGCCGAACAGGCGGGCCCAGATCTGCACCATCAGATACGTCACGCCGAGGTCGAGCTTCTCGGCGGGGAACTTCTGCCCGGATTCGGAGAGCATGGCGAGCAGGTCGGTCTGGAAGCCGACGAGGTCGTCGCGGAGCGCGGCCGGGATGGTCTCGCCCGGTGGGGTGGCGATCTCGAAGTTCGCCAGGAGTCCGCCCGCGGCGGCGAGGAAGATCCGGCCGAAGGGCTCGTCGAAGCGGTGCATCATCGACCGCTGCGAGGTGGGCGAGGCGAACACCAGGGTGAATTCCCTCGGGTTCGCCAGCGCCCAGTGCCGGAAGCCCCGGCAGATGGCAAGGAACCGCACCGCGCCGTCATCGGGCAGCGGCTCGATCTCGGTCGAGAGGAACTGGGCGAGATCGGCACAGAACTCCACTCGCATCCGCTCGATCAACTCGTCGCGTGACGAATAGTGCCGATACAGCGCGGGCGCGGTGACGCCGAGTTCGCGGGCGATCGCCCGCAGGGTGACCGCGTCCGCGCCCTGCTCGGACAGCAGCGCCCGGGTGACCCGCCGGATATCGGCATCGGTCACCACCGGCGCACGGCCACGCGCCTTGCCCGTCACCCGGCCACCCCCTCGATCACACGTCGGTTCAAGCGTATTCGACCTCCCAGCGCTTGATGCCGTTGAGCCAGCCGCTGCGCAGCCGCACCGGCTCGGCGACCTGGCGCAGGTTCGGCATCGCGTCGGCAATGGCATTGAACATCAGGTCGATCTCCAGGCGGGCCAGATTCGCGCCGACGCAGTAGTGGGTGCCGGTGCCGCCGAAGCCGACGTGCGGGTTGGGGTTGCGCAGGATGTCGAACCGGAAGGGGTCGACGAAGGCCTGCTCGTCGAAATTGGCCGAGCTGTAGAACAAGCCGATGCGCTGGCCCTTCTCGATCTGCTGCCCGCCGAGTTCCAGGTCGCGCGTGGCGGTGCGCTGGAAGGCGGTCACCGGCGTCGCCCACCGCACGATCTCGTCGGGCGCGGTGCGCGGACGCTGCTCCTTGTAGAGCTCCCACTGATCCGGGTTGTCCACGAAGGCCTTCATGCCGTGGGTGATCGAATTGCGGGTGGTCTCGTTGCCCGCGACCGCGAGCAGGATGACGAAGAACGCGAATTCGTCCGAGCCGAGGTGCTCGCCGTCGACGTCGGCGTTCACCAGCTGGGTGACGATGTCGGCCGCCGGACAGCCACGGCGCTGTTCGGCCATGTTCCAGGCGTAGCCCATCACCTCGGCGGTCGCGGTGTGGTGGTTGCCCTCGAACTCCGGATCGTCGTAGGAGATCATCTGATTGGTCCAGTCGAACAGCTTCATGCGGTCCTCCTGCGGTACGCCGATCAGCTCGGCGATGGCCTGCAGCGGCAGTTCACACGCGATCTGCTCGACGAAGTCGCCGCGACCGGCCTTCTTGGCCTCCCACACGATCCGCTCGGCCCGCTCGGTGAGCGCCGCCCGCAGGTTCTCCACCGCGCGTGGGGTGAAGCCCTTCGACACGATCCGCCGGATCTTGGTGTGCTGCGGCGGGTCCAGGTTCAGCATCAGCATGTTGCCGAGCATGTCGATCTGCTCGCGGGTGGTCTCCTCGTTGAACCGGATGATCGCGGTGTTCTCGTGCGAGGAGAAGTCCTCCGGATTCTTCGAGATCTCCTTGATGTCGGCCAGCGTCGACACCACCCAGTACCCGCCGTCGTCGAAGCCGCTGGCGCGGTCGGGCTGCGCGCACCACCAGACCGGAGCGGTGCGCCGCAGTTCGGCGAACTCCTCGATCGGCAATCGGCTGGCGAGGAGATCGGGATCGGTGAAATCGAATCCCGCGGGGATGTTTGTGCTGGTCACGGCAGTCTCCTTCGATCCGGTGCGCGGATGTCGCACCGTGATGTGGAACACGTTCTCCACGATGAAACCACGTCGATGCTGTTTATGAACAATGTTTAGTAATACCTGTTCACAAACTGGTTCGATCGTTTCGGGACGTGGGGTCCGGTCCTGGGATCTCCCGATTCGCCGACCGCCACCGGCCGTCCTGGGCAAGATGGCGGCGTGGACCTGCCGTTTCTGCGTGCGAACCCGCACCTGTTGCCGACGTTTCTCGCTCATCAGCGGTTACGGACGACGCCTGTCGCGGGTGGGTCGATCAGTGTCGCCGAGCGGATCGCGCTCGACGATGGAACGCATCTATTCCTGAAGACCTGGCCCGGCGGGGTGTCCGCCGCCCCGACCGTCGAGCCCGCGCCCGCTCCGCCCGGGCTTTTCGCGGCGGAAGCGCAAGGGCTTCGTTGGCTACGGGAGGCGGGTGGGGTCGCGGTCCCGGAGTTGTACGCGCAGACCGACGAGCTGCTGTTGATGCAGTGGGTTGACCATGCCGAGCCGACCGCCGCTGCCGCCGAACGATTCGGTGCGGGATTGGCGGTCACCCATGATGCGGGCGCCTCTGAATTCGGCGCTGCCACCGAAGGTTTCCTCGCGGGACTTCCCCTCGACAACACCCCCGGCCAGGACTGGCCGACCTGGTACCGCGAGCGCCGAATCCTGCCATACCTGAAACTCGCCGTCGACGCGGGCGCCCTCGACCCCGCCGACGCCGGCTCCATCGAATCGATCCACATCGAAGCCCCCGCCGAACCCCCTGCCCGAATCCACGGCGACCTCTGGCCGGGGAACATCCTCTGGGGCCCCTCCGACACCCCCTGGCTGATCGACCCCGCCGCCCACGGAGGCCACCCCGAAACGGACCTGTCGACCCTGTCCCTCTTCGGCGGCGCCGCCTACCTCCCCCGAATCATCGCCGCCTACAACGAAGTCCACCCCCTGGCCCCCGACTGGCAAACCCGCATCCCCCTCCACCAACTCCACCTCCTGCTGGCCCACGCCGTCCTCTTCGGCCGCTCCTACCGAACCGCCGTCCTGGACGCGGCTTACCCTTACCGCTAGCTGGTCGTAACGGGACATGTTGTGTCAGAACGAAGGCCACCGACATCATTCGATGCTGATGGCCTTCGCCGGTGTGGTGTTCAGATCGGCGACGGCTCCTGTCGCCGCATCGCGGGCAGGACGCGAGGTGCCGAACGGGTGGCCCAGATCGCGAACCCGATGTACAGGACCTGTTCCGGGATCCGCTGCCACAGGGGCGAGGCAGGCTCTCCCGCGAAGGGGATGTCGTTGAGGGCGGCGTAGATGTTGGCGGGCAGTAGCAGGAGGAACAGGGGGACCAGGGCCCAGCCTGCCAGCCATCGAGTGCGGGTGAGGATCAGGCCGACGGCCGCGAGCAGTTCCAGGACGCCGCTGGCGAGGACCATGAAGCCGGGGAACGGGACGAAGGGCGGGATCATGGCGACCATGTCGGCGTAGTTAGGCATCACGGTGACGCTCGCGGGCATGAAGTGCGCGGTTCCCGTCATCACCAGCATGACGGCCAGTGCGTGGGCGGCGCTGACGGACCACGAGGCGAAGCGGGTCACGCCGAGGGCTCCGAGCGTTCGGAAGACGACGAGCGAGCCGATCAGAGCTACGAGGGTGATCATAAGGACTCCCAGAATGGATACTGATACTATCTACTATGGATAGTAACACTATCCATTCTGTCGGCATTCCCGCAAGTGCCGACGAACGACAAAGGCCGCCCACACCTTTCGGTGTGGACGGCCTGTGCCGAGCGGAAAAGATCAGCGGGTGAAGAGCAGGGCCCGCTTGACTTCCTGGATCGCCTTGGTGACCTCGATGCCACGGGGGCACGCGTCGGTGCAGTTGAAGGTGGTGCGGCAGCGCCAGACACCTTCGACGTCGTTGAGGATGTCGAGGCGCTCGCGGGCGCCTTCGTCACGGCTGTCGAAGATGAAGCGGTGGGCGTTCACGATCGCGGCCGGGCCGAAGTAGCTGCCGTCGGTCCAGTACACGGGGCACGAGGTGGTGCAGCAGGCGCACAGGATGCACTTGGTGGTGTCATCGAAGCGGGCCCGGTCGGCCTGGCTCTGGATCTGTTCGCGGGTGGGCTCGTTACCCGAGGTCATCAGGTAGGGCTTCACCGCGCGGAACGCGTCGAAGAACGGCTCCATGTCGACCACGAGGTCCTTCTCCACGGGCAGGCCGCGGATCGGCTCGACGGTCATGGTGAGGGTCTTGTCGCCCTTGGGCAGCAGGTCCTTCATCAGCACCTTGCACGCCAGGCGGTTCACATTGTTGATCCGCATGGCGTCGGAGCCACACACGCCGTGGGCGCAGGAGCGCCGGAAGGTGAGGGTGCCGTCCAGGTAGGACTTGATGTAGATGAGCACGTTGAGAAAGCGGTCGGTCGGCAGGACCGGCACCTGGAACGAATCCCAGTAGGCGCCCTCGCCGTTCTCCGGGTTGAAGCGGGCCACCTTGACGGTGACCATGACCGAGCCCTCGGGCACCGGCGCCGGCTTCTGCTTTGCGGTATCGACTGCAGCAGTCATCAGTACTTACGCTCCATCGGCTCGTAGCGGGTCTGCACCACCGGCTTGAAGTCGAGGCGGATCTCGGAGATCAGCTCCGGCCCCTCCTTGTACGCCATCGTGTGCCGCATGAAGTTCACGTCGTCGCGGTCCGGGTAGTCCTCGCGGGCGTGGCCGCCACGCGATTCCTTACGGTTGAGCGCGCCGACGACGGTGACCTCGGCCAGCTCGAGCAGGAAGCCCAGCTCGACGGCCTCGAGCAGGTCGCTGTTGTAGCGCTTGCCCTTGTCCTGCACCGTGATCCGGGTGTAGCGCTCCTTGAGCGTGTGGATGTCGGTGAGAACCTTCTTGAGGGTCTCCTCGGTGCGGAACACACCCGCGTTGGCATCCATCGTGGCCTGCAGCTCGGTGCGGATGTCGGCCACGCGCTCGTTGCCGTGATCGGACAGGATCAGCTCGAGCCAGTCCATCACCATCTGCGACGGGTTCTCCGGCATCTCGACGAACTCGGTGCGGTTGGCGTACTCGGCGGCCGCGATGCCGGCGCGACGGCCGAACACGTTGATGTCGAGCAGCGAGTTGGTGCCGAGACGGTTCGCGCCGTGCACCGACACGCAGGCGCACTCGCCGGCGGCGTAGAGGCCGGGGACCACGTCGGTGTTGTTGCGCAGCACCTCGCCACGGATGCGGGTGGGGATACCGCCCATCACGTAGTGGCAGGTCGGCATGACGGGCACGAGCTCGGAGACCGGGTCGACGCCGAGGTAGGTGCGCGCGAACTCGGTGATGTCGGGCAGCTTCTCCTCGAGCACGTCGGCGCCGAGGTGGGTCACGTCGATGTAGACGTAATCCTTGTTCGGGCCTGCGCCACGGCCTTCGGCCACCTCGAGCACCATCGAGCGGGCGACGATGTCACGCGGCGCGAGGTCCTTGATGGTGGGGGCGTAGCGCTCCATGAAGCGCTCGCCGGAAGCGTTGCGCAGGATGCCGCCCTCGCCACGAACAGCCTCGGAGATGAGGATGCCGAGGCCGGCGAGGCCTGTCGGGTGGAACTGGTGGAACTCCATGTCCTCGAGCGGCAGGCCCTTGCGGAACACGATCGCCATGCCGTCACCGGTCAGCGTGTGCGCGTTCGAGGTGGTCTTGTACATGCGGCCCGAGCCGCCGGTGGCGAACACGATCGACTTCGCGTGGAAGATGTGGATCTCGCCGGTCGACAGCTCGTAGGCGACGACGCCGGTGGCGACGGGGCCACGATCGGACTCGGTCATCACCAGGTCGAGCACGTAGAACTCGTTGTAGAACTCGACGTCGTGCTTGACGCAGTTCTGGTAGAGCGTCTGCAGGATCATGTGACCGGTGCGGTCGGCGGCATAACACGCGCGACGCACGGGCGCCTTGCCGTGGTCACGGGTATGGCCACCGAATCGACGCTGGTCGATCTTGCCCTCGGGCGTGCGGTTGAACGGCAGGCCCATCTTCTCCAGGTCCATGACCGCGTCGATGGCCTCTTTGGCCATGATCTCCGCGGCGTCCTGGTCGACGAGGTAGTCGCCACCCTTGACGGTGTCGAAGGTGTGCCATTCCCAGTTGTCTTCTTCGACGTTGGCCAGCGCGGCGCACATGCCACCCTGGGCCGCGCCGGTGTGGCTACGGGTCGGGTACAGCTTGGTCAGGACCGCGGTACGAGCGCGCGGGCCGGCCTCGATCGCCGCGCGCATGCCCGCGCCACCGGCGCCGACGATGACCACGTCGTAGCGATGCTCCTGAATCGGACGGGATTCACTCATGCGAGGTGGCCTGTTCCTAACCTGTGATGTTGGGGTCGAAGGTGAAGATGACGTACGTGCCGACAGCGACGACCAGGACCATCGAAATCGCGAGAATGGTCTTGAGCCAGAACCGGGTGGAGTCCTTGCGCGAGTAGTCGTCGATGATGACGCGCAGGCCGTTGCCGCCGTGCAGCTGAGCCAGCCACAGCATCGACAGGTCCCAGAACTGCCAGAACGGGCTGGACCAGCGACCGGCCACGAACGCGAAGTTCAGCCGGTTCACGCCACCGTCGATCATCAACATGATGAACATGTGGCCGAGCACGAGGACGATCAGGAACAGGCCCGAGATGCGCATGAACAGCCATGCGTACTTCTCGAAGTTGCCGTTCGACTTGCCACGCGGCGAGCGCGGGGAGTCGAGGCTGGCCGGGCGATCGTAGGACTTGCCGAGGACAGGTGCAGACATATCAGTGCTCCGTCAGCAGGTAGAAGAACTGGCGGCCGATGCCGGCGGCGGAGACCAGAATCCAGATGGTGAGGACGATCCACAGCATCTGCTTCTGGAATCGCGGACCCTGGGACCAGAAGTCGACCAGAATGACCCGGACGCCGTTGAGGGCGTGGAACAGGACGGCGACGACGAGACCCATCTCCATCAACGCCACGACCGGGTTCTTGTAGATCGCGATCGAGTGGTCGTAGGTGTCCGGGTTGACCCGGACCAATGCCGTGTCCAGCACGTGCACGAAGAGGAAGAAGAACAGCGTGACACCGGTGATCCGGTGCAGCGCCCAGGACCACATGCCGGGGTCGCCGCGGTACAGCGTCTTCCGCTTCGGCTGGGCCGGAGCCGGAGCTTCTATCGTGGTCATAGAGTGCGGTGCCTCCAACGTCGTTGATGGACCCGGTCACAGATCCGACGCCGGCATGCGTGGAGAGGCAAATGCCCAGGTGGCTGCGCTGTATTCTCGAGCGCTCGCCCGCCGCCGGGAACCTGAACCGATCTTCGCTGAACTCTAATCCCCTCTGTTTCGCGGAACTAATTCGGCGTGCCGTGCGTTGCGCGTAAAACAGGCGAGTTAGGTTTACCTTTCCCAATGCCGAATACTGGTGTTTCGGCCCCTGTTTCCCTGTGTTCGGCGGGATCCGCTGGAGGTTTTCGATGCCCGAAATCGACTGGAATACGTTGCATGACATGGCAATTCGCGCTATGGGGTCGGCGTATGCCCCGTACTCGGGTTTCCCGGTCGGCGCCGCTGCTCTCAGCGCGGATGGCCGAATTGTGAGCGGATGCAATGTGGAAAATGTCTCATATGGGCTAACCCTGTGTGCCGAATGTGTACTCGTCGGTAACTTATTCGTGTCGGGTGGCGGGCGTCTCATCGCCGTCTCCGTGACCGATTCTCGGGGCCAAATCCTGATGCCGTGCGGGCGCTGTCGTCAGCTGCTGTTCGAGCACGGTGGGGGCGAACTTCTGGTGGATCACGCCGAGGGCCCGAAGCCGCTGTCGGAGCTCCTGCCCTATGCCTTCGGACCGGATGACCTGGCAGCCGGACAGCAGTAGTCGGATCGCAGTGCCAGACTTGGCGGCATGACGGCACTTGATGCGGTTTCAGTCATTACTACCAAGCGCGACGGCGGAGAGCTGTCCGACGCACAGATCGACTGGGTGGTGGACGCGTTCACCCGGGGGATCGTGGCCGATGAGCAGATGTCGGCGCTGGCCATGGCGATCGTGTGGCGGGGGATGACCCGGCGCGAGACCGCGCGGTGGACGGCGGCGATGATCGGGTCGGGTACCCGGATGGACTTCACCGATCTGCCGCGACCGACCGTCGACAAGCATTCGACCGGTGGGGTCGGCGACAAGATCACCCTCCCGTTGGCTCCGCTGGTAGCCGCGTGCGGGGCGGCGGTGCCGCAGTTGTCGGGGCGTGGGCTCGGGCACACCGGCGGGACACTGGACAAACTCGAGGCGATCCCCGGCTGGCAGGCCGACGTGACGGTGCCCCGGATGCGCGAGATCCTGACCGACCCGGCGATCGGCGCGGTGATCTGCGCCGCGGGCGCCGATCTCGCCCCCGCCGACAAGCGCCTCTACGCGCTGCGGGATGTGACCGGGACGGTCGAGTCGATTCCGTTGATCGCGAGTTCGATCATGAGCAAGAAGATCGCCGAGGGGACGGCGGCGCTGGTGCTGGATGTGAAGGTCGGCTCGGGTGCCTTCCTCAAGACGCTCGACGGCGCTCGCGAACTCGCCACGGCGATGGTCGAGCTCGGGCGCGACGCGGGTGTGAAGACCGTCGCGCTGCTCACCGCGATGGATACACCGCTCGGGCGCACCGCGGGCAATGCGCTGGAAGTGGCCGAGTCGGTCGAAGTTCTCGCTGGTGGGGGGCCTGCGGATGTGGTCGAGCTGACGTTGACGCTGGCGCGGGAGATGGTCGCGCAGGCGGGGCTGCGGATCGATCCCGCCGATGTTCTCGCTGACGGTCGGGCGATGGATCACTGGCGCGCGATGATTCAGGCGCAGGGCGGGGACCCGGATGCCGCACTGCCGGTCGCGCGGCACAGCGAGATCGTACGGGCGGAATCGAGCGGGGTGCTGACTCGGCTCGACGCGATGGGGGTGGGCGTCGCGGCGTGGCGGCTGGGCGCGGGGCGTGCTCGGCAAGGGGAGAAGGTCCAGGCGGGAGCCGGCATCGAGATGCATGCCAAACCGGGGGATTCGGTGGTGGCGGGGCAGCCGTTGCTGACGCTGCACACCGATACGCCGGAGGCGTTCGCCGGGGCTTCGGCTGCTCTCGCCGACGCGGTGACGATCGATTCCGCGCCCGACGGTAAGCCGGGGGAGTTGGTGCTCGGGCGGATCGAGTGAGTGCGAGCCTCGGGATTCGCGCCCGCCGGATGGCCCGCAATAGTCCTTTGCGGGACGGATAATCAACGAGACGGTTGCCACGTGGGGACTTCGCTGCCGGGATCGGCGCGGGCCGCTACCGTCTATACATGACTGGACCGGCGCCCCTTGACCTAGCTTCGATCCGACGCGCACCGAAGGCCTTGCTGCACGATCACCTCGACGGTGGTCTACGGCCCTCGACGGTGCTAGAGCTGGCCGCGGACTGCGGCTATGACGAATTACCCGCTGCCGATGCCGAGAGTCTGGGGGCGTGGTTCCGCGACGCCGCCGACAGTGGGTCGCTGGAGCGGTATCTGGAGACGTTCGCGCACACGGTCGCGGTGATGCAGACCCCCGAGGGGCTGCGTCGGGTGGCGCGGGAGTGCGCCATCGACCTCGCGGCCGACGGGGTCGTCTACGCGGAGGTGCGGTTCGCGCCCGAGCAGCATCTGGAGAAGGGCCTCACGCTCGACGAGGTCGTCGAACACACGCTCGCGGGATTCCGGGAGGGTGAGGCGATCGCGGCCGAGCAGGGCAATGCCATCCGGGTGACGTGTCTGCTCACGGCGATGCGGCACGCGGCCAGGTCGCGCGAGATCGCGGAGCTCACCGTCCGGTTCCGCGACAGCGGCGTCGGCGGGTTCGATATCGCGGGCGCCGAGGCGGGATTCCCGCCCACCCGGCATCTGGACGCGTTCGAGTATCTGCGAGCCAATCACGCGCACTTCACGATTCACGCGGGTGAGGCGTTCGGCTTGCCGTCGATTCACGAGGCGCTGGCGTTCTGCGGCTGTGATCGGCTCGGCCACGGAGTGCGGATCACCGACGACATCAGTGTCCCCGGCGATATCGAGGACGCGCAGCTCGGCCTGGTCGCGAACTATGTGCGCGATATGCGGGTGCCGCTGGAACTGTGTCCCTCGTCGAATGTGCAGACCGGCGCGGTGCCCTCGCTGGACAAGCATCCGTTCGACCTGCTCGCCCGCCTGCGCTTCCGGGTCACCGTCAACACCGACAACCGGCTGATGAGCGACACCTCCATGAGCGAGGAGATGAGCAAGCTGGTCGACACCTTCGGCTACGGCTGGAGCGACCTGGAACGCTTCACCATCAACGCCATGAAGTCGGCCTTCATCCCGTTCCCGGACCGGCTGAAGATCATCGACGAAGTGATCAAGCCGGGGTACGCGGTACTGCTCGGTTGACATGAATCAGGGGTGGCACCGCATCGGCGCCACCCCTGATCTGTCGAGAATTACTCGCTGACGAGGCGCGCCTCGAACGCACGCTGCAGGTCGCGGAACTGCTGGGCCTCCGACGCGTACGGCGGGTTCGGCGCCATCCGGTTCGGATCCGGGTTGAGCAGGTACGAGACGTACCAGCCGAGCGGATTCGACTGCGCGAGAGCGGTTTCCACGCTGTCGTCATCGGCGTAGTCGGCGGCGTCGCTGAACAGTTCGACCGCGAGATCGAGCTGTTCGATGTCGACCGCCTCCGGCCCCTCGGCCAGATCGTCGACCAGACCGGTGAGCACGTAGACGTTCTCGTCGGTCACCTCGACCTCGAGCGAACCGTCCACCGCCGCGGTCTGCACCTCGGCGAAGGTCGACACCCGGGCCAGCTCGTGCTCGTGATCGTCGGCCAGATAGCGGGCCAGTGCGCGCTCGGAAGCGAAGACGGTGATGCTGCGGCCGTCACCGAGGAAGATCGGCTCGTCGTCGAGGTAGCAACGCAGGGTGAACTGCTCGCCGTCGGAGGTGACGATCTTGACGGGGTCGATGCCGACCTCGTCCCAGAAGGACTCCTCTTCGTCGTCGTCGGTGGCGGTGAGGTCGACGTTCTCGAACTCTTCCTCCTCCTCGGCGACATCGTCGGCGTCGACCTCGTTCTCCTCGGCCGCCAGCAGCTCCGCCTCGGCGACGGCGACCGCGGCCGCGTCGACCTCGGGGGTGCTCACGACGCCGTCGATCGCGTCGAGCACGCCGTCCCAGCCCTTGACGATCGCGGCGCCGACCTGGTCCCACAGCTCTTCGCCGTCGCGGCCGACGAACGTGCTCGCCCCGCTGGCCAGTGCGCCGAGTACCGGGTTGTTGCCGAAGAACTTGGTCACCACGTCGAGCTCGCACACCTCGGCGATATTGCGCACCATCGCCAGGGTGTCCTCGAGCTCGCCGATGACATCGACGTCAGGTTCGCCCGCGGCCAGTTCCGGCACGGAGACCAGATCGAAGCTGAAGTTCTCCTCCGGCTCCAGCTCAGCGGCCGAAAGACCGACGATGACCGCCCAGGACGGGTGGTCGACGAGGTCGTTGTCGGAGTTGGTGCGGATGAACGCCGCCAGCTCCGCAACGGACTCGAATCCGTAGAGGTCGTCCTCGTGACCGAGGAACGCCTCCCACTCGTCGTCACCGTCGCGCCAGCGCGGTGCCCACAGGGTGACGAGATCGCCATCGGTCAGACCGAGCTCGATCGGGACGATGTCTCCAGAAGCCATGACGCGAAGCCTAGCTAGCTCGAGCGCCGGGCACTATCCGGCCCGGGTGCTAATTGCCCGTCGGGCTGTGCACTCGGTCCGGTGAGCGATTCGTTCAGTGTCGCAATGATGTTGGAACGCGCCTCACCGGCGGTCTCGGTGGCCTGTTTGCAGGCGGCCAGGATGAGCGCGGCGGCCTCGGTGGGCGCCAGCGTGGTGATGCCTTCGTCCAGTGTCAGGGCGACGAGGGCGCCCTCGCTGTTCACCTCGGCGGTGACCAGCCCGTCTTCGGTGGTGAAACGCCCGTTGACCTGCTTCAACCCGTACAGTGCCGCTTCGAGCGCCTCGAGCTTTCCGGTGACGCCCGCGACCAGGGCGTCCATTTCCGCACTCACAGTGGCCTCATCCAACTCGTCTGACCGGTGTCGGCGTCGTCGATGCGATCGAGCTCGTCGACCGCCTGACGCCGGGTGGGCAGGTTCATCTTGTCGAGCAGTTCATCGGGGATCTGCGCCTGCTCGCTGTAGACCTCGCGAAGGCGGGCGGCGGCGGCGATGGTCGAGCGCCGGGTCAGGCGCAGGATCTCGTCGGCCAGCGCCTGGGCGCCGAACTGGTACTCGCTGCGCTCGAACTTGATCGCGATCGGCAGACCCATGCTGGTCGCGCGGACCGAGATCGTGCCCGACCGGTTGGTGCTGACCGCGGACTCCACATTGGGCACCTCGGGGATCGGCGTGCCGCTCATTCGGTGGGCCTGTAGAAGCCGTAGAACTCCATGCCACTGTTCTCCGTTCGGATGGAACTGATCGAAACCGGATCGCCCGCCTCGACGAGCTGCCCGTTGCCGACGACCATGGCGACATGGCCGTCCCACACGGCCAGATCGCCCGGCATCAGGTCACCGGGGGATACCTGAGGATGTCCGATGTGCTGTTGCTGCGCGAGGCGGGGAAGTTCCACCCCGGCTTCGCCGTAGGCGTACTGGGTGAGCCCGCTGCAGTCGATGCCCGATTGCGGGTCGTTGCCGCCCCAGACGTACGGGGTGCCGACGGCGCCGATGGCCGAGCGGACCGCGGTGGCGGCCTCCTCGTTGGGTGCCTCGACCGTGCTGCCGTCGGGCAGGGTGATCTTGACGCCGGTGCCGGACCCGGTCGACGAACCGGCCGACGACCCCGTCGAACCGCCCGTTCCCGTGCCTGCGCCCGTGCCGCCGGTGGAGGTCGACTTCGAGGTGCTGCTGTTGCTGCCGCCCATCGCCGTCGACAGACCCGATCCCATGGCGCTGAGCACCGTGCTGCCGGTGCTCGCCGCGGTCGAGAGCAGACCGGAACTCGACGCCGAGGACACGAGGTTGCTCGCGCCGGACGAGACGTTCGCCAGCGACGTGCTCGACGGTGCGGGAGTGAGTTCCTGGATCGCGGCGGTCTGGGTGCTCATTTCGTCCTGCACCCGGCCGACGACGCCCATGCCCTGACCGATGTGGTCGATCGCCGAGCTCACCACGGCGGTCAGACCGGCGGGTGTGCCGAGGGTGGGGCTGAGCGCGGACACCTGGGACAGGAACGAGTTGACGATCCCGTCGAGCTCTTTCTGCCCGGTCTCCACGTAAGCCGCGGCCTGGTCGACGACGGTCGCCATCTCGGTGCCGTTGTCGCTCAGCGTGGCCGAGGACGTCTGCACGCGCAGCGCCTTGGACGTGGCCGCGTCGACGGCCTGGCCGTCCCACGCGGTGTTCACGTTGTTGATGCTGTAGCGACCCTGTTGATAGATCTGGTCGAGGTTGGTCGAGGTCGAGCGCAAGCCGTCGGAGGCGCCGCCGGTGCCGACCACGCCGGTGCCGAAGCTCGACAGCAGATCAAGGAGGGGCTGAGCCAGTCCGCTGAGGTCGATCATGCGTCGGTACCGAGATCGCCCGCGGTGGCGGTGATCCCGGCCGCGTTGTTCAGATCGGTCTCGACAAGGGTTGTCGCGGCGCTGGCGGTGGCCAGCCCCATGCTTCCCATGACCGCGGACAGCTGGGCGATCGCCGCCACGTGGCCGGCGTGCGCGGCAGAGTAGGCGGCGGTGAAATCGCCGCCGATGAGACCCATGATGGGGCCGAGCAGAGTGGGGTCGGAGGCAACCGAACCAGCCGCCGCGGTGGCCAGTTCCGTGGCCATCACCTCAGCAGCCGCGCTGTACGCGACGATGCCCTCGGCATCGGCTGACATTTTCGTCATCGAACTTCCCCCAATCCTCGAGTTCCCGGGCAGAGTACGTCACTCAGTATCTTGGACGCACCGACTCCGCATTCGGTTCCCTCGACCGCGAAAATATTTCCCCAGCGGTCGTAGGCGCGAAGCGCCAAGCGACCCTATCGTCTTTTCATGCGCACCGACACCGTCGACCATCCGCTCGCCGCAACCCTGCTCAGCACCATGCGGGACGCCCGTACCGACAACGCCACCTTCCGCAATGCTCTGGCCGATCTCACCGGCATCCTCATGTACGAGGCACTGCGCGACGCGCCGGTGGTGCGCGAGCCGATCGACACGCCGGTCGCGGTCACCGACGGCGTCCGATTGGCGTCGCCGCCGCTGCTGGTGCCGGTCCTGCGGGCCGGGCTCGGCATGGTCTACGCCGCAGCCGAACTCGTCCCGCAAGCCCGCGTCGGTTTCGTCGGCATCGCCCGCGACGAGCAGACCCACGAGCCGGTGCCCTACCTCGAGTCGCTGCCCGCCGACCTCACCGGCCTGCCCGTCTTCGTCCTGGACCCGATGCTGGCCACCGGCGGCTCGATGCGCCACACCATCGAACTCCTCGTCGCCCGAGGCGCCACCGACATCACCGCCGTCTGCGTCGTCTCGGCCCCCGAAGGCGTTGCCGCCCTCGCGGCCTCGGGCCTGCCGGTCCGCCTGGTCACCGCCGCCGTCGACGAGAAACTCAACGAGAACGCCTACATCGTCCCCGGCCTCGGCGACGCGGGCGACCGCCAGTTCGGCCCGCGCTGAACTATTCCTCGCTGCCTGCCAGCGACCGGCAAAACGTGGTGAGCTGGGAAAGACGCTGGGCAGCAAGCTGTTTCGTGTCTTTCAGATCGTCTCGGTCGGCCACCGGGGCGAAAACCTCCAGGTAGCACTTGAGTTTGGGTTCGGTGCCTGACGGGCGGACGACGATGCGGAAGTCGTCGGCGTCGAAGATCAGCGCGTCGGTGCGCAATCGGCCGCGGACCTGCGCCTGGTCGGTGAATTTCACCGGGGTGCCTGCGATTTCGCTGGGTGGATTCGCACGCAGGGCGGCGACCAGCACGGTCGCGGCGGCCTGGTCGGGGAGGCGCAGCGAGACCTGGCCGCCCGCGTGCAGGCCGAATTCGGCGGCGTAGGAGTCGAGTTCGCCCTGCAGCGTCTTGTCCTGAGCTTTCAACAGGGCGACGAGGTCGGTGGCGGCCACCGCGGCCGAGATGCCGTCCTTGTCACGGACCTTCGAGGGGTCGACGCAGTGTCCGATGGCTTCCTCGTAGGCGTAGACGAGTCCGTCGCCCGCCCTGGCCAGCCATTTGAAGCCGGTGAGGGTCTCGGCGTAGCGAGCCGAACGCGCGGCGGCCAGCTTCGACAGCAGGCGCGAGGACACGATGGTCGTGGCGACCAGCGGGTCGGTGGGACGCGTGCGCAGCACGTAATCGGCCAGCAGCACGCCGGTTTCGTCACCGCGCAACATGCGCCAACCGTTCGGGCCGGGCACGCCGAGCGCACAGCGATCGGCATCGGGATCGAGCGCGATCGCCACGTCGGCCTCGATCCGCTCGGCCAGCGCGAGCAACAGATCGGCGGCGCCCGGCTCTTCCGGATTGGGGAAGGCGACGGTGGGAAAGTCGGGATCGGGGGCGAACTGTTCCTCGACCACATGCACGTCGGTGAACCCCGCCGCGGCCAGCGCGCGCACCGCGAGCTCGCCGCCGACACCGTGCAGCGCGGTGAGCGCGATCCGCACACCCGCCCGCTCGCCGGGACCGCCCAGCAGGCCGGGCAGTTCCGCGACGCGCTCGAGATAGCGATCGACCAGGTCCGCACCGGAAACCGAAACAGTTTCCCGCGCAATCGGTTCGACGACCGCCTCGATGTGCTTCTCGATCTCGCTGTCGGCGGGCGCGATCAACTGCGACCCGCCGTCGAGATACACCTTGTAACCGTTGTCGGCGGGCGGATTGTGCGAGGCGGTGATCTGCACTCCCGCTACCGCACCCAGCTCTCGCACCGCGAACGCCACCACCGGAGTCGGCACCGGATCCGGCAGCACTGTCACCGGAAAGCCCGCGGCAGTGAAGATCTCAGCGGTCGCCGTGGCGAACTCGGCCGACCCGTGCCGCGCGTCCCGTCCCACCACCACGGCCCCGCCGCCGAGGCACCGCTCACGCAGCCAGTCGGCCAGCCCGGCCGTGGCCCGCGACACCGTCGTCACATTCATGCCGTCCGGGCCCTCGCGCAACGGTCCACGCAGGCCAGCGGTCCCGAAACGCAGCATCTACACGCGCTCCAGAATGCCGCGCAGCAGCTTGCCCAACCGGGGCGCCGCGGCCTGCCCTTCGGCCAGCACCTCCGCGTGCGAAAGATGTTCCCCGGTAACGCCCGCGGCCAGATTGGTGACCAGCGAGATGCCGAGTACCTTCGCGCCGAGCGAACGCGCCTCGATCGCCTCCAGCACCGTCGACATGCCGACCAGATCGGCGCCGATGGTCGCGAGCATGCGGATCTCGGCAGGCGTCTCGTACTGCGGACCGATGAGTCCGGCGTACACGCCTTCGGTCAGGCTCGGGTCGATTTCCCTTGTCAGCGCACGCAATTCGGAGTCCCATGCATCGACCAGGTCGACGAATCGCGCACCGACCAACGGGGTGCGCGCGGTGAGGTTGATGTGATCGGCGATCAGCACCGGCTCACCCACCTGTAGCCCGGCCCTGAGCCCGCCCGCGGCATTGGTGAGCAGCACGATCTCGGCGCCCGCCGCGATCGCCGCCGTCACCGGATGCACCACCTGCTGGGGCGTATAGCCCTCGTACAGGTGCTGACGCCCCATCAGCAGCAGCACGTTGTTGTCGTTCACGGTGACCGAATGCACCATGCCCCCGTGCCCCTGCGCACTGGGTTTGCCGAAGCCGGGCAGCTCCGTCATCGGGATCGAGGCACGCGGCGCGCCGATCTCGGCTGCTGCCTCCTGCCACCCCGATCCCAGCACCACGGCCACGCGATGACGCGGCACCCCCGTACGTTCGGCAATCGCCGCAGCGGCCTGTTCGGCAGTCATGAAGGGAGTCTAAGCCGCGTGGGCGGTGGGTGTCCCCGGCCCGAGCGGCAGTGGCGCCACGATGCGGTCCCTACGTGTCGTACCCGCGAGTAGGTACGTCTTCCGTCGCGGTTTATTCTCCCTGCATGCCGTATTTGGAGCGCTCTGGTGATGTTTTCGTCCTGTACCTCGGCCACGAGGGTGAGACAGACAACGAGAACCGTTTCTCGCCGGACTGGATCGAAGCCTTCCACGCCGCACTCGACAAGGTCGAGGCGTCCGAGGGTGCTGCCGCGTTGGTCACCGTCGCGACCGGCAAGTACTACAGCAACGGCCTCGACACCGATTACGTCTTCGGCAACCTCGACAAGATCCACGGCTACCTCGACCGGGTGCACTCCCTCTACACCCGCCTGCTGACCTTCCCGTTGCCGACAATCGCCGCGGTCAACGGCCATGCGTTCGGCGCGGGCGCCATGCTGGCGACCTCCCACGACTTCCGGGTGATGCGCGGTGACCGCGGCTTCTGGTCGCTGCCCGAGGTGCACCTCGGCATGCCGTTCACCGTCGGCATGAACGGCTTGCTGAAGGGTCGCCTGAGCAACCAGGTGTGTGTCCAGGCGATGACCACCGGCCACCGTTTCAGTGCCGACGAGGCCATCGCCGCGGGCATCGTCGATGCCAAGGCCGACGCCGACGAGGTGCTGCCCGCCGCGATCGCCCGCGCCGCCGCGCTCACCAGCCTGCGCAAGCCGATCACCCCGATCATCAAGACCGCGCTGCACGCCGAGACCCTCGCCGCGCTGGCCACCCCCGTCACTCCGGAGAATCTTCCCTTCGGCAACTGACCCCGCTCGCCGGTGCGCCGCTGTCGGGCACTGATGCAAGACTGGGGGTATGGCACCCTCGCGCACCGGCGAACTCACAGCCACCGCCTCCGACGCCGCGATTATGGCTGCCTCGGACGAGCTGATCGGGCTCTCGCACGCGATCCACGCCGAACCCGAGCTGGCCTTCGCCGAAACGCGTAGCGTCGCCAAGGTCCTCGCGCCGCTGGTAGAGCGCGGATTCGCGGTCACGACGAACGTCGCCGGCCTGTCGACGGCCTTTCGCGCCGTGTACGGCAGCGGTCCGCTCACCGTCGGTATCTGCGCCGAATACGACGCGCTGCCCGAGATCGGGCACGCGTGCGGGCACAACATCATCGCCGCGTCCGCCGTCGGCGCTGCCCTCGGTCTGGCCGCCGTGGCCGACGCGCTCGGCCTGACCGTGGTCGTGCTCGGCACGCCCGCGGAGGAGAGCGGCGGCGGCAAGGTGCTCATGCTGGAAGCGGGCGCCTTCGACGACATCGCGATGGCGATGATGGTCCACCCCGGCCCCGTCGACATCGTCGGCGCGCGCTCCTTGGCGCTGGCCGACCTCGCCATCGTCTTCCACGGCCGCGAGGCGCATGCCAGCGCCGCGCCCGAACTGGGCCGCAACGCGGGCGACGCGGTGACCCTGACCCAGGTAGCTGTCGGCTTGCTACGACAGCATCTGCGACCCGGTCAGCAGCTGCACGGTATAGTGTCCGACGGTGGCGTAGCCCCCAACATCGTGCCCGGACGTGCGGAGTTGCTGTACTACCTCCGCGCGGCCGATTCCGACTCCCTCGACGACCTGATGCGCCGAGCGAAGGCGTGTTTCGAAGCGGGCGCCCTGGCAACCGGCTGCACCCACGACATTCGGACGCTCGCGCCCACCTATACCGAGCTCACCCCCGATCCGGTTCTCTCCGCTGCCTACCGCGCGCAGATCACCGGGCTGGGACGGACGCCGATGGCGCCCGAGCTCGAGGTGCTGCGACCGCTCGGGAGCACCGACATGGGCAACGTCACCAACGTCGTTCCCGGTATCCACCCGGTGATCGGCATCGACGCGGGTGGCGCGGCAACCCATCAACCCGCGTTCGCCGCCGCCGCGGTGAACGCCTCGGCGGACCGGGCGGTGCTCGACGGCGCGCTCGCGTTGGCGCGTACCGCTGTCGCCGTGGCAGGCGATGAAGTACACAGGGACAGGTTGTTGCAACGGCTGATCGAACGACAGGAGGATATTCGGTGACCATTTCCGGCCATCCGGGCACCGCACGCGCAGGCTCCGACGCGCTATCGATGGGTGTGGGAACCCCCTCGATGGCACGCGAGACCGCAGCGTGTCCGACCACGCCGGACACCGAACCAACTCTGATGTCGGGAACCGAGATCATCGACGCATGGCTGGCTGAGCACACCGGTGACCTGGTGCAATGGCGCAGGCACATCCACGCCAACCCGGAGTTGTCCCGGGCGGAGTTCGCCACCACCGAGTTCGTCTCGGGCTGGCTCACCAAGGCCGGATTGACCTGGGAAGTACTGCCGGGCGGCACCGGCTTGATCTGCGACTTCGGCCCCACCGATCGTCCGCGCATCGCCTTGCGCGCCGATATGGACGCGCTGCCGATGCAGGAATTCACCGGTCTGACCTTCGCCTCGACGGTGCCCGGTGTGTCGCATGCTTGCGGGCACGACGCGCACACCACGGTGCTGCTCGGTGCCGGGCTCGCGCTGGCCGAGGCTCAGGACACGTTGCCGGTCGGGGTGCGGCTGGTGTTCCAGCCTGCCGAGGAAGTGATGCCCGGTGGTGCGCTCGACGTGGTCGCGGCCGGCGGGACGACCGGGGTCGATCGGATCTTCGCGCTGCATTGTGACCCGCGTTTGGAGGTCGGCAAGGTCGGCGTGCGAACCGGAGCCATCACGTCGGCGGCCGATACGGTCGAGCTGGTGCTCGATTCGCCGGGTGGGCATACTTCGCGGCCGCATCTGACCAGCGACCTGGTCTACGCGATCGGAACTGTCATCACGGGTCTGCCCGGATTGCTGAGCCGACGCGTCGATCCTCGAACCAGCACGATCATGGTCTGGGGTGCGGTGAGCGCGGGCAAGGCGCCCAACGCGATTCCGCAGACGGGCATGCTCACGGGCACCGTGCGCACCGGCGATCACGCCACCTGGCTGCTGCTGGAGCCGTTGGTCCGCGAGATCATCGACGGCTTGCTCGCGCCGACCGGTGTGCGCTACCAGCTCAACTACAAGCGTGGTGTGCCGCCGGTGGTCAACGACCCGACGTCGGCGCTGATGTTCGAGAACGCGATCTTGGGACTGGGGGAGGACGCGCTGGCCGACACCCCGCAGTCGGGCGGCGGCGAGGACTTCTCCTGGTACCTGGAGGAAGTGCCCGGCGCGATGGCCAGGCTGGGCGTCTGGTCCGGCGTCGGCGAGCAGTTGGATCTGCACCAGCCGACCTTCGACATCGACGAGCGCGCGTTGGCGGTCGGCGTGCGAACCCTGACGAACATCATTCTGCAGGCACACTGACTGATCCCGCGCCGGTCACGCGACCGGCGCGGGATCCTCTCAGGCTCCGGGCCCGACGTTCTTGCTGTTGCGGGTACGCAAGGCGTGGACGTAGTCCTCTGGGGCGCCTGCTTTTTCGGCCGCGTCGGCGATCACGCCGATGTAGCGGGCCGAGGGGAGGCCGCCTTCGTAGGCGTCGAGGACGTAGAGCCAGGCCAGGCGGGACTCGCCCTGGGTGCCGGTGACTCGGATTCGGATCTTCTTGTGGATACCGAAGTCGGAGCCCTCCCAGCGGTCGAGGCTGTCCTCGTCCTCGGGGGAGACGTCGTAGAGCACGACGAATACCCGCGAGCCGGGATCCTCGACGACGGTGGCCAACGGCCCTTCCCAGCCGATGTCGTCACCGGCGAAGGTCAGGCGCCAACCCTCCAGCCACCCGGTCCCGGACATGGGCGAATGCGGGCAGCGTTCCAGCATCTGCGTCGAGTCCATGTTGGACCCGTAGGCGGCATAGATCGGCACCATGGAACTGTAGCCAATAACCCCGGTGGAATTCCCGTCTCCCTCCCAGATCGGCTGACCGTCACACTTGCCGGTGGCGCAGAACACGGCGCGGAACACGCGCACCGTTGTTCACCGATCCGACCCGGCCATGTCACATCGCACCTGAAATGATGAGTCGACAGCACGGACGAGCCCTCACAAGGGGCAGTCCGATCAGGCGAGCACAAGGAGCGTGACTGGTGGCACGGATTGCGATCATCGGTGGTGGACCGGCCGGATACGAGGCGGCACTGGTAGCCGCCCAGCACGGGGCCACGGTGACCCTGGTGGACGCCGACGGTATCGGTGGCGCCTGTGTGCTGTGGGATTGCGTGCCGTCGAAGACCTTCATCGCCTCGACGGGCCTGCGCACCGATCTGCGCCGCGCCCGCGACCTCGGCATCAATATCGATGCCGACCAGGCGAAGGTGCACCTGCCCGAGGTGAACGCGCGCGTCAAGGCGCTCGCCTTGGCGCAGTCCTCCGATATTCGCGCCAAGTTGCAGGCCGCGGGTGTGCAACTTCTCCCCGGTTACGGCGAATTGGTCGGGCCCGCACCGGGTTTGGCGCATCGCGTGCGCGCGAACCTGGTCGACGGCGGCTCCGAGGAGTTCGAGGCCGAGGTCGTGCTGATCGCGACCGGCGCGAGCCCGCGGGTGCTCCAGGGCGCCGAGCCCGACGGTGAGCGGATCCTGAACTGGCGTCAGCTCTACGACCTGCCGGAACTGCCGGAGACGCTGGTCGTCGTCGGATCCGGTGTCACCGGCGCCGAATTCGTGTCCGCGTACACCGAGATGGGTGTGCGGGTGAAGCTCGTGTCGAGCCGTGACCGCGTGCTGCCCGGCGAGGACGCCGACGCGGCCCTCGTGCTGGAGGAAGCCCTCGCCGAACGTGGCGTGGAGCTGGTCAAGCACGCCCGCGCCGACGCCGTGGAACGCACCGCCGAAGGCATCGTGGTGAAGCTGTCCGATGGTCGCACCGTCACCGGCTCGCACGCGCTGATGACCGTCGGCTCCACCCCGAACACTCAGAACCTGGGCCTGGATCGGGTCGGGATCGAACTCGATCGCGGTGGATACCTTCGCGTCGACCGGGTTTCGCGAACCTCGGTGCCCGGCATCTACGCCGCGGGCGACTGCACGGGTCTGCTGCCGCTGGCTTCGGTGGCCGCCATGCAGGGGCGGATCGCGATGTACCACGCGCTCGGCGAGGGCGTGAGCCCGATCAGGTTGAAGACGGTGGCCTCGGCGGTGTTCACCCGCCCGGAGATCGCGACCGTCGGCGTGAGCCAGACCGCCATCGACAACGGTGAAGTCCCCGCCCGCACGGTGATGTTGCCGCTCAACACCAATCCGCGCGCGAAGATGTCGGGGCTGCGGCGCGGCTTCGTCAAGATCTTCTGCCGCCCGGCCACCGGTGTGGTGATCGGCGGTGTGGTGGTCGCGCCGATCGCCTCGGAGCTGATCCTGCCGATCGCGCTGGCGGTGCAGAACAATCTGACGGTCACCGATCTGGCGCAGACGTTCTCGGTGTATCCCTCGCTTACCGGTTCGCTCACCGAAGCCGGACGTTTGCTGATGCGGCACGACGACCTCGACTGAGCCCCCGACCCCGGAATGTGAAACGAATCACAAGGGCTTCCGGGTTTCGAATTGTCTTGTTCGCCAACGTTGCTCGTCGCTTCTCGGCAACCGCCACGCCAGGTGTTTGCGCAGGCGGCACCCGGTGAACTCGAAACCTTGTGCTGCGTTGCCTGTCCCGCGCTCATGTGGTTGACTCACCGCCGAGGCGCGATCAGTTTGTGATCGCGTGGTGGATGCAGTGGGGGATTCCCTCCGGGAAAGGGATTACGAAAAGTGAAGCATCGTAAGCCGAGTCGGGCGCAGCGAGCGATGGCAAGCACGTCATTGCCTTTGGCTGCCGCGGCAGCAGTGGCAACCCTCCTCGCGGCGCCGGCCGGTGCGGTCCCCAGCGACCAGCCGACCACCCCCGCGACTCCGGCTCCTGCGCAGCCGGGCCAGCCTTCGGGTGAAGTAGAAGCCCCGGAGACCCCGGATACCCCGGAGAGCGTGAAGCCGGGTCAGGCGAAGCCGGGCGAGACCAAGCCGACGCCGGCCCAGCCGGGCGTCACCAGCCCCGCGCCGGGTCAGCCGGGGCAGGAGACCCCCGCCAAGCCGACGCCGAGCCAGCCGGGCGTCACCAGCCCCCGTGTCGCGCCGCTGCCCGTGCCGGGACAGGCACAGCCCGCGGTCCAGCCGGAGCGCGCAGGCGCGACGCCCGACCAGCCGGGCACCACCAAGCCCGAGACCGGCACCACGCCGAGCCAGCCGGGCGCCACGCCGGGCCAGCAGCAGACGCAGCCCACCGTGCCGTCCGATCAGGGCACCGGGAACGGCACCCAGGCCGAGGTCGAGTCTCCGGACACCCTCGTCCAGGAGCCGAAGGAACCGTCCTGGCAGGCGCCGCGCCTGGCCAACGCGCCCGCCGCGCCCGTCGTCGAGATGGAAGGCCCGCGTCAGGAAATTGGCGTCACCGTCGACGGCGCCGGGATCCTGGCCAACACTCACCACTACAACAACGCCTCGGGCTACGTCGGCACCGTCGGCTACCGGACGCCGGGTGGCGGTTTCGGTGACGCCGGTGTCTCGGTCGAGTACGTCGGTGCGAACGAGGTCAAGGTCACCACCTTCAACGGTGGCGACGGCCGCAGTGACAACACCACGGTGACCGTGCTCGACACCACGCAGGCCAACCTGGCCAAGGCCGCGGTGGAGAACTGGATCAAGGCGCAGCCGGGTGGCACCGCCGCGCTCGATGCGGCCGCGAAGGCTACACTGCCCGTGCCGGGGGAGTTGCTTCAGACGTTGAACGTCGCGGGTGTGAACACCCAGTGGGGTGGCTCGATCCAGTACTGACACGCAGTTTGACGTGTGGGGCGGTCGCCTTCGACCGCCCCACACGTGTGTCCCGGGAAAGGATTGGACTTGGGCACCGAGGGCGACGACAACGAACGCGGCGATCAACGACCTGCTGCGGAATTCGGGCCCCCCGTAAGCGGATTCGGGCCGCCGGTCGATGACGCCGGTTTCGGTGGGCCTGTCCCCGCCGCGCCGCCGCCCGCGCCGTCCGGGGTTCCGGAGCGGGGTTGGCGACCGGCCGGTCCGCCGGCCGGTACACCTGCGCCCGGTCCATTCGGTCCGCCGGCCGGGGCACCCGCGCCGGGTCCGTTCGGTGGACCTGTCGCGGGTCAGCCGCCCGTGACTCCGCCGCCGGGTCCTCCCGTGGCTCCGTTCACCGGTTCGGTGCCGCCGGGACCGTCCGCCGGTCAAGCGCCGCCTCGGCTGCCCGATGGTCGCCGTTCCGCGCCCACTTCCGTCTTCGGTGACGCGGTGGCGACGCCGCCTCCTACGCCGCCCGCGGGGCCGGGTCCGCGGAGCGCGGCACCGTTCGGCGGTCCCACCCCCGGTGGTCCGCCTGCTGCCGACCCGACGGTGCGTTTCGGTGGCGAGCAGCCGCGCGGTGAGAGTTCCGTCTTCGGCGACTCGGTGTTCGGTGATTCCGTGCCGGTGACTTCCGGTCGTGAGCTCACCGAGGTGATCCGTCGTGGTCGCCCCGGCCCCAAAGACGCTGTGCCGCAGGTGCCCTCGCGCGATGTCGGGCCTGCCTCGGAACCGGTGCGGCCGCCGGAGGGCTCACGCACCCCCCTGATCCCGGATAAGCCGAGGCCCGCCGCCGACAAGGCGTGGTGGGACAACCCCGACGATGACGGCGCGATCCCGAAGCCGCCGTCCGAACCCGGTCTGTCGTGGGCCGACGACCCGATCGCGCGCCGTCTCGCGCCGAAGACGCCGATCACCCCGGCGCCGGTGGAGGAGGAGTCCGACAACAAGCGCCTGCGCTGGATCATCGGCGGGGTGGCCGCGGCCGTCCTGCTCGTGGTGGCCCTCGTGCTGACGATCGGTCTGGTCAAGCGCGGCGGCGGTGCCGACCCGGGTGTCACGGCCGCGCCGATTCCCTCGATCGCGTCCGCCTCCGAATGCCAGACTGTCGCAGAACAATCCGTCACCGTCGGCAACGGACCGGGTGACACCACCACCGGCGCCAGGGCCATCCTCGGCTTCCAATACGCCTTCTACACCGATCGATCCGGGGCGAAGGTGCGCGAGTTCGTGGCGCCCGACGCCGAGAACATCTCGCCTGCCGAGACGATCCAGCAGGCGATCGACGGTCAGATCCCCCCTGGCACCACCCACTGCGTGAAGATGCGCGAAACCACCCTGGGCCGCTACGACGTGGAACTGCGCGAAATGCACCCCGATGGCTCGGCGGTGGTCTACAAGCAGGAGATCATCACCACCAACACCGACGGAAAGTGGCAGGTCAAGTCCATCACTGCTCGGTAGGTTCTCATTATTTGAGACAACAATTTCACATTCTGGTGGACGATATGCAATCGTAGGATGATTGCTTCTCTTGGCGTTCCCGGAGGTTCCCATGTCGCTGACCATTCCAGCATTGGCGGGCAAGCTCGCCGGCCTGCAGAGCTCGGCGATCAGAGACTTGCTCAAACTCACCGCTCGCGACGACATCATCAGCCTCGCGGGCGGCCTCCCCGACGCCGCCCTGATGCCGCGCGAGCGGATCGCCCTCGCCGCCGAAGCCGCGCTGCGCGACGCCGCCGTTCTGCAGTACACCGAGTCGTCCGGCTGGCCCGCGCTGCGCGCGGTGATCGCGGCCCGCGAGTCGGCAAAGATCGGCCGCACGGTGCCGGTCGCGGAAGTCTTCATCACCCACGGCTCCCAGCAGGCGCTCTCCCTGCTGGCCGAAGTCCTCCTCGACCCCGGCGCCCTCGTGATCGTCGAAGATCCCGCGTATGTGGGTGCCCTGCAAGTGTTTCGAGCGGCCGGTGCCCGAATCGTCGCCGTCCCCTTGGACAACGAAGGCATGCGCCTGGACATTCTCGAAGACCTTCTCGCGGCAGGCGAACGCCCCGCCGTGGTCCACACCGTCTCCACCTTCCACAACCCCGGCGGCGTCACCCTCACCCCCGAACGCCGTCAGCGACTCGCGGAACTGGCTGAGGCACATGGCTTCTGGATCATCGAAGACGACCCCTACGGCGAACTCTGGTTCGACACCCCGGCCCCGGCCCCGGCGCCGGTGGCCGCGTACTCACCCCAGGTGATCCGCCTGTCCAGCGTCTCCAAGATCCTGTCCCCCTCGCTCCGCGTCGGCTGGATGATCGCCCCCGAAAGAGTCTGTCGCGCAGTGGAACTACTCAAACAGGGCGCCGACCTCTGCGGTTCGGCCCTGACCCAGCAGATCACCACCGACCTGCTCACCGATACCGCCTGGCTGTCCACCCACATAGCTTCGATCCGCACCACCTACGGCACCAGAGCCGAAGCCCTCGTCTCCGCCGTCCGCGCCACCTTCGCCGACCGCGTTCGTTGCACCGACCCGACCGGCGGCATGTTCATCTGGGCCGAATTCACCGACAACACCGACACTTCCGCACTCCTGCCCACGGCGCTCGAAGCCGGCGTCGCGTACGTCCCCGGCGCGGCCTTCGCCGTCGCCGACACCACCCCCAACACCTTGCGACTGTGCTTCACCACCTCGGACGAAGCCACCCTGACCGAGGCGGTCAGCCGCTTGTCGAAGGCCGCACAGACCACGAGCTGAACGCTTTGCGCGGTCGGTTCATACCCAGTTGTAGGTGCGTTCGACGGCCTTGTTCCAGTCGGCGTAGCGCTGGGTCCGTTCCTCCTCCGACATCGAGGGGGTCCAGGTTCGATCGGCGGACCAGTTGGCGCGCAGATCGTCGAGGCCGGACCAGTAGCCGACTGCCAAACCGGCGGCGTAGGCGGCGCCGAGGGCGGTGGTTTCGCGGACTACCGGGCGGACGACGGGGACGTCGAGGATGTCGGCTTGGAATTGCATGAGCAGGTTGTTGCCGGTCATGCCGCCGTCGACCTTGAGGGTGGTCAGTTCCAGGTCGAGGCGTTGGGCGGCGGCGTCGGCGCGCATGGCGTCTACGACCTCGCGGGTCTGGAAGGCGGTGGATTCGAGTGCGGCCCTTGCCAGGTGGGCCTTGGTGACGAAGCGGGTGAGGCCGGCGATGACGCCGCGGGCGTCGGGGCGCCAGCGGGGGGCGAACAGGCCGGAGAAGGCCGGGACGAAGTGGGCGCCGCCGTTGTCGTCGACGCTGCGGGCCAGCGGTTCCACCTCCTCGGCGGAGGAGATGATGCCGAGGTTGTCTCGCAGCCACTGGACCAGCGAGCCGGTGACGGCGATGGAGCCTTCGAGGGCGTAGACGGCGGGGGCGTCACCGAGTTGGTAGCAGGCGGTGGTGAGCAGTCCGTGCTTGCTGAACACCGGGGTGGTGCCGGTGTTGAGGAGCATGAAATTGCCGGTGCCATAGGTGTTCTTGGCTTCGCCGGGGGACAGGCACGCCTGGCCGAAGGTGGCCGCCTGCTGGTCGCCGAGAATGCCGGCGACGGGAATTCCCTCGAACGGACCGGAGGCGATGTCGGCGTAGACCTCCGACGAGCTGCGGATCTGCGGCAGCAGCGACATCGGGATGCCGAAATCGGCACAGATCCGCGAATCCCATCGCAGGGTACGAAGATCCATCAGCATGGTGCGTGAGGCGTTGGTGACGTCGGTGAGGTGCTCGCCGGTCAGCTTCCACAGCACCCAGCTGTCCATGGTGCCGAAACACAGGTCGCCGGCTTCGGCGCGTGCCCGGACACCCTCGACATTATCGAGAATCCAGCGCAACTTCGGACCGGCGAAATAGGTAGACAGCGGCAGGCCGGTGCGATCCGCATAGCGCTGCGGTCCTTGCTCACCGGCCAGTTCGGTGCACAGTTGATCGGTGCGGGTGTCCTGCCAGACGATCGCGTTGTACACGGGCTCGCCGGTGGCCCGGTCCCACACCACCGTGGTCTCGCGCTGATTGGTGATCCCCACCGCGGCCAGATCCCCGGCCGAGCACCGGCTGTTGCCCAGTGCCGCACCGAGCACCGACTCGGTATTACGCCACACCTCCGCCGGATCGTGCTCCACCCAGCCGGGCTTCGGAAAGATCTGCCGATGCTCCCGCTGCGCGGTCCCGACGATCCGACCCTGCCGATCGAAGATGATGCACCGACTCGAAGTCGTGCCCTGATCGATGGCAGCCACATAGCGACGCATTGCTGCAGGTTACCGAACGCGGAGCCCGCGACCGCGGGAATTGTCGTCGGCGACGAATTTCGCAGCCGCGCCCCGCCGCGCACGTCCCGAGCGCCGAGCGGGCACTACGTTTAGCCTGTACGCAGCGGCGCCGCCGAACGCGGCGTTCGCCCCCACTGTCGACTGGGACCGGCCGTTCCTCGGCCGGCGGCGAGGAGTCGAGCATGTCGCAGACACCGGAGTTTCCGTTCCTGCACCCGGGAGAGCTGGTCGCGGGCGGGAAGCGGGACCGGCTCGGGCCGGGTGAGCTGGGGCCCGAACATCGGCGCAGCGCCTGGGAGCGTCTGGGCAAGGATCAGTTCGATGTCCTGGTCGTCGGCGGCGGAGTCGTCGGCGCCGGTATCGCGCTCGACGCCGCGACGCGCGGTCTGTCGGTCGCGCTGGTCGAAGCCCGTGATCTCGCATCGGGCACGTCGAGCCGCTCGTCGAAGATGTTCCACGGCGGCCTGCGCTACCTCGAACAGCTCGAATTCGGGCTGGTCAGGGAAGCTCTGAAGGAACGTGAGCTGGCCCTGTCGACCTTGGCGCCGCACCTGGTGAAGCCGCTGCGCTTCCTCTACCCGCTGACCCACCGCGTATGGGAACGACCGTACGTAGCCGCAGGCCTGACCCTCTACGGCTCCATGGGCGGCGCGAAATCGGTTCCGGGACAGCATCATCTGACCCGGCACGGCGCGCTGCGCCTCGCTCCCGGCCTGCGCCGGGATTCGATGATCGGCGGCGTCACCTACTACGACACCGTGGTCGACGACGCCCGCCACACCATGACGGTCGCCCGCACCGCCGCCCACTACGGCGCGGTCATCCGCACCTCCACGCAGGTCGTCGGGTTCCTGCGCGAAGCCGACCGGGTCGTCGGGGTGAAACTGCGTGACACCGAGGACGGGCGCACCGGCGAGGCGCGCGCGAATGTGGTGATCAACGCGACGGGCGTCTGGACCGACGAGGTGCAGGGTCTGTCGAATCAACGTGGCCGATTCCATGTGCGCGCGTCCAAGGGTGTGCACATCGTGGTGCCGCGCGACCGCATCGTCAGCGATGCCGCGATCATCCTGCGCACCGCAACCTCGGTGCTGTTCGTCATCCCGTGGGGCGCGCACTGGATCGTCGGCACCACCGACACCGACTGGAATCTCGACCTCGCCCACCCCGCGGCGACCAAGGCCGATATCGACTACCTGCTCGGCCGGGTCAACGAGGTGCTGGTCACCCCGCTCACCCACGCCGACATCGACGGGGTCTACGCGGGCCTGCGCCCCTTGCTCGCGGGGGAGAACGACGAGACCTCCAAGCTTTCGCGCGAACACGCCGTGGCCAGGGTCGCGCCCGGACTGGTCAGCATCGCGGGCGGCAAGTACACCACCTATCGGGTGATGGCGGCCGACGCGATGGATGAAGCCGCACAGGACATTCCGGCGCGCGTGTCGCCCTCGATCACCGAGAAGGTCGCGCTGCTCGGCGCCGACGGCTACTTCGCGCTGGTCAACCAGACCGTGCAGCTGGCCGAGCACTACCGCATCCACCCGTACCGGATGACGCACCTGCTCGACCGCTACGGCTCCCTGGTCGACGAGGTCCTCGCCATGGCCGCGGGCAAACCCGAACTGCTGCAACCGATTACCGACGCCCCCGCCTACTTGCAGGTCGAAGCGGTGTACGCGGCCGCCGCGGAGGGCGCGCTGCACCTCGACGACATCCTGGCCCGTCGCACCCGCATCTCGATCGAATACTCCGATCGCGGCGCGAACAGCGCCGAACAGGTGGCCCACCTCGTCGCACCCGTACTCGGTTGGGACGCCGACGATATCGACCGCGAGGTATCCACGTATCAGGCGCGCGTGCGGGCCGAAATCGAATCGCAGACCCAACCCGACGACACGTCGGCCGACGCACTACGCGCCGCCGCTCCCGAGCCGCGTCCACAACTGCTGGAACCGGTACCGCAGGACCGCTGAGCCTCAGTAGACGATTTCAGGGTAGGGGCTGACAGCGTGGGCAGAAGTAGATGCCGCGTTCGCGCTGGGTGATGCGGTCGGCGGGGTCGTCCTCACCGAGGAGTTGGGAGGCGATGGGGGTGCCGCAGCGGGGGCAGGAACGGCGAGTACGGCCGTAGACCATGGCGCGCCATGGTGGTTGGTGTGCGGCCTTGCCGAGGACGCGGTGAGCTTCGTCGACGAGCGCCACGAGATCGGGGATGTCGCCGACGGCGGTAACCGGGTGGACTTTGCGCAGAAAGCAGATCTCGCTGCGGTAGATGTTGCCGATGCCTGCCAGATTGCGCTGGTCGAGCAGGGCGAGACCGATGGCGCGACGGGGGTACTCGGTGAGCCTGCGCAAGGCTTCGGCCGCATCCCAGTCCGGGCCGAGGAGATCGGGGCCGAGATGGCCGATGACGGTGTGTTCGTCGGCGCGCGCCAGCACTTGAACCTTGCCCAGCGAGAAGCCGACGGCCTCGAACTCGTCGTTGGCGAGCACCAGTCGCGCGGTGACCGCGGGTTTGGTCCAGCGCTGGCCGCGGTGGAACACCCGCCACACGCCTTCCATCTTCAGATGGGTGTGGATGCTCACACGGTCGGTGCGGATGAACAGGTGCTTGCCGTAGCTGGCGACCTCCTCGACGGACTCGCCGACCAGATTCACGGTGGCGTAGCGCGGGACCCGGAAGTCGCTGCGGGTCAGAGTTCTACCGACCAGGGCCGTGCGTAGGCGCTTCGCGGCGTGGAAGACGGTGTCGCCCTCGGGCATTCGGCTACACCTGCCTACGCAGTCGCAGACCGCTGGGGGTCATCGAGAAACCGGCTTCGATCAGGACTTCGACGAACAGGTTGCCGTGCACGGTTTCTCCGTTGATCTTGTCGATCACCAAGCTGTCGACCCTGCGGTCGCGCACCAGTCCGGCCAGCGCGATCGCGGCCGCACGGCGCAGACCGATGTCCTCGGTGAAACTGAGCAGAGTCTTGCCGCCGCGCTCGGAGTAGAGCACCAACTCGCCGCCGACCAGCACCACCACCGCGCCCGCCTTACGGCCCGGCCGATGACCGCCTTCGGCGTCGCCCTTCGGCCACGGCAGGGCCGCGCCGTAGGGGTTGGCGGGGTCGCACGCCGCGAGGGCGAGCGCGACGCCGGCTCTGGTGTTGTCACGGTCGGTGTCGAACGAACGCAGGCGATCGACGGTATCGGTGGTGGAGAACTGGGCGCCGCCGAGCGTGTCGACGAAATAGCCGCGCCGGCAACGGCCGCGATCCTCGAACTCGGTGAGCACCCGGTACATCAGCTGGAACCCACCGGAGATCCCTTCGTTCTGCACCGAGCCCCGAGTCAGCACGCCGTAGCGTTCGACGAGCTGATCGGCGGTGGCGTGGGCGCGAACGGTGTTGTCCCGCACGCGTTCGGGCAGGATCGACCAGCGGCCCGCCAGCGTGGGCGGACCGGACCGGGTCGGCATCGATGGTCGCGGCAGGTACGCGCGACCTCGGGGAGCGCGGCGCGGGGTGCGGTGCGCGGTGGTGGTCCGGGCGGTGCCGGACAGCAGGGCGCGCACCGGGGCGAAGGTGTCACCGGAGACGTATCCCGCCCAGACCAGCTGCCACAGTGCGTCCCCGGCCGCCTTGTCGTCGAGCAGACCCGCGGCATCGGAGAGTTGGCGGAAGAAATAGGCACCGCCGCCGGTCAGTGTGGGTGGTAATCGTGTGACACCACCGGACTCGGTGGGCGCATCGTGTGCTGGATCAGGTCGTTGGCCGTTGCCGCGGGCCGGTTGTGCCGACTCGGCGGCGTCGAGGTCGACGACCTTGTCAGCCGGCGCTTTTCCACGAGCGGCCTTCGCGCGCGGGCCGGGCGCCTTCGAGTCGGTGCCGGGTGGGGGCCATGGTTCCAGGTTCGCGCCGAGGGCAACCAGAAGGCTGAGCTGGATGTCGGTGGGGTCGATGTCATCGGCGGGCGGCAGCGTGAACGGGGCCTGGTCGGCCAGGTGCAGGGCGATCCAGCCGTCACGGGCGGTGATGGCGCCGTGGCCGGACCACACCACCTCGCCGGTCGCCATCAGCTCGTCCAGCATGGCGGGGGAGTAGTCGCGCACTCGTGTCGGCAGGATCAGCGACTCCCAGGCCGAGGCCGGAATCGGCACGCCCGCAAGCTGTTCCACCACTGTCGCCACGCCGTCGACGCCACGCAGCTCGCCGGAACCGACGTGTTGCCAGGCGGGCAGGAAACGTGCGAAGGCGGCGGTGGACACCGGCTCGACCTCGTGCCGAGCGGCAGCCAGCGAACGGCGGCGCAACCGGCGCAAGACCTGGGCATCACACCACTCGCCGCCGGCGGTACCCGGCGTGAACTCCCCTTCCACGACCCGCTTTTCGGCGAGCAGGCGGTGCAGCGACGTCGCGGCGACGGCGGTACCCAAGCCGAAGCGGTCGGCGACCGCGGCCGTCGTGAACGGCGCATGGGTGCGCGCGTAGCGGCCGACGAGGTCGCCCAGCGGATCGGGCACCGGTTCGATGAACGCCGCGGGCACCCCGATCGGTAACGGCACCCCGAGTGCGTCCCGCAGGCGCGCCGCGTCCTCGACTGCCACCCACCAGGTTCGTCCCGCGAACGAAACCTCGAGCGCCCGACGCGAATCCCGTAGTTCCGCGAACCACGCGGGCGCGTCGGAGTCGATGAGGAGGTCACGCTCACCCTGACCGGAAGCGAGTCCGCCATCCATCCCGTCGGAGGGCGCAGCAATCGCTGCGGCGGCAGCGGGATCGGACGGCTCGGCTGCGAGCGTGCCCCCGCTGGGTCCTGCGGCGAGCTCACCGGATTCCGAGGCGAGCTCGTGCGTGCGGTAGTCGTCGGGTGCTCGACTTTCCATGGCCTCGGCGTGCCGGGCGGCGGATGCGGTGCCGGGCCGGGGGACGCAGCGAGCCGCGGCTTCGACGGGCGTGAGGGGGCCCAGTAGACGCAGGAGGTCGGCCAGACCCTCGGCATCGCGGGCTCGACGTTCGGGGGTGAGGCGTTGGAGTTCCTGCTCGGTCAGGGTGATGACGTCGGGGTCGAGGAGTTCGCGGAGCTCGACCCGGCCGAGGAGTTCGGCGAGCAGGCTGGAGTCCAGCGCCAGTGCGGCGGCTCGGCGTTCGGCCAGCGGGCTGTCGCCGTCGTAGAGGAATTGGCCGATGTAGGAGAACAGCAGAGCGCCCGCGAAGGGCGACGGGCTCGCGGTTTCGACCTCGATCAGGCGGATCTCGCGGCGGGCCACCTTGGTGAGCAGGTCGCGCAGGGCGGGCAGGTCGTATACGTCGCGCAGGCATTCGCGGACGGTTTCCAGCAGGATCGGGAACTGCGGGAACTTGCGTGCAACGTCCAGCAATTGGGCCGAGCGCTGCCGCTGCTGCCACAGCGGGGCGCGCTTGCCGGGATCGCGGCGCGGCAGCAGCAGCGCCCTGGCTGCGCATTCGCGGAAGCGCGACGCGAAAAGGGCTGAGCCGCCGACTTGTTCGGTGACGATGTCGTCGATCTCGTCGGGCTCGAAGGCGAACAGTTCGGCGCCGGGCGGTTGATCGGTGGTATCGGGGAGGCGCACCACGATGCCGTCGTCGGAGGCCGTCGGGGCGGCGTCGATGCCGAACTGTTCCTGGAGGCGCGCGCCCACCGCCAGTGCCCACGGTGCGTGCACCGGAGTGCCGTAGGGGGAATGCAGGACCAGGCGCCAGTCGCCGAGTTCGTCGCGGAACCGTTCCACGACCAGCGTGCGGTCGGTGGGCAATTGACCTGTCGCACTGCGCTGTTCCTCGAGCAGACCCACCAGATTCGCTGTCGCGTTCTGATCGAGTCCGGCGGTGCGCACCAATTGCTCGAGTCTTACCGCGGGCTTGCTCTGCTCCGCGGACGACTTCGCCTTCCTCGGAGTGGCAATCTGCCCCTCGGCGGCGTCGTCGACGCTGGACGCTGCGGCACGCCCGGCCTTCTTCGAGCCCCGGGTCGACTTGGTGGGTGCGGGAACTTCCGACGTGAGGTCGGCCGGGGTCAGTGCGGCGCCGGAGCCCATGTTCGCCACGATCCGGGACAGCTCGTCGGCTGGGACCTGACCCGCCGTGCGCACGAATTCGCCCAGCGCGGCGCCCAATTCGGCCGGACGACCCAAACCGTCACCATGCCAGAACGGCAACCTGCCCGGTAGTCCGAAGGCGGGCGACACCAGCACTCGATCGAAGGTGATCTCCTCGATCCGCCAACTGGTCGCGCCGAGCGCGAACACATCGCCGACGCGCGATTCGTAGACCATCTCCTCGTCGAGTTCGCCTACTCGCGACGCCTTTTCGCCCACCATGAACACCGCGAACATGCCACGGTCGGGGATCGCGCCGCCGGAGGTCACCGCCAGGCGCTGCGCACCGGGACGGCCGGTGATGGTGCCCGCGTCGCGGTCCCACACCACGCGCGGCCGCAGTTCGGCGAACTCGTCGGACGGATAGCGCCCGGCCAACAGGTCGAGCACCGATTCGTAGGCCGAGCGCGGCAGGTTCGCGTAGCTGCCGGTGGAGCGGACGATATCGAACCAGCTGTCGACGTCGATCGGTTCGAGCGCGCAGGCCGCCACCGTCTGCTGGGCGAGGATGTCGAGTGGGTGCGCGGGGATCTGGAGCTTCTCGATCTCACCCGAGAGCATGCGCTGGGCAGCCACGGTGCAATGGATGACATCGGTGCGGTGCTTGGGAAACAGCACGCCGCGCGAGATCTCACCCACCTGGTGCCCGGCGCGGCCGACTCGCTGCAAGCCGCTTGCCACCGACGGCGGCGCCTCCACCTGCACCACCAGGTCCACCGCGCCCATATCGATGCCGAGTTCGAGACTGCTGGTGGCCACCACACAGCGCAGGCGACCGGTCTTGAGATCGTCCTCGATGATGGCGCGTTGTTCCTTGCTGACCGACCCGTGATGCGCGCGGGCCAACAGGTGGTCGGCCCCGTGGATCACCTCGGTGGACGGCCCCAATTGGGCGGGTGGCTTGTGCTCGGTGTCCACTGGCTCGCCGAGCCGCGCGGAGTAGGTCTCGTTGAGTCGCGCGGTCAATCGCTCCGACAGCCGTCGCGAGTTGGCGAACACGATCGAGGACCGGTGCTCGAGCACCAGGTCGACGATCGCCTCGTCGACATGCGGCCAGATCGAGCCCGGCTGATCGGAGTCGCCCCCCGGGTCGGTCATATCGGCCACCGGCACCCGCACCGACAGGTCGAAGGTCTTCGGCGCGGGCGGGCGCACGATGGTGATCGGCGCGTTGCCGACCAGGAACCGTCCGACCTCCTCGGGCGGGCGCACCGTCGCCGACAACCCGATCCGCTGCGCGGGCTTCTCGGTGAGCTGGTCGAGTCGAGCGAGCGACAGCGCCAGGTGGGCGCCGCGCTTCGACCCGGCGATGGCGTGCACTTCGTCGACGATCACCGTGTCGACCTGGGCGAGCGTCTTGCGAGCCGCCGAGGTCAACAGCAGAAACAGCGACTCGGGAGTGGTGATGAGAATGTCCGGCGGCGTGCGGAGCATGGCCCGGCGCTGGGCAGGCGGCGTGTCACCGGAGCGCACTCCCACCGAGATCTCCGGCGGGTCGAGTCCCAACCGTTTCGCCGTCTGCGTCACGCCGACCAGCGGCGCTCGCAGATTGCGCTCCACATCCACGGCCAGCGCCTTCAACGGCGAGACATAGAGCACCGACGTGCCGCGGGATGCGCCCGGCTCCGGTGGGTCCCGGTGCGCCAGCTGGTCGATGGCCCACAAGAACGCCGACAAGGTCTTGCCCGATCCCGTCGGCGCGATCACCAGCGTGTTCTCCCCGGCGGCGATCGCGTCCCACGCGCCGAGCTGGGCCGACGTCGCGCCGGGGAAGGCACCGTCGAACCACTGTGCCGTCGCGGGGGAGAACCGATCCATGACACCAAGTGTGCACCGACCCACCGACAACTTCGCCGGCATCATGCACCCCCACCTGCGTGGATATGCCGATGACCGGGCGGCCCGCAGACCGGGTTGTGGCGTGGATCGCATTCGTCGCTACCCTCGACTCTCGTGCAAACGGTGCTGAGAGTCGACCTGGTCGGCCATGGCCTTACCGAGGCGGTACGTAAGGCGCGTTTTCCTGTCGACGAACCCCTGGACGAGTCGGGGCGGGCCGCTGTGCGTGCCTGTGTACCGCTCGATGAAGCGTTGGTGCGGACAGGACCGGAGCGGCGGGCTCGGGAGACGGCGGAGGAATTGGGCCTCGTCGGCGAACAGGACGTGCGATTACGTGATCTTGATGCGGGGTCGTGGCGCGGCAGTGAGATGGGCAAACTCGCGCAGGATCAGTTGTTCGCCTGGCTGACCGATCCCGAATTCCGTGGGCACGGTGGCGAATCCGTCACCGATCTGGTCGATCGGGTGCGGTTCTGGTTGGCCGAGATCGCGTCGTCGGGGCAGAACACCGTGGCGGTGACGCATCCGGCCGTGGTGCGCGCGGCGCTGCTCGTGGTGCTCGACGCACCGGCGAAGTCGTTCTGGCGCATGGATGTTCCGCCCGCGAGCATTACCCGGCTGCACTATCGCGGGAACTGGACCCTGCGACTCGGCAACGGATAACGAAGAAGGCCCCGGATTCGAAAATCCGGGGCCTTCTTCGTAGTAGCGGGAACAGGATTTGAACCTGCGACCTCTGGGTTATGAGCCCAGCGAGCTACCGAGCTGCTCCATCCCGCGTTGCAAATACCACTTTACACGGGGTGGGTCAGAAGGTGAAATCGCCTGGTGGGCGCAGTCGCGCCTGGCTGTTCAGCCGAAATGGATGCCCTGCGCGAGCGGGAGCTCGGTGGAGTAGTTGACGGTGTTGGTGGCCCGGCGCATGTAGGCCTTCCAGGAGTCCGAGCCCGATTCCCTGCCGCCGCCGGTGTGTTTCTCCCCGCCGAACGCGCCGCCGATCTCCGCACCCGATGTCCCGATATTGACATTGGCGATGCCGCAGTCGGATCCGGCCAGGAACTGTTCGGCCTCGCGCTGGTCGAGAGTGAAGATGGACGAGGAAAGTCCCTGTGTCACATCGTTGTTGAGTGCGATGGCCTCGTCGATGTCGTCGTAGGTCAGCACGTACAGAATCGGTGCGAAGGTCTCCTCGCGCACGAGCTCGGTCTGCTCGGGCATGCGAACAAGGGCGGGGCGCACGTAGTAGGCGTCGGGGCCGAGTACCTCGACTCGCTCACCGCCGCAGATGATGTCGCCGCCTTCGGCCACCGCGCCGACCAGCGCCTGCTGCATCGCCGCGAAGGCGCGCTCGTTGATCAGCGGTCCGACCAGCACCCCGTCGTCGAGTGGATTGCCCACGGGGAGTTGGCTGTACGCCGCGGCCAGCCGGTCGACCAGCTGGTCGGCGATCGAACGATGCACGATCAACCGCCGCAGACTCGTACACCGCTGCCCCGCCGTCCCGGCCGCCGAGAAGACGATGCCGCGCACCGCCAGCTCCAGATCGGCACTCGACGCCACGATCGCGGCGTTGTTTCCGCCCAGTTCGAGCAGGCAGCGCCCGAACCGCCCGGCCACCCGCGGGGCGACGGTGGCGCCCATCCGCACCGAACCGGTCGCGCTCACCAGGGCGACCCGAGGATCGTCGACCAACGCGGATCCGACCGTGGCGTCACCTTGGATCAGTTGGTGCACTTCGGGATCGGCGCCCACCTCGACCGCCGCGCGACGCAGCAGCGTGTGGCACGCCAACGCCGTCAACGGCGTGGTCTCCGACGGCTTCCAGACCACCGTGTCCCCGCACACCAGCGCGATGGCGGTATTCCACGCCCACACCGCGACAGGGAAATTGAACGCCGAGATCACCCCGACGACGCCGAGCGGATGCCACGTCTCCATGAGTCGGTGTCCGGGCCGCTCGGAAGGCATTGTGGCGCCGTAGAGTTGGCGCGACAGCCCGATCGCGAACTCGCAGACATCGATCATCTCCTGCACTTCGCCCAGTGCCTCGGGGCCGATCTTGCCCGCCTCCAGGGTCACCAGCTCGGCCAGCTCGTTCTGATTGGTCACCAGCAACTGGGCCAGCCTGCGCACCAACGCCGCCCGGACGGGCGCGGGGACCGTGCGCCACGCCTCGAATGCGGTGGCGGCGCGGCCGATCGCGGCATCGACATCGTCGGGGGTGTCGGCGGTCAGGGGCAACAGGACACCGCCGGAGATCGGCGTGCGCGCGAGCAGCGGGCCGGGTTCCGGCACGGCGGCGCCGAGGCCCTGCAGCACTGCCCTGGCTCGCAGGGAGAGCTGCTCGGAGAAGTTCACGGTCTGCGTCATCGGTACTCTGCTCACCTTCTGCTGTTTGGTACGACTCACGGAAAAGTTCGGGAGATTTCGGTGGGGAACGGAAAGAAGTTTTCCCCGCGCGGGCCCCACGCTGAGTTAGCCTTCGCTGATGGCGGAAACACCGGCTCGACCCCAGCTCGATGACATCGATCGACTATTGATCAAAGAACTGATGGCCGACGGTCGCGCTACATTGTCGAATCTGGCGGAGAAGGCCAGTCTCTCGGTTTCCGCGGTGCAATCACGGGTGCGCAGGCTCGAAGCGCGCGGGGTGATCCGGGGGTACGCGGCGCAGGTGGACCCCGAAGCTCTCGGGCACTTGCTGTCGGCGTTCGTCGCGATCACTCCTCTCGACCCGTCCCAGCCCGATGACGCGCCCGCCTTGCTGCAGCACATCCCCGGCATCGAGGGGTGCCACTCGGTGGCGGGCGAGGAGAGCTACGTCCTACTGGTGCGGGTGGCCTCGCCTCGGCATCTGGAACATCTGCTGCAGGAGATCAGGGCCACGGCCAACGTACACACCCGCAGCACCATCATCCTGCAGACATTCTATAACAGGTAGTCATCTTCCGTAATTTGATTCGTGATTCCGTGGAACTTCCGTAAATATTTGCGTATCGTCGGTTTCATGACCATCGAACTGGAGCGCCCCGGCGCGGCGGTCATCCCCGCCAACCGGGTCCACGAAATCCTGTCCTCGCACATCCTCGCGGACGGTTTCGAGCTTGTCCTCGACCTACACGAGTCGCACGGCCGAACGCTGGTCGACGAACGCGACGGCACCAGCTATCTCGACATGTTCGGCTTCTTCGCCTCCAACGCGCTCGGGATGAACCATCCCGCGCTGGCCGGCGACGAGAGCTTCCTCGCCGAACTGGCCGCCGCCGCGCTGAACAAGCCGAGCAACTCCGATATCTACACCGTCGAGATGGCCCGCTTCGTCGACACCTTCGCCCGAGTTCTCGGTGATCCGCGTTTACCGCATCTGTTCTTCGTCGACGGTGGTGCGCTCGCGGTCGAGAACGCGCTGAAAGTCGCTTTCGACTGGAAGAGTAGACGCAACGAATTGCACGGCCGCGCAACGGATCTCGGCACCAAGGTGCTGCACCTGACCGGCGCCTTCCACGGGCGGAGCGGCTATACGTTGTCGCTCACCAATACCGACCCGGTCAAGACCGCGCGATTCCCGAAATTCGAGTGGCCGCGAATCGACACACCGCACACCTTCGCCGGGCCCGACATCGCCGCCCTCGAAGCGCGCGCCATAGCCCAGGCCGAACAGGCCTTCGCCGACAACCCGCACGACATCGCCTGCTTCATCGCCGAGCCGATCCAGGGCGAAGGCGGTGACCGCCACCTGCGACCGGAATTCCTCGGCGCCATGCAGCGGCTGTGCCACGCCAACGACGCGCTGTTCATCCTCGACGAGGTGCAGACCGGTGTCGGCATGACCGGAACCACCTGGGCCTTCCAGCAATTGGACGTGCAGCCCGATGTGATCGCCTTCGGCAAGAAGACCCAGGTCTGCGGGATCATGGCGGGCGGGCGGGTCGACGAGGTAGCCGACAATGTCTTCCAGGTGAGCTCGCGGCTCAACTCCACCTGGGGCGGCAACCTCACCGACATGGTGCGCACCCGGCGCATTCTCGAAGTGCTGGAGCGGGATCGGCTGATCGAGGGCGCGGGGCCGCTCGGTGCGTATCTGCTCGACCTGCTCGGCAAGCTCGCCACCGCGCACCCGGACAAGGTCAGCGAGGCGCGGGGGCGTGGGCTGATGTGCGCGATCACCCTGGCGACGCCGGAGCTGCGCGATCGGGTGGTGACCGAGCTTCGTGACCGTGAACATGTGCTGCTGCTCGGCACAGGGGAGCGCAGCATCCGGTTCCGGCCGCCGTTGACCGTCACCGAGGACGAGCTGAGTCAGGCCGTCGGCGCACTCGACGCGGTGCTCACGCGAGAACACTGACGGTGTGGCCGCGTGCCCGGAGACTGTTCCGCCGGGCACGCGGTGCCATGCGGGAGCGGCAATCAGGTCTGCGGAACAGCCAATCCGAGTGCGCCCGCGACGAAGCGGTGGACCGAGGCCAGACCGGCGGCCAGCGCCTCGTCCTCGCCGGGACGAGCCCAGCCGGTGACGGTGGCGGTGTCGTCGGGGCCCGGTGTCACGCCGATCTCGGCGACCAGTTCGGCCGTCGTCGGAACGCAGACCGCCCAGGAGAAATGGGATTCATCGGCCCACTGCGCCGACCGGGTGGCCACGTAGTCCGGATCGGTGATGCCGCCGTCGGCCAGCGCGGGTCGGTCGTCGATGCGCTCGTCGGCGCGAAGGGCGCGCAGATACCAGGACCCTGCGTTGATCTCGATCGGTTCCACGCGAGCAGCCTAGTGGTGCCGTGCGCCGAGCCGGGGTCAGGCCGTGCGCAGGGCGCCGCCGAGCAGTGAGTGCACCGCTGTGCGACCGATGTCGAGGGCGCGGGTGAGCAGGTCGGTGTCGCGGGCCGCGCTGTCGATGGCGGGGGAACCGACGGGTGGGTGCACCTGGAGGACGTGATCGCCGAGCCCGTCGAGGTAGCTGTCCTCGACCGCCTGCTGGCCGGGCCGCTTGCTCCACGCCCGGAAGGCGCCGGGCGCGATGGCGCGCATATAGCCGCCGCCGACCACCCGATGCAGCAGGGGAGCGGGCGGGCGGAGTTCATCGGTCCGGCGGGTCCGCAGGACCAGGGCGTGGGTGGCGCCCGCGGCCACGGCGGTGCGGATCGGGACGGTCTCGGTGAGCCCGCCGTCGAAGTAGCTGCCGCCCGCGAGGGCTACCGGTGGTCCCGCCAGCAGCGGTAGGCCCGCAGAGGCCCGTAGCGCCGTCATGAGCGTGTTTTTATCGGTGATGTAGGGCCCGAGGTCCACCGACTGCCCGGTGCGGATATCGGTCGCGATCGGGTGGAAGGTGGTCGGATTGGCCAGGATGGCCGGAAAGTCCATCGGCTCGATGCCGTCGTACACGCGATGCACGAGATAGTGCAGATCGAAGACGGGTCGACCGCGGAAGATCCGCACCGGATCGACCACGCGGCGCATGATCACCGGGTCGGTCCACGAACGCATTCCCGTCGCCGCGCGCCCGCACAGCAGCCACGCGCCGTTGATCGCTCCGGCCGAGGTGCCGTAGACGGCGTCGAACACCGTCGACAGGCCCAACTCCTCGAGCGCCTGGACCATGCCGCTGGAGTACACACCGCGGCTGCCACCGCCCTCGATCACCAACGCGAGCCGATTGCCGTCGGCGCGCTGCCCGGATTCCCGGCGAGCCCGGATGACCTCGGCCACCGTGGCCGAACCCGGCGTCGAGAGCGGGTCCAGGCCGGTGTGCGCAGTACTGGTCACCCGATCCACGATACGACAGAACACGGGCACCCATCCGGCGCGGACAGGTGATTTTCGTCCGCCGTTCACCCCGGCGAACGACAACGGGCGCCGGTCCGAGAAGACCGACGCCCGCTGGTGAGCTTGCTACCTACTTGATCTCCGCCAGAACGGTGCCCTGGGTGATCGCGGCGCCCGCCTCGACGGCCAGCCCGGTGACGACACCGGCCTTGTGCGCGTTGACCGGGTTCTCCATCTTCATGGCCTCGAGCACCACGATCAGGTCGCCCACCTCGACGGTCTGGCCCTCTTCGACCGCGACCTTCACGACGGTGCCCTGCATCGGCGCGGTCACCGCGTCACCCGACGCGGCACCGGCACCGGCGCCGCCACGCTTGCGCGCCTTCGGCTTCTTGCGAACCACACCGTTGCCGACCGAACCGGCCGCACCGCCACCGAGGGTGAACTGACCGGGCAGCGACACCTCGACGCGACGTCCACCGACCTCGACGACAACCTTCTGCCGGGGCAGATCGTCGTCGTCATCGTCGGCGGCACCGGCGGCCGTGTACGGCTCGACGGTGTTCTTCCACTCGTTTTCGATCCACTTGGTGTAGACGTCGAACTTCTCGCCGTCACCGATGAACGCCGGATCCTCGATGACCGCGCGGTGGAACGGGATCACCGTCGCCAGGCCCTCGACATCGAACTCGGCCAGCGCGCGACGGGCGCGCTGCAGCGCCTGCTCGCGGTTCTCGCCGGTGACGATCAGCTTGGCCAGCATCGAGTCGAACTGACCGCCGATGACGCTGCCCTGGACCACGCCGGAATCGACGCGCACACCGGGGCCCGAGGGCTCGCGGTAGACGTTCACCGGGCCGGGAGCGGGCAGGAAGCCGCGACCGGCGTCCTCACCGTTGATCCGGAACTCGAACGAGTGGCCACGCGGGGTGGGGTCTTCCTTGATGGACAGCTCGTCGCCGTTGGCGATCGCGAACTGCTGACGCACCAGGTCGATGCCCGCGGTCTCCTCGGTGACCGGGTGCTCCACCTGCAGTCGGGTGTTCACCTCGAGGAACGACACGGTCTCGCCCTGCACCAGGTACTCCACGGTGCCTGCGCCGTAGTAGCCCGCCTCGCGGCAGATGCGCTTGGCCGACTCGTGGATGGCGGCGCGAACCTCGTCGGACAGGAACGGCGCGGGCGCCTCCTCGACGAGCTTCTGGAACCGGCGCTGCAGCGAGCAGTCGCGGGTACCGGCGACGACCACGTTGCCGTGCTGGTCGGCGATGACCTGGGCTTCGACATGGCGGGCCTTGTCGAGGTACTGCTCGACGAAGCACTCGCCGCGACCGAAGGCGGCGATGGCCTCACGGGTGGCCGACTCGAACAGTTCGGGGATCTCTTCGATGGTGTGGGCGACCTTCATGCCGCGGCCACCGCCACCGAAAGCGGCCTTGATGGCCACCGGGACGCCGTATTCCTTGGCGAACGCGACGACCTCGTCGGCGTTCTTGACCGGGTCCTTGGTGCCCGCGGCCATCGGCGCCTTCGCCTTCTCGGCGATGTGGCGCGCGGTGACCTTGTCACCGAGGTCGCGGATGGACTGCGGCGACGGGCCGATCCAGATCAGCCCGGCGTCGATGACGGCCTGGGCGAAGTCGGCGTTCTCGGAGAGGAAACCGTAACCGGGGTGGATCGCGTCGGCGCCGGACTTGGCCGCGGCGTCGAGGATCTTGTCGAACACGAGGTACGACTCGGCGGAGGTCTGACCGCCGAGGGCGAAGGCCTCGTCGGCGAGCTTCACGAAGGGAGCGTCGGCATCGGGCTCGGCATACACCGCGACGCTGGTGATTCCCGCGTCCTTGGCAGCCCGGATCACGCGAACCGCGATCTCGCCGCGGTTAGCTACGAGTACCTTTGTGATCCGTGCGCTGGCATGGCTGGGCACTGAGCCTCCTGTGTGCAATCTTTGGTCGCGTCGGGGAACGGGTCGCCGGTTAGGCCCCGTGCCCGGTATCGACAACTTTCGTCTCGGGCGAGTGTAGGCAGTGTGCCAACCCTGCTCGAACTCGGCTAGCCCTACTGTCGAGTAGGTCGCAGGTCACACTACGCGGCGTCCAGTGATGTGAACATGTTTCAAATGATCTGATTCGCGACACCTGGTTCGGTGCCCGTGGCGATCGGTACCCGCACCGAGTTGCCCCATTCGATCCACGAACCGTCGTAATTGCGTACCGACCTGCGGCCGAGCAGGAACGTGAGGACGAACCAGGTGTGGCTGGACCGCTCGCCCACCCGGCTGTACACGACCAGGTCGTCGGCCGGAAGCGCGCCGTAGACCTCGTCGAGGTCGGCGCGCGAGCGGAAGCGGCCGTCGATCGTGGCGGCGGCGGTCCACGGGATGTTCACCGCGGTCGGCACGTGTCCGCCGCGCAGGGCCGCGTACTCCTGGTTGAGCGGCTTGTCCTCGAGTTCGCCCGAGTACTCCTGCGCCGAACGCACGTCGACCAGGGGCTTGCCGAGCCTGCCGAGCACCTCCTCGCGGAACGCGCGCGCGGTCGAGTCGTCGCGCACGACCTCGGGGTAGTCGCTGGGGGTGGGGTAGGGCTGGTCGAAGGTGGTGTCGCGTTCCTCGGAGATCCAGGCGTCGCGGCCGCCGTCGAGCAGGCGCACGTCCTCGTGGCCGAACAGCGTGAAGATCCAGGCGGTGTGCGCGGCCTGGGCATTGCCGCGGTCGCCGTAGATCACGATGGTGTCGTCGCGCTCGATGCCCTTGGCGCGCATCAGCTCGGTGAAGCGTTCGCCGTCGACATAATCGCGGGTCACCGGGTCGCTCAGGTCGCCGCGCCAGTCGATCTTGACCGCGCCCGGGACATGGCCGATGTCGTAGAGCAGGATGTCATCGTTGGACTCGATGATTCGTAAACCACGCACGCCGATGTTTGCGGACAGCCATTCTGTGGTTACCAATCGATGCGGGACTGCGTAGGAACCGAAGGCGGGGTGCGGATCCGGGGCGACGGGCACGGTGTGGTCCTTCACGCGAGTTGGGCGGGTGCGAGCACTTGGTGGTCGCAGCCGATGGTAAGTGTGTGGTGGCACATCACGAATCGACACAATGGGCGAATAAAGCGCACGGATGTCCGATAAAGTCTCTGGAGAGGAGGGGTGAGCTATGTCCGATTCTTGGCCGCGACGGCGACTGCTCGCGATCCTACGTGGCGCCACCGAGCCCCTCGATGCCCAGGAACTGGCCCGCATCACCGGACAGCACGTCACCACCGTCCGATTCCACCTCGATGTCCTCACCCGTGAATCGCTGGTTCGCCAGTTCCAGCAGCCGCCACGCGGCCGCGGACGCCCGCGTATCGGCTATCGCGCGGTGCAGCGCTCGGTGGGCTATCAGGAGCTCGCGCAGGTACTGGCCGACCATCTCGGTCCCGATCCGGTCGCCCGATCCGCCGCCGCCGTGGCCGCGGGCCGCGCGTGGGGTGCGCGGATGGATGTCGGCACGCAGCAGGTGGAGACCCTCGCCGATGCCAGGGACATCACCATGTCGCTGATGTCGGAGCTCGGGTTCGCGCCCGAGAAGGAGCCCGCCGGGGAGACCCCGGAGCACGTACAGATCAACCTGACCGCCTGTCCGCTGCGTGAACTGGCCCGCTCGCACTCCGAGGTGGTGTGCGGTGTGCACATGGGCCTCATGCGGGAGGTTCTCGAGCGCAACGGGGCCCGCGGGCGGGTGGACGTGCAGCTGCATCCGTTCGTCGAGCCCGAGCTGTGTACGGCCCGGCTCGACCTGACGATGAACGCGCCCGACCGCACCCCGGCCAAGGAGCCGGGGGATCAGCACGTGATCGCGCCGTCAGCCCCGCGGATCCCGCCACAACTGAGTGACACCGACGCCGACGTCTTCGAGCAGTCGGCGCAACAGCGGTAATCCGATCCCGATGACGCTGGACGGGTCGCCCTCGATCCGGTCGACGAACCAGCCGCCGAGCCCGTCCAAAGTGAACGCGCCCGCGACCTTCAAGGGTTCGCCCGTCGCGATGTAGGTATCGAGCTCATCGGGCGTCGGTTTCGCGAAATGCACCGTGGTACTGCTGCATTCGGCCGACTCGGCGACGATCTCGCCCTCGCGTAGACGCAGCACGCAGTGCCCGGTGATCAGGTCCGCGCTGCGGCCCGCCATCGTGGCCCAGCGCTCGCGCGCCACCTCGGGGGTGTGCGGTTTGCCCTGCAGCTGCCCGTCGACGAGCAGCATCGAATCGCAGCCGACGACAACACAGTCGGCGGCGAGTTCGGGAATCGAAGCGGCGACGTCGGCCGCCTTGGCGCGAGCCAAGGCGACGACGACATCATGGGTGGAGGTGTCCGCGGGCAGTGCCGCCGACACCGCGTCCTCGTCCACGCCCGAGACCCGCACCACGGGGTCGATGCCCGCGGTGCGCAGGATCCCGAGCCGGGCCGGCGACGCCGATGCCAGAACCAGTCTGGTCATCTCAGCACCAGCTCGGTCACCTCAGCGCAGGTGCGACAGCATCGGGTACACGTACGGCGAGAACGGGTTGGTGCCCCGATGCATCATCGTCGATGTGCCCCATGCGTCGGCCGGTCCGTTCGATGCACCGGCGGGCGCGTTGGCGGTTGCCGCGCTCAGGACGGCGACCAGAGCCGCGATGTCCTGATCGGTGGGCGAACCCTTGAGAATGCGGAACATCGGCTCGCCGGTGGTCGACACGGGGGCCTCGACCGCCGCGTCCACCGACAGTTCGGCTTCTTCGACGAGTGGTTCGACGACGAGCTCGAGCTCGGCGACTGTCAGCACGTCTTCTTCTGCCACAGTTGTCACAGTGCCAGATCCTTCCTGCACTTACTTCGCTTCACAGCGCGGTTGACGCGATCATTCCCGGTGTGGCCGCGCTGATCAATAGTTGTCTTCCACAACAAGTGTGCGCGGCCTATCCGGGATATCGCGTTTTCAGAGCGGAATGTTGCCGTGTTTCTTCGGCGGCATGGTCACCATTTTGCGCTCGAGGAGCCGCAGCGCCGACACGATCTGGCCACGGGTGTGCGAGGGCGGGATGACCGCGTCGACGTATCCGCGCTCGGCGGCGACGTACGGGTTCACGAGAGTGTCCTCGTACTCGTTCTGCAGCTCGAGGCGCAGCGCATCGACATCGTCGCCGTTCTTGGCGGCATCGGCCAGCTGCTTGCGGTAGACGAAGCCGACGGCGCCGGAGGCGCCCATCACGGCGATCTGAGCGGTCGGCCACGCCAGGTTCACATCGGCACCCATGTGCTTGGAACCCATGACGTCGTAGGCGCCGCCGTAAGCCTTGCGAGTGATGATCGTGATCTTTCCCACAGTGGCCTCGCCGTAGGCGTAGAGCAGCTTCGCGCCACGGCGGATGATGCCGTTGTATTCCTGGCCGGTGCCGGGCAGGAAGCCGGGCACGTCCACCAGGGTGATGATCGGAACGTTGAAGGCGTCGCAGGTGCGCACGAAGCGTGCGGCCTTCTCCGAGGCGTCGATGTCGAGGCAGCCGGCGAACTGCATGGGCTGGTTGGCGACGATGCCGACGCTGCGGCCGTCCACGCGACCGAAGCCGCAGATGATGTTCATCGCGCGCTCGGCCTGGACCTCGAGGAACTCGTCGTCGTCGAGCAGACGGCGGATGACCTCGTGCATGTCGTAGGGCTGGTTCGGCGAGTCCGGGATGATCGTGTCGAGCTCGATGTCCTCGTCGGTGAGGGACTCGTCGATCGCGCCGTTGATCGGGTCGGTGGGCGCGTGGCGCGGGGCCTCGGCGCGGTTGTTGCTCGGTAGGTAGCTCAGCAGGTCCTTGACGTAGTCGAGGGCGTCCTGCTCGCCGGAAGCGACGTAGTGGGCGACGCCGGACTTCACCATGTGGGTGTGCGCGCCACCCAGGTCCTCCATCGAGACCTCTTCACCGGTGACGGTCTTGATCACGTCGGGCCCGGTGACGAACATCTGGGAGGTCTGATCGACCATCACCACGAAGTCGGTGAGCGCGGGGGAGTACACGTGACCACCGGCGGCGGCACCCATGATCAGCGAGATCTGTGGGATCACGCCGGAGGCCTGCACGTTGCGGTGGAAGATCTCGCCGTAGAGGCCGAGCGAGACGACGCCTTCCTGGATGCGCGCGCCGGCGCCCTCGTTGATGCCGACCAGCGGACGACCGGTCTTGATCGCCAGGTCCATCACCTTGACGATCTTCTCGCCGTAGACCTCGCCGAGGGAGCCACCGAACACGGTGACGTCCTGGGAGAAGATGCACACGTCGCGGCCGTCGATCGTGCCGTAGCCGGTGACGACGCCGTCACCGAGCGGGCGGTTGTGCTCGAGGCCGAAATTCACGCTGCGGTGCTTGGCCAGGGCGTCGAGCTCGACGAAGGAGCCTTCGTCGACCAGCGCGAGGATGCGCTCGCGCGCGGTCATCTTGCCCTTGGCGTGCACCTTGTCGACCGCGGCCTCACCCATCGGGTGTTGCGCTTCTTCCAGCCGATTCCGCAGATCAGCCAGCTTCCCGGCGGTGGTGTGGATATCGGGGGTGCCCGCCGATTCCGATGCGGGCTGCTGCTGGACACTCGTCATGGGTTGCGAGTGTAACGAGTGACACCGTCGCGCACCACGGCAGTCTCGCTTACCGGCCAGTAGAGAAACCCCAGCTAGGTGTGGTCATGATCGATCACAGAGAACTCCAGTAACGTCCCCGGAATGAACAGGGCACCCATCGATGTACAGGGTCTGCGCAGCTCGCAGGGACTGTCGTTCTACGACCGGATCGATGTGGTCGAATCGACCGGATCGACCAATGCCGATCTGGTCGCCCGCGCCGCCGACCCGTCCGCCGACCGTCAGGCGCTGCTCGCCGAGGAACAGGTGAGCGGTCGCGGTCGACATGCCCGCGCCTGGGTGAGTCCGCCCCGTGCGCAGATCTCGCTGTCGATCCTGGTTCGCCTGCCCGGCATCGACCCCACCGCCCTCGGCTGGCTGCCGTTGCTCACCGGCATCGCGGTGGTCGACGCGCTGCGCGGCACGGCCGGGATCTCGCCGGAATTGAAGTGGCCCAACGATGTTCTGCTCGACGGCCGCAAGCTCGCGGGCATCCTGGCCGAGGTCGCCACGACCGGGATCTCGCCCGCGGTCGTGGTCGGCATCGGGATGAATGTCGACCTCGACGAGTCGGAACTGCCTGTCGCGCACGCGACTTCGCTGGCCCTGGCCGGTGCGCGAGACATCGACCGCACCGCGCTGGTCGCGGCGATCCTGACCGAGTTCGCGCGCCGCTTCACCGCGTGGGAGCGGGCAGGCTGGGAAACCGCCGATCTGGTGGCCGAATATCGCGAGCGGTGCGCCACCATCGGGATCGAGGTGCGCGCCGAACTGCCCGGCGGGACGGTGCTCACCGGGGTGGCCTCCGGCGTCGACGACACCGGACGGCTGCTCATCGGCGAGCGGGCTGTGTCGGCGGGCGACGTGTCCCACCTGCGCGGACAGTACTGACGACGGGCCCGAACCGGGCCCGTCGCCGGCACGGGGTCAGCGTGCGGCCGAACCCGCCGTCGCACGCTCGGCCACCTCGCGCTCGCGCGCGAGCAACCGGTCGCGCTGCTCCTCGAACCGCAGGACGTCCTTCTCCAACGTGTCGATGAACAGTGCGAGTTCATCGCGCGCGGCCTCACCGCGCGCACCGAAATCGTTGCGCTCGAAGACGTTCCACTGCTTGAGCACCGGACGCACCACCTCGTCGAGGTGCTGGCGCAGGTCGTAGATGCCGTGCTTGGCCATCAGCACGCCGTTGCGCCGCCAGTTGGGCATGCCCGCGCCCGGCATCTGGAAGTTGGTGAGCACCTTGGTGATCGCCGGCATCGCCTGGTCCGGCGCGAGATCGAGAGCCGCCGCGCACAGATTGCGATAGAAGATCATGTGCAGGTTCTCGTCGGTGGCGACGCGGGCCAGCATCTTGTCGGCGATCGGGTCGTCGCACACGCGGCCGGTATTGCGGTGGCTCACCCGGGTGGCCAGTTCCTGGAACGTCACATACGCGACGTTGACCAGGAATCCACCCCAGTTCGCCGGTGCGTGCGCGCCCTGGGTCATGTGGACCATCCGCGCTTCTTCCAGCGCCACCGGGTCGACGCCGCGGGTGACGACGAGATAGTCGCGGATCACGATGCCGTGGCGGTTCTCCTCGGCGGTCCAGCGGCCCACCCAGGTGCCCCACGCGCCGTCGAGCGAGAAGTTCTCGGCGATCTCACGGTGATAGGACGGCAGATTGTCCTCGGTGAGCAGATTGGTGATCATCGCCGCCTTGGCGACGTCGGTGAGCCTCGATTGTGATGGCTCCCAATCGCTTCCGCCCATGGCGGCGAAATTGCGGCCTTCCTCCCACGGAACGTAATCGTGCGGATTCCAGTCCTTGGCGATGGAAAGGTGCCGGTTGAGGTTCTGTTCGGCCACTGGTTCGAGGGCCGTGAGGATTTCGAGCTGAGTCAGATCTTCGGTCACGCGTGCCTCCACTGTCGGTGTCGAGCAAGCAGATATGGGCAAAACCTGGCATCTAGCGTGTAATCCACAGTATCGCCTCGGCCGTGGCATCGAGAAATGCGGTGTGCCAGCGCGGTACTGTCACATCATGGGTTACCCGGAGGATGTCCTCGCGCCCGACGAGCAGTTGATCCTGCACCGCCACCCGCACTGGAAAATGTTGGTGTGGCCCATCGTCACTCTTATCGTCGGGACCGCGGTCGCCGGTTTCCTCGGCGGCTTGGCTTGGCGCAATACCACCGGTCACGTCCGCACGGTGCTGCTGATCCTGCTCGGCCTCGCCTGGCTCGGGCTGATCGCCTGGCGGGTCGTCGCGCGCGTGATCGCCTGGAAGTCGACGCATTTCATCGTCACCGGACGGCGGGTGCTGGTGCGCCAGGGCGTGCTCACCCATACCGGCATCGATATCCCGCTCAGCCGCATCTCCAGTGTGCAGTTCCGCCACGGTCTCCTCGACCGGGCGCTCGGCACCGGCACGCTGATCATCGGTTCCTCGTCGGAGGAGCCGCTCGAATACGACGACGTGCCCCAGGTGCAGCAGGTCCACTCGCTGCTCTATCACCAGGTGTTCGAGGCGGGACGTTCCGCCAACGAGCAACACTGGGGTGGCGGATACCGGTGAGCCGACGCGCGGCGTTCCTCAGCTGCGCATGGCCGGAGCGCAGGCGGAGGTTTCGCATAACCTGTGCAGATGACCGCTGTACTGCTGGCCGAAGACGACGAGGCGATCGCCGCACCCCTGTCGCGTGCACTGGGGCGTGAGGGCTACACCGTCACCGTCGAGCGCTTCGGTCCGGCGGTGTTGCGCCGCGCGCTCGAGGGCAACCACGACCTGCTGATCCTCGACCTCGGCCTGCCCGGCATGGACGGGCTCGAGGTGTGTCGGCAGGTGCGCGCGAGCGGCGCCGACCTGGCGGTGCTGATGCTCACCGCCCGCACCGACGAGGTCGACTTCGTCGTCGGCCTCGACGCAGGCGCCGACGACTATGTGGGCAAACCGTTCCGCCTGGCCGAGCTGCTGGCCCGCGTGCGAGCTCTGTTGCGGCGCAGCGGAATCGGTGACGACGCCGTGGAGGTCGGCGCCATCCGGCTCGAACCCGCCGCGCGGCGCGTACTGGTCAACGGGGCCGAGGTGAACCTGGCCAACAAGGAATACGAGCTGCTCAAGGTGCTCATCGACCGGGCCGGTCAGGTGGTGGCGCGCGAGACCATCCTGCGCGAGGTCTGGGGCGATGCCGACCTGCGCGGTTCCAAAACACTCGACATGCACATGTCCTGGTTGCGTCGCAAGATCGGCGACGAGGGCCCGATGGCCGAGCGTCGCATCGTCACCGTGCGCGGTGTCGGGTTCCGGCTCAACACCGACGGACCCACCTCGCACCGAGGCTGACGGGCCGTGCGCCGTCGCATCCTGCGTTCGATCCTGACCGTGCTGACCATCACCACGGTGGTGCTCGGCGTGCCGTTGATCTACACCGCCTGGCTGTGGGTCGAAGACATCACCCGCAACGATCTGCAGAGTCGCCTGGAACGGATCTCGACCGAGGTGATCGCCCAGGAACGCGTCGACGGGACCGTCCACGACGGCCTCGACATACGCGCCATGAGCGCGTTGGTCCCCGAGGGCGGCAAGCTCACGATCGTCTATCCCACCCCGGACGACAATGCCGCGCGCACCGATGTCGGTGTCGGGGAGGTCACCGATCCGCTGGTCGAATCGCTGTCGATGGGCACCTCCGGTTCACTGCGGCTCGAGGTGCCCGCCGGGCCGATGCATTCGAGGCAGGAGCAGGCGGTGGCCGCGGTGGCGCTGGCCGTGCTCGCCTCACTCGGTGCGGCGTTCTCGGTCGCCGTGGTGACCGCGCGTCGGGTCGCCGATCCGCTGCGCGATGTGGCCGCGAGGGCCGCCCGGCTGGCGATGGGCGACTTCCGGCCCGATCCGCGCCGCCACGGCATCGCCGAACTCGACCGGGTCTCCGACGTGCTCGATTCGGCGACCGTCGAGATCGCGGGCCGCCTGCAACGCGAGCACGCGCTGGTGGCCGACGTTTCCCACCAGCTACGCAGCCGGCTGACCGCCGTTCGGCTGCGCCTGGACGAGCTGTCCACCCATGCCGACCCCGAGGTGGTGCACGAGGCCGAGGAGGCGATGGCGCAGGTCGACCGGCTCACCGAGGCCATCGACGACCTGGTCCGCGCCTCCCGCGACGAAGACGCCACCGACCGCGATCCGGTCCCGGTGATGGCGGAATTGCGCGGTGTCGTCACCGAGTGGACCCATCCGTTCCACGAGACCGGGCGCGAACTGCTCCTGCTCGGCGACGAATCCCTGCGGGCCCCGATCACCGGCTCGCGGTTGCGCGAGGCCGTCGCGGTGCTGGTCGACAATGCCCTGATGCACGGCGCGGGCACCTGCACGATCTCGGTGCGCACGGTCCCGACGATGAGTTCGCGCGACCCGCTGATCTGTGTGGAAGTGTCCGACGAGGGCGAGGGGGTGCGCGATGAACTCGCACCGCACATCTTCGATCGTGGTTTCTCCGCCGGCGGATCGACCGGCGTCGGTCTCGCGCTGGCCCGCGCGCTGGTCGAGGCCGACGGTGGTCGTCTCGAACTGCAGCGTCGCCGTCCGGCGCTGTTCGCGGTGTTCCTCGGTTCCAAGCTCAACCGGCCGCAGAACGCGACGCTGACCGAGCCGCGCTGACTCAGCTCTGGCCGAGAGGTTCCTGTTCCCCTTCGACCAAGACCTCGAGTTCGGCGACGATGTCGTCGATCTCGTCGGGGAACACCCAGCGCCGCATCGCCCAGAACCGGAACGCCATCTGCAGCAGATTGCCGATCACGAAAGCGCTGACGAAATCGGCGATGTTCTCTACGAGGAAGCTCACATGGGGTTGGCGCAGATCGAGCACATAGATCGAGATCCACAGCGGGATATTGCTCAGGATCACCCCGATCCCGCTCACTCCGAAGAACAGCAGCGCCTCGTGATGCTTATCTCGCCCGCCGCGGTTCTTGAATGACCATTCTCGGTTGAGGATGTAGGACGCGATTACCGCCACCACGCCCGAGATGATCTTGGCGGTGATCGGCTTATCCGAGAGAACCGTCCATTTCAGGAGGTAGAACAGACCGCTGTCGATCACGAACGTCGTCGCCCCGACGATGGCGAACTTGATCAGCTCTTTATGCCTGATCGCGGTTTCGCGAAGGCGCGGGGGAAGGACGCTGACCACGTCGTCGACGATTGACACGAGTTCCGAGTGTACCGGTCGCGAACATTCGCATTCGACATGACAGCATTGCACAACGTGAGTGCACGTTCATTCGATCCGTCAGCCATGCCCACCGTCACGATGGTCGGTGGAGGCCAGCTCGCGCGCATGACGCACCAGGCCGCGATCGCCCTCGGCCAGCGTCTACGGGTGCTCGCCGAGCGGCCCGACGACCCGGCCGCCCAGGTCACCCCCGACGTCGTGCTCGGCAGCCACAACGACCTGTCGGCGCTGCGCAGAGCCGCCAACGGCTCGCACGCGCTGACCTTCGACCATGAGCACGTGCCGACCGAGCACCTCGACGTGCTGGTCGCCGAGGGCGTGAACGTGGCGCCGCCGCCGCAGGCGCTGATCTTCGCCCAGGACAAGCTGGCCATGCGGACGAAGCTGTCCTCGCTCGGTCTGCCGGTGCCCGCGTTCGTCGAGGTGAACGCGCCCGCGGAGGCGGTGGCGTTCGGCGACGAGCACGGCTGGCCGTTCGTGCTGAAGGCCGTGCGCGGCGGTTACGACGGCCGCGGCGTCTGGATGCCCGCCGATGCCGCCGAGGCCACCCGGCTGGTCACCGACCAGCTCGCACACGGTGTGCAGTTGCTGGCCGAGTCGAAGGTCGACTTGAAGCGTGAGCTGTCGGCGATGGTCGCGCGTTCGCCGTTCGGGCAGGCCGCGACGTGGCCGGTCGTGGAGACCGTGCAGCGCAACGGTCAGTGCGCCGTGGTGATCGCCCCCGCCCAGGATCTGGACGAGGACCTGGCCGCACGCGCCGAGACCATGGCGCTGGAGCTGGCCGCCGGTCTCGGTGTGGTGGGTGTCATGGCTGTCGAGCTGTTCGAAACCCACGACGGCGAACTCCTGGTGAACGAGCTCGCGATGCGCCCGCACAACTCCGGTCACTGGGGCATGGACGGTGCCCGCACCGGCCAGTTCGAGCAGCACCTGCGCGCGGTCCTGGACTACCCGCTCGGCGACACCAGCCCCCTCGCGCCGGTGACGGTGATGGCGAACATCCTCGGTGCGGCGCAAGCGCCCGAGATGTCGATGGACGAACGCCTGCACCACCTGTTCGCCCGCCTGCCGGAGGCCAAGGTTCACCTCTACGGCAAGGGTGAGCGCCCCGACCGCAAGATCGGCCACATCAACATCCTCGGCGACGACGTCACCGAGGTGCGCGACAAGGCCGAGCGGGCCGCGCACTGGATGTCGCACGCCGTCTGGACCGATGGTTGGGACCCGCACGGGGCGTGAAACCGTTTCCACCACAACGCTTTCGACCACTTAAGGAACCCACGTGAGCACCAACGGACCCCAGGTCGGCCTGATCATGGGCAGCGACTCCGACTGGCCAACCATGGAAGCAGCGGCTGAGGCACTCGCCGAATTCGGCATCCGCTTCGAGGTCGGCGTCGTCTCCGCCCACCGCACTCCCCAGCGCATGCTCGACTACGCCCGCGAAGCGGCCGGTCGCGGCCTGCAGGTGATCATCGCGGGCGCGGGCGGCGCCGCCCACCTCCCCGGCATGGTCGCCTCGGCCACCCCCCTCCCGGTCATCGGCGTCCCCGTCCCCCTGAAATACCTCGACGGCATGGACTCCCTGCTCTCGATCGTCCAGATGCCCGCAGGCGTCCCGGTCGCCACCGTCTCCATCGGCGGCGCCCGCAACGCGGGCCTACTCGCCGTCCGCATCCTCGCCGCCGCCGACCCAGCACTGCGCACCCGCATGGAACAGTTCCAGGCCGGCCTCGAAACGATGGTTCTGGAAAAGGACGAAGCCCTGCGCAACAAACTGCTGGGCTGACGAGGTGCGCCTGGTCGATAGCGCCGAGCACCTCGCCGCGGCGATCAGCCGAAGAACTCCCGCAGGACGGTGACCACGGCTCGCGGTGCTTCGACGTGTGGGGAATGCCCGGCGTTCTCGATGATCGCGGTGTGTGCGCCCGCTGCGGAGTAGCGGGCGATCGAGGGTGCGCAGGCGTACATCCGGTCCTCGCGGCCATGGATCGCGAGCACGGGGACGTCCAGCCGCTTGATCCGTTCGTCCAGCGGGTCGGCAGCCAGTTCTCGCGCTCGGTCGACCAGCGCGATCCGGCCCATCGACGGGGTGAAGCCGCGGAAATCGCGCACCACGATGTCGGCGAATCCGGGTACCGAGGCGTACCGGAACCCCGGCGCGAAACCCTGTCGCGAACCGAGCCGGACTGCGAACGCGGGCGCCCTCTGCGCGATCGCGATCAGCGACGGACCCGAGACCGCGACGAGTCCGGGAGGATAGGTCGCGCAACGGAAGTCGGGGGCTTGGTCGATCAGTACGACAGCACGCGCCCGGCCTGCCGCGGCCAGATCGATCGGAATATCGGTGCCGAAGGAGTGCGCTACCGCGGCGATCTCGGCGATACCCAGGTGATCGAGCACTTCGGTGACCATCGCGACCTGGTCCGCACGCCCGAGTCGCTCCCGGCCGCCTGTCGCACCGTGCCCGCGCAGGTCGACGCGCACGATGCGAAAGCTGTCGCGCATCAGCGCGGCGAGTTGATCGAACCATTCCAGTGAGCACGGTGAGCCGTGGATCAACAGCAACGGTGTTCCCTCCGCCGGTCCGTCCACACGCACATGCACGGGGCCGTGTGTGAGATCCAGGATCCGATCGGCCGATTCGTTCGTGAGAGAAGCCATGGCCACAGTCCTTTTCATGGGTGCAGGAACTCGACGATGGTGTCGACGACAGCGTCGGGTCGGTCGACCTGGACGAAATGGGAGCTCCGGTCGACGCGCACCATTCGCGCGGACGGCAGGCGGGCGGCGAGGGTGTCGGCTACCCGTGGCGACACGATCGGGTCGGGTTCGGTGCCGTAGACGGCGAGCAGCGGTACCGGGAAGCTGGTCAGTTCGCCGAGGGCGCGACCGAGAGCGGCCAGGTCGTCGGGGCGAAGGCCGTCGCGCAGATGCCGTACGAAGGCTCGCGAGCCCGCGGCACTCGCTAGCGCGGAACCGTATTCGCCCGCTTCCTCCAGCGACTTCACGGTCTCGTCGAAATAGTGCGTGCGATGGTGTGCCCACCGGTACGGCTGTCTTCGCACATATGCCGCGAGCCCGGTGGCGACGCCGGGCACCGCCATGGCTACGGCGAGCGCGCGATGCTTGATTTCCGGCAGTAGCGGCGAATGCAGGATCACCACCTTCCGGAACGAATCGGGGTCGGCGAGCGCGCGGTGTAGCACCGGCACACCGCCGAGCGAATTACCCGCCACCGCACACCCTTCGATGCCGAGGGCGCGCTGGAACTCGCCGAGCCATTCGCCGATCTCGGCGGAACGAAACGTCGCATCCGCGGGCGCGTCACTGCCGCCGCAGCCGGGCAGGTCGACCGCCACCACACGAAAATGTTCGCCGAGTTCGGCCATGATGTATCGCCACGAGTAGGACGTGGTCATCAGCCCGTGGATCAGCAGCAAGGGCGGCCCGGTTCCGGTGGTGCGGTATCGAATGCGAATCCGCCCGTATCGGGCGGAGTTCATCGGCAGATCCACTGCGGGTAGCTGGAGAAAGGAATGTGGGCGGGCGGGTCCGGCTGGAAGATCCCGGAATCGCGCCTGCCGAAAGGGGGTGGGCTGGACGGCTACGGCCATCGAGTGCTCCGATCCTTTGCTATCGTTCGTTCGAACGAACGAATCAACGATAGCGCGGCATGAGCGGTCGCGGGAAGAGAGACCCATGTCACAGGCTGAGCCCACTCGAGAGCGCATAATCCGGGCAGTCGTTCGAATCATGGGAGCCGACGGCGCGGCAGCGGTGACCAATCGGCGGATCGCCGCCGAGGCGGGTATCTCGCTGGGCACCCTCACCTACCATTTCTCGACCCAGCGCGACCTCGTCGAGGCGGGTATGGGCGCCTTCGTCGCCGCGGAGACCGTCAAATTCACGCAGCTCGCAGACCGTGCCGCCACGGGCGAGATCGATCTGGCTCAGGCGGGTGAGATCCTCGGCGGCATCGTCACCGATACCGACTTCGGCGGCGACCACCTCGCGTGGTTCGAACTCTTCGTCCAAGCCGCCAGGTATCCGGCCCTGCATGCCGCGACCGCTGAATTCTTCGATACCTACGACCGCCTCGCCGTGTCGATCCTGCGCGCACTCGGTGTCGCCGACGCCGACTCGGCGGCGCCGCTGGCGGTCGCGACGTTGGTCGGCCTCCAGCTGCGCCGTCTCGCGAGCGGTAGGTCGCCTGACCAGGTCGTCGGCGGCATGGCGCAACTGGTCGCCGCATTCACCGCACAGTCGCCGCCGCGTTCGCCTGCCTGAATCCCGCCACATGGCAGTGACTACGGTTGACCCCCGTGGCACACGATGACGCGGCGCAGTTTCGGCTTACGGTGGTTGATCAGGCGTTGCGGTTGTTCGCCGAGCGGGGGTACGAGGCGACGACGGTGGATGAGATCGCGGTGGCGGCGGGGATCTCGCGGCGGACGTTCTTTCGGCAGTTCCGGTCCAAAGAGGATGTGATCTTCGCCGATCACGAGTTCCAGCTGGCCTCGGCGCAGGAGTTCCTCGAAGGGGTTGGGGGTGATCCGTGGGAAGCGATCTGCGAGGCCGTGATCGGGGTGTTCGAGCGGTTCACGCAGTGGCGTGACATCGCGGCGCGGCGGTATCAGGTGGTGCGGCGGGTGCCCGCGTTGCGTGAGCGTGAGATCGTCACGGTGTTCCGGTACGAGCGGCTGTTCACCGAGTTCCTGCGCGGCCGATTGCCGGAGGTGCCCGACCTCGCCCGCGTGCAGTACACCGCCGCGGTCACCGCCACGCACAACTACCTGCTGCGTCGGATGGTTCGTGGCGAATCGGGGGCCGCGGTGGCGGATCTGCGCACCGAACTGGCCATGATCCCGCGCGGCAGACGCGTGCAGACCGAGCCGGACGAGCTGGTGCTCGCGGTGTTCCCCCGCGACATGCCGCCACGCAAGGTGGCCGATCTACTCACCGCCCGCCTCGGTAACCTGTGAGCGCCGCTCGCGCTGATGCGCGAAAGCAGTGACACTGAGTGCCACCCATATATCCGCATGTAGCGATAGAGTGCCGGGCGTATAATCCTCGGTAGATTGGCACTGCGTGCCGACGCGCCACGCGCTGTGAGCATCGTCGCAGCGATCACGACCACGACCAGGAGTGTGCCCCCGATGGCTGGAAACCCCGATTTCGACCTGTTCAAGCTCGAGGACTTCCACGACGAGCTGCGCGGTGCCATCCGCGGCCTCGCCGAGAAGGAGATCGCTCCTTACGCCAAGGACGTCGACGGCAACGCCCGCTTCCCCGAGGAGGCGCTCACCGCGCTCAACGCCGCGGGCTTCAACGCCGTGCACGTGCCGGAGGCCTACGGCGGCCAGGGCGCCGACTCGGTCGCCACTTGTATCGTGATCGAGGAAGTGGCCCGCGTCTGTGGCTCCTCCTCGCTGATCCCCGCTGTGAACAAGCTCGGCACCATGGGCCTGATCCTCAACGGCTCCGAAGAGCTCAAGGCCAAGGTCCTCGCCGACATCGTCAACGGCGAGATGGCTTCCTACGCCCTGTCCGAGCGTGAGGCCGGCTCCGATGCCGCCGCGATGCGCACCCGCGCCAAGGCCGACGGCGACGACTGGATCCTCAACGGCTCCAAGTGCTGGATCACCAACGGCGGCAAGTCCTCCTGGTACACGGTGATGGCCGTGACCGACGCCGACAAGGGCGCCAACGGCATCTCCTCGTTCCTGGTCCACAAGGACGACGAGGGCTTCGTGGTCGGCCCGCTCGAGCACAAGCTGGGCATCAAGGGTTCGCCCACCGCCGAGCTGTACTTCGAGAACTGCCGCATCCCCGGCGACCGCATCGTCGGCGAGCCCGGCACCGGTTTCAAGACCGCGCTGCAGACCCTCGACCATACCCGCCCGACCATCGGCGCGCAGGCCGTCGGCCTGGCCCAGGGCGCGCTCGACGCCGCGATCGCCTACACCAAGGATCGCAAGCAGTTCGGCAAGACCATCGCCAGCTTCCAGAACACCGAGTTCATGCTGGCCGACATGGCCATGAAGATCGAAGCCGCGCGCCTGATGGTCTACACCTCGGCCGCCCGCGCCGAGCGTGGCGAGAAGAACCTCGGCTTCATCTCCGCCGCCGCCAAGTGCTTCGCCTCGGACGTGGCCATGGAGGTCACCACCAACGCCGTCCAGCTCTTCGGCGGCGCCGGCTACACCACCGACTTCCCGGTCGAGCGCATGATGCGCGACGCGAAGATCACCCAGATCTACGAGGGCACCAACCAGATCCAGCGTCTGGTGATGGCTCGCAACCTGCTCAAGGGCTAGTTCCCGCAGCGACCGGGTGTTCCACTTCGCCTACTTCCCCTCGGCCCGGCCGTGCGGGGCGGGTAGGCCGGAACACCCGGTCGATTGCTGTGCGGAGACAAGCGGATTCGTACCGATAGCAGCCGGAATACGTATGTTGGAACGATGACTGTCGATACGCAGAGCGCACGCCCGAAGGCCGCCGTAGTCGCAACGGATCAGGACCTCGTTCTAGCCACGATCACCAAGGTGTTCGACAGTCTCGAAGCGGCACTCGCGGCGAAGGATGCCGATGCCTTCGACAGCGTCTTCACCGACGACGTGGTTTTCATCAATCCGGCGGGCGCTGTCTTTGTAGGCTGGGATGAGCTGCACGCCTACCATCTCACCGCGTTGCGGAACATCCCGGATGCCGAAGCGAACTACACGATTCTCGCCGCGCGTTTGCTTGCCGGAGGGCATGCGATCGTCAACGTCGAACAGACACTGCGGACGTCGAATTTCTCCGTAACCAACCGCGGAACATGGGTTTTCACGGAACAGAACGACAGTTGGTGGGTCAGTTCGGTTCACAATACGAATGTGGCCGGCAGCACCGAAAACGAGACGCGATGACCGCGTCGGATTACGGGACGAGTTCGGCGTATTCGGGGTGTTCGGCGATGTACTTTTCGACGTACCAGCAGGTGGGGATGATCTGGTAGCCGTGTGCGCGGGAGTCGTCGAGGCCGTATTTCACGACCTCGGCCGCTACTCCCCGGCCCCGGAATTCGGGGAAGGTCATGGTGTGGTGGAAGTCGCGGACCTTGGGGTCTTCGCGTTCGGCGTAGTCGGCGTACCCCGCGAGGACATCGTCGTGGTAGATCTCGTAGCGGGTGTCGTCGACGTTGTGCTCGAGCCTGGTGGTCATGCCTGGAGATGCTAACCCGGTCAGAGGACCGCGCCGGGGTTGAGGATGCCTTCGGGGTCGAGGGCGTCCTTGATACGGCGGGTCAGGGCCATGACGTCGGGGCCGACCTGGTCGGGGAGCCAGGCCTTTTTCAAGCGGCCGACGCCGTGTTCGCCGGTGATGGTGCCGCCGAGGGCGATGGCCAGGTCCATGATCTCGCCGAAGGCGCGGTGGGCGCGGGCGGTGTGGTCGGGGTCGGTGGGGTCGTGCACGATCAGCGGGTGGGTGTTGCCGTCGCCCGCGTGCGCGATGACCGACACGAGCACGTCGTTGCGTTCACCGATCGCGGTGACCCCGGCGATCAGATCGCCGAGGCGGGGGAGCGGTACGCCGACGTCTTCGAGCAGCAGCGGCCCGATCTTCTCCACCGCGGGAATCGCGAATCGGCGTGCGGCGGTGAACGCTTCACCTTCGGTGGCATCGGCGGTATGGAAAACCTCTGTCGCCCCGGCTTTCTCGCACAGCCCCACCATCAATTGCGCTTCCTGCCCGGCGTATTCGCCCGGTGCGTCGGAGCGGGCGACGAGCAGGGCGGCGGCGGTGCGGTCCAACCCCATTCGCATCTCGTCCTCGACCGCGTTGATCGCCACGGTGTCCATGAATTCGAGCATGGCGGGCCGCAGTGTCGAGGTGATCGCCAGGATCGCGTCGGTCGCCGCGGTGAGCGAGCCGAAGCTCGCGACGACGGTCGACTGCGGCGGCTGCGCGGGCAGTAGCCGCAGCGTGAGCTCGGTGATCACGCCGAGCGTGCCCTCGCTTCCGACGAACAGTTTGGTCAGCGACAGCCCGGCCGAATCCTTGAGCCGCGGCCCGCCGAGCCGCACCACGGTCCCGTCGGCGAGCACCACTTCCATGCCGAGCACATAGTCGGTGGTCACGCCGTACTTCACGCAGCACAGCCCGCCCGCGTTGGTCGCCGCGTTGCCGCCGATCGAGCAGATCTCGAAAGAGGAGGGGTCCGGCGGGTACCACAGACCGACCTCGGCGACGGCCCGCTTCACCTCGGCATTGAGCAGCCCTGGCTGCACCACCGCGATCCGGGTCACCGTGTCGACGTCGATCTCGCGCATCAACTCGGTGCTGAGCACGATCCCGCCGTCCACCGCGGTCGCTCCGCCGGACAAACCCGTCCCGGCCCCGCGCGGCACGATCGGCACCTTGTTCGCGTGCGCCCACCGCAGCGTGGCGGCGACGTCGGCGGTAGTGCGCGCCCGCACCACCGCCAGCGGCGTGCCCGCATCGGGATCGCGCGCCCAGTCCTGCCGGTAGCCCGCCAGCAGATCGGGGTCGATGACGACCGCCCCGTCCGACAGCGCCGAAATCAACGAATCGAGGTCACCGCTGGGCTCGTCCACGTGTTCACGCTAACCCGCACACCCCCTCCGCCGCGGGCAGTTCGTCCTGGTCGATAGCGCACCAGGGAGTCACGCGAACATCGCCCGGGTGATCGACCAGATGTGATGTGGGCCCGAACAAGGAAATCTCGGCATCGATGTGATCTGGCGCGCCCCGTTGGTGTATACGCCGTCCAATCCGTCACAATGCCCGTACCGGGTGTGTTCGATGGTGAATCGCCTCGCCGCCCAGCGTGTTTCGAGTTCTGCTCCACGGGTGCGCTCCGCGCGCATCGATCATGCGACGCCGTTGCGCCGCACCGCTTTTCGTAGGGAGGACTGGCGATGATGAAACAACCGCAGGACCGCAGCGAGCTGGTGGGTGCTCTGCTGGCCGCGGAGTTCGCCGACGCGGGCCTCGACACCGAGGCGATGCATTGTGTCCACTCCGGCGTCCATCAGGAGTGGCTGTCCGCGCTGGAAGCGACCGGGATGTTCGACGTCCGCGCGATGGCCGAGATCGCCGCGCGCTGGAGCGCCGACCCCGCGCTGCTGCGTGATGCCCTGCTCGCCGAGGCCGACGAGCTCACCCGTCGCCGTTGTCTCGCCGCATGGGCCTCGTTCGATACTCGCCCGTTCGCGGCGGTCAGCCGCTAGCTGCTCGGCCCGCCCGTTTGCCGGTTGCTCACCCTGGCTTCATCTGCCGCTGGCAGGCTGGCCGCGTGGACCATCAGGCGAGTGTCACCGAGTCGGTGGCCGACCGATTCACCCGTTGGTGCGAGGCGGTCGTGGCCCGCCTGCCGTGGGGCCTCGACCGGTATGTGCCCGCGACATTCCTCGGCTTCGCACTGATCAACAGCTTCACCTTCGGTGTCGACCTGCTGCTGCTCACGCTGCTGCACAGCGGGCTGGGCCTGCCGATCTGGCTGTCGATCACCCTCGCCTACATCGTCGCGTTCGGGCTGAGCTTCCTGCTCAACCGCACCTTCAACTTCCACTCCCACGCGCCGATGGGCAAGCAGGCCGCGGTGTATGTGGTCGTCGTCCTGGTGAACTACCTGGCGTTCATCCTCGGCGTCGGCTCCGGTCTCGCCGCGCTCGGCCTGGAATACCACCTGGCCAGGCTGCTCGCGGGCGGTTGTGAGGCCGTGTACATGTACTGCGCGATGCGCTGGATCGTCTTCCGCCGCACATCGGCGGTGGCCGCACCGACCGCTGCGTGAGGCTCAGCCCCTGAGTACCTCGGTCCGATCGCCGTCGACCAGGACCACGTCGTCGTCGGTGAGTGCCCAATGCGGGATCTGCTCGGCGACGCAGTGGGCCAGCATCGCGGCGGAGTCGCCGTCCGGGTCGGTGGGAGAGTCCAGATGGACCACCAGCCGACGATCCACCACACCCAGTCCGTCCCACAGTGGTTCGATACCGGTGGCGGGCCGGACCTCGGCGGGGTCGTCCATGGTTTCCAGTCCGTGCAGATCGGGTCCCAGCAGGCACGCGCCCGCGCTGTAGCCCGCGTAGACCAGCGCGTCTTCGCGCAACAGGGTGGCAAATACCGAATCCGCACCGCTGCGGGCGAATTGCGCGCGCAGGACGAAGGTATTGCCACCGCGAACCCAGACCATCGGGAACCCGCGCAGATGCCGTTCCAGCCGTTCCGGTTGTCCCACGTACTCGCGCAGATCCAGCACTTCCGGCGAATAACCCTGCTGTTCCAGCGGTTTCACATCGCTCGTCACCGCCGACGACCAGGCGTCCGGCCACGCGTCACACGCGTTCGGAATCACCGCCACCCGCCCCGGCGCACCGACGAGCCCGACGAGCCGATCGGCGAAACCGCCGAACCTGTACGACGCCAGGAAAAGTCGCATCAGATGGTGAACGCCAGATTCCGCACGAGTCGCTCACCGAGCGCCGTATCGCCCTCGACGACCACCTCGCCGGGGTGCCGGTCAGCCGTTGTACGCCCTCCGCGCAGCCGCGCGAAGAGCCCGGAGTCCAACCGGAGCAGGGTAGTCGGCTCGCCGGAGATCTCGTCGAGAACCGTGCCGCGCCCACCCTCTACCGACAGATGTACCTGCCTGGTCACCGGCCCGGTCAGATCGAGAGTGATCAGCGAACCATCCGGCGCTTTGGCGCCTTTCACCACCGCGCGGCCCAGGCCGATGGTCAGTTCGGCGAACGCGGTCTCGGCTCGCGCGCCACCCTCCGGCACGCTGCGGCCGATCCCGTCGGCGAGGTCGAGTTCGTGCATCCAGCAATCGAACAGCCGCACCCGCATGAAGCGCCCATAGGGCACCTGCCCGACCGGCGAGACGGTCGAGGCCTGCCAGGCCTCGTCGTCCATGGCGGCCAGCGCGGCCCGGCGACGCTCGGTGGTCTCGTCGAACAGCGCGAGCAGGCGCTTGCCCGACAGCGGGCGCAACCGGTCGACCCAGATCTCGTTGAGCACGGCCACTTCGTTGCGCACATGCGGCAGCGTTCGAACATCGTCCTTGGGGCGCAACGGATCATGCGGCGGCGGCGTCTCGCCGAGCAGCCAGGACTCGCTGCCGACCACATGCGCGACAACATCGAACAGGGTCCAGCCGGGCAGCGGAGACATTCGGCGCCAAGCCTTTTCGTCGAGGTCGGCGACCAGCAGCGCGATGGCTTCCCACTGTTCGGCGAGCAGATCGGTGAGTTGCTCGCGCCCCGGCGTCTGGGTCATCCCTGTGCTCCTTCTGCATCGCTCCGGTCGAGCGCGGTGAGGCCCGCGCGGATCGCCGCTGCGGTCGAATTCGGTTCGTGCGGACGACGCAGCAGCAAACCCTTGGCGAAGGTGAGTTTGTCACCGTGTTTGCGAGGGACCACATGCAGGTGGACGTGGCCGACGGTCTGGAACGCGGCGGTGCCGTCGTTGAGGATGAGATTGGCCCCGTCGCTCGCGAGCCCGCTCACGCGTAGGGCGCGGGCGAGACGGTGGCCGGTGCGAAAGATCTGTGCGCCGAGTTCGGGATCGAGATCGTCGAGCTCGGTCGCGTGGACCCTGGGAACGATCAGGGTATGGCCGCGGGTGATGGGACGGATGTCGAGGAACGCGCACACCGCGTCGTCGGAGTAGACCATGGTTGCCGGTGCGGCACCCGCCACGATCGAACAAAAGGCGCAGTCGTTCACGGCCTCGACCCTACGGTGTGATCTGGGTCGCGCGACAGCCGAATGGTCCGTCGTCATGACCCGCGTCACGTCCCGTGTGACGCTGCGGTGCTCGGGCGCCTCGGTGAGTGATCGGCGCGGGCCTGTGGTCTTGTGTGTCCCACCTGCGGCGACGAATCCGGGTGCGCGCGCCGACCGGTGTCTACCGGGTCGGGAGGCCGTTGTCAGAGGTGATCAGGTCGGTGGTGTCCGTTTTGTGGTCGTCAGTCCAGTTCTCCGATGTGACGGGCATCTCGGCTAGGCTCACCGCGAGCCGAGTACAGTGGCGAGGATTTCAGTCGAACTTACTCACAGGTAACTTCGGCGCCCCGTTGTTCCCAGGCTCGAAGCCAGCACGAAAAGGAAGTCTGACTAGTGGAGACAACGCAAAACGTGGGCGAGGGTTCGCCGCGCGGAGCGCGGGTCGGAGTCGTTCGCGAATCCGGCCCGGGTGAGCGGCGAGTCGCATTGGTGCCCAAGATCATCCCCACCCTGTCCAAGCAGGGTGTCGAGGTGATCGTGGAAGCCGGTGCCGGCCTCGGCGCTCTCATTCCCGACGCTGCCTATGTAGAGGCAGGTGCGACCATCGGTGATCCGTGGTCGGCCGAGGTCGTCGTCAAGGTGGCCCCGCCCAGCGATGCCGAGGTGGCCAAGCTGTCCTCCGGGCAGACCCTGATCGGTTTCCTGGCGCCGCGCAATGCCGAGAATCAGATCGGCGCGCTGAAGTCTGCCGGTGTGCAGGCCTTCGCCGTCGAGGCGATTCCGCGTATCTCGCGCGCGCAGGTGATGGACGCGCTGTCCTCGCAGGCGAACGTGGCCGGTTACAAGGCCGTGCTGCTCGCCGCGTCGGAGTCGACCCGGTTCTTCCCGATGCTCACCACCGCGGCGGGCACCGTGAAGCCGGCCACCGTGCTGGTGCTCGGTGTGGGTGTGGCCGGTCTGCAGGCGCTGGCCACGGCCAAGCGTCTGGGCGGGCGGACCACTGGTTACGACGTGCGTCCCGAGGTCGCCGATCAGGTGCGCTCGGTCGGTGCGCAGTGGCTGGATCTGGGAATCGACGCCGCCGGTGAAGGCGGGTACGCCCGCGAACTCACCGACGAGGAGAAGGCCCAGCAGCAGCAGGCGCTCGAAGACGCCATCAAGGGATTCGACGTCGTGATCACCACCGCGCTGGTGCCGGGTCGTCCCGCACCGCGCCTGGTCACCGCCGCCGCTGTCGAGGGCATGAAGCCCGGCAGTGTGATCGTCGACCTGGCCGGTGAGACCGGTGGCAACTGCGAACTCACCGAGCCCGGCGAGGTCGTCGTCAAGCACGAGGTGACCATCGCCTCGCCGCTGAACCTGCCCGCCACGATGCCCGAGCACGCTTCCGAGCTGTACTCGAAGAACATTTCGGCGCTGCTGGAACTGATGCTGGTCGACGGCAAGCTCGCCCCCGACTTCGAGGATCAGGTCCTGGCGGATTCCTGTGTCACCCGTGAGGTGGAAGCCTGATGTACACCGAACTTCTCGCCAATGTCGCGATCCTCGTCTTGTCCGGCTTCGTCGGCTTCGCGGTGATCTCCAAGGTCCCCAACACCCTGCACACCCCGCTGATGTCGGGCACCAACGCCATTCACGGCATCGTCGTGCTCGGCGCGCTGGTGACCCTGGGCAATGTGAAGGACCCCTCGCTGCTCGTGCAGGTGATCCTGTTCGTCGCTGTGGTGTTCGGAACATTGAACGTCATCGGTGGCTTCGTGGTCACCGACCGCATGCTCGGCATGTTCAAGGGTAAGAAGAAGGCGGCCGAGTGATGCACGCAGTCGACAATATGACCTATCTGGTCAACGGCCTCTACATCGTGGCCTTCTCCATGTTCATCTACGGCCTGATGGGTCTGACCGGCCCGAAGACCGCCGTGCGCGGCAACCAGATCGCCGCTGTCGGTATGGGTATCGCGGTCGTTGCCACCTTGATCTCGGTGCGGCACGCGGCTCTGCTCAACTGGATTCTCATCGCCGCCGGCCTGATCGTCGGTGTGGCACTGGGTGTTCCGCCCGCCATCCGCACCAAGATGACCGAGATGCCGCAGCTGGTCGCGGCGTTCAACGGCGTCGGCGGCGGCACCGTCGCGTTGATCGCGTGGGCCGAATTCGTCGACAGCGCGGGCTTTTCCGAGCTGCACGAAACCCCGACCATCCACATCATCATCGGTTCGCTGTTCGCCGCGGTGATCGGCTCGATCTCCTTCTGGGGCTCGATCATCGCCTTCGCGAAGCTGCAGGAGATCCTGTCCGGCAAGCCGATCAGCGTCGGCCGCTTGCAGCAGCCGCTGAACCTGATCCTGCTCGTCGGCGCGATCGTGTGCGCCGTCGTGATCGGCCTCGGTGCCGACAACGGTGGCGTCTCGCAGCTGTGGATGATCGGTCTGCTCGTGCTCGCCGGTGTGCTCGGCCTGATGGTCGTGCTGCCCATCGGCGGCGCGGATATGCCGGTCGTCATCTCGCTGCTCAACGCGCTCACGGGTCTGTCGGCCGCGGCCGCCGGTCTGGCGCTGAACAACACCGCGATGATCGTCGCGGGCATGATCGTCGGCGCCTCGGGCACCATCCTCACCAACCTGATGGCCAAGGCCATGAACCGCTCCATTCCCGCGATCGTGGCCGGTGGCTTCGGTGGCGGCGGCGCGGTGGCGGGTTCGGGTGACGGTGAGGCCAAGACCGCGAAGGCGACCTCCGCCGCCGACGCCGCGATCCAGATGGCCTACGCCAACCAGGTGATCGTGGTTCCCGGCTACGGCATGGCCGTGGCCCAGGCCCAGCACGCGGTCAAGGAGATGGCGCTGCTGCTCGAGGCCAAGGGCGTCGAGGTCAAGTACGCGATCCACCCGGTCGCCGGTCGTATGCCCGGTCACATGAACGTGCTGCTGGCCGAGGCCGAGGTGTCCTACGACGCGATGAAGGAAATGGACGACATCAACGGTGAGTTCAACCGTACCGATGTGGTTCTGGTCATCGGCGCCAACGACGTCACCAACCCGGCGGCCCGCGACGACAAGTCCAGCCCCATCTACGGTATGCCGGTGCTCAATGTCGACCAGGCCAAGAGCGTCATCGTGCTCAAGCGCTCGATGAACTCCGGCTTCGCCGGCATCGACAACCCGCTGTTCTACGCCGATCACACCTCGATGCTGTTCGGTGATGCGAAGAAGTCCGTCGGTGCTGTCACCGAGGAACTGAAAGCGCTGTAAGACAGCCGAATACATCCGCAAGAGGCTCCGCTGTTCTCGTCGAACAGCGGAGCCTGTTGTCGTTGTGCCGACCGCGACTCGCCATCAGACGGTCATGTCTGTCGGTAGTGGGAGTGGGTATGCCGCAGCAGAAGCGAGCCGACAACGAGAGGAGTTCGATCTCGTGGAGGAGATATTACGGCCGATCATCGTGCTGCTCGGTACGATGGCGATCACGGTCTCGGTGGGTCTGCTGGTAGAGCGTCTGCTGCGCTACGCGGCGCGCCGCAGTCCCGGCGTTCATCTGCCGTCGCTGCGGCGACTGCAACTGCCGCTTCAGGTGCTGCTCGGCACGGGCACGTTGCACGCGGTCTATCCGCTTGCCGAACTCGACCTGCGCCAGGACGGGGTGATCCGGAACTTCCTGGCGACGGCGGCCATCATCGCCGCGGTGTGGTTGGTCATCCGCGCCACCGATGTGGTCGCCGACAGCCTGCTGGGTCGCTATGCCCAACGCGCCGGCGAGATTTCGCGCGTGCGTCAATTGCGCACGCAGTTCGGACTGGTGCGCCGCATCGTCACCTCGGTGCTGGTGGTCACCACCGCCGCGGTGGCCATCATGTTGCTGTTCCCGAGTCTGCGGACCCTCGGCACGTCGATGTTGGCCTCGGCGGGCGTGATCGGCATCATCGTCGGTGTCGCCGCCCAGTCGACATTGAGCAATCTCATGGCCGGGCTGCAGATCGCCTTCGGCGACTCGGTCAAGATCGGCGATACCGTTGTCGTGGAAGGGGAGTGGGGCACGGTCGAGGAGATCACCCTCACCTTCCTGACCGTGCGGATCTGGGACGATCGCAGGCTCACCATGCCGGTGTCCTACTTCAACAGCAAGCCCTACGAGAACTGGTCGCGGGGCGGCTCGCAGGTCACCGGCACAGTATTGCTGCACCTCGACCACAGCACCCCGGTGCCCGCGCTGCGCGAGCACCTGCGCACCTACCTGCGCGATTGCCGGGAATGGGACGGCCGCAGCTGGAATCTCGTGGTAACCGACAGCACGCCGACCGACATCGTCGTGCGCGCGACGATGTCGGCCGCCGATGCCGACGATGCGTGGGATCTGCGGTGCGCGGTCCGCGAGGAGCTGCTGACCTGGATCGGGCGCCACCACGCCCACGCGTTTCCCAAGATCCCGATCACTCACTCCGGCGAGGAGGCCAGCGCCGGTGATGGCGTCGGCGACCAGCGAGTGTCGGCCACTTGGGCTTCGTCGGCGCGCTAGATCAGCAGGCCGCCGACGGTCGTCTCACGATCGGCGTTCGGTGGAATCCACCTTCGTGGTGCCGAGCTGACGGATCAGATCGTCGGTGCTGGTGACGGCACCGCAGCGGCGGGCGACGTAGTTCAGCGCCATGATGTGATCGTCGCGGCTGAAGTCGGCGGTGGCATCGTGGACGAGGAAGGGGCGCACGTCGCCCATGAACGCTTCCGCGGCACTGAGCATGCAGCCCATGTGGGTGTAGACGCCGGTGATGAGGAGTTGATCGCGACCGTAGTAGCCGAGTAGCTCACGCAGATCGGTGCGTTGGAAGGCGGAGTAGCGCCACTTGGTGACCTGGATGTCCTGTGGGTCGGGGGCGATGGCGTTGATCACCTCGGTATCGGCGCCCTCGGACATGCCGGTGCCCCAGAATTCGGCGAGTATCCCGCGTCGCGACGGATGCTGGTCGCCGGGCTGCATCGTGTAGATGACCGGGATGTCGAATCGGTGGCAGTGATCGCGCAGGGTGGCGATGTTGGCGATGAGGGTGCGCGCGGGATCGCGGTAGAGGTCGTAGGCGTCGAGGAAGTACTGCTGCATGTCGTGGATCAGCAGTGCGCTACGGCCTGCGTCGGCGGTCCAGTCGACCTGATCGGCGGTGAACTCGTCCGCGGTCGGCATGGGATAGGGCGCGATCGGGGGAATGGGCATGGGGGAATCTCCGTTGAGCGTTGGGGTCGGCGGGGTCAGCCGACGGTGACGGGCAGGTCGGCGATACCGAGCGGCCCGAGGATGCGCTGGAATTTGCCGGTGGTCTCGGCCAATTCGGCGGTGGGGTCGGAGGCGGCGACGATTCCGCCGCCCGCGTGGGCGAGCAGGGTGGTGCCGTCGGCGGACAGTTCGGCGCAGCGGATGCTCACCATCCACTCCCCGTTGCCGTCGGCATCGCACCAGCCGACCGCGCCCGCGTAGAAGCCGCGTTCGCCCTCCAGTTCGGCGATCAGCCGGGCGGCCGCCGCGGTGGGTGTGCCGCAGATGGCGGGGGTCGGGTGCAGTGCCACTGCCAACTCCAGTGCCGACGGTCCGGCGAGCGGGACCGTCGCGGTGATCGGCGTGCCCAGATGCCACATCGCCGGCGTGGCCATGAGTTCTGGTGCGGGAGTGTGTACTTCGGCGCAGCGGTCGCGCAGCACGGCGGAGACCTGGTCGGTCACGAAGCGGTGTTCGGCATGGTCTTTGGTGGAGGCGAGCAGTGCGTCGGCGGCGGTGCGGTCGGCGCTGCTGTCGTCGAGGATTCGCCGGGCCGAGCCTGCCAGGGGGTGGCTCAGAACCTGACTTCCGTTGCGGCGTACCAGGATCTCAGGGCTGGAGCCGACCAGATGACGGCCGGGATAGCGTCCGCCGGCGGCGGAGAGGTCGACCAGGAACCCGTTGGACATCGGATCCGAGGCGACCATCGAATCCAGGATGTCCAGTGCTCGAACGGCTTTCGGCGCACAAGCACGAACGGCGCGGGCCAGCACCACCTTTCGCAACGGATGCGCGGGATTGCCGAGCAGTTCGACAGCGGTGGCGACGCGTCGGCGGTGTTCCTCCGGCGCGGGCAGCGCGGCATCGAGTTCGAAGCGGGGGAGCGTCCGCGAACCGGGTCGGTGCGGCGCTTCGGTGATCGTCACCGAATCCGGCGCCCACAGCGCGGTCGGCGCGCCGGGGATGAACGGTAGCGCGCCGACGATGTGGCTGATCCGGCCGCTGCGCAGTGCGGTGATCGCGTCGTGTGCCGAGCGGAAGACGGTCCCGCCCGCGGTGGCGGACACGGTCCGCTGCGGACGGGACAGCAGGAAAGCGGGGTCTGAGCTGTCGGTACTGATGGTGATCATTCCTCTCGGTCACATGTCGAGCGTTGCGCCACCGTCGACCCGCAGGTCGTGCATCGTGATGTGGCGGGCGTCCTCGGACGCCAGGAAGTGGACTGAGCCCGCGATATCGGCGGGAGTGGCGATGCGGCGCAACGGAATTCCGAGGCGGTAGACACTCGGGTCGCCGTCGAGCAGCGCATTCTCGGCCGCGTCGTCGACGGTGCCGCCGAACATCTCACGCAGCATCGGGGTATCGGTGGAACCGGGCGAGACCAGGTTCACCCGCACGCCGAGCGGCGCGACTTGCAGGGCCAGCGAGCGGGTGAACGCGGTGGCGGCGGCCTTGGCGGCGCCGTAGGCGGCCATTCCGACGCGTGGCGTGGCGGCCGCGTTCGAGGAGACGACCACGATCGCGCCGCGACCGGCGCGGACCATCTCGGCGGCCGCGCGCTGGGTGACCAGCATCGTGCCGGTGGCGTTGACGGTCAGGCAGCGTGCCCACTCTTGTGGGTCGAGTTCGAGTGCGGAGCCGCCGACCATGAGCCCGGCCGCGTGCACGACGACATCGGGTGTTCCGAATTCCGTGGTGAGACGGTCGAAGGCGGCCTGTACTTCGGCGCCGTCGCTGACATCGAGGTCGACGCCATGAGCGGATCGTGCCGTCAGTGCGGCGGCGACCTTGTGGACGGCGGGGTCGCGGTCCCAGAGCGAGAGAACTCCCGCTTCGCCGGCGAAACGGGCGGCGATCGCGGCGCCGATTCCCCCGGCGGCGCCGGTGACGACAACGATTCGCCCTCTGGACTCACCACTATGCATGAGGTTAGCCTAACCTGATTTCATCGTCGGTTGGTTAGCTTCCCTTACAGCTTCCGGCGAGGAACTTCGAAGATCCGCTGGAAAGAGGTGCTCGACTTGACCGATCCCGTGCTCCCCGGATTCACTCCGTGGCCCGCTGAGCTGGCACAACGATATCGAGAGCAGAACTGTTGGACCGGTGAGACATTCGGCGATGTACTCACCGCGCGCGCGGACGTGGCGCCGGACCGGATCGCGGTCCTGGACGACGCGAACAGCTGGACCTATGCCGAGCTCGAGCGCCGTTCCCGCTCGCTCGCCACCGGTTTGGCCCGCCTCGGTATCGCGCCCGGTGACCGGGTGCTGGTGCAGCTCCCCAACCGCGCGGAATTCGTCGAGGTGATCTTCGCGCTGTTCAAACTCGGCGCGCTGCCGGTGTTCTGTCTGCCCGCCCACCGCAAGGCCGAGCTGGTGCCGATCGCCCATGCCGCCGCGGCGAAGGCCATGATCACCTGCGGCACCCACCAGCGTTTCGACTACGCGGCGCTGGCCGCCGAGGTGCGCCGCGAGGTCGAGAGTCTGCGTCACCTGGTGCTGGTCGACTGTGAGTCGCTGCCCGAGGACGCGCACGGTATCGACGAATACCGGGACACCCCTACCGAATCGGCGGGTCCGTCGGCCGGTGATGTGGCGTTTCTGCAACTGTCGGGCGGCAGTACCGGCATCCCGAAGCTCATTGCCCGTACCCACGACGATTACCTGTACAGCGTGCGCCGCAGCGCCGAGATCTGTGAACTCGACAGCGCCACTGTCTACCTCGCGACACTGCCGGTCGCGCACAACTTCCCGATGAGTTCGCCGGGCATCCTGGGTGCACTGTGGGCAGGTGGTGCGGTCGCGATGACGCCGGATCCGACTCCGGCGACGGCTTTTCCGCTGATCGAGCGGTTCGGCGTCACCATCACGGGTCTGGTGCCCCCGCTGGCCCGGCTGTGGACCGAGCGCGCGGAGGCGGGCGAGACCCCCGACCTGTCCAGTCTGCGGGTCCTCCAGGTCGGCGGGGCACGGTGCCAGGACGAGCTGGCCCGCCGGATCGGTCCCGCGCTCGGCGTGACCTTGCAGCAGGTGTTCGGGATGGCCGAGGGTCTGGTCTGCTACACCAGGCTCGACGACCCGATCGACGTGGTGGTGAGCACACAGGGACGGCCGATGTCGGAGCACGACCAGCTCGCCGTCGTCGACGACAACGGCGTCGAGGTGGCGCCGGGGTCGACCGGGAACCTGATCACGCAGGGCCCGTACACCATTCGCGGCTACTACGACAACCCCGACGCCGATGCCCGCAGCTTCACCGCCGACGGCTGGTACCGCACCGGCGACATCGTGTCCGTGCGCCCCGACGGCAATCTCGTGGTCGCGGGCCGCGCGGGCGACTGGGTGAACCGTGGCGGCGAGAAGGTATCGGCCGAAGAGCTCGAGGCGCACCTGCTCGAACATCCCGCGGTCCGCGACGCCGTCATCGTGGGAACGCCGGATCCTGTCCTGGGTCAACGCATCTGCGCCTTCGTCCAGCCGATCGACCCCGCACAGCGACCCACGCTGATCTCGGTGCGCAAGTTCGTGCGCTCGCGCGGAGTGGCGGCGTGGAAGATGCCCGACACGGTGGTGGTCGTCGACGAATTCCCGGAAACCGGCGTCGGCAAGACCAGCCGCAAGGATCTGCGGCAGGCACTCGCCGACGGGGCGCACGGCACCTGACCGAGCCGGGGGCGGCGCGGATTTCGAGCCGCCCCCGGCCCGCAGCACGCGATCAGGCCAGCAGTTCGATCCACGACCCGAGCACGGGATCACCGGCGAGCGTGGGGAAGTCGATATCTGCATGTCCGGCCGACCGCCATTTCTCCACGAGCGACATGATGCGAACCGAGTCCAGGCCCGCGTCCAGCAGGTCGGTATCGGCGGCCAGCTCGGATCGGTCGACACCCAGTGCTGTGGCCACATCCGAGATGACTTGTTCGTCGGTCATCGCTCATTCCTCTCGATCGAAGTCGGCGACGCCGCGCTTCCAGTACCCGGCGATCAGTGAGTCCTTGGGACCGATGCCGAGTTCGCCGCGCACCACCTTGCGGATGCCACGCAGGCACCCCGCCTCGCCGGCGACCCAGGCGTAAACCCTGTGCCCGGCAGGGACTTCCACCCCGCGAACCGCCTTCTCCAGCGCGTCGCCGGTGCCCGGCTCCAGGTCGCCGCGGTGCAGCCAGCGCACCTCGATGCCCGCCGGCGCGTCGATCTCGATCTCTTCCTCGGGCCCGGTCACCTCGATGAAGGCCCAGCCCCGCGCGGTCCGCGACAGCCGTTCCAGCCAGCGCGCGATGGCGGGCAGCGCGGTGATGTCACCGACGAAGAGGAACCGGTCGTAGGACTCCGGGACGACGACGCCACCGGGAGGGCCCGCGATGTGGATCTTGGTGCCCGGGGTCGCCGCGCTCGCCCACTCCGAGGCCAAGCCGCCGGGGTGGATCGCGAAATCGATATCGAGTTCGTTGTCGGCGATGCTGTGGCGGCGCACCGTGTACTCGCGCGACACCGGGCGCGGGTTGCCCCACTCGAGTGACTGACCGTCGCGCGCGGGCAGCCGCAGCACCCCGTCCTCACACGGAAATACCAGGCGCACATGCTCATCCGGCACATAGCTGTGGAAGGACGCGATATCGGGTCCGCCGAAGGTGATCCTGAGCAGCCCTGCCCCGACCGCCACCGTGCGGATCACCTCCACTTCCTGCAATCCGATCGGATACGGGACCTTGGCGCCGTGCTCACTGGCGAGCACGTCGGCGATGCGCGCGGCATAGCCACTGCGATCTGTCACTGCTGTTCCTTTCCGTGCAGCGGCCCGGCGGCAAGCGCCACCACGCCGGTGAGAACCAGGACCGCGACGCCGTAGAACACGAGCGCGGAACCCGGTGCGAAGAATTGGCCGACGAAACCGGCGGCCATCGAACCGATCGCGGTGCCGGTCACCGACTGCACCATGAGAAGTCCGGCCATCCGGCCGCGCAGCTCCTCGGGCGCCTGCTGTTGCAGCAGGGTGTAGCGCAGCACGATGTTCACCGCCCTGGCCAGGCCGAATCCGGCCAACCCGAGAAACACCAGCGCCGCGTGCGACCACAGTCCGGCGGCGATCACGCCCAGTGGCATGAGGGCCAGCGAGATCAGCAGGGCGAGCCCGTTGTAGCGGGTGCGACTCATCCAGCCGCTGGTGAGCGAGCCGAGAACCGCACCGGCGCCCGGCGCGGCGTAGAGCAGGCCGAGGGTGCCGGGGCCCGCGCCGAGTTCGACCTCGGCGAAGGCGGGCAACAGCACCAGCGGGCCGCTGACGAGCATGGCGAGCAGGCCGGTGAGCAGGATGATGCGAATAGTCTTGTGCTGCATCGCGAATCGAATGCCGATCGCCAGTTCGCGCACCGGGTTCTGCAGGTCGCGGGCCGGCGGGGGCGCAGGCCCGATCGCCGTGATCAGCCCGACGGTGGCGACGGTGGCGCCCGCGCACAGGAAGAACGCGACCGACACCCCCGTCTGCGCGACGAGCACGCCGGCGATCGCGGGCGTGATCATGGTGCCGAGGTCGGTGGTGAGCGCGGTCAAAGCGCCTGCCGCCGCGATCTTCTCGCGACCGACCAACATCGGAACCAGAGCCATCAACGCGGAGCCGCTCACGCCGCCCGCGAGTCCGTCGATGACGGCGGCCAGATAGATCACCGACAGCATCGGATCCGGCAGCACCGCGTTGATGCCGAGGATCAGGAAGCCGAAACCCGCTGCGCTGCGCGACCATTGGATCACGTTGCGCCGGTCGTAACGGTCGGCGATCACACCGCCCGCGAGGCTGCCGACGAACAACGCGGCCGCGGTGGTTGTCGCGATGCCGGCGACCTGCAGGGTCGAGCCGGTCAGTTGATAGACCTGCAACGGCAGGGCCACCATGAGCAGCCCGAGCCCCAGCACCGACACCAGCCGCGCCGCGAACGCGCACCGGAACGGACGCGAGGTCCGCAGCGGGCTGATGTCGATGAGCAGGCCGCCGACCGCTGTCACTTGAAGCGTTCCACGAGCAGATCGAGCGTGGTCATGACCGTGCGGTAGTCAGGCCGTGAGCTGGTCGCGGGCAGCTCGAAGACGGTGTTCGCCTTGAACGAGGGCAGCGACGCGTACATCGGGTCGGCCCGCAGCTCGGCCAGGCTCCGGCCGCCGTTGAGCGGGATCATGAACAGCACGGGCGCGTCGACCGCGGTGTTCAGCAACTCCGGGCTGAAGCTGATGAAGTCGGCGCTACCTTCGCGAGCGGGGTTGCCCGCCTTGCTCTCCAGTTGACGGTCCAGCGTGAAGCCGACCTCGGAGAGCAGCGTGGGCAGTGCGGCGGTGGGCACGAACGCGGTCGGCTTCTGGCTCTTGAGCGACTGCATGACGACGGCGTTGCCCACGGGCGCCTTGATGGAGCTCTTGGCCTTGGCCAGCTTGTCCTTGTAGTTGGCGATCAGCTGGTCGACCTCGGACGGCTTGCCGACCACGTCGGCGATCACCCGCAGTTGGTCCTGCCAGTAGGTGGTCTCGGTCGGCACCAGCACGGTCGGGGCGATCGCGCTGAGCTGGTCGTAGGCGTTCACCGACTGCTGCGCCGGGTAGCCCTGGCCGCCGCCGATGATCAGGTCCGGGCGCTGGGCGGCGATGAACTCCAGGTTGATGTTCTCACCGGTGGGCAGGGCCTTGGTGCCCTGTTTCGCCGCATCCTCGGCCCAGCCCGTCGGGAACTCACCCGGCTTGCTCGCGACGCCGAGCAGACGCGGGTCGGCGGCGACGACCGGCGCCTCGAGGTCGTAGAGGTAGCCCGCCAGGGTGCCGTTGAGCACGACGATGCGTTGCGGATCCGCGGGGACGGAGACCGGGCCCTTCGGAGTCTGGACCTCGCGGGGGCCGCTGGGTGCGGCGGTGTCGTCCGACGAGGTGCCGCAGCCGGTGAGCGCTGCGATCAGCGCGAGAACCAGCAGGGCGAGGGTGGCGCGGAGCCTGCCCGATGATCGTGTGGTGAACATGGAAGGAGTTGTCCTCATCTTTCTTTTCGAACGGTGAAAAGCGGTGCGCTGTATGCTCAGCCGCCGATCACCGGGTCTGTGTCGAGAAGTGCCGCGACCTCGGCCCAGCCGGCGGGCGAGACGATCTCGAAGTGGGAGTAAGGCAGTCGGCGCACCACGAGCCGGGCCTGTGCGGACTGCCAGCCCGCCAGTTGCGCCTCGGTGCGGCCCGGTGTGGTTCCGGTGTCGGCGGCGTAGAGCGCCATCGGGCCGTCGTAGTCGGCCGCGGTGGACGCGGTGACCATGCCGAGCAGGGTGGTCGCGGCATCGCGGAGTTTCGTCGCCAGTTCTGGTGCGTCGTCCGGGATGTCGGGCAACAGCCGGTCCAGATCGGCGGGGTCGGTGAGGGCGTGGGTCGCCTGTTCGGTGAGATCGGACAGGGCGAACGCGTCGACCAGTCCGGTGAAGGCGACCTGCTCGCCCGCCGCGGTCAGTGCGGCGGCCATGGCGTGGGCGACGGTGCCGCCGAGGGAGTAACCGAGCAGGTGGTAGGGGCCGTGCGGTTGGATTCGGCGGACGGTGGCCACGTAGTACACGGCCAGGTCGTCGATGGTCTCGGCACGGAAGGTGGTGTCGCTCAGCGTCGGGAGCTGTAGGCCGACGATCGGGCGGTCGGCTCGCAGCAGTTTCGCGAGAGGGCCGAACTGCCAGGCGGTACCGCCGACCGGGTGAACGCAGAACAGTGGCTCGCGCGATCCGGCGGTGCGGAGTTCGAGGACATGATCGAGTCGAGAGCCCCAGGCGTTGTCGGCCTTCGCGTCCTGTGCCCGGGAAGTCGTGCGAGAGGCATTGTCGCTCTGAGCGATCCGATCGGCGAGCGCCCGGGGGGTCGGTGCCTCGAAGACGTCGTCGAGGACGACCGCGAGACCTGCCCGTCGGAGCCTGCCCATCACGCGGACGGCGGTCAGGGAGTGGCCGCCTGCCTCGAAGAAGTCGGCGTCGGTGCCGATGTCGGTGATGGACAGGACGGCTGCCATCGCCGAACGAATGGCGCTGATCAGCTCGGCGCCCCGGTGCGGGCCGCTACCGGTCGCCGGCGCGGTGCCGACCGCGAAGTGGGAGCCGCCGGCCTTGTCATAGGTCGGGACCGGCAGGGCCTTGCGGTCGATCTTCTCGCTGGTCGTGCGGGGGATGTGGTCGAGGACGACGAACGCGGCCGGGACCATGTAGGCGGGCACCCGTGCCTGCAAGCCGGAACGGACCGCGGCGATGTCGATGTCGGTGTCCGCCTTGGCCACCAGGTAGGCGGCGAGGCGTTGATCGCCGGGGGTGTCTTCGCGCAGGATCACCGCCGAGTGGGCGACGCCGGGGCAGCTCAGCAGGGCTGCCTCGATTTCGCCGAGTTCGATGCGTTGACCGCGTAGCTTCACCTGGCTGTCGGCGCGGCCCACGTAGTCGAGTTCGCCCTGCGGGCCCCAGCTCACGAGATCGCCGGTGCGGTACATGCGTTCGCCGTGTCCCAGCGGGTCGGCGACGAACGAACCCGCGGTCCGGGCCGGGCGGGCGAGGTATCCGCGCGCCAATTGCTTTCCCGTGAGGTACAACTCGCCGATCACGCCGACCGCAACCTGGCGCAGCTGGGTGTCGAGAACACGCACATCGGCACCGGCGGCGGGCAGGCCGATCGGGACATTGCCGCGGTCGGCGTCGGAGGTCTCGTGGTGGGTGATGCACACCGCGGCCTCGGTGGGTCCGTACAGATTGTGGACGCGGGCGCCGGTGAGCGCTCTGATCCGCGCCGCGGTCGGCGGCGGCAGCGGTTCGCCGCCGGTGATCACGCAGCGCAGCGCGGTGCAGCCGCTCAGGTCGGCCTCCTCGGCGAGCACGGTGAGCATCGACGAGGTGAGCTGGACCATCCCGACCCGCTCGGTGGCCATCAGTTCGGCCAGGTAGTGCGGGTCGCGGTCGAGTCGACCCGACACCGGCGCTGCGACGACGCGCGCACCGACCAGCAGCGGCAGGAACAGCTCTAGCAGGGAGGCGTCGAACGTCGCCGCGGTGCGGTACAAGACGGTGTCGCCCGCGCCGAACCGGTGTCGTCGCTGCATCCACTCGAAGGTGTTGACGATGGCCTCGTGCGAGACGCTCACGCCCTTGGGCTCGCCGGTGGAGCCCGAGGTGAACAGCAGGTACGCGGCATTGCGGGGAAGCAGTGGCGCGAGTCGCTCGAGGTCGGAGACCGGGGTATCGGCGTAACCGGACAGATCCACTGCGTCGACTCGCGCCACGGGTGCGCGATCGGTCGCGAAGCCGTCGGCCGCGGTCGTGAGAACCAGCGCCGTGCGGGATGTTCCGAGGATCCTGTCGGCACGCTGCGCGGGACTGCGCGGATCCAGCGGCAGGTAGACCCCGCCGGCCCGGCACACCGCATGCGCGGCGACGATCGACTCGATGCCACGCGTCATCGCCACCGCGACAACAGTTTCGGGCCGGATACCCTCGTCGATGAGCCAGCGCGCGAGCCGACGGACCCGGCTGTCGAATTCACCGAACGAGATCGTCACGCCGTTCGCGGTGACGGCCGGAGCATCGGCCGAGATCGTCGCCGTCACCGACCAGTCGGCCAGCGTCCGGCCGTGTGTTTCCGACGGCATCGCGGCGGCCATGGCTTCCTCGACGGACCTATCGAGATCGGCGGCCAGCGTGGACAATACGGCGCCGAGGCGTTCACTCAGCCGCGTGGCGACCTGGCCCGGCACCGCGGCCGCGTCGTGGTGCAACATCAACGCGAACTCGGCGCCGGGCAACGCGGTCACCGTGACCGGGAAGTCCGTCAGCCCGTCCACATCGACGTCCACCACCTGAACCCCGCCGGGATCCGGCTGCAACAGACCGGCTTTCGGGAAGTTCTGGAACACGACGAGCGAATCGAACAATCGCCCGATGCCCAGCGCCCGCTCGATGGTGGCCAATCCGAGGTATCCCCGAGCCTGGCCGTCGAACGAGGTCTGCTGCAACTCTCCGAACTGCTCGGCCACCGGCCGACCGGTCCCCAGCAATACCCGCACGGGCACGGTATTGCTGAACAAACCGACCATCCCGCCGACCCCGGCGAGATCGGCGGGACGCCCGGACACCACGGTCCCGAACACCACATCGGTCCGCCCGAAGTGATCCGCGAGCACCATCGCCCACGCGCCCTGCAGCACGGTATTCATGGTCAGCCCGTGCCGCCGGGAGTTCTCGGCCAAGGCCGTCGCCACGTCGGCGGTCAGCGGAACCCGAAGTCCGACTGGACGCTGTGGCTGGGCCGTCGTCGAATCCGCCGAGCGCGGTGCTCCCACGCCGTTCGTGGTCGGCTCCGTAGGGGTGGCGGCGAGCAGGGTCGGCGCGCGCAGGCCGGTGAGGTTTTCGGTCCACCAGTGCAGGGTCGCTGTGGTGTCGCGGGTGGCGAGCCAGGTGAGGTAGTCGCCGAAGTAGGCGGGGGTCGAGAGGGTCTCGCCGGTGTAGAGGGCGAGGGTTTCCCGGACCATCGTCGGTACCGACCAGCCGTCGGCCAGGAGGTGATGGGCGATCAGGACCAGCCAGTGCGAGGTGTCGGTGAGGCGGATCAGGAGGCCGCGGATCAGCGGCGGTTGATCGATGTCGAACGGTTCGGAGCCGGCGCGCCGCACCGAAAGCCGTGCTCGCGCTTCGGGATCAGGTGTCTCACGCAGATCCTCGACCTGCCACGAGACCCCCGGTGTCCGCGGAACGATCTGCACCGGCTGGTCGAACTGTTCATAGTTGAACGCCGCGCCGAGGTTCGGATGCCGCCGCAGCATGCTCGCGAACGCCGCACCCATCCGCTCCGGATCGACGACGCCGTCGAGGCTGAACCGGGCCGTCATCGTGTACACGTCGGCGGCGCCGTCGCGCAGCGCGTGGAACAGCAATCCCTCCTGCAAGGGGGACAGCGGGAGCACGTCGGCGACCGATCCGTAGGTAGCGCTGAACTCGTCCACGTCGCTCTGCGCGAGCGCTGCGATCAGGCGACCGGGCGCTGTCGGGAGTGACGACGAGACAGCGGCTGCCGACTCGAATCCCACGGCGGTCGTGGGATGTTGCGGCTCGGGGGCCGCCTCCGCGGCCAGCGCGGCGAGGCTGCGCCGGGTCAGCAGTTGCTGGGGGAGGAGGGTGAGGCCCTTGGCGCGCAGGCCGCTGCTGACGGTGATGGCGGTGATGCTGTCGCCGCCGACGGCGAAGAAGTCGTCGTCCATGCTGACGGCGTCGAGGCCAAGGGTGCTTGAGATCGCTTGGTGGACAGCGTGTTCGGTAGCAGTGGCCGGTGCGCGTTCGGACTCGTCGGTCGCGGGGTCCGGTAGCGCCGAGCGGTCGAGTTTGCCGTTGACCGTGGTGGGCAGGGCGTCGAGGACGACGAGTCGTGCCGGCACCATGTGCTCGGGGACCAGGTCGGCCAGGCGGGTGCGTGCGGCCGAGGTATCGAGGTCGTCGGTCGCGGCGACGACGTAGCCGATCAGGGTGGGGCGCCCGGCGATATCGCGGATATCGGCTGCCGCGGTGCGGATCTCGGGCAGACCGTCGAGTGCCGCCGCCACATCACCGAGTTCGACGCGGTGGCCGCGGATCTTCACCTGGTTGTCGACCCGGCCCAGGTATTCGTAGCCGAGCCCGGGAACCCAGCGCGCCCGGTCGCCGGTGCGGTACATCCGCGCTCCCGGCGGACCATACGGATCGGCGACGAAAGACTGTGCGGTAGTGGCGAACCGGCCGAGATAGCCTCGCGAGATCTGCGGACCGGCGAGATACAGCTCGCCCACCTGCCCGTCGGCCACGATCTGTAATCCATTGTCCAACAGGTGAGCCCGCGAGCCCGCGACCGGCATCCCGATCCGTGGGCCAGCGCTGTCGATCGGCGCCCCGATCGCATCCACCGTCGCCTCGGTGGGGCCGTACAGATTGACCGCCGCGAACCCGCCACGATCGATCGCGCCCCATAGCTCCGCCGAGCAGGCATCCCCGCCGATCACCAGCGTCAGCGGCGGGCGCGCTGTCGCCGACTTCCGGCCGACCGGGCTCGACTGTGCTGCCGACGGTAGTTCGCTGGTCAATCCGTGTTCGAGCAGGGCGGCGACCAACGAGGGAGTGCCGTCGACGACGTCGATGCCGTCCCGGGCGAAAGCCTCGACCAGGGCGGCCGGGTCACGTCGGGTATCGCTGTCGTACACGTGGATTCGATGCCCGGCCGTCATCCACAGCAGTGGGTCGAGCGAGGCGTCGAAGGCGAAAGAGGTGGTGTGCGCGACGGTCAGCTGACGGTCACCCGCACGGCGCGCGGCGGCGCTGTGGATCCCGGCGCGGTGCGCGGCGACGAGCGCGGCCACGGACCCGTGCTGTACGACAACACCTTTCGGCTGACCGGTCGAGCCCGAGGTGTAGATGACGTAGGCCGCGTGCTCGGGCCTCACCGCGAGATCGAAGTCGGCGTCCGCGTGATCGTCGAGGCGCGCGCGGAAGTCGGCGTCGTCGATCGCGACGGCGTCGTCACCGAGCTGGGCCGCCAACTCACCGGCGCTGAGCACCACAGCGGGGCCCGCGTCCGCGATCGTCGCTCGCAGCCGGGCGACCGGATGTTCCGGATCCAAGGGCAGATAGGCGCCACCGGCCCGCCAGACGGCGAGCACCGCGACAACGAATTCCACCTCGCGGGGGAGCGCGAGGCCGACGATCGCATCCGGCCCGACCCCGGCACCGCGCAGGAAGCGCGCGAACCGGTTCACCCTGAGTCGAAGTTCGGCGGCGGTGTACTCGGCCTCAGCCGAACTCAGGACCACGGCGTCCGGTTGCTCGGCGAGCACCTGTTCGAGAACGTCGGGGACCATCGCGACCGACGGTTCGTCGTCGCGAGGAGCCCGGGTTTCGCTGTCTGGGAGCTGCATTGCCGTCGACCGCGCGGCCAGCAACCGTGTGCGCTCGGCCGGATCGAGCAGGTCGAGCGCACCCACCGCGATCTTGTCCGACCCGGTGAGAGACTCGATCACCCGGACCAACCCGGCGATCCGCCCGCGCACCGTGTCCGCGTCGTTGGTTCGCGCGTCGGATTCGAATCCGAGCAGCACCGTGCCGTCGGACAGCGGAGTGACGGTCAGCCCCAGATCCTCCGGTGGCCCGCCTGCCACATTGCGCAGAACACCACGCGCACCGTCGAAATCGAGGGTGAAGTCGAAAACCTTGAGGTTGATGCCGATTCCGTGCAGGAGTTCGCCCGCACCGTGACCGTGGAAGTCACGGGCGAGGTCGTCGCCGCTGTAGCGCTGGTGCTTGCGGACCTCGCGCAGGGTGTCGGCGATGCGGGGGCCCAGCTCGCCGAGCCGGTCGCCCGCGCTCACCGTGACCCGGAGGGGAAGTACGTTCACCGCCATGGCGGGCGTGCGCAGGGCGGCGCGGCCGACCCGGCCCATCAGCAGCATCGAGACCACCACATCGGCGGTGCCGAGTCGGCGGTGCAGGAACGCGGCGTAGCAGGCGACGAGCGCGTCGGCCCACGTGATGCCGTGCCGTTCGGCGCTCTCGCGCAGTGCCGCCAGCAGTTCGACGGACAGGATGGCTTCGGCGCGGATCGTCCGCTCGACCGCACCGCCGAGGTGGCGACCGCGACCGTCGAGATCAGGCCACGGTGTGAGCTGGTCGCGCCAGTAGGCGCGGTCGGCCTCGAATTCGGGCCCGGCCCGATAGGCCTGCTCCTCGGCGACCAGCTCGGCGATGGTTCCGAAAGTTTGTTTCGGCGAAGGTGTTCCGCGTCGGAGGGAGGTGTAGTGGGCGGCGACCCGGCGCGAGAGCAGCGCCGCGCTGTAACCGTCGACGATGAGGTGGTGGTAGAGCTGCACGCACCAGACCACGCAGTCGGAGATCCGGATCAGCGTGTAGTTGTAGAGCTGCCGGTCGACCATGCCTCGGCACCGTTGCGCGGCCTGCGCGCGCTCCAGCGCGACAGCCTCGTAGGCCAGGGCCATCGGCTCCGCCGCCGCTCGGAGATCGACGATCGGGCGCAGCACCGCCTCGGCATCACTCACGAATTGCCTGGGCCCGTCGGCAGTTTCGGTGAACCGCAGCCGCATGTTCTCGGCCTCGGCGACGGTGCGACGGATCGCCTCGCTCAGCGAGTCGACATCGATCGGCGCGTCCCCGGTGATCTCCAGGACCTCGCCGACCAGGTAGCGCCCGGACTCGGGATCGAAGCGCTGGGCGTTCCAGATGCCGAGCTGTGGTCCGGTCAGCGGCAACTCGAGACCATCGTTCACGGCAACTCCCTCCCTCGTCACATTCACAATTAGTTAGGTTAGCCTAACTTAACTGATTGCGGAATACCTATGTTCGGCTACCGCATCGCCGCAGGTCTAGCGCACCTTGGCGGCGTCTTCTGCCAGCGGAATTACCAGTGGCGTACCGGTTTCCGGGTCGTCGACGATTCGGCACCGCAACGAGAAGACCTCGTCGACGAGCTCGGCGGTCACGATGTCGGCGGGCGCACCCGTCGCGACCACCCGCCCGTCGCGCATGGCGATGAGGTGATCGGCGTAGCGGAACGCGTGGTTGAGGTCGTGCAGCACGGCCACGACGGTCCGCCCGGATTCGCGGTTCAGTGACCGGCACAGATCCAGAAGCTGGATCTGATAGGCGATATCGAGATAGGTCGTCGGCTCGTCGAGCAGGATCAGCGGGGTGTCCTGAGCGAGCACCATCGCGATCCACACCCGCTGGCGCTGACCGCCCGACAGCTCGTCGACCATCCGTGCCGACAACTCGGTGACACCGGTCGCCGCCATCGCCGACGCGACGGCTTCCTCGTCGGCCTTCGACCACTGCCGCAGCAGCGTCTGATGCGGATAGCGCCCGCGCGCAACGAGATCGGCGACGCGGATGCCGTCCGGCGCGGTCGAAGTCTGCGGCAGCAGACCGATCTGCCGGGCCACCTGCTTGGCCGGGTAGGAGCTGATCGGTTTGTCGTCGAGCAGCACGGTCCCCGACTCGGGGGTCAGCAGCCGGGCCAGTGCGCGCAGCAGGGTGGACTTGCCGCACGCGTTCGGGCCGATGATCACCGTGAACTTGCCGTCCGGGATGTCCACCGACAGTTGGTCGCTGATCGTGGTGTTCTTGTAGCCGAGGCGGACCCGGTCGGCGCGCAGCCGTGAAGTGTCGTTCATCTTTTCGCTTTCCTAGTTCCGTCGCGCCTCGGCGACCAGCAGATACGCCAGGTACAGGCCACCGACCGAGACGGTGACGAGGCCGACCGGCACGGTGGTCGGGGCGAATGCGTGCTGGGCGATCCAGTCGCAGGTGATCAGCAACATCGCTCCCATCGCCGCCGAGGGCGCGAGCGCGATCGACGGTGTGCGAGCCAGCCTGCGCGCCAGATGCGGTGCGGCGAGGGCGACGAACGCGATCGGGCCCGCGACCGCCGTCGCCACCGCGGTGAACGCGACGCTGAGCACGATCAGCCACAGCATCGCCCGGCTGACGTTCAGGCCGAACGCGCGAGCGGTGTCGTCGCCGAGTTCGAGGATCTGCAAGCGGGGGGCAGCCGGGATCAGCGCGATCGCCAGCAGCGCGAGGATCACCACCGCGGGACCCACCTGCGGCCACGAGAGTCCGTTGAGCGTGCCCGCGCCCCAGGCCGCCGCCGACATCGCGGCGTCCAAGTCGGCGCGCAGGATCAGCCAGGTGTTGATCGAGGCGAGCATGGCGCTGACGCCGATGCCGACGATGATCAGCCGGAACCCGGCCACGTTGTGCCGAAACGCGAGTAGATGGATGACCAACGCGGCGCCGAGCCCGCCGATCACCGCACCTGTCGCGGTCTGCAGGTGCCCACCGCCGAGGGTCAGAATGGCGATCAGCGCGCCGGTGTAGGCGCCGGTGTTGAAGCCGACGATGTCCGGGCTGCCCAGCGGATTTCGGGTCACCGACTGGAGGATGGCGCCGCTCACGCCCAGTGCCGCGCCGAGGATCAGGGCGAGCAGGATGCGCGGCAGCCGCCAGTCCCACACCACCAGTCGGTCGAACCGCTCGTCGCCGATCACCAGCGCGCGCAGCACCCGCAGTGGCGGGATCAGGTAGTCGCCGCTGCCGAGTGCCAGCACCGCCGTCACCACCGAAATCGTGAGCAGGACAGCGCAAACCACGAGGGTGCGCACGCCGATGCGGGCGGAGAAACGCGCACCGCGCGGCCGGATCACCAGCATCGCGCGGCCGAAATCGATCGTCGAACTCATGCGGCGGCACCTACTCTTGCGCGACGAGCCAGCCAGATCAGTACCGGCGCCCCGAGGAACGCGGTGACCAGGCCGGCGGGGACTTCATCGGGACGAATGATGAGGCGGCCCACGATGTCGGCCGACAGCACCAGGATCGGCGCCAGCACCAGCGAATAGGCGAAGATCCAGCGCTGGTCGGGTCCGATCAGCCACCGGGCCACATGCGGAACCGCGAGACCGACGAACGCGATCGGGCCCACCGCGGCAGTCGCGGTGCCGCACAGCAACACCACCGCCAGCGCGGTGAACAAGCGTGTGCGCCCCACGTGCACACCCAGCGAGTGCGCAAGATCGTCGCCGAGCGCCACCGCGTTGAGCGAGCGCGCGCACAGCGCCGCGATGATCAGGCCCACCACGATGAACGGGGTCGCGCCGTAGAGGATCTCGAATCCGCGTCCGGTGAGCCCGCCGGAATCCCATTGGCGCATTTCGTCGAAAGCCTTGGGGTGCATCAGGATCAAACCCCTGGTCAAACCGCCGAGAACCGCGGTGGCGGCGACACCTGCCAGCGTCAGACGCACCGGATCGGTGCCGGATCGGCCCGCGGTGCCCACGCGGTAGACGACCACCGACACCAGGGCGGCGCCGAGGAACCCGAACCAGACATACGACGTGATCTCGCTCATGCCGAACATCGCGACGGCGATGGTGATCGCGAAGGCCGCGCCCGCGTTGACGCCGAGCAGGCCGGGGTCGGCCAGCGGGTTGCGGGTCAGGCCCTGCATCAAGCAGCCCGCGACGCCGAGCGCGAGCCCGACGAGGAGTCCGAGCAGCGTGCGTGGCACGCGATACTCGGTGACGGTCACATGATCGGGGGTGGTGCTCGTGCCGAACAGTGCCTGCCAGACTTCGCCGATTGCAATGGCTTTCGTGCCGACCAGCAAGCTGAGAGCACAGACTGCGACCAGCGCGAATGCGGCAAGAAGCCACCCGCACCAACGCGGATTTCTCATCAGGGTTCTCTCTCGCGGCGAAACTGGGTCGTCTTGGAGGTTAGCCTAAGCAAGGTCTTGATAGGTGAGGCTTACCTCGCTATGGTCACATCTCGTTCGGACCACAGCTTGTGCGCCGCGCATCTCATGATGAGGAAAGGTTCACCCCCGTGAAAATCACAAAATTCGCTCTGCTGGCATCCACCGTCAGCGTTGCCCTCGGCATCGCCGCCGGAACCAGCCACGCAGCACCCGCGGCGGATGAGCCGATCAACTACACCTCCACGACCACCGAGACCTCGACGATCATCGGTACGGACGCGGGCTCGATGGTGGTCGAGGACGGCGTATTCAAGATCAAGGCGGCCAACGGCACCACCGTCGCCGGTACCGAATTGTCCTTCCGGGTAGACGAATTCGTCTTCCCGATCGCCGCCGACATCTCCGGCCGCACCGCCACGCTGACCCCGCAGTTCGACCTGGCGCACGCCACCTACAAGCCGGTCGCGCTGCCTTACGAGAACGTGGCTCCGTGGAAGAGCGAGTACGACCGTGAGCAGGCCGCGTGGAGCCGCATGACCGGCACCATCTCCCTGGGCGCCAGCATCGCGACCCTGGTCGGCGGCCTCGGCGGTGGCGCGATCGGTTGTGTTCTCGGCGGCATCGCAGGCGCCACCATCGCCTCGGCCACCATCGTCGGCATGTTCGGTCCGTTCATTCCGGCCGCGGCAGTCGGCTGCATCGCCGGCATCATGGCCATCGGCGCGCTCGGCACCCTGGCGGGCCAGATCTTCATCACCGCTCCCGTCGCGATCATGGCTGCCGTGCAGTACTTCACCACGATCAACTCCCCGATGCCGAACAACCCGGCCCCGGCCAAGTAGGCGAACGACCTCGGCCGAATCGGCCGAACCGAACCTCGCGGAGGGGACAACTCAGCGAGAATCGAATCCCGCCCGGAATCAGCACCGGGCGGGATTCGTTGTGTCCGCACCGCACCGGTCAGTCGGTGTCGGCTACCTTCTCGTTCGGCGCGGGGATCTGGCGCAACAGCGTCATGACCAGCACGGCGGCGACAGCGGTCAGCCCGATGCCGACCACCGAGTTCACTTGCAGCGCATGGGTGTAGGCCTCGCGGGCGATCGTGGTCAGCTCGTCGCCGAAGGGTTCGGGCAGCGCTGACGCGACGTACAGGGCGCCCGCGAGCGTGTCCTCTGCGGTGTGCGTGATCTCCGGCGGAAGTCCGGCGGGCAGTTGCTCTGTCATCTGTCCGCGGTAGACGGCCGTACCGATGCTGCCGATCACCGCGACGCCGAGTGCGGCCGAGAGTTCCTGCCCCGTTTCGGAGATGGCCGAGGCGGCACCGGCGCGTTCCGGGTCCACCGCGCCGACGATCAGGTCGAGGCCGAGTACGAACATCGGGCTCAGGCCGAGCGAGAACACCACCATGCCGGTGACGATCAACGCGAGGTCGTCGCTGCCGGAGAGCTGAGTGAACAGCGCGTACCCGGCCATGGCGATGATCAGACCGCCGGTCATCAGGTAGGCAGGCCGGATCTTGGGCGCGAGCGCGCTCACCACACCGGCCGCCACCACCATCGCGGCCGCCTGCGGCACGGTCCACAATCCGGCCTCGAATGCCGAAAGGCCCAGCACCAGTTGCAGATACTGCGAGAGCAGCAGGAACAGCCCACCCATCGCCAGCATGGCCACCATCAACGCGACCAGCGAGCCGCTGAACCGGACATTGCCGAACAGGTGCAGGTCGATCAGCGGGTTGGTCAGGCGCTTCTGGCGCAGGACGAACACCGTGCCGAGCACCAGACCGGCGACCAGGACGCCGACGGCCTCGATCGACCAGCCGTCCTTGGCGAGCTCCTTGATGCCGTAGATGACACCCATCACCGACAGCAGCGACAGCACCGCGCTGAGAATATCGAGCTTGCCCGGGTTCGGGTCCTTGTACTCGGGCAGTAGGAACGGGCCGGTCGCCAGCAACAACACCATCGCGGGCACCGCGACCAGGAACACTGAACCCCACCAGAAATTCTCGAGCATCGCGCCACCGACGAGCGGTCCGATCACCATGCCGACCATGAAACTGGTCATCCACACGCTGATCGCGGCGGTGCGCTGGCGGTCGTCGTGGAACATGTTGCGGATCAGCGCCAGCGTGGACGGCATCAGCGTCGCGCCCGCGATGCCGAGTAGTGCGCGGGTGCCGATCAGCATGTTCGCGCTGACCGAGTACGCGGCGATCACCGAGGTGATGCCGAAGGCGAGCGCGCCGATCATCAGGAGTTTGCGGCGGCCGATCCGGTCGCCGAGGGTACCCATGGTGATGAGGAAGCCGGCGACGAGGAAGCCGTAGATATCGAGAATCCACAGCAGTTGCGAACTGCTGGGTTCGAGTGCTTCGCTGATGCTGGGGATCGCCAGGTAGAGCACGCTCAAGTCCATCGAGATGAGCAGCGTCGGCAGGGCGAGGACGGCGAGCCCGATCCACTCCTTGACCCCGGCCCTCGTGATGGATTCCGGCGGGGACTGGTCGTGCTGAGTCGACGTCACACTACGACCGTACCGACGGGTACACCTCCGGTGCCAGTGAGTTTTCCGGCCGTGCTCGCGGTAAGTCATTGGACATTTCCGGCGGACGGCCACGAGGATGGGCTCGGTGTCCACACGTAACGAACAGCTCAGGCTCGTCGATTCGCCGCGTCGACCGGAGGATCAGGGGGAGCCGTTTCCGTGGTCGGCGACCATCGACTCCACCTATTCCACCCGCGATGCGATCGACGCGTTGGCCCTTGCCCCGTTCCTGCGCGGCGACCAGCCCTTCGCCCGCCAAGCCCACCTGGACCGAGTGCGTCCCGACGCGCCGCTGCGGCCCGCCGATTCGCGGATCGTGCGCTCGGTCGCCGACGACGACAGCAGTGCGTTGCTCGCGGCCGGTGACGGTTGGGCGCTGCGGGCCGTGCGGTGGGCGAGTGGTTCGGCCACGATCGAAGTGACCGCGGTGAGCGACGAACTCGCCGTCGAAGTGTTGGCCATGGCGACCGAAGGCGCTGCACTGTCACGTGACAGTGAAGCCACGGTCGAGATGGGGTTCTGGCACATGGACGTGCGCCGCCCCGCGCGCAGACGCCGCCAGATCGCCGCACCCGCCTGGTCGGACATTCGCGGGAACTACACCGGTGGGGTAGCCGCGGGCATGGAGCGATTGATGGGGCTCGGCGTCGCCGATATCAAGGGTCGGCTGGTGCTGCTGCACGGTGAGCCCGGCACCGGCAAGACCACCGCGCTGCGTGCGCTGGCGCGGTCGTGGGCGCCGTGGTGTCAGGTCGACTGCGTCGTAGACCCGGAAGAACTGTTCAGCAATCCCGGCTACCTGATGGAAGTCGCGGCGGGTGCCGACGGCGACGACGAGGACGGCCGCTGGCGGCTGCTGGTGCTGGAGGACTGCGACGAACTCATCCGCGGCGAGGCGAAAGAAGCGGCGGGCCAGAAGCTTTCGCGTCTGCTCAATCTCACCGACGGCATGCTCGGTCAGGGCCGCAATGTGTTGATCGCGATCACTACCAACGAAGACCTCTCCCGGCTGCACCCCGCTGTCGTCCGGCCGGGCCGCTGCCTGGCCCAACTCGAGGTGGGTCGGTTGTCGGCAGCCGAAGCCCACGATTGGCTCAGCCGCCAAGACGGTGTTCCGGCCGCACCGAGCTTTCCCGACGGCGCGACCCTCGCCGAGTTGGTCGCCCACCGCGACGGCGGCATCCAGATCCAGTCGACCATCGACCACTCGACCGACGTCGGCATGTACCTCTAACGATCGGCGCCGCGTGCTTCGACGACGTCCCTGGCCTCGACCAACGAGGCGTCCGGCCGCAGTTGTCGATACGCCCTGATCGCCTGGATCTTCTTCCCCTGGCGCACGAGATCATCGACCTCGCCGAGGTCCAGCTCCGATGCGGGGTCGGTGATTCCCAGGTGCCGCATGATCAGATCGAGCTTGCGTTCGATTCTCAGCAGTTTTGCTTCGTGCCTGTCTTGGGCGAACATCCCTCCAGGGTAGGTGACTTCAGCGGCGGACCACCGGAGCGGCGACGGCGCAGGCGAGGGTGAGTACGAGAGGTACGAGTAGCGCCACGGTGAGGGGGATGACGGCGGTGAGCCAGCCGATCATCGCGGGGCCCGCCAGGAGGCCGAGGTATCCGATCGTGAAGACGCGGGACATATCGGTGGCGGCTGTCGTGCCACCGAGATTGCCTGCGGTCGAGAAGATCTGGGGAACGCCGCCGGCGAGGCCGAGCCCGCACATCGCCCAGCCGAGGAGGGTGAGCGGCAGCCAGGGCGAGGCGATGACGAGGGCGAATCCCGCTGCGGCGAGCAAACTTCCGTAGCGGACGATGGCTACCGGGCCGATGGCGCCGCTCACCCGATCGGCGAGGAAGCGTCCGAGGGTCATCGTCGCGGAGAAGGAGCCGAACGCCAGTGCGGCATCGGCATCGGAGACGCCGAGATGTTCGCGGGCCTGCAAGGCGCTCCAATCGCCCGCCACCCCCTCCGCGAGGAGCAGAACGAACGCGATGACGCCGAGCGACACTACCTTTCGTGTGCGTTCGCGACGGGTTCGCGCGTCCGCCTCAGCTCGACCGGACATTGTGTCGAGACCGTGATGGCCGGAGCTGTGGTCGGGTAGTGCAGAAGTACCGGCTCCGCCGAGTGGTTCTTTGTCGAGTGCTGACACAGCAGGGTGAGCGGACGGGCCGTGTGGCGCCTGGCCGTCACCGGGTGCGTCGTAGTGCTCCGCGCGTGAGCTGGTTTCCGGCCGATGGTGGCTGACGAGATGGGGGACCAGCAGCGCGGTGGTGACGAGTCCGGCGATGCCCGCACAGGTCAACGTCACCTGCGGCGACCAACCGGCCCGCTGGGTGGCGGCGCCGACCAGCGAACCCACGAACCCGCCGCCGGAGAACATCGCGTGGAAAGCCGACATGATCGGGCGGCGATAGGCCCGTTCCACGTGCACCGCTTGGGTATTCATCGAGACATCGAGCGCGCCGTTGCCGAAACCGAAGCAGATCAACGCGATCGCCAGACTCGCGGGTCCGGTCGCGAGCGCGGGCCCGAGCACCGTCACCGACACCGCGGACGCGGCCAGCGCGACCAGGGTGCGGCTGCCGAACCGATCGGCCGCTGGCCCGGCCAGCCGCATCCCCACGATCGCGGCACCCGCCAGCAAGAGGACGAACATCCCCAACGTCGAGGCCGACACCCCGGTCCGATCGGTGATCGCCGGAATGTGGACCACCCACATGGCGAGCAGGAACCCGTTCAGCGTGAAGGTCGCGAACACCGCGGCCCTGCCGAGGCGAAGGCGGCGGTCGATCGTCGCTGAACTCACCACTTCGACGGTACCGGGCGTGACCGGACCCCCGTCGAAGATCGCGGTGTTACTGCTGGGGTGTCCAGGCTCCGGTGGCGGCGGTCTCCTTGGCGTAGTCGGTGAAATCGCGGGCTTCGCGGCCGAGGGCGCGGCGGACACCGTCGGCGGTGGGGGTGTTGCGCCCGTCGAGGATGGTGCCGAACAGGTAGTCGAGCAGGCTGATCACGTCGTCGGGGACCTGGTATTCACTCAGGGCCGCAACGAATTCCGGCCGGGACACGGGGATGAAGGCGATCTCGCGACCGGTGGCAGCGGCGATCTCGCCGACCGCGTCGGCGAAGGTCAGGGCGCGTGGGCCGGTGAGCTCGTAGAGCTGACCCTCGTGGCGAGGGTCGGTGAGCGCGGCGGCCGCCACTTCGGCGATGTCGTCGACGTGCACGAACGGCTCCGGCACATCGCCGTTGGGCAGCGCCACCGCACCGGCGAGCACGTCGTCGACGAAGGCGCCTTCGCTGAAATTGTGGGCGAAGAAGGCGCAGCGCACGATCGTCCAGCTCAGACCCGAATCCCGCACGATCTCCTCGCATTCCAGCGCTTCGGGTTCACCGCGACCGGACAGCAGCACCACCGCGCGCACGCCCGCGGATCGGGCGGCGGCGGTGAACGCGCGAATGGTGTCCGGTGCGCCGGGAACAGCCAGATCGGGCTGGAAGGCGAGGTAGACGGAGTCGACGCCGGTGAGCGCGGGTGCCCAGGTCTCGCGGTCGGTCCAGTCGAAGGGGATCGCGGCGGTGCGTGAGCCGTGGCGGACCGGCCGACCGGCGGCTTCGAGGAGCGCCGCCACTCGGCTGCCGGTCTTGCCCGTCGCGCCGGTGATGAGGGAAAGCTGCTGGTGAGAGGCTGTGTTCGTCATGAGATAAGTACACCGCCGCGCGGCTCGCGGCAACATCGTCGTGCCGCTCACGAACATGCGTTGTCGTCTACGCGAAGTCGTCTACTGTGGAAGGGTGGATGCGTTAGCCGGTCTGCTCGAAGGTCCACGCGCCCGCGGCGCGTTCCTCATGTGTTCGCTGCTGAATCCGCCGTGGTCGCTGCGCGTGCAGGATGAAGCCCCGCTCACGGTGCTCGCGATGATCCGCGGAAAGGCTTGGGTCAGTACGGATTCGATGCCGCCGCGGCAACTCGGCGCGGGCGATGTCGCCGTTTTCCGTGGGCCGCAGCCGTATACGGTGGCCGACGATCCGCTGACCGAGCCCCAGATCGTCATCCTTCCGGGACAGGTATCCACGACGCCCGACGGTGAAATCCTGTGCGAGACATTGAGTCTCGGTGTCCGGCAGTGGGGCACCGATCCCGATGGCGAGACGCTGATGGTCACCGGGACCTACGAATCGGCGGGTGCGGTGAGCAGGCGCTTGCTGCGCGCGCTGCCGCAGGTCGCGGTGCTGCCGCGCGGCGAGCTCGATTCTCGACTGCTCGACCTGCTCGTCGACGAGGCGACCAAGGACCTGCCCGCGCAAACCGTCGTCCTGGACCGGCTGCTCGACCTGCTGCTCATCGCCGCCTTGCGCGCCTGGTTCGCCCGCGACGACGCCCCCGCCTGGTACCACGCCTACAGCGACCCGCTGGTCGGCAAGGCCCTGCGGCTGCTGCAGCACAATCCGGCGCATCCGTGGACGGTGGTGGCCCTGGCCGAGGCCGTCGGCATGTCCCGCGCCGCGCTGGCCCGCCGGTTCACCGAGCTGGTCGGGGAACCGCCGATGAGCTTCCTGACCGAATGGCGGCTCTCGCTCGCGGCCGATCTGCTCGCCGAATCCGATGCGACGGTGGAGTCCATCGCCCACCAGGTGGGGTACGGCAGCGCATTCGCGCTCAGCACCGCCTTCAAGCGGCACTTCGGGGTGAGTCCGCGCGACCATCGACAGGGTCGCGCGGCATGATGGCCCGATGAGCTATCCCGTCCTGTGGCCGATGCCGACCCGGTGGGCCGACAACGACCAGTACGGCCACGTGAACAACGTGACCTACTACTCCTACTTCGACACGGCCGTGAACGCCTGGCTGATGCGCGCCACCGGCGCCGACATCACCGCGCTGCCCGCGCTCGGCGTCGTCGCGCAGACTTCGTGCCGGTTCCACGGATCGGTCAGCTTCCCCGACCAGTTGCAGGTGGGGCTGCGGATCGCCCGCCTCGGCAACTCGAGCATCACCTACGATCTGGCGATCTTCCGCGAGGGCGACGCCGGTCTGGAGCTCGCCGCGTCCGGCGAATTCGTCCACGTCTATGTCGACGCCGACACCCGCAAACCGGTCGCGATACCCGAGGTAGTGCGGGCAGCGGCGGCAGAACTCGTCACCGAGGAGTAACTCCTACCTGGCGCTCAGGACGCTATGACCCCCACGTCGGGGCGTCGACTGGTCTGGAGCCCGTCGCGGTATGCGCTCAGGATGCGATGACCCCCACCTCGGGCCATTCGCTGCCGCGGCGGGCGCGCAGGATGATCTGGCCCGCCGGCGAGTAGCCCGGCGGTCCGGGTAGTGCGGCGAAGGTGGTTTTGTCGATCACCACCGACGAGTCGAGTTGTTCTCGGCTCGGTCCCCAGTGGTACTCGACCTCGGTGCGTTCGTCGCGAACCTTCTTGAAATACATCAGGTGTGCCATCGCCGGATCTCCGCGTAGACCTCCGCCGGGCAGCGGATCGTGACCGGCGGCTACCGACCATCGTGGCAGGAATCGAGCGATCTCGCCGCTACCTCGCCGAAATTTTTCTCGCGGACCGACCGGTTCTCATGCTCCGAGCATGGACTGGAATCGGCGCATACCGGAAATCCACCGGTCGTAGTCGGAACCTTTGTTGCGGTACATCTGCAATACCTCGGGGTGCGGCAGGATCAGGAAGTGTTCCGCGGCCATCGCTTCGACGACGGTGTCGGCGACCTCCTCGGGCGAGAGCACCGCGCCCGCCGTCTTCACGGCCTTGATCGCCAGCGCGCCCGCCTCCGGGGCGTCGGGGATGAGGCCACCGGTGAGCAGCTGGGTGTCCACGCCCATCGGACACAGGCAACTCACGCGAATGCCCTTGTCGCCGTAGGTGACCGAGAGCCATTCCGCGAAGCCGACGGCGGCGTGTTTGGTCACCGAGTAAGGGGCGGAACCGATTTGCGTGAGCAGGCCCGCCGCCGACGCGGTGGAGACGAAATAACCGCTGCCGCGCTCGAGCCAGCCGGGAACGAGCAGCTTGGCGGCCCGAACGTGGGCCATCACATTCACCTCGATGGTGCTCGCCCACTGGGCCTCGGTGCTGTCGAGACCGGGTCCGCCGCCGATGCCCGCGTTCGCGAAATACAGGTCCACCGGTCCGAATTCGCGTTCAGCGGTGGCGATCAACTCCGCGACGACCAGCTCATCGGCCACATCGCCACCGACCGCGATCGCCTTGTCGCCGAGTTCGGCCGCTACCTTCGCCGCGCTGTCCGCATCGAGATCGGCGACGACAACCCGCGCGTCACCGGCGACTAGACGATAAGCGAGAGCGGTGCCTATGCCCGCGCCCGCGCCGGTGACGATCGCGACCTTGCCTGCTATCTCCATGCCCACACAGTAGTTTTTGGAGCGCTGGCGCGCTCGAGTTCGCGCCCCCGGCGGTCCCGCCGATCAGGCACCGTTGCTTGCTCCTTCGTCGCAACGGCACCTGATCGACGGGACGGGCGCGAACCGCCGACTGCGTCGGCGGACCCTCCTCGAGGTCGGGTCGTTCGGGGCTGGGAATGACGTCGTGGCAGGGAGTGGATACGGTCGGGACTCGTTCTTTCGGCTCGATCAGGCGGTGACGGCGGGTTTCGGGGTGCTGGGCAGGGGTGGCGGTGGCGGTGGTGTGGTCGTGGCGCGAGCGAGGGTGCCCAGACGGGTGTGGTTGAAGACCAGGTTGAGCAGGAACGCGGTGGCCGCGCCGAGGGTGACGCCACTGTCGAGAAGGATCTGGGCCGAGGTGGGGAACTTGTCGAACATGTCCTTGGTGAACACCGGTAGCAGGCCGATGCCGATGGCGGTCGCCGCGACGGTGGCGTTGACCCGGTCCGTCAAGTCGGCTTTGAGCAGCGTGGTGACGCCGACAACGGCGACCGTCGCGAACAGCACCAGACCGACCCCGCCGACCACCGGTTTCGGAATCACCGCGACCACCTCGCCGATGCGTGGCACCAGCCCGAGCACCACCAGGATCGCACCGCTCACCGCGGTGACATACCGGCTGAAGACCCTGGTCGTGGAGACCGCGCCGACGTTCTGGTTGAAGATGGTGTCGACGAACGCGGTGAAGATACCGCCGAGCACGCCCGACAGGCCGTCACCGACCAGGCCGCGCGCGAGATCGCCTCTGCTGAGCGGTTTGCCGGTGATCTCGCTGATCGCCAGCATGCTCGCGGTCGACTCGGCGAACACCACGGCCATCACGATGCTCATCGCCACCACCGCGGTCACCGGGAACTGCGGTGACCCGAAGTGGAACGGCTGCGGGATGCCGATCCAGTCGGCGGTACCGACTCCGGCGGTGTTGATCAGACCCATCGGCAGCGCGATCACGATGCCCGCGACCAGCGCGATCAGCACGCCGAGCTGCGACCACACGCCGCGTCCGAGGCACACGAAACCGACCGCGATCAGTACGACCACGGCGGCCAGTCCGATATTCGACGGCGAGGCGAAGCTCGACGACTTCGGATCGGTCCCGATGATGAGGCCACCGGCGACCCCGATCAGCGATACCCCGACCACGGTGAGCACGGTCCCGGTGACCAGCGGCGGGAAGAACCGCACCACCCGCGCGAACGGCCACGCCAGTGCGACACCGACCACACCGCCGATCAGCATCGACCCGTACACAGCGTCGAGCCCGTATTCCTTGGCGATCAGGATCATCGGGTTGAGCCCGACGAACGTGGCGCCACACACGATCGGCAGTCGCGCACCGGCCAGCTTGCCCACGCCGAGGCTCTGCACCAGCGTGATGATGCCCGCGACCAGCAGATCAGCACTGATCAACAGCGCGATCGTCGCCCGGTCCAGCCCGGCGGCCGCACCGAAGACCAACGGTACGGTGATGCAGCCGGTGTACATGATCAGGACGTGCTGAATGCCGAAAGCCAGTTGCCGAGCGAACGGCAGCCGGGTGTCGACGGGATGTGCCTCACTCATGTAACAGGTTGTAGTCCCCGTTTTTTACCGTGAGTGAGCACCGTGTTTCGTCGGCGTTGCGGGTCGGATATATCACCCGGTGGGTTCAATACTGCTGGTAACCGCCCTGCGGGTAGCTCGGTCGCTGCTGTGCCGCCCGGATCCAACGCCCGGTCGAGCCGGCTGCGGCGAGGCAAAGGATCAGCGTCGCGACCCCGGCTTGGATCAGGCCGATGGTCACACCCGCGACCGAGCTCACCGCGGATCCGAGAGTGAATACGAGGGAGACGAGACCGCCGAGCGCGGTGAGTGACGCCAGGATGATGATGATCACTCGGCCGGCCGATTTGCGGAGGAACAGCAGGATCGCGCCGATGAACCACAGCGCGGCGACGATGGCTCCGATCGCGAAGTAGGTCATCACCAACGAGGAGAGGGGCACGGACTCACGCGTGAAGCTACCGTCCGACGTCTGCACCAGCGGGCCGGCGCTGTTATCCCCCAGAATCCCGTAGCCGATCGCCAACCCTGCCCCGCCTATCAACGAAAGCAGCAGGGCGAGAACAGCTGCGGTGATCGCGGTGCCCCCGGTAGCGGGTGGTTGGGGATAGCCGTAGCCGGGTGCGCCGGGGCCGGGCGTTCCGTATCCGGGGGCGCCGTAGCCCGGCACAGGAGCTCCGTACCCGGGAACGCCAGGGCCCGGTGCGCCGTACCCGGGAGCTGCTTGGCCATACGGGTTGTAGCCCTGCTGACCGACCGGCGGATAGCCCTGACCTTGTTGCGGCCCATACGGATACCCCATGACGTCCCCCCAGTTCTCGGCTGCGTCTGCCGACAGTCGTTCGAGCGGTGGCCAGTCAGGTCGGACACGCACCGCCCCGCACTATACGGTGATTTCCGGCGCTCTCAGATGCGGCTGAGCAGGGTCAGCGGGTCCTCCAGGAAGCCCGCGGTGGTGGCGAGGAAGCGGGCGCCGAGTTCGCCGTCGACCATGCGGTGGTCGAAGCTGAGGCCGAGGGTGGTGACCCAGCGGACAGCCAGCTCGTCACGGAAAACCCAGGGGCGCTTGCGGATCGCGCCGATGCACAGGATCGCGGCTTCACCCGGATTCACCAGGGGGACGCCGCTGTCGACGCCGAAGACCCCGACATTGGTGAGGGTGAAGGTACCCCCGCGCAGGTCGTTGGGGGTGGCGTTGCCGGAGCGGGCGGTGTCGGCCGCCCAGGTGATCTCGCGGCACAGTTCGCGCAGGCTCAGCGCTTGCGCTTCCTTGAGATTGGGCACCATCAGGCCGCGATCCGAGGCGACCGCGATCCCCAGATTCACATAGTGCTTGGTGACGATTTCCTGGTTCTGCTCGTCCCACGCGGTATTGATCCCCGGGTACTCCGCGATCGCCGCCAACGTGGCCTTGGCGACCAGGGCCAGGGGCGTGAGGGTGAGGTTTTCGAAGGACTTCGTCGTGCGCAGGTGGTCGAGCAGTTCCATCGAGGCGGTGCAGTCGACGGTGACGAAGGTGCTGGCCTGCGGAATCGTGCGCGAACTGGCCTGCATCGCGGCGGCGGTGCGTTTGCGGATACCCGTGATGGGAGTGCGTTCTTCGCGGGCGGTCGGCTCGATCAGCCCATCGGCATCGGTGACGTGGCCGTTCGACGGCCGTGCCGGCGCGATGTCACCGAGGCGGGCGGGGGTGCGCGGCTGTGTCACGGGCACGGCCGAGCGCACGTCGTCGACCGTGACCGCGCCCTCCGGCCCCGAACCGGCGACGAACCACAGGTCGATGCCGAGTTCCTTGGCCAGCTTGCGTGCCGCGGGGGTAGCCGCCGCACGATGGGTGCTCGGCGTGCTCGCCGCCATCGACGGCGTGGCTTTCCTTCTCCGCGAGGTCGATTCGGCCTCTGGGCCGTAGCCGACCAGCACGTCCGTGCGGGGCTCGGCGGTCGGCGGCGCCGTCACCTCCAGGTCGTTGCGCACCCGGATCAGCGGCGCGCCGACCGGCACGGTGTCGCCGGGCTCGGCCAGCAGTTCGACCACGACCCCGGAGAACGGCGACGGCAGCGCCACCACCGCCTTCGCGGTCTCCACCTCGGCGATGGTCTGGTTCAGTTCCACCGTGTCGCCGACCGCGACGGCCCAGGAGACCAGGTCGCCGTCGGCCAGTCCTTCGCCCAGGTCGGGGAGGCGGAACTCGAGAACATGACCGTCGTCGTCGGCGGCTGGTTCCGGCACGAGGGCACCTTTCATCACGCGGTCAGGCAGCGGTCGACCGCCGCCAGAATGCGGTCGGGGTCGGGCAGGTGGTGCTTTTCGAGCTTAGCCGGGGGGTAGGGGATGTCGTAGCCACCGACGCGCAACACCGGCGCCTCGAGGTGATAGAAGCAGCGTTCGGTGACGCGGGCGGCGATCTCGGCGCCGAGCCCGGCGAATACGGGCGCCTCGTGCACGATGACCAGCCTGCCGGTCTTGACCACCGACTCGGCGATCGTGTCGACATCGATCGGCGAGAGACTGCGCAGGTCGATCACCTCGAGCGAATGTCCTTCCTCGGCAGCGATCTTCGCCGCGGTGAGCGCGGTGGCGACGGTGCCGCCGTAGGCGACGACGGTGGCATCGGCGCCGCGGGTACAGACCCTGGCCTTGTGCAGGGGCAGATCCGGTTCGCCTTCGAAATCTACGTCGGCCTTGTCCCAATAGCGACGTTTGGGTTCGAAGAAGACCACGGGGTCGTCCAGTGAGATGGCCTGGCGAATCATCGAATACGCGTCGGCGGGCGTACTCGGTGATACAACGCGAAGGCCCGCGGTGTGCGCGAAGTACACCTCGGGCGACTCCGAATGGTGTTCGACCGCGCCGATGCCGCCGCCGAAGGGAATGCGGATCGTCAACGGGGCCTTGATCTTTCCGCCGGTACGGTTGTGGATCTTGGCCACCTGGGAAACGATCTGGTCGAAGGCCGGGTAGACGAAACCGTCGAACTGGATCTCCACCACGGGCCGGTATCCACGCAAGGCCATCCCGAAAGCCGTTCCGACGATGCCGGATTCGGCCAGCGGCGTGTCGATGACGCGGTTGTCGCCGAAATCCTTCTGCAGGGTGTCGGTCACGCGGAACACGCCACCGAGTCGACCGATGTCCTCGCCGAGCAAGACGATCTTGGCGTCGTCTTCCATCGCGTTGCGCAGGCCGGTGTTGAGGGCGGCGGCGAAGGTGGTGATCATGACTGCGCTCCTTCGGCGAGGTAGACCGAGAGCTGTTGGCGCTCTTCGGTCATCAGCGGGTGCTCGGTCGCGTAGACGTTGTCGAACATCCGCTCGGGATCGGGGTCGGGCATCTCGATCGTCGCGGCGCGCAGGCGGCGGGCGACATCGTCGGCCTCGTCGGTGACCTGCTGGGCGAGCTCGGGGGAGAGGTGGCCTTCGCGTTCGAGGAGCAGTCGCACGCGGTCGATGGGGTCGCGCCGGGCCCAGTACTCGGTGTCGGCGGCGGTCCGGTAGCGGGTGGGGTCGTCGGCGGTGGTGTGCGGGCCCATGCGGTAGGTCATCGCCTCGATGAAGGTGGGGCCGCCGCCGGTGCGGGCGCGTTCGACAGCCTGCCGGGTGACGGCGAGGACGGCGAGCACGTCGTTGCCGTCCACCTGTACGCCCGGGATGCCGTAGCCGTCGGCCCGGCGCACCAGTGCGACGTTGCTCTGAACGGTGACGGGTTCGCTGATCGCCCAATGGTTGTTCTGACAGAAGAACACCACCGGCGCGCTCCACGCCGCGGCGAATCCCAGCGCCTCGGCGATATCGCCGGTGCTGGTCGCGCCGTCCCCGAAGTAGGCGATGGTCGCGATGTCGGCGCCGTCGAGGTGGGCGGCGTAGGCGTAACCGGTGGCGTGCAGGCCCTGGGAGCCGACGACGATGTTGGCGTTGGTGATGTTGAACTCGGCGGGGTCCCAGCAGTGGTGGGAGGCGCCCCGCCACAGGGCGGTGAGTTGCTCGGGCGGCACGCCACGGCAGTAGGCGACGGCGCTCTCGCGGTAGGAGCAGAAGACGTAGTCGTCGGGGTGCAAAGCGTGTGCCGAGCCGACCTGCGCGGCCTCCTGACCCAGCAGCGGCGGCCACAATCCGAGCTGGCCCTGGCGTTGCAATGCGGTCGCTTCGACGTCGATCCGGCGGGTGACGACCATATCCCGATACAGCTGCCGCAATCGCGCCGCATCGATATCGGCCACCAGCGCGGCGTGCGCCTTGTCGAACACCCGACGGCCGTCGGGCTGCACCAGCTGGACCGGGTAGGTCTGCTTCTGCGACATCGTGATCGCCTCCTCGTCACCCTGCCTTGTGAGCCGATGCAAGTACGCCACGCCGCTGAGTGCGATGTGTATCACTTCAGCATCCCCCATAACGCGGTGTGCGCAAGTGATGCGCGCACAAATGAGCAGAATGCATGGTCCGTGGGGTCCCCGCGCTGTCATACTGCGTTGTATGACCACTGGCGAACCCGACGGCGTGACACTCGACGCCACCGACGCGCGGCTACTGCGCGAACTGGTCGCCAACCCACGGGCCACCGGGGTGGAGCTCGCGGCGCGCCTCGGCCTGTCGCGCAACACCGTGCAGGCCCGTCTGGCCCGATGGGACAGCGGTGGGGTGCTCGGCAGCTTCGAACGCCGGGTGGAACCCCGCGCCCTCGGCTACCCACTGGCAGCGTTGGTCGCGGTCGTGGTCGACCAGCACCGACTCGACCCCGTGGTGGAGGACCTGGCCGACGTCCCCGAGGTCACCGAGGTCTGTGGCATGACCGGCGCCACCGACCTCACCGTCCGCATTGTCGCCCGCGACGCCGACGACCTCTACCGCATCGCGGGCCGAATACTGAAGATCCCGGGTGTGGAGCGCACCAACATGGCTCTGGTCATGCGCGAACTCGTCGGCCCCCGAACCGGCCCCCTACTCGACCGACTGGCCGACCCGGACTGAACTCCACGAACCGTCAGGTGCCGGTGGGCAGGAAGCGGCGGACGACGAGGCCGGCCACGAGGGCCCAGAAGGCGCCGCCGATGCCGAACAGGGTGGTGCCGGAGGCTGCGACGAGGAAGGTCACCAGGGCTGCCATGCGATCGGTGGGATCGCTGAGAGCGCCGGTCAGGGCAGCGGCGAGGGTGGCGAGTAGGGCCAGACCCGCGACGGTTTCGATGGTGCCCGCGGGGGCGGCGGCGATGACGGTGACCAGGGCGGCGGATGCGAGCCCGAGGGCGAGATAGGCGGCGCCCGCGGTGGCCGCGGCGATCCACCGGCGTTTCGGGTCCGGGCTGGCGCTGGGGGCGGCGGCCAGGGCGGCGCTGATGGCGGCGAGATTGATCGCATGGCCACCCGCCGCGGCGCCGAGGATGGTGCCGATACCGGTGACGAGCATGGCGGGCCGCCACGGCACCTGGAAGTCGAACGAGCGCATCACCGCGACGCCGGGGATGTTCTGTGAAGCCATGGTGACGATGTAGAGCGGGACGGCGATGCCGATGATCGCCTGCCAATGCCATTGGGGGACAGTCCATTGCACCGTCGGAACCATGGCGGACAATTCCAGATGCCGGTTGTTGACGACGATGTCGATGCCGGTGCCGACGGCCGCCGTGGCGAAGGCGACGAGCACGGCCCATTTGGGCGCGAACCGTTGCAGGACCAGCCACACCACGATGACCGGGACGACCACGGCGGGCGAGGTGCGCAGCGCCTGCACCGGCGCCAAACACAGCGGCACGAGGACACCGGCCAGCATCGCCTGGGCGATCGGCACCGGAATCGCGGCGACCAGCGACCCGAGCCGCTGCCACAGCCCGGTGATCACGATCAACACGCCGGTCACCGCGAAGGCCGCGACCGCGCCTGGCCAGCCGCCCGCGACAAGTCCCGTGCTCGCGAGCAGCGCGGCGCCGGGTGTGGACCAGGCCAGGGTGATCGGGATCCGGTACCGCGAACTCAGCAGCAGGATGCCGATGCCCTGCGTGAAGCACAACACCAGCAACCCCGACGCCGCCTGCGCCGGACTGGCCCCCACCGCGCGCAAACCACTCAGCACCACCGCGAACGAACTGGTGAACCCGACCAGTGCCGTGATCGCGCCCGCGCCGAGAGGCTGCGCGATTCCCGCCGGTTCATCGGCGATATCAGGGGAAGTGGTGGAGACCTGCGACATTGTGCCGATATTGCCCGATGAATCCGCCCTCGTCGCCTACCAGTCCCGCGAAAGTGGACTGATTCATCAGCACCGCTCGTCGGTCCAGTTCTCTCCACCGGCCTCAGCGGACCTCGGGTCGTGAGGGTGCCCGTAGTGACCGATGGCGCGGAGAGAGGGCGGGAAGGGACAAGTCCCATGCCGTCGGGCGGCACGGTGCGTAAGGTGGCGGGAACTGTTTCGCAGGTGGGGGCCTCGGTAAGGAGTGAGATTGGACGCGGTGTTGATTTCGTCGGCGGAGCTTCGGGAAGAGCTGGCGGACAAAGCGATTCATCTACTCGATGTGCGGTGGGCACTGGGTGATCCGAATGGGCCGCAGCACTATCTCGACGGGCATATTCCGGGCGCTGTGTTCGTCGACCTGGAGACCGAACTGGCCGCAGCGCCGTCGCCTGCCCGCGGCAGGCATCCGCTGCCTGAGCCCGCCACCTTCGAGAAGTGCGCGCGCAGTTGGGGATTGAGCGATGGCGAGCCGGTGGTGGTCTATGACGCGACCGGCGCGACGGCGGCCGCGAGGGCATGGTGGCTGCTCCGGTGGGCGGGTGTGGACAACGTGCGCATCCTCGACGGCGGGCTGCCCGCCTGGATCGCGGCCGGTGGAGAACTCGCGACCGGCGCCGAAACGGACCCGGTCGGCGGTGACCTGGTGGTTCGTCCCGGCGGGCTGCCGGTGATCGACGCCGATGCCGCCGCGAAGTGGCCGGGTGTGCTGCTCGATGCGCGAGCCGGCGAGCGCTATCGCGGCGAGGTCGAGCCGGTCGACCCGCGACCGGGACACATCCCTGGCGCGGTGAGCGCGCCGACCGCCGAGAATCTGGATGGCACAGGACATTTCCGCAGCGCCGACGACCTGCGTGCTCGTTTCGCGGGATTCGGCGAAGGTCCGGTCGCGGTGTATTGCGGATCTGGCGTAACCGCCGCCCACCAGATCGCCGCCTTGGCCGTCGCGGGCATCGACGCCGTGCTCTACCCGGGCTCGTACTCGCAGTGGTCCAACGATCCGAAGCGGGCCGTGGCCACCGGGGCGTGAGCGCTGGTGCCAGCCCTCACGGACAGCTCCGGGCGATGTCGTGGAGAGCGGCATTGTCGGCGGCGGTGATCGGTAGGTCGTAGTCGACCGCGACGGTGAGGTACTTCGCCGCGTAGAAGCAGTGGTTGGGCCGAGCGGGTGGGAGCCATCCGGACGGAGTGTCGTCGCCTTTGGACTGGTTGGTCGAGGCGCCGGTGGCCAGGAGGTTGATCGCGAGATCGTTGGCGAAGCGGCGGCGTTTGTCGGCGGTCCAGGTTGCCGCGCCCATGTCCCAGGCGGCGGCCAGCGGGTAGACGTGGTCGATCTGGATGCGGCCGCCGTCGGACTTGCTGAAGGCGATGTCGGTGCCGGTGTAAGGGTCGGTGAGGATGCCTTCCACGACCACGCAGCGGCCGCGATGGACGACCTGGCGCAATTGGAGGGCCAGGACGTTGTTGCGGGTGTCGCAGCCGTCGTGGCTGCCGGGGGCGTCGGAATCATCGGTCCAGGCCGGGCCGAAGACACAGGCCTGGCCCGCCTTGCAACCGCGTTCGTAGCCGCCCGGTCGAGGACGCGAGGCGATGACCCGCACCGTGTCGAGCAGGGCGGTGACCTCGGCGCGCGTCGGGCTGCCGGGAGCGGGAGTGACCGGCTCAGTCGGCCCGATCACCCCGCACCCGGCTATCGCGAGCACCAGCACGAACAACCCCGCCGCTTTCCCCATACCCGCAGGTTGTAGTCGGTGGCACCGACAATTACCGCTGATGGGTCAGTTCTGGGCGGGCGAGGCCGTATTTCGCGGAGAGGACCGACCTATAACCAGGCTCGGGCCAGCAGGTCGTCGGCGGCGAGGCCACTGGCGATCGGCGGGAAGCGCGTCGCCGCGATCGAGGAGACATGGGCGCCGTCGTGGCCGACCAGCCAGGAACCGCCACGCTCTTCGCACTCGGCGATCTTGGCGAAGACGGTGAGCAGGAAGGTGATGGATTCCCGGGGGTCGATGGTGTGGGCCAGGCGCTGGGATTCGCCGGGCCGGGACAGATCGAGCCAGACGCCGGCTTGGCCGTCCAGGCGCATACCGAGGATTTTCGTGGTGTCGATGAAGGTGAATTTGCGCCGTTCCCAAGGGGTGTTGGGTGTGTAGCTCTGCTCGAGAACCTGGAGCAGAATCGTCATCGCTGCCCTCCGCACGAATTACAAGGGGTCATCGGCCGAACCGGATCGAGTCCGGCTCGCCTGGGTGAGTATGGAGTTGTCGCCGGTGGGTGTTCCGGCCCATGACCAGGGGTTATTTAATTATCCGCTCGTTGCGGCGAGAAATCCAGGGGTATGGCGGCTGTGATCGGTGTCGGTGCCGCCTGCTTGGATGGTGCCCATGCTGCACGGTCTGTGGTCCCCCGAATCGGGCCTACTGCTGTGGCACGACGCGGAGCCGGTCGCCGTGGGGTCGGTGCTCGGCGACATCTTGGACCGCGCCAGGTTCCGGCACCGCGCCGAGGTGTTCGTCGTCGATGCCGAGGGGCAGTCGGGCACCGCCGAGGTTCGCGCGCACGCGCTCGCGCCACCGACGGCGGCCGTCGTGCTGCGCAGCCGACTCCCGCGCGAGAACATCTCGGGCGATCTACGGTTCCTCGCGCACGTCGCGCGCGGCATCGAACGGTGGGTGCGGGCCGGACGGGTGGTGCCCCAGATCGAGCGGGCCGACGGTCAGTGGTGGGTGCGCTGGCGGCTGGTCGGCGGACAACGTCAACGGGCGTGGCTGGCCGAGCTGGCTGCCGCGATGCCACCGGCGCTGCGGGTCGCCGGTCCGCCTGCCGCCGTGCTCGATGATCTGTGCACGCATCTCACCGACCCGATCGCCCGCGAATATCTCACGCACCGCACGATGACCCACCCGCTGCTGGCCGCGTTGATCGCCGACACTCCGTTGGAAGTCGGCTCCTACCGACTGTCCGAAACGCTGACGCAGTGGCGCGAAGGCTATGCCGCCGACGAGCCGGAACTCGTGCTGCGCCTGTGCGAACCCGACGGCGAATTCGGTACCGCCGACGAATCGGTGGCGCTGTGGCGGCTCCAGGTATGCCTGCGCCCGGTCGACGACGCGCCCAAACCCATTGTCTTCGACGATGATCCGGTGCTCGTGCGAACAGCGGCGGAGAAACTCGGCCAGGCGCGCAAGGCCTACCCGCGCCTGCGTGACCTGCCCACCGATCCGCGTGGCCTCGACCTGCTGCTCCCCACCGAGGTGGTAGCCGACCTGGTGGCGCACGGCGCACATGCCCTGCAGGAAGCCGGAATTCGACTACTCCTGCCGCGCGCCTGGAACATCGCCGAACCGAGTATGCGGTTGCGGGTGAGCAGTCCCGCCGCCGCCGAATCCACTGTCGGACTCAGCGGGCTGCTGTCCTACCGCTGGGAATTGGCGCTGGGCGATCTGGTGCTCACCCCCGCCGAGATGCACCGGCTGATCAGCAGTAAGTCCGACCTGGTCCAGTTGCGCGGCGAATGGGTGCAGGCCGACCATCGAGCACTGGCCGCCGCCGCCCGTTATGTCGCGCAGCACGCCGACGACAGCCCGATCACCTTGGCCGACATGATCGGTGAACTGGCCGCCGAACGGGTCGACAATGTCCCGGTCACCGAGGTCACCGCCGACGGGTGGGCGGCCGAATTATTCGCCAGGGAAAGCGAACCCGAGCCGGTTCCGGTGCCGGTCGGCCTGAAGGCTCAGCTGCGTCCGTACCAGGAGCGAGGGCTGAGCTGGCTGGCCACCATGAGTCGACTGAACTGCGGCGCGATCCTCGCCGACGACATGGGCTTGGGCAAGACCGTGCAGGTCCTCGCACTGCTGGTCCATGAGCGTGAGGCCGGCCTGGCAGGCGTGCGACCGACGTCGACGGGCGAGTCGGTGGTCGGACCGACGCTGCTGGTGTGTCCGATGTCGGTGGTCGGCAACTGGCAGCGGGAAACGCAACGGTTCGCGCCCGACCTGCGCATGCTCGTGCACCACGGCCCCGGGCGGCTCACCGGTTCGGAATTCGCTGCGGCGGTGGCAGATTCGGACCTGGTGATCACCACCTACGCACTGCTCGCCCGCGACGTCACCCTGCTGAGCGAACAGCAGTGGGAGCGCATCGTGCTCGACGAAGCGCAGCACATCAAGAACGCGGTGACCAGGCAGGCACGCGCGGCCAGGGCGCTGAAAGCGCGACATCGGCTGGCGCTCACCGGAACTCCGGTGGAGAACCGCCTGGAAGAACTGCGCGCCCTGTTCGACTTCGCCATGCCGAAACTGCTCGGCAGCCCGCAATCGTTTCGCGCCAAGTTCGCGGTGCCGATCGAACGTGAGCGTGATCAGCAAGCCATCGACAGACTGCGCTTGATCACCGATCCGTTCGTGCTGCGCAGGCTCAAAACCGATCCGACGGTGATCAGCGACCTGCCGGAGAAGCTGGAAATGACGGTGCGGGCCAACCTCACCGTCGAGCAGGCCGCGCTCTACCAGGCCGTTGTCGACGACATGCTGGACAAGCTCAAAGACGCGAAAGGCATGGCGCGCAAGGGCGCTGTGCTCGGCGCGCTGACCAGGCTCAAACAGGTCTGCAACCACCCCGCGCACTACCTGGGCGACGGGTCGCCGGTCCTGCGTCGCGGCGGGCACCGCTCGGGCAAGCTGGCGCTGGTCGAGGACGTGCTCGACGCGGTACTCGCCGATGGCGAGAAAGCCCTGCTCTTCACCCAGTTCCGCGAATTCGGCGATTTGATCCTGCCCTATCTCACCGAACGATTCGGCACCCCGATCCCGTTCCTGCACGGCGGTGTGGCCAAGCAGCGCCGCGACGACATGGTGACCGGTTTCCAAGGCGACAACGGCCCGCCGCTGATGTTGCTCTCGCTCAAGGCGGGCGGCACCGGCCTCAATCTCACCGCCGCCAATCACGTGATCCACCTGGATCGTTGGTGGAATCCGGCAGTCGAGAACCAGGCCACCGACCGCGCGTTCCGGATCGGCCAGCAGCGTGCGGTGCAGGTCCGCAAGCTGGTGTGTGTCGACACCATCGAGGAGCGGATCGACGAAATGATCAACGGTAAGAAGCAATTGGCCGATCTGGCCGTCGGCGCGGGGGAGAACTGGATCACCGAGATGAGCACCGACGAACTGCGCGAGCTGTTCACCCTCGGCGCCGAGGCGGTGGGCGACTGATGGCCGACTTCAGCCAGTTCGGTCCGCGTAAACCGGTCCGCGGTGGAGCCCAGGCTCGCGGCGGTTTCGGGCGGACCTGGTGGGGCAAATCGCTGCTCGACGCGGTGGAGAAAGTGGCCGACGCGGGCAGGCTCTCGCGCGGACGCACCTACGCCAGGGTCGGACAGGTGGTGAACTACCGGATCGAACGCGGTGCGGTGACCGCCGAGGTCCAGGGCAGTCAACCCAGCCCCTTCACCTCGGTGCTGTCGATCCGGCCACTGCGCGAAGACGAGGTCGACCTGCTGCTCGCCGAGATCAGGGAGGCGCCCGGCATGCTCGCCGAGATCGCCTCGGGCGCGCTCCCACCCGCGCTCGGCCCGCACCTGCTGCCGACCACCGCCTCGGAGCTGGACTTCACCTGTAGCTGCCCGGACATGGGCTGGCCGTGCAAGCACGTCGCCGCGGTCTGCTACCTGCTAGCCGAGCGTCTCGACGAACAGCCGAGCGAGATCCTCACCCTGCGCGGACTCGACCTGGACACCCTCATCGGTGGCGTCGAGAGATCGGCGCACACCGCCGATTCCGATGACCCCTACGGCGACGAACTGGTCCTGCCCGAGCTGCCCCGCGTCGAATTCCACGCCGTGATCGACGATCTCGACGCGATCCCGCTGCGTCGCGCGCTTCGGATGTCCACCGAGGACGAGCCGACCGCGGCAACGGGACTACGCGAATTGCGCTCGCTCTACACCGAATTCGACACTTGAGTTGAGCTGGGTGGGGCAGTGGAACTGCCCCGCCGTTCGAATCGGAGCGGTTCAGCCCAGCTCATACTCGAACCAGATGTGGTGTCCGCCTTGGGCATCCACGTACAACGCGCCGGTCCCGGCGATGCCGGTCAATTCCCCGGTGCCGCTGCTGGGGACGATGTGGAAGAACTCGTCGGTGCGGTCGGTACCCGCGGTAGTGGCGGAGTGGACGAAGTTGAACGCACCGGCCTTGCCGTTCAGCGCACCCTCGAACGACTCCATCGCGAGGTAGGTGCCCGCGCCGGTGTCCATGTCGAAGGCGGCGGTGAACAGCGTGGCCGAGAGTCCTTCGATCTCGCCCGCGTAGGACTTCGTCATGGTCGAGATGCCGACCGGCATCCCGGTGACGATGGGGGGCTGCGGCGTCAGCTCGGTGGGATCGAACGCGGTGACCTCGAAGGTGCCGATGGCTTTCATGCGCCGATGCTAAACCCGCGCACCGACAGAAACGAGCGAGCGTGCGCGGCGATTCACTCGGCCGGCTCGATCCGATAGAACCGGATGGCATTGCCGCCGAACACCTTCCGCAGGTCGTCGGTGCTCGCACCCGCCTCGCTCAGGCCGGTGGCCGCGGTCTCGGCTGCTCCACCGAGGCTGGTGATGGGCTTGTCGACGGGAAAGTTGGACCCCCAGATAAGCCGGTCGGCGCCGAAGACGGACAGTGCGTGCGCCAGTAGCGGCCGCACCCGGCCGAGCAGCGTCGGCACGGGCGTCGGCGTGCCGCGTCGCGGCACCGGATGGCCGAGCACCGGCATCATCAGCCCGCTCACCTTGGCCACTACGTTCGGCTGCGCGGCCAGATCGGTGAGGTCTTCGCGCCACCGATCGAACAGGGCCTCCCGCTGCGCGGCGGTGTGTCCGGTGTTCTTGCCGACCGGTCCGAAGATGCCCGCCGGGGTCCCCAGGTGATCGAGCACGATCGGTACCTCGGGAAACCGTTCGGCCAGTGCCGTCACCTCGGGGAGCTGCCCCGAGTACACCCACGCGTCGAACGAGAGCCCCCGCTCGGCGAGCTGCCCGAAGCCGTCCAGGAAGGCGGGGGCGGTGAGCGCGCCGTCGTGCGCGGCGAACGACTTCACGGCGGGATCAGGGTGATGGGCGACCATCGTCCGGATGCCCCGGAACAGCGGCGACGCGGATTGATGCGCATCCAGCACCGCGCCGAAGTCCGCGGCGGCGGGGTCGGCCGAGCCGATGATCGTGGCCAAGGCGGGTGTGTCGACACCGAAGGGCAGGCTCGCCACCCAGCGCGTCTCGTCGGGCTTCCAGCCTGTCCATTGCACCTCGATTTCCACGATCGATTCGACCGGCGTATTCCCCCGGTCGGCGCGGTAGTCGGCCGGCAGATAGGGCTGCAGGTAGGCGCTGGGGTCGCCGACGAATTCGCGGTCACCACGCGGGGCCAGCTTCGCCGCGATATCGACCGGCACGGGCAGATAGCGCATCAGTTTCGCCAGCTTGCTGAACTCGCGTGGCGTGGCATGGGGATCCCACTGGTGAATATGGGCATCGATGATGTCGAAGTCGGTCAGATCCATGCTGTGCGTCCCGTCGCCGCCGCTGGCATTGTTCTCGGCGATTGTCACACGTCAGCGGCGCGCAGCGACGGATTACGCTGCTCACACCGTGCGCCGATACTGTCCTCCCACCGCGAAGAAGGCATCGGTGACCTGCTGCAATGTGCACACCCGCGCCGCGTCCATGAGCACATCGAAAATATTGCCGTCGGTGTGGGCGACGTCGGTCAGCCGGGCCAGCGCGAGATGGGCTTGTTCGGCGTGATCGGCTTGGAAACTGTGCAGCCGGTCCAGTTGGGAGCGGCGTTCGGTTTCGGTGCCGCGGGCCAACTCCATCGGTGCGTGCTCGGTGTCGTCGTCGCGGCCGCGGAAGGTGTTCACCCCGACGATCGGCAACGATCCGTCATGTTTGCGCTGTTCGTAGCGCATGGACTCGTCCTGGATGCGACCGCGCTGGTAGCCGGTCTCCATGGCGCCGAGCACCCCGCCGCGTTCGCTGATCCGCTCGAATTCGAGCAGCACCGCCTCCTCGACGAGATCGGTGAGTTCGTCGACGATGAAACTGCCCTGGAGCGGATTCTCGTTGACGGCCAGTCCCCATTCCTTGGCGATGATGAGCTGAATCGCCAGCGCGCGGCGCACCGAATCCTCGGTGGGGGTGGTCACCGCCTCGTCGAAAGCGTTGGTGTGCAGGCTGTTGCAATTGTCGTAGACCGCGATCAGCGCCTGCAGGGTGGTGCGAATGTCGTTGAACTGCATTTCCTGTGCGTGCAGCGAACGACCCGAAGTCTGCACGTGGTACTTGAGTTTCTGGGCGCGTTCGCCCGCGCCGTACCGGTCGCGCATCGCGATAGCCCAGATCCGCCGGGCGACCCGGCCGATCACCGTGTACTCGGGGTCCATGCCATTGGAGAAGAAGAACGACAGATTCGGGGCGAAGTCGTCGATCGCCAGCCCGCGCGCGAGATAGGTCTCCACATAGGTGAATCCGTTGGCGAGGGTGAAGGCGAGTTGGCTGATGGGGTTCGCGCCCGCCTCGGCGATGTGATATCCCGAGATCGAGACCGAATAGAAATTTCGGACGTCGTTGCGCACGAACCATTCCTGCACATCGGCCATCATGCGCAGACTGAATTCGGTGGAGAACAGGCAGGTGTTCTGGCCCTGATCCTCCTTGAGAATGTCGGCCTGTACGGTGCCACGCACGGTCGACAGCGTGCGCGCCCGGATCTCGGCAGCTTCGCCGGACGTCGGCTCGCGGCCCTCGGCATCGGAGAAGCGGTGCAGCGCTTGGTCGATGGCGGTGTTGAGGAAGAAGGCGAGGATGGTCGGGGCGGGACCGTTGATGGTCATCGAGACCGAGGTAGTCGGGGCGCCGAGGTCGAAACCGTCGAACAGGGTGCGCATGTCCTCGACGGTGGCCACCGAGACACCCGAGGTGCCCACCTTGCCGTAGATATCGGGGCGCGGGGCCGGATCGTGGCCGTAGAGGGTCACCGAGTCGAACGCGGTGGACAGGCGGGTGGCCTCGGCGTGGGCGCTGAGGACCTTGAAGCGACGATTGGTGCGGGCGGGATCGCCCTCGCCCGCGAACATTCGAGCGGGATCCTCGTTCTCGCGCTTGAAAGGGAAAACGCCTGCGGTGAAAGGGAATCGGCCGGGGAGGTTCTCGGCGCGCAGGAAGCGCAGGAGTTCGCCGTCGTCGGTGAAGCGCGGCAACGCGACGCGGGGAATGCTGGTGCCGGAGAGGGACTCGCGACGCAGGGGTGTGCGCAGTTCGCGGTCGCGGATGCGGACCACCTGTTCGTCGCCGCGATAGCTTTCGGCGACCGTCGGCCATGCGGCCAGGGCTTCGGTCGAACTCGGGGAGAGCGCGGGACGGGCCCGGGTGAGCAGGTCGGCGACCGCCGCGTCGTCGGGGAGTTCGTCGTGGACCAGCGTCAGCCGTTGAATCCGCTGGGCCGCCGCGACTTCGCGCTGAGTATCGGCGTGGTAGCCGCGGACCGTGTCGGCGATGTCGGCCAGATACCGGACCCGCGACGGGGGGACGAGCTGGGCGAAGCGCGTGGAGACCGAGGTGTCGACGCGGGGCAGCACACCGGGTTCGAGCGTCAGGCCGTGTTCGGTGAGCAGACCGGTGAGGTGCTGGTACAGCGCGGTGACGCCGTCGTCGTCGAAAGTCGCGGCACTGGTACCGAAAACGGGCATGTCCGCGGGACTCGCGCCGAATTCCGCACGGTTGCGGATCAATTGGCGCGCCACATCGCGGACCGCGTCGGCCGCGCCACGGCGTTCGTACTTGTTGATCGCGACGACGTCGGCGTAATCGAGCATGTCGATCTTCTCGAGCTGGGAGGCGGCGCCGAACTCCGGCGTCATCACATACAGCGCCACATCGACGTGGTCGACGATGCCCGCGTCGCCCTGGCCGATACCGGGTGTCTCGAGGATGACCAGGTCGTGACCGGCGGCCCGGCAGGCGGCGATCATGGTGTCGATATCGTCGGGCAGTTCGTGATTGCCGCGGGTGGCCAGCGAACGGAAGTACACGTGATCGCCGTCGAGGGCGTTCATCCGGATGCGGTCACCGAGCAGGGCGCCGCCCGCTCGTCTGCGGGTCGGGTCAACCGCCAGGACGGCGATGCGCAGTTTGTCCTGCTGGTCGGTGCGGAGTCTGCGCACCAATTCATCTGTGAGGGAAGACTTTCCGGAACCGCCGGTGCCGGTGATGCCCAGCACGGGGACACGCCGTGTGGCGGCCGCCGCCACGATCGCGGCTCGGTCGGCATCGGACAGTGCGCCCTGCTGCAAGCAGGTGATGGTGCGCGCCAGCGCGTTTCGATCGCCGGTGTAGAGCGCGTCGAGGTCGGGGGCGGTGCGCGCGGGGTCGACATCGCAGAGCCGGATCAGTTCGTTGATCATGCCGGGCAGGCCGAGGCGCTGGCCGTCCTCGGGGGAGAAGATCCGCACGCCGCTCGCCGCGAGCCGCTCGATCTCCTCGGCGACGATCACCCCGCCGCCCCCGCCGAAGATGCGCACCTCGTCCGCGTCCGCCTCGCGCAGTGCCTGCGCCAGGTATTCGAAGAACTCGATGTGCCCGCCCTGATAGGAGCTGACCGCGACGCCCTGCACGTCCTCCTCGATCACCGCGTCGACGATCTCGCGCACCGACCGGTTGTGTCCGAGATGGATCACCTCGGCGCCCTGGGCCTGCAGAATCCGCCGCATGATGTTGATCGCCGCGTCGTGTCCGTCGAATAGGGCCGCCGAGGTCACGAACCGCACCGGATTCACAGGAACATGCAGGTCCATGACTGCCTCCGCCATGTAGTAGAGCGCCCGATACTAGGACATCAAAGTAATTCTAGTGTGAACCGCGTCACTCCGCCGCGAAACGCCCCGCCCAGCTTCCGGCGGAATCGTCGCCGCAGGTCGACATACTCGACGGATGGTTCGCGAGCATCGGGTGGATGTGGCGTTGGAACGATTGGTAGCCGCCGGGGTGATCAGTGGGGAGCAGCGGACAGCGGTGTTGCGGGCGGTCGACGAGCAGGATCGGACCGGGCGCGCGAGTGGGGGATGGGTGGCTGCCGAGATCGTGGCGTATGTGGGGGCCGGGCTGGTGGCCGCGGGTCTGGGGTTGTTCATCGACAAGGCGTGGGCGCAGGTGGCGCAGTCGGGGCGGGTGGTGCTGCTGGTGGTGGTGACCGGGTGCGCGATGTGGGGAGCGGTGGCGTTGGCCGGTGGATGCGTGGGGGTGTACCGGCGGGTGCCGATCGCCTCGGCGGGGCGGGTCAGGTTGGCCGCGGTGCTGCTCGTGCTGGCGGCGGTGGCGATGACCGGCGCGGTGGCGACGGCGTTCGACCAGCACCACGGCGACGAAACGGCGATCGCGGCCTCGGTCGCCGGACTGCTTGTCGCGATACTGGGGTATCTGCTGGTGCCGAGCGCGCTCGGTATGGTCGCCGTGGCCTGCTTCGGTGTCGCGAGCATCCTGAGCGTGACCTCGGAGCTGTTCGATTCCCGATCGCCGTGGCAGGGGATCGCGCTGATGATGTTCGGCGCGTTGTGGTTCGGCCTCGCATGGGCTCGCCTGCTGGTGGCCGAAGGGGCCGGATACCTACTCGGCGGGGTGATCGCGGTGATCGGGGCGCAGACGCTGACGTTGGGCGAATCGCTGTGGCGGCCCGGCTCGACCGCGCTGATCGGGGTGGTCTGCTTCGTGCTGTACGCGATTCGGCGCGACGCCGTGCTGGTGCTCGGCGGGGCCGCGGGGACCGCGATCGCGGTGGTACAGGTGGCGGCCGACTACACCACCGGAGGTCCGGTCGTGGCGAGCATGGTGCTGGCGATCGGCGCGCTCGTACTCATGGTCGGCCTGGTCGTCCTGCTCACTCGGCAAGGGCCACTGCGACCTGGGTGAATCAGAGGATCAGGGTGGTTTCCTGGGCGCGGATCGTGCGGAAGAAGCGCGGGCCCACGTCCGCGCCGTCGTGGTTGTAGCTGTCGATGATCTCGGCGAGTTCGTCGGCGAGTCGGCGCAGGTCCTCGGTGGCGGTGATGCGGTCGAATTCGTCGGGTTCCCAGCCCCATGAGGGCGGGATATCGGTGATCGTGACGACGATCTGGTCGGCGAACGGGGTTGTGACGGCCACGGTGAGTTCAGCGGGGGCCGCGGCGAGGGGGCTGTGGACGGTGACCTCGCCGGGGGCGCCCGCGGCGACGAAAGTGCGGGCGAAGGCGATGTCCTCGCGGACGAATTCGACGATCGACGCGGTGCTCGCGTGCCTGCCCGCGCGGTGATGGCGCGAACCGTAGACGCGGTCAGGGGCGGTGCCGGAACCATTGTGGCCCGCGGATTTTCGAAGCAAACGCTCGAGCATGCGCTCCGCGGTGGCGCGCTCGCCCGCGCCGGTGTTCTCGTGGTCGATCAGTGCGCGCAGGCGGGTGATCCGCACGAAGTGGTCGCTGCCCATGCTCTGATTGTGCCGCAAATCGGACGCGGTGGAATGCGTCACAGACGGCGCGCCACAGTTTCGGATCCTCCGATATCCGACTTTATCGTGACGGGCATGAGTGAAGCGGAAGTGCTGTTCGAGGTACGTGGCGGGCTCGGTGTGATCACGCTGAACCGGCCGCGCGCGATCAACGCGCTCAACCACTCGATGAGCCTGGCCATCACCGAGAAGCTGCGGGCATGGGCTATGGATCCGGCGATCCGGACCGTCGCGGTCGTCGGCGCGGGCGAGCGCGGCCTGTGCGCGGGCGGCGACATCGTGGCCATCCATCGCGACGCGAAGACGATCAACGGCGGTGGCCCGGACGTACCGGCGCCGATCGACACCGCGTCGGCGGCGTTCTGGCGTGACGAATACCTGCTCAACGCTCTGATCGGCAGCTACCCGAAGCCGTACGTGGCGGTGATGGACGGCATCGTGATGGGTGGCGGAGTGGGCTTGTCGGCGCACGGCAGCCACCGTATCGTCACCGAGCGCTCGCAGATCGGCATGCCCGAAGTGGGCATCGGCTTCGTGCCCGACGTCGGCGGCACCTATCTGCTCTCGCACACCCCCGGCGAGCTGGGCACCCACGTGGCGCTCACCACCGCGCGGATGGGCGCTGGCGACGCGATCGTGGCCGGCTTCGCCGATACGTTCGTCGCCTCCGAAGACCTGTCCGCCCTGCTCGACGCGTTGCGCACCGCCCCGGCCGACGAGGCGATCGCCCGATTCGCCACGCCCGCACCGGAATCCGAACTCGACGCCCAGCGCGACTGGATCGATACCTGCTACGCCGCCGACACCGTCGAACAGATCGTCGAGGCGCTGCGTGCGGCAGATTCGCCCGAAGCGACCAAGGCCGCCGATGACCTGCTGTCGAAATCCCCGATCGCGCTGAAAGCGACCCTGCGCGCGCTGCGCGCTGCCCGCGACCTGACATTGGCCGGGGCGCTGAATGCCGAACTGCGGATCACCGTGGCCGCGCTGAGCACCCACGATCTGGTCGAGGGTATCCGCGCGCAGGTGATCGACAAGGACCGCGCGCCGCACTGGTCGCCCGCCACGCTCGCCGACGTCACCGATGCCCAGGTCGACGCCTACTTCGCCGCGCTCGGCGAGCGCGAACTGGGACTGCGGGCCTGATCGGCGCGGTACCCCGCACCGGTGGGCGACCTGGCTCGGTATCGTCAGCGTGATCCGTGACCGTTGACTGACAAGAGGGTGGCCGTGACCGAATTCGAGACGATTCTGCTGGAGCGCAAGGGCGGCGCCGACGGGAAGGGCGGGGTCGGCTGGATCACCCTGAACCGGCCCAAGGCGCTCAATGCCCTCAATGCCCAGGTACTCGACGACGTCATCGCCGCGCTCGACGAACTCGACGGCGACGATTCCATCGGCGCCGTGGTGATCACCGGCTCGGCGAAAGCCTTCGCCGCGGGCGCCGACATCAAGGAGATGGCGCCCAAGTCGTACATGGACATGTTCCTGGCCGACTACTTCGCCCGCTGGGACCGGCTGGCCAACTTCCGCAAGCCCACCATCGCCGCCGTCTCGGGCTACGCGCTCGGTGGCGGTTGTGAGCTGGCGATGCTGTGCGACATCCTGATCGCCGCCGACAGCGCCAAGTTCGGTCAGCCCGAGATCACGCTCGGCGTCATCCCCGGCATCGGCGGCTCGCAGCGTCTCACCCGCGCGATCGGCAAGGCCAAGGCGATGGATCTGATCCTGACCGGCCGGATGATCGGCGCCGAGGAAGCCGAGCGCTCCGGGCTCGTGTCGCGGGTCGTGCCCGCCGACGAATTGCTCGACACCGCGCTCGAGGCCGCGCAGACCATCGCGTCGATGTCGCTGCCGGTCGCGATGATCGCCAAGGAGGCGGTGAACCGCTCGTTCGAGACCACCCTCGCCGAGGGGCTGCTGTTCGAACGCCGGGTGTTCCATTCGCTGTTCGCGACCGAGGATCAGAAGGAAGGCATGGCCGCCTTCGTCGAGAAGCGACCGCCGAACTTCAGCAACCGCTAGTTCGGTTTCCAGCGCGGCGCACCGTCGATGAAGTGCGCGGTAGTCGGCGCGGTGCCCTCCTCAGGGGACCGCGCCGAGGTGTTGTCGTTGCTGAGCAGGCCGACGACGGTGCCACCGAGGGTGGCCGTCACCGCGACCGCGGCGAGAAGTTTTCGGTGGCTCGCGCGCGGCGCGACGCCGATGACGCCCGCACCTCGTCGTGGCATGCGTAACCGCGCCGAGGGACGGCGGGCGCACAGCAGCACCGCGCCCCGAGCCGAAACATATTCCGGCTCAGGGTCGTACACGGTCGGCAGACCGATCAGCCGGCCCAGATCCGCCCGCAGACTCGGGTTGCGGGTGCAGCCACCCAGTAGTGCCAGCGCTCCCGGCCGCACCCCTGTCTCCTCGATCAGCAGACGCACGAACGAGGCCGAATGATGCAGTCCCGCTTCGCATAACGCGGCCAGGTCACTGCGGGTCAGTACCGTGCGGCCGCCGGTGTCGGCATCGGCGGCGGTGACAACCCTGGTGCGGCTCAACGATTCTCGGTGTTCGCGGCTGGCATGCGCGTCGGTCGAGATGCCGCTGCGCGCGAGTTGCCAGCGCAACAGCGCGTCGTAGCCGTTGCCGCTGAGGAGGGTGCTGCGTTTGCCCGCGATGATTGTCTCGGTGCGGCAGTCGGCGTGGGTGATGGTCAGACCGGAACTGCCGAGGTCGTAGAGCAGGACCGAGTCGGCGGCGGGCAGCAGGCCGGTGAAACGCAGGTAGCGCAGCTGGGCGAGCGGTTCGTCGACGATCGCGAAGTCGGCCTGGCCCGCGGCCGCTCTGATCGCGTCGGCCTGGAGCTCGCTGCGGCAGGTGACAGCCGTGCCGGAGATGTATTCGTCGCGTTCTGCCGCCGCCGCGCGCATACGGTGGATCGCGGTGAGTACCGATTCCTCCACCGAGCCCCCTGCCCGGCGCGGTACGTGAATCCGGTCGATGGGCGGCATGTGGGGCTGATCGGAATGGGTCAGCACGGCACGGGCTCCACCCGCGCCCGCCGATACCCCGAGGATCAGCACCATGGGCTACATCGTGGACCTTTTCGCGCTAGCTGCCAAGGGGGTCGGCCGAAGATTCACCCGTCGGTTGCCAGGTCGCGTGGAATGCGAGGTTTTCCGGGTCGTCGATATCGAAATCGCCCGCGGCGTGTCGGAATTGTGCCAGCAGTCGTATCAAATCGCGACCCTGATCGGCGGGCAGACCGGGTTCGGCGAACACTTCGGCGTTGAGTGCCGCCGTGGCCTCGGACACGGATTTCCTTCCCGCATCGGTGATTTCGATGAGAGTTGCCCGTCGATCGCTGGGGTGCGGGACCCGAATCACCAGCCCGGCGGCTTCGAGTCGATCGACGGTATTGGTCACGCTCGTCGGGTGCACCTGCAGACGCGCACTCGCCTTGGCCATCGGCAGGGCGCCGGTGCGGCTGAAACTGAGCAGTTGCAGGAGTTCGTAGCGGGAGAACGTCAGGCCGGACGGTTTGAGGGCCTCGTCGACGCGTGCCATCACGATCTGCTGCGCCCGGACCAGCGAGGTCACCAGGGCCATCCCGTCGGCGACCGATTCCCAGCCGTGGGCCACCCACTGCCGGTACGCCTCGGCGATGGGGTCATGGGAGAGCGGTCTGGGCCGTGACATGAATCCGATCATTCCACGACCCAGCCGCTTTCCCCACAGAGCGAGCGGCGGGAATTGAACCCGCGTTAACGGCTTTGCAGACCGTTGCCTAAACCACTCAGCCACGCCCGCCTCGCCATTGATAGTGCCGTGCGCCCGTGTGCACGACCAGGGTTGGGATCAGCGTGATCGCAATGGTCCCGGTGTCGATCCCGAGGATGCGCGGGGTCGCCCGAGGCGGCGTTCGATCAGTGTTTGTTGGCCGGTGCCGAGCAGATCTTCCAGGTGCCGTCTTCCTTGGTGAGGTGCTCCTCGGTGCTGGACTCGGTATCGGGCTCCTCGCCCTCCACCGACAGCGTCAGTTGGCCGGTCACCGTCGCCTTCGCATCGTCACCGGTGATGACGATGTCTTTGACGTCATCGATCGTCACCTGCACCGTCGCCCGCTCGAACTGCGCGCGCTGCTCGGTGGTGAGATTGTCGATCTCCGTGCGATCGGCCTGGCAAGCCAGCTGCGCGGCGGCGACGAAACCGTCGGAGTCGAGCGTGTCGTAGAAGTCGCGCACCGCGACATCGATCTGCTTCTCGTCCGACGACAGCGGCGTACGACCCTGCAACGTGAGCACCACGCCCGTTACCAGCGCGCCGATCACCACCAGCGCGACGACACCGAGCACGATGAACAACCCGGTCCGCTTCTTCTTCGGCGCGGGCGGCGGGATGAAAACGTCGGGTCCATCCGGATATTCGGGCCCCGGCGGCCCACCCGCGCCGAACCCCGCGTGCGGATACCCCGGCGGCCCGGATGGCATCCCCGGCTCGACCGGCGGCTGCTGACCGAAGGGAGGCTGCTGTCCCTCGGGCGGATTCGTCATGGCAACGCTCCTGATGTCATCGGGGGCGTCGGCCCCCACAACGTATGGAACCGTGCGAGATCGAGCGGGTACACCAAGCTTTCGGCGTACCGTAACCCGCCGATCCGGTCCGGCCAAATTTGGCCGATCCGGGATGTCGCGGATGTCGGCGCTGGACCGATCACGGCTATTCGCCGCCTTCACTGTGGTCTGTACCTATTCACTCTCAGCACCGGCAAGCGGGAACCTCCTCGGCCCTACTGTGTCGATCAGTAACAACAAAGGAGTTGTCCGATGCTTGCCTTGCTGGCGACGGCGTGGACGGGCATATCCAGTGCTCTGTTCGACGCTCACCGCGCGAACTTGCGGTCCCGTTCCTACGCGACCGCCGCGTTCAATCCGCCTACCGTCGCCCGTCGGATCGTCCCCGTGACCACCAGGGACGGAACTCGGCTGCGCGTGCACTCCTACGGCCCCGAGGACGCGCCTGCCATCGTGTTGGTGCACGGCTGGACCTGCGCTATCGAATACTGGAATGCCCAGATCAACGCGTTCGCCGGTGAGTACCGCGTCATCGCCTACGACCAGCGTGGTCACGGTGCCAGCGAGTTCGGCTCGAGCAAGCTCAGCATGGACTTGCTCGCCGACGATCTCGCCGATGTACTCGACGCGACCCTCGGCGCCGGGCAACGCGCGGTCCTGGTCGGCCACAGCATGGGTGGTATGACTCTGCAAGCCTGGGCAGGTCGATACCCGGAACAGGTCACGGCACGGGCGCATTCGGTGCTGCTCGCCAATACCGCGGCCGCGCACCTGATCTTCGAGACCACCATCGTGCCGCTGTTCAACCGGCCCTCCCGGCTGCTGAAACTCAAAGTGCCGCTGCCGTTCCTGGTGGGCCGCCTCGGTATCGGCTTCCCGATCGTCTTCCCTCCGATCGCCCCGGTGGAATGGCTGTTCGCCCGGCAGATCATGAGCACCGCCGCCAAGGGAGACCTGCTCGACTTCGGCATGAACATCGTCCGGTCCTGTCCGGCGCTGGTCCGGGCCCGTTTCGGGTTGCTGGCCGCCGACATGGATCTGGGCGAATCCGCGCGAAACCTGGTGGTGCCCACCTCGATCGTCGCCAGTTCCTTCGATGACGTTATCCCCGTTGCCCATTCCGATCGAATTTCGGAAATGCTGCGCGCGACAGGAAGTTTCGTGCGTATGGAAGTGTTGCCAACCGGTCATCTCAGTAACATCGAAGCCCAGCCGGAATTCAACGCGGAACTGACGCGATTGGTCGAGGCCGCCTACCACCGCCCGAAGGAGGCTGTCGGCTAGACGCCGACGTCTCTCCGCGACTCCGAGTGTCGGCCGGGGCCCGACTACATGTTCTCGAAGAGCCGCTCGATGACGACCGCGACCCCGTCCTCCTCGTTCGACGCGGTATGCCTGGCCACCGCCGTTCGCACACTGGGGTGGGCGTTGCCCATCGCGTACCCGGTGCCTGCCCAGTTCAGGATCGTGAGGTCGTTGGGCATATCGCCGAAGGCGTAGACGTCGTCGGCGGCGATACCGCGTTCGGCGCACAGCTTGGCGAGCGTGCCGGCCTTGGTGACCCCCGGCGCGCTGATCTCCAGCAGGCCGCGACCACCGGAATGAGTGAACTGCGCTGTCCCTGCTGCGAATTCCTCGGCGGCGGCCACCAGGAAGTCCGCGTCGTGCCCCGCCGAGAAGGCGAGGAGCTTCACGATGGGGACATCGAGGGTCCACAGGTCCGCGAGAGCCCGCACGGGTGACTCGGCCCCGGTGTCCCGCGTCAGCCTCGGTCGGTACCCAGGTTCGAAGAACACCCGGTGGCCGGTCTCGACCGCGAACCCGACTCCCTCGACCGCTCCGGCGACCGCATACGCCACGGTGCGCGCCGCGGCGACGGAAAGGGCACGGGACTCGACCACGGTGCGAGATGCGATGTCGTAGACGAGGGCCCCGTTGCTGCACACCGCGGTTCCGGTCAGCCCTGCCGCGGCGACGAGGGCATCGAGGTAACGGGGTGGACGCGCGGTGACAACAACTATCTCCACCCCGGCGCCGATGGCGGTCCGCAATGCGTCGAGCGTGCGCTGGGAGACTGTGCCGTCAGCGCGTAGGAGGGTGCCGTCGAGATCGGTGGCGATGAGGCGGGGCAGCGTCATCGGATCACTCTATGGATATGTCCGGCACCCGTGATCTGCGTGCTCACTCGCGCCCACGATTCCGATCAGGTTTGTGCATCGTCGACGGGTGGGTTCGACTCGGGGCGTGCGCGTTCGAACTCGCTCGCCCTCGAGGCGCGCCAACTCTTGATGAATCGCTCGGCTGACTCGGCGGAGATCTCCACGTGAGGCTCGTCCCTTCCGGGGGTGTAGCGCTGGAGGTACTCGGTAGGACCCCAGGTGAAGTCCCTGCCGAACGCTTCGTCGGTCGGCACAGGTCGGGTGGCGGTCCGGCGCACAAGCCCGGTAATCCGACGCGCGCGCCAGCCCTCTCGGTCGTGCCACTCGTCCTCGAACAATGCGAAGTAGCGCACTGCGGGTTCGTTGCTGTCAGGCATCGTTTGTTGTCCTTCAATGGGATTCGCGTCGGCGCCGTGCTCGATTCTGTATAGCGGAATTCGGTAGCCACCCTGTGAAAGTGACTGGTATTCAACACCTCTGGGCGTTCACCTGCTGCGCTGGGACGTGATCGACCTCGGGCTGCGACCGCACATTCCTCGGTGGAGCGCTGCTGGGTGGATCACGATGCGCGAGCAAGACGACTAGTTGTCACCGAGAGCGGTAACTCGTTGTGGCAACAGACAAATGACAGCCGATAGCCACCGGCGAAATAACGCAACCGCAAGATCAACGCTGTCAGTCGCGGGCCTGGAAGGCGCGCCGGTATACGGTCGGCGATACGCCGGTGACGCGGGCGAAGTGCGCGCGCAAGCCGGAGGGTGTGCCGAAACCGCAGGCCGCCGCGATCCGTCCGACGGGTTGGTCGGTGCTCTCCAGCATCTGCTGGGCTCGACGGACCCGCTGTTGCAGCAGCCACTGCAACGGTGAGAGCCCGAGCGCATCGGCGAACCGCCGCTCGATGGTGCGGACGCTCACGCGTGCGTGGGCGGCGAGGTCGGCGGTGGTGAGCGGGCGGTGTAGTTCGGCGGCCGCCCAATCGAGTAGCGGAGCCAGCCAGCTGTCGCCGGAGGTGGGGGCGACAGGCCGGATGTACTGGGCCTGTCCACCGTCGCGGTGTGGGGGCATGACGATGCGACGGGCGACCTCGGCCGCGGCCGCCGCGCCGTGGTCGGATCGGACGAGGTGCAGGCACGCGTCGATACCGGCCACGGTGCCGGCCGACGTGATCACGTTGCGGTCCTCGATGTAGAGCACTGACGGGTCGACCCGGACGGCCGGATAGCGCCGGGCGAGCTCGTCGGCGTGCACCCAGTGGGTGGTGGCGCGACGGCCGTCGAGGATGCCGGCCGCGGCCAGGACGAACGCGCCGGAACAGATCGAGAGGATGCGCACGCCGCGCCGGTGGGCGTCGCGCACCGCGTCGACCAGTTCGGGCGGCGGGCCGTCGTGCACGTTGAGGCAGGCAGGCACGACCAGGGTGTCGGCGCGCTCCAGGTCGCCGGACGGTGTTGCCGGGTCGAACTGGAAGGCGGGCAGCAACGGAACCGGATCGTCCCCGACAGCGACGACGGAGAACTCGTACCAGGGGGACACGACGTGCGAGCGGTCGATCCCGAAGACCATGCACGGCACGGCCGCCTCGAAGATCGGCATGCCGGCCGCGATCACCATCACGATCCGATGGGGCTCATGTCGCGAATCTAGCGAAGGTTGTCGTTCACGACACTCCCCGCCCGGGGTGCTGGTCGTCAGGATTATGCGATGCCCCCGTTCCCTGTTGCTGTCTACGGCGCCTACGGCCACACCGGCCGACTCCTCGTCGACGACCTGTGCCGACGTGGTCTCGTCCCGGTGCTCTGCGGCCGCGACGCACGCCGACTGGCTGCCCTCGCCGCCGAACATCCTGGCGCGGACGTGCGGCCGGCATCGCTGGATGCACCGGCCGACCTGGACCGGGCGCTGACCGGCGTCGCGGCTGTCGTCAACTGCGCAGGCCCGTTCGGCGACACCCCACCCGCCCTGCGCGACGCAGCCCGGCGGGCCGGGGTGCACTACCTGGATGTCGCCGGCGAGGCACTCGTGGCATGGCGGACATTCACCGACTTTCCACCACCGGAGAGCACGCTGCTCATACCGGCGGCCGGTTTCTTCGGCGCACTCGGCGACCTTCTGGCGAGCGTCGCCTACGGTGCCGCACCGTCGCCGGCCGATGAGGTGAGCGTGGCCATCGCCCTGAACGGCTGGACGCCGACCGAGGGCTCGGTCCGCGCCGGGAAGCTGCGCGCCGGTCGGCGCGTGGTGTATGTCGACGGGCACCTCGACGTGCGGTCCGGCACCCCGGAACCCGTTGGGACGTGGGAGTTTCCACCACCGTTCGGCCGGTGTGAGGTGACGGGCGAGTTCCCCACGGCCGACGTCGTCACGATCGCCCGGCACCTGCCCACCCGGGCTATCAACGCGTACCTCCATGTGCCGTCACCCGGCGAGCCCGGCTCGATGCAGCGCTTCCTGGTCGAGGTCGCGGTCAGGTGGGGTGAGCAGCAAACCCGCGTCTGGGCAGGCGGCCGCGACATCTACGAGTTCAGCGCCGTCCTGGCCGGTGAGGCGGTCGACCGTGTTCTACGCGGGGGTCGAAAACAACCGGTCTGACCACCGTCTCCGAGGCCTTCGACGCGGCCGACTTCCTGCGGGCGCTCCCTCTGGACGTCCTCGAACTCGGCTGAATCACAGGGCGCGGGCGTTTACGCCGAGAGGCAAGCCATGAGAGCCACGCCGCTGACGCTGACCCTGTCGAGATCGGCGGATTGGTCGATGGGTTCGACGATGACCTTGCGCCGGTCGCCGGGATCGGCCGCGCGGCGGACATAACCGGCTGGTTCGAGACGTCGACGAGCAGGGGCGTCGGGTCGGTGGTCCCCAGTCCGACTGCCGTCGCGCTCGTTCGAGCATGCGGCACAACGGCACTCGGGTACCGGCGGAAGACCGGGCCTGCATCGGTTTCGCGTTCATCCGTTGACAATGGCTCATCCTTCTCGTAATCTCTTCTTTAACGAAGATACTTCTTGTGAGCATTGAGATCTTACAAGCAGGGAAAATTACGAGAGAGGTTCCTCCATGAACGCGACTATCGCCGATGCCGAATCGACCGCCACTCCCGCCAGGAATCGTCGGCGCACCATCGTGCGAGCTCTGGGTGCGACCGCCCTCGCGCTCGGCGTCACTGCGGGCGGCGGATACGTGTGGCTGAGTCAGACCTCGGATGTGCGCGACACTGGAGTCGCCGAGTGCACCGGCGTCGAACCCGACGGGGGCACCCCTGCCGATCTGCAGGGTGTGTGTGCCACGCTCTCGGAGATGACCGCCGCGTGGGGGCGCAACGACGCCGACGCCTATGGCGCGACCTTCACTGAAAATGCCACCTACACCACCTTTGTCGGCACCCACTACGCGGGCCGTCAGGATCTCACCGAGGGGCATCGGGCCCTGTTCAATGGATTTCTGAAGGGCACCGAGCTCGCCGACTCGTACCTGGACGTGCGCTTCTACGGCGGTGACGTCGCGATCGTCACCAGCCGGGGCGACCGCTACGACGACGAGCGCCCCGCCGAGCTATCCAAGACCCAGACCTACACGATGGTGCACGAACCGGACGGCAAGTGGCGGATCGCCAGCTTCCACAACACCCAGCGGCAGCGAGTCATGGAGCGCATCTCCTACCTGTTCGATCCGGCGACCAAGCCCGCGGCCGAACGATGAGGGCGCTCATCACCGGGGCCAGCGCGGGCATCGGCCGGGCCTTCGCGATATCGCTTGCCGAGCAAGGCTATTCGGTCACCGCGGTGGCCCGCGGAATTGCCGACCTGGACCAGTTGATGTCCGAACTCGGCGCGGGGCACGACTGTCTCGTCGCGGACCTCGCGACCATGGAGGGGCTGCGCGCGACCGCCGCACTGCTCCGGAGCGGCGGCTACAGCCTCTTGGTCAACAATGCGGGAACCGCCACGCACGGTGACTTCGCCGAGCTTTCGCTCGAATCCGCGCTCACAGTAATGGATCTCAACTGCCGGGCGGTCGTCGTCCTGGCCCACGCGTTCCTCGACCATGCCGTGGCAGGCAGCGCGCTGGTGAACGTCTCCTCCACGCTCGGTTACACCCCGAAGCCGGGAATGAGCGTCTACAGCGCCTCGAAGGCCTTCGTCACCACGTTCTCCGAAACGCTGTGGCACGAACAGAAATCCTGCGGCGTGCATGTCCTGGCATTGTGCCCGGGCGTCACCGCCTCCCGAACCAGCGCTGATGTACCGCCCTGGCTGGTCCAGACGCCGCAGCAGGTCGTGGACCGTGCCCGGAAAGCCCTGTCCGACAAGGCCGGTCCGGTAGTCCTCACCAACCGGACCAATCGACTGTTCACCGCCGCGCTGCGGCTACTACCGCGCAAGACCGCACTGGCCGTGCTCGCGCACTGAAAGGAAACAATCATGGACACCGACAACCTCGACATCCGCGCTCTCGTCCAGCGCAGCCAGGACGCTTGGAACCGTGGCGACGGCGCCGCCTACGGCGCGTGCTTCACCGCCGACGCCACCGATGTCACCTTCGCCGGCACCGTCTACCACGGTGGCGTCGAGATCGGCCGGGCACACCAGGCTCTGTTCGACAGCTTCCTGAAAGGCACCCGCCTCACCGTGCAGATTCTCGAAATCCGCAGGTACGGAAGCGATACTGCCATCGTTGTCACGCGAGGTGAATCCTCGAAGGGCGATGCGAAGAAGCTCGGCAAACTCGCGACCTACACCGTGATCCGCGACGCCGACGGCCAGTGGCGCATCGCTGCGGTACAGAAGACCCAGCGCAAGCCGCTGATGGAGGCGGTCTCCTTCAGATTCCAGCCCGCCACGCGACCCGGCGCGCACCGATGACCACCATCGCCGTGGTCGGAGCCACCGGGCGCACCGGGCGGGCGGTTGTCGCCGAGGCCTTGGCCCGCGGCAATCGCGTCACCGCGATTGTCCGTACGGCCGGAAGCCTCCCTCCTGCACCGGGATTGACCGTGACAGTCGCCGATCCAACCGTGCCCGGATCCCTCGCGGGTCTGCTCGACGAACACCACGCGGTGATCTCCGCACTCGGTGCCCGCGACCGTGGACCCACCACCGTCTACTCGGCAGGCGCCACCGAGATCATCGCCGCCATGCCGCCCGGTGGGCGACTGCTGGTCGTCTCTTCCGCCGGGCTGGACATTCCGTCCGACGCGGGACCGGCGACCCGGTTCCTCGCCCGCGCGCTGCATCGAATCATGCGCTACACGTACACGGATATGGCGCGTATGGAACAGCTGCTCGCACACAGCGAATTACGCTGGACCGCCATCAGGCCCACCCGGCTGACCGACGGCCCTGCCACAAGTAGGCCGCGAATCCTTTTGGGTACGAACACGAAAGCCGGCCCGCGAACATCACGAGCCGACCTGGCGAGCTACCTACTCGACGCCATCGACGACCCGCGGACCCACGGCACCGCGATGGCGGTTTCGTCCTGACCTGGCCGACTCCACAATGCTCGCCATACCTGCGGCACGACGATGCACCTGCGCAAGGATCCGATGGTCGTGATCGCACCGACGAAAAAGGCCCCCGCCAGCTGGAGTGCTGGTCGGGGGCCTTCTTGGTGTGTGCCCTCGGCAGGAATCGAACCTGCGGCCTTCTGCTCCGGAGGCAGACGCTCTATCCCCTGAGCTACGAGGGCGGGATAGATGCCGGTCGCGGTGAGGCGATCGGGCAGCGACAGCGTATCGCATCGAGTGCGGTGCGCCAAAAACCGTGCCGGACCGGGGGATGGGCCGGTCCGGCCTCGGGGGTCAGTTGAGGGGGAGGGGAGTGGCGTTGCGGGTGGCGAGCATGGTCGTCATCAGCTGGGATTCGCCCTCTTGGGTTTTCGCCATGGTGGCTGCGAGGGTGCGGACCGCGGTGGTGTCGGCATGCTCGGCGGCGTAGTCGAGCATCGGGACGCCACCCTGGTGGTGGCGCAGCATGAGTTGCAGGAACATCGTGTCGAGGGCGGGGCCGGTGGACTGGCGCAGCGCGGTCATCTCTTCCTGGCTCGCCATACCGGGCATGGACTGCATCGGGCCCGACATCGCCGACTCGGCGGTGGAACCGCCGTGGTGGCCGGTGTTGCCGTGGTCGTCGGTCATCCAGCCCATGTAGCCGTCGACGTTCTGGTTGGACTCGCCCCACAGCTGCAACCAGGCCTGCATACGGCCGATCTGGTTCTGCTGGGTGGTCAGGATGTCGTAGGCGAGGCGGCGCACGTCGTTGTCGGTCGAGGCGATCAGCGCTACGCCTGCCATGTCGACGGCCTGGGCGTGATGGGCCGACATGTCCTGGCTGAATCCGATGTCGACAGCGCTGGGCTCGGGTTCGGAATTCTTCTCCAGCGGCATCCGCAACAGCACGCCGGCCACCGCGCCGAGCAGCAGCAGACCGATCGCACCGAGGACGAGCACCGCCCCGGCCGGGCGATGCGCGCTCGACTCGGGTGCGGTGTCGTCGGATTCGACCGCGCTTTCTTCCGTGCTCACTACTGCCCCGAGGGCAGGCCGCCCGGCATCGGGATGTTCGGCAGGCCGGGGATGCCAGAGCCCGTGCCGCCGCCACCGAGTTCGGTCTGGTCCTGAGTCAGGCCCTTACCGTCCATCGGGACCGCTTCGGGACCGTAGGGCGAGGAGTCGAACGGCGGCGGGTTGTTCGCGTCGAAGATCGGGTTCGAGCAACTCGCGCCGACCTCGGGGTAGGCGTACGGGTTCTCGCGCAGGGCGGAGATGAACTGCTTGATCCGCGCGTCGTCGGCGTTGTCCAGCTTGAGCTGGTGGCCCCACGACTGCAGCGAGATCGCCGAGTCGAGACCCGGGTACGGCGACATCAGCGAGTACTGACGGCCCTTGACGAAGTTCGACAGCGTCTCGACACCGGCCGCGTCGACCTTGTCGGGGTTGTACGCGATCCAGACCGCGCCGTGCTCGAGCGAGTGCACCGCGTTCTCCATGCGGATCGGCTTGGCGTACACGGTGCCCGTGCAGTTCGCCCACGCGCCGTCGTGCGGGCCACCGAAGGCAGGGGCCTTGTCGTAGGCCACGCGCTGGCTGGCGGTCACGTGCAGACCGGCCGGGTACTCCGACTTCACGACGCCGTCGATCTTCGCCGAGGGGTCCTGGTTCTCCTTGGAGGGCACCCATTCCTTGAGATCGGTCTGGGCTTCCCGGATCGCCGCCTGGTCCATGTACTTGGGCACCAGGCTGTAGGCGAGCAGGCCGACCAGCGCGACGATGGCGAGGCCCGCGCCGAGCAGGGCCCATGGGGTGTCCCGCTTCTTGCCCGGAAGGTTGCCCTTGCGGGTCTTGCGGGACGGAGACGACTTCCCCGCGGCCCGCACGGCCTTGGCTGATGTGGCGCTGGTCCTGCTAGGCATCGCTCGTTGTGCTCTTTCGACGTGTGGATCGGTGGGTTCGTGGCGGGCGGTAGTGGTTGCAAGGGGCCCAGCCAATAGGATAGAGACTCGTGACTCCAGCTGACCTTGCAGATCTCCTTCGTACCACCGCGGCGAAGGTGCTTGTCGAACGCGGACTGGACTCGTCGGTCCTGCCCGAGCAGGTCACAGTGGAGCGTCCGCGCAACCCCGAACACGGCGACTATGCCACGAATGTAGCGATGCAGGTGGCCAAGCGGGTCGGAACCAACCCTCGTGAGCTGGCCGGCTGGCTGGCCGAGGCGCTGTCGGCGACCGAGGGTATCGATGTGGCGGAGATCGCCGGTCCCGGATTCCTGAACATTCGCCTCGCCGCCTCGGCGCAGGGTGCGATCGTGAGCCAGATCCTGGCCGCGGGGGAGATCTACGGCACCGGGTTCGCGCTGGCAGGCACCAAGATCAACCTCGAATTCGTCTCGGCGAACCCGACCGGTCCGGTGCACCTGGGTGGCACCCGCTGGGCCGCCGTCGGCGACGCGCTTGGTCGTATCCTGGCAGCTCAGGGCGCCGACGTGACGCGCGAGTACTACTTCAACGACCACGGCGCGCAGATCGACCGCTTCGCGAAGAGCCTGGTCGCGGCCGCGCTGGGCGAGCCGACCCCCGAGGACGGATACGCGGGCGAGTACATCTCCGAGATCAGCGCGGGCATCGTCGCCGCGCATCCCGAGGTGCTCACCCTGCCCGCCGACGAGCGTCACGAGGTGTTCCGCAGCGAGGGCGTGCAGCAGATGTTCGCCCAGATCCGGGCGGATCTGCACGAGTTCGGCACCGATTTCGACGTGTACTTCAACGAGAGCGAACTGTTCGCCTCCGGCGCCGTGGAACAGGCCGTCGAGCAGCTCAAGAACTCCGGCAACCTGTACGAGAAGGACGGTGCGTGGTGGATCGCCAGCACCGAATACGGCGACGACAAGGACCGCGTGGTCCTCAAGAGCGACGGCAACGCCGCCTACATCGCCGGTGACATCGCCTACTTCCAGAACAAGCGTGGCCGCGGTTTCGACCTGGCCATCTACATGCTCGGCGCCGACCACCACGGCTACATCGGCCGCTTGAAGGCCGCCGCGGCCGCGTTCGGTGACAACCCCGACACCGTCGAGGTGCTGATCGGCCAGATGGTGAACCTGGTGCGCGACGGCGTCGCCGTGAAGATGAGCAAGCGCGCGGGCACCGTGGTGACCCTCAACGACCTGGTCGAGCAGATCGGCGTCGACGCCTCGCGCTACTCGCTGGTGCGTTCCTCGGTGAACTCGAGCATCGACATCGACCTGGACCTGTGGACCAAGGCGAGCAGCGAGAACCCGGTCTACTACGTGCAGTACGCGCACTCGCGGACCAACAGCATCATCGGCAACGCCGCGAAGTATCCCGAATTCGCTTCGGTGGCACCGGATTTCGCGCTGATGACCTCCGGTCGCGAAGGCGACCTGATCCGCACCCTCGGCGACTTCCCGCGCGTGGTCGCCACCGCCGCCGACACCCGCGAACCCCACCGCATCGCCCGCTACCTCGAAGAACTGGCCGGTGTCTACCACCCCTTCCAGTCCGACGACGACATGCGCGTGCTGCCCAAGGGCGACGACCCCGTCACTGCGCTCAACGCGGCCCGGCTCGAACTGGTCAAGGCGACCCGCCAGGTGCTGGCCAACGGCCTGGCCCTGCTCGGCGTGAGCGCACCGGAGCGCATGTGAACACCGGCAAGCTTTTCAGGAAGGACGCACCGAGATGAGTGCACACCCGGCCGGTCCCCGGCACGCAGAGATCCCGCACGCACCGAGTCTGGCCGAGCGCCCGACCGATCCGAGGGAGATGATCGACCTCCCCGCGAACGTCTGGCCGCGCAATGCCTCGCGCGCTGACGACGGTGTGGTCCGGCTGGCGGGCGTGCCCGTCACCCAGCTCGCCGAGCAGTACGGCACGCCGCTGTTCGTGATCGACGAGGACGACTTCCGCTCGCGCTGCCGCGACATGGTGGCCGCGTTCGGGGCGAACGCCCGCGTGCACTACGCCTCCAAGGCGTTCCTGTGCGGCGAGATCGCGCGCTGGATCCGGGACGAGGGCCTTTCCCTCGACGTGTGCTCCGGTGGCGAGCTCGCGGTCGCGCTGAACGCCGGTTTCCCGGCCGAGCGCATCGCGCTGCACGGCAACAACAAGTCGGTGCCCGAGCTCGAAGCGGCCGTCACGGCCGGTGTCGGGCACGTGGTCGTCGACTCGCTCTACGAGATCGAGCGGCTCGAAGCGGTCGCCGGTGCGGCGGGCGTGGTGCAGGACGTGCTGGTCCGCGTGACCGTCGGCGTCGAGGCGCACACCCACGAGTACATCTCCACCGCGCACGAGGACCAGAAGTTCGGCTTCTCGATCGCCGGCGGCGACGCCATGGAAGCGCTCGCGCGCGTCTTCGAGGCCGACAACCTGCGTCTGGTCGGTCTGCACAGCCACATCGGCTCGCAGATCTTCGAACTCGACGGCTTCGAGATCGCCGCGCGCCGCATGCTCGGCCTGCTGCGCGAGGCCATCGACAAGTTCGGCATCGACCGCACCGCCCAGATCTCGACCCTGGATCTCGGCGGCGGCCTCGGTATTTCCTACCTGCCGAGCGACAACCCGCCCCCGCTGGGCGAATTCGCCACCAATCTGCGCGCCCTGGTCGCCGCCGAGGCCGCCCGTGCCGGGCTGCCGGAGCCGACCATCGCCGTGGAACCGGGCCGCGCCATCGCGGGTCCGGGCACCGTCACCCTGTACGAGGTCGGCACCATCAAGGATGTCGAACTCGACGGTGGCGCGCGCCGTCGCTACGTGAGCGTGGACGGCGGGATGAGCGACAATATCCGCCCCGCGCTGTACCAGGCCGACTACGATTGCCGTCTGGTCTCGCGCTCGTCGGACGCCCATGCGGTCGTTGCCCGCGTGGTCGGAAAGCATTGCGAGAGTGGCGATATCGTCATTCGTGACACCTGGATGCCCGCCGACGCGGCCCCCGGCGACCTGGTGGCCGTTGCCGCGACCGGTGCGTACTGCTATTCGATGTCGAGCCGCTACAACCTGCTCACCAGGCCCGCCGTGGTCGCGGTGCGTGACGGTGCGTCGCGACTGATTCTGCGCCGGGAAACGGTGGCGGACCTGCTCAGCCTGGAGGTGGAAGAATGAACGGCACCAAAGATGCGGGGCGTCCGCTCGGCGTAGCCGTGCTCGGGATGGGCACTGTCGGTACCGAGGTGGTTCGCGTGCTGCGCGATCACGCCGATGACCTGCGTTCGCGCGTCGGAGCGCCGCTCGTGCTGCGCGGTGTCGCCGTGCGCGACATCAGCAAGGACCGCGGTCTGCCCGCCGAGCTGCTCACCACCGACGCCGCCGCGCTCGTCGCCCGCGACGATGTCGACCTCGTGGTCGAGGTCATGGGCGGTATCGACCCCGCCCGCAAGCTGATCGGCGACGCGCTCAACGCGGGCAAGTCCGTCGTCACCGCCAACAAGGCGCTGCTGGCCGACTACACCGGTGAACTCGCCGCCGCCGCCGAAGGCAGCCGCGCCGACCTGTACTTCGAGGCCGCCGTGGCCGGTGCGATCCCGGTGGTCCGGCCGCTGATCCAGTCGCTGTCGGGCGACCGGGTGAACAAGGTCGTCGGCATCGTCAACGGCACCACCAACTTCATCCTCTCCGCGATGGACGAGACCGGCGCCGCCTACGACGACGTGCTCGCCGAGGCCACCGCGCTCGGCTACGCCGAGGCCGACCCCACCGCCGATGTCGAGGGCTACGACGCCGCGGCCAAGGCAGCGATCCTGGCTTCGCTGGCGTTCCACACCCGGGTCACCGCGGCGGACGTCTATCGCGAGGGCATCTCCAAGATCACCGCCGAAGACCTCGAGACCGCGTCGGCTGTCGGCTGCACGGTGAAGCTGCTCGCCATCTGCGAGCGCGTCTCGGCCGGTCCGGGCGAGCCGACGCTGGAACAGGGCGGCAAGGATCGCGTCTCGGTGCGCGTCTACCCGGCGCTCATCCCGCGCAAGCACCCGCTGGCCTCGGTCAACGGCGCGTTCAACGCGGTGGTCGTCGAAGCCGACAACGCCGGTCGCCTGATGTTCTACGGGCAGGGCGCCGGTGGCGCCCCCACCGCGTCGGCCGTGCTCGGCGACCTGGTGATGGCCGCGCGCAACAAGTTCTACGGTGGTCGGGCACCCGGCGAATCGGTTTATGCTGAGCTGCCGATCGCGCCGATCGGTGACACCCCCACCCGCTATCACGTGAACCTGCAGGTGGAGGACCGTCCCGGCGTGCTCGCCGCGGTCGCCGACACCTTCGCCCAGCACGGGGTGAGCATCTCCACCGTGCGTCAGCAGGGCCACGGCGACGGCGCCCGACTCGTGGTCGTCACCCACCATGCGGTGGAGTCGTCGCTGGCAGATACTGTCGCCGTATTGGCGGACATGGAATCCGTCACCGCTGTGACCAGCGTTCTCAGACTGGAAGGCACAGAAGAATGAGGCGGAATGTGCGCGGCGTCGCCGACATTCGCACCGCATCGTACGCAGAAGACACGTGCGCGCATGGTTGCGCCGCGACGCAGGGAGCGTTGGCATGAGCACGACTGGAATCGCACCGCAGTTGGGCGTGCACTCGCGCTGGCCCGGTCTGATCGCTGCCTACCGCGACCGCTTGGCCGGTGCGGCCGACTGGGAGCCGGTGACCCTGTTCGAGGGCGGTACCCCGCTGGTCCCCGCGCCGCACCTGTCCGCGCTCACCGGGTGCGAGGTGTACCTCAAGGTCGAAGGTGCCAACCCGACGGGTTCGTTCAAGGACCGCGGCATGACCATGGCGATGACCGACGCCAAGTACCGTGGCCAGAAGGCCGTGCTGTGCGCATCGACCGGTAACACCTCGGCCTCGGCCGCGGCGTACGCCACCCGCGCGGGCATGGAATGCGCGGTGCTGATCCCGCAGGGCAAGATCGCGATGGGCAAGCTGGCCCAGGCCGTGATGCTCGGCGCCAAGATCATCCAGGTCGAGGGCAACTTCGACGACTGTCTCGAGCTGGCGCGCAAGGTGACCGCGGAATTTCCGCAGGTCGGCCTGGTGAACTCGGTGAACCCGGCGCGTATCGAAGGCCAGAAGACCGCCTCGTTCGAGATCTGCGACGTGCTCGGCAAGGCGCCCGATGTGCACGTGCTGCCGGTCGGCAACGCGGGCAACATCACCGCCTACTGGCGTGGTTACCGCGAGTACCATGCCGACGGCATCACCTCGGTGCTGCCGCGCATGCTCGGCGTACAGGCCGCCGGTGCCGCGCCGCTGGTCAACGGTGCGCCGGTGAAGGACCCGGAGACCATCGCGACCGCTATCCGGATCGGCGCCCCGGCGTCGTGGAACGGTGCGATGGAGGCCAAGGAGCAGTCCGGTGGCGCCTTCCGCGCGGCCACCGACGACGAGATCCTGGCCGCCTACCGCCTCGTCGCCGCGAAAGAGGGCGTCTTCGTCGAGCCCGCGTCGGCCGCGAGCGTGGCCGGTCTGCTGGCCGCGCGCAAGGAAGGCTGGCTGGATTCGGGCCTGACCGTCGTGTGCACCGTGACCGGCAACGGTCTCAAGGACCCCGACAACGCGCTGGCCGGAATGCCGGAGGTCAAGCCGATCGCGGTCGACCCGGTCGCTATCGCCCGTGAACTCGAGCTGGCCTGAGTTGACCGCACCCGAGCCCACGCTGATGACAGCGACGCTGCCCGCCGGTCTCGAAGTGACCGTTCGCGTTCCCGCCTCCACGGCCAATCTCGGTCCCGGATTCGATTGTCTCGGAATGGCATTGGGCATCTACGACGAAATCGTGGTGCGCACTACCGCATCGGGACTCGACATCCGTGTCGAGGGTGAAGGCGCCGACGACGTGCCTTGGGGCCCAACACATCTGGTGGTCCGCGCGATCGAGCGTGGACTGGAATCGCTGGGTGTGTGGGCCGACGGTCTCGACGTGGTGTGTCGCAACGTGATTCCGCACTCGCGTGGGCTCGGTTCCAGCGCGTCGGCCGTGGTCGGGGGACTGGCCGCGGGCGCCGGGCTGGCCGCGAAGTTCGACCCCGCGCTGCGCATGGACGAGGACCGGCTGGTGCAGCTCGCCTCGGAGTTCGAAGGCCACCCCGACAATGCCGCCGCCAGCGTGCTCGGGGCAATCGTGGTGTCGTGGACCGAAACCGATGCCGCGCAGACCCGCGCCTACCGGGCCGTTCGGCTCACCCCGGCGTCGGCTCTTCGCCCGGTGGTGCTGATCCCGCAGGAACGCTCTTCCACGGCGCACACCCGAGGGCTGCTGCCCGAGCAGGTGCCCCACGGCGACGCGGCGTTCAACGTCAGCCGGGCGGCGCTGGCCGTCGTCGCGCTGACCGAACGCCCCGATCTGCTGATGTCGGCCACCGCCGACCGGTTGCACCAGACCCAGCGTGCACCCGCGCTACCACTCACCACGAAGTGGATCGAGCTGCTGCGCGCTGCGGGAATCGCGGCGACGGTTTCGGGCGCCGGCCCGACGATTCTCGCGCTGACCACCGAAGAATTCCCCGATGACCTGCGCAAACAGGCCGAATCGGACGGTTTGCGCGTGGTCGAGCCCGGCATCGCCGCCGGAGTATCGATCGACTGACGGCGTGCCTGCCTTGCCGTTGTTCGCAATAGGCAGCTATTCTGAGCAAGTCCGTACATCGTGCGCATCAGACGCCGGTGCTTCATCAGGGCAATCGCTCCCCTCACCACTGTCTTCTGGTGGCGAAGGCCTCCGGTCCTCCCGCGGCGGGTAGTACGGCACAGGCGTCGAACATGGACGCATAATCCGAGCTCGGCATATGTTGCCGGGTCTACGGAACGGAACCCTCGAATCAGCACACGGCATTCGAGGGAAGGAAAGGACTTCCGTGACAGAAACGGACCTGCTCGCGACACCCGGGGTGGATTCCAACCCTACGAACTCGGGCAGCCGCGAAAGTGAATCCGGACAGATTTCGAAAATGAGCGAACAAACCGACGTCGCACGATCGGGGCTGACTGGAATGCTGTTGCCGCAGTTGCGCGCACTGGCGGGGGAGCTCGGTATCCGAGGTACCTCCGGAATGCGTAAGGGCGATCTCATCGCCGCTATCAAGGAAAATCAATCCGGAGCGCCGGCCAAGGGTGACAAGCCCGCCGCCGTGACGGCCGCCGCGCCTGTCGCGAACGAAGCGCCCGCCAAGAGCGAAACGCCCGCCAAGAGCGAAGCGCCTGCCAAGAGCGAAGCGCCCGCGAAGGTGGAGAAGTCCGCCAAGGTCGAGAAGCAGGCCGCGCCCGCCGAGAAGCAGGCTCCCGCCGAGGTCAAGGCCGCCGAGGCCAAGACCGTCGAGGCGCAGGCCGAACCGGCCGCGACCGAGCAGGTCAAGACCGATGCCCCCGCCGAGGCAGGCGAGGATTCCGGTCGCGACGGTGGTCAGCGTGGTCGTGGCAGGCAGCGCCGTGGGCGTGACCAGGCCCGTTCCGGTGGTGGCGACAATGCCCCCGCCGAGAACCGCGCCCCCGCCGAGAACCGCGCCGAGGAGACCAAGCAGGCCGATAAGGCCGAGGGCGGCGACCAGGGTGAACGCCGACGCGATCGTGGCGACCGCAACGGTGCCGAGCGCAACGAGCGCAACGGCAACGACCGTGGCGGCAACGACCGTGGCGGCAACGACCGTGGCGAGCGCGCCGGTGGCGAGCGTAATCAGAACGAGCGCAACCAGAACCAGAGCCAGAACGGCAACACCGGCGGTAATCGCGGTCCCCGCGACGACCGTGGTGGTGACGACGAGGAAGGCGGCCGCGGTCGCCGGGGTCGTCGATTCCGCGAGCGTCGTCGTGGTCGTGACCGCGATGGTGGTCCCGTCGGCGGTGGCCAGACGGAGGCCCGCGATTACGACATTCGCGAGGACGACGTCCTGCAGCCGGTCGCCGGCATTCTCGATGTCCTCGACAACTACGCGTTCGTGCGGACCTCCGGCTACCTCGCCGGCCCCAACGACGTGTACGTGTCGATGAACCTGGTCCGCAAGAACGGTCTGCGCCGCGGTGACGCGATCACCGGTGCGGTGCGTGCCCCGCGCGACGGCGAGCAGAACAACCAGCGACAGAAGTTCGACCCGCTGGTTCGCCTGGACACCGTGAACGGTGGCGAGCTCGAAGCAGCGCGTCGTCGTCCGGACTTCCAGAAGCTCACCCCGCTGTACCCGAACGAGCGCCTGCGCCTGGAAACCGCGCAGAACAAGCTCACCACGCGCGTGATCGACCTGATCATGCCGATCGGTAAGGGCCAGCGTGCGCTGATCGTGTCCCCGCCCAAGGCGGGTAAGACCACGATCATGCAGGACATCGCGAACGCGATCGCGATCAACAACCCCGAGTGCTACCTCATGGTTGTCCTGGTCGACGAACGTCCCGAAGAGGTCACCGATATGCAGCGTTCGGTGAAGGGTGAGGTCATCGCCTCCACCTTCGACCGCCCGCCGGGTGACCACACCTCCGTCGCCGAGCTCGCCATCGAGCGTGCCAAGCGTCTGGTGGAAATGGGCAAAGACGTTGTGGTGCTGCTCGATTCGATCACCCGTTTGGGTCGTGCGTACAACAACTCCTCGCCTGCGTCGGGCCGCATCCTCTCCGGTGGTGTCGACTCGACCGCGCTGTACCCGCCGAAGCGTTTCCTCGGCGCGGCACGCAACATCGAGAACGGTGGTTCGCTCACCATCATCGCCACGGCGATGGTGGAGACCGGTTCCACCGGCGACACGGTGATCTTCGAAGAGTTCAAGGGCACCGGCAACGCCGAGCTCAAGCTCGACCGCAAGATCGCCGAGCGGCGCGTGTTCCCCGCGGTGGACATCAACCCGTCGAGCACCCGCCACGACGAGCTGCTGCTCTCGCCCGACGAGATGGCTGTCGTGCACAAGCTGCGGCGCGTGCTGTCGGGTCTGGACTCGCACCAGGCGATCGATCTGCTGATGGACCGTCTGCGCAAGTCCAAGAACAACCTCGAGTTCTTGATGACGGTCTCCAAGACCGCACCGAGCGCTCTCGACGAGTGATCGTCTAGAACCGCAGGCAAGGGCCCCGCTTCGGCGGGGCCCTTGTTTTGTTCTCGGCGCGCCTCCGCCGATGGACTGACCGGAGGGTGCGACGAAGGAGTGCCCGTAGGGAGGGAAGAGGTGGAGTCAAGCGCCGAGAACCGCGGCGCCAGCCGCTATGTAGCAGGGAACAAACCGGAGGTGGGGGGTGTTCTGAGTGAGTGCGGCCTGATCTGGCATACTGGACCGCTGTGTGTCTGCGAGTTCTCGCAGACTCCCGCCTAGTCGGTTCCGGTTCACGTACTCCACTCCATGGAGCTACGACCCGGCGACCATTATCGAGAGGACGCCCATGAAGGCAGGAATCCACCCCACGTACGTCGACACCACCGTTGTGTGTGGTTGCGGCAACACCTTCCAGACCCGCTCCACCAAGGAGTCCGGCCAGATCTCGGTCGAGGTCTGCTCGCAGTGCCACCCGTTCTACACGGGCAAGCAGAAGATCCTCGACACCGGCGGCCGCGTGGCTCGCTTCGAGGCTCGCTACGGCAAGCGCGCGGGTGCCAAGACGGCCGAAGACGCCTCCTAGTTACCTCCCCCGACGCCCGGTACTGCATCAGCAGGCCGGGCGTCGGTGGTTTCTCTGCCCGAGGTAATCGCTTTTCCACACCATAAGGAACCTTCTGTGACGCAGCCGTCCGCTATCGACGACATCCTGGCCGAGTACGCGGGCTTGGAGATGCAGCTCGCCGATCCGTCGTTGCACAACGACGCGGGTGCGGCGCGACGGGTGGGTAAGCGGTTCGCCGAGTTGGCGCCGGTGATGAGCACCTATCGCAAGCTCGAGACCGTGCGCGACGATCTGGAGGCCGCCCGTGAGCTGGCCTCCGACGATGCCTCGTTCGCCGCGGAGGTGCCGGGGCTGGAGACACAGCTGGTGGAGCTGGAACAGGCTCTCGCCGACTTGCTCGCCCCGCGCGACCCGCACGACGGGGACGACGTGGTGCTCGAGGTGAAGTCCGGCGAGGGCGGCGAGGAATCCGCGCTGTTCGCGGCGGATCTGGCCCGCATGTACATCCGCTACGCCGAGCGGCACGGGTGGAAGGTCGAGACCCTCGACGTCACCTATTCCGACCTGGGCGGATACAAGGACGCGACGCTGTCGATCAAGAGCAAGGACGCCGCGCGCGACGGGGTGTGGTCGCGATTCAAGTTCGAGGGCGGCGTGCACCGGGTGCAGCGCGTGCCGGTGACCGAATCGCAGGGACGCATCCATACTTCTGCCGCGGGCGTGCTGATCTACCCCGAGCCCGACGAGGTCGAGCAGGTACAGATCGACGAGACCGACCTACGCATCGACGTCTACCGGTCCTCCGGCAAGGGCGGCCAGGGCGTCAACACCACCGACTCCGCGGTCCGCATCACTCACCTGCCGTCGGGCATCGTGGTGACCTGTCAGAACGAACGCTCCCAGTTGCAGAACAAGGCGCGCGCCATGCAGGTGCTCGCCGCGCGGCTGCAAGCGCTGGCCGAGGAGCAGGCCGACCAGGAAGCCGCGGCCGGTCGCGCCAGCCAGATCCGTACGGTCGACCGCTCCGAGCGGATCCGCACCTACAACTTCCCGGAGAACCGGATCGCCGATCACCGGATCGGGTTCAAATCGCACAATCTCGACGCGGTCCTCGACGGTGATCTCGACCCGCTGCTCGACGCGCTCGGCAAGGCGGATCGCGACGCGCGCATGGCTGCCGAGTGATCGGGATGAGCGGACTGACACGGTGACCGAACGTCTCCGGTTGCGGCCGCTGATCGTCGAAGCCGCCGCGCGGCTGGCCGAGGCGGGCGTCGGTTCGCCGATGCCCGACGCGGAGAACCTGGCCGCCCATGTGCTCGGCACCGAGCGCATGCGGCTGGCGTTGATCCCGATGGTCGAGCCCGAGATCGCCGACCGGTACCGCGCGCTGATCGAACAGCGGGCCGCGCGAATTCCCTTGCAGCACTTGACCGGAACGGCGGCGATCGGGGAAATCGACCTCGCCGTCGGCCCCGGCGTCTTCGTGCCGCGCCCGGAGACCGAACTGCTGTTCGCGTGGGCGCTGGCCTACCTCGAGACTCTCCCGCGCGACCACGCGCCGATCGTCGTCGACCTGTGCACGGGCTCGGGCGCGCTGGCCTTGGCCATCGCCCACGCCCGCCCCGACGCCGAGGTCCACGCCGTCGAGCTCGACCCCGACGCCCTCGCCTGGGCCCGCCGCAACGCCGACGCCCGCATCGCCGACGGTGACACCCCGGTCACCCTCTACGCCGGTGACGTCACCGACCCGGCCCTGCTCACCGCGCTGACGGACACCGTCGATCTGGTCGTCGCCAACCCGCCCTACATCCCCGAAGCCGCGATCCTCGAACCCGAGGTGGCCGATCACGACCCCCACCGAGCCCTTTTCGGCGGCCCGGACGGCCTCGACGTCATCCGGGCGATGATCCCCACCATCGCCCGGCTCCTGCGCCCCGGCGGCGCCACCGCCATCGAACACGACGACACCAACGGTGGGGGAGCGGCTGCCCTGCTCGCGACGGCCGACTTCACCGAGATCGTCGAGCACACCGACCTCGCCGACAAGCCCCGCTTCGTCGTCGCACGCCTCGGCTAACTCCGATCGGGCGGAATCCGCGAGGTCGAACCGATGCTCGCGCGACCCAGCGCTCCCGAGCGCACTCCGAGCAACTCTCGCGACGGCTGATCTCGTCAGAACATGGGTAACTCGCCGGGGACGTCCAAAAGTCCCCCCACATCTCGCCGCGGGCCCGGCAGCTAGACTCTTGCCGCACCCGAAGACCGCAGAGTCTCGGGGAGGCGGAAATGCAAAAAATTCGCGGAGAGGCGGAAACGCTGTGAGTACCGTCTATGACTGTGCTGAGGCTGATTCGCGGGCGGCGGGCATCACCGCCGCGACCAGCGCGTTGAAGTCCGGGCGATTGGTCGTCATGCCGACGGACACGCTCTACGGCCTCGCCGCCGACGCGTTCGATTCCGCCGCGGTGAGTGACCTGCTGGCCGCCAAGCGGCGTGGGCGGGATATGCCGGTGCCGGTGCTCGTCGGGTCGTGGCACACGATCGATGGGCTGGTGTTCTCGGTGCGACCGCAGGCGCGGGATCTGATTCGCGCGTTCTGGCCCGGTGCGCTGAGTCTTGTTGTGCAGGCCGCGCCCTCGTTGGCGTGGGATCTCGGTGATACCCGCGGCACGGTGATGTTGCGGATGCCGTTGCATCCGGTGGCACTCGAACTGTTGCGTGAGGTCGGGCCGCTCGCGGTGTCCAGCGCCAATGTGTCGGGGCAGCCGCCCGCGACCACCGCCGCGCAGGCGCGTGAGCAGCTGGGTTCACTGGCGAGTGTGTATCTCGACGGTGGTCCGGCCGAGCACGCCGTTGCCTCGACGATCGTCGATCTCACCGCGGATCAGCCGCGGGTGTTGCGGGAGGGTGCTGTGTCGGTGGCCGATATCGCGGAGGTGCTCGGGATGGTGCCGGAAGCCCTGATCAGTTCCGCGCAGCGGTGATCGCACGCCGCTGATGAGCTCAGTCGTTCCCCTGCGCGAGCTACTGCTCGTGCTGCTCGTCTCGGCCACGGTGACCTTCCTGGCCACCGGTGGTGTCCGGGTGCTCGCTATCGCGTTCGGCGCGGTGGCGGTGCCGCGTGAGCGCGATGTGCACGTGAAGCCGGTGCCGCGAATGGGCGGTGTCGGCATGTATGTCGGTGTCGTCGCCGCGGTGTTGTTCGCACACCAATTGCCCGCGCTGCGAAGAGGTTTCGACTACGCCCCGGATATCCCGGCGGTGCTGGTCGCCGCGACGATCATCGTGGTCGTCGGCATCGTCGACGACCGGTGGGGCCTGGACGCGCTCACCAAATTCGTCGGCCAGATCACCGCGGCGGGCGTCATGGCCGTGATGGGCCTGAGCTGGTACGTGATCTATAACCCGTTCAACGACACCACCGTGGTGCTCGACGCGTTGCAGGGCGGTCTGGTCACCGTCGGCATCACCGTCACCCTCGTGAATGCGATGAACTTCGTCGACGGATTGGACGGCTTGGCCGCCGGCCTCGGTTTGATCTGCGCGACCGCGGTTTTCGTGTTCTCCATCGGTTTGCTCTACGACCAGGGCGGTTCGGTCGACACCTATCCGCCCGCGTTGCTGGCCGCCGCGCTGGCGGGCGCCTGCCTCGGATTTCTGCCGCACAATTTCTCGCCCGCCCGAATATTCATGGGCGATACCGGCTCGATGATGATCGGTTTGATCCTGGCCGCGGTATCCACCGGCGCCTCCGGCCGAATTCCGCTGCAGGGTTACGGCCCGCGCGACATTGTCGGTCTGCTGTCACCGCTGTTGCTGGTCGGCGCGGTGATGTTCATTCCGGTGCTCGATCTGTTGCTGGCGATCGTGCGGCGAGTGCGCGCGGGCGTGAGTTTCTCCACACCGGACAAAATGCATCTGCACCACCGATTGCTCCAGATCGGACATTCGCACCGGCGCGTGGTCTTGCTGATTTATTTATGGGTCGGCGTACTCGCGTTCGGCGCGGTGGGGACTTCCTTGATGGATAGACGCCTCGTTGTCCTGCTGGTGGCAGGCGGATTGGTGTTCGCGCTGGTAGTGACCGCGATCCCGTCGGTGCGTAGGTCGGAGTCGACGCAGCACTGAGTTCGGCGCGCAAGGTAAAGTCCGGGCCGTGAGCTTTACACCCGAAACCGTGCCAGGCCCCGACGCTCCTCTGCGCGCCGCGCTGCGCTACGGCCTGATCGGCCTCGGCGTGCTCGTGGTCGTCTCCGTGGCGATCGCCTCCGCGGTGGCCGGGACGGCCGGTCTGTGGGGCGCGCTGCTCGGCGCCGCGATCGGTGGTGGGTTCATCCTCACCACGGTCGTCGCGGTGCTGCTCGGCGCGAAGCTGCCGCCGACCATGGCCGGTGCGGTGATGCTGGTCAGCTGGGTCGGCAAGATGCTGGTGGCGCTGCTTGTCATCGTCGTGCTCAACCAGTTCGACTTCTACAGCAGGCCCGCGCTGTTCTTTACGGTGGTGGGGGCCCTGCTGATCGTCCTCGGCGCCGAGACGTACGGCGTTGTGAGCCAGAAGGTTCCGTACGTCACGACACGCGCGGGAGACAGCGAAACGGCTTCCGAGCAGGAATAATCCCACCCAGCTACACACTGTCGTAGATAGCTTGGTAAAGTGTTGGTAAGCAAGCACCCAAGCTAGAGGCTCGGCCCGACAAACTCGGGGCATTGCCTCGAGTTACCAGGGGGGATCCTGACGATCCCACCCGGTGCCGCTATGCTTACTGCCGATCCGGGTGGAATGTGCCCGGTTGAAGCATGTCGACGATGTCGCCGACGCCCGAACAGAAGCCGATACGGGTTACACCGTACGAGCGGCTGTCGAATTTCGAGCCGACCAGAGTCGACCCCATTGATCGTCAATGTCCGATCGAACCGCGGGAATGACCGTCGTACCCGCGGCCCGAACACGGGAGAGAACGCTGAGCGTCATCACTTTGGCGGCGGGCGAGTTCCACGCGCCATCGCTGTCCGACTTCTTCCCTCCAGCAGTGCTGTTCGAGGGTACGCCGTTCGAACTCGATCGTCTGATGCTGGTCCGCCTGTTGATGACCGCCGTTGTGGTGATCGTGTTCGTGCTGGCTTTCCGCGCACCGAAGATCGTGCCGCGCGGCCTGCAGAACGTGATGGAAGCCGGTGTGGTTTTCGTCAAGGAGCAGATCGCCGACGAAGTACTCGGTAAGGAAAACGGTAAGAAGTTCCTGCCGCTGCTGGCGACGATCTTCTTCACGGTTCTGTTCCTGAACTTCTCCGGTGTGATTCCAGGATTGAACATCTCGTCCAATGCGCGCATCGGCATGCCGCTGGTCTTGGCCGCGATCGTGTACATCACGTACAACTTCGTCGGTATCCGGAAGTACGGGTTCTTCTCCTACATCCGGCACAGCATCGTCGTTCCCGACGTGCCGATCGCGCTGCACGTGCTGCTGATCCCGATCGAGTTCATCTCGACCTTCATCCTGCGCCCGTTCACGCTCACCGTGCGACTCATGGCCAACATGCTGGCCGGCCACATCATGCTGGTGCTGTTCTTCAGCGCGACCTGGTACTTCCTGTTCGACGCCACCGCGTGGATGAAGATCTTCTCGCCGTTCTCGCTGCTCGCGGGCATCGGGTTCACGCTGTTCGAGCTGCTGGTCATCGCGCTGCAGGCCTACGTTTTCGCCCTGCTGGCCGCTGTGTACATCGGCGAAGCACAGCACGCTGCCGACCACTGACCTGACTGAAACAACTACCGGAAACCTGCTACACACGCCGACCGGCGGGTGAGCAACAGAAAGGGAAAGATTCATGAGCCTCGCTTACCTGGCCCAGGAAGCCGCGACCACCGAGAGCACCTTCAAGGGCTTCGGCGCCATCGGCTACGGTCTGGCCGCGATCGGCCCCGGCATCGGCGTGGGTATCGTCGTCGGTAAGGCCATCGAGGGCATCGCTCGCCAGCCCGAGCTGTCCGGCCAGATCCGTACCACCATGTTCCTCGGTATCGCGTTCACCGAGGCCCTGGCGCTGATCGGCCTCGTCGCCGGCTTCATCTTCTGATTCCGATGCGCGAACTCATCACGCTCGCAGCTGAGGGTGGAGAGGATGTGAATCCTCTCGTTCCCGAAACGTACGACATCGTCTGGTCGATCGTCTGCGTCGTCATCATCGGCGTGCTCTTCTGGAAATACGTGATCCCGCGTGTGACCAAGACACTCGAAGAGCGCACGGACAAGATCGAAGGCGGTATCGCCAGGGCCGAAGCAGCCCAGGTCGAGGCGCAGCACACGCTGGAGCAGTATCAGCAGCAGCTGGCCGACGCCCGGCTCGAGGCCGCGCGCATCCGTGAGGAAGCACGCACCCAGGGTCAGCAGATCCTCGCGCAGATGCGCACGGATGCCCAGGCCGAAAGCGACCGCATCGTCGCCGCCGGTCACTCCCAGCTGGAAGCCCAGCGCCAGCAGATCCTGACGGAGCTGCGTTCCGAGGTCGGCCGTACGGCCGTCGACCTGGCCGAGAAGATCATCGGTCAGTCTGTTTCGGACGAAGCCAAGCAGGCGGCGTCGATCGACAAGTTCCTCAGCGAACTCGACGACACCGACGCCATCGGGGTCGGAAGGTAGCGACGCGAAAGTGAGAAGCATGTACGCAGCGAGCCGCGAGGCCAGTACCCGGTCTCGCGAGGCGCTTCGGGTCGCTCTGACCGGAAGCGAAACTGTTGCGGCCACAACGGGGTCGGAACTGTTCGCCGTTGTCGCCGTGCTGGACGACCAGCGTTCGCTGCGTGTGGCGCTCGCGGACGCCTCGGTGCCGGGTTCGGCGCGCGCTGAACTCAGTGAGCGGGTCTTCGGCGGCAAGGTCAGCATTGCCACGCAGGCAGTGCTGACCACCGCGGTGGCACAGAACTGGTCACGCACCCGCGATCTGGTCGACACCCTGGTGCTGCTCGGGCAGGAGGCTCTGCTGGAGTCGGCCGCCGTCGGTGGCCGACAGGACGCGGTGGAGGACGAGCTGTTCCGGCTCGGACGCATCGTCGCCGACAACCCGCAGCTGGAGCAGGCCCTCTCCGATCACGGCAAGCCCGCCTCGGCGCGGCGCGAACTGATCGAGCGGCTGCTCACCGGCAAGGTCGAGCCGGTCACCCTGGCGCTGGCCGAGCAGGCGGTCACCCGCCTGCGGACCAACAACATCGGCGTCGCCCTCGACGCCCTGTCCGATCTGGCGGCGGCCCGTCGTGACCAGATCGTCGCCCACGCGCACTCGGCGGTCGAGCTGAACGATCAGCAGAAGGCGAAGCTGTCGGCTTCCCTGCAGCGGATCTACGGCAAGGCGGTCACCGTGCACGTGCAGGTCGACCCGACGCTGCTGAGCGGCGTCGTCGTCCGCGTCGGAGACGACGTGATCGACGGCAGCGCCACCGGCCGACTGGAGAAGCTGCGTCGGGCACTGTCCTGAAAAGGGCGCTCAACGCAGTATTTTCCGACCCCCGACATTCGAGACCACAGCGAGAGCAGGAACAACATGGCGGAGCTGACGATCTCCTCCGACGAGATCCGTAGCGCGATCGAGAGCTACACCCAGAGCTACACCCCGGAAACCTCCATCGAAGAAGTCGGCGTCGTGACCGATACCGGCGACGGTATCGCGCACGTCAGCGGCCTGCCTTCGGCGATGGCCAACGAGCTGCTCGAGTTCCCCGGCGGGGTTCTCGGCGTCGCGCTGAACCTCGAGGACACCAACATCGGTGCCGTCATTCTCGGTGAGTACGCCTCGCTGGAAGAGGGCCAGCAGGTCCGTCGCACCGGCGACGTGCTCTCGGTCCCGGTGGGTGACAAGTTCCTCGGTCGCGTCGTCAACCCGCTCGGCCAGCCGATCGACGGCCTGGGCGAGATCGAGTCCGACGAGCGCCGCGTGCTGGAGCTGCAGGCCGCGTCCGTGCTGGAGCGTCAGCCGGTCGAAGAGCCGCTGGCCACCGGTATCACCGCGATCGACGCGCTGACGGCCATCGGCCGCGGCCAGCGTCAGCTGATCATCGGCGACCGCAAGACGGGCAAGACCGCCGTCGCGATCGACGCGATCCTGAACCAGAAGGCGAACTGGGAGACCGGCGACGTCGACAAGCAGGTTCGCTGCATCTACGTCGCGATCGGCCAGAAGGGCTCCACCATCGCGGGCGTCAAGACCGCGCTCGAGGAGCACGGCGCGATGGAGTACACCACCATCGTCGCGGCCCCGGCCTCCGATTCCGCCGGCTTCAAGTGGCTGGCTCCGTACACCGGTTCGGCCATCGGCCAGCACTGGATGTACCAGGGCAAGCACGTCCTCATCGTGTTCGACGACCTGACCAAGCAGGCCGAGGCGTACCGCGCCATCTCGCTGCTGCTGCGTCGTCCGCCGGGCCGCGAGGCGTACCCTGGTGACGTCTTCTACCTGCACTCCCGTCTGCTGGAGCGTTGCGCGAAGCTGTCCGACGAGATGGGCGCCGGGTCGATGACCGGTCTGCCGATCATCGAGACCAAGGCCAACGACGTCTCGGCGTTCATCCCGACCAACGTCATCTCCATCACCGACGGCCAGGTCTTCCTCGAGTCCGACCTGTTCAACAAGGGCGTCCGCCCGGCGATCAACGTCGGTACCTCGGTTTCCCGCGTCGGTGGCGCCGCCCAGACCAAGGCCATGAAGAAGGTCGCCGGTTCGCTGCGTCTGGAAATGGCGCAGTACCGCGAGCTGGAGGCGTTCTCCGCCTTCGCCTCCGACCTCGATGCCGCGTCGCTGGCGCAGCTCGAGCGTGGCGCCCGCTGGGTCGAGCTGCTCAAGCAGGACCAGTACTCCCCGGTCTCGGTCGAGGATCAGGTCGTCTCGATCTTCCTGGTCGACGCCGGCTACTACGAGTCGGTGCCCGTCGCCGACGTGCGTCGCTTCACCAATGAGCTGCTGGAGTACCTGCACGGTGCGACCCAGTCCTCGTTCGACGCGCTCGAGGGTGGCAAGAAGCCGCTCGCCGGCGAGGCCGCCGACGCGATCAAGGCCGAAACCGACAAGTTCAAGCAGGGCTTCCTCGATTCGGACGGCAATCGCATCGTGAACGAGGCTGCCGCGGGCGAGCTGGACCACGAAGAGGTCGAGTCGCTGTCGGTCACTCGCAAGCACGTCGACAAGTAAGCCGGGTCATGATGTCGGCAATTTCCGATCTGGCGAATGAAGGGAGTGTGAACCGCTAGTGGCAAGTTTGCGCGAATTGCGCTCCCGCATTCGTGGTGTGAATTCGATCAAGAAGATCACCAAGGCTCAGGAACTGATCGCGACCTCGCGAATTTCCAAGGCCCAGGCCAGGGTTGCGGCTGCCAAGCCGTACGCCGAGGAGATCACCAAGGTCCTCGGCGAACTGGCGAGCGCGTCGAAGAACCTGTCGCACCCGCTGCTGACCGAGCGTGCCAACGCTCGTCGGGCCGCTGTCCTGGTGATCACCAGTGACAGCGGTATGTGCGGTGGCTACAACTCGAACGTGCTCAAGCGTGCCGAGGAGCTCATGACCTCGCTGCGTGGCGACGGCAAGGAACCCGTTCTGTACGTGATGGGCAGTAAGGGCATCACGTACTACAAGTTCCGCAACCGTCCGTTCCAGGCGTCGTGGGCAGGCTTCTCCCAGCAGCCCAAGTACACCGACGCGTCGGCCGCGTGCAAGCACCTGGTCGAGGCCTTCATGGCCGGCTCCGACGGCGAGGTCCCCTCGCTCGACGAAACCGGAACCATCGAGGGTGTCGACGAGCTGCACATCGTGTACACCAAGTTCGTGTCGATGCTGACCCAGAACCCGGAGGTGCGCCGTCTGGCGCCGATCCAGGTCAGCTACGTCGACGAGAACTACCAGCTCGGCGACGACATGATGTCGGACTCGCCGAACGCGGTGGCCACGGCACAGTACGAGTTCGAGCCGGACGCCGATGTGCTGCTCGGGGCTCTGCTGCCCAAGTACATCAACACGCGTATCTACGCATCGTTGCTCGAGGCAGCGGCATCCGAGTCCGCGGCTCGGCGCACCGCAATGAAGGCGGCGACCGATAACGCCAACGAGCTGGCCAATGTGCTCCAGCGCGAGGCGAACTCGGTGCGTCAGGCCCAGATCACGCAGGAAATCAGCGAAATCGTCGGCGGCGTCAATGCGCTGGCGTCGAGCTCGGACCGCGACTAAGTAGCGCAGGAAGAGAACCAATCTAATGACCGCAGCTGTCACTCAGGACAACGCGAAGAAGGCGGGCGAAACCGCTGGTCGCGTCGTCCGTGTCATCGGCCCCGTCGTGGACGTCGAGTTCCCGCGTGGCGCCATTCCCGAGCTGTTCAACGCTCTGAACTCCGACATCGAGCTCCCGTCGGTGGCCAAGACCCTCACCCTCGAGGTCGCTCAGCACCTCGGCGACAACATCGTGCGCACCATCTCGATGCAGCCGACCGACGGCCTGGTCCGTGGCGCGACTGTCACCGACACCGGCAAGCCGATCTCGGTGCCCGTCGGCGACATCGTCAAGGGCCACGTGTTCAACGCCCTCGGTGACTGCCTCGACACCCCCGGCCTCGGCCGGGACGGCGAGCAGTGGGGCATCCACCGTCAGCCGCCGAGCTTCGACCAGCTCGAGGGCAAGACCGAGATCCTCGAGACCGGCGTCAAGGTCATCGACCTGCTGACCCCGTACGTCAAGGGCGGCAAGATCGGTCTGTTCGGTGGTGCCGGTGTCGGCAAGACCGTTCTGATCCAGGAGATGATCACCCGTATCGCTCGCGAGTTCTCGGGCACCTCGGTGTTCGCGGGCGTCGGTGAGCGTACTCGTGAGGGCACCGACCTCCGTCTGGAAATGGAAGAGATGGGCGTCCTTCCGGACACCGCCCTCGTGTTCGGCCAGATGGACGAGCCGCCGGGCACGCGTATGCGCGTGGCCCTGTCGGCGCTGACCATGGCGGAGTACTTCCGCGATGTCCAGCACCAGGACGTGCTGCTCTTCATCGACAACATCTTCCGTTTCACCCAGGCCGGTTCCGAGGTCTCGACCCTGCTGGGTCGCATGCCTTCGGCCGTGGGTTACCAGCCGACACTGGCGGACGAGATGGGTCAGCTCCAGGAGCGCATCACCTCGACCAAGGGTCGCTCGATCACCTCGCTGCAGGCGATCTACGTCCCCGCCGACGACTACACCGACCCGGCGCCGGCGACCACCTTCGCCCACCTGGACGCGACGACCGAGCTTTCGCGCCCGATCTCGCAGAAGGGCATCTACCCGGCCGTCGACCCGCTGACCTCGACTTCTCGTATCCTCGAGGCTTCGATCGTCGGCGAGCGCCACTTCCGGGTTGCCAACGAGGTCAAGCGGATCCTGCAGAAGTACAAGGAACTGCAGGACATCATCGCCATCCTCGGCATGGACGAGCTCTCCGAAGAGGACAAGGTCCTCGTCGGTCGCGCCCGTCGCCTGGAGAAGTTCCTCGGTCAGAACTTCATCGTCGCCGAGAAGTTCACCGGCCAGGTCGGCTCGGTCGTTCCGCTGGAACAGACCATCGACGACTTCGACCGTGTCTGCAAGGGCGAGTTCGACCACTACCCGGAGCAGGCGTTCAACTCCTGCGGTGGTCTCGACGACGTCGAGGCAGCCGCGAAGAAGATCCTCGGGAAGTAGTCCACTATGGCGGAGATGACAGTTGATCTCGTAGCTGTCGAGCGCAAGATCTGGTCCGGCCAGGCTTCGTTCGTCAGCGCGCAGACCACCGAAGGTCAGATCGGCATCATGGCAGGCCACGAGCCGCTGCTCGGTCAGCTCGTCGAGGGCGGCACGGTTTCCATCGTGTCGACCGACGGCGAGCGGATCGTCGCCGCGGTGCATGGCGGCTTCTTCTCGGTCACCGCCGACACCGTGCGTGTGCTGGCCGAGTCCGCGGATCTCGCGGGTGAGGTCGACGTCGACGCGGCGCGCAAGGTGCTCTCCGACGCGAGCGCCACCGAGGTGGAGCTGCGCGCGGCGCAGGGCCAGGTGCGCGCGGTCGAAGCGACCGTGACCGACTGATCGCAGTAGAACAACGCTCTGCCGGCGAGGAACTTCGGTTCCGCGCCGGCAGAGTTGTTTGCGCAGCGTTTTCGTGGGGATGAACGATCCGGCCGGAGCGCCCCGGGGCGGTCGTGATTGAATATCGGGGCGGGGGTGTCTTGGACACCAGCAAGAACGAAAGGGCGTACAGCATTGCAAACCGGGATGGTTCTCCTGATCATTCTGGTGCTGACGCTCGTGTTCGTAGCCGGTGCGTCGACATATCGCCTGGTGATGTTGCGCCGAGGGGGCACGGCCGCGCTACTACGCGCGCTGCCCGCGCGCGGCGGCCACGGCTGGCGGCACGGGCTCATTCGCTACGACGAGGACCGCCTCGTCTTCTTCAAACTGACCAGCTTGAAATTCGGTCCCGACTCCACGGTGCATCGGCAGGGTCTCGAGATCGTCGAGCGCCGAGCGCCGCAGGGCGACGAATTCGACATCATGACCGATGACATCGTGGTGGTAGCCGTCACCGATCCGCAGAGCAGTTTCGAGCTAGCGCTCGACCGCGGTTCGATGGCGGCTTTTCTGTCCTGGGTGGAGTCGCGACCGTCCGATCGCGCCCGCCGTACTCGTGGAGGCCCATCGTGAGCGTGCATCTGACCCGGATCTATACCCGCACGGGTGACGACGGCACGACCGGTCTGAGCGACTTCTCTCGCGTCGCCAAGAACGATCCACGGCTGATCGCCTACGCCGACTGCGACGAAGCCAACGCCGCACTCGGTGTCGCCGTCGCCCTCGGTGCGCCCGAACCCGCTGTGCTGACGGTGTTGCGCCAGATCCAGAACGATCTGTTCGACGCGGGCGCTGACCTGTCCACCCCGGTTGTCGCCGAACCGAAGTACCCGCCGCTGCGCATCACCCAGCCCTACATCGACCGGCTCGAGAAGTGGTGTGACGAGTTCAACGACGGTCTGGCACCGCTGAATTCGTTCATCTTGCCCGGCGGCACGCCGTTGGCTGCGTTGTTGCACACAGCCCGCACCGTGGTGCGGCGCGCCGAGCGATCCGCGTGGTCCGCCGTCGAAACGCACCCTGACGACACCAGTGTGCTGCCCGCGAAATATCTGAATCGACTCTCGGACCTGCTGTTCATCCTCAGCCGCGCCACCAATCCTTCCGGCGATGTGTTGTGGCAGCCCGGCGGCGGGCTGCCACGCTGAAAGCGACTCTCCGACGCGGAGAATCGGTCGGTTTCTTGTTCTTTCGTGGCAGGGGGGCGTGTCGTCGCGTGACGGTCGATAAGCTGGCGTGGTGAGCGAACGGTTTCTGGTCTCCGGCGGCAATCGACTCGTCGGCGAGGTCGCGGTCGGCGGCGCGAAGAACAGCGTGCTGAAGCTGATGGCTGCCTCGTTGCTGGCCGAGGGCACGACCACCATCACCAACTGCCCCGACATCCTCGATGTCCCCTTGATGGCGGAGGTGCTGCGCGGCCTCGGCTGCGATGTGACGATCTCCGACGACGTCGGCGGCGACAACTCGGTGGTGACCATCGATACCCCCGCCGAACCCAAGTACCACGCGGACTTCCCCGCGGTGACCCAGTTCCGCGCTTCGGTGTGTGTGCTCGGTCCGCTGATGGCGCGCTGCAAACGTGCCGTGGTGGCGCTACCCGGTGGTGACGCCATCGGTTCGCGCCCCCTCGATATGCACCAGGCGGGGCTACGCCTGCTCGGTGCGACCAGTGCGATCGAGCACGGTTGCGTCGTGGCGTCGGCCGAACAGCTGCAGGGCGCGCGGATCCGCCTCGACTTCCCGTCGGTGGGCGCGACCGAGAACATCCTGATGGCCGCGGTCCTGGCCGAGGGGGAGACGGTCATCGACAACGCGGCGCGCGAGCCCGACATCGTCGACCTGTGCACCATGCTCGTCCAGATGGGTGCGCAGATCGACGGTGCCGGTTCCTCCGTGCTCACCGTGCAGGGCGTGAAGAGCCTCTCGCCCACTACACACCGGGTGATCGGCGACCGCATCGTCGCCGCCACCTGGGGGATCGCCGCCGCGATGACCACGGGCGACGTCCGTGTCACCGGGGTCAACCCCAAGCACCTCGCCCTGGTGCTGGACAAGCTGCGCTCGGCCGGTGCGCGAATCTCCTACGAGCCCAACGGCTTCCGGGTCGTGCAAGCCGAACGTCCGCGCGCGGTGAACTTCGCGACGCTGCCGTTCCCCGGTTTCCCGACCGACCTGCAGCCGATGGCCATCGGCCTGGCCGCCATCGCCGACGGCACCTCGATGATCACCGAGAACGTCTTCGAGGCACGGTTCCGTTTCGTGGAGGAGATGATCCGACTTGGCTCCGATGCCAGGACCGACGGTCATCATGCGGTGGTCCGTGGGATCCCGCGCTTGTCGAGTGCGCCGGTCTGGTCTTCCGACATCCGTGCGGGAGCGGGCCTGGTCCTGGCCGGCCTCGTCGCCGACGGCGTCACCGAAGTGCACGACGTCTATCACATCGACCGCGGTTATCCGAGGTTCGTCGAGCAGATGCAGGCGCTCGGGGGACAGGTCGAACGGGTCGATGCACCGAAATAGGGCCTCTGACCAGCCGATTTGACTTCGCGTTTGTCGGCACGTAACTTTATTCGAGTCAGAGCGACACGGACACCGACTCAGCCACTGGCTGGGACACGAGGTAGGACGTTGAGCGCCTGACTGATAATGTGTTCAGGGTTACATCAACCGGATTTGCTTCCGGTGAATGCCTTGAGCTAAGTTTGAACCCTTGCCTCACCGAAACCCCGACGACATGTTGTTGGTAGAAGTGTGTGCGTGTGTTCTTTGAGAACTCAATAGTGTGTCGATGAATGTCAGTGCCAATAGTTATTATTGGTTCCAATCTTTCATGTACCCCCCGGTCGTGGGAGGTTGGACATTGAACAACAGCGAATCTTTTTGCTGGTGTTCGCATTTGCTAGGTTTTCGGACTCTAGTTAGATAATTTTGATTCGCTCTCCTTTGGGAGGGTTGTTTCGAGAGTCTTCAACGGAGAGTTTGATTCTGGCTCAGGACGAACGCTAGCGGCGTGCTTAACACATGCAAGTCGAGCGGTAAGGCCCTTCGGGGTACACGAGCGGCGAACGGGTGAGTAACACGTGGGTGATCTGCCTTGCACTTCGGGATAAGCCTGGGAAACCGGGTCTAATACCGGATATGACCACTGAATGCATGTTTGGTGGTGGAAAGATTTATCGGTGCGAGATGGGCCCGCGGCCTATCAGCTTGTTGGTGAGGTAACGGCTCACCAAGGCGACGACGGGTAGCCGACCTGAGAGGGTGACCGGCCACACTGGGACTGAGACACGGCCCAGACTCCTACGGGAGGCAGCAGTGGGGAATATTGCACAATGGGCGAAAGCCTGATGCAGCGACGCCGCGTGCGGGATGACGGCCTTCGGGTTGTAAACCGCTTTTGACAGGGACGAAGCGCAAGTGACTGTACCTGTAGAATAAGGACCGGCCAACTACGTGCCAGCAGCCGCGGTAATACGTAGGGTCCGAGCGTTGTCCGGAATTACTGGGCGTAAAGAGCTTGTAGGCGGTTCGTCGCGTCGTTTGTGAAAACTTGGGGCTCAACCTTAAGCTTGCAGGCGATACGGGCGGACTAGAGTACTTCAGGGGAGACTGGAATTCCTGGTGTAGCGGTGAAATGCGCAGATATCAGGAGGAACACCGGTGGCGAAGGCGGGTCTCTGGGAAGTAACTGACGCTGAGAAGCGAAAGCATGGGTAGCAAACAGGATTAGATACCCTGGTAGTCCATGCCGTAAACGGTGGGTACTAGGTGTGGGGCTCCTTCCACGGACTCCGTGCCGTAGCTAACGCATTAAGTACCCCGCCTGGGGAGTACGGCCGCAAGGCTAAAACTCAAAGAAATTGACGGGGGCCCGCACAAGCGGCGGAGCATGTGGATTAATTCGATGCAACGCGAAGAACCTTACCTGGGTTTGACATACACCGGAAACCTGCAGAGATGTAGGCCCCCTTGTGGTCGGTGTACAGGTGGTGCATGGCTGTCGTCAGCTCGTGTCGTGAGATGTTGGGTTAAGTCCCGCAACGAGCGCAACCCTTATCTTATGTTGCCAGCGCGTAATGGCGGGGACTCGTGAGAGACTGCCGGGGTCAACTCGGAGGAAGGTGGGGACGACGTCAAGTCATCATGCCCCTTATGTCCAGGGCTTCACACATGCTACAATGGCCGGTACAGAGGGCTGCGATACCGCGAGGTGGAGCGAATCCCTTAAAGCCGGTCTCAGTTCGGATCGGGGTCTGCAACTCGACCCCGTGAAGTTGGAGTCGCTAGTAATCGCAGATCAGCAACGCTGCGGTGAATACGTTCCCGGGCCTTGTACACACCGCCCGTCACGTCATGAAAGTCGGTAACACCCGAAGCCGGTGGCCTAACCCCTTGTGGGAGGGAGCCGTCGAAGGTGGGATCGGCGATTGGGACGAAGTCGTAACAAGGTAGCCGTACCGGAAGGTGCGGCTGGATCACCTCCTTTCTAAGGAGCAATTCTCCAGTGAGTGTCTCGAAGAGTCGAGATCGCTGCTGGCAGAGACAGTTTCGGACCCATTCGTGGTCCGGCTGGAGCTCATGGGTGGAACGCTGACAACTTTCATCGCATACGGTCGAAGCAATGTCTTCGACCGCGATGGGTATACCGACACACTATTGGGTCCTGAAAGAACACGCGAGTGTTTTTTCTGGCAAAACAAACGATCCGATGAGATCTTCCTCGAAACCGCCGGCGGGTAATTCTGCTGAGTAGGTCTGGGTATGAGGTCACAACGGGTGTGTTGTTTGAGAACTGCACAGTGGACGCGAGCATCTTTGTTAGTAAGTGTTTAAGAGCGTACGGTGGATGCCTTGGCACCAGGAGCCGATGAAGGACGTAGGAGGCTGCGATAAGCCTCGGGGAGCTGTCAACCGAGCTGAGATCCGAGGATTTCCGAATGGGGAAACCCAGCACGAGTGATGTCGTGTTACCCGCATCTGAATATATAGGGTGTGTGGAGGGAACGTGGGGAAGTGAAACATCTCAGTACCCACAGGAAGAGAAAACAACAGTGATTCCGTGAGTAGTGGCGAGCGAAAGCGGATGAGGCTAAACCAGTTAGATGTGATAGACGGCAGTTGTTGTCTAGCTGGGGTAGTGGGAACATTCTTCTCAACTCTGCCGAGTTGAGCAACAGTAAGAAACCAAGTGGTTAGTTGAAGTGGTCTGGAACGGCCTGCCATAGACGGTGATAGTCCGGTAAACGAAAACTTCTTGGCTGTTGTGGATGTCTCCCGAGTAGCAGCGGGCCCGTGAAATCTGCTGTGAATCTGCCGGGACCACCCGGTAAGCCTGAATACTCCCTGGTGACCGATAGCGGACTAGTACCGTGAGGGAAAGGTGAAAAGTACCCCGGGAGGGGAGTGAAATAGTACCTGAAACCGTGCGCTTACAATCCGTCAAAGCCTTCGCAACTTGTTGTGTGGGGTGATGGCGTGCCTTTTGAAGAATGAGCCTGCGAGTCATCGGTGTGTGGCGAGGTTAACCCGTCGAGGGGTAGCCGTAGCGAAAGCGAGTCTGAATAGGGCGAAACTTTAGTCGCACATTATGGACCCGAAGCGGAGTGATCTACCCATGGCCAGGGTGAAGCGACGGTAAGACGTCGTGGAGGCCCGAACCCACTTAGGTTGAAAACTGAGGGGATGAGCTGTGGGTAGGGGTGAAAGGCCAATCAAACTCCGTGATAGCTGGTTCTCCCCGAAATGCATTTAGGTGCAGCGTCACGTGTTTCACACCGGAGGTAGAGCTACTGGATGGCCTAGGGGGCCTACAAGCTTACCGAAGTCAGCCAAACTCCGAATGCCGGTGTGTGAGAGCGTGGCAGTGAGACTGCGGGGGATAAGCTTCGTAGTCGAGAGGGAAACAGCCCAGATCGCCGGCTAAGGCCCCTAAGCGTGTACTAAGTGGAAAAGGATGTGGGGTCGCTTAGACAACCAGGAGGTTGGCTTAGAAGCAGCCACCCTTGAAAGAGTGCGTAATAGCTCACTGGTCAAGTGATCCTGCGCCGACAATGTAGCGGGGCTCAAGTACACCGCCGAAGCCGCGGCATTCACACAATAGCCCGTCTCAACTGTAGTGGTTGGGGCCAGGTGTGTGGATGGGTAGGGGAGCGTCCTGTGGCCGTGGAAGCAGCAGTGTGAACTAGCTGTGGAGGCCACGGGAGTGAGAATGCAGGCATGAGTAGCGAAAGACGAGTGAGAAACTCGTCCGCCGAATGACCAAGGGTTCCTGGGCCAGGTTAATCCGCCCAGGGTGAGTCGGGACCTAAGGCGAGGCCGACAGGCGTAGTCGATGGACAACGGGTTGATATTCCCGTACCCGTGTATCCGCGCCCAATGCTGAATCAGTTGTGCTAAGTATCCAAATGTTGTTTTACTGAGCCTTCGGGCGAGGGGAGCAATTGCTGCATACGACCCTGGCTGTAGTAGGTAAGCGATGGGGTGACGCAGGAAGGTAGCTGGGCCAGGTGATGGAATACCTGGTGTAAGCCTGTAGGGCGTTGTGTAGGCAAATCCGCACAGCATGAAGCCTGAGAGGTGATGCGTACCCGTTGAGGGGAATTCAGTGATCCTATGCTGCCGAGAAAAGCCTCTAGCGAGCTGGTACACGGCCCGTACCCCAAACCGACACAGGTGGTCAGGTAGAGAATACTAAGGCGATCGAGAGAACTGTGGTTAAGGAACTCGGCAAAATGCCCCCGTAACTTCGGGAGAAGGGGGACCTGGTCTGGTGACGTTCTTTACGGACTGAGCTGGACGAGGTCGCAGAGACCAGAGAGAAGCGACTGTTTACTAAAAACACAGGTCCGTGCGAAGTCGTAAGACGATGTATACGGACTGACGCCTGCCCGGTGCCGGAAGGTTAAGAGGACCGGTTAGCCTGTTATGGGCGAAGCTGAGAATTTAAGCCCCGGTAAACGGCGGTGGTAACTATAACCATCCTAAGGTAGCGAAATTCCTTGTCGGGTAAGTTCCGACCTGCACGAATGGCGTAACGACTTCTCTGCTGTCTCAACCACAGACTCGGCGAAATTGCATTACGAGTAAAGATGCTCGTTACGCGCGGCAGGACGAAAAGACCCCGGGACCTTCACTATAGCTTGGTATTGGTGTTCGGTACGGTTTGTGTAGGATAGGTGGGAGACTGTGAAGCTCGGACGCTAGTTCGGGTGGAGTCGTCGTTGAAATACCACTCTGATCGTATTGGACTTCTAACCTCGGACCATGATCTGGTTCAGGGACAGTGCCTGGTGGGTAGTTTAACTGGGGCGGTTGCCTCCCAAAATGTAACGGAGGCGCCCAAAGGTTCCCTCAGCCTGGTTGGCAATCAGGTGTTGAGTGCAAGTGCACAAGGGAGCTTGACTGTGAGACTGACAGGTCGAGCAGGGACGAAAGTCGGGACTAGTGATCCGGCACCGGCAAGTGGAAGCGGTGTCGCTCAACGGATAAAAGGTACCCCGGGGATAACAGGCTGATCTTCCCCAAGAGTCCATATCGACGGGATGGTTTGGCACCTCGATGTCGGCTCGTCGCATCCTGGGGCTGGAGTAGGTCCCAAGGGTTGGGCTGTTCGCCCATTAAAGCGGCACGCGAGCTGGGTTTAGAACGTCGTGAGACAGTTCGGTCTCTATCCGCCGCGCGCGTAAGAAACTTGAGGAAGGCTGTCCCTAGTACGAGAGGACCGGGACGGACGAACCTCTGGTGTGCCAGTTGTTCCGCCAGGAGCACTGCTGGTTGGCTACGTTCGGAAGGGATAACCGCTGAAAGCATCTAAGCGGGAAGCCTGTTCCAAGATGAGGTTTCTCTCCCACTTGATGGGTTAAGGCCCCCTACAGACCATGGGGTTGATAGGCCAGAATTGGAAGCCAGGTAACTGGTGTAGGTGACTGGTACTAATAGGCCGAGGGCTTACTACGAAGGTGTTACGCGTCCACTGTGCGGTTTCTGAAACAACAGACACTGCAGCACACTCACACAGGACTCTTCTGAGTTGTTGTGTGGCGAGCGCTGTCTAGTTTCATAGAGTTACGGTAGTTATAGCGGTGGGGAAACGCCCGGTCCCATTCCGAACCCGGAAGCTAAGGCCACCTGCGCCGATGGTACTGCACTCGACAGGGTGTGGGAGAGTAGGACACTGCCGGAACATCATTGCGAAAGGCCCTCAACCATTGGTTGGGGGCCTTTTTGCGTTCCCGGGGCAGTCGCCTACAGTGCTTGGGTGCGCCTCGTCATTGCTCGTTGCCAGGTCGACTACGTCGGTCGACTGACCGCCCACCTCCCGATGGCTCGTCGGCTGTTGCTGATCAAGGCCGACGGGTCGGTGCTCGTGCACTCCGACGGCGGCTCCTACAAGCCGCTGAACTGGATGAGTCCGCCGTGCTGGCTGGTGGAACAGGACGTGCCGGAGTCGGTGACCGCGAAGGCACTGTGGGTGGTGACGAACAAGGCCGGCGAGGAACTGCAGATCACCATCGAGGAGATCGAGCACGATTCCTCGCACGAGCTCGGCGTCGATCCCGGTCTGGTGAAGGACGGCGTCGAAGCGCATCTGCAGGAGCTGCTCGCCGAACACGTGACGAAGCTCGGGGAGGGGTACACCCTGGTTCGGCGCGAGTACATGACCGCGATCGGACCGGTGGACCTGCTGTGCCGTGACGCCGGCGGCGCCTCGGTGGCGGTGGAGATCAAGCGCCGCGGTGACATCGACGGTGTCGAGCAGCTCACCCGCTACCTCGAACTGCTCAACCGTGACCCGCTGCTGGCCCCGGTGGCCGGGGTGTTCGCGGCGCAGCAGATCAAGCCGCAGGCGAGGACGCTGGCCGAGGACCGTGGAATCCGCTGCCTCACGCTCGATTACGACGAGCTACGTGGCACGGAGAGCAACGTTTTCCGCCTCTTCTAGGAGGGAAGTGGGATGCCGCGACGTAAACCACGCACCGGACGTCCTACGGGCCCCGCACCGCTCGGTGACGTGTACGGCCGGACCGAAGACGGGCCGGGCGATGAAACCTATATCGTGCGAACGGTTCCCGGCGCCCGCGCGGTGAAGACCTATCGGTGCCCCGGCTGCGACCACGAGATCGCCGTCGGTGTCGCCCATATCGTCGCCTGGGCCGCCGAGGGCGGCGAGGACGACCGCAGACACTGGCACCAGGGCTGCTGGAACGGCCGGCGCACCCGCGGCATCACCCGCCGCTGGTCCTGACCGACACCCGAGCCGCAGACAGCGAAAACCGAAGGCCGCCTCGATGTTCGAGGCGGCCTTCGGTTTTCCAGGTGAATGTCGTTACGAGTCCGACAGACTGATCAGTTGACGTCGGCGCTCTCGCGGTCCTCGTCGACGATGTCCTCGTCGGCGACCTCCGGGATGGCCTTGTTCTGGCGCGAGCTCGAGACCGACTTGTTGCCGTTGTTGTTGCTGATCGACTTGCGCTCGGGAGTGCCGTCGAGCAGTTCGCTCTCGCGGTTGACCGCGGCGAGCATGGCGGGCACGGAGTCGAGCTGACCGCGAATTCCGAGCAGCTGGGCGAGCACCCGGCCGCGCAGCACGCGCATCTCCTCGGCCAGTTCCTTCGCGTGCGCGATCTTGCGCTCGGAGGTCTGGGTGGCGGAGCTGATCAGGCGGTTGGACTCATCGGTCGCATCCTTGATCCGCTGAGCGGCCTCGGCGCGACTGGTGGCCTCGAGCTCCTCCATGGCACGGGTCAGCTTGGTGCGCCGATCGTTCATGGTGGCCTCGAAGTCCTGCTGGGTGGCCTTGCGCTTGGCCTCGGCCTCCTTGCCGAGACGTTCCACATCGGCCTGTGCGGCCTCGATGATCTTGGCGGACTCGGTGCGCGCGTTCGCGAGGGTCTGCTCGAACTCGATCTCGAGCGCCTCGCGCTTCTCCTTGGTCTCCGCGAGCAGCGACTCGTACTTGCCACGCATCTCGGTGGCCTGCTGCTCGGCGATCGACACCATCTCGGCGGCTTCGGCCTGCGCAAGCGCGCGGACCTCGGACGCTTCGTCCGAGGCCAGGCGCAGCATGCGCGAGATGCGGTCGGACATGCCTTCGGCGGTGGTCGGCGGCACGGAAAGCCGGTCGACCTCCTTGCGGAGCTCGTCGATCTCGTCACGCGCATCTTCCAGCTGGCTGGCGAGATTGCGGGCCTGCGCTGCGGCAGCATCCCGGTCGGTGGCGGTGACGCGGAGCTCAGCGTCGAAGCGGTCGAAGTAGTTGCGCACCTCGTCTTGCGCATAACCCTTGCGCACAACGGTGAAGGGCAGTGCAACGAAGCGATTGCGATCGGACTCAGGTGACGACATGGCACACAAAATACAGCCTCGAGCGAGCCTATGGAGACTCGACCGTGATTGTGATCTCGCTGAGATTTACCGACAGTACCGGCGTACTAGTGCGTAACGTCCGGGTTCGGCTCCACGAGCTCGACCAGCACACCGCCAGCATCCTTCGGATGGATGAAATTGATGCGGGAATCGGCGGTTCCGTGGCGGGGGGCTTCGTACAGCAAACGCACACCGCGTCCGCGCAGGAAGTCCGAAACCGCTTCGATATCGGTGACCCGGTAGGCCAGCTGCTGCAGTCCGGGGCCGCTGCGGTCGATGAACTTGGCGATGGTCGACTCGGGGGTGAGTGGGGACAGCAACTGCAGGGCGGTCGCGCGGTCGGCGGCGGCGGGGCACGACAGCATGGCCTCCACGACGCCCTGGGCCTCGTTCACCTCGCGGTGGGTCTCGACCATGCCGAGGTTGTCGGTGTACCAGGCCACGGCGATGTCGAGGTCGGGCACGGCGATGCCCACGTGGTCGACGGCGATGACGTAGTCGGCGGGGATGAAGTTCTCATTGGTCACCCCACGAAGCTAGCGCGGACCTGCGTGCCGGGCGCGGGCCGATACCGGTTACCGTGGAGTCCAACTCCTGTACGCGCGCGGTGCTGCCGTGTGCCTCCGGCGAGGTTCGACTCAATGAATGCGAGGCTTTCGTGACCACTTCTGTCATCGTGTCCGGTGCGCGTACCCCGGTCGGTCGGCTGCTCGGCGGTCTGAAGGGCTTCAAGGCCTCGGATCTGGCCGGTGTCGCCATCAAGGCCGCGCTCGAGAAGGGCGGCGTCGCGCCCGCGCAGGTCGACTACGTGATTCTGGGACAGGTGCTGCAGGCCGGTGCGGGGCAGCTGCCCGCGCGTCAGGCCGCCATCGCCGCGGGTATCCCGATGGATGTGCCGTCGCTGCTGATCAACAAGGTCTGTCTGTCCGGCATCAACGCCATCGCACTGGCCGATCAGCTGATCCGCGCGGGTGAGCACGAGATCGTGGTCGCCGGCGGCATGGAGTCGATGAGCCAGACCCCGCATCTGCTGCCCAAGAGCCGTGAGGGCTTCAAGTACGGCGATACCACCCTCGTCGACCACATGGCCTACGACGGCCTGCACGACGTGATCACCGACCAGGCCATGGGCCTGCTCACCGAGGATCGCAACGACCTCGACAAGGTGAGCCGCGAGGAGCAGGACGCGCTAGCCGCGGCCTCGCACCAGCGCGCTGCCGCCGCGTGGAAGAACGGGCTGTTCGAGGACGAGGTCGTGCCGGTCGCCGTGCCGCAGCGCAAGGGCGACCCGGTCTACGTCACCGAGGACGAGGGCATTCGCGCCGACACCACCGTCGAGTCGCTGGGCAAGCTGCGTCCGGCCTTCCGCAAGGACGGCACCGTCACCGCGGGCACCGCCTCGCAGATCTCCGACGGCGCGGCCGCGGTGATCGTGATGAGCAGGGCCAAGGCCGAGGAGCTGGGGCTGGAGTGGATCGCCGAGATCGGCGCCGCGGGCCAGGTCGCCGGGCCGGATTCGACCCTGCAGGACCAGCCGGCCAACGCGATCCTCGCCGCGTGCGCCAAGGAGGGCATCACGCCCGCCGAGCTGGACCTGATCGAGATCAACGAGGCGTTCGCGGCGGTCGGTGTGTCGTCGACCCGCAAGCTCGGCTTCGACCCGGAGAAGGTCAATGTCAACGGTGGCGCCATCGCCATCGGTCACCCGCTCGGCATGTCCGGTGCGCGCATCCTGCTGCACCTGGCGCTGGAGCTGAAGCGTCGCGGTGGTGGCGTCGGCGCCGCCGCGCTGTGCGGTGGTGGCGGTCAGGGTGACGCGCTGATCATCCGCGTACCTGCCTGATCCCGTTCGACTACGAAAGCCCTGGTACTCCGCGTGGGGACCAGGGCTTTTGTTGTGACCGGTCCAACTACGTGGTGTCGTAGATCATGCGGCACAATGGTGGGCATGGGTTTCTTCGATTTGCGGTCCACGGCCAGCCGGTTTCGGTTCTTCGCGGTGCTCGAGGCGCTGTCCTGGATCGGGCTGCTGACCGGAATGGCGTTCAAGTACCTGCCCGCGGAGGGCAACGAGATCGGCGTGAAGATCTTCGGACCGGTGCACGGCGCGATCTTCGTGCTGTTCGTGATCACGGCGCTGTTGACCTCGCGTGAACTGAACTGGAACTGGAAGACCACCGTGCTGGCACTGGCGTCGAGCATTCCGCCGCTGTTCACCGTGATCTTCGAGGTCTGGGCGGTGCGCACCGGTCAGCTCGGTGAGCTGAGCGCGGACGTGAGCAAGGGCTCCGCGGCTGCCGCTCCAACAGCTTCGTGACAAACTGGAAAGCGTGACTCGACCCGCTGCCCGCCGTCCATCGCCCGCCGCTGCCGCCGCCATGTCCGGTGCGGTGGATCTGTCCGCGCTGAAGCAGCCGCCCGCCGCTCCCGGCGGTGGCGCTGCTGCTCCGGCCTCGGGGAACCACACGGTCACCGAGGCGGATTTCGAAGCCAAGGTGATTCGGCGCTCGACGCAGGTGCCCGTGGTGGTCGCGCTGTTCTCGCAGCGCAGCGCGGGCAGCGTCGAGCTGGTTCGCACCCTGGAACGGTTCAACGCCGAAGACCGTGGCGCCTGGGATCTGGCCGTGATCGAGGCCGAAGCCAATATGAACATCGTGCAGGCGCTGCGCGTGCAGGGCATTCCGACGGTGATCGCGGTGGCGGGCGGGCAGCCGCTGGCCGATTTCGAAGGCGCGCAGCCGGACCCGCAGGTGCGGCAGTGGCTCGACGCTGTGATGGACGCGACAGCGGGCAAGCTCGAGGGCGACCCCGACGCGGCTCCCGTCGAGCCCGAAATCGAGGACCCGCGCTTCGTCGACGCGGAGGACAAGCTGTCCGAAGGTGACTTCGCCGGCGCCGAGGCGGCCTACGAGGCGATCATCGCCGAGGAACCCGGCAACGAGGAAGCCAAGGCGGCCCTGCGCCAGCTGCGCTTCCTGACCAGGGCCCAGCAGCTCGACCCGGCCGTGGTCGCCACCGCCGACGCCGACCCGGCGAATCTGGACGCCGCACTCGACGCCGCCGACATCGAAATGTTCGAGCAGCGACCCGAGGCGGCCTTCGATCGGATCATCGCGATCGTCAAGCGCACCGCGGGCGACGACCGCACCAGGGCCCGCACCCGCCTGCTCGAACTGTTCGAGCTGTTCGATCCCGCCGAGCCCTTCGTGATCGCCGCCCGGCGCAAGCTCGCCGCCGCACTGTACTGACACCCACAGCCCAGCAACGATCGCTTTTCGAAGCCGCCCCGGCCGAACATCGCCGGGGCGGCTTCGCTGCGTGTGAGCGGTGCTACGGTCGAAATATGGCGTCCAAGAACGATATCCAGCATCGGATCGTCACCGCGTTCCAGCGGCGACTGAATCCGATCCTGGGCAGACTGCCCGGTCAGCAGTTGCTCGAGACGGTCGGACGGGTGAGCGGGCAGCCGCGGGTCACGCCGATCGGTGGTCGGCGCGTCGGAAACGAGTTCTGGTTGGTCTCCGAGTTCGGGGATCGCTCGCAGTATGTGCGCAACATCAAGGCCGACAACAAGGTCCGCGTGCGCCTGGGCGGACGCTGGTACGCCGGGACCGCCGTATTGCTGCCCGGTGACGATCCACGGGCCAGGCTGCGGCAGTTGCCGCGCTACAACAGCACCGCGGTACGGGCGTTCGGTACCGACCTGCTGACGATTCGGGTCGACCTGGATCGTTAAGCCGTCGAGGACAGCCAGAGGGCGCTGTGCGGGGCCATCGTGATGGTGGCCGAGGCCGGGTGACCGTGGCTGGGGGTGTCGACGGCGGTGACGATGCCGAGATTGCCGATGCCGGAGCCCGCGTATTCGTGGGCGTCGGTGTTGAGGATCTCGTGCCAGGCGCCGGGGTGGGGCAGGCCGATGCGGTAGTTCTCGCGGAGGGAACCCGAGAAGTTGAAGATGGCCGCCACCGCGCTGCCGTCGGTGCTCCAGCGCAGGAAGGCGAAGACGTTGGCCGTGCTGTCGTCGGCTTCGATCCAGGAGTGACCGCCGGGAGTGGCGTCTTGCGTCCACAGGGCCGGGTGGGCGGTGTAGGTGCGGTTGAGGTCGGCCACCATCGTTGAAATGCCCTGGTGGAGTGGGTTTTCCAATTCCTGCCAGTCCAGGCCGCGGTCGTTGTCCCATTCGCGGAACTGGCCGAATTCCTGGCCCATGAACAGCAGTTGTTTGCCGGGGTGGGCCCACATGTAGGCGAGCAGGGCGCGCACGCCGCTCGCCTTGGCGAAGTCGTCGCCGGGCATGCGGGTCCACAGCGTGCCCTTGCCGTGCACGACCTCGTCGTGGCTGATCGGCAACACATAGTTCTCGCTCCACGCGTACACCAGCGAGAACGTCATCTCGTTGTGGTGCCAGGAGCGATGGATCGGGTCGCGACCCAGGTAGCCGAGAGTGTCGTGCATCCAGCCCATGTTCCACTTCATGGTGAAACCGAGGCCGCCGACGTCGGTGCCGCGGGTGACGCCGGGCCAGGTGGTGGACTCCTCGGCGATGGTGACCACGCCGGGATGGGCGCCGTGCACGGCGTCGTTGAGCTCCTGCAGGAAGTCGACCGCTTCCAGATTCTCCCGGCCGCCGTAGATATTCGGCTCCCAGCCGCCGTCGGGGCGGGAGTAGTCCAGGTACAGCATCGAGGCCACGGCGTCGACGCGCAGGCCGTCGATGTGGAACTCCTCGATCCAGAAGGTGGCATTGGCGACCAGGAAGTTGCGGACCTCGTTGCGTCCGAAGTCGAAAACGAAAGTGCCCCAGTCGAGTTGCTCGCCGCGGCGCGGATCGGGGTGTTCGTAGAGCGGGGTGCCGTCGAAGCGGGCCAGTGCCCATTCGTCGCGCGGGAAGTGCGCGGGGACCCAGTCCAGGAGCACCCCGATGCCCGCGTTGTGCAGGTGGTCGACGAAGTAGCGGAAGTCGTCGGGGCTGCCGAAACGCGAGGTCGGGGCGTAGTACGAGGTGACCTGGTATCCCCACGATCCGCCGAACGGGTGCTCGGCCACCGGCAGCAGTTCGACGTGGGTGAATCCGGTCGCGCGCAGGTACTCGGCCAGCTGATGGGCCAATTCGCGGTAGTCGAGGCCGGGTCGCCAGGAACCGAGGTGGATTTCGTAGGCGCTCATGGGGGAGCGGACCGCGTCGGTCTTCGCGCGTCGGTCGAGCCAGGCGCTGTCGGTCCACACGTGGTCGGCGCGGGTGACCACCGAGGCCGTCGCGGGCGGTACTTCGGTCGAAAAGGCAAGGGGGTCAGCGTGATCGACGACGCGACCATCGGCGCCGTGGATCCGGTACTTGTAGCGCGTGCCCGGTCCGACGCCCGGCACGAACACCTCCCACACCCCGGAACTGCCCAAGGCGCGCATGGGTGCCGAGGTGCCGCTCCAGTGGTCGAAATCGCCGAAGACGGTGACACCGCGAGCATTCGGGGCCCAGACCGCGAACGAAGTGCCGTCGACCTCGCCGTCGAGGGTGGTGTAGTGGCGTGGATGCGCGCCGAGCACCTCCCAGAGGCGGGTGTGTCGGCCTTCGCCGATGAGGTGCAGGTCGAATTCGCCGACGGTGGGCAGGAAGCGGTAGCCGTCGGCGGAAACCACCGTCTGGCCACCCGGGTATTCGGCGCGGACCCGGTAGTCGTCGATCTCCGGATACGGCAGGACCGCGTCGAAAATACCGTGGCCCAACGACTTCAGCCGATGCTCGGACTCGCCGACGAGCACCGTCACGGTGTCGGCGTGGGGGCGAAGGACCCGGACCGCGGTGCCGTCGGCATGGGAGTGTGCGCCCAGGACAGTGTGCGGGTCGGGATGGGTGCCCGCGGCGAGCAGCAGTAGATCGCGGCGCTTCATCACAGTGTCTCGCGGTAGGCCAGCGGTACGCGGGCGGCGGCGGGGACCGCTGGCAGCGCCAGGATGTGCGCCACCGCGCGCGCGGGGTCGAGGCGCACGAAATTCTGCTGGCCCCAGTGGTATTCCTCGCCGCTGATCTCGTCGAAGACCACCGGATGGTCGTGCCATTCGCGGCCGATAGCGGGGAGATCGAGCGAAATATGGCCCTGCTCGGCGGCATAGGGGTTCAGGTTCACGATGACCAGGACCGCGTCGCCGGAGACCGGATCGATCTTGGAGTAGGCGATCAGCGCGTCGTTGTCGATGTGATGGAAGTGGATGCAGCGCAACTGTTGCAGCGCGGGGTGATTGCGCCGGATCTGGTTGAGGCGGGTGAGCCACGGTTCCAGCGATTCACCGCGCTCGAGGGCCCCGGCGAAATCGCGGGGACGAAGTTCGTACTTCTCCGAATCGAGGTATTCCTCGCTGCCCTCGCGGACCGCCTGGTATTCGAACAGTTCGAAACCGGAGTACACGCCCCAGGTGGGCGACAGGGTGGCCGCGAGCGCGGCGCGGATGGCGAACATGCCAGGGCCGCCGTGTTGCAGGCTTTCGTGCAGGATATCGGGGGTGTTCACGAACAGATTCGGTCTGGCTTCGTCGGCCTTGGCGGCGATCTCGTAGCCGAACTCGGTGAGTTCCCACTTGTGTACGCGCCAGGTGAAATACGTGTACGACTGGCTGAAGCCGCGGCGGGCCAGGCCGTAGAGGCGGGCCGGACGGGTGAACGCCTCGGACAGGAAGATCACGTCGGGGTCGGTGCGGCGCAGCTCCGCGATCAGCCACTCCCAGAAATCGGCGGGCTTGGTGTGCGGGTTGTCCACGCGGAAGATGGTGACGCCCAACGAGATCCAGTGCCGGACCACCCGCAGGATCTCGGCGTAGAGACCGTCGGGGTCGTTGTCGAAGTTGACCGGGTAGATGTCCTGGTACTTCTTCGGGGGGTTCTCGGCATAGGCGATGGTGCCGTCCGGGAGGGTGGTGAACCACTCCGGGTGGGCGGCGACCCAGGGATGGTCCGGCGCGCATTGCAGGGCCAGGTCGATGGCGACATCGAGGCCGAGAGCTGCTGCCTCGGAGACGAATTCGGTGAAGTCGGTTTCGGTGCCGAGAAGCGGGTTCACGGCATCGTGTCCGCCGTCCGCCGAGCCGATGGCCCAGGGGGAGCCCACGTCGCCGGGCTCGGTGGTGAGAGTGTTGTTGCGGCCCTTGCGATTCACCACGCCGACCGGGTGGATCGGCGGGAGGTAGACGACATCGAATCCCATGCCCGCGATACGGGGGAGTTCACGCGCGGCCGTGGCGAAGGTGCCGTGGATCGGGTTGCCGTCGGCGTCGCGGCCACCGGTGGAGCGGGGGAAGAATTCGTACCAGGAGCCCACCAGGGCGCGGCGGCGTTCGACCAGGACCGAGAACTGGGTGCCCCGGGTGACCATCTCGCGCAGCGGGGTGGCGCGCAGGATCTCGCTGATCTCCTCGGAGAACGCGGGGGCGACCCGGGCCGGGAGTTGTTCGTCGCCGCGCAGGGCGGTGGCGGCGGCGCGCAGGCGTTCGAACTGCTTCTTCGGGACGGCTTGGGCAGCGCGTTCGAAGAGGATCGCGCCGGTCTCGAGGTCGTTGGCCAGGTCGGCGGCGGTCTGGCCGACGGACAATTTCGCTTCGACGGCCGAGCGCCAGGTGGCGACGGGGTCGCTCCAGCCTTCGATGCGGTACGTCCACAGACCGGGGGCGTTGGGGGTGAAGTGGGCGTTGAAGACGTCGGGTTGGTAGTCGGGGGCCATGCGGATACGGGTGATCCGGGAGGAGCCGGGGGCTCGGACTGCCAGGGTGGCGGCTACCGCGTCGTGACCCTCGCGCCAGACGACGGCGCGGACGGGAAACACCTCGCCGACTGCGGCTTTAGACGGGCGGCCGCCGGGGATGGACGGGGCGATGTCATCGATGGCTATCCGGCCGGTCACTCGGCTAACTTACTGCATTTTTCCGGGTGGGGAGCGCTGGTGGCCGGGGGTGCGGATGTCGTCCGGGGTGGTTTCAGCGTGTGTCGGCGGCCAGGCCAAGGCCGAGGGCTACCAGGACGGCGGCGAGGGTGCGTTCTACCCGCTGACGGATCGTGGCACGGCGCAGCCAGGCGCCTGCTCGGTCGGCGGCCAGGACCACTCCCACGCACCAGGCGCCGTCGACGACGACCTGGATGGTGGCCAGGATGCACAGGGTGGGCAGGACAGGGCCTTCGTTCGGGAGGAATTGGGGCAGGATCGTCATGCCGAACACCGCCGCCTTCGGGTTGGCGGCGATCGAGATCAGCGAGGCTCGGAAGGCGGCGGCGGGAGTGTTGCCGCCCGGGAGTTTCGCGGTGAGGGCGGCGCCGAAGTCGTCGCTGTGGCCGCGGGCGTGGCGCCAGGACTGGACGCCGAGCCAGATCAGGACGACGGCGCCGACGACATGCATGGTGGTGTTGAGCCAGCGGTTGGCGGCCAGCAGAATCGACAGCCCGGTGCCGCCCGCGAGCGTCCAGCCGAGAATGCCGATCTCGTTGCCCACGACCGCGGCCAGGCCGGCGCTGCGCCCGTCGCGAACCGATCGCTGCAGGAACAGCGCCGTCGCGGGCCCGGGCAGCGCGGCCAGGATGAGGGCGGCGACCAGGAATTCGGGCAGGACATCGACCCAGTGCGGCATCGGTGCATGGTGGCACGGAGTGCCGGGGTACGGCGAGCGGATTTCGTGGCGTCAGGGCCCGCGCAGGCCCGCGAGGAGTCGGTCGAGGGCGGCGATGGTGTCGGTCAGCGCGTTCGGGTCGGTGGTGGTGGCCAACCACAGCGCTGCCTCGTTCATCGCCCCGGAGAGCAGTTGGGTCAGCGGGGCGACCGGTTGTGGGGGAAGGACACGGGCGTCGACGAGGGATTGCAGGGCTTCGTGCAGGTGGCGGGCGGAATTGGCCTCGTCCATGGCACGCCATTCGTGCCAGCCGAGGACGGCGGGGCCGTCGATCAGCAGGATCCGCTGAACGAGCGGGTCGGCGCAGGCTCGCAGGAACGCGGCGCAACCGGTGGTGAGCTGCGTCCACGGGTCGGACTCGGTGTCGGCGGCGGCGGCCACCTGCGCGCCGACCTCCTCCTGTACCTGCGTGAGGACCGCGCGGAACAGGTCGGCCTTGCTGTCGAAGTGGTGATACAGCGCGCCCTTGGTGACCCCGGCGGACGTCACGATCTCCGACAACCCCACGGCGGCATAGCCTTTCGCGGCGAACAGGGCCCTTGTCTCGTGTAGCAGGACGCGCCGCGTCTGTTCGCGTTGCCGCGTTCGCGCCGTCGATGTCATCGACTGTCCTCCCGTTGACCTACCGATGGTATGTGAACTATCGTACGACACATACCAACGGTATGTGAAAGGTGAATCCCCATGAGACTCAGCAGCTACTACCCGGTTCTGGCCACCAGCCGGATCGCGGAATCGCGCGACTTCTACACGGCCTGGTTCGGCTTCGAGATCGTCTTCGAAGCGGACTGGTACGTCAGCCTGCGGCGGGCGGGCGCCGACGACGAGCCGACCTACGAACTGGCCCTGCTCGACCCCACCCATCCCACGATCCCGGCAGGCTTCGGCAAGCCGGTCCAGGGGGTAGTGCTCAACTTCGAGGTCGACGATGTCGACGCCGAGTGGGACCGACTCGTGCGGACCGGCGGCCTTCGCCCCGAACTCGAGCTGCGCACCGAAGACTTCGGGCAACGCCACTTCATCGTCGCCGATCCCGCAGGCGTGCTGATCGACGTGATCACCGAGGTCCCGCCCACCCCCGAATTCGCTGCCCAGTTCACCTAGGACCCCCGTGCGGGCTCGATCGTTTATTCTTCCGGGGTGAAGGCACTTCGTCGGTTCACTGTCCGTGCCCATTTGCCGGAGCGGCTCGCCGCGCTGGGTGAGTTGTCGACGAACCTGCGGTGGTCGTGGCACGGCCCGACGCAGGATCTGTTCGCCGAGCTCGATCCGCAGTTGTGGCGCGCCGTCGGCCAGGACCCGGTACGGATGCTGGGTGAGGTGCCCGCCGAGCGGCTCGATGAGCTCGCCGCCGATCCCGGCTACACCGCACGGGTGGACGCGGCTGCTGCGGGCTTGCAGGACTACCTGGCTCGGCCGCGGTGGTTCCAGGAGCAGACCGGCACCGATGTGGCGGGGATCGCCTACTTCTCGATGGAGTTCGGCGTCACCGAGGTGCTGCCGAACTACTCCGGCGGTCTCGGCATCCTCGCCGGTGATCACCTCAAGGCCGCCTCGGATCTGGGCTTGCCACTGATCGGCGTCGGGCTGCTGTATCGCTCGGGGTATTTCCGGCAGTCGCTGTCGGCCGACGGCTGGCAGATGGAGCACTACCCGGCGCTCGACCCGCAGGGGCTGCCGCTGCGGCTGCTCACCAGCGACGGCTCGCCGGTGCTCATCCGCGTCGGCATGCCGGAGGGGCGGGTGCTGCGGGCCAGGGTGTGGATCGCGCAGGTGGGCCGGATCCCGTTGCTGCTGCTCGATTCCGATATCGCCGACAACGATCCCGAACTGCGCGCCGTCACCGACCGGCTCTACGGCGGCGATCAGGACCACCGCATCAAGCAGGAGATCCTGGCCGGAATCGGTGGCGTTCGCGCGGTGCGCGCTTACACCCGCGCCAACGGGCTCCCTGATCCCGATGTCTTCCACATGAACGAGGGTCACGCGGGGTTCCTCGGCGTCGAGCGCATGCGTGAATTCATCGCGGGCGGACTGGATTTCGAGACCGCACTCACCGCGGTGCGGGCAGGCACCGTGTTCACCACGCACACTCCGGTGCCCGCGGGCATCGACCGATTCCCGATGCCGTTGGTCCGCAGGTACTTCGGCGGATCGCACGGTGAGTCCGAATCCGCTCTGCTGCCAGGGCTTTCCGTGGACCGGATCCTCGCATTCGGTCGTGAGGGCGATCCCTCGGTGTTCAATATGGCGCACATGGGTCTGCGCATGGCCCAGCGCGCCAACGGCGTATCGAAACTGCACGGTGAAGTCAGCCGGGAGATGTTCGCGGCGCTGTGGCCGGACTTCGACGCGGCCGAGGTGCCGATCGGCTCGGTCACCAACGGCGTGCACGCACCGACCTGGGCCGCGCGCGAATGGATCGACAAGGCGCGCGAACTGGTCGGCCCCGAACTGGTCGAGGAGGCGCGGGGCTGGGAGAAGCTCAGCGATGTCGACCTCGGTCAGCTGTGGTCGACGCGGAACACGTTGCGCGGGGTACTGATCGATGAAGTGCGACGCAGGCTGCGCGATTCCTGGCGACAGCGAGGCGCCGCCGACGCCGAACTCGGCTGGATCGACGACGTGTTCGATCCGAACGTGCTCACCATCGGTTTCGCCCGTCGCGTTCCCACCTACAAGCGGCTCACCCTCATGCTGCGCGACCCCGAACGTCTGCGCGCGCTGCTGCTCGACCCCGAACGTCCGGTGCAGCTGGTGGTCGCGGGCAAGAGCCACCCCGCCGACGACGGCGGTAAGGCGCTGATCCAACAGGTCGTACGGTTCGCCGACGACCCAGAGGTGCGTCACCGCATCGTCTTCCTGCCCGACTACGACATGTCGATGGCCCGCTACCTGTACTGGGGTTGCGACGTGTGGCTGAACAATCCGCTGCGCCCGCTCGAAGCCTGTGGGACCTCGGGAATGAAGTCCGCGCTCAACGGCGGCCTCAATCTGTCCATCCGCGACGGCTGGTGGGACGAGATGTACGACGGCGAGAACGGCTGGGCCATCCCCACCGCCGACGGCATCCGCGACGAGACCCGCCGCGACGACCTCGAGGCCTCGGCGCTCTACGAACTCGTCGAGCGCACTGTCGCGCCGCGTTTCTACGACCGTGACGCGAGCGATGTGCCGATCCGCTGGACCGAGATGGTGCGCCACACCCTGCAGACCACCAGCCCGAAGGTCCTGGCATCGCGGATGGTGCGCGACTACGCCGAGCAGTACTACGGACCCGCGGCCGCCGCGTTCGGTCGCGCCGCAGCCGACAAATTCGCCGGCGCCGCCGAGATCGCCGAATACCGCAAGCGCGTCGACGCCGCGTGGCCATCGGTACGGATCGCACAGGTCGACAGCTCGGGTCTGCCCGATACCCCGGTGATCGGTGCGGAACTGTCGCTGCACGCGCGCATCGATCTCGGCGGGCTCGCGCCGTCGGATGTGGTGGTGCAGGCGGTACTCGGCCGGGTCTCGCCGACCGACGACCTCTCCGATACGACCACGATCGAGATGGGCCACACCGGCGCCGACGAAGGCAGCGAACTGTATTCGATCCAGGCTCCGGTCCCGCTGTCGGGCGCGGTCGGGTACACGGTCCGTGTCCTTCCCCACAACGCGTTGCTCGCCTCCGACTCCGAACTGGGCTTGGTGGCCGTCGCGGGGGCGTGACCGTACACGGTGACACGAGTGCCGAGTTATTCGATTCAGTGAACTTTCCGCTACCGTTCCGGGGTCGATAACTGAGGAGAATCATGGCCAGTGATGCCCTGACCCGTGCCAGAGGGCGCATCGACGGATATTTCGGTATCTCGTCGAGTGGGTCCAGCTTCAAGCGCGAGGCGATGGCGGGCACGGTCACGTTCCTGGCGATGTCGTATGTGCTGGCGGTGAACCCGTCGATCCTCGGTGACGAGGGCGCTCTCGGCGACAAGGGCATCCCGATGCAGGCGGTCTTCACGGCCACCGCCGTCGCCGCGGTCTTCGGCACGCTTGTGATGGGCATCTGGGCGAAGTACCCGATCGCGCTCGCGCCGGGCATGGGTCTCAACGCGTTCTTCGCCTACACAGTGGTGCTCAGCATGGGCATCCCGTGGCAGGTGGCGCTGTCGGGCACCTTGCTGTCGGGCATCATCTTCTTCATTCTGGCGATCACGAAGGTCCGGGAACGGATTCTCAACGCGATCCCGTTGCAGATGAAGTTCGCCGTCGGCGCGGGTATCGGTTTGTTCGTGGCGTTCCTCGGGTTGAAGAACGCGGGCATCGTGGTCAACAGTGACTCGACGCTGGTGACTCTCGGCGATCTCACCGATGGCACCACGATGCTGGCTCTGTTCGGTCTGATCGTCACCGTGGTCTTCCTGGTGATCGGCTGGCACGGCGCGGTGCTCTACGGCATCGTCTCGACCACGATCCTCGGCATGGTGACCGGTCTGGTCGACATCCCGGACGGCATCGCCGAGATGCCGAAGGGGTTGGATCAGACATTCGGCCAGGCGATCATCCACCTGCCGGACGCTTTCACCGGGCAGATGATCGTGGTGGTCCTCACCATGCTGTTCGTCGATTTCTTCGATGCCTCCGGCACCCTGATCGGCGTCGCCAACCAGGCCGGTCTGCTGAACAAGGACGGCACCCTGCCCCGTGCGGCGAGCGCGATGGCCGCCGACTCGGTCGGCACCACCGCGGGCGCGATCATCGGTACCTCCACCACCACCGCCTATGTCGAATCGACGGCGGGTGTGTCGGCGGGTGGTCGAACGGGACTCACAGCGGTGACCACCGCGGGCTGGTTCCTGATCGCGATGTTCTGCTATCCGATCTTCTCGGTGGTCGCCGGATCGGCCGAGATCACCTCGGCCGCGCTGATCGTGGTCGGCATCCTGATGGCGCGTTCGCTGGGCGACATCGACTGGCAGAACCTCGAGTACTCGGTGCCCGCGTTCATCACGGTCATCATGATGCCGCTGACGTATTCGATCGCCAACGGGCTGGCGATGGGCATGATCTTCTACCCGATCGTGATGGTCGCCAAGGGCCGTATCAGGGAAGTGCACCCGGCCATGTGGGCACTGATGGTGCTGTTCCTCGCGTACTTCATCTTCCTGGTGGAGTAGGCGTTCCGGCCATAGGTGTGTCTATACTCAGGCTAGCCTAGGCTTGCCTAACTAGAGGAGATCCATCCATGAAGCGTTCGCTCGTTGCCGCGTCGATGGCGTTTGCCACCATCTTCGCGCCGGTCACCGCCGCTGTCGTCGCCACCGCCCCCGCCGCGATCGCCGCCCCCGCCACGCCTTCGGTCGGTGAGCTGTACGGCAAGTTGCAGGCAGCCATGAATGGTTCGGCGTCCGAGCTCGAGTCGGGCGATGCCAGTGGCCTCGCGGTCGTGCGCGACACCGTCAACCGGATCCCCGGCTACAGCTGGGATGTCTCCGGCCCGGTCACCGTGGACGGTGACACCCTGTCGGCCACGCTGAACAGCCGCCTGGGTGACTACGCCTTCCCGATCCCGGTGACCTGGAAGAACATCGGCGGCACCTGGAAGCTGTCGCAGGAGTCCGAGCAGACTCTGGTCGGCTACGCCACCATGGCGTGGTGAACTGACGTCTTCGACAAGGGTCGTCCCACTGGGGCGACCCTTTTCGTTGTCCTGTGCGCGGGGTCACAGAAATGCCTGGAAGGGCGTGAAATAGTGGCAGCGGACCCAGGGTTGTGACCGAGGAAGGCAATCGGACCACGGTCCGGTTGCGGGCATGTTTCGAATCGCAGACGAGGAAACGATGACCGACACCGCTACCCGCATCACCCCTACCGCCACCACCGACGAGACCACTGCCGCAGGTATCGGCCTGCTGGTGCTGCGCGTCGGCTTCGGTGGTCTGATGGCCGCCTACGGAACCCAGAAGCTGTTCGGTTGGTTCAACGGCCCCGGCTGGCGCGCCAATGCCGACGGCTTCACCGCCATGGGCTACAACCCCGGCGAAATCTTCGGCACACTGGCCGGGCTCACCGAACTGGTCGGCGGCCTGCTGCTGGTGTTCGGGCTGTTCACACCGCTGGCCGCCGCTGTAGTGCTCGGGACGATGATCAACGCCATCAACGTGCTGTGGAGCGGCGGGCTCTTCCCGTCGGATCCGTCGGTGCCGGGGTTCACGACGCCGCTGCTGTTCGCGCTGGTCGCCGCGGCTGTGGGGTTCACCGGGCCGGGGCGCTTCTCGCTCGATGCGGGCCGACCGTGGCAGCGTCAGGGCGTGGTGTGGGGCGGCGGGGCCGTCGCGGTGGCCGTGGTGGCCGCGGTGGTGACGTTGATCTTGAAGGCTGTGCTCTGATCTGACACAGCACTGTGTATCGCGAGGGCGGCGTGGTGACCGGGATCCGGTTGCCTCGCCGCCTCTTTCGTGGTGTGGCGAGCCGATTCGTCATCGGGCGTACGTCCGTGGTTCCACGGAGCACGCGCGGGGAGTCGGTGGCAACCATTAACCTCGTGGCGGCGCCTGTTCTCAGCGGCGCCACGCATTGTCCGCGGATGGAAGAGGAGAGCTGCGATGAAGGCTTACGACCTGGGTTTCGGGGACTCGGCGGACAAATTGGCCGAGACGCCCGACGGTGAGCCGCTGACGCTGGACGCGCCGGTGCGCTCCGGCTGGATCGGCAGCGAAGGACCGGCCATCGATCCGGCCACCTGGCCGCGCGGACCCGTCACCGGCCTGCCGATGATGCACGCGCTCACCCTGCGGCTGCCCACCGATTTCCAGCGCCGCGGCCCCGGGTTCCCCGCCATCGCGCTCTTCCAGGGCGAGGGCCAGTTCGCCGGTACCGACGCGGTCGAGGCGGACGCGGCCTCGGATGACCCCCTCGCGCGCGACCTGGTCGCCACCCGCCCGCACCCGAAGTCGCAGATCATGCACGACGAGATCGGCGGCGCTTTCGCGCTGATCTGGCTCACCGAAAAGGAATTCGCCGGCGGTCCCGTGGCCCCGCCCGCCGACGTTCGCCTGCCCGGATCTCCGAGCGCGAGCGATGAAGGCTGTAATGCCTGGGACGATGTGCATCCCACCGTCGGTGTCTGGCTCGCCGAGCGCACCGCCGATCCCAATGTCGGCATCCCCCCGGTCGAATACGAGCCGAACACGAAGTACCAGGACCCGCTCACCGAGGACTCCGGCTGGACCGCGTGGGCCGAGCCGCTTTTCGGCCGCTCGCACCTCGGCGGCACCGCCTTCCCCGTCCAGGCTCTGCCCGAGGGGTTGACCCCGTACTACCTGGAAATCGAAGAGATCTCCGGCATGAACCTCGGCGGCGGCAACGCCCAACTCGACTTGGAGTCGGGCGTTTTCGATTGGTCCTGCGGGTAGCTCAGTTCATCATCGCCGGACGGTCGTCGTCGGGGTGTGGGGCGGCGACGGTCCGGGTTTCGGGTGAAATCTGTTCGGGGGCAGAGATATCGATGATCGGCTCGATGGGAGCGGGCGGTAGTCTGCGCGAACGAATGTGCAGGGCGATGCCCGCCAGGGTGATCAGGTAGATGATCACGTAGACGTTCATCAGCACCTGGGACAGCGGCCACCACGGGGGGAGCAGGAAGGTGCCGACGCTGACCCAGGTGGGGGTATAGGTGTAGTTCCAGGCGGCGATGGCCAGGTAGAGGCCGCCGCCCGCGGCGAGCCACCACGGTGTGCGCGTTTGGGCGCGGTGGATCAGGTAGACCAGCAGCGGGACGAACCAGACCCAGTGGTGGCCCCAGGAATACGGGGAGATCGCGCAGGCGGTGAGGCCGCCGAGGGTGACCGAGAGCAGAGGTTCGCCGCGCCGAACCAGCACGGCCGAGAGCCACAGGGCCGCCAGCGCGATCGGTATCGCGATCAACAGCCACAACCACACCGGCGCGGGGCCGTGCGTGAGGTGGGCGATGGCGCCGCGCAGGGACTGGTTGGCCGGGTGGACGTCGGGGGCGATGCGGCCGGAATGGAAGAACGTCGAGGTCCAGTACTGATAGGAGTCCCTCGGCAGGACCAGCGCGGTCAGTCCGATCGACGCGACGAAGGTGAGGGCGCCGGTCGCGGCTGCGCGCCACCGCCGTTGGGCGAGGTACTGGGCGATGAAGTACAGCGGGGTCAGCTTGATGCCCGCGGCGATGCCGACGCCGATGCCGCGCAACTTGCTGTTCTCGGCGCGGGAGAAGTCCCACAGCACCAGCAGCATCAGCACCAGATTGATCTGCCCGTAGTACAGCGTGGTGCGCACCGGTTCGGCGAACGTGCAGGCCAGGGTGAGCAGTGCGCTGACGGCGGCCAGCCCGGGGGTGACGCGGTAGCCGAGCATCCGGAAGCTCTGCAGCGCAACCGCGAACAGCACCAGCAGGTTGAGCACCATCCAGGTGGTGGTGACGTGAGCCCACGGAACCAGCAACAGCGGCAGGAACACCAGGGCCGAGAACGGCGTGTAGGTGTAGAGCAGGCCGTAGTGCGTCGGGTCGATGTAGAGCGCCCGTTCGTGCACCACGCGCCAGCCGCCGTCGCGGTAGATGTGCACGTCGAGACCACCGACGAGAATGCCGCCGCTGTCCATCCACGGATCCATGGTCGTGAACAGCAATGTCACGCCGAAGACAGCGGTACCGAGTAGCAGAAGAAGCGTCAGGGTCGTGCGCGGCAGTGCCACGCCTCGAGATCTCTCCGCCACGGCCGTGCTACCGGCCGGCCCACATCGTATGCACGACTAAGAACCTACCGCGCCGGGTGAACGACGTTCGGCGGCGGACCGACTTCGGTAGGAAAACGACATGAAAGCGGGTACAGCTGGCGGCGAACCGTTCTCGGCCATCCATGAACGGCCGCGCGACGTTGCGGGTTGCGCGCCCATCACGCGGCTGGACGCAACGTCAGCATGGTGTCGGCGCCGTGATGGAACTCATACTCGGTCTTCTGCAGGGCGGTGGTGACACCTTTGTCGTGGAGTTCGGCGCGCAGGTGATCGATCAGGTCGTCGAGCGGGGCGCCGGTGTAGTCGAGCAGCGGGTAGACCCGGGCTTCGGTGGTGGCGACACGAGTCAATTCGAGCAGGGCTGCCAGGTGGAAATCGGCGTCGAGTCGGTCGGCGTAGCTGAACAGCAGGTGCGAGCTCAGGGCCAGATCGAAAGCGTCGTCGGGGCAGGGGAGCGAGGGCAGGGAACCGGCCAGGTAGCGGTGGGGTGCGGCGCGCACGTCGTCGGCGAAGCGGGCGGCGGCGCCGCGGCGGATCGCGGCGTGCTCGGCGGTGGAGCCGTACCAGTCCCAGCGATAGCGGTCGGCGTGGGAGTGCGCCCAGGCCACCGCGCGTTCGGTTTCGGGGGTCGCGCGGGCGGCCAGTTCGAGCGGTGGGGTGGCGTAGATGGGATCGATCGCGGTGACTTCGGCGCCCAATGCGCTCGCCTCGGCCGCGAAACTGGCTGCGCCACCGGGACAATCGAGGACGCGGCGACCGGAAAGGTCATCGTCGGAGAGATGGAACATCGCGCGGTACTCGGCCAAAGATCGTGCGCTGACCAGAAATTCGCCGAGTACCTCGCCATCGGCGTGGTGCATCATCACCACACGTTCTCACGAGTTGCGTTCGCACGCTCGCTGATTCACGAGTGTGGTCACGGCGCTTGCAGGACTCGACTTGCCGGCGCCGGGCAGGTCAGGCCGTATCGGTGAGCCGACGCAGTGCCTTCGCGACCACCTCGGGATCGCTGGTCTCCCAATACGGCGGCAGTGAAGCGCGCAGGTAACTGCCGTAGCGCGCGGTGGCCAGGCGGGAATCGAGGATCGCGACCACGCCGCGGTCGTCGACGCTGCGTAGCAACCTGCCGGTGCCCTGGGCCAGCAGCAGCGCGGCGTGATTGGCGGCCACGGTCATGAAACCGTTGCCGCCGCGCGACTCCACCGCCCGCTGACGTGCGGTGAGCAGCGGATCGTCGGGTCGGGGGAACGGAATGCGGTCCAGGATAACGAGACTCAGCGACGGGCCTGGCACGTCGACGCCCTGCCACAGGGTGAGGGTGCCGAACAGTGAGGTGGCCGGGTCGTCGGCGAATTTGCGCACCAGCGCGCCCATCGAATCGTCGCCCTGGCACAGCACCGGGGTGTCGAGCCGTTCGCGCAGCGCCTCGGTGGCGGCTTTGGCGGCGCGCATCGAGGAGAAAAGGCCGAGCGTGCGACCGCCGGCGGCGGTGATGAGCTGTTCGATCTCGTCGAGATAGGCGGGCGAGAGGCCGTCGCGGCCCGGCGCGGGCAGATGCTTGGCGACGTAGAGGATGCCGGACTTGGCGTGGTCGAACGGGGACCCGACATCGAGGGCGTTCCAGCGCACCGATTCCACATCGGCGGGTGCGGTGGCGCCGTTGGCCATGGCCGGATCGACCTTGCCGCCCGATTGCGACGGCAGACCCCAGGTGATCGCGAGCCCGTCGAACGAACCGCCGATCTGCAGGGTGGCCGAGGTGAGCACGACCGTCGCGGTGCCGAACAGTCTGCTGCGCAGCAGTCCGCCGACCGAGAGCGGCGCCATCCGCAAGGTGCGGCGGGCGACGCCGCGCATCTCGTCGGCCGACAACCAGATCACATCGCGGCGGGCGGCGGGATCGGCCTCCTCGAAGGCGGTGAGGGCGCGGACCGCGGCGTCGTGCACGTCGTCGATGGCGGCCACGGCCATGGTGCGGGCGGCGGCGTTGTCGGGGTCGTCCTGGGTTTTGACGGTGCCCTGCGGTGCGATGGCGGTGCGCGCGTTCCAGGCGGAGTCGCGGACCAGGGCCAGGACCGGGGCGATGCCGTCGGGCATCTGGTCCCAGCGGCCGGGCGGGAGATCCTCGAGGGCCTGGTGGAAGGCCTCCGCGGCCCCCTCCAAGCGATCTACCTCGCGTTCGTCGATCAGTTTGGTGCAGCGGCGGGCGGCGGCGCTGATCGCGGTGGCGGCCAGTTCGGCGGTGGCCACGCCGGTGACGCGGTCGACCAGCTCGTGTGCCTCGTCGATCACCACCACGTCGTGTTCGGGCAGGATCTGGATGCCGCTGATGGCGTCGATGGCCAGCAGCGCGTGGTTGGTCACCACCACGTCGGCCTGGGCCGATTCCGTGCGGGCCTTCTCGGCGAAGCAGTCCTGGCCGAACTGGCAGCGGGACTTGCCGAGGCATTCGCGCGAGCCGACGCTCACCTGACGCCAGGCGCGGTCGGTGACGCCGGGGGCGAGCTCGTCGCGGTCGCCGGTTTCGGTGTCGGAGGCCCATTCGTTGAGGCGCTGGACCTCGCGGCCGAGGCGGGAGATGGCGAAGGCGTCGAACAGTTCGGCCTCGCCGCCGGTGTCTTCCGGGATCACGCTGTTGATCTTGTTCAGGCAGAGATAGTTGTTGCGGCCCTTGAGGATCGCGAACTTGGGTGCTCGGCCCAATGGTTTGGTCAGCGCCTCGGCCAGGCGCGGCAGGTCGCGGTCGACGAGCTGGCGTTGCAGCGCGATCGTCGCCGTGGAGACCACCACGGTGCGGCCGGTGCGGACCGCGTGGCGCAGGCTCGGGATGAGGTAGGCCAGCGATTTTCCGGTGCCGGTACCCGCCTGGACCGCCAGGTGTTCCTTGGTGTCGATCGCATGATCGACGGCGGTGGCCATGGTGGTCTGCCCGGAGCGTTCCTTGCCGCCGAGGGCGTGCACGGCGGTGACGAGCAGGTCGGCGACGGCAGGAAGTTCGGGCACGCTGGCAGCTTAACGGCACCCTCGGACAGGTTCGCCCGGGCGACGGCGAGCCCGTTCAGGACTCGCGGACGAAGTCGTCGATGTGGTCGCGGACGTAGTCCATGACGCGCTGTTCGAAGTCCTGGGGTTCGTTGATGTCGTAGATCTCGTCGGGGTCCTCGGCTCGGTCGCCGGTGGGGCGGCGGATCTGGTCGGGGGTGGCGAGGGTCTGGTGTTCGTCTTCCCAGAAGCGGTCGAGGTCGTCGTTCGGTGAGCTGAGGGAGGCGTCGCGGGCGGCGATGATGGCCGCGGCGGCCAGTTGGGGCATGCCCGCTGCTCGCAAACCCCTTGTTGCCCAAGGGAGTTCACTGCGGCGGGTTTTCAGGTAGCCCGAGAATCCGGCGTCGAGGACGCTGGTGTGCAGGCTCGACAGTGCCAGTAGATGCGAGAAGGCCGGGGGGAGCTTGCCGAACGCGCCGATGCCGAGGAGTTGGAGATCGTCGGTGGCCGGGTTCGACCAGAAGACGGTGTCGGCGGCGTCGTGGATGCTGTCGGTCTCGGCGAGTGCCTTCGTCAGGGCGGATCGGGTGTGCGCCGGGAATCGATAGTCCATGCGGCAAGTATTCAGGGGCGCAGGCGCACGCCCGCATCGCGGAGGGTGGCCAGGGCGGATTCGGTCGTGTCGGGGGCGACGCCCGCGGTGAGGTCGAGCAGCACTGTGGTGTCGAATCCGGCGTCGGCGGCGTCCACCGCGGTGGCTCGGACGCAGTGGTCGGTGGCTATGCCGACCACGTCGACAGCGTCGATATTGTGGGCGCGCAGCCAATCCGTGAGGGAGGTGCCGTCCGCTGCCGCGCCTTCGAATCCGGAGTAGGCGGCGGTGTATTCGCCCTTGGAGAAGGTTTCCTGGATGGGCGAAGTGTCGAGCGCCGGGTGGAAATCGGCGCCGGGGGTGCCCACTCGGCAGTGGGGTGGCCACGAGTCGACGTAGTCGGGCTCGGTGGAGAAATGGGGGCCGGGATCGATGTGCCAGTCGCGGGTGGCTACGACCGCGTCGTACTGCTCACGTGCGACGAAATCGGTGATCGCGGCGGCTACTGCCGCACCACCGGCTACCGCGAGCGAGCCGCCCTCGCAGAAGTCGTTCTGTACATCCACGATTATCAGGCCGCGTGCCATGTCATCCTCCACCTTGTCGACGCGCACCATTCTCCGCTGCGGACGGCGCGGCGGCCACCCTGTCCGAAGGCCGCGCGCTCAGCCGAGGAAAGTCGTCGGCACTGCGGGCTCGCCCGCGGAGAGTTTCAGTCCTTCCCACGGCAGACTCACCAAGCCGCGCGCGACAAGATCGCGACTGTGCGCCAGGGTGGCGACGCCGTCGACGACCTCGCCGCCGCGAACCAGCGGAATCTGCAACTCCCGCACCTGGAAACCGTTGGTAGCCGGTGCTTCTCCACCTTCGGGATAGACGATCTCCTCGACGATCGTGCCGGTGGCACGGGCCAATCGCACGGCCTTCTTGGTCCCGCCGCGCGACTGCTTGTGACTCGACCGTTTGGCGACCGGGATGCCGTCGACTTCGACCAGCTTGTAGACCATGCCCGCGGTCGGCGCGCCCGAACCGGTGACCACCGAGGTGCCGACGCCGTACACGTCGACCGGCTCGGCTCGCAGCGCCGCGATCGCGTACTCGTCGAGATCACCGGACACCACGATGCGCGTGCCGGTGGCGCCGAGTTCGTCGAGCTGGTCACGGACCTGTCTGGCCAACACGCCGAGGTCACCGGAGTCGATGCGCACACCGCCCAGCTCGGGACCGGCCACCTCGATGGCCGTGGCGACGCCCCTGGTGATGTCGAAGGTGTCGACCAGCAGAGTGGTGCCGATGCCGAGCGTGTCGATCTGGCTGCGGAACGCCGCTGCCTCGTGTTCGCCGTCGGCGCCGCTGTGGAGCAGGGTGAACGCGTGGGCGCTGGTGCCCGCACCGGGCACGCCGAAGCTGCGCACGGCCTCGAGGTTGGAGGTGGCGTCGAATCCGGCCAGGTAGGCGGCGCGTGAGCTCGACGGCGCGGCGAGTTCGTGGGTGCGCCGCGATCCCATCTCGATCATCCGCCGACCGGCCGCGGCGCTCACCATGCGGGCGGCCGACGAGGCGATCGCGCTGTCGTGATTGAAGATCGACAGCGCGAGGGTCTCGAGCAGTACGCACTCGGCGAAACTGCCGCGCACGGTCAGGATCGGCGAACCGGGGAAGTACAGCTCACCCTCGGCATAGCCGTCGATATCGCCGGTGAAGCGATATTCCCGCAACCAGTCGACGGTGGCGGGGTCGAGGAACTTCGCGACCACGGCGAGCTCGTCGGCGCCGAAATGGAAATGGGTCAGCGCGTCGAGCAGGCGCCCGGTACCGGCGACGACGCCGTAGCGGCGCCCGTGCGGCAACCGCCGGGCGAACACCTCGAAGGTGCACTGTCTACGGGCCGAACCGTCGGCCAGCGCCGCGGCCAGCATGGTCAGCTCGTACTGGTCGGTCAGCAGCGCGGTGCTGGCGAACTCGTCACGGATCTGCACACCAGAAACTCTAGTCACCGCGGGTGTTGTTTCCTGCGGGCCTCGTCGTACCCTGGTTTTCATGGCCGTGTGCAATACCGTTCGGGCCGGCGCCGTCACCGACGCTGTGAACGCCGCACTGCCGGCACCGCAGGCGACGCCGGAGACTACGGAATACACCGAGATCCTGGAGGCCGAGGACAGGCCCTGGGTCACCGTCGTCTGGGACGATCCGGTGAACCTCATGCACTACGTCACCTACATCTTCCAGAAGCTGTTCGGCTACAGCAAAGCCAAGGCGACCGAGTTGATGATGCAGGTGCACAACGAGGGCAAGGCGGTGGTGTCCTCGGGTTCGCGCGACAAGATGGAGCAGGACGTGCGTCGATTGCACGCCGCGGGGCTCTGGGCAACCATGCAGCGCGACTGACGACCTGAGTAACCTGGGCCCTGTGCGTAAGTGGAGCAGGAAGAACTCACTGAGTGGCCTCAAGCTTCGATCCGAAATGGACGAGCACGAGGCGACCGTCCTTCGCTCCCTGATCGGCGCGGTGTCCGGACTGCTCAGCGACCGCGCCGCCGACGCCCCCGAGGACGAACTCGCCGCGCTCACCGGCCTGCGTACCGGCAACTCCACCCCGCCCGACGATCCGCAGCTGCTGCGCCTGCTGCCCGATTTCCACCGCGCCGAACCCGGTTCCCCCGATGCCAAGCGCGCCGATCTCAACAGTGCGCTGCGCAGCCTGCACGAGCCGGAGATCATCGACGCGAAACTCGCCGCGGGCCGGACTGTGCTCGACAGTTGCCCGGAAATGGGCGGCAAGATCGTGCTCACCCCCGAGCAGGCCGACGCGTGGCTGGCCGCGCTCACCGATGTCCGGCTCGCGCTGGGCACCCTGCTCGATATCGACGACGACACGCCCGACCATTTCGATCCGGAAGACCCGCGCGCTCCGCATCTGGACGTCTACCACTGGCTGACGTGGATGCAGGATTCGCTACTGCAAGCGCTCGCGCCCTGAGCACGACGACCGGATTCGCCGACGAAGGACGAGATGATGCGTAGCGGCCCCGGAGTACGCAATTCGATCACTGATGTCGCCGGGGTACTGGTCGGGCATCACCAAGTGCTCGACGACGAAGTCACCCTCGGTACCGGCGCGGCGACGGGCTGCACGGTGGTGCGGGTCCCCGGCGGCGCGACGGCCTCGGTCGACGTACGCGGCGGCGGACCCGGCACCAGGGAAACCGACCTGCTCGACCCCGCCAACACCGTCCGCCAGCTCCACGCCGTGCTCCTCACCGGCGGCAGCGCGTACGGCCTGGCCGCCGCCGACGGGGTGATGCGCTGGTCGGAGGAACACGGCGAGGGCATTCCGATGGACCCGACCGACGCGGGTCGGGTGGTGCCGATCGTGCCGGGCGCGGTGATCTTCGATCTGCCGGTCGGTGACTGGGGCATCCGGCCCGACGCCGATTTCGGATATGGCGCGGCCGCGGCGGCGTCGACCGAGTTCGCCAGGGGAACCGCGGGTGCCGGTGTCGGCGCGCGGGCGGGCGCGATCAAGGGCGGAATCGGTTCGGCGAGTGTGGTTCTCGCGGACGGCCCAGGGGCCGGGGTGACCGTCGGCGCCGTGATCGTGGCCAATCCCGTCGGGTCGGTCGTCGATCCGCGCACCGGGTTGCCGTGGGGCGTCGGCACCGACGGACCCGACTTCTTCGGGTTGCGGCAGGGGACACCGGACGAGATCGCCGCACTGGCCGCGCTACCCGCGAAGAGCATGGTTCTCAACACGACGATCGGCGTGATCGCCACCGATGCCGCCCTCGACCCGGCCGGCTGTCGACGGATGGCCGCCACCGGGCACGACGGACTCGCCCGGGCTATCCGACCCGTGCATTCCCCGCTCGACGGCGACACCCTGTTCGCGCTGTCCACCGGCGCGATCGAGGTCGCCCCGCTCCCGCTGCCGCCCGCGTTTCCCACTGATCTGCTGCTGCTCGACCAGTTGTGTACGGCCGCGGCGGTGGTCGTCGAGCGCGCCGTCGTCGACGCGGTGCTCGCCGCGAACTCGATCGCCGGAATTCCCGCCTACTACGACTTGTTTCCGCGCTGATCGGCAGTCGTAGCCCACTCTCGGTCGATGAGGCTGCCATGCAGTCCGAACCACCTGCGGACCAGCCCTTCGGCGACTGTCCGCGCCTGCGGTGACGACCCGTCCGGGACCGGAGTGCATGCCCCGCGGAATACCCGAATAGGGTGAGTCGTTGTCGAGGAAGGTGCTCGACAGCACGCAGGCAGGATGTGGAAAGGGTCGACAAGTGCTGGTGATCAGGGCCGATCTCGTTGACGCGATGGTGACGCACGCCCGCGCCGACCACCCCGACGAGGCTTGCGGCATCATCGCCGGTCCCGAGGACAGTGACCGGCCCGAACGCTTCGTCGAGATGGTCAACGCCGAACGCTCGCCCACCTTCTACCGGTTCGATTCCGGGGAACAACTGCGCGTGTGGCGCGCGATGGACGACGCCGACGAGGTGCCGGTCGTCATCTACCACTCACACACCGCCACCGAGGCATACCCGAGCCGCACCGACATCTCCTACGCCGCCGAACCGGACGCGCACTATGTGCTCGTCTCCACGCGCGATCCGCAGTCCCACGAACTGCGCAGTTACCGCATCGTCGACGGCGAGGTCACCGAAGAACCGGTGCGCATCGTCGAGTCCTACTGAACCCGTCCGAGAAAAGTCACCACCCCGAGGAGTCCCCATGCCGGTAACCGTGTCCATTCCGACCATCATGCGCGGTATCACCGGGGGTGAGAAGCGCGTGCAGGGCGAGGGCTCGACGCTGTCGGCGCTCATCTCCGACCTCGACGCCAATCACCCCGGGCTGGCCGAGAAGTTGCTGTCGGACGGCAAGCTGAACCGCTACGTCAACATCTACGTCGACGACGAGGATGTGCGCTTCTCGGGTGGTCTGGACGCCGAGGTGCCCGCGGGCGCATCGGTGACCATCCTGCCCGCCGTGGCCGGCGGCGCCTGACACCGTGGCCCGCTACGAATCCCTGATCGCGACGCTCGGCAATACCCCGCTCGTCGGATTGCAGAAACTGTCGCCCCAATGGGACGGCGACGATCATGTGCGGCTGTGGGCCAAGCTGGAGGACCGCAATCCCACGGGCTCGATCAAGGACCGGCCCGCGCTGCGGATGATCGAACAGGCCGAGGCCGACGGGCTGCTCACCCCCGGGTGCACGATTCTGGAACCGACCAGCGGCAACACCGGGATCTCGCTGGCCATGGCGGCCAAACTCAAGGGTTACCGGATCGTCTGTGTGATGCCGGAGAACACCTCGGTGGAGCGGCGGCAATTGCTGACGATGTTCGGCGCCGAGATCATCGACTCGCCCGCGGCGGGTGGGTCCAATCAAGCGGTGGCGATGGCCAAGCAGATCGCGGCGCGGAATCCGGACTGGGTGATGCTGTACCAGTACGGCAACCCGGCCAACGCGCTCGCGCACTACGAGAACACCGGGCCGGAATTGCTGGCCGATCTGCCGGAGATCACGCATTTCGTCGCGGGGCTCGGTACCACCGGAACCCTGATGGGCACCGGTCGGTATCTGCGTGAACAGGTGCCCGATATCGAGATCGTGGCCGCGGAACCCCGGTACGGCGAGCTGGTCTACGGCCTGCGCAATATCGACGAGGGATTCATTCCGGAACTCTACGACGAGAAAGTGCTGACCACCCGTTTCTCGGTGGGGCCCTACGACGCGGTGAAGCGCACTCGTGAACTGGTCGGCGAGGAGGGAATCTTCGCCGGTATCTCCACCGGGGCGATCCTGCACGCCGCGCTCGGCATCGCGAAGAAGGCGCAGAAGGCGGGCAAACGGGCCGATATCGCGTTCGTGGTCGCCGATGGCGGGTGGAAGTATTTGTCTACCGGGGCATACGACGGCACGCTGGACGAAGCCGAGGAGAAGCTGGACGGGCAACTCTGGGCCTGACCGGATGCCGCCCGGCTTCGGTACGCTCTGGTCAACGGGCTGTTCGACAGTCCATTGCCGGAGTGGAGGCGATGTCGGTGAGCGGTGGGGTGGGTGCCTCGTTCGATAACGCGAGTCCGAGCGTCGGTGCGTCGCGAGGCGGGTCGTGGATTCGGGCCGCGGTGGTGATTCTGGGTTTCGTGGGGTCGCTGTATGTGATCGAGGGCGTCGACATGGTGCTCTCCTACGATTCACCCCCCGGCGCGCCCGGCGAACTGGACTCGGCGGGGATCGAACCGCGTGAGGTGGCCGGGCTCGACGGCATTCTCTGGGCGCCGCTGCTGCACGGCGGCTGGGACCATCTGTTCGCCAACACGCTGCCGTTGCTGGTGCTCGGGTTCCTCGTGTTGCTCTCCGGGATCGGGCGGGGGATCGCCGCGACGGCGATCATCTGGGTGATCGCGGGCGTCGGCACCTGGCTCACCGGTTCGGCGGGGAGTGTGCACGTCGGAGCGTCGTCGATCGTGTTCGGTTGGCTGACGTATCTGATCTGTCGCGGGTGGTTCGCGCGCAATGTGGGCCAGATCGTGGTGGGGCTGGTGATCCTGGTGTTCTACGGCTCGATGCTGTGGGGCGTGCTGCCGAGCGACCCTCGAATTTCTTGGCAGGGACATCTTTTCGGGGCGGTGGGTGGAGTGCTCGCGGGCTGGGTACTCTCGTCAGATGAACGTCGACGCCGCCGTGGAGCATCGGTCGGCCGCGCAGCACCAACGCGGTAGCCGGGGATCCGGTCTGGAAATTGGGGGGATCCTGCATTGAGTACCAGCACGTCGTGGCAGCATGGGGGCATGCGCCTTACCGTCCTCGGGTGCTCGGGCAGCGTGTCCGGCCCGGACTCTCCAGCGTCGGGCTACCTGCTGACGGGCCCTGATATGCGGCCGACAGTCATCGACTTCGGTCCCGGGATCTTCGGCGCGCTGCAGAAGCACATGAACCCCGCCGATGTCGACATCTTCCTCACCCACCTGCACGCGGATCACTGCTTGGATCTGCCCGCGTTGCTGGTGTGGCGTCGCTACCATCCGAATCCGCCGACCGGTAAGGCCCTGGTCCGCGGGCCGTCCGATGCGCCGTTGCGGATCGGGAACGCGTCCGCCGAGATCGGGGGCGAGACCGACGACTGGTCCGACGTGATCGACTCGCAGGCCTGGGTCGAGAACACGCCGATCCCGTTCGGTCCCGGTCACACGGTGGAAGCTCGGCGGATGTTCCACCCGCCGGAGTCCTACGGGCTGCGGATCACCGCCGCCGACGGTCGGGTCTTCGTCTACACCGGCGACACCGCGATGTGCGATGCCGTCGTCGAGCTGGCGCAGGGCGCCGACGTGCTGTTGGCCGAGGCGTCGTGGACCCACGATCCGGCGAATCGTCCTGCGGGGATTCATCTTTCGGGAACCGAGGCGGGCGAGATCGCGACCCGCGCCGGGGCGAAGGAACTGTTGCTGACCCACATTCCGCCGTGGACTTCACGTGAGGATGTGATCGCGGAGGCCAAGGCGGCGTTCTCGGGGCCGGTACACGCGGTATCTCCAGGGGAGACGTTCGACCTGTAGGCGCGCGGGGATCCCTGGCCGCGAACGCGATCATGGCGGACCTGGGGTGGTAGGCGACGCGGTACGGGTTAGTCTGTCCAGCGTGTCTAGACGAGCTGATGGTAGGGCGGATGACGAACTCCGCGACGTGAAGATCACTCGGGGTTTCACCACGCACCCGGCGGGTTCGGTGCTGGTGGAATTCGGGCAGACGCGGGTGATGTGTACCGCGAGCGTCACCGAGGGGGTGCCGCCGTGGCGCCGGGATTCGGGGTTGGGCTGGCTGACCGCGGAATACGCGATGCTGCCCGCCGCCACGCACACCCGCAGTGGTCGGGAGTCGGTGAAGGGCAAGGTCGGCGGGCGGACGCAGGAGATCAGCAGGCTGATCGGGCGTTCGCTGCGGGCCTGCATCGACCTGGCCGCGCTCGGCGAGAACACGATCGCGCTCGACTGCGATGTGCTGCAGGCCGACGGCGGCACCCGCACCGCCGCGATCACCGGCGCCTATGTGGCGCTCTCCGATGCGGTGACCTACCTGGCCGCCGCGGGCAAACTGGCTGACCCACAGCCGATCTCGTGCATGATCGCCGCGGTCAGCGTGGGTGTGGTCGATGGGCGCGTTCGCCTCGACCTGCCCTACGAGGAAGACTCGCGCGCCGAGGTCGACATGAACGTGGTGGCCACCGATACCGGAACTCTGGTCGAGATCCAGGGCACCGGCGAGGGCGCGACGTTCCCGCGCTCGACCCTGGACAAGATGCTCGACTCGGCCTTCCACGGCGCCGAGCAGCTGTTCGCGATCCAGAAGGCGGCGCTGGCGCTGCCGTACCCGGGCGCCCTGCCCGAGCTGTCCGCGAAGAAGTAGTCGTGGCCGCGCGCGTGCTGGTCGCCAGCCGAAATGCCAAGAAGCTGAAAGAGCTTCGCCGAATTCTCGACGAAGCAGGCGTGGCCGGAGTCGAATTGGTGAGCCTGAACGAGGTGCCGCCCTACGAGGAGGCGCCCGAAACCGGCGCCACCTTCGAGGAGAACGCGATCGCGAAGGCGCGTGACGGTGCCGTCGCGACCGGATTGCCTTGTGTGGCCGACGATTCCGGCATCGAAGTGGACGCGCTGAACGGGATGCCCGGCGTGCTGTCGGCCCGTTGGGCGGGCGGCCACGGTGACGATGCCGCGAACAACACCCTGCTGCTGGCCCAACTGGGCGACGTCCCCGACGACCGCCGCGGTGGCCGCTTCGTCTCCACCTGCGCGCTGGTCCTGCCCGACGGCACGACCACGGTGGTGCGCGGCGAATGGCCGGGCACCATCGCCCGCGAACCCCGCGGCGACGGCGGTTTCGGCTACGACCCGCTGTTCCTCCCCGAGGGCGGCACCGGCAGCGCCGCCGAACTCACCCCCGCCGAAAAGGACGCGGTCTCCCACCGGGGCCGCGCCCTGACCCAGCTCATCCCCGCCCTGGCCGCCCTGGCCTGAGCTCGGGGAGCTGACCGTACAACGACAGCGCCGCCGCTCCGGATCACCGGGGCGGCGGCGCTTTTCGTCGAGGTCAGAGGCTGTACTGCTGCTTGATTTCCTTGGCGTTGCGGTGTTCGACGAAGAAGGACAGCAGGGGGATGGTGCCCGCGATGAGGGTGCCGACGGTGCGCCCGATGGGCCAGCGGACCTTCACGGCGAGGTCGGCGGTGACCAACAGGTAGGCGAAGTACACCCAGCCGTGCACGACCGCGATCCAGCTGGGGGTGTCGGCGCCGAAGCCGTACTTGGCGATCACCTCGACGGTGAGCAGCAGCAGCCACAGACCGGTGACCCAGGCCAGGACGCGATAGCGCAGCAGGGCCGAGGCGATCTTGGCGGCGGGGGCGCTGCCCGCGGGGGCGGCGGAGTCGGTGTCCAGCGACGGTGCGGTGGTGTTGTTGTCGGTCACCCGGCATTCCTCTCGGGGGAGTGCAAGCCGGCGGTGCGGACCTGCGCGTCGATGTCGCTGGCGTGCAGTTGCGCCAGGTACTGGTTGTAGGCGGCCGTTTCAGGGTCGTGGGACGAGGCGGCGGCGGGGCGTTCCGGCAGGATGCCCGCGGGGATCTCGCGCGGCGCCTCCGCTTTGCCCGGACGCGGCGGCGTCGGCTCGTCGGCCTCGCGTTCCAGCCGCACGAACCGCACATAGGCGAACACCGCGAAACCGGCGAACAGTGGCCACTGCAGCGCGTAGCCGAGATTCTGGCCGGTCCCCGACGACGATTCGTACCGCTCCCACTGCCACCAGGCGAGCGCCAGACAGCCCAGCGCGGCGACACAGACCAGCGCGATCAGAGCCGGACGATTGTGCGCCGGGCGAGGAGGTGGAACGGACACGCGCTCCACGGTACCCGCCTACTACAGGCTGCGTAGGAGCAGGTCGCGGTGCTCACCGCGCGGTCCTGGCGTGGAAGGTCTGGCGGTAGGCGGTCGGGGAGACGCCGATGGTGGTGGCCAGGTGTTGACGCAGGGAGGCCGCGGTGCCCAGGCCCGCGTCGGCGGCGACGCGGTCGATGGGAAGGTCGGTGGCTTCGAGGAGGTGGCGGGCGTGGCCGACGCGTTGCTGGGTGAGCCATTGGCCGGGTGGCAGGCCGGTCTCCTCGCGGAAGCGGCGGCAGAAGGTGCGCACGCTCATCCGGGCGTGGGCGGCCAGTTCGGTGAGCGGGAGCGGGCGGTCGAGGTGGGTCATCGCCCAGGCACGGGTGGCCGCCGTCGTCGCGGTGGTCGGCTCGGGGATCGGGCGGTCGATGAACTGGGCCTGGCCGCCGTCGCGCCACGGCGGCACGATGCACAGGCGGGCGACGCGATTGGCGACCGTGCTGCCGTGATCGCGGCGCAGCAGGTGCAGGCAGGCGTCGATGCCCGCGGCACTGCCCGCCGCGGTGAGGATGCGGCCTTCGTCGACGAACAACACGTCGGCATCCATTTCGACCTGCGGGAACCGGGTGCGGAACCGCTCTGCCTGCTTCCAGTGCGTGGTCGCGGGGCGGCCGTCGAGCAGGCCGAGAGCAGCCAGGACGAACGCCGCGGTGCAGATCGAAACGATGCGAGTATCCGGCCGCAGGCGTCCCAGCGCATCGGCCAGTCCGGCGGGCATCCACTCCGCCTCCGGTGCGTCGCACGTGGAGAACGGCGGAATCACCACGGTGTCGGCCTCGTCGAGCGCGCTGCTGTCGAACTCGACGGCGATCGTGAAATCGGCATTCGTCGACACCGGCGCCCCGTCGAGGCTGCACGTGCGCACGTCGTAGAGCGCGGCGCCGTCGGGACCTTCCGCGGTGCCGAAGATCCGGGCCGGGATCCCCAATTCGAACGGATAGACCCCGTTCAGTGCCAGAACCACCACGCGATGCATGGCAAGATTCTTACACATATTGGCTTTCTTGCCACTCGTCGCCGCCATGCCGACCCGGCATCGTGGTTCGCACACAGCCGGATCCTTTCGAAACGGCATGCGAGACAAGGGAGACGAGCAATGCGGGCAATCGGGCAGGACACCTTCGGCGGACCCGAGGTACTGCGGGTGATCGAGGTCGACAAGCCGACGCCGGGCCCGGGGGAAGTGCTGATCCGCGTTCACGCCGCCGGGGTGAACCCGACCGATTCATGGCATCGCAGCAGCGGTGGGCTGTTCGGCGCGATCACCCCGCTGGGCTGGGACGTGTCCGGCGTGGTCGAGGAGGTCGGCCTCGGCGTGACGCTGTTCGCCCCTGGTGACGAGGTGTTCGGCATGCCGCGCCTGCCGCACGCCGCGGGCACCTACGCCGACTACGTCACCGCGCCGACCCGCCATCTCGCGCGCAAGCCGGCGAACCTCACCCACACCGAAGCCGGCGCACTGGCGCTCGTCGCGCTCACCGCATGGCAGGCGCTCGTCGACACCGCCGACGTGCGGCCGGGTCAGCGGGTGTTGATCCACGCCGGGGCGGGTGGGGTCGGCCATGTCGCGGTGCAGATCGCCAAGGCGCGCGGCGCGTATGTGATCGCCACGGCGCGCGCCGACAATCACGCGTTCGTCCGTGATCTCGGCGCCGACGAGGTCATCGACTACACGACAACAGATTTCGTCGACGCGGCCCGCGACGTCGACGTGGTGGTCGACACCGTCGGCGGCGAATACGGCCCGCGATCCCTGGGGGTGCTTCGCCCGGGCGGGATCGTCGTATCGCTGGCTTCCCCGGCGGAAGCGGCCTTGGTCGAGCAGGCCCGCCCGCTCGGAGTGCGTGCCGGATTCATGATCGTCGAACCCGACGGAGCGAGCCTGCGCGCCATCGCGGACCTGGTCGAAGCGGGTGCGCTGCGACCCCACGTGGAGACCGTGCTGCCGTTGGAGCTGGTGAGCAAGGCCCACGAGATCGGCGACAATCAGCGCACCCGCGGCAAGATCGTGCTCGCGGTGGTGGCGTGAATCAGAACTTGTAGCTGATCCCGGTCATCCGCTCGGATTCCTCCCACAGCCTGCGCAGCAGTTCGGGGTCACGCGAGATCTTGCTCGACGGGCAGGCCTCGACCGGCCCCTGGGACTGCATCAAACGGTTGGGCCCCCAGTAGGTGGTGGGATCGGCGTCGGGTTCGGTCGCCCCGAACAGTGTGGAGTGCGCGGCCTTGGCGGGCGCATGGCCGATGAGCCTGATGAACGGCTTGCTGATCCGATCCAGCGGGGTCTCGGTGCGGGCGAACAGATCCGTTGCCGAGACCCCGGGGTGCACGACGTAGGACTTCTTCGCCGATCCGGCCTCGGTGAGCCTGCGCTGCAGTTCACGGCCGAACATCAGGTTGGCGAGCTTGGCCTGGGCGTAGGCGAGATTGCGCTGGTAGCGGCGGTTCTCGTAGTTGAGGTCGTCGATCCACAGCTTCGGCGTCTGCTTGTGGGCGATGCTGGCGATCGACACCACCCGGTCGCGGACGCGATCGAGCAGCAGTCCGGTGAGCGCGTAGTGGCCGAGGTGGTTGACGCCGAACTGGGTTTCGAACCCGTCGGCGGTGCGCGAGAAGGGGATGTTCATCAGGCCCGCGTTGTTGATCAGCACATCGAATTCGCCCTGCTGCTCGGCGAATTCGCGCACGGAAGCCAGATCGGCGAGGTCGAGCGCGGCCACCCGCACGTCGCCGGGGATGGCGTCGGCGATGGGCTGGGCCTTACTCGCGTTGCGGCAGGCCATGATCACGGTGGCGCCCTTACCTGCCAGCGCCTTGGTGGTTTCGGCGCCGAGGCCGCCGTTGGCCCCGGTGATCACGAACGTGCGCCCGGACTGGTCCGCGATGTCAGTTGGTTTCCATGCCATGCTCCTATCTTACTCTGGAGTAAGATAGGAGGGAAGTTCACCCCAGCAATCCTGCTAGCGTACGGGCGCAGGCGGGTCTGCGCAGCTTGATCATGGCTTTCGCCTCGATCTGGCGTGCCCGCTCGCGGGAGAAGCCGAGCGCCGAACCCACCTCCTCCAGCGTGCGGCCTTCACCGCGATCGAGGCCGAACCGCAGCCGGATGACGGCGGATTCTCGTTCGGTGAGCACCGTCAAGGCCGTCTCGACGTAGCCGCCGAGCATTCGATCCGCGACCACATCCGCCGGTGCCGGCGTGGTGTCGGGGAGTAGTGAGCCCAGATCGGTGTCCTCGCCGACGGGCGCGTGCAGCGACACCGGCTCGGCTTCGTGTCGCAGCATCGCTTCGACCTGCGCGACAGTGAGTTCGGCGCCGACGGCGAGTTCTTCCGTCGTGGCCGCGCGCCCCAGCTGGTGGGTCAGCTCGCGCCGCACCCGGATCACCCGGTGCAGCACGTCGGCCACATTCGAGGGCAGCCGGATCGCGCGCCCCTGATCGGTGAGCGCGCGACCGATCGACTGCCGGATCCAGAACGTCGCGTAGGTGGAGAGTTTGAGCCCACGCTCGTGGTCGAACTTCTCCACCGCCCGCATCAGTCCGAGCGTGCCCTCCTGAATCAGATCGAGCAGCGACATCCCGGTATTGGTCGGGAACCGGCGGGCGATGGAGACGACCAGGCGCAGGTTCGCCCGCACCATCTGATCTTTCGCGCGCAGACCGTCGAGTTCGGTGCGGTGCAACAGTTCTCGTCGCGCGGCGGTGAGTTCGTCACCGGCTGAGTCGATCTCGGCGCGCGCGGCGGCACCCGCGGCGATGCGCGCACCGAGGGCGTATTCCTGCTCGGCGGTCAGCAGGGGAGTGCGGCCGATCGTGGTCAGGTAGTCGCGAATGGGATCGGCGGTGACGGTGGTGGTCAAGAAGACTCCCGTTCGATCTGCGGCGAGAAGTGGGACTGATGGCTCAGTACAGCGAGCACAAACTTAGAACGAACATAAAAATATGTCAAGAGTAAATTTATGACGGCTTCAGATATGCTGATGGCATGACGCAACCGGGGCTACGGGCCAGGAAGAAGCAGCAGACCAGGGAGCAGATCTCCGACCGCGCTACCGCGCTGTTCCTGGAACGCGGCTTCGACCGGGTGACCATCGCGGAAGTGGCGGCGGCCGCCGACGTCGCCAAGATGACCGTCACCAACTACTTCCCCCGCAAGGAAGACCTCGCCCTCGACCTCGGCGAGGTCTACATCGAGCAACTCGCCGCGATCGTGCGCGACCGCGAACCGGGGCAATCCGCCCTGGCGGCGCTGCGTCACGCGTATCTGACGGCCGTCGCGGCCCACGACCAGCTCATCGGCTTCAGCGGCGAACCGTTTGCCCGGATGATCGCCGACAGTCCGGCACTCACTGCCCGCGTGCGCGACTTCAACGACGACCGTGAGGTGGCACTGGCCGTCGCGCTGGCCACCGAGACAGGGGCCGCGCCCGACGACATCACCCCACGCGTGGCCGCGGCCCAACTCGCCGGTGTACTGCGGGTGTTGTTCGACGAGGTCACCCGCCGCACGCTCGCCGGTGAAGCCGACGCCGAGATCGCCGCCGCGCTGACCCGCGATGCCGAGATCGCCTTCGACGCGCTCGAACCGGGCCTGGGAAACTACGCCGTGCGATGAGCGATCGGTGGTGATTGCTGCCGTGTCACTGGGGTCCGGCACCGGACCTGAAAGCCCATACTGAGGCAATGTCGGATGGTGTTGCGGTAGACGAGCCCGTCGAGCCGATGAGCAAGGCGAAGATCAACATCATCTTCGCGACCGTGGTGCTCGGCATGCTCATGGCCGCACTCGACCAGACCATCGTCTCGGCGGCGCTGCCCTCGATCGTCGCCGATCTCGGCAGCGCGGGGCACATGGCCTGGGTGGTGACCGCGTATCTGCTCGCCGAGGCCGTCGCGACCGTGCTCGCGGGCAAACTCGGTGACCTGTTCGGCCGCAAACTGCTGTTCCAGATCAGCGGCATCATCTTCATCGCGGGCTCGGCGCTGGCCGGTGTCTCCAATGGCATGGCCGTCCTGATCGTGGCCCGCGCGATCCAGGGCGTCGGCGCGGGCGGGTTGATGGTCACCTCGATGGCCTTGATCGCCGACACCATCCCGCTGCGCGAACGCGGCAAATATCAGGGCGCGCTCGGCGCGGTGTTCGGCGTGACCACCGTCGTCGGGCCCACCCTCGGCGGGCTGTTCACCGACCACGCGAGTTGGCGCTGGTGCTTCTACGTGAATGTGCCGATCGCGATTGTCATGGTGGTGATGGCGGCACGCACGCTGCCGCACCTGCGCGCGGTCACCCGGCCGGTGATCGACTACCTCGGCATCGGCCTGGTCGCGCTCGGTGTCTCGTCGCTGATCCTCGGACTCGAGTTCGGTGGCAACGAATATCCTTGGGGCTCTTGGCAGATCATCGGTTTGTTCGTGCTCGCGGTGGTGCTGCTCACCGGGTTCGTGCTGGTGGAGAACCGGGCGAAGGCGCCGATGCTGCCGATGCGGTTGTTCAGCAGCCGGGTGTTCACGGTGTCGTCGGTGCTCAGTTTCATCGTCGGCTTCGCGATGCTCGGCTCGATGACCTACCTGCCCGCCTACCTGCAATATGTCGACGGCGCGACAGCGACGATCTCCGGTGTGCGAACGCTGCCACTGGTCGTCGGCCTGTTCATCACCTCGGTCTTCTCCGGGCAGGTGGTCGGGAAAACCGGGCAGTACCGGTACTTCCCGATCGTCGGCATGGCGGTGATGGCGGTGGGCCTGGGCCTGATGTCGACGATGGGGCACGACACGAGCGTGTGGCTGGAATCGCTGTACATGCTGATTCTCGGCTCCGGGCTCGGCCTGTCGATGCAGGTGCTCACCATCGTCGTGCAGAACACCGTGCCCTACGCCGACCTCGGCACCGCCACCTCGGGCGTCACCTTCTTCCGCACCCTCGGCAGCGCGTTCGGCACCGCCGTCTTCGGCACGCTCTACACCAACCAGAGCAAGACCGCGCTGGAGAACGCGTTGACGCAGACGCCGGGCGTCCCGCCCGAGGTGGTCGCGAATCCGAAACTGCTGCGAGAACTGCCGTACGAGCAGGCCGCGCCCATCATCGACGCCTACGCGCTGTCGATCGATCACGTGTTCCGCTGGGTCGTGCCGGTGGCGCTGGTCGGTTTCGTGGTGGCCTGGTTCCTGCCACAGGTGCGGCTACGTGACAGCGCCCGCCACGGCGCCGGTGACGTCGGCGAGGGATTCTCGGTACCCGATTCGCACGACCGGGTGGTGCAGCTGGAACGCGCGGTCGCCACGACGGTGCGCAAGGCCAGGGCCGAGAAACCGATCATCCCCGAGCTCATCGCGGCCTCCGGCAGCACGCTGAACCCGGACACGGCATGGGCGCTGGGGCAGGCCTACCTCTATGCCAAGGAAGGTATGCCCGCCACCGTGCACGCCATCTCCTACCGGCACCGGCTGCCGGTGGAGGTGCTCTCGCCCGTCTTCCGCCAGGCCGCCGACGCGGGTCTGCTACACGACGACGGGGGCGTCCTCTCGCTGACCGCCGAGGGCGACGCCGAGGTCGACAAGCTGCGGGCGGGGTGGCGGCGCTGGCTCGGTGACCGCCTCGACGACTGGAACTCCGACGATCCGGTCGACCGCGCGCTGCTCGACGAGGCGCTGTCGAAGATCGCGGCCAAGCTGCTCGACCAGGGCGCTGATAGCAGCGAGGTATCGAAAGTCTGATTTCCGCCGTCCACTCCACTGGACAAGCCTTGCCGCCAAATACTCGTAGACGTATATTCGTAGACGAGTAAGGAGGCAGTCATGGCTACGAAGCGCAAAGTGAACAATCTGCTGGCGCTCGCCGTGCTCTCGGTGATCGTGCAGCGCCCGATGCACCGCTACGAGATCGCCGCCACCCTGCGCGCGCACGGCAAAGACCGTGACATGGACATCAAATGGGGCTCGCTCTACACCGTCGTGCAGAACATGGAGAAGGCCGGATTCCTCGAGGTCATCGGTAGCGAACGCGACGGCGCGCGCCCCGAGCGGGTGATCTATCGGATCACCGACGCGGGCCGCGCCGAGATGGCGGACTGGACCCGCGAGCTGCTCGCCGCGCCCGAGCCCGAACATCACCGGTTCACCGCGGGCCTGTCGATTCTGGCGGTGCTGCCGCCGGACGAGGTGATCGCCCTGCTCGGCACCCGCGTCGCGGCACTGGAGCGAACCATCGAGACGACCAAGGCCGAGCTGGCCCAGCTGACAGTGCCCCGGCTGTTCCTCGTCGAGTCCGAATTCGGGCTGGCGATGCTGGAAGCCGAGGCGAACTGGGCCCGCTCCCTGTGCGCGGAACTCGCCGCGGGCACCTTCGAGGGCCTCGAACTCTGGCGGCAGTGGCATGTCGACGGCATGCCCACCGAACAGATCCCCGAACTCGGCGAGAGGGGGAACGACTAGCTCCCGCCCCAAGACCCGGACCCGGTGGCGTGCGGCAACACCCCACCGAGCCCGAGAAACCGTCTCGAAACCAGGCGCACCCGGCCACGAGGTGAGGCAACCACAGGATAGCTGGGTGGCGCCGACACAGATCTGGAGATCACCCATGTCCACCACTCGTTCCGCATTGATCATCGGCGGCGGCATCGCCGGACCCGTCGCCGCCACGGCCTTGCGCAAAGCAGGCATCGACGCCCATGTCTACGAGGCCTATTCCGGCCCCTCCGAGGGCATCGGCTCCGGGCTCGCGCTGGCACCCAACGGTGTCGCGGCGCTCGACATCATCGGCGCCGGTGACGCGGTGCGCGAGATCGCCCTGCCGGTCGCGCAGATGCGACTGCGCGTCAGCGGTCGTGAACACATCATGCCGGTGCTGGCCGACCAGCCGCCGCTACAGGCTGTCGACCGCGGTGAATTGCACCGCACCCTGCACGATCACGCGGTCGCCGCGGGCGTGCCGTTCAGCTACGACAAGCGGCTGACGAGGGTCGACGAACGCCCCGACGGTGTCACCGCGCACTTCACCGACGGATCGACCGCCACCGCCGACATCCTCGTCGGCGCGGACGGAATCCGTTCCACCGTGCGAAGTCTGATCGACCCGGCCGCGCCCGGTCCCGACTACACCGGCATGCTCGGCTTCGGCGCTCTGGTCGAATGCGACCTCGACCTGCCGGACGACACCATGGTGTTCGCCTTCGGCGCCAAGGCGTACTACCTGTACTGGAAGCAGGCCGACGGCCGCGTGGCATGGGGCGCGAACCTGCCGAGCAAGCAATACCTTTCGCTCACCGATGCCCGTGCCCTCCCCGCAGAGCACTGGCTGAAAGTACTGCGCGAGACGTACGCGCCCGATTCTCCCGGCGCCGAATTCACCCGCCGCACCACGGCGCAGAACCTCGAGATCACCGGCGCCCTGCACATCATGCCGCCGGTGCCGCACTGGTATCGCGACCGCATGGTGCTGGTGGGCGACTCGGTGCACGCACCGTCGAACAGCTCGGGACAGGGTGCGTCACTGGCGATCGAGAGTGCCGTGCAGCTGGCGCGATGCCTGCGCGATATCGCCTCGCCCACCGAGGCTTTCGCGGTCTACGAGCAGTTGCGGCGGGCCCGCGTGGAAGGCATCGCGGCGCGCGCGGCGAAGATCAACCACAGCAAGACGCCGGGACCCCTCGCCCGCAAGGTGATGAACGCCATGATGCCGCTCATGGTCAAGACGGTGATGAACCCGGAGAAGACGATGGGCGTCGAACGCCGGTACCGCATCGCTTGGGATGCGCCGGTGCGGGCGGAATCCGCCACTGCCGCACAGTGATCCGGGCAGCCCTCGGTCGGTGGCGATCGAGGGCTGTCACGCAGTGCGCGATCACTGTTTCGTTCGGTGCCGGTCCGCGCGTAGTCGCAGGATGCGCGCGGTTTCCGCGTCGGCGGGCAGGAACGCTTCGAGGTGGAGTTCGGCGATGGTGACGTCGGTGGCCGTCGCGAAGGAAGTGAGGGTGGTGATCAGGCGGAGGTCGCCGTCGTGGGTGTGCAGGTGGAGGGGAACGGCGAAGCCGACATGGTCGGGGCCGGGGGAGGGGGCGGGCAGGTAGCTCGACAACTCGGCGATGAGCTGGTCGAGGGCCGGATCGGGGGTGTGCGCGGCGCGGCCCCGGAGCGAATCCATGATGTGCCTGCCCCAGTCGGGGAGGTTGCGCACGCGCGGGGCGACGCCGTCGGGGTGCATGGCCAGCCGAAGGACATTGATCGGCGAACGCAACAGTCGCGGATCGACGCCCTCGGTGAACAGGTCGAACGCGGCATTGGCGGTGACGAGTTCGCCGCGCGGGCGGGCGACGAGCGCCGGGTAGGGCATGTGCCCGTCGAGGACCGCGCTGATCGCCTCGCGCACCGGTACCAATTCCGGTGCGGCCAGGTCGCTTTCGGGGAATACCGGCGCGAATCCGGCGGACAGCAGCAAGGTGTTGCGGTCGCGCAGCGACAGCTCGAGCGATTCGGCCAGTCGCACCACCATCGTGCGACCCGGCTGGGACTTGCCCTGCTCGAGGAAGCTCAAGTATCGCTGGCTGGTCTCGGCCCGAATCGCCAGATCGAGCTGGCTGACCCGGCGCAGCGTGCGCCAGTGACGCAGTTGGGGGCCGAAACCGGTCGTCGGCAGCACGGTCGTCATGACCGGAGTCAACCGCGTCGACGGCCGCCGCCATTCCCCGCCGCAGACCAAGCGCCCATACCCTCCAGGGAATCGCGCGATCCCACCCTCGCCGACACAGTTGTTCCCATGCCGCACAACGAACTGCACCCCGACCACGCTTTCGCCTACCGCCTCGACGGTGGTCTCACGCGGACCGAACAGCGGCGGCCCGAACCGGGCCCGCATCAGGTCCTGATCAGGGTCCGCGCCGCCTCGGTGAACCGCCGCGATCTGATGCTGATGGACGGCAACTACCCGTTGCCCGCCACCGCCGGCGTCATCCCGCTCTCCGACGGCGTCGGCGAGGTGATCGCACTCGGCCCCGCGGTGACCCGCGCGAAAATCGGCGACCGGATCACCGCGAGCTACTTCGTCCACTGGGTCGACGGTCCGCAGACTCTCGCCACGGCCGCCGAACAGTACGGCGCGAACTACGACGGATTCCTCGCCACCTACGCACTCGTCGAAGAGGATTCGATCGTGCACGTGCCCGCTCACCTCACCGATGCGGAGGCGGCGACCCTGACGTGCGCGGGCTTGGTCGCCTGGTCGGCGCTCACCACACCCGTCCCGCCTGCCCCCGGTGCGCGCGTGCTCACCGTCGGAAGCGGCGCGGTGGCGCTGTTCGCGATCCAGTTCGCGAAGATCCTCGGCGCCGAGGTCATCTCGATCACCTCCAGCCAGGCGAAGGCCGACCGGTTGCGCACGCTGGGCGCCGACACGGTGATCGACCGCACCGTGACCAGGAACTGGGGTGACGCGGTGATGGACCTGACCGGGACCGGCGCCGAGCACATCGTCGACGCGGTCGGCCTGCCCACGCTCGAACAATCGGTGCGAGCGGGCGCGTACAACTCGACGGTGACGATGGTCGGCGCGATGGCGCCCGCACCGGGAACAGCACTGCCGGACAACCCGTTCGGCTCCTCCTACCTGGCCATCCGGCGCATCGCGGTCGGCAGCCGCACCGGTTTCGAGGCGATGAACAGGGTGATCACCGAGCACCGCCTTCGCCCGGTGATCGACCGCGAATTCGATGTCGACAAGGCCACCGACGCCTACGACTACCTGCGTTCAGGTGCGTCGTTCGGCAAGGTGGTGATCGCGGTGGGCTGAGGGTTCAGCACGCGGGTGAACACGGTGACGCACAGGACCAGCCACAGCAGGCCGATGATCCAACCGGCCAGCACATCGGTGGTCCAGTGCACACCGAGATAGATGCGCGACAACCCGACGGCGACGGGAAAGGCGACCGCGAGCACGGCGGCGGTCAGACGGAGCCAGTGCTGGGTGATCCGCGGAACGAGGACGATCGCCACGATGCCGACGACCACGGTGGAGCCGAGCGTGTGCCCTGACGGGTACGACAGGCTGGGTTCGAAGACCAGCCGCGACGCCTCGGGCGGTCGCTGGCGGCCGACGAGGCGTTTGATCACCCACACCAGCACTCCCGCACCCAGCGACGTGAGGGCGACCAGGGCGGCGACCGGCAGGTTGCGCCGCAGCGCGAAGACGCCGACGGTGAACGACGCCAGAATCGTCATCGACAGTGTGCTGCCGAGGTCGGTGATCACCGTGGCGATGCTGGTGAGCGGTTCGCCGCGGTGCGCGATCATCCAGTCGAGCACCGCGGTGTCCATCCGGCTGACGCCGCTGGTGACCTCCCAGGTGAGGGCGATGATCAGCACCGCGGCGGTCGCCATGAGGGCGAGCACGCGCGGTGTCCGACGGCACAGCGTCGACCAGGCGATGTCGGGTGGCGGCGATTGTCGAGAGGCAGTCGGCATAACTACCAGATTGCCAGGTGAATCCTCATGCTTCGAAGACCACGATGTTTCCGGCGACATCTCGGGTGCCCGCGTCCTTCTTGATCGCCTTCACCAGGTCGGCGACGCAGTCCCAGGTGCGGGCGGGCTCGCAGTCGATGTTGCCGATCGTGAACCAGGTATCGGTGCCGCGATAGCGGACGAGGCCCTTGCCGGCGTCGTCGAGCATGACATCGAGCTCACCGGACACCGTCCCTTCCTCTTCGGTCATGACGGCGCTCTCGGCGGTGATCTCGATGGGCTCGCTTATTTGAACTCTCCTCGGCGGAGGCAGTCATCGACTGCGGTGCGCAATGCGGTGTGCTCGGCGGTATCAACGGTCAGCGCGTATTTTACCTTCACTTTGACGTAGTGCTCCACATAGGCACACCGGAAGTTACCGGGCGGCAAATAGTTCGCGGGATCCTGATCACCCTTGGAACGGTTGGCCGACGGGTCGGCGGCGACCAGGTTCATCGAGTCGTTGGCGATGCGGCGGCGGGTGTCCTCGTCGCGATCGGCGGCACCGGATCGCCACGCTTCGGCAAGGGCGACAATGTGTTCGGCGTCGACCTTGGACGGATCGGTGATGAACTTGTAGGGCCCGAGTTGGCCGGTCTTCTTGTCGATGAAGCCGTAGTGGTCCTGCCAGCCGCCACCGGCTGCCACCGTCAAGTCGCAGGTCTTGGCGTCGAGGGTGACCTTGCCGTTGGCGTCACGCAGCATCATCACCTCGCGGCTGGTGCATTTGGTGTACTTGGCCAGGTCGCCGGTGAAGCCGTGCTCGGGCTTGTTGGTGTCCCAGTGCGGGAACTTCTCGCGCGTGTAGCCCGTCATCGGGCCTTCCTTCGCGACGACGAGGGTGGCGACCAGATCGCCGACCTCCTTGCCCGACACCGTCACCGCGCCCGCGGCGCCAGGCCCCGGATTCACCTCGTCCAGCAGCGAGTTCGAACAGGCGGCCACCACGGCCAGACATACCGCTGTGGCGAAGGCGAGCAGGGCTCGTCCCAGGATCGTGCCGTTGATCGAAGACCACTTCATGCCCGTACCGCCCAGACGCTCCGTCGAAAAATGAACCGGCACAACCTAACGGCCGCACCGGGTGTCGTCAGTGATTGTCCGCTATGAGGTTCCGCACAGCACAGCGGGAACCGATTGTGGCTCAATAGCGTTCATCTATCGACGGAAGTGACCGTTGCCGACCGAGTGCAAACTCGAGGTGACCGACATCACAATCCATCAGTCGGGCAGGGATCCCGACTCCGGTGGAATCCCGGTGTCCAGGAAGCGGATCAGCCGTGCGATACGGGCGGCATGGTCGACGCATCGCTGGAACTGACTGCCCAGCAACGCCATATCGATCGCGGCCTCGGTGCTCACCTCGGCCTCGCTGAGGGCGGTGCGCAACTGCTTGCACAGCGTTTCCATCGCGTCGATGTCGCTGCCGTCCTCGGCGGCGAATCGACCGCTGGCCACCGACGCGCTCACCCGCGCGATACAGGCGGCCGCGAGCGTGCCCATCGAGACCAGTTCGGTGATCACCGATGCGGGAGCGACCGCGCTCGGATGTGCCCGATACACGTACTGCCCAGCGGTTTCGGTGCGCCGACCGATCCGCGACAGCTCGCCGGCGACCTGAATCGCGGTCACCACATGGCGCAGATCGCGCGCGACCGGCGCCTGCAACGCGAGCAGGGCCATGGTGCGGGATTCGCAGGCGGCGAACATCAGTTGTAGCTGCTCGTCGAGCGCGAACACCTCGTAGGTGGCAGCGAGGTCGGCACCGGCCAGCGCCTGGGTGACCCGCTCGGTCGCGTCATGGGCGACGCGCGACATCAGGGTGAGATCGTTGGCCAAAGCGACGAGCTCGAGGGTGAACTGGGTCCGCACGCGCTGAATTGTTCCCCATGCAGGGGGCGCGAGTGAATCCATCGCCGAGATCCATGCCGCGACGGATCCGGGTGTGCCCGGTCGTAGCTGGAAGGATGGAGGTCATGATTGCCGCGTTGACGACTAAATGGACCATGTACGTGCCCATCCTCGCCGCGCTCGTGCTCGTACTCAGCTGGGGCCGTTCGGTACCGGGATTGATCGTCGCGCTGGTGAGTATCGCCTTGGTCGGTGCGGTGTTGGCCGCGGTCTATCACGCCGAGATCGTGGCCCACCGGGTCGGCGAGCCCTACGGTTCGCTGGTGCTCGCGGTGGCGGTGACCGTGATCGAGGTGGCGTTGATCGTCACGATGATGATCTCCGGCGGCGACAAGGCGGCCTCGCTGGCCCGCGACACCGTGTTCGCCGCGGTGATGATCACCTGCAACGGCATCTTCGGATTGGTGCTGCTCGTCGGCGCGCTGCGCAGGCGGGTGGCGGTGTTCAACGCGGAGGGGACCGGCGCCGCCCTGGCCACCGTCGCGACCCTGGCCACGCTGAGTCTGGTGTTGCCGACCTTCACCACCAGTGCGCGCGGCCCTGAGTTCTCGCCGGCGCAGCTGGCCTTCGCCGCCGTCGCCTCGCTGGCGCTCTACGGGCTGTTCGTGATGGTGCAGACGGTGCGTCACCCTGACGATTTCCTCCCGGTGGAGGACGGCGGCGCGGTCGACGACAGCGACGTCCACAGTCACGCGCCGTCCAATCGGGCCGCGCTGATCAGTCTCGGCATGCTGGTGCTCGCCCTGGTCTGCGTGGTCGGCCTGGCCAAGGTGGTCTCGCCCGCGCTCGAGTCGGCGATCGCCTCGGCCGGATTGCCGCCGTCGGCGGTGGGTGTGGTGATCGCGATGCTGGTACTGCTGCCCGAGACCATCGCCGCGGTGAACTCCGCGCGCCGCAACCAGGTGCAGATCGGTCTGAACCTGGCGCTCGGTTCGGCGATGGCCAGCATCGGCCTGACCATTCCGGTGATCGCGATCGCGACCATCTGGCTCAGTGGTCCGCTGGTGCTCGGTCTCGGTGCTACGCAGATGGTTCTGCTCGCACTGACGGTCGTGGTCGGCACGCTGACGATCGTTCCCGGCCGCGCGACCTTGCTACACAGTGGCGTTCACCTGGCGTTGTTCGCGGCTTTTGTGTTCCTGGCCGCAAGCCCGTAGCTGAAGTGTTGCGGATCACACGGCATGTAGATCTGTCATGGAAATCGTGGAAAAGCGACCAGGGTCACCCGCTGGAAATTTTGTTGTGACGCAGAGTACCGGTTAGCTTGCTGGAGTTGGCACCGACGCCGAAGCCAGAGAGTGCGGTATGAAAATCACCAAGCCCCGTGCTTCACGAGCGGCCCGGAGGCATTCCTGATGCCTACCGATCTGCACTCCGCGAAGCCGGATTCCGCTACCCAGATCGTCCGCGAGAATTTCACCGACACCGTCGTGTCGTCGCTGCGGACCTTCGGGCGTGCGGTCGATCTCGCACAGCAATCGGTCGGCGGCTCGTTCTCCGACATCGCCCGCAGGCAGTTCCAGTGGCGGGAGACCCTCGTGCAGGCCTGGCGCCTGATCACGGTCACCGCCATTCCCGCGATCCTGATGGCGATCCCGTTCGGCGTGATCGTCTCGGTCCAGGTCGGCAACCTGATCCACAGCCTCGGCGCCGACTCCATGCTCGGCGCGACCGGCGGCCTCGGCGTGATCAAGCAGGGCGCGCCCATCGCCACCGGCTTCCTGCTCGGTGGCGCCGGCGCGGCGGCCATCGCGGCCGACCTCGGCGCGCGCACCATCCGCGAGGAGATCGACGCGCTCAACACCATGGGCATCAACCCGGTGCACCGGCTCGTCATCCCGCGCCTGGCCGCCATGCTGCTGGTCGCTCCGATGCTCAATGTGCTGATCATCTTCGTCGGCGTGCTGGCCGGTTACGCGGTCGCCGTCGGCGGTCAGGGCGTGACCCCGGGTAGCTACTGGTCGACATTCGGTTCGTTCGCGACCGCCGGTGACGTGTGGGTCTCGCTGCTCAAGGCGCTGATCTTCGGCTTCCTGGTCGTGATCATCTCCTGCCAGCGCGGTCTCGAGGCCAAGGGCGGTCCGCGCGGTGTCGCCGACGCGGTGAACGCGGCGGTGGTGCTCTCGGTGGTCTCGATCGCGATCGTGAACCTGCTGGCCAGCCAGATCAGCGCCATGTTCCTGCCGACGAAGTTGGCGTGATGGCTGCCTCGTCGTATATCCCCACCTCGCTGCACTGGCTGCGCAAGCCCGCCCGCATCGGCAAGCGGATCGTCACCGCCGGTGAATCGCTCGGCTTCGTCGCGGTGTTCGTCTGGCAGGTGCTGTCGTCGGTGCCGCTGACGCTGCGCCGCTATCGGGACGAAACGCTGCGCGCGGTCACCGATATGACCTGGGGTCGCGGGTCGATCATCGTCGGTGGCGGCACCGTTCCGATGATGATCGTGCTCGGCCTGGTGATGGGCGCCTCGGTGGGCGTCGAATCGTTCGCCTCGCTCGACATGCTCGGCATGGGCCCGGTCACCGGTGTGATCTCCGCCTACGCGACCACCCGTGAGCTGGCCCCGATCGCGGCGGCCATCGGCTTCGCCGCCCAGGCGGGCTGCCGGATCACCGCCGAGATCGGTGCGATGCGTATCTCCGAGGAGATCGACGCCATCGAGGCGCTCGGCCTGCGCTCGGTGCCCTATGTCGTCACCACCAGGGTGATCGCCGGCGCCATCGCCATCGTGCCGACCTTCCTGATCGCGCTGATCCTGGCCTACGGCGCCTGCCGCGGGCTGCTCACGATGGTCTACGGCCAGTCGGCCGGTGTGTACGACCACTACTTCTTCCAGTTCATCTCCGGCTTCGACATGATCGCGGCGGTGATCAAGGTGGCGGTCTTCGGCACAGTGGTGATCCTGGTGCACGCCTACTTCGGGTTCTTCGCCACCGGTGGTCCCGAGGGGGTCGGCATCGCCTCCGGTCGCGCGGTGCGCGCCAGCTCGGTGGCCATCATCGCCATCGACATGGTCCTCACGATCATGCTCTGGGGCTTCAACTCGGCGATCAGTTTTACGGGGTGAGCTATGCCTAATTACGGAATGCCGGGCGTCGCGGCCGATCGGCGCAGCGCGCGCACGACCGGCGCGATCATCCTCGGACTGATCACGGCGGTCGTGCTCGGAACTGTCGCCTACAACAACCTGCGCACCGATGACGGCCTGCGCATCGCCCTGCACACCGAACATCTCGGTGACGGCATCAGCGCGGGCAGCCAGGTCCGCGTCGACGGCGTGACGGTCGGCGAGGTCGCCGAGGTGACCCCCGGCGCACGCGGCACCCAGCAGATCTCGCTGCTGCTCGACTCGCAGCGTCTGGTCGGCATCGACGACAGCCTCGCGATCGACTACGCCCCGACCAACCTGTTCGGCATCGCCGAGATCGAATTGCGCCGTGGCGCGGGCGGTTCGCCGCTGCGCGAGGGCGCGGTCCTCGACCTCACCGGCACCAACGGCGACCGGGTCTACGACGCCACGATGAGCGCGATCCTGCGCAGCCTCTCGCAGGTCGGCATGACTGTCACCAGTCCGCAGATGGCGACCGTCATCTCCCAGCTGGCCGCTGACTTCAAGGCCTTCACCCCGCTGGTGCAGGCCCTGATCACCGTCGCGAAGACCCTCGCCGACAACCAGGACGTGATGCCCTCGGAGCTGTTCGGCAAGCTCGGCCCCGCCTTCGACGGCGGCGGTGAGTTCGCGGGCGCCACCATGAAAGTGATCGACCAGCTCAGCGAGATCAGGGTCACCCAGGTCGACAAGGAGCGCTACGACATCGGCGTCGGGGTGATCGGCGGCAGCATCCTGCCCGCGCTGACCACCACGCTGACTACCGCGGGCGACCACTTCGCCGAGACCACCGACATGCTCGCCCCGATGCTGCTGGCGCTGGCCCAGATGTCGCCGAATCCGCGCCGGACCGGCGCCGATCTCACCGCCCTGCTGCAGAACCTGCGCGGCGCCATGCCCGACAGCCCGAACGGTCCTGTCCTCAACCTCGACGTCGAGCTCAGCGGTGTCCCCGGCATCGCGGTGCCGCTGTTCGGAAAGGCCGGTGGGCGATGAAGATTCGCGGAACCGCGCTGCGCCTTGGCGCCTTCACCCTGGTGATGATCACCGTCCTCGGGCTCGTGTTCACCCTGATCAAGCGTCCCGTCGACGGCGACACCTTCGCCCACGACGCGCTGTTCACCGACGCCAACGGCCTCAAGGTCGGCAACGACGTGCGGATGTTCGGTGTGCAGGTGGGCAAGATCGAGAAGATCAGCCTCGAAGGCGACAAGGCGAAGGTCGCGATCACGGTCAAGACCGACACCCCGATCTACGACAACTCCAAGCTGGCCATCCGCTATCAGAACCTCACCGGCCAGCGCTATATCGACCTGCAGCAGGCGCCCAACCCGGGTAAGACCATCGCGGCGAACGCCAGGATCGGCGCGAACATGACCGTGCCGTCCTTCGACGTGACGAGCCTGTTCAGCGGCCTCAAGCCGGTGCTCGCCACCTTGTCGCCGGAAGCGATCAACCAGTTCACCGCGAGCATGCTCGCCGTCATCGAGGGCGACGGCACGGGCCTGGGTCCCGCGTTGACCGCGATCGACCAGCTCGCGAGCTACGCCGACGACCGTCAGCAGGTGATCGGCGTCCTGATCCGCAACCTGTCCGACATGGGCGACCGGCACGGTGGTCGAGTCGGATACCTGCTGCCGCTGCTGGCCCGGCTCACCGACATCTTCGAGGCGATGCAGCGCAATATCGGCGGCGTCGCGCAGTTCGCGATGACCGCGCCCTCGGTGCTGGCCCCGGTGGACCGGTTGCTCGCCTCGCTCGGCCTGGTCGAAGGCGGCGGCGCCGATGTCGACGCGATGATCCGCGGACTCTTCCCGAATCCCCAGGAAGCTGTCGAGGTATTCGGCAAGCTCCCCGGTCTGCTGGCCACGGTCGACGCCTCGCTCTCGCGTGGTTTCGCCGACTTCACGCCGCACTGCAGCAACGGCGCCGCCGAGGTGCCCGCGCCGCTGCAGGTGCTGATCGCCGGACAGAAGGTCACCGTATGCAACCGCTGAAGAAGCTCACCGGGATGTTCGCCGGTGATCGCCCGATCCCCGATGAAGCGGGCAAACGCGCACGGGAACTGCGGATGGGGATCATCGGCCTGAGCCTGGTCGTGCTGTTCATCATCGCCGCGGGCGTGGTCTACGTGGTGCCGCTGGGCAAGCACACCTACACCGCCGAGCTCAGCGAAGCGCAGTCGGTGCGCGAGGGCGACGACGTGCGTCTGGCGGGCATCTCGGTCGGCAGCGTCATCTCCCTGGAGCTGAAGCCCGACAAGGTACTGATGCAGTTCACCGTCGACAACGAGGTGTTCGTCGGCGACAAGACCTCCCTCGATGTCCGCATGCTCACCGTGGTCGGTGGTCACTACGTCGCGCTCTACCCGGCAGGCACCGCACCGCTGGGGGACAAGGCGATTCCCTCCGATCGAATCCGCTTGCCCTACAGCCTGATCGAGACCTTCCAGGACGCCACGGCCCCGCTGGCCGCCGTCGACGGCGACACCGTGCGTAACAACCTGGCCGCCGCGAACTCCGCGATCGCGACCTCGCCGGAGGCGCTGCGCACCACACTGGACACCGTCGGCAAGTACGTCGACATGCTCGATCGTCAGCGCAGCCAGGTGTCGAAGTCGATCGCGGTCGTCGACGAGTACATCTCCATGTACGACGGCGCCAAGTCCGATCTGGGCAGGCTGATGGACAACGTCAACCTTCTCGAAGACCTGCTGCTGAGCAAGAAGGCCGAACTGGCCGAAGCGGTTCGGCTGCTCACCTCGGTGGTGAATCGTCTGGCCGGCCTCGCGCCGACCTGGGAATCGACTCTGAAACCACAGGCGCAGGCTCTGGCCGACGCCTTGCCGCGCCTGCAGGAACTCGGCGGCCGACTCGAGCCCGTCATCGGGACCGTCGGCGCCCTGCAGACGAAGTTGTCGCAGCTTGCGACTCCCGAAGCCGGTGTGGTGGTCGACCAGTCGAGCGCCCGCGTGTGCGTACCGCTGCCCGGGAAGGCGTGCTGATGCTGAAACGACTGCTCGGATCCCAGGCGTTCATGTCGATCGCCGGTGTCGCGGTGCTGGTGGCGCTGGTGACCGGCGGCTACTTCGTCGCCTTCGATCCGCTGAAGAAGACCGAATCCTATTGCGCGCTCATGCCCGACGCGATCGGCCTCTACCCCGGCAACCACGTCACCATGCGCGGCATGGATGTGGGCGAGGTGACCGCGGTGCGCAACGAGGGCGCCAAGGTACGCGTCGAATTCGAGGTCGACGCCGAATTCGGTGTCTACTCCGATGCTTCCGCCACCACGGTCGCGTACTCGGTCGCGGCGGACCGCAATCTGGCGGTGCTCACCAGCGGCAAGACCGCGCCCCCGCTGGCGGGCGGCTGCATCACCAAAACCCTGACCCCCAAGAGCATCACCGAAACACTCACGGCGCTGTCGAGCCTGTCCGATCAGCTCTCCGGCGGTGCTGCGGGTGAACCGAGTGCCCTGTCCGACGGCCTGTCCTCGCTCAACCGCGCGACCGAGGGCACCGGCCCGACGGTCAACGAACTCATCCACAAGCTCGGTTCGGCGATGACCAAGCCCGACGCCGACATCGGCCATCTCGCAAGCCTTTTCGACGCGTTCGCCTCGGTGTCGAACCGGGTCGCCGCCAACTGGGGTGACCTGCAGACGATGCTGGTCCGCCTGGCGCCGCTGCTCAACATGGCCTCCGACGACCTGCTCGGCCCGGCCACCTCCCTGTTCGACGGTCTCGGCGAGGTGTTGCCGATGCTCAACGACATCGCCGTCATCCTCGGTGACCCGCTGATCGGCGCGCTCGACGAGGCGGTCCCGCTGGTGAAGTTGTTGCGCGCCAACGTCGGATCGCTGAGCGAGATCGTGGCGAAGATGCCCGCGCTCGCCTCCGCCTTCCGTAGCGCCACCGATCCCGCGGGCGGCACCGCGATCACCTACGCGCCGCCGAAGGTCGCCCTCCCCGCCGGTACGGCCGACCAGGTGTGCGGCGCGGTGAACGAGCTGATCCCGGGGCAGTGCCCCGATCCGGCGCAGGGACTGGCCGATGTGAATCTCGTGCAGGTCGTGCTGGGAATGGCAGGTGCTCGATGAACACGCGAAAGATGTTGCGGCGCAGTATGGTCGCGCTGGTCATCGCGGCCGGACTCGCGGTCGGCGGCTGTGGTTTCGACCCCGCTGAGGTGCCGGTGCCCGGCTCGACTGTCAGCGGTTCGACCTATCGCGTGCAGATCGAGTTCAGCAGCGCGCTGAACCTGCCCGCGAAGTCGAAGGTGATCGCCAACGGCGCCGAGATCGGCATCGTCGACGGGGTGCGCGTGGTCCAGCCCGCCGACGCCCCCGCCGGTCGCGGCGGTTACGTCATCGTCGAGGCCGACATCCTCGACACCGTGCAGTTGCCGACGAAGTCCATCGCCGAACTGCGCCAGGACACCATCCTCGGCGATATCCACCTCTCGCTCACCACCCCGAAGGACGGCTTCGGCGAGCTGCTGCGCGACGGCGGCACGATCCCGATCGAACGCACGAAACCACCTGTGCAACTGGAGGACACGATGGCCACCATGGCCCTGTTCGTCCAGGGTGGGGCGATCGGTCAGCTGCAGGAGATGCTCGGCCGGATCAACTCGGTGATGCCGCAGGACCCCAGGGAAACCGCGCGCATCTCCGCGGTGATGGGCGCCGACGCCGCCGACCTGGCCGCGAATCTGGACCGGGTCGACCTGCTGGTCGACGGCCTGTCCCGCAATGCGACGATCCTGCACGACGACACCGAACAAGCGCTCACCGACATCCTCACCCCCGAGGCCGTGGCCTCGCTGACGGGCACGCAGGACTCGATCGCCGAGACCATGAAGATCTTCGACGCACTCAGCCCGGTCGGTTCCTCGCTCACCTGGCTGGCTCCGATCGCTAGCTCCGGTGACGCCACCGCGACCGCGTTCCTCCCGCTGGCCACCGGCGGCTCGGCCGACCTGCGCACCTCGACCAATATGGCCCTGCTGACAGCCCTGTTGCGCGACAAGATCATTCCCTTCGCCGAGCGCGGACCGAAGGTGAACGTCACCGGTATCGAGCTGTCCGAACAAGACCAGCTGGCGCAGATCGTCACCGCGCTGCGGATGATCGGAATGGTGCGATGAAGATCGGTGCACTGGCCTCACTCGGCGGCATCGCCGCCATCACCGTGCTCGGTGCGAGCTACCTGACCTTCGGGGTGGTGCGCGTCGACCCGTTCGCCGACTACACCGCGGCCTCGATCGAGATCGCGAATTCCGGCGGCCTCAGCGTGGGTTCGCCGATCCTGCTCACCGGCATCGAGATCGGCGAGGTCACCGGCGTCGACACTTCGGCGAGCGGTCGCGTCCAGGTCGGATTTCGGTTCGGCGCCGATCACAAGGTGCCGATGAGCAGTGTCGTCACCATCGAGCACCTGTCCTCGCTCGGTGAGCCGTATGTGCAGTTCGTGCCGCGCGACGCCAACGGGCCCTATCTCACCGACGGACAGCGCCTTTCCGGGGAGAACGTGCGCACCCCGATGTCGATCCCGGAGGTCGCGCGGCTGGTTACCAAGACCGTCGAGCAGCTCGACCCCGCGGTCGTCGGCTCCCTGGTCGACACGCTCGGCACGGCGATGGTCGGTACCGAGAACGTGGTCCCCGAACTGGCAAGGGCGGGCGACCTGCTCGCCGCGGCGCTGATGAGTCGCGCCCCGGCGATCGGCGAGCTGCAGAACAACTTCGAGTACGTCTCCGGCGACATCGGCTGGGCAGGCCCGGCCACCTCCGCCGCCGCGCCCGCCTTCATCCGGCTGAGTCAGGTGATCGATCAGTTCGTCGAATCGGTCGGCCGGGCCACCGAGGGTGATCCGCGGATGTACCTGCGCGACGGCGGTCTGGTGCCGCTGCTCGAGCAGCTCACCGCCAAGCTGAACGAGCTCGGCCCCGAGCTCTCCGCGCTGCTGCCCGGGCTGCGCCCGCTCACCGAATCGGTCACCGCGACCGCTCCGCAGCTCGACCTGAGCGCGTTGGTCACCCAGGCGCTGCACAACACCGACGCCGACGCGGTGAAGGTACGGGTCGCGATCAAGTAAATATCTGGCAACCATCGCATATAGGTATTTGCCCTGGCCAGTGGTTGTTCGGTCGAGCCGAGCGGCCTGCGAGCAACCGTGAGGTAGCCTGCTGGACGGGGGACCTGGTCCGCGGTAAAGGCGGTGCGATGGCAGAGAGCAGCGAGGGTCCGGAAACTCGGACCGGCAGCAGTACTCGAATGATCGCGATCGCGGCGGTACTCGCCGCGATACTCGCACTGGTGGGCGCGCTCGGGCTGTTGCTGCGCGCCGACCAGGGTGACGACAACCCGTCGGTGAACCCGATGGGATCCGACGCCAACGGTCTCCCGATCGCCGGGTCCGACCGAGAAGCCGCCGATCAGGACCAGAAATTCGCGCCACCGTGGCCGGCAAGGCGAGTCGGCGGGAACTGCTCGGCCGGTGGCATCGTCGCGCACTGGCGCGTCCACGACGACGGCCAATGGCAATGCACGGTGACCACCCCCGACTCCCTGCCCCCGACCGCGGCCCCCGCGCCGCCGCCCGGAACCGAACCCGTTCCCGGGCCCGCGCCCGTGGAAGCGCCTGCGCCGCCGCCCGCATTCGAGCCGCCGCCCCCGCCGCCGGTCTACGAGCCGCCCGTCTACGCACCGCCGCCCCCGCCCGAGCCGCCGCCCCCGGTCTTCGTACCCGAACCCGCCCCGGCGCCGCCCCCACCACCTCCGCCGCCCCCTGTCCTGCAACTCCCGTTCCCCATTCCGCCGATCCTGCTCCCACCGGCGGCAGCCGTTCGGCCCTGATCCGCGATCACACCGTGCCGTCCAGGCGGACCGGCTCTCCGGTGCGGTAGCGCGGGTGAGTCAGGTCCGCCGTTCGACCCCCTGACCGGCGGCGGGTCGATCCCCGCGCACCGGCGATGTCGGTGAGACTGGTCAGCTATGGACCAGTTGGTGCTGACTCTGGTGATCCTGCTCGCGGCCGTACTCGCCGAACCCCTCGCTGCGCGCATCGGTCTGGCGCCTTCGATCCTGATGACCCTGTTCGGCTGCCTGCTCGCCCTGATTCCGGCCGTGCCGAGCCTGAGCATCCCGCCCGAGTTGATCCTGCCGCTGGTCCTGCCGCCGCTGCTCTACGCCGCCGCCCGCCGCACCTCGTGGCGGCAGTTCGCGGAGAACTGGCAGATCATCGCGTTGCGCGCGGTCGGCCTCGTGATCGTCACCGCGATCGCGGTCGCTGCCGTCTTCCACGCCTGGAGTCCTGGCACCGCCGTCGCCGCGGCTGTGGTGCTCGGCGCTCTGGTCGCGCCGCCGGACCCGGTGGCGGCCACGTCGATGGCGGGCCGCCTCGGACTGCCACGCCGACTGATCGTCACGCTGGGTGGTGAAGGTCTGTTCAACGATGTCACCGCGATCGTCATCTATACCGTCGGTCTCCAGGTGGTCATGACCGGGCTGTTCAGTCCGTGGCACGCGCTCGCCGACTTCGCCATCGCCGCGGTGGTCGGGCTGGTCGTCGGGCTGGTGCTCGGCTGGCTCGGCAGCACGCTCACCAAGCACCTCGACACCGCCACCGGCCAGGTCGCCCTGAGCCTGCTGCTGCCCTTCGCCGCCTACGGCATCGCCGAACACTGGGAGGGCTCGGCGGTCCTGGCCGTGCTGGTCTGCGCGCTGTATCTCACCGATGCCGTGACCGAGATCGGCGACCGTGACTATCGCCTGGTCGCCGACTCGTTCTGGGACATCACCGAAATGCTCATCACCGGTTTCGCCTTCGCCCTGATCGGGCTGGAACTGCGGGTGGTCATCGAAACCACCGGCCACAATTGGCCGGGGCTGGCCGGGGTCACCGTGGCGGTGATCGTGGTCGTCGTGGGATTGCGCCTGGCCTGGCTGATGGCCACCTGGGCGATCAGCGCCAAACTGCCCTACACCGACGAACCGTTCACCTGGCGCGAGGTCATCGTCACCTGGTGGGCCGGAATGCGCGGCGTCGCCACGGTGGCGCTGGCGCTGGCCGTGCCGTTCACCCTCGACACCGACGCCGACTTCCCGGCCCGCTCGGAAATCCTGTTCATCGCGTTCGCGGTCGTGCTGTTCACCCTGCTCGTCCAGGGCCCGACGCTCCCGCTGGTGGTCCGCCTCACCGGCGTCCATGCCGACACCCGGCACGAACGCGCCGTCGAACAGGCCCTCTGGACCAGGGTGGTGAATGCCGAACTCGCCGAACTCAAAGCGATCGCCGCCCGCGACAATCTCCCCGAAGACGTCTACGAGGACCTCAAGGCCCTGTTGCGCAGGCTGTCCGCCAAGGCCGATCCCGAAGCGGCCGACGCCGACGCCAAGGCCGCTCTGGACAAGGAAAGAAAACTCGCCTCGCAGATGCGCGCGGTCCGCGCCGCCGTCACCGAAGCGGGCCGCCGCGAGGCCCAAGCCGCCCGCCGCGAACCCGGCATGCCCCCGGACGTCGTCGATCGGGTCACCCGCCGCCTCGACCTCGGCCCGATGCACTGAGTGCGCGGAACCGGGTAGTTCACGGGTTCGTGGTCTGACCTTGTTTTTTGGAAGGCGCATACACGGCGGGTTCACAGATTCGTGGTCCGACCTTGTTTTGGGTAGGCGCATTCAGGTCAGTGTGTCGGTGAGGGCGCCGATTCCGTAGGTGATCGCCATGGCCAGCGCCCCGCCGATGACCACGCGGAGCACCGCTCGTCCGAGGTTGCCGCCGCCGAGGCGGGCACTCACCGAGCCGGTGATCGCCAGCGCGATCAGCACCGCGGCGAAGGTCACCGGGACCCGCCAGGCGGTGGGCGGCAACACGATCGCCAGCAATGGCAGCAGCGCACCGCAGGTGAACGCGATCGCCGAGGAGAACGCGGCCGCCCACGGGTTGGTGAGCGAGCGCGGGTCGATGCCGAGTTCGGCCTCGGCGTGCGCGGTGAACGCGTCGTGGGCGGTGAGCTCGGCGGCCACGACGCGCGCGGTGGCCGGGCTGAGGCCCTTCTTCTCGTAGATCCCGGCCAGCTCGGCCAGCTCGACATCGGGCTCGTCGGCCAATTCGCGGCGCTCCTTGGCCAGCAGTGCCTTCTCCGAATCCCGCTGGGTGCTCACCGACACGTATTCGCCCGCGGCCATCGAGATTGCACCCGCGACCAGTCCCGCGATACCCGCGGTGAGGATCGTCTGGGCGTTGTTCGTGGTCGCGGCCACGCCGACGACGAGCCCGGCGGTGGAGACGATGCCGTCGTTCGCGCCGAGCACCCCGGCGCGCAGCCAGTTCAACCGCGACGCGAGGCCCTCGGCATGGGGTTCGTGGGGATGGCTGGTCGTCGACGAGTCCGGCACCGGCCCAGCCTAGTCGGGAGCGGCCACCAGCCCCGCGCGCAACGTGTCGGCCAGGCGCACCGCGAGCGCGATCACCGTCAGTGTCGGATTGACGTGCCCGTTCGTCGGAAACACCGAACTACCGGCGATGTAGAGGTTGTCCACCCCGTGCACCCGGCAGTGCCGGTCCACGACGCCGTGTCGGGGATCGGCCGACATCCGGGTGGTGCCGCAGGGATGCGCCCAGTCGGTGAGCGGTAGGGGATCGGTGCTGTCGGGCAGCGCCTCGGGAACCACCTGCGGCGTCGGCAAACCGAGCCGGGCGAACTCACCGACGAGCAACGCCGTAGCGCGGCGCACCGTTCGATCCTCCTGCTCGCTCGTCCGCCAATCCACTTGCGGCAGCGGCATTCCCACCGGATCGGTCCGGGCCGAAAGCCGCACCCGACTGTCGGGGTTCGGGGTCTGCTCCACCATTGCCCGCACCTCGACGCAGGCCAGTCGATGCGGTATCCCGACACTGTCGATCAACCTGCGTCGCGCACCGTCGAGCAGAAGCCCGGTGCCGGACAGCATGATCAGCAGGTCCTGCCAGTGCGCCCGTCCGCGCAGCAACCGCTTCACCGAGTCCCACGGATCGTCGTCGGCGGTGACCTCCTGCAACCACAGCGCACAGTTCACCAGCGACTCGCGCCGTTGCAGCGCCGACGACAACGCCATGCCGTGCAGATAGGTGTGGCGGCCCCGCACACTCTTGACCACGTACTTTCCGAACCGGTCGAGCGCCGCCCCGGCCTCAGCGGTGCGCAGCGTCGCCACCACCCCGCAGCGGTGATCCATCAGGTACCGCCCGACCTGGTCGTACCGATTCCCGATCCCGCCGGGGACGGTGCGCCGTGAGGCCAGCAGCAGCCGTGGCGTGGCGATTCCCCCCGCGGCCAGCACGAACATCCGCGCCTCGACGGTGCGCACGCGCCCGCCCGCACCGGTCACCTCGACCGAATTCACATGCGCGCCGGTGGCATCGGTATCGATATGGGTGACCGTCGCGTTCACCAGTACCCGAGCTGTCGGCGCGACGATGTCGCGCACGTGCGGACCCCATCGTTTGCAGTCGAACCGGTCGGCCGGGTCGCGGCTGATCTGCCAGAAGTAGGGGCGCAACGAGGCGGTGTCGAGCGCGTCGGCGGGTGCTTGCCGCCCGGCCAGGGACCAGAACTCGTCGTCGCTGAAGCCGGTGCCGTGTCCGAGCCCGGCATGCGCGGCGGCCCGTTCGGCGTAGGGCCGCAATGCGCCCGCGTCGATCGGCCAGCCGGACCGGGTGACCCAGGGCCGATGGGCGAAGTCGAGGTCGTCGAGCACGCCGCAACGTCCGGCCCAGCTGTGTGAGCTGCCGCCGAGCACCCGGTTTCCGGCGATCCGGTGTTGCTCCGCGCGCGCGGAGCCGATGCTCTCCATCGCGGCGAATGCTGGTTCGTCCGCGGTGATCTCGTGCCCGCCACTTTCCAGCACCAGCACGCGCAATCCGGCGGCGGCGAGTTCGGTGGCCACCGTCAGTCCGGCGGGGCCCGACCCGATGACGCAGATCTGGGCGCGCAGCGCGTCGTCGCCGACGGTGCGCAGATCCTCCACAAGCATCGGCGGTCCTCTCACCAGCGCTGCCCCCGAAGTGCTGATTTCACTGTAGGAGCCGGACCACCGTGTGTCAGTCGGTCTCGCAATGCTGATTGACGAAAGCTCTGATGTACCCGGCGGATTGGCGCACATACATCCACGCCCAGAACTCGAACCCGGAGTCCGACGGGCTGGCGACCATGGTGATCTCGCCGTCGTAGCACTTCTCGACGATGTATCTCGCGCGCGACACATGCGGCGTGAAGGTGACCACGATGATGTGGCGCCATCCGTAGATCTTTGCGCGCCGGACGATTTCGCGCGCCTCGCCGTCGGTGGTCCACGGGTCGGGCACGAAACACGAGACCCGGAAGGCGAATCGGCCGCCGCAGTACTTGTCCATCATCGGATCGTCGGGTCCGGTGGACTGCGAGATCAGTACCTCGGGGGCGAGGCCGCGCTCGGCGAGTTCGATGCCGAGGTCGAACCGTTCGTAGGCGGTGCCACCGAGCACCACGATCACGTCCGCGGGCCGTAACGGGTCGACCTGGGGGTGCACGAAGACCGGCCATCCAGCGAACGCGGCAGCCAGCACGGTGACCAGTGCGCCGACGAGCAACCATCCCGCACGCCGAAAGATCGACACGGCTCCGACGATACCGAAATCTCGAAGTGGGCCGCCGGGCCCGCTGTCGACCGGGCACACGCTCTTCTGTCGCGGTCGCATGCCAGGCACACTGGAGCCCATGACCGACACCGCCGTTGCCCCCGAACACCTCGACGTCGTCATCGTCGGCGCCGGGTTGTCCGGCATCGGGGCCGCTTACCGGCTGCAGACCGAGCACCCGCATCGCAGCTACGCCGTCCTCGAGGCGCGCGCCGACCTCGGCGGCACCTGGGACCTGTTCCGCTACCCGGGCATCCGCTCGGACTCGGACATGTTCACCCTCGGCTACCCGTTCAAGCCGTGGCGCGCGGCTCGCTCCATCGCCGACGGCTCCGCGATCCTGGACTACATCCGCGAGACCGCGCAGGAGAACGGCATCGATCGGCGCATTCGCTTCGGTTCCCGGGTGATCGGCGCGGACTGGTCATCGGCGCAGGCCCACTGGCAGCTCACCATCGCCCACGAGGGCCCCGACGGCCCTGAACTGAGCACCCTGACCTGCGGTTTCCTCTACGCCTGCGCCGGCTACTACGACTACCAGCAGCCGCATGCCCCCGAGTTCCCCGGCCGCGACGACTTCGCGGGCACCGTGGTGCACCCACAGTTCTGGCCCGCCGACCTCGACACCAGCGGCAAGCGCATCGTCGTGATCGGCAGCGGCGCCACGGCCGTCACCCTGGTGCCAAACCTCGCCGTCGACGCCGCACACGTCACCATGCTGCAGCGCAGCCCCACTTGGATCAGCCCCGTCCCCGGCCGCGACAAGCATGCCGACAAGCTCCGCAAACTGCTCCCCGCCGGTCTCGCCCACCGGCTAATCCGCACCAAGAACATCCTGTTCAGCATCGGTTTCTACCAGTTCTGCCGCCGTCGCCCCGCCGCCGCGCGCAAACTGCTCACCGACCTCACCACCCGCATCCTCAAAGACGACAGGCTCGTCGCCGAACACTTCACGCCCGACTACGACCCGTGGGACCAGCGCCTGTGCGCCGCCCCCGACGCCGACTTCTTCAAGGCGATGAAAAAGGGCAAGGCTTCGGTGGTCACCGACCACATCGACGCGTTCGTCCCGGCGGGGATCCGCCTGGTCTCGGGGGAGACGCTGCCCGCCGACATCGTGGTCACCGCCACGGGCCTGCGCCTGTTGGCGTTCGGCGGCATCGCGCCCTCGGTCGACGGCACCCCGGTGCCGCTGGCCGATCAGTTCGTCTGGCAGGGCGCCATGCTCACCGGCCTGCCCAACTTCGCCATCTGCGTCGGCTACACCAATGCGTCGTGGACCCTGCGCGCCGACCTCACCTCCCGTCTGGTCTGCAAAGTCCTCACCCACCTGGACCGCACCGGTAGCGCCGCGGTCGTCCCCGAGCCCAGGGGCTCGCTCGCCGAGCGCCCGCTACTGGATCTGAACGCCGGCTACGTCCTGCGCTCGATCGCCGCCTTCCCACGTCAGGGCGACCGTCATCCATGGCGGGTCCGGCAGAACTACCTGCTCGACGCGCTGATCACCCTGCGCACCGACCTCGGCAAGACCCTGCGACCGGTGTCGCGTCGGGTAGGGGAGTTCACCCGCAACGGGTGAGGCGCTCGACTCGCCGGGTTTCCTACCGTTGACGTGTGCCGTGGTGGCACGTGGCGTTGACCTCATGGGAAGGCCCAGCGATGACAGACACGAATCAGCACCAGCTGCGCGACGGAATTGCAGCAGGAACCTCCATCGGCGCTGGCATCCTGCTGGCCGTGGTCGGTGTTCTGCAGATCCTCCAGGGAATCTCCGCGGTCGCCAAGGACGACCTCATCGTCGTCGGACCGGAGTACCTCTATCAGTTCGACATCACCGGCTGGGGCTGGTGGCACATCGTTCTCGGCGCGATCGCGGTGATCGTCGCGATCGGCCTGCTGGCCGGTCAGACGTGGGGCCGGGTAGCGGCGATGGTGATCGCGGCATTGTCGATCATCGCCAACTTCCTGTGGCTGCCCTACTACCCGTGGTGGTCGATCCTGATCATCGCCGTCGACATCGTGGTGATCTGGGCGGTGGCCACCTGGCGACCGAACAGGGTCTGAGCTGTCCTGATCCATTCGACAACGCCGCCCCGGTCACCGGGGCGGCGTTGTTGGTCGTTGCGGTCGTCGGATCGTTCAGTCGTCGAGTGCCGAATACCCCGTTTCGACGGCACCGAGCGTGCGGACGATATGCAGCGAGAGCCGCTCGCCCAAGGCCGCGAGCTCGGCCTTCTGCGGATCGTCGAGTCCGTCGAGTACCAGCTTGCGCACCGCGAGGAGATAGTCGGGCGTCGCCTCCAGCACCTTGGCCTGCCCGCTCGCGGTGAGTACCGCGTCGATCCCGCGGCCCGATTCCGCGGCCTCACGCCGTGCCCACCCCACCCGTTCCAGCTTCGACACCACGTGGGAGAGCCGGGAGATGGACCCGTGCCCGCGCGCCGCGAGCATGCTCAACCGCATCCGGCGTCGCGGCGCGTCGTGGAGCAAGGCCATGACCCGATACTCGAAATGGGTCAACCCGAACTCTCGCTGTAGTTGTGAGTCGAGTGCGCTCGGTACGCGCATCGAGAGGGTGATCACCGCGCTCCATACGCGACGCTCGACCGGGTCGAGATACTCCATCACCTCGGCCTGCCTTCCACCCAACTGATAGCTATAAAATTGCTGAACGTCGGCAAACTGTATAGGCGGCGATGCGTGCTGTCCATGGTTGTCGCGGCATATCGACTGGTGAACCGCATCTTGTTGATCAAGAACACACTGGACGAGTGATCAGTTGCCGATCGATCGCCGCTTGTTCACCGTTGTCGCTCGTGATGTTCACCGGCGAGCGCCGGCCTGCAACCCTGGGTAGAATGATGGTCGTGACCTGGGGAAATGCTGGATTTTCCAG